>NZ_DASRTN010000008.1:0-435883 GCF_035655895.1 Ramlibacter sp.
GACGCTGGGCATCCCGCCCAACGCCGTGATGGCGCTGATGGTGGGCGCCATGACCATCCACAACATCCAGCCCGGGCCGCAGGTCATGACCAGCAACCCGCAGCTGTTCTGGGGCCTGATCGCCTCGATGTGGATCGGCAATGCGATGCTGATCATCCTGAACCTGCCCCTGATCGGCATGTGGATCAAGCTGCTGACCGTGCCCTACCGCTGGCTGTTCCCGTCCATCGTGCTGTTCTGCGCGATCGGCGTGTACTCCACGAACAACAACGTCTTCGACATCTGGATGGTGGCCATCTTCGGCATCGTCGGCTACGGCTTCATCAAGCTCGGTTGCGAGCCGGCGCCGCTGCTGCTGGGCTTCATCCTGGGCCCGATGATGGAGGAGAACCTGCGGCGCGCGCTGCTGCTCTCGCGCGGCGACTGGGGCGTGCTGGTCACCCGGCCGCTGTCCGCCAGCCTGCTGGCCGCGGCGGCGGCGCTGGTGGTGATCGTGGCGCTGCCCTCGATCAAGGCCAAGCGCGAGGAAGCCTTCGTGGAGGACTGACCGGGGACGGGCGGGGCGTCGCGCACGCTGGACGCCGCACCGATGCTGGCAAGGCCGGGCCGAGCGCCCGGCCTTTTTGCGTCTGGAGCGAAGGCAAGGTGAGCGGCGCAGGCCTGCCTGCGCGACCGGGCCGCGCCGCGACGGGGGTGAGCCTGTCTCATCGCCGGATGAGCGCGCCGAAAGCGGCCCTGTTCGGCGCACCGCCGCAGCAGATTGGCCGGCACCATCGGACGGCCTCGTCGTGGCGCGGGCGCGATGCCCCTCGCCGGCCAGGCGCGATCCGGCGCTCAAGCTTTGCCCGGGCCGCCCGAAAAACCCGGCAGGCGCCTTGGCGCCGATCCCCTTCAACCTCTCAATCCATCGATCCCATGCATTCGTTCCACCGCTATGCCGCCGCCGTCGTGACGGTCGCGTGCCTCGTCGCGCCCGCCATCGCCCAGGAGCGCGCCAACAAGGAAGAGGCCACCACCATGGCCAACGCCGCCTTCGAGCACATCAAGAAGGTCGGCACCGAGAAGGCCTACAAGGACTTCACCACCGACAAGGCCGCCTGGACCAAGAAGGACCTGTACGTGATGGTCTACGACAGCAAGGGCGTCGCGCTGGCGCACGGCGGCAACGACAAGCTGGTGGGCAAGGACATGTCCGCCGTGAAGGACCCGAACGGCAAGCCCGTCATCGGCGGGCTGCTGCAGAAGGCCACGTCCGGCGGCGGCTGGTACGACTACGACTGGCCCGATCCCATCTCCAAGAAGATGATGGGCAAGTCCACCTACGCCATCAAGCAGCCCAACGGCGAAGGCTTCATCGGCGTCGGCATCTACCGCTGACGCGGGCCGGCCAGGAAACGCATCGAGGCGCGCCATGGGCAATTTCCTTCGCAACACTTCCATCGGCCTGAAGGTGTCGCTGGCACCGGCGTTCGCCATCGTGTGCCTGGTCATCGTGGCGGCGGTCGGCTGGTTCGCCAACCGCGCCTCGGGTGCCGACCTGCAGGCCATCGGCGTGGGCGGCATGAAGCGCATCGTCAATGCGCAGTCGTTCGCCCGCGAGATGACCGAGCTGCACCAGCAGGTCTACCAGAGCCTGACCTGGGAGGCCATCGGCCACCGGCCGGAGAAGATCAAGGAACTCGACGACCTCGTGCTGCAACGCCTGAAGTCGTTCGAGGCCGGGGTCAAGGCCGCCGCCGGGGCGCCGCAGCAGTCGCCCGAACAGGCGCAGACGCTGGCCGAGCTGGCCCGCGAGTTCGGGGCCTACGCCAAGAGCGTGCGCGACACGCTGGACATCAAGTCGGCGGGCGTCGCCACGGCGACCAGCTTCGTGGTCACCATGGACGACCAGTTCCGCAGCAGCCAGGCGCTGCTGAAGAAGTTCGTCGAGCGCGAGCAGCAGCGCAACGCCGCCCTGGTCGCCGCTTCCGGCGCCGCCGCCATGCGCAACAGCCTGGTGATCGCGGGCACCACGCTGGTGGCGCTGCTGCTGGCGGGCGGCCTGTCGTGGGTGTTCGCGCGCGCGATCAGCCAGCCGCTGGGCGAGGCGGCACAGCTGGCCGGGCAACTGGCGCAGGGCGACCTGACCCGCGACGCGGCCGACGTGTCGTCCGATGCGACCGGCCGCGTTCTGGCGGCGCTGGGCGAAGTCTCGCGCGGGTTGACCGGCATCGTCGTCGACATCCGCCGCACGGCCGAGGAGATCAACACGGCCGCCGGCGAGATCGCCAGCGGCAACACCGACCTGTCCTCGCGCACCGAGAGCACGGCGTCGGCCCTGCAGCAGACCGCCGCGGCGGTCGAACAGCTGTCGACCACCATCCGCCTGAGCGCCGAGAACGCCCGTGAAGCCAACACCATGGCCCACGACGCGTCGGCCGTGGCACGCGAAGGTGGCGCCATGGTGGCGGACGTCGTGCAGACGATGGACGCGATCAACGCGCAGGCCAAGAAGATCGGCGAGATCATCGGCACCATCGACGCGATCGCGTTCCAGACCAACATCCTCGCGCTGAACGCGGCGGTGGAGGCGGCGCGCGCCGGCGAGCAGGGCCGCGGCTTCAGCGTGGTCGCCAGCGAGGTTCGCACCCTCGCACAACGCAGCGCGGAGGCGGCCCGGGAGATCCGCGGCCTGATCCGCTCCTCGGTCGAACAGATCGACGCCGGCGCCGGCAAGGTGCAGGTCGCCGGCCAGACCATGGGCCGCATCGTCTCGGCCATCGAACGGGTCGCGAGCACGGTGGACGACATCTCGCGCGCTGCCACGGAACAGGCCGCCGGCATCGCGCAGGTGAACCAGAGCGTGTCGGCCATGGACGAGTCGACCCAGCAGAACGCGGCGATGGTCGAGCAGGCGAACGCGGCGACCGAGTCGCTGCGCAGCCAGGCCGAACGCCTGGTGCACATGCTGACGCGGTTCCGCACGGCCTGAGCGGCCGGCCCCGACCAGGCGCCCCGCGGGGCGCTTTTTTTTGGGTTGGCGGGGGCGGCAGGCGGGATCGCGGTGCGGCTGCAGGCCCGCGCCACCGGCAGGACGGCCCAGGGATGCGGGCCCCTGTCCGGCAGAATGGCGTGCTGCCCGCCTTCCACTCCCATGCGCATCCTCCTGGCCGAAGACGACAAGGTGCTCGCCGACGCGCTCGGCCGGGCGCTCATGCGGTCGGCCTATGCGGTCGACGTGGCCGCCACCGGCGACGAGGCCGACCGGGCGCTGCTGTCGGCCACCTACGACCTCGCCATCCTCGACATCGACCTGCCCGGGCTCTCCGGCCTGGAGGTGCTGCGCCGCCTGCGCGCGCGCCGCGCGCTGACGCCGGTGCTGATCCTCACCGCGATGGACGCGCTGGCCGACCGCGTCGCGGGGCTCGATGCGGGCGCCGACGACTACCTCACCAAGCCGTTCGACCTGCCCGAACTCGAGGCCCGCGTGCGCGCGCAGCTGCGGCGCGGCGCCGCCGCCGTCTCGCCGGTGCTGCACCACGGCAAGCTGCAGCTGGACACCGTGGGCCGGCGCGTCTCGTACGAGGGCCGGCCGATCGAGCTGTCGGCGCGCGAGCTGGCGGTGCTGGAGCTGCTGCTGCTGCGCGCGGGCCGCGTGGTGAGCAAGGAGAACATCGTCAACCACCTGTACGGCTGGGGCGACGAGGTGGGCCTGAACGCGATCGAGGTCTACGTCTACCGGATCCGCAAGAAGCTCGAGCCGCTCGGCTGCGAGATCCGCACGGTGCGCGGCATGGGCTACCTGATGGAGCGCAGCCATGGCGAGGGCTGAGCCCCGCCTGAAGTCCGCGCTCGTCGCCGGCCTGCTCGGTCCGCTGGTGGCCCTGCTGGTGCTGGACACCGCCATCGGCTGGTGGACCGCCGACCGGCTGGCCGACCAGGCCTACGACCGCGGCCTGCACGAGATCGCCCGCGAAGTGGCGCTGCATGTGCACGGCGGGCCCGCCGGTCCGCGGCTGGACCTGTCGCCGGCGGCGGAGCAGGCGCTGCTGGTGGACCAGGACGACCGCCTGGCGCTGCGGGTCTGGGACGGCGTCGGTCGGTCGCTGGGCGGCCACCCGGACCTGGCGCCACCGCCGCGGCCGCCGGTCAATGGCACGCCGCTGTTCTATTCGCACCGCCTCGGCGAGGACCCGGTGCGCGTCGCCGTCTCCTGGCTCCCCTACCAGGGCGCCGGGCCATCGCAGCGCATCCTGGTGCAGGTGGCCGAGACCCTGAACAAGCGGCGGCGCCTCACCTGGGAGATCGTGGCCAGCCTGCTGGCGGCGCAGGTGCTGCTGATCGCCATGGCCTGCGCCGCGGTGTACTGGGCGGTCGGCCACGGGCTGCGCCCGCTGGAGGCGATCGGCCGGGGGCTCGCGCGGCGTTCGCACCAGGATCTCAGCCCGCTGGACCCCGGGCCGGTGCCGCTGGAGGTGCGGCCACTGGTGGAGGAGGTCAACGCGCTGATGCTGCGGCTCGGTGGCGCGCTGGAGGCGCAGAACCGCTTCGTGGCCGATGCGGCGCACCAGCTGAAGACACCGGTCGCCGGGCTGAAGGCGCAGATCGACCTGGCGCTCGGTGAGAACGACCCGGCACGCGTGCGCCACAGCCTCGCGCAGCTGTATGTCAGCGCCGAGCGGCTGTCGCGCCTGGTGCAGCAGCTGCTGGCGCTGGCGCGCAACGAGCCCGGCGCGGCGTCGGCGGTGCGGTTGCAGGCCGTGGACCTGGAGGCGTTCGCCCTGGAGATCTGCATGGAATGGGCGCCGCAGGCGCTGCGCCGCTCGATCGACCTCGGGTTCGAGGGGCAGGAGCGACCCTCGCTGATCGACGCCGACCCCGACCGCCTGCGCGATCTGATCAACAACCTGATCGACAACGCCGTGCGCTACAGCCAGGAGGGCGGGCGCGTGACCGTCAAGGTGCAGGCGGGCGGCGACGAACGCATCCTGTCGATCAGCGACGACGGGCCGACCATCCCGCCGCAGGAACGCACGCGGGTGTTCGAGCGCTTCCACCGGCTGCTGGGCGGCAAGGCCGACGGCAGCGGGCTGGGGCTGGCGATCGTCAGCGAGATCGCGGCACTGCACGGCGCCCGCATCACGCTGGAGGACGATGCCGACGGCACCGGCAACACCTTCACCGTGCACTTCCCGCCGCCCGAGGGCGCAGCGACCGCCGCGTAAGCCTGGCGACAGCCGGGCGACAAGGAGCCGACAGCGGCTCTTCCTATCCTCGTGGACGCCGGGGGCACTGGGCTCCCGATCACGAGGAGACATCCCCCATGGACTTCCTGTCCACATCGACCTTCTGGATCGCGCTGCTGCAGATCATCATGATCAACATCGTGCTGAGCGGCGACAACGCGGTGGTGATCGCGCTGGCCTGCCGCTCGCTGCCGCCGCAGCAGCAGAAGAAGGCCATCATGTTCGGCAGCGTGGGCGCCATCGTGCTGCGCCTGGTGCTGACCTTCTTCGCGGTGTACCTGCTGACGCTGCCTTACCTCAAGCTGATCGGCGCGGCGCTGCTGCTGTGGATCGGCATCGGCCTGCTCAAGGGCGAGGACGACGAGGAGGAGCTGCAGGGCCACTCCAGCCTGGCCGCCGCGATCAAGACCATCGTGATCGCCGACCTGGTGATGAGCCTGGACAACGTGATCGGCGTGGCGGCCGCCGCCAAGGGCGACATCGTGCTGCTGGTCGTCGGTCTGGTCATCAGCATCCCGCTGATCATCTTCGGCAGCACCATCATCCTCAAGCTGATGTCGCGCTTCCCGATCATCATCACCATCGGCGCCGGGCTGCTGGGCTGGGTGGCCGGCGAGATGGCGCTGTCCGATCCGTCGATCAAGGCCTGGGCGGCCGAGCAGCACGTGCTGCACTGGGCCGCGCCGATCGCCGGCGCCCTGATCGTGATCGCCCTGGGCAAGTGGCTGGCCGCGAAGGCGGCCGGCGCGGGCGACGCCACGGCGGCCAAGGCGCACTCCTGACGCACAGCGGGTGACGGCCGTGGGTCAATTGCTCGTCCCCCTCGACGGCAGCATCGCCCAGCGCGAGCGCGCGCTGGCCGAGGCGATCCGCCTGCACCGCCACGAGGCCGCCGGCATCTGCCTGCTCAGCGTGCAGCCGCCGGTGAATGGCCACGTGGCCGGCTACTTCAGCCCGTCCGAGCTGGAGCGGCTGCAGCGCGACGCCGGCCGCGAAGAACTCGCGCCGGCCGAGACCCTGCTCGAGGCCGCGGGCGTGCCGTTCCGGTCGCTGGTGCGCACCGGCCGCCGGGCCGAGACCATCGCCCGCACGGCCCAGGAACTGGCCTGCGATCGCATCCTGCTCGATGCCGCGCAGGGCGACACCGGCCGCCGCTGGCTGGGATCGGTGGCCCAGCAGGTGCGCCACATCCTGCAGTCGCAGCACCTGGGGCGTTTCGTCACGGTCGTCTGAGGCCGCGACCGTCCGCCCCTCGGCCGGGCCACGCCCGGCCGTTCTGCTGGCGCGTGCGACGTCAGCGACCCGCGGCCGACTCGGCCAGCTGGCGCCGGCGCGCCTCACCCTGGCGCTCCAGCATCCAGCCGGGGTACTCGGCGGGCAGGCGGCTGGCGGCGTCGATCGCCTGCAGCTCCTCGGCCGACAGGCGGACCTCGACGGCGCCCAGGTTGTCGGCCAGCTGCTCCGGCCGCTTGGCGCCCACGATCACGCTGGTGACCTGCGGCTGGTGCAGCAGCCAGGCCAGCGCGACCTGTGCGACCGAGACCCCCCGGGACTGGGCGATCGGCCGCATCGCATCCACGCAATCCCAGGCCCGGTCCTTCTCGACCGGCGGGAAGTCGAAGGTGGTGCGGCGGCCGCCGGCCTCGGGGCCGCCCGGCTCGCGCCCGTACTTGCCGCTCAGCAGTCCGCCGGCGAGCGGGCTCCACACCATCAGGCCCAGCCCTTCGCTGCGCAGCATGGGGATGAGCTCGCGCTCGAGGTCGCGGCCCGCCACGGTGTAGTAGGCCTGCAGCGATTCGAACCGGGCCAGCCCCAGCCGCTCGGCGATGCCCAGGGCCTTGACGATCTGCCAGGCCGCCCAGTTGGAAACCCCGACGTACCGCACGTGGCCGTGGCGCACCAGCTGGTCGAGCGCGCGGACGGTCTCCTCGAGCGGCGTTGCCGGATCGAACCCGTGGATCTGGTAGAGGTCGATGTGGTCCAGCTGCAGCCGCCGCAGGCTGGCCTTCACGCCGTCGAGGATGTGGCTGCGCGTCGCGCCGCGCGTGTTGGGCGCGGGACCGGTCTCGCCGAACACCTTGGTGGCCACCACCACCTGCTCGCGCGGGACCTTCAGGTTGCGCAGCGCCTGGCCGGTGATCTCCTCCGAGACGCCGCCCGCGTACACGTCGGCGGTGTCGATGAAGTTGACGCCGGCGTCCAGCGCCTGGCCGACCAGCCGTTCGGCCTCGGCCTGCTGCAGCCGGCCGATCTGGCCCCACATGCCGTCGCTGCCGCCGAAGGTCATGGTGCCCAGGCAGAGCTGGGAGACGAACAGGCCGGTGCGGCCGAGCGGGTGGTAGCGCATGGGATCCTCGCGTGCAGAAGGACAGGCACTCTAGCCGCTTCGTCGCGGCGCTGCCTGCCGGGCTGCGGCGCGCCCCGGCGGCCCGCCAGGCGCATCGACCGACCAGAACAGACCTGCAGCCTACCAGCGGGCCGCCATCGAACCGGCCGAGAAGCGCGGGTCGCGGGTCACTGCGCCCATGTCGACGAACTCCATCTGCGACAGCGGGATGGCCCCCAGCTGGCGGAACGTGTTCTCGTCCCAGGCCGCGCTGGGCTCGCCCTGGATGTAGAAGTCCTCGCCGATGTCGGCGACGTACAGGCCGTACTGCTTGGCGGCCCTGGCGATGGCCTTGGCCTGGGTGGTCCAGTTGTCGGGGATCGCGAAGTCGGCGCGCAGGCGCAGCACCGAGCCGAACGGGATCCCGCCCGCGTTGGCGCTGCCCGCACCATGGCGCGCCGGCCACACGTAGCCGTTGGACAGCACCGCGTCGCGGAAGGTCACCCGCAGCGCGTGCCGGATCTCGCCGCTGGACGCCTCGGCCGCCTTGGCCAGGAACGGCGTGATCGGCAGGCCGGCCGCATCGGCCGCGGTCCAGCTGGCCGGCCGCAGGTCGAGCGACTTCATGTCCCAGGCGGCGGTGGCCATGGCGTACCACTGGCCGGAGAGCTTGAACGTGGCGTAGCCTTCCCACAGGCGGCAGGCACCCTGCTCGACCACCAGCACGTGGTGGTCGCCGCAGGTGTTGGGGTCGTTGCAGGTGCCGCCCTCGTTGAGCAGGTTGGTGCGCGGGAACGGGAAGCGGCGCTGGCCGGCGGCCACGTTGCTGCAGCCGCGCGCGATCCCGTAGCCGTTGCCGTTGTCCACCGCGCAGTCGCTCTCGTGCGGATAGCCGACGTTGCTGCTCACGCCAGAGGCGCGGAAGTCGTACTGGAGCGTCGCCCAGTCGGTGGTGGCCGCGCTGCCGTCGACCACGTTCACGGGCATGCCGTAGTAGGCGTCGCGCCGGGTCGGGTCGGTGCCCAGCCACCAGTCCGCGTGGAACGGCCTGCTGCCGCCGATGCTGCCGATCCAGGCGGCGCTGCTGCCATGCGCCGGGAACCTGCTCGTGTCGTCGATGCGGGTGTTGAACACCGCCTGCGGCGGGAACATCTCGCAGTCGCCCAGGACGGTGGGCGCGGACGTGTCGGCTCCCGTGCCGTTGCCGCCACCGGTGCTGCCACCGGCACCGATCGTTCCGGCGCCCGCCAGGGTGGCGCCGGCCGCGACGCCGGTGTCACCGCCGGCCACGCCCGCGGCACCGCCGCCGCCGCCACCACAGGCCACCAGGCCGGCCGCCACCACCGCCGACCATGCCAGCGCGCCCAGCGCGATTCGTTGCTTGCCCATCCGTCACCTCCTGCTCAGCAGTAAACAAGGTGCGGATTCTTGGGTGCCTCAGCCGTTTACAACCGTTGCCATGTGCAAAGTGGTGGCGGCTCACTTACAGCTGAGCTTGTGCTGGGCGGGGGTGCGTGGCCGCCCTTCACGGCAGCCAGCCGGGCAGGGCGCGCGCCAGCGCCTCGCGCATGCGCCTCGCATGCGAGCCGGGCCAGTAGACGCGGCCGCAGCCCGGGCAGCTGCGCGCGGGACCGGGCAGGTCGCGCACGTCGGGCGGCAGCAAACCGTCGCGCTCTTCGCGCGACAACGGTGGCGACAGCAGCGTGTTGCACACGGTGCACCGGGTGAACAGCTCGGCCGGTGCCGGCAGCTGCAGCGCGGCGACCACCTGGGCCAGTTGCTGCAGCGGCGCGTCGTGCACGATCTCCAGCGCCTGCCGGGGGCGCAGCTCGCGCAGCAGGAGCCGGTCGCGCGTGAGCAGGATGCGCTGCTCCTGGTCCGCCAGCCGCACCAGCGCGTCGTCGGGCAGCTGCGGATCGAGCCGGGTGTCGTGCCCGAGCACGCGCAGCCAGCGTGCCAGCCGGGCCAGCATCGCGTCCGCGGTGAAGCGGGGCGGCGTCACCGCAGCCAGGTGCGAACGGCTACTTCTTGCCCAGGCCCATGCGGGCGGCGCCTTCGGTGTACAGCTTGGACTTCTCGGCCATGAAGGCGTCCATCTGCTCGACGCCCACGTTGACCAGCTCGAAGCCGGACTTGGCGGCCAGCTCCTGCATCTCGGGCTCGTTGTTCATCGCCAGCCACATGTCCGAGATGCGCTTGCGCGCCTCGGGCGGGGTGGACTTGGGCATGCCGATGCCGCGGTAGGCACCATCGACCCAGTCGACCCCGAGCTCCTTGAAGGTGGGCACGTCTGGCATCAGCGGGTGGCGCTTGTCCATCGCCACGGCGAGCGGGCGCACCCCCTTGTCCTTGTTGGCGATCGCGAACGGCGTGTACGTCATCGCGCCGTCGACCTGTCCGCCGATGACCGAGGTGGCCAGGTCGCCGGTGCCCTTGAAGGGCACGTACAGGGTCTTGATGCCGAACGCGGCGTCCAGGCGTTCGTGCGCCGCATGGTTGGCCGAGTACTGCCCCGAGCCGGCCAGGCTCAGCTTGCCCGGGCTGGCTTTGGCGGCCTGCAGGAATTCCTGGAAGTTCCTGATCGGGCTCTTGGCGTTCACCACCAGGATGTCGGGCGTGAAGTGGAACCAGAACACCGGGACGATGTCGGCGGTCTTGTACTGCACGTCACCCTGGATCGGCTGGAACACGATGTGCGGCAGGTTGACGCCGACCACGTTGGCGCCGTCGCCCGGCAGCTGGTTCATCTGCGTCCACATCAGCGCGCCGCCCGCGCCCGCCTTGTACTGGATCACCGTCTCGATGGCCGGGCACTTCTTCTTGAGCACCAGCTGCTGGTGGCGCGCCGAGAGGTCGGACTCGCCTCCGGGCGGAAACGCCTGCCAGTACTGCACGTTCCTGTCGGGGCAGGGCGGCGAGGGCGCGGCGGCCTGCGCGACACCCAACGGGACGGCCAGCGCGAGGCCGGCCAGGGCGAACAGCTTTCTCATCGTGTGTCTCCTGTGGTTCTTCGAGTGGCCGCCAGCGACGGCCGCAGCGACGCTTGTCGCAGATCTTCAGGCGTTCAGCAATCGGTGGCACACCGCATCGGTCACCTGGGCGGTGGTGGCCGTGCCGCCGAGGTCGCGCGTGTGCAGCTGCGCATCGGCGGTGACGGCTTCGATCGCACGCATCAGCCGCCGGGCGGCGTCGCGCTCGCCCAGGTGCTCGAGCAGCATCACGCAGCTCCAGAACGTGCCGACCGGGTTGGCCAGGCCCTTGCCCATGATGTCGAAGGCCGAGCCGTGGATGGGCTCGAACATGCTGGGGAAGCGGCGCTCGGGATCGATGTTGCCGGTGGGCGCGATGCCCAGGCTGCCGGCCAGCGCGGCCGCCAGGTCGCTCAGGATGTCGGCGTGTAGGTTGGTGGCCACCAGGGTGTCGAGCGAGGCCGGCCGGTTGACCATGCGCGCGGTGCAGGCGTCCACCAGCTCCTTGTCCCACGCCACGTCGGGGAACTCGCGGCTGACCTGCAGCGCGATCTCGTCCCACATCACCATCGCATGGCGCTGCGCGTTGGACTTGGTGACCACGGTCAGCTGGCGCCGCGGGCGGGACTGCGCCAGCCGGAAGGCGAAGCGCATGATGCGCTCGACCCCGGCGCGGGTCATCATGCTCACGTCGGTGGCCACCTCGATCGGATGGCCCTGGTGCGCGCGGCCGCCGACGCCGGCGTACTCGCCCTCGGAGTTCTCGCGCACGATCACCCAGTCGAGGTCCTTCGGCGCACAGCGCTTGAGCGGCCCGTCGATCCCGGGCAGGATGCGCGTGGGCCGCACGTTGGCGTACTGGTCGAAGCCCTGGCAGATCTTCAGCCGCAGGCCCCACAGGGTCACGTGGTCGGGAATGTCGGGATCGCCGGCCGAGCCGAACAGGATGGCGTCCTGGCCGCGCAGTTGCTCCAGCCCGTCGGCCGGCATCATCTCGCCGTGGGCGCGGTACCAGTCGCCGCCCCAGCCGAAGCTCTGGAACTCGAAGGTCAGGCCGGCCTGCGCCGCGGCCAGCGCCTGCAGCGCCTGCTGCCCGGCGGGCACCACTTCCTTGCCGATCCCGTCACCGGGGATGCAGGCGATCTTGTAGGTCGTCATGGGTCGTCTCTCGGGATTGCACGATGGCGATCCCGCACTCTAGGCCCGTGCGACGGAAAAGATGGCCCCCCAGGGCAAGGCATTCTTCACCGTGCGGTGAAGAATGCCGTGGCGCTCAGATCGCCAGATTCATGTCGACGTCGAGCCCGGACTTGCGCATCTCGCGCGCGAGCAGCAGGCGCCACAGGTCGCCGCCATCCATGGGCTGCACGCGCACGATGCCCTGCAGGTCCGGCGCGACGGTGGGCTGCCCCTGCACCAGGAACAGCACGCGGTTGCGGGCGAACACGCCGAACAGGAAGCCGATCTCCAGCAGCGTCTCGGTCGTGAGGCCGGCGCCGGGCGCCAGCCCGGTGGAAGGCAGCAGCACGATGGCGAAGTCGGCGCCGCGCACGCCCTCGAGGCGGTCGATCCGGGCGGAGTCGTCGCTGACGGGGGCTTCGGAGCCGACCACGGTGGTCTGGAACCCGAGCTGCGTCACGAACTTGGACACCACGGCGCTCGCGGTGTCCCCCAGGCTGCTGACGATGGCGACACGGCGGCCGGGAGCCGCGGAGGGGGAGGCGTGGGAGGTGGGCATGGACGGCTTGTGGGACTTGGTGGTCGCCGGCGCCGGGGTCGGGGCCGGGGTGGGGGTCCGCACCGGCGTGGACGCCGGCGCGGGAGCGGAGTGCCTGCCCGCCGGCGGGCGTGCCGGCGGCGCGGGTGGCGGTTCGACCGCGACCTCGGCTTCAGGTGCGGGCTCCGGTTCCGGTTCCGGCTCGGGCCCGGGCCCGGGCCCGGGCTCGGGCTCGGGCTCGGGCTCAGGTGCAGGTGCAGGTGCAGGTGCAGGTGCAGGTGCAGGCTTCTTCGACGCCGCTGCCGGCGCGGCGCTGCCGCGTTCGAGCCGGTCGCTCAGCAGCTTCTTGACCGCGTTCAGGTTGATGATCGCGTTGTCCACGGCCTTCTTCAGGCTCTCCTGCAACTCCTCCACCGTGTAGCGGTCGCCGAAGCTGGTGTCCAGCGAGGAGGCGAGCGACACCTGGTGCTGCTTGTACTCGAGCGAGTCGGCGCCCAGCACGTCGGACAAGGTGGTGTTGATGCGCTGTTGCAGCCCGTCCAGCCGCTGGTCCCAGCGGTCCTGGATGCCGGAGAGGTCGGCGGTCCGAACCTCCTTGACGAGCCGGGTGATCCTGTCGATGGACGCTTCGAGGGCGTCTCTGTCTGCGCGCGAACCGGTGGCCATTCATACTCCCTGCGGCGATCCGCCACTGTAGCGTTTCCGCGGCCGAGCCAGAATGCGCGATCGCCACGTTTGTCCGCGCCATGTCGCCGTCCGTCCACGCCGCCTCCGCCGAGATGCACTTTTTCAGCCTGCTCGTGCGCAGCGGCAGCCTGTCGGCGGCGGCACGCGAGCTGCAGGTCACGCCGCCGGCGGTGAGCAAGCGGCTCGCGCAGCTGGAGCAGCACCTGGGCGTGCGGCTGCTGCGGCGCACCACGCGCCGCATGGGCCTGACGGCGGAAGGTGAGGCCTACCTGGCCGATGCCCGGCGCATCCTGGCCGAGATCGAGGACCTGGAGCGGCGGCTCAGGGGCGCCAGCGAGCAGCCGGCCGGCCTGCTGCGGGTCAATGCCACGCTGGGTTTCGGCCGCATGCACGTGGCGCCGTTGATCGCCTCGTTCGTGCGCGGCCATCCGCAGGTCGAGGTGCAGCTGCAGCTGTCGGCCAACCCGCCGCCGCTGACGCAGGATGCCTTCGACGTCTGCGTGCGCTTCGGCGAGCCGCCCGATGCGCGCGTGGTGGCGCGGCTGCTCGCGCCCAACCGCCGGCTGCTGTGCGCCTCGCCGGGCTACCTGCAACGCCACGGCGTCCCGCGCACGCCCGCCGACCTGGCGCGGCACCAGACCATCGGCATCCGCCAGGGCGACGAGGGCTCGGGCGTGTGGCGGCTGCGCTCGGGCCGGCGCAGCGAGACGGTCAAGGTGCATGGCGGCTTGTCCACCAACGACGGGGAGATCGCGGTGCAGTGGGCGCTGGCCGGCCACGGCATCGTGATGCGCGCCGAATGGGACGTGGCCCGCTACCTGCAAAGCGGCCCGCTGCGCGAGGTGCTGCCGGCCTGGCAGACGCCGCCGGCCGACATCCACGCGGTGTGCCCGGTCGAGCTGCAGTCGGCGGCCCGCGTGCGCGCCTTCATCGACCACCTGGCGGCGCACTTCGGCCAGGCCGGTGTTGGGACGGATCGGCGATGATGGCGGGCTCCTCCATCGTCGCACGCAGTCCATGAAGATCATCGACATCCGCGAGAAGACCTGCCCGATCAGCTCGCCGATCCGCAACGCGTACATCGACTTCAGCAAGATGACGCTCAGCCTGGTGGCGGTCGTGACCGACCAGGTGCGCCACGGCAGGCCGGTCATCGGCTACGGCTTCAACTCCAACGGCCGCTACGGCCAGGGCCAGCTGATGCGCGAGCGGTTCATCCCCCGCATCCTGGAGGCTGCGCCCGAGTCGCTGCTGGATGACGCCGGCACCAACCTCGATCCGCACCGCATCTGGGCGACCATGTTCAGGAACGAGAAGCCGGGTGGCCACGGCGAGCGTTCGGTGGCGATCGGCACCATCGACATGGCCGTGTGGGACGCCGTCGCCAAGATCGCCGACCAGCCGCTGTACCAGCTGCTGGCCGACCGCTACGGCGACGGCAGGCCGAACCGCAAGGTGTTCGTCTACGCGGCGGGCGGCTACTACTACCCGGGCAAGGACGACGCCCAGCTCAAGGACGAGATGCGCAGGTACCTCGACCGCGGCTACACGGTGGTCAAGATGAAGATCGGCGGCGCCTCGCTCGACGAGGACCTGCGCCGCATCGACTCGGTGCTGTCCATCCTGCAGGACGGCCAGCGCCTGTGCGTCGATGCCAACGGCCGCTTCGACCTGGACACCGCGATCGCGTACGCCAAGGCCCTGTCGCGCTACGACCTGTTCTGGTACGAGGAGGCCGGCGACCCGCTCGACTACGAGCTGCAGGCCACGCTGCGCAACTACTACGCCAACCCGATGGCGACCGGCGAGAACCTGTTCTCGATGCAGGACGCGCGCAACCTGATCCGCTATGGCGGCATGCGGGCCGACCGGGACTGGCTGCAGTTCGATTGCGCCCTGAGCTACGGGCTGGTGGAGTACCTGCGAACGCTCGACATGCTGCGCCAGCATGGCTGGTCGCCCAGCCGCTGCATCCCGCACGGCGGCCACCAGATGTCGCTGGCCATCGCGGCGGGCCTGGGCCTGGGCGGCAACGAGTCCTATCCCGACCTGTTCCAGCCGTTCGGCGGCTTCCCCGACGGCGTGAAGGTCGAGGGCAGCCACGTCACCCTGCCCGAGCTGCCCGGCATCGGCTTCGAGGGCAAGTCGGACCTGATCCGCGAGATGCGGTCGCTGGCGCAATGAGCACGCCGCTGCTGGGCGCCGACGACCTGCGCCGGCTCGGCGCCGAGCGCGCCGCGGGTGGGCGCTGCCCGTGCTGCGGCGGCCTGGTCTGCCCCGGCTGGGAGACGCTGCCCGGGGGCTTCGACAGCGGCGTGCTGCGGCTGGTCGGCACCTTGCGCGACCCGCAGGTGGACGAACCGACGCTGGCGGAACACCACCCGGGCGGCACGCGCACCTGGTCGGCCGACGCGCCGATCGCGCCGGCCTTCCACCCGTACAACCGCAGCGACGTGCTGCAGTGCATGGCGTGCCGCCGGGCCTTCCTGCGCTGGACCGAATACGGCGGCTACTACCGCGAGGACCGCATCCGCGAGATCGACCCGCGGCTCGTCGCCGACGCGGGCTGAGGCCGGCCGCGCCGCATGCAGGCCTGCCGGACCGCCGACCAGCTGCTGCGCACGGCGCTGGCCGCCACCCCCCGGCGGCACCGGCTGCCCCCGCTGGCCGGCGTCGGCGCAGGTCCGCTGGCCGCCGAGGCGGACTGGGCGCTGGCGCAGGCGCTCGAGGCGGCCCGCCTTGCCCTGCTGGCGGGCAGCGCACCGGCCGAGGGGACGCGGGAGCAGTTCCTGGCCGCGCTGGCCGCCCTGGTGCGCGCCGGCGTGGCGGGGCCGCAGCCTGATGCGGCCCTGCAGGCCGCCGTGCTGCGTGCCCACGATCCCGACGTGGCCGAGCATGCGCGGCTCGCCGCCCGCGCCGTGGCGGACCGGCGCGAGCTGCGGGCCACCATCGACGCGGTCGCGCATCCGGCCCGGCTGCCGCAGCCCGGCCACGGCCCGACCGCGGACACCGCGCGCGAACTCCATGGCCTGGCGCGCAGCGGCGACTGGCCGGGCCTGCGCGCTGCGGCGCAGCGGCTCCGGTCGCAGCCGCCCTCGCCGGACGCTGCCGCGCTGGTGGGGCTCGGCGAGCGCCTGCTGGCCGCGCCCGGCCTGCACCGGCTGGAGCGTGGCGCCGCGCTGCGCACGCACCCGGCGGTCCAGCGCTACCTCGCCCTGTGCGGGCCGGCGGCCGGCACCCCGGAGGCGGCGCGCGACGGCCGCGTGGCGGGCGCACGCGGCCGCGCCGCCGAAGCGGCCACGGCCGAGGCCTTCGAGGCCATCGCGAACGTGCTGCGGCGGCGCGTCGGCGGTGCGCTGCGCGTCGTGCGCGGCCTGCGCACGCCCGCCGACTGGCCCGGCGAGCGGGCCCGGGCCAAGGACGAGTGGGACGTGGCCCTGCTGTGCGAGGACGCAGAGTGCGCGTGCAACCTGCTCCTGCTCGCGGAGGCCAAGGCATCGCCTTCCGCGGTGGCGGCCGACCTGCCGCGGCTCCTGCGCGGCCTGGACCAGCTGTCCCGCGCGGCCGCCGGCACCCGCCACCCGTTCGAGTGCCTGGAGGGCGTGGTGGCCCTGCGCGGCGAGTCGTTGCAGGCCCTTGCGCCGGTTGGCGCAAGGCCGCCCGCGCAGGTGGTCTACAGCTGCCTGGCCGACCCCGAGCCACGCCCGCGCGTGCTGTCCGTTGCCAGCCGGGCGATCCTCTGGACCGAGCCGGCCAGCCTGGCCTATGCCGACCGGCTGCAGCGTGGGGACACGCCTGCCGCCGACGTGCTGCGGCCGGTCTGGGACGACCTGTTGCACGCGCCGCGGCTGCGCGCGGTGCTGGAGCAGGGCGCGCTGGCGCGGACCGCGCACGAAGCCCTCGTCCATCCGCACGATCTGCTCGCCGCCCTCGAGGCCCTCGGCCCGGGCTCGGCCAGCCCGGCGGGCGGGGTGGAGGCCTAGCGCGCCCCGGGGCCGGCGGGCTGGCGGGCTGCCCCGGTCCGGCCGTGCGCGACCGTCAGGTGCAGGGGGCGCGGTGGCGTCCGACAGAACCGCCGCGACCGCCCTTCCAGAATGGGCCGCAGCGGCCTGCTGCGCGGCGTCACCCGGCCGCGCTGGACTCGCAGGACCCGCTCGACGCCGACCTTCCGGAGACTGCCATGGCCAAGGACCCGCTCGCCCGCTACCTCGATTGCATCGCCGCCTGCAATGCCTGCGCGGTCGCCTGCCAGCACTGCGCCGCTTCCTGCCTGCAGGAGCCGGACGTGAAGACGATGGCCCGCTGCATCGCGCTCGACATGGATTGCGCCCGGCTGTGCGAGGTGTCGGTCGCGCTGATGGCAGGCGCCAGCGAGCTGGCGCCCGACCTGTGCCGCGTCTGCGCGAAGGCCTGCCGCGCCTGTGCCGAGGAGTGCGCCAGGCACGACATGGACCATTGCCAGCAGTGCGCCGAGGCTTGCCGGCGCTGCGTCCAGGCGTGCGAGACGGTGGCGGCCGGATGATCGTCGTCTACTGGCTGGAGGCGCCGGCCGGCCTGCCCGGCCAGGCGCGGCACCGGGTCTTCCCGCCGCAGGCCCTGGGCGAGGCGCTGCAGTTCGCCGAGGTGCTGCGCCGCCGCCGTCGCGACGGCGAGCCGCTCAGCCACGTCAGCCTGCAGTCGGAGCTTCCCGAGTCGGTGGGCGAGGCTGGCGTGGCCGGGCCATCCGCCGACTACGCGCACTACAAGCGGCGCCTCGACCCCTCGGTCCCGCTCGGCCGCCCCTCGGGGCCGGCCGCGCCCGACGGCGGCTGAGCCAGGCTTTCCCCTCGCGCGAAGCCAGCCGACGCCAGCCGCGAAGGGCCGGCCGCCGGGTGCCGATAGACTTCCGGCGCCGACAAACAGGAGACACCATGCAATTCGCCCCCCGCTGGCTGGCCGTGCTGGCCGCCGCCGCCCTCATGCCGCTCGCCGCCCAGGCCCAGGCACCGGCCTATCCCGCCAAGCCCGTGAAGGTGATCGTGCCGTTCGCCCCCGGCAGCGCCACCGACCAGATCACCCGGGCTTTCACCACCAAGGTGTCCGAAGCGCTGGGCCAGCCGTTCGTGGTGGACAACAAGCCCGGCGCCAACGGCATGCTGGGCGCCGACGCGGTGGCCAAGGCCCCGGCCGACGGCTACACGCTGCTGTTCGGGACCAACAGCACCAACGCCGCGCTCAAGAGCCTGATGAAGAAGCTGCCGTACGACCAGGACACGGCGTTCGCCCCGGTCGCCTACCTCGGCCAGGTCCCGCTGATCGTGGCCGTCAACAACGACGTGCCCGCCAAGACGCTGCGCGAGCTGGTGGCCATGGCCAAGGCCAAGCCCGGGTCGGTGACCTTCGCCAGCGCCAGCACCTCGCAGCTGGTGTCGACCGAGATGCTGGCCAGCATGGCCGGCGTGCAGATGACCAACGTGCCGTACAAGAGCGGCCCCGCCGCCATGACCGACCTGATCGGCGGCCAGGTGATGATGTTCACCGCCGACTTCGCGGTGATGCTGCCGCAGGTGCAGGGCGGCAAGGTGCGCGGCCTGGCCGTGACCTCGGCCAAGCGCTCGCCGGCCGTGCCCAACCTGCCGACCGTGAACGAGGCGCTGGGCCTGAAGGACTACGAACTGATCGCCTACTTCGCCGCGTTCGCGCCGGCGGGCACGCCGCCGGAGGTGATCCGCAAGCTGAACGAGGCGATCAACGCGGCCGCCAACAGCAAGGACATCCAGGAGAAGTTCGCGCCGATCGGCTTCACGGTCGAGCCGGGCACCCCCGAGGCCCTGGCCCAGCGCACGCGCACCGAAACGGCCAAGTGGGCCAAGGCGATCCGCGACGCGAAGATCGAGCCGCAGTGAGCGGCGCGGCGGCCGGCGCTCAGCGCTGGCCGTCGTCCAGCGGGACGGCGAACACCACGGCGGCGCGGCGCAGCGGCTGCGGTCCTTCGCGCCACGAGTAGTCGAGCGACAGCGTGCTCTTGCGCAGCACCGGCATCTTGGCGGCCAGCCCCATCACCGCGGCCGGGGTCGTGGTGTCCCAGGTGGTCTGCTGGGCGTAGCTGAGGTCGGCGGTGACGCGGCCGGCCAGCGGGACGCTGGCGCCGGCGCGCACCTGGCTGCGCGGATGCAGTTCGCCGCCCGCGGCCGCCATCGGCGTGAAGCCGCGCTCGTAGGCGTCCCAGGTCAGGGTCCAGGTCGCACCCGACGTGCTGCGGACGACCCCCATTCCCCAGCGCAGGCCGCTCTCGTCCGCCGTGTTCGACTGCGCCACCACCGCCTGCAGGGAACCGCCCGGGCCGAGGCCGCTGCTCAGTTCCAGGCCCTGGGCCTGGCGGGTGTCGGTCCATTCGGTGCGGACCTCGGCCGTGAGGCCCGCGGTGACGCCGGCCCGGTAGGCCGCGGCCGCGTAGTTCTCGCCGTACTCGCCCTCGGCCGCGTTCCAGCCGCTGCGCACCCGCCCCATCTCGACCTCGTAGTCGCTCGCGCCCGGAGCCAGCTGGGTGGCCGCCACCGGCTTGCGGGCGGCGTCGATCGGCGCCGTGGGATCGGTGCGCAGCGACAGCGGCCGGCCGAAGCGCAGGCCGCCCAGGCGCACCGGGCGGCTCCAGCCGCCGCCGCTGGCGACGGTGTCGCCGAGCACCACGGTGCGCAGCGGACCGGGGGCCTGGAGCTGCCAGCGTGTCTCCAGCCGCGTCAGGGTGCGCTCGCCATTTGGGTCGATCCGGACACTGCTGCGCAGCTCGCCGGCCGGCACCGCCGCCACGCCTTCGAGCCGCCCGGGCCCGGCCTGCGTCGCGTCCGCCGGTTCGTACTGGACCTGCAGGCCAGGGGTGGCGACCACGGTGCCGTTGGGCACGTGGGGTGGCGGGCTGGACGACGGCAGCAGTTCGCCGGCCGTGAAGGCCGCGCAGGGACCGGCAGCGAAGGGCAGCAGCAGCAGGAGGGACCGGGCATGCATGAGCACGATGGAACTCATCCTAGCGACGCGGCTCAGCCGTGCACATCTCAGCCGTCCAGGCGACGTAACGGACTGTTGAACGTGACGGATGTCGCACGGCTGTGCCAGGGCCGGGCACCTGCCAGCTGACCGCCGGCCTACACGGGTTTGCGGCGTCGGCTCCCTGTCGCGGCCTGGCCGGGCCCGTACGCTGCGCCGCCATGCCCTGCTTCCAGCGCCGCGCCCCGTGGCGGGTTGCGGCCCTTCCCGCGGTCCTGCTCGCCTGTCACGTGTGGACGGCGGGCGGGCTGCACGCGCAGGAGCGTGCAGCCGACGAGCTGCCAGCCGTGACCATCCGCGCGCCGCGTGAGGCCGAACCGCAGGTCGAGAAGTCGTACCGCCGGATGGTGCGGGGCCTGGACTTGTTCGAACGCGAGCGCCACCTGGCGCCGGCGGGCGAGCTGCGCTTCCGGCTGCTGCCGCGCCGGCGCGACACGGATCTGCGCGGCCTGGCCCTGCACGTGCTCGGCGCGCGCACCGAGATCCCGCTGGCGATCGCGCCTGACCAGACCTTCGCGTTGCCGCGCGACCAGCAGGCCTGGCGCGAGAACGCGCTCGTCACGCCGGACCGCCGCGCCCGCACGCTGACCTGGCGCGCCGAGGTGCGCACGCCCGGGCTGCCGCCCGGAACGCGGCGCCTGGGCGACCTGCGGCTGGAGTGCCGGGTCGGGATGGAGGCCGGGCTGGTGTCCGAGAGCCCCTCGTGGATCGCGCAGGTGGTCAGCCAGCTGGCGAACGCGTCGTCGTACTGCGAGCGGGCGGACAACCGCTACCTGTTCTTCGCGCCGCGGGCGCTGTTCGGCGTGACGCTGGTCGACGGCGCGCGGCGCGAGACCCTGCCGGTCGCGCGGCTCTATGCCGCGGCGATCGGCGAGCCCCGGCTGGCCGACGTGCTGCCGGCCTGCGACTGCGAGGTGCTGCTCGACCGGGCCTACTTCCTGCCGCTGGCGGACGGCCGCTGGTCCGACGACACGCGGGTGGAGTTCGAGTTCATGGAGGACGCCGGTGCGCCGCCCTGAACTGTGGTTGGTGGCCGGGCTGCTGCTGGCCGGCTGCGCCGTGCCGCCGGTCGTGTCGCCCCGCCCGCAGCCGATGTTCCGCGAGCCCACCATGTCGCTGGACGCTGCGCAGGCGGCGGTCGCGGTCGGACGCAGCAGCCGGCAGGACGTGGCGGCCCTGCTGGGGCCGGCCGAGGTGCTGCGGTTCGACAACGGCTACGAGGTGTGGGCGTACCGCGACCGGCGCCCTCGCAAGGCGGGCGCCGGCGCGGAGCTGGTCATCCTGTTCGCCCCGTCGGGGCTGGTGCACAAGGTGCGGTCCCGGCCCGCCGACGCGCCGGAGCAGCCCTGAGCGCCGCACTACTCGTCGCGCAGGCCGCCCTTGTAGAAGCTCCAGACGGTGCCGTCGTGCAGGTAGAAGCAGCCGTCGAAGCACGCGTCCTTGCCCGGGAAGAACTCGCGCCACGCCTTGGGGACCAGCCGCTCGAGCTGCTCGTCCGAGAGCTCCTCGAACTCCTGCGGGGTGATGGCGGAGCCGGCCCGCAGGCGGCGGCGCGGGCCTTCCATCAGCAGTCCGGACGGCGGTAGTTGAGCATGCACAGGTTGCGCACCCGCTGGCGGTCGTCGGCCGCGCGGCGCTGCGCTTCGTAGTAGTTGCGGCGGTCCTCGGCCGAGGCCGCGGCATCCTGGCGCTGCGACTCGTAGGCGGCGGCGCGGCGGGCGTTGGCAGCGGCCGCCTCGACGTTGGCGCTCATGTACGCCTGCTGGGCCGCGATCGCGCGGCTCTCCTGGGCGAACCGGCGCTCGGCCGCCTCCGCCTGGGCCTGCGCCTGGCGCTGCTGGTCCTCGATCCGGCGCGCCTCGGCCGCACGCTCCTGCTCCTGCTTCAGGCGCAGCTCGGCCGCCGCCTTCTCGGCCGCGGCGGCTTCGGCGCGGCGCTCGGCATTGCGCCAGCTCAGCGCACCACCCGCAGCGAACAGCACCAGCAGCACGATGACCGTCATCTTGAGCATCGACGGCCCCGGCTCCTCCACCACTTCCACCCGGGTGCGCACCGGCGCAGCCCCGGGGCGGCCGGCCACCGGCTGGGACAGCTTGCGGTCGTGGGCGGCGCGCTGCTCGGGATCGCGCAGCACCTGCCAGGCGGTGCGGACCTCGTTCAGGCGCTCGGCCGCGTCGCCGGCGGCAGCGATGCGCTCGGGCGTGTAGAACGCCCGCGCCGTGGCATAGGCCTGCTCGATCTCGTCTGTCGAGGCGTTGGCCGGCACGCCCAGGACGACATAGGCCGACTTCATCGCATCCCCGCCCGTGCCGCGGCCGCGCGGGCCGCCGCTGCGTCGGAGCGCCGGCGCGCGGCCTCGATGCGGGCGTCGTAGCCGGCGCGCAGCGGAACGTAGTGGTAGGCGCCGGGGGCGCCGGCCGCCGCGATCTCGCGCTCGGTGGGCACGCCGGCGCGGCGCTTGGCGTCCATGCACTGGACCTCGAGTTCGCCCTGCGCGTGGGCGGGGGTGCCCTGCACTTCGCGCAGCACGATCAGTTCGTCCCGCGCCGCGCCCTTGTTGAGCCGGGCGCCGGGGCCCTGCTCGAAGTCGGGCTGGACCCGCTCGACCGTGTCCCCATCGTGCAGGCGGCGCCAGAACGGCATCAGGCCGGCCGCCTGCAACGCGCAGTCGCGGTCCGTGTCGGCGCGCACCTGCGGCACGTCGAAGCGGCCGGCGGCGCGCGAGTAGCGCTTCTGCACGGTCTCATCGGCGCAGGGGCGGTCCTGGTAGGTCGCCCCGCACCGGAACATCTGGTGCTGGGCTGCCGCCGATCCGGCAATGCACAGCCCGGCCGCCAGGGCGGCCCCTCGGGCCCACACGTTGGCCATCATTTCCCTCCTCGTGTCGTCTGCGGCGGCGCGGCGCGCCGTGCGGGAAGGCCATCTGGGTGGCAAGCTCTGGACGGCCGGCGCGTGTCGCGCCCTTCCACTGGCTGGCAGTCTAAGCCGGGCCTGCGCCGGCCGGCCCGCTGGCGGGCGGCCGCCACCCCGCAGTGCGGCAAGAACGCAACAGAATGTTGCAGAGGCCGCCCGGGAGGCCGACCCGGTCCATCAATGGAAGTGGGCGACCGCTGCTGCGAGGGTGGCCGACCGGTCCTTCAGCAGGCCGGCCTGGCGCAGTGCCTCGTCGACCATCTGCGCGTTGCGCCGGGTGATGCCATCCAGCGCCTCGACCGACTGGGCGATCTGGTCCAGCCCCGAGCTCTGCTCGGCGCTGGCGCCGGAGATGCGGCTCATGCGCTCGGCCATGTGGCGCACGCCGTCGACCACGCCGGTCATGCCGCCGCCGGCGGTGCGGATGTCGCGCACGCCGCTGTCGACCTGGCCGGCCGCCGCGGTGATCAGTTCGCGGATGCGGCCCGACTCCTCCGAGCAGCGCATGGCCAGCCGCCGCACCTCGCCGGCCACGACCGCGAAGCCGCGGCCCTGTTCGCCGGCGCGCGCGGCTTCCACGGCCGCATTGAGCGCCAGCAGGTTGGTCTGGAAGGCCAGTCCGTCGATCACCCCGACCATCTCGCGCATGCGGTGGGCATCGGCCTGGATCGCCGCCACCGTGGTCACGGCCTGTTCCATCGAGCGGCCGCCGGCTTCGGCGGTCTCGCGCACCCGGGCCGCCTGGCCGTCGGCTTCGGCGGCATGCTGGGCGTTCTCCTGCACCGTGCCGGCCAGCTGCTTCACGCCGGCGGCGGTCTGCTGCAGGCTCGCGGCCTGCTGCTCCGTGCGGCGCGCCAGCTGCTCGCAGCTTGCGGCCAGCTCGCGCCCGGCCTGCTCCACCAGGGCGGCGTCGGCGCGCACCACCGACACCACCGACGCGAGCCCCCCGGCCATGCGGGCGACGCTGCGCCCCAGCAGCGCGATCTCGTCGCGTCCCTCGGGCGGACGCGAGGCCTTCAGGTCCCCGCGCTCGATGCGCTCCATCTCCAGCACCAGCGCCCGCAGCCCGCCGATGAAGCCGACGCAGAAGGCGAGCGCCAGCCAGGCCCAGGCGACCAGCAGCACGGCGCCGGCCACCAGCGCCGGCGCGCGCGAGGCGCCGCCGGTGGCCAGGCCGACGGCCAGCGCGGCGGCGCCGCCGACGAACAGCGAGCCGAGCAGCAGGAGCTTGGCCGGCAGGGTGAGGGCGCGCAGCAGGCGCAGCGCGGGTTGGAGCAGGGGCAGGGACGGAGTCGACGGCATGGGCATTCCTCGACGGCCGAGCTTAGGCGGGCGCGGCGGCGCGGCATGGGCGGATCACGCCCGGGAAAGCGGCGCTTCTCGCCCGCCAGCAGGTTGACCTGGATCAAGCGCGCCGGGGCTGCCGCGATGTAGGCGCCGCCGCGGCGGCATCGCTGGCCGCGCGATACTCGGCCGATGCCCCCCCTCGCGCTTCCCTCCCGCGTGCCGGTGCTCATCGCCGGCGGCGGCCCCGTCGGCCTGACCTGCGCCGCGCTGCTGGCGCGCCGCGGCATCGCCTCGCTGGTGGTCGAGGCCGATCCGTCCTATTGCACCGGCAGCCGCGCGATCTGCATCTCGCGCCGCTCGCTGGAGATCCTCGGCTGGGCCGGGGCGGAGGCCGCCATGCGCGCGCGGTCGCTACCCTGGACCGGCGGCCGCAGCTTCTGGCGCGACCGCGAGGTGCTGCATTTCGAGATGCCGCACGAGCCGGCGCAGCGGTTCGCGCCGATGGTGAACATCCAGCAGTACCACGTCGAGCGCTTCGTGCACGAGGCGCTGGCCGGCAGCCCGGCCCAGGTCGCCTGGGAGCACCGGGTGGCGCACGTCGCGCCGGGGCCGGCGGGTGTGCGGGTGCGCGTGGACGGTCCGCAGGGCAGCCGCGAGGTGCAGGCCGACTGGCTGGTGGCCTGCGACGGCGGCCGCAGCACCGTGCGCGAGCAGCTCGGGCTGGCGTTGCAGGGCACGCAGTACGAAGGCCGCTACGTGATCGTCGACATCGAGCAGAAGACCCGGCGGCCCGTCGAGCGGCTGGCCTGGTTCGACCCGCCGTCCAACCCGGGCTCCACCCTTCTGATGCACCGGCAGCCGGACGACGTCTGGCGCATCGACTACCAGCTGCGCGAGGGCGAGGATCCGGAGGCGGCGCTCGCGCCGCAGAGCATCGTGCCGCGCATCCAGAGCCACCTGGACATGATCGGCGAGCACGAGCCCTGGCGGCTGCTCTGGTCCTCGATGTACAACGCCAAGTGCCTGACCCTGCCGTCCTACCGCCACGGCCGGGTGCTGTTCGCCGGCGACGCGGCCCACCTGGTGCCGATCTTCGGGGTGCGCGGCCTGAACTCCGGGCTGGACGATGCCGCCAACCTCGCCTGGAAGCTGGCCCTGGTGCTGCAAGGCCGTGCCGTGGAGGGGCTGCTCGACAGCTATTCGGCCGAGCGCGTGCAGGCCACCCACGAGAACCTGGCCTACGGCGCCAAGAGCACCGAGTTCATGGCGCCGCCCGACTTCGCATTCGCCTTGATGCGCGAGGCCACCTTGCGCCTGGCGCTGGACGAGCCGCGGGTGCGCCCGCTGATCAACCCGCGCCAGTCGGCGCCCATCGCGTACGGGGAGTCGCCGCTGAACGGACCGCAGCACGGCGCATGGGACTCGGACACGGCGGCGCCGGGCCGCCCGGCGCCCGAGGCGCTGCTGCGTGGCCCGACCGGCAACTTCCACCTGACGCAGCGCTTCGGCGAGGGCTTCACCGCACTGGTCTTCGATGCGGCCGCCGGGCCGGCGCGGCTGGAGGCGGCCGGCGCCTGGTCGCTGCTGCGCATCGGTCCCGAGGCCGATCCGCTGGGACAGGCCCGCCAGCGCTACGGCGTGCCCGACGGCGCTGGGCCGCGGCTGGTGGTGGTGCGGCCCGACGGCTACGTGTTCGGCCGCTGGGACCGGGGCGACCTCGGTGCGGCGCAGGATGAACTGAGGGGCAGGGGAGTGCAGCCATGAACGACCAGGACCTGGACCTCGCGTACACCGCCGTGTGCAAGGCGCTCGGCGAGGTGGGCCAGCCGCAGGCCGAGCGCTTCCTCGCCATGCTGTGCATGGCGCTGCTGGTGCGCTGCGAGCGTGCCGAGGACGTGCTGCCGGTGATCGAGTCGGTGCGCCGGCGCTGCCGGGACGACGGTGACGAGGCAGCGGCCCAGCCATAGGTGCATCGCGGCCGGGCAGACCAACGCGACGGCAAGCGGTCCCTACACTGGTCCGCGTGACCACCGTGCGCAAAGGCCAGGCAGCGCCGAAGCTGCCCCGCGACCAGTTCCGTGCCCGCTTCCTGCAGGCCTTCCATGACCCGGCCTACCAGGCCGAATCGGCCGCGATCGAGCGGCTGGAGGCGATCGCCTGGGACGCCTACCAGCAGGGCCGCAAGGCACCGGTCACCGTCAAGGCAGGCCCCGGCTACGCCGATCCGGATTACGACCTTTCGGTCGAGTGGCGCGACGCCAGCGAGCGGCTCCAGGCCGCGCAGCAGCGCTGGGAGCGTCGCGACACGCCCGATCGCCTGCTGCTGGTGTGCTGTTCGTCGCGCAACGACGGCACCTGCCCGGGCGAGATGTCCAAGACCTTCCGCCTGACCCAGCTGGCGCGCCAGACCATCGCGCACGAGGCCCCCGGCACCGAGGTCGACGTGCTCGATCTCAGCCGGCTCAACTCCGACTACGACCTGCACATCCATCCCTGCAAGGGCTGCGCGTCCACCGCCATGCCGCTGTGCCACTGGCCGTGCAGCTGCTACCCCAACCATGCGGAGCGGCAGACCGGCGACTGGATGAACGAGATCTTCGAGCGCTGGGTCGCCGCGCACGGGGTGATCCTGCTCACGCCGGTCTACTGGTACCAGGTCCCCAGCCCGCTCAAGCTGATGATGGACCGCATGGTGTGCGCCGATGGCGGCAATCCGGATCCCACGACCACCCACGGCAAGAAGGCCGACGAGGCCAAGGCGATGGAGCTGGCGGGCTGGGACTATCCCAAGCACCTGGCCGGGCGCATGTACGGCGTGGTGGTGCACGGCGATGTGGCCGGCATCGAAGGCGTGCGGCGCTCGCTGTCCGACTGGCTCGACTGGATGGGCCTGCACGATGCCGGCGTGCATTCGCGGCTGGACCGCTTCATCGGCTACTACGAGCCGTACGCGAACAGCCACGACACGCTCGATGCCGACGGGGCGATGCAGGAAGAGGTGCGCAACGTGGCGCGCGCCGTGCTGCGCGGCGTGCAGGACCTGCGCGCCGGCCGCTTCCATCCGCCCGACTGCCGCCTGCAGCGTCCGCGCCCCAAGTGAGTGGGGGCGCGTGCGCGTCACGCCACGCGCACGCCGCGCAGGTCGTCGGGCAGCGGCGGGAACCGCAGGTCGAGGGACTCCAGGGTCGACTTCAGCACCGTCGCCACCATCAGGTTGCGGTGGACCTTGCTGTCGGCGGGCACCACGATCCACGGCGCCCAGGGCGTGCCGGTGGCCGCCAGGGCGGCCTGGTAGGCGCGCTGGTAGTCGTCCCAGCGCTCGCGCGCGGCCAGGTCGGCCGGGTCGAACTTCCAGGCCTTCTGGGGATCGTCCAGGCGGGCCTGCAGGCGCTCGCGCTGCTCGTCGCGCGAGATGTGCAGCATGAACTTCAGCACCACCGTGCCGGTCTCGGCGAGCAGGCGCTCGAAGTCGTTGATCTGGGCCAGGCGCTGCCGCAACCCGTCGCCGTCGAGATCGCCGTTCACCACCGGCACCAGCACGTCCTCGTAGTGGCTGCGGTTGAAGACCACGATCTCGCCCGACGACGGCACCGCGGCATGGATGCGCCACAGGAAGTCGTGCGCGCGTTCCACCTCGTTCGGCGCCTTCCAGCCGGCCGTGCGCACGCCCAGCGGGCTCATCCGGCCGAAGACGTGGCGCAGGGTGCCGTCCTTGCCGCTGGTGTCGGTGCCCTGCAGGACCACCAGCAGCTTGCGGCGGCGGTCCGCCCAGAAGCGGTTCTGCAGCGCGTCCAGCTCGACCGCGAGCGACTCCACGGCGGCGCGGTCGTCGCCCTTCCTGCCGCTGGAGCAGGGCTTGTCGCCGGGGTCGATGGCCGACAGCTCGAAGGCGCGGGCGGGGTCGGCGTGCACGAAGGGCGCGAGATGGGCGGGGACGTGGGGGGCGTCGGGCATGCAGGCTCCAGGGCAGTGCGCCAGTATTGGCCGAAACGGCGCGCCGTGGGCTGCTGCGCCGCGGCGGCCCGGCTCCCGGTATCAGGCCGTGCGCGTCGCGCCGGCGGCCACGGCGACGGCGTCGGGCACCGGGATCGTCATCTCCAGCAGATGGAACGAGAGCGCCTTGCCGTGCATGTCGAGGTTGAGCGAATCGTTGACGCCGCCGTCGAGCACGTCGTCCAGCACGAAGTTCATCGCGGCCAGCCGGGGCAGCAGGAAGCGCTGCACGCGGGTCGGCCGGCGGGCGGCGAAGTGCGCGGCGACGCGTTCGCAGGTCACTTGCTCGGCCAGCAGCGCGAAGTCCTGCTCGCGCGCGGCGATCAGCGAGATGTTCACCCGGTTGCCCTTGTCGCCCGTGCGGGCGTGGGCGATCTCGTAGAGGCGGATGTGCGGCATTCGGGGCTCCCGGTCAGGCGAAGGCATGGCGCGCGGGCAGCAGCTCGCGCGGGATGTAGCAGGCACGGTTGGACAGCCGCTGCCGGCGGGCGACACGCGCGCCGCCGCCGCCGGCCGGACCGCAGGTCCACAGCGCCGTCACTTCGCGCAGCAGGCGGTCGACCACCTCGACGCGCTCGTGGCGCCCGGCCACCCGCAGCCGGACGTCGGTCGCGCCGCCGGCCACGCTGGCGCGCAGCAGCCGGCCGCCGTCGTCGCCCAGGATGCTCAGCACGCCGATCAGGTCGAACCGCAGCGCGAGCTCGCGGCCCATGCGGCGCTCCAGCACTTCCATCGCAAGCCGCGCGCGCGCCTCGGCATTCGGTCCCGCGTACGAGATCTCGCCCTCGCCCAGCCAGCCGCCGTCGAAATAGGCGAGCACCTTGAGCGTCGCCGGGCGCGGGTGCCCCTTCACGCCCGACAGCCGCACCCGGTCGGGCCCGACCTGCTCGACCGTGGCGTCGGTGATGTCGGCCACCACGTCGGGCGTGAGATACGCGGCCGGGTCGTGCAGCTCGTAGAGCAGTTGCTCCTTGACGGTGCGGCAGTCGACCAGGCCCCCCGTGCGCGCGGCCTTGCCGATGGTGCAGCTGCCGTCCGCGGCGATCTCGGCGATCGGAAAGCCCACGCCCGCCAGGTCCGGCACGTCCTTGCGGCCCGGATCGGCGAAGTAGCCGCCGCTGACCTGCGCGCCGCACTCCAGCAGGTGGCCCGCCATGGTGCCGCCGGCGAGCGCGTCCCAGTCGTCGCGGCTCCAGCCGAAGTGCGCGATCGCCGGGCCGAGCACCAGCGAAGGATCCGCGACGCGGCCGGTGACCACCACCTGCGCGCCCTCGCGCAGCGCGGCGGCGATCTCGAATGCACCCTGGTAGGCGTTCGCGCAGACGAAGCGCTGCGCGTCGAAGCCGTCGTCCAGGTGACGGCGCACGAGCGCCCGGCCGGCCTCGTCGGACAGGTCGTCGCCCTGGACCACGGCCACGCGCGGGCGGGACAGGCCGAGCTCGGCCGCCAGGCCGTGGATTACCGCGGCGGCCGCCATCGGATGGGCCGCGCCGAAATTGCCGACGATGGGGATGCCGTGGCGCAGGCACTCGGCCAGCACCGGCCGCAGGTAGTGCAGCAGCAGCGGCTCGTAGCCCAGGTCGGGCTGGGCGCGCCGCACCAGCTGCTGGTGCGCGAGCGTGCGCTCGGCGAGGTTTTCGAAGATCAGTGCGGCGGGGCCGCCACGCTCGATCAGCGTGCGCACCACCGGCGCCGCGGCATCGGTGCGGTCGCCGGAGAAGCCGGCGCCGCAGCCGACGGCGAGGGTTTCCATGGAAGCTCTCCTTCAAGGCCCGGGCGCAGCGGGCGCCGGCGGGCGGGGTCAAGCGGAACGAGTCGCCATTGTGGGGTGTCGCGCGCCAGCCCGCCGCAGGCGCGTGGAGGCGCGCGAGCTGCGCCGTGCGCCTACACGCGCTTGCGGCCGCGCCGTGCAGGGCAGAGCCGCCGCGGTCCGCACAATGCCGCCACCACATCCTCTGGAGGACCATGAACCTCGTTCGTTGCCAGCTCGCCGCCGGCGAGCATCCCATCGAAGCCCGCGTCGCCCGCACCCCGGAGCAGCGTGCGCTCGGCCTGATGCACCGCGTGGAGATGGCGCCCAACGAGGGGATGCTGTTCGTGTGCGACGAGTGCGCGGTGCAGAAGTTCTGGATGAAGGACACGCCGGTCGCGCTGTCGATCGCCTTCCTCGAGGAGGACGGCACCATCGTCCACCTCGACGAGATGGAGCCGAATTCGCTCGAGACCTGCAGCTGCGACCAGCCGGTGCGCTACGTGCTGGAGATGCCGCAGGGCTGGTTCCGCGAGCGCGGCATCCGCGCGGGCACCCGCATCACCGGTCCGGTGTTCCTGCGGGCGCTGGCCACGGCCTCCTGACGGCCGGGCGACTACGGACGCAGCGGCGCGGCCCGGGTGTCCTCGCGGCAGCCCCGGGCAGTCCGCTCAGGCCAGCTGGAAGAACCGCATCTCGACCTGGTGCGGACGGCGCACGCCGGAGCCGACGAACAGGCGCTCGTTGACCCACTGCAGCGACGGCGCGCCGGTCTCCAGCGAGGGCAGGCAGCGGAAGTAGACCAGTGCCGGGTCGACCGCCTCGCCGCGCACCAGGCGCGCCGTGACCTCGGCCGCCGCGTGGCGGATCGCCCGGTTGTGCACGTAGATCCGGTCGCCTCCGTCGGTTTCCAGCACGTAGTGCGCCTGCAGCTCGGCCAGGGTGTCGCCGACCACCAGCTGCCAGTCCGCCCCGCCCGGCAGCACGCGCGCCGTCCAGCCATCGCCCCGGGCCTGTCCGCCGGTGATCGGGATCATGCGGCGCAGCCCGCGCGGCGTGCGGCCCACCTCGACCGGTGCGCCGACCAGTACGGCGAGCTCGGCGAAGAACGCCAGTTGCGGGACGGGAGCATCGGTCAGGTCCATGACGTCATCTTCGGCTGGAGGAAGGCCGAGGGTAGCGCGCCGCCGCCCCTGCCGTGGCTCGGCAGCGCGCGAGCAGTGCCGTCGCGGCGCACTGCCCGGCTGCCCGCATGAGCTCGACGGGGGCGACGTGCCGCGCCACCTCCGGGCCGGATCGCAGGAGGCGGCATCGACCGACAGCGGCGCGCCGGCGATCGCGGTCTGATCGCCCAACGGCCCACGGCGGGCCGCAGGACAACTGATGAGCCAAGACCCCACCCTCCGCGACCGGCCGGTGCTCGACGCGGAGACCCTGCGCATGGCACGGCAGGTCTTCCAGTGGGTGCGCGCCGGCGACGTGGCCGCCCTGCAGCCCTTGCTGGACCAGGGGCTGCCGCCCAACCTGCGCAACGAGAACGGCGACAGCCTGCTGATGCTGGCCTGCTACCACGGCCATGCCGCGCTGGCCGCGGCCTTGCTGCGCGCCGGCGGCGATGCGGACCTGGCCAACGACCGGGGCCAGACCCCGCTGGCCGGTGCGGCATTCAAGGGGCATCTGGAGGTGGTGCGCACGCTGCTCGACCATGGCGTCGACGTCGACGGGCAGGGCCCCGACGGCCGCACCGCGCTGATGACGGCCGCGATGTTCAACCGGCTCGACATCATCGAGCTGCTGCTGGCGCGCGGCGCCCAGCCGGCCCACCGCGATGCTGCCGGCATGAACGCCGCCGAGGCGGCCCAGCGGATGGGAGCGGAAGAGGCGGCGGCGCGGCTGCGCGCCTGAGGGCCGGCGCGGCCGGCTAGCGCGAATCGGCCGTCCGTTGGCCGTGGTACGCCTGCACGGTGTCCCAGGCGACGGTCTGCAGGTGGCGTGCCACCGCCGGGTCGAGGCCGGCGGTGTAGGCCGAGCCGACCGGCGACTGCCGGAACAGCGACGCGTAGGTCGTGCAGGCGGCCAGGTAGGTGCCTGCGAGGCTCGGGTGGCGCTTGTCCGGCGCGTACAGGTTGAGCTCGGGCCGGGCCGCCACCGACCGTGCGAAGGCCAGGCCGGCCGGGATGACGAAGGCCTCGTTGTCGTTGCCCGCCTGCGTGTACGCCTGCGCGAGTTCGTCCGTCATCGCGGGCACGTCCTGGTAGGCCCAGGACATGAAGAACACCGGCCTGGCGCCATGCTTGCGCACGGTGTCGGCGTGCCGCTTCGCGTACTCGCGGAACTTGCCCTTGAGCTGCGGATGCAGCGGGCACTGGCTGCAGTCCATCAGGATGGCCAGGTCGAACAGCCGCTCGCCGGGCTTGTTGAAGACCACGTTGTTCGCCGCGTCGAAGGAGTAGGTGCCGACGGCGTCGGGCCGGAAGTACGAGTCCACGTCGTGCCAGTCGAAGCCCGAGCCGCTGATGGTCACGGACGTCGCGCGGTGGCGAAAGCCCCCCATGCCGGCGAGCACCAGCTGGTTCACGTGGCCATGCAAGCTGTTGTTGTAATAGAAAAAGCTGTTGCCGATGTAGAGCGACGAGGCGGGCCGGTCGATGCCCGTCGTCAGCACCTTGGGCCGGGTCTGGGCGCCTGCGCCGACGCCGAGCGCAAGGCCCAGCGCGAGCGCGAGCAGGCCGCGCAGCAACACGCGTGCGGGATGGACGTTCATGGGTTTGTCTCCTGTCGAGGTCTTGTTGACGATCGGCCGCATCCGCTGGTGCGGTCCGCCCGGACTTGCGGTCTGTCACCGTCCGGCGACGGTGCGCTGGCTATCCTGCCCCGATGCGGACGAGGTGGCAATGGTGGGCGTCGATGGCGGTGGTCCTGCTGGCCGTCTATGCCGTCGCCGGCTTCTGGGGTGTGCCCGCCCTGCTGCAGTGGCAGGTGCCCCGGCTCGCGGCGGCATGGCTGGAGCGTCCGGCATCGGTGGGCGAGGTGCGCTTCAACCCGTTCACGCTGCGCCTGCAGGTGCGGCAGCTGCAGCTGGCCGAAGCCGACGGACGACCGCTGGCGGCGGTCGGCGAGCTGGTGGCGGATCTGGACTGGCGGTCCCTGTGGCACCGGGCTTGGACGCTGCGGCAGTTGCACGTCGATGCGCCGCAGGTCCGTCTCGCGGTCGCGCCGGATGGCCGTTTCAACGTCGCGGACCTGGTGGCGACGCTGCGCCGCCACCGCCCGCCGTCCGGGGTCGACGGCGCCGGCCTGCCACGCGTGGTGGTGGAGGACCTGGCGCTCACGCGCGGCCGGCTCGCGTGGGACGACCAGCGCGCCGGCTACCGGGACGAGCTGGCGCCGATCGACCTGCGCTTCAGCCGCTTCAGCACGCTCCCCGACGAGAGCCAGTCGTACACGCTCACCGCCGAGGCGGGCGGCGGGGGCCGCCTGCGCTGGCGCGGCGAGGCGTCGCTCGCGCCGCTGCAGGGCCGCGGCGAGGTGACCATCGAAGGCCTGCCGCTGCGCTCGCTCGGCGCCTACCTGCAGCGCCAGGTCGGCGCGACCTTCGAGGACGGCCGCCTCTCGGCCACGCTGCCCTACCGCTTCGCGCAGGATCAGGGCCGCTGGGCGCTGCGGTTGGAAGGCGCCCGGGCCGCGGTGGAGGCGCTGGCGCTGGCGCCGGCCGGCAGCCGCAAGCGCATCGCCTCGTTGTCGCACCTGGCGCTGGAGGGCGTCGCCGCCGACCTGCTGCGGCGCGAGGGGACGATCGCGCGCGTGCGGCTGGCCGATGGCCGCCTGGACCTGCGGCGCGACGCGAACGGCTCGGTCGATGTGGCGGCGCTGCTGGCGCCGCGCGGCCCCGCGGCGGCCCCGGCCGGCCAGGCTGCCGCGCCCGCCCAGCCCTGGACGCTGGAGGTGCAGCGCATCGAGCTCGAACGGCTGGCCGTGCACGCGCTCGACGAATCGGCGCAGCCGCCGGTGGCCCTGGCGGTCGGCCGTCTGGATGCGGCGGCGGCGCTCGCTGCGTCCGGGGGCGCGGGGCCGACCGTGTGGCGGCTGGCACGCGGCGCGCTCCAGGCCGACGGGATCGCCGTCTCGCAGGAAGGCCGGCCGCCGCTGACGCTGGCGCGCGCGGCCGCCAGCGGCGTCAGCGTCGACATGCGGGAGCGCCGCGCGAGCCTCGATCGCGTCGCGCTGGAAGGCGGCCGGTGGCGGGTGCTGCGCGACGCACAGGGCCGGCTCGACCTGCAGTCGCTGCTGGCGCGTGCCGCGGGCACCACGCCGGAGACGGCGCCGCGCCAGCCGATCTCCGTGGATCCGGCTGCCATCAAGCCGTGGTCGCTGCGCGCGGGCGAGGTGGCCGTGGGGGGCGCGGCGGTGGATGTCGAGGACCAGGTCAGCGGGCTGCGGGCGCAGGTGCAGGACCTGGCGCTGCGGCTGGAGGACGTGGGCACCGATCCGGCGCGGCCGATCCGCTTCGAGGCCAGCCTGCGCCTGCGCGAGGGCGGCGAGCTCGCGTTGCGCGGCACCGGCACGCCCGGCACGCGCGCGCTGCAGGCCGACCTGCAGTTGCGGCAGCTGGCGCTGCCGGTCGCGCAGCCGCTGCTGGCGCGTCACCTGCGCCTGAAGCTGGTGGCCGGCACGCTCGGCGCGCAGGGCCGGATCGAGGCGGCGCTGCCGGTGGGCAAGCCGCCCGTGCTGCGGTACGCCGGCAGCATGGCGGTCGATGGCCTGCGGCTGGACGAGATGGACGGCCGCGCGGACGACGCCCGGGCGGCCACCGGCGAGGCGTTCGCCGTGCAGGTGCGCCGGCTGCGCCTGCAGGACGCCCGCCTGGACTTCCAGGACCGCAGCCTGCGACCGCAGTTCGGCGCCCGGATCTTCGCGCTCAACGGCGTCGTCACCGGCGTGTCGTCGGCCCGCGACGCGCGCAGCCGGCTGGAGCTGGACGGCCGCGTGGACGACGCCGGGCTCGCGCGCATCCGCGGCGCGCTCAACCCGTTCTCGCCGCGCGACAGCACCGACGTCAACGTCGTCTTCCGCAACGTCGACCTGGTGCCGGCTTCGCCGTACGCGATGAAGTTCGCCGGCTACCGCATCGCCGAAGGGCGGATCTCGCTGGACCTGCGCTACCGGCTGCGCGACAGCCGGCTGGAAGGGGACAACCACGTCGTGATCGAGCGGCTCACGCTCGGCGAGCGCGTCGAGAGCCCGGACGCGCTGCAGCTGCCGCTGGAGCTGGCCATCGCGGTGCTGAAGGACGCCAGGGGCCGCATCGACCTGGGCGTGCCGGTGAGCGGCGACCTGAACGATCCGCAGTTCAACTACGGTGCCGTCCTGTGGAAGGCGATCGGCAACGTGCTCGCGCGCGTGGTGGCCTCGCCGTTGCGTGCGCTCGGCAACCTGCTGGGCGTCGGGGGCGAGCAGCTGGACGCGATCGCGTTCGATGCCGGCAGCGCGCGCCTGCTGCCGCCGGAGCGCGAGAAGCTGCGCCAGGTTGCGGGCCTGCTGGGCCGGCGTGAGGCACTGCGGCTGTCGGTGCCGGGCCGCTACGACGAGGCTGCCGACGGCGCCGCGCTGCGGTCGTCTGCGCTGCGCGGCGAGATCGTGCGGCGCGCCGGCCTGCGGCTGGAGCCGGGCGAGTCGCCGGGCCCGCTGGACGTCCACGACGGCGCCGTGCGCGCCGCCCTGCGCGGGCTCTTCACCGAACGTTTCGGCGAGCCCGCGCTGGACCAGGCGCGCCGCGCGGCCGAGAACCGGCGGCCGGCGGGAGAGGCCAGCGGCGCGGCGGGCGCACCGGTGCCGGTGTGGCGGCGCATCCGCAACCACGTGCAGGGCGAGCCGCAGGTGGCCGACGCGGTCGGCTTCTACCGGGACCTGCAGCGGCGCCTGGAGCAGGCCCAGCCCCTGGCGCAGGATGCGCTGCCAGCGCTGGCAGCGCAGCGCGCGCAGGCCATCGCGTCGGCGCTGCGGCAGGACGGCGTGGCCGGCGAGCGCGTCGCGGTGGCGCCGCCCGAGGGTGCGGCGGCGCCCGCCGGCGACACGGGCGGCCCCGCCGCGCGCAGGTCGGTGGCGGTGACCCTGCAGCTGGCGACGGCGCGCTGACGCCGCTGGCCGGGGCCGGGTGGGCCGACGGCCCGCTGGCGCGCGCCGGGTGCGCGAACGCCCCGCTGGCGCGTGCCGGGTGCGGACGGCCGCTCAGCGCTGGATGCCGCCGCCGATCGGGGTCCAGCGCATCACGTTGCTCATCGTGTGGCGGCCGTGCGCCGCACGGGCGACCAGCGTGGCGCCGAGGAAGGTGCCCAGCGTGCGCACCGCCAGCGACGGGTGCTTGCGGGTGAGCAGCCAGGCGGCGATGCCGCCGGCCAGGTCGACCCAGTGCTCGCCCGGGAAGAGCGGATGGGGGTCATCGAAACGCTTGATCGTGTCCGGTTTTTCGACGTTCATCGCGAGGCATCCTTGAAGCAGCTGCGACGCTAACCGGCTCGGCCGGCCCGGCGTGCCGCCGCCGCGGCCTTCCGCGTGTCGGACAGTTCCGATCGGCACGGGCCGGGCGCTCTCGTCAGCTCCAGGGCAGCGCGACGCCGGAGTTCCTGAGCCACCCGATGACGGCCAGGTGCACCGGGTACCCGACGTAGAACAGGGCCGGCCAGCGCGGTGCCGACACCGGCAGGGCCCGCGCGAGCAGGACGACGGGAACGGCGGCAAGCGTGCCAAGCAGTCCCCACAGTCCGCCGTACTGCGCGTTCAGCCAGGCCGTGCACAGGAAGAGCAGCGCCGCCGGCAGGGCCAGGCCGGGCCGGGTGCACGCCAGGAACACGGCGGGCACCAGCAGCACGCCGCCGGTGCCGAATTCGGCGAACTGGCCGGCCGCGCCCGCGACCACGCAGCCCAGCAGGCGCGGCAGGACGGGGCCGCCCGCCTCGAGCACCCACACGATGGCGACGCCGAGCGCCAGGGTGGCCAGCACGTTCACCATCGCCGGCTGGCCGCGCGCCCAGACCGAGGGCAGCACCGCGACGGCCCCCCATAGCACGAGCTTGCGCGTCGTGCGCGACGCCCGCGCCGACCGGTCGCCCGGCCGGGCCAGGTTCATGCCGAGCACGCCGGCGAACAGCGGGAAGGCCAGCCGCCCCGCGGCGAACACCCAGGTCTCCTGGCCGATGCCCAGCAGGTGGCGGCCCAGGTGGTCGACCAGCATCGAGGCAAGCGCGATCCACTTGAGCGCCTCCAGCTGTCCGCTGCGGAAACCCAGCGGCGCAGCCCCGGTGCCCCCGGCGTGGACGGGGATGGGCAGCGGGGGATCGGGTGCCAGGTGCACCCTGCCACTCTAGGGCCTGGGCCGGCCGGGCGGGCGGGCCGCTACGGCTTGTTGCCGCCGGCCACCGCCCGGCCCGGCGGCTGGTTCCGCGGGGGCCGGTGCGGGTGGCGTGCCGCGCGTGCAGCTCAGGCCGCGACCGCCACCTCGGCAGGGGCGGGCGCCGGCGCCGGCGCCAGGGTCGGTGCCTCGCCGTGCGCCAGCTCGCCGCCGAGCGAGGCCAGCAGGTCGGGCAGCAGCGCCGACAGCTCGCCGGTGGCGATCGCCACGTCGGCATCGAATCCGTCCTCGCCCTTGGGTGCATCGTCGACGTCGCGGATGTCGATCTTGCGGATGCCCAGGTGCTCGGTGAGCACGAACGAGACCTTGTCGTTCCAGGTCATCGCCAGCTGGGTGGGCAGCTTGCCCTCCTGGATGTGCTGGCCGATCTCGTCCAGCTCCAGGCTGTGGCGGGCGTAGCGCACCACCGACTTCTCCTCGCCCGGCTTCTTCAGTTCGAGGTCGCGGTCGATGGTGAAGCCGGCCGGTGCCTCGCGGGTGGTCAGCCACTCGCCCATCGCGGTGGCCGGGGACGTGGCCGTGTTGAGCGGTGCGAGCGGCATGACGTGCCCCAGTTCGGCCATCAGGTCGACCAGCGGCTTGAGCACCGGCTCGGCGGCCTTGAGGCTGCCCGCGGACACCACCAGTGCGCGGTTCTCCAGGTCGATCCACAGCGAATGCGAGCCACGCTTGCTGAACGCGCGCGGCAGGAAGCTGTGCACGATCTCTTCCTTGATCTCGTTCTTCTCCTTGCGGCCGGGCTTGCGGCCCCGCTCCTGCTCGATCTTGCGGCAGCGCTCCTCCAGTTCGGCGCGCACCGCACCGCCGGGCACCGCCTTGCGCTCGACCATCAGCTTCAGGATCCACTGGCCGCCGACGATCTCGACCAGGGCGCCGTGCTCCTTCCCGCGCGGCGGCACCCAGCCGGCCGAGTGCTCCTGCGTGGGCTGGCAGGGGACGAAGGCCAGGCGCTGGAGCTCGGCGTCCAGCCGGTCGAATGCCGGCGGGGTCCATTCCGGGCCGATGCGGTAGACGACGATGTTCTTGAACAGGGGCATGCGAACTGCGAAATGGATGAGATGCGGGGCTCGCATTCTGCCCCCGCGGCCGGGCGGTCCGGTCGCTGGTTCATCCTGTTTCCTGTGGCGCGTGAAATCCGGCGCGCGGCTGTCGCCGGTCGCACCCCGGACCTTGACAGGCGGCCGCGGCTGGGGCCCCGGCGCGATCCGAACTGCCGCAGCCTGCCGCCGAGCCTCGACGTCGGGCAGGCGCGCCGCCGGCACCGTCATCGGCACCGCCGTCCACGGCAGCCGCGGCGGCCGCTGGACGCCTGGCGTCGGCCCCCGCCCGACGAACGCGCCGGGCGCCGTCCTACGGGTTGCGCAAATGGGAACAAAGAACATCGTTCCATGAGACCACGGTTCCAGGAGACGGCCATGCAGACATCGACAGGCACACGGGTTCGGAACGCGGCGTGGAGCGCGGCGCTGGCGACGGCACTGGCGCTGGCCGTGCCGCAGGCTGGCGCGGCCAAGCAGGCGGACAAGCCCGCCGCCAAAGCCACCGTCGTCAAGGGCGGGGGCAAGGCAGCGGCCAAGGGCAAGCCGGCAGCCAAGCCGCGCACGGCGGCGCGCAGCGCCAAGCTCGCCAAGGACAAGCCGGTGCGTGCCGGTGTCCGCGGCGCGGCACCGGGCCGCCCCGGCGGCAAGCGGGCGCCGGCCGTGACCGCGCGGCGGTCCACCGGCACCCTCGGTGCGGCCGCCGCGCCGGCGCAGGAGACCGCCTGGCAGTCGCTGCCGCCCAGCCGGTTCTATCCGAACGGGATCCCGGAGCTGCGGCCCGAGTTCCTGTACCCGCTGCCGCAGGAGACCCGCCAGCAGTGACCGCCACCGGCCGCGCCGGAACCGCCCGCCACGACGGCGGATCGCGCACCGGCTCGTGCGGCCGCGCGGTGCAGCCCCACGGAACCCCGGGCCGGGCGTAGGATGGCCGGCCCCGCCCGCAGGAGAGTTCCCATGGACGACAAGACCATCCTCGACCACATCTCACAGCTCGTCGACGAGGAGCACCAGCTGCTCGCGTCCGGCGCCGATCCCGAGCAGACGGCCGAGCGCCTGCGGCACGTGACCGAACAGCTCGACCAGGCCTGGGACCTGCTGCGTCAGCGACGCGCCCGCCGCGAATTCGGGCAGGACCCGGACGGCGCCACCGTGCGCGACGTCGGCACCGTCGAGAACTACGAGCAGTAGGGGTCGCGCATCACGCGATGGTGGGCGCCCGGGGCTGCGCCACCGCGGCGTCGGTGTCGCCCGCCGGCGGGGCGGCCTCGCGCGGGACCTCGAACAGGCGGAAGGGCGGCTGCCCGGGGCGTGCGCGCTGCAGCAGCGGCTTGGCCACGTTGAACACCGGCACCCCGTTGATCGTCTTGCCTTCGGGCGCCCCGCGGTGCGCGTGCCCGTGGAAGACGGCATCCACCGGATAGCGCAGCAGCGGCTCCTCCAGCCGGCTGCTGCCGAGGAACGGGAAGATCTCGACCGGTTCGCCGGCCACCGTGCCGGCGATTGGCGAGTAGTGCAGCAACGCGATGCGGCGCGGCGTGCGCAGCTTCGCCAGCGCGGACTCCAGCTTCATCGCCTCGTGCAGCGCCTCCTGCACGAACTGCTTGATGGCCGGCTCGCCCCAGGCGCCCAGCGAGCCGCGCCCGAACCCGCCGGCGAAGCCCTTGACCCCCGCGATGCCGACGCCCTCGATCTCGCAGGCCTCGCCATCGAGCACCCGCACGCCGGCGCGGGTGAGGGCGTTGCACACGACCTCGGGCGTGCCGGACTCGAAGTCGTGGTTGCCCAGCACGGCGACGATCGGCACCGAGACGGCGCCGAGTTCCTCGACCAGCACGCGCGCCTCCTCCGCCGTGCCGTAGTCGGTGAGATCGCCGCACAGCAGCAGCGCGTCGGCCGCCTCCGAGGCCTGTGCGAAGAACGAGCGCAGGCTGCCGGCGGAATCCTTGTTGACGTGGATGTCGCCGACGGCGGCGAAGCGGACATGGGTGCCGGACTTGGCCATCGGTCAGGCTCCCGCCAGGCGCCGTGCAAGGAGGGCGGGGCACGGCCGGGGGGCCGCCGGAAGGCGAAGGGCGCGAGCGGGCATGGAGGCGATGGCTGGAGATGGAGTGTCCATCCTGCCCGGCCGGGCGCATCCGGCGCATCGGCCATCCGCCGTCGGGGGCTGTAGGCATCGGCTGACGCGGTCGGGGTCGGTCGTCCTCGTGCCCGGCCGCACGCCTGCCGCTACGCTGAGGTGTCCGTCGTCCCAGGGGCCTTGCGATCTCATGAACTCCGCCCATCTCGCGCCGTCCCTCGAGGACGAGGTGCCACCCGACACGGCGGCGTTCTACAGCCGCGCACTGCGGCTGCTGGTCGACGCCGGCGTGCCGTTCCTGGTGGGCGGCGCGTTCGCGCACGCGTGCTTCACCGGCATCCGCCGCTCGACCAAGGACCTGGACCTGTTCATCCGCCGCGAGCACTACGAGCGGGTCGCTGCCCTGATGCAGGCCCAGGGCTGGCGCGCAGAGCTCACCTATCCCCATTGGCTGGCCAAGGTCTACGCCGGCGAGGACTTCATCGACCTGATCTTCAACTCGGGCAACGGCGTCACGCCGGTCGACGACCGCTGGTTCCGCGACAACGCACAGGCCGACGTGCTGGGCGTGCCGGTGCTGATCGCCAACGCCGAGGACTCGCTGCTGTCCAAGGCTTTCATCATGGAGCGCGAGCGCTACGACGGCGCCGACATCGCGCACCTGCTGCAGGCGAACGCGGAGCAGATGGACTGGCGCGGCCTGCTGGACCGGTTCGGGGCGCACTGGCGCGTGCTGCTGGCGCACCTGACCCTGTTCGGGTTCATCTACCCGGGCGAGCGGCACCGCGTGCCGGCCTGGCTGATGGAGCAGCTGGTCGCACGCCTGGCGGCCGAGACGCGGCAGCCGCCTGCCGCCGACGCACGCGTGTGCGCGGGGACCCTGCTGTCGCGCGAGCAGTACCTGTTCGACGTGCAGCGCCTGGGTTACGTGGACGGGCGCCTCACGCCCGCCAGCACGATGACGCCCGAAGACGTCGCCGGCTGGACCGAGGCGATTCCGGACCGGCAGGCCGACGCGGCCGCCGCACCCGCGGCGGCCACGCCACCGGTGGCGCACGCGGCTGGGGCCGCCGGGGGCGCCCCGCAGGCCTGACCCTCGCCGCCTCCGGCCGGGGGCGGCGTCGGACGCGCGGACGCTCAGGCGTGCGGGACCGCCGCCAGGTCCCAAGCGCCTTCGGCATCCTCGCGCAGGATGTACGCGCCCTCGGCGGTGTCGACCTTCCACCACTGGTGCTCGCGGCCGTACCAGCGGTCGACGACCGCCTGCACCGCCACCGGGCGGCTGCCGAACCACACCACCTGCGGCGTCCGTTCGCCGGCCGGCGACAGCCGGCAATCCACTCGCAGCTCCATGGCGCCAGCTTAGGCGGCGGTGCGCGGCCGCGCAGCCGGTGCGCACGATGACCGCGGCGGGTGCCGGGGCGCACGGGAAAACACCGTTCCGGGCGCGGCGCGACCGCGTCAACATGCAGTTTGGTTCGTGTTCATAACCAAAAGGAGACCGCCTTGACCTCTCGCGCCGCCTCGTTCCTGAAGTTCCTCGCACCGGTCGCGCTGGCTGCCGCCGCCGTGTCCTCGCCGGCGCAGGACAAGCCGGTCGAACTGAAGTTCGCGCACTGGCTGCCGCCCACGCATTCGCTGGCCAAGACGGGCTTCGAGCCCTGGGCCAGGTCGGTGGAGGCCGCCTCCAAGGGCACCATCAAGGTGGCGCTGTTCCCCGCGCAGCAGCTGGGCAAGGCCGCCGACCACTACGACATGGCACGCGACGGCATCGCCGACGTGACCTGGGCCAACCCCGGCTACCAGGCCGGGCGCTTCCCGCTGATCGCCGCCGGCGAGCTGCCGTTCCTGGTGGGCAAGCCCGGCCCCGGCTCGGCCGCGCTCGACGCCTGGTACCGCAAGTACGCGGCCGCCGAGATGAAGGACGTCAAGCTGTGCTTCGCCCACCTGCACGTCGGCACGATGCACGCCAAGAAGCCGATCACCGAGCCGTCCCAGCTCAAGGGCATGAAGATCCGCTCGTCCAACGGCACCAACGCCGCCTTCATGTCGCTGCTGGGTGCCACCAACGTGCAGGTGTCGGCGCCGGAGGCGCGCGACGCGCTGGAGAAGGGCGTGGCCGACGCGCTGGCCTTCCCCTGGGACTCGGTCATCAGCTTCGGCATCGACAAGGCCGTGAAGTACCACAGCGACATGCGCATGTACGCGTCCGACTTCGCCTGGGTGATGAACAAGGGCTTCTACGACAAGCTCGGCCCGGCCCAGAAGAAGGTGATCGACGACCACTGCAGCAACGAGTGGGCGGCCCGGGTCGGTGCCGCCTGGGGCGACTTCGAGGACAGCGGCCAGGCCAAGCTGGAGAAGTCGCCGGGCCACACCATCGTCAAGGTCACGCCCGCCCAGATCGAGCTGTGGAAGAAGGCCGCCGAGCCGGTCTACACCCAGTGGGTGCAGAGCGTCGACAAGACCGGCGTGAACGGCCAGCAGGCCCTCTCGGAGCTGCGCAAGGAGCTCGAGGCCCGCAAGGCCAACTGATGCGGCGCGTGCTGTCGGCCACCGAGACGGTGGCCGCCCTGTTCCTGCTCGCCATCGCGCTGCTGACCGCGGGCAACGTGCTGCTGCGCGACCTGTTCAGCGTGCAGATCCCCGACTGGTTCGACGGCGCCCGCATGCTCCAGGGCATCGCGCTGTTCTGGGGCGTGGCACTGGCCACCTATTACGGCAGCCACATCGGGGTCGACCTGCTGTGGGAGCACCTGGGCGACCGCGGGCGCCGCTGGCTGGACCTGGCCGCCACGCTGATCGCGGCCGCCTTCCTGGCGCCGCTCGCCTGGATGGTGTGGGTGAAGGTCGCCGGCACCGGCACCCAGGGCACGATGGACCTGCGCCTGCCGCTGGTCTGGTTCTACGCGGTGGCCGCCCTGGGCGCCAGCGTGGCCGCGGTGCTGGCGGTGGTCCGCATCGTCCTTCTCTGGCGCGGTCGCGCCGACCTGCTGCAACCCGAAGCCCTGCCCAGCGAGGCGGAGCGGGAGTCCCATGGATCGTGATCTGGTCGCCCTGCTGGGCTTTGTCGGCATGTTCGGGCTGATGGCGCTGCGGGTGCCCATCGGCGTCGCGATGGGCATCGCCGGCGTGCTGGGGTTCTCGGCGCTGTCGGGGCTCAAGCCCGGGCTGAACCTGCTGGCCAACGTGCCGCTCTCGGTGGTCACCGACTACAACCTGAGCGTCATCCCGATGTTCATCCTCATGGGGTCGTTCGCGTCGCGGTCCGGCATGAGCCGCGAGCTGTTCCAGGCCGGCCGGGCCTGGCTGGGCCACCTGCGCGGCGGGCTGGCGATGGCCTCGGTGGCCGCGTGCGGCGGCTTCGCGGCCATCAACGGTTCCTCGGTCGCCACCGCCGCCACGATGGCGCAGGTGGCGCTGCCCGAGATGCGCCGCGCCGGCTACCACCCGGGCCTGTCCGCCGGCCTGGTGGCGGCCGGCGGCACGCTGGGCATCATGATCCCGCCCTCGGTGATCCTGGTGCTCTACGGGATCATGACCGAGACGGACATCAAGAAGCTGTTCGCCGCCGGCGTGATCCCCGGCCTGCTGGCGATCGCCTTCTACTTCCTGGTCGTGCAGCTGATCGGCTGGTTGCGGCCGGCGGCCATGCCGCGCGGGGAACTGCACAGCTGGCGCGAACGGTTCGCCTCCCTGCGCGACCTGTGGGCGGTGCTGCTGCTGTTCGCGTTCGTGCTGGGCGGCATCTACGGCGGCCTGTTCACCGTGGAGGAAGGCGCAGGCATCGGCGCGGCGGGCACGCTGGCCATCGGCGTGCTGCGCCGCAGGCTGGGCATCGCCGAGATCAAGGCGGCGCTGATCGACACCCTGCGGGTGTCGTCGGCCATCATGACCATCGTGATCGGCGCCTTCCTGTTCGGCTACTTCCTCACCATCACGCAGTTCACGCAGAAAGCGGTCGACCTGCTGGTGCACCTGCCGGTCGGGGCCTATGGCGTGCTCGCGCTGGTGATGGTGGGCTACTTCATCCTGGGCGCGGTGATGGACGAGCTGGCCATGATCCTGCTGACGGTGCCGGTGGTCTTCCCGGCCATGATGCAGCTGGGTTTCGACCCGGTGTGGTTCGGCGTGATCGTGGTGATGGCCGTGACCTTCGGCATGATCTGCCCGCCGGTCGGGATCAACGTGTTCGTGATCAACTCCATCGCGAGGGACATCACGCTCGGGCGCATCTACCAGGGCACCATGCCCTTCATCGCGGTCGACGTGCTGCGGCTGGTCATCCTGTGCGCGTTCCCGGCGCTGTCGCTGTGGCTGCCGGGGCACCTGCAGTAACGGCCCCCAGGCGCCTGCGTTAGCGCGCGGCGGGCTCGTCCGGGTCGGGCTGCAGCACCAGGCCGGCCCCCAGGCCCGCCGCGCCGCCGCCCGCGGCCGCTCCGCCGCCGCCACTCGCCCCGCCTCTTGCACCGCCCCGGTTCTCCGCACCGCCGGTGGCGCGGCCCGGGCCGCCCTCCTGGCGTGCTCCGCGGGGGCCGCCCCGCGTGCCGCCGCCGGCCGGCCGCGCGGGCCCCTGGCGCGGGATCTCCAGGCCGGGCAGGGGATCGAGGTCGAGCGCCTCGCGGATGAAGGTGCGCAGCGCGAACACCAGGTCGGCGGTCTCCACCGGCCGGCCGGCGACCAGGTCGTTGGCCGCGGCCACGGCCAGCCGCACCTGGTCCGCGGTGCCCAGCAGGATCACGTCCGACAACGCCGCTTCCACCGCGTCGCGGATGCGCCGGCGGCGCTCGGCGCCGGGGGGCTCGTGCCCGTCGGCGTCGTCGGCGCCGGGCGCCTCCTCGGCCAGGCGCTGGGCACGCACCAGGTCGCGCAGGTGGGTGGGATCGACCGCGAGCTCGCCGGTGAAGGAGCCGCCCAGCGTCTTGTAGGCGGCGATCAGCGTGCGCAGCCGCTCGTTGATCTGCCGGTTCTCGCGCTCGCGGCGGCGCTGCATGGTCTGCATCACCACCAGGCGCAGGCCCACCATGACCAGCGTCACCAGCACCAGGCCCAGCAGGGTGGTCAGCAGCGCCTGCCAGGAGCTGAAGTCGAGCGCACGCATGGGCCTGCGGCCGTCAGAGCTTCCGTGCCAGGTAGAAGCCTTCGCGGCCGGGGATCGGCACGCGCGCCGGCATCAGCACCGTGCAGTCCTCCGGCGCGTGCAACGCCGCGTCGCCGTCGGTGGCGACCAGCTCGCCGGCCGCGAAGGTCTCGAAGCCCACCAGCGGGCGTGTGAAGCGGAACTCCGGCGTGCGGATCACGTAGGTCTGCAGCAGTTCGTAGCGGCGCTGCGGCGTGCTGGTGGCCACGAGTTCGCGCTCGATCAGGCCGAAGTGCGCCAGGAAGTCCAGGGTGACCTCGACCGCCAGGTCGGCGGTGGCGCGCTTGAAGTGCTGGCCGCATTCGGCCACCAGCGCGACGCCGGCGTCGCTCGTGCCATCGCCATGGCGGCCGTGCTGGATCAGCGGCGTGCCGGAGCCGAGCCCCCGCGGCATCACCAGGTGCACCGACGGCCGGCCGATGGCCAGCGCTGCCTGCGCGTTGCGCGCGAACGCCGGGTAGACCCAGAACGGCTCCACGTCCTGCGAGGTGGAGTGCAGGTCGAGGATGTGGTCGGCGGCCGCCACCACCGGTCGCAGCTCGCGCGCGCGGCGCAGCTCGGGGCTGTCCTCGCCGCCTTCCAGCCACTCGGGCGACCACACGCGGTTGAGGTTGTGCACGAGCTGGCGGCTCTCGAACGGCCGGTCGGCGTCGAACGATTCGTAGGCGGCCACATTGGCGAAGCTCACCGTCAGCGTGCCGAGCAGCGGGCGCAGGCCCCGTTCGAGCACGTGGGTGGCGGCCACCATGCCGCAGATCTCGTTGCCGTGCGTGAGGGCGTTGACCAGCACGTGCGGGCCGGGCCGGCCGGAGTCGAACCGGTGCACGTAGGGGATGCCGGTGTTGCCCTGGCGGTAGGCGGACAGGTCGCGGGGAAGGACTTCAAGGACGGGGGAGATGTCGGCGGTCATCGGCCCATTCTGGCACTGCCGCGCAGCCGCCGCAGGCCTTCGCGCCGGTGCGCCGGGCCTGCCCCGCGCGGTGTCAGGCGCGGCTGCGCGCTCGCGACCACGCCGCCGCCACCGCAACCCGCTCACGGCTCACGGCTCACGGCTCACGGCTCACGGCTCACGGCTCACGGCTCACGGCTCACGGCTCACGGCTCACGGCTCACGGCTCACGGCCGCGAGGCCGCCGGTTCGCCGGCGAGCGCGGCGAGGCTCTGCTCGACCGCGTGCACGTCGACCGGCTTGGTCAGGTGCAGGTGGAAGCCCGCGGCCAGCGTCCGGGCCCGGTCCTCCTCGGTCCCGCGGCCGGTGAGCGCCACCAGGATGCCTGTCCAGCCCGGCAGCTGGCGCAGCCGGCTGGCGACCTCCAGTCCGTTCATGCCCGGCAGGCCCAGGTCGAGGAACACCAGCGCCGGCCGGTGCGCGGCGGCCAGCTCGAGAGCGGTGGGCCCGTCGCCGGCCAGGTGGGCCGCGTGGCCGGACATCTCGACCACCATGCCCAGCGTCTCGGCCGCATCCCGGTTGTCGTCGACGATCAGGACCGTGCGCCGCGGGCCCGCCGCGACGGGGCGGGTCCCGCCGGCATCGGGCGGGGGCTGCACCGGTGCCTGCACGCGGGGCAGCCAGACCAGGAAGCGGCTGCCGCTGCCCGGGCCGGCACTCTGCGCCTCGACGCGCCCGCCGTGCATCTCCACCAGCGAGCGCACCACGCTCAGGCCGATGCCGAGGCCGCCCTGCGCATGTTCCCGGTGCTGCTCGACCTGCACGAAGCGGTCGAACACCCCCGCGAGCTGCTCGGGCGGGATGCCGATGCCGTCGTCCTCCACGGTGACCAGCACGTCCGGCCCGTCGAGGGCCGCCGCCAGCCGGATGCTGCCGCCGGGCGGTGTGTACTTGGCCGCGTTGTTCAGCAGGTTGCAGACCACCTGCACGAGGCGCGTGATGTCGCCGTGCACCGACCAGTGCGGGTCGGCGCCGGTCCACACCAGCGTGTGTCCGTGGCCGTCCAGCAGCGGACGCGAGGCATCGACCGCGTGTTCCAGCAGCATCTGCACCCGCAGCGGCTCGCGCCGCAGCACCACCTTGCCCTGGCTGATGCGCGCGACATCGAGCAGTTCGTCCACCATGCGCACCATGTGGTCGATCTGCCGGTCCATGATCTGCCGCACGCGCTGTTCCTCCGGCGTGCCGCCGCCGCGCTGCAGCAGGCTCAGGCCGGTGCGCAGCGGCGCGAGCGGGTTGCGCAGCTCGTGCGCCAGGGTCCCCAGGAACTCGTCCTTCTGCCGGTTGGCGCGGCGCAGCGCATCCTGCGCATGCCAGGCCTCGGTGATGTCGCGCGTGACCCCCAGCACGTGGCCCACGCGGCCGTCCTCGTCGATCTCCGGCACCAGCCGGCTGGCATGGTGGCGCACGCCGGTCGCGTGCTCCATCTCGAACTGCATGCTGACCGGCCGCCGCTCCTCGAACACCTTGAGGATGGCGCGGTCCCACTGTTCGCAAAGCGCCCCCGGCATCCCGAGCTCGCGGTTGGTGCGGCCGAGGAACAGCGCCATCGGCAGCCCGGTCAGGCGCTCCAGCGCCGCGTTGACGAACACGTGCCGCAGCTGCGGGTCGAAGCGGGCGATCACGTCCGGCGAGTTGTCCGCCAGGCTGTGCAGCTCGCGCTCGCGCGCGAGCAGCCGGGCCTCGGCTTCCTTCAGCGCCTGGATGCTCTGCACGCTGCCGATCCAGCGCATCGGCAGTTCGTCCGACGCGCCGATGACCCGGGCATGGGCCTGGAACCACTCGTACGCACCATCGTGGCGGCGCAGCCGGTACTCGGCCGAGAAGCTGGTGCGGCTGCGCACCGCTTCGTTCCAGGCGCTGGCCACGCGCGGCGCATCGTCCGCGTGCAGCGAGCCGAGCCAGTCGCGTCCCAGGAGCCGCTGCGTCGGGACGCCGGTGTAGGCCTCCCACTGCATGCTGAGGTAGTCGCAGGTGCCGTCCGCGTCGGCCGTGAAGGCCATCCCCGGGAGCGACTCGAGCGTGCGCCGGTAGAACCGTTCGCTCTCGCGCAGCGCGGCAGCGACGCGCTTGCGGTCGGTGACGTCGACGCAGGCGCCGGTCATGGTCTCGGCCCGGCCGTTCGCATCCAGGAAGGTGCGGCCGCGGTCGTAGAGCCAGCGCACGGTGCCGTCCGGATGGACGGCGCGGAACTCCATCTCGAAATCGACACCCTCGTCGCGGCAGCGGGCGCACTGGGCGACCACGGCGGCCCGGTCGTCCGGATGGACCATCGCGACGAACTGCTCCAGGCTGTGGACCGCCTGGCCGGGCGCCAGCCCGAACAGCTTGTCGAGCGCCTTGTCCCACCACAGGCCGTCGGTGCGGATGTCCCAGCGGAAGGTGCCGGACCGGCTGGCCTCCAGGGCGACTTCCATCGCGAGCTTGGCCGTCCTGCGCTCCGAGATGTCGATCGCCGTGCCCAGCACGCGGACGCAGCGGCCCGCGTCGTCGAAGAAGGCGCGCCCGTTGGCCGCCACCCAGCGCACCAGGCCGTCGTCCCGGCCGACCGTGCGGTACTCGACGTCGTAGCGGGCCCGCCGCGCCGGATCCATCGCGGCGGCGAACGCCCGCGAGGTGGCCTCCAGGTCGTCCGGGTGCAGCCCGGCGAAGAAGTCGTCCAGCGTGACCGGCCCGTCGCCCGCGATACCGAACATGGCGCGCAGGCGCGGCGGCCAGTACAGGGTGCCGGCCCGCACGTCGACATCCCAGAAGCTCACTTCCGCGGCCTCGGTGGCCAGCCGCAGCTGCTCCTCCTTCTCGCGCAGCGCCTGCCGTGCGGCGTGCGCCTCGGTGACGTCGTGCCCTTCGCAGAAGATGCCGGTGACGCGCTGCTCGTCGTCGAGGACGGGGGCGAAGATGAAGTCGAGCACGAGCCGGCGCGGCTGCGGGTCGTCGGGAGTGCCGCGGAAGGTTCCCGGCACGCCGCGCGCCACGTGGCGCCGGCCCGTGAGGAAGACCTCGTCGAGCCGTTCGTAGAAGCCCTGGCCCTCGAGCTCGGGGAAGGCTTCGCGCACCGGCTTGCCGACCACGTCGGGCCGCGGGAACAGCTGCCGGTGGGCGGCGTTCGCGAACTCGAACACGTGCTGCGGCCCGCGGAAGGTGCAGATGAAGCCGGGCGACTGCTCGAACAGCCGCTGCAGCCGCTGCGCCTCGTCCTCGCGCCGGTGCGCCGCCTTCACGGTCGCGGTGGTCTCGACCGCTGCGCAGAAGATCCCGGCCACACGGCCGTCATCGTCGAGCAGCGGCGTGTGCGAGAAGCTGAAATAGCTGGTGCCGGGCTCGTCGCGGCCGGCCAGCTCGAACGGCATGTTCTCGAAGGATTGCGCCTCGCCGCGCAGGCAGGCCTGGGTGATCGGCCCGAGCGAGTCCCAGACCTCCTGCCAGACCTCGGCCATGGGGCGGCCCAGCGCGTGCGGGTGCTTGCGGCCGCAGATCGGGACGTGGGCGTCGTTGTAGAGCGAGACCAGCTGCGGCCCCCAGGCCACGTAGATCGGTTGGCGCGAGCGCAGCATCAGGCCCACGGCGGTCCGCAGCGACTGCGGCCAGGTGTGCGCAGGCCCGAGCGGAGTGGCGGCCCAGTCGTGCCCGCGCATCAATTCGCCCATCCGGCCCCCCTGCTGCAGGAAGGGTTCGGTGGCTGGGCGCGTGCTCATGCGGCATCATAGTTCGCGCCTACAGATGAGTTTCCGTCGCGACCGGCCGGTCGCACTGCCGGGTTGTCGATTCGACGGCGCTTCGTTCGTCGTGCCCCGCAACCCTCAACAACAAGGATCGACATGACTGCTTCCCGCAACCGCTGGTGGGCCCTGCTGGTGCTGTGCCTCGGCGTCCTGATGATCGTGCTGGACACGACGATCGTGAACGTGGCGCTGCCCTCCATCCGCAGCGATCTCGGCTTCAGCGAGACCACCCTCGTCTGGGTGGTCAACGCCTACATGCTGACCTTCGGTGGCTTCCTGCTGCTGGGCGGCCGGCTGGGCGACCTGTATGGTCACCGCCGCGTGTTCCTCGCCGGCATCGTGCTGTTCACGCTGGCGTCGCTGGCCTGCGGCCTGGCCCGTTCGCAACTCGTGCTGGTCGCCGCGCGGGCGGTGCAGGGCCTCGGCGGCGCGGTGGTGTCGGCCGTCGCGCTCTCGCTGATCATGAACCTGTTCACCGAGGCCGCCGAGCGCGCCAAGGCCATGGGCGTGTACGGCTTCGTCTGCGCCGGCGGTGGAAGCATCGGCGTGCTGCTGGGCGGGCTGCTCACCAGCGAGCTGAGCTGGCACTGGATCTTCCTGGTCAACCTGCCGATCGGCGCCGCGGTCTGCGCGCTGAGCCTGTGGCTGATTCCCGGCGGCGAACGCCAGGCCGGCGGACGCCTCGACTGGGCCGGTGCCGCCACGGTGACGCTGGGACTGGTGCTGGCGGTCTACGCGGTCGTCAACGGCAACGAGGCGGGCTGGGGATCGCCGCGCACGCTCGGGCTGCTGGGTGCCGCGGCGGTCCTGCTGGCGGCCTTCCTGGCGGTCGAGTCGCGGGTCGCGGCGCCGCTGGTGCCGCTGTCGCTGTTCCGCCTGCGCAACCTGGCAACCGCCAACGCCGTGGGCGTGCTGTGGGCGGCGGCGATGTTCGCCTGGTTCTTCATCTCGGCCTTGTACCTGCAGCTCGTGCTGGGCTACACGCCGATGCAGGTCGGGCTGGCGTTCCTGCCCGCCAACCTGATCATGGCGCTGTTCTCGCTGGGGCTGTCGGCGCGCATCGTGCTGCGCTTCGGGCTGCGCCTGCCGCTGGCAGGCGGGCTGCTGCTGGCCGCTGTTGGACTGGCCCTGTTCGCGCGGGCACCAGCCGGCGGCAGCTTCGCCGCCGACGTGCTGCCGGGCATGCTGCTGCTGGGACTCGGTGCGGGGATCGCGTTCAACCCGGTGCTGCTGGCCGCGATGAGCGACGTCGATCCAGCCGATGCCGGGCTCGCTTCGGGCGTGGTGAACACCTCCTTCATGATGGGCGGGTCGCTCGGCCTGGCCGTGCTGGCCAGCCTGGCCGCCGCCCGCACCCAGGGGCTGGCGATCGCGGGCGCCGCCGCACCGCAGGCGCTCAACGGGGGCTACCAGCTCGCGTTCGCGGTGGGCGCGCTGTTCGCGCTCGCAGCCGCCGGGTTCGGCGGGCTGCTGCTGCGCGAGCAGCGTCCGCCGGCGGGTGCTGCCGCGGCCCCGGGGCACGTCTGAGCGCCCCGGGTCGCGCGCGCCTCAGCCCGGGGGTGTGAACGTGCCGGCCCGGGCCGGCGCCAGGGGCTGGCCGGTCGCGTCATCGCTGAACACGAACGCCTCGCCACTGCGCAAGGTGCCGTCGGCGCCCACCACGCGCAGGTGGATGGACGGGGTCCGGTAGCCGGGGAGCGCGGGAATGCTCGTGTCGACCGACCACAGCACCACGTCGCCGCCGCCGGCCAGGCGCGCCGCGCCGGCGGCCAGGTCCGGCGGCTGCGGACCGGCGGCCGCGTCGACAAAGTCGCCGACCGTGCCGGCGGTCTGCGCCGCGTCGCCGGAGGTCGCGCGAGCCAGGTTGGCCGTGCCGGTCGTGTTCATGCTGCTTTCCGCGCCGATGCAAATGCATCATCGTCGGCAGGGTTGTCAGCAGGCTTCCCGACTTGCCAGACCGGTGCGCCAACGTGTCGGACGCGGCCGCACCGCCGCGGCGGGCGTCGTCACCCGGCCTCGCGGAAGTCCCCCGGGGTCACGCCGACGTGCAGCCGGAAGGCGCGGGCGAAGCTCTTGTCGTTGCGGAAGCCGACCGCCGCCGCGACCTGCTTGATCGGCTTGGCCGTGCGATAGAGCAGGTCCTTGGCGCGTTCCATCCGCACCTCGTCCTTCAGCTGCTGCAGGCTCGCGCCTTCCTCGCGCAACTGCCGGTGCAGCGTGCGGACCGACACGTGCAGCAGCACGGCGAGGTCCTGCGCGCTGTGGGCACGGCCGGGGTCGGCGGCGAGCGCCTGCCGCACCTGCGGCACCAGCAGCCGGTCGCGCCGGTACTGCAGCACCGTGAGCTGCAGCGCCCGGTGCCGCAGCAGCTGGCCGAGCGCCTTCTCGTCACGCCGCAGCGGCAGCGCCAGGTAGCGCGCATCGAAGCGGATGGCTGCGCCGGGCTGCCCGAACAGCAGCGGCCCGCCCGGGAACATGTGGGCATACGCCTCGGCATGCGGCGGCGCCGGGAACGGGAACAGCGCCCCGCGCAGCGGGATGCGCGAGTCCACGTACCAGCACGCCAGGCCGTGGATGTTGCGCAGGATGAAGGCGATGGCGAGTTCGCGCACCTCGGCCGCCAGCGGGCGCAGCTCGCGCAGCGTGACGGCGGCCACCGGCCCCGCCGTGGCCAGCTCCAGCCGGATGTCGTCGGTCAGCAGGCCGTGGTGCCGGCACCAGCGCCGCACCGCCGTGCCCAGGTCGGGCGCCCCGAGCGAGGCGCGCGCCAGCATGCCGTAGCTGCCCCAGGGCAGCCGGCGCCCGAACGCCCCCAGGCCCTCGTCGTCGAGCTCTTCCATGGCGGCTGCGGACAGTCGCTCCATCTGGCGCGCGGTCATCCTCGCCTGCGGCTGGCGCAGCTGCGCTGGCGTGATCTGTGCCAGGGCAAGTGCCTCGTCGGGGCTGCGGCCCCGGCGCCGGTACGCCGCCACGATCGCTTGGGCGAACGCCATCGGCGTGACCGCCGCCGGGGTCCTGGCGTGGGGCTCCTGGCGTGCGGCGGGCATCGCCTGGAGTGTGGCAGGATTTGCAACCCGCCGGGCAGACCCGGCGACGCGTTGCTGGCGTAGGCTTGGCCATCCGGCAGGGGGTCGCCGCTGCGCTGCGGCGCGGCAGTGCCGCTGCCGGGGCAGCGCCGCCCCGCGCGCGCCGGCCAGGTCCACCAGGAACATCGAGACATGCCCGTTCTGCAGACGCAACTCAATCCACGTTCGGCCGAGTTCCAGGCCAACGCGCAGGCCATGCGCGCGCTGGTCGACGACCTGCGGGCGCAGGTCGCCAAGGCCGCGGCCGGCGGCGGCGAGGCGGCGCGGGCCAAGCACACCGCGCGCGGCAAGCTGCTGCCGCGCGACCGCGTGCAGATGCTGCTGGACCCCGGCACGCCCTTCCTGGAGCTGGCGCCGCTGGCCGCGCACGACATGTACAACGGCGACGCACCCTGCGCCGGCCTCATCGCGGGCATCGGCCGGGTGAGCGGACGGGACGTGATGGTCGTGTGCAACGACGCCACGGTGAAGGGGGGGACCTACTACCCGATGACGGTCAAGAAGCACCTGCGGGCGCAGGAGGTGGCGATGCAGAACCGCCTGCCGTGCATCTACCTGGTGGACTCCGGCGGCGCGAACCTGCCCAACCAGGACGAGGTGTTCCCCGACCGTGACCATTTCGGCCGCATCTTCTACAACCAGGCCAACCTGTCGGCGCAGGGCATCGCCCAGATCGCCGTGGTGATGGGCTCGTGCACCGCCGGCGGCGCCTACGTGCCGGCGATGAGCGACGAGACCATCATCGTGAAGAACCAGGGGACCATCTTCCTGGGCGGGCCGCCGCTGGTGAAGGCCGCCACCGGCGAGGTGGTGAGCGCCGAGGACCTGGGCGGCGGGGACGTGCACACCCGTCTGTCCGGCGTGGCCGACCACCTGGCCCAGAACGACCTACACGCGCTGGCGCTGGCGCGCCAGGCGATCGCCACGCTCAACCGCGACAAGGTGCCGCCGGTGGCACTGCGCGAGCCGTGCCCCCCGAGGCACGATCCGGCCGAGCTGCACGGCGTGGTGCCGCAGGACGGCCGCAAGCCCTACGACGTGCGCGAGGTCATCGCGCGCATCGTCGACGGTTCCGAGTTCCACGAGTTCAAGTCGCGCTGGGGCGGCACGCCCGGCGGCGCGTCGACGACGCTGGTGTGCGGCTTCGGCCACATCGAGGGCATGCCGGTGGGGATCATCGGCAACAACGGCATCCTGTACAGCGAGTCGGCCCAGAAGGGTGCCCACTTCATCGAGCTGTGCTGCCAGCGCAAGGTGCCGCTGGTGTTCCTGCAGAACATCACCGGGTTCATGGTGGGTCGCAAGTACGAGACCGAGGGCATTGCGCGGCACGGCGCCAAGATGGTCACGGCGGTCGCCACCGCCAGCGTGCCCAAGTTCACCGTCATCATCGGCGGCAGCTTCGGCGCCGGCAACTACGGCATGTGCGGCCGCGCGTACTCGCCGCGCTTCCTCTGGATGTGGCCGAACGCGCGCATCTCCGTGATGGGCGGCGAGCAGGCCGCCAGCGTGCTGGCCACCGTCCGGCGCGATGGCATCGAGGCCAAGGGCGGCAGCTGGTCGGCGCAGGAAGAAGCCGCCTTCAAGCAGCCGCTGCTGGACCAGTTCGCCCACCAGTCGCACCCCTACTACGCCACCGCGCGCCTGTGGGACGACGGGGTGATCGACCCGGCCGACACCCGCCGCGTGCTGGCGCTCGGCCTGTCGGCCGCGCTGAACGCGCCGATCGGCGAGCCGAAGTTCGGCGTGTTCCGGATGTAGCACGGCCATGGCCGACGTCGCGATCTACGACACCCCCGAGCACGAGGCCCTGCGCGAGCAGGTGGCGCGCTTCCTGGCGCGCGAGGTCGAGCCGCACGCCGCCGCGTGGGAGGAGCAGGGCTTCGTGCCGCGCGAGGTGCTGCGGCGCATGGGGCAGGCCGGCTTCTTCGGCCTGCTGTACGAGGACACGTACGGCGGCGCCGGGGCCGATGCGCTGACCAACCTGGTGTTCGCCGAGGCCCTGTCGCAATCGACCTATGCGGGCTTCGTGATCACGGTGCTGGTCCACACGGACATGGCCAGCCCGCACCTGCACCATGCCGGCAGCCCGGCGCAGAAGGAGCGCTACCTGCGCCGCGTCATCGCCGGCGAGCTGATCACCGCCGTGGGCATCACCGAGCCGGACGCCGGCTCCGACGTGGCGGGGATCCGCACCCGGGCCCGGCGCGATGGCGACCACTGGGTGCTCGACGGCCGCAAGCTCTTCATCACGAACGGCGTGCACGGCGACCTGTTCTTCATCGCCGCCAAGACCGGCCCGGGCAGGCGCGAGATGTCGATGTTCATCGTGGAGAAGGGCACGCCCGGCTTCTCGGTGGGCCGCGCGCTGAAGAAGACCGGATGGCTGTCGAGCGACACGGCCGAGCTGGTGCTGGACCAGGTGCGCGTGCCGGCCGCCAACCTGCTGGGCGCCGAGGGGCAGGGCTTCTACTCGGTGATGAAGAACTTCCAGACCGAGCGCATCGCCCTCGCGGCCATGGCGGTCGGCCATTGCCAGCAGGCCCTGAAGCTCACGCTCGACTTCGTGCGGCAGCGGCAGGCCTTCGGGGGACCGCTGTGGAACCAGCAGACCATCCGCCAGCGGCTGTCGATGCTCGATGCCAGGACGCGCGCGGCGCGCGCCTTCCTCTACCACTGTGCCTGGCGGGTGACGCAGGGGCCACGACATCGTGCAGGACGTGTCCATGCTCAAGGCGCTGACCGGCGAGCTGGTCAACGAGGTGGTGCAGACCTGCCAGCAGTTCCATGGCGGCATGGGCTACATGCGCGAGATGCCGATCGAGCGCCTGTGGCGCGACGCCCGCATCCTGGCCATTGGCGGCGGCGCCACCGAGGTCATGCTGGAAGAAGTGGCCAAGAGGTACTGAGCATGCGCGACGTCCTCCTCCTGCTGCTGTGCGCGGCCGCGACGCTGGCGCAGGCCCGCATCCGCGAAGAACAAGTCGACCTGCCGGTGCGCGTGGTCGACGGCTTCGGCAAGACGATCGAGCACCCGATCAAGGTCACGGTCTGGTCGGACGATGCCAACCCGCAGCCCGCGCCGGTGCTGGTGCTCAACCACGGCCGGGCGCCGGGTGCCCCGGAGCGCGCGGCGCTCGGACGGGCCCGCTACGGCGACGCGTCGCGCTGGTTCGTGCAGCGCGGCTTCATCGTCGCGGTGCCGACGCGGATGGGCTACGGCGTGTCGGGTGGCCCGGACGCGGAAGACACCGGCAGCTGCTCCAACAAGGTGTTCGCCCCAGGCTATGCCGTGGCGGCCCAGCAGACGCTGGCCGTGCTCGCCATGGTGCGCGAGCGCCCCGATGCCGCCGGGGACCGGGCCGTCGTCGTCGGCCAGTCGTTCGGCGGCGCCACCTCGGCCGCGGTGGCCGCGCAGAACCCGGCCGGCGTGCAGGCCGCGATCAACTTCGCGGGCGGCGGCGGCGGCAATCCCAAGACCCAGCCCGGCAACCCGTGCGCGCCGCACCGCATGGAAGCGCTGTACCGCGACTACGGCAGGACGGCCGCCATGCCCATGCTGTGGATCTACACCGAGAACGACCTGTACTTCGGCCCCAGGGTGCCGCGCGAGTGGCACCAGGCGTACACCGCCAGCGGCGCCAAGGCCGAGTTCGTGCAGTTCCCGCCGCACGGCGAGGATGGCCACTCGCTGTTCACCCGCTTTCCCGCCGTGTGGCAACCCAAGGTCGGCGAATTCCTGGATGCTGTCGGCTTTCCGGCTCCTGCCTCTAAGGCCCCCTGAGATGCAACACCTGCTGCTCGACACCACCGCCGGCGTGACCACCGTGACGCTCAACCGCCCCGACGTGCGCAACGCCTTCAACGACGAGCTCATCGCCGAGCTGTCCGCCGTCGTGCTCGAGCTGGGCCGGCGGCCCGAAGTGCGCTGCATCGTGCTGGCCGGCAGCGGCCCCGCGTTCTGCGCCGGCGCCGACCTGAACTGGATGCGGAGCGTGGCGGGCTACACCCGCGAGCAGAACCTGGAGGACGCCGCCGGGCTGGCGCGCATGCTGGAGGTGCTGTACCGGTGCCCCAAGCCGACCGTCGCCCGGGTGCACGGCGACACCTACGCCGGCGGCACCGGGCTGGTGGCGGCCTGCGACATCGCCGTGTCGGTCGACACTGCGCACTACTGCCTGAGTGAAGTGCGGCTGGGGCTGATCCCGGCGACCATCAGCCCCTACGTGCTGCGCGCGATGGGCGCGCGGGCGGCGCACCGGTTCTTCCTCACGGCCGAACGCTTCAGCGCCGCCGAGGCGCACCGCATCGGCCTGGTGCACGAGGTCGTGGCGGCCGACCAGCTCGACGCGCGCATGCACGACATCACGGCCTCGCTGGTGAGCGCGGGGCCGGAGGCCGTCAAGGCCTGCAAGCAGCTGCTGCACGACGTCGCCGGCCAGGAGATCACGGCCGGCCTGGTGCGGCGCACAGTCGAAGGCATCGCGGACATCCGCACCAGCGACGAGGGCCGCGAGGGCATCCGGTCCTTCCTCGACAAGCGCAAGCCGGCCTGGGTGCTGCCGCCGGCATGACGCGCCGCGAGAACCGGCATGGACCGCATCCCCGAACTCCTCGACGCACCGCAGCTGCTGGCGCTGGCCGGCGCGCTGGGCTGGGCCAGCGGCTTTCGCCTCTATGCCGCCGTGTTCCTCACCGGACTGGCCGGCGCGATGGGCTGGTTCGAGCTGCCGCCGGGCCTGCAGGTGCTGCAGCACCCGGGCGTGCTCGCCGCCAGCGGCTTCATGCTGTTCGTCGAATTCTTCGCCGACAAGATTCCCTACGTCGACTCGATCTGGGACGCGGTGCACACGGTGGTGCGCATCCCCGCGGGCGCGGCGCTCGCCGCCGGCGCCCTGGGCGCCAACGATGCGGCCATGGGCTGGATCGCCGCGCTGGTTGGCGGCAGCCTGGCCGCCACCAGCCACGCGACCAAGCTGACGACCCGTGCGGCCGTGAACACCTCGCCCGAGCCGTTCTCCAACTGGACGGTGTCGCTGTTCGAAGACGGCCTGGTCGTCTTCCTGCTGTGGCTGGCAGCCACCCACCCGGCGCTCTTCACCGTCGTGCTGGTCGTCAGCGTGCTGGTGGCCGCGGTGCTGCTGGTGGTGCTGGTGAAGTTCCTGCGCGTGGTGCTGCGGGGGCTGCTCGATTTCTTCGAGGGGCGACGGTTGCCCCGGGAGCTCTAGGAACGATGTTCGACAAGATCCTGATCGCGAACCGCGGCGCGCGCCTGCGCGGGAGCGTGCCCATGTGCGCAGGCGCACGTGGGCATGCGCCAGTTCGCATGGCACGCGCAGCGTGCGAGGCGATTGCGCCGCGGAGCCACCATGTTTGACAAGATCCTCATCGCGAACCGCGGCGAAATCGCCTGCCGGGTGGCCGCCACGGCGCGGCGCCTGGCCATCCGGACCGTCGCCGTGTACTCGGATGCCGACGCCCAGGCCAAGCATGTCGCCGCCTGCGACCAGGCCGTGCACATCGGCGGCAGCGCGCCCAAGGACAGCTACCTGCGCTGGGACCGCATCATCGAGGCCGCCCGCGCCACGGGTGCGCAGGCGATCCATCCCGGCTACGGCTTCCTCAGCGAGAACGAGGAGTTCGCGCAGGCCTGCGCCGACGCCGGCCTGGTGTTCATCGGGCCGCCGCCGGCCGCCATCCAGGCCATGGGCCTGAAGGCCGAGTCCAAGCGGCTGATGGAACAGGCCGGCGTGCCGCTGGTGCCGGGCTACCACGGCAGCGACCAGGACCCGGCACTGCTGCGGCGGGAGGCCGATCGCATCGGTTATCCCGTGCTGATCAAGGCCAGCGCCGGCGGCGGCGGCAAGGGCATGCGCGCCGTCGAGCGCCCGCAGGACTTCGAGGCGGCCCTGGCATCGTGCAAGCGCGAGGCGAAAAACAGCTTCGGCGACGACGCCGTGCTGATCGAGAAGTACGTCCAGCGGCCCCGCCACATCGAGATCCAGGTGTTCGGCGACACGCAGGGGAACTGCCTCTGGCTCTTCGAGCGCGACTGCTCGGTGCAGCGGCGCCACCAGAAGGTGCTGGAGGAGGCGCCCGCGCCCGGAATGACACCTGCGCTGCGCCGGCAGATGGGCGAGGCGGCGGTGGCGGCGGCACGCGCGGTCGGCTACGTCGGCGCGGGCACCGTCGAATTCATCGTCGAGCAGCGGCCCGAGGGGATGGAGTTCTTCTTCATGGAGATGAACACCCGGCTGCAGGTGGAGCACCCCGTGACCGAGGCGATCACCGGGCTCGACCTGGTCGAGTGGCAGCTGCGGGTGGCCGCCGGCCAGCCGCTGCCGCTGCAGCAGGACGAGCTGCGCCTGCACGGCCACGCGATCGAGGCCCGCATCTGCGCCGAAAGCCCCGACAACAACTTCCTGCCGGCCACCGGCCGGCTGCAGGTCTACCGCAAGCCGGACGCGACGGCCTTCGTGCCGTCCGCCGTGCGGGTGGACGACGGCGTGCGCGAAGGCGACGAGATCTCGCCCTACTACGACTCGATGATCGCCAAGCTCATCGTCCACGGCGACACCCGCGAGCAGGCGCTGGCCCGGCTGGACGAAGCCCTGGCGGCGACCCGCATCGTCGGCCTGGCGACGAACGTGCAGTTCCTGCGCCACGTGGTGCGCAGCCGCTCGTTCGCGCAGGCCGACCTGGACACCGCGCTCATCCAGCGCGAGCAGGCCGCCTTGTTCCAGCAGGAGCCGGTGGGCCTGCCGCTGGCCGCGGCGGCCGCGGTCGCCTCGACCCTGCTGGCCGAGCGCCGGCTGGAAGGCGCCGATCCGTTCAGCCGCCGCGACGGCTGGCGCGCGCACGGCGAGGCTGCCCGCCGGTTCGCCTTCGAGTTCGGCGGGCAGCCGCAGCGGGCCGAGCTCACCTACCTGCACGACGGCGCGCTGCAGCTGGCGGTCGGTGACGCCAGCGGCCCGCTGCAGTTCCGGGAACAGGCCGACGGCATCGAGGTCCGGTTCGCGGGGCAGCGCACGGTGGTCCAGGTGCATGCCCAGGGCGAGGTCGACCACGTGTTCACGCCGCAGGGCGCGACGCGGATCGTCGCGGTCGACCTGCTGGCGCATGCGGGCGAGGGCGAGGTCGAGGGCGGCCGGCTGACCGCGCCCATGCCGGGCAAGGTGGTCTCGTTCGCGGTGAAGGCGGGCGACGCCGTGAAGAAGGGCCAGGCCCTGGCCGTGATGGAGGCGATGAAGATGGAGCACACCATCGCCGCGCCGGCCGACGGCACGGTGGCCGAGCTGCTCTATGCGCCGGGCGACCAGGTGGCCGAAGGCGCGGAGCTGCTCAAGCTGACGTGACGGAACGGCTCAGCCGTGCGCGGTGCCGGACACGGCTTCGCGCGCGGCCGGGGCGCTGGCCCGGACCCGGCGCGCCAGTGCTTCAAGGCCCGCCTCATCGAGCTGCAGGCCCTCGATCCAGCCCAGCTGGTGGTAGGCCTCCCATTGCGCCTCGTCGAAGAACTGGTCGCCGGTCGACTGCTGCGGGAACACCGCCTCGCGCGCGGCGTAGCGCTCCAGCTCCAGCGGCATGTCGGGCAGGCGCGCCGGCTTGACCACCACCAGCAGGCCGGGTGGATGGTCGTCGTACCGGAGCGCGGCCAGCGCGAAGCAGCGGCCCGGCAGGCCGGCAGCCAGCTGCGCCGGGGTCCCGGCGCGCCGGAGCAGCGGGGCCGCCTCGGGCACCAGGAGGTCCGCGGGGTCCAGGAACTCGATGCGGGTGGCATGGTCGATCAGGGCCTTGCGGGCCAGGTTCTCCAGGTCGCCCAGCAGGTGGTCCGGGTCGGCCCCGCAGTCGGCGACAACCACCACGTCGGCCCGTCGCTTGAGCAGCGGATAGACGCCCGTGTTCTCGAAGTGGCCGCCGTCCGAGAGGTACCAGGCCGCGCTGTTCAGGCCCGGAAAGCGCGCCAGCAGTTCGGACAGCAGGGCGGTGGGCTTCGGGAGCCAGCGACCGATGGCGCCCAGGAAGCGGTCGAACCGGGGCGTGCCGTGCAACTGCTGGCGTGGCGCGGGTTCGCGCAGGCGGCGCGTCCACCAGCCCAGGCGCAGTCCGCTCAGGAACAGCAGGGCGGCGACGCCGGGCGCGGTGCGCGAGCCCATGCCGGTGCCGGCAGCAGCGCCCGAGACGGCGATCCACTGCGACAGGGTGCCCAGGGCGCCCACCACCTCGCTGCGGCGCGCCTCGGTCAGCACCGGCGGCTCCTGGGTCCCGATCTCCACGCCGAGCGCGCTGACCGTCAGCGCGATGCCCTTGCGGTCGGCGCTGTAGGTGCCGTTGCGGTCGTCCACCGTCTGGTTGATGCAGCAGTTGATCAGGTGGATCGGACCGCCGTGCCGGTGCGGCAGGTAGTCCGCCAGCGGCACGTCGTCGCGCTCCAGGGCGTCGTTCAGCCGCACGGCCGGATGGGCGTCGCGCGAGGTGCTCAGCACCGACCCTTCGAAGCGCGGGCGCTCGCCGCCGGCGCTGGCCCGGCCGGCGTTGCCCACCGAGACGTAGGCGCGCAGGATCCGGGCACGGTAGAAGTTGTGCAGCGACGAGTGGTTGAGCACCTGCAGGCCCTGGCCGGTCCAGAGCACCCAGCCCGCGCACAGGGCCAGCACCACGCCCCAGACCGGCACCGCGAGGCCGGCGACGGCTTCGTGCACGGCGTACTGCAGCAACGTCAGCCAGAACAGCACGACGGCCACCAGGAACAGCAGGCCGGCGACATTGACCCAGGCCAGCGCGTCCAGCCGCCGGCCGGCCAGGCGCGGCTTCAGGCGCTGCGCCACCGGGTGCAGCAGGCGGACGACGGTGCCGGTCGCGGCCACCAGGCCCAGCAGCGACACCGACCAGCCGGGCCGGCCCGCGGCCCAGCCTGCCAGCGCCCGCGAGGCGAGGTCCAGGGCCCCGGCGGCCAGCAGCACCAGGGTGACCACGAGCGCGCGCGACAGCCGCCGGGTGGCGTTGAGGCGGGACTTGGCCAGCGCCTCTTCCGGCGGGAGGGCCAGCAGGAGCGGCCAGGCCAGCACCGGGCCGGCGAGGATGGCGACCCCGCACCACTGCAGCCCGCGGAACAGCGCCCCGAGCGGGGTGGTTGGCAGGGCTTCGCGCCACAGCACGTGGGCCAGGAAGCCGGCAGCGCCCGCGAGGACCGCGGCGACCACGAAGGTGAGCACGTCGTCGCGCTCCGGGCGCGTGCGGCACCCCCAGTACCGGTACATCTCGGCGCTGGCCCAGGCCAGCACCGGCAGGACCAGCCACCACCAGAACGAGCCCCAGGCCGCGTGCAGCCGGGCGGCATCGGCCAGGCCGGCCACCGGCGCCAGGACCGCCGGCGCGAGCAGCACGCCGCCGAACAGGAGGAACAGCAGGCCGGCTTCCACGTTGGACGACAGGGCACCGCGCAGCATGCCGGCGACGGCGAAGGCCAGGTCGCGCATGCCGGCGGGCGTGAGGTAGCGGCCGTTGTTGCGCAGCCAGTGCAGCAGCAGCGTGCGCTCGCTCGCCAGCTTGTCCTGCACGACGGCCGCGCCCTGGCCCGGCTGGTAGAGACGGCCGAGCGCCGCGCCGATGTAGCCGCCGCCGGAGACGGTGGAGAGGTAGTCGAAGCGTTGCAGCGCGCGGCGCGCCGCCAGCGCGCGCAGCAGGCCGAAGCAGAAGGTGGCGCTGCGGATGCCGCCGCCCGAGAGCGCCAGGCCCCAGACCGGCGCGTCGCCGTCGATGCCGCAGTGCGCGCGGCGCTGCCGGATCGCCTCGGTGTCCGGCCGTTCCCGCTTGAAGTCCATGCCATCACCTCCTGCCGCCACGCTACGCCCCCGGCTCGGCCGGTGTCAACGGGCGGATGTGGTAGACATCTCCCATGCGAATCCTCTTTTCTGCAACGGCCACCAAGGCCGCACCCTGGGTCAGCGGCCTGCAGGCCGCGCTGCCGGAGGCCGAGGTGGCCGAGTGGGCGCCCGGCGCCCCGCAAGCCGACCACGCGGTGGTCTGGGCGCCGCCCCAGCAGCTGCTGGACGAGCAGCCGGCGCTGCAAGGCCTGTTCAACATCGGCGCCGGCGTCGATGCGCTGATGAAGCTGCGCATCCCGCCGCAGACCCGGGTGGTGCGGCTGGACGACGCCGGCATGTCGGTGCAGATGGCCGAATTCGTCTGCCATGCGGTGATCCGGCATTTCCGCGAGCTCGATGCCTACGAGCAGGACATCGCGCAGGGCCGCTGGTCCTATCGCAAGCCGCGGCTGCGCAGCGAGTTCACCATCGGCATCATGGGCCTGGGCGTGCTCGGGGCCCGGGTGGCCCAGGCCCTGCAGCAGTTCGAGTTCCCGGTGCTCGGCTGGAGCCGCTCGCCCAAGGCGCTGCCCGGCGTGCGCTGCTACGCCGGCCAGGCGCAGTTCGGCGACTTCCTGGCCGCCAGCCGGGTGCTGGTGTGCCTGTTGCCGCTGACGCCCGACACCGAGAACATCCTCGACCGCGACACGCTGGGCCGGCTGCCGGCCGGCGGCTACCTCATCAACGTGGCGCGCGGCGCCCATCTGGTCGAGGCCGACCTGCTCGCGCTGCTCGACAGCGGTCACCTGGCCGGCGCCACCATCGACGTGCTGCGCGAGGAGCCGCCGCCCGCCGCGCATCCGTTCTGGCGCCATCCGAAGATCGCGCTGACGCCGCACACCTCGGCGCGGACGCTGCGCGAGGAGAGCATCGCCCAGATCGCCGGCAAGATCCGCGCGATGGCCCGCGGAGAACCCGTGGCCGGCGTGGTCGACCGCTCGCGTGGATACTGAGGGCCGAGGAACGCACACCATGCAATTGCCAATCCGAGTCAAGCTCGTCGACGTCGGCCCGCGCGACGGTCTTCAGAACGAGAAGGGCCACGTGCCGGCCGAGGTCAAGATCGGCCTGGTGCACCGCCTGCAGGAGGCCGGCCTGACCGAGATCGAGGTCACCAGTTTCGTCTCGCCCAAGTGGGTGCCGCAGATGGCCGACGCCGCCGAGGTGATGGCGGGCATCCACCGCAAGCCCGGCGTGCGCTACTCCGTGCTGACCCCGAACCTGAAGGGCTTCGAGGCCGCGCTGCCTTCGCGGCCCGACGAGATCGTGGTCTTCGGCGCCGCCAGCGAGGCCTTCAGCCGCAAGAACATCAATTGCTCGATCGCCGAGAGCATCGAGCGGTTCGCGCCCGTGGTCGAGGGCGCGCGGGCCAAGGGCATCGCCGTGCGCGGCGCGATCTCCACCGCCGTCGGCTGTCCCTACGAGGGCGACGTGGCACCCGACCGGGTGGAGCTGGTCGCCCGCCTGATGAAGGAGATCGGCGTGCAGCACGTCGGCGTGGCGGACACCATCGGCGTGGGCACGCCGCGCAAGGTCCAGGCCGCGATGGAGGCCGCGCTGCGGCACTACGGCCTGGACGAGGTGTCCGGCCACTTCCACGACACCTACGGCCAGGCCCTGGGCAACACGCTGGCCTGCCTGGAGATGGGGGTGTGGCAGTTCGACACCTCCTCGGCGGGGCTGGGCGGCTGCCCCTACGCCAAGGGCGCCACCGGCAACGTGGCGACCGAGGACGTGGTCTACATGCTGCACGGCATGGGCATCGACACCGGCATCGACCTCGACAAGCTGATCGACGCCGGCAAGTTCATCAGCGACTTCCTGCAACGCCCGCCCAATTCGCGGGCGTCCACGGCGATCCTGAACAAGCGCGCCGGCTGAGGACCGGGCCCGTGGCGGGCCGCGTGTTCCCCGGTGTCGTGGCGCACGCGCCTGGGCACGCACCGCCGCGGACGATGGCCCTGCGGCGCACGGCGGCGACCCGGACGCGGGGCGGGTCGCGATGGGTCGCGATAATCGCGCCATGTGCGGTGCCGAACTCCATCCCCTGCCGGAAGGCGTGCAGCGCGTCGCCCGCGTGCTGCAGGACCTGGGGCATCCCCATTCCCCCGTGATGCTCGACGATGCGGCGCGCACCGCGCAGCAGGCGGCCGACGCGCTCGGCGTGCGGCTCGGGCAGATCGCCAAGAGCATCGTCTTTCGCCGCAGGTCGGACGAGGCGGCGGTGCTGGTGGTCACCTCGGGCGACCGCCGCGTGGACGAGAAGAAGGTCGACGCCCTGGTCGGCGAGACCGGGCGCGCCGATGCCGGGTTCGTCAAGAGCCGCACCGGCTATTCCATCGGCGGCGTGTCGCCGGTGGGGCACGCGCAGCCACCGGTGGTGCTGATCGACCGCGAGCTGTTCCGCTTCGACGAGATCTGGGCCGCGGCCGGGCACCCGCACGGGGTGTTCAAGCTGCGGCCGCAGGACCTCGAACGGCTCACCGGCGGCGCGCCGGTGGCCGACGTGGTGCAGGAGCCGCCGGCGTGAGCGACTGGGGCGCGCTCGTGCTCCAGCGGCTCCAGGGCGAGATCGCTGCCCTGGCCCCCGGAGAACCGGTGCCCACGCCGTGCAACTCGGTGTGCCGCATCGATCCGGCTACCGGCTGGTGCGAGGGCTGCCTGCGCACCCTGGACGAGATCGCCGCCTGGCGCAGCCTGGACGGCGAGGCCCGGCTGGCGGTGTGGCGCGAACTGGGCGGGCGGGCAGAGCGGCCCGCAGGCGGCGGAGGTCCCGCATGAAGCGCATCACCTTCTGGTTCGACGTCATCTCGCCCTACGCCTACCTGGCGTTCGAGCAGTTGCCGCAGGCGCTGCAGGGGCACAGCTGCAGTGTCGAGTACCGGCCGGTGCTGTTCGCCGGGCTGCTGCGGCACCATGGCCAGCTGGGTCCGGCCGAGATCCCGGGCAAGCGCGAGTGGACCTACCGTCAGGCGCTCTGGCAGGCGCACGCGCACGGCATCCCGATGCAGATGCCGCCCACCCATCCCTTCAACCCGCTGCCGCTGTTGCGGCTGGCGCTGGCCTGCGGGCCCAACCGCCACGTGTGCGAGCGTGTGCTGCGGCATGTCTGGCGCGGCGGCGCCGACGCGGCCGATCCGGCCCGGCTCGCGGCGTTGCAGGCCGAGCTCGCGCCGGCCCGGGAGCCGGGCTCGGACGAGGTGAAGGAGGCGCTGAAGGACGCCACCACGCAGGCGATCGCCGCCGGCGTGTTCGGCGTCCCCACCCTGGTGGTGGACGGCCGCCTGTTCTGGGGCTTCGATGCGCTGCCGATGCTGCGCGCCCACCTGGAGCGCGATCCCTGGTTCGACACCGCCTGGGACGCTGGCGCGCAGGCCGCCGCCGTTGCGGTCCGTCCCGCGCGCGGCTGAGTTGTTGGCGCCGGCCGGCCCCGGCGCAGGCCCACCGGTCTCGATTCGCCACATGGTGAAACGCCAGCTGCGGGTTTCACCTTAAATCGTCAGAGCCCCGCAAGTTTGGTGCAAGCCTCTGTTGGTTTGACGAAAGCGCGCGGTCAGAGCGCTCTCCAAGAATGCACGACACGGGCCCATTCCGGGCACCGCATTTGGAGACAAGACATGGCAACTGCAACTGCTGCGGCGGGCGCGCCCGCCCGGCCGATGACGGGCGAGGAGAAGAAGGTCATCTTCGCCTCGTCGCTCGGCACGGTGTTCGAGTGGTACGACTTCTACCTGTACGGATCCCTGGCCGCGATCATCGCGAAGCAGTTCTTCGCCGGCCTGGACCCGACCTCGGCGTACATCTTCGCGCTGCTGGCCTTCGCGGCAGGCTTCCTGGTGCGGCCCTTCGGCGCGCTGGTGTTCGGCCGGCTGGGCGACATGATCGGCCGCAAGTACACCTTCCTGGTCACCATCCTGATCATGGGCGCGTCGACGTTCATCGTCGGCCTGCTGCCCGGCTACGCCTCCATCGGCATCGCGGCCCCGATCATCCTGATCGGCCTGCGGCTGCTGCAGGGGCTGGCGCTCGGTGGCGAGTACGGCGGTGCGGCCACCTACGTGGCCGAGCACGCACCGCACGGCAAGCGCGGCGCGTACACCGCCTGGATCCAGACCACCGCCACCCTGGGCCTGTTCCTGTCGCTGCTCGTCATCCTAGGCGTGCGCAACGCGATGGGCGAGAAGGACTTCGGCGACTGGGGTTGGCGCATCCCGTTCCTGGTCTCCATCCTCCTGCTGGCCATCTCGGTCTGGATTCGACTGTCGCTGAGCGAATCGCCGGCATTCCAGCGCATGAAGTCGGAAGGCAAGACCTCCAAGGCGCCGCTGGCCGAATCGTTCGGCCAGTGGAAGAACCTGAAGATCGTGATCCTGGCGCTGGTGGGCCTGACCGCCGGCCAGGCCGTGGTCTGGTACTGCGGCCAGTTCTACGCGCTGTTCTTCATGACGACCATCGCCAAGGTGGACGTGACCACGGCCAACCTGCTGATCGCCGCCTCGCTGCTGATCGGCACGCCGTTCTTCATCGTCTTCGGCGCGCTGTCCGACCGCATCGGCCGCAAGCCGATCATCATGGCGGGCTGCCTGCTGGCCGCGCTGACCTACTTCACGGTGTTCCCGATGCTGCTGAAGTACTCCAACCCGGCCCTGGTCGAAGCCCAGCAGAAGTCGGTGGTCACCGTCACGGCCGATCCGAAGGAGTGCTCGTTCCAGGGCAGCCCGATCGCCCGCGAGATCGACTTCCGCACCTCGTGCGACATCGCCAAGCGCGCGCTCACGCAGGCCTACATCCCGTACGAGAACAAGGCGGGTGCCCCCGGCCAGCCGGCCACCATCACCATCGGCGACAAGGTCCTGACCGCCCCGGCGGCCACGCTGAACGAGGCCCGCCACGGCTTCTCCGCCGAGAGCACCAAGGCGCTGGGCGAGTTCCGCAAGAACCTGGGCGACGCCTCCAAGGCCGCCGGCCTGACCCAGGCCGCCGAGCCGGCCAAGATGAACAAGCCGATGGTGCTGCTGATCCTGGTCTACCTGGTGATCCTGGTGACCATGGTCTACGGCCCGATCGCCGCCATGCTGGTGGAGATGTTCCCGACCCGCATCCGCTACACCTCGATGAGCCTGCCCTACCACGTGGGCAACGGCTGGTTCGGCGGCCTGCTGCCCACCACCGCGTTCGCGATGGTGGCTGCCACCGGCGACATCTTCTACGGTCTGTGGTACCCGGTGATCGTCGCGGCCGCCACCTTCGTGATCGGCATGCTGTTCATCCGCGAGACCAAGGACGTGGACATCTACGCCCGCGACTGACGCGCGCGTGACGGAACGTCACTGAAAAGCCTGCGGCGGCAACGCCGCGGGCTTTTTGTTGACTGTCCATCGGGAGTGCCTTGCATGTGGAAGATCGTCGTCGGGTTCATCGTGTTCGCCGCCATCGCGCTGTTCGTCATCTTCAAGGCCGGTGACCAGGTCGACATGGGCGGCGAGAAGCACGGGGTCGACAGCAGCCATGCGCCGGCGCCCGCCGCCTCGGCGGCTGCCGCGCCTGCCGCGCCGGCGCCGGCCACCGCTCCGGCCGCTTCCGCCGGCAGGTGAGCCGCGCGCCGCGGCTGCGGCGCATCGTCCCTCACTGCTGCGCGGCTGCGGCCGCGGTGGCGAAGACGCGCCGCACGAGGGCGGCGGGGGTCGGCTCGTCCCGGCGTGCGGCGCCATGGGAGGACCGCTGCACGCTGCACGCTGCACGCTGCGCCTGCCGCGCCGAGCCGCGCCGAGCCGCGCGTCAGACGCCGCGCACTGGTCGGGTTGCGCGTTTCCCGTGACGAAGTTCCCGTTCGAGGCGCGCTGTCGGGCGTCTGCGAGGCATTAGTTCCGCAATAACCCGTGGCCGAGCTCGCCGGCGGGCGATCCCTAGAATCTTCCGCCTTCCACGACAAGAACCGGCCGTATGACCCAGGGATTGATCCGCATTCGCGGCGCCAGGCAGCACAACCTCAAGAACCTCGACCTCGACCTGCGCACCGGCGAACTGACGGTGGTCACCGGCCCCAGCGGCTCGGGCAAGTCGAGCCTGGTGTTCGACACGCTCTACGCCGAGGGCCAGCGCCGCTACGTCGAGACCTTCTCGGCCTACGCCCGGCAGTTCCTGGACCGCATGGACAAGCCCGCGGTCGACCGCGTCGACGGCGTGCCGCCGGCGATCGCGATCGACCAGACCAACCCGGTGCGCTCCTCGCGCTCGACGGTCGGCACCATGACGGAGCTGAACGACCACCTGAAGCTGCTGTTCGCCCGCGCGGCCGAGCTGTTCGATCGCAAGACCGCGCGGCGCGTGCGGCACGACACCCCCGAGACCATTTACGCGGAGCTGATGCGCCGCACCGGCCCGGCCGACCCGCGGCTGGTGATGACATTCCCCGTCGAACTGCCGGCCGGCACCACCGGCGAGGAAGTCGAGCAGTGGCTCGCGGCCAGCGGCTTCACCCGCGTGCAGGCCGAGCGCGAGGTGGCCACGCCCACCGGCCCGCGCAAGGTGCTCGACGTGGTGGCCGACCGCTTCCGCATCCAGGGGGTGGAGAAGGCGCGCGCGGTCGAGGCGATCGAGGTCGCGCTCAAGCGCGGCGCCGGCCGCATGGCGGTGTATGCCACCACACCCGACGACGCATCGGGCGCGGCGCCCGGGGAGCCGGGCGCCGGCGGGGTCGAGGTCTGGAAGTTCTCCACCGGCCTGCACTGCCCGGACAGCGACATCCGCTACGCCGACCCGATTCCCTCGATGTTCTCGTTCAACTCGGCCGTCGGCGCGTGCGAGGCTTGCCGCGGCTTCGGGCGGGTGATCGGGGTCGACTGGGGCCTGGTGATCCCGAACGACAAGCTCACGCTGCGCGCCGGCGCCATCAAGACCATCCAGACGCCGGCCTGGTCCGAAGCGCAGGACGACCTGATGCGGCATGCCGAGGCGGCGGGCATCCCGCGGGACACGCCGTGGTCCAAGCTCACGCCCGAGCACAAGCACTGGGTGATCCACGGCACGCCCAACTACAAGGAAGGCAACTGGAACAAGCAGTGGTACGGCATCAAGCGCTTCTTCGAGTACCTGGAGAGCAAGGCCTACAAGATGCACATCCGGGTGCTGCTGTCCAAGTACCGCAGCTACACGCCGTGCGAGACCTGCGGCGGCGCGCGCCTGAAGCCTGAAAGCCTGCTGTGGCGGCTGGGATCCAAGGCCGACGCCGACGCGGTGCTGGCGCCGGCCCGCCGCTTCATGCCGGTGGGCGTGGACTGGTCGCGCGAGCAGCTCGAGGCGCTGCCGGGGCTGTCGCTGCACGACCTGATGCTCATGCCGATCGACCGGCTGCGGGCCTTCTTCGCGCGGCTGCAGCCCGAGGCGGGTGGCGCCACGCCGGACGGCGAGCACCAGGCGCTGAAGCTGCTGTTCGAGGAGATCACGACCCGCCTGAAGTACCTGGTCGATGTCGGCATCGGCTACCTCACGCTGGACCGCCAGAGCCGCACCCTCTCGGGCGGCGAGGTGCAGCGGATCAACCTCACGACCGCCCTGGGCACCTCGCTGGTGAACACGCTGTTCGTGCTGGACGAGCCGAGCATCGGGCTGCACCCGCGCGACATCCACCGCATCACCGAGGCGATGAAGCGCCTGCGCGACGCGGGCAACACGCTGGTGGTGGTGGAGCACGACCCCGCCGTGATGCTCGCGGCCGACCGCATGATCGACATGGGCCCGGGCCCGGGCGAGAAGGGCGGCGAGATCGTCTTCGACGGCACCACCGACGCCCTGCGTGGCGCCGACACGCTGACCGGCGCCTATCTCGGCGGGCGCAAGCACGTGGGCATGGGCTTCAAGCGCGCGGTGACGCCCGCGACGCCGCGGCTGGTGCTCGAAGGCGCGTGCGAGCACAACCTGAAGAACGTTTCGGTCGAGTTCCCGCTGCAGCGCCTGGTCTGCGTGACCGGGGTGTCCGGCTCGGGCAAGTCCAGCCTGATCCAGGACATCCTGGCGCCGGCGCTGCTGCGCCACTTCGGCCGCGCCACCGAGACGCCGGGGCACCACGAGCGGCTGCTCGGGGCCGACCACCTGGGCGACGTGGTGTTCGTCGACCAGTCGCCGATCGGCAAGACGGCGCGCTCCAACCCGGTGAGCTACGTCGGCGCCTGGGACGCGGTCCGCGAGATCTTCGCCACCAGCGCGCTGGCCCGCCAGCGCGGCTACACCGGCGCCAAGTTCAGCTTCAACAGCGGCGATGGCCGCTGCCCCACCTGCGGCGGCTCGGGCTTCGAGCACGTCGAGATGCAGTTCCTGTCCGACGTCTACCTGCGCTGCCCCGACTGCGACGGCAAGCGCTACCGCGCCGAGATCCTGGAGGTCACGATCGAGCGGCAGGCGATCGGCGCAGTGCGCCCGCGCACGCTGAACGTCGCCGACGTGCTGGAACTCACCGTGAGCGAGGCCGCGGCGCTGTTCGCCGGCGACCGCGACGTGATCCGCGCCCTGCAGCCGATCGTCGACGTCGGCTTGGAGTACGTGAAGCTGGGCCAGCCGGTGCCCACGCTGTCGGGCGGCGAGTCGCAGCGCCTGAAGCTGGCCGGCTTCCTGGCCGAGGCGGCGAAGTCGGCGTCGATGTCGCGCCAGGGGCTGGCGCGCAAGGGAACCCTGTTCCTGTTCGACGAACCCACCACCGGGCTGCACTTCGACGACATCGCCAAGCTGATGCGGGCGTTGCGCAAGCTGCTGGAAGCCGGGCACTCGCTGATCGTCATCGAGCACAACCTGGACGTGATCCGCGCGGCCGACTGGCTGGTCGACCTCGGGCCCGAAGGCGGCGACGCCGGCGGCCTGCTGGTCGCCGAGGGCGCGCCCGAGGACGTGAAGCAGCATCCCACCTCGCACACCGCCAAGGCGCTGCGCGACTACGACTCGGCGCTGGGCGCAGGGCCGGCCAGGGCCGAGGAGGGCCGCCCGCTGCAGTCGGTGGTGCGGGCGCCGCGCACCGAGGCGATCGAGATCGTCAACGCGCACGAGCACAACCTGAAGAACCTGTCGGTCTCGATCCCGCACAACCGGTTCAGCGTGATCACCGGCGTGTCGGGCTCGGGCAAGTCGACCCTCGCCTTCGACATCCTGTTCAACGAGGGCCAGCGCCGCTACCTCGAGTCGCTCAACGCCTATGCGCGCAGCATCGTGCAGCCGGCCGGGCGACCGGAGGTGGACGCGGTGTACGGCATCCCGCCGACCGTGGCCATCGAGCAGCGGCTCTCGCGCGGCGGGCGCAAGTCCACCGTGGGCACGACCACCGAAGTCTGGCATTTCCTGCGGCTGCTGTACGTCAAGCTGGGCGTGCAGCACTGCGTGAAGGACGGGGCCGAGGTGCGGCCGCAGACGCCGGACAGCATCGCGGCGCAGATCCTCAAGCGCTACCGCGGGCAGCACGTGGGGCTGCTGGCGCCGCTGGTGGTCAACCGCAAGGGCGTGTACACCGAGCTGGCCGACTGGGCACGGCCGCGCGGTTACAGCCACCTGCGCGTCGACGGCAACTTCCTGCCGACCACCGGCTTCCCGCGCATCGACCGGTTCAAGGAGCACACCATCGAGCTGCCGGTGTGCGACCTGGACGTGACGCCGGCCAACGAGGACCTGCTGCGCCGCAAGCTGGCCGAGGCACTGGAGCACGGCAAGGGCGTGCTGCACGTGCTGGCGCCACTCGACGGCCTGCGCGACGCCTTCGCGGGCGGGGCGGACAAGCACCACCACATCGGCCAGGTCGAGGTGTTCTCCACCCGCCGCGCCTGTCCGGTGTGCAGCACCAGCTACGCCGAGCTCGACCCGCGCCTGTTCTCCTACAACAGCAAGCACGGCTGGTGCCCGCATTGCGTGGGCACCGGCGTCAAGCTCACGCGCGAGCAGCGCAAGGCCTTCGACGACACGGTGCAGGCCGACGACACCAAGGGGCGCGAGCAGACCTTCGCCGAGCCGGAGGTCGAGGACCTCACCGACGAGGTCTGCCCGGTGTGCGAGGGCACGCGCCTGAACGAGCAGGCCCGCGCGGTCAAGTTCGCCAACCTGGGCATCGACGAGATCGCCTCGCTGTCGGTCGGCGACGTGCGCCGCTGGATCGAGCGCCTGCAGGCGCAAGGCGTGCTCAGCGCGCGCGAGCAGGGCATCGCGCGCGACCTGATCCCCGAGATCCGCAGCCGGCTGGAGTTCCTGGAGGAGGTGGGCCTGGGCTACCTCACGCTCGACCGCGGCGCGCCCACGCTCTCGGGCGGCGAGGCGCAGCGCATCCGGCTGGCCGCGCAGCTCGGCTCCAACCTGCAGGGCGTGTGCTACGTGCTGGACGAGCCCACCATCGGCCTGCACGCGCGCGACAACCAGATCCTGCTGAACGCGCTGCACAAGCTGGGCGGCAAGGGCAACACGCTGGTGGTGGTGGAGCACGACGAGGACACCATCCGGCGCGCCGACCACATCATCGACATCGGCCCGAGCGCGGGCAAGCGGGGCGGCCGCGTCATCGCACAGGGCACGGCGGCGGACATCACCGGCAGCGCGGAATCGCTCACCGGCCGCTACCTGCTGCACGCGATGAAGCACCCGCTGCAGCCGCGGCGCGTGGTGGGCGGCGAGCCCGACGCGCCGGTCGCGATCGCGTCCGCGCTGCCGCCGTCCAAGGCGGCCCGGCGCCGCGCCGCGAATGCGCCGGCTCCGGTCGCGCAGGCGCCGGCGCCGCGCTTCCTGACACTGGCCGGCGCCGACCTGCACAACCTGCGCAAGGTCGACGTCAGCGTGCCGCTCGGCCGCCTGGTGGCGGTCACCGGCGTCTCGGGTTCGGGCAAGTCGACCCTGGCGCGCGACGTGCTGCTGCACAACGTGCAGGCGGCGGTGCAGCAGCGCAGCACCAAGGCCGGCCGCGAGGCGGACGAGCGGGGCCGGCACCCGGTGTGGAGCGGCTGCGAGGCGCTCGACGGCTACCAGGGCATCGACCGCGTGCTCGAGGTCGACCAGACGCCGATCGGCAAGACGCCGCGTTCCTGCCCGGCCACCTACATCGGCTTCTGGGACACCATCCGCCGGCTGTTCGCCGACACGCTGGAGGCCAAGGCGCGCGGCTACGGCCCGGGCCGGTTCTCGTTCAACACCGGCGAGGGCCGTTGCCCGACCTGCGAGGGACAGGGCGTGCGCACCATCGCCATGAGCTTCCTGCCGGACGTGAAGGTGCCGTGCGAGTCGTGCCACGGCGCCCGCTTCAACCCGGAGACGCTGGCCGTCACCTGGCGCGGCAAGAGCATCGGCGACGTGCTGCAGATGGAGGTCGACGAGGCGGTGGAGTTCTTCGCCTCCATGCCCAGCATCGGCCATCCGCTGCAGCTGCTCAAGGACGTGGGCCTGGGCTACCTCACACTGGGCCAGCCCTCGCCCACGCTGTCGGGGGGCGAGGCGCAGCGGATCAAGCTGGTGACCGAGCTGTCCAAGGTGCGCGACGACGTCACGCGGCGCGGGCAGAAGCCGCCGCACACGCTGTACGTGCTGGACGAGCCGACGGTGGGCCTGCACATGGCGGACGTCGAGAAGCTGATCCGCGTGCTGCACCGGCTGGTGGACGGCGGCCACAGCGTGGTGGTGATCGAGCACGACCTGGACGTGATCGCCGAGGCGGACTGGATCATCGACCTGGGGCCCGAGGGCGGCAACGCCGGCGGCCAGGTGGTGGCCAGCGCGCCGCCCGAGGAGGTGGTGCGGCTGCGCACCCACACCGGCGTGGCGCTGCAGCCCGTGCTCGAGCGAGCATGACGGCTGAGTTTGCTGGCAGCAGGCTGACTTCGATCACCAAGGCGACAACGAATAGGTGATTCCCGATTGAGCGCGAGCGCAGGAAGCGGTCCAATCGGGGGTTGCCAAGCACTCACACAGAACAGGAGATCCGATGCGCCGTCGCCACCTCGTCCAGCTCGCCGCCGCCGCCGTGGCCAGCCCCGTGCTGCCCGCCCTCGCGCAGGGCGCCTCGAACTTCCCGAACAAGCCGATCCGGCTGCTGGTGGCCTTCCCGGCCGGCGGCCCGACCGACATCACCATGCGCACGCTGGCCGACAACGCCGGCAAGATCCTCGGCCAGCCGGTGATCGTGGAGAACAAGCCGGGCGCCGGCGGCACGCTGCCGGCCCAGCAGCTGCAGAGCTCGGCCCCCGACGGTTACACCCTGGCACAAACGCCGCTGGGTGTGTTCCGCCTGCCCTACACGACCAAGATCAACTGGGATCCGGTCAAGGACATCACCTACGTGATCAACCTGACCGGATACGCGTTCGGCATCGTGGTCCCCACCGACAGCCCGATCAAGAGCTGGAAGGACTTCGTCGCCTACGCGAAGGCCAACCCCGGCAAGCTCAGCTACGGTTCCACCGGCACGCTGACCAGCCCGCACCTGACCACCGAGCTGATCGCGCAGCAGCTGGGCATCCAGCTGAACCACATCCCGTACAAGGGCAGCGCCGAACTCGCGCAGGCCATCACCGGCGGCCACCTGATGGCCGCCGCCGACTCCACCGGCTTCGCGCCGCTGGTGCAGGCCGGCAAGCTGCGCGTGCTGAACACCTGGGGCGACAAGCGCCTGGACAAGTTCCCCGACGCGCCGACGCTCAAGGAACTGGGCCTGAACATCGTGCAGAACTCGCCGTTCGGCCTGGCCGCGCCGCGCGGCACGCCGCCGGACGTGGTGGCGAAGCTGCACGACGCGTTCAAGAGGGCGATGGAAGACCCGGCCTACGTGCAGGCTCTCGGCCGCTACGACATGCTGCCGATGTACATGAGCTCGGCGGCCTACACCAAGTTCGCGCAGGACACCTTCGCGACCGAGAAGGCGCTGGTCGAGAAGCTCGGCCTGGGCAAGCCGAACTGAACACGGCGGGCCGCATCGCGCGGTCCGCGTCCGTGCCGGGGGCCGCAGGCGAGGCGGCCGGCCCGGCTGCCCAGCCGAAGCCGTCTGACGCCGCATGCCGCAGCAGCGGCAATGGCCGCGTCCGGACCGCACGGCACAATGGTTCGATGCCAGTGCACAAGCCGCTCGTCTGGCTCCCCGCCTGCCACCGTCACCTCGACCTGTCGGACCCGGGTGGCTACACGGTGCTGGCCGACCGCTACGCGGCTGCGGTCTGCGAGCTCGGGCTGCAGCCAGTGCTGTTCCCGATGGCCGGCGCCGCCGACATCCCGGACCTGCTGCCCCTGGTCGACGGCGTCCTGCTGACCGGTTCGCCGTCGAACGTCGAGGCCACCCACTACGGCGGCACGCGCCTCGAGACCGACCTGATCGATCCGCGCCGCGACGCGCTCACGATGAACCTGGTGCGTGCCGCCCTGGCGGGCGGCACGCCGCTGTTCGGCGTCTGCCGCGGCCTGCAGGAGATGAACGTGGCGCTGGGCGGCACGCTCTACCAGCGCGTCCACGCGGAACAGGGGCTGATGGACCACCGCGAGCCGGAAGGCGAGGACCTGGAGAAGCAGTTCGCCGAACGGCACGAGGTGCTGCTGGCGCCCGGCAGCGCCTTCGCCCAGTGGGCGGGCGGCACCCGGGCCCAGGTGAACTCGCTCCATGGGCAGGGCATCCGCAAGCTCGGCGACAGGCTGGTCGCCGAGGCCCACGCGCCCGACGGCCTGGTCGAGGGTGTGCGGGTGGTGCATGCCTCGGCCTTCGCGTTCGGCGTGCAGTGGCATCCCGAATGGCACCACGCGCGGCATCCGTTCTACGCCCGCACGCTGGAGGCCTTCGCGCAGGCCTGCCGCGAACATGGCCGCCGGCGGCTGTCGTGAGCCCGCGCTGAACGTGGCGTCGGGCGGCCGCATGGGCCCATCGTGCAGTCGCTGCGCAGCGCCTGGATGCGGCCCCGGGGGGCTGCATCCAGGCGGCAAAGGAGGACGGGCGGCGTGGCCGCCCGGATCACCTGGGGAACTCAGCCCATCTGGATCTGCTTCTTCAGGCTGGAGATCTCGTCGTGGGCCCGCTGCACGGCCTGCTGGGTCTGCGGATCGACATTGCCGGCGGTGCGGCAGGCCTGCACGGCCTGGTCGCCGGTCTGCTCCAGCTGCATCACCTGCTGCTTCAGGCCATCCTGGCCCATCTGCTGCTGGGCGTTGGCCGATTGCTGGGCCTGGCGCGCCTGCTGGTGCAGCGTCTCCACGGTCCGGCGCAGTTCGTCCGGGGCCGAACCGACCTGCACGGCGCGCTTGGCCTCGTCGGCGCATTGTTCGATGCGGTTGATGCTCTGCTTCAAGTCTTCCGTCTGCATGTGTGCTCCTGGTTGGGCGCCCGCACCTCGCGGGCGAGCCGTCATTACAGGCACGCGGACCCGCGCCTGGTGCCGGACAGTCGCACCGGCCGCTTGTCATCGTGATCCGACGCGGCCGTGCACGCGTGGCGTCGCAGCGGCAGAGCCGGCGTGCGCACGCGCGGCCCGTGCCGGCGACGCCGGGTGAGAACCGGGTCGCACTGGTGTTTCGTTCCTCCGACACCGCTGCTTGTCCGACCATCGTCCGCGCGCGCGCGGCAAGCTCATCCGTCTAGACTCGGACGATGGTCACTGATCTGCGCGCGGAGCTGGAGAGGATTCGTGAAGCCCACGGCACGGCGCACCCGTCGGCCCGGTTCCGTCTGATCAAGCAGCGGCTGGCCCGGGCCGAAGCGGAAGCGGGTCCGGTGCGCCTGACGGCGACGCTGGCGGCCGTGGAGGCGCTGGCCCGCTCGCTGGTCGTGCACGCACCGGGCCGGCCCAAGGCGTCGGCCGGCATCCGCTACGGACAGGCGCGTTCGGTCGGTCCGCTGGAGCTGGTGCAGGAGGTGCTGCGCCTCCACGGCCAGCCCGATCCCGCTGCCTGCCTGGGCGCACAGACCTGGGAACGCTTCGGGCTGGCCGACCAGTGCCGCGACCTCGCCGTGCACGAATGCACCGACGTGGCCGAGGCGCACTATCCCGAGCTGATCGAGGCGACGGACAAGGTGCTGGAATCGCTGGTCGAGGTCGCGGGGCTGCCGCGCCTGATCCCCGAGCGGCCGGCCGCGCTGTCCTGAACGCGGGTGGCATCCGCGGGCAGCCCGACGACACTGTCGACCTCGCTGTTCCGCATCGCGGTTTGACACGACGGCCGTGACGGCGGGCGCCGCCAAGCGCCCGCGCGCGCGCCGGCACCGCGCGGTCCGTTCCCATGCGGGAGCGATCCCTGGTGCATGCTTGCCGGCATGGAACTGCTCTATCTCGACTTCGACTTCAGCGACGAGGCGTCCGGCGCCGGCAGCTTCGATGCCATGGCGTCGGTGGCCCCGCCGCGGCTGCCTGCGCTGCTGGCCGAGGTGGGCGCGGTCCTGCGCTGGGCCGCCCGCACGTTCGGCGCCGCGGGCGCGCTGCACGAGGACGGCGAATGGGACTACGAGCTGCAGGCGGTCGCCGAGCCCGGCACGCCGCTGGAGATCCGGCACGACCCGGCGGCCGGCGCGGTGTCCCTGGCGGCCGCCGTTCCCGCGCCGCTGACGACGCTGACGCTCACGCTGGTCGGCACGGCCGCCTTCTGCGACGCGTTCCGGCAGGCTTTCGGCGTGCAGGACTGAAGCCTGCCCCACCGGCCGCGCTCAGCGCTTTTCCAGCTGCTTGCCGGTCAGCGACCTCAGGAAGGCCTCGATCGACTGCCGGTCGTCGGCGGGGATCTCGCGCCCGAGCTGGTGGCGCCCCATCAGCAGGATGGCTTCGTCCAGCGTCTCGACGGCGCCGTCGTGGAAGTAGGGCGCGGTCAGGGCCACGTTGCGCAACGGCGCGACGCGGAACACCTGCAGGTCCTCCTCCTTCTTCGTGACCAGCAGCCGGCCCTTGTCGACGTCGACCATCGCGCCGCGGCCCTTCCTGGCGCGGTCGCCGAAGTAGTCGCCGAACAGGCCGAACTTCATGAAGCTGTTGCCGCCCACGTTGATGCCGGCGTGGCAGCCGATGCAGCCATGCTCCTTGAACTTGGCGTAGCCGGCCTTCTCCTGCGGCGAGAGGGCGCGCTCGTCGCCCCTGAGCCAGTCGTCGAAGCGCGAGGGCGTCACGAGCGACTTCTCGAAGCTGACGATCGCGTCGGCCGCGTTCTTCTGCGTCACCGGCGCGTCGCCGCCGTAGACGGCGCGGAACTCGGCGGCCATCGCCGCGTCGTCGGCCAGCAGCCTGACCACCTGACCCCAGTCGTGAGCCATGGTGTCGGCATTGCCGACCGAGCCGGCAATCTGCGCATCGAGGTCCTTGGTGCGGCCGGTCCAGTTCAGGCCCGAGGTGTTGTAGCGCACGTTCAGCAGCGTGGGCGAATTGAGCTCGCGCAGCTTGCCGAAGGCACCGACGGAATGCCGGCGCGGGTCGGCGCGGCCGGCGTCGGGCAGGTGGCACGACTGGCAGGACACCTTGCCGTCCCCGGACAAGCGCGTGTCGGCAAAGAGCTTCTCGCCCAGCCGCGCCCTGGCCGGGTCGACATCGGTCACGGCCTCCGGCAGCGGTTCGATCGGCTCGGCGCGCCGGGTGCCCTGGGCGATGCCGCCGTGCACCGCCGCGGCGAGCAGCAGGCCGAGGGCGGGCACTGCCCGCCGGCGGCGGGTGAAGGTCCTGGGGTTCATCTCGGCTCTCCTGTGGTCCTGGCGCGCCGCCGCGGAGGTCAACGCCGACCTTCCGAGGTCCCGGACCCACCATAGGCGCAGTCCGCGCTGGGGTCAACCGTGCGTGACCGGGTGCTGCTGCGGCCCACGCGTCGCTCCGGACTGCTGGGCTCTGGAGCCCTCCTGGCCAACGGATCGGACAGACGCGGCACAGCTCGACCCCGCAGCCCGGCAATGCGGCGCGGGTCGGAGCGGGCCGGCGGCGGCTCGCACCCGGGGCTTGGCGGGGCGGGGCGGCCTGCTGCCAACCTTGCAGGAGGGCGGCTTCAGTTCGCGGCCCCGGCCGGCAGCGGCGCGTCGCCTTGCTCGGCGCGTGGGCCGGGCTCCGCCCAGCGCGGGGTCCAGTCCTGCGTGGCCAGCGCCTCGGCCAGCGCCAGCTTCGCGTCGCGCGGCATGCCGCGCAGCCGCAGCGCCACCCACTGGGCGCGTGCCAGGTTGATCTGGCCGGTGGCGGCCCAGCGCTGGGCCTCCTGCGCCGGGTTGTGCAGCATGGCCGCCAGCCAGCTGGCCTGGCCCGCGGTGAGTTCGTGGGCGCGGACGCCGAAGTAGTGCAGTGCCGCCGCCTCCGCGCCGCAGACGCCGTGGCCCCACGGGGCGTTGTCCAGGTACAGACGCAGGATGCGCGCCTTGCCCAGGGTGCGTTCCAGCTCCACCGCGTAGAGCAGCTCGCGCAGCTTGCGCAGTGGGCTGCGCTCCTCGCCGGCGACCAGCAGCTTGGCAAGCTGCTGCGACAGCGTGCTGGCGCCGCGCTCGATGCGCCCGGCCTGCTCGTTGCGGGCCAGCGCGGCGGCGACTTCCTGCAGGTCGTAGCCGGGATGCTCGAAGAACCGCTGGTCTTCCGCGGCCACCACGGCGCGCGCCAGCCAGCTGTCGGGACGCAGGCGCGCCGGGCGGCGGCTGCACGTGCTGCGTGCGCCCGCCAGCGCCTCGGTGCCCAGGCCTGCCACCTGGAAGCCTTCCAGCCGCGGCACCACGGCCAGGGAGCCGCCCGGCAGCGAGAACCTCGCCTGCAACGCCAGCTGCCCCTCGATGCGGGCGCGCCCCACTTCGCGGAGGTCGCGCGCGAACAGGGCGTACACGTCGGCCACCGGCGTGACGGGCAGGTCGAGCCGCAGCCGCAGGCCGCCGTCGGCCAGCTCGCCCTGCCAGCGGCCGCCCACCGTGCCGGCGCTGAACTCGCCGGACAGCCGGTCGGCGAGCCGGCGTGCGGTGAGGTCGACCTCCTCCAGCTGCAGCCGGTCGCGGCCGAGCCCGGGCGCCTGGAGCACGCAGGGCGCGCAGCGCACGTGGAGCGCCCCGTCCACCCAGACGAAGTGCAGCCTGCCGTGGCGGCTGTCGAGGGTGCGTCCGTGCAGCAGCGGCCCGCCCCACCACGAGGTGGCCAGGCGCACGGCCGACGGCACGCCGGCCTGGAAGCGCAGCGGCCCCCAGCCGACGGGCACGGCCCATTCGCCCGGCAGCGGCGCGAGCACGGTGCGCAGCAGCAGCCAGCCGCCCAGTGCCGCGACCAGCAGCGCGGCCAGCAGCCCCGCCAGCACCAGCAGCACGGTCCTCACAGCGGCCCCGCGACGGTGAAGGCCTGCCAGGGACCGTGCGACTGGCCGAGCACTGCCGCCCAGTACCACGACGACGCATCGGTGAAGCCGCGGCCATCGGCATCGACGATGCGTTCGCACACGCGCTGTCGGCGTCCCTGGCGCTCGACCTCGAAGCAGCGCCAGGTCGCGCCGTCGCGGTCGAGCTGCAGGCGCTGCTCGCCCACGCGCCAGCCCAGGCCCTGGTAGCAGTCGGCGGCGGGATGCAGCATGCGGGTGGGCCGCAGCACGGTGCGCAGGATCAGCACCTCGCGGCCATCGGTCAGGCGCGCCAGCGAGCCGGGGAACTGGCGCGCGAACCGCGCTTCCACTTCCGACAGCGCCAGCGGCCGCAAGGGCTGGCCGTTCCACTGCGCCGGCAGCTCCGGCGCGGCAGCCGGGGCGGGCGCTTCGGCCGCGGCCATGCCCCAGGTGCGCCAGCTGCCCCAGGCCAGGCAGGCCGGCAGCAGCAGTGCCCAGGCCAGCTTGTGCAGCACGCGGTGGCAGAAGGTGTTCTCAAGCATCGCGTGCCTCCCGCGGAGCGTGCATGACCCAGGCGATGGCGGCGCAGACCAGGGCCAGCACCAACAGGCCGACGGCCTCGTGCCCCCCGCGGGGCAGGGGGCGGCCGCCGGCCTCGAAGGCGACCAGGACCGTGTTGCGCACCACGTTGCCGGCCAGCACCAGCGCGCTCACCGCCGGCAGCCGCGCCAGGAACGACGCATCCCGGCGGCCGGTCCACAGGGCCACCACGCAGGCGGTGAATTCACCGAGCCACAGCATCTGCACGCCCGAGCAGGGCGCATCGACGATCACCAGCCGCCCGTCCACGCGCAGGCTGGCCCCGGTGCGCTCCGCGATGAAGAACGGCGCCAGCAGCCAGCGGCTGGCCTCGGCGGTGACCAGCCGCAGGGGATAGCCGGCGTAGAACTGCAGCGACGCGAGCAGCGGCAGCGACAGCACCGACAGCCCCAGCACTGGCGTGCTGGCCACCCGCGACGGCAGGAAGGCCGCGAGTGCCGCTCCCATCGCGAGCAGCCCGGGCAGGGCGGCGACCAGCGGCGGGCACCGGCCCAGGGCGGCGGTGGAGAGCACCGCCCCCGCGAGCGCCAGGGCCAGCCACCCCAGGCGCGGCGTGGACCGCAGGGACGCGCGCCAGCACCAGCCGACCGCCAGCAGCGCGGCCAGTGCGACGATGCCCAGCGGGTCGTCGGAGCCGTCCAGCAGGCGCCGGCCCATCCACGTCCAGGTGGGCAGCAGGGTGGCGGCCAGCAGCCCCAGCCAGAACAGCGGCGGGGTGCGATCCAGGTAAATGCCGAGCGCGACGAAGCGCGGCAGAGCGAGCAGGCGCTGGTGCAGCATGGGGCCTCCGGCCACGTCAGGCGGTGTAGCGGCCGGCCCGCTGGCGCCGGGCGCGCCGTGCCAGCATCACCAGCACCGAGCCCACGACGAGCACCGCGCCCCAGGTGGCCGGCTCGGGCGTGCCCGGCACTTCGGCCCCGACCGCCAGGTTGCTCACGCCCTGCGGCATCGGCGAGGGCTGGTCCACCGGGGTGCTGCCGTCCGGGCCGGGGTGGCGCACCACGGTGTCAACGGCCAGGAAGCTGGTGTACTGGGTCAGCAGGCCGTAGCCCAGGCCCAGCGCGGTGATCTGCTGGCGCAGCCCGTCGCCGCCCTCCAGGGCTTCCTGGTCGGTCAGGCGGGCGATGCGGTGGCGGGCCCACAGGTGGCGCAGGGCGGCGGCGTCCTGCGCGACGTGCGGGCCCACCGGGATCGCCTCCCGGTGCGGCCCGGCGGCGGTCATGCCCTCGACGACGACCTGGCCGCGGGCGTCCCCGCGCCACTTGCCGAACACCAGCACCGGGCGTTCGCCGAGCACGTCGGGCAGCTGCTGCGGCTCCACGTCGTAGACGTCCAGGCCCTCGAAGCGCGCGCGGACGCTGGTCAGCACCGGCGACTCGACCATCCGGCGAAAGCGCGCTGCTTCCTGCGGCGCCTGCGCGGCGTCGGTGATGACGAACGGCTCGCCCATCCCGGCGCGGGCCAGGCCCTCGATCAGGTGCCGGTTGACCGAACTGCCGATGCCGAAGGCGAACACGCTCGCGTCGGACAGGTGGCGGCGCACCAGCTCGAAGGCCTCGCGCTCGACGGTGACGTAGCCGTCGGTGACGACCACCACGGTGCGGGCCAGGTCCGCCGGGCGCGGCTCGGCGTACACGCGGCGCAGCGCCGGGATCAGCTCGGTGCTGCCGCCGCCGCGGAAGTTCTCGATGGTGCGGATCGCCTGCTCGATGTTGGCGCCGGTCGCCGGCACGGACTGCGGGGCCAGGAAGCGGTTGCTGCCGGAGAACAGGAGCACGTTGAACCGGTCGCTGGGCTTGAGCCCGCCGATCAGGTTGCGCAGCATCGCTTTGGCGGTGTCCAGCGGGAAGCCGTGCATCGATCCGGAGATGTCGACCACGAAGATGTATTCGCGCGGGCTGATGGCCGCCGGCGCCACGTGCTTGGGCGGCTCGACCATCGCGAGGAAGAAGTTCTCCTCGGGTCCGCGGTAGAGCATGACGCCGGACTCGATCCGGTCGCCGGCCAGCCGGTAGTCGAGGATGAAGTCGCGGTTGTCGGCCGGGCCGGATCCGGCCAGCGCCACGCCGGCGCGCTGCTCGCCCTCGCCGGTCACTTCCACGCGGTGCGTCGGCGAGCGCAGCTCCTTGATGCCGATCGGGCTGCTCAGCGCCACCCTGAGATCGAACGCCGCCGCGCCGGGCACGCCGGCGGGCAGCACGGGCTGCGCCACCCAGGTCGCGCCGGCCTGCTGCGACTGCGGGCTGTTGTAGCGCGGGCCCACCACCGTCGGGAACACGAACTGGTAGTTGCCGGCCTGCGGCAGCAGCAGCTCGGTGTAGCGCAGCTCCACCTTGACCTCGTCGCCCGGGAGGATGTTGGCCACGTTCATCTGGAACACGTTGGGCAGGTGCTGCTCCAGCAGCGCGGCGGTCCGGCCCTCGGTGCGCGCCTGGTCGAATTCGACGCGGGCCTGCTGCTTCTCGCGGATGCGCGCCGTGATCAGCCGGTCGGCCACGCGCACGTTCATGCCGGAGACGGCCGCCCGGGTCGAGCCCGGGAAGACGTAGCGCGCGTCGATGGCGCGCCGGCCCTCGTTGCGGTAGTGCTGCGTGACGGTCACGTCGGCGATCACGCCGCTGATGCGCACGTCCACCTGCGTGGACTTCAGCGGCAGCCGGTCCAGGCCGGGGTCGTCGCTGGCGACGAAGAAGTAGGGGCTCTCGGTGCGGGCGCGCCCGGGCGCGTCCTGGGCCTGGGCGGGGGAGAAGGCGAGCAGGCAGGCGGCGGCCGTGCCGGCGGCGGTGACCACAAGCCAGCGCAGGACGCCGTGGCGGGGCTGGAAGGAGGGCTGCATCGTGGATCCTGGGGCGGTGCGACAGTGCACGGGCCAGAGGATCGCGAGCCGGCGAGAACGCCGTTGGAAGCCTGCGCGAGGCCTGCGTGAAGCCTGTGTGAAGCCGGCTCAGCCCGCCGCCAGCGGCAGCGCGAACCGGGCCACCGCGCCGCCCTCGGCCGCGTTGGCCAGACCGATGCGGCCGTGGTGCAGCGAGGCGATCTCGCGCACGAAGGGCAGGCCGAGGCCGGTGCTCTTCTTGTGCGAGTGCGGCCGGGCCAGCGAGTAGAACTTCTCGAACACCTTGTCCTGGGCGTAGTCGGGGATGCCGGGGCCCTGGTCGGCGACCTCGACCACCGCATCGCGGCGGCCGCGCCGCAGGCTCACCCGCACCTGGCCGCCGGCCGGGGAGAAGTCGATCGCGTTGTCCAGGAGGTTGCTCACCGCGCGCCGCAGCAGGAACGGGTCGCCTTCGACCATGGCCTCCTCGTGCAGGTCCAGGCGCACCTGCACCTGGCGCGGCGCCGCGGCGGCGGCTGCGGCGGCGACCACTTCGTCCAGCAGCGGCCCCAGGCGCACCGGCTGCACCTGCTCCAGGGTCCGGCGGGTCTCCAGCGCGGTGAGCTCCATCATGCGGTCCACCAGCTCCTGGATGCGTCGGGTCTCGCGCGTGATGTTGTCCAGGAAGCGCTGGCGCTGCGCCGGCGCCATGCCGGGTTCCTGCAGCAGTTCCGCCGCACCGCGGATGGCCGACAGCGGGCTCTTCACCTCGTGGGTCAGCGTCTGCACGTAGTCGGCCACGTAGCTGCGGCCGGCCAGCGTGTCGCGCATCTCGTCGTAGGCGGCGCCGATCACCCCCAACGCGCGCCGGCCCAGCCGCGGCAGGTTCAACCGCCGCTGCGCCCGCACGTAGCGCACGTAGTCGGCCACCAGGCCGAACGGCCGCACCAGCCACACCGACACGATCACGGCCAGCAGTAGCACGGCGACCGCGGAGTAGAGCCCGACGTAGAGCGTCTTGCGACGGGCCGCCTGCACGAACTGGCCGAAGCTCTGGACCGGCTTGCCGACCGACACCGCGCCGACGATCTCGTTGCCGTGGTGCACCGGCGCGCCGACGTACATCACCGAGGTGAGCGGGTCTTCCTCGACGTCGGGCGTGGTGCGCGCGCCGTACTCCCCGCGCAGGGCCAGCCGCACGTCGCGCCACTGCGAGAAGTCCGCGCCGGCCATGCGGCCCTGCGAGTCGTACAGCACGCGGCCGGCGCGGTCGGTCACATACAGGCGCAGCTCCACCTTGTGCTTGACGACGCTGAAGATGCGGGCCTCGAACTGGCGTGCGTGCACCGAGCGGAACAGCGGTTCGAGCCGGGCCGTGTCGATCGCGCCCCCCCGCACGTCCTGCTCCACCAGGCTGGCCATCACGTGCGCGGTCTCCACCAGCGATTCCTCGGCCGACTCGCGGTAGCGCGGGTCCAGGTCGGCGAGCACCCGGTACAGCAGGAACGCGATGCCCGCCGCGTAGATCAGCAGGATGCCGACGAAGATGCGGTTGCGCTTGCTGATCACGGCGCGGGCGGCAGCTCTTCGCTCAGTGCGTAGCCGGTGCCGCGCAGGGTGCGGATCGGCTCCAGCCGCGGAGCCACCGCCTTGAGCTTGGCGCGCAGGGTCTTGATGTGGGCGTCGACGGTGCGGTCGAAGCTGCCGCTGCCGTCGTCCCAGACCTGGTCGAGCAGTTCGTCGCGGGTGAACACGCGGCCCGGCTTGTGCGCCAGCACGCGCAGGATGCCGAACTCGTAGCGCGAGAGCTCCAGCAGGTGGCCGTAGTAGCGGATCTGCCGCTTCTCCAGGTCCACGGTCAGCGGGGCGGGTGGCGCCGGCGGCTGCGTGGCGGCGGCCGGGGGGCGCCCGCTGCGTCGCAGGATCGAGCGCACCCGCGCCACCAGCTCGCGCGGCGAGAACGGCTTGGCAATGTAGTCGTCGGCCCCCAGCTCCAGGCCGACCACGCGGTCGATCTCGTCGCTGCGCGCAGTGAGGAACAGCATCGGGACCTGCGCCCCGCCGGGCAGGGCCTGCAGCTGCTTGAACAGCTCGAAGCCGTGCAGGTCGGGCAGGCCGACATCGAGGATGGCGAGCGCTGGCGCCCGCGCGGCGAACTCGCGCAGCGCCTGCTGCGCCGTCGCGCACCAGACCGGCTCGAAACCGTCGGTGGACAGCACGTACTGGATGGTGTCGGCGATGCCCGATTCGTCCTCGACGACCAGGATGCGCGGCTTGCTCGGCATGCAGCCATTCTCGCCTGAGCCAGCCGCGCGGGCGGCGCAGTCCCTGCCGACGGAGGCTCGCCCGTCGGGCACGGCGGAGAAGATCGGTTCGCAGGTGCGCTCGCCCGTGTCCCTCGACTCCGACCCTGCCGCAGGACGGTCAGCGCGTGATGGACGTCAAGTCCGCGCCCTTCCAGCAGCAGATGCGCGAGGCGGTGGCGCACGGCGAGGCCGGGCGTCCGGTGCCCAGGGGTCGAGGCGTTCGGCCTCCTCGACCCGAACAGCGCCGCCTGGGTGCAGGCCAGGAGGACGCCGCAGCCCACCGCCTTCGCCCTGCAGCCGATCGCCGGAGGAGTCCGGCCATGACGTCATGGCCGACGCGCCGCAGCGGCTGGCACAGAGCGTGGAAGTGTCGGCCTGACCCACGCGGCAGCCTGCGGCCAGGCATGGTGCCGGGCCGCAGGTGGCGCGGTGGAGAAAGTCGTGAAAGCGCGCGAAGCGCCGCCGGGCGAGACCGGGGGCAGGGGGGTCAGCTGACGCTGAGATCGCCCATCGCGAACACCGAGACCGGGATGCGGCCGGCCAGTTGCTCGGGCGTCTGGAACAGCCAGCCCAGGCGTTCCTGTTCGGCCTGTGCGGCCTTGCGTTCCTGGGCGAGTTCCTTGGAAGTCAGCTCGTCCTCGTCTTCGATCAGGATGTGAATCTCGTTGCCGACCACCGTGGCGGCGCGTTGTCTCTTTGCCATGGGCCCGATTTTCGCGCATCGAGGCCGATCGGTGGTGCGGTTCACGCATGTCCCCAGGGGTGTTCCGTCGCGCTTGACAGTGCCGGCGCGGGCTGCGCACCCATGACGGGCGGCGCAGCCCGCGCCGGTCCGGGCCCCCGGGGCCCACCTCCGTGTGCCTTGCACGGCGCAAGGCCGGCCGTGGCCCTCAGGCCTTCCTGGCCCGGCGGGGGCGCGCCGGCGGGTCGGACGGGCCAGCCTTGTCGGCCTTGCCGGCCCGGGTTCGGCCGCTCCTGCCCTGCGGCGCAGCGGCGGCTGCGGCCGCGGGCCGGGCGCCGGCCTGCTCGAGCCAGTGCAGGGATTCCACCTGCGCTACGAAGCGCCGCAGGTAGTCGGGCGACAGCTCCTGCATGAGGGCCAGCGACTGCAGCACCAGCACGTGCGAATTGAGTGGCCCGGCCTGGGCCGGCCGGCGCGACACCGCCTGCTCGACGCGCTCCAGCGTGCGGCGGCTGGACCAGGCGCGGCGGAAGCGGCGGGCGCTGGAGAGCTCCTCGGGATCGCGTTCCTGCGACCCGACCGGGCCGTCGTCTTCGGCCACGAGGCGGGCCTGCGCGGCGCTGCGCAGGTCCTGGGACAGCTGCGCCAGCGCCGCCAACGGGGCGCTCATCCCGGTCTGGGCCTGGGCCCGGGCCCGGACCGCGAGCCGGCGCAGGCCGCGTTCGTCGCCGGCCGCCTGGATGGCGCGCAGTTCGCGGGCCATCCGGGGATGCCGCTCGGCCAGCGGCCGGGCCTGCTCGGCGAGCGCCTGCCGGGCCTGCGCCAGCCGTTCGGCGTAGGCGGCCAGGCCCTGGTGCAGCTTGTCCTGCAGCAACCGCCGCACCGGCTCGGGCTGGCCGGCCAGCCGGTCGGCCAGCGCCTCCAGGAACCGGAAGCGCGGCGGGTCGAGCCGCCAGGCGTCTTCGCTGCGCCACGCCGCGAGCTGCGCGTGGCAGGCCTGGAGCCCGTCCGCCGGCGCGGACGTCGGGTCCAGCGTTGGCTCACCCATGCGGACGGTCCGGATTGGCGGAGGGAACCGGGGCCGCGGCGGGCGGCGCCGCGCTGCCGGGCGCCCTGGCGCCCGACGAGCGCGGCACCGGCGCCATCTCGACGCGCCGGTTGCGGGCCCGGCCTTCTTCGCTGGCGTTGGATGCCACCGGCTGCTCGGCACCGAACGCCGCGGCGAACACCTGCGAGCCCGGCATCCCTTCCTCGATCAGCGCCCGCGTGACCGTCAGCGCGCGCTGGGCCGACAGCTCCAGGTTGTCGGCGAAGCGCTGGTTGCCCTGCTGGATCGGCTTGTCGTCGGTGAAGCCGCTGACCATCAGCATCTCGCTGCGCTCACCCAGGTACACCTGCAGCGGTTGGACCAGGCTGCGCAGCAGCAGCCGCCCGTCCGGGCGCAACTGGTCGGAGTTCACCGGGAAGAGCACGCTGCCGCTGATGCCGATGCGCCCGTTGTCCAGCGTCACCCGGCCGCTGGCCAGCGGCACGGCCAGCGCCTTCTCCAGCGCCATCCGCCGCTGCTCCTCGACGCGCCGCTTCTCGACCTCGGCTTTCAGGCTCGCCACCAGGTCCATCTGGACCACCAGCACGCCGACCAGCACCAGCACGAACGCGCCCAGCAGGCCGGCCATCAGGTCGCCGAAGACGGCCCAGACCGGCGCCACCTGCTGGCCGCCGTCGTCGACGTCGTCCAGCTCCATCACGCACGGCCCCCGTGGACCAGGGCGACCGGCTTGGCCTGCAGCTGGCGCAGGTGGTCCACCAGGCCCTGCTGCGAGGCGATGCTCAGGTCGATCACCTCGCGCGCCTGCGCCACGTAGTAGGCCAGCTGCTCGTCGCTGCGCGCGGTGGAGCGCTGCACCGAGGCCTCCAGCTGCTGCAGGCTCTCCAGCAGCTTGTCGTTGCCCTGCTGGAAGGTCTCCACGCTGCGGCCGAAGGCTTCGCCCAGGCTCGACAGCTCGATCGCGCTCGCGGTGGCCTGGGCCACCAGTCCCTCGGCCTGGCCGGCCTGCGCCTGCAGCGCCTGCGCGAAACGGCTTGCCGCCTGCTCGAGGACCGACGAGGCCGAGCCCACCAGCGCCTCGACCGCCGCCCGCTGCTCGCCCGCGGCCTGCGTCACCGACCCGAGCAGCGCGCCCAGCTTGTCCAGCAGCAGGGTCCTCTCGGCCAGCGCCAGGTTGTCGCGTTCGGCCACGCGGCTCATCTCCTCGCGCAGCTGCGCGAGCACGCCGGCCGCGGCCTCGGGCACCTCGGATGCGGTGCGCAGCAGGCGCGTGATCGGCGCCTCCAGGGCGGCGCCGAGCGTCGCCAGGTGCCGCGTGACGGCCTCCTGCAGCTCGCCGAGACGCTCGACGGCGGCCTGGCCGCGCGAGCCCTCTTCCTGCCGCAGCGCCGCCAGTTCGGTGCGCCAGAGCCCGGCCAGCTGGTCCATCCGGGCGCCGTGCTGCGCGACCCAGCGCGATTCGGTCTCGATCCGGGTGCCCACCAGCGCTTCCGAGCGCTCCAGCAGCTGGCCGACCTGCTCCAGGGTGCGCGAGGCCTGCTCGCCCGCGGTCCGGCTGATGTCGGTGGCGGTCTTCTCGAGCGCCAGCCGCAGGGCCTGCTGGTGGGCCAGGGTCTCGTTGCCGACCCGTTGCCACTGGCCCTCCAGGCCGGCGGCCATTGCCTGCAGGGCCTGCGTCCAGTCCTGCAGGCGCTGCCGGTCCGCCTCGGCCTGCTCGGCGCGCGAGCGGGCCAGGTTGTCGTCGACGGACGCCAGGAGCGCGGCGCTGCGCTGCTCGAACACCTCGCCGAAGGACGCCAGCGACTGCCCGAGGCGGCCGGCGAGCGCGTCGCTGGTGCGCGCGTGGTCTTGCAGGGCCGATTGCCAGGTCTGCGCCACGCTGCGGGCCGTCGCGTCGAACTGCCGCGAGAGCGCCTCGACCTGGCCGCGCGCGACGTCGTCCAGCCGTGCATGCAGCCGTTGCGAGTCCTGCACCACCTGCGCCATGGCCGATGCCACCACGGGCTGCAGGCTGTCGCCCGCGGCCCGGGCGCCCGCCGCCAGGCTGTCCTGCAGCGCGGTGCCCACCTGGCGCGCCAGTTCGGTGTAGGCGCGCGTCACGTCCTGCTGGAGCCGCTCGTTGCGCCCCAGCAGCTGCTCGTCCAGCTGCTGGCTGCGCCGCTCGATGCGCTCCATCATGGACTCCAGCTTGTCGACCACCGCGGGCAGGGCGCCGGCCTGCGCCTGCAGCACGCGCAGCGTCTCCTGCCGCTGGTGCACCAGGGAGAAGGGCCGCAAGGCACTGGCGATGCGGGTGTCCAGCAGCCGCGAGGCCTCCAGCCGCTCGCGGCGGCTGATGGCCGACATCAGGCCCAGCATGGCCGAAGCCGCCACACCGGCCACCGAGGTGCCGAACGACAGGCCCAGGCCCTTGATCGGTTCGGCCAGCGCCGAGCGGATCGCCTGCAGGTCGGTCGAGCCTTCCAGCGCGAACACCGCACCCTTGAAGGTGACCACCATCCCGAGGAAGGTGCCCAGCATGCCGAGCATCACCAGCAGCCCCACCAGGTAGGGCGTGAGGGCCGGGCCGGGCAGCGCGCCGCGTTCTCCCTCGGTGCGCAGCCGCACGGCCTGGCGCAGGGCCGGGGGCACCCGGTCCAGCCACTCGCCGAGGCCGGCCAGCGGCTGGGGGATGTTCTCGAGCGCCGAGGCCAGGCCGGCGGTGGCCGCCCGGAACTGCCGCAGTTCGAAGGCGCCGAGCAGGTAGGTCGCGGCGATCAGGGCCGTCATCGCCAGGGCGAGCCAGCTGGTGCCGACGAAACCCGCTCCCACCCATGCGATGGCCAGCAGGCCGGTGGCGAAGGCCAATCCGAAGAAGCGATTGCTCATGTCCGATCCGTCGATTCGTTGTTCAGTGCCTCGACCAGGCCGACCACCGGCTCCAGTCGCAGCTCCAGTTCGGCCAGCAGGGTCTGCCGCCAGTCCTGGTCGAAGGTGTCCAGCCATCCGCCGGGCGCGCGCCAGCGCGCCGGGTCGTCCGGCTGCCCGCTCGCCTCCAGGGCGCGGCGGTGCGCCTGCCGCAGGTGCTCGAACCGGCGCTCGGTCATGGCCGCCGCGGCGGGCAGCAGCAGCTGCTCGCGGCGGGACAGCACCTGTTCCAGCACCGCGTCCAGCGCGGCCAGCTGGCGCAGGCGGGGCGAGGCATGGCCGATCGCCTGCCGCACGTGGTCGCGCAGGGCGCCGACCATCTGCTCCATCTGCCGCTGCAATTCGAGGTGGCGCCGCCGGTACGGCGCATGCGTGCTGCCCGGCTCGCCGGGGCCGGCATGCTCGGCCAGCGGGTCCTGTGCGATCGCATGGGCCAGCGCGCCGCGCACCCGCTGCACATCCTCGCCGACCGCGTTCGGGCGCAGCGGCCGCACCGGGGACGGCCGCGCCGATCCCGCGCCGATCGCGCGGATGGACTGGTGCGCTGCCTGCAGCTCGATGGCGTCGAAGGCGTTGAGCCACAGGCTCAGCCGCTCGGCGAAGTCCATCCCGGCCGCCGCGTCCGCGCAGCTGCCTGCTGCCTCCCCCGCGGGCAGGGCGCTCCAGTCCGCGAGCAGGCGGACGAGTCTCGAACTGGTGAAGCTGCTGCGCAAGAACACTGTCCTCGGCGCCGGGGGCGCCATCCAAATTCCAACGCCGGGCTGGGCGTTCCGCTCCGCCGGTTGTCCGCAGGCACTGCAGCGCGGCCCCTGCGTCCTCCCAGCCGGTGGTGCCCGGCAGCCTGCCAGCGCAGGGTGCATCGGGCATCGGCCGTCGGCCGATGCCGCCGCCCTTCGGGGGAGGGCGGCCGCACGGGCCCGTATTAGAAACGATCCGAAGCCACGGTCGGGCTCACACGGCCGCGCTGAAACGATCAGCTACGCCTGCGTGCAGGGCCGGCGCCTTCTCGGGTGCCCTGCGTTGCGTGGATGCGCCACTCGGCCGAACTAGTGGGCGGCGGCCGGTCCGCACGCGCCGCGCCGGGCGGCGGAGGCCGGCTGCGCGCGGCGTCGTCGTGAGAGGGCGCTGCAGGCCTGAGCCCGCGCGCGGCGCACGGGCGGGACGCCGACGGCTGTGTCGGGCTCGCATCGCCCGCCTCAGCCGCAACGGACCCTGCCTGGGCTCCCGACCGGGGACTGCGCTTCGCGGCCGAACTCGCGTCGGCATGGCGCCGATGGCCCCCGAAATCCCTTGCTGATGAGCTTCGCTGCCGGCGATTTGCGGCTGTTCGTGTAGGACAACACCCCATGAATGCGTAACGACCTGCTGAGCAAGCCATTCGACCGGCCGCCGGAATGTCGGTCCTGAACAACGCGCGTTCCAAGCTGAGCGGCCGGGAGTTGTGAAGCACCTCACGAACGGCAGCCGTTATGTCGAGTTACCTCTGTCGGCGTTTTCCTACAAGCCCATCTGTTTTGGATGACACAGTCCGGGCTCCTGCTGAACTTCGACGGCACCACAGCCGGTCCTGTTCCGCCAGCGGTCGGCTCAGCCACCGCGGCCATTCGAAGGCTCAGCTCATCTGTCAACCGCCCAGGGCTGTCCCCGTGACGCCCGGCTCTCGAATTCGAACGGAACGCTGATCATGAAACGACGTCTTTTCCTCTCCGGCTCTGCTGGTGCTGTGCTCGCCCTGGTGGGTTGTGGCGGTGGTGGCGGCGGTGGCGCCGGCGCGGAGACCACGGCCTCCGGCGTCTCGACCGGCGCGAGCTTCGCGCAGGCCGTCTCGAGGGGCCCGGCCAGCGCCGGCGCTGGCACGGGACCGCTGCCGGCCAGGATGCTGGCCTGCTACTACACCGGCTGGGACCGCAGCTTCGCGCTCACCGACGTGCCGCTCGACTTCAGCGTCGTCTACCTCTTCAACGCGGAAAACGGCGGCACCAACAACGGCGACGGCTCGTGGTACTGGTCGTATGGCGCGAACATCAGCACGGCGCAGATCCAGGAAGTCCGCGCGCGCGGCCAGAAGGTCGTGCTGACCGTCGGCGGCGCGGGCCAGGGCTTCAACTACACCAACCGCGCGCAGTCGACCAACTGCGTCAACTCGATCCAGGCGATCATCGCCTCGATGGGCGGCATCGACGGCATCGACTTCAACAACTACGAGGCCGGCATCGGCACCGACCCGGGCGAGATGATCTGGATCGCCCAGCAGCTGATCGCCGCCTACGGTCCCGACTTCATCATCACCACGCCACCCCAGCCCAACGCCGGCGCCGATCTGTCGCTGTGCCAGGCGATGGCCAACGCGGGCGTGCTGACCTACGCGGCGCCGCAGTTCTACGACTGGTCGGGCTTCAACGAGCCGGGCTACATCAGCAGCCGCATCCAGGAGTGGGCCGCTGCGCTCGGCCCGGACAAGATCATGCTGGGCCTGTCGGCCAACTACGCCAACGGCCCCTCGATGGGCGACTGCCTGCGGGAGTGGAGCGCGGCGGCCGCGGCGCACCCGCAGCTGCGCGGCACCTTCTGCTGGAACGCGCAATCGAACCTGGCGGGCGGCAATGCCTGGGGTTCGGCCATGAAGTCGATGCTCTGAGGACGCAGGGGCGGGCCGCCGTCGCCCGCCCGCAGCCGAGCGGCTTCGGTCCGTCCCGATGCCGGACGCGATGGCCGGCAGGAGATCCCGGTGTGGTCCCGGAGTTCCGCCGGTGACATCGATCCCCCGCGCCCGCAGCCGCCGGGTGGCGGCGCCATCACCTGCGACGTCATCGACCCGCGGCCGGCCGGCCCGCACGATGGGGCTTCCACTTCACGGGAGATGACGATGCACGATGCCACCGAACGCCTGGTCGATGCCCACCTGGCCGCCTGCTGCGAGCCCGACGCGGCCCGCCGCGGCGAGGCGGTGCGCCGGCTCTGGCACCCGGAGGGACGCCTGGTCGATCCGCCGCTTGCCGCGTTCGGCCACGCCGGCATCGCGGACCAGGCCGGGACGCTGCTGGCGCAGTGTCCTGGCCACCGGTTCGTGCGCACGACGGCGGTGGACCGGCACCACGAGTTCGCCCGCTACGGCTGGAGTCTGGTCGACCCCGCGGGACGCCAGGTGCTGGAGGGCGTGGATGTCCTGCAGCTCGATGTCGACGGCCGGATCGCCCGCGTGGTGGGCTTCTTCGGCGCACAGCCCGCGCCGCTCGGCGCCTGAGCCCGGTGCCCCGGCCGCCCGTTCCGGGCGCGGACCACGCCTCTCAGGCGGCCTGCGCGCGGCGCAGCGCGGCCTGGGAGATGGCGTGCGCGGACAGGCGCCCACGCAGGTAGTCGGCCAGCCGCACGTGCTGGCTGAATGCGGCGTTGAACCGGATGTGCGGGTCGTCGGCGCCGTCGGCGCGGAACGCGGCGCCGCGCATCAGCACGATGCGCTCGCGGTAGGCGTCGCGCACCAGCTCGTCGACGTCGACGCCGGCGGGCAGGCGGCCCCACAGGAACAGGCCGGCCTCGCCGGGATGGTCGAGCAGCACGCCGGCCGCCGCCAGCTGCCGGGTGGCGGCGGCCGTGGCCGCGGCGATCCTGCGCTGCAGCCGGTCGATGTGCTTGCGCCAGCGGCCGGTGGCCAGCAGTTCCAGCAGCACCAGCTCGTTCAGCGCGCCGGTGGTCAGCACCGTGTAGATCTTCTGGCGCATCAGCAGCCGCAGCAGGTCCGGCTGCGCGGCGATGTAGCCCATGCGCAGCGCCGGGCTCACCGCCTTGCAGAAGCTGGAGCAGTAGATCACGCGGTCCAGCCCCGACAGCTGCGCCAGCCGGGTCGGGTGGCCGGGGTGGAAGTGGCCGTGGGTGTCGTCCTCGACCACCAGCAGGCCGAACTGGTGGGCCAGCAGCAGCACCCGGTGCAGGTTGGCGGGGCTGGCGCTCCAGCCGGTCGGGTTGTGCACCGCGCTCTGCAGGAACAGCAGCTTCGGACGGTGCTCGCGGCAGGCCGTCTCGAGCTGGGCCAGGTCCAGACCGTCGTGCCGGCGCTCCACCGGGACCACCAGCACGCCCGCATCGCGCAGGCGTCCGAACATGAGGAAGTAGCCGGGGTTCTCGACCAGCACGGTGTCGCCCGGCTGCAGGAACGCCCGGCACACCAGGTCGATCGCGTGGGTCGCGCCCCAGGTCGTGAGCAGCCGGCTGGCATCGACCGGCATGCCCTGCGAGCGCATCAGCATCGCGATGCGCTCGCGCAGCTGCGGCATCCCCTGCGGCGGGCAGCGGGCGGCCAGGCCGGCGTCGTGGCGGGCGAGGGCACGCTGCACGATGGACGCCGGGATGCCGTCCTGCAGCCAGGCCGGCGGCAGCACTCCGCTGCTGGCCAGCAGCACGCCGGCGCGCTGGTCGTTGGCCTGCTGGGCCAGCCAGACGGGTTCCTGTTCCTCGCCGGCTTCCAGCCACGTGGTCTGCGGCATCGCCGCCCCCGCCTCGGCGACCACGTAACCCGTCGTCCCGCGCGACTCGGCCAGGCCGCCCGCCACCAGGCGGTCGTAGGCCGCGACCACGGTGTTCGGGCTCACCCCCAGGTGGGCCGCGAGCTGGCGGATCGACATCAGCCGCGTGCCGGCGAGCAGGCCGCCACCCTCGATCGCGCTGCGCAGCCGGTCCTCGATCTGGTCGGCCAGCGGCACGACCGACTGGCGGTCCAGGGGCGGCAGGGCCGGGAAGGTCGGCATCACAGCAGGAGGGACAGGGCCAGCAGCGCGAGCATGGCCGCCATGATGGCATTGAAGGCCCGACGGCGGCGCGGGTCCTGCAGCGCGCGGCGGATGGCCACGCCGAACAGCGCCCACATCGACACGCAGGGAAAACCGATCGCGAAGCCGACCATGCTGACCAGCAAGGCGCCCTGCAGGGCCGGCAGCCCGGCGGGCATGAAGAGGGAGGCGAGCGTGGCCGCCTTCATCCAGCTTTTCGGATTCACCGCCTGGAACAGGGCGCCCTCGCGCCAGGTGAGCGGCCGCGCCGACCCCTGCTCGCCGGGCGCGGCACCGGCCAGCCGCCAGGCCAGGTACAGCAGGTACGCCGCGCCGGTCACCTTCAGCACGGCGTGCAGCACCGGATAGGCCGAGAACAGCATGCCCAGCCCCAGGCAGGTGGCGAACGTCTGCACCGCGCCGCCCGCGTTGATGCCCAGGATGTGGGGCAGCGTGCCGCGGTAGCCGAAGTTCGCGCCCGAGGCCGTGAGCATCACGTTGTTCGGCCCGGGGGTGCTCGACATCAGGAAGCAGTAGGTCGCCAGCGGCAGCAGATCGTTCAGCATGCGGCCAGCGTAGGCAGATCGCGGCGCGGGCGGAAGGCACAGTGGGGCCGCCGGCGCGATGCACTGTGTCAGTGGCGCGGCAGGCACAGGCGCCCACCCGCGTCGCGGCCTGCGCACAATCGGCGCAGCATCTCTCCCGTTGCCGCCATGCCCGACCTCAGCCATTTCGACCCTGTCGACCTCCCGCACGCCAGCCGCCTGGTCAACCACGGGCCGACCGTGCTGGTGACCAGCGCGCACGGGGGACGTGCCAACGTCATGGCCGCCGCCTGGTCGATGCCGGTCGAGTTCACCCCGCCGCGCATCGCCGTCGTCATCGACAAGCGGACCTGGACCCGGGAGCTCGTGCTGGCCAGCGGCGCGTTCGGCCTCTGCGTGCCAGGCGCCGCGCTGGTGGACCTGACCCACGCCGTCGGCAGCTGCAGCGGGCGCGCGGTGGACAAGATCGCGCGCCATGGCATCGCGACCCGTCCCGGCCCGGTGCTCGGCGTGCCGGTGATCGAGGCCGGCTGCGCGGCCTGGCTGGAGTGCCGCCTCATCCGCGAGCCGCACACCGAGGACGCCTACGACACCTGCTTCGGCGAGGTGGTGGCCGCGGCGGCCGACCGGCGGATCTTCGCCGGCGGGCACTGGACCTTCCGGGACGACAACGCGGCCCTGCAGACCATCCACCACCTCGGCGGCGGCCACTTCGTGCGCGCCGGCGGCACCCTGCGGGCGGCGCCACTCTAGCCCCCGCTGCGAATGCGCCCGTCCACGCCTGCCGTCCTGCCGCCAGCTGGAGACCCGGCTGCCCCGTGACCGGCACGCAGGGCCATGCCGACAAGGCCCGGTGCTCGTCGCGCGCGACGAGGCGGCCCGCTTCGAGGACAAGCACCGGGCCGCCTGCCATCTCTTTGCGCCGGCGCCGGGGACCCGCCGCGACGGCTGAACCGGCGGCCTGACCGCTCGCCGCCTGAACCGCCTGCCTGGCGGCGCCCACGGCACGGTGGCGGGCCGCGGCCGGCCGCCTCCCGGTCGATCCCGGAGCGCCCGCCCAGGCCACGGCGACGCGAAATAACGACGCCCACGTGAAGACTGCCTGCCGGCCAGGGCCGGTGAGCGAAACCCCTAAGCCGGTATTCCATGGATGAGCTCGAATCGCCGGACCACTGATCCCGTGCGTCCGGCCTGCCCGGCGCGGCCACCCCGCCATGTTCGTCTCCGATTGTCCGACCGCCGACACCAGCCGCCCGGGCCTGCTCGAACGCCTGCTCGGGGCGGTTCCCGAGCGCGCGCCGCTGCGCCGGGCCCTTGCCACGGCGGCGCGGGCCGTGCCCTGGCTGCGCGGGTTCGAGCGGCCGATCGCCGGTGTGCTGGGACTGGCGCTGCTGCTCGCCGCGGCCGGCGCCCTGGCGCCCCTGGCGGTGATGCGGCTGGTGGACACGCTCGGCCACGTGGCCGCGGCGCAGCTGGCGCGCCCGGGCGCCCTGGCCCCCGAAGCCGGGCACACGATCCTGCTGGCGCTCGCCCTGGTGGCGGCCGCGGAGCTGGCCCAGGTCGGCCTGTCGCGGCTGCTGGAGACGCGCAGCTGGCGGGTGCGGCTGGACCTCGATTTCGCCTTGCGCCAGCGCGTCACGGCGCGACTGCACCAGCTGCCGCTGGCCTGGCACCAGCAGCAGACGGTGGGCGGCACGGTCAGCCGCGTCAACACCGCCGTCAACGGCTTCGTCACCGCGGTGGGCGAGCTGGCCTTCAAGGCCCTGCCGGCCATCGCCTACCTGGGCCTGGCACTGGCCGCCCTGCTGCAGCTCGACTGGCGCCTGGCGCTGGCGGTGTGCGTGTTGGCCCCGCTGCCGGCCCTGATCGGCATGCGCGCCGCGCCGGAGCAGACGCAGCGTGACCGCACGCTGCTGGCCCACTGGACCGCGACTTTCGGCCGCTGGACCGAGGTGCTGGGCGGGATGCGGACCGTCAAGGGCTTCGCGATGGAGCAGGCCGAGGAGCGCCGTTTCCTCGACGCGGTGGCACAGGGCAATGCCCAGGTGATCCGCGGCGCGCAGCGCGATGCCCGCACCAGCGCGCTGCAGGGGCTTTCCGCCGCCGCGGCCCGGCTGGCCGTCGCGGCGCTCGGCGCCTGGCTGGTGCTGCGCGGGCACGGCACCGTGGGCACGCTGGTCGCCGCGCTGCAGTACGTGGGCGGCCTGTTCGGCCCGATCCAGGGACTGACCAACGTCTACGCCACCGTGCGCCGCGCCAGCGTGTCGCTGGAGGCAGTCTCCTCGATCCTGGACGCGCCCGATCCGCTGGCCGACGCGCCCGGTGCGCGCGACCTCCAGGCGGTGCGCGGCGCCGTGGCCTTCGAGTCGGTGTCGTTCGACTACGGCGACGGCCGCCCGGTGCTGCGCGACGTGACGCTGACGGTGGCGCCCGGCGAGACCGTGGCGCTGGTCGGCCCGAGCGGCTGCGGCAAGACCACGCTGGTCTCGCTGCTCGAGCGCCTGCACGCGCCGACCACCGGCCGGGTGCTGGTCGACGGCATCGACGTGCGCGGCTGCACCCAGCGGTCGCTGCGCCGCCAGGTGGGCACGGTGATGCAGGACGTGCACCTGTTCCACGACACCATCCTGGCCAACATCACCTACGGCTGCCCCGGCGCGACGCGCGAGCAGGCCGAGGCGGCGGCCCGCGCGGCCAACGCCCACGAGTTCATCGAGCGCCTCGCCAACGGCTACGACACGGTCGTGGGCGAGCGCGGCGCGGGCCTCTCGGGTGGCCAGAAGCAGCGCATCGCGATCGCCCGGGCCCTGCTGAAGGATCCGCCGATCCTGGTGCTGGACGAGGCGACCAGCGCCCTGGACAACGAGAGCGAGGCGCTGGTGCAGGCCGCCCTGCGGCGGCTGACGCGCGGGCGCACCACCCTGGTGGTGGCGCACCGTCTGTCGACCGTGGTCGACGCCGACCGGATCGTGGTGCTGCGCGGCGGACGCATCGACGCGGTGGGGACGCACGCCGAACTGCTGGCCCAGGGCGGCTACTACGCGCGCCTGTTCGCGCAGCACGCGCGCGGCGCGGGCGGGCCCGCCACCCTGGCATTGGCCGAGGCGTAGCGCCGTCCGCCGGCGGGCAGCTGCGGCGCACCGGTACCATCCGGGCTCCGACCCCCAGGAGCCCGGCATGCGTCGTCCCCTTCTCACCTGGCTGCTCACCGGCGTGCTCGTCGCCGCCACTGCTGGCGCCTCTGCCCAGGAGCGCACCCTCAAGCTCGGCCTGCAGAACCCCAAGGGCCATCCGGCCGTGATGGGCGCCGAGCGCTTCGCCGAGATCGTGGCGGCGAAGTCGGCCGGCCGCCTGAAGGTCAACCTGTTCCCCGGCGGCGTGCTGGGCAGCGACGCACAGACGGTGTCGGCGGTGCAGGGTGGCACGGTCGAGATGACCGTGCTCAATTCGGGCATCCTGGCCAGCCAGGTCAAGGAGTTCGCGGTCTACGACTTCCCGTTCCTGTTTGCCAACTCGCAGGAAGCCGACGCGGTGGTCGACGGCCCGTTCGGCCGCAGCCTGCACGCCAGGCTCGCCGACAAGGGCATCGTCGGCCTGGCGTACTGGGAGCTGGGCTTTCGCAGCCTCACCAACAGCCGCCGGCCGATCCACAAGGTCGAGGACATCGCCGGGCTGAAGCTGCGCGTCATCCCGAACCCGATCAACATCGACTGGGTGAAGGCGCTCGACGCGAACCCGACGCCGCTGGCCTTCACCGAGCTGTATGCCGCGCTCGAGCAGCGTGCCGTCGACGGCCAGGAGAACCCCGTCAGCGTGATCCTGGCCAACCGGTTCGCCGAGGTGCAGAAGCACCTGGCCCTGACCAACCACCAGTACAACCCGCAATCGGTGATCGTCAGCAAGCGCTTCTGGGACACGCTCGCGCCGGCCGACCGGCAGCTGCTGCAGGAGGCTGCCGTCGAGGCCGGCCGCTACCAGCGCCAGATGTCGCGCGAACAGGCGGCCAGCATGCTGGCGCAGTTGAAGCAGGCCGGCATGGAGGTGACCGAGCTGGTGCCCGCCGAACGCGCCCGGCTGCGCGAGAAGATGAAGCCGGTGATCGACAAGCACGCGGCCAGCGTCGGCGAGGCCACCGTGCGCGAGCTGATGGCCGAGCTGGCCAAGGCGCGCAAGTAGCAGCGCCGTGACCCCGCAAGACCGCAAGCTGCTGGTCGGCCTCATCGGCGCCGGCATCCAGCTGTCGCTGTCGCCGGCGATGCACGAGGAAGAGGCGCGCCGGCAGGGCCTGCGCCTGCACTACCAGCTGATCGACCTGGACCGCGGCGGCGGGTCGCCCGGCGAGCTGCCGATGCTGCTGCGGGCCGCCCGCCTGATGGACTTCGCCGGCCTGAACATCACCTTCCCCTGCAAGCAGGCGGTGCTGCCGCTGCTGGACGGCCTGTCGGACGAAGCGGCCGAGATGGGGGCGGTGAACACGGTCGTCCTGCGCGATGGCCGGCTGTTCGGGGACAACACCGACGGCTGGGGCTGGGCCTGGGGCTTGCGCCGCGCGCTGCCCGACGCCGACCTCGGCTGCCCGGTGCTGCTGGGGGCCGGCGGGGCAGGGTCGGCCATCGCCTGGTCGCTGCTGCGGCTGGGCGCCACGCGGCTGCGCATCGTCGACCCGGAGCCGGCCCGCGTCCAGTCCCTGGCGCAGGCGCTCGGTCGGCGGTTCCCGGGCCGCATCGAGACCTTCGAGGCCGCCGAAGCCGCCCTCGCGGGCGCGACCGGACTGGTCCACGCCACCCCGACCGGCATGGCCAAGCTGCCGGGGATGGCACTGCCGGCGGGGCTGCTGCGGCCATCGCTCTGGGTCTCGGAAGTGGTCTATTTCCCGCTCGAGACCGAACTGCTGCGAACCGCGCGCGCGCTCGGCTGCCGCACGGTCGACGGCGGCACGATGGCGGTCGGGCAGGCGATCAAGGCTTTCGAGCTGTTCACGGGACGGGCGGCCGATCCGCAGGCGATGGAAAGCCATTTCCGCCGGCTGGTGGCACAGCGCCCGCCCCATCGCGGGTGACCCGCCGCCGCGCGTGCGCAGCCGGGTCGCGGGGGGTCACTGCGGGCAGTCCACGCCTTCGCTGGTCGCGTGTTCGCCCAGGTAGTCGAGGAAGCGCCGCACGGCCGGGGTCAGGCCGCGCCGCGAAGGGAACACCGCGTGCATCACGCCGGCCGGCGGCGCCCAGCCCTCCAGCGCCTGGACGATGGTGCCCTCGCGCAGTTCGCGCCGGCACAGGTACTCGGGCAGCACGGTGATGCCCAGTCCCTGCAGGACCGCGAACTTGAGGGTGAGCAGGTCATCGGCCGTGTAGCGCGGGCGGTGCTGCAGCTCGAACGTCGCCCGCTGCGGCCCCTGCAGCAGCCAGCTCGCGCGGCCATCGGTCGCCGACATCGCCACCGTCGGCAACCCGCGCAGGTCTTCCGGCTTGCCGGGCACGCCCACGCGCCCCAGCAGCGACGGGCTGGCGAGCAGCAGGGTGCGGCTGCTGCCCAGGTTCTTGACCACCAGGCTGCCGCTCGCCTCGAGCGTGGGGCGCACCCGCAGCGCCACGTCGATGCCGTCCTGCACCAGGTCGACTACGCGGTTGGTCACCTCCATCTCCAGCCGCACCAGCGGATGCCGTTCCAGGAACGCGGGCAGCAGCGGACCGATGGTGGTCTGGGCCAGCGTCACCGGGCAGGTCACGCGCAGGGTGCCACGCGGTTCGGTCTGGACCTGGGCCACTGCTTCCTCGGCCGCTTCGGCCTGTTCGCGCAGGGCGACGCAGTGCCGGTGGTACAGCTCGCCGGCCTGGGTCAGCGACAGCTTGCGGGTGGTGCGGTGCAGCAGCCGCACACCCAGCCGGGCTTCCAGTTCGGCGACGCGCCGCGAGACCTTGGACTTGGGAACGCCCAGCGCGCGGCCCGCCGCCGCGAAGCCGCCGTGGTCCACCACCTCGGCGAAATAGAGCATGTCGTTCAGGTCCTGCATGCGCCCAATTGTCCCACTGGCAGGACGAAGCTTCCCGAAAATGCTGGCTTATCAGCGATTCGAATCGTTGGAAGAATCATTCCACCGACAAACGAGGAAGCGCCATGAAACTCCTGCACATCGATTCCAGCCCGCTGGGCCAGCAATCCGTCTCGCGCCAGCTCACCGCCCGGGTGGTCCGCGACTGGGTGGCGGCGCACCCGGGCACCCAGGTCGAGCACCTCGACCTGGTGGTGCAGGCGCCGCGCCACCTGGACATGGACTCGCTGGGTTTCCGGCTCGGCATCGATGCGGCGGGCCTGACCGATGCCCAGCGGCGCGAGAACGAGATCAGCGAGCGGCTGGTCAGCCAGTTCCTGGCGGCCGACGTCGTGGTGGTCGGCGCCCCGATGTACAACTTCTCGGTTCCGAGCCAGCTCAAGGCCTGGATCGACCGGGTGGCGCAGGCCGGCCGCACCTTCCGCTACACCGAAGCGGGCCCGCGCGGCCTGGCCGGCGGCAAGAAGGTGATCGTCGTGTCGACCCGCGGTGGCGCCTACGCGGCCAACCCGGGCCTGGCCGCGCTGGACCACCAGGAAAGCTACCTGCGGGCGGTGTTCGGCTTCTTCGGCATCGACGACGTCTCCATCGTGCGGGCCGAAGGCCTGGCGATGGGCGATGCTGCCAAGGCGAAGGCCTTGGCCGGCGCCGAAGCCGGGATCGGATCGCTGCTGGCACCGCCGGCCAATGAGCCCGGCCGTCTCGCGGCCTGAGCGCCGGCGCCAGCCGGCCGGCCGGGCGCCCGGCTAGGGCCGGCGGGCGGCCAGGATCGCGTCGGCCACTTCGGCGAACCCGGCCCCGCGTTCGCCGGCCGTGACATAGCGGGGCACGTGCGACAGCTGGTCGGCAAAGCGCCGGATGTTGGCGACCCCCACGCTGTGCGGGAAGTGTTCGAACATGAGCACGTCGTTGGTGGAGTCGCCCACGTAGACCCACCGGTCCAGCTGGGCATCGAGCTCGGCGCCGAGCAGCTCGCGCGCGATCCAGCGCGCGCCCTCGCGCTTGTTGTGGGCGCCGTACCAGCCGTTGACGTGGATCGAGCTGACCGTGGCCGTCATGCCTTCCGCACGCATCAGCGCCACCACGGCGTCGATGGACTGCTGGGGCAGCGACGTGAATTCGCTGTGGTCGATCGCGATGTCGGTCTCGCGGCCGGCGCTGTCCTCCGCCCGCCGGGCGCCCGGGATCTCGCGCTCGATGCGCGCCAGCACGGCGCGCATGCGGGCCGCGTTGGCCCCCCGCGTCGCGGCGTCCTGCTGGTAGTGCTTGCGCACCCCGCCGTCGGCCCCGTGGACCAGGGCAACGGCGCCGTTCTCCGCCACGATCGCGTCGACCGGCCAGCGGCTGGCGAACGGCTCGCTCCAGCCGACCGGCCGGCCGGTGATCGGGATGACGTGCAGCCCGGCGCGCCGCAGTCGGCCGAGCGCGTCCAGCGCGTCGGCGGTGATCGCGCCCTCGCTGGTGAGGGTGTCGTCGATGTCGGTGAAGACGCCCGTGATGCCGCGCCGGGCAGCGGCCGGCCACTCGCGCAGCGGTTGCATCCGGTTCACTGCAGGCGGTGGCCGTTCCAGCCGGGCTGGTACATCGCCGAGTCGAGCGGCGGGGCCCCCGGGCGGTCGAACATCGAGCCGGTGCTGCCGGCATGCAGCTGGACGCCGGTGGTGCCGGCCGGGCAGCTGCCCGTGTCGACGTGGTGGAGCGCCGCCGCCAGCAAGGGCTCGCTGCTGGCGCCCAGCGGCGTGGTGTAGTTCTCGGCGACGCGGCACTGCACCGGGAAGCCCGACGCGTAGTCGCCGAAGCCCTGCGCGTTGTAGACCTGGAATTCGATGGCGAACATGGATTGCCCGCAATTGTCCTTCCGGTGGAAGCCGTACGGCTTGCCGCAGGTGCGGTCGCCGACCAGCACCACCTGCACGCCGATGCCGCGCAGGCCGTTGATGATGGATTCGCTGGCCGAGCAGGTCAGGCGCGAGGTGAGGATGTACACGCGCGGCAGGCCCAGCTGCGGCAGCGCCGTTCCGCGGCCGAAGCGGGTTTCGCCGACCAGCGTGCGGGGGCTGAACCAGAATGTGCCGTTGGCACTGTCGGCATCGCGCTTGTCGTTGTAGCGCACGCTCTCGAACACCTGGCCGTCGCTGGTGGGGCCGGCCACCATCGACGCCGCGGCCTGCGCCACGTACAGGAAGCCGCCCGGGTTGTAGCGCATGTCCAGCACCAGGTCCTGCACGCCGGCGTTGCGCAGCGTCGTGAAGGCGCCGATCAGGGCGTCCTGCGCGCCCTGCGAATGGTCGTTGAACAGGACGTAGCCCACCTTGCGACCGCTGCCGCTGGCGAGCGTCTTGACCAGGGGCACGGGACTGCTGGCCGGGGCCGACCAGCCGCCGCCACTGGCGCTGGTGGTGCCCTGCATGGCGTCGGCCGCCGTGGTCGTCATCAGCACGCTGAAGCGATCCTTGGCCTGGCCGGTGGCGTCGGGCGAGCGCACCAGCAGCGCGTCGAAGTAGCCTGGCACGGTCGGATAGCCGGACGCCTCGACGTCGCGGATCTCCCCGTACCAGAGGTAGGTCTCGTTCAGGTAGCTGCGCACCCAGCGCTTCTGGCCTTCGGGGGTGCAGATGTTCGCCAGGGTCGAGGAGGCCGCCAGGCTGGTGATGCTGCCGACGGGTGTCGCGCCGGCATCCGCACCGCCGCCGCCACCGCCGCAGGCGGTCAGGAACAGGGCGGCGGAGGCTCCAGCCAGGCAGGCTGCACGGCGCAGCGGAACAACGAAGGACACGGCGAACTCCACAATGGAGCGCCGATTATTGCTGGGCTAATTCGGCAGCCCAGCGGCGAAAAGCGCCGGTTCAGCTCTGCAATTCGAGTCCGGCGTGTTCGCGCAACAGGTGGAAGTGGATCTTGGGGAATCGTTCCTGCGCCAGCCGCACGTCGTAGGGCGAAGTGCAAAGAAATGCCAGGGCATTGGCGGCATCCAGCGCCATCCGTTGCGGATACGCGTCGGTGAAGGCGCGCAGTTCCTGCGGCGTGTCGGCCGTGATCCAGCGCGCGCCCGTGTACTGGCAACCCTCGAGGCGGATGTCCGCGTCGTACTCGGCCTTCAGCCGGTGCTGCACCACCTCGAACTGCAGCTGGCCGACCGCGCCCAGCAGCATGGCGCCGCCGGCCTGCGGACGGAAGACCTGGATCGCGCCTTCCTCGCCCAGCTGGGCCAGGCCCTGCTGCAGCTGCTTGGTGCGCAGCGGGTTCTTCAGCAGCACCGTCATGAACAGCTCGGGCGCGAAGAACGGCAACCCGGTGAACTGCAGGTTGGCGCCGTCGGTGATGGTGTCGCCCAGCTGCACGCCGCCGTGGGTGGTGAAGCCGATGATGTCGCCGGCGTAGGCTTCATCGACCGCTTCCCGGCGCTGCGACAGGAACGTCACCACCGAGGTCGGCCGCAGTTCCTTGCCGGTGCGTTGCACCTTGAGCTTCATGCCCGGGGTGTACTTGCCCGAGGCCATCCGCACGAAGGCGATGCGGTCGCGGTGGTTGGCGTCCATGTTGGCCTGCACCTTGAACACCACGCCGGCGAAGGCCGCGTCGGCCGGGTCGATGGTCTTCTCGACGGGCTGGCGGTTGACCACCAGCGAGCTCTTGCGCGGCTGCGGCGCGGGCGCCAGGTCGACCAGCGCGTCCAGCACTTCCATCACCCCGAAGTTGTTGACGCCGGAGCCGAAGAACACCGGCGTTTGCCGAGCGTCCAGGAAGGCCTGCTGGTCCCACTCGGGCGACGCACCCGCGGCCAGCTCCATGCTCTCGGCGGCGGCGTCGTACTCGCCGCCGAAACGGGCGCGCAGCGTGCCGGCATCCGACAGCGGGATGCTCTCGAAGTCCTGCGGCCGGCGCTCGCTGCCCGACTCGAACACCGTCATCGCCCCGGAGCGCAGGTTCATGATGCCGCCGAAGCTCTTGCCCTTGCCCACCGGCCAGGTCATCGGCACGCAGGGCATGCCCAGCTCGCGCTCGACCTCGTCGAGGATGTCCAGCGGCTCGCGCACCTCGCGGTCCATCTTGTTGACGAAGGTGATGATGGGCGTGTTGCGCTGGCGGCAGACCTCGATCAGGCGCCGGGTCTGCGCTTCCACGCCGTTGGCGGCGTCGATCACCATCAGCGCGGAGTCGACCGCGGTCAGCACGCGGTAGGTGTCTTCCGAGAAGTCCTTGTGGCCCGGCGTGTCCAGCAGGTTGATCACGTGGTCGCGGTAGAGCATCTGCATCACCGACGAGGCCACCGAGATGCCGCGCTGCTTCTCGATCTCCATCCAGTCGGACGTCGCGTGGCGCGACGCCTTGCGGCCCTTGACCGCGCCGGCGATCTGGATCGCGCCGGAGAACAGCAGCAGCTTTTCCGTCAGCGTGGTCTTGCCCGCGTCGGGGTGGGAGATGATGGCGAAGGTGCGGCGGCGCCGGGTTTCGGCGGCAAAGGGCGAGGCGGACAAGGACAGGGACTCCGGGCGGGCCGATGAGCTGCAAAGCGTTGCAGCCGGCCCCGTATTGTCGCCGAAGGGTGTAGGCTGACCCGATGGCAGAGGCATCGACCGGAGACGTGCTGCGGGTGGACGGCCACGAGGTCGTGGTGAGCCATCCGGACAAGCTGCTGTTCCCGGCGGCCGGCCTCACCAAGCTGGACCTGGTGAACTACTACGTCGCGGTGGCCGAGGGCGCGCTGCGGGGCGCTGGCGGCCGTCCCTGCGTGCTGGTGCGCTACCCGGCCGGCGTGGACGGCGAGTTCTTCTTCCAGAAGCGCGCACCGGCCGGGCGCCCGGACTGGGTCGAGGTGAGCACCATCCGGTTCCCCTCCGGCCGGACCGCCGAGGAGGTGGTGCCGCGCAGCGCCGCCACGCTGGCCTGGATGGCCAACCTGGGCTGCATCGAGCTGCACCCGCACCCGGTGCGCGCCGACGACCTGGACCACCCCGACGAACTGCGGGTCGACCTCGACCCGGTGCCCGGCGTGGCGTGGCCGCAGATCCGCGAGGTGGCGGCGATCGCGCGCGACGTGCTGGAGGAACACGGGCTGGTCGGCTGGCCCAAGACCTCGGGCTCGCGCGGCATCCACGTGCTGGTGCGCATCGAGCGCCGCTGGACCTTCGACCAGGTGCGCCGCGCCGCGCTGGCGCTGGCGCGCGAGGTCGAGCGGCGCGCGCCGCAGCTGGCCACCGCGCAGTGGTGGAAGGAAGAGCGCCACGGCGTCTTCGTCGACTACAACCAGAACGCCAAGGACCGCACCGTGGCGTCGGCGTACTCGGTGCGGCCGCGGCCGGACGCGCGGGTGTCGACGCCGCTCACCTGGGACGAGCTGCCGCTGTGCGATCCGGCCGACTTCACGCTCAGGACGGTGCCTGCACGGCTGCGCGCGCGGGGCGATCCGCACGCCGGGATCGACCGTGCCGCGGGGACGCTCGACTCCCTGCTCGAGCTGTCGGCCCGGCAGGAACGCGAGGGCCAGGGCGACGCGCCCTGGCCGCCGCACTACCGCAAGCAGGCCAGCGAGCCGCCGCGCGCGCCGCCTTCGACGCGCCGGAGTGCCGGCACTGCCGCCCCGGCGCCTGCCAAGCGCGTGCGCAAGCCCCTGGTGGAGATCGCGCGCGCCGACCGCGAGGCCGACGCGATCGCGGCGGCGGACCAGTGGAAGGCCCAGCACCCCAAGGCGGCGGAACACCTGGCACCGGCCGACGTGCTGGTCGACCGCATGCGCGGCAGTTCCTCGCTCTGGTACCGGGTGCGCATCAACCTGGAGCACGTGCCGGCGCCGCTGCGGCCCAAGGCTCGCTGACCCGTTCCCGGGCGCCGCGCGGCGGTCGCCGGACAATGGCGGCCGTGTCCCTGTTCCACCACCCCGCGTTCCTTCGCTTCTGGCTGGCCCGCCTGCTCGGCACCGGCGCCCAGCAGATGCTGATGCTGGCCATCGGCTGGCAGATGTACGGCCTGACCGGCAGCGCCTGGGATCTCGGCCTGGTCGGGCTGGCCCAGTTCGCGCCCTCGCTCGCCGCGGCGCTGCCCGCCGGGCATGCCGCCGACCGCTTCCACCGCGCCCGCCTGGTGCTGGCCTGCTACGCGCTGCAGGGCGCGGTCGCCTTGCTGCTGCTGGCCGCGACGCAGGGCGGGTGGGCGTCGCGCGGCGTGCTGCTCGGGCTGTCGCTGGTGCTGGGCGGCCTGCGTCCCTTCCAGATGGCCGCACAGCAGGCGCTGTTGCCGGCGCTGGTGCCGCCCGAGCTGCTGGCGCGGGCGATGGCGCTGGGCTCGGCCGGCATCCAGGCCGCGGTGATCGGCGGTCCGGCGCTGGCCGGGCTGCTGTTCGCCGGCGGCGTCGGCGTGGTGTACGGCACCTGCTTCGGCCTGTTCGCCGCCGGCTGCGTCGCGCTGGCCGCCGTGCGCTACGAGCACGCGCCGCCGGCGCGCGAGCCCCCCACGCTGGCCTCGCTGCTGGCCGGCGTGCGCTTCATCGGAGGCAACCGCGTGCTGCTGGGGGCGGTGTCGCTCGACCTGTTCGCCGTGCTGCTGGGCGGCGCGACGGCGCTGCTGCCGATCTTCGCCGCCGACATCCTGCACGTGGGTCCGACCGGCCTCGGCCTGCTGCGGTCCGCGCCGGCGGTCGGCGCGCTGGTGATGGCCGCGGCCCTGGCGCGCTGGCCGCTCGCGCGGCAGGTCGGCCGCAAGCTGCTGCTCGCCGTCGCCGTCTACGGCGCGTGCATGGTGGTGTTCGGCCTGTCGACCAGCTTCCTGCTGTCGCTGCTGGTGCTGGCGGTCTCCGGCGCGGCGGACATGGTCAGCGTCATCGTGCGGCAGACGCTGGCGCAGATCGAGACGCCCGATGCGATGCGCGGGCGGGTGGCGGCCGTGAACACGCTGTTCATCGGCGCCAGCAACCAGCTGGGCGAGTTCGAGTCGGGCGCGACTGCCGCGCTGATGGGGCCGGTGGGCTCGGTCGTGGCCGGCGGCTTCGGCACGCTCGTGGTGGCGGGCCTGTGGCTGCGGTGGTTCGGCGCGCTGGTGCGGCGCGACCGCTTCCAGGAGCCCTAGGCCTTGGCCTGCACCCGGGTGCCCTTGGCGCCGAACACCGCCTGCAGCTCGAACGCGGTGGTGACCTCCAGCTGGTCGTAGCGGCAGTCCTGCGGGGGCTTGTCGTCGCGCCAGCGCAGGAAGGTGGTGGCGTGGCGGAAGCGGTCGCCCTGCAGGTGGTCGTACTTCACCTCGCACACGCGCTCGGGCCGCAACGCCTCCCAGCTCAGGTCCTTGCCGCCGCTCCAGCGGCTCTTGGCGCCCGGCATGCGGTCGGCGTCGCCCGCGCTGGCCTGGGCCCAGTCGCGCCACGGATGGTCGGCCATCGCGTTCTCGCGCAGCGGCGCCAGCTCGGCCAGCAGCTCGCGCCGCGCGGCCAGGGTGAAGGACGAGGTCACGCCCACGTGCTGTAGCACCCCGGCTTCGTTGTACAGGCCGAGCAGCAGCGAGCCGACGGCGTCCTGCGTGTCCTTGTACCAGCGAAACCCCGCGACCACGCAATCGGCGGTGCGTGCATGCTTGATCTTGAACATCGCGCGCTTGCCGGGCTGGTAGGGCGCATCGGCCGGCTTGGCCATGACGCCGTCCAGGCCGGCGCCCTCGAAGCGCTGCAGCCAGTCCTGCGCCTGCGCGCGGTCGGCCGTCACCGGCGTCAGGTACAGCGGCGCGCGGGCCTGGCCGAGCAGGCGCTCCAGGCGCGCCCGCCGCTCGCGCTGCGGCAGCGCGGTGGTCGGCTTGCCGCCCGCGGCGAGCAGGTCGAAGGCGACGAAGCCGGCCGGCGTGTCCTTGGACAGGCGGGCGATGCGCGAGGCGGCCGGATGGATGCGCTGCTGCAGCGCGTCGAAGTCCAGGCCCTGCGGCCCCGCCACCACGATCTCGCCGTCGACGATGCAGCCGCGCGGCAGCTGCTCCAGCAGCACCTTTTCCAGCTCGGGGAAGTAGCGGTTGAGCGACTTCAGGTCACGGCTCTGGATCACCACGCCGTCCGGGCCGCGGAACACCAGCGCCCGGAAGCCGTCCCATTTGGGTTCGAAGAGGAACCCCTCGCCCTGCGGCAACGCGTCGGCCACCTTGGCCAGCATGGGATCGATGGGGGCGGAGAACAGGGGTTCGGGCATCGGCATGTTGTAACCGATGCGGTGCGGTCCGTGGCGGCCCTGCCACGGTCGGGGACCGGGGCGCGAGAGGTCGTCCACGGCCGAGGGCCCTGCCGCACGGCGCCGTCGCGCTGCCGCGGCGCCCGGGTGGCTCCGCCGTGGCCGCTCCGTATAATCTTGCCCATCCGAGGAGCGTTGCAGCGCCGCCAGGCGTGAGGCTCGGAACGACCGCAACGACGCTCACCCACTGATCCGTGCGGTGAGTCCCTCCGCCGGCAGTGGCTGAACCGAAACACCGCTTTTGGAGCCACCATGAACGCCGTTCTCAAGCCCTCCGCCGCGCAGGACCGCGCGATCGCCGACCTCTCGCTGGCCGACTGGGGCCGCAAGGAAATCCGCATCGCCGAGACCGAGATGCCCGGCCTGATGGCCATCCGCGAGGAATTCGCGAAGAGCCAGCCCCTCAAGGGCGCCCGCATCACCGGCTCGCTGCACATGACCATCCAGACCGCCGTGCTGATCGAGACGCTGCAGGCGCTCGGCGCGCAGGTGCGCTGGGCTTCGTGCAACATCTTCTCGACCCAGGACCATGCCGCGGCCGCGATTGCCGCCAACGGCACCCCGGTGTTCGCCATCAAGGGCGAGTCGCTGGAGGACTACTGGGACTACACGCACCGCATCTTCGACTTCGGCGCCAAGGGCACCGCGGGCGAAGGCCCCAACATGATCCTGGACGACGGCGGCGATGCCACGCTGCTGATGCACCTGGGCCAGCGCTGCGAGAAGGACCTGTCGCTGATCGACACCCACTCGAGCGAGGAGGAGCGCATCCTCCACGCCGCCATCCGCAAGAAGCTGGCGGAAGACCCGACCTGGTACAGCCGCAAGTCCAAGGAGATCCTCGGCGTCACCGAGGAGACCACCACCGGCGTGCACCGCCTGATCGACATGGCCAGCAAGGGCCAGCTGAAGTTCCGGGCGATCAACGTCAACGATTCGGTCACCAAGAGCAAGTTCGACAACCTGTACGGCTGCCGCGAATCGCTGGTCGACGGCATCAAGCGCGCCACCGACGTGATGGTGGCCGGCAAGGTCGCGGTGGTGGCCGGCTACGGCGACGTGGGCAAGGGCTCGGCCCAGGCGCTGCGCGCGCTGTCGGCCCAGGTGTGGGTCACCGAGATCGACCCGATCAACGCCTTGCAGGCTGCGATGGAAGGCTACCGCGTGGTGACGATGGAATACGCCGCCGACAAGGCCGACATCTTCGTCACCGCCACGGGCAACAAGTCGGTCATCACCTTCGAGCACATGGCGAAGATGAAGGACCAGGCGATCGTCTGCAACATCGGCCACTTCGACAACGAGATCGACGTCGCGTCGATCGAGGCCAAGTGCAGGTGGGAGGAGATCAAGCCGCAGGTCGACCACGTGATCTTCCCGGACGGCAAGCGCATCATCCTGCTGGCCAAGGGCCGGCTGGTGAACCTGGGCTGCGGCACCGGCCACCCCAGCTACGTGATGTCCTCCTCGTTCGCGAACCAGACCCTGGCCCAGATCGAGCTGTTCACCAAGCCGAACGATTACAAGGTCGGCCAGGTCTACGTGCTGCCCAAGCACCTGGACGAGAAGGTCGCGCGCCTGCAGCTGTCCAAGCTGGGCGCGCAGCTGACCGAGCTGTCGGACGAGCAGGCCGCCTACATCGGCGTGTCCAAGCAGGGTCCGTACAAGCCGGACACCTACCGCTACTGATGCGCGCCGCCGGCGCCGAGCCGCCCGGGGAGCCGCAGCCGGCCTACGGGCGCCCGTGGCGCCGCGGGAGATCGCCCATGCGCGCCGACCAGCTCCTCGTCGAACGCGGCCTGGCGGCCACCCGGTCGCAGGCACAGCGCCTGATCGCCGCCGGCATGCGCTGGCACGACGGCCGCGACTGGCGCGTGGTCGGCAAGAACGGCGAGGACCTGCCGCACGCCGCGCGCATCGAGCTGCAGGACGCCGCCGAGACGCGCTACGTCTCGCGCGGGGGGCTCAAGCTCGAAGGGGCGCTGGCAGCCGCCGGGATGGACGTGCGCGGCCGGCGCTGCCTCGACGTGGGGCAGTCCACGGGCGGCTTCACCGACTGCCTGCTGCAGCACGGCGCCACGGCGGTCGTGGGGGTCGACGTGGGGCACGGCCAGCTGCACGAGACGCTGCGCACCGATCCGCGCGTGACCTGCCTGGAAAAGTGCAACGCGCGCGATCTCGATGCGGCGACGCTGGCTGTCCCGGCCGGCTTCGACCTGGTGGTCGGCGACCTGTCGTTCATCTCGCTCACGCTCGTGCTGCCCGTGCTGGGCCCGCTGCTTGGCGAGGGCGGCGCGCTGCTGATGCTGGTCAAGCCGCAGTTCGAGCTGCAGCCCGGCCAGCTCGGCAAGGGCGGCATCGTGCGCGACGAGGCGCTGTACCCGCAGGTGGAGCGGCGCATCCGCGACGCCTGTGCCGGTGGCGGCCTGCAGGTGCAGGGCTGGTTCGACAGCCCGATCCGCGGCGGCGACGGCAACCGTGAGTTCTTTGTGATGGCGACCAGGGGGTCCCGATGAAATGTCCGATCAGTCTCGAGTTCTTCCCGCCCAAGACGCCCGAGGGCGCCGAAAAGCTGCGCGCCGCGCGGCAGAAGCTGTATGCGCTGCAGCCCGAGTTCTGCTCGGTGACCTTCGGCGCCGGCGGCTCGACGCAGGAGGGCACGCTGCAGACCGTGCGCGACATCATGGGCGAGGGCGTGTCCGCCGCGCCGCACCTGTCGTGCATCGGCCAGACGCGTGACAGCATCCGCGAGCGGCTCGTGGCCTACCGCGAAGCCGGCATCCGCCGGATCGTCGCGCTGCGCGGCGACCTGCCCAGCGGCTACGGCCTGGGCGGCGAGTTCCGCTACGCGAGCGACCTGGTGGCCTTCATCCGCAGCGAGACCGGGCGGCACTTCCACCTGGAGGTGGCGGCCTACCCCGAGGTGCATCCGCAGGCCAGGTCGCCCGACGCCGACCTGCAGGCCTTCATCGCCAAGGTGGAGGCCGGCGCCGACTCGGGCATCACCCAGTACTTCTTCAATGCGGATGCGTACTTCCGCTACGTCGACGAGCTGCGCCGGCGTGGTGTGGAGCTGCCGGTGGTGCCGGGCATCATGCCGATCGCCAGCTCAAGCCAGCTGCTGCGCTTCTCGGATGCCTGCGGGGCCGAGGTGCCGCGCTGGATCCGGCTGCGCCTGCAGGCCTACGGCGACGACACCGCATCGATCAAGGCGTTCGGCCTGGACGTGGTGGCCGGGCTGTGCGAGCAGCTGTGCAAAGGCGGCGCGCCGGGTCTGCACTTCTACACGATGAACCAGGCCGCCGCGACGCTGGAGATCTGCCGGCGCCTGGGGCTGTGATGCTGCACGCCGCCGTGCTGGCGCTGCTGGTTGCGCTGGCAGGCGCGCCGGCGTTGGCGCAGGAAGCGCAGGCGCCGGAGCTGGCCGCGGCGCCGATGCCAGCCGCGGCCGCATCCGCCACGTCCGCCACGTCTGCCACGTCTGCCACGTCTGCCACGTCTGCGCTGCCGGTCCGCGGACCGGCGTCGTGGTACGGCCTCACGTTCCAGGGACGCCGGACTGCCAACGGCGAGCGGTTCGACATGAATGCCTTCACCGCGGCCCATCCCTCGCTGCCGTTCGGCACGCGGGTGGAGGTGCACAACCCCGCCAATGGCCGTCGGGTCACGGTCCGCATCAACGACCGCGGCCCGCACACCGGCGGCCGCGTGATCGACCTGAGCCACGCCGCGGCGCGCGCGCTCGGGATGCTCGGTTTCGGCACCCGGATCGTGGAGCTCTCGCCGGCGTCGGAGACGCGCCCGGCCATCCGTTGACACGCCGCCGCCTGCGGCCGGGCAGGTGGCGGTTCAGGGCTGGTGCCGAGGGCGGAGCTGGGCGCCGTCGCGCTTCCGATCGGCTCGCCGGGGATGGCGGTGTGGCCCGCCGCTGGCTTTGTGCACGTGGCGCGCAGGGCGGCCGCGCCCAGGGCGCCGTGCTCAGCCGCCGCCCGATTCGATCAGCTGGCCCTTGCCGCGTCCGCGTCCCAGCACGTCCAGCAATTGGGGCAGCGCGGCCTGCAACGCGGGCTTGAGCGTATGAGGCGGGTTGACCAGGAACATGCCGCTGGCGGCCATGCCCGTGCGCCGCTCTTCGCCCGGTGCCGGTGCGGCGTCGTCCGGTTGACCGATCGAGAAGGTCGCGTGCAGCCAGGGCTTGCGAAAGGAGTTGGCCAGCGTCTTGAGCTTGCGCGGCAGCTCGTGCGCCTCGGGCCGCGGAATGATGGGGTACCAGACAGCGTAGGTGCCGGTGGCGAAGCGCTGCAGCGCGTCGCGCAGCACCGCGTGCACCTTGGCGTAGTCGCTCTTGATCTCGTAGCTGGGATCGATCAGCACCAGGGCCCGGCGCGACGGCGGCGGAAGCACGGACTTGAGGGCCTCGAACCCGTCCTCGCGTGCCACGCTGACCTGCCGGCCTGCGCCCAGCTGGGCGATGTTGGCCGCCAGCGACTTGCTGTCGGTGGGGTGCAGCTCGAACAGCTTGAGCTTGTCGCGCACCTCCTGCCGCAGCAGGGCCTGGGCGAGGAACGGTGAGCCGGGGTAGATGCGCCAGGAGCCTTCCCGGTTGAAGCTGTGGACGCGGTCGAGGTAGTCGGTCAGCGCCGGCGCCGGCTCGGCCAGGCCCGGCAGCGCGGCGACCAGCTTCAGGATCCCCTCGGCCGCTTCCCCGGAGGTGCCGGCGTAGTCGCCGTCGAGCCGGTAGAGCCCGGCCCCGGCATGGGTGTCGACCACCCACAGCGCGGTCTCCTTCTGCGTCAGGTGGCGCAGCGCAGCGACCAGCACCAGGTGCTTGAGCACGTCGGCGTGGTTGCCGGCATGGAAGGCATGGCGGTAGCTGAACATGCGCCGATGCTAACCCGCGCCGCCCCTGCCTTGCGGTAAGTCCTTGATTCATCGTAGAATCGCCGGCTTTCCGCAGCGCTACCCGTAGCCCCGCGGCGGAAATCGGGGACGTCCTGCCTTGCGCGGGGCGGCTTCGGTCACCCACCTAAGAGGTTCCCGGCAGAGGAACACCGACCGTGGAAAAGGGCTGCCAAACCACTTCGAAGGAAAGACTCATGAAAACGTTCAGCGCGAAACCCGCTGACGTGACGCACGAGTGGTTTGTGATTGACGCCACCGACAAGGTGCTCGGGCGTGTTGCCAGCGAAGCAGCAGCCCGTTTGCGCGGCAAGCACAAGGCCATCTACACGCCTCACGTCGACACCGGCGATTACATCGTCGTGATCAACGCCTCCAAGCTTCGCGTCACCGGCGCGAAGGAACTGGACAAGATGTACTACCGCCACTCGGGTTTCCCGGGCGGCATCTATGCCACCAACTTCCGCGACATGCAGGCCAAGCATCCTGGCCGCGCGCTCGAGAAGGCCGTCAAGGGCATGCTGCCCAAGGGCCCGCTCGGCTACGCCATGATCAAGAAGCTGAAGGTCTACGGCGGCGCGGAGCATCCGCACACCGCCCAGCAGCCCAAGCCGCTGGAAATCTGAGGAGCGCCGAATGATTGGTGAATGGAACAACGGCACCGGCCGCCGCAAGAGCAGCGTGGCCCGTGTCTTCCTGAAGAAGGGCACCGGCAAGATCACGGTCAACGGCAAGGAGATCGAAAAGTTCTTCGGCCGCCAGACCTCGATCATGATCGTCAAGCAGCCCCTGTTCTTGACGAACCACGTCGAGACGTTCGACATCCAGGTGAACGTGCACGGCGGCGGTGAATCCGGCCAGGCCGGCGCCACCCGCCACGGCATCACCCGGGCGCTGATCGACTACGACGCGACCCTCAAGCCGGCCCTGAGCCAGGCCGGGTTCGTGACCCGCGACGCCCGCGAGGTCGAGCGCAAGAAGGTCGGTCTGCACTCCGCACGCCGCCGCAAGCAGTTCAGCAAGCGCTAACTGTCGCGCCCGCGTTACAAAGCCGCACAAGTTCGCTTGGTGCGGCTTTGTTTTTTGGGGCATCCTCCAGCGCTAGCTCATGCGTTGGAAGTTGTTACGTCGTCGGCTGACGATCAGCGCCCCCCAGGTCGCGATCCGAAGCTCCATGCCCTGGCCGTTGAAGTGGGCGGCCGTTGCGATCATGCTGGGTTTCTGGGCCGCCATCGGCCTGTGGGCCTTCGAGCTGGGCAAGGGCCTGGCTGGTGTCGACACCGGCATCAAGGACGAGGTGATCCAGCTGCGTGCCGAGGTCGCCCGCCTGCAGGCCGAGCGCGATCGCGTGCAATCGATCCTGAACACCTCCGGCAGTCTCATGACGGCCGAGCGCGCCGTCCAGGAGCGCCTGCTGGCACAGATCAAGCAGGTCGAGGCGGAGAATCGCGCCCTGCGCGGCGACCTCGGCTTCTTCGAGAAGCTCATGCCTGCGGCCGCTGCCGAAACGGTGGCCATCCGCGCACTGCAGGCCGAAGTGCTGCCCGGCAGCCAGCTCAAGTGGCAGGTCCTGGTGATCCAACCCATCAAGAACGCACCCGAATTCCGCGGGCGCCTGCAGGTGAGCATGGATGGCACGCTCGACGGCAAGCCCTGGACGGTGGAGCTTCCCGACAACGGTTGGCAGGACCTTCGGTTCCGCCAATACCGCCGCCTGGAAGGTATGGTCGACCTGCCTGCGCAGGCCGTGGTAAAAAACGTTTCCGCCAAGGTGGTGGAAGGCGCGGCCACCCGCGCGGTGCAGAGCATCAAGCTCGGTGCCTAGGACAACGAAGTTGAGGAATCACGGATGTTCGGCAAGAAAGCGCAGCCCCCCATCAAGAGCCTGATCGCCCACGGCACGCGTGTCGAGGGCAACCTGAAGTTCACCGAAGGCCTGCGGATCGACGGCGAGGTGGTCGGTGACGTGCGCTCGCTGACGGAAGAGCCCAGCATGCTGGTCATCTCCGAGGCGGCGGTGGTGCAGGGCGAGATCCACGCCGACCACGTCATCGTCAACGGCACCGTGCGGGGCCCGATCCATGCCCGCGAGCTGCTCGAGCTGCAGCCCAAGGCGCGCATCGAGGGCGACGTGTCCTACCAGTCGCTGGAAATGCACCAGGGCGCCGTCATCTCGGGTCAGCTCAAGCCGCTGAACCTGAACGTGGGCGACGAGGAAAAGCCCTTACTGAAGCTGGCGGCAAACAACCACTGACCGGAATTCCCGAGCGCGTTGCCGTACCATTCGCGTTCGTTTTCCCGAGAGTCCACCATGAGCGCAGTTGCCGACAACGTCCAGACCGAGATGCCCGCCCCGCTGATCTTCACCGACAGCGCCGCAGCGAAGGTCGCCGATCTGATCGCCGAGGAAGGCAACCCCGACCTGAAGCTGCGCGTGTTCGTCCAGGGTGGCGGCTGCTCCGGCTTCCAGTACGGCTTCACCTTCGATGAGATCGCCAACGAGGACGACACCGTGATGAGCAAGAACGGCGTCTCCTTGCTCATCGATGCGATGAGCTACCAGTACCTGGTCGGTGCCGAGATCGACTACAAGGAAGACCTGCAGGGTGCGCAGTTCGTGATCAAGAACCCGAACGCGTCCACCACCTGCGGCTGCGGCTCCAGCTTCTCGGTCTAGGCGGGCCACACCGCTCCCAGCACACGGGCGCCTCGGGCGCCCGTGGTGCTTTGGAGCTCCAGCGGCTCGCGCCGCAGGGTCTTGCGGGCGAGCCACGCGAAGGCAGTGGCCTCCACCTGCAGCGGCGGCAGCCCGGCGTCGTCACTCGACCGCACCGCGGTGGTCGGCAGCAAGGCCTGCAACCGCGCCATCAGATGCGTGTTCAGCGCCCCGCCGCCACACACCAGCAGGCGACCCAGCCGCGGCGCGAGCCGCTGCACGTCGTCGCTGCAACACCGGGCGGTCAGCTCGGCCAGCGTCGACTGCACCACCTGCGGCTCGAGCGGTCCTGCGGCGTCCAGCCGCTGCAGCAGCCACTCCTGGTTGAACAGGTCCCGGCCGGTGCTCTTGGGCGGCCGGCGCGCGAAGTAGGGATCGTCCAGCAACACCTGCAGCAGCCGGGCATCCGCCGCCGCGCCGGCCGCCCAGGCGCCGCCGGCGTCGTACGGCTGGCCGGTGTGGCGTCGGCACCAGAAATCCATCAACGCGTTGCCGGGGCCGCAGTCGAACCCGAGCTGGCTGCCGTCGGCCCGCAACAGGGTCAGGTTGGAGATGCCGCCGATGTTGAGCACGCCGACGGTCTCGCCGGCGCGGCCGAACATGCCACGGTGGAAGAACGGGGCGAGCGGCGCGCCCTGACCGCCGGCCGCGACATCGCGGGTGCGGAAGTCCGCGACCACCGCAATGCCCGTCAGCTCGGCCAGCAGCGAGGGCTGGGCGAGCTGCACCGTGTAGCCGGTCCCGTCGAACTCCTGGGGGCGATGGCGCACCGTCTGGCCATGCGCGCCGATGGCCTGCACCTCGCCCGCGCGCACGCTTGAGATGGCGAGCAGCTGGGCCACGACGTCTGCATAGACGCGCATCAGGGCGTTGGCGGCCAGTTCCGCACGGTGCAGTTCGTCGCTGCCGGCGCGGTTCAGGGCCAACAATTCGTCGTGCAGCCGCGGGTCGAACGGCGCACTGGCGTGCGCCAGCACCCGCAGCCCGTCGCCAGTGAAGTCGGCCAGCACGCCATCGACGCCGTCCAGCGACGTGCCGGACATCAGCCCGATGAAGAGGTCGGCCATGGGCAGCCGGCCGCTACTCGGCCGACGCTACCGAGGCGTACGCCGCGGCTTCCAGCTGGGCGCGCATGGACCGGGCCAAGCGCTCGAAGTCGGGCCGCGCGGCGGCACTGAGCGTCATGCCCTGGCTGCGCTTGGCCACGGCGATCGGGTCCTGGTGGGCGCCGTTGACCCGGAACTCGAAGTGCAGGTGCGGCCCGGTGGCCCAGCCGGTCGCGCCGACCGCGCCGATGCGCTGCCCCTGCTCGACCTTCTGGCCGACCCGCACGTCGATGCGCGAGAGGTGGGCATAGACGGTTTCGTCGCTGCCGTTGTGCTTGACGAAGACCACGTTGCCGAATCCGTTCTGCCAGCCGGCGAAGGCCACCTGGCCATCGCCCACCGTGCGCACCGGCGCACCGGCCGGCGCGCCGTAATCGACGCCCAGGTGGGCGCGCCACTGCTGCAGGACCGGATGGAAACGCATCTGGAAGCCGCTGGTCACGCGCGAGAACTCCATCGGCGAGGCCAGGTACGAACTGGTCAGGCTCTTGCCGTCCAGCGAGAAGTAGGCGCCCTTGGTGCCGGGCTCCTGGAACCAGAGCGCCGAATGCGAACGGCCGTCGTTCACGAAGTCGACGGACAGCACGCGTCCCGTGCGCAGCGGCTCGCCGTCGGCCTCGAGCGCTTCGTAGACCACGCTGAAGCGGTCGCCCTTGCGCAGGCCGCGGTGGAAGTCGATCTCGGACGACAGGATGTCGGCGACCTGCACGGCCACCTCGTCGGGAATGCGGGAGTCGTCCATCGCCGCGAACAGCGAACTGCGGATGGTGCCGCTGCCCAGCCGCACCGCGGCGGTGAGCGGCGCGGTCTCGATGCGCGAGACCAGCCGCTGGTCGGCCGTGCGCTCGACCACCAGGCGCTTGAAGCTGCCGGTGTCGTCGACGACCCAGCGCGCGGTCAGGCCGCGCAAGGTGTGTTGATCGCTCGTCTCGGCGCGCACCGTGCGGCCATAGCGACCGAGCAACTGGGTGCGCACGAGCGCGTCGGCCCGCAGGAAGGCCGCCGCTTCGGCATCGTGGATGCCCAGTCGGGCCAGCAGGGTGTCGACCGTGTCGGTCGGCCGCAGGACCTCGGTGCGGTACAGGCTGATGCTGTGGCCCACCAGGGCGTCGGCCTGGACGCCGATGGCCAGCGGCTCCACGGCTTCCACCACCTCGCGCACCGGCAGCGCAGAGGGGTCGGGGCCGAACGAGGCGACCGCGAACGCGCCGCCACCGGCGCCCAGGAGCAGTGCTGCGACGGCAATCGTCACTTGCCTCGGATGGTGTTCCAGCACCCGCGCCACGGCCCACAGGGCCTGTTCAACGGCGACGCCAATACCGCTTCTTTTCAATCCTCGGATCCTTGTGGCGGGGACCGCGCCCGTTCGAGGGCGCAGTCGCAGTTGCAGTTGCAGGGGCCGCAGGGCCCGCTTGGGGCGTCCTCTTAGAATCGGCCGGGCCAGGAAGCCGGCGCCAGTATACCGATGGCAACAGACCGTCGGATCAGGAAAAATCGTTATGAATCAAGCCTTTGTTACAAACCCACACCCGGTGACCGAGCGCGTGCGTGACGCCCTGGCAGTGTCGCTGCGCGGCTGCGAGGAGCTGATTCCGCAGGACGAATGGATGAGAAAGCTGGCCCGCTCGGAGGCCACCGGCGTGCCGCTGCGCATCAAGCTCGGCCTGGATCCGACCGCGCCGGACATCCACATCGGCCACACCGTCGTGCTCAACAAGATGCGCCAGTTGCAGGACCTGGGGCACACGGTCATCTTCCTCATCGGTGACTTCACCTCGATGATCGGCGACCCGTCGGGGCGCAACACCACCCGCCCGCCGCTGACCCGCGAGCAGATCGAGGCGAATGCCCAGACCTACCGGGCGCAGGCCTACCGGATCCTCGATCCGGCGCGCACCGAGCTGCGCTACAACAGCGAGTGGAGCGATCCGCTGGGGGCGCGCGGCATGATCCAGCTGGCGGCGCGCTACACCGTCGCCCGCATGATGGAGCGGGAGGATTTCCACAAGCGCTTCAGCGAGGGCCGCTCGATCAGCGTGCACGAGTTCCTCTATCCACTGATGCAGGGCTACGACTCGGTCGCGCTGAAAAGCGACCTCGAACTCGGCGGCACGGACCAGAAATTCAACCTGCTGATGGGGCGCCACCTGCAGCAGGAATACGGCCAGGAGCCGCAGTGCATCCTGACCATGCCCTTGCTCGAAGGCCTGGACGGCGTCGACAAGATGAGCAAGAGCAAGAACAACTACATCGGCATCACCGAGGACGCCAACACCATGTTCGCCAAGGTGATGTCGATCTCGGACACCCTGATGTGGCGTTGGTTCACCCTGCTGAGCTTTCGCTCGGAAGCCGAGATCGCGGCGCTGCGCGCCCAGGTGGAGGGCGGCCGCAATCCGCGCGATGCCAAGGTGCTGCTGGCCAAGGAGATCACGACCCGGTTCCACGATGTGGGCGCGGCCGACGCAGCCGAACAGGATTTCGTCAACCGCAGCAAAGGCGGCATCCCGGACCAGATCCCGGAGGTGCAGCTGGCCGGGGCGCCGCTGGGCATCGCCGCACTGCTCAAGCAGGCGGGCCTCGCACCCTCGAGCAGCGAAGCCAGCCGCCTCATCGACGGCGGCGGGGTGCGGGTCGACTCCAGCGTCGTGTCCGACAAGGGCCTCAAGCTGGACGCGGGCACCTACGTCGTGCAGGTGGGCAAGCGCAAGTTCGCGCGCGTCACCCTGGCCTGACCGCCCCTCAGGGGCACGCGCGGCGCGGGTTCACCTGGCGCCGGCCTGCTCCAGCAGCGCGACCATCGCGAGGAAGCCGCGCGAGCGCGCCAGCTGCAGCGGCGTGTTGCCCTGGCGGCCGGGCCGCTGCAGGTCGACACCGGCGGCCACCAGTGCCTGCAGCGTCTGCTGGTGGCGTGGGCCGCCGTCCCCCAGCACGATGGACTCGATCACGGCCGTCCAGTGCAGGTTGTTGACGTGGTCGAGCGGAGCGCCCGCGCGGATCAGCTGCCGCACCACGCCGGCATGCCCCAGGTGCGCCGCCGCGATGAGCGCCGTCCCGTCGTAGCGGCTGGTCACCTGGCGGGCGCTCGCGCCCAGTGCCAGCAGCAGCCGCAGCGTTTCCTCGTCGTCGGCCACCGCCGCGATGGTCACCGCGTCATAGCGGTCGTGCTCGAGCGCATCCAGCCGGGCGCCCGCCTCGGCCAGCGCGCGGACCGCTTCGCGCTGGCGCGCGAAGGTCGCCACGTGCAGCGGCGTGCGCCCATGGCCATCGACCGCATTCGGGTCGGCCTGGCGGGCCAGCTTGCGGATGGCCGGGACGTCGCCCCGGTGCGCTGCCGCGTGCAGGCCGCCGTAGCGGGCGGTCTCGGCGGCATCCGGCCCGACCTGGGCCGATGCCGGCCCGGCGAGCACCGCGCCCGCCGCCAGCAGCAGTGCGGCGAGCCTGGCTGTCACTTGAGCTGGTCCTTGACCTTGTCGATACCGGCCATGGCGCACTGCTCGTCCAGGTGACCGCCCGGCGCACCGCCGACGCCGACCGCGCCGATGACTTCGTTGCCCACGCGGATCGGAACGCCGCCGCCGAGCAGCAGGTAGCCCGGAATGGACACCAGGTTCGCGCTGGCCGGGTTCTTCTGCGCCCCTTCCATCATGGCGAGCGTGCTGTTCTTGGCCGAGGCCGAGGTGTAGGCCTTGAGCCGGCTGGAGTCCAGCGTGTGGGGCCCTGCGTTGTCGGCACGCTGGAGCGCCCGCACGATGCCCGCGCGATCGACCACCGTCGCCGCGACCGGGTAACCGTTGGCCGTGCAGGCCGCCACGGTGGCGCCGGCGATCTGGTTGGCCAGCTCCAGCGAGATGTTGCGCTCGGTGCGCACCGCCTGCGCGCCGGCGCCGCCGGCCAGCGCGGACAGCACGAGGATGGACAACAGGGACTTCAGGGACATTCGGGGTTCTCCTTCGATGGCGGCCGCGATTCGACCGTGCCGCCACTGTAGGAACCGCCGGCCTTCGCGGCCATTCGTGCGGCTACGCCGCCGGCCGCGTAGAACTACGCGGTGCCGTCGCCCTCGGCGAGCGAGGCGTAGCGCCGGATCAGCTGCGCCAGCGAGCTGGCCTCGAGCTTGTCGAACAGGTGGGCCCGGTGGGCCTCGACCGTGCGTGGCGACAGCCCGAGCACCCGCCCGATCTCCTTGTTGGTCAGGCCCTCGACGATGCGTCCCAGCACCTCGCGCTCACGCCCCGAGAGCTGTGCGTAGCGCTCGCGCGCGGCGCGGTCGGCCTGGCGGCGCTCGCGCGATTTCACGTGCTGCCGCACAGCCTGCTGCAGCGTCTCGAGCAGCAGTTCGTCGTCGACCGGCTTTTCCAGGAACTCGGCCGCACCGGCCTTGAAGGCGCGCCGGCACATCTCCACCGTGCCGTGGCCGGTGAGCATGACCACCGGCTGGTCGGTGCCCAGCGCCTGCAACCGCTCGAGCACCGCCAGTCCCCCCACGCCGGGCATGCGCACGTCCAGCACGATGGTGCCGATCGCCTCCCGATCGAGCTCCTCCAGGAAGCGCTGCGGATCGGCCCAGGTGCGCACGCGCAGGCCGACCGTGCCGATCAGCAGGGCCAGGCCCTCGCGCACCGCCTGGTCGTCGTCGACCAGCTGCACCAGGGGTGAATCCTGCGTGGACGTCGTCATGCGGCGGGGAGGGTCAGGCGGAACAGGGCGCCGCGCGGTGCGCGCTGCAGGGCCTGCAGCGTGCCACCCATGCCGCTGGCCAGGCTGTCGCACAAACTCAGCCCGAGCCCCAGGCCATGTTCGCGGGTCGAGACGAACGGATCGAAGATGCGTGGCAGCAGTTCCGGCGCGATGCCCGGGCCGCTGTCGGCCACGCTCAGCACGCCGCCCTCGGGGCGCTGCTCGATGTCGACCGACAGCTCGCGCTGGGCGGCCGGAACCTGGTCGAGCGCCTGCAGGGCGTTCATCAGCAGGTTGTGCACGATCTGCTCGAGGGCGACCGGCTCCGCGTGCACGCGCACCGGCGCCGGCCCATGCAGCCGCGGGGCCACCTCGCGCCGGGCGAACTCGGGCTCGAGCAGGTCGAAGGCGTTGCGCACCGCGTCCTGCAGCACCACGGGCTGCATGGCCGCGTCGGCGGCCGGCCGCTCGATGGTGCGGCGCAGTCGCGCGACCACGTCGCTGGCACGCCGGGCCTGCTCGGCGGCCTGTCCCATCGCGGCGCGGGCCGGATCGAGCTCCGGCGGTTGCTCGGCCAGCAGGCGCCGCGCCGCCTGCGTGTTGGCCAGCACCGCCGTGAGCGGCTGGTTCAATTCGTGGGCCAGACCGCCGGCCAGCTCGCCCAGCGTGTTCAACCGGGCCACCTGGCCCAGCCGCAGCAGCTCCTCGGCCCGGCGACGCGCCGAACGCTGCCGCTGCACCGCCGCTGCCGCACCGACCAGGGCCGCACTGAACACCGCCCACAGACCCCAGGGCCCCCACGGCAGCTCCGACCAGCGCGCGGCGCGCAGGGCCACCAGCTCGAACGGCTGGCTGGGGGACGCCAGCGGCTTGCGCAGCGCGAATTGCCAGGGCCCGCGCGCGTCGGTGCGACCGGGCTGCAGCACCAGCGCCTGGTCGCCCCGCAGCAGCAGCACGCGCACCGGGCTGACCAGCCGCGGCATCGGCCACTCGGTCCAGGGCACCGAGGCCACCAGGTCCACCTGCAGGGCGAAGCTGGCGGGCTCGGCGGCCAGCACCAGCCACGCCCGCCCGGTCACGAGGTCGGCGGCCGCCAGCACCGGGCGCCGTTCGCGCAGCGATTGCTGCTGCGCCTGCTCGAAGGCCGGGAACGCCCAATGTTCGCCGGCGGCCAGCTGCCGCACGGCGAGGATCTGCGGGTACAGCGCGGGCAGCCGCTGCACGCCGTCGGCGCCGGGCGCCGGCTGCAGGAGCGCGAGCGTCGCGAGGATGGCGTCGTGCTGGGCGGCCCGCTGGCTGAGCAGGCGGTGCGCGATGCGCACGTCGTTGTCGAACGCCGACCGCTGGCGATCGCGCTCGGACGCGCCCAGCACCCAGCCGCCGGCGACCGCGAGCAGCAGCCAGGCAGCCAGCCAGGGCAGGAACGGACGCAGGCTCGGCCTCATCGCCGGCGATTCTGGCACGGGGGCTGCCGCACAATCGCCCGCATGACCTTGAGGGAACGAGCGGGGGCCGTGCCACCGCAGACCTGGCTGCGTGCCTCGATCGGCGTGGCCACCGCGACGATCGGGCTGAAGACGCTGGCGTGGTGGCTCACCGGTTCGGTCGGCCTGCTGTCCGACGCGATGGAGTCGCTGGTCAACCTGGCCAGTGCCATCTTCGCGCTGGCGATGGTGCGCATCGCCCTGCGGCCCGCGGACGCGGAGCACCCGTACGGGCACCACAAGGCCGAGTATTTCTCCTCCGCCTTCGAGGGCCTGGCCATCCTGGTGGCGGCGCTGGCCATCCTGTGGACGGCGGTGGACCGGTTCCTGCATCCGCGCGGGCTCGAGCAGGTTGGCGTCGGCCTCGTGCTCTCGGTGCTGGCGTCCGCACTCAACGGCCTGCTGGCCTGGGGCATGCTCCAGTCGGCGTCGGTCCACCGGTCGATGGCGCTCGAAGGCGATGCGCGGCACCTGGTCACCGATGTCTGGACTTCGGCGGGCGTGGTGGTCGGCATCGGGCTGGTGGCGTTCACGGGTTGGCTGTGGCTGGACGCGGTGGTCGCTGCGGCCGTCGCACTGAACATCCTGCGCGAGGGCGGCAGCCTGGTCTGGCGCTCGTCGCAGGGCCTGATGGACACGCAGGTCGAAGGCGCGGTCCAGGCCCAGATCGAGCAGGTCCTCCAGGGCCTGGCGCATCCGGCGGTGCGCTTCGACCACATCACGACGCGGCGGGCCGGCAGCCGGCGCTTCGTCGACATGCACATGCATGTTCCCGCCGACTGGACGCTGCGCCGCGCGGCCGCCCTGCGAGCCTCCGTGGAGCAGGCGCTGATGGGGGCGGTGCCCGGGCTGCGGGCCAGCATCCAGCTGCTGCCGCAGGACGTGGAAGCCCACCTGGACGAACGGAAGGACGCCGCATGATCGGCCTGGTGCAACGGGTGCGCGAGGCGCGCGTGGTGGTCGAGGGGCGCACGGTCGGCGAGATCGGCCCGGGCCTGCTGCTGCTGCTGTGCGCCGAGCGCGGCGACGGCGAGGGCCAGGCCGATCGCCTGCTGGCCAAGCTGCTGAAGCTGCGCATCTTCGCGGACGAGCAGGGCAAGATGAACCGCAGCGTGCAGGACACCGCCGGCGGGCTGCTGGTCGTCAGCCAGTTCACGCTGGCGGCGGACACCGCGGGCGGCAACCGGCCAAGCTTCGGCAATGCCGCCGCGCCGCCGGAGGGGCGCCGGCTCTACGACTACTTCGTCGCGGCGGCGCGCGCGCAGCATCCGGTGGTGCACACCGGCGAGTTCGGCGCCGACATGCAGGTGCACCTGGTCAACGACGGGCCGGTCACGATCCCGTTGCGGATCGTGCCGGCCGGCTGACTCAGTACGGGTTGGGAAAGCCCAGGCTGCCGAGCAGCAGGATCTCCAGCGCTTCCATCTCCAGGGCGTCGCGTTCGCCGGCCTCGTGGTCGTAGCCCTGGGCGTGCAGGGTGCCGTGCACCAGCAGGTGCGCGTAGTGCGCCTCCAGCGGCTTGCCCTGCTCGCGCGCCTCCCGCTCGAGCACCGGCGCGCACAGCACCAGGTCGGCGCTCACCACCGGGTCGCGCGTGTAGTCGAAGGTGAGCACGTTGGTGGCGTAGTCCTTGCGCCGGTACTCGCGGTTGAGCGCCCGGCCCTCGTCCTCGCCCACGATGCGCACCGCGATCTCGCCGGGCCGCTCCAGCGCAGCCGCCATCCAGCGCCGCACCTTGGCGCGCTGCAGCAGGGCCTTGTGGGTGGCCGCCCCCGGGAACTCGCCGAACTGGAGATCGAGCGCCAGCTCAGCGGGCGTCATCGCTCTTCTTGGCGGCGTCGTAGGCGTCCACGATGCGTGCCACCAGCGGATGGCGCACCACGTCGGCGCTGGTGAAGCGCGTGTGGGCGATGCCCTTGACGCGCTTGAGCACGCGCTCGGCATCCACCAGGCCCGACAGGTGGCCCTTGGGCAGGTCGATCTGGCTGATGTCGCCGGTGACCACGCACTTGCTGCCGAAGCCGATGCGGGTGAGGAACATCTTCATCTGCTCGGGCGTCGTGTTCTGCGCCTCGTCGAGGATGACGAACGCGTTGTTCAGCGTGCGCCCGCGCATGAAGGCCAGCGGCGCGATCTCCAGCGCGTTGCGCTCGAAGGCCTTGGTGACGCGCTCGAATCCCATCAGGTCGTACAGCGCGTCGTACAGGGGGCGCAGGTAGGGGTCGACCTTCTGCGTGAGGTCGCCGGGCAGGAAGCCCAGCTTCTCCCCGGCCTCCACCGCTGGCCGCGTGAGCACGATGCGCTGCACGCTGCTGCGCTCCAGCGCATCGACCGCGCAGGCGACGGCCAGGTAGGTCTTGCCGGTGCCGGCCGGGCCGATGCCGAAGGTGATGTCGTGGCTGGCGATGTTGTCCAGGTACACGCTCTGGTTCGGCGTGCGCGCCTTCAGATCGGTGCGGCGGGTGTGCAGGAGCTGGGCACCATCCTCGTCCTCCTCCATCACCTGGTCACCGGCCAGCATCAGCTGGACCTTGTCGGGCGAGATGGTGCGGCCGGCGATCTCGTAGAGCGCCTGCAGGACGTCCAGCGCCCGCTGGGCCTTGGCCTTGGGCCCCTCGACCTTGAAGTGCTCCTGCCGTCGGGTGATCCGCACCTGCAGGCCGTTCTCGATGGTGCGCAGGTGTTCGTCGGTCGGCCCGCACAGGTGCGCCAGGCGCGTGTTGTTGGGCGGCGAGAAGGCGTGGCGAAGGATCAAGCTGATAATCCGGAGAGCTGAAGGGGCGTGACGCCCGGGACCTCGCATGATAGGCAGATTGAACGGAACGCTGGCCGACAAGAATCCTCCCCAGGTGCTGGTGGACTGCCACGGCGTGGGCTACGAGGTGGACGTCCCGATGAGCACGTTCTACAACCTGCCCGGCCTGGGCGAGGCGGTGACGCTGCTCACCCACTTCGTGGTGCGCGAGGACGCGCAGATCCTGTTCGGGTTCGGCACGCCGGGCGAGCGGGAGGCCTTCCGCCAGCTGATCCGCATCTCCGGCGTCGGTCCGCGCACCGCGCTCTCGGTGCTCAGCGGCATGAGCGTGGGCGACATCGCCCAGGCAGTCACCGCGCAGGACGCCAGCCGCCTGGTCAAGGTGCCCGGCATCGGCAAGAAGACCGCCGAGCGCCTGCTGCTCGAGCTCAAGGGCAAGATCGGCGCCGACATCGGCGTGGCGCACGGCGCCAGTGCCGCGACCGACGCGCAGGCCGACATCCTGCAGGCGCTGGTGGCGCTGGGCTACAGCGACAAGGAGGCGCAGATGGCCCTCAAGGCGCTGCCCCAGGACGTGGGCGTGAGCGAAGGCATCAAGCTGGCGCTGAAGGCGCTGGCCCGGTGAGGCAGGCGTGAGCATCAAGACCGACGACTTCGGCCTGCCGCCTTCGCCGCCGCGCGTGGTGTCGGCCGCGCCCGCCTCGCCCAACGAGGAGGCCATCGAACGCGCCCTGCGCCCCAAGCTGCTGCAGGAGTACGTGGGCCAGGCGAAGACGCGCGAGCAGCTCGAGATCTTCATCGGCGCGGCCAAGAAGCGGGCCGAGGCCCTCGACCACGTGCTGCTGTTCGGCCCGCCGGGACTGGGCAAGACCACGCTGTCGCACATCATCGCGCACGAGCTGGGCGTGAACCTGCGGCAGACCTCGGGACCGGTGCTGGAGAAGCCGAAGGACCTGGCGGCACTGCTCACCAACCTCGAGAAGAACGACGTGCTCTTCATCGACGAGATCCACCGCTTGTCGCCGGTCGTCGAGGAGATCCTCTATCCGGCGCTCGAGGACTACCAGATCGACATCATGATCGGCGAGGGCCCCGCGGCGCGCTCGATCAAGCTGGACCTGCAACCGTTCACGCTGGTGGGCGCGACCACGCGGGCGGGCATGCTGACCAACCCGCTGCGCGACCGCTTCGGGATCGTCGCCCGGCTGGAGTTCTACACGGCCGAGGAGCTCACCCGCATCGTGCGGCGCAGCGCGGCGCTGCTCGAGGCGCCGATCGACGACGAAGGCGCGGTCGAGATCGCGCGCCGCTCGCGCGGCACCCCCCGGATCGCCAACCGCCTGTTGCGGCGCGTGCGCGACTACGCCGACGTCAAGGGCTCCGGGCGCATCACCCAGGACATCGCGCACAAGGCGCTGGCCATGCTCGATGTCGACCCGCAGGGGTTCGACGTGATGGACCGCAAGCTGCTGGAGGCGGTGATCCACCGGTTCGACGGCGGCCCCGTGGGGCTGGACAACATCGCCGCCTCGATCGGCGAGGAGCGCGACACGATCGAGGACGTGATCGAGCCGTACCTGATCCAGCAGGGGTATCTGCAGCGCACGCCGCGCGGCCGCATCGCCACGCTGGCGGCGTTCCGCCATCTGGGCGTCGCGCCGCCGCGCGCCGACACCGGCCTCTTCTAGCGCCAGCCGGCTGCGAAGAGCGCGGCTGCGCCCAGCGCCAGGGCCTGCAGCAAGACCGCCCTTCGCATCGGCAGCCGGCGCTCCATGACGGCCCCGAGCGCCCACAGCGCGGAGCACAGCACCAGCACCCAGGCGAGCGCCTGCGGCAGCGGCAGCCGGTGCGCATGCCACAGCAGCAGGGAGACGCCGGCCAGCAGGGCGGCGAACTGCAGGGCCGCGAAGCGCGCCAGCGCGGGCGTGAGCGGCGGGTCGTAGCGGGCCGCCGCGGCCAGGTCGAACGCCGGCTTGGGAAACCGCGCGGCCACGTCGGCCGGGCGCCAGCCCGGCGGCTTGAACCAGACCCGCAGCTTGTCGGCCCAGGACCGCGCATGCCAGCTGTCCCGGGCCAGCGCCCAGTAGACCTCGGCGTTGGACCACAGCGGGTCCCAGCTGTTCAGCGGGGCGCGCGTGCCGTACACGCACTGCTCGTCTTCTTCCTGGAAGCTGCGGAACAGGCGGTCCCACACGACCAGGATCCCGCCGTAGTTGCGATCGAGGTAGCGGTCGTTGACGGCGTGGTGGACCCGGTGGTTGGAGGGCGAGCAGAACCAGCGGTCGAACCAGCCCAGTTTCGGCACGTGCTCGGTGTGCACCCAGAACTGGTAGAGCAGGTCGACCAGCGCCACCACCCCGAACACCAGCGGCGGCACGCCGGCCACCGCCATCGGCAGGTAGAAGATCCATCCGAACAGGCCCCCGCTGGCCGTCTGGCGCAGGGCCGTGGAGAGGTTGTAGTGCTGGCTCTGGTGGTGGACCACGTGCGCCGCCCAGAACAGCGCCACCTCGTGGCCGGCGCGATGCAGCCAGTAGTAGCAGAGGTCGTAGAACAGCAGGGCGAGCAGCCAGCCGGCCCAGGACGTCCAGAAGGCTGGGGCGTGCCACACGGCCAGGCGGTCGTGGACCGCGGTGTAGACGCCGATCGTCAGGAGCGGCGTGAACAGGGCCACCAGCTGGCTCAGCATGCCCAGGCCGATGCTCGAGAACGCGTCGTTCAGCCGGTACGTGTCGCGCCCGCGTGCCCGGCCCCAGGCGTATTCGGCCGCGATCAGCAGCAGGAACACGGGGGTGGCAAGGACGATCACCTGGCTCGGGGTCGGCATGGGGGGATTGTTCCCGCGCGGCACGGCGGGCGCTTCCGCGGGAACCCTGACACGGCCGGGCTTGGCCGCCGCCCGCTTCACACGGGTGGCGCGGGGCGGCTCAGGTCAGTGCGCCGCGGGCGTCCACCCGGATGATGCGGTCGACCACGCCCCTGAGCAGTCCACCCTTCACGCCCACCAGGTGATCGTGCAGGTTGACTGTCGGATCGCAATGGCCGGGCACCAGCCAGAGCACGTCGCCGATGGCCGGCAGCGGCGCCCCGGGGCGGGCCGGGCGCAGGATGCCGTGCTCGTCGCCGCCATTGCCGTACTCGAGCAGCGGCTCGCCGTCGGGCACGTGCACGCGGGGCAGGCCCGAGTCGATCGCGTGGCTCTTGTGCCCGGCGTCGCACACGGCATGCAGCAGGCCGGCGCTCATCACCTGGGTCTTGATGAACAAGGCGTGCTCGAACTGGGGCTGCGCCGGGTCGCGCTCGTTCTGCGCGTAGTCGGCGTCCATGAACAGGAAGGAGCCGGCCTGCAACTCGCCGTACACCCCGCTGGCGGCCTCGCACACCATGCTGCCGGTGCCTGCGCCGGTGACCAGCTCCACGGGAATGCCTTCGGCTTCGATCAGCTTGCGGGTGAAGGCCGCCTCCTGGGCCGCCACCGCGATGATGTCGCGCCGCTCGCGCGCGCTGCGCACGTGCTGGGCCTTGCCGTGGTAGGCCTGCAGGCCGGCGAAGCGCAGCGCCGGATGGCGGCGGATCTCGTGCACCAGCTCGACCGCCAGCCGGCCCGGCGGCACGCCGCAGCGGCCCTGGCCGACGTCGATCTCGACATAGACATCGATGACGGCCGTCGCGCCCGACTCCTGGCGCGCGTCGTTCATGGCCTGGGCCAGCCGCAGGACGCCTTCGCGGCTGTCGACCGCGATCGAGAGCCGTCCGTTCTCGGCCGTCAGGCGCCCCGCAAGCCGCGCCACCCGGGCGAGCTTGTGCGGTGCGACCACCTCGTTGGTGATGAAGATGTCGCTGACGCCGCCGGCCGCCATCGCTTCCGCCTCGGCCGTCTTCTGCACGCAGACGCCGACGGCGCCGGCCTGCATCTGCAGGCGTGCCAGCGCCGCGCTCTTGTGCATCTTGGCGTGCGGCCGCCAGCGGATGTCGTGCTTGCGGGTGAACTCGGCCATGCGGCCGAGGTTGCGCTGCATCGCATCGAGGTCGACCACCAGGGTCGGGGTGTCGATCGCGTCGACCGACTGGCCGATCAGCTGCTTGAGCGAGTCGCTAAGTGGTGGTTTCGTCCGCGGGAGCATCGTCGAGGTGCTGGGTGTCTGACCAGCCGACCAGCGTGAGGCCTTGCGGAGTCCAGAGCAACCGGTTGATCGCGCCGTTGGGAAGCTCCCAGGTGCGCGGTGAATTGACTTCCTGGCCGGTGGCGAGCCGGTACAGCGCGTCCAGCACGCCGCCGTGCGCGACCACCACGATCTGCTCGCCCGGATGCCGGGCGGCCAGGGCGGTGATGGTGCGGGTGACCCGCTCGCGCAGCGCGAGCAGCGATTCGCCGCCTTGGGGCGGCTGCCACTCGGGCACGCGCCGGCGCCACTGCTGGGCATGCTCGGGCCAGGCCTGGTGGATCTCGTCGAAGGTCTTGCCCTCGAACATGCCGAAGCCGCGCTCGCGCAGCCCCCGCTCGGTCACCACCTCGGTGCCGGCGGCCTCCGCGATCGGCTGCGCCGTCTGGCGGGCGCGGCCGAGGTCGCTGGAATACACCGCGCTGATCGGCTCGCCGGCGAGCGCCTCGCCGACGCGGCGGGCCTGCCAGCGGCCGGTGTCGTTCAGGTCGATGTCCCGCTGTCCCTGGATGCGGGCATCGGCGTTCCAGGACGTCTCGCCATGGCGCACGGCGATGATGCGGGTCGCTTCCATCCGGGGAATTCTAGGCAAGCGGCCCGTGCCTGCCTATCGGCACAACGGTTGCCAGTTGTCACCGCGCTGCAGAGGCAGCTGGACGGGGACCGGGCGCGGCCGGTGCAGCAGGCGCCACGGGCGCGGTCGGGGCGACGGTGGGCGCCGCGGCTGCCTGCGTGCCGCCGATCTGGATGTTCACCCGTCGCACGCCGTCGGGCGGATTCGGGAAGCCCTGCATGGCCGCGTCGAACATGGCCGAGAGCACGACCGCGTTGTCGACGTAGGGCCCGTCGTTGCTCGCGTGGCTCTCGAACACCACCTTGTTGCCGGCGAGTTCCCGCACGATCACACCCACTTCGCGCTGGAACCAGGGCTGCTCCATCCGCGGGAACGGGCCGCCGAATCCCATGCCCCAGCGCGGCCCGAAGCCGCCCCAGCCCCAGCCGCCCGCCCACGGATCGGCCCACGGCGAGTAGACCCGCTGCACGCGCGCGGTCAGCAGGACGCTGTACCGCGGCGACGCGTCGTCGCGACGCAGGCCGGCGCGGAACAGCGCCGGATCGGCCAGGCCCTCGAGCTGGGTCTGGTCAGGCGACGCGAGCTGCGAGGGCAGGCGCTCGAAGCGGTAGCTGGGATTGGCCGGCAGGCTGGGCAGGCCGGAGAACGACTGCACGGTGTTGTCCAGCTTGTAGCCGGTGGCACAGCCCGCCAGCAGCACGGTGCCGGCGAGGAGAGCGGGAACGGAGCGCGTCAGGCGCATGGCGGAAAGCTCAGAGTTGCACGACGGAGAGGCCGGGCAGCGCGGGCGGCACGCCGAAGTCCTCCGAATCGAAAGCCTTGTCGCCGTCCTCGCTGGCCACGCCAGTGGCGGTCAGACCCTTGAAGTCGTGCAGCGTTCCGTCGGCCAGGTGCGAAGGGACGACATTCTGTAACGCGTTGGCCATGGTCTCGAGCCGCCCTGGATGCTTCTTCTCCCACTCGCGCAGCATGGCGCCGACCTGCTTGCGCTGCAGGTTCTCCTGGCTGCCGCACAGGGTGCAGGGGATGATGGGGAACTGCCGGTGCTCGGCCCAGCGCACAAGGTCCTTCTCGGCGACGAAGGCAAGCGGCCGGATCACCACGTGGCGGCCGTCATCGCTCACCAGCTTGGGCGGCATCCCCTTGAGCTTGCCGCCGAAGAACATGTTCAGGAAGAAGGTCTGGAGCATGTCGTCGCGGTGGTGGCCCAGCGCCACCTTGGTCGCGCCGAGCTCGTCGGCCACCCGGTACAGGATCCCGCGGCGCAGGCGCGAGCACAGGCTGCACATCGTCTTGCCGGCCGGGATCTTGTCGGTGACGATGGAGTAGGTGTCCTGCTCCTCGATGTGGAACGGCACGCCCAGCGCCTTCAGGTAGTCGGGCAGCACGTGCTCCGGGAAGCCGGGCTGCTTCTGGTCGAGGTTGACGGCCACCAGCTCGAAGCGCACCGGCGCGCGCTGCTGCAGCTTCATCAGGATGTCCAGCAGGCCGTAGCTGTCCTTGCCGCCGGACAGGCAGACCATCACGCGGTCGCCTTCCTCGATCATGTTGTACTGCGCGATCGCCTGGCCGACCTGGCGGCACAGGCGTTTCTCGAGCTTGTGCGTCTCGCGTTCGATCTTCGCGTCGCGCGAGAGCGGCTTGGGTTCGGTGTCGATCCAGACGGCGGCCATGGTCGCCCGATTGTCTCATCCGCCCCGGCGCCGGCGCAGGGCCGCGTCGCGCCGCCCTGCCCACGGGCGGTCTTTTCGGGCCTCGCGCGGTGGCGACTGCGCAGCCGGGCGCAGGTCGCCGGCAGCTCTTGCGGACGACGCCAGGCAAGTGCCCCGCGCGCTGGCCGTTTCCGCGATAGTGGACGCATGCCGCCCGGCCCGACCCTTCCCGAGCGACTCGACCGCCTGCCCTGGTCGCGCTGGCATTGGCGCGTCGTGCTTGCGCTGGGCATCGCGTGGGTGCTGGACGGCCTGGAGGTCACCCTGGCGGGCTCGGTCGGCAGCGTGCTGGAGCGGCCGGACACGCTGGCGCTCACCGCCGCCCAGGTCGGCTGGGCCGGCTCGCTGTACGTCGGCGGCGCGGTGCTCGGCGCGCTGGTGTTCGGCCGGCTGGCCGACCGGCTCGGCCGCAAGCGCCTGTTCCTGCTGACGCTGCTGGTCTACATGGGAGCCACCGTGGCGACGGCGTTCTCGACCGGGTTCGGCACCTTCGCGCTGTGCCGGTTCGTCACCGGCGTGGGCATCGGTGGCGAGTACGCCGCGATCAACTCCGCCATTGACGAGCTGATCCCGGCCCGCGTGCGCGGCCGCGTGAACCTGGCGATCAACGGCAGCTTCTGGCTCGGCGCCGCGCTCGGGGCGGTGCTCAGCCTGGTCCTGCTGGATGCCCGGGTGCTGGGGCCGCAGGACGGCTGGCGTGCCGGCTTCCTGCTGGGCGCGGTGCTGGCGCTGGCCATCCTGCTGGTGCGCCGGCACGTGCCGGAGAGTCCGCGCTGGCTGCTCGCGCACGGCCGGGCGCAGGAGGCCGAGCGCATCGTGGCCGAGATCGAGGCGGCCGCCGGCGTGCAGGTGCAGCAGGCCACCACGACGGCGCCGCCGGCCGTCCGGGCGCGGGTGGTGCCGACCGCGCGCGAGGTGGTGCACGTGCTGCTGCGCCGCTATCCGCAGCGCAGCGCGGTGGTGCTCTCGCTGATGGTGTCGCAGGCGTTCTTCTACAACGCCATCTTCTTCACCTATGCGCTGGTCCTCACGCGGTTCTACGGCGTCGCGGCCGAGCAGGTCGGGCTGTTCATCGTTCCCTTTGCGCTGGGCAATGTGCTGGGCCCGCTGATGCTCGGAGCACTGTTCGACCGGATCGGGCGGCGGCGCATGATCGCGGCCACCTATGCGCTGTCCGGCCTGGGGCTGGTGCTGACCGGACTGGGCTTCCTGGCCGGTGCGCTGGATGCCGTGACGCAGACCGTGGCGTGGTCCGCGGTCTTCTTCCTCGCGTCGGCGGCGGCCAGTTCAGCCTACCTGACCGTGAGCGAAGTGTTCCCGCTGGAGATGCGGGCGCTGGCGATCTCGATCTTCTATGCCGTCGGCACCGGTGTCGGGGGCTTCGCGGCGCCGGCCTTGTTCGGCGCCCTGGTCGAGAGCGGCAGCCGCACACAGGTGTTCGCCGGCTATGCGTTCGGCGCCGCCTTGATGGTGGCCGCGGCCGCGGTCGCCTGGCGCCATGCGGTGGACGCCGAGCGCAAGCCGCTGGAGGAGATCGCGCCGCCGCTGGCGTCCTCGCCGCCTAGCGCGCCACGGTAGCCGGGGCCGAGGCGCCGGCCGGCGCGGCGGCGGTCCCGAGGCCCACGCGCCGCGCGCCCGCCGGCGGGTTCGGAAAACCCTGCAGCGCCGCGTCGATCAGGCCCGTGAGCATCTGGGTGTCTCCGAGGCCCGGCGCCGAAGCGCGCGACTCGAACACCACCCGCCCGCTCGCCAGCTCACGCACCAGGACGTTGACGTGCTGCACGGTGCGCGGCTGCGAGAACGGGGGAAACAGGCTGCCGATGCCGAGGCTTACGCCGCCGCCTCCGCCCCCCACGCCCAGCCCCACGCCGACCGAGGACCCGCCGAACGCCCCGGGCGCGGCGGTCTGCTCGACGGGAGCGCTCACCTGCACTGCGAAGCGCGGTGCGGCGTCGTCGCGCCGCAGCCCCGCCCGGTGCAGCGCGGGATCGGCGAGCGCCTCCACCTGCAGCTGGGATGGCTGGCCGGCCTGCGAGGGGAGCCGCTCGAAGCGGTAGGTGGCCGGCGAGGGCAGCGCCTGCAGGCCGGAGAACGCCTGCACGGTGGCCTCGTTGGTGCCGGGGGTGGCGCAGCCGGCCAATGTGGCAGCCAGGACGACGGCGGGCAGGAGCAGAAGGCGAAGCGATGCGGACATGGGGGACCTCCCCCACGATGCTCGGCGCGCGGGCGTGCGTGTCGTGTAGGACGCGCCCGGCCGGCGCACGGCCGCGTCGCTCCAGCTGGCGTCAGGCATTCCCGCAGGCGGCGCAGGGGGTCACCAGTGGCCGGTCTCCACGCGGATCGCCACCTCGCAGTCGTCGAAGATCTCCAGCTTGGCGATCTTCACGCGCACGCCCAGCACGCCCGGCAGGGCCATCAGGCGCAGCGCCAGCTTGCCGATGAGGCTCTCGAGCAGATTCACGTGCTCGGCCGTGCACTCGTCGATGATGATCTTGCGCACCTTGCGGTAGTCCAGCACGTGGCGGATGTCGTCGTCGTGCGGCTGCAGCGGCTGCGTGCCGAGGTTGAGTTCCGCATCGACCAGGATCGGCTGCGGCGCCAGCTTCTCGTGGTCGAGGATGCCCAGGTTCGCGTCGAAGCGCAGCCCGGTGAGGGTCAGGATCTGGGTGCCGGCCTTGGCCATGTCGTTCCGCTCGTTGGGGCGGGCGCGCCGGTGCCGGACGTGCCCCGCCAGGGTTCACATCAGGGAAAAGTCGCGCTCGAACTTCATCAGGTGCTGGCCGCCGTCGACCAGCAGCGTGGTGCCGGTGATCGAGCGGTTCTCCAGCGCGAAGCGCACCGCGTCGGCCACGTCGGCCGCCGTGGAGGACCGCCCGAGCGGCGAGAGCTTGTGCAGCTCCTCGAAGCGTTCCTGCGACAGCAGGTGGCTGGTGAGCGTGAGGCCGGGGGCGACGCCGACCACGCGCAGGCGCGGCGCCAGCGCCTGCGCCAGCAGCGTCGTCGCGGACTCGAGGGCGGCCTTGGAGAGCGTGTAGCTGAAGAAGTCTGGATTCGGGTTCCAGAGCTTCTGGTCGAGCAAATTGACCACTGCCCCGTCGCCGTCGCGTGACGCCAGGTGGGCGTGCAGGGCCTGGGCCAGCAGCACCGGCGCGGCGGTGTTCGCCAGCAGATGGGTCAGCAGCGCCGCATGGCCGAAGGTCTGCGCGGTGTCCTGCTCGAACAGGGCAGCACTGTTCACCACGGCGTCCAGCCGCCCCAGCCCGGCGACCACCTGCGGCACCAGCGCGCGGGTGGCCTGCTCGTCGGCGAGGTCGGCCTGGAAGGCGGCGAAGGCGCAACCCGGTCGTGCCCGGGCGGCGCAGTCGGCGACCGTCTGCTTCGCCTCGTCGCCGGAACCGCGGTAGTGCACCGCCACCTGCCAGCCGGCCGCGGCGAGCACCAGCGCGATCTCGCGGCCCAGGCGTTTGCCGGCGCCGGTGACCAGCGCGGTGCGAGGAGGGGAGGCGGCGTTCACGGGAGGGGACAATGGGGGCGTGACCACAGAAGCAGGCAGTGTAACGAGCGCCCTTGCCGCGCTCATCCGATCCGCGATCGCCCGCGATGGCGGCTGGCTTCCGTTCGACCGCTTCATGGCGCTGGCGCTGTACGCACCGGGGCTGGGCTACTACGCCAACGCGTCGCGCAAGTTCGGCGCCATGCCCGCGTCCGGCAGCGACTTCGTCACCGCCCCCGAGCTCAGCCCGCTGTTCGGCCGCGCGCTGGCGCGGCAGGTGGCGCAGGCGCTGGAGGTCTCGGGCACGCGCGAGGTCTGGGAGTTCGGCGCCGGCTCCGGCGCGCTCGCATCCCAGCTGCTCGAGGCCCTGGGGAACCGCGTCGAGCGCTACACCATCGTCGACCTGTCCGGCAGCCTGCGGGCGCGCCAGCGCGAGCGGCTGGCCCCGTTCGGCGCGCGGGTGCAGTGGGCGGGCGAGCTGCCCGGGCAGCTGCGCGGGGTGATCGTCGGCAACGAGGTGCTCGACGCGATGCCGGTGAAGCTGCTGCAGCGGCGGGCCGGCACGTGGCACGAGCGGGGCGTCGAGTCCGCCGACGCGGGCTTCCGGTTCGCCGACCGTCCCACCACCCTGCGGCCGCCGCTCGAGATCCCGGGCGGGCACGACTACCTCACCGAAATCCATCCGCAGGCGCAGGCGTTCGTGCGCACCCTGGCCGACCGCCTGGCCGCCGGCGCGGCGTTCCTCGTCGACTATGGCTTCCCGGAGGCCGAGTACTGGCATCCGCAGCGGGCCATGGGCACCCTCATGTGCCACCGCGGCCACCAGGCCGACCCCGATCCGCTGCAGGACGTCGGCCAGAAGGACATCACGGCCCATGTCGATTTCACCGGCATCGCCGTGGCCGCGCAGGAGTCCGGACTGAACGTGCTCGGCTACACGAGCCAGGCGCACTTCCTGTTCAACTGCGGCGTGCTGGAGCTGGCCGACGGTGCGACGCTGCCCGAACGCGCGGCGCTGCAGAAGCTGGTGAACGAGCACGAGATGGGCGAGCTGTTCAAGGTGATCGGCCTGGCGACCGGCGGGTACTGGGATGCGCTGGGCTTCCGCCAGGGTGACCGCACCGACCGGTTGTGACCGGCCCACGCCCGTGCTGCCTGCCCCTACACTGGACCGAATGATCCGCTGGTTCATCGTCGTCTTCCTGGCCCTGATGCTGATCAGCTGGCTCACGCCCGCGCTGCAGAAGCTGGGGTTCGGCCGGCTGCCGGGCGACCTGCGGTTCCGGCTGTTCGGCCGCGACTGGTCGATCCCGCTGACCAGCACCATCCTGCTGAGCCTTCTGGCCAGCCTCATCGCGAAATACGTCTGATCACGCTGCCATGAAAGCCTGCATCGACATCGGCGGCACCAAGGTGGCCGTCAGCCTCAACAACGGCGAGAACCTGGAGCTGCTCGGGCGGCGCAGCGAGCCGACGGCCAAGACCGGCGGCAACGACGCGCTGGCCGTGCAGGTCCTGCGGATGCTCGACGAGACCTGCCGCGAGCTCGGCGTGACACCCGACAGCGTGCAGTCCGCCGGCGTGTCCTCGTGCGGCCCGTTCGTGGTGGTCGACGGCCGCATCGAGCTGGCGGCGCCCAACATCTGCGGCGGACTGGCCGGCCCCGGCCGGGGCCTGCCGAACGACTGGCGCACGGCCTTGCTGGAGGCCCCGCTGGCGCGCCGGTTCGACCGGCTGCGCGTCGAGAACGACTGCGTGGCCGCCCTCGAGGCCGAGCGCCGCTGGGGCGCGCTGCAGGGCGTCGAGCACTGCGCCTACGTGACCTGGAGCACCGGCATCGGCACCGGGCTGTGCGTCGATGGCCGGGTGCTGCGCGGCAAGAACGGCAATGCCGGCCACGCCGGCCACATGTTCGTCAGCGACAACGACGACGCGCTGTGCGGCTGCGGCAACATCGGCGACGTCGAGGCCCTGGTGGCCGGCAATGCGGTGCAGCGCCGGTTCGGCGCCGACTCGGCCACGCTGCTGCAGCGCGCCCGCGCGGGCGATGCCGGTGCGGTGGCGACGGTCGACGAGCTGTGCCGGGTGCTGGGCCGCGCGCTCTACAACCTGGTCGTCGCGCTCGACCTGCAGCGCATCAGCCTGGGCGGCAGCGTGTTCTGGAACAACCGCGAGTACCTGCTGCCGCGGCTCCGGGCGCAGCTGGCCGGCCATCTGCCCGCGCTCACCGACGGCTGCGAATTGGTGGGCGCCGGACTGCAGGACAAGGTGGGCGACTACGCCGCGCTGGCGCTCTGCGCGTAGGCGCCACAGGCGCGCCGGCCAGTCGCGAGAGGCCGCTGGCGCCGCTGCCTAGGCGCGCTCGCGCGCTGCGGCTTGCGGGGTGGCCGACGCCAGCCAGGCCTGCACGGCCTCGATGCGGGCGGCGTGGATCATCTCGCCTACCTGCGGCCCACCGAGGCCCTTGGCCTGCGCTGCCGCCGCCACCTCGCGCGTGAAGACCGCGCGCGCCGCCCCGAGCGCGCCGAGCAGCCGGTCCCGCTGCGGATAGGGCTGCTCTTCCAGCCCGAGGCGGCCGCGGGCGTCGCATTCGCAAGCCAGCAGGATGTCGGCGAAGCGCTGCGGCTTGCGGAACGCGTCGCAGCGCTCCAGCAGCCGCACGAGCGCCGCGGGGCCGAACTCGCCGCTGCGGTGCAGGTTGCCGTGCTCGCGCGCGACCACGTCGGCCAGCTCGTTGCACTCGGCAGGCACCCGCAGCCGCTTGGCCACCTTCGCGAGCAGCTTCGCACTGCGCTCCTCGTGGCCGATGTGCTTGGGCAGCACCGATGCCGGCGTGGTGCCCTTGCCAAGGTCATGCGCCAGGCAGGCGAAACGCACCGGCAAGCTCGCTTCCAGCCGCGCGCTCATGTCCAGCACCATCATCAGGTGCACCCCGGTGTCCACTTCCGGGTGGTATTCGGCCCGCTGCGGCACGCCCCAGAGCCGGTCGACCTCGGGCAGCAGCCGCGCCAGGGCGCCGCACTCGCGCAGCACCTCGAACATCCGCGACGGCCGCGCCTCCATCAGGCCGCGGGCGAGTTCCTGCCAGACCCGCTCGGCCACCAGGTGGTCGGCCTCGCCGGCCTGCACCATCCCGCGCATCAGCGCCAGCGTCTCCGGCGCCACCGTGAAGTCGCTGAAGCGCGCCGCGAAGCGCGCCAGCCGCAGGATGCGCACCGGATCCTCGCGGAAGGCCTCGGTCACGTGCCGCAGCACGCGGGCCTGCAGGTCGCGGCGGCCGTCGAACGGGTCGATGACGCGGCCCTGCCCATCCTGCGCCATCGCGTTGATGGTCAGGTCGCGCCGGGCGAGGTCCTCCTCGAGGGAGACGCCGGGCGCGGCGTGGAAGCTGAAGCCGTGGTAGCCGCGGCCGGTCTTGCGTTCGGTGCGCGCCAGCGCATATTCCTCGCGCGTCTCGGGGTGCAGGAACACCGGGAAGTCGCGTCCGACCGGCAGGTAGCCGGCGTCGGTCATCGCCGCGGGCGTGGCACCGACGACCACCCAGTCCCGGTCGTTCACCGGCAGCCCCAGCAGCGCATCGCGCACCGCGCCGCCCACCATGTACGTCTGCATGGCGGCCAGTGTAGCCAGGGCGGTCGCCGCGGCGCTCAGCGCCGGGCGCGGTACGGTTCGTCGAAGGCCACGAAGTCCTGCTCGGCCAGGGCGTCCTGGATCCAGGCGGCGACGCCCGGCAGTTCGCTGACCCGCTGGACGTACGCCGACACCGCCGGCGGCACCGGCAGCGCGTAGGTGCGCAGGCGCATGCACACCGGCGCATAGAACGCGTCGGCGATGCTGAACTCGCCGAACAGCATCGGCCCGCCGTGCTGATCGAGCAGGCCGGTCCACATCGACACGATGCGGGCCACGTCGGCCCGCACGCCGGCCTGGTCGCGCCAGACGACCGCACCCGCTTCGGGCAGCGATGCCTCGATGTTCATCGGGCAGTGGCTGCGCAGGTCGGAGAAGCCCGAGTGGATCTCGGCGCAGATGCTGCGGGCGTGCGCGCGGCGCGGCGGGTCGGCGGGCCAGAGCTGGCGCTCCGGGAAGCGCTCGGCCAGGTATTCGGCGATGGCCAGCGTGTCCCAGACCGGCAGCCCGTCGTCGACCAGCACCGGGACCCGGCCGACGGGGCTGATGGCGGCGATGGTGCGCTTGAAGGCCGATTCGCCGTCGAACGAATCGAACCGCACCATCACTTCGCGGAACGGGATGCCGGCCTGGCGCAGCAGCACCCAGGGCCGCATCGACCAGGACGAGTAGTTCTTGTTACCGACGTAGAGTTCGAGCATCGGGGTCTCCGGAGATGTTCGCCGATGCTAGCGGCGGCGCCGCGCCGGATTGATGCCGAAAGCAGCCCGGATTGATGCGCTAGCGCGGGGCGCGTTCGTCGTCCGGCGTCAGCACCCGGCGGTGCCGCCGACCGAGCCAGCGGCGCAGCGGGCCCTCGAGCGACAGGATGCCCAGCGCCAGCAACGTGCTCAGCACCGCGGTGGCCTCGCGCCCGAGCCCGGCGCCCATGCCGATCGCCGCGGTCATCCAGAGGCTGGCCGAGGTGGTCAGGCCGTGCACCTGGTCTTCGTTGGCGGCCTTGAGGATCGCGCCCGCGCACAGGAACCCGACCCCCGCCAGCAGTCCCTGGATCACCCGGCTGAGGTCCTCCATCTCGATGCCCGCCTGCAACGGCACCAGGATGAACATCGCCGAGCCGAGCGCCACCAGCATGTGGGTGCGCAGCCCCGCAGGCTTGGCGGCGAGTTCGCGCTCGATCCCGATCAGGCCGCCGAGCAGGGCTGCGATGAGCAGCCGCAGCACCACCTGGGTGAACTGCTCGGCATTGGCGATGTCCGAGAACTCGGCGGCGACGGTGGCCGCGACGGTGTTCCAGAACGCCATGCGCTCAGGGCAGGTCGGCGTTGGGCTCCGGCGTGCGCGCGTCCCGCGGGCCGACGGTCCCCAGGCGGGCCTTGAGCGACTGTGGCTGCCCGCTCAGGATGGCCGCGTACATGGTGGTGTTCGCGAGCACCTTCTTCACGTAGTCGCGCGTCTCGCCGAACGGAACGTTCTCGGCCCAGGCCGCGGCGTCCATCACCGGTCCGTTGCGCCAGGCGCGGGGCCGGTTAGGGCCGGCGTTGTAGGCCGCCGCCGCCAGCGCCATCGAGCCGGAGAAGTCGTCGAGCACCAGCTTGAGGTAGCCGGTGCCGATCGCGATGTTGGTGTCGCGGTCGGTGAGCTGGTCAGGGGTGAAGCCGTTCATCCCGAGCTTGCGCGCGGTCCAGCGCGCGGTCGCCGGCATCACCTGCATCAGGCCGGACGCCCCCACGTGCGAACGCGCATCCATGACGAACCGGCTTTCCTGGCGGATGAGGCCGTAGACGTAGGCTGGGTCGAGCCCGATGTCGCGGGCGCGGCGCACGACCGAGTCGCGGAACGGCATCGGGTAGCGCTGCTCGATGTCGAACTCGGCGCGGGTGCGGTCGCTCGTGTTGATGCAGCGGTCCCAGACTTCGCGCTCGCACGCGAGCTGGGCGGCCGCGAGCAGTTCGCGGTCGCCCATGCCGCCGGGGCGGGCGAGGTTGGTGCCGTAGTTCCACTCGCGCACGCCGTCCGAGCGCAGCCCGATCGAGATCGCGTACAGCCCGCGCGCCAGGCTCGGGTTGCCGCGGGCCGCCTCGCGCTCTTCCGCGGTGAGCGGTGCCGGCCGGGCTGGCGCGGTGACCTTGCGCCCCAGCTCCTCCAGCGCGAGCTGCTCGTAGAAGCCGCGCGGCGAGGCGATGCCTTCCAGCAGCTGCGTCGCTTCGGCGCGGTTGTCGTCGCCACCGCGAGCGAGCAGGGCGCGCGCGCGCCAGTATTGCCAGGTCGGGTCTTTCGCCTGCACCTCGCCCATGGCACCGATGGCCGACACCAGCGTCTTCCACTCGGGCTGCGGGCCGGCGCGCAGCGCGGCACGTGCCTTCCAGGCCAGCATGTCGTCGGTGAGGTCCTCGTCGCGGCTGACCTTGCGGAAGTGGTCGAGGGCGGCCGGGTCCAGCCGCTGGGCGGCCTGCCGTCCGAGGACGCCCCAGATCCAGTTGCGCTCCTCGGAGGACAGCTGCGGGCCCCACTTGTTCTCCAGCAGCGAGGCGGCGTTGTCCGGATCGCTGGTGGCCAGCTTGATGAGCGCCAGGCCGATCAGCTCGCGACGCATGCGGGAGACCACGGTCACCCGCTTGGTCAGGAAGCGCGTCGGGCTCGCGTTCATCTCCGCGATCAGCGGCAGCACCTCCGGCGCCACCATCTCGACGGCGGAGGTGACGGCGCGCGGCCGGTTGGCCTCCATGGCCAGGCGCGCCTTGCGCCAGACGTCGGCCACGCCGAGCTTGTGGCGGCCGCTGCCTTCGGTCAGCAGCCGGCTCGCGGCCAGCGTGCACGCGTCCTCGGCGTCACGCTGGGCGAACCAGAGGCGGCGCACGTCGTCGGCCAGCGTCGCCGGCGCCTGCGCGCCGTCCTTCAGGTGCTGGACCAGGAGCCCGTAGCAGCGCACCTGGGTGTCGTCGTTCATCCGGAACCGGGGCAGCTCGTCGGCGAAGGTGGCCCAGTCGCGGCGCTGGCCCAGCAGCAGGAGCCAGTCGTTGCGCAGCCGGTCTTCCTGGTAGGTGCCGGCATAGCGCGCGAAGAAGTCCTGGATCTCCTGCGGCGTCGCGGTGTCCAGGCGGGCGCGCAGTTCCCAGTAGGCGGCCCAGGGCTCCAGCACGTGGCCACGGGCCTGCGGCAGCAGCTGGGCCAGCCGGGCCTTGTTGTTCTGCCGGAACGCGTTGCCCATCTCCAGGATGACGTCGTCCCCGCGGTTCTGCGCCTGTGCGGCGCCCGCGGCTGCTGCAAGGATCAGTGTCAGAATCGTTCGGAACTTCATCGGGGAGATTATGGACACGCCGCAGCACAAGGAAGCCCTGCGCAAGAGGTTGATCGAGGAGCGGCTGAACATGCCGGACCGCCTCCGGCGAGCCGACCTGCTGCAGCGGGTGATGCGCATCTGGCTGGTCGGACGTCCGGACTCGGTGATCGGTGCCTACTGGCCCATCAAGGGCGAGTTTGACCCACTTCCCGCGCTGCACCGCTGGAAGGAGGACGGCGAGCTCCTCGATGAGCCACAACGTCGAAGAATCGGCCTGCCCGTGGTGGACAAGCTGCACAAGACGCTCCGATTCCACGCCTGGTTCCCCGGCTGCCCGATGGAAGAGGACGCCTACGGCATCCCCAAGCCCAAGGACACCGAGGTGATCGTGCCAACGCTGCTGTTCGTGCCCTGCGTCGGCTACGGCCCGGGGGGCTACCGCCTCGGCTACGGCGGCGGCTTCTACGACCGCACGCTGGCGCAGCTGGAGCCGCGGCCGTTCACCGTGGGCCTGGGGTTCACCGCCGGCTTCGTGAGCGACCTCGAGCCGGAAGCGCACGACCTCCCGCTCGACGCCATCCTCAACGACAACGGCGTGGTCTGGCCGGTGGGCTGAGGCGCCGACTCAGTCGATGTTGTCAACGGTGTCCGGGTCCGGCACTTCGCCGGTCGCCTGCCGCGTGGCGCGGGCCTGCACGGTCAGCCAGTCGCAAAAGGCCTTGATCTCGGGCCGGTGGTCGCTGCGTGGTCCGACGATCAGCCAGTAGGCCATCGGCGACTCCATCCTCAGGCGCGGCAGCGGCTCGATCAGGTCGCCGTTGGACAGGCTCTCGGCCACCATCGGCAGGCGCGCCAGCACCACGCCCTGGCCGGTCAGGGCGGCCTGCACCATCTGGTAGGCGTAGTTGAAGTAGAGCCAGCGCTTGGGCTGCAGCCGGTTGAGCTGCTGCTCGTCGAACCAGCGCCGCCAGGTGAGCCACTCGAGATGCGTGCGGTGCGCGTCCCCGGCCTCGATCAGCGCGAACTGCGCCAGGTCGGCCGGCTTCTTCACCGGCGTGGCGTCCTTGAGCAGCCACGGGCTGGCCACCGGCGTCAGCTGCTCGCCGAACAGCCGGATGGCCTTGGGCGGCATGTTGGCGACCGGCCCGTAGCGCAGTGCCAGGTCCACGTCGGCGATGTCCAGATCGAGCGAGGTGTCGGTGGCATCGATGCGGATGTCGATGTCGGGGTTGTCGCGCTGGAACTGCTCCAGCCGCGGGATCAGCCACATCGAGGCGAACGAGGCGAAGGTGGTGACCGACACGCTCTTGCGCCCGGCGCTCTGGCGGATCTGGCGCACCGCGGAATCCAGGCGCGGCAGCGCATGGGACACCGCCACCAGCAGCTGCGCGCCGGCGCTGGTCAGTTCGACCGCACGCGTGTGGCGCAGGAACAGCGCCACGCCCACTTCCTCCTCCAGCGACTGGATCTGCCGGCTGACCGCCGACTGCGTCAGTGCCATCTCCTCGGCCGCGGCCCGGAAGTTCAGGTGCCGGGCAACCGCCTCGAAGGCGCGCAGGTAGCCGGCCGAGATCGGCCGGCTGCGCAGGTGGGTCTGGGAGTGCAGCATGGGTCGGACGGGGATTGATGCGGGAAGCGAATGAATAGCCTAGCTGCATTTCATTGGACTGCCAAGCACGCGTCTTCGATCATGCGATGCCTGGAAACGATCAAGGAGTCCCCCATGAACCCGCTCGCCGCCTTCGCCCCGTCCTGCTGCGCCGTCCACGTGCCCGGCGCCTGGAAGCTCGAGCCGGGTCGCGCCGTCACGCTGCGCCCGCGCGAGGAAGCCCTGTTGCGGGTCATGCAGGGCCGCATCTGGGTCACCTTCGACGGCCCGCACGCCGGTGCGCTGAACGACCTGGGCGACCGGGTGGTCGGCGCGGGCGAGACCTTCCACGCGCCGGCAGGTCGGCGGATCGTGCTGGAGCCCATGGACAGCGGCGTGCCCGCCTGGTTCAACTGGGAGTTCGCTCCCGAGGCGCTGCCGGTCGCCACCACCGCCAGGCAAGGCGTGCGCCAGTCGTGGCGCGAGTTGCGCCTGGCGCTGGGGCTTGCGGGCGGCGCCGCGGCCCGCCTGGCCGGCGGCCTGGTCCGGGCCGCCGCCGGTGCGGTGCTGCCGCGGCCCGCGGCCGCGCGCCGCGCCCCGGGCTGAGCGCGGGCCGCGATAATCGCGGCCGCCATGCCCGACACGTCCATCCCGATCCGTTCCCGCCCCGGCCTGCGCCTCGTGGTGATGGGCGTCGCCGGCTGCGGCAAGTCCGCCGTCGGCGAGCGCCTGGCCACCGCCCTGGGCGTGCCGCTGGTGGAAGGTGACAGCTTCCATCCGCCGGCCAACATCGCCAAGATGCGCGAGGGCAAGGCCCTGGACGACGCCGACCGCGCCGGCTGGCTCGCGGTCCTCGGTGAACAGCTCGCGGACCGGCCTGAGGGCGCCGTGCTCACGTGTTCGGCCCTCAAGGCAGCCTACCGGCAGCGCCTGCGCGCCGCCGCCCCCGAGCTGCGCTTCGTCCACCTGTCGCTCACGCCGGCGCAGGCGCTCGCGCGCGTGGCCTCCCGCCAGGACCACTTCTATCCCCCGAGCCTGGTGGACAGCCAGTTCGCCGCGCTGGAGGACCCCCGCGGCGAGCCGGGCGTGGTCAGCCTCGACGCCTCCCAGCCGATGGACGTCGTCGTGGAGCGGGCGCTGCAGGCCTTGCGGGCGGCCTGATCGTTCAACATTCCGTAATGCATTACGGAAAGTAGAATCGGCGCTCTCGCGCCACCCTGGCGCCAGGAGCATCGCCGTGTCCAAAGCCTTCGCCAGCCAGGCCGACCTGGCCGACAAGAAGATCACCTTCGAGCAACTGTCCGCCCACTGCTGGGCCTACACCGCCGAAGGCGACCCGAACTCCGGCGTCGTCATCGGCGACAGGTTCATCCTGGTCAGCGACGCGACGGCCACGCCGGCGATGGCGCGCGACCTGATCGCACGCATCCGCACCGTGAGCGACAAGCCGATCAAGTACGTGCTGCTCACGCACTACCACGCGGTGCGCGTGCTGGGCGCGAGCGCCTATGCCGCCGAGGGCGCGACCGAGATCATCGCCAGCCAGGGCACCCGAGACCTGATTGCCGAGCGCGGCCAGGAGGACATGCAGTCGGAGATGGAGCGCTTCCCGCGCCTGTTCCGCAACGCCGAATCGGTGCCGGGCCTGACCTGGCCGACGATGGTGATCGGCGGCGGCGACCCCACCCGGGGCGAGGTGCCGGGCCGCCTCACGCTCGACCTGGGCGGGGTGCAGGTGCAGATCTGGCATCCGGGGCCGGGCCACACCCGCGGCGACACCATCGCCTGGGTCGAGGACGAGAAGGTGCTGTTCTCGGGTGACCTGGTCGAGTACGAGGCCGGGGTGTACACGGGCGACGCGCACCTGGAGGAATGGCCGGCGACGCTGGAGGCGCTGCGGGCGCTGAACGCCGAAGCGCTGGTGCCCGGTCGCGGCGAGGCGATGAAGGGCAATGCCCAGGTCAACAAGGCGCTCGACTACACCAGCCGCTGGGTGCGCACGCTGTTCGCCGCCGCGCGCGAGGCGGCGGCCGCGAACATGGACCTGAAGGCGGCCATGGCGCACACGCGCAAGACCATGGACCCGGTGTTCGGCCACGTCTTCATCTACGAGCACTGCCTGCCGTTCGACGTCAGCCGCGCCTTCGACGAGGCGCGCGGCATCAAGCACCCGCGCATCTGGACGGCCGAGCGCGACAAGGAGATGTGGGCCGCCCTCCAGGCCTGACGCTCGTTGTCGGAAGCGTCCGACGTGCCGGCCGCCGTCCGACCGACACCCGCTTCCTGTCGCGCTACCTATGCTGTCGGGTAGTCAGGAGACAAGACGATGGCGACAGGAGCCTTTGCCCGGCGGGCGCAGCAGCAGCGCCCCGGGCCCGACCGCATCGCGCGGCAGCAGCAGATGGCCGGAACGGGTGACGTGTTCGGTGCGCCGCAGGCCGGGAGCGGTCGGACCAGGCTGCCGCAGATGGGCGACGGCGACTCGGCGCGCGCGGCCGCGAACCGCGGCGATCGTGCTGCCGACAAGGCGGAGCAGAAGGGCGACGCCTAGGACGCTGCTCCGCACCGCCAGGAGCACATCCCCGCAGATCCAGATGCGGCGGATCCAGATTCGGCGGATCCAGGCGCGGCCATTCCCTGGATTGCCCTGCCCGCGGCGGTTCAGTCCGGAATGCTGCGTGCCGCCACCAGCGTGCCGCACGCCAGGGCGCCCAGCAAGACCGCCAGCCCGGGAACGCCGGCCCATTGCAGCGCGACACCGCTGGCCACCGGCCCCACGGTCGCCCCTGCCGTGTAGCCGCTGATCATGGCGGCGGCCCCGCCCGCCGTGGCGCGGCCATCGAACTGGTGGGCCACTTCCACCATCGTCAGCGTGTACAGCGCACCGCCGATCCCGCCCCAGGCGAGCCCGCCCACCCACAGCAGCCAGGTCGCCCGCGTGGCGAACGCGAAGCCGATGCTGGAGGCGAGCAGGAGCAGCGCCGCCACCGTGAACACGCTGCGCAACGGGAAGCGGTCTGCGGCCAGGCCGGCCGGCATCTGGCACAGGAAGCTGCCGATCCCGATCGCCCCGGCGACGCTGGCGGCCCGGCTGAGGTCGAGCCCGCTGGCCGACGCGTTGGCGGCGCTCACCGAGCCCAGGCCCGCCTCGAAGACGCCGCCGCTGAACGCGATGAGCACCAGCAGCGGCACGGTCCGCATCGTCTCCCAGGTGCCGGCCTGGCCGGGCGGCGGCTCGACGGTCGAGCGGCTCGGGATCGACAGGGCGAGGGCGCAGCACAGCGCCACCAGGCCCGCCGCCGCCCACAGCACCGGCCGCGCGCCCCAGCCCAGCGCCGCCGGCACGAACGGACCCAGCGCGAGGGCGGCGCCGAGGGCGGTCTGGTACAGCCCCATCACCCGGCCGCGCTGCTCCGGCGGCGCCTCGCGCGCCAGCAGCGCTTCGGTCGCGTTCCACAGCGCCGCCGCACCGATGCCGCTGATGGCCGAGCCGGCCGCCCATGGCAGCCAGTGGTCGGTGGTGGCGTAGAGCAGCGCACCGCCCAGCTCCAGCAGGCAGCCCGCCCGGTACGTGCGCACGACGCCATGGCGGGCGAGCACGCGCGGCACCACCGGGATCAGCAGGCCGATCATCAGGAACGGGAGCATGGCGAACAAGCCGACCGCCGACGTGCCGGCCCCGCCGCGCTGCAGGCTGACCGCCAGCACCGGCCCGGCCATGGAGAAGGCCAGCACGACCAGGGTGGTCGCCAAGGCGAACCGCCACACCACGCCCATGGCGTCTCCGGGCGCACGGTCCGTCATTGGGGCAGCGACAGCTCGGTCAGGTCGCGTTGCCAGCCACGCAGCCGTCGCGCCGCATGGTCGCGCTGCGCGGCGGTGGTGCTGCGGTGCACGGCGGCCAGCGAGCGGCAGGTTTCCTGGCGCATCGTGTCCACATAGGCCCGGTAGCCTGCGTCGGGGGACTGGACCAGCCGGTCGAAGAGGCCGCGGACGGCCAGCCGTGCCTCGTCAAAGCCGGCCCCCTGGCCAGCCAGGCGCCGCAGGACCGCCAGCGTGTCCTGCTGGCGGCGACGGCGTTCGGCCAGCACGGCTGCCGGGTTGTAGGCGGAGCCCTCGAGCTGCTGCCGCACGGCGGTGCGCTGCGGCTCGCCCAGGCTGCCGTAGACCGTTTCGGCGCGCTCGACAAACGCCTTCAGCCGCTTGTCCAGGAGGTCCGCCGCCGATAGCCGCACCCACTCGTTCTGGAACTCGCGGTTGCGCTGCGTGAACTTGCGCTCGAGGTGCTCGAGCTGCGCCGGCGTCAGCGCCAGCGCGTGGCCGGCGACCACAGGCTCGACTCTCTGCCGCAGCGCGGTGAACCTCTCGCGCAGGGCGGGCTCGAAGCTGCACGCCTGGTCGGCGGTCACCTCGGCCGGCGCGAGCCGCTCGAACGACTGGAGCAGCTGCACGATGCGCGGCAGCTCTTCCGCTCGGTGCCACGCATGCACGCGCGCGAGATCCTCCCGCATGCGGGGCTGCTGGTCGTCGTCGAAATCGAGGTAGCCGTCGAGCCACCAGTAGCCGACTTCGGGCAGGCTGGCGTAGCCGAGCTTGATGGCGCTGCAGCCGCCAAGGGCCACGGCGAGACTCAGCAAGCCGATAATCCGGGCCAGTGCGGGCGCGGTGCGCAGCAGGATCGAAGGGAATGACATGACAGCAGTGGACGTGGTCATCATGGCCGCCGGCAAGGGCACGCGCATGAGGAGCCGCCGGCCCAAAGTGTTGCATCGTTTGGCCGGCCGTGGGTTGGTCGACCACGTGATGGCGTGCGCGGCGGCGCTCTCGCCGCGCCGCACCGTGCTGGTCACGGGGCACGGTGCCGAAGAGGTGGAAACCGCGGTGCGCGGCACGGAGCAGAAGGCTGGCCGCCCCGCGCCCACCTTCGTGCGACAGGAGCCGCAGCTCGGCACGGGCCACGCCGTGCAACAGGCCGTGCCGGCGTTGCCGGACGACGGCGTGGCGCTCATCCTCAACGGCGACGTGCCGCTGATCCAGCCGGCCACGCTGCAGGCCCTGCTGCAGGCCTGCGATGGCCGGCGCCTGGCGCTGCTGAGCGTGCGCATGCCCGATCCCACCGGCTACGGCCGCATCGTGCGCCAGGGCGAGCAGGTCGCGGCGATCGTCGAGCACAAGGATGCCAGCGAGGCGCAGCGCCGCATCGACGAGGTCTACACCGGCTTCATGGCGGTGCCGAATGCGCAGCTCAAGCGCTGGCTGGCGCGCCTGACCAACGACAACGCCCAGCGCGAGTACTACCTCACCGACATCGTCAAGCACGCGGTAGCCGACGGTGCCGAGGTGGTCGCGGTCGCCTGCGACGACCGGGTGCAGGTCGACGGCGTCAACAGCCCGCTGCAGCTGGCTGAACTCGAGCGCGCCTACCAGCAGCGGCAGGCGCGCGCGCTGATGGAGCAGGGGGTGCGCCTGGCCGACCCGGCGCGCATCGACGTGCGCGGCACGCTCGAATGCGGGCAGGACGTCGAGATCGACGTCAACTGCGTGTTCGAAGGCCGGGTGGTGCTCGGCGATGGCGTGCGCATCGGCCCGAACTGCGTGATCGCCAACGCGACGCTCGAGGCCGGCGCCTTCATCCAGGGCTTCACCCACGTCGACGGCGAGAAGGCCGGGGTGCGCATCGGCGAAGGCGCGCTGGTCGGCCCCTTCGCCCGGCTGCGCCCGGGGGCGCAGCTCGGCGCCGACGTGCACATCGGCAATTTCGTCGAGGTGAAGAACGCGACGCTGGCGCGCGGCGCCAAGGCCAACCACCTGGCCTACCTGGGCGACGCGCAGGTGGGCGAGCGGGTCAACTACGGGGCCGGCTCGATCACCGCCAACTACGACGGCGCCAACAAGCACCGCACGGTGATCGAGGACGACGTGCACGTGGGCAGCAACTGCGTGCTGGTCGCGCCCGTGCGCATCGGCCAGGGCGGCACCGTCGGCGCCGGCTCGACCATCACCAAGGACACCGAGCCGGGCACGCTGTCGGTGGCGCGCGGGCGCCAGGCCAGCATCGCCGGCTGGAAGCGGCCGGCCAAGGCCGCGAAGTAGCCGCTCCTAGGCGCGCACCGGCCTGGGCAGGGCGATGCGCGGGTCGAACTTGGCCCGCTTGACGGCGAAGAAGGCCTTCGCGTTGCGCACGTTGGCGTCGGCCGTGAACAGCCGCTGGGCGATGGCCAGGTAGCCGGGCATGTCCTCGGCCTGCACCACCAGGATGAAGTCGGGGCCGGGCGAGACGCGCCAGCACTGCTGGACGGCGGCGTCGTCCACCACGCGTGCCTCGAAGGCCTCCATCGCGCCGTTGTCCTGGCGGTCCAGCGTGATCTCCACCAGCGCCTGCAGGCCATGCCCGAGCAGGGGCGCCAGCCGGTCGCGCGCGAGGATCGCCACCTGCCGCTCGATCAGCCCGGCCTTGCGCAGCCGGCTCACCCGCCGCAGGCAGGTGGGGGCGGACACGTGGACCCGGGCCGCGAGGTCCTGGTTGGTCAGCGAGGCATCCTGTTGGAGCTGGTCCAGAAGAGCCATGTCGACCGCGTCGAGCGATATTTCTTGCACGAAACTACCCTCAGTGAAACTGAATTGCGTGATTGAAGCACATCGCAAGAAAATTTCAAAAGATGCTGAAACGAGAGGGCATATTTCTTACTGCTGCGCCTAGAGTCCGGTCCATTCAAGGAGTTGCCCATGTGTGGAATCGTCGGCGCGGTCTCGACCCGGAACATCGTCCCCATCCTCGTGCAGGGTCTGCAGCGGCTGGAATACCGCGGCTATGACTCGTGCGGGGTGGCGGTCTACGACAACGGCCTGCGGCGTGCCCGCAGCACCGCCCGGGTGGCCGAACTGCTGACGCAGGTCGAGCGTGAAGGCATCGAGGGCACCACCGGCATCGCCCACACCCGCTGGGCCACGCACGGGGCGCCGGCCGTCCACAACGCGCATCCGCACTTCAGCCACGGGCCCGGCGAGCATGCCGCCGACCGGCCCGGGCGCATCGCGCTCGTGCACAACGGGATCATCGAGAACCACGACGAACTGCGCGCCCAGCTCAAGGCCAAGGGCTACCAGTTCGCCAGCCAGACCGACACCGAGGTGATCTGCCACCTGGTCGACAGCTTCTACGAGGGCGACCTGTTTGAGGCCGTGAAGTCGGCCATCGCCCGGCTGCACGGCGCCTACGCCATCGCCGTGTTCTGCAAGGACGAGCCGCTGCGGGTGATCGGCGCCCGGGCCGGGTCGCCCCTGATCCTGGGCGTGGGCAAGGAAGCGGGCGAAAACTTCCTGGCCAGCGACGCCATGGCCCTGGCCGGCGTCACCGACCAGATCGTCTACCTCGAGGAAGGCGACGTGGTGGACCTCCAGCTGGGCAAGTACTGGATCGAGGACAGGGCGCGCAAGCCGGTCACCCGCCCGGTGCGCACGGTGCAGGCGCACAGCGGCGCCGCCGAGCTCGGCCCGTACCGCCACTACATGCAAAAGGAGATCTTCGAGCAGCCCCGCGCGATCGCCGACACGCTCGAAGGCGTGCAGGCCGTGGTGCCCGAGCTGTTCGGCGACGGCGCCCACGCGGTCTTCAAGGAGATCGACTCGGTCCTGATCCTGGCGTGCGGCACCAGCTACTACAGCGGCTGCACCGCCAAGTACTGGCTCGAAGGGCTCGCGAAGATCCCGACCCAGGTCGAGATTGCCAGCGAGTACCGCTACCGCGACTCGGTCCCGAATCCGCGCACGCTGGTGGTGACGATCAGCCAGTCGGGCGAGACGGCCGACACGCTGGCGGCGCTGCGGCACGCCCGCTCCCTCGGCATGGAGCACACGCTGACGGTCTGCAACGTGTCGACCTCGGCCATGGTGCGCGAGTGCAAGCTCGCCTACATCACGCGGGCCGGCGCCGAGATCGGCGTTGCGTCCACCAAGGCCTTCACCACGCAACTGGCCGGCCTGTTCCTGCTCACCCTGGCGCTGGCCGGCGCCAAGGGGCGGATGACCGAGTCGCAGGAGGCCGCGCACCTGAAGGCGATGCGCCACCTGCCGGCCTCGCTGTCGGCGGTGCTCGCGCTGGAGCCGCAGATCATCAGCTGGGCCGAGGACTTCGCCGCCAAGGAGAACGCCCTGTTCCTCGGGCGCGGGCTGCACTACCCGATCGCCCTGGAGGGCGCGCTCAAGCTCAAGGAGATCACCTACATCCACGCCGAGGCCTATGCCGCCGGCGAGCTCAAGCACGGGCCGCTGGCCCTGGTGACCAGCCAGATGCCGGTGGTCACCGTCGCGCCCAACGACGCCCTGCTCGAAAAGCTCAAGAGCAACATGCAGGAGGTGCGGGCGCGCGGCGGCGTGCTCTACGTGCTGGCGGACGCCGACACCCGCATCGAGAGCGAGGACGGCATCCACGTGATCCGCATGCCCGAGCACTACGGCCCGCTCAGCCCGCTGCTGCACGTGGTGCCGCTGCAGCTGCTGGCCTACCACACCGCCTGTGCGCGCGGGACCGACGTCGACAAGCCCCGCAACCTCGCCAAGAGCGTGACGGTGGAGTGATGGGCGGTGCTGCCCCCGGCAGCAGCGCGAGGAAAAGTGAACGTGAGTAGGGAGTGGTCAGAACGCGAGTAGTCGGCACACGAGAACGTGAGTTTTCCCAATGACGACTGCTGGTGGGCGCTCTTCGCTGCATCTCTCACGATTGCCTTCGGCCGCCTCCCGGTATCGCTCCAGGCGTTAGCTACTGCAGCGGTCGAATGAGCATGGACCACAGATGCTCAGCAGCCGCCTCTGCTGACAAGCGGCTCTGACCGGAGCCGGTGAACCCCATGGTCGTGAAGTACAGCGCTTCTTGGTCAGCCTGCACCGTCATGCTTTCATTGAAGCTGTTGCCGCGGGGGTTCGCATCGTTGGAGTAGCTGATGCCCTGGCCCAGGAAGTCCCCCAGCCGAACGCAGCACTGGCTCACAGACTTCCCGCCCTTGTAGATGATGGCGGTGAACGTATTGATATCAACACGGCGGAAGTCGCCCTCGATGCCATCGTTGCGCTCTGCCAGGGCCTGGAGCGAGCCTTCGAAGGTGCTCGCGATGCGGTCGAAGCTTTCGTGAAGGAATTGGTCCCGGTCTCGCTCGGTGAACTCCTTGCGCAGACGCAAGTTGCTCGAGCGAAGGGTGGCGGCAGCGGTGCTCGGCTGGGGGTTCGCGGCAGGCCGCTGCGCCGCAGGTGCGGGCAGCGCCGCTGGCGCACCTTGGGGCGCAGCGCGCTCCTCGACCACCCGCCGAACCTGCCTGGCGATGTCCACGAAGGCTTCATCGTGGTTCGGCCATGACGTGACCGGCTTGCCATCGGTAGGCACGCCCATGAGCTTGCCGAAGGGGGCTGGATGCCAATCGCACGGCCGCAGGATGACCGGGATGACGACCGCCGTGCCCTCTTGGTGCCGCTCCATGGCCCGGTGCATCTCCCGGGCGTAGCAGTACTCGGACGAGAGGAAGTCGGAGCTGACCAGCAGCAAGATGATGTCAGCACGCTCGAGGTTCTCGGAGATGGCGTCATCGAACGGCGCGCCCGCGGTGATGCGGCGGTCGTGCCAGGTGTCGACCAGCCCCTGATGGCGCAGCATGGCCAGGTGCCGGTCAAGGCGGTTGCGCAGGTCTTCGTCGGCGTGCGAGTACGAGAAGAAGATGGTTGTCATGGCGGGGTGTTGTTCGTCTGGTCGGGCACGCGTCACACGAGGCGCAGCACACCTTGCAACAGCTTCAGCACGGGTTCCAGGGAAGCACCCGTGCCCACGACGTAGATGATGGCGACGGCGAGCGCCAGGCGGCCGCAGAGGCGGCAGACCTCCCGGGTGTTCAGGGCGTTGCGGCGTTCTTTGTCGTCCTTGAACCCGCAGTACGGGTCGTCACGCAGCTTGAGCTGGACCGGGCGGCGCTTCTTCGGTTCATCGGGTTCGTCGGGCACGAGGCGCCTCCGGGTGGTTGGCGGCGGCCATTTTAGAACAACTTTTCAGGATACATGGTTTTGGTGCACAATGATTGTGTTTCCCAAGGAGGAGCGCATGGACGCGCCTGTACGAACTTTTGCTGAGCTGCTGGTCACGTGCCGTGTCGAAGCAGGCATGACGCAGCTGGAGCTCGCCAACAAGCTGGATCTGAAGCAGCAGACGGTGAGCAGGTGGGAGAAGGGACTGGCCCGGCCGCGCGCCAAGGACATCCCCGCGCTTTCCAAAGCCTTGAATGCAGACGAGCAGCGGCTGTTGAACGCTGCGGGCTATTCACAGCATGACGTCGAGCCTGAGGGGGCGCCAACTTACGACCAGGCGCTTCCGCTTTATGCGCTGGCACCAGAGCGCTTCGAGCGTTTCTGCGCTGATTTCCTGGACCGCTACTTTCGCGCATCGGGCGGCCGGGCGTCGCGATATGGGGCGTCCGGACACGACCAGCGAGGCATCGACATCCTTGTTGAATTCCCCGCGAAGGTATACGTCTTCCAATGCAAGCGAGTCGAGGAGTTCGGTGCGCAGAAGGTGCACTCCGCCGTCGCCGAACAAAAGTACCCGGCTGCACTTAGCGTTTTGCTGCTCTCCAACGTAGCGAGTCCGAAGGCTCGCGACGCAATCACCCTACACAAGGATTGGCAGCTTTGGGACCGGGAAGACATCTCCCGCAGATTCCGCGAGCTGCCGATGGTCGAGCGCACTGACCTGGTGGACATCTACTTTCCAGGCAAGCGACTGCAGCTGCTTGGCGTGCCTGAAGACGGGCCTTTGTTGACCGTGGAGAGATTCTTCAAGCCGCTTTTGAAGCCGGGGGGCTTCTTTAGCCAAGACTGGGACTTGGTCGGACGCGACGGCGAACTGCAAGAGGTGCTCAGTGCACTGCAGGACGACCAGGTTCGTGTGTGTGTCGTCGTCGGCGCGCCTGGAGCGGGCAAGACTCGCTTCGTGCGAGACACCATTGCAGCAATCGAATCACGCCATCGCGACGTCCTGGTGCAATGTGTCTCTCCAACGGAAGATGTTCGCTCCGAGCATCTGGCACGTTTGGGAGAGCGCAAGAAACTTCTCGTCGTTGACGATGCGCAGGACAGGGAAGACATCCCTCTGCTCCTGCGATTTGCCTCCGACCCGGACAACAAGGCCAAGCTCCTGATTGCTTCGCGTCCTTACGCACGCCAGCCAGTGGAGGCAGATGCAGTGGGCGCCGGGCTGCATTCCAGTGAAATCAGAACGACCGTGCTCGAGCCGCTTGGCTTGCCGGAGACGAAGGCCTTGGCAGGCGAAGTGCTCACCCGGTTCAATGGGCCGGCCGCAGCAGCGGGCGAAATCGCTGCTGCGACCGTCGGAATGCCTCTCGTGACGGTTATGGCCGCGCAAGTTGTGGCTAGAGAGAAGGTGCATCCGAGCCTCCTGTTGAATGTTCAGGACTTTCAACGCACTGTGCTTGCCCGGCTTCAGGACGTGCTGACCGGGCGAATCGTTGCGGGCATGGATGTCGAGCGACTGAACTCTGTACTCAGGACGATTGCGCTGTTGCAGCCAATCTTTCTCGAAGACCCGGTTTTGCTTGCAATTCTCAATGAGGTTGATGGCATCGCGCGCGAGGACGCGTTGCGCCTCATGCGCCTGCTTACCGATGCGGGCGTGCTCTTCAAGCGTGGCTTGCGCTATCGCCTCGCTCCTGACCTCCTCGCTGACTCAATCATCCAGACCAAGCTTCTGAATCCAGATGGAACGGCATCAGAGAAGGTTTCAGACATCTTTGACCGCGCCGACAGTCAGCTTCTCAAGAACCTGCTTCTGAATTTGGGCAGGCTCGAATGGCGAATGCGAAAGGGCGACGTCACAGAAGGTACGAAGGTTCTGCACAGCTTGATGCCTAAGCTTCAGTGGTTAGATGACCATCGCAACGCTCACGTCGAGGCCGTTGAGGCGGTGGCCTTCTACCAGCCCCGATTGGCTCTCGACTTTGCCGCGAAGCTAATCAAGCAGGGGCATGGCTCCAACGCAGGCGTGTGCGGCATGCTGAAGTACGCGGCCTACAACGGCCAGTACCTAGACGAGGCTTGCCTTCTGCTTTGGAAAGCGTGCAAGGACGATGCGCGCTCCCTCAATCAGCACCCATATCACGGCATTCGAGTCCTTAAGGAACTTGCCCAATTTGCTCCTGGCAAGCCGCTCGACTACGTCCGGCAAGTTGTGCGGTTTGCGCTCAGCCTCCTGAATACGCCCGAGGCGCTGGACGGGCCCTACACGCCCTTTGACATTCTTGAAGGGGCTTTGGCTACCGAAATGCTGACGTCCAGTGCGTCGGCGCGGACGGTGACTATCACGCGATACCAACTGGACCTCTCAAGGGCCAGCGACATCCGAAAAGAAGTGACCACAGAACTGGTGGCTTCGATTGCCAGTGCGAATCTGCGCCGCGCATTTCTAGCCGCCCGCACGCTGGCAAGCGCCCTGAGAGGGCCGCCTGGAGGTGCACGCGACAGCGCCGCCTGGAACGATGCACACACGCAACTGCTTCAAGACGTTTTGCGGACGGTCAGAGCGGCTGAGCTCCACCCCGTCGTTCTGATGAGGGTTGCGCAATCCGTTGGCTGGCACGCAGGGTACGGCAGTGCGCCGCGTAGTGAACTCGCGCAAGAAATCATCAAATCGCTGGATGCCACGCTGCCAGCGCGCTTTGTTCGCGCTTTGATGGACGGCTGGGGAATGGAAACGTGGAAGGCAAGGGAGGGAAGGTTGCGACAAGCGCATGAGGAGCACGCCGCGGTGTTGATTCAGGACCTTGCAACAGAATTTCCGCGAGGGTCTGACTTGTTTGAGTTCGCGTGCAAGTGGCTTGGGGAGGTCCGCGCCGTCGCCCCTTCTGGCCGGAGCACTGCCCACATCTTTCTCAATCGCCTCATTGCAAGCTCCAGCGAGTTCGCTAGGGAAGTCTTTACGCGCCGCGGCGAGCAAACGCCCCTTGCCGAATACGGCGGGGTCGCATTGGCGGCACTCCTGGGCTTCGAGCGCTCAGGAGGTCAAGCGCCTGGCAGTCCGTCGCTCAAAGCTGCTCTGCGCGATGACGAACTGCCGCTTCTGGCCGAGGCGTACGCTCGTCAAACGACTCCTTTCACGAGCGCTGATTTCGCAGTGCTTGGCAGAGTCTTTGGTGCGACGGATGCCCGGGCGCTGCGCTTCACGCCCACTATCGTCCAGCACTTGGCTAATCAAGAGCCATCGTTGGCTCTCGAGTTCGTCTGCAAACTCAATCTCTCCATCGCACCAGATATAGCCGAAGACCTGTTTATGCGGGTTGGCAACGAGCACGGCATCCCGGCCGAAGTCATTGACGCAGACCATTGGACGCGGCTGCTGGCGCTCGTTGGAGACCAGGACGTGCTGGGGGAACACTACGTCAAGGAGTTCCTGCGTAAGGCAATCCAGGTCGTACCTGCTGCTGTCGTTGACCTGCTGAAAGCTCGAATGCTTTCAGCGGCTCGCGAGCACGAATGGGCACACGCGGGTCTCTTCGATGATGACGATGCGGGACTCGGTTTCCTGAGTAGTCCTGGCGCAATAGAGCTTCTTCGAGGCCTTCTCGACTGGGTGCTCCAGCAAAAGCACCCTGAGCAGTTCTCCTATGGAATCGGGCAAGTCGTTGGCGCCCTGTGTGGGCCCTATGACCGCGCGTTTTTGGAAATGCTCCTTGCCTGGATGTCAGGCGGGACGCAGGAGCGAGTGGATTTGGGGGCGGCGGTTTTGCACGCCGCGCAGAACACAATCATCTACGAGCATCCCGCGCTCGTGAGGCAATTCCTTGAGCAGGCCGCTGCTCTGAGCGAGGACGCGCTCAGTGACGTCACCTCCGCGTTCTATGCCGCCACCATGTCAGGCGGCCGGAGCAGCACTCCCGGAGAGCCGTTCAGAGAAGATGTTGAACTCAAAGAACATTGTGAGCAGGTTCTTGCGAGTCTCAGCAGGGTCGAGCCCGCCTATGAGCTCTATTCGAATCTGCTCGCAAGTGCCAAGGAAGGTATCGCGCGGCAAAGGCGCGAAAAGGATGCGCTCGACGCCCAAGAAGCAGAGCAGGTCTGACGCGCTGTCTTTTGTCTGCAGCGCGTCTGGCGAGCGGAGAAGCGCAGGCGTATCCGCCGGCGCCCGGCTCATTCTGGGCAGAGAGGCTACTTGGCGACGTACTCGCGAGTGGTGACACCCTGGGCGTTTGCCACCGTGTGCCACGACTTGCCCTTGCGGTGGTTTGTCTGGTACAGGCCAGCCGCGGCAGCGCCACTGCTTGTAGTTCGCGCGCGGCATGTGGGAGTCGCGCTGACCGCACTTCGGGCAGACCTGCTTGGTCTGACCCACAGTGAAAGGAGGTGACAAGGACGGAAAGGAGATGCAGCCGCGCCGCGGCTACGACACAGACATCTCAGGTGGGGTGGGGGAGGTCTACGACATCGACCGCACGCCGTTCAACAAGGAGCTGGTCTGCCGCTGGACGGTCGAAGGCCGAACCATCAACGTCGGCAAGGCGACCGCGATGGTGGTCTTCGACCGAGAGAGCAAGAAGGCGATTGGATGGAAGGTCTACGTCGGAGAGGAAAGTTGGAAGGAGGGCTACCGACTCGCGCTCTTCTGCGCAATGACATCGAAGAAGCGGCACCTGGAGCGGCTCGGAATCAACGACCCGACTACGTTTCCTGAGGATGAGAACAGCGTTTCCGCGTTCGTGTACGTTGACGGTGGCCCAGGTGCCTCGAAAAGTGGCCCCGGGGCCTTGCAGCGCTGCCGCATCGACATCAAGAAGGCGCCCCCAAATAGGCCCTATTGGAAGCCGACGGTCGAGGGAAGCTTGGGGCACGCACAGGCTGACCAGGCAACAGACGCCGGAGCCTACGACCGCCGCAATCGGTCTCGCTCGAAGGCGAAGAAGCGCACCGCCAAGCTATTTGCAGCCGAGACGGTGTTCGAACTTGAGAAGAAGTTGGTCGAGCATCTGATTGCCTACAACCGCGCACTGGACAAGCGTCACCTGCTGTACTGGGAGACCCCAGACGGCGTATTGGATGAGCTCGAGCGCGACCGGCGCGGTAACAGTAACAACGCGGCCGCCTCAGCGTACGACATCAAGGCCTGGACCCTCCACCTGACGGCGCTCAGCATCGTCAACAACTCCAAGAAGCCCAAACGCCCAGGTCGGCTGAGCAGGCGTCAGTGGGACCGAATCCGGGATGTGGCTGGAGCCGCGCCGAAGCAGCAGCGCAAAAGGCCAAGCAAGGAGGAGAGCTTGGTACTCACGTTCACTTTTGGGTCCGCACAGAAGTGAAGTCCGTGCCCTTCGACCAAGGCTGCCCCGAGGTTTCGCTGCGGGGCGTGCCGGTGCTCGGACGCCCCGATCGGCTCGGGCGGTGACACCGCCTGGCCGATCTCGCCAGCGGCCTGGAGGATCGCTCGGTTCCTTCTGATGTCCCGCGGCCCGGCAGCCAGCGCCCGTCACCACCGCCGGCTCTGGAAACTCTCCTTGGCCGTCTTCCCGAAGCCGTTCTGCCGGACCAGCTCGCGTTCGATGTACCGGCCCAGATGCGCGCGCAGATCGGGCACCGCCTCCCCGTCGCAGTAGACGTCTGGAAACTTGTACGAGAGCCACGCGTAGAGGCTCACATCCTTGCTCAGGAACTCCGCTTCCTCCAGAAATCCGGGCTGCCGCTCCTGCAGCCAGCCGTCCAGGCGCGGCAGCAGGAGCGTGCGTCCCTTCACGAAGGCGAGCAGGCAGGTTTCGAAGTAGGCGAGTTCGTTCGGCTTGTCGTGCGCGATCGGCGCGCAGCTGAAGGTGAACTTGTCGGCCAGCGACAGCTTGCCCGCCATGCGGTCGACGACGCGGGCCAGGCCGATCTGGTCTTCCAGGGCGGCCGTCTCGAACAGGGACCCCTTGGCCGCGATGCGCGTCGCGAAGTACGACAGGATGGGCGCGATCTGCTGCGTCCCCAGCAGCTGCGCCAGCGATTCCACGTGCCACGGGCTCGGCGCAATGGCCAGCGCCGACGGCATCCGGGGCTGGGGCTGCGCGACCATGCGGCGGACGTAGGCCAGGTCTTCGCGGTCCAGCGCCGTGACCCGGCCTTCGTCGTGCAGGCCGAACCGGCCTGCACGGCCGGCGATCTGCTGCACTTCCGCCGCATGCAGCAGGCGGGTCTCCACGCCGTCGAACTTGTGCACGGTGGAAAACACGACCCGCCGCACCGGCAGGTTCAGGCCCATCCCGATGGCGTCGGTGGCCACCACCACGTCGGCCTCGCCATTCGCGAAGCGCTCCGATTCCGCGCGCCGCACTTCGGGCGCCAGCGCGCCGTAGATCGTGGCGACGGACAGCCCTTGCGAGCGGTAGCGGGCGCTCAGGGTCAGCACGTCCTTGCGGGAGAAGGCGATCAGGGCATCGCCCGGCTTCAGGCCGGCGTCGGCCTGCCTGCGCCCGCGACGTGCGGCCAACGGAGCGTCTTCCACCACGAGCGGGGTCTTGCGCTCCAGGATCCGTGTCTCGTGCCGCTCGCCGATCGCGTCGAGAACCTCGACGCAACGCTGGTGGACCGTGTCCGCGCCGCACACGTACACGTCCCGCGCGGGCGCACCGACGAGCGCGGACGTCCAGGCCCAGCCGCGGCCGGGGTCCTGCAGCATCTGGATCTCGTCGATCACGGCGACCTCCACCTCCTGCTGCGGGTTCATCATCTCCACCGTGCACGCCGTGTGGCGCGCGCCCGGCATAAGGTCGTGCTCCTCGCCCGTGAGCAGGTTGCAGGGGATGCCCTGCGCGGCCAGACGGTCGCGGATCTCCATCGCCAGCAGTCGCAGGGGCGCCAGGTAGACACCGGATGACGCGTCCTTCAGCGCCTCGAGCGCATCGTGCGTCTTGCCCGAGTTGGTGGGCCCGAGCCGGAAGTGGATCGTGCGCCCGAGGGTGCGCGCCAGGGGGAAGGCTTGCGGGTAGTCCTTCAGGCGGACGAGCTCCTGCGCGCGCTCTTCCTCGATGCGCCGCAGCAGCGGAGCCACCGAGGCGATCAGCGTGTCCTTCACGCCGTCGCGCAGCTCCTGCTGGCGCAGGCCCTTCTCCAGCGCGAGCCGAAGGCCGGCCAGCAGTTCCGTGCGCTGCACCTGCGACAGGGCATTGCCGTACTCGGCAACCAGGTCCGCCAGCGCCTCGGAGATCGCCTGGCCGATGCCGGTGAGCTTGTCCGGCGCGAAGCACGCGCCGACCCGGGCGGACAGGTTGCCGACCTCCCCGGGATTCTTGGGAAGCGGCAGGGCGGCCTGCAGCAGGACGACCGCCGACCATGTCTGGACCTCGCCTGGCGACACCGCCCACGAGACCGGCACGGTGGCGGTCTGGGTGAAGACGAGGGTGCCGTCGTCCTGGTGCCGCACCTCGCAGCGATGCGCCGCCGTCGTCGCCTCGAGGGCAGCCGCCAGGCGCCGGCGCGCCTGGATCCTGGCGACGCTGCGCGCCCGGGCGGCCCGGTCCTCCGGCGGCAGGGTCTGCAGGTCGGATGCCCGCCATTGGGCGATCTGCTCCTCGGCGATCGTTCCCAGCACGGCGGGATCGAACAGCATCTGCACGCTCTCCTGCCCACCCTTGCGCAGGGTCCGGTGGAGGGCCACCGGCACACGTTGCAGCGCTGTCCACGCGTCGAGCTCCGCCTTCGCCACGCCGAGCAGCTCGAGTGCCTGGTCGTAGCCGATGAGGCTCTGCTCCCAGCGGTGTTGCGCCAGCTTGCGCTCACGGGCGCGGCGTTCCAGCTCCAGCTGGTGCGCGGCAAGCTGCTCGTGCACGGCCGGTGCCAGCTCGAAGATCCTGCGCAGCGCGGTCGGCGACGGCGGCACGCCGTGCACGTCCTTGAAATCGCGCAGGAGCTGGCCGGACTGCAATTGGTCGAAGGTGGCGGGGTCGAACCGGTCCGCGCCCACCCCCTGGTCGCGCAGCCAGGCCTGCAACCCGATGGCGGTCTGCGCAAGGCGGGCTTCTTCGGCCTCCTGCAGTTGCTGGGCGCGTTCGTCCTTGAGGCGCCGCGCTTCGCGTTCCTCGGCCAACCGCTGCTGCTTGCGTTCTTCCTTGCCCGACACTGGCGCGTCGCCCTGCAATTGCCGCAGGCGTTCGGCGCGCTCCTCGGGTTTCCAGCGCCGGGGCGGCAAGACGTCGCCGCCAGCCAGCGCCGCTTCCAGCGCTTCACCGCCGTGCGCGAGCCGGCTCAGCAGCTCGTCGGGCCGCGCCGTCGCCTCCCATGCGGCCAGGGCATGGAGCATCGTCAGGCAATGCGCGACGCGAAGCTCGCCGCCGTTGCGCACGAACTCGGCGCAGAAGCCGGCGTCCGCGACGGCCGCATCGATCTGCCGTTCCAGTTCAGGTGTCGGCGGGGTGCGCCACAGCCCGCGCAAGCTGGAGCGCAAGAGGGGCGGAACGTCGCCGGACCGGGCGACGCTTCGGGCCAGGAGGGCCACCTGGTCGTAGACCACCCAGTTGGGGTGGGCCAGAAGCCGTGTGGGGTCGAGGGATGCGGAGGGCTCGGGGGACGCGGAAGTCTGGGACATCGATCGTGGGTGGCCGGCGGTCTGCCGGAATCCCGGGGCACCCGGGCAGGCGCGCTGTTGGCGCAACGCACCGACCTATGGCCCGCCGCAGGATTATCAAGGCCTGCGCTGGGCCCGCAGCCAGCCTTTCACGGCTTCCACGTCGAGCACCGTCTGGGGCTGGCGGCGCAGCAACACCAGATCGTTGCGCATGCGCTGAGCCTCGGCAGAGATCACCCGGTCGGCCTTGCGCGGCTGCAGTCCCGCGCCGGCCGGCAACCCGGCCGCTTCGCGGAAGCCGGCCTCCAGGCGACGTGTCTCGGACTGCAGGTCCGCCAACTGCGCCTGCAGCACGGCGACGTGGTGCTGCAGGCGCCGGCGATCTGCGGTGGCCCGGTGTGCTGCATCCATCTGCTCCGCCTGCAGCTGCAACTCCAGCAGGGCCAGCAGGTCCTGCTTCGCGTAGGCCTGGTTGGCCTGCTGCATGAGCGCCGTCTTGCGCTCGCGCTGCTGCGCCTCGCGCTCGCGGTCGGGGTGCAGCACGCTCGCGACCCGGCGGTACACATCGCGCACGGACTGGGACACCTCCTGCTCCTGCTGGATGCGTCGCTTGGATGCACTCGCCGCGCGGCGCTTCGCCGCCCATTGCGCGCGCTGGGCAGCGGCCGCAGCGGCCTGCCGCTCCCAGTCCTCCGCGGGGTCGTCCAGGCCTGCTGGGCCGCTCTGCGTCGCATCCTCTTGCGCGGACGAGGCAGATGGCTTGTCGTCGGCGTGCCGGCGCGCGACGGCTTCCATCTCAGGGTCGTCATCCGCTTCCAGCAGGGGGGTGACGGCTTCGAGGATCAACTCGTCCAGCTGCCTGCGTTCGCCGCGCGACAGCCCCGGCTGCAGGCTCGCGTGGTCGAGGGCGAACACCCACTGCCGCCATGCGGCATGCAGTTCCCGCTGGACAGGGCCGACGGCCTGGTGCCAGCGCTCGATCCGGTCCTTCCACTCGGCGAGCGCTGCACGCCACAGGGCGACGTCCTGCAGCAGGCGGTTGAACAGCGTCTGCTGCTGCGCCAGCAGGGGGTCGGCGGCGTCAGGGTGAATCTGAAGGGACTGCGGGTCGGCGTTGGCCATGACCCCATTGTCCGCGGCACGCCGGGGGGCGAGGCATTGGCGCGACGCGTCCGGTCCGCTTCGTGCCCGCTTGCGGCCAGGAGCAGCCATCTGTTCCCGTTGCAGCGAGGTCAGCGCCTCCCGCGCAGGTGGTGCCAACGCGTCCTACCGTGCCCCCACTTCCGCTTCCTCCGCCCACGCAAGAGCATCGGCCCCCGCTGGAATTCGCATCGGTGCGGAGGCGTCGTTCGCCGCCCGCCAGACCGCCTCGGCGACATCCGCGGCACGGGTGCCCGGCCCCGTCATGGCCTGCATGCGCGCGAGCGTGTCGCGGATGAAGTCGCCGTACACCGCATCGCCGGGCCCCTCCAAGCGCTTGGCCGCGGTGGCCCGGAACTGCGTTTCCCCGGAGGAGCCCGGCAGCACCAGGTGCACGCGGATGCCGAACGGAGCGACCTCGCCGGCCAGCGATTCGGACAGGGCGTTCACGGCTGCCTTGGCCCCACGGTAAACGCCCACCAGCGGCAGCGGCTTGTAGGTGGCGCTCGAGGTGACGTTGACGATCACGCCCGAACCTCGCTGCCGCATGCCCGGCAGCACGGCCTGCGTCACGGCGATCGTGCCGAAGGTGTTGGTGTCGAAGAGGGCGCGGACGCTGTCGGCCGAAGTGAGTTCGACGGGCGCGGGGGCGCCGAAGCCGGCGTTGTTGACCAGCACGTCGACGGGACCTGCCGCCGCGACGGCTGCGGCAATGCTGGCGGCATCGGTGACGTCCAATTGAAGGACACGCAAGCGCGGTTCCGGCGGCAGCACGTCGGGACGCGGCGAGCGCATGGTGGCGATGACGTTCCAGCCGCGGTCGAGGAAAAGCTGGGCGGTGGCCAGGCCGAAACCGGAGGAGCAGCCGGTGATCAGAACGGTTTTCATGGGGGTCCTTGGTGTTGGAGCCCTGAGGTTAAGGACGGGCGCCCGGACTGGCTACACTGGGTCGTACAGATTTCTTTAGCGAGCGTCCAAGGATGGTCGATCCTCTTGCCGATGTGGTGGCGCTGCTCCGGCCCGCCGCCCGCTTCTCCAAGCAAGTGTCCGGCGCCGGACAGTGGCGCATCCGGCGCTCCGATGGCGGGGAGCCTTTCTATTGCGCGGTCCTGGAAGGCAGTTGCCACATCGCCCTGGACGACCAGGCGCCCGTGGCGCTCCAAGCCGGCGACTTCGTGCTGGTGCCTGCCGCGCACGCGGTTTGCATGACGAGCGCCGAGCCGCCGCCCGAGGACGTCCTGTCCACCCCGGTGGCCGTCGCGGAAGGCCTCTTCCGGATCGGCGCGCGGAAGGGCGAGGCCGACCTGCGCATCCTGGCCGGGCACTGCACCTTCGCATCACCCAACGCCGGGCTGCTGGTGTCGCTGCTGCCGCGCCTGATCCACGTGCGTGACGCGCCCCGGCTGTCGGCGCTGGTTCAACTGCTGGGCGAGGAGTCGCGCGCGAGGCGGCCCGCGCGCGATGTCGTGCTCGAGCGCCTGCTCGAGGTGCTGCTCATCGAGGCGCTGCGGTCGCCTGGCGAACAGGCGACTGTCTGGCCCGGACTGGCGCAGGGGCTGGCTGACCCCCGGCTGTCGACGGCGATCCGCGCCCTGCATGCAGACCCGACCCGCCCCTGGACGGTGGCCGCCATGGCGAAGGAAGCAGCGCTGTCCCGCTCGTCATTTTTCGCGCGCTTCCAGGCCAGGGTCGGCATGGCTCCGATGGAATACCTGCTGGCGTGGCGCATGGCGCTCGCCAAGGATCTCCTGAGCCACCGGGCCGCTGCCGTCGCGGAGATCGCGGCTCGCGTGGGCTATGGATCTGCCAGCACTTTCAGCGTGGCGTTCACGCGGCACGTCGGGCAGTCTCCGTCGCAGTTTGCGCGCGGGAAGGTGGCAGGTGGCTCGCAGCACATCGCGGCGTGAGCATGGACTTGGCCAGGCGGGGCCCGCTCGCTGGTCAATCTGCGTAGGAAGCCAATTCCTCGGGTGTGCCCTGCGGGAAGGCCTCCTTCAGCAAGTCCAGGAACGCTGACACGCGGGCGCTGAGCAGCCTGCGCGAGGGGTACAAGGCCCACAGTGCGATCTCCGGGCCGCGCACATCGCCCCAGCGCACCAAGGTGCCGGCGCCCAGATCGCGGGCCACCAGGGAGATCGGCAGGCGTGCGGCGCCGGCGCCGGCCCGAACGGCATCCCGGATCATGAAGAGCGATGACAAACGCAAGACGGGCTGCACCGCCATGTGCGTCTGCCCCTCCGCGCCGGACAGTTCCCATGAAGACGCCTGATCGCCGTCTCCACCGCCCCTGACCACCACCGGCACAGGCGAGTTGTCCGCAGTGCGGCCCAGAGACGGGCTTGCCACCACGACCAGCCGGTCCCTCAGGAAGGTGCGTCCCACCAGGTTCTCGTCCGGGTCCGGATTGACGCGGATGACCAGGTCGTACCCTTCTTCCACCATGTCGACGGGCCGATCCTCGGTCGTCACTTGGAGCCGCACCTGGGGGTGCTTCAGGGCGAACTGCGCGGCCAGCTTCCCCATTGCGACCTGCGAAAACAGCAGCGGCGCACTGACCATCAACCGGCCTCGGGGCGTCGCCGCGCCGGAAGCAATGGCCGCCGCCGTTTCGTCCAGTTGGGCGAGCAGGACGGCAGACCTCTCGAACAGTGCACGCCCCTCTTCGGTCAGCTTCAAGGTGCGGACTCCCCGTTCGAGCAGGCGCAGGTTGAGGCTGGCCTCCAGGTCGGACACCCGGCGCGACAGCGTCGCCTTGGGGCGCCCTGCCTCGCGTGACGCCTTGCCGAAGCCGCCGTGCCGGGCGACGAGATTGAAGTCAGCAAGCGCCAAGAGGTCCATTTTTGTTCCGCTGGTGAGACGATCCGTCCAAATATAAGGTCTATCGCGCCGCTGTTGGAACAAGGATCCTACGGGCTCCTGCAACCAACCCGAAAGCAAATCATGACCATCCTGATCACCGGCGCCACCGGCAACGTAGGCCGCCAAGTCGTTCAGCAACTCGTCAACCATGGGGGTGCCGTCCGTGCCCTGGTCCGCGACGTGTCCAAGGCCGCGTTTCCCACCAGCGTCGAGGTCGTCCAGGGCGACCTGCTGGACGTCCCGGCGCTGCGCCGCGCGCTTCATGGCGTGTCGACGCTGTTCCTGCTCAACGGCGTGGTGCCGGACGAGTTCACCCAGGCCCTCATGACGCTCAACCTGGCCCGTGAGGCCGGCATCCAGCGCGTCGTGTACCTCTCGGTCATTCACAGCGACCGCTACCTGAACGTGCCGCACTTCGCCGGCAAATACGGCGTGGAACGGATGCTCGAGCAGATGGGCTTCAGCGCCACCATCCTGCGTCCGGCCTACTTCATGGACAACGACCACACCGTCAAGGACGTCGTCCTGGGGTACGGGGTCTACCCGATGCCGATCGGCGCCAAGGGCTTGGCGATGATTGACGCGCGGGACATCGGCGAGATCGCGGCCCTCGAGCTGCTCCGCCGCGACCGCGCTCCGGAGTTGCTGCCGCTGGAGCGCATGAACCTGGTGGGCCCGGACACCCTGACAGGCGTCCAGGTCGCCGCCATCTGGTCGGACGCCCTGGGCCGGCCCATCGTCTATGGCGGCGACGACACGGCGGGCTTCGAGAAGAACCTGTTGCAGTTCATGCCGCCCTGGATGGCCTACGACATGCGCCTCATGAGCGAACGGTTCCTCACCGAAGGGATGGTGCCGGAAACCGGCGACCTCGAACGCCTGACGGCGCTTCTGGGCCGGCCGCTGCGCTCCTACCGCAACTTCGCTGCGGACATCGCGGCGTCCGCCTGAGCACGGGCGAGGAACCAAGCTTCAGATACGGACGACACCATGATCTATTCCACCGCGACCGTTCCGGTCAATCCCGAAGGGGAGCCGGCGCTCACCCGCTCGCAGGCCTGGGCGGGCCTCGTTCTCAAGGCTCGCGACGCCCGTCAGTTCCTGCCCCCGAACCTCTGCATCCGTTGCGACGTCGTCGAAGAAAGCGCCACGCACATCGTGCGGGAAGCGACGATCGCCGGCGCCGACCTGCGCGAGATCATCACATTCGAGGCGGGGAGCAAGGTCACGTTCTTCCAGGCCACAGGCCCACGGGAAGGAGCGATCGTCAATGAGCTGTTCGAAGACTCCACGGGCCAGCTGCAGCTTCGCTTCTATGGGTATCTGGGCCTGCGTGGCAAGGTTCCCGGCGGAGCCGAAGAGCAGGTCGAGCAGGCCTGGATGGACGGCGACAAGGGCTACAGGAGCGCGCTGCTGTCCACGCTCCAGCGCACCCGCGAACTGCTGGCGCAGGGCAAGCTGCAAGGGGTCGCTGGATGAACGCGCTCCACACTGCACAGACCGCGCGCGCGCGCCAGAAGGTCCTGGTTCTCGGCGCCACTGGCGGCACGGGGCGGCTGATCGTCCAGGAAGCCCTTGCACGCGGGCATGAAGTTCGCGCGTTGGTTCGTTCACCCGACAAGGCCAGGGGCCTGCAGGGAGCCGAGATCATCGTGGGGGACGCCCGGGATGAAGGGGCCTTGCGCATGGCGCTCCAAGGGATCGACGCCGTCTTCAGTGCCTTGGGCACGCCCGCGAGTCCTTTTCGCGCGGTCACTTCGCTTTCGGTCGCGACGAGTGCCCTGGTTCGCGCGATGACGGCGGCCGGAGTACGGCGGCTCGTTTGCGTCACCGGCATCGGCGCAGGCGACAGCGCGGGGCATGGCGGGTTCGTCTTCGACAGGCTGATCTTTCCCGCGCTATTGCGGCGCGTCTATGCCGACAAGAACCGGCAGGAAGCCATCGTCATGCACAGCGGCTTGGACTGGGTGCTCGTGCGTCCTGCCGTGCTGAACGACAAGCCCGCCAAGGAAGTTGTCCGGGCTCTCACGGATCTCACCGGGTTCCACGGAGGGACCATCGCGAGAGCCGACGTCGCGAAGTTCGTGGTGAACCAGGGTCAGGGAGATGCGTGGCTGCACCGCGCGCCGCTGATCTCCTGGTGATCCGGGAAGCCGGACCAGAGAGAACCGCTGGTAGGTCGTGCAGTTGCCGCCCGAACGGAACCGGCGGAGCCCAGCTCGTCAGGGATGCAGGCGAGCGCCCTTGGTGGCCTTGTCGACGTCCTCTTTCGGACCGTGCAGCGCCAGGCCAACCAGATCCGGCGCGACGGGCGGCTCTGCGCGGAAGGCCGCGCGGTTGGCGGCATCGTGGCCGGTCTCGAACATCGCGCGGACGTAGGCACTTCGGTCCAACGCCCGCTGGATGCCTTGTTGCCAAGCTCGCTGCAGGATCTCGGACTGCGCGGCGCTGCGAAGAGCGCTGAAGATCGGCCATCCAGGCCAGCTGGGCGCACGGCACTTCCCGGTATCGTCTCCATCGAAATCGCAATCCTTGCCCACTCGCCTGCTTGCTGGCAGACTGCCTGACCGAGGACAAGCACTTGCCGGATTGGTGATCCGGCAGTTTGATCCAAGAGGTCCCCAGCTCTCTTGCGGAGGGATCACAGGCCACGGTTCGAAGAGCTGGTTGGAAAGGGCGGACGACGAAGATGCACGGGCGCCAAGAACTTACGCGCGCTGGACGCGCCACGTCATTCCGCACGTGCGGGAGACCAGAGTGATCCTTGCGGTCTACATGACGTTGGGCCTCATGAAGAGCGTCGGGCGATCTTTGGTCCGGTCACTGTCGCCGGAGCAGGTATTGGGTTCGCCGTGGCGCGCCCTCAACGCTGACGAACTCGCCCGGTACCTTCGTCGCTTGATCGTCGCGGAGCGCAAGTGCATGAACGGCGATTACCCCCGGTGGATGCGGCCGCGGTTCACATGGCGTCGGCTCTCCGTTGCACATCGTCTTCTGGCGCTCGGCGGCCGCGTTGATCCGCAGGTCTTCACCCAGCCCAACGCCCGTGCTTGGTCGCCTGAGTCACGTCCGACCAGCGTTCCGGCGCGGTACTCCTGGCGTGGTGTGTTCTCGTTGGTTCCGCTGCCGGAAGGTGCGCATGATGCTTAACCTGTCGTTCGACACCGACATGCACCGGCAGTGCGCCGGTCAACTCAGACGTTAGGACTCACATGAAGATCAATCGTGCGGCGTACCTCGTCGCGCTAGGAGTTGCGCTCTCCGCCTGCTCCCAGGACGTTCTGACGGTGCGCGTCCTTCCTGAGCAATACGAGGTAGGTGAAGTGAAATCCCGGCTGGCTACGCCAGCCGTAGACGAGACGGTCAGGCTGAACCCGAGCGAGGTGCAGATGCACGTGTGTCACGGTACGCCACCCGCAAAGGCCATTCAGTTCGAGACCGAGTTGAAGGCTCGCTACAAGGGCAAAGTGTCGTTGGCTTTCCTAGAGGCAAGCAGATGTCCCGCATAGCAAAGGGTCCGCATCCGCTGGCGCTGAGCCCTCACATGGCAGTCGACCGACACGTTCTTTGGGCCAGCTCTCGCCGGCCGACAGTCCGCCGCCCATTTCCACGCTAGGGCGCGCAATGACCACCCCCATCGCTCGCGGATCGTGTCGATGTGGCGCCGTCCGCTTCTGCGCAGCGTTTCCCTCCAAGTGGGTCTCGCACTGCCATTGCGAAGACTGCCGCCGCGCTCATGGCGCACCACTCGTCACCTGGGCCGGGTTCCCCAGCGAGCAGTTCTTCCTCGAGGCTGGCGCCGAGAGCCTCACCTGGTATGAGTCGAGTGCGGGCGCAAAGCGCGGCTTCTGCGCGGTATGCGGAAGCCCGATGCTCTTCCAGTCAGTGCGCTGGCCCGGCGAGATGCATGTTGCGAGGGCGCTGTTTTCCGATCCGCTGGACCAGGAGCCGAACGAGCACGCCTCCTACGCGAGCCGCGTTCCATGGCTCGACGTGAATGACGATCTCCCGAAGAACGCCAGCCAGAACTGAGAGAGTGAACCAGCAGCGAGACCGCACCTTCGAACATGCGCTTGCAACCAGTCAGCTTTCGTCCAGGCGAACACGCCGACGCGGTGAAGATTGCCGCCTTGTCGGTGCATGTCTTCCTGGACACGTATGCCACAGAGGGCGTGAGAAGCGATCTCGCACGAGAGGCGTTTCACGAGTACTCCGAGCGGGCGTTCCTTGCCCGGCTTTCCGACCCCCGTCGGAGGTTCATCCTGGCTGAGGCTCACGCGGGCCTGGTCGGCTTTGCGGAGCTGGAGATCCGGCGCCAGGCACCCGTGCCGGGACTCACTGGCTGCGAGTTGGTGCGCCTCTACGTCCAGCCGCGATCGCAGCGGTGTGGGGTGGGCTCTTCGCTGCTGCGCAGAGCTGAAGAGATGGCGCAGGAGGGGAACACACCCGTCCTCTGGTTGTCCGTGTGGGAAGGCAACGCGCGGGCGCTGGCCTTCTATGCCGCAATGGGCTACGCCGTGATGGGGGCAAGCACCTATGCCCTCGAGGGACGGGAGTATGGCAACCAGGTGGTGGCAAAGCGGCTGCGCGCGGTCTGACAGATCGCTTTCCCGCGCATGGCGCGCGAAGAACAGACTGTTTGCTTGCTGTGTTCTTGGGGCGGGTCTGCTTCTATACGCGGCGGGGCTGCGGATTTTCGCCTTTGTCACTCCGCATCATTGATGGCGGCTCAAGCACCGCACCGACCGGATCCGTCTCACGAGAACGCCCCTCGCCGGAGCAGGGCGGCCCCTACAATCCGCCAACGCTCCCCATGCGGCACACGGCACGCGGAGGGGCGAGGAGGAACGACCTCCCCCGTCGCGGGAAAGAATGTCCGGGACGGCCCGGCGCAACTTCCTCCTGCCCATGACACCGACAAGCCGCCGCGTTCTCCAGGCCGCCCTCTACGAACTGATCGCCATCGCCGTGGTCGGCCCGGTGCTCAGCCTCGCGTTCGACAAGTCGCAGACGTCCACCCTCGGACTGGCCGTCGTGCTGTCCACGATCGCGCTGATGTGGAACTACGCCTTCAACTGGATCTTCGAGCGCTGGGAGTCGCGACAGGTGGTGCGCGGCCGATCGTTCGCCAGACGGCTGGCACACGGCCTGGGCTTCGAGGGTGGGCTGGCGATCATCCTGATCCCGGTCATGTCGCTCTGGCTGGAGATTTCGTGGAAGGCCGCCCTCGCCGCCAACCTGGGGCTCCTCGCGTTCTTCTTCGTCTACGCCATGGCGTTCACATGGGCCTTCGATCGCATCGTCGGCCTGCCTGCGTCGGCCGCCGGAAACCGTCCAGACGCTGACCGTTAGCCAGGCGCTTGCGCGGGTGCGACGCACGTCGTGCCGCCGGAGAGCCGACGGCCGCGTCACTGGCATGCGGGCGTTCACGCGAACTTTGCACGGCGGACGCGGGACTGGCGTGCGCCTTCATCGACGGTTCACCCACCTCGCCACACCATGGAGCCTCACACCAGGAGTCTTCCATGCACAGCATCTTCTCCGCCAAGACTGCCCTCGCTGCTGCCATCGCGCTCGGCACCCTCGCCGCTGCCCCGGGCGCACGCGCCGAGGGCGTGTCGCACGGCTTCATCTCCGTGACGGTGGGCACGCCCGTGCGCCAGGTGCAGCCCGTGGCGGTGCACGGCCGACCCGCGCGCGCCGACCTGGCGCCGGTGCCGGTGTTCGTGCAGCCGCGCGACGCGCGCGGACCCGAGCGGCGCAACCACGAGCGCGGCCCGTGGGGCGACATCGACCATGATGGCATTCCGAACCGCCATGACCGGCACGACGACCGCCGTGTGGCCGCGTACGGGCCCCGGAGCGACGCCGACCGCGACGGCGTCCTGAACCGCCACGACCGCGCGCCGTACGACCCGCGCTTCCGGTGAACGCCAGGGGCGCGCCCGCGGCTTTGACGGACGCCAGGCGGCTCACGAGAGGTGTTCAGGAGCGCCGGCCGGGCAGGTCCACCATCGTGCCCAGCAGCCCACGCCGGGACTGCATGGACAAAGGCCCGGGCCGCAGGCGCTGGCGACGGGCGAGGGTTGAGGTGCTGCGGCGTGCGCCCGGCGAATGGCTGCGGCTGCTTCCATGAGCGCCGGCCGAGGAGACCTGAGCGCGGCCGTTCAGGCTTCCAGCGTGCGCAGCACGGCCAGCATCTCCTGCGGGATCTCGCGCGCCAGATAGCCCACCGGCCCCAGCCGTTCGGCCAGCCGGTCGCCCGCCTGGGCATGCAGCAGCACGCCCCAGGCGCAGGCCTGCTCGAGCGTCGCGCCGCGGGCGCACAGCCCGGCAATGGCACCGGCCAGCGTGTCGCCGGAGCCCGACGTCGCCAACCCCCGGTTGCCCCCCTCGTGTAGCCACAGCCGCCCGTCCGGCGCGGCGATCACGGTCCGGGGGCCCTTGACCGCGACGACGGCGTTCCAGCGCCGCGCCGCGTCGGTGGCCGCAGCCACCGGGTCGGCCAGCACGGCGTCCTTGCTCGCGCCCGTGAGGTGGGCCATCTCGCCAGCGTGTGGCGTGAGCAGCAGCGGTTCCTCGAAGCGGCCCACCTCCGGCGCCGCCTCCATGGCCAGTGCATCCAGGACGGCGGCCCTGCCCCGGAGCGCCGGCAGCAGCGCGGCCATGAAGCGGCGCGTGCCTTCGGGGTCCATCAGTCCGGGACCGACCAGCACGCAACCCGCGTGGCGCAGGGGGCGCTCGAGCAGCTCCACGCCGGCCGGCGCGAAGCCGCCCTGCGCGGTCTCGGGCAGCGCGATCACGCGGGCCTCGGGCATGGCGAACGCCATCTGCGCGGCCACCGAGGCGCCGGTCGCGATGGCCAGCTTGCCGGCGCCGGTGCGCAGGGCGGCGGTGCCCGCGAGCACGGCCGCGCCCGGCACTTCCCGGCTGCCGGCGATCACGAGGACGCGGCCGCGGGCCTCCTTGTCCGCGTCGTCGGACAGCGCCGGCAGTGCCCAGTCGCGCAGCGCCTGCGCATCGATCCGCTTTGGCATGGCCGTCGCGTCCATCTCAGGGCTTAGCCGCGACCGGGGCGTCCGGCTCGACGGTGACGGGCGCGCCGGCTTCACGCAGCGGCGCGACGAAGTTCACCAGGTCGACCTGCAGCTGGTTGCGCGCGGGGTCGAGCTCGTACGAGGTCACGCCGCAGTTGGGCACGTCGCCGCGCCGGTCCAGCTCCAGGATCTCGTGCTCCTCCAGGCATTCGATCAGGTAGCGCATGCAATTGACGATGACCTGGTGGGCCACGATCAGCACGCGCTGGCCGGCGTGCTCGCGCGTGACCATCTCGACGACGCTGCGCAGCCGCAGGATCACGTCGCACCAGCTTTCCCCGCCGGGCGGGCGGAAATAGAACTTGCCCACGTGGGCGCGCTGCGCGGCCAGCTCCGGATGGTGCTGGCGGATGCCGAACACGGTGAGCCGGTCCAGGATGCCGAACTCCTTCTCGCGCAGGCGCTCGTCGGTGCGCACGCGCACGCTGCGGGGGTCGAGGCCCGCGGCCTCCATCAGCGCGCGCGTGGTCTCGCGCGCCCGCACGTAGGGCGAGGTCAGCACCACCTCGGGCCGTCGGCCGGGCGGCAGCTCGCCGAACCACTCGCCCAGCGCGCGCGCCTGCAGGCGGCCGAGGTCCGACAGCGGCACGTCGATGTCGCGCTCGGCGATGTCGATCCGCGGCAGACCGGCGGCTTCGGCCGCATCGCGCGCCACGTTGCCGGCGCTCTGCCCGTGGCGCACGATCCAGAGGGTCTGGGGCCAGTCGTTCGACATGCGCGTCAGGCCGGCTCGAAGCCCAGCCGCTTCATGGCGGCCTTGGGCGAGACGGCACTCGCCGCATAGCCCTCCCAGGGCGCGTTGCCCTCGCCGAGGCGCTCGTGGACGGTCGAGACCGTCCAGTGGGCACCGCTGCGCAGGCCCTTCAGCTCGTCCCAGCGCACCGGCACCGAGATGCCCAGGCCTGGACGCGCCCGGGCCGACCAGGCGGCCACCGTGGTGGCGCCGAAGCCGTTGCGCAGGTAGTCGATGAAGATGCGGCCGACGCGGTTCTTCGGCCCGCTCTTGGCCACGAACCTCTGGGGGATGGTGCGGGCCAGGTGCTGCACGATGGCCTGCGAGAAGTCCTTGACGGGATCCCAGCCGTACGGGCCTTTCAGAGGCACGACCACGTGGAGCCCCTTGCCCCCACTGGTCTTGAGCCAGGCCGGCAGCCCGAGCTCGGTGAGGAAGGCCTGAACCAGCAGCGCGGCTTCCTGCATCTGCGTCCACTCGACGCCGTCGCCCGGATCGAGGTCGAAGGTCATCCGGTCGGGCGTGGTGCTGGACTTCGCGAGCGCGTTCCAGGTGTGGAACTCCACGACGTTCATCTGGGCCGCGGAGAGCAGGCCCTCGGGCGTGGCGATCTCGAGCATGGCTGGATGCCCGGGGAAGATCGACGGATCGAGCTGCACCACGCCTGCCATCTTGTAGCGCTCCAGGTGCTTCTGGAAGAACAGCTGGCCCCCGACCCCGTCGGGCGCGCGCACCAGCGAGATCGGCCGGCCCTGCACGTGCGCCATCATCAGCGGCGCCACCAGCGCGTAGTAGCGCACCAGGTCGATCTTGGTGGTGCCGCTGGCGGGATCGATCACGCGTTCGGGGTGGCTGACCTTCAGCGCGGACGGCAGGGGAACCGCGGGGGCCGCGACGGCGGGGGCGGACGATGCCGTCGTTGCCGCCTGCGTCGCGCCGCGGCGCGACGCAGGCGCCTTTGCCGCGGCGGCCTTCGCGCGGGTGGCCGGCAGCGCCTGCGGCACCTCGCGCGTGATGCGCTGCGGCGGCTTGTCGGCGCGCAGACCGTGGAAGACGGAATGCCGGATGCGGCCCTCGCGCGTCCATTCGCCGAACGAGATCTCGGCCAGCAGCTCCGGGCGCACCCAGTGCGCGTTGCGCGGCAGGCCGGGCGTGGGGGCGAACGGCGGGCGTGGCGCGGCCAGCGCGTCCAGCTGCTCGCGCAACTCCTTGAGCGAGCGCTCGTTGAAGCCGGTCCCCACGTTGCCTGCGTATTGCAGCCGGCCGTCCTGGTCGTGGATGCCCAGCAACAGGGAGCCGATGCCGGTGCGCGATCCTTTCGGATCGGTGAAGCCGCCGATCACGAACTCCTGGCGCTGCGTGCACTTGAGCTTGAGCCAGTCGCCCGAACGACGGGTCACGTAGGGCGCGTCCCGGCGCTTGGCGATCACGCCTTCCAGGCCGAGCTGGCAGGCCGAGGCGACCACGTCCTGTGGCCGCGCCTCGAACACCTCGGAGAAGCGCACGTTCGGTTGCGGCTGGCGCTGCACGATGCGCTGCAGGACGGCCCGGCGCTCCTCCAGGGGGACCTGGCGCAGGTCGTAGCCGGCGCAGTACGGCAGGTCGAACAGGTAATAGACGATGTCGGCCGTGCGGGCCGTGTCGAACGCCCCTTGCAGGGCCTGGAAGTCGGAGGGCGAGCTGCGCCCGGGCATGATGATCTCGCCGTCGTACCAGCCGTCGGGCAGTGCCATGGCCTGCAGCGCCGCCTTCAGCTCGGGCATGCGGCTGGTCCAGTCGTTGCCGTTTCGGGTGATCAGCTGCACCTGGCCACCTTCGGCGCGGGCGAGCATGCGGTAGCCATCGAACTTGATCTCGTACAGCCAGTCCTGCGCCTGCGCAGGGGGGCCGTCGGCGAGGGTGGCCAGCTGCGGCTGCAGTTCTGCCGGCAGGTCGGCCGCGATGGCGCCTGCGGGCGGCCCCGAGGCGGCCGCGGAGGCCGCGGGGGCCGCGGCCGGCGGCAGCGCGGCGCTGTCCGGGTGCGGTTGCAGCGTGGTCACGGGCCGGTCTTCGAGCGCGCCCACGCTCTCCGGCCGCTCGTCCACGACGCTGTAGTCCGCCGCCGGACGGGCGAAGTCGTCCTTCTCCTTGATCAGCAGCCAGGGGTCTTCGCGGCCATTGCCGCGGCCCTTCATCCGCACCAGCGTCCAGTGGCCCTGCAGCTTGTGGCCGCGCAGCTCGAACTTGAGCTTGCCCTCACGCCAGCCGCGGTGCGGGTCTTCCAGCGGGATCCAGGTGCCCTTGTCCCAGATGATGACCTTGCCGGCCCCGTAGTTGCCTTTCGGGATCTCGCCCTCGAAGCGGTTGTAGGCGATCGGGTGGTCCTCGGTCGGCATCGCCATCCGCTTGTCGTGCGGATCGAAGCTCGGGCCCTTGGGCACGGCCCAGCTCTTCATCGTGCCTTCCAGCTCGAGGCGGAAGTCGTAGTGCAGCCGCGTCGCCCAGTGCTTCTGGATCACGAACGCCCGCGCCTGCTCGTTGGGCACGCCGCCTTCGGCCGGCTCGGGCGTGGCATCGAACCTGCGCTTGGCCCGGTAGGTCTTCAGCGCTTCGGCGGGGGAGGGGCGGTCGTCGTCACTCATCGTCGGCAGGGCGCCGGCAGCGGCGAGGGCGCGGGGCGTAGGGCCCCGCTGCCTTCAGGAGGCTGCGCGGAACTGGTCCCTCAGCATCTTGATCTGGTCGTGGTTGCGCTGCACGCCCTGGTACTGGCGCTCCACCACCTGCTTGATCTGCTCGGGCAGGGGCTGCTTGAGCGCCTTGCGGTAGCGCGCCAGCGCGTTGTCTTCGCCACGCTCGCATTCCTCCAGCACCGCCTTGTCGTCCTGGGTGCTGAGCGCCGACTTCACCGACACCCAGCCGCGGTGCACCGCACCCATCGCGCTGCCGCCGGTCTCGACCTGGCCGCCCAGCCCGAGGATCTGCTGGTTCAGTTCGTCGGCCCCCCGACGGCAGTCGTCCGCGCGCTGCTGGAACAGCGACTTCAGATCCTGCCGGTCCGTGCGCTCGGCGCTCTCGCGAAAGCCGTACTCGCCGTCCTTGCAGCACTCCACCAGGTCGGTGAGGGCGTCGATCACGTCGGTGCGGTCGCCGCTGGTGTTGCCGGCGCTCTGCGCACTGCCGACCCAGCCGGCCGCGCCGGTGTCCTGGCCCGAGCCGCTGCCCAGGCCCGAGCTTTGGCTCTGGCTCTGGCCCATCGACGAACCGCCGGCCAGGCCCAGGCCGGCGCCGGCACCCGCGGCCATGCCAGTGGTGCCCATGCCGCCGCCCGTGGACGTGCTGCCGCCCGCCGGCGACGCGTTGCCGGCGTCGTTGCCCCGGGCCCGGTATTCGTTGCGCAGGCGCTTGATCTCGTCGTGGTTGCGCTGCACGCCCTGGTACTGCCGCTCGACCAGCTGCTTGACCTGCGGCGGCAGCGGCTGCTGCAGCGCCTTGCGGTAGCGGGCCAGGGCGTTGTCCTCGCCGCGCTCGCACTCCTCGAGCACGGCCTTGTCGTCGTAGGTGGTGAGCTTGGACTTCACCGAGACCCAGCCGCGGTGCATGGCGCCCAGCGCGCTGCCGGCATCCTCGACCGAGCCGCCAAGCCCGCGGATCTCCTGGTTCAACTGCTCGGCTCCGCGGCGGCAGTCGTCCGCGCGCTGCAGAAAGGTCTGCTTCAGGTCCTGGCTCTTGGCCTGTTCGGCGCTCTCGCGGAAACCGTACTCGCCGTCCTTGCAGCACTCGACCAGGTCCTGCAGCGCGTCGACCACGTCGCCCCGGTCGCCGCTGGTGTTGCCGGCGCTCTGCACCGCGCCGGCCAGTCCGGCGGCGCCGGTGTTCTGTGCCGCGCCCGTGCCGCCCCCCATGCCGGAGCCCAGGGTGGAGCCGGTCGGCCCGCCGGTCGACCCGGTACCGCCGGTGATCCCGGAGCCCGCGTCGGCCTCGCGGCCGATGCCGCGGCCGCTTTCCAGACCCGTGGTGCCCATGCCGGCCGCACTGCTGCGGCCGCCGATGTCCTGGTCCATGCCGATGCTGGAGCCCACCAGGTCGGTGCCGGCCGCCCCGGCCAGGCTGCCGGCGCTGCTGCCGCCCGCCAGGTCGTTCGCGCGCACCATGGCGGTGTCGCTGCCCATCGCTCCGGAGCCACCGCCCAGCGCGCCCGAGCCGCCGGTCGCACCCATGCCGCCCGTCAAGCCGGTGCCGCCTGCAGTGCCCGTGCCGGTGCCAGTCCGCAGGGTTTCCACCCGATCCCACGCGGCGCGCGTGGCCGGACGGGCCTGCTGCCAGTCCAGGCCCGAGCTGGCGCGGGAGGCCTGCCATTCGGAGGCCAGGCGCGGCTCGGCGGCGTCCCAGTCGGTGTCATGCTGCATGCGGCCGCGCACGCCGTGCATGTAGGCCGGGCCATAGTCGTCGAAGGTGCGGCCCTGCTCGTAGTACGGCTCGCGGGTGTAGTTGTCGCGCCAGTGCGATTCCTCGGCCGTGGGGTTCACCGCTTCGGCGGCCGCCTTGCCGGCCAGCCCGCCCACCACGGCACCGATCACGCCGCCCACCAGCGTGCCCACCGGCCCGCCGATCGTGCCGGCTGCCGCGCCGGCCATCGCGCCGCCGGCTGCGCCCACGCCAGTGCCGACCGGATGCGCCCCGGGTTCGTCGGTGAGGGGGTCGCGGTTCAGATCCTTGTCTTCTGCAGCCATGTGAGTACTCCTTGTGTCGTTGGTCGGCGTGGCGCCCCGCTGGGACGCGTCGACGGCCATCTTCCGGCGCAGCTGGGAAACTGGGCCGTCAGCCAACCATTGGACCGGGTGTAGGAAAGCCGCCAGTGGCGTGCGGCCCCCGCGAACGAGGGCGCACAGCCGAAGCCATGCGCGTCCTACAGCGCCCGGGCAGCGGCGCGCGCAACCTGCACGGACGAGGAGCCAGCCATGCCATCCACGCCCCCCTGTTCTCCAATCCGCAGCCGCCACGCGCTGGCCGCAGGCCTGCTGAGCCTGGCCGCCCTGCTCGCGCCGGCGGCGTCCCGGGCCGACGCGACGGAGCTGCGCGCGAGCCATGCGCAACTGCGCGACCAGCTGCGGCCCAATGCCCACGGCCACGCGCTGCACATCGATTCGGTCGAGCAGCAGGACCGGCTCACCGGCGACGTGTTCGCGGTGCTCGACCATCCGTTTGCCAAGGTCAGCGCTGCGCTGCGAGAGCCGGCCAACTGGTGCGACATCCTCATCCTGCCGTTCAACACCAAGTCGTGCCACGTGCAGAACGCGGGCGGGGACACCGCGCTGCTGGTGCGGATCGGGCGCAAGTACGACCAGCCGCCCGAGCAGGCGTACCGGCTGCAGTTCGGCTGGCGCAGCGCCGCGTCGCAGCCCGACTACTTCGAGACGCGGCTGCAGGCGGCCGACGGGCCGGTGGGCACGCGCGACTACCGGATCCAGGTGTCGGCCACGCCGATCGAGGGAGGACGCACCTTCCTGCGGCTGAACTACTCGTACGGCTTCGGGTTCAGCGGCCGCATGGCGATGCAGGCCTACCTCGGCACCGTGGGCGCGGACAAGGTCGGCTTCACCGTGACGGGACGCGACCGCGACGGCCAGCCGCAGTACATCCGTGGCGTGCGCGGCGCCATCGAGCGCACCTCGATGCGCTACTACCTCGCCATCGATGCCTACCTGCAGGCGGCCAGCGCTCCCGCGCCCCAGCAACTCGAGCGGCGGCTGCAGGCCTGGTTCGACAGCAGCGAGCGCTACCCCCGCCAGCTGCACGAGATGGACCGCAGCACCTATCTCAGCATGAAACGGCACGAGGTCGAGCGCCAGCAGACGGCGCTCCGGGACTAGGGTTCCAGCCCGGCTTCACGGCCGCCGACAGGGCGCGGCATCCCGTCCGACAGCGGAACGCGGCGGAACCGACGCAGGATGCCCCGGCCGCGACCTGCGGCGCAGTTGGGGAGTTCCATGGACTTCGCTCCGGATCCTTCGTTCGGCGAGCCGCCACGGCAGCCGTCGGCACGGCCTGCCGCACCGGCCGCGGTGCTCGGCATCCGCCCTGCGGTCATGCTCATCGTCGGCGTGGTGGTCGGGGCCGGGATCTTCAAGGCGCCCTCGATGGTGGCCAGTCTGGCAGGCACCCCGTCCTGGATGTTCGCCGCATGGCTGCTGGGCGGCGTCATCTCGCTGGCCGGCGCCCTCTGCTACGCCGAGCTGGCCACCACCTGGCCGCACGCCGGCGGCGACTACCACTTCCTGTGCCGGGCCTACGGCCGCTCGGTGGGGTTCCTGTTCGCGTGGGCACGCTTTTCCGTCATCACGACCGGCTCCATTGCGCTGCTGGCCTTCGTCTTCGGCGACTACATGCAGCAGGCACTGCCGCTGCCCGGTGGTCCGGCGGTCGGCGCCGCGCTCTATGCCGCGGCCGTCGTCCTGGTGCTCTGGGCGGTCAACGCGCGTGGCCTGCGCACGGGCACTTCGGCGCAGAGCTGGCTGACCGGGGTCGAGGTGGCGGGGCTGCTGCTGCTGGGCGTCGCCGCCCTGTGGCTGATCGCCGGCCTTGCCGGCCAGGCGGCGCCGCCCGCCGATGCCCTGACAGGCGTGGCACCACCCGGCCCGGCGACCTTCGGGCTGGCCATGGTCTTCGTGCTGCTCACCTACGGTGGCTGGAACGAGGCCGCCTACATCAGCGCCGAGATGCGGCACCGGCGGGACATCGCGCGCGCGCTGGTCCTGTCGATCCTGGTCATCACCGCGCTCTACATGCTGGTGACCTGGGCCTACTGGCGCGGCCTGGGCTTCGCGGCCATGGCCAGGTCCGAGACCGTGGCCGCCGACCTGATGCGGGTGGCCTTCGGGCCGGTCGGCGAGAAGGCGATCTCGCTGCTGGTGGCCCTGGCCGCACTGACGTCGATCAACGCCACCATGATCGTGGGAGCCCGCACGCAGTACGCGCTGGGCGGCGACTGGACGCTGCTGGCCAGGCTGGCCGCCTGGGACAGCGAACGCGGGACGCCGGTGGTCGCCATGCGCGTGCAGAACATCGCGGCATTGCTCCTGGTCGCGCTGGGTGCCTGGGCCGGCGGCGGCTTCCGCTCGATGGTGGAGTTCACCGCCCCGGTGTTCTGGCTGTTCTTCCTGCTGGTGGGCGTTTCGCTGTTCGTGCTGCGCCGGCGCGAGCCCGCGGCGCACCGCCCGTTCCGCGTGCCGCTCTACCCGGTGCTGCCCGTGCTGTTCTGTGCGACCTGCGCGTACATGCTGTGGTCGAGCCTGTCGTTCGTGTCCAGCCAGTCGCTGGGCGGCTTCAACGCTGCCTGGATCGGCGTGGCCGTGATGGCCCTCGGAGGCGTCCTGCTCCTGCTGCTGCGGTGGCGCTCCGGTCCGGCAAGTCCCTTCCCGCAACCCGACCGATGAAGGACGATCCCATGCCCCACGAGACATTGAACCGCCGCGCCGCGGCCTCGCTCCTGCTGCTGCCCCTGGTGGGCCGAGCGCCGTCCGCCGTCGCCCAGGAGGGCCGGCCCAGGCTGGACGTGCCCTACGTGCCGACCGTGATGCCGGTGGTGGAGAAGATGCTGGAGATGGCCAAGGTGCGCCAGGGCGACGTGCTCTACGACCTGGGCTGCGGCGACGGTCGCATCGTGGTGACGGCGGCCAAGAAGTACGGCGCCTCCGGGGTCGGCATCGACATCGACCCGCAACGCATCCAGGAAGCACGTGAGAACGCCGAACGCGAGGGCGTCGCCTCGCGCGTGCAGTTCCGGCAGGCCAACCTGTTCGAGAGCGACTTCTCCAAGGCCAGCGTGGTCACGCTCTACCTGCTGCCCGACATCAACCAGAAGCTGCGGCCGCAGTTGTGGCGCCAGCTCAAGGTGGGCACCCGGGTGGTGTCGCACGACTTCGACATGGGCGACGCGTGGCCGCCCGAGCGCACCGAGCGGGTCGGCAACAAGACGGTGTACGCCTGGACGATCAAGCCGGAGCACAAGAAGGCGGCGGCCTGAGCGGCGGCCGGGGGCGCCGCCCGGAGCGTGACGTTTCTAGCGCAACGGGGCTTACTTCAGGCCGGCGGCCGCGCGCAGGACGGCGGCCTTGTCCGTCTTCTCCCAGGCGAACTCCGGCTCCTCGCGGCCGAAGTGGCCGTAGGCGGCGGTCTTCTCGTAGATCGGGCGCAGCAGGTCCAGCATCTGGATGATGCCCTTCGGGCGCAGGTCGAAGTGCTCGTTCACCAGCGCGGCGATCTTCTCGTCGGAGATGACGCCGGTGCCCTCGGTGTAGACCGTGACGTTCATCGGCTTGGCCACCCCGATCGCGTACGCGACCTGGATCTGGCACTGGCGCGCCAGGCCGGCCGCCACGATGTTCTTGGCCACGTAGCGGGCGGCGTAGGCGGCCGAGCGGTCGACCTTGGACGGATCCTTGCCGGAGAACGCGCCACCGCCGTGCGGGCAGGCGCCGCCGTAGGTGTCCACGATGATCTTGCGGCCAGTCAGGCCGCAGTCGCCCTGCGGGCCGCCGATGACGAAGCGGCCGGTCGGGTTGATCAGGTAGCGGGTGTCCTTCAGCCACTCCTTCGGGAGCACCGGCTTGATGATCTCCTCGATCACCGCCTCGACGAACGCCGGCTTCATCTTCGCGCCGTCGCTCATCTCGGGCGCGTGCTGCGACGACAGCACCACGGTGTCGATGCTGTGCGGCTTGCCGTCGACGTAGCGCATCGTGACCTGGCTCTTGGCGTCCGGGCGCAGGAACGGCAGGCGGCCGTCCTTGCGCAGCTGGGCCTGGCGCTCGACCAGCCGGTGCGCGTAGTAGATCGGGGCCGGCATCAGCACCGGCGTCTCGTCGCAGGCATAGCCGAACATCAGGCCCTGGTCGCCTGCGCCGGTGTTCAGGTGGTCGTCGCTCGCGTGGTCGACGCCCTGGGCGATGTCGTTGGACTGCTTGTCGTAGGCCACCAGCACCGCGCAACCCTTGTAGTCGATGCCGTACTCGGTGTTGTCGTAGCCGATGCGCTTGATGGTGTCGCGCGCGACCTGGATGTAGTCGACATGCGCGTTGGTGGTGATCTCGCCGGCCAGCACCACCAGCCCGGTGTTGGTCAGCGTCTCGGCGGCCACGCGGCTGCGCGGGTCCTGCCTGAAGATCGCGTCGAGGATGGCGTCGGAGATCTGGTCGGCGACCTTGTCGGGGTGGCCTTCCGAGACGGATTCGGACGTGAAGAGGAAGTCGTTCGCCATTTGAATAAACTCCAGCGGTTCGGTTGACAAGGCGCGTTGCCTTGGCCGGAGCTTCGGGCGAACGCTTTAGCAGATTTCTTTAGCGTCGCCCTGCAAGTAGTTCATAACTCGGCGACAGGCCCCATTCTAAATCCCTCCGTGGTGACTCTCCTGTTTCGAGCCCTGGCCGTGCTGCCGCTGTGGCTGCTCCACGTCATCGGCCGGGCATTCGGCTGGCTGGCGTTCCTCGGCTCGCCCACCTACCGGCGCCGGTTCGTCGAGAACGCCGGCCAGGCCGGCTACCGGCTGCGCGACGTCCGCGGCGCCATCGGCGCGGCGGGCCAGCTCATCGCGGAGGTGCCGCGCCTGTGGTTCGGCCGCGGTGCGCCCGTCCAGTGGTCCGGCGCGCACCTGATCGAGGCCGCCCGCGACCGCGGGCGGGGCATCGTCTTCCTCACCCCGCACCTGGGCTGCTTCGAGGCGACGGCGCAGGGGTACGCCTCGCGCTTCGGGCCGATCACGGTGCTGTACCGGCCGGCCCGCAAGGCCTGGCTGCGCGAACTGGTCGACCGCTCCCGCCTGCGCGAGAACCTGTTCGCCGCCCCGACCACGCTGGCAGGGGTCAAGCAGATGCTCAAGGCGCTGCAGGCCGGCCAGGCGATCGGCCTGCTGCCCGACCAGGTGCCGCCGGCCGGCCTGGGCGTGTGGGCACCGTTCTTCGGCCGCCCGGCCTACACCATGACGCTGTCCGCGCGCCTGGCCCGGCAGGCCGGGGCCGAGGTCCTGCTCGCGTGGGGCGAGCGGCTGTCGTTCGGGCGCGGCTACCGCATCCACCTGCGCGCCTGGGGCGGCGAGATGCCGGCCGACGCCCAGGACGCCGCGACCCAGGTGAATGCCCGGATGGAAGCGTTGATCCGCGAGTGCCCGTCGCAATACCTGTGGGGCTATGCCCGCTACAAGACGCCGCGGGGGGCTGCCTGATGCTCAGCCGCCTCGGCGTCGTCTTCATGCGCCTGCTCGCGCCCTTGCCGCTGCGCTGGGTGCGCGCGCTTGGCTGGCTGCTCGGCTGGGTGCTGTACCTGGTGGTCGCCAAGCGCCGGCACGTGGTCAAGGTCAACCTGGACCTGTGCTATCCGCAATGGACCGAGCAGGAGCGCCGCGCGCTCGTGCCGCGCGTGTTCATCGCGTTCGCGCAGGCCTGGCTCGATCGCAGCTGGATCTGGCACGGCCGCCCGGACGTCGTGCGCGACCGCGTCAAGCTCACGGGCGCGCTGTCCGAACTCGAGGGCCGCGAGCCGACGGTGATCTTCTGGCCGCACTTCGTCGGCATGGATGCCGGCTGGACGGCCTTGACGCTGGACAGCGAACGGCCGTTCATGACCATCTACACGCACCAGGCCAACCCGGTGGTGGATGCCTGGATCCTGGCCGGCCGCCAGCGCTTCGGCCAGGTGCGCCTGTTCCGCCGCGCCGACGGCGTGAAGGCGGTGATCAGCGCCCTGCGCGAGGGCACGCCCCTGTGCCTGCTGCCCGACATGAACTTCGGCGCCGAGGAATCCATCTTCGTGCCGTTCTACGGCGTGCCGGCCGCCACCGTGCCTTCGCTCTCGCGCTTCGCCCGGCTCGGGCGGGCGAAGGTGGTGCCGCTGCTGACACGCATCACGCCGGGCGGCTACGACGTGCAGGTGCTCCCTGCCTGGCGCGACTATCCGACCGACGACCTCGAGGCCGACACCGCGCTGATGAACGAGCGCCTGCAGGACTACATCGACGGCATGCCCGAGCAGTACTACTGGGTGCACAAGCGCTTCAAGACACGCCCGCCCGGCGACCGGCCGGTCTACTGAGCTTCAGGCGGGGCTGGCCAGGAAAGCGGCCAGCCGGTCGGCGACGAAGCCGGGCCGCTCGTGCACGATCCAGTGGGAGGCGCCCGGCACCCGCTCCAGGGTGAGCTGCGGCACGTAGTCCTCGAGGCCCTCGACCAGCCCCGGCGGCAGCGCCGTGTCCTCCATGCCCCACAGCACCAGGGTGGGCAGCGGCACCGACAGCATCGAGGGCGGCAGCGTCACCCCCGCCGCGGCCGGATCGCCGGGGCGTGGCGGGCGCAGCGGGGAGGTGCGGTAGTAGTTGCAGCCGCCCACCAGCCCGCTGCCCGGCGGGCTGCCCGCAGGGCCGTTCCAGACCTGGCGGTATTGCGCCTTCACCGGCTCGGTCAGCCAGCCGGCATCGCCCCAGCCGGTGAAGAACGCCCACAGGCGCCGGTAGTCGTCCTGAGCCAGCAGCTGCTCGGCATCCGGGCGGATCAGGAAGTTCATGTAGGCACTGGCTTCCTGCTGCCGCGGGTTGTCGCGCAGCTCGCGCAGGAAGGTGCCCGGATGCGGCGAGTTGATGATCGCCAGGCGCCGCGCCAGGTGCGGCAGCTGGTTGGCGAGGTTCCAGGCCACGGCGCCGCCCCAGTCGTGCGCCACCAGGCAGTCGAGCGTGCCGCCTTCGAGGGCGATCAGGGCGGCGATGTCCTGCACCAGGTGCTTGGGGCGGTAGGCTGCCACGTCCGCCGGCGTGCTGGAACGCTCGAATCCGCGCAGGTTCGGCGCCACGCAGCGGTAGCCGCCGTTCTCGGGCCGCGCGAAATGCAGCAGCAGCTCGTCCCACACGAAGGCCGCTTCGGGAAATCCGTGCAGGAACAGCAGCACCGGCCGGCCGCGCTCGCCGGCTGCGCGGCAGCTGAGGGTGATGCCGTGCGCAAGCGGCTGCAGCCAGGTCTGGATCATGCGTCCTCGGGGTCGGGCGGCTCGCCTTCGGCCGCAGGGTGGGTCCATTGCCAGAGCAGCAGGGCGGTCTCCGGGATGCCTTGCCGCTTCAGGGCGGAGAACAGTCTGACCTCGCCGCCGCCGGCCTGCAGTCGCGCGATCGACAGCGCCTTGGCCTGCTCGGCACGGGTCAGCTTGTCGGCCTTGGTCAGCAGCACCAGGAACTTCAGGCCCTGCTCGACCCGCGGGCGGATCACCTCGAGCAGGATGTCGTCGAGCTCGGTCAGGCCGTGCCGCGGGTCGCACAGCAGCACGACGCCGCGCAGGTTGGGCCGGCTGACCAGGTAGTTGGCCATCACCTGCTGCCAGCGCAGCTTGTCCTGCTTGGGCACGGCCGCGTAGCCGTAGCCGGGCAGGTCGGCCAGCACGGCATCGGTGATGCCCTGCTTGCCGAGCGAGAACAGGTTGATGCTCTGGGTGCGGCCGGGCGTCTTGGAAGCGAACGCCAGCCGCTTCTGCTGCGTGAGGGTGTTGATGCAGGTCGACTTGCCGGCATTGGAGCGGCCGACGAAGGCGATCTCCGGATGCTCGTGCGGCGGCAGGAATTCGAGCTTGGGCGCCGTGGTCAGGAAGCGGGCGGTGTGCAGCCAGGCGATGGCGCGGTCGGCCTCGGCCTTGGGAGCCGCCGCGCCTGCGCTGCCGGGGGCGGATCCGGGCGTTGGGTTCATGAGGGTGTCCGACCCGGAATGGGAGCCGGGGAGGCGCATTGTAGAATCGCCGGGTTTTGCGCCAAAGAACCTGAAGACACCCATGAAGTTGCTCGCTTCCCTGCTGACGGCCGCGTTCCTGGCGGCGCCCGCGCTCGACTCCCTCGCCCAGCAGCAAGGGGGCGCGCCCGCCGGCGAGAAGCCGGCCGCCGCACCGGCAGCGGCGGCGCAACCTGCCAAGCCCGACGCGGCGCAGGGCGAGGCCAAGTTCGGCGCGGTGTGCGTGGCCTGCCACGGCGCCGGCGGCAATTCGGGGATCACGGCCAACCCGAAGCTGGCGCAGCAGCATCCCGAGTACATCGTCAAGCAGCTGCAGGACTACAAGGCCGGCAAGCGGCAGAACCCGATCATGCAAGGTTTCGCATCGCAGCTGACCGAAGCCGACATGCGCAACATCGCCGCCTACGTGTCCTCCAACAAGGCCAAGGAAGGCTTCGCGCGCGACAAGGACCTGGTCACCCTGGGCGAGCGCATCTACCGCGGCGGCATCGCCGATCGCCAGATCGCCGCCTGTGCGTCCTGCCACAGCCCCAACGGCGCCGGCATCCCGGCCCAGTACCCGCGCCTGGCCGGCCAGCATGCCGACTACACGAGCGCCCAGCTCGCCGCGTTCCGCGACGGCGGCCGCAAGAACAGCGTGCAGATGACCCAGATCGCCGCCAAGCTGAACGACCGCGAGATCCGGGCGGTCGCCGATTACATCTCCGGCTTGCGATAAGTCAGCCGGCGGGCGCGGCGGGAACCAAGCAGCGCCTGGCAGACACTACAGTAGGGCGGGGTCCTCGGATGCCCGCCTTTTTCTTTGACGTGCCATGACCGTCTCCACCCACGGCCTCCGCCTCGCGACGCCCTCGCAACGACTGCGCACCGCGGTGGAGCTGCTGTCGTCGATGCGGTTCGCCATCTCGCTGCTGACGGTCATCTGCATCGCCTCGGTGATCGGCACCATCCTCAAGCAGCACGAGCCGGCCACCAACTACGTCAACCAGTTCGGGCCGTTCTGGGCCCAGCTGTTCCTCGCGCTCAAGCTCAATGCGGTCTACAGCGCCTGGTGGTTCCTGCTGATCCTGGCGTTCCTGGTGACGAGCACCTCGCTGTGCATCGCGCGCAACACGCCCAAGATCCTGGCGGACCTGCGCAACCACAAGGAGACCATGCGTGAGCAGAGCCTGCAGGCGTTCGGCCACCGCGCGCAGGGTGCGCTGGCCGATGCGCCGGAAGCGGCGGCGCGCCGGATCGGCCAGGCGCTGGCGCGCTCGGGCTGGAAGGTCAAGCTGCAGCAGCGGCCCACCGACCAGGGCGACGGCTGGATGGTCGCGGCCCGTGCCGGCGCGGCCAACAAGCTCGGCTACATCGCGGCACACAGTGCGATCGTCCTGGTGTGCCTCGGGGGCCTGTTCGACGGTGACCTGATCGTGCGCGCGCAGATGCTGCTGGGCGGCAAGACGCCCTACACCGGCGGCGGCATGCTGGCCGATGTCCGGCCCGAGCACCGGCTGCCGGCCACCAATCCGACCTTCCGCGGCAACGTCCTGGTGGCCGAAGGCTCCCAGTCGGCCACGGCCATCCTGAGCCAGTCGGACGGCATCCTGCTGCAGGAGCTGCCGTTCTCGATCGAGTTGAAGAAGTTCATCGTCGAGTACTACTCGACCGGCATGCCCAAGCTGTTCGCCAGCGAGATCGTGATCCACGACCGCGAGACGGGCGAGGCGGTGCCGGCGCGCGTCGAGGTCAACCACCCGGCCCGCTGGCGCGGCATCGAGATCTACCAGTCCAGCTTCGACGATGGCGGCTCCAGCGTGAAGCTGGCGGCGGTGCCGCTCAACGGCACCGGCCGGCCGTTCGAGGTCGCCGGCGTGATCGGCGGCAACACCCAGCTGACCCGCGCCGATGGCACGGCCGCCCAGTCGATGACGCTGGAGTTCAGCGGGCTGCGCGTCATCAACGTCGAGAACATGGCCGATGCCTCGCGCAGCGGTGCCGACCCGCGCAAGGTCGACCTGCGCGACTCGATCGGCCAGCACCTGGGCGCCGCCAACAAGCCGGGCGGCAGGAAGGAGCTGCGCAACATCGGTCCGTCGGTCAGCTACAAGCTGCGCGACGCGGCAGGGCAGGCGCGCGAGTACAACAACTACATGCTGCCGGTGGACATGGGCGACGGCGTGCCCGTCTTCCTGCTCGGGATGCGCGAGACCCCGGCCGAACAGTTCCGCTACCTGCGGCTGCCGGCCGACGACCAGGGCAGCATCGACGGTTTCGTGCGCCTGCGCACCGCGCTGGCCGATCCGGCGGCGCGTGCCGAGGCCGTGCGCCGCTATGCCGCCAAGGCCACCGACCCCGCCCGCCCGGCGGTCACCGAGCAGCTGGCCGCCTCGGCGGGCCAGGCGCTGGCCCTCTTTGCCGGGGATGCCGCCGCCGGTGGCAAGGGCGCCGGCCTGGGCGCGGTGTCCGACTACCTCGAAGCCCGCGTGCCCCAGGCCGAGCGTGACCGCGCCGGCGAGGTCGTGGTGCGCATCCTGGGCGGGGTGCTGTTCGAGCTGGCGCAGCTCACGCGCGAGAGGGCGGGCCTGCAGCCGCTTGACGCCGGTGAACGCACGCAGGCCTTCATGGCGCAGGCGGTGGTCGCGCTGAGCGACGCCTTCCTCTACCCGGCGCCGATGGCCTTCCAGCTCAAGGATTTCCAGCAGGTGCAGGCCAGCGTGTTCCAGGTGACCCGTTCCCCCGGGCGCAATGTTGTCTACCTGGGGTGCGCGTTCCTCATCATCGGCGTTTTTGCGATGCTCTATGTCCGCGAGCGCCGCCTCTGGGTGTGGCTCGCGCCCGCCGGCGGCGGCAGCGCGGTCTCCATGGCCCTGTCGAGCAACCGGCAGACCCTGGAAGTCGACCGCGAGTTCGAGCGGCTGCGCCACCAACTCCTGGGATCCTGATGAACACCGCCACTCAGACCATCACGCTCGACGACGGCTTTCTCGCCCGGCGACGCCCCCTCGACTGGCTGTTCGCCCTGGTGGTGGCGGCCGGCGGCCTGTTCGCCTTCAGCCGGTACTCGGCCCACATGGATGTCTACGAGAAGGGCATCCTGCTCGGCGCCATCCCGGCGGCGATCTGGCTCGGCTGGTTCTGGCGCCCGCTGCAGGCGCTGATGGTCGGCGTGGCCGGGCTGTCGCTGCTGGCCATCGGCTCGTACGAGGGATCGCTGGCCCGTGCCGACAGCGTGTTCTGGCTGAAGTACTTCCTGTCCAGCCAGTCGGCCATCCTCTGGATGAGCGTGCTGTTCTTCATGAGCACCGCGTTCTACTGGCTCGGCATGTTCGCGCGCGGCGAGGCCGGCACGATGGAGCGGCTGGGCTCTCGCATCGCCTGGGCGGCGGTCACGATGGCGCTGGTGGGCACCATGGTGCGCTGGTGGGAGAGCTACCTGGTCGGTCCCGACGTCGGGCACATCCCGGTGAGCAACCTGTACGAAGTGTTCGTGCTGTTCTGCTGGCTCACGGCGCTGTTCTACCTCTACTTCGAGGCGCAGTACGGCACCCGCTCGCTCGGCGCCTTCGTCCTGCTCGTGGTCAGCGCGGCGGTCGGCTTCCTGCTCTGGTACACCGTGGTGCGCGAGGCGCACGAGATCCAGCCGCTGGTGCCGGCACTCAAGAGCTGGTGGATGAAGCTGCACGTGCCGGCGAATTTCATCGGCTACGGCACCTTCGCCCTGTCGGCGATGGTGGCGTTCGCCTACCTGATCAAACAGCAGGCGGGCGAGACCCGCTGGTGGAAGCTGGCGCCCTTGTGGCTGCTGGGCATCGTGCTGTGCTTCGAGCCGGTGGTGTTCCGCAAGACGGTCGAGGGCGGCAGCAGCTACTGGGCGGTGTACTTCGGCATCGCAGCCCTGATCGTGGCGGGCATCCTGGTGGCGCGCCGGCGCATCGCCGCCCGCCTGCCGTCGTTCGAGGTGCTCGACGATGTCATGTACAAGTCCATCGCCGTCGGCTTCGCGTTCTTCACGATCGCGACCGTGCTGGGCGCCCTCTGGGCCGCCGAGGCCTGGGGCGGGTACTGGAGCTGGGACCCCAAGGAGACCTGGGCGCTGATCGTCTGGCTGAACTATGCGGCGTGGTTGCACATGCGCCTGATGAAGGGCCTGCGCGGCGCGCTGTCGGCCTGGTGGGCGCTGGTGGGTCTGGCCGTCACGACCTTCGCCTTCCTGGGCGTCAACATGTTCCTGTCGGGTTTGCACAGCTACGGCACCCTGTGATGTGAATCCGCTGTAAGGTCGTCGCGCGTATCCGGAGCAACGTCGCTCCGACGCCATGCCAGAGGACTCCATGCTGATCAAGACCGGCCGCGACGGCTTCATCCATCCCGTCTCCAGCGAGATCACGCCGCAGGCGGTCTACCGCGACCGGCGCGAGATCCTGCGCCTCATGGCCACCGGCGCGGCGGGCACGGCACTGGCCGCCTGGGCCGGGCGCCAGGCCCAGGCGCAGGCGCAACGTCCCGGCAAGCTGGCCGCGTTGCAGGCGGCACGGTCCACCGTCCCAGGGGCGGTGACCATGGAGAAGGTGACCGACTACAAGGACGCGAGCACCTACAACAACTTCTACGAATTCGGCACCGACAAGGCCGACCCCGCCAGGAACGCCCACACCCTGAAGACGACGCCGTGGACGGTGGAGGTCGAGGGACTGGTGAAGAAGCCGGCGAAGTACGCGCTGGAAGACCTGCTCAAGCTCGGCGCGCAGGAAGAGCGGATCTACCGGCTGCGCTGCGTCGAGGGCTGGTCGATGGTGATCCCGTGGGTCGGCTACTCGCTGTCCAAGCTGGTCGAGAAGGTCGAGCCGATGGGCAATGCGAAGTTCGTCGAGTTCATCACCCTGGCCGATCCCAAGACCATGCCGTATGTCGGCTCGCGGGTGCTCGACTGGCCCTATGCCGAGGGCCTGCGCCTGGACGAGGCCATGCATCCGCTCACGCTGCTGTCCTTCGGCATGTATGGCGAGGTCCTGCCGAACCAGAACGGCGCGCCGGTGCGGCTCGTCGTGCCCTGGAAGTACGGCTTCAAGAGCGCCAAGAGCCTGGTCAAGATCCGCTTCACCGACCGCGAGCCCAAGACCGCCTGGAACAAGGCTGCCGCCAACGAGTACGGCTTCTATTCCAACGTGAATCCCGAGGTCGACCACCCGCGCTGGAGCCAGGCGACCGAGCGCCGCATCGGCGAGGACGGCCTGTTCGCCAAGAAGCGCAAGACGCTGATGTTCAACGGCTACGAGGCGCAGGTCGGTCAGCTCTACGCCGGCATGGACCTCAAGAAGAACTATTGATGGTGGCGCCGGCACGTCGTGGTCGACGGGTGGTCTGGCTGCATCCCGCTGCCAAGCCCGTCCTCTTCGCCGCGTCGCTGCTGCCGTTTGCCTGGCTGTTCTACGGCGCGTGGGCCGACCAGCTGGGCGCCAACCCGGCCGAACACCTGATCCGCGCCACCGGCGACTGGACCCTGCGGTTCCTCTGCCTGACGCTGGCCGTCACGCCGGTGCGCACCATCGCCGCGCAGCCCGCGCTGGCGCGGTTCCGCCGCATGCTGGGGCTCTTCACCTACTTCTACGCCACCTTGCACCTGGTGGGCTATGCCTGGTTCGACATGGGGCTGGATGTCGCCGACATCGCCAAGGACATCGCCAAGCGCCCGTTCATCCTGGTGGGCTTCACGGCTTTCCTGCTGCTGACGCCGCTGGCCGCCACCTCGTTCAACCGGGCCATCCGCGCGCTGGGCGCGGCACGCTGGCAGGCCCTGCACCGCGTCATCTACGCGATTGCCGGCGTGGCGATCCTGCACTTCTTCTGGATGCGTGCCGGCAAGAACAACTTCGCCGAGGTCGCCATCTACGCGGCGATCCTCGGCGTGCTGCTCGGCTGGCGGTTGTGGCGGCAGTGGCGCGGCACGGCGCTGCAGCCGCAGCGCGGCTAGCGCACCAGGCGCTCGCCACGCAGGAGGTCTGGCACCTGCTCGCGCTCGCGGATCAGGTGGGCGCGGTCGCCGTCGACCAGCACCTCGGCCGCGCGCGGGCGGGTGTTGTAGTTGCTGGCCATGCTCATGCAATAGGCACCGGCGGACAGCACGGCGAGCAGGTCCCCGGCCTGCACTGCCAGGCTGCGGTCGCGGCCCAGCCAGTCGCCGCTTTCGCAGACCGGGCCGACCACGTCGTACACGGCGCCGGCCGCGCCCGCCGCGGGGCGCGAGACAGGCTCGATGCCGTGGAACGCCTCGTACATCGCCGGGCGCGGCAGGTCGTTCATCGCGGCGTCGACGATGCAGAAGTTCTTCTGCTCACCCGGCTTGAGGTACAGCACCTCGGTCACGCACACACCGGCGTTGCCCACCAGCGAGCGGCCCGGTTCGATCATCAGTTCGCGGTCGCCGTAGCCCCGCGCGTCGAGCTTGCGCAGCAGCTGCGCCCACAGCGCGTCGGCCGCGGGCGGCCGGTCGCCGCGGTAGTCGATGCCCAGGCCGCCGCCGAAGTCGATGTGGCGCAGCCGGATGCCCGCCGCCTCGATGGCATCCACCAGGTCGAGCACGCGGTCCATCGCGTCCAGGTAGGGATCGCTCTGCGTGATCTGCGAGCCGATGTGGCAGTCGATGCCGACGACGTCCAGGTTCGGCAGCGATGCGGCGCGCCGGTAGGCCGCCAGCGTGCGCTCGTGGGCGATGCCGAACTTGTTGCCCTTGAGACCGGTCGAGATGTACGGATGCGTTTTCGCATCGACATTGGGATTCACGCGGATGCTGACCGGTGCGCGGCGGCCGGCGCGGCCGGCGACTTCGTCGAGCACCTCGAGCTCGGCCTCGCTCTCGACGTTGAAGCAACCGATGCCCGCCTGGAGGGCCTGCGCCATCTCGGCGCGCGTCTTGCCGACGCCCGAGAAGATCACGTCAGCGGGCCGGCCACCGGCCGCGAGCACGCGCTCGAGCTCGCCGCCCGACACGATGTCGAAGCCGCAGCCCGCGCGGGCGAACACCTGCAGCACGCCCAGCGACGAGTTGGCCTTCATGGCATAGCAGATCTTCGCGCGGCGCCCGGCAAACCCGCGCTGGTAGGCCGCCAGCGCCTCGAGCATGGCGGCCTTGGAATAGATGAACAGCGGCGTGCCGTGCTCGCGCGCCAGGTCGCGCACGCGCAGCTGTTCGACGTGCAGCTCGCCCTCGCGCCAGCTGAAATGGGGATGGCCGGGATGCGTCATGGATTGCGGACCGGTGCAGCGGTCCCCGTGCCCTGGCCGCCCGTGGAAGCCTCCGGCAGCGGAGAGGTGGGATTGGTGGGCGTGCCGATCGGAACCAGCACCTGGGGCAGCGTCGCGCGATTGGCCGCCGCCGGATCGGTGGGCAGGTACAGGGGCCCGCGCTGACCGCAGCCCGCCAGGGCGACCAGCACAGCCGCCAGCAGCGCGCCGGGTGCGGCCCTGCCGCGGGAGATTCGACCGGGATTCGACATCGCGAAATTGTACGGGTCGGCATCTGCCGCGCCGGCGTGCAGAGACCGGTGCCGAGCCGCGCGCGAGCCGCGTCCTCCGCCGAGCAGGGGATGCCAGCCGGCGGGCGCGGGCCTACCGTTGCGCCCAGTTGCGACCAACGCCGCCGCGCCGGACGCTGGCCCGAACGCGTGGCGCCCCATGCACGACGGCCAGCCGAGCGCACCCCCCCGACTTGTTCGAACCGGACCGCCAATGACCGCCTCCGCCCCGGCCTCGCCGACCCGCACCGCCGTGCTGCGCCGCAGCGGGCGGGGGGCCGCCGACCGCCGCGCCGGCCCGGCCACGTCGCGGTGCCGAGCGCCCGGCGCATGAACCCGGGGCCGCTTGCCCACGAAGCGGCGCCGGCCGGCGCGGCGCCCCACGAACTGGCGCTGTGGCAGCGGCTGCGCGCCCAGGACGACCCGGCTGCCCGCTCCGAGTTGCTGGCGCTGCACCTGCCCTATGCCCGGGTGGTGGCCGCATCGCTCTATGCCCGGCGCTACCACGATGACATCGAGTTCGCCGACTACCTGCAGTATGCGAACGTGGGCCTGCTCGAGTGCGTGGATCGCTACGACCCGGCCCGCGGCGCGCAGTTCAGGACCTTCGCCTCGCGCCGGATGCACGGGGCCATCCTGAACGGCATCGAGCGGCTCACCGAGAAGCAGCAGCAGATCACGGCGCGGCAGCGCCTCCAGGCCGAGCGCCTGGACCGGATCAAGGCCCAGGCGCACCGGCACGATGCGGACGGGCCGCTGCCCGCATCCCCCGAGCCGCCGCTGTTTCGCTACGTCGCCGAGGTCGGGATCGGGCTCGCGCTGGCATGGCTCCTCGACGGCACCGGGATGGTCGAGGACGCCGAGCGCAGCGAATCGGTTCCGTTCTACCGCGACGCCGCCGTCCGCCAGGTGAGGCAACGCCTCGACGCCATCGTCGGCGCGCTGCCGGCCCAGGAGCGGCTGGTGGTGCGCAGCCACTACCAGCAGCAGATGCGGTTCGACGAGATCGCGCAGATGCTGCATCTGACCAAGGGGCGCATCTCGCAGATCCATGCGCAGGCGATGCGGCACCTGCGCGAGGCGGCCGCCACGGCCGATCTCGATTGCACCGCCTGACCAGGTGTCCCGGACCGTGACCACCTCCGACCCCGCCGGCCGCCGCGAACGTCTCGAGGCCTATCTGGCCGAGGATCCGGACAACCCGGCACTGCTGGCCGAGGCCTTCGATGCCAGCCTCGCCGCCGGCGATCTGCCACGCTGCGCGGTGCTGGCCGAGCGCGGCGTGGCCAACGGGGCCGATGCGTCGGCCTGGGCGCTGCGGACCGCGCGTGTCTGCCTTGCACGCGGCGATGCGGCTGCGGCCGAAGCCCTGTTGCAGCCGCTGCAGGCCGAGGGGCATGCCAGCCTGGCGATCGGGCACGACCTCGCCCTGGCCCGCTTCCTCCAGGGGGACGTCGAGGGGTGTCGCCGGCTGCTCGATCCTTGGATGCAGGCGGGCGCGAGCACCCGCGAGAACACGCAGGCACGGGCCGCCGCCGCGGCGCTGTGGCTGCGGGCGCTGCACCGCCTGGGGCGGCTCGCGCAGGCCCTGCAGTGGCTGGAGGAGGCGCAGCCGCCTGTCGATGCGGCGGCCGACGTGCTCGGCATCGCCAGCCTGGTGGCCCTCGATGCCGGCCGGTTCGATGTTGCCCTTGCGCTGGCCGATCGGTGCCTGGCGGCCTCGCCTGACCAGGCCGAGGGGCTCGTCGCCCGTGGTTCGGTCGCCATCGCGTCGGCCGACACCGCGTGCGCGGAGCAGCTGCTCGCGCGGGCGCTGGCGCTGCGCCCGGCCGACGGCCGCGTCTGGTCGGCTGCCGGGCTGGCGCGCATGCAGGCGCGCGACTGGAACGGCGCGCAGCAGCGGCTGGCGCAGGCGGTGCGACGGATGCCCGGGCACGTCGGCAGCTGGCACGCGCTCGGCTGGACCGAGCTGTTCCGGCATGACCTCGCGGCGGCGCGGGAAGCCTTCGGGCAGGCGCTGGCGCTCGCTCCCGCTTTCGCCGAAAGCCATGGCGCGCTGGCCATGGTGCTGGCGCTCTCGGGGCAGGCGGAGGAGGCCCGCCGCAGCCTGGCCACCGCCAGGCGGCTGGACCCCGACAACGTCACCGGACGCTACGCGCGGGCGGTGCTGCGGGGAGAAGCCGGGCCGGCGGCATCGCGCGAGCTGGCGGCGGCCGTGCTGGACCGCCCCGGCTTCTTCGGCGAAACGCTGGCGGCCTGGCTGCCCGCCGCGTGAGGACGCCGCCGCGCGCGCCTGCCCGTGGCCGTGGCCGTGAGACGTGAGACGTGAGACGTGAGAGGTGAGACGTGAGACGTGAGCCGCGGGCGGTCAGACGCCGAAGTACCAGCGCACCGAATGGAAGAAGATCGGCGCGGCGAAGCACAGCGCGTCCACCCGGTCCAGCAAGCCGTTGGCCCCCGTGATGGAGGGGCGGTGGCCCCAGGCCGGGACGCCGCGGTCGCGCTTGAGGGCTTTCATCACGAGGTGACCCAGCGAGCCGGCGGCGCACGCGATCACCGCCATCGCGGCCGCCTGCCCGGGCTTGAACGGCGTGACGAACGCCAGCGCCGCGCCCAGCATGCCCCCCACGCCCATGCCCAGCGCCCAGCTCGCCCAGTTGAAGCTCTTGCTCACCTCGGGGATGCTCGGCGGGCGGCGCAGCCGCCGGGCCAGCAGGTGTTGCACCACCATGCAGGTCTGCACCACGAACACGAGGAAGAACACCAGGAACGCCCCGCTGCCGCCGTTGCCCTGGCCGAAGTCCAGCAGCATCAGCGCCGGCACGTGGCTCATGCCGTACACGCACACGACGATGCCCCACTGCAGCTTGGCGTTGCGCTCCAGGAAGCGCTGGGTGTCGCCGCCGAGCGCGCTGGCCAGCGGCAGCGCCAGGAAGACGTAGACCGGGATGAACACGGTGAACAGGTCGAAGTGCCGCGTGGCCGCCAGCCAGAACTGCACCGGCAGGACGACGAAGAACGCCAGCACCAGGCTGCGGTGATCGGCGCGCCGCGTTGGCGACAGGGTGATGAACTCCCGCAGCGCCAGGAAAGCGATCGACGCGAACAGCACCGTGGCGACCGTCTCGCCGGCCGCCCAGCCGATCCAGAACACCGTGACCATGAACCACGAGGTGCCGAGCAGCCGGCGGAAGTCGCGCAGCGCCTCGTGCCAGGCCTCGTCGTGCGCATCCTCGCGGGACCGGAACGTGAGCAGGAAGGCGGTGACGCTCACCAGCACCAGCACGCCGAAGACGATCAGGAAAAGGGCGCCGACCTGCTGGTCGGGCGTGAGGCTGCGCAGGAAGGCGTTCATCGCGGGCTCACAGGTCGCGCAGGGCGATCACCGCCTGCCGGGCGCGCTGCAGGAAGGCCTGGCGCTCCTCGCCGGGCAGCAGCTGCACCGGCGCGCCGAAGGTGACCGAGCACAGGATCGGCACCGGCACCACTTCCCCCTTGGGCATCACGCGCTGCACGTTGTCGATCCAGGCCGGCACCAGCACCACGTTCGGAAAGCGCAGAGCCAGGTTGTACAGGCCCGCCTTGAACGGCTGCGGTTCCTCGGCGTGGCCGCGGGTGCCTTCGGGGAACAGGATGATGGAGTCGCCGTTCTCGAGCGCCTGCACCAGCGGCTCGAGCGGATCGGCGTCGCCGGTGCGGGCGCGGTCCACGTAGACGGCATTGAACACCGCGGTGGTGATCCACTCGCGCAGCCGGCTGCGGGTCCAGTAGTCGCGGGCGGCGATCGGGCGCGTGATGCTGCGCAGCTCCTGGGGCAGGGCGGCCCAGATCATCACCAGGTCGGCGTGGCTCTGGTGGTTGGCGAAGTAGATGCGCTGCTCGGCCTTGGGCGGGCAGCCGGACCAGCGTGCCTGGGCACCGGTGAGCAGGCGCACCAGGCCCAGGAGGAACAGGCTCATGGCCTTGGCGAGCATCGGGCGATGATAGCCACGGTCGAGCAGAGGCCGGCACAACTGCTTGCGGCTGATGCGGCGCGCCACGCCTGGCACCCAGCGCGCTCGCTATGCTGGGCCATGGCCCTTCCGTTCCGTCACCCCGGCACCATCGCCGGGTTGCTGGCCCTGGCCGCCACTGGCGCGCAAGCCGATGACCTCTTCGACGCCGTCGCCCAGGCGCGCCGGCAATGTGCCGCCGGTGCACCTGCGCTGCGCGCCCAGCCGCGGCTGGACGATGCGGCGGCGCGGGTGGCCCAGGGGAGTCCGCTGCAGGCGGCGTTGCAGTCCAGCGGCTACCGGGCGCGGCGCAGCTTCCAGTGGGCGCTCGGCGGCTACGCTTCGCCGCAGGCGGTGGGCCAGGCGCTGGTCCAGAAGCATTGCGGCACGCTCGGCGATCCGCAGCTCACGGAAGCCGGTGTGCTGCGGCGGGGCACCGCGTACTGGATCGTGGGGGCGGCGCCATTCGAGCCGCCGCCGCAGGCGCAGGCGGGCGAGGTCGCACAGCAGGTGCTCGCGCTGGTGAACCAGGCCCGCGCGCAGGCCCGGCGCTGCGGCTCGCGATCGTTCGCCGCCGCTCCGGCACTGTCGCTCGATGCCGCGCTGACCAAGGCCGCCGCCGCGCATGCCGAGTCGATGGCGCGGTACGGCTACATGGAGCACACCGGGCGCGATGGCAGCACCCCGGCCGACCGTGCCACCCGGGCCGGCTACCCGTGGCGCAGCATCGGCGAGAACGTGGCCATGGGCCAGACCACGCCGCAGCAGGTCGTGCAGCAGTGGCTGACCAGCCCGCCGCACTGCGCCAACATCATGGAGCCGCGCTTCACGCAGATGGGCGTCGCGTTCAGCGTCCATCCGACCAGCGAGGGCGGGATCTACTGGGCCCAGACCTTCGGGCTGCCGCGCTGAGGGTCAGGGCAGCTCGGCGTGCCGCATGCGCGCGGAGATGGTGCCGGCGCGGCTGGCCAGGTAGCGGGAGTTCGGCACCTTCTCGAAGTAGCGCGGGCGCGGCAGCATGACGGCCAGGCGCGCCGCCTCGTAGGGCGTGAGCTGCGAGGCGTGCTTGCGCCAGTAGTGCTGCGCCGCCGCCTCCGCGCCGAACACGCCTTCACCCCACTCGACGCTGTTCAGGTAGATCTCGAGGATCCGCTGCTTGGACAGCATGCGCTCCAGTGTCCAGGCGAGCACCAGCTCCTGGCCCTTGCGCAGCATGTGGCGCTCGCCCGAGAGCAGCAGGTTCTTGGCCAGCTGCTGGGTGATGGTGGAGCCGCCGACGATCCTGGGTGCGCGCGTGGTGCCCGGCCGCAAGGCCGGCCGGCGCGCTGCCTGCTCCTCGGCCTTGGCATTCTTCTCCCAGGCCTTCTCGATGGCCTCCCAGTCGACGCCGTCGTGGTTGACGAAGTCGTCGTCCTCCGAGGCGATCACCGCGCGCTTGAGGTTGTCGGAAATCCTCTCGTACGGCACCCACTCCTGCTTCCACCGCAGCCGGCCCTTGTCGTTGGCGATGCGCCACGCCTCGGACCGCTGGAACGCGGTGGACTGCGGGTCGACCGACGCGGTCACCGCGATGCGCAGGATGAAGAAGGTCTCCAGGCAGCAAGCGGCCGCGACCACCAGCAGCAACCAGCGCAGCACGCCCTTCATGGCCGGTCAGGCGGCAAGCAGGCCGCGCAGGTCGGCCAGGACGCCCGCAGTGGGCGGCTGCACGCCGCGCCAGACCGTGAACGACTCGGCGGCCTGCTCGACCAGCATGCCCAGGCCGTCGCGCCCGACCGCCCCGTGCGCCCGGGCCCAGTCGAGAAAGCCCTGCGCGGCAGTGCCGTACATCATGTCGTAAGCCAGCGTGCCGGGTCGCAGCACGCGCGCATCGACCGGGACGGCGTCCCCGCCCAGGCTGCTGGCGGTGGCGTTGACCACGATGTCCTGGTCCGCCGGCGCATCGCCCAGGGCGCAGGCGTCCAGCCGCACCCCGGCGGTGCGGGCCGGATCGGCGTGGCGGGCGACCAGCAGGCGGGCCTTGTCGACCGTGCGGTTGGCGATGGCGATGACCGCCGGACGGGCCTCGATCAGCGGTCCGAGCACGCCGGCTGCCGCGCCTCCTGCGCCCACCAGCAGCACGCGCCGGCCGGCCAGGTCGATGCCGGCGCTGACGATGTCGCGCACCAGGCCCACGCCGTCGGTGTTGTCGCCGTAGGTGCCATCGGCGTCGAAACGCAGCGTGTTGCACGCGCCGGCCAGCCGCGCCCGCTCGCTCAGGCGCCCGGCCAGGGCGAAGGCCTCGAACTTGAAGGGCACCGTCACGTTGCAGCCGCGCCCACCGGCGGCCCGGAACGCCTGGATGGCGCCGGAGAACCCGTCGATGGGGGCGAGCAGGCGCTCGTACTGCACGGCCTGGCCGGTGAGCTGCGCAAAGCGCGCGTGGATCCAGGGCGACCTGCTGTGTTCGACCGGGTTGCCCACGACGCAGTAGCGGTCGGCGGTCATCGGCTGGTGAGCTTGGTTTCCAGGGTCTCGTCGCGGGTGAACTTGAAGCGCGAGACCACCACGATCTGGTCGGCGCGGCGGCGCATGGCCTCGCTGAAGCGGCCGAAGGGGCCGGCGGCGCGCGCGATGCTCTGCGCCCGCCGATCGAGCGTGAGGTTGCCGGAGGTCTCGACCACTTCGGTGTCGAGCACCCGGCCATCGTGGTTGACGGTCACGATCATGGTCAGCTCGCCATAGAGCTTGCGGCCGGCCAGCTCCGGGAAGTTGTGCGTGCCGCGCTCCTCGACCTTGCGGCGCAGCGTGTCGTAGTAGACGGCGTACACCTCCTCGCGCGTGGCGGGGCTGATGTAGCGCTTCTTGGGGCGCGCGTTCTCTTCGTTGATGCGGCGCTCGATCTCGGCCAGCAACTGGGTGAGCTGGCGGCGCTTCTGCTCGCGCTCGCGCGCCTCGGGCGAGTTGGCCGGCTGCGTCGGATCGGCCGGCGGCATGGCCGCGAGCATCGCCTTGACCTGCGACAGCATCACGACCTGCTGCTCCTGCATCGACTCGATCTTGCGCTGCGCTTCCTCGGCGGCCTCGCCCACTTCGGTCAGGGCGGAGGGCGGCAGGGGCGAGGTCGCGCGGCCCTTGTCGGCCTCGCCGCCGCCGGCCAGCGTGGTCTGCGCGATGGCCTGGGCCTTGTCGGGCTTGTCGGCGCTGCGCGCGTTGACCAGGACCACTTCGAGCGGCGTGTCCTGGAACACGCGGTTGAACGCCTGCGGGTCGACCAGGCGCACCGTCAGCAAGGTGGCATGGACGGCGACGGAGACGCCCAGCGCGATCTGCAGAGTGCTGACGGACTTGAGGTTCACGAGGGCGGATTATCCGCCCCATTGTCGGGTTCGCCCGCTTCGTTCACATCGACCGCGATCGCGATCGGGCCGGCAACGGGCTCTTCCTCCTCGGCGCTGTCGTCTTCCGCCGACAGTCCGGCCGCCGCCGTGTCCAGGCGCTCCAGCACGGTGCCCGTCACTTCCAGCGTGATGTCGTCGATCGCGCCCAGGCGCACGCGCACCTGGGTGCCGCGCGGCAGGCCCTCGGCGCCCATGGCGGGCAGCACCAGCGGCAGGTCGTCGGCGCGCACCAGGCCCTCGCGGAAGACCGTGCCCACCAGGTCCTGCAGCTTCTTCTGGCGCACGTACTGGAGCGTCCAGAACCGCTCCATGCCGGCCTGGTAGCCGTTGTAGGCGGTGGCGGCGGCGTCGAAGCTGGAGATGATCGAGAACAGCTCGGCGTCCTTCGGCTTGAACGGCGCGGCGAGCGCCGCGGTGCGGCCGTGGCGGGCCGCCGCGATGATCTGCCACTGGTTCACCAGGTCGGTGTAGCGGCGCAAGGGCGAGGTGCTCCACGCGTAGCACTTGACGCCGATGCCGGCGTGCGGGGCGGCCTTGGTGCCCATGCGCACCTTCACCCCGGGCGCCAGGCTGGCCTGGCTGCGGTAGATGCCGGGCACGCCCAGGTCGGCCAGCAGCTGGCCCCAGGTGCTGTTGGCCAGGATCATGGCCTCGGCCACGATCAGGTCCAGCGGCGCGCCGCGCCGGCGCACGGTGATCTCGACCTGCTCGCCGCCGGTGGGCTCGCCGCCGTCGTGGCCGACCAGGCGGAAGTTGTAGTCCGGACGGCTGAAGCTCTCGGGCTTGCCCCGCACCAGCTCGCGCGCGGATTTCAGCTGCCGCGCCAGGCGCCACAGGAACGACAGCGGTTCGCGCAGCCGGGCCGCCGGCGCCGGCACATCGGCCGGCGCGGCGCCCCCTTCGAGCCAGGCCTGCGACACGTGTGCGTCGAGCTGGTCGTGGCGCAGGTTGGCCACGATCGGCACCCGTTCCACCCGCGTGGCGGAGTCCCGCATCACCAGGGTCGCTTCGTCGAAGTCGACGTACAGCGAGACGGCCGGGCAGTCCCGCCCTTCCTGCAGCGTGTAGGCCTGCACCACCTCGTCGGGCAGCATGGTGATCTTGTGACCGGGCATGTACACGGTCGACAGCCGCTGCCGTGCCACGTGGTCGATCGGGCTGCCGGGCTGCAGTGCCAGGCCGGGCGCCGCAATGTGGATGCCGACCGTCACGGTGCCGGTGCCCAGGCCCTGGACCGACAGGGCGTCGTCGATCTCGGTGGTGCTGGAGTCGTCGATCGAGAACGCGGCCACGTCCGCCACCGGCAGGTCGCCGCCGATCGCCGGCGCCGCCAGCGGCGGGAAGCCGGTGCCCTTCGGGAAATGGTCGAACAGGAAGCGTTTCCAGTGGAACTGGTACGCCGAGTCGATCGCGCCGGCTCCCTGCAGCAGCGCCAGCGGGGGCGTGCGCGTGGTCCGCGACGCCTCGACCACCGCCTTGTACTCGGGCGAGTTCTTGTCCGGCTTGAACAGGATCCGGAACAGCTGCTCGCGGATCGGCGGCGGGCAGCTGCCGGCGCCCAGTTCCGCCGCCCAGGCAGCGATCTGCTGCTGCACCTGCTTCTTCTTCTCGATCGCGGCCAGCGCCTGCTGGACGATCTCGGCCGGCGCCTTGCGGAAGCGCCCCTTGCCGGCGCGCCGGAAGTAGTGGGGCGCCTCGAACAGCCGGAACAGGGTGGCGGCCTGCTGCTCCAGGCTGGCCTTGTCGCTGAAGTACTCGCGCGCCAGGTCGGCGAACCCGAATTCCTCGTCCGGCGCGAACTCCCAGGCGAGGTCGAGCTCGATGCCCTGGGCCAGGCCCTGCGCGCCCGCGATCAGCTCCGCCGGCTGGGGTTTGTCGAACTTCAGGAGGATGTTGGCGGCCTTGACCTTGACCCGCTTGCCGGTCTCCAGCTCGATCTGCGAGGACGCGTCGGCCTCGGCGAGCACCCGGCCCGCCTGGAACTTGCCGGCCTCTTCGAACAGTGCATACATCGCGTGGATTGTCCCACGCAGGCTCAGCGCGACAGCAGGTCCAGGAAGTCCAGCACCTCGTCCAGGTGCTGGTCGAAGTCGGACAGCGCATGGTCGCTGCCCTCGAGCAGCCGGATGCGCGAGCCCGGGTAGCGCGCCGCCATCTCGCGCCAGTCCAGCACCTCGTCGCCCTTGGCGACGATGGCGAACAGCCGCTCGGGATGGGGCAGGGCGCCGTGCTCCAGGGCCTGCAACTCGTCCACGAACCGGGGTTCGAAGAAGAAGCGCTGCGCCGGATCGTGCCAGGCGGTCTGCTCCCCGATGTGGCGGGCCAGGTCGCGCGCCGCATGCACCGCCGGATTGAGCAGCACGGCACGGCAGCCGGTCGCGTGGGCGACGTGGGTGGCGTAGAAGCCGCCGAGCGAGGATCCGATCACGCCCATGTGGTCGCGCGGCCAGCCGGCAGTGCCGTCGGCCACCATCGCCATGGCGTCGCGCGGCGAGGGGGGCAGCTGGGGACACCACCACACCACGCGGGGATGGTCGCGTGCCACGCGCTCGGCGACCTGCCGCGCCTTGGCCGACCGGGGCGATGAGCGGAAGCCGTGCAGGTAGAGCAGGTGGGTGGTGGGCATGGGCCCATGATAAGGAGCGGGCCGGCCGCCCCTGGTCGGTGCCCCGCGGGCGCCGCGGCGGGCTGATGACCGGGATGACGCAAGGCCTGGCGGGGCGGGCGCCGCCCGGAACGCTCCGGGCGGCATCGCGGCTTCGGAGCGGGCGTGAACGACGCGGGAGAGCCGCCCAGGCCACACCGGCGTGCAAATCTCCCTGCCTGGCCCAGCCTTGGCGCCGCTGATGGGGGCGGGCCCGGGGCAGGGCCGATAATCCGCGCCCATGTCCGCAGTCTTCGAGAAGCCGCCGGTCTGGCAGCGCGCCGTCCCGATGCTCCAGGGGTTCGACGGCCCGCTGGCGTTCGCCGTCTTCCTGCTGGCGTGCGCCGGGCTGCTCACCATGTATTCCTCCGGGTTCGACCACGGCACGCGCTTCGTCGACCACGGCCGCAACATGCTGATCGCCGGCACCATCATGTTCGTGGTGGCCCAGATCCCGCCGCAGCGGCTCATGAGCTTTGCAGTGCCGCTCTACGCCGTCGGCGTCGCGCTGCTGATCGCGGTGGCGGTCTTCGGCATCACCAAGAAGGGCGCCAAGCGCTGGGTCAACGTGGGCATCGTCATCCAGCCCAGCGAGATCCTGAAGATCGCCATGCCGCTGATGCTGTCCTGGTGGTTCCAGAAGCGCGAGGGGCAGCTGCGCCCGCTGGACTACGTGATGGCGGCCGTGCTGCTGCTGATCCCGGTCGGCCTGATCATGAAGCAGCCCGACCTGGGAACGTCGCTGCTGGTGCTGGCCGCCGGCGCCTCGGTGATCTTCTTCGCCGGCCTGTCCTGGAAACTGATCATCCCGCCGCTGGTGCTGGGCCTGGTGGCGCTTGTGCTGATCGTCATCTTCGAGTCGGACCTGTGCGCCACCGGCGTGCGCTGGCCGGTGCTGCACGACTACCAGCAGCAGCGCATCTGCACCCTGCTCGACCCGAGCAAGGATCCGCTGGGCAAGGGCTTCCACATCATCCAGGGCATGATCGCCATCGGCTCCGGCGGCGTGCTGGGCAAGGGCTTCATGCAGGGCACCCAGACCCACCTGGAGTTCATCCCCGAGCGCACCACCGACTTCATCTTCGCCGCGTTCTCGGAGGAGTTCGGCCTGGTCGGCACGCTGCTGCTGATCGCCGGCTTCATCTTCCTGATCCTGCGCGGGCTGGCCATCGCCCTGGAGGCGCCGACGCTTTTCTCGCGGCTGCTGGCAGGCTCGGTGACCATGATCTTCTTCACCTACGCCTTCGTGAACATGGGCATGGTCAGCGGGATCCTCCCGGTCGTGGGCGTGCCGCTGCCGTTCATCAGCTACGGCGGCACCGCGATGGTCACGCTCGGCCTGGGCCTGGGCATCCTGATGTCGATCGCCAAGGCCAAGCGGCTGGTCCAGTCGTGACCACCGCCACGGCGCCAGCGCCGCGATCCGGCCGGGGCCCGGTCGCGATCGTGGGCGCCGGCAACATGGGCGGGGCGATGGCCGTCCGTCTCCTCGGCCGGGGCTGGGCGGTGCGGATCCGCGACATCGACGTGGCCAAGGCGCAGGCACTGCGCCAGCACGGTGCCGAGGTGGCACCGACCCCTTCGGTGGCCGCCGCGGGCGCTGCGGCCCTGGTCGTGTGCGTGGTCGACGCCCAGCAGATGGACGAGGTGCTGTTCGGCCCGCAAGGCGCCGCCGCGCAGCTGGCCGCCGGGACCCCCGTGCTCCTGTGCCCCACGGTCGCTCCGCAGGACATCGAACACTGTGCCGGCCTGCTGGCTGCCGGGGGCTGCCTGCCGATCGATGCGCCGATGTCGGGCGGCCCGGCCCGTGCGCAGGCCGGCACCATGAGCCTCATGGTGGCCTGCGGCGACGCCGCGTTCGCTGCCGCCGCGGACCTGCTGGCGGACCTGAGCAGCCGGCTGTTCCGGGTCGGCAGCCGCCCTGGCGACGGTGCGCGGACCAAGCTGGTGAACAACCTGCTCGCCGGAATCAACCTGGTCGGCGCGGCCGAGGCCCTGGCGATGGCCCAGCGGCTCGGACTCGATCCGGCGCGGACCTTGGAGGTGATCGAGCAGTCCAGCGGCCAGAGCTGGATCGGCTCCGACCGCATGCGCCGCGCCATCGCCGGCGACTTCGCGCCACGCGCCCATCTGTGCCTGCTGCAGAAGGACACCCGTCTGGCCGTCGCGGCCGCGGCCGAAGCCGGCTTCGAGGGGCCCCTGGGCCCTGCAGCCCGCGACGCGTTCCAGCAGGCCGCCGAGGCCGGGCTGGCCGACCTGGACGATGGCGCCCTGCTGCGCCTGCTGGCGCCCGGCCCATGAACCGGGTTCTGGTCGTCGAGGACGACGAAGCCATCCGCGCGAATGTCACGCGCCTGTTGCGCCTGGAAGGCTACGAGGTGCTCGCCGCCCCGGACGGCACGACCGGGCTGGCCGTGCTGCGCGAGCAGCGGCCCGACCTCGTGGTGTCCGACATCGGCATGCCGGGGCTGGACGGCTTCGCCCTGCTGGAGGCCATCCGCGGCGACCCGGCCCTGGCGGCCACCCCGGTGCTGCTGCTCACGGCGCTGGACGACCGCGCGAGCATGCGGCGCGGCATGACCGCAGGCGCCGACGACTACCTGGCCAAGCCCTTCACCCGGATCGAACTGCTGGACGCCCTGGGCGGGCTGCAACGCAAGTCGCAGCGGCTGCGGCAAGGCGTGGAGCAGGCGATCGGCGCGCGGGAGGCCCAGCTTCGCCACGGATTCACCGAAACGCTGGCTGGCCGGGTGCCGGCCGGGCCGCCGGGGCCGCGGCTGCCCGACGGCGCCGTGCCGGAGGCCACCTTGCCAGGCGTCGTGCTGGCCGTGCAGATCCGCGACTTCACGGCCCTGGCCGAACGGCTGCAGGCGGCCGAAGTGGCTGAACTGCTGACCGTCTGGGGCGAGCGCGCGGGCGCGGCTCTCCTGCAACGGGGCGGTGCGCACCTGACGTTCGCCGGCGAGCACCTCCTTTCGGTCTTCCCCGAAACGGCCGGAGCAGGCTCGGGCATGGCCGCGCGGGCGGCGGTGGCGGCCGCGCTGTCGGTGCGGGCCGCGGCACAGGGCCTGGGCGACTGGATCGGGCACCGCTTCGCACAGCGGGCGATGCCGCGTGTCGAGGTGGGGGCGGGGCTGCACCGCGGGACCGTGACGCTGCACCGCATCGACGGGCCGGGTGGCGAACTGGTCCTGGAGGGCGAGCCGGTGCGGCTGGCGTCGGCCTTGCCGTCGGCCGGGATGCGGCGGGGATGGGCGGTGGTGGCCAGCCGCGCCGTGCTGGAGGCGGCAGGCCTGGACGCGGCCGGCGCCACGTGGCTCGACCTGGCCGGGGTGCGGGTCGAGGCGGCCCAGGTCGCCGATGGAGACTCCCTCGCCGACGAGGGCGCGCCCCCGGCCGCCGCGGCCGCCGTCTTGCCGCGTGCCGCGCTGCGCGCCAATGCCGAGATGACCGCACGGGCCGTCAAGGGCGCGCTGCAATCGCGGCTGGCGACGCTGAAGGCGCACGCGTTCGCACCCGGCCAGGAGCCGCCGCGGCTGCGGGGGTACCGGCTCACGCGCAAGATCGGCACCGGCGGCATGACCGACGTCTACCTCGCGCAGCGCGACGCCGACGGCCTGGAGGTGGTGCTCAAGGTCCTGGAGGCGAGCGGGGATTCGGCGACCCCGCACCTGTCGCGGTTCATCCAGGAGTACGCGCTGCTCTCGCGCATCGACCATCCGCACGTGGTCCGCATCCACGATCAGGGCTTCACCGACGACCACGCCTACATCGCGATGGAGTACTTCCCGCTGGGCGACCTGCGGGCCGAGCTCGCCGGTGCCTTGCCGCAGCGGCGCGCGCTGGAGGTGCTGGCGCAGGTCGCCCGGGCACTGGACGCGATCCACGGCCTGGGCGTGGTCCACCGCGACCTCAAGCCCGAGAACATCATGCGGCGCGCCGACGGCAGCGTGGCCTTGGCCGACTTCGGCATCGCCAAGTCCCTGCTGGACGACGAGAGCCTGGCGCTCACGAAGACGCGCCATGGCGAGGTGGTCGGCACGCCCTACTACCTCAGCCCGGAGCAGGCCTCCGGGCAGGCGGTCACGCCCGCCTCCGACCTCTACAGCCTGGGCGTGACCCTGTACGAGATGCTCACCGGCGAGCGGCCGTACCGGGCCGAGTCGCTGGAGCTGCTGCTGGCGCGGCACCTGGCCGCGCCGGTGCCCAGGCTGCCCGAGGCGCATGCGGCCGTGCAGCCGGTGCTCGACCGACTGATGGCCAAGTCGCCAGCCGACCGCTTCGCCGATGCCGCCTCGCTTCTGGAGGCCCTGCAGGCGCGGGCACTGCTGAGCGAGCCGACCTCGAGCGCGTGACCCACGGCGCGCGGGGGCACGTGGCGAAGTCTAGAATCGTCCGATGATCTCCCGCGAACCCACCATGGAGCGGCTGGCCACGGCCCAGCGGCTGCTGCTCGAGCCTTTCGGCCTGGACGAGACGCACCTCGCGCGCGCCCTGGCCGAGATCCGCACCCACCAGGTCGACGACGCCGACCTGTACTTCCAGTACACGCGCAGCGAAGGCTGGAGCCTGGAGGAGGGCATCGTCAAGACCGGCAGCTTCAGCATCGACCAGGGCGTGGGTGTGCGCGCGGTCAGCGGCGAGAAGACCGCGTTCGCGTACTCCGACGACATCTCCGAGGCGTCGCTGCTCGATGCCGCGCGCACGGTGCGTTCCATCTCGTCCGCATCGCAGTCGCGCCGGGCCAAGGTCGCGCCGCGCAAGGTGGCTTCCAGCCGGTCGCTGTACCCGGCCATCGATCCGATCGCCACGCTGGACAGCACTGCCAAGGTCCAGCTGCTGGAAAAGGTCGAGAAGCTCGCGCGCAAGAAGGATTCGCGCGTCGTGCAGGTCATGGCCGGGCTGGCCAGCGAGTGGGACGTGGTGATGGTGGCGCGCGCCGACGGGACGATCGCCGCCGACGTGCGTCCGCTGGTGCGGCTGTCGGTGACCGTCATTGCCGAGCACAACGGCCGGCGCGAGGTGGGCAGTGGTGGCGGGGGCGGCCGCTTCGGGCTGGCCTATTTCGACGAGTCCCAGATCCAGGGCTACGTCGACGACGCGGTCCAGGCCGCGCTGACGAACCTGGAGTCGCGCCCGGCGCCCGCCGGCGAGATGACCGTGGTGCTCGGCCCCGGCTGGCCCGGGATCCTGCTGCACGAGGCGATCGGCCACGGCCTGGAGGGCGACTTCAACCGCAAGGGCTCGAGCGCGTTTTCCGGACGGATCGGCCAGCGCGTCGCGGCCAAGGGCGTGACCGTGCTGGACGACGGCACCATCGCCGACCGCCGGGGTTCGCTCAACGTGGACGACGAGGGCAATCCGAGCCAGCGCAACGTCCTCATCGAGGACGGCATCCTGCGCGCCTACATCCAGGACGCGCTCAACGCCCGGCTGATGGGCGTGCCCGCCACCGGCAACGGCCGCCGCGAGAGTTACGCGCACATCCCGATGCCGCGGATGACCAACACCTACATGCTGGGCGGCGACAAGTCCCCCGAGGAGATCGTGGCCAGCATCAAGAAGGGGCTGTACGCCACCAACTTCGGGGGCGGCCAGGTCGACATCACCTCCGGCAAGTTCGTGTTCTCGGCCAGCGAGGCCTACTGGGTCGAGAACGGGAAGATCCAGTACCCGGTCAAGGGAGCCACCATCGTCGGCAACGGCCCGGATGCCCTGACCCGCGTGACCATGATCGGCGACGACATGAAGCTGGACAGCGGGGTGGGCACGTGCGGCAAGGAAGGCCAGAGCGTGCCGGTCGGCGTCGGCCAGCCGACCCTGCGCATCGACGGCCTGACGGTCGGCGGCACGGCCTGAAGGTGCACTTGAGTTCGGCAACCCCTGTGGTACATTGCGGCCCCATGCGCAAGCAAAGCGTCTTCTTTTTTGGCTACTTCTGGTTCTCTGGCCCCGGCGGTCGAGAGCTCTGAGCGCACCTGAAAAGAAGCGACAAGAACTCCCAGAAACCGCCGGTCCCACCGGCGGTTTTTTTTTGCCCCACGTTTCCCACAGCAGGAGAGATCGGATGAATGCCTTGAACAGCACCGCCAGCGAGACCTGGTATGCGCGGCCCGTCGACAAAACCAGCGAAACCGACGACGAACGCATCAAGGACATCACCGTGCTGCCCCCTCCCGAACACCTGATCCGCTTCTTCCCGATCCGCGGCACCGCCGTCGAGAAGCTGATCACCGACACCCGCAAGCGCATCCAGCAGATCATGGCCGGCCAGGATGACCGCCTGCTGGTGGTGATCGGCCCGTGTTCGATCCACGACCCGAACGCCGCCCTGGACTACGCCCGCAAGCTCAAGGATGTCCGCGCCAAGTACGCGGGCACGCTGGAGATCGTGATGCGCGTCTACTTCGAGAAGCCGCGCACGACGGTCGGCTGGAAGGGGCTGATCAACGATCCGTACCTGGACGAGACCTTCCGCATCGACGAAGGCCTGCGCATCGCGCGCCAGCTGCTCATCGAGATCAACCGGCTGGGCCTGCCGGCCGGCAGCGAGTTCCTGGATGTCATCTCCCCGCAGTACATCGGCGACCTGATCGCGTGGGGCGCGATCGGCGCCCGCACCACGGAAAGCCAGGTGCACCGGGAACTCGCCTCAGGCCTTTCGGCGCCGATCGGCTTCAAGAACGGCACCGACGGCAACATCCGGATCGCCACCGATGCCATCCAGGCTGCCGCCCGTGGCCACCACTTCCTGTCGGTCCACAAGAACGGCCAGGTCGCCATCGTCCAGACCAACGGGAACAAGGACTGCCACGTGATCCTGCGCGGCGGCAAGGCGCCCAACTACGATGCCGCCAGCATCGAGGCCGCCTGCCGCGACCTCGAGGCGGCCAAGCTGCCGCCGACCCTGATGGTCGACTGCAGCCACGCCAACAGCAGCAAGCAGCACGAGAAGCAGCTGGACGTCGCCCGCGACGTCGCCCGGCAGGTCGCCGGTGGCTCCCGCAGCGTGTTCGGCCTGATGGTCGAGAGTCACCTGCAACCCGGCGCCCAGAAGTTCAGCCCGGGCAAGGACGACGCGTCCACCCTCGAGTACGGCAAGAGCATCACGGACGCCTGCCTGGGCTGGCCCCAGTCGATGGAGCTGCTCCAGGTGCTGGCCGATGCGGTGGAGACTCGGCGCCGCCGATGAGTTCCGGGAAATCTATTTACAACCGGTAACAACCTGGGTACAGTGGCTTGCCGCCGTTGCTCCTCTCCGGAGTGGCGCGCGGCGACCACATGGCGCTCGAACTCCCCATCCTCCGGATCGGCCTGGCCGGTTTTTCGCTCGATCAGCAGCAGTTGCTTGCCGAGGCGGTCGCGCGCGAGAGCGCCGGCAGCGTGGACTGGGAGTTCGGCGCGCTGACCGAAGCCGACGCGTGCTGCGTGAACGGCGCCCGCACCCAGCTGCTGCTCGACGGCACCCTGCGGGTCGGCTCCGGGATTCCCGCCGGCCGCTCCGTGCAGATCGACCCGGCTGCGCTGGAGCGGCCCATCGCCTATTCCCTGCCGCTCGCGCCGCGCAATCTCGTGCCCGAATTGAGCTTCGAGCTCGAGCCCGACAGCATCAAGGCGATGCTGCGCCGCATGGTCGGCTCGCTCAAGCCGCTCATCGCGCAGTTCTGCCTGGCCTCCCAGATCCTGGAGCAGGAGAGTGCGCTGGGGGCCGGGATCTACCACGTGATCTCGGTGGAAGGGAAGCTGCTGGCGGTGGTGGACCTGCGCGGCGACGTCGGCGTGCTGGCGAACGCCTCGCCCCTGGAGCTGGAAAGCGCCATGTGGGCGCCGCAGCCGCGCCGGCCCGACGCAGTGCCCGGACATTTCCACCGCTGCAGTCTGTCGCGCCTCATGTGGCAATACGCGCAGCGCACCCACCGTGACCTGCTGCCGCCGCGCTACCGCACCGAACTGCTGTACTTCCGCCGCACGCCGCGCCTGCCGCACCGGCTGTTGAAGGACGCCCATCTGCGCTTGCTGCAGGCGCTGGCGCGCGAGGCGGCCAGGTTCGCCGACCTGGAGCAGCGCACCGGGCTGGGCGCGCCCGAGCTGGCCCGGGAGCTGGCTGCGTTGTACCTCGTCGGCGCCATCACATCCAACCCGAAGCGGGCGGCCAGCGCGCCGCGCCGGCGCGCCGAGGCGCTTGACTCCGACCTGCCGTCGGACCGCGGAGCGATGCCCTCCGGCCTCAATCTGGACACCCACCAGGTGACCATCCATGCGCGGACGGCCGACCTGACCGTGCCTGCGCCGATGGTGCGCGACTAGCCGCCGCGGGCGAGCGCCTGCAGCAGTCGGGCGTGGATGCCGCCAAACCCTCCGTTGCTCATGCAGACGATGTGATCTCCCGGGCGCGCGGCTGGCAGCACCTGCTCGATCACCTCGTCGACCGAGGCGCCCACATGCGCCCGGGCGCCCAGCGGAGCGAGCGCTTCGCCCGGATCCCAGCCCAGTCCGCCGCTGTGGCAGAAAGACAGGTCCGCGGCTTCCAGGCTCCAGGGCAGCTGCGATTTCATGGCACCCAGCTTCATGGTGTTGCTGCGCGGCTCGAACACCGCCAGGATGCGGCCGCCGTCGGCGCCGAGCTTGCGACGCAGCCCGTCGAGCGTGGTGCGGATGGCCGTCGGATGGTGGGCGAAGTCGTCGTACACCCGGATGCCGCGGACCTCGCCGCGCAGTTCCATCCGCCGCTTGACGCTCTCGAAGGCGCCCAGCGCGGCGGCCGCCTCGGCCGGTGCCACCCCGAGGTGCTCGGCCGCGGCAATGGCGGCCAGCGCGTTCAACTGGTTGTGCGTGCCGCTCAGGTCCCACTGGACGCGACCGGCCCGCTGGCCACGCAGCAGCACGTCGAAGCTGCCCGGGTCGCCTTCCGCGGTGAAGTCGCTCACCGCCGCGCCGAAGCTGCGCACCTCGCTCCAGCAACCCTGGTGGAGCACGCGCGCCAGGCTTTCCTCCAGACCATTGACGACCACCCGCCCGCTGGCCGGCACGGTGCGCACCAGGTGGTGGAACTGCCGCTCGATCGCGGCGAGGTCGTCGAAGATGTCCGCGTGGTCGAACTCGAGGTTGTTGAGCACGGCCGTGCGGGGGCGGTAGTGCACGAACTTGCTGCGCTTGTCGAAGAAGGCGGTGTCGTACTCGTCGGCCTCGATCACGAAGGGCGCGCTCCCGCCCAGGCGGGCCGACCGTCCGAAATTCATCGGCACGCCACCCACCAGGAAGCCAGGCGCGCGGCCGGCCTGCTCGAGGATCCAGGTGAGCATGGACGTGGTCGTGGTCTTGCCGTGGGTGCCGGCGACGGCCAGCACGTGGCGGCCCTGCAGGACGTTCTCGGCCAGCCACTGCGGACCGCTGGTGTAGCGTGCACCGCGGTCCAGGATGGCTTCCATGAGGGGATAGCGCGCGCTGCCGTCCGGCAGCCGGGCGCGTGACACCACGTTGCCGACCACCCAGACATCGGGCCGGAACGACAACTGGTCGGCGTCGTAGCCTTCCACCAGCTGGATGCCGAGCTCGCGCAGCTGATCGCTCATCGGGGGATACACGCCGCTGTCGCAGCCGGTGACGGTGTGCCCGGCCTCCCGGGCGAGGGCCGCCACACCACCCATGAAGGTGCCGCAAATGCCCAGGATGTGAATGTGCATCGATCGATTATCGCGGCCCGCCACGGTGCCGGGCGGCGCCGGTGTCCGTGGCGCGCACGTCGGCCCCGCGGTGCGTGGTTTGTCGCTGCCGCCGTGCGGATGCAGGCCCCGGCGGCAGTCGATCCATGCAGAATGCCCCGATGGACAACACCCGGTCGGAGATTGCCGCGACCGCGGCCCGCATGGTGGTCGAGGAGGGCCTGGAGTACGGGCCGGCCAAGCGCCGGGCCGTCAAGCAGCTTGGCCTGCCGTCGCGCACCGCGCTGCCCGAGAACGACGCCATCGAGGAAGCGGTGCGCGAGTACATCGACCTGTTCTGCGGCGACACCCAGCCAGCCGAGCTGGCGGCCCTGCGGCGGCTTGCGCTCACCTGGATGGAGCGGCTGGCCGAGTTCCGCCCGCATCTGGCGGGCGCCGTGTGGCATGGCACCGCGACGCGCCTGTCGGATGTGTACCTCCAGCTGTTCTGCGACGACCCCAAGTCCGCCGAGATCGCCCTGATCGACCACGGCGTGGATTACGAAGCCCGCACCGTGACGGGCTTCCAGGGGCAGCCAGTGGAGGCGCTCAGCCTGTCGGTCGCCAGCCGCGAGCTGAGCGAATCGATCGGGTTGCACCTGCTCATCCACGACCACGACGACTTGCGCGGCGCCCTCAAACCCGATGCGCGCGGGCGGACGCCCCGCGGCGACCTGCGGGCCGTGCGCGCCCTGGTCGACAATCCGGGGGATGAGCATTGACCCGCAGCCCCGCCCGAGCCGACGCGCCCTGACCCTGGGAATCGGTGCGGCGGCCGCACTGGCCGGAACGGGCGCGGCGTGGTGGACCTCGCGCTCCGCGGACGCGGACCCCGGCGCGGCCGGTGCCTTCTGGGCGGCCAGCTTCGACGCACCGCAGGGCGGCAGCGTGGCAATGGCCACGTTCCGCGGACGGCCGTTGCTCCTGAACTTCTGGGCCACCTGGTGCCCGCCCTGCGTCGAAGAGATGCCGATGCTCGACGGGTTCGCGCAGCAACACGCCGCGAACGGCTGGCAAGTCATCGGTTTGGCGATCGACCAGCCCAGCGCCGTGCGGCGGTTCCTGGCCCGCACACCGGTCCGGTATCCGATCGGCTTGGCGGGGCTGGAAGGCACGGAGCTCACCAAGAAGCTGGGAAATCTCGGCGGTGGCCTGCCGTTCACGGTGGTGTTCGGCCCGGATGGCGGCATCCGGCAGCGTAGAATGGGCAAGCTGTCCAGCGCTGACCTGGCCCAGTGGGCCGCAGCCGCCTGACGCCTCCTTCCCCTTCCGCCGAAACCCTTCCGGCAGATCGCGCGAAGCGTGCAGTTGCACGACGAAAAGTAATAATTGCGGCAAGTTCAGGTACATTCGCGACCTTTGATGAAGAAGCCGCCTGGAGCCACCATGGACCTGCGAAAACTCAAGACGCTGATCGACCTCGTCTCCGAATCCAACGTCTCCGAACTGGAAATCACCGAAGCGGAGGGCAAGGTCCGCATCGTCAAGGGCGGCACCAGCGCCGTCCAGCAGGCCGCGCCGGTGGCCGTGCAGGCGCCGCAGCAGGCCGCGCCGGCTGCCGCGGCCCCGGTGCCGGCAGCCGCCCCGGCGCCGGCACCCGCCACGGGACACCCCGTCAAGTCGCCCATGGTGGGCACCTTCTACCGCGCGTCCAGCCCCGGTGCCAAGCCGTTCGTGGAGATCGGCAGCCAGGTCAAGGAAGGCGAGACCGTCTGCATCATCGAGGCGATGAAGATCCTCAACGAGATCGAGGCCGACAAGAGCGGCACCATCAGCCAGATCCTGTGCGAGAACGGCCAGGCCGTGGAGTACGGGCAGCCGCTGTTCATCATCGAGTAACGCTTTCCGCAAGCGCTCACTCATGTTCAAGAAAATCCTGATCGCCAACCGTGGCGAGATCGCCCTTCGCGTCCAGCGTGCCTGCCGCGAGCTGGGCATCAAGGCGGTGATGGTCTACTCCGAGGCCGACCGCGAAGCCAAGTACGTCAAGCTGGCCGAAGAGGCCGTTTGCATCGGGCCGGCGCCCTCGCCCCAGAGCTACCTCAACATGCCGGCCATCATCTCGGCGGCCGAGGTGACCGACGCCGAGGCCATCCACCCCGGCTACGGGTTCCTGTCCGAGAACGCCGACTTCGCCGAGCGGGTGGAAAAGAGCGGCTTCCAGTTCATCGGCCCCACGCCCGAGTCGATCCGCATCATGGGCGACAAGGTCTCGGCCAAGCAGGCGATGATCAAGGCCGGCGTTCCCTGCGTCCCCGGCTCGGAAGGCGAGCTGCCGGACGATCCCGCGGTCATCCGCCGCACCGCCAAGGCGATCGGCTACCCCGTCATCATCAAGGCCGCGGGCGGCGGCGGTGGCCGCGGCATGCGCGTGGTCCACACCGAGGCGGCGCTTGTCAATGCGGTGCAGATGACCAAGGCCGAGGCCGGCGCGGCGTTCGGCAATCCGGCCGTGTACATGGAGAAGTTCCTCCAGAACCCGCGCCACATCGAGATCCAGATCCTCGCGGACAAGCACCGCAACGCGGTCTACCTGGGCGAGCGCGACTGCTCGATGCAGCGGCGCCACCAGAAGATCATCGAGGAGGCGCCGGCGCCGGGCATCCCGCGCAAGCTGATCGACCGCATCGGCGAGCGCTGCGTCGCGGCCTGCAAGAAGATCGGCTACCGCGGCGCGGGCACCTTCGAGTTCCTCTACGAGAACGGTGAGTTCTACTTCATCGAGATGAACACGCGCGTGCAGGTGGAGCACCCGGTGACCGAGCTCATCACCGGCGTGGACATCGTCAAGACGCAGATCATGGTGGCGGCCGGCGAGAAGCTGCCGTTCACCCAGCGTGACGTCCAGTTGCGTGGCCATGCGATCGAGTGCCGCATCAACGCCGAGGACCCCTACAAGTTCGTGCCGTCACCGGGCCGCATCACCCTGTGGCACGCCCCCGGCGGCCCGGGCGTGCGGGTCGACTCGCACGTGTACAACAACTACTTCGTGCCGCCCAACTACGACTCGATGATCGGCAAGATCATCGTGCACGGCGACACCCGCGAGCAGGCGCTCGCCCGCATGCGCACCGCGCTGCTGGAGACGGTGGTCGAGGGCATCAACACCAACATCCCGCTGCACCGCGAGCTGATGGTGGACGCCAAGTTCATGGGCGGCGGCACCAACATCCACTACCTGGAGCAGTGGCTGTCGCACCACAAGCGTTGAGCGGCATGGCTGGCGCCGTCCGCTCCTGCTGCCGGCACGTTCCGCGCCAGGCTGTGGCGCCGTCACCGCGCGGCGCGGACGTCCGGGGGATCCGTCATGTTTGAGTTGCGCCTTCTTTGCGGCGAGGACCAGGTCGAAGCCGTCAGCGACGCGCTGGAGGCGCTGGACGCCCTGAGCGTCTCGGTCGAGGACGCCGATGCGCACACCGACGCCGAGCAGGCGCTCTTCGGAGAGCCGGGCATGCCGCCGCCCAAGGAAGGGTGGCAGCGCTCGCGCGTGCTGGCGCTGTTTGGCGAGCGTGCCGCCGCGCAGGAGGCCGCAGCGCTGCTCCAGGCGCAGGATTTCTTCGCTGCCGGCCAGGTGCTGGGCGTCGAGCAGGTGCCCGACCAGGATTGGGTGCGGCTGACGCAGTCGCAGTTCGCTCCGGTCGAGATCACGCCCGATTTCTGGATCGTGCCGACCTGGCACGAGCCGCCGGCCGCTGCCGCGCGGGTGATCCGCCTCGACCCGGGCCTGGCGTTCGGCACTGGCACCCACCCGACCACGCGGATGTGCCTGCGCTGGATCGCGCGGCACGACCTGCAGGCCAGGCGCGTGCTGGACTACGGGTGCGGCTCCGGCATCCTGGCCATCGGCGCCGCGAAATTCGGCGCGGCGACGATCGACGCCGTCGACATCGACGAAGCGGCCGTGCGCGCCACGCTGGACAACGCGCAGGCCAACGGGGTCGACCTGAACGCCGGCCTGCCCGACCGGGCCCGGGGCCGCTACGACACCGTGCTCGCGAACATCCTTGCCACGCCGCTCAAGGTGCTCGCGCCGCTGCTGTGCGGACACGTCGCGCCCGGCGGGCACCTGGTGCTGGCCGGCATCCTGGAGCGGCAGGCCGAAGAGCTCAAGCAGGCCTATGCGCCGCATGCGCAGCTGTCGGTCGCGGACACCGAGGACGGCTGGATCCTGATGACGGCCACCCTCTAGGGGCGCCTTCTACAATGCCCGGCTCATGAGCATGATCACCGGGTGCCCGGCTTGCGGAACGCTGTTCAAGGTGGTCCCCGACCAGCTGCGGATCTCCGAAGGCTGGGTCCGCTGCGGCCATTGCGGCGACGTGTTCGATGCCAGCCTGCACCTGCAGCCGGATGCTCCCGCCGAACCGCCGGCGGCGGTGCCGGCACCGGCGCCGCAACCGCAGCCGCGTGCTGCCCGGGCCGAGGCCGACCTCGCGACGCCGGCCGTCTCCCGATCTGCCGTGCCGCCGGCCGCCGACGCGGCGGCCGCGGAGGCACCCCAGTCCCGCCTGGCGCGTCCGTCGCGCCCCACCGGACCGGGCGGGGCTGCAGCTGCGCCGGCCAGGCCCCTGACGGGCCCCGAGCAGACGCCGGGGAAGCCGCCCGCGGCCACCGAGCCGCCTGCGCCAGCCGCCGACGCGGCGCCTGCGCGCGAACCGGTGCCTGCGGTGCTGGTGCCCATCCGCCCCGCGCCTGCCGCAGGTGCCCGGCCGGCGCCGCCACCCCCGGACTCCGTCTACCCGCCGATCGAGCTGGTCCGCGCCGAAGTCGAGGCCCGGGTGTCGCGCTACCTGGTCGACGAGGACCACGACGACGAGGAGGATGACGACGACGAGGATGCACGCGATCCCTCGCTGGCGCAGGTGTCCTTCGTGCGGCAGGCCCGGCGCAAGGCATTCTGGCGACGCACGTCGGTCCGTCTTGCGCTGCTGGGGGTGGCGCTGCTGCTGTCCGCGTCGCTCGCAGCGCAATGGGCACTGCACGATCGTGACCGGCTGGCGGCATCGCATCCGCAGTGGCGGCCCTGGCTGGAGCAGCTGTGCCGACCCCTGGACTGCCGCATCGGGCCGCCGCGCCGCATCGACGCCATCCTGATCGACAGCAGCGGCTTCACGCGCCTGCGCCAGGATGCCTACCGCCTGGGCTTCACGTTGAAGAACCAGGCCCCGCATCCCGTGGCGGTGCCCGCCCTCGAGCTCACCCTGACCGACACCCAGGACCAGCCGCTGCTGCGGCGGGTGCTCCTGCCCAAGGAGCTCCATGCGCCCGGCGACACCCTGGCGGCCGCATCGGACTGGTCCGGCTCGGTCGCCATCGCGGTCGAGGCCGACCCGGCAGCCGCGCGCGTGGCCGGCTACCGCCTGCTCGCCTTCTATCCCTGAACCACCACCCACCAGCACACCATGGCAGCCGTCATCTGCGGATCCCTCGCGTTCGACACCATCATGAACTTCGAGGGCCGCTTCGCGCAGCAGATCCTTGCGGACCAGCTGCACATCCTGAACGTCTCGTTCCTCGTGCCCGGGTTGCGCCGCGACTTCGGTGGCTGCGCGGGCAACATCGCCTACAGCCTCAAGCTGCTGGGGGGCGAGCCGCTGCCCATGGCGACCGTGGGCACCGATGGCGGCAGCTACCTCGACCGGCTGCGTGAACTGGGCATCAGCACCGAGTTCGTGCGGCAGGTGCAGGACACCTACACCGCGCAGGCGATGATCATGACGGACCTGGACAACAACCAGATCACCGCCTTCCATCCCGGCGCGATGATGCAGGCGCACGTCACGCGCATCGAGAAGCGCGCGGACGTCAAGCTGGGCATCATCTCGCCCGACGGACGGGATGCGATGCTGCAGCACGCCGAGCAGTTCCACGCGGCCGGCATCCCCTTCGTGTTCGACCCGGGCCAGGGCTTGCCGATGTTCGACGGCAAGGAGCTGGCGGCCTTCATCGACAAGGCCACCTGGGTCACGGTGAACGACTATGAGGGCAAGATGCTCAGCGAGCGCACCGGCTGGGACAGCGCGGCGATCTCCCGGCGCGTGCAGGGGCTGGTCGTCACGCTCGGCGCCGAGGGCTGCGAGGTGTGGATCGGCGGCCAGAAGACCCACGTTCCGCCGGTCCGGGCTGCCGAGGTGGTGGACCCGACCGGCTGCGGCGACGCGTGGCGGGGCGCGCTCCTGCACGGGCTGGAGCAGGGCTGGCCGCTGGCGCGGTGCGCCGAGCTGGGCAACCGGGTCGGCGCGGCGAAGATCGCCAGCCGCGGGCCGCAGAACTGGCGCCTCTGAGCGCGCCGCCGGCGCCCGGCCGGCCGGACAGCGGCTGGCCCGGCGCTGGCGCGAGGGGCGCCGGGCGCCGCGTTCAGCCCCGGCCGAGCGTCACGCCGCCGTCGACCACGATGGTCTCGCCGACCACGTAGTCGCCGGCCCGCGAGGCCAGGTAGATCGCCGCACCGGCCATGTCCTCGTCGGCGCCGATGCGGCCCACGGGCACCCGCTGCGCGACCTCGTCGGCGTGGTCGCGCGCCTGCCTGTTCATCTCCGACGCGAACGGGCCGGGCGCGATGCCGCTCACGACGATGTTGTCCTGCGCCAGGCGCAACGCCATCCGCCGCGTCAGGTGGATCAGCCCCGCCTTGCTCGCCGCGTACGAATAGGTCTCCCATGGATTGACGGTGATGCCGTCGATCGAGGCGATGTTGATCACCTTGGCGGGGCGCTGGCGGGCGCCGGCCTTCAGGCTCGCGTGCAGCGCCTGCGTGAGGAAGAACGGCGTCTTCATGTTCAGGTCGACCACCTTGTCCCAGCCCTTTTCGGGGAAGGTGTCGAACGGCTCGCCCCAGGCGGCGCCCGCGTTGTTCACCAGGATGTCCAGCGCCGGTTCGCGCCGCGCGATCTCCGCGGCGAGCGCCTGGGCAGTGGCAAGGTCCGACACGTCGGCCGGCACCGAGATGCATGGACCCAGCGACGAGAGTTCGGCGGCCGCCTCGTCGCAGGCCTGCGCCTTGCGCGCGCTGATGTAGACCTTCGCGCCCTGGCGCAGGAAGCCCGCGGCAATCATGCGACCGATGCCGCGCGAGCCGCCGGTGACCAGGGCCACCCGGCCCTGCAGCGAGAAGAGGTCGTTCATGCGTGTCTCCTGTGTTGGCACGGCTTGCAGGCTAGGGCAGGACCGGCCCGGCTGCCAATCACCTGCAGGACAGCGGCTGGCTGGACAGGGGCGGCGCTGGCGGCATCGCCGCTGCGCACGCCCGGACCGCCCGTCGAGCCCGTCCGGCCCGCGACGACGGGCCAACGCGGCCGCAGCGGCCGACCCCCTTCAGGCCCTGGCGCGGCGCCGCTCGCGCCAGGCGAGCAGTTCACCCACGATGCCCTTGCGGAACGCCAGCACGCAGACCACGAAGATCGCGCCGATGATCACCGTGACCCAGGCACCCACCTTGTCGGCCAGCAGGTTCTGCAGGCCGATCACGATGCCGGCTCCGAGGACCGGGCCGAAGAAAGTCCCGACGCCGCCGAGCAGGCTCATCAGGATGACCTCGCCGGACATCGACCAGTGCACGTCGGACAGGGTGGCAAAGCCCATGACCAGCGTCTTCAGGCCACCGGCCAGGCCGGCGAGCGACGCCGACAGCACGAAGGCGAGCAGCTTGTAGCGGTCGACCTCGTAGCCCAGCGACACCGCGCGTGGCTCGTTCTCGCGGATCATCTTGAGCACCTGGCCGAACGGCGACGTGACGATGCGCAGGATGCCCACGAAGCAGGCCACGAAGATCGCGAGCACCACGTAGTACATCACCGTGTCCGAGCCCAGCGGCAGCAACCCGAACAGCACGCCGCGGGGCACGCCCTGCAAGCCGTCCTCGCCGCCGGTGAACGGGGCCTGCAGGCAGATGAAGAACACCATCTGCGCCAGTGCCAGCGTGATCATCGCGAAGTAGATCCCCTGGCGGCGGATCGCCACCAGGCCGAAGATGAGGCCGAGTCCGGCGGCCACCACGGTGCCCGCGACGAGCGCGAGCTCCGGCGACCAGCCCTGCGCCTTGATGAACCAGCCGGTGACGTAGGCGGCGAAGCCGAAGAAGGCGGCATGGCCGAACGAGAGCAGGCCGGTGAAGCCCAGGAGCAGGTTGAAGGCAGCGGCGAACAGCGCGAAGCACAGCAGCTTCATCACGAACACCGGGTACAGGCCGATCACCGGCGCGACCAGCGCCAGCGCCAGCAGCGCCAGGTAGGTCAGGCGCGCGGCCTTGCCGAGGCCGCCAGCGGCGGTGCCCGGCGCGGACGTGGGCGTGGCGGCAGGCAGCGTGGCGGCAGCCGAGGATGGGGTGGACATCTCAGGCTTCCTTTCCGAACAGCCCGGCGGGGCGCAGCATCAGCACGATGGCCATGATCACGAACACCACCACGTTGGATGCCTCAGGATAGAACACGCGCGTCAGCCCTTCGACCACGCCCAGGCCCAGCCCGGTGACGACGGACCCCAGGATGGAGCCCATGCCGCCGATCACCACCACGGCGAACACGACGATGATCAGGTTGGATCCCATCAGCGGAGTGACCTGGATCACGGGGGCCGCCAGCACGCCGGCCAGCCCTGCCAGCGCGGCGCCGGCCCCATAGGTGAGCATCACCATGAGCGGCACGTTGACCCCGAACGCCTGCACCAGCTTGGCGTTCTCGGTGCCGGCGCGCAGGTAGGCGCCCAGGCGCGTGCGCTCGATCAGGTACCAGGTGGCCAGGCAGACCACCAGCGAGGCCACCACCACGAACGCGCGGTAGTTGGGCAGGATCATGAAACCGAGGTTGGTCGCGCCGGCCAGCAGCTCGGGCACGGGATACGACTGGCCCGAGACGCCGTACTGTTCGCGGAACACGCCTTCCAGGATGAGGGACAGGCCGAACGTCAGCAGCAGTCCGTACAAGGGGTCGAGCCCGTAGAGCCGCTTGAGGAAGGCGCGTTCGATGACCACGCCCAGCACGCCCACCAGCAGCGGCGCGAGGACGATGGCGAGCCAGTAGTTCACGCTCCAGCGGTCCAGCATGATCCAGGCCAGGAACGCGCCGACCATGTAGAGCGCGCCGTGGGCGAAGTTCACGATGTCCAGCAGGCCGAAGATGACCGCCAGCCCGAGGCTGAGCATGGCGTAGAACGCGCCATTGACCAGCCCCAGCATCAGCTGGCCGAGGAAGGCCTGATGGGGGATTCCGAAAATTTCCATGGAGCAGCGGGTGGTTGCACCCCCTCCCGGGCGGGAGGGGGCAGGGGCACGTCAGATCACTTCTTCAGCGCCGAGCACTTGCTCTCGGCGGCGGTGGTGAAGGCCTGCTCGCCCGGCACCTTCGCCACCAGCTTGTAGTAGTCCCACGGGGTGGTGGACTCCTTGGGGCTCTTGACCTGGAACAGGTACATGTCGTGCAGCACGCGGCCGTCGGCGCGGATGCTGGCGTTCTTGTGATAGAAGTCGTTGAACTTCGTGGCCTTGAGCGCAGCCATCACCTTGTCGCCGTCGGTCGTGCCGGCCTGCTGCACCGCCTTCAGGTAGTTCATCGCGGCCGAGTAGTCGGCCGCCTGCAGGCTGGAGGGCATGCGCTTGTACTTGTCGAAGAAGCGCTTGGCGAACTTGCGCGAGTCGTCGTCCTGGTTCCAGTACCAGCTGTCGGCCACCTGCAGGCCTTCGGCGTTGGCCACGCCCACGGCGTGCACGTCGTTGATGAACACCAGCAGGCCGGCCACCTTCATGCTCTTGGTGATGCCGAACTCCTTGGCCGCCTTCATCGCGTTGATGGTGTCGCCGCCCGCATTGGCCATGGCCAGGATGTCGGCCTTGGAGCCCTGGGCCTGCAGCAGGAACGAGGAGAAGTCGGAGGCGTTGAGCGGGTGCTTCACCGAACCCACGACGGTGCCGCCGTTCTCCTTGACGACCTTGGTCGCGTCGCTCTCCAGCGAGTGGCCGAAGGCGTAGTCGGCCGTCAGGAAGTACCACTTCTTGGCGCCACCCTTGACCAGCGCGCTGCCGCCCACCTTGGCCAGGGCCACGGTGTCGTAGGCGTAGTGGACCGTGTAGGGCGAGCAGTCCTCGTTGGTCAGGCGGGCAGAGCCGGCGCCGATGGAGATGAACGGGCGCTTCTTCTCCTTGGCGATGCCGGCCATGGCCAGGTTGGTGCCCGAGCTGGTGCCGCCGATCAGCATGGAGAGGTTCTGGCTGTCGATCCACTCGCGGGCCTTGGAGGCGGCGACGTCGGCCTTGTTCTGGTGGTCGGCGGTCAGCACCTCGATCGGGCGGTTGAGCACCTTGCCGCCGAAGTCCTGCACCGCCCACTTGATCATCTCCGCGCCCGCGGGGCCGTCGATGTCCGCGTACAGGCTCGCCATGTCGGTGATGAAGCCGATGCGGACCGGGCCGTCCTGGGTCTGGGCCGCGGCGCCGAAGCTGGCGAGGCCGGCGGCGATGGCGGCGGCGAGGGTCTTGAGTTTCATGACAGAGGTCTCCTTGTTGAAAACGTTTGGTCAGACGCCCAGGTATTCCTGGAGCATCCCCATGTTGGCCTGCAGCTCGTGCTGCGCGAACTCCGTGACGATCTTGCCGTGCTCCATCACGTAGAAGCGGTCGGCCAGCGGCGCGGCGAAACGGAAGTTCTGTTCCACCAGCACGATCGTGTAGCCCTTGGCCTTGAGCGTGCGGATCGTCTCGGCGAGCTTCTGCACGATCACGGGAGCCAGGCCTTCCGAGATCTCGTCCAGCAGCAGCAACCGTGCGCCGGTGCGCAGGATCCGGGCCACGGCCAGCATCTGCTGCTCGCCACCCGACAGGCGCGTGCCGGGACTGCCGGCGCGCTCCTTGAGGTTGGGGAACATCTCGTAGATCTCGGCCACGGTCATGCCGCCGTCCGACAGCGTGGGCGGCAGCAGCAGGTTCTCCTCGGCCGAGAGGCTGGCGAAGATGCCGCGCTCTTCCGGGCAGTAGCCCACGCCCAGGCGCGCCACCTTGTGCGGCGGCATGGCGACGGCCTCCTGGCCGTTGATCCGGATGGAGCCGGTGCGCCGGCCGGTGAGGCCGACGATGGCGCGCATGGTGGTGGTGCGGCCGGCGCCATTGCGGCCCAGCAGCGAGACGACCTCGCCCTGGCCCACGGTCATGTTCACGCCGTGCAGGACGTGCGACTCGCCGTACCAGGCGTTCAGGTTCTCGATGCGAAGGAGTTCGTTGGCGGCCATCACAGGTCTCCGCACGGCCGCGCGGCGGGGATCCGGACGCCCCCCGGCAGTGCCACATGGCTTGAAGAGGAAAGCGGACGGGCCATGGCTAGTGCGCCCCCTGCAATTCGACGTCCGCCGAGCCCATGTAGGCCTCGATGACCTGCGGATTGCGCGAGACCTCGGCATACGGGCCGTCGGCGATCACGGCGCCGCGCTGCAGCACGGTGATGCGGTCGGCGATGGAGGAGACGACGTTCATGTTGTGCTCCACCATCAGGATGGTGCGACCGGACGAGACCTTCTTGATCAGCTGGGTGACCCGGTCGACGTCCTCGTGGCCCATGCCCTGCGTGGGCTCGTCCAGCAGCATCAGGTCGGGCTCCAGGGCCATGGTGGTGGCGAGCTCCAGGGCGCGCTTGCGGCCGTAGGGCAGGTTGACGGTGAGCTCCTCGGCGAAGTCCTGCAGGTCGACCTCGGCCAGCAGCTGCAGCGCACGCTCGTGCAGGTGGTGCAGCGACCGCTCGGGCTTCCAGAAGTGGAACGAGGTGCCCAGGTTGCGCTGGAGGGCGGCCCGGACGTTCTCCATCACCGTCATGTGCGGGAAGACGGCCGAGATCTGGAACGAGCGCACGATGCCGCGGCGGGCGGTCTGGGCGGGCTTCTCGTGCGTGATGTCGGTGCCCTGGTAGGTGATCCGCCCGCGGGTGGGCGGCAGGAACTTGGTGAGCAGGTTGAAGAAGGTGGTCTTGCCGGCGCCGTTCGGGCCGATGAGGGCATGGATGTCGCCCCGGCGGACCTTCAGGTCGACCTGGTTCACGGCGACGAAGCCCTTGAATTCCTTCGTCAGGCCCTGTGTCTCGAGGATGATCTCTTCTGCCAAGCGCGCGCACTCCTGATGGCATGCCCGTGGCACGCCGCAACGCGGAATCGTAGGAACCCGTGTTGCAGTGCGGTAGGGGGGTAGTCCCTACGTAGTCCTCCCGACGGCGCGGGAAGCTTGCGGAACGCTGACTCGACCCGAGCCGGCCGGCTCCGGCGAGCGCTACATGTTCCGGCGGTACTGGCCGCCCACCTCGAACAGGGCGTGGGTGATCTGGCCGAGCGAGCAGACCCGTACGGCGTCCATCAGGACGTCGAACACGTTCCGGTTCTCGATCACCGCCTGCTGCAACCGGGCGAGCATGGCCGGCGCCTGGTCGGCATGGCGGGCGTGGAATGCCTGGAGCCGGCGCAGCTGGCTCTGCTTTTCGTCCTCGGTGGAGCGGGCCAGCTCCAGCTTGTCCGGAATCGGGTCGCCGTGCGGATTGCGGAACGTGTTGACCCCGACAATGGGCAGTTCGCCCGTGTGCTTGAGCATCTCGTAATGCATGCTCTCGTCCTGGATGCGGCCGCGCTGGTAGCCGGTTTCCATCGCGCCGAGCACCCCGCCGCGTTCGGCGATGCGCTCGAACTCGGCCAGCACCGCCTCCTCGACCAGTTCGGTCAGCTCCTCGATGACGAAGGACCCCTGGTTCGGGTTCTCGTTGCGGGCCAGGCCCCACTCCCGGTTGATGATGAGCTGGATCGCCATCGCGCGGCGGACGCTGTCCTCGGTCGGCGTGGTGATCGCCTCGTCGAATGCGTTGGTGTGCAGTGAATTGCAGTTGTCGTAGATCGCGATCAGCGCCTGCAGCGTGGTGCGGATGTCGTTGAACTGGATCTCCTGCGCGTGCAGGCTGCGGCCCGACGTCTGGATGTGGTACTTGAGCTTCTGGCTGCGTTCGTTCGCGCCGTACTTCTCCTTCATCGCCACCGCCCAGATGCGGCGGGCCACCCGGCCCATCACGGTGTACTCCGGATCCATGCCGTTGCTGAAGAAGAACGACAGGTTGGGGGCGAAGTCGTCGATGTGCATGCCGCGCGCCAGGTAGGCCTCGACCAGCGTGAAGCCGTTGGACAGCGTGAAGGCCAGCTGGCTGATCGGGTTGGCACCCGCTTCGGCGATGTGGTAGCCGGAGATCGACACCGAGTAGAAGTTGCGCACGTTGTGGTGCACGAAATGCTCGGCGATGTCGCCCATCACCTTCAGGCTGAACTCGGTGGAGAAGATGCAGGTGTTCTGGCCCTGGTCCTCCTTGAGGATGTCGGCCTGCACGGTGCCGCGCACGTTGGCCAGCACCCATTCGCGGATCTTGGCGGCCTCGGTCGCGGTGGGCTCGCGGCCGTTCTCGGAGCGGAACTTCTCCAGCTGCTGGTCGATGGCGGTGTTCATGAACATCGCCAGGATCGACGGAGCCGGGCCGTTGATCGTCATCGACACCGACGTGGTGGGGCTGCACAGGTCGAAGCCCGAATACAGCACCTTCATGTCGTCCAGCGTGGCGATCGACACGCCCGAGTTGCCCACCTTGCCGTAGATGTCGGGCCGTGCATCCGGATCGTGCCCGTACAGCGTGACGGAGTCGAAGGCGGTGGACAGCCGCTTGGCCGGCATGCCTTCGGACAGCAGCTGGAAGCGGCGGTTGGTGCGGAACGCGTCGCCCTCGCCGGCGAACATGCGGGTGGGGTCCTCGTTCTCGCGCTTGAAAGCGAAGGTGCCCGCGGTGTACGGGTAGCTGCCGGGGACGTTGTCGAGCATCAGCCAGCGCAGGATCTCGCCGTGGTCCTCGTAGGCCGGCAGGCAGACCTTGCGGATGGTGGTGCCGGAAAGCGACTTCGTGGTCAGCGCGGTCCGGATCTCCTTGTCGCGGATCTTCACCACGTACTCGTCGCCGGCGTAGGCCTTCTGCATGTCGGGCCACTGGGCCAGGAGGTGCCCCGCATCGGCATCCAGCCGCTCGCGCCGGCGCGCGGCGAGGTCGAGGGCCGCCTCGGCGGCCGGCGCCCGGTCGGGCTTTCCGACCTTGAGCATCTCGGCGGCCGCCTCGAGCTGCTGGATCTCGCGCGCCAGCCTGGCCTGCGCACGTGCGCGCTGCTTGTAGCCGCGCACCGTGTCGGCGATCTCGGCCAGGTAGCGCACCCGCGCGGCCGGCACGATGGGCGTCTGGTTGGTGCTGTGGCGCACGCCCGCGGCCGGCAGGCGACCCTCCTGCAGCGGCAGGCCCAGCGCCGCCAGGCGCGGCTTGAGCGCCTGGTACAAGGCCGTGACGCCGTCGTCGTTAAAGCGCGCCGCCATGGTGCCGTACACCGGCATCTCCTCCGGTCGCCGCCCCCAGGCTTCCCGGTTGCGCTGCACCTGCTTGGCGACGTCGCGCAGGGCGTCGGCCGCGCCCTTGCGGTCGAACTTGTTGATCGCCACGAACTCGGCGAAGTCGAGCATGTCGATCTTCTCGAGCTGGCTCGCTGCGCCGAACTCGGGGGTCATCACGTAGACCGGCACATCCACCAGCGGCACGATGGCCGCATCGCCCTGCCCGATGCCCGAGGTCTCGACCACCACCAGGTCGAACCCGGCAGCCTTGCACGCGGCGATCACGTCGGGCAGCGCGGCCGAGATCTCGCTGCCGAAATCGCGCGTGGCGAGCGAGCGCATGAACACGCGCGCGCCCTGGCCCCAGGGGCCGATTGCGTTCATGCGGATGCGGTCGCCCAGCAGCGCGCCGCCGCTCTTGCGCCGCGAAGGGTCGATCGAGACCACCGCGATGCGCGCGCCGTCCGCCTGGTCCAGGCGCAACCGGCGGATCAGCTCGTCGGTCAAGGAGGACTTGCCGGCACCGCCGGTCCCGGTGATGCCGACCACCGGAACGCGCCGGGCCGCGGCACGATCGCGCACCTGCGCCAGCAGGGCAGCGCCTGCAGCTCCGTTCTCGATGGCCGTCACGAGCTGCGCCAGTGCCCGCCAGTGGCGGTCCTCGCCGCCTTCGATGGCGGCAAGCTCGCCAGGTGCGTGCACCGACAGGTCCTTGTCGCAGCGCATCACCATCTCGCCGATCATTCCCTGCAGGCCCATGCGCTGCCCGTCCTCGGGGCTGTAGATGCGGGTGACGCCGTAGTCCTGCAGTTCGCGGATCTCGGCGGGCACGATCACGCCGCCGCCGCCGCCGAACACCTGGATGTGGGCGCCACCGCGCTGGCGCAGCAGGTCCACCATGTACTTGAAGTACTCGACATGCCCACCCTGGTAGGAGCTGACCGCGATGCCCTGCACGTCTTCCTGCAGGGCGGCCGTCACCACCTCGTCGACGCTGCGGTTGTGACCGAGGTGGATGACCTCGGCGCCCATGCCCTGCAGGATGCGTCGCATGATGTTGATCGCCGCATCGTGCCCGTCGAACAGGCTGGCCGCGGTGACGAAGCGGACCTTGTGCGTGGGGCGGTACTCGGCGAGCGCCTTGAATTCGGCGGACAGGTCGGTCATGGGGGGGTGTCTCCAGGGTCCGGGCCGTGGCGGCCGGGAGGGAAAGTCTGCGCGCACCAGCTTAATTGACGTTTACGTCAACGTCAAACGAACGCGGTGCGATCGAGCCACTTCGGGTGCTCAGCCGCCGCCGTAGAGGTAGTTCGGCAGCCAGAGCGTCAGGCCCGGCCAGATGTACATCAGCACCATGCAGACGATCACGATGAACATGTACGGCATCATCCCCGCGAAGATCTGGTTGATCGTCACGTGCGGCGGCGACACGCCCTTCAGGTAGAAGGCCGACATGGCCACCGGCGGCGACAGGAACGCCGCCTGCAGGTTGACGAACACCAGAACGCCCCAGAGCATCGGGTCGATGTTGAAGTGCTGCAGCAGCGGCAGGAAGATCGGCACGAAGATCACGATGATCTCGGTCCATTCCAGCGGCCAGCCCAGCACGAAGATGATGGCCTGCGACACCAGCAGGAACTGGATGGGCGTGAGGTTCATGCTCAGGACCCACTGCTCCACCAGCGCCTGCCCGCCCAGGATGGCGAACACGGCCGAGAAGATCGCCGAGCCGATGAAGAGCCAGCAGACCATCGCGGTGGTCTTGGCGGTGAGGAACACCGCCTCCTTGATGCGCTGCCAGTTCAGCGTGCGAGCTTGCCACGCCATCAGGAAGGCGCCTGCCGCCCCCACCGCCGCCGATTCGGTGGCGGTCGTGATGCCGAACAGGATGACCGCCAGCACCACGAAGGTGAGGATGGCCAGCGGCATCACCGAGGAGATCAGCATGCGCAGGATCTCGAACTGCTCGGCGTCGAAGCGCCAGTAGTACCAGCCCAGCAGCGCCAGGGTGAGCACCGCGGCGATGGCGAAGCCCGTGTAGAACGAGGGCGGCACCGGCGGCGGCGCGTCGCTGCTGGTGGGCCCGCCCAGGCTCTGGGGCGGTGCATCGCCCAGGGTCGCCGGGGTCGCCCCGGGCGGCTCCTTCACGCCTGCGGCACCGGGCGGTTCGCGCAGGGCGCCGCCTGCACCGGGGGGCTCCTGCAAGCCGCCCGAGGACGGCGGCTCCTGCAGGCCGCCGCTGGCCGGCGGTTCTTTCAGGCCCTCGGCGGGTGGTTCGGCCAGGCCCGAGGCGCCCGGCGCCTGGGGCAGCGTGCCAGCACCGGGCGCTTCGGCTCCGCTGCCCGGGGCACGGTCGGCCAGGGCGGCGGCAGTCGGGGCTGCCGTGGGCGGCGCCTCGGTCTTCTGCGAGTAGATGACCACGTACCACCAGGTGGTGCCCAGGATGACCGCGCCCAGCAGGACGGGCACCAGCGACACGCCCAGGGCGCGCACCAGCATGCTCCAGCGGATCGCGGCCGCCTGGCCGGCGCCCTGCAGCGCGCGGCTGGGCGCGACCACCGCCGCCAGCAGCGCGGGCAGGATGCGGCGCGAATACGCGTGCGACACGTGGTCCAGCCACGGCGGCACCGGCACCTTCGACGCCTCGGGCGGCAGCTTGGGCGCGACGCGCGGGTTGATCGTCACCCAGCCGATCACGTAGATCAGGTACAGCAGCGCCAGAAAGAAGCCGGGGAACATGGCCGCCGCGTACAGCTTGACCACCGACTGCCCGGCGACGGCGGCGTACACGATGATCATCACGGACGGCGGGATCAGGATGCCCAGCGTGCCCCCGGCGGTGATGACGCCCGAGGCCAGGCGCACGTCGTAGCCGGCGTTGAGCATGGGACGCATCGCGATCACGCCCATCAGCACCACCACGGCGCCCACCAGGCCCGAGGCGATGCCCCAGAACGTGCAGATGATCAGCGTGGTGACGGCCAGCGAGCCCGGCACGCTGCGGAAGGCTAGCTGCACGCTGCGGAACATCTTGTCGACCAGGGCGCCGCGTTCCATCACGTAGCCCATGAGCACGAAAAGCGGGATCGACAGCAGCGTGTCGTTGTTCATCGCGCCGAAGGCGCGCTGCACCATCAGTTCGAAGATGCGGTTGTCCCAGAAGTGGACCGACGGGTCGTAGAAGGCGACGTACCCGAACATGATGCCCAGCCCCATGAGGGTGAAGGCGGTCGGGAAGCCCAGCATGATCACGCCGACGATGAGGACCAGCATCGTCAGGCCGAGTGCGGCGTTGCTCATCCCTTCATCCCCTTGGACTTCTCGATGGCCAGCGCCGCCGCTTCGGCGTCGACCAGCTCGCTGCCCGCAAGCTGCTGCGCCACCACGTCGGCTTCCTCGGCATCCTCGATGCGCGGGGTCCACTCGCCGGTGCGCAGGCACACCACGCAGCGCAGGATCTCCGACAGGCCCTGCACCAGCACCGACGCGCCGGCCACGGGGATGATGAACTTGAACGGGTAGATCGGCAGGGGCGTGGCGTTGAACGTGGTCTCGTGCATGGCCAGCGAGTCGCCGAAGTAGCGCCAGCCCGCCCAGGTGAGCGCGATCACGCCCGGCAGGAAGAACAGCACGTACAGCACCAGGTCGAGGCCGGCCTGCACGCGCGGGCGGAAGTTGCCGTACAGGAAGTCGCCCCGCACGTGGCCGTCGTGCGCCAGCGCGTAGGCGCCGCACATCATGAACAGCGTGCCGTACAGCATGTTGCTCACGTCGAACACCCAGGCCGTGGGCATGTTCAGGATGTAGCGCTTGAACACCTCGACGACAACCAGGACCATCAGCACGATGATCAGCCAGGCGAACGCCTTGCCGATCCACGTGCTGGTGGCGTCGACGCCGTGCAACAACTTCTGGATGCTCATGTTCCTCCGTCCTCGCCGCTGGTCGGCGGCCTGCACACAAAAAGCCGGCCAGGCACCGGGTTCACCCGATGCCTGGCCGGCGGGGACTGCGTCGCGCGCGCCGGATCAGGCCTTCTTCTGCCCGAAGTAGCGGTTCCAGGCCGGCTTGAAGTCGACCATGTAGTCGTTCTGCCACTGGCCGGCGCGGCGGGCGAACTCGCGCTGCGAGTCCAGCACGCGCTTGAAGAAGGGGTTCTCGCCCTGCTTCTTCTCGACCACCTTGTCCCAGGCATCGAGCTGCGCCTTCAGGATGCTGTCGGGGGTCTTGTAGAAGTTGACCTTGTCCTTGGTCTTGAGCTCGATGTAGTCCTTGGAATTGCGGTCGATCGCCTTCCAGCTCATGTCGGCGCTGGCGGCCTGCACGGCATAGTCGACGATGGCCTTGAGCTCGGCGGGCAGGGCGTTGTACTTGGTCTTGTTGAACAGGATCTCGAACTGCTCGCCGCTCTGGTGGTAGCTCTGGAGCATGCAGTTCTTGGCCACGTCCTGGAAGCCGAGCGCGCGGTCGGACGAGGCGTTGTTGAACTCCGCCGCGTCGATCAGGCCGCGATCCAGCGCGGGCACGATCTCGCCGCCTGGCAGCGGGTTGACCGCCGATCCGAGCTCGGTGAACACGTCGACCGCCAGGCCCACGGTGCGGAACTTCAGGCCCTTCATCTGGGCCACATTGGAGACCGGCTTCTTGAACCAGCCCAGCGGCTGCGTGGGCATTGGCCCATACAGGTAGGACACCACGTCCATGTTGATGGACTTGTAGATCTCCTCCAGCAACGCCTTGCCGCCACCGTAGTAGTGCCAGGCGAGCACCATGTTCGGGTCCATGCCGAAGGCCGGGCCGGACCCCCACAGGGCCAGCGCGGAGTTCTTGCCGTAGTGGTACGCGACGACACCGTGGCCCCCATCGAGCGTGCCCTTGTTCACCGCCTCCAGCAACTGGAAGGCCGGCACCACGGCCCCCGAGGGCAGCACTTCGATCTTGAGCCGGCCGCCGGCCATGTCGTTGACCTTCTTGGCGAAGTCGTTGGCGTACTCGTGGAAGATGTCCTTGGCGGGCCAGGTGCTCTGGAACCGGAACGACGTGGTCTGCGCCATCGCCACCATGGGGGCCGACATCGCGCCGGCGGCGACGGCGGCGCCCTTCAGCAGGCCGCGGCGCGAGTTCTTCTGTTGCGTCATGTTGTCTCCTTGTGCTTGGCTGTTGATCCGGATCCGTTGGCACGCTATCTTCAAAGCCGACATGCGCCCGGGTGAGAGGGTTTTCACCAGAAAGCACTCGTTGCACGGAAGCATGGACCCCCACGTTGTGTTACCGAATGAACAAACAGGAGACTTCTTGATGGATCGTCGTCATTTCTTCAGCGGCACCGCCGCGACCGCCGGTGTTGCGCTCGCGGGCTGCGCCGGCATGGGCGCCGCAGGCACGACCGGCGGGCGCATGCCGTTCAACGTGGCGACCACCACCATCCCGATCGTCGGCAGCGACGAGGTGTTTCCGGTCCGGCGCGTCTACTGCATCGGCCGCAACTACGCCGCCCACGCGCGCGAGATGGGCTCGGACCCGAATCGCGAGCCGCCGTTCTTCTTCCAGAAGCCGACCGACGCGATCCAGTACGTGCCGGCCGGCACGGTGGCCGACCACCCGTACCCCACGCTGACCAAGAACTACCACTACGAGGCGGAGCTCGTCGCGGCGCTGGGCAAGGGCGGCCGCAACATTCCCGTCGACAAGGCACTCGAGCTGGTCTACGGCTACACGCTGGGCCTGGACATGACCCGTCGCGACCTGCAGCGCGCCATGGGCGACGAGAAGAAGCCGTGGGAGATCGGCAAGAGCTTCGACCGCTCGGCGCCGATCGGGGCCATCCACCGCGTGGCGCAGACCGGCCACTTCCAGCGTGGCGCGATCTGGCTCAAGGTGAACGGGCAGACCAAGCAGAACGCCAACCTGAACCAGATGATCTGGTCGGTGGCCGAGCAGATCAGCAAGCTGTCGGAGGCCAACGAGCTGTTTCCTGGCGACATCATCTACTCCGGCACGCCCGAGAACGTCGGCCCGGTGGTCCGGGGCGATGTGATCGAGATGCACATCGACGGGCTGCCGAACCTGAGCGTTCGCATCGTCTGATCGCCCGGCGGGCCGCACTGGCAAAATCGGGCGCATGAACGCGCCCGTCCCACCCCGCCTTCCCGATGGTGTCCGGCCCGCCGAGGGCTATGCCGGCGACATCGCGCCCGAGCTGGCCGATCAGTGGCGACGCGCTGGAGATGCCGTGCTGGTCGACGTGCGCACCGACGCCGAGCGCGAGTGGGTCGGCTTTGTCCCGGGTGCGTTCGGACTTGCCTGGAAGCAATGGCCCGGCATGGCGGTCAATCCCGCCTTCGACCAGGAGCTGCGCCGTGCCGTGCCGCCGGGCCAGAAGGCGGTCTTCCTGTGCCGCAGCGGGGTGCGTTCCATCGCCGCCGCGCGCCGCGCGGCCGAGCTCGGCATCGAGGCCTACAACATCCTCGAAGGCTTCGAAGGCGACGTCGACGAGAACGGCCAGCGTGGCCGCAAGGGTGGCTGGCGCCTGCGCGGGCTTCCCTGGCGGCAGAACTGATTTTTTTCCTCCACACCATCTTCCTCCCATGGCCGTGAATCTTTCCGCCCCGCGCGCGGGTGACCTCCGTCCCGTGCCCGGCGTGACCATCGGCGTCGCCGAGGCTGGCATCCGCAAGGCGAACCGCAAGGACCTGACCGTGTTCCTGCTGGAGCCCGGAGCCAGCGTCGGGGGCGTCTTCACGCGCAACCGCTTCTGCGCCGCGCCGGTCCAGGTGTGCCGCGAGCACCTGCAGCAAGGCGACATCCGCGCCTTCGTGGTCAACACCGGCAACGCCAACGCGGGCACCGGCGAGGAAGGGCTGGTCCGTGCACGCGCCACCTGCATCGCGCTGGCGCGCAAGCTGGAGATTTCACCGCAGCAGGTGCTGCCGTTTTCGACCGGCGTGATCATGGAGCCGCTGCCGCTGGACCGCATCGAGGCCGGCCTGCCGGCCGCATTGGCCGATGCGAAGCCGGATCACTGGTTGCGCGCCGCCGAAGGCATCATGACCACCGACACTGTGGCCAAGGCGTTCAGCGCCACCGCCCGCGTCGGCGGCGCCGAGATCACGGTCACCGGCATCAGCAAGGGCGCCGGAATGATCCGGCCGAACATGGCCACGATGCTCGGGTTCCTGGCCACGGATGCCTGCGTTGCGCAATCGCTGATGCAGCAGCTGGCGTTCGAGCTGGCGGAGTCCTCGTTCAACCGGGTCACGGTCGATGGCGACACGTCGACCAACGACTCCTTCATCGTGGTGGCCACCAACAAGGCGCAGCACGCGCAGGTCACCCGCCTCGACAGCGATGATGGCCGCGCGCTGCTGGCCGCCATGCGCCAGGTCGCGCAGCAGCTCGCGCAGGCCATCGTGCGCGACGGCGAGGGCGCCACCAAGTTCATCGCCGTGCGCGTTGAAGGTGGACGCGACGCGCAGGAGTGCCGCCAGGTCGCGTACGCGATCGCGCATTCCCCGCTGGTGAAGACCGCGTTCTTCGCCAGCGATCCGAACCTCGGCCGCATCCTGGCAGCGGTCGGGTACGCCGGGATCGACGACCTCGACCAGACCCGCATCGATCTCTGGCTGGACGACGTGCACGTGGCCCGCAGTGGAGGCCGCAACCCCGCCTACCGCGAGGAGGACGGGCAGCGCGTGATGAAGCAGCAGGAGATCACGATCCGCGTGGGGCTGGGCCGCGGCGAGGCCGCCGACACGGTCTGGACCTGCGATTTCAGCCACGAGTACGTGAGCATCAACGCGGACTACCGCTCATGAGCGACCGCTTCGACTTGCTGATCGAGCGCGCCACCCGGCTGCTGGACCGCATCGAGGCCGTGCTGCCGCAGCCGCTGGGCGCGCCGGACTGGAACGCCTCGATCGCCTTCCGCTACCGCAAGCGCTCGTCGGGTCATGGCAGCCTCGAGCCGGTGCGGCACGTGGCCGCCATCCGGCTGGGCGACCTCAAGGAGATCGATCCGCAGAAGGAGCGCATCCAGCGCAACACCGAGCAGTTCGTGGCGGGGCAGCCGGCGAACAACGTGCTGCTCACCGGCGCGCGCGGCACCGGCAAGTCGTCGCTGATCAAGGCCTGCCTGAACGAGTATTCGGCGCGCGGGCTTCGGCTCATCGAAGTCGACAAGGCCGATCTCACCGACCTGCCCGACATCATCGACGTGGTGGCCGGGCGGCCCGAGAAATTCATGGTGTTCTGCGACGATCTCAGCTTCGAGGACGGCGAAGCCGGCTACAAGGCGCTCAAGTCCATCCTCGACGGCTCGGTGGCCGCCTCCACGCCGAACGTGCTGATCTACGCCACCAGCAACCGCCGGCACCTCCTGCCCGAGTACATGAAGGAGAACCTCACCTACACCCACACCGACGATGGCGAGGTCCACCCCGGCGAAGTGGTGGAGGAGAAGATCTCCCTGTCCGAGCGCTTCGGCCTCTGGGTGAGCTTCTACCCGTTCAGCCAGGACGAGTACCTGGCCATCACGGCCCAGTGGCTCGCGTCGTTCGGCGTGCCGCACGCGCGGATCGAGGCCGCGCGCGCCGAGGCGCTGGTCTGGGCGCTGGAGCGGGGCTCTCGCAGCGGCCGCGTCGCCTACCAGTTCGCCCGCGACTGGGCTGGCCGCCATCCGGGATGACGGGGATCCTGGTCGCGGATGCGGACCGGCCGCGCGAGGGCGGTCCGGCGCGCGCGCAGGTCGAGGTGGCGGTGGGGGTGCTGATCCGGCCGGACGGCGGCTTCCTGCTCACCAGCCGGCCGGCCGGGAAGGTGTACGCGGGCTACTGGGAGTTCCCGGGCGGCAAGGTCGAGCCCGGCGAGACGGTCGAGCAGGCCCTGCGGCGCGAGTTGATCGAAGAGATCGGGCTGGTGATCGGTGCAGTGCAGCCCTGGCGCGTGGAGCTGGTCGACTACCCGCATGCGCTCGTGCGGCTGAACTTCTGCAAGGTGTTCGAGTGGCGCGGCGAACTGCACATGCACGAGGGCCAGTCGTTCGCCTGGCAGTCGCTGCCGGTCGACGTGCGCCCAGTCCTGCCCGGCACGGTGCCGGTGCTGCAGTGGTTCGCCCAGGAGCGCGGCTTCACCGGCGCCACGCACGCCGGCTGAGCCGCTACTGCAGGCGCGGGTCGCCGAACGGCTGGTCGTCCGGCGGTGTTTGGTCGGGCACCCGGAAGCTTTCGCTGGCCCAGGCGCCCAGGTCCAGGTTCTTGCAACGTTCGCTGCAGAACGGCCGGTAGGGATTGGTCGGGGCGTAGATGCTGTTGCCGCCGCAACCGGGGCACTTGACCACCCGTGCGCGGGGCGTGTTGTTCTGCGCTGCTGCCATGTCAGGAGCAGAGCGTCAGCTCGAAGTCGGAGTTCCCGGTGCTGGCCACCAACTTGTCGCTGCCTTCCTGACGCAGCAGGCGCACCGACACCATCAGCCGGTTGCCGCTGATCTCGGGCACCAGCCGCAGGGAGGGATCGATGCGCAGGCGCAGCAGCTGGAAGGTGCGGCCCTGGGGCAGCGTCTGCTGGAACTGGCCGTTGGCGGCCATCACCTTCTGCGGCGTGCCGGAATCGCGCAGCAGCTTCAGCAGCATGTGGATCGACTCCGCCAAGGTGCCCAGCGGCCTGGCCCAGCGGGCCAGATCGGCTTGGCGGGTGCCCGCGTCGAGCTGTTGCCAGGCGTAGTAGCCCGGCAGGTCGAACTCGCAGGTGCCGCCCGGGATGCCGATGCGGCTGCGGATGCTCATGAGCCACTCGTTGTCGGTGAGTGACTGTCCGGCCTTGCCCGGCTGGCTGTTCAGGGCGGCGAAGTAGCCGTCGAGCTTGCCGATGACATCGTCCAGGACCGACTCGGCGATGGCCGGATTGCCCCGGTAGCCGTTCAGCACCGTCTTCTGCTTTTCCAGGTCCTTCATCACGTCGGACTTGAGGTCGGCTCGGGCCGCGACGTCCATCACCTCGAAGATCGTGGCCAGCGCGTAATGGTGGTCCAGCGGATGTTCGCGGGGAACCAGCTCGCCGAGGCGCCTGAAGAGGTGCTCCAGGCGCAGGTAGGTGCGGATTCGTTCGTTGAACGGATATTCGTAGAGGATCACGCTGTGGGGTGCTGCTCGGGCTTGCGCGAGCGCGCCATCATAGCCCCAACCCCTGCGCGACCTGCCCGACCTCCGCGCGCAACTCGTCCAGCCCGATGCCGTCGTTGAAGATGACAGCATCGGCCGCCGCCAACCGGAGCGAGCGCGGCGCCTGGGCCGCGATGATGGCCTCGACCTCGGCGGCCGCGAGCCCGCTGCGGGCCTGGACGCGCGCGACCTGGGTGACGGGCAGGCAGTCGACCACGACCACCCGGTCGACCTGCTGGCGCCAACGGCCGGATTCGACCAGCAGCGGCACGTCGAAGACGATGCACCGGGCGCCCTGGGCCTGCGCCGCGGCGACCTGGCGGTCGCTCTCCGCGCGAACGAGCGGATGCACGATGGCTTCGAGCTCGCGCCGCGCGTCGGGATGGGCGTAGACGTGGGCTCGCATCCTCTGGCGATCGAGGGCCCCCGTCGCGTCGATGAACTCCGGGCCGAACCGCTCAGCGATTGCCGGAATGGCCGGGCCGCCCGCCGCGGTGCTGGCCCGCGAAATGGCGTCCGCGTCGATGACGGCCGCGCCGAGCTCATGGAGCATCTCGAGCACGGTGCTCTTGCCGCTGCCGATGCCGCCGGTCAGTCCGACCTTCACGGGCGCTCCTACAGGCCGATGGTGCGCAGGATCGCGTCGGGGCCGAACAGCAGGGCCGTCAGGCCGGCACCCGCCAGGAAAGGCCCGAAGGGGACGTAGCCGCCTTCGCGCAGGCTGCTGGCGAACTTCATGGCAATGCCGATCACGGCGCCGATGACCGAGGCCATCAGGATGATTGGCACCAGGGCCTCCCAGCCGAACCAGGCGCCCAGTGCGGCGAACAGCTTGAAGTCGCCGTAGCCCATGCCTTCGCGGCCGGTCAGCAGCTTGAAGCCCTGGTAAACCGCCCACAGCGAGACGTAGCCGGCGACCGCGCCCCAGACGGCCTGCGACAGCGGCAGGCTGTTCCAGCGAAGCGCCGACACGATCAGGCCAGCCCACAGGAGCGGCAGCGTGAGGTCGTCCGGAAGCAGCGTGGTGTCCCAGTCGATCAGCGCGAGCGCCAGCAGGGTGGCGCAGAAGCCGCTCCAGGCCACACCGGTCCAGGTCGCGCCGAAGCGCCAGATGCAGAAGGCGAACAGTGCCGCGGTGCACAGCTCGACGAGGGGGTAGCGCACGCCGATCGGGGTGCGGCAGCTGGCGCAACGCCCCCGCAGCACGAGCCAGCTGAGGACCGGGATGTTCTCGTACCAGCGGATGACGTGCCCGCACTGCCGGCAACGGGAGCCGGGCCGCACCAGGTTGAACGGCTCGGCTGGCTCCGCGGGCTTGCCCGAGAGTTCCGCGCACTCGGCAGCCCACTGCCGCTCGAGCATCTGCGGAAGGCGGTAGATGACGACGTTCAGGAAGCTGCCGACGAGCAGGCCGATGAAGCCGGCGAAGGCGGCATCCAGCCCCGGGGACAGCAGCATCAGACGACTTGGCCCAGCTTGAAGATGGGGAGGTACATCGACACTACGATACCGCCGATCAGGCCGCCCAGGAACACGATGATGACCGGCTCCATCAGGCTGGACAGGCCGGCGACCATGTCGTCGACCTCCTGCTCGTAGAAGTCGGCCGCCTTGCCGAGCATGTGGTCGATGGAGCCGGATTCCTCGCCGATGGCCGTCATCTGCAGCACCATGGTCGGGAAGACGTTGGCGTTGCTCATCGCGGCCGTGAGGCTGGTGCCGGTGGAGACTTCCTGCTGGATCTTCTCGGTGGCCATGGCATACACCGAGTTCCCCGACGCACCGCCGACCGAATCGAGCGCTTCCACCAGCGGAACGCCGGCTGCGAACATCGTCGAGAGCGTGCGGGTCCAGCGTGCAATGACCGACTTGTAGATCAGGTCGCCAAAGATCGGCATCTTGAGCATCAATCGGTCCATGAACATCTGCATCTTCTCGTTGCGCTTCCAGGCCTGCATGAAGAAGTAGAAGCCACCGCCGATCCCGCCGAAGATCAGGTACCACCACTGCACGAAGAACTCGCTCATGGCGATCACGAACAGGGTGGGAGCGGGCAGGTCGGCGCCGAACGACGAGAACACCTGCTTGAACGCCGGAATCACGAAGATCATGATCACCGTGACGACCACGAAGGCCACCACGATCACGGAGATCGGATACATCAGCGCGGATTTGATCTTGGACTTGATGCCCTCGGTCTTCTCCATGTAGATGGCCAGCCGGTCGAGCAGGGCTTCCAGGATACCGGCGGCCTCGCCGGCCTCGACCAGGTTGCAGTACAGGTTGTCGAAGTACAGCGGGTACTTGCGGAACGCCGAGGACAGCGATGTGCCGGTCTCGACGTCGGTACGGATGTCGTTGAGCAGCTTGGTGACGCTGGCGTTGGCATTGCCGCGGCCCACGATGTCGAACGACTGCAGAAGCGGCACGCCGGCCTTCATCATGGTGGCGAGCTGGCGGGTGAAGATCGCGATGTCCTTGGGCTTGATCTTCTGGCCCGAGCGCATGCGGCGCTTCTTGATCTTGGTGGGCGAGATGCCCTGGCGGCGCAGCGACGCCTGGACCTGGTTCTCGCCGCCGGCCCGCGTCTCGCCGCGGACGGGCTTGCCGTTGCGGTCGCGGCCCTCCCACTCGAAGACGAATTCCTGGATCTTGTGTGCTGTTGCGGTGGCCATGTCGGGCTACTCCTCTCGTCCCTGTGTCTTTATTCGTTGGTGCAGCCGAGCACTTCCTCGAGGGAGGTCATGCCGAGCTTCACCTTGTGCAGGCCGGATTTGCGAAGGCTTCGCACGCCCTCGCGCTCGGCCTGCTCCGCGATTTCCATGGAGCTGCCGTCGCGCAGGATGATCCGCTGGATCTCCTCGCTGATCGGCATCACCTGGTAGATGCCGACCCGGCCCTTGTAGCCGTTGTTGCACATCGAGCAGCCCACCGGACGGTAAGGCGTCCAGCTGCCGTCGACCTCGTCCTCGCGGAAGCCGGCGTCCAGCAGCGTCTCGTGCGGAATGTCGGCCGGCTCCTTGCAGTTGGGACAGAGCCGGCGGGCCAGGCGCTGCGCCGTGATCAGGATGACGCTCGACGCGATGTTGAACGGCGCGATGCCCATGTTGCGCATCCGCGTGAGCGTGGTCGGCGCATCGTTGGTGTGCAGGGTCGACATCACCATGTGACCCGTCTGGGCCGCCTTGATGGCGATGTCCGCCGTTTCCAGGTCCCGGATTTCGCCGACCATGATCACGTCCGGATCCTGGCGCAGGAACGACTTGAGCGCGGCCGCGAATGTCAGGCCGGCCTTCTCGTTGACGTTGACCTGGTTCACCCCGGGCAGGTTGATTTCCGACGGGTCTTCTGCCGTCGAGATGTTCACGCCGGGCTTGTTCAGCAGGTTCAGGCAGGTGTACAGCGACACCGTCTTGCCGGAACCCGTCGGGCCGGTGACCAGCACCATGCCGTACGGACGGCCGATCGCGTTGAGCAGCCGCTCCTTCTCCTCGGCTTCGTAGCCAAGGGCATCGATGCCCAGCTTGGCGCTGCTCGGGTCCAGGATACGGATCACGATCTTCTCGCCGAAGAGCGTGGGCAGCGTGCTGACGCGGAAGTCGATCACGCGGTCGGGGCCGACCTTGAGCTTCATGCGGCCGTCCTGCGGGACGCGCTTCTCGGAGATGTCCATCCTGGAGATCACCTTGATGCGGGAGGCCAGCTTGTCCTTGATCGCGACTGGCGGGCTGGCGATCTCGCGCAGCTCGCCATCGATGCGGAAGCGCACGCGGTACGTGTGCTCGTACGGCTCGAAGTGCAGGTCGGATGCGCGCATGCCGAAGGCGTCCAGCAGCATCTTGTGCAGGAACTTCACCACCGGCGCGTCGTCGACGTCGGAGGTGGCGCCCTTCTCCGGCTCGTCGAGGGCCGACTGGTCCATGGTGGACTCGTCGAACTCGAAGTCGTCGCCGATGATGCTGTCCATCGCTTCGCTGGCGCTGGTGGCCTGCGACTCGACCATCTTGGTCAGCTTGTCGTATTCGGCGATGACCCAGTCCACGCCCATCTGGGTCGCGAACTTGATCTTCTCGGCGGCCTCCTGGTCGGAGGGATCGGCTGTCGCGACCGTGAGGCGGTTGCTCCGCTTGGAGAGCACGACCACTCGGTAGGACTGGCAGATCTTCGCGTCGAGCAGGTTCTTCGGGAGGCGGTTGACGTCGATCGCCTGCAGGTCCAGCAGCGGCGCACCGAACGCGGAGGACATGGTGTGCGCCAGATCAGCGGCGGAGACGGCACCGGAGCCGGTCAGCTCGGCGATGAAGCTGCTGCGGCCGGCTTGCGCCTTGCGATACAGCTCCTCGGCCGACTTCTGCCCGAGCTTGCCGGCAGCGACGAGCGCGCGCGCCAGGCCGGGGAGGGCCAGCGACGGGGCATCAGATACAGCGGAATCGACGGCGGCCATCGTGAATTAATGCAGTCAGCTCCTGCGACTGGGGCCGCAGGAAAGCGAGCTGATCATCGCCCAAACCCCATGGGCTGTAAATCTTCGCTGTGGTATGCAGCGCAAATGCGCAGTGCCGCAGGGGAGGCTTTCCGCGCAGGAAGTCACGGCGGCCAGGAATCCGCTGCGACCGCGCACAACCGATCGCCCAAACGAAAGCGGCGAGGGCATTGGCCCTCGCCGCGGTCGTCGTTGTCGATGCAATCCTGGTCGGGGTGAGAGGATTCGAACCTCCGGCCTCTACGTCCCGAACGTAGCGCTCTACCAGGCTAAGCTACACCCCGATGGCTGCAAGTGCCGTCGAAACTGGTGTCAGTTGCGACGCTCAAGCAGTTGAGCCGCCAATTGTACCATCCCCTCGGAGTATTGATTGCGCGGCAGTTGGCGAGCGCAGTCGATGGCCCGTTGCGCCTCCGCTGCCGCGGCCGCGCGGGTCACGTCCAGGGCCCCGGTACCACGCACGATGGCGATGATCGAATCCAGCTCGTCGACGGCCCCGTGTTCGATGGCGTGGCGGATCAGGTCCGCCTGAGCACCGGTGCCCCGCTGCATGGCGGCGATCAAGGGCAGCGTGGCCTTGCCTTCGCGCAGGTCGTCGCCGAGGTTCTTGCCCATCTCCTGCGTGTCACCGTCGTAATCGAGAACGTCGTCGATCACCTGGAACGCGGTGCCCAGCGCCTGGCCGTAGTCGGCACATGCGGCCTCGATGTCCGGCCCCGAACGCGCGAGCACCGCGCCCAGCCGCGCACTGGCTTCGAACAGCTTCGCGGTCTTGGAGCGGATCACGCGCAGATAGCCTGCTTCGTCGAGCGAGGCGTCGTGCATGTTCATCAGCTGCAGGACTTCGCCCTCGGCGATGACGTTGGTGGCGTCGGCGAGGATCTCCATGACGCGCATGTCGTGCGCATCCAGCATCATCTGGAAGGCGCGCGAGTAGAGGAAGTCGCCGACCAGGACGCTGGCCGGATTGCCGAAGCTCTCGTTCGCGGTGGCGCGCCCCCGACGCAGGGTCGATGCGTCGACCACGTCGTCGTGCAGCAGCGTGGCGGTGTGGATGAATTCGACGACCGCCGCCAGGTTGAAGCGCTGTGGACCGGCATACCCCACGGCCCCGCTGACGAGCAGCAGCAGGGCTGGGCGCAGGCGCTTGCCACCGGCCGAGATGATGTAGCGGGACACCTGGCCGACCAGCGGCACGCCGGAATCGAGGCGGTGGGCGATGACCGCGTCGACTTCGCGCATGTCATCGGCGATCAGGGAGAGCACCGAAGCGGCGCTGGCGGAGGAGTCGGTCAAGGCGGTACGGCTGTTCGGCCCGATTATAGGAACCGGTCTCTGGCAAGCGCGGCAGTCGCGGTCGTGCCGGTGTTAGTAACCGCAAACAATGCTATACTCGTGGGCTCCCCTGGAAATCCGTCCCGGGGAGTCACTCGTTTTCAATGAGGTCTCACATGTACGCGGTCATAAAAACCGGCGGCAAGCAGTATCGCGTTGCCTCCGGCGAAAAGATCAAAGTAGAACAGATTGCTGCGGACGTAGGCCAGGAAATCGTGATCGACCAGGTTCTGGCTGTCGGCAACGGCGGCGACCTGAAGATCGGCGCTCCCCTGGTGTCCGGTGCAACCGTCAAGGCCACGGTCGTGGCCCACGGCAAGCACGACAAGGTTCGCATCTTCAAGATGCGCCGTCGCAAGCACTACCAGAAGCGCCAAGGGCATCGCCAGCAGTTCACCGAACTGCAGATCGGTGCCATCGCGGCCTAACCGGGAGCAGTTGACATGGCACAGAAAAAAGGCGGCGGCTCGACGCGAAACGGGCGGGATTCCCAGCCCAAGATGCTGGGCGTCAAGGCGTTCGGCGGCGAACTGATCAGCGCCGGCTCCATCATCGTGCGCCAGCGCGGCACCAAGTTCCATCCCGGCACCAACGTCGGCCTGGGCAAGGACCACACGCTGTTCGCGCTGGTGGACGGCCACGTGACGTTCGCAGTCAAGGGTGGGCTGAACAAGCACACCGTCAGCGTGATCCCGGCGGCCTGACGCCACCGCATTGCGCACCGGCAAGGCCCCGCTCGTCGGGGCCTTGTCCTTTGTAGGATACGAGTCATGAAGTTCGTGGACGAGGCATTCATCGACGTCGCCGCTGGCGACGGCGGCAACGGCTGCGTCTCGTTCCGCCACGAGAAGTACAAGGAATTCGGCGGCCCCAATGGCGGAGACGGCGGGCGCGGCGGACACGTGTACGCGGTGGCCGACCCGAACCTGAACACGCTGGTGGACTACCGCTTCTCGCGTCGGCACGAGGCCAAGCGGGGCGAGCACGGCATGGGCTCGGACATGTTCGGCGCGGCCGGCTCCGACATCACCCTGAAGATGCCGGTGGGCACCATCATCAGCGATGCCGAGACCGGCGAGGTGCTGTACGAACTGCTCACGCCCGGCGAGGTCATCACCATCGCCAAGGGCGGCGACGGCGGCTTCGGCAACATGCGCTTCAAGAGCTCCATCAACCGCGCTCCGCGTCAGAAGACGCCTGGGTGGCCCGGCGAGAAGAAGAACCTGAAGCTGGAGCTGAAGGTGCTGGCCGACGTCGGCCTGCTGGGGATGCCGAATGCGGGCAAGTCGACCCTGATCGCGGCGATCTCGAACGCGCGGCCCAAGATCGCCGACTACCCGTTCACCACCCTCCACCCCAACCTGGGCGTGGTGCGCGTCGGCCCGGAGCAGAGTTTCGTGGTGGCCGACGTGCCGGGGCTGATCGAAGGCGCCGCCGAGGGCGCGGGGCTGGGGCACCAGTTCCTGCGGCACCTGCAGCGCACCCGCCTGTTGCTGCACCTCGTGGACCTGGCGCCGTTCGACGAAGGTGTCGACCCGGTGGCGCAGGCCAAGGCCATCGTCGCCGAGCTGAAGAAGTACGACAAGGCGCTGTACGACAAGCCGCGCTGGCTGGTGCTCAACAAGCTGGACATGATCCCTGCCGAGGAGCGCGAGGCGCGCGTGAAGGACTTCGTCAAGCGGTTCCGCTACAAGGGCCCGGTGTTCCAGATCTCCGCGCTGACCCGCGAAGGGTGCGAAGAGCTCGTGAAGGCGGTCTACCAGCACGTGAAGGCACGCCAGGTCGAGGAGCAGCCGCCGGTGGCGCAGGTCGATCCGCGCTTTGCCGACCCGGCTGCGCAGGCGGCCGTCGGTGCCGATGCCTCGCCTGAGGGCGACGAGCCTGCGCGATGAGCCCGGTCGGCAACGCGATGCTTGGGCCCGAGCACCAGGAACTGCTGCGCGCCGCGCGCCGCATCGTCGTCAAGGTCGGCTCCAGCCTGGTCACCAACGAGGGGCGCGGGCTCGACGAGGGCGCGATCGGCGAGTGGTGCCGGCAGCTCGCCGCGCTCGCACGGGATGGGCGCGAGGTGATCATGGTGTCCAGCGGCGCAATCGCCGAAGGCATGAAGCGCCTGGGCTGGACCTCGCGGCCGCGCGAACTGAATGAACTGCAGGCGGCCGCAGCCGTGGGCCAGATGGGCCTGGCCCAGATGTACGAGACCAAGCTGCGCGAGAACGGCCTGGGCTCGGCGCAGGTGTTGCTGACGCATGCCGACCTGGCCGACCGCGAACGCTACCTCAACGCCCGCTCGACCCTGCTCACGCTGCTGGCGCTGCGGGTGCTGCCGGTCATCAACGAGAACGACACCGTCGTCAACGACGAGATCAAGTTCGGCGACAACGACACCCTCGGGGCGTTGGTGGCCAACCTGGTCGAAGCCGACCTGCTGGTCATCCTCACCGACCAGAAAGGCCTCTTCACGGCCGATCCGCGCAAGGATCCCGCGGCGGAGTTCGTCCACGTGGCCCGCGCCGGCGACGTCGCACTGGAGGCCATGGCGGGCGGCGCCGGCTCCAGCCTCGGGCGTGGCGGCATGATCACCAAGATCCTGGCGGCCAAGCGCGCGGCGCGGTCAGGAGCCTCCACCGTCATCGCCTGGGGGCGCGAGCGCGATGCCCTGTTGCGGCTGGCGCGTGGCGAGGGCATCGGCACGCTGCTGGCCGCGCCCACCCAGAAGAGCCAGGCGCGCAAGCGCTGGATGGCCGACCACCTCCAGTTGCGCGGGGCGGTCCTGGTGGACGAGGGCGCGGTGGCCAAGCTGGTGGGCGAGGGCAAGAGCCTGTTGCCGATCGGCATGGTGTCGGTCGACGGGGAGTTCTCCCGTGGCGACGTCATCGCCGTGCGGGACGGCGCCGGCCAGGAGATCGCCCGCGGCCTGGCCAACTACGCCAGCGCCGAGGCGCGCCTGCTGTGTCGCAAGCCGTCGAGCGAGATCGAACGCCTGCTCGGCTACACGGCCGAGCCCGAGATGATCCACCGCACCAACCTGGTGGTCACCCGGTAACCAGGTGCCAGCGGTGAGGTGCCTCAGCGCACCTCGTTGCGGAAGCGGTATTCGCCATGCGGCGCGGCCAGGTCGCGAGCGATCTGCTCGGCCGAGGTGTTCGGCGCCTCGCCCGCGCAAGCGCCGGCGCGCGCGATGGCCAGGCTGTGGCGCGTGGCCGAGTTGTTGTGGACGGTCTTCCAGTCGGCAGAGGACTTGACCCAGCCACCATCCCGCGACTGCCGGGCGTACACCTTGGCCTCGCCGGTGTCGCAGCGCAGCCCTTCGTAGAGTGCGTTGATCGCGCCGGCTTCACCGAGACCGACCACCACATAGCGGACAACGCGGTCCGGACCGATGCGGATGCTGGCCGGATCGACGCCCCAGCGCAGCTGCGAGCCGGCGACCTCCACCGCGATCAGCTTCTGCGTCTGCAGCGCGGGCGGCGCGGGCGCCTCCGCTTCCTTCCACTCGACATCGGACTGGGCGAGGGCGGCGCCGCAGGCCAGCCCGAGCGCAAGGACGAGAAGCCTAGGGTGCACGGTTGCCTTCTTCCTGGCCGATGTTCAGGCCCGTCTGCGGATCCGGTTCGAAGGTCGCGCCGGGCGGCAGCTCGAATGCAGGTGCCGGCACATGGTGCTCGGCCGGTGCGTCGTGGTGGCCGCCATCGCGCGAGCGCATGCCGCTGCGCAGGTAGCGGTTGCGGTGATCATGGCGTGGCACGAAGCGCGCGAGCTCCGTCAGCGCCATCTCGTACACGCCGCGCTTGAACTCGACCACCACGTCGAGCGGCACCCAGTAGTCGTTCCAGCGCCAGGCGTCGAACTCGGGATGGTTGGTGGCGCGCAGGTTCAGATTCCAATCTTGGCCCGTGAGCTGCAGCAGGTACCAGATCTGCTTCTGGCCCTTGTAGTGGCCTCTTGCGTCGCGCCGGATGTAGCGGTCAGGCACCTCGTAGCGCAACCAGTCGCGGGTGCGGGCAATGATGCGCACGTGCTCGGGTCGCAACCCGACCTCCTCGTGCAGCTCGCGGAACATCGCCTGTTCGGGCGTCTCTCCGCGGTCGATCCCGCCTTGCGGAAACTGCCAGCTGTGGGTGCGGATCCGCTTGCCCCAGAACACCTGGTTTTTCTGGTTGAGCAGGATGATGCCGACGTTGGGCCTGAAGCCGTCCCGGTCAAGCATAATCAAACCCCAAACTTGTGAACTGAGTCCATTATGCACGCCGCTCTGCGTGCACGCCAAGAACTCAGCCGTCCCTCCCGCCCCCGATGAAAGCCTCCCAGTTCCTCATTTCCACCCTCAAGGAAGCGCCTGCCGACGCCGAGGTGGTCAGCCACCAGTTGATGATGCGGGCGGGGATGATCAAGAAGCTGGGCGCGGGCATCTACACCTGGATGCCGATGGGCCTGCGGGTGGTGCGCAAGATCGAGGCCATCGTGCGCGACGAGATGAACCGCGCCGGCGCCGTGGAGCTGCTGATGCCAGTCATCCAGCCGGCCGAGTACTGGCAGGAGACCGGGCGCTGGAACAAGATGGGCCCCGAGCTGATGCGCGTGAAGGATCGCCATGACCGCGACTTCATCGTGCAGCCGACCAGCGAGGAAGTCGTCACCGACGTCGCCCGCCAGGAGCTTCGCAGCTACAAGCAGCTGCCCCGCAACCTCTACCACATCCAGACCAAGTTCCGCGACGAGCGCCGTCCGCGCTTCGGCGTGATGCGCAGCCGCGAGTTCATCATGAAGGACGCCTACAGCTTCGACCGCGATGCGGCTGGCGCGAAGGCGAGCTACCAGGCGATGGCCAAGGCGTACCGCGCGATCTTCGACCGCTTCGGCCTGCGCTACCGTGCCGTCGCCGCGGACAGCGGCGCCATCGGCGGCGACCTGTCCGAGGAGTTCCAGGTCATCGCCGCCACCGGCGAGGACGCGATCGTCTACTGCCCCGACAGCGACTACGCGGCCAACCTGGAAAAGGCCGAGGCGCTGCCGCCCTCGCAAGCGCGTGCCGCCGCCACCCAGCCGATGGCCAGGACGCCGACCCCGGGCAAGAGCACCTGCGCCGACGTCGCCGAGCTGCTCAAGCTGCCACTGCAGCAGACCGTCAAGTCGCTGGTGCTCGCCACCGACGCGCTGGACGACGCGGGTGGCATCACCGGCACCCGGATCTGGCTGCTGCTGCTGCGCGGCGACCATGACATGAACGAGATCAAGGTCGGCAAGGTGCCCGGGCTGGATGCGGGCTTCCGCTTCGCCACCAGCGCCGAGATCGTCGACCACTTCGGCACGCCGCCCGGCTACCTCGGTCCGATCGGGCTGAAGAAGCCCGTGCAGGTGATCGCCGACCGCGAAGTGGCCGCGATGGCCGACTGGGTGTGCGGCGCCAACGAGGAGGGCTTCCACCTCACCGGCGTGAACTGGGGCCGCGACCTGCCCGAGCCCGCGGCGGTGGCCGACCTGCGCAACGTGGTCGAAGGCGACCTGTCGCCCGACGGCAAGGGCCGCCTCGCGATCGAGCGCGGCATCGAGGTGGGCCATGTGTTCTATCTCGGCACCAAGTACAGCGCGCCGATGGACGCGCGTTTCCTCGACGAATCGGGCAAGCCGCAGCTGATGGAGATGGGCTGCTACGGCATCGGCATCACCCGGCTGCCGGCAGCGGCCATCGAGCAGAACCATGACGCGCGCGGGATCATCTGGCCGGACGCCATCGCGCCGTTCACCGTGGTGCTGTGCCCCATCGGCATGGACCGCAGCGCCGAGGTCAAGGCCGCTGCCGAGCAGTTGCACGACGAGCTGGTCGCGCTGGGCATCGACGTGATGCTCGACGACCGGGGCGAGCGTCCGGGCGCGATGTTCGCCGACTGGGAGCTGATCGGGGTGCCGCACCGCCTCGTGATCTCCGACCGCGGCCTGAAGGAAGGGCAGCTCGAATACCAGCACCGCCGCGACGCTGCGGCCACCAAGGTGCCGGCGGCCGAGGCGCTGGCGTTCCTGCGGGGCCGGCTGCAGGCGTGATCTCGCGGCGTGGCTGCCTGCCGGCACTGGCGGTGGGGCTCGGCCTGTTCGGCACCCGCCTCGTGCACGCGGGCGCCCAGGTCGAGGAGCCGCTGGCCGACTCCGTGCGCACCGCCCTGAGTTCGGCGATCGCCAATGCAGCGCCGCCCATCCCCGACTTCCCGACCACCGAGGCCCGTCTGGCCTACCTGCGCTGGCTCGGGGCCATGAGCCCCAAGCTGGCGCGGCGCAAGGTCGACTGGCAGGAGCGCAAGGAGTTCCTGCAGACCGTCTGGTACGAGAGCAAGCGTGCCGGCCTGGATCCCGGGCTGGTGCTGGGCCTGGTGCAGGTGGAAAGCGCCTTTCGCAAGTACGCGGTCAGCGTGGTCGGCGCACGGGGCTACATGCAGGTGATGCCGTTCTGGAGCCGCCTCATTGGCGATGGCGACGCCGGCCGGCTGTTCCACATGCAGACCAACCTGCGGTTCGGCTGCGTGATCCTGCGGCACTACCTCGACCGCGAGCGTGGCAACCTGTACCTGGCCCTGGGCCGCTACAACGGCAGCCGGGGCCAGCCGCAATACCCGAACGCGGTGTTCGGGGCCGCCAAGCAGTGGGCCTTCGACGACCCCGGCCCGCCCAAGCACGCCGAGGCGATCCGCGGCGGGTCCTGAAGCACCGCAGCGGGCGGGCTACTGCAGGAAGCCCATCTTGCCCTTGGCTGCGCCCGACTTCGGCAGATCGTCGGCTGCGATGACGCCGCGCTGGTCGAGCCGGGCATTGCCGAAACCGGTCATGAGCGCGCGGCGCATCTCCCTCGGCGCCAGCTCGGCCAGCTGGTCGAGCAGGTCGTCCGAGGGCTCCGGATCGAAGCGGGCGCCCCAGCCATGCTCGCTGCGGATCGAGCAGTACAGGTTGCGCGCGATCTGCCGGGCCGCCTCGAAGGTCGGCGGCTCGATCTCGAACACGTTCATGCGGTTCAGGATCGGCTCGGGGATGCAGCGCTCGTCATTGGCCGTCATGATCCAGATCACCTGGCTGGCGTCGATGGCCACCTCGGCAAACTCGTCGATGAACGCCTCGGCGGTGTCGTGCTCCAGCAGCCCGTACAAGGCCCCGAGGGGGTCGTACTGTGCGTCCGACGCCGCCTTGTCGATCTCGTCGACCACCAGCACCGGGTTGGCGTACTGGCCGTCGACGATGGCTTCGAACACCTTGCCGGGCTTGGCGCCCTTCCATTGGGAGGACGCGCCCGAGAGCAGCCAGCCCGCGGTCATCGAGCTCATGGGGACCAGGCTCATGCCGGTGCCGAGCAGGTCAGCCAGCTTGCGCGCGAAATGCGTCTTGCCGATGCCGGGCGGGCCCAGCAGCAGCATGGGCGTGACTTCCAGGCCGTCGCGGCTGTCCTGCGACAGGGCGACGTGCCGCTTCACGTCGTCGAGCGCTTCGGTGAAGTTCGGCAGCTGCTCGTAGAGCGCGGCCATGTCGGGGATGCCGCTGGGCTTGACCTGGAAGCGTTCGGGCCCGCGCTCGAGCATGCGCTCGTAGGTCGTCCGCAGGCTTTCATGGTCCCGGCCCGGCAGCTTGGCCAGCTTGCGCTCCACGTCATGCGGACGGAACACATTGCGCAGGTTCGCAATGGGAAGCTTGAACGAAGACGCTTGATGGGGCACCAGACTGCGGCTTTCCATGCACTCTCCTTCAACGGCGGCTGGGTTCATTCCAGCATAAGCCGCTGCACAGTTCAACGGCATGCGATCCCAGCCGCAAGCGGGTGTCAGGAAAATGCCGAAGCCCGTGGAGGCGCCCGTCATCCGGCCGCAAGGCGCGGGGAACGCGCGCAACGAAACGTGGAGGCGCGCGGCCGCCGGTGCGCGTGCAGCGCCGGCATCAGCAGCCGCGTCCGGCGGCTGCCAGCGAGATCAGGCCTGGCCGGCGCCGCCGCCCAGCACCTGCTGCAACTCGCCGCTCTGGTACATCTCCATCATGATGTCCGAGCCGCCGATGAATTCGCCCTTCACATACAGCTGCGGGATGGTGGGCCAGTTGCTGTAATCCTTGATGCCCTGGCGGATCTCGTCGTCCTCGAGCACATTGACGGTGGCGACGGCCTTGGGGTCGACGCCGCAGGCCTTGAGGATCTGGATCGCCCGGCCCGAGAAACCGCACATGGGGAAACTGGCGCTGCCCTTCATGAACAGCAGGACGTCATTGCCCTTGACCAGCTGGTCGATGCGTTGCTGAACGTCGCTCATTCGAATCTCTCCTTGGGGCCCCGTGGCCCGCTGACTTGGGGCCGGATTATCCGCGTTCAAGCCAGCGCCCGCCGGAGCAGCGCGCGATGCCCGCGAGGTCGGTGCGAGAGTCGACCTGCGCGAAGCCGGCCGCATGCAGCAGCGCCTGCACCGCGGCCGACTGGTCCCAACCGTGCTCGAGCAACAGCCACCCGCCGGGCTTCAGGTGAGAGGGGGCCTGCCGCACGATGGTGCGCAGGTCGGCCAGGCCGTCGGTGCCGGCCACCAGGGCGCCGCGCGGTTCGTGCCGCAGCGCGGCCAGATGAGGGTCCTGTTCGGCCACGTAGGGCGGATTGCTGACAATCAGGTCGTACCGCGCCGTGCATCCCTGGAGCCAGTCGCCCTGGCGGACCTCGATGGCCAGGTCCAGCCGGCGCGCGTTGGCGGCCGCCACCGCAACGGCGTCGGCGCTGCCGTCCACTGCGGTGACCCGCGCGTCGGGGCGCGCGTGGCGCAACGCCAGGGCAATCGCGCCACTGCCGGTGCCCAGGTCGATCACCTCGGGCTGCGCCACGCCGTCCAGCACGGCCAGGGCCCAGCTGACGAGCGTCTCCGTGTCCGGCCGCGGCACCAGCACGCGAGGGTCGACCTCGAGGGTGAGCCCGAAGAACTCCTTGCGCCCCAACAGGTAGGCGACCGGCTCGCCGGAGGCCCGACGGGCGCAGGCCTGGCGAAAACGCTCGGCCGCGTCCGGCGCCAGGGCATCGCCGTCGTGCGCGATGAGCCAGGCACGGTCGGTCTCCCCCCGGCCGATCGCATGCAGCAGCAGCAGCTGGGCGTCGAGCCGGGCCAGGCCGCCGGCGGCCGCCTCGGCGAGCGCTTGCGCCAGCGTCATGCGGCCGGGGCGCCCAGCCCGATTTCCAGCTCTTCCAGTTGCTCGGCCTTGCGCGCGAGCAGCAGCCCTTCGATCAGTTCGTCGAGGTCGCCTTCCATCACGAAGGTCAGCTTGTAGAGCGTGAGGTTGATGCGGTGGTCGGTGACCCGTCCCTGCGGGAAGTTGTAGGTGCGGATCCGGTCGCTGCGGTCGCCGCTGCCGATCAGGCCCTTGCGGGTCGCGGCTTCCTTGGCGGCGCGCTCGGACCGCTCCTTCTCCTGGATGCGGGCGGCCAGCACCTGCAGCGCCTTGGCCTTGTTGCGGTGCTGGCTGCGGTCGTCCTGGCACTCGGCCACGATGCCGGTTGGGATGTGCGTGATGCGCACGGCCGAGTCCGTCTTGTTGATGTGCTGACCACCGGCGCCGCTGGCCCGGAAGGTGTCGATGCGCAGGTCGGCTGGGTTGATCTGCACCGCCTGGGCTTCGTCCGGCTCGGGCAGGGCGGCCACGGTGCAGGCGCTGGTGTGGATGCGGCCCTGCGTCTCGGTGGCCGGCACGCGCTGCACCCGGTGGCCGCCCGATTCGAACTTGAGCTTGCCGTACACCGCGCCGCCGACCACGCGCACCACGACTTCCTTGTAGCCGCCGACCTCGCCCGGGCTCTCGCTCACCAGCTCGCAGCGCCAGCCCTGGCGCTCGGCGTACTTCGTGTACATGCGCAGCAGGTCGCCGGCGAACAGCGCCGATTCGTCGCCGCCCGTGCCGGCCCGGATCTCCAGGAAGGTGTTGCGCACGTCGTCCGGGTCCTTGGGCAGCAGCAGCTTCTGCAGGTCGTCCTCCAGCCCAGGCAGCTGCGCCTCGAGGCCGGCGATCTCCTCGCGGGCCATCTCGGCCATGTCGGGGTCGTCCAGCATCTCGCGCGCCTGCGCCAGGTCGGCTTCGCGGCGCCGCAGCTGCTCGTACAGGCCGGCCACCTCGCTGACTTCGGCGTGCTCGCGGGTGAGCGCGCGAAACCGCTCCATGTCCTGCACCACCTCGGGCTGCTGCAGGAAGAAATCCAGCTCCTGCAGGCGGACCGGATAGCGTTCGAGTTGCTGGCGGAGAAAGGGTTTCATGCGGGTGGCTGGATCGGGCGGGGCCGCCATCCGGTGCCGGACGGGCGGTGCTGCGACACCGGGCGGCGCCCGGCACGGCGATGGCGGCGCGCGCCGCTAACGCTCTTTGCGCAGGAAGAAGTGCTCGATGGCCGCGCTGGCGCGCTCGCGGGTCTGCTCGTCGCCGGCGCGCAGCTCGGCCATCGGGCCGTGCAGCATCTTCTGCGTCAGGGCGCGCGAGAGCTGCTCGAGCACCGTGTCGATGTCCTCGCCGCGGGCCAGCAGCCTGCGGGCGCGGGCCAGCTCCACCGCGCGCCACTCGTCGGCCTGCGCGTTCAGCTGCTGGATCAGGGGCACGGTGCGCCGCTGGTCCATCCAGTGCAGGAAGCTCTGCACGCCCGCGTCGATGATCGCCTCGGCCTGCGCCACCGCGGCCTGGCGTTGCGCCTGGCCGGTCTGCACCACGTGGGCGAGATCGTCCACCGTGTAGAGGTACACGTCCTCGAGCGCCTTGACTTCCGGCTCGATGTCGCGCGGCACCGCCAGGTCGACCATGAAGATCGGCCGGTGCTTGCGCAGCTTGACGGCGCGTTCGACCGCGCCCAGCCCGATGATGGGCAACTGGCTGGCCGTGGAGCTGACCACCGCGTCGAACTCGTGCAGCCGGTGCGGCAGGTCGGCCAGGCGCATGACCTCGCCGCCGAAGCGCGAGGCCAGCTTCTCGCCGCGCTCCAGCGTCCGGTTGGCGATGGCGATGCCGGCCGGATTCTTGGCCGCGAAGTGCGTTGCCGCCAACTCGATCATCTCGCCGGCCCCGACGAACAGCACCCGGATCTTGCCCAGGTCCTCGAACAGCTGGGAAGCGAGGCGGACGGCCGCGGCGGCCATGCTGATGGAATGCGCGCCGATCTCGGTGGCGCTGCGCACTTCCTTGGCGACGGCGAACGACCGCTGGAACAGCTGGTTGAGCGTGGTGCCCAGGGCGCCGGCCTGCTCGGCCTCGCGCACCGCGTCCTTGAGCTGGCCGAGGATCTGCGCCTCGCCGAGCACCATGGAGTCGAGGCCGCTGGCCACCCGGAACGCATGCCGCGCGGCCATGCCATCGCGCAGCACGTAGGCATGCGAGCGCAGGAGCGACGGCGAAACGCCGCCCGAATGGGCCAGCCAGTCCACGGTCGGATCGAGGTCGTGTTCGGCGCCCGCGCAGTAGATCTCCGTGCGGTTGCAGGTGGAGAGGATGGCCGCTTCCGGCTGGCGCGCGAGCTTGCCTTGCAGGTTCTCCCGCAGGGCGTGCAGGGTGGGCTGGATCTGGTCGATGGCGAACGCGAACCGGCCGCGCAGGTCGAGGGGCGCGGTCGTGTGGTTGATGCCAAGTGCCCAGACGGCCATGGGGTCGATTATAAAATCCTTCGCCTTCTCAAGCACTTACGCTGGATCAAGCCGCACGCAACATGGGCCCGCTCGACCTCCTGCCGCACCTGGGCGGTTTCCTGGCCCCCGCGGCCTTCCTGGCTCTGCTGTTGCCGCTGCTCGCGCGGCTGATGCTGCGGGCCACCGCCGGCCGCTCGGCGCTGTGGCTGCAGGCCATGCTGGTGTTCCTGGCCGGTTCGGCCGTGCTGGCCGCCGGCCTCTGGTGGTTCGGGCGCGACGGCAAGATGGTGACCTACGGCGCGCTCGTGCTCGCCGCCGCCAGCATGCAGTGGCTGGTGCTGCGGGCCTGGCGCTGAGCGGCATGCTGTTCCTGCTGTCGCCGGCCAAGACCCTCGACTACGAGACTCCCCTGCGGCCGCTGCCCTACACCGACCCAAGTTTCGGCGAGCGCTCCGCCCGCCTGATCGGCGTGCTGCGCAAGCAGTCGCCGCGGCAGATCGCGCAGCTGATGGCGCTGTCCGACAAGCTGGCCGCACTGAACGTGGCGCGCTACCAGGCCTGGACGCCGGTGCATGACGAGCGCAACGCGCGCCAGGCGATCCTGGCCTTCAATGGCGACGTCTACGACGGCCTCGATGCGCGCTCGCTGGACGACGAGGACATCGCGTGGGCCCAGCAGCACCTGTGCATCCTGAGCGGGCTGTACGGCGTGCTGCGCCCGCTGGACCGCATGCAGCCGTACCGGCTCGAGATGGGCACGGCGCTGGCGGTCGGCAAGGCGAAGAACCTGTACCAGTTCTGGGGCGGCGAGATTGCCGAGCACCTCAATGCCCGGCTGGCGGCCGATGCCTCCCCGGTGGTGGTGAACCTGGCATCGCAGGAGTACTTCCGCTCGGTGGACCTCGGACGGCTCAAGGCGCGCGTGATCGAGTGCGTGTTCGAGGACTGGAAGGACGGCCGCTACAAGATCATCAGCTTCTTCGCCAAGAAGGCGCGCGGGCTGATGGCGCGCTATGCCATCACCCACCGGGTCGCGACCCCGCGCAAGCTCGAGGGGTTTGACCTCGAGGGCTATGCCTTCGCTCCGGAACCGTCGAGCCCCGAGCGCCTGGTCTTCCGTCGCAAAATGCAGCCATGACGACACAGGTCCAGCAGCAGATCACGCCCGAGCTTCGCAAGTGGATCGTCGAGCAGGCGCAGGCCGGTCACGGCGCCGAGGCGGTGCTGCAGTCGATGCTGGCGTCCGGCTGGAACGAGGACGTGGCCATCGAGGCGATGGAGAGCACGCTGCGCGAGCACCTGGAGCGCGAGGCGGTGCAGCAGGGGATCCCGTCGCCGGTGCCGGTGCCGGACGCGCGGCTGGACGACTCCCCGCTGTACGTCGATGCCGGCGATCGCCGCGTGCACGTCGTGCACGCGATGTCCAACCCGCGCATCGTGGTCTTCGGGAACCTGCTGTCCGACGAGGAGTGCGACGCGTTGATCGAGCTGGCCCGTCCCCGCATGGCCCGCTCGTTGACGGTGGCCACGCGCACCGGCGGCGAGGAGGTCAACGACGACCGCACCAGCAACGGCATGTTCTTCCAGCGCGGCGAGAACGAGCTGGTGCGCTGCATCGAAGCGCGGCTGGCGCACCTGCTGAACTGGCCCGAGGAGAACGGCGAGGGCCTGCAGGTGCTCCATTACCGCCCCGGGGCCGAGTACAAGCCGCACTACGACTACTTCGACCCGAAGGAGCCGGGCACGCCCACCATCCTCAAACGCGGCGGGCAGCGGGTCGCCACCATCGTGATGTACCTGGCCGAACCGGAAAAGGGCGGCGGCACCACCTTCCCGGACGTCAACCTCGAGGTGTTCCCCAAGCGCGGCCACGCGGTGTTCTTCAGCTACGAGCGGCCGCATCCCTCCACCCGCACCCTCCATGGTGGGGCCCCCGTGCTAGCCGGCGAGAAATGGATCGCCACCAAGTGGTTGCGCGAGCGCCGCTTCGAGTGAGTGCGCCGACCGGGCGCGCGCGCGCTGCATTCCCTTTCCCCACGGCAGGTCGATCGCGGCGCCGGCGCGTCGGCGCCCTGGCTGCGGCAGACTGACGTCCGATGAACAACACGCCCGAACAGTCGCTGCTCGGCAAGCCTGCCGCCTACCGCGACCAGTACGACCCCGGCCTGCTCTATCCGATCGCCCGCGCCGACAAGCGCCGCGAACTCGGCATCGGCGCCCAGGCGCCGTTCTTCGGCGCCGACCTCTGGACCGCCTACGAGCTCAGCTGGCTCACGCCGCGTGGCCGGCCGGTGGTGGCCCTGGCCCACGTCACCGTGCCCTGCGAGACGCCCAACATCGTCGAGAGCAAGTCGTTCAAGCTGTACCTGAACAGCTTCAGCAACACGCGCTTCGCCTCGCCCGAGGAGGTGCAGGCCCGGCTGCGCACCGACCTGGGCGAAGCCGTCTGGCGCGGCGGTGCCGGGAGTGGCTCGGTGGGCGTGCGGCTGCTGCTGCCGGATGCGTTCGACCGCGAACAGGTGCACGAGCTGGACGGCATCAACCTCGACCGGCTGGACATCGAATGCACGCACTACACCCCCGAGCCGTCGCTGCTGACCGCCGCCTTCGACGAGCAGCCGGTCGAGGAAGTGCTGGTGAGCAACCTCCTCAAGAGCAACTGCCTGGTGACCGGCCAGCCCGACTGGGGCAGCGTGCAGATCCGGTATGCGGGGCCGCAGATCGACCAGGGCGGCCTGCTGCGCTACCTGGTGAGCTTTCGCAACCACAACGAGTTCCACGAGCAGTGCGTCGAGCGCATCTTCATGGACCTGCGGGCGCGCTGCCGGCCGGTCAAGCTGGCCGTCTATGCGCGCTACACCCGGCGCGGCGGGCTGGACATCAACCCATTCCGCACCAGCCACCCGCTGGCGCTACCGGCGAACGTCCGGACGGCGCGGCAGTGACCCGCGGCTGACGGCGCACAGCCAGTCGCAGCGCAGGCGCCGCGTGCGGTGCGCCCGCACCCGCCAGGCCTTGTACAGGTCGGGAGCGGCGATCGCCAGCACGCACAGCGGCACGCTCCACAGCGCCTCGCTCGCGAGCGCCGGCACCCAGCCGATCCAGCCGGCCAGCCAGAGCATGAGCATCATGTCCCACAGCTGTGTTTCCACCGGGTGCGAGGTGCGGTGGCCCACGTGCCACTGCTTGATGTGGTGAAGTTCGTCGAGTGTCATGGTGTCGGTGGCGGCAGCCCGCGCGGCCGGCTGCCGGGCGGGCTGCCCGCTCACCCCTGCTTCTGGTAGAGAACGAGGCGCTGCCTCGGGGTCGACAGGCCATCGCGGGTGGCACTCAGGTCCACTTCGAACCGGGTGCCCGGGAGCACCTGCTGCGGTCCGAAGGTGAGGCTGAAGCGCCCGTCCGCGTCGGCCTGCAGCGTCTGCCGCGTGATGTTCCGTGCCACGCGCATCCGCCCCCCGATGGAGGGCGGGACCGCATCGACCTCGGCGCGGACCAGCGCGTGGGGCGCGGTGCGCCCCTCCACCACCACCTCGCTGCCGTCCACGACGGCCTCGGGCGTCGGGTGCAGCACGAGCAGCGTCAGCGGGGCGGTGTCGGCGCCGGGGGAGGGCGGGGACGTTGCCGCCGGGGCCGGGGAAGTCTCGCTGACAGGTGGCGCCGGGAACGGTCCGGGCAACGGTGCCGAAGACGCCGCCTGCGGCGGTGCCGATGGCTGCGCGGGGGGCTCGGCCGCGGGCAAGGCCTGCGGTACCGCGCGCGCCATCGCCTGCTGGTGCGCCTTGAACGACGGGGGAAAAGCGTAGTCGGCCACCACGCTGCGCGCGCCGGCGTCGATGCTGGCCCGCAGCGTGGCACCCGCATCCACCCGGTCGGTGCGGCGGACGGTGTAGTCGCCGGTGTAGAGGCCCGGCGCGCCTTCGCGCAGCGCCAGCTCGATCCCGGCACCGAGGACCTGCACGCGCGCCCGACCGCCCGGGCTGCCGCGCAGTGTGAAGTCCACCCGCGAACCGGGCAGCAGCCCGGCGTCGGCGTTGACCTCCAGCGAGTCGATGCGGGCGGGTGCGCTGCTCGCGGCCGGACGTGGCGGTGCCGCGTCGGCCGGCACGAAGGCCAGCCCGAGCGGCAGCCCCAGCAGGAGGCCCGCGGCGAGACGGAGACGGATCACGAGCGACATCGGGCGGGCGGAAGAGCCGTTGCTGCACCATAGGAGGCGGGCGCCACCGTGCCTGTAGGTGACGCCCTGCGCCCCCGGTAGGAGCGGGTGCGCGGCGCCTGTCCCCGCATGGCGCGGCGGTGGCCGGCGACAGCGTGTCAGGCGCTGCCGAACAGGTCCGGCGTGTGGTCTTCCACCCGTGGCGCACCCGGTGCAGGTGCCGGGCTCGCCGCCTCGGCTGCCTCGTCCGCCCGGGCCAGCTTGCCCACTCGCACGCCCAGCAGGCGCAGCTTGCGATCGAGCGGCACGCGCTTGAGGCACTGCCCGGCCACCTGGCGGATGGTTCGCGGATCGTCGGTGAATGCCTCGATGGTGCTGTCGCGCGTGGCGATGCGGAAGTCGTCGTAGCGCAGCTTGATGCCGATGGTCTTGCCGACGTAGCCCTTGCGCTGCAGGTCGCCGGCCACGCGCTCGCACAGGTCGGTGAAGATCGCGCCGAGCTCGGCGCGGTCGCGCACGGCGTGCAGGTCGCGGTCGAAGGTGGTCTCGCGGCTCATGGAGACCGGCTCGCTTTCGGTGACCACCGGCCGGTCGTCGCGCCCCCAGGCGGCATCGTGCATCCAGGCGCCGGTGGCGCGGCCGAAGTTGTCGACCAGCCACTCGCGGTCCTGCGCCGCGATGTCGCCGATCGTCATCAGGTGCAGCCGGTGCAGCTTGGCCTCCGCCTTGGGGCCGATGCCGTTGATTTTGCGCACTGCCAGCGGCCAGATCTTGGTCTGCACGTCTTCCTCATGGACGATCGAGATGCCGTTCGGCTTGTTGAATTCGCTGGCCATCTTGGCGATCAGCTTGTTGGGCGCCACGCCGATCGAGCAGGTGAGCCCGGTGGCGTCGAGGATGGACTTCTGGATCAGCCGCGCCAGCACCCGGCCGCCTTCGCGCTGCCCGCCTGGCACCTCGGTGAAGTCGATGTAGACCTCGTCGATCCCGCGGTCCTCCACCACCGGCGCGATCTCGCGGATGACCGACTTGAAGGTGCGCGAGTGGCGGCGCACCTCGTCGAAGTCGACCGGCAGCACGATGGCCTGGGGGCACAGCTTGGCCGCCTTCATCATGCCCATGGCGGAGCCGACCCCAAACTGCCGCGCCGGGTAGGTGGCCGTGGTGATGACGCCGCGGCCGACGTAGTCCTTCAGCAGCGGGAAGGCCTGCGGCGGGATCTCCGACAGCGGCCGGTCGGCGTAGCGCTCGCGCACCATGTCGTCGACCCGCCGGCGGCCGCCGCCGATGACGATCGGCAGGCCCTTCAGCTGCGGATAGCGCAGCAGTTCCACGGACGCGAAGAACGCGTCCATGTCCAGGTGGGCGATGCGGCGCCGGCGGTTCACGGTCGGGATTGTCGCGCGCGGCCGGGCTGGCGCCGCACAATGCGGCCTTTGCCACCGGAGGCCCGATGAAACACCGTGGAAGCTGCCATTGCGGCAAGGTCGCGTTCGAGGTCGAGGGCACCATCGACAACGCCCTGGCGTGCAACTGCTCGATCTGCCAGCGCAAGGGATCGCTGTTGTGGTTCGTGCCGCGCGCCAACCTGCGGCTGCTCACGCCCGAGGCGGACGCCTCGACCTACCTGTTCAACAAGCACGTGATCCGGCATCGCTTCTGCGCCACCTGCGGCATCCATCCGTACGGAGAAGGCCGCGATCCCAAGGGCAACGAGATGGCCGCCGTGAACATCCGCTGCATCGAGGGCATCGACCTGGCCGCCGTGCCGGTCACCCCGTTCGACGGCCGCTCGGTCTAAGCGACGAACTCCACCGCCAACGGCGCCAGCGACACGCCGCGCGGCGCGGCCCGCCAGTGCTCGCCCGGCCGGATGGGGTAGGCGGCGGTCACCGTGCCGGTGGTCACCACCTCGCCCAGCTGCAGCGCGACGCCGGGGCCCTGGCCATCGAGGAGCGCCACCAGGTGCGCCAGCGCGGCCAGCGGGCTGCCCAGGACGTTGGCGCCGCGGCCGATCTCGACCTCGTGCCCGTCGCGCGACAGCGCCACCTGCAGCCCGGCCAGCGCACCGGCCGGATCGGGCCCGAGCTGGGCCAGCGGAACGCGGGTGCCGAGCAGCAGCCGGCCATGCAGGCCGCCGTCGGCCACCGTGTCGGCGGCCTGGAACTTCCAGCCGGGGAAATGCGACTGCACCACCTCGAAGGCGGGCGCGACCCAGTCGATGCACGCCAGCAGCGCCGCGGTGTCGGCCCCGGCGGGCGGCGCCGCCTTCAGACCGAACGCGATCTCGGGCTCGATCTTCGGCTCGACCAGCCCACCCAGCGGGAGCTGCACCGGCGCGGCGCCGGCCTCGTGCAGGGTGTGCGCATAGACCCAGCCCCAGATCGGCTGGTGCACGTCGTACTCGGGCCAGATGTTGCTGTTGGTGAAGCCGATCTTGCGGCCGCGTGCCACGGCGCCGGCATCCAGCCTGGCGCCATGCAGGCGGGCGGCCACCGCGTACCCCGCCTCGAGGTCGAAGCCCGCGTGGCGGCCGGTGAACGGCGCCAGCGACACGCCGCGGTCCTGGGCGGCGCGGATCTCGCCGGCCAGGGCGTCCAGTTCGGTGTCGGGCAGCATGGCGCTCGCCTCAGTAGCCGCGGGGCGTGCCGGTCGGGTAGGTGCCGGGCAGCAGGATGCCCGTGTCGACCGACTGGATGTCGGTGCGGCCGCAGAACGCCATCGACAGGTCGAGTTCGTTGCGGATGATCTCCAGCGCGCGGGTGACGCCTTCCTCGCCCATCGCACCCAGGCCATAGAGCATGGCGCGGCCGATGTAGACGCCGCGGGCGCCGAGCGCCACCGCCTTGAGCACGTGCTGGCCGGAGCGGATGCCGCCGTCCATGTGCACCTCGATGCGGCGGCCCACGGCCTCCACGATCTCGGGCAGCGCCGACACCGAGGAGGGCGCGCCATCGAGCTGGCGGCCACCGTGGTTGGAGACGATCAGCGCGTCGGCGCCCGAGTCGACCGCCAGCCGCGCGTCTTCCACGTCCTGCACGCCCTTCAAGATCAGCTTGCCGCCCCAGCGCTGCTTGATCCACTCGACGTCGGCCCACGACAGCCGCGGGTCGAACTGCTTGGCCGTCCATTCGGAGAGCGACCCCATGTTCTCGACGCCCTTGACGTGGCCGACGATGTTGCCGAACTGTCGGCGCGTGGTGCCCAGCATGCCCATGCACCAGCGCGGCTTGGTCATCATGTTCAGGATGTTGCCGGGCGTCAGCTTGGGCGGCGCCGACAGGCCGTTCTTCAGGTCCTTGTGGCGCTGGCCCAGGATCTGCAGGTCCAGCGTGAGCACCAGGGCGGAGCAGTTGGCGGCCTTGGCGCGGTCGATCAGGCTCTCGATGAACGACCGGTCGCGCATCACGTAGAGCTGGAACCAGAACGGATGGTGGTCGGTGCCGCGGGCCACGTCCTCGATCGAGCAGATGCTCATGGTCGAGAGCGTGAAGGGCACGCCCATCTTCTTGGCGGCGCGCGCGGCCAGGATCTCGCCGTCGGCGTGCTGCATGCCCGTGAGCCCGGTCGGCGCGATGGCCACCGGCATGGCCACCGGCTGACCGACCATGGTGGTGCGGGTGCTGCGGCCTTCCATGTTCACCGCCACGCGCTGGCGGAACAGGATCCGGTTGAAATCCTCCTCGTTGGCGCGGTAGGTGCTCTCGGTCCACGAGCCGGAGTCGGCGTAGTCGTAGAACATGCGCGGCACGCGGCGCTTGGCGAGCACGCGCAGGTCTTCGATGTTGGTGATGACTGGCACTGGGGTGTCTCCTCGTGCCCCGGATGCTAGCGGCGGCCGGACGGCGCGCAGGTGATCTTTTCGGCGGGGCCCTGCAAATTTTCTCATGCGCCCCGCGGCCGCCGCGGCCGGAACGCGTGCCGTCACTGGTCGGTCGTCACCATCCAGGGCACGCCGAAGCGGTCGGTCAGCATGCCGAAGTGCCCGCCCCAGAACGGCGGCGAGAACGGCACCGCGACCCGGCCGCCCTCGGCCAGCGCGTCGAAAGTCCGGCGCGCGCGCTCCACGTCGCCGGGCAGGTGGAGCGCCATCGAGAAGCCGCCGTACGACGGCGGCGGCTCGCCCGGCATGCCGTCGCTGGCCATGAAGCGGGCGCCGGTGGACTCGAAGGTGGCGTGCATCACCTTCTCCTTCCACCCCGCGGGCAACTGGCCGTTGTCCATGGGCGAGCCGCCGTACCGCATCAGGGTCGGCACCTCGCCGCCCAGGCACTGGCGGTAGAAGCCCAGGGCCTCCTCGCAGTTGCCGCCGAAGAACAGGTAAGCCTCGATCTGCATCTGGTTGCTCCTTGAAGTGGGAGCTGCCGATGCTACGGAGCGCGCGAATAAAATCCGCCGATGCTCGACATCACCCTGCTAAGAAAAGACCTGGCCTCCGTCGTGGCCCGGCTCGAGGCGCGCAAGACGCCGCAGCCCTACCTGGACGTCGAGGCGTTCAAGGCACTGGAGGCCGAGCGCAAGACCATCCAGAGCCGCACCGAAGAGCTGCAGTCCCGCCGCAACCAGCTGTCCAAGCAGATCGGCCAGCTCAAGGCCAAGGGTGAGTCGGCCGACGAGGTGATGGCGCAGGTGGGCGCGATCAAGACCGAGCTCGACCAGTCGGCCCAGCGGCTGGAGCAGATCCAGCCCGAGCTGCAGGCGCTGCTGCAGGCCATCCCGAACCTGCCCCACGAGAGCGTGCCCATCGGCAGCGACGAGACCGGCAACGTGCAGGTGCGCCAGTGGGGCACGCCGCGCAGCTTCGACTTCCCGGTGCGCGACCACGTGGACGTGGGCGCACCGCTCGGGCTCGACTTCGACATCGGCACCAAGCTCAGCGGTTCTCGGTTCACCGTCATGAAGGGCCCGATCGCGCGGCTGCACCGCGCCCTTGCCCAGTTCATGCTGGACACGCAGACCCAGGCGCACGGCTACACCGAGTGCTACACCCCGTACGTGGTGAACGAGGCCACGCTGCGCGGCACCGGCCAGCTGCCCAAGTTCGAGGCCGACCTGTTTGCCGTGCGCAAGGGCGGCCAGGAAGGGCTGGCGTCGGACGAGCAGCAGGCGCTGTACCTCATCCCGACCAGCGAGGTCACGCTGACCAATTTCGTGCGCGACGAGGTGCTGGCCGAGGCGCAGCTGCCCATCCGCCTGACCGCGCACACGCCGTGCTTCCGCTCCGAGGCCGGCAGCGCCGGGCGCGACACCCGGGGCATGATCCGCCAGCACCAGTTCGACAAGGTCGAGATGGTGCAGATCACGCACCCCGACCGCAGCTACGAGGCGCTGGAGCAGATGACCGGCCACGCCGAGGCCATCCTGCAGACGCTGGGGCTGCCCTACCGCGTCATGCTGCTGTGCACCGGCGACATGGGCTTCGGCGCCGCCAAGACCTACGACCTGGAGGTCTGGCTGCCGGCGCAGAACACCTACCGCGAGATCAGCTCGGTGTCCAACTGCGAGGCCTTCCAGGCGCGCCGCCTGCAGGCCCGCTTCAAGACGGCCCAAGGCAAGAACGAGCTGGTGCACACGCTCAACGGCTCCGGCCTGGCCGTCGGCCGCACGCTGGTGGCCGTGCTCGAAAACTACCAGAACGCCGACGGGACCGTCACCGTCCCGGACGCGCTGCGCCCCTACCTGGGCGGCCTGGAGCTGCTGCGGCCCTGACGGGCTGCCGAGTCGGTTAGAATTTGCGGCTTCGCACCACGCGAACCGAATTCAGGAGCGGTGGCAGAGTGGTCGAATGCGCCGGACTCGAAATCCGGTATACGGGTCTCCCGTATCGAGGGTTCGAATCCCTCCTGCTCCGCCAGGACCCTGTCCACAGAGGTCCACCAGAGTCCCCCAAGCAGCATAAAGCCCTGAGAAATCAGGGCTTTATGTCTTCTAAGGTCCACGGACGTCCATGACGATCCAGCTCCTTATCGGGGTACGAACCGGGGTATCGAGACAGCGGCTATCGGGGTACTTTTCTTCCAACGGAAGCGCCCGAACGATGTCTGAAACGACCGCAACCACTACCACTCAACGCCGACCCCGGCAGCCGGACTGCCGTCTCACCGATCAGCAGTTAGCCAACCTGATCACAAGAGAGCGCCCGTACAAGGTGTTCGACGGCAACTCGCTCTTCGTCCTTGTCACACCGAGCGGGCAGCAGCACGGCCGCGAAAATTTTACTGTCGTCACTCGAGATCAACGATTAGCTGATGTCCTGTACCGTGCGCGGTCAGCTGCCCTGTCGCGACCCATCAAGGCTCATCTGACGGACACCGCCGCTTCGTTGGGCCTCACATACGGGCCGAACCTGTACCCAGAGGTTATTGACTTGGCACACGCGTCGAAGGCGGAGCTTAGGGCACGCTTCCCGAACTGGAATCCTGCCTGGTAAGAGCTTACCGGCTCAACGCGTCCGGTCGAGGTGGGGTACTGAAAGGGCACTGGCGTGCGTGCTTGACCTGGCTTCCCTCGCTGTTTGATGCAGATTCTGCTGCTGACTATTCCGCTATACATTCGTGGCCGATGGATTCAGCCGGCCTGCCAACAGGGGCCTGAGCCTCCCGGCTGCTAGCATCCCCCGCGGAGGAGAAGATGACGACCCAGATCATGGACGAGCTGCGGCAGCGGCTGCAGCAGGCCCTCGCGCGTGGCGCCTACAACCAGAACACCATCGACGCGCAGACCGCCGCCTTCTGGGAACACTTTGGACCAGACGTGCTGCGCAGCGTGGATGGCGAAGTCCTGCTTCGGCTGCTGCACGGACGCCGCGATGACGAGCCGCGCTGCATGGCCTATTGGCTGGAATTCAAGAGCGACGAGGAGTTCTCCTGCAAGCTTTATGGCGGCGTCGGTGGCGGTAGCGCCCTGAAATTCGGCCTGTACGAGAAGCAGCCGGCAGGCGTGTGGGTGACCGGCTCTCCGCAATCACAGCGCAACTTGGACCTCCAAGACGCCATCTCGTTCGCCCGCAAGCAGCGTGACGAACTCGTCGCCGGTTCGGAGGTGCTAACAAACTTCGAGCCCTCTCACGCGAGCGACGACGCCTGCGCCACCCTCGATGCTGCAATGCGCCAGGCAGCTCCCAACCTTGCTGCGGCGGGCTGGGCCCACAAGTATTGGTTCTTGGTTCATCCAGACCGGCTGGACACCTTTCACAGCCCGCAATGGCAGCGCTTTCACTTGATGAAGCTGCTGCAGACGCCCCCCGACGGAGCGGGCGTGCTCGACGGCCAAGCTTCGCGCTTCGTGTGCACCGGCCGCTTCCTGACACTCGCCCGGGAACTCGGAACCTCGATGACCATCTTGGGCAAGCTCCTGGGCGAGCAGCACCCGCACCACCGCTACTGGAGGCTCGGCACCACCTCCGGCAGCACCGGAGAAAGCCAATGGCCGGTCATGAGGGACCAAGGCCTCGTTTCGATCGGCTGGACACAGTTCCTCTCCGATCTATCGGGCGAGCTCAAGGAGGCGGAACTGAAGCAGCGCATTGCCGCCCGGCTCCTGCCTGACTACGAGGATCGCAAGACGGCGACTCGGAAGGCGGGCGAGATCGTCAACTTCCTGCGCGAGATGGAAGAGAACGACGTCGTGGTCGCCTGTGAAGGAGCGACCGTGCGGGGCATCGGCCGAGTGGTCGGCCCCTACGAGTACCGCGCCGATCTGGCCTTTCCACATGTTCGGCGGGTCCAATGGCTCTCGCTCGAAGAATGGAAGCTGGACCCGCTGGAGGGGCCACGGACCACGGTCTATCCCTTCGGCCGGCACCCGGTCAACGTGCTGGGAGTTGAAAGCCGGCTCGCCGGCGCAGCACCAGTCGCCGTTTCCGCGGCTCCGGTGAGCATGCCCGCGTTACCGGCCTTAGATCCATGGAGCGCTCGGGTCGAAGCTGCGCTCAGGCGCAAGGGGCAAGTGATCCTCTATGGGCCGCCTGGCACCGGGAAGACGTGGCGCGCTCTGGCGCTCGCGAAGGACCTGGCTGCGCGCCATGCCTTCCGTAAGTCGGCCGGCCAGCTCGACGCGCAGGACACCGCGGCGCTTACCGGTCAAGGCGGTCTGGTGCGAGTGTGCACCTTCCACCCTAACTGGGGTTACGAGGATTTTCTGGAGGGCATCCGACCACAGGCCACCGGCGGTGTGATCACCTTCCTCGAACGCGATGGCATCTTCAAGACCTTGTGCGTGGATGCAGCAGCGGCGCCTGACAAGAACTTCTACCTAGTAATCGACGAGATCAATCGCGGCGACCTGCCGCGCATCTTCGGCGAGCTGATGACGGTGATGGAACTCGACAAGCGAGACCAGTCGATCACGTTGCCCGTGAGCGCCAAGCCCTTCCGCATTCCTCGTAACGTGTTCGTGGTGGGCACAATGAACACCGCCGACCGCTCGATCTCGTTGCTCGATGCCGCCGTGCGCCGACGCTTCGCATTCATTGAGCTGATGCCGGACACCGGTTGCCTGGACGGTCGTCAGGTGCGCAGCCTGCCGCTCGGCCCGTGGCTTTCGGCCTTGAACGCGCGCGTCCGCAAGCACCTCAAGCGCGATGCCCGCAACCTGCAGGTTGGGCATGCCTATCTAATGCCTGCGGCCGGCATCAACTCCTTCGCCGGCTTCGCGCGCATTTTGCGGGACGAGATCGTGCCGCTGCTGGAGGAGTACTGCTATGACGACTTTCACACCCTGCAGCAGATCCTCGGCAAGGACCTGGTCGATGCCGAGGCCGGTCGTATCGTGGAGGAGCTGTTCCTCCCCGAGCGGGAAGACGACCTGCTGCAGGCGGTGCGCTACGAGGAGGTCGAAAAGATCGCGCTGACCGAAGGCACGCCTTTGGCCGAAGACGACACGGACCTGAACGATGACGAGGGCAGCGCGGAAGCCAACGACGCCAGATGACTCAGCTGCAGATCGATGCAGTCCTGACTGAGTGGCAGCAAGAAGGGCCATTTCCGCTGTCGCCGCAACTGCAGGAGCTGCTAGGCCCGAGTGAGCACGGACCGGGTATTGCGGCGCTGCTGGGCGAGAAGCTGAGGCTGACGCCCGGCTTTGGCGGCTTGGAGATCGCCGCCACCTCCTACGTGGGCCGAGTAGAGGTCGGGCCGCTTCGAGTAACCATCCATCCCAAGATCGCGACAACGACCCTCGCGCGGATGCTGAAGTACGTGTACGGCCTCACGGATCTGTGGCAGCCTGAGCTGCCCACAACCGTGTTGCTGGACGAACACGGGCTGCAGGACCTGCTGGTGCAACTTCTGGTGCGCGAGGTGGAGCGGTTCTGGCGTGCCGGCCTGCCGAAGGTATATCGGCCCCGAACTGATCGGCTGGAAGCGATCCGCGGGCGTCTTCAAGTGGAGGCTCTCGCCCGCCGGGGAGTGCTGACCGAGCCACGCATCCCTTGCAGATATTTCGAGCGCACCGCCGACTGGCACCTGAATCAAGTCCTGCTGGCCGGTTTGCGGCTTGCGCGTCGCGTGTGCCAGCAGCCCGTGCTGGCACGCCGGGCCGAGGGGCTCGTCCGAGCTCTCGATGGCGTGGAGATGCTGGTCACTCTCAGGCATGAGGACGTGCTCCGGGCCCGCAGCGGGCTCACGCGCCTCACTGAAACCGCCGCGCCAGCCCTCGACTTGATTGAACTGCTGCTAGAAGGAAGCGGTATCGCTCTGGATGGTCCGCGCGAACTGAAGGCTACCGCGTTCCTGTTCGATATGAACCGGTTCTTCCAGCGCTTTCTCTCGCGTTTTCTGCGCGAACATGCCGCCGGACTGCGGGTGGATGACGAACAAACAATCCGGGGGCTCTATCGCCTGCTACCCGCCGACGCAGACCTCCGCAGGCGGCGCCCACCTGCGCCGCGGCCAGACTTCGCGCTTTCTGACGTTCGCGGGACGCTGAGCATGTACCTTGATGCAAAGTACCGCGACCTTTGGCGCACGTCGCTGCCACCAGAGTGGCTCTATCAACTTTCGGCCTACGCATTGGCCAGCCCCAATCGCACCAGCGTACTGCTGTATCCGACTACGGTCGCAGCGGCGCAGGAAGAGCGGATCGCGGTTTGCGCTCCCGCGAACGGCAACCAGCTGGGCAGCGTCGTTTTGCGGCCTGTGGCAATCGACACCTTGGGCCGGCTCGCCGGTTCCACCCGCAGAGCGGACCTTGAACAATGCGCCGTCATCGCCAAGCAGCTCGTGAGCAGGTATCCCGCCGACACTGCAATGCCTCAAGAGGCGGAAGGGCAGTAGAGGCAGCAACAGTCGTAAAGGTGGCTCGCGGGGGTATGAATGGGCCAGATTCCAGCGAACCGCTAATGATCTTGCGGATGACCACTCCGCCAAATCACGCGCGAACCATCCAGGAGTTCTTCACCACGCTGGCGCTTCATCGCGCCGCTTCTGCAGGCCGGGGGCCGAGTTGAGCGCTGTGCGCACAAACGTGCTGCTGCTGGCTGGTGTTCGGCGTTGGTCTACCGCTCCGTACTCGTGCGCGCTAGGCAATGGCGTGGGCGATATGTATGCGGGGCTGTTGTGCGAGCGGGCGATGAGTTGCTGCAGTTCAAGTGCGCGGAGGCCGGCGAGGGCGCTCCAGGTGAAGCTTCGAGACCTGGCCCTCTCACTCGCGCGCGCGACCCCTGGCGTCTGCCCACGGCTCCACTTCGCCGGGCTTGACGACTTCGGATTGGTCTTCCCGGCCGGGTTCCTGCCATCCGCAGAACAGGTTCGTGCGGGACGCGATCAAGACCGTCATCACCTTGCCTGTGGCCTTGTGCCGTACCCGGTCGCCCGGTTGAAAGGGATGTTCCGCCTGTTCCATTGCCGGCCAGCATACCAACAGCTCAGCCATTGGTGGCACGCCGCGGCGACATCGACGGCTTAGGCGGCAGGGCTCCGTTCCTGGATCAATCGATCAAGCAGAGCGCGAAGTGCATCCGGATCGAGGGGAGCGATCAGGTACGCATCGGCTAGGGCCTGCAAACCGGCGTCGCGATGCAGATCGTCCACATACACCGCCGACGTCAGGATGATCGGCGTGGTGGCGGTCGCCTTCCGCGACCGCAAGGTGGTGCACACGTCGATGCCGTGCACGTCGGGCAGGTTGACGTCGAGGATGATGGCGGAGACCTGGGAAGCAAGGTTCACGGCATCGTGTCCCGTTTCCGCTTCAAGCGTGCGATAGCCGCCCGCCCGCACCATTCGCTCGGTCGAATACCGCTGGGCGGGAACATCGTCCACCACCAGCACCGTGTGCCCACTCCGGTCGAACACGTTCTCGGCCCGTCCGGGGCGACTGAGCCCCAGGTTGACGTGCTCCAGGATGCTGGCGAACCCGCTGCCCGACCGTTGTCCCGGTGGTGCCTTGTTGCTGGTCATTCGCAGATTTTCCCACGCAGGCCCGCCTCGACGCCCCCAGCCTTCGGTGGTCGCGCCGTGGTCGGGGGAGCAGATGTGGCCGTGGCCATGACCCCTGGGGCACACCATTGGGGCCCTCGTGGCGAGCGTCACGTCAAGCACTCTTTATTGGCCGCTGCCGCCGGCCTGCGCCCAGGCGTGTCCAAGTTCACCGTTCAAGCACTCGGCTGCGCCAATTGGGCCGGAGAACTGCTGGGTTAGCATTCCGCATGCTCGTCACCACCAGAACGCGACTCGCCATGGCGATCGTCGCGGCCATCCTCTCCGGTTGTGGGGGCGGCTCCGTTCCGTTGACCAAGGTGGCAGACGCCCCGGCGCCCGGTCCCGTCGAGGCACCGGCGCCAATCACCTACGTGGTGGAGAACCTTGGCGTCAACCCCAATGTGGGGCTGGCGGCGTTCGACCTCGGGCAGACCTTCGAAGTGCCGACGACGGCGCAACTGAAGCGCCTGGAGTTGCACCTGCGTGGGTACGACCTGGACGTGACGGTGGCGCTCTTCGCCACAGCGGCCGGCATGCCCACCGGGCCGGCGCTGGCGACATCCGGTCCGAAGCGGTTGAACCTGATGGACGCCGACTACGCCTTCGACTTCCCGAGCGCGCCGACGTTGACAGGTGGAACCACCTACGCGTTCATGGCCTCGGCGCCCGCGGGTGTCCAGGCGCCGGTGGACACGACGGCAGGTTATGCAAAAGGCACGGTGGTCGTCACCAGCCCCCTCCCCGCGTACGACCTGCGCTTCCGGGTCCATTTCTCCTACTGATGTCCTGTGCGGGGCCGCATCGCGCCGCGGCGACCTGCACCGATACGAACACGTCCGGGCTGCGTCAGTGCGCCGTCGCCGGATGCCGCCGCGCCGCCAGCACGTACACCACCGCGCCCAGCACCAGCAGTGCGGTGGCGATCCAGAGCGACAGGGCGAAGCCATCCGCCGCCCTTGCGCTGCGTGCCACCAGCCACGCTGCCAGCGGCGGCCCGGCGATCTGTCCCAGCCCGTAGGCGGCGGTGAGCAGGCCCATGAAGCTGGTGGCCTGCAGCGGCCGCACGCGGCGCACCTCCTGCATCGCGAAGAAGGTGATGGCGGTGAACGGCAGGCCCAGCAGCAGGCTGCCGATCGCGAAGCCCGCCAGCGTGGGGCTCACCAGGCTCGCGGCCACGCCCGCGGCCTGGATGACGTAGCAGGCCGCCAGCCGCAGCCGCAGGTCGCCGCCGGGTGGCAGGCGCGACGCGCCCAGTGCGCCGAGCATCACGCCGGTGCCGAACAGGGGCCAGAACAGGTCCAGCCAGTGCGACTCGGGCAGGGCCTGGCGCGCGATCACGGGCAGGAAGGTCGCGGTGATGATGTAGCCGATGCCCGCCAGGCCGTAGGCCAGCGTGAGCAGGCCCATCTCGCCGCCGCCCGCCGGCACGTGCACGGGCGCTGCCGTCGCCTGCTGGGGCGCCGGCGCCTGCGCCGGCAAGCCGCGCCGCGCGTCGAAGACCCGCCACACCAGCGCGGTCAGCAGCGCGGCGAGCGCGCCGAAGGTCAGCCAGCCCCAGGAGGCCGGCGCGTGCAGGTTCACCAGGGCGGTGGCCGCGAGGCCGCTGGCCACGATCCCCATGCCCGGGCCGACGTAGATCAGCGCGCCCATCGCCGGCACGCCGCGCCGCGCCAGTTGCTCGAGGCAGAAGCCGGACGTGTACAGGAACACCACCGCACTCGCCATGCCGGCGGCGAACCGCAACAGGGTCCGCGCGGCGGGCCGGTGCAGCGCCATGCCCAGCGTGAGCAGCGCCGTCGCGACCAGCCCGAAGCGCACCAGCTTCGGCCCGTTGACCGCGGCGGTGAACCCGAAGCGCCGCCACAGCCACGGCTGGAACGTGCATGCCAGCGCGCCCAGCAGGTAGCCCAGGTAGTTGGCGCTCGCCAGCAGGCTGGCGCCCGGCAGGTCGATCGACCGCTCGGCCAGCATCATCGGCAGCAGCGGCGTGAAGGCGAAACGGCCGATGCCCATCGCCACCCCGAGGGCGACGAGGCCGGCCATGGCGATGGTGAGGGGCGCCGGCGGTCTGGAGGTCGTCATGTCGGCGCGCAGTGTCGCACGGTGCGCGCGAGCAGGAGGCCTGCCGCCCCGACCATCGGCCTACCGTCTGGCCGCCTCGCCCAGATGCTTGTCCAGCGCCGCGCGTGCGCGGGCTGCCGCCTCGCGCTGGCCGCGCTGCGCGAGCACGTCCGCCACGCCGCGCAGCTGCGAGGCGGTCAGGCCCACGTTCAGGCTGATGCGGATGTGCGCCTGCAGCTGCGGCTCCACGCCCGCCAGCGCGGCGAGGGCGCCCACGGTGGCCAGCTCGCGGCTTGGCCAGTCGAGGTTGTCGCGCCCGAAGATGTCGCCGAACAGGTGCGTCTTCAGGTACTCGTCGATGGCCGGTGCGAATTCGAACAGCGCTCCCTTGACCGGGCCCCCCGACAGCCTGGTCTGGTTGGCCGTGCCCAGCGCCAGCAGCTCGCGGCCGGTTGGCAGTGGTGCCGGGTCGCGGCCCGGCGCGTCCTGCACGCCGCGCTGGCGGCGTGCCTCCAGCACCTTCATCAGCTCGCCCAGGGCATTGAGGCTGCGCGGAAAGCCCGCATAGGCATACAGCTGCACCAGGATCTCCCGGGCGTCGCTGACCGTGAGGCCCGCATCCAGTCCCTCGTGCAGGGCTGCATGCAGCTGCGGCAAGTCTCCGGTCGCCATCGCGGCGCCGATCGGGGCGATGGCTTGCTGCTGCCGGCTCAGCGAAGTGGGGTCCATGGTGCTGCTCTCCTGGTGCGGTTGCGCGGACGCAGCGCCCCGGCCCGGCGCCGCCGCGGCGGCGAAGGCTGCCGCCAGGACCGTCCGGCGCGGGACTGCTTCAGCGCGCGTTGTATTGCTCGTCACCGACCTTCTCCATCCACGTCACGTTCCTGCCGTCGAGGGTGCCCGTGACGGCCAGGTGCGTCATCGCGGTGGTCGGCGCGGCGCCGTGCCAGTGCTTCACGCCCGGCGGGCACCACACGACGTCGCCCGGGCGGATCGTCTGCACCGGCTTGCCCCATTCCTGCGCCAGCCCGACGCCCGACGTGACCACCAGCCGCTGGCCCGCGGGGTGCGTGTGCCAGGCCGACCGGGCACCCGGCTCGAAGGTCACCAGCGCGCCGGAGGCGTTCATCTCGCGCGTGGCCGGCCAGACCGGGTCCACCCGCACCCGGCCCGTGAAGAACTCGGCCGGCCCCGGTGTGGAGGCCTCCGTGCCGGCCGGCGTGATCTGTTGCGCGAGCGGCGCATCGGGCTGTGCGAGCGCGGCGGCCGCCACCAGGGCCGTGAGGCACGGGGCGATGCGGGAGAGGCGGAAGGTCATGGGCATCCTTGCTGTGAAAGATCTGCGAGCAGGGGCGAAGGGGGGGCAGGAGCGGCAGGGCCGGCCGGCCGGATGCTGCAAGCGGTCATGTGCCGGCGTCGTGGGTGCGCGGCGCAGCGCCGGCTGGCAGCAGCCGGCGGCCCCTGCCCACCGTCGCGGCGGCGAGCACCAGCAAGGCGGCGCCGCCGGCGAAGGTCGCCTGGACGGAGAACGCGTCCAGCAGCCAGCCGCCGAAGGCCGCGCCGGCCATGATGGCCAGCTGGATCGCCGCCACCATCAGGCCACCGCCGGCTTCGGGCTCGTCGGCCACGCCCTGCGCCAGCCAGTTGGACCAGCACACGGGGATGGCGGCGTTGAGTCCGCCCCACAAGACCATGGCGAGGGCGGCGGGCCACAGCGCGCCGCCCCCCGCCAGCAGGGCCAGCGTGGCCGCGGCGAGCGCGAGCGGCAGGCCGCCCAGCAGGCGCTGCAGGTGGCCCGGCAGCAGGGCGGTCGCGGCCGAGGTGCCGACGAAGCCGGCCGCACCCAGGCCCAGCAGGAGCAGCGACAACTGCGGCAAGGTGGCATGGGTGACCGTCTCCAGGAACGGCCGCAGGTAGGTGAAGGTGGCGAAGGCACCGCCGAACGACAGCATGACGGCCAGCATCGCGAAGGCCACGTGGCGCCGCCGCAGCAGGCTCAGCACGCGCAGGGCGGGCGTGGCCGCTGGCGGTCGCATGGCCGGCAGGCTGGCCCACTGCCAGGCCAGGTTGGCAACCGCCAGCGGGACCAACAGCCAGAACACGCCGCGCCAGCCGATCCAGCCGCCGAGGAAGCTGCCCACGGGCGCCGCGACCGCAGTTGCGACGGCGTTGCCCATGTAGAGCACCCCCATCGCGCGTGCGAGGGCGGCGCGCGGCACCAGCCGCATCACGGTCGCCGTGGACAGCGCCCAGAAGCCGCCGACCGTCACGCCCAGCAGCGCGCGCGCCACCATCAGCACGGAGAAACTGGGCGCCAGGGCGATCAGCACCAGCGATCCGAGCATCGAGGCCGTCAACGCCATCAGCACGTGCCGGCGGTCGAAGCGGCCGGCCACGGTCGCGACCAGCAGGCTGGTCAGGACCGCGAACAGGCCGGAGATGGAGATCGCCTGGCCGGCCATCCCGTCGGTGGCGCCCAGGTCGCGCGCGATCGGCGTCAGCAGGCTGACCGGCATGAACTCGGCCGCGATGAGCAGCGCGACGCACATCGTCATGGACCCCACGGCGCTCCACGCCCCGCGCTGCGGGCCGGTGGCGGAAGGGAGGGCGGCGGATGGACTGGTGGGCATGGGCGTGGGCAAGGAGCGCGCACGCCGCAACGGCACTGCTGGTGCCGCGTGGCGGTGCGATCGGGACAGCTGCGGGAAAGGCCGCAAGGGAAGGGATGCATCGTAGGCGCGGCACCTGCCCGGCGGACGGCGCCGCCTGGCATGGGGACATGAGCGGCGGTCATGAATGGCGGGCTCCTAGAATCGACGCGCCACCCGCTCGCCCCCAGCACGCCGCCATGCCCCGGGAGAACTTCAACGACCTGCTCGCGTTCCTCGCCGTCGCGCAGGAGCGCAGCTTCACCCGCGCGGCCGCCAAGCTCGGAGTGTCGCAGTCGGCGCTGAGCCACACGGTCCGGGCGCTGGAGACCCGCCTGGGCGTGCGGCTGCTGGCGCGCACCACGCGCAGCGTGGCGCCGACCGAAGCCGGCGAGCGCCTGCTCCAGACCCTGGTTCCGCGCCTGGAAGAGATCGAGGCGGAGATCGCCGCGGTCAGCGACATGGGCGAGCGCCCGTCGGGCACGATCCGCATCACCGCCATCGACCACGTGATCGACCAGGTGCTCTGGCCGCGGCTGGCGCCGGTGCTCGAGCACTATCCCGACGTGCGGGTCGAGATGAGCGCCGACTACCGGCTCGTGGACATCGCCGCCGACCGCTACGACATCGGCGTGCGGTTCGGCGACCAGGTGGACAAGGACATGGTCGCGGTGCGGCTCACGCCCGACGTGCCCATGACCATCGTCGGTTCACCACGCTACTTCGCGACGCACCCGGTGCCAACCCGCGTGCAGGACCTCGTGCGGCACAACTGCATCACGCTGCGGCTGTCGGGCAGCGGGGGGCTGTACGCCTGGGAGCTGCGGGACGGCGACCGCGAGGTGGAGGTGCGGGTCGGCGGCCAGCTGACGTTCAACGGCGCCTACCAGATGCTGCATGCGGCGGTGGACGGCCACGGACTGGCCTTCCTCCCTGGCGACATGACCCAGCCGCACGTGGACGCCGGCCGGCTGCGGCTGGTGATGGACGACTGCTGCCCGCGCTTTCCCGGGCTGCACGCCTACTACCCCAGCCGGCGCAACTCGTCGCGCGCGCTGCGGGTCGTGATCGACGCGATCCGGTTGCAGGCCTGAGACACGGCGCGGCCGCCGCCGCGGGCACGCCGCGGTTCCTGGCCGCCCACGCAAGGCGCGCGAGTGGCGTCGCCGCGCGACAGTCCGGACGGCCGGCCACGACGCCCGGACGCGTCATTCCTGGCGCGCGCGACGCAGGCGCACGATGAGGGCGGCATAGACCAGGCCGGCGGCCAGGCTGGTGTGACCCGAGTACATCACCAGGGCCAGCGCCCAGCCGTGCGCGGTGACCGGAACGGCCAGTGCGGCCAGCAGCAGCAGCGTGGCGGCCGCGCGCAGGCCGCGTGTGGTGGTGCGCGGCAAGGCCCGGCCGAACAGGTCGTCCTGCTGGCGTTCGGAGCCCAGCGCGAGGGCCGCGAACGCGGCCACGCACAGCAGCAGCGTGAGCGCGTGGGTCATGCATCGCCTCCCGAGGTCGAGACGATGGGCGCTGCGGCCCGGCCTTGCGCACGCGCCGGACGCACGCGTGGGCGATGCCGGGCGGTGCGGATCGCCAGCGCGGCGTGCAAGGCGGCGAGCGCCCAGCACATCAGGTCGACGCCCGCGAACACCCAATCGCCTTGCGCGAGGCTGTGCCACAGGGGCCGGGCGGTGGTGACCGCATTGAGCACGGGCAGCAGTGCCAGCAGGGCCGTGGCCGCCCACCATTGCTCCACCCACGCCTTGCGGGCCGGGCGTGCGACCGCATGCAGCAGCGCCGCGGCCCACAGCGCGAAGAAGACATGGATCTCCCACTCGCCGCGGGCGGGTAGGCCTGGCGGCAGGAGGCGGTTGGCGCAGAGGTAGCCTGCCATCGCGACCGACAGGCCGGCGATCGAGGCGATGTTCAGGCGCTCCACCAGCCGAAAGCCGAAGGAGGGCCGATCGGGATCGGCCTGTTTCTGGCGGCGCTTGACGGTCCACATCACGAGCCCGGTGCCCACCATGGCGGTGCCGGCCAGGCTGACGATGAAGTACAGCCAGCGCAGCTCGAGGTCGCTGAAGCGGCCGAGGTGCAAGGCATACAGCACGCCGCGGGTCTCGGCCGCCGCCCCGACGTGCTCGCGCACTTCCAGCAGATGGCCGGTGGCGCCCTCGAACAGCATCGATTGCGGGCTCATCGAGACACGGCCGGTGTCGGCATGGGCGATCGCCACGCGCGCGGCCGCATCGCCGGGCAGCGACACCGTGATGCGGCCGACCTGGCCGGCCCCCCAGCGCTGCTGCGCCTGCCGCACCATGCCTTCCAGCGGCGCCAGCGGTACCCTGGTCCCCGTCGCCTTGCCCGCTTCGATGAACACCGTGGTGGCCGCACTCATTGCCTGTCGTTCGGCCGGTGTCTTCAGGGCCGCGTCGCTGCCCCAGGGCATGTACATCGCCATCAGCGTCACCAGCCCGGTGTAGGTGATCATCAGGTGGAACGGCAACCCGAACACCGACAGTGCGTTGTGCGCGTCGAGCCAGGAGCGCTGGCCCTTGCCCCAGCGGAAGGTGAAGAAGTCCGTGAAGATCTTCTTGTGCGTGATCACGCCGCTCACGATGGCCAGCAGCATGAACATCGCCGCGGCGCCCGCGAGCCAGCGGCCCCAGGCGATGGGCATGTAGTGGAACTGGAAGTGGAAGCGGTAGAAGAAGTCGCCGCCCAGGGTGTCGCGCCCGGCGACCTTCCGGCCGGTGGCCGGATCGAAGAAGCCCTCGCCGAAGCCGCGCTGGCGCGACCCGCCGCCGCCGCGCCAGAAGGCGTAGACGCTGTTGTTGCGGTCGTCCGCCAGCTTCATGCTGTACTGCGTGACGCCCGGCACCGCCGCCTCGATGCCGGCCGCCACGCGTGCCGCCACGCCGGCGGGGTCGGGCACCTGCACCTGGTGCGGCAGCTCGGGCCGCATCCACTGCGACAGTTCGTCCTTGAAGTACGACACGGTCCCGGTCAGGAACATCGCGTAGAGCACCCAGCCGAGCAGCAGCCCGGCCCAGGTGTGCAGGTCCGCCATGCGCTGGCGCAACCCCGGGCCGGCCAGGCGCGGCCCCTCGTCGTCGCGTGCCACGGTCATGACGCGGCTCCGGCGAACCAGACCGACCAGGCGGCCACGAGCAGCGGCACGCCCACCACCAGCAGGCCGGCCCAGGCGCGCCAGGCGGTGCGCGCCGCGAACACCCAGATGACCGCGGCGGCGTAGAACACGAAACTGAGCAGCTGTCCGGTGAGCACGCCTTGGACCTTGTCGAAGGCCAGCGCGATGGCGGCGACGCTCGCCAGCGCCGCCAGCACGTAGCCGCCCACGGCGGCGGCGGCGATGCGGGAAACCAGCGGGCCGATGCGTCGAGCCCGCGCCAGCGCGGCGTTCACGGGGCGCTACTTGGCGGGAGCGGCCGCCGGCCCGGCCGGAATCGGCGCGACGCCGTCGGCCTTCACGTAGGTGAGGGTGGTGGCATAGCTCACGCCGTCGTAGCGCTCGGGGCCGTTGGCACCGGTGCGCTCGCCGGCGGTGGCGTCGTTGAAGCTGGCCTCGGCCACGTAGGTGCCTTGCCAGGGCATGTCGAAGCGCACCACGCCCTGCTCGTCGGTGTGGCCTTCCTTGGACCAGCCCGACTGCGTCACCAGCGTCACCTTGCCCTTGGCCTTGGGCTGGCCGCGGAAGAACAGCTTGAACTCGCCGACCCTGCCGGTGGGCACCAGGTCCAGCACCAGCCTGGGCTGCAGCGGGGCGATATCGGTGATCAGCCGCGCCGCCGGGCGGTACCAGTTGGTGGTGTTCTTCTCGCCCTGCTTCCAGGTGTAGAGCGGGTAGCTCGCGTCCTCGGCGACGATCGACTCGCCGCGCGCGGCGGCGAACGGAAGGGTGAAACCGCTGGCTGTCTTCACGGCATCGGCGGGCTTCTCGCCCTTGGCCGACAACAGCGTGGCGACCGGCTTGCCGAACTTGTCGAGCAGGCCGGGCGAGGCCTCGCGCAGGTTCTCGCCGAATTCGCCGAAGCGGATCACGGCGGTCTGGCCGGCGGGCTGCTCGATCCAGATCTGGTGAGCCTGCGCCGCCGAGGCGGCGAAGGCGAGGCTGGCGAGCGCGATGCGGGCTGCGTTCATGTCGAATCCTTCTGGAGGGATGGAGGGAGCGAGCCGATCAGAAATCGACGGTCGCGGACAACATCAGGGTGCGGGGTGCGCCGACGGTCACGTAGTTGCTGACCACCCAGTAGCGCTTGTCGCCCACGTTCTCGAGGTTGGCGCGCAGCGTCAGCGGCTTGCCCGCCATCCGGGTGGCGTAGCGCGCGCCGATGTCCAGGCGAGTCCAGTCGCCCACGCGCAGGCGGTTGGCGGCGTCGGCGAACACCGACGAGGTGCTGATCACGCGGCCGTTCAGCGCCAGGCCCTGCACCCAGGGCGTGTCCCAGTCGAGGCCGAGGTTGAAGGTGCGCTCCGGCACGCCGGCTGCGTCGTTGCCCTGGTTCACGCCACCCGCGGTGCGGCTCAACCTGGCTTGCTGGAAGGCGGCGCTGGCCATCAGGCGCAGCGAGCGCTGGAGCTCGCCGTAGGCCGTCAGTTCCAGGCCGCGGTTGCGCTGCTCGCCGCCGAAGCTGAAGACGTTGGTTACCGGGTCGGTGAAGGAACTGGGCCGCTCGATCTGGTAGACCGCCGCCTGGGTGGTCAGCCGGCCCCAGTCGACCTTCACGCCGACTTCCTGCTGGCGCGACTTCTGCGGCGCGAAGGTCTGGCCCGCGTTGGCCGTGGTCACACCGGCCGTGGCGCCCCGCGTAAGGCCGGCGGTGTGGTTCGCGTACAGCGACACGTTCTGCGCCGGCTTGAACACCACCCCCGCCAGCGGCGTGGTGGCACTCGCGTCGTACTGGCTCGTCTGGGCGCCGCTCGCGGGATTGAAGTTGTCCTGCGCGAGGGTCTGGCGGCGCAGGCCGAGCGTGACCAGGAACCGGTCACCGGCGAACGACAAAGTGTCGGCAACCGCCACGCTGTGCTGCTTGACGGCCGAGCTCCGGCCGGGCGCGCCGCGCAGCGCCGTGATGGCCGGCAGCGGGGCCGGGTTGTCGAGATTGGAGGGGTTGGTGGTGGGCGACGTCGCGTAGAAGTACGCCGTGTCCTGGTCCAGGAAGTTGGCGCCGAACACCAGCGTGTGGCGCACGCTGCCGGTGTTGAAGCGCGTGCGCAGGCCGGCATCGGCCGCGGTGCTGCGGGTGTCCTGGTCGTACCAGGCGTTCTGCACGTTGAAGTTGCCCGATGCGTCGGGGCGGCCGGTCGGCAGGTTCTGCTGGTAGTCCAGCCGGGTGGCGCCCAGCCCGGCGTAGACCATGGTGCTGTCGGTCAGGTCATGTTCCAGGCGCGTCATGACCGTGCGGACGTTGTCGTCCAGCTTCTGGCCGGGGTAGAAGTTCGAACGCGCCGACGGAGGCGCCGGGACGGCGGTGGCGTTGGCCGCGAAGCTGGTCTGGGGACGGAACTCGCGGGTCTCGCCGCCCGTGGCCAGGAGGTCGAGCGACCAGCGCGTGCGGGTGCCGGCGAAGTCGAGGCCGAGCGCGCCCAGGTTCAGGTCCTGGCGGCCGCCATCGATGTTGCCCTCGCCGGCGCGCACCACGCCGTTGACGCGCACGCCCCACTGGTTGTCTTCGCCGAAGCGGCGACCCACGTCCAGGTGCGCGCCCAGCTGGGACTTGCCCATGTAGGTGGTGGTCAGGCGCGTGAGCGGGATGTCGTTCGCGCGCTTGGTGACGACGTTGATGCTGCCGCCGATGCTGCCGCTCGGGCCGACGCCGGTGGTCAGGGCACCCGGCCCCTTGAGCACCTCGACGCGCTCGACGAACTCGAGCGGGATGCGCGTGCTGGGCGCCAGGCCGAGCAGGCCGTTGATGGCCAGGTCGCCGTTGCCGACCTGGAAGCCGCGGATCTGGAAGTCGTCACCGAAGCCGCCGCGCGAGGTCAGCGTTCGGACCGAAGCGTCGTTCATCACGACGTCGGCGACGCTGCGCGCCTGCTGGTTCTCGATCAGCTCGGCCGTGTAGTTGGTGGTGCTGAACGGCACGTTCATCAGGTCCGTGATGCCCAGCAGACCCAGGTTGCCGCCGCGCGCGAGCTGCCCGCCCGAGTACGTCTTCTGCAGGCCGCCGATGGCATCGACCGTGCCGTAGACCGTGACACCCGACAGCGCGCGGTTGGTCGGCGCCGTCTGGGCCGTGGCGCTTGCGCCAGGTGCCGGCTGTGCCGCCGCGCCGGCCGCAGGCGCCGTCTGCGCGACCGCACTGGCCGCGGCGATGGCCAGGCCAGCGCCCAGCCATTGACGCGTCAACAGGGCCAGGGGTCGAAGGGCGAAACGGGGGTGCAGGCGGGAAGTGCGAGCGGCGTCGGTTGGCATTGTTGTTGCGACGGTTAATGAGAGTGATTCGCATTATGCATGACGCGTGAGCAAATGTTCGGCGTGGTGGGCGGCAGTCGAGGACGCGTCTTGGTCGGGACTGTCTTCGGCGCGCTCGGACGGAGTCGCGAACTGATGGGCAAGCCTTGGCGGGCAGACCTTGGCGAGCGGAGCTGAGCCGCGACCTGCGCGCGGACCGTGTCTCCGCCCCCTCGGCGTCGCCACCGGCGGCGACGCCCACTGCACTCAGGGCTCGTCCCCGGACGACCAGCGTGGCAGCGTGTAGCCGGTCAGCAGGGCCAGCACGCGCAAGCCGGTGGCGCACGCCGCGCCGAGCACCAGCGCCGGCACCGCCGCCATGCCCGCATGCTGCGCCAGCACCAGCGCCCAGCTGCCGGCAAAGGCGCAGATGGCGTAGGGGCGGTGGTCCCGCAGGGCGGTCGGCACCTCGTTGCAGACGATGTCGCGCAGCACGCCGCCGAAGGTGGCCGTGATCACGCCCATCAGCACGGCGACGATGCCCGGCAGGCCCTCGGCCAGTGCGAGCTGCGTGCCGCTGGCGCTGAACAGCCCGAGGCCCAGCGCATCGGGCCACTGCATGGCCCGCTCGGTGGGCGCGAAATGATGGGCCCGCAGGAAGAGCATCGCGCCGGCGCACACGGCCAGCAGGGCCCAGAGCCATTCGGAGTGCGAGACCCAGAAGAACGGCCGGCGGTCGAGCAGCACGTCGCGCAGCGTGCCGCCGCCGAACGCGGCCAGTCCGGCCACCAGGCACACGCCCACCGCATCGAGGCGCTTGCGGGCAGCCTCCAGCAGCCCCGACAGGGCGAAGGCGAGCGTCGCGGCCGCCTCCACGAGCGTGAGCAGCAGCGAGAGAAGAGGCGCGTTCGACATGTGCCGATTCTCGCGTGCGGGTCGGCCGCCTTCGGAGACGGCGGCGCGCCCGCCAGCCCGGCCGCCAGGCGCGGGTGATCGTTCAGGGCGCAGGCACGGCCGGCGGCGCCTCCCCCAGTGCGTCGCAGCGCGCGCGCAGCCACCCGTGCAGCGCCTGCACCGCGGGCGAGAACTGCTTGCGGTGCGGGCACACCAGGTGCAGCGGCGCCGCTTCGCCCTGCACCTGCGGCAGCAGGCGCACCAGCCGACCGGCCTGCACGTCGGCACGGACATCCAGCCAGGACTTGTAGGCGATGCCCTCGCCGGCCAGCGCCAGCTTGCGCGCGATCTCGCCGTCGTCGCTGTCCAGCGGCCCGCGCACCCGCACCACCCGCCGCTGCGCGCCGTCGTGGAAGCTCCACTTGTCGTGCACGCGGTTGCCCAGCGTCCACAGCAGGCAGTCGTGTCGCACCAGGTCATCCAGCGTGGCCGGCGATCCGGCTCGGTCCAGGTAGGCCGGCGACGCCACCAGCACCCGACGGTTGGCCGGCGCCAGCGGCAGGGCGATGTAGTTCGCGTCGGCCCCGGGGCTGTAGCGGATCGCCACGTCGACCGGATCGCGGAACACGTCGGCGACCTGGTCCGAGCACGACACCCGAAGGTGCAGGGCCGGGTGGGCGCGTCGGAACTCGGCCAGCCAGGGCAGCAGCACGTTGCGGCCGAGGTCCGATGGCGTGGCGACCAGCAGCGTGCCGCGCAGTTCGCCCGGTGTGCCGTGCAGCCGCTCGCGGCCGTCGCGCAGCGCGAGCAGGGCCTCCTGCGCGAACGGCAGGTAGCGCTCGCCCTCGGCGGTCAGCCGCAGGCTGCGGGTGGAGCGGGCAAACAGCCGCACGTCGAGGTGGCGCTCCAGCCGCTGGATCGCGGCGCTGACCTGGCCCGGCAGCAGGTCGGCCTCGCGCGCAGCGCCGGAGAAGCCGCCCAGGGCGGCCGAGCGGACGAAGAGGGCCAGGTCGTCGAGGCGGATCATTTTCACTGCGCGAAGGAAGGTCCTTGCCGATTTTCCGGCTTTTTCCGGAAGCGGTCCGCCGGCACCATGGCCGTCCCGAATGAAGGAGTTCCCATGAAAGCCATCGCCATGACCCGCGCGGGCCTGCCCAGCAGCGATCCGCAGTCCCTGGTGGAGATCGACCTGCCGCGGCCCGAGCCCGGCCCGCGCGACCTGCTGGTGCAGGTGCGGGCCGTGTCCGTCAACCCGGTCGACACCAAGGTGCGGGCGAACAGCGCGCAGGTGCCCCGCGTGCTGGGGTGGGACGCGGCCGGCGTCGTCGAGGCGGTGGGCCGCGAGGTCAGCCTGTTCCGCCCCGGCGACGAGGTGTTCTACGCCGGCGCGATCCAGCGCCCGGGCAGCAACAGCGAGTACCAGCTCGTGGACGAGCGCATCGTCGGGCCCAAGCCCCGCACCCTGGACTTCGCCGATGCCGCTGCGCTGCCGCTGACGGCCATCACGGCCTGGGAACTGCTGTTCGACCGGCTGGGCGTGGCCGAGGGGGGCGGCGAGGGCCAGAGCCTGCTGATCGTGGGCGCCGCGGGTGGCGTCGGCTCGATGCTGACGCAACTCGCGCGGCGGCTGACCGGGCTGACGGTGATCGGCACCGCGTCGCGACCGGAGACGGCCGACTGGATCCGCGGTTTGGGTGCCCACCACGTGCTGGACCATTCCCGGCCACTGGCCGCGGAGCTGGCCGCCGCCGGCCTGCCGCCGGTGCACTTGGTCGCCAGCCTCACGCACACCGACGGCCACTACGCGCAGCTGGTCGAGGCCCTGCGGCCGCAGGGGCGGCTGGCGCTCATCGACGACCCGAAGGCGCTCGACGCCACGCCGTTGAAGTCCAAGAGCCTGTCGCTGCACTGGGAGCTGATGTTCACCCGCTCGCTGTACGGCACCGAGGACATGGTGCGCCAGCACGCGCTGCTGGCGCGGGTGGCGGCCCTGGTGGACCAGGGTGTGCTGCGCACCACGGTCGGCGAGCGCTTCGGCCGCATCACGGCGGACAACCTGCGCCGGGCGCATGCCTTCCTCGAGAGCCACCGGGCGCGCGGCAAGGTGGTGCTGGAAGGCTTCTGAGCGGATGGCGCTCGTGCACACCGGACATCGAACGCTGGTGTGAGTGGACGCGGCCTCGTCGGCGGGCCCGGCATACCCGCGCCGGCCGCGCCAGGCGTGTGCACTTTGTTACGATCGCCCATCATTGAACGAAGAGGTGGGTCGATGTCGCGTGGTTTGAAGGCGGTGCTGTCCGTTGCCGTGCTCCTGGGTGTCCTCGGCTGCGGCGGCGGCAGTGGCGGCATCGCGCCCGCGGTCACCAGCGTCAGTGCGCCCACCTTCGCGGTCGGCGGCCGCGTCACCGGCCTGGCGCCCGGCGGCCGGCTCGTCCTGCTGAACAACGGTGGTGATGCGGTGACGGTCCAGGCCGACGGCAGCTTCACCTTCCCCGCGCCGGTCCCCCGCGACGGTGCCTACGCCGTCACCGTCGGCACCCAGCCGTCGGGTCAGCTGTGCACGGTGTCCCGCGGTGTCGGGACGGCCGTGCGGGCCGCCGTCTCCGATGTCCAGGTCACCTGTTCGGCCCAGAGCCACACCGTCGGCGGCACCGTGTCGGGGCTGGCCGGGGGACAGCAGGTCACGCTCCTGAACAACGGCGCGGGTCCACTGACGGTGGGTGCCAACGGCAGTTTCACCTTCCCGACACCGGTGGCCCGGCATGGCGCATACGCCGTCACGGTGGGAACCCAGCCGTCCGGCCAGTGGTGCACCGTCCAGAACAAGGCCGGCTCCAACGTCACCGCCAACGTGACCGGCGTCTCGGTGTCGTGTTCGCCCTGCGCCACGACGCTGTCCGGCGCCCTGATGACCTCGACGACGTACACGGCCGCGGGGGGACCCTACTGCATCGCCGGCACCCTGCGGATTCCCAATGGCATGGAGGCCTACTTCGATGCCGGCGCCGCCGTCAGCGGCGGACGGATCCTGGTGGAGGGCAACCTCAGGGTGATCGGCAGTTCAGGCGCCATGGTGCGCCTGACCGACGTGGACATCGTGCCCGCCGGCCTCGTGGCCGCGCAGCACGATGTCAGCATCTGGTACGCCGACGTCCGGGGCGGCAGCATCTTCGCTCCCACGGCCACCCCGACGTACGGCGCCCTCCTGATCTACTATTCCAGGATCACGGACCTGGCCTCGACCATCGAGATCCTGGATCCCTGGTGGATCAACACCATTGCGTACAACGTGTTCCTCCGATCCGGTGGCATCGTCTACTCGCTGGACAGCACGGTGGCCAACCTGTGGTACCTGTCGATCTACAACAACCACTTCAGCGACTGGACGTCCGGCGCCGCCATCGAGAGCCGCGGCGAGGTCAATGCCTCGGCAGCCATCCACGGCAACACGTTCGCTTCCACCTCGAAGGTGGCCGTCAAGCTGCCCGGTGGGTTCCCGAATGCGGCCATGGACGCGCGCCACAACTACTGGGGTACGACCGACCCGCTGGTGATCGACAGCATGGTCCACGACAAGCGGGTGGACCCGGCCAGCGCCGGGTTCGTGACAACCACTCCTTTTCTCAGCAGTCCTGACCCGAACACGCCGGTGCCCTGATCCGCGCTTGTGCTCGCCGCGCATGGCACGGCCTGGCAAGCCAAACCGAGGCCCCAGGTGTCATGACCTCGCAGGCTGGCGCGGCGATGCAGAAGTAACCATTGATGCCGGCGGTGGCAGGCGGCGTCGTTAGTCGCGCAGAGGGAGGACACGGCCGCGCCCCCGGCCCGGTGCATTACACGGCGACACGCCGGCTGAGCAGGGCCGGCCCGAAGGTGCCAGGCATCCGCAGAGGTGCCCGCATGCCGTCCACCCTCCATCCGACCCGCCCGCGACCGCCGCTGTCGTCCCCGCCCGTGCGCCGTTGCGGCCGGGTGCGACTCTCCGCAACGATCCCGCCGCTGCCCTGCCGGAGTGCGCCGCCGGCGTTGCGGTCCCGCGCGGTGGCGAGCGTGCGCGGATGAGTGCCGCCAGCGCACCCACGGACACGGACCGGCCTTCCGCCAGCCGCGCGCGCCCCGTCCTGCAGCACCTGGCGTCCTGGGCTGCGCCGCTCGCGGCCTGTGCCTGGCTCGCCGTCGTGCTGGCGCTGCGCTGGCCGGTCTGGACGCATCCGAGCTTCACCTCGGATTCCACCCTGGACTCGGCCTTCTTCGGCTATGCCGGCGAGCTGGTGCGTGGGGGTGGCGTGCCATACCTGACCTTCTGGGACCACAAGGCGCCGCTCATCTTCCTGATCAACGCCGCCGGCCTGGCGCTCGGCGGGGGCGCGGTGTGGGGGCTGTGGCTGGTCAACCTCGGGTTGCTGGCGGCGGCCACCTGGCTCGGGCACGCCGCCATGCGCCGTGCGTTCGGTGCGCGCGCAGCGCTGCTGGGCACGGTGTGCTTCGCCTTTCCGGTGGCGGCCATGCTGCCGGCCAACCTGACCGAGGGCTACGTGCTGCCGCTGCAATGGGCCGCCGTGCTGCTGCTCGCGACGGACCGCACCGTCGATCGGCCCTGGCGCCTGGGTCTGGGCATCGGTGCGCTCGGAGCGCTGGCGTTCTTCCTGCGCGCCAACCTCGCGGGCGCGGCGTTCTGCGTGGCGCTGGTGGTGGTCGTGGCCACGGGGCGCCAGGGCGCCTGGCGCCGCGCCGCGCGCTTCGTGGCTGGCGGCGTGCTGGGCGCGGGCGCCGTCACGGCCGCGCTGCTCGGCTGGCTGGCCGGCAAGGGGGCCCTGGGCGCGTTCTGGGACCAGGCTTTCCACTACAACTTCCTGTACGCCGGCTCCGAGCTGCGCACCAAGGCCGGTGCGTTCCAGTTCGGGGTGGCACAGGTGACCCGCTACGCCTCGGCCATCGTGCCGTTCGCGGCCTGGGGCCTGTGCCTGCGCCAGCTCTGGCTGCGCCGGCGCGAGCGCCAGCCCGACGCGGTCCTGCTGCTCGCCGTGGTGTGGCTGCCGCTCGAACTGGCGCTGGCGTCGACCTCCGGGCGCCAGTACGGCCACTACTTCGCCACTGCCTTCGCCCCGCTTGCCTGGCTGGCAGCCGCGTTCGTGGCGCAGCTGCGAGCGGTGGCGCCGGCCGCCTTCGAGCGCGGCCCCACCGTGCCGCTGCTGGCCGCGGGGACGGCCGTGTTCGCGATGATGGGCACGGGGTTCGACATCACCACCGACCGCAAGGACGCCGAGCGCCGCGCCCAGATCACCGCGACGGCCGACTACGTGCGCCGCAACACGGCGCCGGGTGCCGCGCTGCTGGTGTGGGGCCACGCGGCCGACCTGCACTTCTTCTCGGGACGCCCGCCGGCCAGCCGCTTCGTCTACCCGCTGCCGCTGCTGACGCCGCGCTATGCCGACGCGGCGCTGGTGGCGCAGTACATCGAGCAGGTCCGCGCGAGCGCGCCGCCGGTGATCGTGGATGCTTCGCCGAACGCGAAGGAAGGCGAGGACATGGTGCCGCCGCTGGACACCTGGAACCCGGCCTGGTTCTACCCCAAGGACGCGCGCCCCGGGCGCCGCTGGTGGGCGATGACGCCGGCCCTGCATCCGTTCTACGACTACGTGCACGCCCACTACGCCCCGGTCGGCACGGTGGGCCCCAAGCAGTGGGTGATCTACCGCCGGATCGAGGGGCGGGACGCGTCGTGAACCGCCGCTAGAGCGCCTCGTACGCGGCCCGGACCTTGTCGGCGCCGTACGCCCGCTCCAGCCGCCGCACGGTGAAATGCCCCTGCGCCATGGACTGGAAGTGGTCCATGAACAGCACGTTGATCGTGGCGCCGAGCACCGCGCCGACCACCGGGATCGCCTTGGCCGCCATCTGCTCGGTGACCTGCACGGAAAAGCGGCTGGCAACGGCGGCGATGAAGCGCACCAGCAGCGATTCGCTGGCCGCCGTCCCGCCTCTTGCGACGGTGTCGAGCGCCGCCTTCATTTCGGTGGCGAGCGCGGCGCGCACGGCGAAGTAGCCGGTCTCGGCGCCCTGTGCCTTGGGACCCCCGCCCATGGCGAACACCGACAGGCACTGCAGGCGGCCGGTGATGCTGGCCAGGTCCTCGCCTTCGTTGCGGGCGATCTCGCAGACGGAGCGGAACATCACCGTCGTGGTGAAGGGCAGCTCCACGGGCAGGGCGGCCAGGCCGAAGAAGCCGCCGACCCCGCCCGTGACGGCAGTCGCCAGCTTGTGCGCCTTGTTCCAGGGTGCGTGGCGGACGGCCGGCTGCGAAGGCATCGTCGCGAGCGCCGCCCGCAGGCACTGGTTCAAGGCCGAGGAGACCACCTCGCCGATCCTGGCCGATGCCGCCCGGGGCAGGGCCTTGAATCCCTGTTCCAGCGGCGTACCCACCAGGTCGGCCAGCCGGGCCGTGAAGCCGGGGTTCTCCAGCAGGACCTTCGCCTGCTTCAATGCCTCCAGATCGTCTTGCGCCAGTTCTGCCACCGTCGACTCCTCGTGCTGCGGTCCCGCAAGGATGCCAAGGAATGGTCCGGTGCGCCGTCGCCTCCCGCACGCGTCGGGGCCACGCCATGAGCACCAAGCTAGCTCAGCTGTAGGACATCTCCTGCACGCGGTCAGCACGTCCGCCGATGTTGAGTTTGACGCGCGGGGCCCAAACTTCCGATCATGCCCGCCACTCCTGCCCACCAGGATCCACTCCAGGACTGCTGGCGCCTGGAGGATCTCACCCCCGACGTCCGCCGCCGCCTGTTCGAGCGCACACCGCTGCGCACGCTCGCATCCCGGAACCGGCGCGAAGGCCCGGCGTTGCCGCTGCCTCCCCGGCACACGGAACGTCCACTGAGCCACTGAGCCACTGAGCCACTGAGCCACCAACACGGGTGGCCTGCGCCGCCCTCCGATCGGGTACTCGCGGCTCGATCACTGCCAGGCATCTGCCGCTGGCATCCCCCACCGACCTGACCTGGCTGTCCGCGCCGCCCGGCTCCGGGCCTTTGCCGTTCGCACCGTCGGCGCGAGTAGCGACGGCAGCGCCCTGCGGCGGTTCCGGCCATCGAGGGGTCGGCTCGCGCCATGGACTTCCCCGGTCGGCGCGGCCGCGCGTGCGCTCGCCGCCGACGATGCGCTCGGCGCGCTTCGACACCGAGCAGCCCTCACGCTGGGGCCGGTGGAGGCACTGCTGCTTCCGCCGCTGGTGCTGGATGCCTTCCACGCAGGCTGGTCGCGGCAGCCGCCTGGCGGCGGCCGGCGTGCATGTGCTCACGACTGGCGACCGTTGCCGTGTTGGCTGGCCGGCGCGGTGCGGGTTCGATGCGATGCTCCGTGGGGCTTCGCGGCGGGCTGCGCCACTGCCCGGTTCGATTGCATTGCGTTCCGAAGCTCTCCAGCGGTAACCAGCTCTGCTGTCAGTGCGTCCAATCTGCGCGGCCGTGCACCGGATGGGGCGAGCGGATGGCTACACAATCGCTTCCCTGCCGAGCTTGCCTGACCAGCGCCTGACGCCGAGCATGCGGGCATGAACCACATCCTCCCCAAGGTCGAGTTGTGCGGCATGGCCCTGGCCAGCGTCGATGCCGACAAATTGCTCGACCACATGTTCGCCAATCTGGGCCGTGGCAAGGGCTTGTGGATCGTCACGGCGAACCTCGACTTCCTGCGGCGATTTGTCAAGGATCCGATCTGCCGCAGCATGTACGCCGAAGCGGACGTGCGGGTGGCCGACGGCATGCCGCTGGTCTGGGCCAGCCGGCTGAAGGGAACGCCGCTGCCCGAGCGCGTGGCCGGCTCCTCGCTCGTGCGCCCCTTGTGCCGTCGCGCCGCCGAGGGCGGCTGGCGGGTGTACCTGCTCGGTGGCGACCCGGAAGCCAGCAAGATCGCGGCCGACAAGCTGCTCGCCGAGTTCCCCCAGTTGCAACTGGCCGGGTTGAGCTCGCCCTGGCTCAGCTCGCCGCCGACCGACGCCGAGGTGGAGCAGGTGGCGGCCACGCTCGCCGAGGCCCGGCCCGACCTGGTGCTGGTCGCGCTCGGCTCGCCCAAGCAGGAACACGTGATCCACCGGCTGCGCGGCCGCTTGCCGGGTGTCTGCTGGATGGGCGTGGGCATCAGCCTGAGCTTCATCGCCGGCCACCTGCGGCGCGCGCCGCCCTGGATGCAGAAGCTCGGGCTCGAGTGGGTGCACCGCCTGGCCCAGGAGCCCAAGCGGCTGTTCCGCCGCTACGTGCTCGAGGACCTGCCGTTCGCCGCCGTCCTGTTCGGTCGTGCGGTGAAGGACCGGTTGGGCATGGGCACGCGCCGGCCGACCTGAACGCGCGCCGGGCTTCGCTCCATTGCGGGTGAAGGCGCCGGGCAGGGAAAGCACCGAAGCGTTCGACGGATGAGCTGCCGATACTCGGCACAGGAGAAGTGCCCATGCCGGAAGACTCGATCGTCGAACTCGACCCCTACCTTGCGTTCCTGTTCTCGACGCAGGCTGCCGACGGCGCCTGGACCGCCAGCATCCAGTTCCAGCGGCTGGACGACATGGGGCAGGACTACGAGCCGCCTTCCGTGCGCAAGGAGCTCCCGGGCAGCTTCGCCAGCCGCCAGGCTGCCCTGCAGGCCGCCGAGCAGCTGGCCAGCCAGCTGCACCGCGACGGCGCGGTCGGCCTCTGACGCCGTCGGCCTCTGACGCTGGCGCATCTGGCGCCGGCGCAGCGCCTGCCTAGAGCGGCCGCTGGAACAGGTGGGCCGGCCGCGGCTGCGGGGCCATCGCGTTGACGGCCAGCGCCACGCCCGCGCCCCGGGCGACGAACCACAGCTTCTCGGTCCGGCTGGTGGACACCCGCCGGTCCCAGGCGCCGGCGCCGTAGCGGCTCACCTTCCGCCCGATCTCCCGGTAGATGCCGCGTGCCGTGGCGATCGACCAGGCGCAGCGCAGCGGCAGTTCGCCGATGCCGGCCCGTGCCGAGCGGTAGTAGGGCTCGGCTGTCGCCACCAGGCGCGCGGCCACGCGCGCGAGGGCCTCGCGGTGCGCCGGATCGCGCACGTCGTCCAGCCCATGGAGCCCTTCCTCGGCCAGCCAGTCGGCCGGCAGGTACAGCCGCCCGAGCGCGGCGTCCTCCACCACGTCGCGCGCGATGTTGGTCAGCTGGAACGCCAGCCCGAGGTCGCATGCGCGGTCCAGCGTCTGCGCGTTCCGGGCACCCATGATGCGGGCCATCATCACCCCGACCACACCGGCCACCCGCCAGCTGTACAGCAGGGTGTCGGCCACCGTCCGGTAGGGCGTCGCGCGCGCATCCATCGCGAAGCCCGCCAGCAGCTCCATCGGCAGCCGGTGCGCGATGCGGTGGCGCCGCACCACGTCGGCCAGCCCTTCGAAGACGGGATCCTCGTCCGGCCGGCCCAGGCAGGCGGCCAGGGTGCGCTGCTCCAGCTCGCGCAGGCGATCGTCGATGGAGCGCGGGGAGGCGACATGGCCATGGCCGAGCGCCTGCCCGTCGATCACGTCGTCGCAGTGGCGGCACCACGCGTACAGCAGCACGGCGCTCTCGCGCGTGGCCGGATCGAACAGGCGCGCGGCGGCCGCGAAGCTGTGCGAGCCATGGCGGATGCTGCGCAGCGCGTGGTCCAGGATCTGCTGGCGGTCGGTCATGGGCGGGGCTCCAGCATCAGGCGCGCGGTGGCCTTGGCCGACCCGATGACGCCGGGCACGCCGGCGCCGGGGTGCGTGCCGGCGCCGACGATGTAGAGGTTGGGGATTTCATCGTCGCGGTTGTGCGGCCGGAACCACGCGCTCTGGGTGAGCACCGGCTCCAGCGAGAACGCCGAGCCCAGGTGCGCGCCGAGCTCGTCGCGGAAGTCGGCCGGCGTGAAGATGCGGCAGGTGACCAGGTCGTCGCGCAGCCCGGGCATGTAGCGCTGTTCCAGGTAGGCCAGGATGCGGTCGCGCAGTTTCGGCCCCTCGACGGTCCAGTCCAGCGCCACCTGGCCCAGGTGCGGCACCGGCGCCAGCACGTAGTGGCTGGAGCAGCCGGGCGGCGCCAGCGAGGGGTCGGTCACGCAGGGCGCGTGCAGGTAGAGCGAGAAGTCGTCGGCGAGTGCGTCGCCGTGGAAGATGTCGTCGATCAGCTCGCGGTAGCGTGGCCCGAAGCACACCGTGTGGTGCGCCAGCTGCGTCTGCGCACGCCGCAGGCCGAAGTGCACGACGAACAGCGACATCGAGAAGCGCTTGGACCGCAGGCGCTTGGCCTCGTCCACGCCGCGCGGCACGTGGCCCAGGAGCCGCTCGTAGGTGTGCACCACGTCCGCGTTGGAGGCGACCTGGTCGAACGCGAGCCGCTCGCCTTGCACGTGCAGTGCCCGTGCCTGGCCACCCTCCACCTCGATGCGCTGCACCGGCGCATCCAGCCGCAGGGTGCCGCCCAGGTCCTGGAACAGCCGCACCAGGCCCTGCACCAGCGCGCCGGTGCCGCCCCGGGGGAACCACACGCCCCACTCGCGCTCCAGCGCGTGGATCAGCGCGTAGATCGACGAGGTGTCGAACGGATTGCCGCCGACCAGCAGCGAGTGGAACGAAAAGGCCTGCCGCAGATGCTCGTCCTGCAGGAAACGGGCCACGGTGGCGTACACGCTGCGCCAGGCGCCCAGGCGGGCCAGCTGCGGCGCGACCTGCACCATGCTGCGGAAGTTCAGGAACGGTTGCGTGCCCAGCCGCAGGTAGCCGTGCTCGAACACCGCTCGCGAATAGGCCAGGAAGTCGCGGTAGCCCTGCACGTCGCGCGGGTTGCGGGCGGCGATCTGCGCGTCGAGCGCGGCCTGGTCGTTGGCATAGTCGAAGGTCGAGCCGTCCTCCCAGCACAGGCGGTAGAACGGCGTCACCGGCAGCAGCGTCACGTAGTCGGCCAGACGCCGGCCGGACAGCTGGAACAGCTCCTCCAGCGCCGACGGATCGGTGATCACGGTCGGGCCGGCATCGAACACGAAGCCCTGGTCCTCGTACACGTAGGCGCGGCCGCCCGGCTTGTCCCGGGCCTCGAACAAGGTGGTCTGCACGCCGGCCGACTGCAGGCGGATGGCGAGCGCGAGGCCGCCGAAGCCGGCGCCGATGACGGCGGCGGTGGTCACGGGAGAAGTCATTCGGCGGGTTCCGTGCGAGGAAGGGCGTCGCGTGCTGCACGCGGCAGTTCGCGGCTGGCCGCAGGCGGGCCGCGGCGCGCCGGGAAGGCGACGCGGCAGGCTGCGCCGACCGGCACCGGCGGCTTGCCCACCAGCAGCCGCGCCTTGTCGAGCCCCGTGCTGCGCGACGCGTAGAAGCGGGCGATCAGGCCGCTGGGCAGGCCGTAGAAGCGCTGCATCACCCGGCGACGCTCGGCCGGCCGGGCGGCGCGGAACAGCATCCGGTTCAGCAGCCGGAAGAAGGTTTGGTCGCGCCAGCGTTGCAGCGCATGGGCGCGCATCGCCGCGAACAGGGGGGCGACCGACAGGTCGGCCTGGGCGGCCACCAGGTCGGCCAGCCGCACCGCTTCGGGCAGCGAGTAGCCGGTGGTGGGATGGAAGAGGGCGGCGGCCAGGCCCGAGCGCGGCACACCGCCGGCATCGGCCCAGAGCGCCTCGGGATCCCCGTCCAGCGCGATCGGCAGGACGCCGTGCTCCTCGCGCAGCGTCCCGACCACCTGCCAGCCCTTGGACGCCGCGTACCGCCGCACGCTCTCCCGCAGGGAGTCCAGTGCGAGCCGCTCGCCGTCGGAATAGAAGGTCTCCTCGACCAGCACCGTGCACGGGTCGAGCGGGAGCGAGTAGACGAACCGGTAGCCGTCCTGCTGGTCGACCGTGGCATCCATCAGGATCGGTACCGCCAGCCCGTGGGGCCGCGCCAGGCGCAGCACCTGGCCATGGAATTTCTGGAACCCGAGGTCGAGGTGGGTGCGTGGCGGGACCCCGCGGCCGTCGATCACCGCGCCGGCGTGCAGCACCCGGCCGTCCTCCAGCCGCACCTCGGTCGGCGCCACGCCCGCAACCCGCGCGCCGAGCTGCACCGTGTCGCCCAGCGCGTCCCGCAGCGCGCGGTCGAAGTGGTCCGACGCGATCGAGGCATAGCCGCCGTCCAGGCGCCGGTGCAGGCCCGGGAAGTGGACGTCGTAGCCAGGCCAGCGCCAGCCGACCAGCGGGGCGATCCAGTGCCGCTGCGCCAGCGTGAGGTCGCCGTCGTGGAACGACCAGGTGTGGTTGCCTCCGAGCGCCGGGCCGGCTTCCAGCACCAGCACCCGCAGCTCGGGGCGGCACTGGCGCAGGCGCCAGGCGATCAGGCCGTTGGCCAGGCCGCCGCCGACGAGCAGCAGGTCGGCATCGCGCCGCGTCATGCGCCGACTCCTTCGGCGGTCCGCGGCGACGCAGCCGCCGGCGGGGCGGACGCACCGGGGCGGGCGTCGTGCCCGGCCAGCGCGGCCTCGATGAGCGCTGCACCACGGGCGGCACCGCCGGCCGCGGCGATGCCACTGCCCAGTTGCGCCGCACGCCGGGCAAAACCGTCCTCGTCGAGGAGCCGGCGCAGTGAGCGGCGCAGCACACCGACCGTGGCCAGCGCCGGCAGGTGGCGCACGCCGGTGCCGCTGTGCACGATGCGGGCAGCCGCGCCCGGCTGGTCGAACGCGATTGGCAGCGCGAGCATCGGCGTGCCGCTCTCCAGGCAGTCCATCACCGTGTTGAGGCCGGCATGCGTGATCGCCACGTCGGCCTGGCGCAGCATCGCGCGCTGCGGGACGAAGGCGGTGACCCAGTCGGCGCCGGCTGCTTCGATGGACCGGGCCTGGCCGGCGTCGAGCAGACCGCAGTGGGCGACCACGAGCTGCACGCCTTCCGCGCGGCAAGCCCTGGCGATGCGCCGGAACAGGCCGTGGCGCCCGCCCTGCAGCGTGCCCAGCGACGCGAACACCAGGGGTTGGCCGTGTCGGCGCGGGCGGTCGGCGGGGAAGGCCAGCGGCGCCTCTTCCCCGCTGGCGCGTCGCCAGGGCCCCAGGTGGTGCAGGTGAGCCGGCGCCGCCTGCCGCGGGAAGTCGAAGGCGTCGAGCGTCTGGCTCAGTTGCGCGAGCGGCGAGAGGCAGTCGGCGAGCAGCCGGCGGCGGGGCAGCCCGAGGCGGCTGGCCTCCTGCTCGATCCTGTCGTGCAGCGGCCGCATGAGCCAGTCGTGCACCCGCTCGCTCTCGTCCAGCAGGCGCTGCCGCCGCGCATCGCCGGCGGCCGGCGCCCAGGGCATCACCGGCAGCGGCAGGCCGGGTTCGCGGTTGACCGGCAGGGCACAGGCAACCGAGACGTAGGGCAGGCCCAGCGCCTGCGCGGCCAGCGCGCCGGCCGCTTCCATCTCGTCGGCCAGCACGGCGTCCGCCCCGAGGCGCTCGAGCGCCGCGGGCAGCTCCTCGCACAACATGCGCGTCGCCGCGGCCATGTCGGCGATGACCCGCTTCAATCCCCAGGGGCCGCCGGGACGGGCAGCCCGCGCGATCACGCGGCCCAGCGACCCCGGCGGATGCGTCGCGGCGCCCAGCGGCACGAAGCCGATCCGGCGATCGCCGAGCCAGGCGCGCACGTCCGCCGGCGCCAGCCACGTGACGCGGTGCCCGCGCGCCAGCAGCGGCGCGGCCAGCGCTTCGATGGCGCGGACATGGCTGGGAAAGGGGGGCGCGACGACGGCGAAATGGGTCACGGATGGGTTGCCCGAAGCGCAGGCAGCAAATTCTCGAGCGTGGTCGGCGTAGGACGGCGCCGCGTTCGTGCATTCCATGACTACTCAGTCACCCGGCTCCCGATAACCTGCGTCGTGCCCGGCGGTGCGGATGGTCCTGCCGCGGGTCTTCTGCGCGAGCCCCCATGCCGAACGACCGTGATCAGCCGCTCGACTCCCTGGCGCACCCGACCGCCGTGCTGCGACTGCAGATCGATGCGCGGCTGGGCGAGCTGCTTCCTCCCGAGGCCACCGACAGCGTGGCGCAGGCCATGCGCGCCGCTGCGCTGGCCCCCGGCAAGCGGCTGCGGCCCCTGCTGACGTTGATGGCGGGCCAGGCCCTGGGCGCTCCCCTTCCGGCGCTGCTGGATGCCGGGTGCGCGGTCGAGATGGTGCATGCGGCCTCGCTCGTCATGGACGACCTGCCCTGCATGGACGACGCGGACCTGCGCCGCGGGGAGCCCTCGGTGCACGTGCGGTTCGGCGAGGACGTCGCGATGCTGGCCGCGGTCGGGCTGCTGATGCAGGCCAACGAGGTGCTCCTGCAGGCGCCCGGGCTGGACGCCTCCGCACGTTGCCAGCTCGCGCTGCTGCTCAGTCGCTGCGTCGGCCCGGCCGGCCTGGTGCGCGGCCAGTTCAAGGACCTGCGCGAGGGCGCGGCGACGCGCACCGTGCAGGCCGTGGTCGAGGCCAACGAACTCAAGACGGGCGTGCTGTTCCGGGCCGCGCTGCAGATGGCGGCAGTGGTCGCGCACCGGCCCGACGCGCACGAGCCGCTGGCCCGGATCGCGGCGGACATCGGCCAGGCGTTCCAGCTGCGCGACGACCTCGAGGACGGCGAGGGCCTGGCCAGCCTGGCCGAGGACGACGGCAAGAGCACCATGGTCGCGCTGCTGGGGCGGCGCGGCACGGAGCAGCTGCTGCAAGACCACGTGCAGCGCGCGCTGGAGCAGTTGCGCGCGCTGCTCGGAACGGGCAATCTTCTCGAGCCGGTACTGCGCGGGGTGTTCGTGCCGCCGGCCGCCGGTGCGCGCGCCGAGCCCTGGGCGGTGGCGCAGGCGACCGCCCTGCGCCCCGCCGCCCAGCCCGGCCGGCTGGCGTTGTAACCACCGACCACTTGCCGGCGCCGGCCCACGCGGTCGGCGCCGCGGAGCTTCCATGAACGCGCTGTCCGGCCTCGACGCCACCCTGCTGTCGCGCATCCAGTTCGGCTTCACCGTCGCCTTCCACATCATCTTCCCCGCGTTCTCGATCGGCCTGTCGGCCTTCATCGCGACGCTGGAGCTGCTCTGGATGCGCACCGGCAGCGACCACTTCCACCGGCTGGCGCGGTTCTGGACCAAGGTGTTCGCGGTGTCGTTCGCGATGGGCGTGGTCTCGGGCATCGTGATGGAGTACCAGATCGGCACCAACTGGAGCCGCTTCGCGCAGGTGATCGGCAACACGCTCGGGCCGCTCTTCAGCTACGAGGTGCTGACCGCCTTCTTCCTGGAGGCCAGCTTCCTGGGCGCGATGCTGTTCGGCTGGAACCGGTTCCCGCCCTGGCTGCACACCTTCGCCTCGGTGATGGTGGCGCTGGGCACCGCGCTGTCGGGCTTCTGGATCCTGTCGGCCAACAGCTGGATGCACACGCCCGCCGGCTACGCCATGAAGGACGGCATCACCTACCCGGTCGACTGGCTGCAGATCATCTTCAACCCCAGCTTTCCCTACCGCTTCACGCACATGATGATCGCGACCTACCTCACCACCTCGCTGGTGGTGGCGGCGGCCGGCGCGCGCTATCTGCTCGAGGGGCGCTTCCGCAGCGAGTCGATGACGATGCTGAAGATGGGCCTGGGGATGCTCGCGGTGCTGGCGCCGGTGCAGGCCTTCGTCGGCGACCTGCACGGCCTGAACACCCTGCAGCACCAGCCGGCCAAGATCGCCGCCATCGAGGCGCACTGGCAGACCGAGGGCGACTCAGTCCCCCTGGTGCTGTTCGCCTGGCCCGACATGCAGCAGGAGCGCAACCACTACGAGGTGGCCATCCCGCGCCTGGGCAGCCTGATCCTCACGCACCGGTGGAACGGCACCTTCAAGGGCCTCAAGGAGTTCCCGCGCGAGGACCGGCCGCCGGTCCTGCCGGTCTTCTTCAGCTTCCGCGTGATGGTGGGGCTGGGGCTGGTGATGATCGCGACCGGCCTCGCCGGGGTGTTCCTGCTGTGGCGGCGCAGGATCGAGCGCTCCCGCTGGTTCCTGCGCCTGCTGCAGCACGCCTGGCCGCTGGGCTTTGTCGCGCTGATCGCCGGCTGGGTGGTCACCGAGACCGGACGCCAGCCCTGGATCGCCTACGGCATCCTGCGCACCGCCGATGCCGTGTCGCCGGTGGGGGCCGCGCAGGTCGCGCTCTCGCTGGCCCTGTTCGTGGTCGTGTACTTCGTGGTGTTCGGAATCGGCATCTGGTATGTCTGGCGGATGATCCGCAAGGGGCCGCAGCCGACGCTGCCGGGCCCGGAGACCCTGCCCAACCGGCCACTGGCCGGCGGGCAGCCCGAACGCAAGGAAGCGGTGCCGACATGATCGAGATGGCCGACGTCCTGCCGGTGATCCTGGCCCTGGTGCTCGGCCTGGCCGTCGTGCTGTACGTGGTGCTGGACGGCTTCGACCTGGGCATCGGCATGCTCTTCCCGTTCTACCGCGACGAGCATGACCGCGACCTGATCATGAACTCGGTCGCGCCGTTCTGGGACGGCAACGAGACCTGGCTGGTGCTGGGCGGCGTGACGCTGTGGGCGGCCTTCCCGAAGGCCTTCGCCATCATCCTGCCCGCGATGTACATCCCGGTGCTGGTGCTGCTGCTGGCGCTCATCTTCCGTGGCGTCGCCTTCGAGTTCCGCTGGGTGGCCAAGCCGGCCCACCGCTGGTGGGACCTGTCGTTCACGGCCGGCTCGATCCTGTCGGGTTTCGCGCAAGGCCTGATCCTGGGCGGCATCCTGCAGGAGATCCCGGTGCGCGACGGCCAGTTCGCCGGCGGCGCGCTGGAGTGGCTCAGCCCCTTCAGCCTGATGTGCGGCGCGGCGGTGACCACCGGCTATGCACTGCTCGGGGCCACCTGGCTGATGCTCAAGACCAGCGGGCGGGTCGAGGAGCAGGCGCGCCGGCTGGGGCCCTGGCTGCTGGCGGCACTGCTCGCGTTCATCGCCATCGTCAGCATCTGGACGCCGCTGCAGTTCCCGCGCATCGCCGAGCGCTGGTTCAAGCTGCCCAACATCCTGTTCCTGGCGCAGGTGCCGGTGGCCACGCTGCTGTTCGCCTACCTGTGCTGGCGCGGCATGCGGCGCGGCGCGGTGCTGCCCTTCGTGAGCGCGGTGGCGATCTTCCTGCTGGCGTTCCTGGGGCTGGTGGCCTCGAACGTGCCGTACCTCGTGCCGCCCACCATGACGGTCTGGCAGGCGGCCTCGCACCCGGCCTCGCAGCTGTTCTACCTGGTGGGGGCTTCCCTGCTGCTGCCGATGATCCTGGCGTACACCGTGCTCGTGTTCTGGCTGTTCCGCGGCAAGCTCGCGCCGGGCGAGGGCTACCACTAGCGGCCGGGAGGCGGGGCCTGGGTCGCCGCCGCGTCGCGGCGCCCGCGCAGCGGCGGCGGCGGCGGTTGAGCCTATGCTCGGGGCCTCACCAGACCTTGGACGGACTCCATGCACATCGGCATCGCCGGCACCGGCAACATGGGAAGCGCGATCGCCCGGCGCCTGCTGGCCGCGGGACACGATGTCACCGTCTGGAACCGCACCGCCGCACGCGTGCAGCCGCTGCTGGAGGCCGGTGCCTGCGCGGCCGGCTCGCCCGCCGTGCTCGCCGCGGGCCCGGACCTGGTCATCTCGGTGCTGGCCGACCAGGCGCTGGAGGAGGTGTACTTCGGCGAGGACGGGCTGCTGTCCGGCGACCCCGGCGGGCGGCTGTTCATCGACATGAGCCCGGCCGCCGCCGCCACCCAGCGCCGCATGGGCGAGCGGGTCACCGCGGCCGGCGGGCGCTACCTCGAATGCGCGCCGCTGGGCGATGCCGCCGCCGCGACGCAAGGCGGCCTGGTCGGCCTGGCTGGCGGCGATGCCTGGGACGTGGAAAGCGCCCGGGCGCTGCTGGACCAGTTGTGCCGGCGCCTCGAGCACGTGGGCGGCTGCGGCGCGGGTGCGGCAGCGGTCCGGGCGGGAATGAGGGCCGGCGAGCCGGCCTTGGGCACACCGGCCAGCATCCGCTGACAGGCGGCCGAACGGCGCTTCGCGGGCGTCTGCTGCGGTCGCGACGGTTGTCCGGTGCGGTCGGGCGTGCGCCTACCAGGGGGCACCGAAGGCGTCGCGCAGTTCGGCCAGCGCCGCGGCGTCCAGCGGCGCCGGGCGGGGCGTCGCCCCGTGCCACAGGCGCGCGGTCTCCTCGAGTTCCTCCAGCACCGCCATCGCCCTGGCGGGCGTCTCGTGCCACACGTTCGGCCCCAGCCGCGCCAGCATGACCGCGCGCAACGGGGTGCCGCGCTGGTGGTGGCGCGCGATCTCCTGCGCCACCAGGTCGCCCACCGCGGGATCGCCGGGGCGCCGGTACGGGATGACCGGCACGTGGCCCACCTTCATCACGAAGTAGGGCGTGATCGGCGGCAGCAGGTCGCCTTCCACCGGCTGCAGCGTCAGGGCCACGCAGTGCGTGCTGTGCGTGTGGAGCACGCAGCCTGCCGCATGCCCGGCGGCGTCGTAGATCCGCCGGTGCAGCAGCAGCGTCTTGCTGGCCGGGTCGCCGTCGACCTGGCGGCCCTGCGGGTCCACCCGGGCCAGCCGTCCGGGCTCGAGAAAGCCGAGGCACGCGTCGGTGGGCGTGATGAGGAAGCCGTCCGCCAGGCGCACGCTGATGTTGCCGGCCGTGCCGTGCACGTAGCCGCGCTCGAACAGGCTGCGGCCGACGCGGCAGATCTCCTCGCGTGCCCGGGCCTCGTTCATGCGCCCACCGCGAAGGCGCGGGTGAAGAAGTCGGGGCCGCCGAAGTTGCCGGACTTGAGCGCGAGCTGCACCGGCCTGCCGCACGCCTGGGCATGGGCGAAGCACCAGGGCACGCCGGGGTCGATCTGCGGCCCGATGCGCAGCTGCGCCACCCCCAGCGCCTGGACGGCGGCGCCGGAGGTCTCGCCGCCGGCGACGATCAGCCGCCCGACGCCCAGGTCCACCAGGCCGCGTGCCACGGCCGCGAGCGTGCGCTCGACCAGTTCGCCCGCCGTCGCGGCCCCGAGCGACTGCTGGATGCCGCGCACCGCCTCGGGCGACGCGCTGGAATAGACCAGCACCGGCTGCGCGCCCAGCCGGGCACGCGCCCAGGCCAGCGCCTGCGCCGCGACGTCGTCGCCCGCCGCGATGCGCAGCGGATCGATGGCCAGCGCGGCCCCGCCTGCCCGCACGAAACGCTGCACCTGGTCATTGGTGGCCACCGAGCAGCTGCCCGAGACGATGGCGGCAGGGCCCTGCACCGCAGGCAGCCGCGCCGCGTCCGCGCCCGGGGCCAAGCCATGGTTCTGCGGCAGGCCGATCGCGACCCCCGAGCCGGCAACGACCAGCGGCGCGTCGGCCAGCGCACGGCCCAGCACCTGCAGGTCGGCGTCGTCCACGATGTCGACGATGCCGAACGCCACGCCTTGCGCCTGCAACTGCGCCATGCGGTCGCGGATCGCGCCGGTGCCCTGGCGCACCGTGGCATGGCCGATCAGGCCGACCCGGCGGCGGCATTGCGCCTGCAGCACCCGCACCAGGCTGGCGTCGGTCATCGGGGTGAGCGGGTGCTGGCGCATGCCCGAGTCGCTCAGCAGCACCTCGCCGACGAACAGGTGGCCCTGATAGACGGTGCGCCCGGTTGCCGGGAACGCGGGCGTCACGCAGCAGAAGGGTGCGTCCAGCGCGTCCAGCAGGGCTTCGGCGACCGGTCCGATGTTGCCCTGCGGCGTCGAATCGAAGGTGGAGCAGACCTTGAAATAGACCTGCGAACAGCCCTGGGCCTGCAACCAGCGCAGCGCCTGCAGCGACTGCTCCACCGCCTGCGCGGCGGGGATGGTGCGGGACTTGAGCGCGACCACCACCGCGTCCACGTCGTCGACCGGCCCGGTGGGCACGCCGATGGTCTGCACCACCCGCATGCCGGCGCGCACGAGGTTGTTGGCCAGGTCGGTGGCGCCGGTGAAGTCGTCGGCGATGCAGCCGAGGCGCAGGGGCGGGCGGGCGTCGGGCGGTGTCACGCCCGCGAGTATGACAAGCCCGGCCGGCGTGCGGCGCGGCTCAGGTGGGAAGGGCGCCGACCTGCGGGTGCGCCTTCTCCCATGCTTCCTCGTGGCGGATGCAGAAGCGGGCTTCGGGGCGGGCCTTGAGCCGCTCGAACGGGATCGGCTCGTCGCATTCCTCGCAGCGGCCGTACTCGCCGCGCTGCATCCGTTCGCGCGCTTCGATGACCTCGCGCAGCTCGCTGTCCTGGCGCCGCAGCTGGGTGACGTCGAGCGTGGTCATCATTCGGGCGTCGCCATCTTCCGGGCCGTCGCGCACCTCCGGGCCGGTGTCCCCGGCCGGCGCGGCGATGTCCTCGCGCAGCCCGCGCACGCCCGCGCGCAGGTCGGCTTCACGCTGCTGCAGCAGCTGATCCAGTTCGCTTCGTTGTGACTCGTTCATGCTCTCGGTGGGTTGCGGCGCTCGCGCCAACGTCCGGAGCATTGTTCGCGCGCGGCCCGGGACCGTGGGGCCGGGCGGGGCGGCTGTTACCCGTCTTTCGGCATCGAAACGTGGGCGTCGCCACCTCCCGTGTGTCCGGCCCCGCCACAGCCCATCGTTAAAAAGTATTCAGTTGCAAGGCCGCGCCAGTCCGCCGGGCCCCTTCCTCCGTCAACCGACGACGACGCGGGGTGTTGTCCTACAGGAAGACAGCTGAGCTTCGCCAAGGATGGGCAACCTTTTCACCAGGAGCACACCATGACCAATCCGACCGACACCCCCCGCAAGCGTGGATTCGCTCTGCTCGATCCCGAGAAGATGAAGCAGGTCGCCGCCCTGGGTGGCCGCACCGCGCATGCTGCCGGCCGCGCGCACCAGTTCTCGCGTGAAGAGGCCCGTGCCGCTGCCCGCCGCAGCGTCGAAGTGCGCACCCGCCGCGCCGCCGAAGCGCGTCCGGCCAGCGGCAACGACAGCCCCAGCGCCTGAGCGAACCGCGATGTCGCCACCGCCCCGGCCGCTTGCCGGGGCTTTTTTTCGTCCGGCGCCGGCGCGGGCTCAGGCGGGGAACACGGACTCGGGTTCCGCGTCGTGCAGCGGGCCCCCGGCGCGTTCGCGCAGCAGATCGGCCAGCGCATGCACGGCCGCCCGGTGCTCGCGCCACAGCGCCATGAAGCGGCCGTCATGGTCCGACTCGAGCCATGCCTCGGGGTCGTTCAGCCGGAGCAGCTGCTGGCGCCACAGGAAATCCAGCGTGCGGGCGTGCACCGCCAGCAGCTGCACCATGGCCGGTGCGAGCTGCGGGAACCGGGCCTGCTGCAGGCTTCTCAGCTGCGCCAGGGCATCGGCCGGGCCTGGTCGCTGCAGGCTGAAGCCGGCGCTGCGTCGTTGCTCCGCCAGCCACTCGCAATAGCGCGCCAGGGCTTCCAGCGCATCCTCCGCGCCTTGCCGCCGCCACTCGCGCAGCCGCAGGTGCCGCGTGATCAACGCGCTGCCCAGCGCGATCAAGGCCAGCGCGCCCAGCAGCCAGAGCGCGTGGTAGGTCACGCTGGACATGGCGTCCTCAGGCCGCGCGGCGCGCCCGGGTCTTGGCCGGCGCCTTCTTGGCAGCAGACTTGGCAGCAGCCTTGGCGGGTGTCTTGCCGGCGGCCGGCTTGGCCGCGGCCCTGGTCTTGGCGGGCGCCGGTGCCGCGGCGCTGCTGCGAACACCAGCACCAGCACCAGCACCGCCCCGCAGGCTGCGCTTGAGCAGCTCGGTCAGGTCGATCACGTCCGCGCCGGGCTGCGCCTGCTCGGTCTCCACCTTGCGCACGGCCTCGGTCTGGCCGGCCTCGGCCTTGGACTCGACCAGCTTCATGATCTCGTCCTTGAACGAATCGCGGAAGGCGTCGGCACTCCAGTGCGCCGTCATGCCTTCGATCAGCTGGCGCGCCATGTTCAGCTCGGCCTCCTTCACGCCCGCGGCCTTGGCGTCGGACGGCGGCAGCTTCAGGTCTTCCCAGGAGCGGATCTCGCCACCCCAGCGCAGCAGATTGAGCACGAGGGCGGGGCCGCAGGGGATCAGCACCGCCAGGTGCTGCTTGGTCTGGATCACCACCTTGGCGATGCCCACCTTGCGCGTCTGCTTGAGCGCTTCGCGCAGCAGCGCGTAGACCTTGTCGCCCTTGTTCACCGGACCGACGTAGTAGGGGCGCTCCAGGTACACGAAGGGCACCTCGTCGGCATCGACGAAGGCTTCGATCTCGATCGTCTGGGTGGTGCGCGGATAGGCCTGGGCGATCTCCTCGGGGCTCAGCACCACGTACTGGCCGTCCTGCCACTCGACGCCCTTGACGATGTCGTCCTTGTCGATTTCCTTGCCGGTCTTCTTGTTGATGCGCTTGTAGCCGACCGGGTCCATCGTCCTGCGGTCCAGCCAGTCGAAGTCGATCCCGCTCTCGGCGGTGGCCGAGTACAGCCCGATCGGGATGTGCACCAGACCGAACGTGATGGCGCCTTTCCACAGCGTGCGCGTGGAGGTCGGGGCCATGCCTTTCTTGGTTGCCATCGGTTCAAGCAAATGTTGCGGGGAGTCTGCAAATGTGCAGGGGCCTCGGCTGTAGTCGGCCCGCACCCGGCGGTGTAGGCGGCTGCGTACAGCCGGCGCGTTCAGCCCAGCCCGACGACCTGCAGCATGCGCTGCCACGGCGAAGGGGCCGGTCGGCCCTGGAGCCGGTCGGCCTGTGCCTGCCAGCGCGAACCGAGCCGGGCGAAGCGTCGACGACAGTCGGCGTCGAAGCACTCCTGCTCGCGCAGGGTTTCGAAGTTGCGTGCGATGCGCCGCGCCATCAGGTAGCGATGGGCGGGCGCCTGCGTCTGCATGAACGCCGCCATGAGGGACAGCGTGGCCAGCCACAGGGCTCGGCTGGCATCCTGCAGCGTCGGGGCGGAGGGCGGCGTGGTTTCCATGGCTCTGCCCATTGTGGGAACCCGCGCGCCGCGCCCTTGTCAGCGGGTGGAAGGGGCCTGCCGCCGCCGCGTCCTACAGCGCGGCGGTGGAGCGCCCGTGTCGATCAGCGGCTGCCCTGGGTGTCGGCGCCCGCGCCCTGCCTGGCGGCATGGCGCTTCTTGCCCGCGGCACGCGCTTCCTCGGTGGTGAATTCGTGCGCGTGCCCGCTCTGGTGGGCGGCCCGGCCACCCAGGCTGGCGATCTCGCGCTGGCGCTGGGGATCCATCGCCGCGAAACCGCGCAGACTGCGTTTGGCGCTGCCGCCCGAGTCCTGCTTTTGCGGCGAAGTGTCTTGAGAAGCCATGTTGCCCTGTCCTTTCAGAGTGATGTCGGTTGGGACCAATGCATGGCAACGGGCATGCCCAGGCGGGAGGAACTCAGCCTTTGGCGCGGGGCGCGCCGCTTCTCAGAGCCCGTATTCCTTCAGGCGGTTGTAGAGGGTCTTGAGGCTGACCCCGAGCGCCGCGGCGGTGCGCTCCTTGTGGTGGCCGTAGTGGGCAAGCGTGGCCAGGATCACCTGCCGTTCGACGGCGGCCAGCGGCGTGCCGATCGCCACTTCCACCGTGCCGGAGGCGGCCGCGGGCAGCGCGGCGAGACCGGCCGCGGGTGCGGCGGCCGGCGCCGTCGCCACGGGCGCCGCGCCTGCCACCTGCGACGGATCGCGCGGCAGCCACTGGTCCGTGATCTCCGGGCCGGAGGACATCACCCAGGCGCGCTGCAGCACGTTGCGCAGCTCGCGCACGTTGCCCGGCCACCGGTACGTGGCCAGGCGTTGCATCGCCTCCGGCGTGGCCCGCTTGGCCACCCCTTCGCGCTGGCCGATCTCGTGCAGGAAGTGCTTGACCAGCAAGGGCAGGTCCTCGAGGCGCTCGCGCAGCGGCGGCAGCTCCAGCGGGAACACATTCAGCCGGTACAGCAGGTCCTCGCGGAAACGCCCCTGGGCTGCGGCTTGCGCCGGGTCCCGGTTGGCGGCGGCCACCACGCGCACGTCGGTCTCCTGCAGCGTGGTGGAGCCCACCCGCATGAAGGTGCCCGTCTCCAGCACGCGCAGCAGCTTGACCTGCAGCTCCAGCGGCATCTCGGTGATCTCGTCGAGGAACAGCGTGCCGCCGTGGGCCCGCTCGAAGAAGCCCTGGTGCTGGCGCTCGGCGCCGGTGAAGCTGCCCTTCTCGTGGCCGAAGATCTCGCTCTCGATCAGGTTGGGCGAGATGGCGCCGCAGTTCACCGCGAGGAACGGACGGGCGCGCCGCCGGCTCAGGTCGTGCACCGTGCGGGCGACCAGTTCCTTGCCGGTGCCGCTCTCGCCGGTGATGAACACGCTCACCGAGGTGCCGGCCACGCGGGCGATCTGCTCGTAGATCTGGGCCATCGGCTGCGAGGTGCCCACCAGGTGGCCGAAGCGGCCGGAGCGCTGGAGGTCGTCGTGCAGCAGGCGCACTTCGTCCTTGAGCACCGAGGGCTTCATCACCCGCGACAGGATGCTTTGCAGCTGCCGCGCGCTGACCGGCTTGACCAGGTAGTCGGCCGCCCCGTAGCGCAGCGCCTGGATGGATGTCTCCAGACTGGCATGTCCGGTCATGAACACCACCTCGGAATTGCCGATCAGGTCGGTATCGTCCAGCAGGGCCATGCCGTTGCCGTCGGGCAGGCGCAGGTCGAGCAGCACCACGTCGGGCTGCTGCAACGCCATCTGGCGCCGCGCCTCGCGCAGTGACTGCGCGGTGGCCGCGGAGAAGCCCTCCTTGGCCACCAGCTGCGCCATCATGCGCGCCGCGTCGGCGTCGTCCTCGACGATCAATGCATGACCCATCGGTGCTCCCAGAAGTCTTCTGCTCCGCGTTTGCGGAATGTCGTGCTGATTATTCGGGTGACTGCGCGGTCCGGGTGTAACGGCAGGCAAGCGCCGAGCTGCGTCACGTCTCGTTCAGGCTGGCGCGCAACTGGGTGCGCTCCACCGGCTTGACGAGGTAGGCGTCGAAGCCGGCGACCAGCGCGTTGCGCACATCCTTGTCCTGCCCGTAGCCGGACAGCGCGATCATGCGGCCCGCGTAGCCGGCCGCCCGTGCATGGCGGGCCACTTCGTAGCCCGTCATGCCCGGCAGGCCGATGTCGACGATCGACACCTCCGGTTGCGTTCGCAGCAGGCGGCTGAGCCCGTCGATGCCATCGGCGGCGGTGGCGACGGTGTGGCCGTCCAGCTCGAGCTTGGAGCGCAGCGCCGCCAGCACGTCCTGGTTGTCGTCGATCACCAGCACCCGCCGCCGACGCGACAGGGGCAGCGCCTCGGCCGCGTGGCGCGCGGGCGGTGCGATCCCCGGGAGGCGCACGGTGAAGCGGCTGCCGCGCGCTGAACTGTCGGCCCCCACGGTGCCGCCATGCAGATCGACCAGGCGGCGCACCAGGGTGAGCCCGATGCCAAGGCCGCCCGCGCCTCGGTCGAGCGGCCGCTCGCCCTGCACGAACAGGTCGAACACGCGCGGCAGGAGGTCGGCCGGAATGCCGACGCCCGAGTCGCGCACCTCGAACAAGGCCTGGCCTTCGTGCGCCGCGATCCGGACCTCGATGCGTCCACCGGGCGGGGTGTACTTGATCGCGTTGGTGACCAAGTTGGTCATCACCTGCTCCAGCCGCACCGCGTCGCCCTCGACCCAGGCCTGCGAAACGTCCAGAGCGAGCTGGTGCCCGGTGGACGCGCCGGTCAGCTCGAGCGTGCGCCGCACCCGGTCGAACACCGCGGCCAGCTCGACCGGCTGGCGGGCCAGCACGATCCTGCCGGCGATCACGCGCCCGACGTCCAGCAGGTCGTTCATCACATGCGCGAGGTTGCGCGTCTGCCGCCCGATGATGGACCGCGCCTCGGCGGCCTCGGCGCTGCCGGCCGGCGCCGCCTCCAGCACGTCCACCGCCGCCGAGACGGCACCCAGCGGATTGCGCAGCTCGTGCCCGAGCATCGACAGGAACTCGTCCTTCGCCCGGCTGGCGGCTTCCGCTTCCTGGCGCGCGGCCAGCGCACGCTCGGTCAGCCGGATGCGCTCGATCTCCGCCTCGCGCTGGTCGGTCATGTCCACCGACACCCCGGTGGCCTGGCTGGCCGCGCCGTCGGCCCGGTAGCGCAGCAGCAGCCGGCTCGACAGCCAGCGCAGGCGCTGATCGGGCCGGCTCACGGCGTAGTCGATCGTGGCGGTCTCGCGTCGCAGCGCGCAGGCGGTCCAGAACTCCCGCTCCACGCGGTCGCGGTCGGCGGCGTCGATCCTGTCGAGCCAGTGACCCAGCGTGCCGCCATCGAGCGCCGGCACCCCGAACAGCTTGCAATGGCCAGCGGTCCAGGTCAGCGTGTCGCCGTCGAAGGCGTAGTGGAAGAAGCCGACATGCCCGGCTTCCTGCGCCAGCTCCATCAGCCGCTGCTGGGCCTGCAGCTGCTCGTGCGCCGCCAGCAGTTCGCCCTCGACCCGGCGCCGCTGTCCGATGTCGGCCTCGAGTTCGCGGCGCACCCGTTCGTCGTTGCGCGTGGCCTCGCGCAGCGCGTCGCGCAGCATCGCGATCTCCTGCACGTCGACCCGCCCGGGCAGGCCGGCGTGGCCCTGCGTGGCGAGCGTCTGCAACGGGCGGGAGATCCGCCTGGCCGCCAGGGTGGCGAGCAGGGCACCGAGCAGGAGCGTGCCGGCGATGGCGGACAGCGCACCCAGGATCGCACGGCGGTGCGCGGCGTCGATCGGGCGGGCCGGCACCTGCACCTGCACCTCCCAGCCGGCGGTGGGCAGCGGCTGCCAGGCCGCGTAGACGGGGCGCCTGTCCGTGCCGGTCGTGCGCAGCACGCCGGGGGGTCGCTGCCGCGGCGCGTCGGCCGGGAGCGAAGCCTGCCCGGCCGAGGGGCCTGGCAGGGTCCCGGCGATGGGCCGGCGCTGCGCGTCGAGCAGGAGCACCTCGCCGCCCGCGGGGCGGCTGGCGGCCTGCGTGATCCGCTGCCACGTGCCCACGGGCACGCGCGCGCCCAGCACCTGCCTGACTTGCGCGCCCTGCAGCAGCGGCATCGCGACGAGGACGTGCGGTGCTGCGCCGGGGACGAGCCCGGAGACCGCCGGCCGCGCGCTGCGGGCGACCTGCTCGTGCAGGGCGGCGAGCTGCGCGTCGCCGCCCTGGGCCGCCGCGGCGCTGGTGTCGAACACGGGGGCGCCACCGGCATCGAGGAGGAACACGCCTGTCCAGTCGCGCCGCGGTAGCGGCCGCTGCCGCAGCATCCGCTCGAGCTGCTCCGGCCGGCCTTGCCGCACGACGTCGGCGTGGGACAGGGCGGCGAGGGCGTCCAGCGAGGCGTCCAGCTCCTGGCCGACCGCCTGCGACAGGGCGGCGGCCGAGCGCGCCAGGTCCGCTTCGATGCGCGCCTGCTCCGACCGGATCTCCACCAGCAGCTGCGCGCACACCAGAACCGTCATCGGCAGCAATGCCAGCAGGATCACGGCCACGAGCGAGCGCCGCAGCGGAACGGGCGGCCGCTGCGTCGGGGCGGGAGAGTCGGTGCGCGGGTCCATCGTCGCGGGTGGGCAGGGCAGCGTACCGCTGCCGAGCTGTGGAAGGGCGCTGCCGCAACAGAGTGTGTCGCCCGCGACCACCCTTGCGGCAAGGGCTGCGGCAGCGATGGGCAGGGCAGGCAAGGCCGCGCAAGATTTACAGAAAGCCAAACCTGCGCGGCAGCTGGATTCGTACGCTCGGGACTGCACGGACGGGCAGGCGGTGACGGCTCGTTTCGATGGTGTCCAGGACGCACCGCTTGCCCCTTCCGGCATGCGATTTGCGGCGACCGTCGGCCGTCCGGCGCCGCCGGACTTTTCAAGCACAGGAGATCGGATGCATTCGTTGAGCCTGCAGATCAGTTCCACATTGCAGCCCGCGTTGTCGCCCCGGCTGCAACGCGCGGTGAAGCTGCTGCAGATGTCCTCCCTCGACTTCTCGCAGGTCGTCCGGGACGCCTTGGACAACAACCCCTTCCTGGAGGCCGACGAAGCGGCCGGTGCGCTCGACCTGCCGACCGCCGACGAGGCGGCCGCGCCGCTGGAGACCGAGCCGCCACCCGAGGTGAGCACATGGGGCGCCGAGCCGATCGCGCGCTCGCGCGTGGTCGATGGCGATGGCGACAGCGTGTTCGACACGCTGGCCGCGCAGACCTCGCTGGCCGACCACCTGCTCGGGCAGCTGAACCTGGTGCCGCTGCCGGATCGCGACTGGATGCTGGCCGCGGCGGTCATCGAGTCGCTGGACGAGGACGGCTACCTGCGCACTCCGCTGGCCGAGCTGGCCGGGCTCGTGCCGCTGGATCCGCTGCCCGATGCCGACGAACTGATGATCGCGCTGTGCCGCGTGCAGTCGCTGGAACCCGCCGGGGTGGGCGCGCGCGACGTGGTGGAGTGCCTGCGGCTGCAGCTGTCGAAGATCCCCTGCGACCGCAAGCGCGAGCTCGCCGGGCGCATCCTGCGCGATTGCGTGCAGTGCCTGGCCAGCCGCGACATGCCCGCCGTCGCGCGCCGGCTGGGGGTGCCCCTGGCCGACGCGGAAGCCGCGTGCGCCGCCATCCGCCGGCTCGACCCGCGTCCCGGCTGGCGCTTCGGCGCCCCTTCGGTGCAATACGTGACGCCGGACGTGATCGTGCGCAAGGTGCGCGGGCAGTGGACCGCCGTGCTCAACGAGGCCGTGGTACCCAAGGTGCGGCTCAACCGCAGCTACGCCGAGCTGTTCCGCCGCCACCGCAATGCCGACCATGGCGAGCTGGGTGCCCACCTGCAGGAGGCACGCTGGACGGTGCGCAACGTGGAGCAGCGCTTCTCCACCATCCTGGCCGTGGCCCAGGCCATCCTGCGCCGGCAGCACCGGTTCCTGGCCTATGGCGCGATGGCGATGAAGCCGCTCGCCCTGCGGGAGATCGCGCAGGAAGTGGGTGTCCACGAGTCGACCGTCTCGCGCGTCACCAACAACAAGTTCATGGCCACGCCCTGCGGCGTGTACGAGCTGAAGTACTTCTTCTCGCGCGGGCTGGCGACGGCGAACGGCGGCGAGTGCTCGCCGACGGCGATCCGCGGCCTGATCCAGGAGCTGATCGCCGCGGAGTCGCCGGCCCAGCCGATGTCGGACGTGGAGATCGCCCGCCAGCTGGCCTTCCAGGGACTGAAGGTCGCCCGTCGCACGGTCACCAAGTACCGGCAGCTGATGAAGATCGAGCCGGCGGAGCGCCGCCGCGCCGGACAGCCGGCCTGAGCTCGACCGGCCCGCTAGACTCGGGCGCATGAAGCCCGATCCTGCCTCGCCCGTCGCCGTCGCGGCCGAGGCGCAGTGGGTCGAGGGCGAACTGGTGCGCAGCCTCATGCGCACCCAGCGCACCACGCGCTACCTCGGCCTGCTCCTGGTGCCGGTCTTCGTCGTCATGCTCTGGAGCGACGCCTCGCTGGCGCCGCTGCTCACGTGGGCGGGGTTCGCCGCCGTGGTCGCGCTGGCCCGCTTCACGATGCTGCGCCGCTACGACCGCGCCGTGGCCGAGTCGGGCACGGCGGCGCAACTGGACTTCCTGCACCGCTGGGCGGCTCTGTGGCCGGCCGGCAGCATCGTCTGGGGGATCAGCGTCCTGCTGTTCTTCGACCGCGCGCCCCTGGCCGACCAGTTCGTCTGCTGGCTGGTGCTTGCGGGCATGGCGATGTTCGCCATCAACAGCCTCTCGAGCCACCTGCCCACCATGCGCCGTTCGCTGGACGCCCTGGCGCTCACCGCGCTGGCCGCCATGTCCTGGCGCATCGGCGTGGAGCTGGGCTTCGGCGTGGCGGTCGACCACTGGTGGCTGGTCGTGCTGCTGCTGATCTTCTGGCAGGTGCTGCGCCAGGCGGGCCTGCGTCAGCACGTCACGCTGCGCAAGAACTACGAGCTGCAGTACCGCAACAACCAGCTGATCGAGTCGCTCACGCGGCAGACGCAGGCGGCCCTGGAGGCCGTGGAGATCAAGAACCGGTTCCTCGCGAGCGCCGCGCACGACATCCGCCAGCCGGTCCATGCGCTGGGCCTGTATGCCGACTGGCTGGGCAGCGAGCCGGAGCTGGTGCACGAGATCGCGCCCAAGATCGTCGAGTCGACCAAGGCGGTGAACGCCCTGTTCGACTCGCTGTTCGACCTGGTGCGGCTGGACTCCGGGAAGATCCGGCTCAACATCGAGGAACTGCGGCTTGACAAACTGCTGCACGACCTGGAACTGCAGTACCGCCCGCTGGCCGAAGCCAAGGGGTTGAGGTTCCGGGTGCATGCGGTGGCCGGGTCGGTGACCTCCGATCCGATCCTGCTGCAGCGCCTGGTCGGCAACCTGATCTCCAACGCCGTCAAGTACACCACCGAAGGAGGCGTGCTGGTGGCCGCGCGGATGACGCGCCGCGGGCCGCGCATCGAGGTCTGGGACACCGGCGTCGGCATTGCGCCGGTGCACCAGCGCGAGATCTTTCGCGAGTTCTTCAAGGTGCCCGGCCACGCCGGGACCGACGAAGGCTTCGGCCTGGGGCTCTACATCGTCTCGCGGCTGTCGCACATCCTCGGGCACCCGCTGGAGTTGGCGTCGCGGCCGGGGCGTGGCACGGTGTTCCGCCTGCTGGTGCATCCCACCGACCGCGGCCACGCGGCGCAGCGCGCGGCGTCGGCGATCGACCGGCTCAAGCAGGGCCGGTCGGACCTGGGGACGGTGACCACCGGCGCGGGCACGGCGCCGGGCTGAAACGACCTAGCTGGCGAGCAGCCCGTGCGTGCGGGCGTAGTGGATGGTCTGGGTGCGGCTCTTGACGCCCAGGCGGCGGAACAGCCGCCACAGGTGGACCTTGACCGTGTGCTCGCTGATGCCGAGCTCGTCGGCGATCTCGCGGTTGGACAGCCCGCGGTCAAGCATCACGATCAGCTGCTTCTGGCGCTTGGACAGCTTGTTGTCGGTGGGCGCGAGTTCCTCGAAGCTGCCGTCCGTGGTGAGCAGTGCGCGCAACGCATTGCCGATCTCCTGCGCGCCCGACGACTTCTCGATGTAGATGTCGGCGCCGGCCTCGATGCACGCTTCTTCCGCGTCGGCCGCGGGCGAGGCCGAGAGCACCGCCAGCGGCGCCTGCTGGAAGCGGTTCTTCATCTCGTGGACGCCGGAGGTGCCGGTGGTGTCGGGCAGCTTCAGGTCCAGGCAGATCAGGTCGGGAAAGCCGTGCTGGCGCACGGCGCCTTCCATCCCACCGATGCGATCGAGCTCGATCACCGTCGCACCCGGACGCAGCCGACGCAGCAGCATGACCACCGCTTCCCGCATCAGCGGGTGGTCGTCGATCACGTACAGGGTGGCTGGGTTCGGTGTCGGCTTCATGGGCAGGCGCAAGGATACCCGCAGTCGAATCGGCTTCCCGGCGTCAGGACGCCGCGAGCAGGGCCAGTGCGGCGCGGACCGTCTCGCCGGTGACGCCCGCGGCGGGGGTGGCCGCGGTGTCGCCGTCCTGCCAGCCTTGCTGCTTCAGGCGGGCGACCGCCTTGCCTGCGTCCTGGGGCGAGTCGAAGCCGGCGCTCTGGAGCAGCAGCCCGCCCGAGGCGTCGACGAACTTGAAGTAGTGGCGGCCGTCGGACTCGCGGTACTGCTTGAAGGCGGGCAGGGCAACCTTGGCCTTGGCGGATGCCGAGCCCTTCATGCTGGCGCCGCCGCCGACCAGGTTGCCGGTCGCATCGTGGGTCGTTCCGGTCGGCGCCAGGTTGCGCAAGCCGACCGCGTGGCGCAGCGTCGCAAGGAACGGCGTGGCCCGGTTGCGCGCCTTCGCCGCGCCGGCCTGCAGGATGCGCTCGAGCTGCGCGGGGTCGGCCACCAGCGCGTCGTAGCGCTCGCGCATCGGCGCGATCTCGCGGTCGACGCGCTCGAACAGCAGCTGCTTGGCGTCGGCCCAGGCGATGCCGTCGGCGTACGCCTGGCGCAGCGCCTGCGTCTCGGCCTGGTCGGCGAAGGCCTCGTAGATCTGGAACAGCGCGGAGCCCTCGACTTCCTTCGGCTCGCCGGGCGCGCGCGAGTCGGTGACGATGGAGAAGATCTGCTTGCGCACCTGCTCGCGCGGGGCGAACAGCGCGATGGTGTTGTCGTAGCTCTTGCTCATCTTGCGGCCGTCCAGGCCCGGCAGGGTGGCCACGGATTCGTCGACCGCCGCCTCGGGCAGCACGAAGCGCTCGCCGTACAGGTGGTTGAAGCTGGCGGCCATGTCGCGCGCCATCTCGATGTGCTGGATCTGGTCGCGGCCCACCGGGATGCGGTGCGCGTTGAACAGGACGATGTCCGCGGCCATCAGCACCGGGTACATGAAGAGGCCGGCGGTGACGTCGGCGTCGGGATCGCGGCCGGCGGCCAGGTTCTTGTCGGTCGAGGCCTTGTAGGCGTGCGCCCGGTTCAGCAGCCCCTTGCCGGTGACGCAGGTGAGCAGCCAGGTCAGCTCGGGAATCTCCGGGATGTCGGACTGGCGGTAGAAGAACACCTGCTCCGGATCGAGGCCGGCGGCCAGCCAGCAGGCCGCGATCTCCAGCGTGGAGCGCTGGATGCGGGCGGGCTCGTCACACTTGATCAGCGCGTGGTAGTCGGCCAGGAAGTAGAAGTTCTCGGTGCCGGGGCGGCGGCTGGCGCGCACCGCGGGGCGGATGGCGCCGACGTAGTTGCCCAGGTGGGGCGTGCCGGTGGTGGTGATGCCGGTGAGGAAGCGGACGACGGGAGTGGACATGACGGTCAGGAGAGCAGCGTCTTGAGCGGGGACAGGAGCACGCCGAGGACGGAGTAGCCGACGTCGATCAGCGGACGCAGCCACAGGTTGCCGACGATCCCGGCGATCACCAGGCCCATGACGATGAAGAAGCCCCAGGGCTCGATCCGGCTGAAGGTGTAGGCCGCGCGGCGTGGCAGCAGCCCGGTGAGGACCCGGCCGCCGTCCAGCGGCGGCAGCGGGAACAGGTTGAACGCCCACATCACCAGGTTCACCAGCACGCCGGCCTTGGCCATCTCGAGGAAGAAGCGCTCGTTCACGTCGGCTGCGACCAGCACGGTGAAGACCACGGCCCACAGGATGGCCTGGATGAAGTTGGAGGCCGGCCCGGCCAGCGCCACCCACACCATGTCGCGCTTGGGGCGGCGAAGGTGGCCGAAGTTGACCGGCACCGGCTTGGCGTAGCCGAACAGGAAGGCGCCGGAGGTCGCGAAGTACAGCAGCAGCGGCATCGCGATCGTGCCGATCGGATCGATGTGCTTGAGGGGGTTGAGCGTGACGCGGCCCATCATGTAGGCGGTGTTGTCGCCCAGGTAGCGGGCGACGTAGCCGTGCGCCGCCTCGTGCACGGTGATCGCGAAGAGCACCGGCAGCGCGTAGATCAGGACGGTCTGAATGAGGTTGTTGAGGTCCACCGCCGGGATTGTCTCAGAGGGGATGTGGCCGGGCGCCGCCGGCCCCGGCTGCCACCTGCCGGCGCCGGGACTCTGGCGGGCCAGCCCCGGCGGCTACAGTCCCAGCCGCTGCGGATCGCCGCGGCCCAGGCGCGTCACGACCGCGTCCCCTCCCGTGCCCATCGCGGTGAGGTCGACCACCGTGGTCGGCTCCAGCGGGCAGGCGCCGGCCGCGATCACGCCCTCGATCTGGTGCTGCCAGCGGCGCCGGATCTCCTCGGGGTCGTTCAACGGGTCGCTCTCGCCGGGCGGGATCAGGGTGGTGGCCAGCAGCGGACCGCCGTGCAGCTCCAGCAGTTGCTGCAGCACCGGGTGGTCGGGCACGCGCAGCCCGATGGTCTTGCGTTGCGGGTGGCTCACGCGCCGGGGCACCTCGCGCGTGGCTTCGAGGATGAAGGCATACGGCCCCGGCGTGCCCAGCTTGAGGAGCCGGTACTGGCGGTTGTCGACGCGGGCATAGTTCGCCAGCTCGCTCAGGTCACGGCACAGCAGCGTGAGGTGGTGCTTCTCGTCGACCCGGCGCAGCTGGCGCAGCCGGTCGGCGGCGGTCTTGTCGTCGAGGTGGCAGGCCAGCGCGTAGCTCGAGTCGGTGGGCACCGCCAGGATGCCGCCCTGCTCCAGCAGGGCGACCGCCTGCTTGAGCAGCCGCTGCTGCGGATTGTCGGGATGGAGTTCGAAGTACTGGGCCATGGCGGTTCAGACTTGGGCGGTGCGGGGCACGTTGCGTGCCTCGCGCACGGTGAGCCAGGCGCCGCCGGCGCCGCACAGGGCGATCAGCCCCATGCCCAGCTGCGACCAGTGGTCCGGCATGTGCGAGAACACGAGCCAGCCGCCCAGCATCGAGAAGGCGATCTGCGAATACAGGTACGGCGTCAGCGTCGCGGCGGGTGCGTTGCGGAAGGCGAGGATCAGCAGGAAGTGCCCGACCGTGCCCATCAGGCCCATGAAGCACAGGCCGGCCCACAGCCAGGGATCCTGCAGCGGGGTCCAGACCATCGGCAGCGTCACCGACGCCACCAGCGTGCCGACCCAGCCGGTGTACAGGTGCATGGTCACCGGGTCCTCGGTGCGCGCCAGCTTGCTGGTGAGCACCTGGAACCAGGCGTTGCTGGCCACGAGCCCGAGCGGCAGCAGCGTCGCCCAGCTGAAGCTCTCCCCACCCGGGCGGATGATCACCAGGGTGCCGGCGAAGCCGCCCGCCACCAGCGTCCAGCGCAGGCCCGACACGTGTTCCTTCAGCACCGTGGCCGCCAGCAGCGTCACGGCCAAGGGCCCCATCATCACGATGGCGGTGAACTCGCCCACCGGCATCACGCGCAGGCTGGCAAACGCAAGCAGGCTGCTGACCAGCAGCAGCGCGCCGCGCAGGCACTGGAACGGCAGGTGCCGCGTGCGCAGCACGGCGAGGCCGCGCCAGGGCAGCACGACGGCGGTGGTGGCCAGCGCCTGGAACGCGTAGCGGAACCACAGGGCCATGAGCAGCGGCACCGAAGCGCTCACCAGCTTGGTGGTGGTGTCCAGCGTGGAGAAGCAGGCCGCGGCCACCAGCACCAGGCCGATGCCCAGCAACTCGGAGCGGGCACCGCGTGCCGCACGCGCCGGCACGGTCACCGGAGGCGGTCGGCCAGCAGTTCCCAGACCGGGGTCAGCTCGCCCGGCAGGTAGGGCAGCCGGCCCAGGTCGGTGTGGCTCTCGTCGGGGCTGTGGAAGTCGCTGCCGCGCGAGGCCGCCAGGCCGAACTCCTTGGCGGTGGCGGCGTACCGCACGTACTCGGCAGCCGTGTGGCTGCCGGTGACCACCTCGACGGCCTGGCCGCCGTGGGCCTTGAACTCGGAGAACAGGGCGTACTCCTCGTTCGGCGTGAAGCGGTAGCGCGCCGGATGGGCGACCACGGCCATGCCGCCGGAACGCGTGATCCACTGCACCGCGTCCCTGAGCGACGCCCAGCGATGCGGAACGTAGCCGGGCTTGCCTTCCGTGAGGTACTTGCGGAACACCTCGCTGGTGTCCTTGCAGAAGCCGGCCTCGACCAGGAACCGGGCGAAGTGGGTGCGCGAGATCAGCTCGGGATTGCCGACGTACCGGAGCGCGCCTTCGTAGGCGCCCTGGATGCCGACCTGCGCCAGCTGGGCGGCCATCTCGTGGGCGCGGGCGCCGCGGCCGCCACGGGTGGCAAGCAGGCCTTCGCGCATCTGCGGATCGTCGGGGTCGAAGCCCAGCCCGACGATATGCACGGTCTCGCCGGCGAAGGTGACCGAGATCTCGGTGCCGGTGAGGTACTTCATCCCGTGCTCGCGCGCGGCCGCGGCGGCGCGGTGCTGGCCGCCGATCTCGTCGTGGTCGGTCAGCGCCCACAGCTCGACGCCATTGGCGGCGGCGCGCGCCGCGAGCGCCTCGGGCGTGAGCGTGCCGTCGGAGACCACGGAGTGGCAGTGCAGGTCGGCGTTGAGGATGGCCACCGTCCGATTCTAGGCTCTGCCCCCGGCGCAATGGGCCGGCGCGGCGCGCGCCCCTGTGCCGGACGAGGTCAGCTGATCGCGCCGGCCTGCAGCCGCAGGTCGGCCCGCGTGCGCACCGCGCAGCGCAGCGCGACCTGCAGGCCGTGCACCACCTGCTCCTGGGTCATCGAGGGCTGGCCCTGCTGTGGCAGCCAGGGCACGTGCACCATGCCCCCGCGCACACCGGCCCAGCGCGGGTCGGTGGCCAGCAGGTGCATCAGGCCGTAGAACACGTGGTTGCACACGAAGGTGCCGGCGCTCTGCGACACGTCGGCCCGGATGCCTTCGCCCAGCAGCGCGGCCATCATGGCCTTGATGGGCAGGGTGCTGAAGTACGCCGCGGGACCGCCTTCGATGACCGGAGTGTCGATCGGCTGCTCGCCGCCGTTGTCGGGGATGCGCGCGTCGTTGACGTTGATGGCGACCCGCTCGAACGAGATCGCCGAGCGGCCGCCGGCCTGCCCGGTGCACAGCACCAGCGAGGGCCGCACGCCGGCCAGCAGCTCCTGCAGGCACGGCAGGGCGCTGGCGAAACGGGTGGGCAGCTGGGCCGACACGACCCGGTGGCCCTCGATGTCGAGGCCGTCGAGTGCCTGGGCGGCGAGCCAGCTGGGGTTGACCGGTTGCCCGCCGAACGGGTCGAAACCGGTGACGAGGATGCGGGGTTGGCCGACAGTCCGCGCCGCGGGTGCGCTTAGCATTCGGGCACTGTACAGGAAGGGTGTGCCATGCGGTGGGAAGGCAATCGCGAATCCGACAACGTCGAGGACTACCGCGGCCACGGCGGCGGGGGTGGGGGCTTCGGCCTCGGGGGACGCAGCATCGGCATCGGCACCCTCGTGATCGCCCTGGTGGGCGGCGCCATCTTCGGCATCAACCCGCTGACGATCCTGGGCCTGCTCAGCGGCGGGCCGGCGCCGGTGCAGCAGCAGGCGCCCGCCCACGCGCCGCCGGCGCAGGACCGCTCGGCGCGCTTCGTCTCCACCGTCCTGGCGGACACCGAGGACGTCTGGCGGCAGGTCTTCGCCCAGGGCGGGGCCACGTACCGCGAACCCAAGCTGGCCCTGTTCAGCGGCGGCATCCGCACCGGCTGCGGGGCCGGCCAGTCGGCCATGGGGCCGTTCTACTGTCCAGCCGACCAGAAGGTCTACATCGACCTGGGCTTCTACCGGACGCTGCGCGACCAGCTCGGCGCGCCCGGCGAGTTCGCGCAGGCGTACGTGATCGCCCACGAGGTCGGGCACCACGTGCAGCACCTGCTCGGCATCACCGACCGGGTCGATCAGCTGCGCGCCCGCAGCACGCAGCAGCAGGCCAACGCCATGAGCGTGCGGCTGGAACTGCAGGCCGACTGCTTCGCGGGCGTGTGGGCCCACTACTCCCAGCAGTCCAAGCAGTGGCTGGATCCGGGCGACATCGAATCGGCCATCAATGCGGCCGCGCGCATCGGGGACGACACGCTGCAGCGGTCCGCGGGCCGCGCAGTGGTGCCCGAGAGCTTCACCCACGGCAGCAGCGCGCAGCGCCAGCGCTGGTTCACCAACGGCTGGCGCAGCGGCAGCGTCCAGGCCTGCGACACCTTCCGGGCCGCGGCCTTGTAGCCGCCCGGTCGAGCGCGGGGGGACTGGCGTTCGGCGCTGCCGCGTCCGTGCCCCCGGGCCGCCGCCGGCCGGCATGGCGGGCTCCGCCGTGGGGCTGCTGGCGGTCGCCAGGACCGCCGCGGCGCCAAGTGCGACAATCCCGGGTTGACATGAGCGCATCCTTCTCCAACCTGTCGCTGGCTGAGCCGCTGGCACGAGCCGTGGCCGAGATGGGCTACGAGCAGATGACCCCCATCCAGGCACAGGCCATCCCGGTCGTGCTGACCGGCAAGGACGTGATGGGCGCCGCGCAGACCGGCACCGGCAAGACGGCGGCGTTCTCGCTGCCGCTGCTGCACCGCCTGCTCAAGCACGAAAACGCCTCCACCTCGCCCGCCCGGCACCCGGTGCGCGCGCTGGTGCTGCTGCCCACCCGCGAGCTGGCCGACCAGGTCGCCCAGCAGATCAAGCTCTACGCCAAGCACACCAACCTGCGCAGTGCCGTCGTCTTCGGCGGGATGGACATGAAGCCGCAGACGCTGGAGCTCAAGCGTGGTGTCGAGGTCCTGGTGGCCACCCCCGGTCGCCTGCTGGACCACATCGAGGCCAAGAACGCGGTGCTCAACCAGGTCGAGTACGTCGTGCTCGACGAGGCCGACCGCATGCTGGACATCGGCTTCCTACCCGACCTGCAGCGCATCCTGTCGTACCTGCCCAAGCAGCGGACGACGCTGCTGTTCTCGGCCACGTTCTCGCCGGAGATCAAGCGGCTGGCTTCCAGCTACCTGCAGGATCCGGTGACGATCGAGGTGGCGCGGCCGAACGCCACGGCGTCCACCGTCGAGCAGCATTTCTACAGCGTGACGGACGACGACAAGCGCCGCGCGGTCAAGCAGATCGTGCGCCAGCGCGGCATCCGCCAGGCCTTCGTGTTCGTCAACAGCAAGCTGGGCTGCGCGCGGCTGGCCCGGTCGCTGGAGCGCGAGGGGCTCAAGACGACGGCGCTGCACGGCGACAAGAGCCAGGACGAACGGCTCAAGGCACTGGCCGCCTTCAAGGCGGGCGAGGTCGACCTGCTGGTCGCCACCGACGTGGCGGCGCGCGGCCTGGACATCAAGGACGTGCCGGCGGTCTTCAACTTCGACGTGCCGTTCAACCCGGAGGATTACGTCCACCGGATCGGCCGCACCGGGCGCGCCGGCGCCTCCGGCCTGGCCGTGACCCTGGTCTCGGGCAGCGACGCCCGGCTGGTGGCCGACCTGGAGAAGCTGCTCAAGAAGAAGATCGACCTCGAGGCGCTCGAGTACGAAGACGAGCGCCCGCGTGGCCGCATCAACGACGGCCGCCGCGCCTGGCGCGAGCAGGGCGAAGTCGGTGACCCGCGCGACGCGCTGGACGCCGGCCGGGACCGCGAGCGGGCACCGCGCCCGGTCCGGGAATCGCGCCCCGCGCCCGCCGCGGCACCGCGCGATCCGTTCTTCGACCAGCCCTACGAGGCGCCCGAAGGCGAGGTCAAGCCGGCCTGGGAAGGCGGCGCCAAGCCCGCGACCAGCCGCGTCTCGGCCAACATCAAGCCCAAGCGCAAGGTCGCCGCGCTGTTCAAGTCGGCGAGCTGACGCCAGGCGTGGCGCCGGGTCGGCGCTGGCGCGGTTCCGGGACGGGCCTGCCCGTGTGCCTGAAGGGCAGAGGGCCGGCGCGCCAGGCGCCCGTCACTCGCCCGGTGCCTGCGCCTGTTCGCACGCCACCTGGATGACCTCGCGCGATCCCGTCACCGGGTCGTAGCGCAGGGCGCTGAGGCAGCCGCCCCAGACGCACCCCGTGTCCAGCGCGATCACGTCGGGCCGCAGCAGCAGCCCCAGCTGGGACCAGTGTCCGAACGCGATGGGCGTGCCCGCGCTCGCGCGGCCCGGCACGTCGAACCAGGCCACGGTGCCCGCCGGTGCCGCTGCCGGTGCGCCCCCGGCCTTCAGGTCCATTGCGCCGTCCACGGTGCAGAACCGCAGCCGGGTCAGCGCGTTCACGATGGCGCGCAACCGGTCGGCTCCCTGCAGGGCGTCGCTCCACCGGGCGGGCTCGTTGCCGTACATCTGCCGCAGGAACGAGGCGGGCTCGGGCCCGCGCAGCACCGCTTCGACCTCGGCCGCCAGGCGCAGCACCTGCGGCACGTCCCATTGCGGCAGCACGCCGCCGTGCACCATCAGCAGGCCGTGCGCGTGGACCGCCAGCGGGCGGTGGCGCAGCCAGTCGAGCAGGACCTGGCGGTCGGGCGCCTGCAGCACCGACGCCAGGGTGTCGTTGCGATGCGCGGCCCGCACGCCGTGCGCCACCGCGAGCAGGCTGAGGTCGTGGTTGCCGAGCAGGCAGGTCGCACTGCCCCCCAGTGCCATCGCGCGGCGCAGCACGGCGGCCGACGCCGGCCCGCGGTTGACCAGGTCGCCCAGCAGCACCGCATGGTCGCGGCTCGCGGAGAAACCCACCTTCTCCAGCAGCCGGCCCAGCGCGCCGTCGCAGCCTTGCACATCACCGATCAGATACAGTGCCATCGTGTCGAAACCTTCCCCCAAGCCATGGATTTTCTGCTGATCGCGCTGTTGACGCTCCTCAACGGCGTGTTCGCGATGTCCGAGCTCGCACTGGCTTCCAGCCGCAAGGGCCGGCTGATCGCGATGGCGGAGGACGGCGACAAGGGCGCCGCGACGGCGCTGCGCCTCCTGGACCATCCGACCCAGTTCCTCTCCACCGTGCAGGTGGGCATCACCTCCATCGGCGTGCTCAACGGCATCGTCGGCGAGGCCGCCTTCAGCGCCAGGCTCGCGGCCTGGCTGCAGACCTGGAGCATCACGCCCGGCGTGGCGGCCATCGCGGCCACCGCGATCGTGGTGGCCACGATCACCTTCGTGACCATCATCTTCGGCGAGCTGGTGCCCAAGCGCATCGGCCAGCTCTACCCGGAGAACGTCTCGCGCTGGATCTCGCGGCCCATGGCCTGGCTGGCGCGCGTGGCCGGCCCCTTCGTCCTGCTGCTGTCCGCCACCACGCAGGCGGTCCTGAAGATGCTGCGCATCGACACCGCGCAGGCGCGCGGCATGACGCAGGAGGAGATCGCCCACAGCCTCGAGGAGGGCGTGGACGCCGGCGTGATCGAGGCGCAGGAGCACCAGATGGTGCAGAACGTGTTCCGCCTCGACGACCGTGCGCTCACCTCGATGATGGTGCCGCGCTCGGACATCGAGTGGCTCGACGCCAGCAGCACGGTGGCCGCGGGCCTGCAGCAGGTGGGGCAGGGCGGCGCGCATTCGTGGTACCCGGTCTGCCGCGGCTCGCTCGACGACGTGGTGGGCGTGGTCAATGTGGCGCGGCTGCTCGCACTCGGTCTGCAGCACGAGGGGCCGCTGCTGCCGCACGTGGTGCCGGCCGCGTTCGTGCCCGAGACGCTGACCGGCATGGAGCTGCTCGAGCAGTTCCGCCGGCAGGCGCAGCGGCTGGTGTTCGTGGTCGACGAGTACGGGGTCGTGCAGGGGCTGATCACGCCGCGCGACCTGCTGGAGGCCATCACCGGCGAGCTGTGGCCCGAGGCCCAGGCCGAGGCCTGGGCGACGCCCCGCGAGGATGGCTCCTGGCTCCTCGACGGCCTGATGCCGGTCGACGAGCTGAAGGTGCGCCTGGACATCCGGGAGCTGCCCGAGGAAGAGCGGGGCCGCTACAACACGGTGGCGGGCCTGCTGCTGGCGGTCTCCGGCCACCTGCCGAGCGTTGGCGAGCGCATCGAATGCGGCGACTGGCTGTTCGAGGTGGTCGACCTGGACGGCCGCCGGATCGACAAGGTGCTGGCGCTGCGGGCGACGCCGGCACCCACCGGCGAAGAGCGCGTCTGAACCGCCGGCCGGCGCCTCAGCGCGGCGCGTAGCTCTCGCTGGCGAAGGCGGAAGGGTCGATCACCTCGAGCGCGTCCTGGGCCCGCAGCTGGCGCAGCAGCAGGTCGACGCGCCGGGCTTCCAGGCCCGAGTGGTTCAGCATCCAGCTGCGGTTGACCGGGCGCGTGCCCATGCGCGAGAGCAGCCGCAGCACGTCGGCGGTGCGCAGGGAAGGCGACAGCGAGGGCCACTGCCGCAGGCGGTAGATCGGCTCCGCGCCCGTGGCCGGCGGCATCGTCTCGGCCGGCGTCTCCGACAGCAGCTCGGAGAAGGACGTGCTCGTGCGCCGGGCCCAGCGGGCCAGGGTGTCAGCAAGGCGCGGCATGGTTCGCACCAGTTCCGTCGCGGGTCGTCATGCAGACAGTCTCGGCCTGCGCACGGGCCGCCGTTTAGGGAATCGCGTCCGCCTGCCCTAGGGCATTCACCTAAGGGCCTTACGGTCGGGCGTGCACCGAGGCCTCGAAGGGCGCGTCCGATAATCCAGGGAGTGGCCGCCATCCTGCTCATCGAGGACGACCCGCACCAGCGGGCCTATGCCGCCATGGTGCTGGGCGAGTCGGGGCATGCCGTGCGCGAGGCGCCGGATGGCCAAGAGGGCCTGCGGCTCGCGCTGGAGAAGCCTCCCGAGCTCATCGTCTGCGACGTGCTGATGCCGGGCATGAACGGCTACCAGCTGGTGGCCGCCGTGCGCCGCGAGCCCTCGATCTGCACGACGCCGGTCATCCTGCTCACCTCGCTGTCGGAGCGGGCGCAGATGCGCACCGGGATGAACGCCGGCGCCGACGACTACCTGCCCAAGCCGTTCCGGCCGCCCGAGCTGATCGAGGCGGTCGACTCCCTGCTGCAGCGGCGCAAGACCCAGTACGAGGCGATCGCCGGCACGCTGATGCAGGACATGGATGCGGCGCTGGAGCACCAGCGCGAGGTGCTGGCGGCCAAGTACGAGACGCAGCTGCTGCAGGAGATCAACGGCAAGTGGAAGACCGACGTCGAGGCCGGGCGCGAGATCGTGATCGACCCGGCCGTGGTCGTCGTGGCCGACCTCTTCACCCTGGTCGAGCGCGAGGGCGCCGACCGCCCCAACCTGGCCGACCTCCTCAAGCGCAGCCACGAAGCGGCGAGCGACGCGCTGTACCTGTTCGGCGCCAAGCACGTGCTGCACCACGGCCACGACATCGTCGGTGTCTTCGCACCCGACGAACACGGCCGGCCCAACGTGCCGAGCGCGCTGCGCGGCACCTTCGCGCTGGTGTCGGCGACCGCCAACCTGCTCGGTGGCGACAGCGCCTGGGAGGCCTACCAGCTGGCGATCGGGCTGAGCGCGGGCCCGGTGTCGCTGCTGCGCCTGCAGGACCCGCTGCATGGCGACGCGGGGCTCAAAGCGGTGCCCGGCGCGACGCTGCAGCAGGCGCAGGGGCTGCGCGCGATGGCCCGCGAGGAAGGCTGGCCGACGGCCGTGCCGGCGAGCCTGGTGCGCCTGCTGCCCCCCGGCGCGGCGTTCCAGGGCCGCACCGGCTGGCGCGCCGGGTTGTGCGACGGCGCCGTGGTCGAACTGCTGCGTCCCCGCGCATGACCGCCTTGCAGCCGCTTCCTCCCACGCCGACCGGGCGCTACCGCCACTACAAGGGGGGTGAGTACGAGGTGCTCGGGGTGGCCCGCCACAGCGAGACGCTCGAGGCGCTGGTGGTGTACCGGCCGATCCATCCCGGCGCGGCCTGCTGGGTGCGGCCGCACGCCATGTTCTTCGAGCAGATCGAGGTCGACGGCCGGCTGCAGCCGCGCTTCGTGCGCATCGAGTCCGCCTGACCGCGGCGCCTGCCCGGCCCTGCGTGCGGCCCGCGCCGGCCGCTGGCGTGGTCGGGCATGGCGCCGGGCCATGCCTGCCCGGCTGCCCCGCTTGCAAGCCGGCGGTGGCTCCCTACACTGGACCCGGGAGGGCGTGCCGTCCACGTGCCTCGACCGCGACCAAGGAGCTTCGCATGACATCTCGCCCGATCCAGCCCACCGCACCCCCCGGTGGTGTCGGCCTGCCCGATCCGATCGACATCGCGCTGCGGGCCCTGCGCTCCGCACAGGTCGAGCTCTACTGCGACCACGAGTCTGCGGCGCTCACCGCCGTGCGCGCCGCGCGCACGGCGCTGGCGGGCTCGATGGCCGGCGGCTTGCAGGTGCGCTTCCTGGTCGAAGCGGCGGTGTGGCACGTGCGGCACCACGAGTTCGCCCTCGCCCAGCATGCGCTGGCCGACGCCAGGCTGCGGCTGGCCTAGACCACTGACTTCTCGATGGCCGGGAGGCGAGGGCCGCCCGGCTCCCGCAGCGCCCGTTCAGCGGCGACCAGCCGTGCCCTTGAGCTCCGGCGGCAGCCGTCGCAGCAGCCATCGGATCGCGAAGGGGACGACGATCAGGTCGTCGAGCACGCCCAGGCCCGGGATGAAATCGGGAATCAGGTCGATCGGCGACACGAGGTAGAGCGCGATCAGGGCCGTGCCGAGCTTGAGCCAACCGGGCGCGGCCGGATGGCGCAGCGCGAACCACAGCTGCCGCGCGTCTCCGCGCAGGACGGTCCACAACACGGTCACACGTTTCCACATGGCGGGTTCCTCGTGAATGCGGCCCGGAGTGGCGCCGCGTCCGGGCCATCTGGCGCCGGACGCGGTGCACGCAAGGGCCCACGCGCCGACGTTACATTCGGCGGACACAGGAGGTCCCATGTCCGCAAGGCGCGACGGCAGGTTCCGAGCCGGTCCGACGGCTCTGCTGGTGGCGGTGGCGACCGCCGCGGGCTGCAGCCACGCGCCGCCGGTGCCGGTCGGGCGCTGCGCCCTCCGCCCCGCGGGCGCCGCTGCCTGCCTGCAGGGCCCGCCGGCCGCCGCGACGGTGCTGCCCGCGGGTGAACGGACGGTCCGCGTCGATGCCCTTTGCGAATGGAACGGCACCGGCGTGCTGCTGGAGCCAGGCGGCCGCTACGACCTCACCGTGGCCGAGGTGCTCGAGCCATGGGTCGACTGGTGGGTGCCGTCGGACCTGGCCACCGGCTGGCGCGGGATCGCACGCTGGAGCGCCCCGCTGGCGCAGCGCCGGGCCCGTGCGCCGGGGCTGCCGATCTACTCGCTGGTGGGGAGCGAGGGCCCGTCCACGGCGACGGCGTTCGCGGTCGGCTGGTCGGCCCGCCTCGTCGCCACCCAGCCCCAGGAGTTGCTGCTGTTCGCCAACGACTGGTGGGGGCGCTACGGCAACAACCAGGGCTGCCTCGACGTGCGGATCCGGCGGGTGCCGTGAGGCAGGACGCGTCGTGCCGCCCTGCCGCCCGTGCGGACGAGGCAGAACGCGCCGCATGCGGCGCGTTCCGGCAAGGACGGTTGGAAGATCGATGGCCCGGCAGGGCGCCGGCCGCTGCCCTTACTTGGTCGCGACTGGCTGGAACGACGGAACGGGGCGGCCCTTGGCGCTGGCGGCCAGACTTTCCCAGCGGGCGATCTCCTGCGGCATCGCATCCCAGTGCGAGCCGTACAGGTCGGGGCCGTAGCGCAGCATGAACAGGCTGGCGCGGGCGGCGTCCGGATCGCCGGCGTTCGCCAGCGCGATGAAACGGCCGTAGGCTTCGGCGAACTCGCCGCGCTGGTGCTGCACGACGGCCTGCTGGTACGGATCGGGCTCGCCGGGCGCACCCCAGGCGGATGCCAGCAGGGTCGCGGTGGCGATCAGCGTCAGAGCAACGTGTTTGGCTTTCATCGAAAACTCCAGTCTTGGTTCGGTTCAGGCTCGGACGGGCGCGGGCAGACACAACGGCGGGCAACTCGCAACCGCGGGCACCGCGTCCGTGCCGAGCTTCCGGAAAAACCAGCCCCGATTGCTTGAGTGACTGAACGTTACCAGTCGTAACTCAAGTAAACAAGAGAAAAGATTGAAACTTGAGATTGGGGGATACCCTGGTCCCGGCAGTCCAAGGTTCCCCGCCGCGAAACGACTACAGGCGCAGCAACCAGCAAGAGTGTCCGCTGACATCTGCGCTGATTTCGAATCCCGCGGGTCAAGCGTCAGTGCGAACGCGTAACAAATTTGGGGCGCAGGGCTCTTCCGGGACCGGGCTGCGCCAGGTGGATGACGGGCGCCGAAACCAGCGGACGCCAGCAATGCCCGAATGTCCCGAGGCCGCGACAGCGGCGGCCCACTGTCGCGGCTCAGTGCTCGCGGACCACCTGTTGGCTCGCGCGATGCACGAGAGTTCGTCCAGCGGCCATCCGGGAAACCCCTTGTCCGCGCAGCGCCACAACGGTGGGGATTCGGACCCTCCAGCGCATTCCCATTCGGACGGCCGATCGTTACATTGTGAAACGGACTGGCCGCTGCCATTTGGCGAGCCACCGCATCACCAAGGAAGGACCCCGGAATGACCCGATCCACTGTGGCCTGCGCCGCCGGCGCGCTGGCCTGGCTGGTTGCCCTCGCGCCCCTCTCCGCCGCCGCCGACATCGTGCTCGGCCACTCCGGCGACCTCACCGGCATCTCGCAGGCCGTCACCAAGGACTACCTGCGCGGCATGAACGCCTATTTCGATGAGCTCAACCGCAAGGGCGGCATCCGCGGCGAGAAGATCAAGCTGGTCAGCATGGACGACGCGTTCAATCCGGACAAGACGGTGGAGAACACCAAGGAGCTGATCGACAGGAACGTGCTGGCCCTGGTCGGCTATCGCGGCACGGCCAACGTGCAGAAGATCATCCCGGTCATCCAGGCCGCCGGCATCGCCGAGATCGGCAACACCTCGGGCGCCAAGTCGCTGCGCGACCCCCACGTTCCCAACCTCTTTCACGTGCGCGCCAGCACGACCGACGAGGTCGAGGCGGCCGTCAACCACGCCTGGACCATCGGCGTCACCCGCATCGCGGCCGCCTACCAGGACGATGCCTTCGGCAAGGAATCGCTCGACGCGATGAACGTCGCGATCAAGAAGCGCGGCGGCGCCCCGGTGGCCATCGCGCCGGTGCCGCGCGGCACGGTGGACGTCGCCAAGGCCGTCGAGGTGATCGCCGCCTCGAATGCGCAGGCCGTCTTCTACTTCGGCCAGGCCAAGCCGGCCGCGGCGCTGATCAACGGCATCCGCGCCAAGGGCTCGCGCCCGCAGTTCATCGTGACGAGCGTCGCCTCGGGACTGCACGCCGAACTGAAGGAAGCATCGGCGGGCGTGATCGTCAGCCAGGTCGTGCCCTATCCGTTCACCGAACTGGGCAACCCGGTCGTCAAGGAGTACCAGGCCACCATGGCCAAGCTGGACGAGAGCAAGCCCAGCTACAACAGCATGGAAGGCTTCCTGAACGCCAAGGTGGTGGCCACCGCGCTCCAGAAGACGCCGCCGCCGCTCACCCGCGCCAAGCTGATCGCCACCCTCGAAAGCCTGAACAACGAAGACATGGGCGGCTTCTCCATCACCTACGGCAAGCAGAGCAACCTTGGTTCGCGCTTCGTCGCGCTGACCATGATCCGCGCCGACGGTTCGTTCGCGCGCTGAGCGGGCGCGCGCCGGTCACCGGCGCGCGAACAGCGGCTGGTCGTAGTGCCCGACGCGCGTGTCGCGCCCCGCGATGCAGACCTCGCGGAACTGGTACAGCACCGCCGCGGTGGGCGCCGCGATCCAGCCGTCGCCCACCGGCATGCGCAGGATCTGCCGGGAGGGCTCCTCGGAGGGCTCCAGCAACGGCGCGTCCTGGCGCATGAATTCGCGAACCGGGATGCGGTGGATGCTGGCCACCTCGGCCGGATGGGGCACCGGCGCGCGCGCCGCACCGGCCCACACCACCACCGGCGTGATCACGAACCCCGAGCGGGTGACGTAGTCGTCGAGGCGCCCGAGCACCTGCGAGGGATCGATCTCCAGCGCGACCTCCTCGGCCAGTTCCCGCAGGGCCGCCGCCTCGGCGCTCTCGCCCTCGTCCACCCGCCCGCCGGGCAGCGCCCACTGGCCGGCATGGTTGCTGAGGGTGGCCGCCCGCCGGGTCAGGAGCAGGGCGGCCTCCCGGCTCCAGCCGACCGGCGCCGCGATGCCGGCCAGCGCGGCACCCGGTCCTTCCTCCACCAGCGCCACGGCGACTGCAGCCGGCCGGTGCTGGCCGGTGTCGGCACGGTGCACCTGGAACGCGGCGAGGTTGCGCACCACGGTCTCTCGCAGCGAGGCATCCAGCAGCATGCGTCGATTGTGCAGCGCCGCGGCGCCCTTCAGACGCGCGGCGGATCGGTCTCGCGCCCGACGTCGTGGTGCGCCACGAGCGCCGACACGGACACGGGCGTGCCATCGTCGGCCTCGTCCGCTACCGGCATGTTGCTGCCCACCGGGTCCCAGTTGCGCTGGGCGGCGCAGAACCTGACGCGATGGTGGCGGCGGCCGTCCCTATGATCCGGGGCATGTCCGTCACCATCCGCCCGGCCACCGCTGCCGATGCCGACACGCTGGCCGCCTTCAACGTGGCGATGGCCCTGGAGACCGAGCACCGCCGCCTGCGCCCGGACGTCGTCGGGCGCGGTGTGCGCCGCCTGCTGGCGACGCCGGCCCTGGGCTTCTATCTCGTGGCCGAGGCAGCCGGGCAGGTGGTCGGCTCGGCGATGGTGACCAGCGAGTGGAGCGACTGGCGCGACGGCCGCTTCTGGTGGATCCAGAGCGTGTATGTGCAGCCGGCCAGCCGGCGCCAGGGCGTCTTCCGTGCGCTGCACCGGGCGATCCATGCACGCGCCGCGGACGAGCCCGATGTCTGCGGACTGCGGCTCTACGTCGAGCAGGACAACCAGGTCGCGCTGGCCACGTACCGCAGCCTGGGCATGGCATCGACCGGGTACCGGCTGCTGGAGGAGCTGCGACCCGGCCTGCGCTGGCTGGCCGACGATGAGGGGCGGTAGCGCTCACGCCGTTACGGGTGTTGCAACTGCCGCCTTGCATTGCCGCCGATGCGCGGCCAAGCTCAGCCATTCGAGGAACGGATGGGAGGACCGGCTGTGGATCGCAAGCACGCCACCAGCACGACAACGAATCAGCAGGAGGCAGCGCCCTCCCACGGCCTGATCGCCCGGCTGCTGCGGACCTGGGGCGCCCCGGTGCTGCTGCGGGTGCGCGGGCAGCCGACGGCCGACCTGCGACCGGCCGGCTCGCGCAGCGGCCACGGCTCGGGCAGCATCGAGCCCTACCTCAGTCAGGGCCGCAGCACGCGCCCTGGCGACCTGACGTGATCCGCGCAGCAGCGGCAGGCCGTGGCGCCACCACCGATGTGGCTCTGCATGTCTGCCCTCGGCTGCTAGAGTTGCGTGCGAGGAAACAGACCGATGCGCCCTTCGTCCACTGTCGAGCTCAAGGCAGTCGCCGTGCAGCTGCTGGCGGAACTGGATGCCTATGAGCCGGATCTGGACCGGCTGATGCGGGCGGCCGACGACGAGGCGCTCTACGCCCGCAACGCCGCGCAGTTCGACGCGATCCGTGCCTTCGCCACCTGCCTGCCCAGCGTGCAGGTCTGCTGGGTCGAAGTCCTCATCAGCCGCTTCGAGCTGATGGAGGAACTCTGGCGCAAGCACGAGGCCAAGGCTCCCCGCACCCGCACCGTTGCCCTGCACGCCAAGCACAGGGCGGCCTTGCGGATCCTGCGGGACCTCTGCGCGCGCAAGTACGCGGGCGCCGGAAGTCCCGGCGCCGCCCACTGACGGATCGCGCGCGGGCGGCCCCGGCCACTCGATGGGCGCTTCGCGCCCACCGCAGGCCCGCAAGATGGTGTGTTCCCGCCGTTGGCCGGCACGTCGCCCGCGGTGCGGCCTCGTAGGGGCCGTCCTATCCCGCGGTGGGCGAACGCCTGAACGCCTGATGCGTGTCGACCGGCAACCGGGGCGCGTGCCCGCAGGTACAAAGAAGCATGTCGTCGCACACCGCCCTTCTCAAGAGCATCCTGAGATTCCACGGGCGCGACCCGCAAGGCTATGACGTGCAGCTGCAGGAGGACGGCACGGTCAGCGTCCGGGGCCCGGGCGCTGCGGCGTTCTATCCGCAGCCGGCCTGGACGACGAAGTTCATCCGGCATCTGCTGCGCGGCTTCTACGATCCCGTGACGTCGCCGGCCGGCCAGGGCGCCGGAGTGACCGAGCGCTGAAAGCGCCCGCGGTCACGCGCCATCGTGCCGCGTCGCCTGTGTCCGCACCGCGTCCGCCTTCAGGACTGCGGAAGATGGGTGAACAGCTCCACTGCCCAATCGACGAAGGCCCGCACCTTGCCGCTCAGATGCCGGTTGGGCGGGTACACCACGTGCACGGGGATCGAGGGGCACGACCACTCCGGCAGCACGCGGACCAGCTGCCCCGACGCGAGGTAGGGTGCCGCGACGAAGGAAGCAGTCTGCGACAGCCCCAGTCCGTGCAGAAGCCCTTCGAGGTGCGCATTGCTGTCGTTGACCGAGAGCTTGTAGCGGCCGGTCCATTCGATGGTTTCGCCGTCCCGCACGAACACGTCCGGATAGAAGCGGCCGGTGCGCTCGGAGAAGTACGCCAGCATCGCGTGCCCCTGGTCCAGGTCCGACGGGTGCCGTGGGACGCCATGCCGGCGCAGGTACTCGGGTGAGGCCACCGTGATCACGTCGAGATTGGCGATGCGGCGCGCCACCAGCGATTCGTCCACCAGGTCGCCGCCGCGGATCACGCAGTCGATGTTGTCGGTGATCAGGTTCACCGGTCGGTCACCCACGCCCAGGTCCAGCTGGATCTCGGGATACCGTTCGTAGAACGCCGGCAGCGCCGGGATGACCACCAGCCGCGCGACCGACGCACCGACGTCCACGCGCAGCCGGCCGCTGGGCATGGCATGCGCGTTCATCATGCTGGCCTCGATGTCGTCCAGGTCGTTCAGCACGCGGGTCGCGCGCTCGTAGTACACCGCTCCGTCGGGCGTGACGCTGACGCGCCGGGTCGTGCGGTTCAGCAGCCGCACCTTCAGGCGCGCTTCCAGGTGCTGCACGAGCTTGGTCACGGTCCCCTTGGGCAGGTCCAGCGAGACCGCGGCTTTCGTGAAGCTGCCGGCTTCCACCACGCGCGCGAACACCCGCATGGTCTGAATCTGATCCATCCATCCTCCTCCTCGGCTGGTGGTCCAGCCCGGCCGCATTGTTCACGGACTTGAAACAGAGAACTGGTCGAACACGGCTTTATCCGCTCCCGGCGCGTGCCTATAGTCGTCGCCATGTCACAACCTGCCCTTGCTCCGAACGCGCCCGGCGCGATCGCCGAGAAGCCGGCCAGCATCGCCGTGGACGGCTTCGGTCCGGTGGAGGTCCGCATCTACGGCCGCAAGCGGCCGGGGGCTGCGGCGCCGCTGGTGCTGCATTTCCACGGGGGCACCTTCGTCAGCGGCGGCCTGGACAACGGGGCCTGGATGGCGCGGATGCTGGCGCAGCTGGGCGCGGTGGTGGTGTCCGTCGCCTACCCGCTGGCGCCGGCGCATCCGTTCCCCCAGGCCGTCGAGGCCGGCTACGCAGCCCTGGCCTGGACCTACAAGCAACGCACCCGGCTGGCTGGCGCCGGCGCCAAGGTCTACCTGGCCGGCGAGGAAGCCGGCGGCAACCTGGCCGCGGCCGTCGGCATGGTGGCGCGCGACCGCGGCCACCCGCCGCTCGACGGCCAGGTGCTGGTCGCGCCCATGCTCGACCCGTGCGTGGGCACCGCGTCGCTGCGCCAGCGCCAGGCGAGCGACACCGTCTGCAAGTGGGCCGATGGCTGGCAGCAGTACCTGCGCAGCCCGCGTGACGCCGAGCATCCCTACGCGGTGCCGGCGCACGCGACGCGGCTGGCGGGGCTGCCGCCCGCGCTGGTGCTCACCGGCCAGGACGATCCGATGCGCGACGAGGCGTTGGCCTATGCGCAGCGCCTGCGCGATGCCGGCATCCCGGTCACCACCGGCGTCCTGGGGACGACCACCGGCTGGCCGGACGCGCTCGCCGAGGTGCCGCCCCCGCCGTGCCCGTGCGAGGCCGCAGTGAAGCGTCACCTGCACGCGTTCCTCTATCCGGCGACGCCACCGCCTTCGTAGAGGCTCCCCTTCCACCTCCAGACCGGTCGGCGGCCCGCCGTGCGACCTCCCCGGTGTCGACCCGCGCGGTCGGCGCCATGGCCCCCTTTTGCCCGAAAACAACGTCCAAGGAAGAAACCATGACCACCGACCGCCAACATGTTCGCCACCGCAAGCTCTGGACCGCGGTGGGCTCCCTCACCGCCCTGGCTGCCGTCGCCTCCGCGCTGTTCGCCACCGCCGGCAGCAAGGCCGGCAGCCCCGCCGATGCCGGCGTGCCGCCGCCCACGCCCGTGTCCGTCGCCGCAGTCGCCGAGAGCGAGGTCACCGTCTGGGACGAGTTCTCCGGACGCCTGGAGGCGGTCGAGCGCGTCGACGTGCGCTCCCGCGTCGCCGGCGCCGTGCAGGCCGTGCACTTCCGCGAAGGCGCGCTGGTGCGCAAGGGCGACCTGCTGGTGACCATCGATCCGGCGCCCTACGCGGCCGAGGTCGACCGCGCCGAGGCGCAGCTGGCAGCCGCCCAGGCGCGGCTGACGCACGCGCAGAGCGACCATTCGCGCGCGCAGCGGCTGTGGAACGAGCAGGCCATCTCGCAGCGCGAGTACGAGGACAGGACCAATGGTCTGCGCGAGGCCGAGGCCAACGTGCGCGCCGCGCAGGCGCAGCGCGACGTCGCCCGCCTGAACCTGGGCTATACCCAGGTGCGCGCCCCGGTCGCAGGCCGCATCGGCCGCATCGAGGTCACCGCCGGCAACCTGGTGGCGGCGGGGCCGGGCGCGCCGGTGCTGACCACGCTGGTGTCGGTCTCGCCGATCTACGCGAGCTTTGACACCGACGAGCGCATCATCACCCGCGCCCTGAAGGACATCGGCAGCCCGGGGCAGGGCGCCCGCGCCCTGATCGAGCGCATCCCCGTGCAGATGGGCACCTCGGGCGGGGAGCTGTCCCACCTCGGCCGGCTCCAGCTGATCGACAACCAGGTCGACGCCAGGAGCGGCACCGTGCGCGTGCGGGCGGCCTTCGAGAACAAGGACGGGGCCCTGATGCCGGGCCAGTTCGCGCGCATCCGCATGGGCCAGCCGCAGCCGGTGCGCGCGCTGCTCGTGAACGAGCGCGCGGTCGGCACCGACCAGAACAAGAAGTTCGTGCTGGTGGTCGGCGAGGGCAACAAGGTCGAGTACCGGGAGGTGGCGCTCGGGGCCGCGGTCAACGGCCTGCGCGTGGTGCAGGACGGCCTCAAGCCGGGCGAGCGCATCGTGGTCAACGGCCTGCAGCGCGTGCGCCCGGGCAGCGTGGTGCAGCCGCAGGCGGTGGCGATGGACGCCAAGCCGGAGCTCGCCGCGGCCAAGCCGGCCGGCGGCAAGTCCTGAACGGCGGTCCGGAGACCTCGCCATGAACCTGTCCAAGTTCTTCATCGACCGGCCGATCTTCGCCGGCGTGCTCTCGCTGCTGATCTTCCTCAGCGGCCTCATCGCCCTGCGGGGCCTGCCGATCTCGGAATACCCCGAGGTGGTGCCGCCCACGGTGGTGGTGCGCGCGACCTATCCCGGCGCCAACCCGAAGGTGATCGCCGAAACCGTGGCGACGCCGCTGGAGGAGGCCATCAACGGCGTGGAAGGCATGCTCTACATGGGCAGCCAGGCCACGACCGACGGCCTGATGACGCTCAGCGTCACCTTCCGGCTCGGCACCGATCCTGACAAGGCGCAGCAGCTGGTGCAGAACCGGGTGGCGCAGGCCGAGGCGCGGCTGCCGGAGGAGGTGCGCCGGCTGGGCATCACCACCATCAAGAGCTCGCCCGACCTCACGCTGGTGGTGCACCTGCTGTCGCCCGGCAACCGCTACGACATGACCTACCTGCGCAACTACGCGGTCCTGAACGTGAAGGACCGGCTGGCGCGCGTGCAGGGCGTCGGCGACGTGCAGCTGTTCGGCTCGGGCGACTACTCGATGCGGGTCTGGCTCGATCCGCAGAAGGTGGCGCAGCGCGGCCTGTCGGCCGGCGACGTCGTGCGCGCGATCCGCGAGCAGAACGTGCAGGCGGCCGCCGGGGTGGTCGGCGCCTCGCCGGGGCTCAAGGGCGTGGACCTGCAGCTGTCGGTGAACGCCCAGGGACGCCTGCAGAGCGAAGAGGAGTTCGGCGACATCATCGTCAAGTCGGGCGCGGAAGGCGCGGTCACGCGGCTGCGCGACGTGGCGCGCCTCGAGCTGGGTGCCGCCGGTTATTCGCTGCGCTCGCTGCTGGACAACAAGGACGCCGTGGCCGTGCCGATCTTCGCCGCGCCCGGCTCGAACGCGATCGAGATCTCGAACGGCGTGCGCGCCACCATGGCCGAGCTCAAGCAGTCGATGCCCGAGGGCGTGGACTACGAGATCGTGTACGACCCGACGCAGTTCGTGCGGGCGTCGATCGAGTCGGTGGTGCACACCCTGCTGGAGGCCATCCTGCTGGTCGTGCTGGTGGTCATCCTGTTCCTGCAGACCTGGCGTGCCAGCGTGATCCCGCTGCTGGCCGTGCCGGTGTCGGTGGTGGGCACCTTTGCCGTCATGCACCTGCTGGGCTTCTCGATCAACGCGCTCAGCCTGTTCGGGCTGGTGCTGGCGATCGGCATCGTGGTGGACGACGCCATCGTGGTCGTCGAGAACGTGGAGCGCAACATCGAGGCCGGCCTGTCGCCGCGCGACGCCACCTACCGCGCGATGCGCGAGGTGTCGGGGCCGATCATCGCCATCGCGCTGGTGCTGGTGGCCGTCTTCGTGCCGCTGGCCTTCATCAGCGGCCTGACGGGCCAGTTCTACCGCCAGTTCGCGGTGACCATCGCGATCTCCACCGTGATCTCCGCGGTCAACTCGCTCACGCTCTCGCCGGCGCTCGCGGCGCTGCTGCTCAAGGGCCATGACGCGCCCCGGGATGCGCTGACGCGCGGGATGGACCGGGTGCTCGGCGGCTTCTTCGCGCGCTTCAACCGCGCCTTCGGCCGTGCCTCGGAAGGCTACTCGAGCGGGCTCAAGGGCGTGGTCTCGCGCAAGGCGCTGGCGCTGGGCGTCTACCTGGTGCTGGCCGCCGCCACGCTGGGGCTGTTCAAGCTGGTGCCGCACGGCTTCGTGCCGGCCCAGGACAAGCAGTACCTGATCGGCTTCGCGCAGCTGCCCGACGGGGCCACCCTGGACCGCACCGAGGACGTGATCCGCCGCATGAGCGAGATCACGCTCAAGCAGCCGGGCGTGGAGCACGCGGTGGCCTTCCCCGGCCTGTCGATCAACGGCTTCACCAACAGCTCCAACTCGGGCATCGTGTTCGCGACGCTCAAGCCGTTCGACGAGCGGCGCGGCGCCGGCCAGAGCGCCGACGCCATCGCGGGGCAGTTGAACGCGCAGTTCGGCCAGCTGCAGGACGCGTTCGTGATGATGTTCCCGCCGCCGCCCGTGCAGGGCCTGGGCACCACGGGCGGCTTCAAGCTGCAGCTGGAAGACCGCGGCTCGCTCGGCTACGAGGCGCTGGACGGCGCGCTCAAGGCGTTCATGGCCAAGGCGTCGCAGGCGCCGGAGCTGGCCGGGCTGTTCTCGAGCTTCCAGCTGAACGTGCCGCAGCTGTATGCCGACATCGACCGCACCAAGGCGCGCCAGCTGGGCGTCTCGGTGACCGACGTGTTCGACACGATGCAGATCTACCTGGGCAGCCTGTACGCGAACGACTTCAACAAGTTCGGGCGGACCTACTCGGTGCGGGTGCAGGCCGACGCGCCGTACCGCGCGCGGGCCGAGGACATCGGGCTGCTCAAGGTGCGGTCGAGCACCGGCGAGATGGTGCCGCTGTCGGCACTGATGGCGGTCCGCCCGAGCTTCGGGCCGGAGCGCGCGATGCGCTACAACGGCTACCTCACCGCCGACATCAATGGCGGGCCGGCGCCCGGCTACTCGTCGGGGCAGGCGCAGGACGCCGTCGTGCGCATCGCCGCCGAAACGCTGCCGCCCGGCATCCGCTTCGAGTGGACCGACCTGACCTACCAGGAGATCCTGGCCGGCAACTCGGCGGCGTGGGTGTTCCCGCTGGCCATCCTGCTGGTGTTCCTGGTGCTGGCGGCGCAGTACGAGAGCCTGGCGCTGCCGCTCGCGATCATCCTGATCGTGCCGATGGGCCTGCTGGCCGCCATGACCGGCGTGTGGCTCTCGCGCGGCGACAACAACGTCTTCACCCAGATCGGGTTGATGGTGCTGGTGGGGCTGTCGGCCAAGAACGCCATCCTGATCGTGGAGTTCGCGCGCGAGCTGGAGTTCGCCGGGCGCACCCCGGTGCAGGCCGCGCTGGAGGCGAGCCGCCTGCGCCTGCGGCCGATCCTGATGACGTCGATGGCGTTCGTGATGGGCGTGCTGCCGCTGGTGCTGTCCACCGGCGCAGGCGCCGAGATGCGCCAGGCGATGGGCGTCGCGGTGTTCGCCGGGATGATCGGCGTGACCGCGTTTGGCCTGTTCCTCACGCCGGTCTTCTACGTGGTGCTGCGCGCCCTGGCCGGCAACCGCCCGCTCAAGCTGCACGGCGAGGTGCCGCACGTCGAAGGCTTCGCCTCGGGCGGTGGCGGCTCGTTCAAGCCGCTGCCCGCCGCCCCGCGCCAGGACTGAAGGAGATGCCGATGAAAACGATGCACATGCTGCCCCTGCTGGCCGCCCTGGTGCTGGCCGGCTGCGCCACCGCGGTGCCGGACCTGCCCGCCGAGCCTGCCGCCCCCGCCAAGTTCAAGGACGCGGGGCCGTCCTGGACCGTGGCCGCGCCCGCCGAGGCGCAGGACCGCGGTGCCTGGTGGAAGGTGTTCGCGGACCCGGGCCTGGACGCGCTGGTCGAGCGCGCGGCGCTGCGCAACACGGGCTTGCAGGACGCCGCGGCGCGGCTGGCCCAGGCGCGCGCGATCGCGCGCAGCGTCGACGCCGACCGGACCGTGCAGGCCGGGCTGGGCGGCGGGGTGGTGCGCCAGGCCGGGGCCAACACCCCCAATGGCGCCCGCCCGGCGACCCTCACCACGGCCGGCGCGAGCCTGGCCTACGAGGTCGATCTGTTCGGCCGCCTCTCGCGCGCGAGCAGCGCGGCGGCCCTCGACGTGCGGGCGCAGGAGGCCCTGCTGCAAAGCGCACGGCTGCTGGTGCAGTCCGAGGTGGCGCAGACCTACCTGGCCCTGCGGACGCTCGACACCGAGCGGGCGCTGGTGGCCGAGACCGTGGCGGCCTACCGCTCGACGTTGGACCTGACCCGGCGCCGGCACCGCGCCGGCGACATCGCCGAGCTCGACGTCGCGCGGGTGGAGACCGAGCTGGCCGCCACCGAGGCCGATGCGCTGGCGCTGGAGCGCCAGCGCGCGCAGCTGGAACACGCGCTGGCCGTGCTGGTGGGCGAGCCGGCCTCGGCGTTCTCGGTGCCGCCGTCCGAGCGGCCGGTCGCGTTGCCGCAGATCCCGGCGGGCATCCCGGCGACGGTGCTGGCCCGCCGACCCGACGTCTCCGCGGCCCAGAGCGCCATCCTGGCGGCACAGGCCCGCGTCGGCGTCGCCCGCGCAGCGTGGTTCCCGAGCCTGTCGCTCACGGCCGACGGCGGCTATGCATCGCCGGAACTGGGCGACCTGTTCAAGTGGTCCGCGCGGGCCTGGAGCGTCAGTGCCCTGCTGTCGCTGCCGCTGTTCGATGGTGGCCGCCGGGAGGCGTCGGTGCAAAGCGCGACGGCCCAGCTCGACGCCGAGCTCGCGCGCTACCGCGGCCAGGTGCTGGCGGCCTTCCGCGACGTGGAGGACCAGCTGTCGGCGCTGCGCCTGCTGCAGCAGCAGGCCGAGACGCAGGCCCGCGCCGTGAGCTTCGCGACGCGCGCGACCACCCTGTCGGAATCGCGCTACCGCAACGGCATGGACAGCCAGCTCGAACTGCTGGACGCCCGCCGCAGCGAGCTGCGCAACCGGCGCGACGCCCTGCACGTGCGCGGCAGCCAGTACCAGGCCACGGTGGGCCTGATCCGGGCGCTCGGTGGGGGCTGGGGTCCGGGCACCTGACGCGGCGGCGGCCGACCGCTTCGGGCCGGCCCGCCGGTCCGACGCCGGCGACATGTGCGACGGCGTCAGGTGAGCAGCCGCTTCGGGGAGCAGCCCTCTCGCGCCCGCCTTCAGACGGGCGCCAGCGTCCCTGTCGTGCTTTTGACCAGTGCTTGCGAGATCGACGCCATCAGCGCGTCCGGCCCGATCGGCTTGGGAAGCACGGTGAAGCCCGCTTCGGTGGCCTGCGAGAGCCGATCCGTGTAGCCGGTCATCAGCAGGATCGGGAGATCGCGCCGCTGCTGCGCGACACGCAAGGCCAGGTCCACGCCGGTCATCGGGCCTGCCAGGGAGATGTCGCTCAGGAGGATGTCGCAGGGACGGCCTTGCTGCAGGTGCTCCCACGCCGCCTCCGCGTGGTCGTAGCGCTGCACGCGCAGGCCAGCGTCGGCCAGCAGCACCGACAGCGACCGAGCGATCTCGTCGTTGTCCTCCACGAGGAGCAGGTCGCCTTGCAGCTTGAGTTCTGCCATCGGGGCACGCTCGGGTCTGCTCGCGCTGCGTGTTCCCGCCGGCAAGGTGAGGATCACCGTGGTTCCCTTCCCGGGCTCGGTGTCCAGGCGCAGCTCCCCGCCTGCCTGTTCGACGCAACTCTGAACCTGGCTCAACCCGAGCCCCGTGCCTTTCCCGACCGGCTTGGTGGTGAAGAATGGCTGGAGCACCTTGTCCACGAGCTCCGGAGGAATCCCGTGGCCGTGGTCCCGGACGCAGATGCGCACCCGCTCCTGGTGGCCAGGGGCACCTTCGGTGCACGGACTGGCGGCGATCGACATCCGGCCACCATCCGGCATCGCATCTCTCGCATTGATGCAGAGATTGATCAGGGCCAGCTCCAGTTCGGCTTCGTCTGCGCGCACGGCCGGAAGGTCCGGCTCCAGGGAGACCTCGATCTCGTAGTTGCGCCCCAGGCTGCTTTTCAGGAGATCCGCGACTGCGGGGATGAGCCCCTGGAGCGAGACGTTGCTCACCTGCAGGGGCTGGCGCCGGGCGAACGCCAGGAGTTGCCGCGTGAGCTGGGCGCCCGTGGCGACCGCCCGCTGGATGGGAGCCAGTGCGGGTGTGGTGGGTTTGCCCCGCTGTTCCAGCTTCTGCGCCAGCACGGCGCTGTTTTGCACCACCATCAGAAGGTTGTTGAAATCGTGCGCCACGCCGGCAGTGAGTCGACCGAGCGCCTCCATCTTCTGGGACTGTCGCAGGGCCCGCTCTGCCCGCAAGCGGTGTTCGTACTCCTGCGCATGGATCCTGGCCATCGCGTGTTCCCCCCGCACGCGCCGGATGGCGTACCAGCAGAGACCGGCCAGCAGGAGGGACAGCGGAATCGTGAAGGACGCCAGCAGCCATGTCGCGCGCCGCCAGGGTGCCAGCACCAGGTCACGGTCGGCGGTGGCGGCAACGTACAAGGGCAAGGCACCCACCTTGCGGAACGCGACGAACCGGAACCGGTTGTCGATGGTGCTCACGCCGGCATGTTCTCCGCTCAGCAGGCCGGCGCGCATGTCTCGCAGCGTCGGGCTGGCAGGACCGAGGCGGGCACTCATCTCCACGTCGGGGTGGCGGGAGATGATGACGCCGTCGGAGCGCAGGAGGACCACGGAGAAGGCTTCGTCCTGCTGCACCAGCTCCCTGAAGAGCTTGCCGAAGTAGCTGGGAAAGAGCGAGATGGACAGCACGCCTGCAAAGCGGCCGTCCGGTCGCGAGAGCCGCTTGGTGAAGTCGAAGAACGGCTCGCCCGTCAACTTGCTTCTCAGCGGCTCGCTGACGTACCAGTCGCGGCTGTCGGTGGTGGTGGCCCACTGGAAATACTCACGGTCCTGCACGCTGAGGCTGGCCGGCGGATCCGGCCGGATGCTGCTGGCCACCGGATGGCCACTCTCATCCCAGATCCAGATCGACTGGAACTGCTGCAGGTCTCCGGCCAGTCCCCGCAGGGTGCCGTGCAGTTCGGCCCGGTGCTGCCGCAGCGTCGCGCTGGACCGGCCACCGACCACGCCGACGACCGCGCGCGACACGACCTCGTTGGTCTCGACGACGCGTGCCGACTGCTCCTGGGCGATCTGCGCTACCCGGGCCAGTCGCAGGCGGCTGTCGCGCACGGCAGCCTGGTAAGACGTTGCCGCGACGTAGGCCAGCAAGACCGTAGGCCCGACCAGGGACGCGAGGAGCGCCCATCGCAGCCACTTCGTTGCCGTCGAGGGAGCCTGCTGCACGGCAGGAGCAGGGGTACTCTGGTGCGCGGTGCCGTCTTCATCAACGGAGGATGTCATGGCGGCTCGAAGGTAGGAGGGCCCTGATTCTGGCTCATCTGGCGTCATTCTTCACCGGCGGACCTGACGGCACACCGAACCCGCAACGACCACCTGTCTCGACCGCTTTGCCGCAGCTGGCAATCTCTCAACGGTCCCAGGTCAGGGCTATAATCGCCCGCTACGCCGGAATAGCTCAGTTGGTAGAGCAGCGCATTCGTAATGCGAAGGTCGGGGGTTCGACTCCTCTTTCCGGCACCAACGAATCGCCGTCTCGCGGATGTCCCGCGCATCCAGGCCGCCAAGCACCATGGCGGCTTTTTTGTGTCGGCTCCGTCGCCACTTGCGGATCCCACCGCACGGCAGCCACACACACCAATGCTGCTGCCCGATCGACTCAGCTGGCAGTGGGTCGACGGTCCAGCAGCTGTTCGACCAGGAGCAGGAGCTCCGAAGGCTGTGCAGGCTTGGTGAGGTGCGCGGCAAAACCCGCTTGCGCAGCCTTTGCCTTGTCGACGGCGCGTCCGTAGCCTGAGAGAGCGACGAGGCTGCCGGACCAGTCGATGCCGTTTCCGCGCGCAGCCCTGGCCAGCTCGTAGCCGTCCATCCCCGGCATCCCGATGTCGAGGATGGCGATCTCCGGCTGGAACGTCTCCAGGAGCCGCAAAGCTTCCGAAGGGTCGGCCGTGATCGTCACGTCGTAGCCGGCGATCTGCAGGATGTCGCCCACGGTCTGCAGGGCGTCCAGATTGTCGTCGACCACGAGGATCCGGCCTGACTTGCGCGACGCCGCGGGCACCGGATTCGCAGGCGATGTTTGCGGAGCGTCGATGGTGGGCAGGGTGATGTTGAAAACGCTTCCCAGACCCAGCCCGTCGCTCGAGGCCGTGACCCGGCCGCCATGCAGTTCGACGACGCTGCGCACGATGGCAAGGCCCAGCCCGAGGCCGCCGTCCGACCGGGCAAGCGGCTGGGGCGATTGGTAGAACGGTTCGAACACGTGCGCCAGCATGTCCGCCGCGATACCGATGCCCCGATCGCGGACTTCGATCTGCACCTCGCGCGACGCCGGGGTCACGCGCAGGACCGTTGGCGCCTCGCCACCGAATCGCAGAGCGTTGGTCAGGAGGTTCGAGACTGCCTGGACCAGACGGGTCTCGTCGCCTTCCACCCAGACCGCAGCCGGGGGGAGCTCGACGCGCAGGTCTCGATTCCTGTCCTCGAACGCCGGCTGGAGGGCCTCCAGGCACCGTTCGATGACCGTGAACACGTTGACGGGGCCCCTGTCCATCTGCAGCTTGCCGCGGCTGATCCTGGAGATGTCGAGCAGGTCGTCCACCAGCCGCCGCAGGTGGTCGACCTGGCGGCGCAGCACCTTCCGCTCCCGTGCGGTTGTCGCGTCCGCCTTCAGATCCAGGAGGTGCAGGACGTTGACCATCGGGGAGAGAGGGTTGCGCAGTTCATGACCGAGCACGGCAAGGAACTGGTCCTTGGCCTGGGCCGCTTCGTCGGCTCTGGCGAGCGCGTCGCGCATGGATGCACTGCTGTCGCTCAGGCGTTCGGACGCGGCGCGCAGTGCCTGGGAGAGCTCGTCGAGTTCGACGATCCGGCTGCGCGGCACGTGCGTGGACCTGCCGTCCCCGATCTGAACCGCCGCGTCGCGGATGCGGGAGATGGCGCGCGCGATTCCGGCGGACAACCGGTAGGCGAGCAAGGCGCAGATCAGGATGGAGCCGAGGACGCCGGCGAGGTACCAGGCCAGGCTGCGTGCCAGGGCGCGATGCGCTTCCTCGACCGGCGCTCCGACCACCACCGTCCAGCCATGAGGCTTGAGCCTGGTGAAGCTGGTGAGAAGTTGGTCTCCTTCCAGCGAGGAGGTCTTGCCTGTCCCGCCGTCTCCATTCGATTCGATCAGTCTGGCGACCGAGGGATGGGCGCTCCCGCCGAGCGTGCTGTTCTGATTCTTCGAACGTGCGACACGGCGCCCGGAACCGTCGAAGACAGAGACGACCCAGGAGCCGGGAACCTGCTGCTTGCGCACGACGTCGAGAATCCGGTCGGGCTTGACCGCTGCCGTCAGGACATAGGCCAGCTTCCCGTCGACCTCGACCGGCCATCGGACCGGGAACGCCGCCCCCTCGACCTGTCCCGGCAGGACGGCGCCAACCGCGGGGCGACGCGTGGACAGCACGGCTTCGAGGCTCCGTGGATCCACCACGCGTGCATCGGCCGCACCGAAGGGGAACGCGGTCTTGAACAGGACGCGGCCCTGCGCGTCGACGAGCACCACGCCAGACCATTCGGGCCGGGCCGCCACTTCGCCCTTCATCTGCTCATAGAAGGCGGGCAGGTCGCCTGCGAGGAGCCGTGGCGACCGCCCCGCGGTGGCGAGGCTGCGGAAGGTCCAATCGATCTCGGATTCGACGGCGGATGCCAGGGCCCGGGAAAGCTCGAACGTGGAGCGCTCCAGTTGCGCTTGCTGCCCTTGCACCGCCTCCCAGATGGCCCATGCCGCCATGAGCGACATCGGCACCAGGCCGAGCGCGGCGAGTCGAAGCAGCAGCTGGCGCAGGCTCTTGGGGGAAAGGGAAGGCATGAAGGAGCAGTCGGGCAAGCGAGTCTATCTCTCAGCCCCGACCTGGGTTCCATCAGTGGCGGCGCCCGGCTTCGGCACCGATCGCCTGCGCTGGAGATGGCCGCGGGCGACAGGCCTGCCGTTGCCTAGGCGCTCGGGCGCATCGGGCTCAGCCAGGCGTCCGCCTCGCCGCCGGCCTGCACGCCGGGCTGGGCGGGCAGGCGGGCATCCAGGTAGCGCAGCAGCAGGGGCAGCACGATCTCCTGGTTGCCCGGACGCGAGAAGGTGTGGTCGGCGTCGGGCACGTAGGCCATGCGAAAGCGCGGTGCGCCCTGCAGGCGGCGGCCGTCGCGGCCGAAGTGGAACTCGACGTAGTCGCGGCCATCGTCGGCGTCGGCCACCAGCATCAGCACGTCGGTGCCGCGCGCGCACAGGCGCTGCATCTTCGCGAGCAATGGTTCCTCGGCGCGGCCGAAGGCCAGCCAGCGCCGCAGCCGGGCCGCGGCCAGCGCCAGGAAGCGGCGGGCGATCAGCCGCACGTTGACCTGGCCACGCAGCACCCGGCGCCACACCGCGGGCTTGAAGAGGGCACGGCGGTAGTGGTCGCTCGACTTCGCGTACTGCTGCATCGAATCCTGCCAGCGGTCGCCGGCCCGGCCGGGCGTCCATTCAAGCAGGCGTGAGTTCATCAGCACGATGCCGCCGACCCGCTCGTCGACCAGCGCCGTCTGGAACGCCACGTACGAGCCCGAGCAGATGCCCATGAGCACGACGTCGCGGCAGCCGCGCTGCGCCAGCGCGTCGATCGCGGCGCGCACGTCCTGCGTCGACGTCTTGGCGTAGAGATCGGCCCACGGCCGCCCCGGCGCGGGCGGACTGTCGCCGATGCCGCCCAGGTCGAGCCGCAGCACCGGATAGCCGTTGTTGGCCAGCGAGCGGGCGATGCTGGTGTAGATGCGATGCGGTCCCACGCGGTGGTTGCCGCCCACGTTCAGCAGCAGCACGCCGGTCTGCCCGCGTCGGTCCTGCCCGGTGCCGCCCGCTGGTTCGGCCAGCACGCCGACCAGGGAGGCGCCGGGGCCCGCGCGCACCACGGTCTCGCGCACCGCGCCGGTGCTGCGCCACTGCAGCTGTTCGACAGGCGCGGGTGCCGGGTCCTGGCGCACGCCGGCGGCGGGCGACGCGGCCAACCAGCCGGCCACGGCCTGCAGCGTCGGCGCGTCCAGCACGCCGGCACGCGGCTCGTCGACCATCGCGGCGTAGCCGGGCAGCACGCGGTGCTCGACCTCGGCGCCCAGCGCGCGCAGCGCCTTGGGCAGCGGGCCCTCGCCCGGCAGGTCGTCGCGCCCGACCACCAGCACCCGCTGGGCGGGCCGGCACTGCGGGCGGGTCGCGTCCAGGGCGAGCAACTGTTCCACCGTCTCGGCGGCATGCGCATGGCCCATCGCGTGCAGCGTGCCGTCCGCCTCCTGCACGCCGGCGGCCCGCAGTTCGCGCACGAAGGCCTTGCCGGTCGGGCAGGGCGCCCACAGCAGCAGGCTGTCGACACCGCCCAGGCGCGCGGCGGTCTCGACGGCGAGCGTCGCACCCAGGCGGATCCCGAGCAGCGCGACCTGCCGCGCCTGCGATCGCGCGCGCACCTGCGCGACCGCCGCTTCGGCGCCGGCAAGCCAGGCCTCCACCCGGCCCGGGGGCAGCGCGTCGTCGCCCGCGTCCCCGGTGCCGGGGTAGTCGAAGCGCAGGACCGGGAATCCGGCCCGCGCCAGCGCGGTGGCCAGCTGCACCTGGGTCGGGTAGCTGCAGGTCGCCTCGTGGCCGACCGGGCTGCACAGCACGACGGCCAGGTCGCGCCAGGGCAAGGCCGGCGCGTGGTACCAGCCGAAGCACCAGCCACCGCCGACGTCGAAGGTCAGGCTCGCAGGGGGCGGCGCGGCAGCAGATGCCTCGGTGGAGTCGGCGGCGGGTGCGGCGGCAGCGGGAGACGGAGTCATGCGGGAGCGTCCACCGGCACGCCGGTGCTCAGGTTGAGGGCGTGAAGGCTGCCGGCCAGCGCCGCGCCCGGCTTGCTCCGGCGCAGGCGCAGCTCGCGGCTCTCGCCGGGCGCCAGATGGAAGTGGTCGTCGTCGGGCAGCCAGCCCGGCACATCGAGGTGGACGTCGATCGCCCATTGCCGGCAGGCGACGGCGAGCACGGCCTCGTCGTCGCCGTGCAGGGACAGCCGCGCGGTCAGGCCGATGTCCGCCGCGGGGCGTGCTGCCAGCAGCGGCGCGAGCCCGATCGGGAAGTGGAGGGCGCGGGCCAGCTCGCCGCCCTGGGCATCGAGCAGGCGCACCCGGACCAGCTCGCAGGCCGGCGGGCCGAACCGCCAGGCGTGGTTCAGGTCCAGGAAGTGCTCGAGCAGCTCCGCCAGCGCCACGCTGCAGCCCGTGCGCGGCGCGAGGTCGAGGGGGCGCCGGCCACTGGCGACCAGCACCTGGCCGTCACGCCACGCGCTCAGCTCCAGGCTGGCGGCATGGGCGTGCGGCGTCTCGTTGACGACGTGCGCCACCAGCCCGTCGCCGCCTTCGTCGGTGACCAGCACCGCGAGCGGCTGCAGCACGCGCCGCAACGCCTGCCACGACGCCTTCGGCTGGCCCGTGTCGTCGAGCACACCCCAGCCGGCGCCGGCCCACAGGTCGCGCAGCAGGAGCAGCAGGGCGCCGTCGCAGGACGATCCCGGCCGCCGCCACTCGCTGTAGGCGGCCGCCATCACCTCGGCCGTCGCCAGCCGGCCGAACGCCAGGTAGCGGTCGTGGTCCGAGTGGCGCAGCCGGGCCGGATCGACGCCGAACAGTTCGCGCACGTAGTGGTCGCGCACGTCGTCGAAGTCCCAGCCGGCGCCCAGGTCGCGCGGCGAACGCTGCTTCCAGGCCGGGTGGTGCACGCGGGTGGCCAGGCCCCCCGGCAGCCGTTCCAGCGCCGACGGCGAGGGGATGTTGGCGAAGGCCAGGCATTCCGTGGCGAAGCGCAGTCCGCTGCGCCGCGCGTCGTCGAGCCCGCGCTCGTAGGCCCCCACGCCGTAGTAGGAGGTCGTGCCGGCGCCGGCCTGGTGCGGGAATGCGCCGCCGTGTGCGCTGGACGGCCAGTAGACGGCCTCCGGCGCGAGTTGCCCGCACAGCGCCGGCAGCACCTGATGGAAGAACGCCGGCTGCCAGGTGTCGCGCGGCGCTCCCCACATCGCCGCCTGCTGCTCGACCTCGCTGTTGCCGCACAGGACCGCCACGCTCGGATGCGGCGCCAGGCGCTGCAGCTGCTGGCGCGCCTCGGCCACCGCACCCGCGGCGAAGCCCTCCTCGCCGAACGGATAGTCCATGTTCGCGAACATGAAGTCCTGCCAGACGAGCAGCCCGAGCGCGTCGCAGGCCCGGTAGAAGTGGTCTTCCTCGTACACCAGCGTGCCGGCCAGGCGCAGCATGTTCATGCCGGCGTCGCGCACCTGGCGCAGGGCCGACTCGCAGGCCTGCGGCGTGGAGCGCAGGCTCACCACGTCCAGCGGCGTCCAGCCGGCGCCGCGGCAGAACACCGGCGCGCCGTTGACGCGCAACTGGAAGCCGCCGCGGCTGCGGTCCACCTCGATCCGGCGAAACCCGACCGACCCCAGCGGCAGCTCCTGCCGCGTGCCGTCGCGTGCGACGAGTCGCAGGCCCGCGCGGTACAGCGCCGCCTCGCCGTGCGTGTGCGGCCACCACAGGGCCGGTTGCGCGACCTCGACGATGGCCACCGCCTCGTGCGCCGTCGCGCCGCGCACGAGGGTTTGCGCATGGCAGCGGCCCTCGGGCGCGTGCAGCACCAGCTCCGCCGATTCGAGGTCGCGCGACCAGGAGGTCGGCGGTCGCAGCCGGAGTTCGCACCGCCCGCGTCCGTCCACCAGCGACGCGCGCAGCGAGGGCTGCAGGGCCGCCCCGTCGCTCCACCAGATCCCGCGCCAGGGGCCAACGGGTGCCGCCGGAGGCGACCACCCAGGCGTGCGGCCCAGGAGTGTTGTGCGCTGCCAGCGCAGCTGCTGGTGCGCCACCATGGGGGTGCGCCAGCGAGGACGCGGCCGGCGGCGATCGAGCTCCGGCGCGAGGGCGGCAAACCGCAGCAGGAGCTCGTTGTCGCGTTCGTTCAGCAGGTCGGCGACCGCCGCCTCGTGGGCCACGAACATGTTGTCGGACCACAGCAGCGGCCGCCCGTTCAACCAGACCTGGGCGCGCGTGGCCAGTCCGTCGAAGCCGAGCCGGGCGGCGGCGACGCCGGGCCGGTCGAACCGCGCGCGGAACCACCAGTCCTGGGCGTCGAAGTCGCGCGGCGGCGCGTCCAGCGACCACTGGCCGAGTTCACGCAGGGCGGCGGCCACGGTCTGGGCGCACGAACTCGCCTGCCATCCGTCCTGCGGCGCCGCCTCCGTGCCGCCGGGTTCGGCCCCGCAGAACTCCCAGCGCGCCGCGAGCGGCTGCCGCGCCGGGAGGGCGGGATGCGCCTCGCCCATCGGGATCTCAGCCGGCGATGAGTTCGCGCAGCGCCCGCTCGATCGACGCGATGCTGCGGAAGACGTTCCGCTTGAGCATGTGGTCGGGGAACTCGACTTCGAACTCGCCTTCCAGCGCCAGCATGACGTTCACGCTGGCGTGCGAGGTCATCCCGGACTGGTACAGATCGTCGTCGTTGGACAGCTTGTCGACGTCGACACCAAGGCGAGCATGGTCGCGCAGGATGCGGCGGATCGCGGTTTCAGCATGAAGCAGGGTCGTCATGCATGGGAATTTTGATCAGCGCCCTAGCTCGTCCCTGTCGGACAGCGCCGCAACCACGGCCGCAGCGTAGTCGCCGTCATGGCTCAAACAGACTATGCAGCGCGCAATGCCTGCCGCGCGCGCCGCCTGCGCCGCGACACCATGCAGCACCAGCTCGCAGCTGCCGTCCGCGTGCCGTCGCACTTCCATCTCGCGCCAGTTCACGCCGGCCTCGCTCAGGCCCACTGCCTTGATGGTCGCTTCCTTCGCCGCGAAGCGGGCTGCCAGCCGTTGTGCGTGCTGGTCCGGTGCGCTGCGTGAATAGGCGATCTCGCCCGGCGCGAACAGCCTGCCTTCGAACCGCTCGCCGAACGCGCGCAGCGATTCGGCGATGCGCGGGATGTGCACGATGTCGATGCCGAGTCGGACGACGCCCGACAGGTCTGAAGGCATTCCGCCCGTGAGAGATTCGATGAGTTGGTGGCTGTGCAAATTGCCCATTCGATCGCCCCACGAGCGTGCAACGCGGTGCTATTGTCCTTCGCACATTCTCATGCATGGGAGACCAAGGCAGTCATGGAATCTCACTCTGCACCGGCGTTCGCCGAGCTCATCGAAGCTGTGCGCAAGGTGGCCACGGAAGTTGCATCGGCGCACGCCGCCGACGTCGACGCGAAGGCACGCTTTCCCATCGAGACGCTGGCCGCCTTGCGCGAGGTCGGCGTGCTCGCGGCGGCCGTCCCGCGAGCGCTCGGCGGCCCCGGCTGCAACGTGCAGGAGCTCGCGCAGATCTGTTCCACGCTGGCGCAGGCCTGTGGGTCCAGCGCGATGGTGCTGGCGATGCACTACATCCAGCTGGCCTGCCTGGCGCGCCACGGAATGCACAGCGCGTTCTTCCGCGGCTACCTGAAGGACCTGGTGCGCCGGCAGGACCTGCTGGCCTCGATGACGTCCGAGGTCGGCACGTTCGGCGACACGCGCTCGAGCATCTGCGCGGTGCGCCGCAGCGACGGCCGCTTCCAGCTCGACAAGGATGCGACCACCGGCTCCTACTGCGCCCACGCCGACGCCATCCTCGTGACCTGCCGGCGCGACGAGGACGCGGCCCGCAGCGACCAGGTGCTGGTGCTCGTGCGGCGCGAGGACTGCACCCTCACCCAGACCACCAGCTGGGACACGATGGGCATGCGCGGCACCTGCAGCCCCGGCTTCAAGCTGGCCTCCAGCGGACGCGAGGAGCAGATCCTCCCTGGTGCCTTCGCGGACAGCTCGGCCCAGACCATGGTGCCGTACTCGCACATCCTGTGGGCCTCGCTGTGGTGGGGCATCGCCGCGGGCGCCGTGGCCCGCGCCGCCAGCTTCGTGCGCGGCCAGGCCCGCCAGACACCCGGCAGCGTGCCGCCCACCGCCGCGCGCCTGGCGCAACTTCAGGTGCAGTTGCAGGCGGCCAGGCAGAACTGGCTCGGTGCCGCGCGCGATTTCGACGCGGTGGCGGAGGACCGCGACGAGCTGATGGGCATGGGCTGGGCCCTGCGACTGAACAACCTGAAGATCGCCGCGTCGGAGGCCACGCCCCAGATCGTGCACGGCGCGCTGCAGATCGTCGGCATCCTGGGCTACAAGAACGACAGCCCGTTCAGCCTGGGCCGCCATTACCGCGACGCCCTGTCGGGCTCGCTGATGATTTCCAACGAGCGCATCGCCGCCAAGAACGCATCGATGCTGCTGGTCTACAAGGACGCCGCCTGATGGACACCCGCACCTACGACATCGACAGTTTCTCCGCGAGCCTGGTCGAGCACGGCCTGATCGTGCCCACCGGCATCCGCGGTGCCTACGGGCGGGGCCCGGCCTTCGAGGACATCCTGCGCCGCTTCGACGACCTGGTCACGCGCACCGCGGCCCCGGACGGCGCCCGCGAGCTGATGTTCCCGCCGATCCTGGCCCGCGCCATGATCGAGAAGGTCGGCTACATGGACAACTTCCCGCAGCTCGCGGGCTCCATCCACAGCTTCACGGGCACCGACGCGCAGGCCCGCGAGCTCTCGGCCAGGGTGCACGCCGGCGAGCGCTGGGAGGACATGCTCGCGCCCACCGACGTGATGCTCACGCCGGCGGCGTGCTATCCGGTGTATCCGACCTTCAGCGGCACCCTGCCGGAGGGCGGGCGGCTGGTCACGGTGATGAACTGGGTGTTCCGCCACGAGCCGTCGGACGAACCGACCCGGCTGCAGCACTTCCGCATGCGCGAGTACATCCGGGTCGGCCGCCCCGACGACGTGGTGGCCTGGCGCGACGCCTGGCTGCAGCGTGGCCTGCGGCTGCTCGAGGGCCTGGGCCTGCCGGTGCAGAGCGACGTGGCGTCCGATCCGTTCTTCGGGCGCGCCGGCAAGATGATGGCCGCCAACCAGGTCGACCAGCGCCTGAAGTTCGAGATCCTGTGCCCGGTGATCTCGCGCGAGAAACCCACCGCGATCTGTTCGTTCAACTGGCACCAGGACCACTTCAGCTCCAAGTTCGGCATCCGCAACGCCGACCAGACGGCGGCGCACACTGCCTGCCTGGGCTTCGGGCTGGAGCGGGTGACGCTGGCCCTGATCAAGGCGCACGGCTTCGATCCGGCTGACTGGCCGCAGAAGGTGCGCGCCCAGCTGTGGCCCTGACCACGCCCGCCATCGGACCCCTGCCATGAGCACCATCGCCGTCCTGCCCGGGCTGACCCCCGAGAGCTACCGCCGGCACCCGCTGCACGGCGACAGCGCCGCGTGGCCCGAGAAGAACTGCTACGCCGACCTCTGGATCGGCTTCCTGCACACGCTCGGCCTGGAGCCGCTCGCGATGCTGGCGTTCACGGTGGCCGTCGATTTCGAGGGCGACCAGTGGACGTTCTTCAAGCCGCCGCTGGACGAACTGCGCGCGCTGTTCGGCGTCGACGTGCAGGAGCTCACCGTCTGGCGGCCGCTGGTCGAGCACGCGAAGGAACACCTCGCGGCCGGCAAGTTGATCAGCACCGAGTCCGACGCGTTCTGGCTTCCCGACACGGCGGGCACCGACTACCGGCGCAGCCACACCAAGACAACCATCCTCCTGGCCGACCTCGACCTGCAGCGCGAGCGCCTGGGCTACTTCCACAACGCCGGGTACTACGAGCTGGCAGGGGAGGACTTCCGCCAGCTGTTCCGGCTCGATGCCGGCCCGGACCCGGCCTTCCTGCCGCTGTTCGCGGAGGTGGTGCGCATCGACCGCATCGTGCGCCGGTCGTCGTCGGACCTGTCGGACATCTCGTTCGAGCTGCTGCGCAAGCACTTCGCCTGGCGGCCGCGCAGCAATCCGTTCTCGCGCTTCGCCGCCCGGATGCTGCAGGACCTGCCGGCACTGCAGGAGCGGGGACTCGCGCACTACCACCAGTGGGCGTTCGCCTCCATCCGCCAGGCCGGCGCCGCCTTCGAGCTGCTGGCGGCCCATCTGCGGTGGCTCGCCACCCAGGGCTATCCGGAGGTGGGCGAGTCGGCCCAGCGCTTCGAGGCGATCGGCCAGGCGAACAAGACACTGATCCTCAAGGGCGCCCGGGCGGTGAACTCGGGCAGGGCTCTGAACGCCGACGACCTGCTGCAGGCCATGGCGGCCGACTGGGAGCGCGGCATGGCACTGCTCGGTCCGCTGCTGGCCGAGCCGTGCTGAGCGCCCGGCGGGACGCCGGGGTCAGAACGACCAGCCGGCCTGCAGCAGCAGGCGGCCGCGCGAGGCCTCTTCGCTGCGCGCCTCCTGGCCCTGCAGCCGGTAGGCCCACCAGGCCTTGACGGTCAGCCCCTGCGGGTGCGCGGCCGACCAGCCGAGGCCGACGTCGCTCAACGTGCGCGACGGATCGGACTTCACCGCGCGGGCGGTGGCGACATTGGTGAACGCCAGCCATTGCTGCTGGAAGCCGCCCACGACCGGCAGTGGCCGGCCCAGCTCCAGCCGCAGCGCCGTGGCATCGCTGCCACTGAGTTCGCCGGGCGGATAGGCCATCACGCCACCGGCACCCGCCACCGACAGGCGCTCGCTGGAATCGAGGTTCTTGCCGCCCAGTGCGGTCTGGTGGCGCAGGCCCGCCGTCAGCGTGAACTGGTGCGGCAGCATGGTCAGCCGCGACAGCGACAGGTTCAGCTTGCTGAAACGGCCATCGGTGTCGGGCCCGCCGGCGGCCTGGTCGAACTGCAGGGCGGTCTCGCTGCGGATGTCCAGCACACCTGCGGTCAGCGTGGCGCTGGCCTGCGTGAGGCCTTCGCGGCCCAGCAGCTTGCGGTCGTCACGCAGGCCCAGCGTGGCGCTCAGCGCGTCGGAGCGCTTGGGCGTCACGGTCGACGTGCTGCGGATCTCGTCGCGCAGGTCCTTGTGCGACAGGGCCAGGCCGGCCTCCACGGTCTGCGCCTCGGTGCGCTTGACGGGGTAGCTCAGGGCCAGGTCCACCGCGTCGGCACGCCCCACCACGCCTAGCGGCGCGAACACGCCGGCCAGCTCGTAGGTCGTGCGCGACACGGCGGCCTCGCCGCGCAGGCCGTTCGGTGCCAGGCTCGCCGAGTAGGCCAGGCGGCCGTTCAGCAGGTCGCCCGACCGGGTGGCGAGACCCGAAGCCGACAGCCGGTCGCCGCGTCCGCTGGGGGAGTTCCAGTCCCAGCGCGCGCTCAGGCGCTCGCGGCCGGTGTAGCGCGAGCCGTGGTTGTCGACCAGCACGTAGCCGGTGTGGCGGCGGGTGGCGGCCGTCTCCACGGCGAAGTCCGAGGTGCCGACTGCCTGGCCTGGCATCACGTCGGCGCGGACGACGCGCACCCCGGGCGTGTCGTTGATGATGAGCATGGCGCGCTCGAGCGTGTCGGTCGAGACGATGTCGAACTTCTTCACGTCGTCGAGCATCGCCTGCACGATGTCGTCCGCCACCAGCGAGCCGTTCTTCAGGACGAAGCGGCCGTAGTTGCCTTCGACCGCGCGCAGCGTCACCACGCCGTCCTTGATCTCCTGCTGCGGCACGTAGACGCGTGCGACGAAGTAGCCGCGTGCGCGGTAGAAGCGGGTCAGGCGCGTGGCGACCTCCTCGATCTGCGCCAGCGTCAGCGGCTTGCCGGCGGCGCCGGCAATCTCCGCCTGCAGGCTGGCAGTGTCGATCTCGCGGTTGCCCACGAGCTCGAAGCGCTGGACGGCGATCTCGCGGCCGCCGCGCGGCAGGGCCGCCATCGGCGGCTCGGTCGGCTTGCCGCCCAGCGCGGGCAGCGGTGCGGCGGGGCGGCTGGGCAGCGGCTGCGGCAGCTGCTGCAGCACGGTGCCGGCGTCGGGCACGGCCTGCGCGTGCGCCAGCTGGAAGGCCGACAGCACGGCCAGCGAGAGGGTGGTTCTTCGGACGAGGGACATGGGGATTCGGAAAGGTTCGGGACTGCCGGGGCGCATCACTTGCGGATCACGAAGAGCTGCTGCTCGACGCCACCGGGCAGGCGCACGCCGCCGTTGACGATGTGCACGCGGCTGTTGCGGCTGGCGGGAACGCGCACCTCGGCGCTGGCGCCGGGCATGCGGTCGGAGCCGGCGACGGTGCCTTCGGACGCGGACCCCTGCGACGCCGTGCCCGACGAAGCGGACGAGGTCGCGGAACCGGTCGAAGCCGAGGCAGGCGACGAGGACGTGGAGGACGGGGAGGCACCGGCACCCTCCTGGCCGGCGCCGAGCATCTCGCGTGCCTGGCTCAGGCTCACAGCGGTGTTGGGCGTGTCGCCGTCCAGCGTCGGCGTGACGAGCAGGTCGCCGGCGGCGCCGGGCAGCTGCGGGGCGCCGTGGGGCAGGGACACCACCTGGCCGGGCACCGGGCCGGCGGTGCGGACCGGCTCGGGCGCGGCGGGCAGGGCGGCCGGGAGGCTGACGGTGATGGTCTGCGCCACCACGTTCTCGATCACCGGCGACACCGGCACCGGGACCGGGACGGGCGGCTGGGCGACCACCACCGGAGCCGGCGGCGTGCCCGGCACGGTGACCACGGTCGGCGCCACGATCTCGGTGCCGCCGCCGGCGACGACCTGGTCGACCAGCGTGCCGATCGCCGACAGCGGGGCGGCGCCGTAGTACCAGGTGACCTGCCGGGTGGCCCCGGCCGCCATCGAGCCGTAGTTCATGAAGATGCCGTAGGAGCCGTCCTGGACCGGGGTGACGACCTGCGACACGCGCGGGTCCTTGTTCACCACGTTGCCGAAGCTGCAGCAGCGGTCGGTCACCGTGTCGGCATCGATGTTGGTCGAGTGGAACAGCACCGCCGAGCCGGGCGTGCCGGCGGTCGACGGGTTGAACTCCGAGATGATGATCGAGCGCGCCTGCTGCGACGCCGTGGTGATCGCCTCGAAGCCGTTGGCGGTGATGTTGCCCTTGGTCTTGACGTTGGCGTCGCTGATGGCGACGTAGTCGTCGCGGGTGCCGACCCACATCCGCACGTTGTCGGCCGCGGCCGCGCCGGTGTTGATGGTGCGGGTGACCGCCTTGACGAAGCGGTCGCCGGCGGCCAGCGAGTAGTCGTGCGTCATGCGCAGCGTCTCGCCCGTCACCGGCGCGGTGACGTCGTACGCCACCCGGACCACGCCCACGCCGTTGCCCAGTCCGGAGGCATCGACCGACAGGCCCGATATCGCGGGCGCCAGGCTGGTGTTGCCACGGTCGGTGGACAGGACCGTGCCGGCGTTGTTCCAGCCGCTGGTGGATGAGCCGCCCACGCCGACGGCCATGTCCATGTCGTAGTTCCAGTAGGTCAGCTTCATCCACTGGGCCAGGGTGGGATCGAAGTAGAACGGCTGGCGCAGGTTGCCGGCCGCGTTGACCGAGTCGGTCAGGCCGTTGCCGATCGCCAGCAGACCGTTGTCGATCGTGTTCGTGGTGACCTGGGTGAGGGCCGTGTCGCTGTAGACCTGCAGCTTGTAGCCGCCACCGGCCAGGCCGAAGTGCGAGCCGTCGACGTTCAGGCCATCGGCCGCCTGCGCCACGTCGTACAGGCTGGCCTGGTGCGCGTCGCGGTAGGCCGCCACGGTGGTGGTGGCCGGATCGACATTGGCCAGGTCGGACTGCGTCGCGTTCTGCTTGACCAGGATGCGCAGGTCGGCCCGGCCGGCAAAGGCGACCGAGCTGTCCTCGACGGTGACCGCGTCGCCGGCGCGCAGCGTCAGCGCGTTCGGGCCGGCGGCGTTCGTCAGGCGGATCGCTGCGCTGTTGATGTTCAGCGAGTCGGCGGCCTCGATCGTCATCGTGTTGCCCGCGTTCACGCTGGTCTGGCTCGCGGGCGTGATGTAGGCGCTGCCCGCCGGCGGCCGGTAGGCACCGCTCAGGTTGACCTGGCCCGTCGCCCGCACGGCCACGGCATCGGTCGCGGTCCACTGGATGCCGGGGTTGTTGCCGAAGGACAGGTTCGCGACGTCGGCCGTGATCCGGGCCGCATCCACATGGGTGTTGGCGCCGACGTCGACGTCCTTGCCGAACAGGTCGACGCGGCCGCCGTTCGCGGCCAGCGCGACGCCGGTGCCCAGCGTGATGTCGACCAGCCGGTCGTTGGACGGCACGCCGGCGGCGAGTGCGCCGCCCAGCACCAGGTTGCCGCCGTTGGTGGCGACCGCCGCGTCGGCGGCCAGCGTGATCGAGGCCGCATTGCCGCCGCCGTTGTTGGCGGACAGCAGGACGTCGAGCTTGCCGGCCGTCGAGCCGATGGACACGCCGGCGTCGAGCACGATGCTGTTGTGCGCCTTGAGCGTGAGGGAGGTGTCGCCGCCGGCAGTCTTGGCGATGCTCTCGCGCACCAGGATGTCGCCGTTGCCGGCGGTGCCGGCACCGCAGCCGGCCACGCCGGTGCAGGAGGCGCCGCCCACGGCGGTCTCGATGGTCACGTTGCCGTTGGCCAGCGCGGCGCCGAGCGCGGCGCCGCTGATGTCGCCGCCGGCGCCGATGACGAAGTCCTCGGGGTCGATCAGCCACTGGCCGTGCGTGCCGGCGGCGGCGCGGGTGGTGACCGTCGCGTCGGCGGCGATGCCGACGCGGGCGGCGCTGGTCTCGACGAAGCCGCCGTGGCCGCCCTGCGGTGCGCTGGCGTCCAGGCGTCCGCCCACCTGGATGGCGTCGGATTGCAGTCCGCCGAGCAGGTAGATGCGGCCTTCCTTGTCGGCGACGGTCTGCGCGCGGATCTCGCCGGTGTTGTTCACCACGGTCGACATCACGTCGTCGAGGCCGCGCGCCGTCAGCACCACCAGGCCGCCGTCGGCCAGGATGGCCTGCTTGTTCGCGACCATCGCGTCGAGCACGCCACGGTCGACCGTCACGCCCACCAGGGACGAGCCGTTGAAGTTCAGGCTCACCTTGTCGCCGGCGGCCAGCACGGCGGCGCCCAGGCGGGCGGTGATCACGCCTTCGTTCACCACCTGGCTGCCCAGCAGCGCGACGTGGCCGGCATCGGCGGCGCGCAGCTGGCCCAGGTTGATCACGCCGGCCCGGCTGCCGTTGGCGCTGAACTGGCTGCGGCCGGCCATGAAGTCGGCGTCGCTGATGTCGAGGGTGCTGGCCACCAGGCCGGCGGCGTCGACCTGCGCCGTGCGGCCGAACAGGATGCCATTGGCGTTGAGCAGCCAGACCTGGCCGTTGGCACGCAGCGCGCCGTCGATCACGGAGCGCTCGGTGCCGACCACCCGGTTGAGGATGACCGCGGCGGCGTCGGGCTGGGCGAAGGTCACCGAGGCGCCGCTGCCGATGCTGAAAGACTGCCAGTTGATGGCGGCGCGCTGCGAGCCCTGGGTGACCGTCAGGGCGTTGCCCTGGGCCTGGATGCTGGCCTGGCCGGCGGTGACCGTGCCGCCGGTGGGCAGCACGCCCGGTGCCTGCTGGGCGGCCGCGGCGATCGCCGTCAGCGCGAAGGCCGCCACGGCGGCCCGGGCGGCGGTGGTGGCGCTGCTGGACCTGCCGCGGCCGGGAGCGGCTTCGGAGACGGCGACGTGTGCACCCAGGCGGGCGTTCCAGAGGGTCTTGTGGATGCGGTTCATGGCAAGGCGATGGCGGGCGCAGGCGCCCGGAGAGGAGAAGCACCAAGTGTCACGAGATGCAACTCATCCGGATGCCAGGAAAAGCTGGCGCGCCCTCGGGCATTTCCTCCTCAAGTTCCGGCCGGTGCTGCCGGGGGCTGGAGGCGCGTCGCGACGCCGCGACGGCCGTCGCGAACGGTTGATCCGGATCAATGCCGGCTGCGCCCGGCCATGGTTGCGAAAGCAGGCGTTTCGCGCCTGCCGACCCGCCATGACAAAGCCGCCGGTGGTGCCGGCGGCTTCGAGGGGGGAGACGGGCGGCCGGTGCCGCCCGGGATCAGCCCTGGGGCGGGGCCGACTCGCGGTGGTAGGCCGTGACGCGCTCGACCTCGTTGCGCGACCCGAGGATCACGCTCACGCGCTCGTGCAGCTTGGTCGGCTGGATGTCCAGGATGCGCTCGCGTCCGTTGGTGGCCGCGCCGCCCGCCTGCTCGACCAGCCAGCCCATCGGGTTGGCCTCGTACAGGAGGCGCAGCTTGCCCGGCTTGTCCGGATCGCGCTTGTCCCAGGGGTACAGGAACACGCCGCCGCGGGTGAGGATGCGGTGCACGTCCGCCACCATGGACGCGATCCAGCGCATGTTGAAGTCCTTGCCGCGCGGACCTTCCTTGCCGGCCAGGCACTCGTCGATGTAGCGCTTCACCGGCGTGTCCCAGTGGCGCATGTTCGACATGTTGATGGCGAACTCCTTGGTGTCCTCGGGAATGCGCACGTTCTCCTGCGTGAGCACGAAGGAGCCCTGCTCGCGATCGAGGGTGAACATCGCGACGCCGTCGCCGACGGTCAGCACCAGCGTGGTCTGCGGTCCGTAGACGCAGTAGCCGGCCGCCACCTGCTTGGCACCGGCCTGCAGGAAGTCCTGCTCGCTCACGCCGGGGGTGCCCTCGGGCTTGCGCAGCACGCTGAAGATGGTGCCGATGCTCACGTTGACGTCGATGTTCGAGGAGCCGTCCAGCGGGTCGAACAGCAGCAGGTACTCGCCCTGCGGGTAGCGGTTGGGCACCACGTAGATGCCGTCCATCTCCTCGCTGGCCATCGCGGCGAGGTGGCCGCCCCACTCGTTGGCTTCGATCAGCACCTCGTTGGCGATGATGTCCAGCTTCTTCTGGACCTCGCCCTGCACGTTCTCGCTCTCGGCCGACCCGAGCACGCCGCCCAGGGCGCCCTTGTTCACGGCGTGGCTGATGCTCTTGCAGGCGCGCGCGACCACCTCGATCAGCAGCCGCAGCTGCGACGGGATGTGGCCTTCGTTGCGCTGCTGCTCGACGAGGTAGCGGGTGAGGGATATGCGACTCATGGGACTCCTGCTTCAGTCGGCCAGCGCGCGGGTGACGACCTCGCGCACGTCGTTGGAAAGATCGGGCTTGGCCGCCACGCGCGCGATCGCCTCGCGGGCGGCGCTGCGCATGGGCTCGGCCAGCTTGCGCCAGCGGTCCAGGGCGCGGGCCAGCCGCGCCGCCACCTGCGGGTTCAGGCCATCCAGCTCCATCACCCGCTCGCTCCAGAACACGTAGCCGGCGGCATCGGGCCGGTGGAAGGCACCGGGGTTCGCGCTGCAGTAGCTGAAGATCAGGCTGCGCGCGCGGTTCGGGTTGCGGATGTTGAAGTCGGGGTGCTGCATCAGCTGCCGCACCATCGGCAGGATGTTGCCGCCGCGGTCCGGGGCGGCCGCCTGGAGCGCGAACCACTTGTCCAGCACCAGCGCCTCGTCCTTGAACATCGCATGGAAGCGCTGAAGGGCAGGGCGGGCCAGTTCCTGGCCGCTGACGACCAGGGCCGACAGCGCATTGAAGCGGTCGGTCATGTTCGAGGCGTCCTTGAAGCGCTGGTAGGCCTTGCCGGGCCACACCGTGTCGCCCGAGCGGCGCGCCGCGATGCACAGGTGCGTGAGCGCCAGCCCGGCCAGCGCGCGGCGGCCCGAGGAGACCGGATCGGGGCTGTAGGCGCCGGTGGCCTGGTGGTGCTCCCAGGCCCAGGCCCAGTCGTCCACCAGCGCGCTGGCCAGCTGCTCGCGCATCGCTTCGCGCACCGCGTGCACCCGTTGCGGATCCACCTCGTCCAGCTGCTCGGCGATGTACGCCTCGGCGGGCAGCGTGAGCACCAGCTCCTTGAAGGCGGCGTCCAGCGTCGGGTGGCGCAGGATGCTGCGCATCGCCTGCAGGTACGGTTCGTCCAACGCGGCCGGCGCGCCGCCGCCGCGGATGGCCGCCAGCGCGCGACGCACGGCCAGCCGCTGCGCCGCCTCCCAGCGGTTGAAGGGGTCGGTGTCGTGCTCCAGCAGCGCGAGCAGCTGCTCGTCGGTGTACTCGTGCTCCAGGATCACCGGCGCGGAGAAGCCGCGCAGCAGCGAGGGCACGGGCTGCGAGGCCAGGCCGGTCACGGTGAAGGATTCGCTCGCCTGCGTGAGCACGTGCATGCCGTTCGCGACCTCGCGCCCGTCGGCCACGATCAGGCCCCAGGCGATCGGGATCACGAACGGTTCCTTGGCGGGCTGGCCGGGCGTCGGCGGGCAGCTCTGGGCCAGCGTGAGCTCGTAGCTGCCGGCAGCGGCGTCCCAGCGGCCGGTGGCCTGCACGCGCGGCGTGCCGGCCTGGCTGTACCAGCGCTTGAACTGCGGCAGCAGCTCGGCCAGCCGCGAGCCGGGATTGGCGTCGGCGATCGCCTGCGCGAAGTCGTCGCAGGTCACGGCCTGGCCGTCGTGGCGCTGGAAATACAGCGTCATGCCGCGCGCGAAGCCGTCGCGGCCGACCAGCGTCTGCATCATGCGCACCAGCTCGGCGCCCTTCTCGTACACGGTGACCGTGTAGAAGTTGTTGATCTCCAGGTACTGGTCGGGGCGCACCGGGTGCGCCATCGGGCCGGCGTCCTCGGGGAACTGCGCGGTGCGCAGCACGCGCACGTCCTCGATGCGCTTGACGGCCCGGGCCGAGGCCTCGCCGGCCAGGTCCTGGCTGAATTCCTGGTCGCGGAAGACGGTCAGGCCTTCCTTGAGCGACAGCTGGAACCAGTCGCGGCAGGTGACGCGGTTGCCGGTCCAGTTGTGGAAGTACTCGTGGCCGACCACCGACTCGATGTTGCCGAAGTCGGTGTCGGTCGCGGTCGCCTGGCTGGCCAGGACGTACTTCGTGTTGAAGATGTTCAGGCCCTTGTTCTCCATCGCGCCCATGTTGAAGTCGCTGGTGGCGACGATCATGAAGCGCTCGAGATCCAGCGGCAGCCCGAAGCGGGCCTCGTCCCAGGCGACCGAGGCGATCAGCGAGTTCATCGCATGCTCGGTCTTGTCGAGATCGCCCGGGCGGACGTACACCTGCAGCAGGTGCGGCTGGCCGCTGCGCGAGGTGATGCGCTGCTCGCGGCAGACCAGCTGGCCGGCCACCAGCGCGAACAGGTAGCAGGGCTTGCGGTGCGGGTCGACCCACCTGGCGAAATGGCGGCCCTCGGGCAGGTCGCCCTGTTCGACCAGGTTGCCGTTGGACAGCAGCACCGGGTAGCGCGCCTTGTCGGCGCGCAACGTGACGGTGTAGCTGGCCATCACGTCCGGCCGGTCCAGGAAGTAGGTGATGCGCCGGAAGCCCTCGGCCTCGCACTGCGTGAAGAACGAGTCGTTGCTCACGTACAGGCCCATCAGCTTGCTGTTCTTGGCCGGTGCGCAGGTGGTGAAGATCTCCAGGTCGAACGGCTGCTCGCCCTCCGGCAGGTTCTCCAGCACCAGGCGGTCGCCTTCCATGCGGAACGAGGTGCCCTGGCCGTTGACCAGCACGCGGGCGAGGTTGAGCTCGTCGCCGTCGAGCTTGAGCGCCTGCGCCGGCACGGCCGGATTGCGCCGCACGCGCATCTTGTTGAGCACGCGCGTCTTGACCGGGTCGAGGTCGAAACACAGGTCGACCGTGTCGATCCAGTAGGCGGGTGCCTGGTAGTCGGCGCGGTAGATGACCGCGGATTGTCCTTCTCTCATCTGTCGTCCTTAGACGCCCTGCTTGAGCGAGGCTTGGATGAAGGGATCGAGATCGCCGTCCAGCACCTTCTGGGTGTTGGAGATCTCGACGTTGGTGCGCAGATCCTTGATGCGGCTCTGGTCCAGCACGTAGCTGCGGATCTGGTGGCCCCAACCGACGTCGGTCTTGGTGTCCTCCAGCTTCTGCTGCTCTTCCATGCGCTTGCGCATCTCGTGGTCGTACAGCCGCGAGCGCAGGCGCTGCCAGGCGACGTCGCGGTTGCTGTGCTGGCTGCGGCTGTCCTGGCACTGCACGACGATGCCGGTGGGCACGTGCGTCAGGCGCACGGCGGAGTCGGTCTTGTTGATGTGCTGTCCGCCGGCGCCGGAGGCCCGGAAGGTGTCGACCCGCACGTCGGCCGGGTTGATGTTGATCTCCACGGAGTCGTCGACCTCGGGGTAGACGAACACGCTGGCAAAGCTGGTGTGGCGGCCGCCCGCGGAGTCGAAGGGCGACTTGCGCACCAGGCGGTGCACGCCGGTCTCGGTGCGCAGCAGGCCGTAGGCGTAGTCGCCCTCGACCTTGATGGTGGCGCTCTTGATGCCCGCCACGTCGCCCGGCGTCTCGTCCTCCACCGAATACTTGAAGCCCTTGCGCTCGGCGTACTTCAGGTACTGGCGCAGCAGCATGCCGGCCCAGTCGCAGGCCTCGGTGCCGCCGGCGCCGGCCTGGATGTCCAGGAAGGCATTCATCGGATCGGCCGGCTTGTCGAACATGCGGCGGAACTCGAGGTCCTCGACCAGCCCGGTCAGCTTGGCGGTCTCGCCCTCGATGGTGGCCAGCCCGGCTTCATCGCCATCCTCCTTGCTCATCTCGTAGAGCTCGAGGTTGTCGGCCAGTTCGCGGTCGAGCTCCTGCAGCGTCAGCACCACGCCGTCGAGCTCCTTCTTCTCCTTGCCCAGCTGCTGGGCCTTCTTCGGATCGTTCCAGACCGCCGGATCTTCCAGCGCGGCGTTGACGGTCCTCAGGCGCTCCGATTTGGCATCGAAGTCAAAGATACCTCCGGAGATCCACGGTCCTCGCCTGGAGGTCCGTGAGGGTGGTGCCGATGAGGTTGATGCGTTCTGCGTCCATGGTCGTCGTGCTTTCGTAAACGTTCGATTTTCTCACGCGCCCGCTGCCGGCAAGGGCAGTCGCATGGTGAACTCGGCGCCTTCGCCTGGGGCGCTGCGCAGATCCAGGCGGCCCCCGTGCGCCTCCATGATCTGCCGGCTGATGTACAGGCCCAGGCCGAGGCCGGGCACGTTGCGCGTGCTGGTGCCGCGCTCGAACTGCTGGAAGATGCGGTCCTGGTCCGCCGGTGCGATGCCGGGGCCGGCGTCCTGCACCGACAGGGCCGCTTCGCTGCCCTCGACCTGCAGCCGCACGGCCACCGGCTTGCCGGCGCCGTAGCGCAGCGCATTGGTGAGCAGGTTCAGGAGCACCTGCTCCAGCCGGAATTCGTCGGCCGTCACGGGCAGCGACCCGGGTGCGGCCAGCGTCAGCGGGGTGCCGGCCGCGCGGGCCTGCTCCTGCATCGACTCCACGCCCCGCCGCGCGATGGTCGCCAGGTCGGTGGGGCCGGGCTTCATCGCCAGCTGGCCGGTGCGGGCGCGCGACACGTCGATCATGTCGTCGAGCAGGCGGATCATGCTGCGGATCTGGTGCTCGTCGCGGGTCACCAGCTGCCGGAATCCCTCGGGATCGGGCACCTGGCCCTTGGCCGCCATGCGCAGCCGCAGCTGCGCCTGCAGGTACAGCGTGTTGAGGGGATTGCGCAGCTCGTGCGAGACCATCGAGAGGAAGTCGTCGCGCATGCGCACCGCGCGTTCCAGCTCGGACTGCATCTCCAGCAGGTGCTGGCGCTGGCGGAACAGGTCGACGAACACGTCGACCTTGTTGCGCACCGCGTGCGGGTCGAGCGGCTTGTGCAGGAAATCGACCGCACCCGATTCGTAGCCGCGGAACGCGTAGTTCAGCTCGCGCCCGGCGGCGCTGACGAACACGATCGGAATGCCGCGGGTGCGGTCGGTGCCACGCATCAGCTCGGCCAGCTCGAAGCCGTTCATCGAGGGCATCTGCACGTCGACGATGGCCAGGGCGAACGGGTGCTCGAGCATGAGCGACAGCGCCTCCTCGCCCGAGCGGGCGCAGAAGATGCGGCGGCCAGGCCCGCGCAGCAGCGCCTCCAGGGCGACCAGGTTCTCCTGCAGGTCGTCGACCAGCAGCACGTTGGCGTCGGGCAGGGCTTGGCTCATGGGCAAAGGATGGATTGCAGCTGCTCGCGCAGCTGGGCCAGCGGCAGCACGTGGTCCGGGCCGGCTGCCTCGATCGCCGCCAGCGGCATGGCCGCGTGCGCGGCTTCGGCGGGGTCCTGCACCGCCGTCCAGCCGCCGTGCTGCCGGACGGCGGCCAACCCGGCGGCGCCGTCGTGGTTGGCGCCGGTCAGCACCACGCCGGCGAGCGCGGCGCCGTAGACGTCGGCGCAGGCTTCCAGCAGCACGTCGATGGACGGCCGCGAGAACAGGACGGGGGGCTCGCAGCTGAGCGCGAACGTGCGGTCCGCCTCGACCAGCAGATGGTAGCCGGGCGGCGCGAAGTAAAGGCGCCCGGGCACCACCGGCGCGCCCGGGCGCGCTTCCTCCACGGTCACCCGGATGCGGTGCGCGAACACCTCGACCAGGCGGCTCTCGTGGTCGTCGGGCAGGTGCAGCACCACCAGAACCGGCACGCGCCAGGGACCCGGCAGGCCGACCAGCAGCTGCAGCAGCGCGTCGATGCCGCCAGCCGAGGCGCCGATCGCGACTGCCTCGATGGCGGCCCGGTGCATGGAAGCGGGCGTGCCGCTCATGCGAGCCTCCGGTACAGGCGCTCGGCCCGGCTGACCGGCTCGAAGCGCGCGGCGTAGGCCGAGAAGTCGAGCGTTTCCTTGGAGCCCAGGCCGAGGAAGCCGCGGTGCGACAGCGAGTCGTGGAACAGCCCGAGCGCGCGGTCCTGCAGGCGGCGGTTGAAGTAGATCAGCACGTTGCGGCACGAGACCAGCTGGGTCTCGGAGAACACCGCGTCGGTGGCCAGGCTGTGGTCGGCGAAGGTGATGCTGTCGCGCAGCGACTTGTCGAACAACGCGCCGCCATACGCCGCGGTGTAGTACTCGCTGAAGCTGCGCAGCCCGCCCGCACGCTGGTAGTTGCGGGTGAAGGCCTGCATGTGCTCGAGGCTGAAGATGCCCTGCCGGGCCTTGTCCAGCGAGGCATGGTTGATGTCGGTGGCGTACAGGATGGTGCGCTCGAGGAGGCCCTCCTCGCGCAGCAGGATGGCCAGCGAGTACGGCTCCTCGCCGGTGCTGCAGCCGGCGACCCACACCTTGACCGACGGGTAGGTGCGCAGCACCGGCACCACGTGGCGGCGCAGGGCCAGGAAGTAGTCCGGGTCGCGGAACATCTCGCTGACCGGGACCGTGAGGTACTGCAGCAGGACCGCGAACTGCCCGGCGTCGTGCAGCACGCGCTCCTGCAGCGCCGAGACCGACGGCGCGTCCATCTTCTTCTGCGCCTGCAGCACGCGCCGCTTGAGCGATGCCGGCGCGTAGTCGCGGAAGTCGTGGCCGTAGCGCAGGAACACCGCCTCGACGAGAAGGCGGATCTCGATGTCTGCCACCGACGCCATCAGAAGCGCTCCATCTTGGGCATCCACACGCGCAGCAGCGAGAACAGCCGCTCCAGCTCGATCGGCTTGGCCAGGTAGTCGTTGGCGCCGGCATCGAGGCAGCGCTGCTGGTCCTCCTTCATCGCCTTGGCGGTGACCGCGATGATGGGCAGCTTCTGCCAGCGCGGATCCTGGCGGATCTCGCGGGTCGCGGTGTAGCCATCCATCTCCGGCATCATGATGTCCATCAGCACCAGGTCGATGGTGTCCGGGTTGTGCCGCAGCTTCTCCAGCGCTTCCAGGCCGTTGCGCGCCGTCTCGACGGCCGCGCCCTTGTGCTCCAGCGCGCTGGTGAGCGCGAAGATGTTGCGCATGTCGTCGTCGACCAGCAGGATGCGCCGGCCCTCGAACGCCTTGTCGCGGCTGCGCGCAGTGCGCAGCATCTTCTGGCGCTCGGCCGACAGCTGGTTCTCCACGCGGTGCAGGAACAGCGTCACCTCGTCCAGCAGGCGCTCCGGCGACCGCGCTCCCTTGATGATGATCGAGCGCGAGTACCGCAGCAACTCCGCCTCCTCGTCGCGCGTGAGGTTGCGGCCGGTGTAGACGATCACCGGCGGGAACGAGCGGCTCTCGCCCGAGGCCATCCGGCGCAGCAGTTCCTGGCCGCTCATGTCCGGCAGCGTGAGGTCGATCACCATCACGTCGAACACGGCATCGGCGAGCGCCTGCAGTGCTTCGCTGCCCTGCGACACCGGCACGATCTCGACGTCGCGGTCGCCGATCAGCTTGGCGACGCTGTCCCGCTGCCGCGCATCGTCCTCGACCAGCAGGACGCGCTTGACCTTCTGGCTCAGCTTGGACTCGAGGCGGGCGAAGACCTCCTGCAGTTCGTCGCGGGTCGCCGGCTTGCGCGCGTAGCCGATCGCACCCAGGTGCATCGCGGTCTCGGTGCGGTCCTCCACCGAGATCACGTGCACCGGCACGTGGCGGGTGCGCGGGTCCTCCTTCAGGCGCTGCAGCACCGACAGCCCGGAGTCGTCGGGCAGCCGCATGTCCAGCAGCACGGCGTCGGGCAGGTGCTCGCGCGCCAGGGCCACGCCTTCCTCGGCCTGGTGGGCGACGATGCAGCGGTGGCCGAGCTCGTGGGCCAAGTCGGACAGGATGCGCGCGAACGGCTCGTCGTCCTCGATCACCAGGACCGTGCGGCGGCCGTCGGCCGGCGTGGCGCGGTCGTCGGCGAACGCGGGCCCGCTGCGGGTGGGCGCGCCGGGCGTCGGTGCGCTCGGCAGCGGCATCGCCGCGGGCGCGCGCGATGCGGGGGGCGCGACCGGCGAAGGTGCCAGCGCGACCGGGTCGCGCGCCAGCGCTGCGCGGTACTCCAGCGGCAGGACCAGGGTGAAGGTGCTGCCCACGCCGGGCGCGCTGCTGACCGTGATCTCCCCGCCCAGCAGCCGGGCCAGGTCGCGCGAGATCGACAGCCCCAGGCCGGTGCCGCCGAAGCGCCGGCTCACCGTGCCGTCGGCCTGCCGGAACGCCTCGAAGATCAGCTCCTGCTGCGACGCCTCGATGCCGATGCCGCTGTCGCGCACCTCGAAGGCCAGCGCGTCGGTCCCGCTGCGGGTGACGTGCAGCGCGACCGAGCCGGCCTCGGTGAACTTGACCGCGTTGCCCATCAGGTTGCGCAGGATCTGCTCCAGGCGCTGGCGGTCGGTGTACAGCGTGGCGGGCACGTCGCTGGCCACCAACAGGTCCAGCTGCAGTCCCTTGCGTGCGGCCAGCGGCTGGAACATGCCCCGCAGGCCCTCGGTGACCGACGCCACCGGCGTGACTTCGGCGCGCACCTCGAGCTTGCCGGCCTCGACCTTGGCGATGTCCAGGATGTCGTTGATCAGGTTGAGCAGGTCGTTGCCGGCGGCGTAGATCGATTCGGCGAACTTCACCTGCTCGGCGTCGAGGTTGCCCTGGACGTTGTCGGCCAGCAGCTTGGCCAGGATCAGCGAGCTGTTGAGCGGGGTGCGCAGCTCGTGCGACATGTTGGCCAGGAACTCGGACTTGTAGCGGCTGGCCCGCTGCAGTTCGTCGGCGTGCTGCTCCAGTGCGTTCTGCGCGCGCTGCAGGTCGTCGCGCTGGGTGGCCAGGCGTTCGGCCTGTTCCGACAGCTGCAGGTTGGTCTGCTCCAGCTCGGCCTGCTGGCTCTCCAGGTGGGCCTGCGATTCCTTCAGGGCGCGGGACTGCTCCTCCAGCTCCTCGTTCGCGGTGCGCAGCTCTTCCTGCTGCACCTGCAGTTCCTCGTTGAGCTGCTGGGTCTCCTCGAGCACGTCCTGCAGGCGCTTGCGATAACGGGCGGCCTCGATCGAGGCGCCGAAGACGTTGGCCGCCGCGGCGATCAGCTCGCCGTCGCGCGGCTCCAGCGGGCGCAGGAAGCCGACCTCGACCACTCCCACCAGCCGGCCTTCGTGCTCGACCGGCGCCAGCAGCACGGCGCGGGCGGGCGATTCGCCCAGGCCGGACGCCACCTGCAGGTAGCCGGGCGGCACGTCCTCCAGCGTGATCTGCCGGCGCTGCGCCGCGCACTCCGCCACCAGGGTCCGGTCGGAGGGCAGGCGCCCGCCGGTGGCCTGCGCCTGGGCAGACCAGCCCCAGGTCGCCGCGCGGGCGAAGCCACCGCCGGTCTCGGCCAGGTAGACCGCGCCGACGGCGATGCCCAGGGTCTGGGACAGGACCTCCAGCGCGGCATGGCCCACGGCTTCCAGGTCCTGCTCGCGCGCGAGCCGTTCCGACATGCGCGACTGGCCCTCGCGCAGCCACGCATGGGCCTGCAGCACGTCGGCCTGCCGCCGCTGCTCGGCCAGTGCCTCCTCGAAGGTGGCCGACAGGGCCAGCAGGTCCTGCCGCCCGCGCCAGGCGAGCACCACGCCGGTGAGCAGCATCAGGCCGACGAACGCGACCACGCTGACGACCGCGTTGTGGTTGGCGGTGTCGCTGCGCTGCTGGCGCAGCACGGTCTCGGTCTGGATGAACTGGTCGAATTCGCCGCGGACGGCGTCCTTCATGCTCTTGCCCTGGCCGGCGGCGGCGCCGATCTGGTACAGCGGATCGGCGCGCCGGCGGGCGATCTGCGCAGTGGCGTAGGCGTCCCAGCGCTGCTGGATCGCCTGCACGCGGTCCAGCCGCTGGATCTGCACGGGGTTGTCCTGCACCAGGCCGTGCAGGCGATTGCGCGCCGGCGCCAGCTCGGACGCCGCGCGGTCGTAGGGCTCCAGGAAGCGCTCTTCGCCCGTGAGCATGAACCCCCGCAGCGCTCCCTCGCGCTCGAGGTCGAGCTTCTGCACCGCGTAGGCCTCGGCGATGACGCGGTCGCTGTGCTCGACCCAGCGCATCGCCTCCATCATGTACAGGATCACGCCGACGAACACCACCGCGCTGAGGACCGTGAGGACCAGCGGGAGGACGACGTTGCGGGAGAGGATCTGGCGGAAGCGGGTGGACTCTTGGGGCGCGGACATGGACGGCAGGGCCCGGGCTCCGGCCCGGGCAACCGGCAAGTGTGCCGGAAACCGTCCAGCCAGTGGGCCGCCAGGCGGGCCGGCGGCGCGGGCAGCGAGGGCCGCTGCCCGCAGGGGCGCGTCAGGCGCGTGGCGCGCCCGGACTCAGCGGGTGCCGCCCAGGTACGACTGGGCGCGCCGGTTGCCGGCGCTGGCGGCGCGTTCGAACCAGCCCAGCGCCTGCTTCTGGTCGGCCGGGACGGTCGCGCCCTCGAAATAGGCGATCCCGAGGAAGTAGCTCATCTCGCTGCGACCCCGGCGGATGCCTTCCTCGGTCGATTTGCCCGAGCGCTTGACGATCGCCGGGATGTCGCCGCGGCCGGCGGCGTAGGCTTGCATCTGCTCGACCGTGGTGGAGAAGAAGCGGTCGCGCGCCTGGATGGCCGCGGCCCTGTCGGGCATGGTGCCGATCAGTTCGTCGGCCAGCACGGGCAGCGCCTCGAACGGCGTCATGCCGCCCTTCATGCGCGGCGAGTACCAGGCGCGCAGCATCACCCGGTCGAGCGGCAGCAGGCCGTCGACCTTGATCGGGAAGTAGCTCAGCACGGTCTTGCCGGCCGGATGGCCGCGCACGCCCATCAGGTGCATGGCCTCGTGGTACGCGCAGCGCCACGCGTCCTTGCTGCGCATCTGGATGGTCGCGTTCTCGACCCGGTCCTCGGTGCGGAAGTCCAGGTAGGTCACGCAGGGCTGGTTGTCCTCCAGCGCGGTGTCGGGCGTGATCTCGACCTTCAGGTTGGCCACCTGCTCGGCATTGGGCTGGTCGCTCACGTCCACCAGCTTCACGCCCGCTTCGTCGGTCACGGTGCGCAGCGCCTTCAGCACGTGGTCGCGGTGCTGGGCGAGGTCGACGCCCGTCATCCGCATGCGGATCTCGTTCTCCCAGCGCACGATGCGCGTGGGCGTCCCGCTCTGGTGCCACAGCACTTCCCAGAGCGTTCCCAGGCCTTGCTCAGTCTCATCCGCAGCGAGCGCGGCGCAAGGGGCGAGCAACGCTGCCACCAGCGTCCAGAACTTCCTGCTCATCCGAGTCACCTCAACGTTTCGGGTGAGTCTACGAGTAGGAGCGCTCCTACGACAGCATCAGGCCGTCGTCCGACAGACAAGCCGGCAGGATGCCAATTTTTTCCAGCAGCTGAGGCGCCGGCGCGTCAGACGCGCCACAGTGCGGCCGCCGCGATCGGGCGCCGGGCGGCCTCAGGGCGCGTCGAGGAAGGACTCGATGTGCTGGGCCAGTGCCAGCGGCTGGTCGTGGTGCAGCATGTGGCCGGTGTCCTGCAGCACGGCCTTGCGCACCTGGGGCACGGCCTGCAGCCGCTCGTGGAATTCGGCGCGGGTGAAGCGGCCCTCCCACCACTGGCCCAGGCTGTCGTCGCTCGCCTCCACCCACAGCGTGGGACAGGCGATGCGCGCGTACAGGGCCAGCACCTCGTCGACACGGAACAGCTGGGCGTTGGTGATCTTGTGGGCGGCGTCGCCCAGGATGCGCCAGCGGCCGTCGGCCTGCGGCCGCGCCCACTGGCGGGCCAGCCAGTCCGCCTTGTCCTGCGACAGCCGCCGGTTGGTCTTCATCAGGCGTCGCGCCACGCCGTCGGCCGACTCGTAGGTCTTCAGCTCGAGCGTGCCGCGGTGGAAGGCCTTGAGTTCGTCCATCCACTTCGCATAGCGGCCGGGCGCCTGGGTGGGGCGGGCGGCGGGCATGCCGAAGCCCTCCAGGTTCACCAGCCGCCGGATGCGCTGCGGCCGCGAGCCGGTGTACAGCATCGCCACGTTGCCGCCCATGCTGTGCCCCACCAGGTCGACCGGCTGCTCGCCCGCATAGTGGTCGAGCAGGAAGTCGAGGTCGGCCAGGTAGTCGGGGAACCAGTAGTTGTCGGTGCCGGGGGCCTCGGTGTCGCCGTAGCCACGCCAGTCCGGCGCGATGACGTAGTGGTCGCGCGAGAACGCGTCGACCATGAACTGCCAGGAGGCCGCGACGTCCATCCAGCCGTGCACCAGCACCAGGGGGACCTTGCCCGGCCCCGGCTCGCCCCAGAGGCGGACGTGGTAGCGCAGCTGGCGGATCGGGACAAACTCGCTGCGCGACGTGCGTTGGGGTTGGTACATTGCCGCGGAATGATAGGAGGCCCCGGGATGAGCGTCAGTCAAGGCAGCGACAAGACCGACCACCACGCGCGCATGCACGCGCAGTTCCGCTGGGCGGTGCCGGCGCAGTTCAACATCGCCCAGGCGTGCTGCACGCGGTGGGCCCGCGGCGCCGACGGCGCGGCGCGGATCGCGGTGCGGGCGCACGGCGCCGGGCGCGAGGGCGGGCTCCTGACCTTCGCGTCGCTGCAGGCGCAGGCCGATCGCCTGAGCAACGTGCTGGTCTCGCTGGGCGTGCGCCGCGGCGACCGGGTCGCGATCGTCATGCCGCAGCGCTTCGAGACCGCCATCGCCTACATGGCGGTGTTCCAGATGGGCGCGGTGGCGATGCCGCTGTCCATGCTGTTCGGCCCGGAGGCCCTGGCGTACCGCCTCCAGGACAGCGAGGCCGGCGTGGCGATCTGCGACGAGAGTTCCATCGGCAGCCTGCTGGCCGTGCGCGATGACTGTCCCTCGCTGCGCACGCTGGTGGGCGTGGGTGCGGCCGCCCTGCGGGCCGACCTCGACTGGGGCGTCGAGCTGGCGCGGCATCCGGCCTCGTTCACCGCCGCCAGGACCAAGGCCGACGAGGGCGCCGTCCTGATCTACACCAGCGGCACCACCGGCCCGCCCAAGGGCGCGCTGATCCCGCACCGCGCCCTGATCGGCAACCTGCCGGGGTTCGTCTGCAGCCAGAACTGGTTCGGCTTTCCGCCCGGGGCGGTGGCGCTGACCGACCCGTCCCCGGTGCGCGAACGGGCCGGGGAGCGGACCGGCCAGGACGTGGCACGGCCGCCCGGGGCGGACCAGAACAGCGCGGTGTTCTGGTCGCCGGCGGACTGGGCCTGGACAGGCGGGCTGATGGACGCGCTGCTGCCCTCGCTCTACTTCGGCCGGCCGATCGTGGCCCACCAGGGCCGCTTCAGTCCCGAGCTGGCGTTCGCGCTGATGCAGGAGCACGGGGTCACGCACACCTTCCTGTTCCCGACGGCGCTCAAGGCGATGATGAAGGCCTTCCCGCAGCCGCGGCGGCAGTTCCGCCTCAAGCTCCAGGCGATCATGAGCGCCGGCGAGGCCGTCGGCGACGCGGTGTTCGCGTACTGTCGCGACGAGCTGGGCGTGGTGGTCAACGAGATGTTCGGCCAGACCGAGATCAACTACGTGGTCGGCAACTGCAGCATGGAATGGGGCGCGCCGTCCGCCGCGCGCGGCCCGGCGCCGGTCGATGGGGCGCAGCCCGGCCCGGGGCGGCCTGCTGCGGGCGTGGCGGTCTCGCGCGACGCTGTCGGCTGGCCGGCGCGGCCCGGCAGCATGGGGCGGCCCTACCCCGGGCACCGGGTCGCGGTGATCGACGAGGACGGCCACGAGTGCCCGGTCGGCGTGCCGGGGGACGTGGCGGTGAACCGCTTCGACGTCCACGGCGACCCCGACCCGATCTTCTTCCTGGGCTACTGGCGCAACGAAGCCGCGACCCAGCGCAAGTTCACCGGCGACTGGTGCCGCACGGGCGACCTTGCCGTGCGCGACGCCGACGGCTATCTCTGGTACCAGGGGCGGGCCGACGACGTGTTCAAGGCCGCCGGCTACCGCATCGGGCCGAGCGAGATCGAGAACTGCCTGGTCAAGCACCCGGCGGTCGCGAACGCCGCGGTGGTGCCCAAGCCCGACCGCGAGCGCGGCGCCGTGGTCAAGGCCTACGTGGTGCTCGCGCCGGGACGCACCGGCGACGACGCGCTGGTGGCCGAGCTGCAGCAGCACGTGAAAGGCCGGCTCGCGCCCTACGAGTACCCGAAGGAGATCGAGTTCATCGACGCGCTGCCCATGACGACCACCGGCAAGGTGCAGCGGCGGGTGCTGCGGCTGCGCGAGGAGGAGCGGGCACGCGCGGCGGACGGACGTTCCTGAAGGTCAGCGCTCGGCGCCCATCACCAGTCCCTCGATCTGGTGCTTCTGGGTGATCGGCACCAGCTCGTCGACGACGCGGCAGACCAGGTGGTCGCGCGCCAGCGGCGGCAGCGCGGCGTGGTAGTCCCGCGTCACCATCACGTCGTGCAGCGCGGCGTGGCCGGCGCCCGGGGCGTCGACACCCAGCACCAGCACCGGTCGCGAGATCGGCGACAGGTGTTCGGTGCCGCGGTGCATGGTCAGCGCCGAGCGGCAGCTCACGTCGCCTGCCTGCGGGTACTTGCGCACGGCCCGCTGTGCGTAGCGCGGCGATTCCGAGGCGGGCGGGAACATCCCGTGCCGCCACTCGCGCCCGTCCTCCCACTGCGTGCCGTGCGCGACTTCCAGCGGCCCCATGTCGGGCGTCACGTCGACGCCGGTCACGTTGAACGCCAGCGAGGTGATCCGCCGGTCGTTCCAGGTCTCGCGCGGCGAGGCAAAGTCGCGGTGCCAGGGCTGGTACTTGGCCCCCTGCACCGGCACGTCGAAGCCGATCTCCACGATCTCGTAGCGGGGACCCAGCACGGCCTCGCACATGCCGGCGACCCACGGATGGGTCACCAGGTCGACGAAGCCGCGGAAGGCCTGCGGATGGGCCTCGACGTACCAGCGCCGCGGCCCGCGGCCCACGGCGCCGCCGGGCCGCTGGATCGCCTCCCAGAACGCGGTCATCATGTCCTCGCGCAGCGCGTCGACCCAGTCGCGGGTGAACGCGCCCTTGCAGGCGGTGATGCCGTCCTCGTGCAGGGCCTGGAGGCTGGCACCGAGGTCGGCGGCGGAGAGCGGGTGGGCGGGCGTCATAGGGCCGGCACCGTAGCAGCGGCCTGTCGGGCTACGAAGGCTGAGCTTCGATTGCGCGCGGGTTCGTGAATTCCGGCGCGCCGGTGTGCGTTCCAGCGCGGCCGTCCAGGTTCAGTCGTGGCGGCGCTGGCAGTTCTCGCACCAGAAGCTGCGCCGCTGGGTGACGCCCAGGTGCCCCTTGTGGAACGGGATGTCGCACCGCGGGCAGATGCGCTTGGTGTGGGCGAGCCAGTGCTGGCGCAGCACGAACGCCTTCTTCCATTCCAGGAAGTCGAAGCTGTACTGGCGGGCCTGCGCCACCAGTTCGCGCAGCTTGGCCGGCGGCAGCGCCCCCACGCGCGAGAGCGGGTGCACGCGGATGCGGAACAGCACCTCGTTCTTGATGATGTTGCCCACGCCCGCGAAGATGCCCTGGTCCAGCAGCGCGTCGCACACCAGCGCGTCCGGGTCCTCGCACAGCCGGCGGCGGGCCTGCCTTGGGTCCCAGTGGTCGGACAGCACGTCCGCGCTCCAGTCGTACAGCAGGTCGAGGGGCTCTTCCACCAGGCGCGCCGCGCAACTGTAGAAGTTGAGCTCGCGCCCCTTGGCGAACCCGAGTCCGATGCGAAGCGGCTTGTCCGGCTTGCGCGCATCGATGCAGTAGCTGCCGAACATCAGCAGGTGGATGCGCAGGGCGACGTCGGGCAGCTCCAGCAGGAAGTGCTTGCCCCAGGTGCGCACGGCCTGCACGGTGCGGCCCTTCAGGCGCGACGCATCCAGCGTGGCGTTGCCTTCGACCCGCAGGATGCGCCGGCCCTCGAACACCTGCGCCTGCTCGCGCAGGATGACGAGGGAGGGGCCTTCGGGCATGGGTGGCGGGGTGCGGGGGGACAGTTGGTTTATTCTGCGCAGCTTCGTTTTTGCGGCCCTGTCATCCTTCTTCCATGAACCTCGTCCAACTCGGCGCCAGCGACCTGCGCGTCACCCCGATCTGCCTGGGCACCATGACCTTCGGCGAGCAGGTCGGCCAAGCCGACGCACACGCCATCCTCGACCGGGCCCTCGCCCGCGGGATCAACTTCCTGGACACGGCGGAGATGTATTCGGTGCCGGCGCGCGCCGAGACCTTCGGCGCCACCGAGACCATCCTGGGCCACTGGTTCCGCAAGACACCGGGCGCGCGCGGCAAGGTGGTGCTCGCCACCAAGGTGGCCGGCCCGTCGCGCGGCATGCCCTGGATCCGCGAAGGCGCCGGCATGACGGCGGCCGACATCGTGGCCTCCTGCGAGGGTTCGCTGCGCCGCCTGCAGACCGACGTGATCGACCTCTACCAGATCCACTGGCCCGAGCGCAACGTGCCGATGTTCGGCTCGCTCTACTACGAGCCCGCCAAGGAGCGCACCCAGACGTCGATCCACGAGCAGCTGGAGGCGTTCCAGAAGCTGGTGCGCCAGGGCAAGGTCCGCCACATCGGGCTGTCCAACGAGACGCCGTACGGCGTGCACGAGTTCGTGCGGCTGGCCGAGCAGCACGGCCTGCCGCGCGTGGCCACCGTGCAGAACGTCTACTGCCTGGTCAGCCGCGCGCTGGAGAACGGGCTGGACGAGACCATGCACCGCCTGAACGTCTCGCTGCTCGCGTATTCGCCGCTCGCCTTCGGCCTGCTCACCGGCAAGTACGACGAGGCCGGCATCGACGGGCCGGGCACACCGCGCGAGGCGCGCATCGGCAGGTTCGAGTCGGTGCGCAAGCAGCGCTGGGGCCGCCCCGAAGCGCTGGAGGCCGCCAGGCGCTACAACGCGCTGGCCCGCCGCCATGGCCTGACGCCCACGCGGATGGCGCTGGCCTGGTGCTACACCAAGTGGCAGGTGGCCAGCACCATCATCGGCGTGCGCACGCTGGCCCAGCTCGACGAGGACCTGGACGCCTGGGGCACCACGCTGCCGCCCGAACTGCTGGCCGAGATCGACGCGATCCGCTGGAACCTGCGCGACCCCGCCAACTGAACCCGACCGGACGCCTGCACCCATGGCCCACCTCGTCGTCCACGGCGGAACGCCCCTGGCCGGACGCATCGTCCCGTCCGCCAACAAGAACGCGGTCCTGCCGATCCTGTGCGCCACCCTGCTGACGCGGGCGCCGGTGCGACTGCACGGCATCCCCGACATCACCGATGTGCGCCGCATCCTCGACATCTTCGAGCAGCTGGGCAGCGACGTGCGGGTCGACTTCGCCGCCGGCGTGGTCGACCTGCACCACGCGCGCACCGCGTTCGATCCGCGGCGGCACCACCTGCCCGAGGAGATGCGTTCGTCCATCATGCTGGTGCCCGGGCTGCTGGCCCGCTTCGGCGTGGCCCGCATCGAGCAGGACGTGCAGGGCTGCACGCTGGGCGTGCGCGAGATCGATCCGCATGTGGAGGTGATGGAGCGGTTCGGCGCCCGCGTGGAGCGGCTGCCCGACGCACTGCTGATGCGCACTGAAGGGCCGCTGCGCGCCAGCGCCCACTGGCTCGACTACGCCAGCGTGACCACGACCGAGAACTTCGTGCTCTGCGCCGCGCTGGCGCGGGGCACCAGCACGCTGGTGAACGCCGCGAGCGAGCCGCACGTGCAGGAATTCTGTGCCTTCATGCAGCGGCTGGGCGCGCAGATCGAGGGCGTGGGCACCAGCCGGCTGACAGTCCACGGCGTGGACGCCCTGGGCGGCGCCGAGTTCCGGTTCACCGAGGACTTCCACGAGGCCGTGACCTTCATGGCCCTTGGCGCCGTGACCGGGGGCTGCATCGAGGTGAAGAACTCGGCGCCGGAGCAGTTTCCGCTGATCGACCGCACCTTCGCCAAGTTCGGCGTCGAGGTGCTGCATGAGGGCGGCTGGTCGCGCGCGGTCGCGGCCGGCGGCCTGCGGGTGCGCGAGCCGTTCACGCGCAACATCCTGCAGAAGGTCGAGGCCGCGCCCTGGCCCTACCTGCCGGTCGACCTGTTGCCGATCTTCGTGGCGCTGGGTGTGCGCGCCGAGGGGAGCGTGATGTTCTGGAACAAGGTGTACGACGGTGCCATGGGCTGGACCAGCGAGCTGTCCAAGTTCGGCGCCCACACCGTGCTGGCTGATCCGCACCGGGTCATCACCTTCGGCGGCAAGCCGCTCGTGCCGGCCGAGGTCGACAGCCCCTACATCATCCGGGTGGCGATCGCGCTGCTGATGCTGGCCGCGAGCATCCCCGGCCGCAGCGTGATCCGCAATGCCTCGCCCGTGCGGCGTGCCCATCCGCGCTTTGCCGAGAACATCCGCGGCCTGGGCGCCCAGGTCGAGTGGGTGGAGGCCGACTGATCCATGGCGAGGAAGGAACACGTCAGCGAGACGCCGGCCACCGCGCTGCTGCGGGCGCATGGCGTGGCCTTCACCGAGCACCCGTACGAGTACGTCGAGCACGGCGGCGCCGAGCACAGCGCGAAGGTGCTCGGCCTCGATCCGTTCACCGTGGTCAAGACGCTGGTGATGGAGGACGAGAAGGCCCGTCCGCTGATCGTGCTCATGCATGGCAACCGCAAGGTGTCCACCAAGAACCTGGCGCGCCAGATCGGCGCCAAGTCGGTCGAGCCCTGCAAGCCCGAGGTCGCCAACCGGCACAGCGGCTACCTGGTCGGCGGCACCTCGCCGTTCGGCACGCGCAAGCAGATGCCGGTGTACGTGGAGGCGTCCATCCTCGCGTTGCCGCGCATTGTGCTCAACGGTGGCCGGCGCGGCTACCTGGTGGGCATTGATCCGAGGGTTTGCGTCGAGCTGCTGTCGGCCCGGCCGGTGCACTGCGCCCTGGAAGAGTAGGGCGCCGCCAGCCGCCGCGCACTGTCAGCCAGCGTCAGCCGCGGCACGCGGCCCCGTGCCCACAATCCGGCTCTCACAACGACACGGGAGACGCGCATGCCTTGGCAACAGATCTACGACCCGATGGGCAGCATGGTGCTGTCCACCCTGCTGGCCGCCATTCCGGTGGTGGTGATGCTGGTGGGGCTGGGGTTCCTGCACATGAAGGCGCACGTGGCGGCGCTGGCCGGCCTGGTGGCGGCGCTGGTGATCGCGGTGGTGGCCTTCGGCATGCCCGCCGGCATGGCCGGACGCGCCGCCTGGCTCGGGGCGCTCACGGGGCTGCTGCCGATCGGCTGGATCGTGCTGAACATCATCTTCCTGCACCAGCTCACCGAGCGGAACGGCTCGTTCAAGATCCTGCAGGACTCGATCGCCGGCATCACCGAGGACCGTCGGCTGCAACTGCTGCTGATCGCCTTCTCGTTCGGCGCGTTCTTCGAGGGCGCCGCCGGCTTCGGCACGCCGGTGGCGGTGACCGCGGCGATGCTGATCGGCCTGGGCTTCTCGCCGCTGGCCGCGTCAGGCCTCTCGCTCATCGCGAACACGGCGCCGGTCGCGTACGGCGCACTGGGCACGCCCGTCATCACGCTGGCCAAGGTGCACGGCTACGACGTGATGGCGGTGTCGGCGATGGTGGGCCGCCAGCTGCCGTTCTTCTCGCTGCTGGTGCCGTTCTGGCTGATCTGGGCGTTCGCCGGCTTCCGCGGCATGCTGCAGATCTGGCCGGCCATCCTGGTGACGGGCCTGTCGTTCGCGATCCCGCAGTTCCTGGTGTCCAACTACATCGGCCCCGAACTGGTGGACGTGATCGCCGCCGCGGTGTCCATGGTCACGCTGGCGCTGTTCCTGCGCGTGTGGAAGCCGGCCCAGGTCTGGACGTCGGTGGTGCCGCGCGGCCACGAGGCGCACGCCGGCACCGCCGGCGCGGTGGCGGCCCGCACCGTCCATGCGCGTGGCGACGTGCTGCGTGCCTGGATGCCCTGGGTGCTGCTCGCGGTGTTCGTGTTCCTCTGGGGGCTGCCGCAGGTCAAGGCCTGGCTGAACGGCATCTTCGCGCCGAACTACCCGATCGCCGGCCTCGACAAGCTGATCGAGAAGGTCCCGCCGGTGGTGCCGCAGCCCACGCGCGAAGGCGCCGTCTATGCGTTCACGCTGCTCTCGGCCACCGGCACCGGCATCCTGCTGGCTGCGCTGGTGGGCGGGCTGCTGATGAAATACAACCCGGTCGAGATCTTCCGCGTCTATGGCGCGACGTTCTGGAAGGTGCGCTACTCGCTGCTGACCATCGCGCTGATGCTGGCGCTCGGCACGGTCACGCGCTACTCGGGCCTGGACACCACGCTGGGCCTGGCCTTCGCCGCCACCGGCCCGCTCTATCCGTTCTTCGGCACCCTGATGGGCTGGCTGGGCGTGGCCCTCACCGGTTCCGACACCGCGTCCAACGTGCTGTTCGGCGGCATGCAGAAGGTGGCGGCCGAGCAGCTCGGGCTGCCGGCCAACCTGATGGGGGCGGCCAACAGCTCGGGCGGCGTGATGGGCAAGATGATCGACGCGCAGTCGATCGTGGTGGCCTCCACCGCCACCGGCTGGATGAACAAGGAAGGCGAGATCCTGCGCTACGTGTTCTTCCACTCGATCGCGCTGGCCGCGCTGGTGGGCATCCTGGTCACGCTGCAGGCCTACGTGTACCCGTTCACCGAGATGGTGATCCGCTAGGGCTGCGGCTGTTCGCGCAGGCGGGTGCGCAGGGCCCGCGCGAACGCGATGCCGGCAGCCGGCAGGGCCAGCGCCGAGGCGGTCAGCACGGCCAGCGGCCCGAACCGGTCGAAGGCGCCGCCGGCCAGCGTGACCCCCAGCGCCTGGCCGGTGAACAGGCAGAACGCGAACAGCGACACCGAGGTGCCACGCGCGCTTGGTGCCATCTGCGTGGCATGCGTCTGCAGGGTGTTGTGGTACAGGTAGGTGCCGAAGCCCACCAGCAGGGCGACGGGCGCCGCCGTCCACACCACTGGCGAGGCCAGCCAGCCCAGGTAGCCCAGCCCCATCAGCCAGCCACCGGCCAGCACCATGCGCTCCTGGCCCATGCGCCGCACCAGCATGCGGGCCGACATCGCGTACACCAGGCCGCCGACCGCGTAGAGCGCGAGCATGCCCGAGGCCGCCGACAGGCTCAGGCCGAAGCGCTGGTGCAGCATCGCCGGAAGGTAGGCCATCGGCCCCAGCAGGAATGCGCCTTCGGCCGCCGCCGCCCCCAGCACCTTCCAGCTCCACGGCGACGAGAGCACCAGCCGCCATTGCCGGTGGACCGGCACCGGATCGGCCGGCGCCGGCGACGACGCGGCCGAGATCGCCCGCAGCCGCGCCAGCAGCAGGGCGCCGACGACGGCGTAGCCGGCCGCCATGGTGACGAAGGCGCCGCGCCAGCCGAACGCGCTGTCGCCGAACAGGCCGCCCACCAGCTGGCCGGCCATGATCCCCGAGAGCGTGCCCGTGAGCAGCCGCGCCAGGGTCGGCTGCCGCTCCTCGATCGGCACGGCGTCGCCGATCCAGGCCATGGCCAGCGGGATCACGCCCGCCGCCGCCATGCCCCAGCCCACCCGCGCCGCCAGCAGCGTGGGAAAGCCGGGCGCCAGGGCCGCCACCAGCGCCAGCGCCGCGCACCCGAACACGGCGATGCAGACCATCCGCGCCTTGCCGAAGCGGTCGCCCAGCGGCCCGAACACCAGCTGCATGACGCCGTAGGCGATGGAGAAGGTGATGACCACCTGGCCCGCGACGCCCGCCGTCACCTGGAAGTCGCGTGCCAGGCGTGGCAGCAGGCCATCGCAGATGCGCAGCGCGGCGCCGCCCAGGAAGGCGGCGATCGCGAGCAGGTTGACCGTGCGGTGGGTGGCGCGCAGCGCGGCGGCGTCGGAGGCGGGAGGGGTCATGCGAGGCGGCGAGCTTGCCACAAGGCCAGCCGACGGCCCGGAGGAAGACTCCGCCCGGTCCCGCACGGGCGCCGCGTGCGGGCCGACCGCTGGGCGGCGGCTCGCCCGGCTGTTCCTGCCTGAGGCGGCGATGGCGGCGTGCCCGCCGCAGGCCCCGGCCCGGCGCCTCCAGCGGCATTCGGTCACGGAACGCGGGGCCCGCGTCGCGTCCGGGCCGCGTCGCAGCGCCGCCGCACGCACGGAGGCCGGCGCGGTGGGCGACTGCTGCGGTCGAGCTGGCAGAATCGCCGCCCGTGGACACGCTCACTCCCTTCCTCGCCGCGATCGCCGCCTACCTGGTGGGATCGCTCGCCTTCGCCGTCATCGTCAGCCGGGCCATGGGCCTGGCGGACCCCCGCACCTTCGGCAGCAAGAACCCCGGCGCCACCAACGTGCTGCGCTCGGGCAGCAAGGCCGCCGCCATTGTCACGCTGCTGCTCGATGCGATGAAGGGCCTGGTGCCCGTGCTGCTGGTGCGCGCCCACGGTCCGCGTTGGGGCCTGGAGGACGGCACGGTGGCGATGGTCGCGCTCGGTGCCTTCCTTGGCCACCTGTACCCGGTGTTCTTCCGCTTCCAGGGCGGCAAGGGCGTCGCCACCTTCCTTGGCGCGGTGTTCGGCATCCACTGGCTGCTGGGCGTGTTCACCGGCCTGACCTGGCTGGTCATCGCCTTCTTCTTCCGCTACTCGTCGCTGGCGTCGCTGGTCGCCGCTGCGTTCGCGCCGGCCTACTACCTGCTGGCCGACCGGGTCGGCTGGTACGCCGAGGCGCCGGTCGCCGTGGCGCTGTTCGCCATGGCCGCGCTGCTGGCCTGGCGCCACCGCGAGAACATCAAGCGCCTGCTGGCCGGCACCGAATCGCGCCTGGGCGCGAAGAAGACCGGTTCGGCGGGATAGGGCGGCCGGTCCGCCCGGCGCCCCGCCGCGCCCGTCACGGCCGCAAGGCCGGCCGGCAACTTCCGCGCGGCCGGCGGATCGAAGCGGGATGGCCCGCCTGCCCCCGCCGCCCGCATGACCCCGTATCGCAACCTCAGCGGCCACTCCGGTGTCGTCGCCTACGAGGTGCGTCCGGGCGCCATCGCGGTGCGTTTCCGGGGTGGCCACACCTACCTGTACACGCAGGCCAGCGCCGGCGAGGAGGCGGTGGCGCAGATGCAGCGCCTGGCCCGCGCCGGCCGCGGACTGAGCACCTTCATCGCGCGGCGGCAGCCGGGTTACGTGCCCACGTGACCGCGACCTGCGCGGCGTGGTGGCAGCCGCCCGCCTTCAGTCCTGGACGATCACGAACCGGCTCACGACGGGCGGCTCGGCACCGACATGGAACGCCAGCCGGCGGTCGCGCAGCTGCGCATCGGCCGCCGTGATGCGGTCGAAGCGCCGCAGGTGCTCGGTCCAGGATTCGTCGGTGATCTGCTCGACGTAGCGGCCCGGCTCCGAGAGGTCGTGCAGCAGCTGCCAGCCCAGCGCGCCCTGGCGCAGACGGCTGCGCCGGGTGTCCTGCATCAGCGCCTCGAACTCGGTGGCGCGCGTCGGATCGATCAGGTACTCCACGTGCACCTGGATCCGGCCTTCCTGCGGCAGCACCGACATGTGCGGCGCCTGGATGCCGCTGGAGGGCGACAGGTCCTCCTCGCTGCCGCGGTCGGCCATCAGCCGCTGCACCACCAGCATCAGGAACACGCCGGTGAAGGCGGCCACCGTGAGCGCGTCGCGCACGCTGCTGGAGGTGGCCACCTGGCCCCAGAAGGCGGCCCCGGTGGCGGTCGACCCCATCAGGCACATCTGGTAGATCGACATGCCGCGGGCCCGCACCCAGTCGGGCAGCGCCATCTGGGCGGCCACGGTGAGCGAGTTGGCCACCGTGATCCAGGCCATCCCCGAGACGAACATCGCGGGCACGGCCAGCCAGGTGGCGGGCGCGTAGGCCACCGCCAGCGTGCCGGCGGCCTGCAGCGCGGTGCCCACCAGCACCAGCCGCTCCAGCGGCAGCCAGGTGCGGATGCGCGGCATCTGCAGCGCAGCGAAGATGGCGCCGGCGCCCATTGCCGCCAGCAGCGCGGTGTAGGTGCCGGCGGCGCCGCCCGGCAGCGCGCGCGCCACCAGCGGCAGCAGCGCCAGCTGGGCGGTGGAGTGCAGGAAGAACACCGAGATGCGCAGCAGGATCCCGCGCATGCGGCTGGACTGGCGCACGAACTGCAGGCCCACGCGCATCGCGCTGGTCAGCCGCTCGCGGCCCAGCGGACTTTCGCGGTGCTCGCGGCGCCAGCGCATGATCACGAAGCCGGCGGTCAGCGACAGCAGCGCGTTCAGCACGAACACCCAGGCGCTGCCGGCGCCGGCGATCAGGGCGCCGGCGATCAGCGGGCCGATGATGCGCGACGCGTTCATCGCCACGCCGTTGAGCGCCAGGGCCTGCGCCAGCTGCGGCCGCGGCACGATCTCGGGGATGATGGCCGCGAACACGGGCCAGCGCATCGCCAGCCCGACGCCGTTGGCGAAGGTCAGGGCCAGCAGCAGCGCGGGGCTGATCGCGTCGAGCAGCACCATCGTGCACAGCACCGAGGCGATCCCGGCCACCCAGAACTGGGTCACCATGAAGTAGCGGCGCCGGTCCAGGATGTCGGCCAGCGCGCCGCTGGGCAGCCCCAGGAAGAACACCGGCAGGGTCGAGGCCGACTGCACCAGCGCCACCCACAGCGGCGACGGCGCGATCGACGTCATCAGCCAGGCGGCCGCGACGTCGTTCATCCACATCGTGGTGTTGGCGGCCAGCCAGGTGAACCACAGCATGCGGAACACCGGGATGCCGAGCGGCCCGAAGGCGGACACGCGCGGCGGCAGGGCGGTCGGCTCCCGCTCGTGGTCGGGCATCAGTAGCGTCGTTCGAGCACGAGCTGGTCGTTGTCGCGCCGCATCTGGAAACGGTTGAGGAAGCTGTTGCCCAGCAGCACGAACGGCATGGCGCGCTGGCCGACCACCGCGTCGACCTCGCGCACTTCGACGTCGCCCACGCGCACGCTGGACAGCTTGATGCGCCAGCCCATGGCCACGCCGTTGGCTGTGCTCATCTGGACCGGCTGGCCCGACTTGTAGTCCAGGCCCATGCGCTCGGCGTCGGGCACGCCGAGGCTGACCACCGAGGCGCCGGTGTCGACCATGAAATAGGCGGCGCGCCCGTTGATGCTGCCGTCGGTCATGAAATGCCCGCCGCTCTGGGCCGACAGCACGATGCGGCCCGAGGAGGAAGGCCCGGCCCCACCGCCCACGCTGGCGGGCGCCTCGCCGACCCGCAGGGTGAAGCGCCGGCCCTCGGTCTCCAGCACGGCCTCGTCGCCGCGGGTGGAGACCACCTTGACGCCCTTCCAGGTCTCGCCGGGGGCGACCGACCGGGGCGGTCCACCGTCGACGATCAGCAGCGCCTTGCTGCCCAGCATGCCCTGCAGCGCGACGGCCTGCGCGCAGGCGGCCGTCCAGCCCGCCAGCAGGGCGCACGCGAGCACGAGGTAACGCATGCGGCTCAGTCGCGGAAGTTGTTGAACGACAGCGGCAGGTCGCTGATCTCCTTGCGGATCAGCGCCATCGCGGCCTGCAGCTCGTCCTTCTTGGCGCCGGTGACGCGCACCGCATCGCCCTGGATCGCCGCCTGCAGCTTGAGCTTGCTTTCCTTGATCAGCTTGGTGACCTTCTTGGCCTGCTCGGACTCGATGCCGCTGCGCACCTTGACCACCTGCTTGACCTTGTCGCCGCCCATCTTCTCGACCTTGCCCTTGTCGAGGAAGCGCACGTCGACGTTGCGCTTGGCCAGCTTGTTGGTGAGGATGTCCTCGACCTGGCCGAGCTGGAACTCGGCGTCGCCGAAGAGGGTGATCTCCTTGTCCTTGATCTCGATGGCCGCCGAGGTGCCCTTGAAGTCGAACCGGGTCGCGATCTCCTTGGCCGTGTTGTCCACGGCGTTCTTCACCTCGACCAGGTTCGGTTCGCAGACGGTGTCGAAAGACGGCATTCGCAACTCCCCCGTGCATCAGTTCGCTTGGGCGACAATTCTCCCATGATCGTGGAGCAGAACGTCGCGCTCGCGCCGCACAACAGCTTCGGCATCGTTGCCAAGGCGCGCGAGCTGGTGCGCGTGCGCAACGAAGCCGACGTGGCGGCCGTGCTGGCCGACCCGCAGCTGGCGCAGCGGCCGAAGTTCGTGCTGGGCGGTGGCAGCAACATCGTCCTGACGGGTGACGTCAAGCCGCTGGTGCTGAAGGTCGAGGTGCCGGGCCGCCGCGTCGTGGACGACGGCCCCCGGGCCACCATCGTCGAGGCGGGCGCGGGCGAGAACTGGCACGAGCTGGTCGCCTGGACGCTGGAGCACGGCTTGCCGGGGCTGGAGAACATGGCGCTGATCCCGGGCACGGTCGGCGCATCGCCGGTGCAGAACGTCGGCGCCTACGGGGTCGAGCTGCAGGACCGCTTCGAGTCGCTCGACGCGATCGACCTGCAGACCGGCCGCGTGTTCACGCTCACGGCGGCGCAATGCGCCTTCGGCTACCGCGATTCGGTGTTCAAGCATCCGGCCCCCGAAGGGGAGGCGACCGCCGCCGACCCGCGCGGGATGGGCTTGGCCGGGCGGGCCCTGATCCTGCGCGTGCGGTTGCGCCTGCCCAAGCCCTGGAAGCCGGTGCTGGGCTATGTCGACCTGGAACGCAAGATGGCCGAGACCGGCGTGCGCGAGCCCTCGGCCCGGCAGATCTTCGACTGGGTCTGCGCGATCCGCAGCGCCAAGCTGCCCGACCCGCGCGTGATCGGCAACGCGGGCAGCTTCTTCAAGAACCCGACGGTGACGCCCGAGCAGTGCACCGACATCATCGCCCGCGAGCCCGGCATCGTGCACTACCCGATGCCCGACGGCACCGTGAAGCTGGCCGCCGGCTGGCTGATCGACGCGTGCGGCTGGAAGGGCAAGTCGGTCGGCAACGCCGGCGTCTACGAGAAGCAGGCGCTGGTGCTGGTCAACCGCGGCGGTGCCACCGGCGGCGAGGTGGTCACGCTCGCCCGCGCGATCCAGACCAGCGTCTACGAGCGCTTCGGCATCCGGCTCGAGCCGGAGCCGGTGGTGGTCTGACCGGCCATCCGGCCGGGCCGCGCATCCCGGCCGGGCTTGTGTCGGCCTGCACCTACGCGGCTGAGCCGCCGTCCTCTTCATCATCCGGTGTGGCGTCCATGCCGGGCGCCTGAGAGCTGAACGACAACGATGAGCGTGTGGCGCCGGCGGCTAGGCTGCCTCCTGCAGATCCTGGGATGGCTTGCCTGCCTGGCGGGCACGTCCGCCTGGGCGCAGGACGACCGGTCGGCGGGCTCGTTCCGCATCGAGGTGCGGGCGCCGTCGCAGGTGCGCGAGCTGCTGGAGCGCCACCTGGAGCTGCAGCGGTACCGCGAGGTGCCGGATCTCGAGGAGGCCGAACTCGAGCGGCTGCTGCGGCTGGCCGAGCGCGACACCCGGGAACTGGTGGGCACCCTGGGATTCTTCTCGCCACGCCTGGACATCCGCCGCGAGCCCGGCGCGCCGGGCCCGGTGCCGCTGGTGGTGGTGGAGGTCGATCCGGGCCCGAAGGCCACCGTGGCCGCCGTCGACATCGCCTTCGAGGGCGACATCCAGCAGTCCGAAGTGCCGGACGCGATCATCCAGCGCTCGCGCATCCGGGAGAACTGGACGCTGCCGGCCGGCCGGCCCTGGACGCAGGATGCGTGGGACGACGCCAAGACGCAGGCCCTGCGCGACCTGGTGGCGCGCCGCTACCTCGCCGGACGGGTGAGCGACAGCCTGGCCGGGGCGGACGCCGGCGCCAACCGCGTGCGGCTGGGGCTGAAGCTGGATTCGGGGCCGGTGTTCCGGCTCGGGCCGATGCACGTGAGCGGCATGCAGCGCTACGACCCCCTGCTGGCGCCCCGCCTGGCGCGGCTGGCGCCCGGCACCATCTACGACCAGGACCAGATCCAGCGCGCGCAGCTGCGGCTGGTGGGCAGCGGCTACTTCGACTCCGCGTTCATCTACGTCGACCCGGCCAGCGACCCCGCCGCGGCGCCGGTCCAGGTGAACGTGCGCGAGGCCCCGCTGCACCGGCTGGTGCTGGGCGTCGGCGTGTCGACCGACAGCGGCCCGCGCGGCACGGTGGAGTACACGCAGAACCGGCTGCCGGGCATCGGCTGGCGGGCGGTCACGCGGCTGCAGCTGGAGCGCCGAACGCCGTTCATCGAGACCGAACTGAACGCCATCCCGGGCGAGGACCTGTGGCGCTGGGGCGGCTCGGCCCGCATCGAGCGCGCCGACGACGGCTCGCTGGTCACCAACAGCCAGCGGCTGCGGTTCGGCCGCAGCCGCAGCGACGACCGGATCGACCGCAATGCCTACCTGCAGTTCGACCGCTCGACGGTCCAGGCCGAAGCCGGTGCGGCGCTCCCCGAGGACACCGGCGACGGCACCGCGCTCAGCGCCAACTTCCTCTGGAACGGCCGCTACTTCGACCGCGTGCCGTTCCCCAGCAGTGGCTTCTCGGTCGGGGCCGAGATCGGCGGCGGCCTCACCCTGGTGGGCAGCAAGTCGCCGTTCCAGCGCACGGTGCTGCGCGGGCTGGCGTTGCAGCCGCTGGAGCGCGGGCGCATCCAGTGGCGGGGCGAGGCCGGCGCCGTGCTCGCCTCGCGGCAGGCGCGGGTGCCCGCGAGCCAGCTGTTCCGCACCGGCGGCGACACCTCGGTGCGGGGCTACGGGCTGCGCGACATCGGCGTGGAGCGGTCCAACGGGATCGTCGCGCCGGGCCGCTACCTGGCCGTGGGCAGCGTCGAATGGCAGCGGCCGATCCGCCGCAACGGCGTCGAGACGCCGTTCGAGAGCGCGCTGTTCGTCGATGCGGGTGCCGTGGCCGACGACCTGGCGCGGCTGCGCCCCTCGTACGGCGTCGGCGCGGGCGTGCGCTACCGCAGCCCGCTCGGGCCGCTGCAGGCCGACCTGGCGTACGGCGTGCAGCCGCGCCGGTTCCGGCTGCACATCACCCTGAGCACGACCTTCTAGGCACGACGATGCGGACGCTGCGCTGGATCCTCGGGGGCTTGTCGGTGCTGGTCGGGCTGGTGCTGCTGGCCGTGGCCGCCGCCTGGGTCTGGTCGGGCACCGAGGGCTCGGCACGCTGGGTGCTGGAGCAGGTCGCGCGGCGCCAGCCGCTGCAGGCCGAAGGCGTGCGCGGGTCGCTGCGCCAGGGGGTGCAGGCCGAGCGGCTGGCCTGGAACCAGGACGGGCTGCTGGTCGAGGCGCATGCCGTGCAGCTGGAGTGGCAGCCGCTCGCGTTGCTGCGCCGCCAGCTGCGCGTCGACCAGTTGCGCGCCGCCCGGATCCGGATCGACGACCGGCGGCCCAAGACCGGCGAGAAGCCGCAGCCGCCGGCGTCGCTCGCGCTGCCGATCCAGGTGGCGGTGGGAGAGCTGGTCGCCGGCCGCATCGACTGGGTCGGTCCGCCGGCCGTGGCGCTCGAAGACCTGGCGGCGGCCTACGACTACGACGGTGCGACCCACCATCTCTCGCTGCGCAACCTGGTGGTGCAGGGCGGCCACTACCGGGGCGACGCGCGCCTGGGCGACCGGGGCGAGTTCCCGCTGCAGGCCCGCGTGCAGGGCCGGTTCGCCGCACCGCTGCCCGGCGCGCCCGATCCGCTGCCGCTGGTGTTCGAGGCGCGCGCGGCCGGGCCGCTGGCCGGTTTCGACCTGACGGCGCGCATCGAAGGCGAGCCGGGGGCGGGCGCCACCAGCGCGACCCGGGCCAACGCCAGCGCACGCGTCACGCCGTGGGCCGCGCTGCCGCTGGCCTCGGCGCGTGCCGACTTCGAATCGCTGGACGTCGGGGCGCTGTGGCCGCAGGCGCCGCACACCCTGCTGGGCGGCAGGGTGTCGCTGCAGTCGCAGGGACCGTCGGCCTGGGCAGTCAGTGCCGACGTCCGGAACGCCCTCGCGGGGCCATGGGACCGCCGGCGGCTTCCGGTCGCCCGGCTGCGCGCCGAAGCCGACTGGCGCCAGCCCCGCGCCGTGCTGGTGCGCGAGCTGGAGGCCGAGGTCGGTGGCGGCCGCGTGCAGGCGCGCGGGCGCTGGGAGGGCGAAGACGCCTGGGCGCTCGACGGCACGCTGGCGCGCATCGACCCGGCGGCCGTGCACAGCGCCATGGCGCCGGTGCCCTTGAGCGGGCGGGTGGGGCTGCGAGGCGCCGGCCCGGCGGTCGCCTTCGACACCGAACTGTCGGCCGGCGCGGCGGCTGCGGCGCCTGCGGCCGGATCGGAGCTTGCCGCCGCGGTCGGGGCGCTGGAGCTGCGGACGCTCACGGCCCGGGGGCGCTGGTCGGGCCAGGAGCTCTCGCTGCCGCTGCTGGTGGTGCGCACGGCGGACGCCCGGCTGGATGCCGCGTTCGACCTGAAGCCGTCCACCCGGACCGGCCGCGGCCGCGCCGACCTGGAGGCCCCGGGCCTGCGTCTGCGTGCCGTCGGCTCCCTCGCCCCCGCGGCTGGTGGCGGCACCGCGCGCCTGGCGGCCGGCGACCTCGCGCAGGCGCAGCGCTGGCTCGCGAAGCTGCCGGCCATGCCGGCCATCGTGGCGGGAACGCCCGTGGCCGGCCGCGGGGAACTGCAGCTGGGCTGGCAGGGCGGCTGGGACGACCCGACCGTGCAGGCCACGCTGGCATTGCCGTTGCTGGAAGCGTCGGGCGCGCAAGCCTCCGCCTGGTCCGTGCACGACGTCACCGCCAGGCTCGACGGCCGCCTGGCCGATGCGCGGCTCGACCTGCGCGGGCGGGGCCGCTGGGCCGGCCGGGACGGCGCGCTGGAGATCGCCGGCCGCGGCGGCCGGCGGGGGGCCGATGCCTGGCAGGGCGAGGTCGCCTCGCTGGCGGCATCGGTGCGCGACCCGCAGATCGCACCCGGGCCCTGGCGGGTGACGTTGCGCTCGCCCGTGGCCTGGCGCTGGGCCGGTGGCCAGCTGGCGCTCGGCGCCGGCCAGGCGACGCTCGCCGCGCCGGTGGCCCGGCCCGCGGAGCCGGCGCTGTTCGCCTGGGATCCGCTGCACTGGCGCAGCGGGCAGCTGCGCACGGCCGGCCGCCTGACCGGCCTGCCGCTTGCCTGGATCGAGCTGGTCGCCGGCCCGCAGCGCACCGGCGCCGCGCTGGCCGGCGACCTGGTGTTCGATGCGCAATGGGACGCGCAGCTGGGCGACAGCTTGCGGCTGCGCGCCTCGCTCGCCCGCAGCCGCGGCGACATCTCCGTCCTGGCCGAAACCGCCGAGGGCGCGCCGGCGCGGGTGCAGGCGGGCGTGCGCGAGGCGCGCCTGGCGCTGGAGAGCGAAGGCGACGGCGTCACGCTGTCGCTGCGCTGGGACTCCGAGCGCGCCGGCACGGCCGAGGCGCGCGTGGCCAGCCGCCTGGCGCGGACCGATGGCACCTGGACCTGGCCCGAGACCGCGCCGCTGGACGGGATGCTGCGCGCCCAGCTGCCGCGGCTCGGGGTGTGGTCGCTGCTGGCGCCGCCCGGGTGGCGCCTGCGCGGATCGCTCGCGGCGGACCTGGCGGTCGCAGGCACCCGCGGCGATCCGGCCCTGAGCGGCACCCTGCGCGCCGACGACCTCGCGCTGCGCTCGGTGGTCGACGGCGTGGCCCTGCAGGATGGCCGGTTGCGCGCGCGCCTGGCCGGGCACCGGCTGGTGGTGGAGGAACTGTCGCTGCGTGGCGCCGGCCCGGAGGGCGGCAGGCTGGCGGGCAGCGGCGAGGGCGAGTGGACGCGCGAGGGCGTGCAGGTGCGCGTGGCCGCTACGCTGGACCGGCTGCGCGCCAGCGCCCGGTCGGACCGCGAGCTGACCGTTTCGGGACAGGTCAGCGCGCGCATGGACGGCCGCGCGGCCGAGGTGCGTGGCGACCTGCGGGTCGACCGGGCGCGCATCCGGCTGCCCGACGAGGCGGCGCCGCGGCTCGGCGACGACGTCGTGGTGCGCAACCTGCCGCCCGGCGTGGCCATCGGGGACGACCGTCGCACGTCGGATCCGCAGGGCGGGCCGTCCGCCCGACCGCTGACGCTGGCGGTGAACCTGAACCTGGGCGACGACTTCCGCGTCCAGGGGCGCGGCATCCAGACCCGGCTGGCGGGCACGCTGGTGGTGTCCGGCGATTCGCTGGCGGCGCCGCGGCTGGTGGGCGTGATCAACACCGTCGGCGGCGAATACCAGGCCTATGGCCAGCGGCTGGACATCGAGCGCGGCGTGCTGCGGTTCACGGGCCCCGTCGACAACCCCGCGCTGGACGTGCTGGCGATCCGCCCGCGGCTCACCCAGCGGGTCGGGGTGCAGGTCACCGGGACCGCGCAGGCGCCGTTCGTTCGCCTGTACGCGGAGCCCGATCTGCCCGAGGCCGAGAAGCTGTCCTGGCTGGTGCTGGGGCGTCCGGCGGCCCAGGGCGGGGCCGAGACCGCGCTGCTGCAGCAGGCGGCCGTGGCGCTGCTGGCCAGCCGCTCGGGCCGCAGCGGCAGCGGCAAGGGCGTGGCGGGCCTGGTGGGGCTGGACGAGCTGTCGTTCAGCCGCTCGGGCGCCGAGGGCCCGGCCGTGACGCTGGGCAAGCGGCTGGGGCGCAACCTGTACGCCGCCTACGAGCGCAGCCTGTCGGGCGCGGTGGGAACGCTGTTCGTCTTCTACGACCTGTCGCGGCGCGTGACCGTGCGGGCGCAGGCCGGGGAGCGCGCCGCGCTCGACCTGATCTTCACGTTCGCGTACGACTGAAGGGGGCCTCCGCGAGCGCGGAGGCCGGCGGTCACTTGTCGCCCAGCTGCGGCAGCGCGGAGCCGCCTTCGGACAGCAGCAGGCCGGCCTTGCTGTACACGCCCAGCTTGGCGCGCGTGTCGACGATGTCCAGGTTGCGCATGGTGAGCTGGCCGATGCGGTCCAGTGGCGAGAACGGCGCGTCCTCCACCTTCTCCATCGACAGCCGCTCCGGTGCGTAGGTGAGGTTGGGACTCTCGGTGTTCAGGATCGAGTAGTCGTTGCCGCGGCGCAGCTCCAGCGCCACCTCGCCGGTGATGGCGCGGGCCACCCAGCGCTGCGCGGTCTCGCGCAGCATGATCGCCTGCGGGTCGAACCAGCGGCCCTGGTACAGCAGCCGGCCGAGCTTGCGGCCGTTGTCGCGGTACTGCTCGATCGTGTCCTCGTTGTGGATGCCGGTGACCAGGCGCTCGTAGGCGATGTGCAGCAGCGCCAGGCCGGGCGCCTCGTAGATGCCGCGGCTCTTGGCCTCGATGATGCGGTTCTCGATCTGGTCGCTCATGCCCAGGCCGTGCCGGCCGCCGATGCGGTTGGCCTCCAGGATCAGGGCCACGGGATCGTCGAAGGTCTGGCCGTTCAGGGCGACCGGCTGGCCTTCCTCGAAGCGCACGGTCACCTCCTCGCGGCGCACCTGTACCTCGTCCTTCCAGAACGCCACGCCCATGATCGGGTTGACGATGCGGATGCCCGAGCCCAGCTGCTCCAGGTCCTTGGCCTCGTGGGTCGCGCCCAGCATGTTGGAGTCGGTGGAGTACGCCTTCTCGACCGACATCTTGTAGTCGAAGCCGTTGGCGATCAGGAACTCCGACATCTCCCTGCGGCCGCCCAGTTCGTCGATGAAGGCCTGGTCCAGCCACGGCTTGTAGATCTTCAGCGACGGGTTGGTCAGCAGGCCGTAGCGGTAGAAGCGCTCGATGTCGTTGCCCTTGAAGGTCGAGCCGTCGCCCCAGATGTTGACGTCGTCCTCCTTCATCGCGGCCACCAGCATGGTGCCGGTCACCGCGCGGCCCAGCGGGGTGGTGTTGAAGTAGGTCGCACCCGCGGTGGAGATGTGGAACGCGCCGGCCTGCAGGGCGGCGATGCCCTCGTGCGCCAGCTGGCGGCGGCAGTCGACCAGGCGGGCCAGCTTGGCGCCGTACTGGGTCGCCTTGCGCGGGATGGCGTCGTAGTCGGGCTCGTCCGGCTGGCCCAGGTTGGCGGTGTACGCGTAGGGCTCGGCGCCCTTCTTCTTCATCCAGAGCAGGGCGGCGCTGGTGTCCAGGCCGCCGGAGAAGGCGATGCCGACCTTCTGGCCGATCGGGAGGTTCTGGAGGATGGTGGCCATGGCGGGCGTCCTTGGGTTCAGCCGAAGTGGCAGATGTAGTGGTAGGCCTCGGCCACGCGGATCTCGAAGCTCGACTGGCCCGGGACGGAGAATTTCTCGCCCGCCGAGGACGTGACCCAGCGGTCGCTGCCGGCGAGCTTGTACTCGCACGAGCCGGCCACGCATTCCATGATCTCCGGCGCGCCGGTGTTGAACGTCAGGGTGGCGGGCAGGATCACGCCCACGGACTTCTTGGTCCCGTCGGGAAAGCTGATGCCGTGGCTCACGCAGCGGCCGTCGAAGTACACGTTGGCGCGCGTGGTGACGCTGACGCCGGCAAGGGTCTCGGTGGTCATGGGGCTGTGCTCGGGGGAAACCCGCGATTTTAGGGGACCGGCCGCAGGGCTCATCCGTGAATCCATCCCGACTGCCGGCGCGTATCGTCTGCAAGCCCGACAATCCGCGCCCATGGCCCATGACCTTTCCGACCAGCAGCTGGTGTCCCTGATCGACCGCATCGCCGCGCGTGCCCGACCCGGCGACGGCGAGGCCGCGCTGCGCGAGCTGTACGACCTCACCTCCTCGAAGCTCTATGGCGTGGCGCTGCGGGTGGCGGGCAACCGCGACTGGGCGGAGGACGTGCTGCAGGATGCCTACCTGAACGTGTGGCGGATCGCGGGCGACTACCGCGCCTCGCTCAGCCCGCCGATGGCCTGGATGGGCGTGATCGTGCGCAGCCGGGCGCTGGACTTCCTGCGCCGGCGCGCCAGCGAACGCGCCGACGCCGCCCTGGAGCTGGACGACGCGATCGCCGAGACGGTCGCCGGCGACGCGGCCAACCCCATGGACACCAGCCAGGCGAGCGAGCAGGCCTGGGCGCTGCACGAATGCCTGCGCAAGCTCGAGTCGCGTCAGCGCGAAGTGGTGAGCCTGGCCTACCTGCGCGACCTGAGCCACAGCGAGCTGGCCGAGCAGCTCCGGCTGCCGCTGGGCACGGTCAAGACCTGGATCCGTCGCGGGCTGGAACAGCTGCGCGGCTGCATGGCCCGCTTCGCCTGAAGGACGCGCCATGGACCTGCATCGCCATCCCGACCTGGCCGACCGCCTGGCATGCGCCTACGCGCTGGGCACCCTGCGCGGCGGCGCGCGCCGCCGCTTCGAGGCGCTCGCGCGGCAGCACCTCACCCTGCGCACTGCCGCGCTGCTCTGGCAGGAACGCTTCGCCTCGCTCACCGAGCTGCAGCCGCACGAGGCGCCCGGCCCGAACGTCTGGAAGCGCATCGAGAACCTGATCGCCGCCGAGCAGCGCCCGGATGCGGCCAAGGAGGAGCCCATGCTCGATCGATTGCGTCGCCACCTCGGCTGGTGGCGCGGCGCCGCCCTGGCCGGCGGCGTCGCCGCGGCGGCCGTGGCCGTCGTCTCGGTGAACCTGGGCCGGACGGTGCAGGCGCGCGAGGGCGAGCTGGCCCGGGCCGGCGAGCAGGCGCGCCAGCTGGCGCAGCAGAACACGCAGCTGTCCGCGCAGCTGCAGGCCCGTCCGGACATCCAGTACGTCGCGGTGCTGTCGGACGAGAAGTCGACCGCCTCCGTACTGGTGACCTTCGATCCGCAGCGCAACACGCTGACGCTCAAGCGCGTGGGCAACTTCCAGGAAGGCCCCGACCGGTCGCTGGAGCTGTGGGCGCTGCCGCCGGGCGGTGCACCGCGCTCGCTGGGGGTGCTGGGCGCCGCGCCCGTCATCCGGCTGACCGCCGCCGAGAACCAGGTGCGCGAGGTGCCCGCGCTGGCCATCAGCCTGGAGCCGCGCGGGGGGGCGCCGGCCGGCAAACCGACCGGCCCGGTGCTGTTCAAGGGTGCGCTGCTCCAGACCGCCGTCTGACGCCGCTGCCGCTCAGGCCATGAAGCCGAGGTTGCGGGTGCTGAAGTTGTCCAGGTTCGGCAGCACGGTCAGCTGGTCGCTCGCGGACACGCCGAACCAGCCGGCCAGCGTGCCGGCCAGCTGATCGACCGACAGCGCGGGCAGCAGGCGCCCCTGGCCGACGTCGTCGGGGCCGTTGTCGGCCAGCACCGGCGCGTTGCCGACGAAGGAGCGGCCGCGCACGGCACCGCCGACCACGAAGTGCATGCTGCCCCAGCCGTGGTCCGAGCCGTCGTTGTTGCTCAGGAGCGTGCGGCCGAAATCCGAGGCCGTGAACGCGGTCACCTGCTCGGACACGCCCAGGTCCTGGGTCGCCTGCTGGAAGGCGGCCAGCGCGCCACCGACCGACGCCATGAGCCCCGGATGGGCGGTGGCGAGCGAATCGTGCGTGTCGAACCCGCCGATCGAGACGAAGAACACCTGCCGCTTGGCACCCAGCGCACTGCGCGCCGCGATCAGCCGTGCCACCAGCTTCAGCTGGTCGGCCAGCCCGCCGGTGGGAAAGGCGGTGGTCAGCGTCGCGCCGGCCAGCGCGCTGGTCAGCTGGTCGTTCGCTTCCACCGAGCGCCGGGTCACGCGCGCGTACTCGTTCTCCAGCAGGTGGGTGCGCGGCGCCACGAGCAGGTTCTGCAACGCCTGCGAGCAGGCGGCCGAGCCGTACAACGGGCGCTTGACGCCGTTCACCGGCACCGAGCCGTTCGAGGTGACCTGGTACTGCACCGCCGACTGGCCGGCCAGGTAGACGGCATTGCCCGTCACGCTGATGCAGGTGAAGGTGGAGGTGCCGTTGCCGGCGGCGAACAGGTCGCCCAGGCGGCCGCCCCAGCCGGAGCGTGCGCCTTCCGGCGACGACGCCTGCCAGTACGACTGCTGGTCGTTGTGCGAGAACAGCTTGGGCGGCAGCGGCACCGAGCGGGCCTGGTACTGCGCCTTGGTGGTGGGCGTCACCAGCGTGCCGATGTTCAGCAGGACCGCCATGCGCCCCGCGTCGAACACCGGCAGCAGCGGTGCCAGGCCCGGCGCCAGCGCGTACTGCCGGCCGCCCGGCAGCGGCGTCGCGGGATTGAGCAGGGTCGGCGCCAGGGCCGCCCGGTCCAGGGCGACACTGGGGCGCAGCGCCCGGTAGGCGTCGTGGCTCGCCTGGTCGTACGCCACCACGGTGTTGGCGTAGTCGTTGCCGCCATACAGGAAGACGCAGACCAGCGCCTTGTAGTCGGTCGCCGTCTGCGCGGCGGCCTCGCCCATGGCGGCCAGGCTCAGGGCCCAGGGCCCGGCCGCGCCGGCGATGGACAGGGCGGCGCCGCGCCGCAGGAAGGCGCGGCGCGAAGCCTGGCCGAGGGAGGAGACGGGAGCGTTCATCGGGCGGCCCTCACTTCTGGACGAGGTATTCGGGACAGGCCAGCACCAGCAGCAGGGCGGCCTGCACCCGGTTGCGGCGGCCCGCATCGGTGGCGACCGGCACGGTGTCGAGCGCCGTCTTCAGGGCCGCCAGCGTGGGCGCCGACAGCTGGCGCGCGGCCAGCAGCAGGTTGATCTCGTCGAGCAGCGCGCGCGAGTCCGGCGCCAGCGCCAGCAGCGCGCCGTAGTCCGCCCGCACATCGCCCACGCTCGAGCCGGCGATCGCGTTCTGCATGAAGTTCAGGTAGCCGGCAACCGACGATTCGTTGGTGATCTGGAACTCCGGACCTTCCAGGCCCGCCTGCGCCACCGCGCTGTTCGGCGGCACGTAGCCGGGGCGGAAGAAGTTGAAGACCGAGGGCGATCGCATCGGGCTTTGCCCCAGCCGGTTGCCGGCGTCGGAGAGGTCGCCGATCGCCCACACCCCCGACGCCGACGAAGCGCCGAAGGTGCGCGCCCACTGCAGGAACCGCACCACCGGCTCGCGCAGCTTGCCGAAGGTGGGTGCGGCCGCGGTGGCGGCATCGCGCGCCTCGGGATCGAGCAGGATGGCGCGCAGCACCGCCTGCAGGTCGCCACGCACCCCGCGCCCGTTGTCGGCGAAGGTGGCGGCCACCCGCCCGACGTAGGCCGGGCTCGGGTTGCTGGTCACCAGCCGCTGGATCAGCTGGCGTCCCACGAAGGGCGGCAGGTTCGGATGGTTGAACAGGGTGTCCAGCGCGGTGGACAGCGCCGCGGCGGCCGGCGTGCCGGCGGGGAGGGTGACGCCCAGGAAGCTCTTGCTGCCAGTCTCGTAGCGGTTGCCGCTCTGGACCATGGGCCGCCGGTGCACCTCGGGCGGCAGCGGCTGGGCCAGCCCGGTGGTGTCGAGGTTCCAGCCGGTGAACACGCGCGCCAGCCCGCTGACGTCGGCCTGGCCGTAGGTCTCGGGACTGCCGGGGCGTACGCGGCCTTCAGGGTCCAGCTGCACCAGGCCGATGGTGAACAGCTGCATCAGCTCGCGCGCGTAGTTCTCGTCGGGCTGGCTGCCCTGCGCGCTGGCGCGGGCATTGCCCCGGTAGGTGAGGTAGTAGCCCATCGCCGTCGACAGCGTCACCTGCTGCAGCAGCTGGCGGTAGTTGCCGAACGCGTTCGCTTCCAGGATGTCGAGGTAGTTGGCGACGGCGAACTGCCGGAAGGTGGCGTCCACGCCCAGCACCGACACCACCAGGATCTCCGACAGGGCCAGCGTCATGCGCTGGCGCAGCGCGTCGGGGCTGGTGATGAACTTGCGCCAGATGCTGTTGTCCAGTCCGGCGGTGCTGTTGCGGAAGCTCTCGTTGCCGTAGCCGTTGGCCAGCAGCCAGTCGAAGTGCGACTGGCTGCGCGGCTGGTTGAACTGGTCTTCCAGCCACGCCGCGTAACCCATGGCCTGCAAGGTGTCCAGGTCCTGGCGCCGGGCGCCCAGCGTGGCCTGTGCCATGAAGCGCGCGGCTTGCTCCGGCGTGTCGGGCCCGGAGACCGACCCCGCCCAGCGCGCCCCAGAGACATCGCCTCCGCCGCCCCCGCAGGCGGCCAGCAGCGGCGCGGCCACCGCGGCTGCCGCCAGCCATTGCATGCCCGACCCGGCAACACCGGTGTCGTCCCGCAGGTCGTCGCCGACCTGGATGTCCTCTTCCATGGCATCCCCCTGTTGTGCTGGCGATTGAAGCTCAGCAGCAGGGTGCACGTCTCGCGCGGCGTGGTAACGGGCGAGTAACCGACGCTGCAATTCAAATCGGTTACGAAAGCAAAAAACCGCCACAAGTGGCGGTTCTCAGCAGGCGGGTGGGGACTTACTCAGCGCCAGTGGCGCCCGCCGCCATGGTGGTGCACGTAGCCGATGCTCAGCGACACGGGCGGGTAGTAGGCCGGACGGTAGTAATAGGGCGCGTAGTAGACCGGTGCAGCAGGCACGACCACCGTGGACGAGGTGATGACCGGCGGCGGCACCGAGACCATGGGCGCGGGCATCGGCGTGCCCGGCGCCGCGGCGGGCTGCTCGAGCGGGGGCGCCGTGGTGACCGGCGACACCTGCAGACGGATGGTCGGACCCGGGTCGTACGGCAGGTGCACCGTGTACTGCTTGCCCGCGTACTCGTACACCACGTTGTAGCCGGTGGCCCGGTTCTCGTAGTAGGTCTGCGTCGTGCACGACTGGTAGTTCTGCACCGAGGTGCCGGAGCCCTCGATGCGGTTGCCGAGCACCGCGCCGCCGAGCACGCCCAGCACCGTGGCGACACCGCGGCCGCTGCCGCCGCCGATCTGGCTGCCGACCGCACCACCGGCGATCGCACCCATCACGCCGCCAGCGCCCGAGTTGGGCTCCTGCACGGCCACCGGCTGGCTCGAGCAGACCTGCCGCGGCACCGCGACCTGCTGGATCATCGGCGTGCTGGAGAGCACGCGGCCGACCTCCTGCGCCTGCGCGGCGCCGACAGCCGCGAGGCCGATCAGGGAAAGGACAACGGTTTTCTTCATGGGGAACCTCGCTTCGGGCGTGGATGCGGAAATTTTAGGCATCCACGCGTCGCCCGGGGTCAAGGTCGGGTAAAGGGTGGGTAAAAGTCACGCGGTCAGCGGCTGCTCACCAACGCGTCCCAGGTCGCCGGATCGAAGCCGACGGTCGTGCGGCCCGGCCATTCGACCACCGGGCGCTTGATCACGCTGGGTTGCCGCGCCATCAGTTCGCGCGCGCTGGCCTCGTCGGTTACCTGCGCCTGGGTGGGCGTGTCGAGCTTGCGCCAGGTCGTGCCCTGCCGGTTCACCAGCCGCTCCCAGCCGACCTCCTGGCTCCAGGCGGCCAGGCGCTCGGCCGGCACCCCGTCCTTGCGCAGGTCGTGGAAGCGGTGGGGCACGCCTCGCGCGTCGAGCCAGGCGCGTGCCTTCTTGACGGTGTCGCAGTTGGGGATGCCGTAGACGAGGACGGGGGATGGATCCATGCTGCCGTGGCCGAGGAGCAGGCTCGGCGAAAATCGGAGGATGCCCGATGCTAGCTCGCCGATCCGCCGCGACCCGTTCGCGGACGTGTTCCGGTCCTACGAGGCGTCGCGGGCGCGCGTGGCCGGACGGCCGGATTCGCAGGCCCGGGCGCCGGGCGTGTTCGCGGCGTGCTGGCGGGCGCTGGGCTGCGTGCCCGCCGCGCAGCGCACCGTGCTCGTGACCGGCAGCAAGGGCAAGGGCAGCACCGCGCGGATGGTCGCCTGGAACCTCCAGCGCGCCGGACACCGGGTGGGGCTGGTGGTCTCGCCCGAGGAGGTCTGCCACTTCGACCGGATCCGCATCGACAACCAGCCGATCCCGGCGGCGGCCTTCCAGGAGCGCCTGGCCAGGGCGATGCCGCTGCTGGACGACGAACTCGCCGCACGCGCGCCCGACCGCTACCTGTCGCCGACGGGCATCTTCCTGACCGTGGCACTCCAGTGGTTCGCCGACGAGGCCGTCGACTGGGTGGTCCTGGAGGGTGGCCGGGGCGTGCAGTGGGACGAGATCGGCCAGCTGGCCGCGCGGGTGGCGGTGGTCACCTCGGTGCTCGACGAGCACGTCGCCGCGCTGGGTGGCACGCCGGGGAATGTGCTGCGCGACAAGCTGTCCATCGCGCGCTGCGCACCGGTCACCGTGGTCGATCCCGACGTGGCGCAGGCCGCGGCGGATGCCGGCCTGCAGGTGCCGGGCTTGCGGATCGCCGCGCCGTCGCCCGCCGCGGCCGCCGTCGCGGCGCCCGCCTGGTACGCGCGGCTCTGTGCACTGGCTGCCACGGTGGTGCGGGAACTGGGCCACGCGCCGGCCTTCCAGCCGTTCTCCACGCCGTCGTTCGCGTGGTTCGGGCTGGCCGGCACTGCGGTGCTGTGCGAGCCGGTGATCCATGCGCGCTCGATCGACGCCGGCTTCCTGCGCACCCGGCTGCCGGCCGGCAGCCGGGTGCTGGTCGGCCTGTCCGACGACAAGGACGTGGCCGGCGTGCTCGATGGCCTGCGCCGGTGCGGGCTGGGCGAGATCGGCGCCATCGCGCTCACCAGCCGTGCCGACCACGTCCGCTCGGGCTGGCTGCAGACCCGGGCCGGCACGGTCGCCCGCCTCGGCACGCTTGACGTCGTCGAGCCGGACCTGCCGGCCCTGCGCGCTGCGGTGCGCGCGTTCGCCGCCGGAGCGCCCGCGCTGTACGTGGTCGGCGTGCAGGTCTTCCTGCGCTGCCTCAGGCAGGCGTTCTCGCCGCAGCTGGCCGGTCCGGCGGCGGTGGAGAGCGCGTCCTGAGCCCCTCAATCCAATTCCTTCGGCACCAGCTTCGCCACCGTCTTTCCGCATGAGCCAACTCCACGACTGGGAGCGCATCCGCGCCACCTACGACCCCGGGCAGATCAAGCCGGGCCTCGATCGCCTGCATGCCTGCCTGGCCCGGATGGGGCGCCGCCTCTTCGGCAGCACGGTGGTGATCACGGTGGCCGGCACCAACGGCAAGGGCTCCACCTGCGCGATGCTGGAATCGGTCCTGCGCCACGCCGGCTACCGCACCGGCCTGTACACCTCGCCGCACCTGGTCGATTTTCGCGAGCGAGTGCGGCTGGGCGAAGCGCTGGTCGACCACGCGGCGCTGGACGAGGCGTACGCCGCCGTGCACCGGCATGCGGGAGAGTGCGGGCTCACGCTGTTCGAGGTCGACACGCTGGCCTGCCTGCTGGTGCTCGATGCCGCCGCACTCGACGTCGCGATCCTGGAAGTCGGGATGGGCGGACGGCTGGATGCCGTGAACGTGGTCGACGCCGACTGCGCCGTGATCACCAGCATCGATCTGGACCACCAGGAATTCCTTGGTCCCGACCGCGAGGCGATCGGCCGCGAGAAGGCCGGCATCCTGCGCCCCGGCCGCCCGGCGGTGGTGAGCGACCCGGTCCCGCCCGCCAGCATCGTCCAGGCGGCCGATGCGCTGGGGGTCGACCTCTGGCTGCTCGGTCGCGACTACAACTTCTCGGGCGACAAGCAGCAGTGGGGGTGGGCCGGGCGGGGGCGGCGCTATGCCGGGCTGGGGTACCCCGGGCTGCGCGGCGCCAACCAGCTGCTCAATGCCTCGGGCGTGCTGGCGGCGCTCACGGCCTTGCGCGATCGCATCCCGGTCACGGCCCAGGCGGTGCGGCTCGGCCTGTCGATGGTCGAACTGCCGGGCCGTTTCCAGATCGTGCCAGGCCAGCCGGCGCTGGTGCTGGACGTCGCCCACAACCCGCACTCGGTCGCCGCGCTGGCGGCCAACCTCGACGCCATGGGGTTCTATCCCACCACCCACGCGGTCTTCGGCGCCATGGGCGACAAGGACCTGGGCGCGATGCTGCGCAAGATGGACCCGCTGGTGGACCGCTGGTGCTTCACCGATCTGCCGACGCCGCGTGCCGCCGCGGCCGGCTCGCTGCAGGCGCTGTGGCAATCGCTGACCGCGCGCAAGGATGCAACCTCGAGCGTCCACGCCAGCCCCGAGGACGCCCTGCGCGAGGCGGTGGCCGCGGCGGACCCCACTGATAGAATCCTGGTCTTCGGATCGTTCTACACGGTGGGCGGTGTCCTGAAGGACGGATTGCCCCGCCTGCAGGCCCGGCACCTGGGCTCCTGAACCCTCGCCGACACGCTTCATGGCCTTATTCAAGTTCCGCAAGGGTGGTGACGACGCGCCGGCCGCCACCAAGCAGGCCGAGAGCGTGGAAGTGCTGCGGCGCCGCGCCCGGCACCGGTTGATCGGCGCCGCGGTGCTGGTGCTGCTGGGCGTCATCGGCTTCCCGCTCCTGTTCGACACGCAGCCGCGCCCGATCGCCGTCGACATCCCGATCGAGATCCCCGACCGCCACAAGGCCAAGCCGCTGCCCGCGCCGGCGCCCTCCGCGCAGAGCCCGGCCAAGGTCGCCGACGCGGCCCTGCCGAAGCCAGCGCCCGCCACCCCTGCCGCCTCCGCCGCGCCTGCTTCCGCGACGCCGGCCGAGCCCCGGGTGGAAGCCCGGGCCGAAGCCCGGGTGGAGGGCAAGGCGGAGGCGCGGCCGAGCCCGGCGCCGCCCGCCAAGGCCATGCCCGCGCCGGCCCAGGCCAGGTCCGATGCACCGGCACGTCCGGCGCCCGACGGCTCGCGCGCCCAGGCGCTGCTCGAGGGCAAGGCGGTGCAGGCCAAGGCCCCCGATGTCGAAGGCCGCTTCGTGGTGCAGGTCGGGGCGTTCTCCGACGTGGCCAAGGCACGCGAGACACGGCTGAAGGTCGAGCGCGCCGGACTGAAGACCTACACGCACGTGGCCGACACCAAGGATGGCCGGCGCATCCGCGTGCGGGTGGGGCCGTACGCCACGCGCGCCGAGGCCGACAAGGCAGCCGGGCGCATCAAGGAACTGGATCTGCCGGCCGCCGTCCTCACCTTGTAGGCAGGCGGCATGGCGGCGCTGGACTGGGTGTTCCTCGCGGTGCTCGCGTTCTCGCTCCTGCTGGGGGTGCTGCGCGGGCTGGTGTACGAGGTGCTGTCGGTGCTGAGCTGGATCGTGGCGTTCGTGCTGGCCCAGTGGCTGGCGCCGGTGGTCGGTGGCTGGTTGCCCATGTCCACGTCCAGCGAGCCGTTGCGGTATGCGGCCGGCTTCGCGGCGGTGTTCGTGGCCGCGGTGTTCACGGGCGCGCTGCTCGCCTGGGCAGTTCGCAAGCTGGTCGAGGCCGTGGGCCTGCGCCCGGTCGACCGTGTGCTCGGCGGCGCCTTCGGCCTCCTGCGCGGGGTCGTGCTGCTGCTGGCGCTGGCCGTGGTGGTCAACATGACGCCACTGCGCGCCGACGCGTGGTGGACGGAATCGGTGGGTGCCGGCGTTTCGACGACGGCGCTGAAGGGATTGAAGCCGGTGTTGCCCGAAGCGGTCGGGCAATACCTGCCAGATTGAAAGCAGGAAGGCCCAGGCCATGTGTGGAATCGTCGGCGTCGTCAGCGGCGCCCCAGTGAACCAGCTGATCTACGACGCGTTGCTGCTGCTGCAGCACCGCGGGCAGGATGCGGCCGGCATCGTCACCCAGCAGGGGCGCAAGTTCTTCATGCACAAGGCCAAGGGCATGGTGCGCGACGTCTTCCGCACCCGGAACATGCGGGCCCTGCCGGGCAACGTGGGGCTGGGGCAGGTGCGTTATCCGACCGCGGGCAACGCGTACAGCGAGGAAGAGGCCCAGCCGTTCTACGTGAACGCGCCGTACGGCCTGGTGCTGGTGCACAACGGCAACCTCACCAACGCCCAGGCGCTGAAGGCCGAGCTGTTCTCGACCGACCACCGCCACATCAACACCGAGAGCGACTCCGAGGTGCTGCTGAACGTGTTCGCGCACGAACTGGAGCGCTCCACGCGCGGCCTGCAGCTGCAGCCCGAGGACGTGTTCACCGCGGTGGCGAACGTGCACCGCCGGGTGCGTGGCTCGTATGCCGTGATCGCGATGATCGCCGGGCATGGCGTGCTGGCATTCCGCGACCCGTTCGGCATCCGGCCGCTCTCGGTCGGCCGCAGCCAGGACGGCACGGTGATGGTGGCCAGCGAATCCGTGACGCTGGAGGGCACGGGCCACGTCTTCGAGCGCCACGTCGCGCCCGGTGAAGCCGTGTTCATCGACATGAAGGGCCAGCTGCACGCCAAGCAGTGCGCCGAGCAACCCAAGCTCAGCCCCTGCATCTTCGAGTACGTCTACCTCGCGCGGCCCGATTCCGTGCTGGACGGCATCTCGGTGTACCAGGCCCGCCTGAACCTGGGCGAGACGCTGGCCAAGCGCGTGGTGTCCACGGTGCCGCCCAGCGAGATCGACGTGATCATCCCGATCCCCGAGTCGAGCCGTCCCAGCGCCACCCAGCTGGCGCACCTGCTGGGCGTTCCGTACCGCGAAGGCTTCGTCAAGAACCGCTACGTCGGCCGCACCTTCATCATGCCGGGCCAGGGCGTGCGCAAGAAGTCGGTGCGCCAGAAGCTGAACGTGATCGCCAGCGAGTTCCGCGGCCGCAACGTGCTGCTGGTCGACGACTCGATCGTGCGCGGCACCACCAGCCGCGAGATCGTGCAGATGGCGCGCGACGCCGGTGCCAGGAAGGTCTACCTGGCGAGCGCCGCGCCGCCGGTGCGTTTTCCCAACGTCTACGGCATCGACATGCCCACCCCGAGCGAGCTGGTCGCGCATGGCCGCACGGTCGAGGAGGTGCGGCAGATCATCGGCTGCGACGCCCTGATCTACCAGGACGTCGAGGGCCTCAAGCGCGCGGTGCTCGCGGCGTCGCCGGCGGACGGCCCCAAGCTCGACGGCTTCGACGCCTCCTGCTTCGACGGCGTGTACGTCACGGGCGACATCAACCCCGACGACATCGCCAGGATCAACGAGGCCCGCATCGGCCAGGAGGACCCGCTGGAGGAGTCCACCTCGCGCCTGGCGCTGCCGAACGCGCAGGAGGCCTGAAGCCATGCAAGGCAAGACCCTGCCGCCCGGCCTGCACCGCGACACGCTCGCGGTGCGCGCCGGCCTGCCGCCCAGCCAGTGGGGCGAGAACTCCGAGGCGCTGTACCTGACCAGCGGCTTCGTGCAGCCCGATGCGGAGACTTCGGCCCGACGCTTCGCCAACCCGCAGGAGGGCTACACCTACGGGCGCACCTCCAACCCCACCGTCACCAGCTTCGAGCAGCGCCTGGCCGCGATGGAAGGCACCGAGGCGGTGATCGGCACGTCGACCGGCATGGCCGCCATCCTGCTGCTCGGCATGGGCCTGCTGCGGGCCGGCGACCACGTCGTGTGCTCGCGCTCGGTGTTCGGCTCCACGCTGAACCTGTTCGCCAAGGAGTTCGGCAAGTTCGGCGTCGAGTCCACCTTCGTGTCGCAGACCGACCTGCAGGCATGGAAGGCTGCGATCCGCCCCAACACGAAGCTGCTGTTCGCGGAGACGCCCACCAACCCGCTGACCGAGGTCTGCGACATCCGCGCGCTGGCCGACATCGCCCATGGCGCCGGCGCCCTGCTCACGGTGGACAACTGCTTCTGCTCGCCCGCGCTGCAGCGCCCGACCGAGCTGGGGGCCGACCTCGTGATGCATTCCGGAACCAAGTACCTGGACGGCCAGGGCCGGGTGATGGCGGGGGCGCTGTGCGGCCCGGCCAGGCTGGTGCACGACGTGTTCGCGCCGATCGTTCGCACGGCGGGCATGACGCTGGCGCCGTTCAACGCCTGGGTTGTGCTCAAGGGCCTGGAGACGCTGGGAATCCGCATGCAGGCGCAGTGCGCCAACGCATTGGCGCTGGCGCGCTTCCTCCAAGCGCATCCGGCCGTGACCCGGGTGTACTACCCCGGGCTGGAGTCGCACCCGCAGCACGCGCTCGCGATGCGCCAGCAGTCGGGCCTGGGTGGCGCGGTGCTGTCGTTCGACGTGCGCGGCGCCGACCCGCAGACACTGCGGGCGAACGCCTTCAAGGTGATCGACAGCACCCAGCTCATGAGCATTGCCACCAACCTGGGCGACACCAAGACCATCATCAGCCATTCGGCCACCACCTCGCACGGCCGCCTGACCGAGGAGCAGCGCCAGGCGGCGGGCATCGGCCAGGGACTGATCCGCATTGCCGTGGGCCTCGAACACGTCGGCGATCTGCAAGCCGACCTGCTGCGCGGGCTCGACCAACTATGACCGTCCGCACCCGCTTCGCCCCGTCGCCGACGGGCTTCATCCATCTCGGCAACATCCGCTCGGCGCTCTATCCGTGGGCGTTCGCGCGCTCGCAGGGCGGCATCTTCATCCTGCGCATCGAGGACACCGACCTGGAGCGTTCCTCCCAGGCCGCGGTCGACGTCATCCTCGAAGGGATGGCCTGGCTCGGGCTGGACCATGACGAAGGCCCCCACTACCAGATGCAGCGGATGGACCGCTACAAGGAAGTGCTGCGCCAGATGCAGGAGCAGGGCCTGGTCTATCCCTGCTACATGAGCGTGGCCGACCTCGACGCGCTGCGTGAGCGCCAGATGGCGGCCAAGGAGAAGCCGCGCTACGACGGGACCTGGCGGCCCGAGCCAGGCAAGACCCTGCCCCCCCCGCCGGCCGGCGTGCAACCCGTGCTGCGCTTTCGCAACCCGCTGCAGGGCGTCGTGGCCTGGGACGACAAGGTCAAGGGCCGCATCGAGATCAGCAACGAGGAGCTCGACGACCTCGTGATCGCCCGGCCGGACGGCACGCCGACGTACAACTTCTGCGTGGTGGTCGACGACATCGACATGGCGATCACGCACGTGATCCGCGGGGACGATCACGTGAACAACACGCCTCGCCAGATCAACATCTTCCGCGCGCTCGGCAAGGAGCCGCCCGTCTACGCCCACCTGCCCACCGTGCTGAACGAGCGGGGCGAGAAGATGAGCAAGCGCAATGGCGCCAAGCCCGTCACCCAGTTCCGCGACGAGGGCTTCCTGGCCGACGCGGTGGTGAACTACCTCGCGCGCCTGGGCTGGTCCCACGGCGACGCCGAGATCTTCAGCCGCGAGCAGTTCCTGCAGTGGTTCGATCTCGACCACCTGGGCAAGAGCGCCGCGCAGTTCGACGAGGCCAAGCTGCGCTGGGTGAATGCGCAGCACATGAAGGCCATGGCCGATGCCGAGCTCGCGCAGCTGGTCGAGGCGCCGCTGCGCGGCCGCGGGGTCGAGCCCGATGGACGTCTGCCGCGCATCTGCGGGCTGCTCAAGGACCGCTGCGACACCACCGTTGCCCTGGCCGAGTGGGCCGCGCGCTTCTATCTGCCGGTCACGCCGTCGCAGGACGAGCTGGCCAAGCACATCACCGACGGCGTGCGGCCCGCGATCGGCATGCTCGCGAAGATGCTGGAAGGCGCTGCGTGGGACAAGGCCGCCATCGCGGAAAGCATCAAGGAAGTGCTCCGCGCCACGGGGCTGAAGATGCCGCAGCTGGCGATGCCGGTGCGCGTGCTCGTGATGGGAACGGCACAGACGCCGTCGCTCGATGCGGTGCTCGAACTGCTGCCGCGCGAAATTGTTTTGGAGCGTCTCGCGAAGGCTTGAATTTTCGGTATAGAATTCAGGGCTCGACACCCAACGGGGGTATAGCTCAGCTGGGAGAGCGCTTGCATGGCATGCAAGAGGTCAGCGGTTCGATCCCGCTTACCTCCACCAAAAGTGTCGAGACGGACAAGTTCCTCAGGTTTTGACCCTATCGTCTAGAGGCCTAGGACATCACCCTTTCACGGTGAGTACCGGGGTTCGAATCCCCGTAGGGTCGCCAAGTTTCACGCAAGTGACACGAAGCACAAGCTGCAGCACTTGGCTCGCAAGAGCGGACGCTGCACCAACGCGGAGTGGTAGTTCAGTTGGTTAGAATACCGGCCTGTCACGCCGGGGGTCGCGGGTTCGAGTCCCGTCCACTCCGCCAAGTCTCTAGAGGGCTAGCATGTACTCACGTGCTAGCCCTTTTTCTTTGCGGCTCCCCATGGAGCGCGGCAAGGATTGTGGGGGAAAGCGCCGCACGGACCGTGTAATCATGCCGTGTGATCGAAGCAGTGCCCATCCGTACCGAAGGCGTCCGCCGCCTTCCAGATTCCAACATCGACCAATTCGGTCTCCGAGTCCCTAAGGACCTTGCTGAGCATTTCAAAGGCCGGGCGGCTGGGTAGTCCGCTGCTCCCTCAGACTTCGGACCTTCAAGAATTCAACGTCAAGGCTCGGCAGCTTCGGGCGCAGTGGGATGCCACCTTCGAGCAGTTGAGAGGCGGGGCTCCCGCACCGTCTCCTCCAGTCGTTCAGACGACTTTGGACATTGGGAAGCTCCGCGCGGAACTCTTGTCGCCGGGCCGCTCGCGCTGTGAGCCCGCCGCCATGCCATCCCTCGCATGTTGAACGATCGAACTGCACGCGGGGGGCCTTCAAGACCCTGCTAGCACCACGCCTTTATTTCGACTAAACTGGAAAAATGGAAGAAACAGAAGTCGTCCGGGCACTTGGTGCCCTTGCCCATCCAGCCCGCCTGCAAGTCTTTCGGGCGCTGGTGGTCGTCGGTCAGCAGGGTCTCACGCCCGGCACGATGGCCGAAGCACTGGAGCTACCGGCGGCGACCTTGTCGTTCCACCTTAAGGAGTTGATGCACGCGGGGCTGGTCACGCAGGAGCGGCAGGGCCGCAACCTCCTGTACCGAGCCGCGTACGACCGCATGGACGGGGTCTTGGGATACCTGACGGCGCACTGCTGCCAAGGTGCCGAGTGCCTCAACCCCGCCGCCACTGCGGCTTGCTGCTGAAGGAGTAGATCGTGAAGCGTTTCCATGTCCATGTCCGGGTGGCCGACCTTGCCGCCAGCATCGAGTTCTACAACCGCCTTTTCGGAGCGCAACCAGCCCGCCGCGAAGGTGACTACGCCAAGTGGATGCTGGAGGACCCCCGCATCAACTTCGCCATCTCCACCCGGGGCGACGGTATTGGCGTGGACCATCTGGGCTTCCAAACGGACGACGCCAGCGAGCTGGCAGAACTCCGCGCCCGCGCCGATTCCGCTGACATGGCGGTGTTGGAGCAGAGCGAGGTATCTTGCTGCTACGCCAAGAGTGACAAGCACTGGGTCACTGATCCGCAGGGCATTGCCTGGGAGCATTTCCACTCGCTCGGGAACGTGCCTGTCTACGGCGACGGCGGCCGAGCCAGCGCCGAGGGGGCTTGCTGCGCACCCGGCGCGGTCTCCGTCGCGCTGCCCACTCCCGTGGCCAAGGCGGCCTGCTGCTGACGCGGACTGGATCATGAGCCGCCAACATCCAACCGGGGCGTGGTCGCTTGCCCCTGGTGAATCGACCAACCTCGGACCGACCCGGTGCGGACATTTGACCGCGAGGGGCGGGAACCTCGGAGCGAACGGAGCCCCACTGCGCTTGGGCGAGCCGATTCGCGTATGGTCCGGCGAGCGGGTCCAGTTGAAGAACTTGGGTTCTGCGCGGGCTGCTCACTTTGAGTGGGACTATTGCCGACAGCAGCCAAACGCACGCACGCGCTTGACGTACTGGGCTGCGATGACGGCTGCGCTGCTTTTCAGAGCCTCGGCACCAACGGTTGGGGGGCGCCACGCCGATGCAAGTTGATCCGATCAACGTGCTGTTTCTCTGCACGCACAACTCCGCGCGGAGCATCCTGGCCGAGGCCACCCTGAACAACCTCGCGAAGGGACGTTTCAGAGCGTTCTCGGCGGGGAGCAGCCCACGCGAGAACCGACGCCCGAACCCTCTTGCCCTACAAGTTCTGCAGGATGTTGGCATCAGCACTGAGGGCCTGACCAGTAAAAGCTGGGACGTATTCGCTGCGCCGGGTGCGCCGCACATGGACCTCATCATCACGGTTTGCGACAAGGCCGCTGGTGAGGTGTGCCCGATCTGGCCCGCTCACCCTGCCAGCGCCCACTGGGGCTACCCTGACCCATCGAAGGTGGAGGGCACGGAGGCGCAGCGCCGCGATGCGTTTCTCAAGACCTTGCACGCCGTCCGCCGTAGGCTTGATGCACTGGTGAATCTGCCGCCCGACAACCTTGACAAGCTGCGGCTCCAGCAAAGCGCACGCGATCTGGCCTCGTCCTGACGATGAGCGCGTCACGCGCCCGGCGGCCCGCGGAGTTCCTGGGCACCGCGCTGCTCCTGACCGCTGTCATCGCTTCGGGAATCATGGGCGAGAACCTGGCCGCAGGGAACGCCGCTGTGGCGTTGCTGGCAAACACGTTGACGACGGTGTTCGCACTGCTCGTCCTCCTCGAGGTTCTCGGGCCGATCGGCGGGGCGCACGTCAACCCGGTCGTCACAATCGCCTTCGGGCGTCAGGCCGGGCTGGCAGTCATCGACCGCGCTTTCATTCGGCGCAAGTCGAATGTGAGGTCTTGGGTGCGCCGGGTCTGCGGCTACCATCGGTTCTACAACCGTGAACCAGACCGTGCAATCGGCCGCGGGCCTGGTGTGATCTCTGCTCTAGAGACTGCGTAATTGGGGGGAGTCCCGTCCACTCCGTCAGATCTTCAAACCCCCAGAGGGAAACCTCTGGGGGTCTTGTTTGCGCGCGGCGGTCCGCTGCCAGCCGGTTGCGGAGATCCCTCCGTCGCGCCTGCGGCACCGACAGCGCCGTCCCTGCCGTCGGCGCTGTCGCGCATCCGGCGCACGCACACGCGCTGACAACCGGGGCTCCACAAGCCGCCGGCCGAGAGCCCGCTGCCGACGGCCCGATGTCCCTGGGCTTAGGCGATTTTCTGAAGGCGGCGGCGGGCAGCGCCGCTACGCTCGCGGGACATGGAAAAGATCAGCGGTCCGATCGGAGGCTTCAAGGTGGAGGCGTACACCGCCAAGACCGATCGTGGGTACCTGGGCCTGGCGCGCGTGGTGCGCAGCGCCGGCCCCGCCGAAGGGCCGGACGTCGTGGTGGACCGGCTGGGCATCGGGCCCCTGGCCTCCGAGCAGCAGGCCCTCGAGATCGCCTCGCGCAAGGCGGAGACCGAGATCCTGCGGCGCATCTTCGACGCCATGGCCTGCAAGTAGCCTGACGTGCCGCAGCAACTGGCCCGGCGCCACAACGTCACGGTGACGGGGAACGGTCCCGTCACGCTCCTGTTCCTGCACGGCCTGGGTTGCGACCAGTCGATGTGGCGCTTCGTCGCGCCGGCGTTCGCGTCGCACGCGCGGGTGGTGCTGATGGATCTGGCCGGCTGCGGCGGCTCGGACGTCTCGGCATGGGACCCGGTGCGCTATGAACGCCTGGACGGCCACGCGCTGGACGTGATCGAGGTGGCGCAGCAGTTCGCCGGGGAGCGCTCCGTGCTCGTCGGCCACTCGGTGGGCGCGATGATCGGGATGCTGGCCGACCTGCGGGCGCCGTGGCTGTTCGATGCGCACGCGATGATCGCGCCCTCGCCGTGCTACCGGAACGAGCCCGGCTATGCAGGGGGCTTCGAGCCATCGGCGCTGGAGACGCTGGTCGCGCTGGTCGAGCGCGATGTCTCGGCATGGGCCGACTTCATGGCGCCACACGCGATGGGGCAGGGGCAGCCGCCGGCCTTGGCATCCGACCTGGCCGCGGCCTTCTGCCGCGCGCATCCGCCGGCGCTGGCCCAGTTCGCGCGCGCCACCTTCCTGTCGGACCTGCGCCCGCAGCTGGCCGAGCTGCTCAAGCCGGTGCTGCTGCTGCAGTGCACCGACGATCCGGTCGCGCCCCCGGCCGTCGGGCGCTACATGGAGCAGCACCTGATGGATTGCACCGTCCGCATGGTGCGCAACGAGGGGCACTGCCCGCAGGTCTCCAGCCCGGGAGCCTGCATCGCCGCGCTCTCGCATTTCATCGCCAGCCTGGGCCTGGGCTTCGACCGTCCGCAGGAAACCGATCTGGGCGACCTGCAGGACACCGGCTGGGACGCAGCCGCCCGCTAGCACGGCTTGCGCCCTGCGGCCGGGCTCGAGCTGCTGCCCAGCCGGAATCTCCTACCCGACGATGCGCCGCGTTCGCACGCGCGCGACCGTCGGGCGTGCGCAGAGTGCAGCTCGAGCACGACGGGTGCAGCACAGCAGGAGATCCCATGCCTTCTCGACAGCTTCGGCGGCCGGCGGCTGCCATCCTCGCCGGCCTGACGGCACTGGTCTGCCAAGCCGGCACACCGGCGGCCTCGGCCGAGCGCGCGGCCAAGGCCGCCAAGCCCGCGGCATCCGGGCACCGGCTGGACCAGTCGGGGCGGCGGCAGGTGGGCAAGGCGTCCTTCTATGCACGGCGCTTTGCCGGACGCAAGATGGCCGATGGCACGGTCATGGACCCGCGCGACGACAACGCGGCCAGCAAGACGCTGCCGCTCGGCACGAAGGCGCGCGTGACGAATCTGGAGACCGGCCGCAGCGCGATCGTGACCATCCAGGACCGCGGGCCGTACGTGGACGGTCGCATCGTCGACCTGTCCCCGGCCACGGCCGAACGGATCGGACTCACGCCGGACAAGGGGATTGCCACGGTGGAGGTGGCCCCGATCGCGGTGCCGTTGCCTGATGGCTCGGTCAAGCCCGGCAGCGGAGCGCCGGACGGCTTTGCTGTCAACGACAGATGAGCCGGCACCAGCCGCCACTCGACGGTCGGCTGGGCGTGTTGTCCTACACCTGCTGACCCGACCGTTGCCTAGGATCGCCGCATGCGATACAGCCGCGCCGAATACGCCAAGATGCTGGTGGCCCAGCAGGAACTCGCCCGCGCCGAGGAAGACTACCAGCGTCTGCGCGCAGCCTATGTCGAGGTGGCGCGCAACGAACCGGGCCACGAGGTCGCGCTGGCCATGGTGGGTGCCGACATGGAACGTGCGCACTCCGTCCTGCAGGCGCTGATCGGCCTGCCGCGCATGCCCTTCACCCACGACCCGAGCCGCACCGTGCGGCCCGACGTCGAGAGCGAAGAGCAGGAAAAAGAAAGCGCCTGACCGCTTGCGTCGGCGGACGCCGACAACGGCTTGGCCTGCGCGCCGAAGCAACCCTTGGTCCCCGGCGCCCACCATGGGCGCTCCAGGAGGCCGTGATGATTCCCTACGAAGTCGACCCCAGCCTGCATCCGGCGCAGCCCGCGCCGGCGCAGCTCGATGACGGATGTTCGCCGCCTGGCGGGACGGGACCGGCGCTGGCGCCGGCGGCACCGGCCGGACACGATCCCGCGCATTGCAGCGATCCGACCCTCTGGGCCAAGAGCGAGTTCTGAGGCGCGGCACGTGGCCACCCATCCCGTCGAACCGGACGAAGGCGCGGAGGACGAGGCCGATCACGGCGCGCCCAATCCGAGCCGCCTGCCCGTCGAGCCCGAATTCGGGCCGCTGCCGCCGGCGGCCGAACCCGAGGATCCGCACGCCCGGCCGCCGCCGATCTGACGTGCCCAGCACAGGAGCATCCGATGGCCGATGACCAGACACCGCCCAGCCCCGGCCTCGACCGCGAGGAACCGGATCTCTGGGTCGAGGATGACATCCCGACGCCCGCCGCCGATGCCGAGGAGGAGGGGCAGGACGCGCGCGACCAGGAAGGCGCGCGGGGATGACGACACCGGGCACGCCGGCGCCCGAGCCGGAACCCGAACCGGAGCACAAGCCGGGCGATCCCGAGCCGCGGCATCCCGCCAAGGATCCGGAGCGCAGCCACCCGCCCGAGCCGGACGAAGGCCAGTCCGAGCATCCCAGGCAGCCGTCGCGCGGGGCGGTCAGCCGTCGTTGGCAGCGAGCCGGCCCTGGCAGTCCTCGTCGAGCCCGGCGACCGGCGTCGCTTTCGCCAGCGCCATCCACACCCCGAATGGCAGTTGCTGGCGCCGTGCGCGCGCAGCCGGCCGCGCGACGCACAGCCGATCCTGCTCCAGCACCATGACGCCGCAGCCATCGGGGACCTCCTCGGGCGCGCCGATGCAGCGGCCGCGCGCGTCCGCGCCCAGCACGTACCAGCATTCCCCGAGGTCCAGATAGGCCGCGCGCTTGGCCGCTTGCCGAAGGTCGGCCAGCAGGTCGGAGCGGCGCACCTTCACCTCGTGCACCACCGGGTCCACGTACTCGGCGACGGAGGTGTTGCGGATCGAGAAGACGTCCGGCTTGCACATGCACCACTGCATCGGCCCCTCGCCATCCTGCACCGGCACCTGCGCGCGCAGGCTCAGGCCACGCCAGGCGACGCGGCCGGAGCGGCACATCTCGCGCGCGACACGCTCGACCAGCGCTTCGTGCGCCGACAGCCTGCTGCGGTTCGTCTGCAGGGTCGACGCGATCAGCTGCAGCCCGGATTGCGTGACGCGCAGCGTCTCATGACCGCTGGGCGCCAGGACGCGATCGAGCAGGCCGGCCGCGAGCAGCTCGATCTCGAGCGGGTCCTGGCACGGCCAGCCGGCGGACCGGTACACCTCGCGCAGGCGGCGCGCGTGGGCGCGGCCGATGGTGGCAGGCACGGAAGGATCGTCGGCGGCCATGGAGCGCGCCAGTTTAGCCCCGACCGTAGGCACGCTCCCACGCATGTTGTCGGGGTTGCCTGATCTGCAGCACTCCCGTGGCCACCACAATGCCGCCATGGCAGAGAGAGCCACCTACGGCATCACCGCATTGCGCTACGCGGGCTCGCAGATCGTCGAGGCCATGATGGGCCTGATGGATGCGACCGCCGCACGCTGGGACCTGCGTCCCGCGCCGACCCGCGTCAACCAGGTGGTGGACCGGCTGGTCGAGGGCGACACCATCATCAGCCTCTTCCCGGACGACGAAGGCAGGCTGCACCCGGGCCCGGAGGTCAAGGTCGACGTGCTGCCCGAAGGCACCGAGACGCTCTCGCTCGACGACGAGCGCCCCGGCCGCATGCTGGACGACCTGCCGCGCTTCTGATCACGGCCCCGTCCAACCTCCCGGTCCGATCCCGCGCGGCGACCGTCCAGACGACTTCCCGCTCGTCGCGACGCGGCGGCGTCGAGACCTGACGACTGCAGACCTCTCTGCGGCGAGCCTTTCTCTCGCTGCCGCTCCCTGCTCGTGCCCCGCTCCTCGGCCGCGTCATGCGGCCGCGCTGTTCGTGCGCCGTTCCGGTGAACGATGGCGCCTCGCGGCCCCGATCGACAGGAAACAGGATCGAGAGCTGATTTGCACTTCGAATTGGAATGGCGCGGTCCGTTACATGACGGTCGTGTCGGATTCGGCGGACACGAAGGTGCGCGAGCGCCGACACGAAGCGGCGCGTGCAACCTACCCCGTGGGCATGTCCATTTTTCACACCATCACGCCATGGCTGAATTTCGCGAGGGAAGTACCGCTGCACCGGCGTCTTGCACACAACGTGCAGCGCAGGCAAGTCAAGCGTGGTCTTCCCGCAACGCGCCTGACACACCGTTTCAGGGATCCACGTCCCGTCACATCAGTTCGCGCCGGAGCGCCGAAACAACCGTGTCCGATTCTTTCAGTGGCCCAGTCCCAACCCGCAGTTCCAGGGAGAGCAGCATGATCACCACCCCCACCGTCCCCGACCTCGATCCAGTGCAGTTCCTCAAGATCGCAGGCGCGGGGGCCACGCTGCGCAGCCATGCCGACCTGTGGCGCTGGCTCCAGGGCGAGGTGCAGCAATGGCTGCCGCACGACATCCTGGTGGTGGGCTGGGGCGATTTCCGCTCCGGGGACCTGCAGTACGACATCATCTCCAGCCTGCCGGGCCTGCGCACCCACCTGTGCCCCGGCTCTCGCATCGCGCCGTTGGTCAACTACTTCCGCGACTGCTGGGTTGCGGCGCAGTCGCAACCCTGCCAGCTGGACATCAGCGGCTGCGGTCAGCTGCTCGGGGAAGCCGGCCAGGGCTGGGCCCCGGCGCCCGGCGTCCCCGGCATGCAGACCGCGCTGGTGCACGGGGTGGGCGACGCCCGCCTGGGCGGCGAGCGCATCTTCGCGGCGCTGAGCTGCGACCTGGCGCCCCCCGGCGGCGCGGCGATGCTCAAGCTGCTGGTGCCCTTCATCGACTCGGCGCTGCGCCGCATGCCGCCCGCGCCGCTGCGGCAGCCGGGTGCCGAGCGCAACCAGGTCGAGCAGCTCGTGGTGCGGCTCGGTTCGCTCTCCGAGCGCGAGCGCCAGATCATGGTGTGGGTCGCGATGGGCAAGACCAACCCGGAGATCGGCTGCATCCTGCGGATCAGCGAGTTCACGGTGAAGAACCACATGAAGAGCATCTTCAGCAAGCTGGACGTGACCAACCGCGCCCAGGCCGTGGCCAAGCTCACCCGGATGGCCGCATATGCCTGAAGCCAAGCCTGTCCTCGGCGCGGCCACGACCGCGTCGCTGCCAGCACCGCCACTGCCGGGGCTGGCCATGTCCAGCCACAGCGGCCTGCTGCGGGCGCTGGAAGCGCTGGTGGAGCCTCTGGCAACGGTGCTGTCGCTGTGGCTGCTGGTGTGGGTCATCGACGGCGACCTGACGCCGCGCTGGCTCGCCGTGTCGATCATCGCGTTCGCCCTCGGCTACCCGGGGCGGCCCCAGCTGCGCGCCTCGGCGGCGCGCGTGGTGGCCGACACCGTGCTGGCATGGGCCTGGACCTGCGGGCTGCTGCTGGCCATGGGCTACGCGATCGGACACCTGGAGGACTTCTCGCGCCCGGTCGTGCTGAACTGGCTGTGGCTGGCGCCGACCACGCAGCTGCTGGCCCACTGGGCGCTGCGCGAGGCGGCTCCCCACCTGATCCGACTGCAGGGTCCGCCGTTGCGGGCCGTGGTGGTCGGCATGAACGAGCAGGGCGGCTCGCTCGCCGACCGGCTGGCGATGGCGCACTACACCGGCGTGGAGCTCCTGGGCTTCTTCGACGACCGTGCCCCCGACCGCATCCACGGCGGGCGCCACCGGATGCTCGGCCAGATCAACGAGATCGCCGAGTACGTGAAGAAGAACCGCGTGCAGCTGGTCTACCTGTCGCTGCCGATGGCATCGCAGCCGCGCATCAAGCAGCTGCTCGATGCGCTGAAGGACACCACGGCGTCCGTGTACTTCGTGCCCGACATGTTCGTGACCGACCTGATCCAGGGTCGCACCGACACGATCTGCGGCATGCCGGTGATCTCGGTGTGCGAGACGCCCTTCCGCGGACCCAATGCCGTGCTCAAGCGGGGCAGCGACATCGTGCTGGCTGTTGCAATCCTGCTACTGCTGTCGCCGCTGATGCTGGCGATCGCCGCCGCCATCAAGTTCACCTCGCCGGGGCCCGTGATCTTCCGCCAGCGACGCTACGGCGTCTGGGGGCAGGAGATCATCGTCTACAAGTTCCGCTCGATGACGGTCACCGAGGATGGCCCGCAGGTCGCCCAGGCGCGCCGCGACGACGCCCGTGTGACGCCGCTCGGCCGCGTCCTGCGCCGCACCTCCATGGATGAGCTTCCACAGTTCATCAACGTGCTCCAGGGGCGGATGAGCATCGTGGGACCGCGGCCGCATGCCGTTGCGCACAACGAGTTCTACCGCCCGTTGATCAAGAGCTACATGATCCGCCATAAGGTCAAACCCGGCATCACGGGGTGGGCGCAGGTCAACGGCTACAGGGGCGAGACGGATTCCCTCGAGAAGATGGAAGCGCGGATTCGCTGCGACCTGGACTATCTGCGAAACTGGTCCCTGCGGCTGGATCTCTACATCATCTGGAGAACCATCCGCCTGGTGTTCAAGGACGGCGCGGCTTATTGAGCACTAGCCCCAATGAGCCATTGTCCGCCCGTAGCCCGTTCGTGACGATCAAGATGCAAACATGCGTTGCACTTTCTTGCGCGGGCGTTCCTCGTGAGAGAACACCAATGAAGAAATCTTCCTTCCGGCCCCTGCTGACTGCTGCCGCGGCCTGCCTGCTCCCGGTCGCTGCCGTGCATGCGCAGACCACGCTCCAGAGTCCCGGCGGACAGCCGGGGGAGTCGGCTGCGCAGCCAGCCGGCACGCCGATGGCCACCCCCATGGGCGAGAACATGGCCGTGCCGATGTCGCCCGCGGCATCGATCTCGCAGCCGTTCCCGCCCGTGACCTCGCGCCTGCTCGATGGCGAGCGCGAAGGCCTGCAGCTGCGCGCCCGTGCCGGCGTCGAGCGTGACGACAACGTGCTTCGCACTGCGTCCGACGAGGTCAGCGACACCATCACCACGATGGGCCTGGGCCTGCGCTACAACAAGCGCATCGGGCTGCAGCGCTTCGTGGTCGATGCGGAAGTCGACCGCTTCGACTACGACAAGCTGGCCCTGAAGTACAACACGGTCAACTACGCCGCCGCCTGGTACTGGGCGCTGGGCAACCGCTTCGACGGCATCGCCAGCGCCGACCGGCGCCAGTTCCGCGACGTCACGTCCAACGGCCTGGCCGGTGCCGTGAGCCGCCGCACCGAGCGCAACGAGCTGCTCGAAGGCGGCTACCGGCTGGGCGCCGGCTGGCGCGTGCTGGCAGGCGTGCAGCACAACGAGTCCACCAGCACCGATCCCTCCAGCTGGGACGGCAACCCCAGCGTCGACAGCGTGCGCGTGGGCACCAGCTACGAGTTCGCGTCGGGCAACACCGCCGCGCTGCGCTACCGCCGTGGCGATGGCGACTACAACAACTCGGTGCTGGGCGTGCCCGGCTTCAAGGACAACGAGATCGAAGGCACGGTGCGCTGGGCGCTCACTGCCAAGACCAGTGTCGACGGCCGCCTGTCCTGGCTGGAGCGCAAGCACGACGGCGCGCCTTCGCGTGACTTCGACGGCGTGACCGCGCTGCTGAACGCCAACTGGGACGCCACCGCCAAGACCCGCGTGTTCGCCGGCTACGGCCGCGACCTCGGCAGCTACCTGTTCGGCGACAGCGGCCACCTCGAGAGCGACCGCGTGTTCGTGGGCGGCCTGTGGCGCCCGACCGTGCAGACCGGCGTGACGCTGCGCTACGAGCACGAGAACCGCAAGTGGGAGGACGTCGTCGGCAGCGTCGACATCGGCCGCTCCGACAAGTTCAACGTCCTGGCCGTGGGCCTGGACTGGCAACCGCTGCGCTCGGTGGGCGTGTCCGCCCAGCTGCGCAACGAGAAGCGCGATTCGTCGCTTCCGGCATTCAACTACCGCGCCAATGTGATCGGATTGGCGGTCAAGTTCACCATTTGACCGACCGGACGATCGCTGAGGCGGCATCAAGACCGCATTTTTGAAGGGAGAGCGATCATGAGAAGTGTGTTTCGATTGTTGGGGCTGCTGTTGCTGGCAGCCTGGGCCGTGCTGGCGACAGCACAGGCCGCGGGACCGGCGGGAGGGAGCGGCAGTGCCGTGGCCTCCAACGACTACAAGCTCGGCCCCGGCGACCAGATCCGTGTGCAGGTCTTCCAGAACCCGGACCTGACGGTCGAAGCACGCGTCTCCGAGCAGGGGACCATCAGCTATCCGCTGGTGGGAACCGTGAACCTCGGGGGCTCCACCATCAGCCAGGCGGAGTCCAAGATCGCTGCCGCCCTGCGCAGCGGCAATTTCCTGAAGCAGCCGCAGGTCAACATCGTGCTGCTGCAGGTGCGCGGCAACCAGGTGGCGGTGCTCGGGCAGGTCCAGAAGCCCGGCCGCTTCCCGCTGGAGACCAACACCGTGCGGGTGAGCGACATGCTCGCCGCGGCCGGGGGGGTCACGCCGATGGGCGACGACACGCTCATCGTCACCGGCACCCGCGCCGGCCAGCCGTTCCGCAAGGTCATCGACATCCCGGGCCTGTTCATCAATTCCCGCAACCAGGACGACATCCTGGTCTCGGGCGGCGACACGATCTTCGTGAACAAGGCGCCGGTCTACTACATCTACGGCGAGGCCCAGCGCCCCGGTCCGTACCGCATCGAGCGCGGCATGACGGTCATGCAGGCCGTCGCCCAGGGCGGTGGTCCCACCCCCCGCGGCAGCCTCAATCGCCTGCGCCTGACGCGCACCGGCCCCGACGGCCGTGCGGTCGAGAGCGACGCCAAGCTGACCGACCCGGTCCTGCCCAACGACGTCATCTTCGTGCGCGAGAGCCTGTTCTGAAAGCCACGCCATGAACCTGACCCAGCTCTTCTCCATCCTGCGGGCACGGCGCGTCGTCGCCTTGTCCATCTTCCTGATCACCGTGGCGCTGGCGCTCGCGTGGGTCCTGCTGCGCCCCAGCTACTACACGGCCCGGGCGCCGGTCCTGGTCGACGTGCGCTCGACCGACCCGCTCGGCTCGCAGTCCTGGCAGCCCGCGGTGCCCGCCAGCTACATGGCGACCCAGATCGACATCGTGCGCAGCGACCGCGTCGCCGAGCGCGTGGTCGAGATGCTCGGCCTCGACAAGGAGGCCAAGGCCAGCGAGGACTGGCGCAAGGCCACCGGCGGCCGCGGCTCGCTCAAGTCCTGGCTCGCCGGCGACCTGCAGGCCGGCCTGGACGTCAAGCCGGCCCGTGAGAGCAACGTGATCAACATCTCCTGGACCGGTCGCAGCCCGCAGCAGGCGGCGCAGGTGGCCAACGCGTTCTCGCAGGCCTACCTGGACGTCGCGCTGGACATCAAGACCGATCCGGCCAAGAAGTACTCCAGCTGGTTCGACGAGCAGCTGAAGTTCGCGCGCGACCGCCTGCAGCAGGCCCAGGACAAGCTCACCGCCTACCAGCAGCGCACCGGCGTGATCGCCGAGAACGGCGTCGACATGGAAACCCAGCGCCTGAACGAGCTGTCGAGCCAGCTGACCATGGTGCAGGGCCAGCTGACCGACGTGTCGAACAAGCGCGGCGCCGCCGCCGGCAACACCGCCGAGGCGATGAGCAGCCCGCTGATCAATTCGCTCAAGGCCGACATCGCCCGCCAGGAAGCGCGCGTGCAGGAAGCCAGCGCCAACCTGGGCGCGCGGCATCCGCAGATGATCCGCATGCAGGACGAGCTCAATGCCATGCGGTCGCGCCTGGCCTCCGAGACCGGCAGCATCGGCAGCTCGATCAACACCGCCTACGAGGTCGGGCGTGCCCGCGAGCGCGAGCTGCAGGCCGCCGTGAGCGCCCAGCGTGCCCGCGTCATGCAGTTCAACCGTCACCGCGACGAGCTCTCGGTGCTGCGCCGCGACCTAGAGGCCGCCCAGAAGGCCTATGAGGCCGTCAGCGAGCGTGCCTCGCAGTCCAAGCTGCAGGCACTGTCGAACCAGACCAACATCCAGCGCCTGGCCACCGCCGTCGAGCCGCTCGAGCCCAAGGGCCCGGGCACCCGGCTGGCCCTGGCGGTGGCCGCCATCGCGGGCCTGCTGCTCGCCCTGGCCGGCGCCATCCTGATGGAACTGCTGAACCGCCGCGTGCGCTCGGTCGACGACCTGTCGATGGCCACGCACCTGCCGATCCTGGCCACCGTGCCGGCGCACAACGGCGCCGCCGCCCTGGCCCGTCTGGCCAACGCGCCGACGCGCCCCGCGCTGGCCTACCGTGGGAGCCTTGCATGAACAGCCAGATCTTGCCCCTGCACCGGGACCTCGACATCGTTGGCGGAGGGCCGCGCGAGCCGGCCCTGCCGATCGGCGCGCTGCTGGTGGACGCCGGCCGCATCACGCCGGACGAGGCCGAGCGGATCCACGACTACCAGAAGAAGGTCGGCCTGCCGTTCGGCGAAGCCGGCATCTCGATGGGCCTGCTGACCGACGAGGACGTGCGCCAGGCGCTCGCCCGCCAGTTCGGCCATGCAAGCCTGTCGCCCGACGCCGGCCTCGGCAAGGACCTGGTCGCCGCCTACGAGCCGGACAGCCCGGCCGTGGAGCACCTGCGCAGCCTGCGCGCGCAGCTGATGCTGCGCTGGTTCGAGAACGACAGCCACCAGGCCGCCCTGGCCATCGTCAGCCCCGGTCCGGGCGAGGGCCGCAGCTACATCACGGCCAACCTGGCGGTGCTGTTCTCGCAGATGGGCAAGCGCACGCTGGTGATCGACGCCGACCTGCGCCGTCCGCGCCAGCACCGCATCTTCGGCATCCCGGGCAAGGTCGGCCTGTCGGCGGTGCTCGCCGGCCGTGCCGGCGCCGAGGTGATGTGCGACATCAAGGAACTGCCCGGCCTGACCGTGCTGCCGGCCGGTGTGCTGCCTCCCAATCCGCAGGAGCTGCTCTCGCGGCCGGGGTTCCAGCGCCTGGTCTCCTCGCTGCGCGGCATGTACGAGGTGATCCTGGTCGACACCCCGCCGGCCAGTGCCTGGGCCGATGCCGGCACCGTTGCCGCCCGCGCGGGCGCCGCGCTGATGGTGACCTGCCGCGACCGCAGCTCGATGCCGCGCGTGATCAAGCTGTCGGAGGACCTGCGGGAGTTCGGCGTCAGCGTGGTCGGCGCCGTCCTCAATGGCGCGGGGGCCGTGTGAAATCACCGTCCGAATGGCACCGGCGCTGGTGGCAGCTGATGCGCTCGATGGCGCGGGTGCACACCCCGCGCGGCGAGCAGCAGCTGCTCGACTGGCTGCTGCGGCCGGGTGAGCCCCGCGTGCTCGCGTTCGTGAACGCGCACGCCATGAACACGCTCGCCGAGAACGAAACGTTCTACCAGTCGCTGCTGTCGGCCGACGTGGTGGTGCGGGACGGCATCGGCGTGTCGCTGCTGATGCGGCTGCTGAACCAGCCGCCCGGCCAGAACCTGAACGGGACCGACCTGATCCCGAAGCTTCTGACGCGCGCCAACGGCCAGCCGGTCGCGCTGTTCGGCACCCGCGATCCCTGGCTCAATCGCGCCCAGCAGGCGGTGCTGACGAAGCTGGCCCCGGACAGCCCGTGCGTCACCGCGCACGGCTTCCTGGAGCTGCAGGACTACATCCGCCTGGCGGCGATGCAGCGGCCGCGCGTGATCGTGCTCGGCATGGGCATGCCCCGCCAGGAGGAGGTGGCGATCGCCCTGCGCGCCTCGCTCGGCTTCCCCTGCCTGATCGTCTGCGGCGGCGCCATCATCGACTTCCTGGGCGGCAAGACGCCCCGGGCGCCGGTGTGGATGCGCAAGGTCGGCATGGAGTGGGCGTTCCGGCTCGCGTGCGAACCGCGCCGCCTGTGGAACCGCTACGTGAACGGCAACGCGATCTTCCTGGGACGTGCGTTCGCCATGGCCGCCCGGTCGGTCCGGGGTGGCTGGCCCGCGGTGGCCTGACAGTCGGAGCCGGCGGTGCACCGCGCCGCTGGCATCATCGCCACATGATGCCCGTCCGTCTGCGCCTGCGCCCTCATCTGCCGATCCTGCTGCTCGCCTGTGCACCCGCGCTGGCGACGGCGCAGCCGATCGCATGGCCGTCCGAGCAGCCCGCGACCAGCGAGGCGCCGGCCCCGCGCGAGGAAGCCGCCTCGGAACGCTGCGAGCGCCTGCTGCGCGAGTTCGACCGCAGCGCTGCCTGCTACGAACGCTTTCGCACCGTGAACGGCATGCGCCCGGGCGCGCCCGAACGCTGCGGTCCCCCGGTCAGGGACCCGGCCGGCGAGTGCGTTCGCCGCACCGGCGGCGGCAGCCGCCGCTGATCCGCGGGCGGCCGAGGCCGCCACAATCGGGGGCATGGGACGCCCCCACTACCACGTGTACGTCGTCGAACTGGACGATCCGGTGTGGAATGTCGCCCGTTTCCGCCGGGCGAACCCGGACTACGTGCTCGGCAAGCCGTTCGTCTATGTCGGCATGACTGGTCTCGACCCCGACATCCGCTTCGACAAGCACAAGGCGGGCATCCAGGCGAACCGCTTCGTGCGCGACTGGGGCACGCGGCTGCGCCCGGAGCTGTACGAACGCTACAACCCGATGACGTACGACGAGGCGCGCTCGATGGAGGTGGAGCTGGGCATCGCCCTGCGGCGCGCCGGCTATGGTGTGTGGCAGGGCTGAACGGCCCGCCTCAGACCAGGCGCGCGAGTTCCGGCAGCTCCCACCACAGCTGCGAGCCGATCACCAGCGCCTGCAGCCGCCCGATGCGGCGCAGCATGGGGCGCAGCGGCTGGGCCACGGGCGACTGGCGCAACCACCGGCCCACGCCGCGGCGCAGCGCGCGCAGGTGGGTGGCCACCGACTCCCTGCCGACGGTGCCCTCCAGCAGCGGCAGGGCGGCGTCGGCGAAACTGGACTTGTAGCTCTCGTCGCCCTTGCCCAGGTCCAGCAGCTGGCTGCCTTCGCGCGCCGCGGCCTGGGCCACCTCGGTCAGCAGCAGGGCGCCCGGCGAGTACGACGCGTGCGCGTGGCTGTAGACGGGGAACCACCAGTGCCACACGGTGCGCGAGCGCATGCCGAAGTGGGCCGCCACGAGTTCGTCGCCCGCATAGAGCGCCGAGAGGCGGCCGGCCAGTTGCGGCTGGTCGGCCGCGGCGATGCGCTCCAGCAGCTCGCGGGTCCAGGCGGGGCCGAGGCAGTCGCGCGCACCGGTGCGGCGGCATTGCTCGGATTTCCATTGCAGCACGGTCGCGAACACGCGTGGGTCGCGGCAGTCGGCCTCGAAGCGCAGCGGCCCGACCTCCCGCGCCAGCTTGCGTGCCTTGCGCGGCAGCTCGGCAACCCGGCGGCCGCCGGCGGCGATCCGCCGGTCGCGCCAGGCCTCGAAACCGGCCGACAGATCCAGGGCCGGCGAGCAGCCTGATGCGACGCCCGCCGGCGGACGTTGCGAGGCCGGCAGGTGGTCGAACTGCCAGAATCCCAGCCGGCTGGCGCGCAGCAGCTCGGTCCAGTCCCACTGCGCGTGCGGTGCGGCGATGACGCCATGGTGGTCGGACAGCCAGTCGCCCACCGGGCGACCCGCGCCCCAGCGCCGCTGGAACGGAAAGAAGCCGGCGATGCCCTCGCCGTCTTCCATCACCGCGACCCAGGTGTCGTCACGGCTCTCGCCGACGGCCTGGACGTACGCCGGCGAGAAGAACGGACTGCCGAGCGCGAGGTTGCACGATTGCAGGTCCAGCCAGCGCCGCATCATCTGGGGATCGAGCTCGCCGGGTCGGATGACTTGGATTTTCATTGTTGGCCATGGCTGCGGCTGGTGCGGTCAGTGTGTGGTCAGTTTCGGCCGGCGTCACTAGTCCGAATGGGTGCCCTCATCAACATCGGCTGACGTGAGCCGTCGCTGCTGAGGCGGCCGCGGCGGCCACACTGCCGTTAACCTTCGCGGGTGCTCCACCAGTTCCCCACCGTGCGCCCGGCCGCCCCTCGTCCCTGCCGGACCTGCGGAGTGCAGCCGTGAACGCCGGCGACGTGCTGGTCATCGGCGCGGGCGTCGCGGGCCTGCGCTGCGCGCTGGCACTGGCCGACGCCGGGCTGCGGGTGACGGTGCTGGAGGCGACCGCGCACGCGGGGGGGCGGGCCGGCAGCTGGGCCGACGAGCAGACCGGGCTGCAGGTGGACATCGGCCCGCACGTCGTGAGCAGCGAGCACCGCAACTTCATGGCCATGCTGCAGCGCCTGGGCATGGACGACCAGGTGCACTGGCAGCCGGACCCGCTCATCACCCTCTACGACGAGAAGGGGCGCTTGCAGATGCCCGGTTGCGGCTGGCTGCCGCCGCTGCACGGCCTGCCGCTGCTGCCGCGTGCCCTGACGCGCCTGTCGCTGCGCGACGCGCTCTCGCACGCGCGGCTGGCCTGGCGCGCGGCACGCACCAACGAAGCCGAACTGCGGGAGCTCGATGTGGAGGACGTGGCGGGATGGCTGCAGTCGAACGGCGTGCGCCAGCGGCCGATCGACTGGTTCTGGCGATCCGCGATGCTCGCGCTGCTGAACGTGCCCCTCGAGCAGTGCTCGGCGGCTTCGGCCATGCGGGTGTTCCGCCTGATGCTGGGCCGCAGCGGCTGGCATTTCGGCTTCCCCAAGGTCGGCCTGGCGCAGCTCTACGTCCCGGGCTGCTGCAGGGCAGTCCTGCGGTCCGGCGGGCAGGTGCTGTTCGGGGCACGCGTGCGTCGCCTGCGGCTGGAAGAGGGCCGGCTGGCGGGCGTCGAGATGCAGGACGGCCAGGTGATCGCCACGCGGCATTGCGTGCTGGCCCTCCCGCCGCAGGAGCTCGCCTCGATCGCCGGCGCGGAGCCCGCGCTGGAGCGGCTGGCGATCGCGGCGCGCTACTTCCGCCCCAGCCCCTACCAGAGCAGCTACGTGTGGTTCGACCGACCGATCACGTCGGATTGCTTCTGGGCGCGCACCTGGGCGCCGGGCAATCTCAACACCGACTTCTACGACCTGTCGAATATCCGCCCGGGCCTGGCCGGGCAGGGCTCGGTGATCGCGTGCAACGCCATCGGGCCGCAGGTGCGGCCGGACTGGAGCGACGAGCGCGTGATCGAGCACACCATGCGGGAGATCGAGCAGTGCATCCCGGCGGCCCGCCAGGCCCGGGTGCTGCACACGCGCGTGCACCGCGTGCCGATGGCCGTGCCGCAACCGCGCCCTGGCACGGAGGCCCTGCGTCCCCGCAATGCCACCGACGTCGAGGGGCTCTGGATCGCCGGCGACTGGACCGACACCGCGCTCCCGTTCTCGATGGAGAGCGCGGCGCGCTCGGGCGCCCTGGCCGCCGAAGGCGTGCTCGAACGCGCTGGCCGGCCTGCCAAGGTGGCGATCGCTGCGCCGGAAACACGCGGGCTGGTGGCCCTGCTGCGCAAACGCTGAAGCACCCCGGAGGGCACCGGCGCGCACCGGCGGGCCGGTCACAGCTGCTGCGCCGCGTCCTCCAGCCACCAGCCCACGGCCGCATGGAATCCTTCCCACACGCAACCGTTGCAACCGCGTCCGCAGCAGGTGGTGGGCTCCGGCGGCGGCGGCCGGAAGTCGATCTCGCGGTCCCGCAGCGCCGCCTGCAGACGCGCGATGCGCTCGCGGGCTTCGGCCAGGTCGTGTGGCGGCGGGGTCATGCGCCGATTGTCTCCGGGCGGCGGTGCGGGGCGGCGCCTGCCCTGTAAGCTCGGGGCGTGAACCAGCTGCAATCCCTGCGAGACCGCCTGCGCGCCTGCGGCGCCAAGCCCGGCCATGAGCGCCGCATCCTGCGCCTGTGGTCGCAGGCGCTGCCGCAGGACAGCGGCCGTCGGGACATCGACGACTTCCTGCCGCGTGCGCTGCGCGAGGCGCTCCCGGCCATCGAGGAGGAACTGCGGGCACTGGCGCGCATCGCGTCGCAGCACCCCGGCGAGGACGGCTCGGCCCGCCTGCTGGTGGAGCTGGCCGACGGGCAGACCTGCGAGAGCGTGCTGCTGCCGCGCGACGGCCTGTGCGTGTCGACCCAGATCGGCTGCGCGGTGGGCTGCCGCTTCTGCATGACCGGGCGGGACGGCCTGCTGCGGCAGATCGGCAGCGCGGAGATCGTGGCGCAGGTCGCGCTCGCCCGATCGCTGCGCCCCGTGAAGAAAGTCGTCTTCATGGGCATGGGCGAGCCCGCGCACAACCTGGCCAACGTGATGGAGGCGATCGAGCTGCTCGGCACGGTGGGCAACATCGGCCACAAGAACCTGGTGTTCTCGACCGTGGGTGACGAGCGCGTGTTCGAGCGGCTGCCGCAGGGACGGGTCAAGCCCGCGCTGGCGCTCTCGCTGCACACCACGCGGCCCGAGCTGCGCGCCGAACTGCTGCCTCGCGCGCCACGCATCGCGCCGGCCGACCTGGTCGACGCCGGCGACCGCTATGCCCGTGCCACCGGCTATCCCATGCAGGTGCAGTGGACGCTGCTCGACGGCGTCAACGACACCGACGAGGAGCTGGACGGCATCGAGCGGCTGCTGCGCGGCCGCTACGCGGTGCTCAACATGATTCCCTACAACGACGTGCCGGACCTGCCGTACCGGCGTCCGTCCTGGGACCGGGCCGCGGCGATCGCGCGCCATCTCCACCGCCGCGGCGTGCTGACCAAGCTGCGGCACTCGGCCGGCCAGGACGTCGACGGCGGCTGCGGCCAGCTGCGCGCGCGCGCCCGGTCTTCCGTCGTGCAGCTGGTCCGCCCCGGCGCGCAGCGCCAGCCACAGGGCTGCTGACGTCGTCAAGGCCGCCGTGGCGGCGATGCCGATTCGCGGTCGCCCCCTGCCGATTTCCCGCTTGCGCCGCGGAACAGGCCTCCTTAGATTGCATGAGCCCGGCGCAGGGCGGCGACAGTCCGACCACGCGGGGCCTTCACAACCAGGGAACCCTCATGACTTTCCGACCGACCCGCCGCCAGTTCGACGCCCTCCTGCTGGCATCGCTCTGCACCCCGGCGCTCGCCCAGACCACGCCGCCGGCCACCGCGCGGCCCAGGACCCCGCAGCCGAGCCCCGCCGCCGCCAAGCCGGGCCAGCCCGCCATGGCGCCCCTGCCGGGCGCCGAGAACTGGCCCAGCAAGCCGGTGCGCCTGCTGGTGGGCTTCCCGCCCGGGTCCGTGCAGGACATCTCCGCGCGCATCGTGGCCGAGCCGCTGTCCAAGGCGCTCGGCCAGCCGGTCATCGTGGAGAACAAGGCCGGCGCCTCGGGCACCATCGCCGGCGACCAGGTGGCCCGGTCGAGCGACCAGCACACCTTCGGCGTGATGAACAACAGCCAGCTGACCATCGCCAAGCTGCTGAATCCCGCCACCGCCTACGACCCGGCACGCGACCTGATGCCGGTGGCCCTGATCGGCACCACGCCGATGCTGCTGGTCGTCAGCAATTCGGCCGCCGGCAGCACGCCGGGCGAATGGCTGGTGTGGCTGCGCAACCAGGGCTCGCACGCGAACTACGGCTCGCCGGGCAACGGCACGCCGGGGCACCTCGGGATGGAGCTGCTCAAGTCGCGCGCCTCCTTCGACGCCACGCACGTGCCCTACCAGGGCAACCCGCAGATCATCACCGCCATGATCGGCGGCCAGCTGCAGGCGGCGCTGCTGCCGCCGGGCCTGGCGATGCAGCAGGTCCGCGCCGGCAAGATGCGGGCGGTGGGCGTCACCTCCGAGCAGCGCAGCCTGCTCGCGCCGGAGCAGCCCACCCTGCGTGAAGTGGGCGTGCTGGGTGCGGACATCGAGCTGTGGACGGCGATGGCCGGCCCGGCCTCGCTGCCGCCGGCGGTGCGCGACAAGATGAGTGCCGCCCTGATCGCCGTGCTGCGGTCCGAGGACGTCCGCGGCCGCCTGCTCACCAGCGGCTGGCAGCCCACCGCCAGCAACCACGAAGGCCTGCGGCTTCGCATGCGCAACGACACCAAGACCTTTGGCGGCATCATCATGCTGCGCAACATCAAGGCCGACGCCTGAGGTTGCACGGCGGCCCACGGGCCGTCGCTCAGGGCGCCGCGTCGGCCCGGGCTGCCTGCAGCGCGGCGGCGTCGACCTGCACCCGCAAGGGCGCGTCGACACCGGCCGGTGGCGGCCCGTCCAGCACGGTGACGTCGCGGATCCCGAACAGGGCCATGTCGGCCGCCGACAGGGCGTAGAAGTCCTGGGCCGAGTGCGGCGGCAGCTTGCCGAACCAGCACACGAAGCCGTCCACGCCCCACTGCCGGTACAGCTCGGCCTCGCGCAAGGCCAGCTGCCGGGCCTCGTGCATCGCCGCCTCGCTCCACTGACCTTGTCCGGTGCGTTGCAGGTACAGAACGTGCGCCATGTTGCCGTGCCATCCAACGGCGCCGGCCCATCCGAGCACCTTGCGGCGGCCCGCCGGGAAAACGTAGTTCGCGCAGGACGACAGGCAGGTGGCAGGTACCTCCACGTCGAGTGCCCGTTCGCGCACGGTCTCGGCCATGTCCAGCGCCGGCCCGACCAGGCCGCCGCCGGAGGTGATGACGAGCCGGCGCACGGCGGGATCTTGGGCGAGTTGCCGGAACTGCGCCGCCGAAGCGGCGGTGATCCGTCCCTCGAAGACGATCCGCTCGCCCTCCATGCGCACGCGGGCATCGGCGTGAACGGCGCCCGGCGCGCCGGCCAGGCAGGCGAGGGCGAGCGTGAGGGACAGTGGGATGCGGGGGGCGGCTGGCATTCGACGAGGGCGTGGCGCGCGGCACACGCAGCCACAGGATAAGCCCGTGCCGGCGGTCGGCGCGCCGTGCCGTCGCATCGCTGAAGGCTCCGCAGCCCGGCAGCACGCAGAATACGGACCGCCGCGCTCCATGACCACCGTGCTCCACCGCTTCGCATCGCTCGCCCTCGCGGCCCTCCTGGCCGCCTGCGGCAGCGTTCCCGTGACCACGCCGGCGCCGCCGACGGGCCAGGGCCCGCTGCGCTCCGTGGTGCTGGTGGTCGACACCGACGTGATCGGCGCTGCCTTTGCCGACTACCAGGGACCTGCGCCGGCCCGTGCCAGGATCGGCGAGTACCAGGACTTCGCGGGCCAGTTCACCGAGGGGCTACGGGCCGAGGCGCGCCGGGCCGGCCTCGAGGCCGGCGTGGAGCTGGTGTCGTTCAAGGCGCTGGGCGGCGATGCCGTCGGGCGCTGGCAGGGGCGGCCGGTGCTGGTGGTGCGCGCCAGCCACTACACGGTGCGCAAGGACACGGCCGGCCGCGCGCTCGGCTGGAGCGGCGACACGGCCTGGGAGCTCCGCCTGTTCGAGGCGCCGGCCGGCCGCTACGCCACGCGCTGGAGTGCCGAGCTCCCCAGCGAGAACCTGCACCCCGCGCTGTGCGGCGCCTACCGCCGCTGCAGCCGCGTGCTCGCCGAGCGGCTGTTCGCCGCGCTGCGCAGGGACGGGCTGCTGCCCTGAAGCGCCGCCGGCCGCGCCGTCACTGGTTGCGGAAGTTGTCGTGGCAGGACTTGCAGGTGCCGGCGGTGGACGTGAACGCGGCCTTGAGGTTGTCCAGGTTGTTGGTCTTGGCCGCGGCCAGCAGCTTGGTGGTCTCGCCCACCATCTTGTCGGCGTGCTC
>NZ_DASRTN010000009.1:0-137120 GCF_035655895.1 Ramlibacter sp.
GCCGCGCACGGCCACGGTGGAGGCGGCCAGGGCCAGCTCGTTGCCCTGCTGGGCGTTGTCGGCGTTCTGCTTGACGGTGGAGGCCAGCTGCTTCATCGACGCAGCGGTCTGCTGCAGGGCGGAGGCCTGTTCTTCGGTGCGGCTGGACAGGTCGCTGTTGCCTTGCGAGATCTGGCCCGAGGCCGTGGCCACCGAGTCGGCGTTCTGGCGCACGCCGTTGACGATGGACGACAGGCTGTCCTGCATGCGGCGCAGCGCGGCCACCAGGCTGCTGGAGTCGCCGTCGCGCACGTCGATCGCGGTGCTCAGGTCACCGTCGGCCACGCGGCGGGCGAGTTCGGCGGCTTCGCCGGGCTCGCCACCGAGTTGCGACGTGATGCTGCGCACCAGGAGGACCGACAGCGCGACGGCCGCCACCAGCGCGAAGGCCGTGATGCACAGCAGCCACCAGCGGGCCGACGCATAGGCCTGCGATGCGGCCGTGGAGGCCACCACGGAAGCCTTCTCCGAGAAGTCCACCACCTTGCCGATCTCGGTCGTGATCGTGTTGAAGGCGTGGCGGGACGGACCGCGGAACAGCTCCTTGGCCTGCTCCGAGGTGTACTCGCCGCCGCGCGAGAGCTTCAGCAGCTTGGCCTGGGTGTCCAGCCAGACCGCCTGGGCGGCCTTGATCGACTGTAGGCCGGCGCGCTGCTCGGGGGCGGTCGCCAGCGGTTCGAAGGCAGCCAGCTTGGCTTCCAGCACCGGCTTGAGCTCCTCGAGGCGCTTCTCGACCTGCTCCATCTCGTTCGGGCCGCCGGCCAGCAGGTGTTCGGCCTCGGCGCGGCGCATCTGGTTGGCGGTGGCGCGCACGTCGCCCAGCACGCGGATGCTGGGCAGCCATTGGGTGGCGACCTCCTGGGCCGCCGCGTTGAGCATGGCCAGCCGGGCGATGCCCATCCCGGCGACGATCATCGTGAGCAGGAGGAGGGCGGCGAACGCCAAGCCCAGCTTGGTCTTGAGTTTCATGGAAGTGGGATTCATCGGAACTGCGGATCGGGTGCGGCGGCTGTCTGTGGTCTGTCTGTCGGCGGGCGGTCTGGCCCCGCTCGGTCGTCTGTCGCTGGCGCGGTCCGGGAGAGGCCGCGTGACCGGGATATCGGCCGCGCGGCGCCGGAGTTGAGCCAGGTCACCAGGCCTTGAGCCGCGAACGCAGCCGCGCCACCGCCTGGCTGTGCAGCTGGCACACGCGCGACTCGGTGACGCCCAGGACCGCGGCGATCTCCTTGAGGTTCATGTCGTGCTCGTAGTACATGGACATCACGTACTGCTCGCGCTCGGGCAGGTCGCCGATGGCGGCCACCAGCGCCTCGCGGAAGCGCCGGTCGGCCAGCTGCGCGGCCGGGTCGCCACGCTCGTCGGGCGTGACGTGGCGGTCCAGGTAGTGGGTGTCGTTCTCGTCGGAGTCGTAGTCGTCGGTGTAGACCAGCTGGGCGCCGCGCACGTCCACCAGCATCTCGTGGTACTCGGCCAGCGTCACGCCCATGTGGGCAGCGATCTCGCTGTCCGAGGGGGCGCGCTGCAGCTTCTGCTCCAGTGCGTGGACGGCGTCGGCGATCTCGCGCTGGTGCTTGCGCACCGACCGGGGCACCCAGTCGGTGCCGCGCAGCTCGTCGAGCATCGCGCCGCGCACCCGCTGCAGGGCGAAGGTCTCGAACTGCGCGCCATGGCCCTGCTCGTAGCGCTCCATGGCCTCCATCAGGCCCATGACGCCAGCCTGGATCAGGTCGTCGACCTCGACGTTGGCGGGCAGCCGGCCGATCATGCGATGCGCCGTGCGCCGCACCATCGGCAGGTAGTTCTCGATGCCGGGCTGGGCTTGCAGCGTTCCTTTGGCGGTGTACATGGCAGTTCCTTGGAATCTCAGGCCGCAGCGGCGGCGGTGGCGAGCGGCATCGCCGCGGTGCGGAGCAGGTTTTCGGCGGTGCGCGCCAGGGCACCGGTGCGGCCCTCGGGGCCGGCGGGCAGCCAGCCGGCCAGCGTGATCTCGGCGCCCAGGAAGCGGCGCGCGGCCTCGGCCAGGCGCGCGTGTTCGGCTTCGGCGTGGGCCGCGTCCTCGGCCCCGCGCACCACGCAGGCGAAGCGGCGGTAGCCGAAGCCGGTGGCCATGTGCTTGACCAGCGCGTAGCTGTCGACGCGGCCGGTGGCGCTGGCTTCCAGGCCCAGCACGGGGACGCTGCGGCCGGGCGCGGCCAGGCAGGCGAGCTCGCCGGCCGGCATCGCGAGCAGAAGTTCGTCGAAGCCCTGCGACAGGCGCGAGAAGCCGCCCAGCAGCTGGTCGGCCGGCGCGCCCGACGCGACGAAGGCCTCGATGCCGCGCTCGCCGCGCAGGACGTAGACGCCGTCGGCGGTGGGCTGCGCCACGCCGTCGAAGTCGCGCTCGCCCTGCAGCAGGTCGAGCAGCTCATGGCGCAGCTTCAGGCCGAAGGCGGCGGCGACGGCGCCGCGGGTGGCGTCCAGCACCACCGGCTTGCGGCCGAGGGCGCGCAGCGTGTGCGCCAGTTGCGCGATCCAGGCGCCGGGACCGCCGTCCAGCGGGAAGGCGAGCAGCGCCATCGGCGCGGCCGCGACCAGGCGGCGCAGGCCCGAGGCCTGGTCGGACAGGCCCTGGTCAAGCACGGCGGGTGCTCCCGGCCGTCGCGGCGGCAGGCGGGGCGGTCAGCAGGAGCCCGAGCTCGGCGTCGTCGGGGACGTAGCTGGCGGCCGGCTTCATCAGGGCCTTCTGCGCCAGCAGCTGCGGGCGCGCGGCGTGCCAGTCCTCGGGCACCCGCTGGCCGTTGGCCAGGCCTTCGATCACGAGCTGGTGGCGCAGGGCGACGTCGACGACGGCGCCGCAGCGTGCCGCCTCGTCGAGCTTGCTGATCACGCAGCGCGTGCCGGGCCCGTTGCTGTAGGCCTGCGCCACTTCGTCGAGCGTCTCGCCCTGCGAGGCGGCGTTGAGCACCAGCAGGCGCTGGATGCGGCCGGCCGGCAGCGCGGCGAACAGCTCGGGCAGGCGGCGATCGCGCTGGCCCACGCCGACGGTGTCGATCAGCACCAGCTTCTTGCCGGCGAACAGGTCGAGCAGGTCGGCCAGCGACGCGCTGTCGCGCGCCGTGTGCACCGGGATGTTCAGGATGCGGCCGAACGCGCGCAGCTGGTCGCTGGCGGCCATGCGGTAGGTGTCCACCGTGATCAGGCCGACCGTGCCGGCGCCGTGCTTGAGCGCGAAGTTGGCCGCGATCTTGGCGGTGGTCGTGGTCTTGCCGACGCCGGTCGGGCCCACCAGCGCGAACACGCCGCCGCGCTGCTGGATCGCGTCGTCGCCGGCGCAGCGCAGGTTGTGCGACAGCATCGAGAGCATCCAGGCCTCGGCCTGCGTGTCGGCCACGTCGTCGGGCAGGCGCTGCACCAGGCGGCGGGTGAGGACGGGCGAGAAGCCGTTGCCCAGCAGCAGGCGCAGCAGGCGGGTCTGGGCCGGGCTGCGGCGCACGTTGTCGAACCAGGCCAGGCCCGACAGCTGTTGCGTGATGGAGCTGCGCAGCGTGCGCAGCTCGGCCATCAGCTGCTCGCTGGCCTCGCGCTCGGCGACCGCCTCAAAGGTGCGGACCACCGATGCGGAGGTGCTGGCCGGTGCGTCCAGCAGCGACGGCTCGGCCTGCTCGGCGATCGCGTCGGCCAGCGCCTGGCGGGCGAAGCGCGCCGGCTCGGTGGGCGCGCGGCGCGGCGCGGCGGCGGCCGCCGGAGCGGCAGCGGCCCGGGCGGGCGCGGCCGCCGGCCTGGCCGGCGCCTGCGCGGCCAGCGCTTCCTGGCGCTGGCGCTCGCGCACGAATTCCTGGAACGACACGGTGCTCATGGGCGCGGCGTCGTCGCGGCGCGCCGGCGCCGCCTTGGGCGCAGCACCGCGTGCGGGAGCGGCCAGCGCCGGCACGTCCGTGCCGGCCATGGCAAGGATCTCCACGCCGCCGGGGACCGGCCGGTTGGACAGCACGACGGCGTCCTCGCCACAGGCCGCGCGGGCCTGGGCCATGGCTTCCCGGGCGTTCTTGCCGACAAAGCGCTTGACGTTCATGAGGTCACTCCGATGACGCGTTGGATCTGGATCGAATGGGTACGGGGAATCTCGCTATGGCCCAGCACGTGCAGGCGAGGGGCCTTGCGACGCAGCAGGCGGGCCATGGGCGTGCGGATGCGGTCGGGCACCAGCAGGCAGGCGGGCAGGCCGGCTTCTTCCTGGACGCGGACCGCCTCGACGGCCTGGTTGCACAGGAGCTCGGCCATGCCCGGGTCGAGCGGCGCGCTGGACTGTGGCGACAGCGCCTGCACCAGCACCTGCTCGAGGCCGGGCTCAACGGCCAGCACGCCCAGTTCGCGCACCGGGCCGTACAGGTGCTGCACGATGGCGGGCGCCAGGCCGATGCGCACCTCGCGGGTCAGGGCCTCGGCGTCCTGCACGGCGGCGCCCTGCTCGGCGATCAGCTCCAGCACGCCGCGCAGGTCGCGGATGTGGACGGTTTCCTCCAGCAGGTTGCGCAGCACCTTCTGCAGCACCGGCAGCGGCACCTGCTTGGGCACGGTGTCCTCGACCAGCGAGGGCGCGTACTTGCGGGCGTGCTCCAGCAGGTCCTGCACTTCGCCGCGGCCGAGGAGCGCGGCCGCCTGCGACTGCATGACGTGGTTCAGGTGCGTGGCCAGCACGGTCGACGCGTCGACCACGGTGTAGCCGGCCGCCTGGGCCTGCTCGCGCAGCCGGGCCTCGATCCAGGTGGCCTCCAGGCCGAAGGCGGGATCCTTGGTCACCGTGCCGGCCAGCGGCACCTTGATGTGGCCCGGGTTGATGGCCAGGAACATGCCGGAGAAGGCCTGGCCTTCGCCCACCACCACGCCGCGCAGGAGGATGCGGTAGGCCGAGGGATGCAGCTCGAGGTTGTCGCGGATGTGGACGGCCGGCGGCAGGAAGCCGACTTCGGCGGCGAACTTCTTGCGCACGCCCTTGATGCGGCCGAGCAGGTCACCGCCCTGGGCCTTGTCGACCAGGGTGATCAGGCGGTAGCCGACCTCCAGGCCGAGCAGGTCCACCGGTGCCACGTCGTCCCAGCTGGCTTCGCCGTTCGGCGCCGCGGCCACCGCGGCCGGGGCGGCATCCTTGGGCTTGCTGGCCAGCTTGGTGAGCATCCACGCCGCCCAGCCGCACAGGCCGGCCAGGATCAGGAAGGGCAGGTGGGGCATGCCGGGAATCAGGCCCAGCGCGCCGATCACGGCAGCCGTCAGGCCGAGCGCGCGCGGGATCGAGAAGAGCTGGGCGGCGACCTGCTCGCCGATGTCGTCGTCGCCCACGCGCGAGACGATCAGGCCCGCAGCCACCGAGATCACCAGCGCCGGCACCTGGGCCACCAGGCCGTCGCCGATCGCCAGCAGGACGTAGTTCTCGGCCGCCTGGCCCACCGGCATCCCGTGCTGCAGCGTGCCGATCACCAGCCCGCCGATCACGTTGATGAACAGGATCATGATGCCGGCGACCGCATCGCCGCGCACGAACTTGGAAGCGCCGTCCATGGAGCCGTAGAACTCGGCTTCCTGGGTCACCTCGTTGCGGCGGCGGCGGGCTTCCTTCTCGTCGATGCTGCCGGCCGCCATGTCGGCGTCGATCGCCATCTGCTTGCCGGGCATGGCATCCAGGGCGAAGCGCGCCGACACCTCGGCGATGCGGCCCGCGCCCTTGGTGATGACCACGAAGTTGATGATGGTCAGGATCGCGAACACCACGATGCCGACGGCGAAGCTGCCGCCGATCAGGAAGTGGGCGAACGACTCGATCACCTGGCCGGCGGCACCGGTGCCGGTGTGGCCGTTGAGCAGCACGGCGCGGGTCGAGGCGACGTTGAGCGACAGGCGCATCAGCGTCGTCATCAGCAGCACGCTCGGGAAGCTGGCGAAGTCCAGGGTGCGCCGGGTGTAGCTGGACACCATCAGCACGACCAGCGACAGCGCGATGTTGAAGGAGAACAGCAGGTCCAGCGCGAACGGCGGCAGCGGCACCAGCATCATCGCCAGGATCAGCACGATGAGCAGCGGCGCGCCCAGCGCGCGTGCGCCGGGCAGCATGCCCAGCATGCCGCCCTTGCCGGCGCCGGCGCCGGCGGCGGTGGTGGCGACGGCCGTCATGCGACCTTCTCCTCATGCGGGTCCAGGCCGGGCGGCACCTCGATCACCGGCTCGGCGACCGCGCGGCGCGCGTTGCGCAGGCTGTAGACCCAGGCCAGCACCTGCGCGACGGCGGTGTACAGCGCCACCGGGACCTCGCGGCCGACCTCGCCGTGCTTGTAGAGCGCGCGCGCCAGCGGCGGCGCCTCCAGCACCGGCACGCGGGCCGCCTTGGCGACCTCGCGGATCTTCAGGGCCAGGTGGTCGGCGCCCATCGCCACCACGCGCGGGGCGCCGTTGTCGCCTTCGTCGTAGCGCAGCGCCACGGCGTAGTGGGTGGGGTTGGTGACGACCACGCTGGCGGCGGGCACGTCGGCCAGCATGCGGCCGCGCGACAGCTCGCGGGCGCGGCGGCGGCGCTCGCCCTTCATGTGCGGGTCGCCCTCGGATTCCTTGTTCTCCTGGCGCGCCTCGTCGTGCGTCATGCGCAGGTCGGCCTTCTGCTTGAAGATCTGCAGCGGCACGTCGGCCAGCGCGGACAGGAAGGCGACGCCGGCGAGCACCGCGATGCCCTCGGCGATCCAGCCGAAGCCGTGCGACAGGCCGGCGGCCAGCGGCATGCGCGCCAGCGTCTGGATGTCCTGCGCGTGGCCCTTCAGGTACCAGGCGGCCGCGCCCAGCAGCGCCGTGGCCACCACGATGACGCGCAGGTGGTTCAGGAGGCCGTGGCGGTCGACCATGCGGCCGAAGCCGGCCATCGGATCGAGCCGCTCGAACTTGGGCTCGAGCGCCTTGAGCGTGAAGTTCCAGCCGCCGACGGCCACCGAGGCGCCGGCCAGCACCACGGCCAGGGCGGCGGCCACGGGCACCACGAGCATCAGGCCCTGGACGCCGAACAGCGACAGGCGCGGCACCATCTGGCCGGTCTCGAACACCGCGGCCCGGTCGAAGCGCAGGCCGTGCGACACCAGCTCCAGCGCACCGCGCCCGAGCCACGGACCGCCGGCCAGCAGCAGCGCCAGCAGGGCGATCACGGCCACCAGGTGGACCAGCTCGCGCGAGCGCGGCAGCTGGCCGTCCTTGCGGGCCTGGTCGATGCGCCGCTGCGACGCCTCTAACTGGCGGTCTTCGCGGCTGGCTTCGGAGGAGGACATCGGGACGGGCGGACGGGGGGTTGGCTCCCATTGTTCAAGTCCGGCCGAAAACTTAAGGGGTGAAGAAGGGGGGAAAAGCTCGCTTTCTCCGGCACCGGTGCGGTGCGGCGGCCCGGGGGGTCCGCGCCCGGGTGCAGGCCTGGGAGGACGGGGGCGGGAACGCCGGCGCGGTCGGCGGACAGGGAGAACCGCGCCGGACCGCAGCGAGTGCGGCGGCGCGCGGGGAGCGGGTGCCGCCGCGGGCGCAGGGCAGGGCGAGGCCCTGGAGGGGAGAGCGGGGACGGGGCCGGGATTGCGTCGACCCGCGGCCAGCGCAGGCAGGTCGGCCACGCCGCAAGCCGCCGGCCTGCCGCCGGGCGCGCATCCGGCGCCGCGCGGCGGGCCGCGGCCGCTCAGAAGCCCAGGCTCTCCAGCAGGTCGTCGACCTGCGCCTGGTTGGCGACCACGTCGGTGCGGTTGGTCGGGTCGCTCACCGGTCCGTCGAGCATGCCGCGCTCCTGCTGCAGCGTGGACGGCGGCGAGGCCTCCAGCAGGAGCTTGAGCAGCGCGTCCTCGAGGTTGCCGGCGATGTCCACCACCTTGCGCACGGTCTGGCCGGTCAGGTCGTGGAAGTCCTGGGCCATCATGATGTCGGTCAGCTGCGCCCCCGTGGCTTCGGCGTTCGCGCGCACCGACTGCGTGAACGCGCGCAGGGCGCCGGCATCGGGCTTGCCGATCTGCAGCATGTGGTCGATGCGGTCGGCCTGCTCCAGCAGCGCGGCCTGGCGGGCTTGCGCGGCATCGACGGTGTTGAGCACCTTCTCGGCCGCGTCGCCGGTGAGGCGCGCGATGTAGTTCAGGCGCGAGCGCGCATCGGGCAGTGCCCCCAGCGAGTTCTCGATCGTCTTGTCGTAGCCCAGCTCGCGCAGGGCCTCGTGCAGCTGCCGGGTGATCTCGCCGACGCGCTGGTAGAACAGCTGCGGCTCGATGCTCGTGTTGGGGTTGGCTTCGGAAGACATGTCGTCTCCCTTCAGGCCGCGGCGGCCTGCTTCTGCAGGATCTTGGTGACCTTCTCCTCCAGCGTGGCCTTGGTGAAGGGCTTGACGATGTAGCCCGAGGCACCGTTCTGCGCCGCCAGGACGATGTCCTCCTTGCGCGCCTCGGCGGTGATCATGAGCACCGGCAGCGCCTTGAGGGCGGGGTCCTTGCGGATCTCGGCCAGCAGTTCGAAGCCGTTCATGTTGGGCATGTTGATGTCCGACACGACGAAGTCGAAGCTGCCGGCCCGCAGCTTCTGCAGGGCAGCGACCCCGTCCTCCGCCTCGTCGGCGTTGCCGTGGCCGGCTTCCTTGAGCAGGTTGCGCACGATGCGTCGCATGGTGGAGAAATCGTCGACGATCAAGAACTTCAGATCGGCAGGGGCGGTCATTGGTGGGCTCCGTTGGGTGAGGGGGACGTCGGCGCGGCAGGCGGCGGCACGGCCGGCGCGGGGGCGGCAGGGGCCGCGGCCTCGCGGCGCGACAGCAGGCGTTCCAGGGCCTGGGCTTCCGAGACCGGCACTTCCGTGCCGGATTGCCAGCGTTCCCGGCCGATCTGGCCGAGGACGAGGATCGAGATGCGGCGGTTCAGCGGGCTGAGCGGGTCGGCCTTGTCGAACGGCACCGACGAGCCCATGCCGAGCACGCGGACGATGCGGTCCTCGGACAGCCCGCCGGCCAGCAGTTCGCGGCGCGAGGCGTTGGCGCGATCGGCCGACAGCTCCCAGTTCGAGTAGCCGCGTTCGCCGCCGGAGTAGGGCGAGGCGTCGGTGTGGCCGGACAGCACCAGGCGGCCGTCCATGCCGTCGACCAGCTCGCCGATGCTGCGAAGCAGGTCGCGCATGTATTCCTTCACCCGCGCGCTGCCGGCGTCGAACATCGGGCGGCCCTGGTCGTCGACGATCTGGATGCGCAGGCCGTCGACGTCGAGGTCCATCTTGAGCTGCTGGCGCAGGTTGCCCAGCTTGGGATTGGCCTCGATGGCCTTCTCCAGCTTCTCCTGCAGTTCCTTCATGCGCGCAGCGTCGGCGGCCTCGACTTCGGACCGCAGCGCCTGCAGGTTGAAGGTGCGGGTGGGCGCCTCGACCTCGCCCCGGCGCACGTTGCCGTTGGTGCGCGTGAGCACCTGGCCGCCGCCCTTGATCAGGCTGGAGCTGTCGCCCGAGCCGGAGCCGCCGGTCAGCGCGACCTTCAGCGGGCTCTGGAAGTACGAGGCGATGCCCTGCAGGTCGCCCTGGGCAGTGGAGCCCAGCAGCCACATGAGGAGGAAGAACGCCATCATGGCCGTCACGAAGTCGGCGTAGGCGATCTTCCAGGCGCCGCCGTGGTGGCCGCCGTGGCCGCCCTTCTTGACGCGCTTGATGATGATGGGCTGGAGCTTGCCCGGAGAGGAGGTGGCCATGCTGGTGTTCCTTCGCTCAGGCGGTCTTCTTGCCCTTGACGTGGCCTTCGAGTTCCGAGAAGCCCGGGCGCTCGGTCGAGTACAGCACCTTGCGGCCGAACTCCAGCGCCACCGCCGGTGCATAGCCCTGCACGCTGGCCAGCAGCGTGGCCTTGACGCACTGCAGTTCCTTGGTCTCCTCGTCGACCTTCTGCGTCGCCAGCTGCGCCAGCGGGCTGACGAAGCCGTACGCCATCAGGATGCCGAGGAAGGTGCCCACCAGGGCACCGGCGATCATCTGGCCCAGCACGGCGGGCGACGCGCCCACCGACGCCATGGTCTTGACCACGCCGAGCACGGCCGCGACGATGCCGAAGGCGGGCAGTCCGTCGCCGACCGACTGGATCGCGCCGGCCGGCACCGACGCCTCGTGGTGGTGCGTGTCGATCTCGTTGTCCATCAGGTTCTCGAGCTCGTGCGCGTTGAGGTTGCCCGACACCATCATCCGCAGGTAGTCGGTGATGAACTCCATCAGGTGGTGGTCGTCGACGATCAGCTTGTACTTCTTGAACAGCGGGCTGGATTCGGGCTTCTCGATGTCGCCCTCGATGGACATCAGGCCTTCCTTGCGCGCCTTCACCAGGACGTCGTAGAGCAGCGCCATCAGCTGCAGGTAGCGCGTCTTGGTGTACTTGGAGCCCTTGAGCAGCTTGGGCAGGTACTGCAGCGTGGCCTTGATGGTCTTGGCGCTGTTGCCGACCAGGAAGGCGCCGAGCGCCGCGCCGCCGATGACGAACAGTTCATGCGGCGCGGCATGCAGGATCACGCCGAAGCTGCCGCCGGCGATCGCGTAGCCGCCGAGCACGCAACCGATCACCACCACATAGCCGGCCAAGACAAACATCGATTCGCTCCCGTGACGCCGGCGGGATTGCCGGATCGTTGCACAGCAGGATTAACGGCAGCGTCGGGGCGGGACTTGAGCCGGGCGGGTCGGCAAGGGGGTGCGCCAGAAACGAGAAAAGGGCCGGAGAACCGGCCCTTTTCAACCAACCAAACTCCCGACGCGCGTGCGTCAGTGGATCGCGCCGGCGCGCTTGCTCTTGCCCGCGCGCGCGGGCGGCTCGCACAGGCCGCACACGTAGGCCGGCAGGCCCGGGCCGTACTCGTGCGAGTGGGTGACGAAGTGGCCGCCGCACTGGCTGCAGGTGGTGAGGCAGAGCATGTCGCTCTCGATGAACTTCACCAGGCGCCAGGCGCGCGTGATCGACAGCAGCGGGTCCACTTCCAGCGTGCGCAGCTCTTCGCTGTAAAGCTCCCAGGCCTTGATCAGCAGGTCGATGGGCGCGAGCGCGATCGACTTGTCCAGGCGCTCGTGGATGTTCATGAACAGCGAGCTGTGGATGTTCGGCTGCCACGACATGAACCAGTCGGTGGAGTAGGGCAGCTGCCCCTTGGAGGGCGACTGGCCCGTCACTTCGCGGTGCAGGCGCACCAGGCGCTCGTGCGACAGGCCCGTCTCGGCCTCGAGCACGGCCATCCGGGCGCCCAGCTGGATCAGCTGGACCGCGCGGGTGAGTTGCTGGTTCTCGGCGATGAGGCTCTTGGCCATGGCGTGCTTTCGGAAATCGGAAGGGCGATCAGGCGGCGGCGGGCGCGCGGCCGGCCATCAGCACGCTGGCGTGCAGGCGGCTGGCGGTGGAGTCGGCGGCCTGGCGCGGGCTGTGGCGCTCGGTCAGCAGGTTCCACACCAGGCTGTCGTCGAAGCGCATCGCGCACAGCATCAGGTTGCGCGAGGCCACGCGCAGCAGCTGCTGGGGCGACATGGCGGCGATCAGGTCGCACACGTCTTCGGACAGGCCGAGACGGAACAGGGCCTGGGCCTTGTCGCTGCGGATCATGGTCTGCGCGAGCATGAGATACGAGAGGTTCAGTTCGCGGATCTCGTTCGAGAGTTGTTCGGTGGGCATGCTGTTCTCCGTCCTGTGTCGGTCTGTTGGGTTGGTGAGGAAAGTGTGTCTTCGGGTAACGAAACCTGAATGAGAAAAAACAGCCGGGGTCCTTAAGACAATTGCTTACAGGTCGTTCGCACGTGCACCACGCAGGCCTTCATAGGGAAATGCCCTAACGACAACAAATAGTCGGAGGACCCTCAAGCGCGCAAACCACGGGCCGAAGACGGGAAGCAACGGGGCAGTTCCCCGCCGGGCCGCGAAAGGAATCGCGGCATCCAACCCCGGGCCGAGAGCCCGAACTTGTGGAGCTTGATATGCCTTCCGTCATCAATACCAACGTCGCCTCGCTCAACACCCAGCGCAACCTGTCGACCTCGCAGGCGTCCCTGAACGTCTCGATCCAGCGCCTGTCGACCGGCCTGCGCGTGAACAGCGCCCGTGACGATGCCGCCGGCCTGGCGATCGCCGAGCGGATGAACGCCCAGGTGCGCGGCCTGAACGTCGCCGCCCGCAATGCCAACGACGGCGTGTCGCTGGCGCAGACGGCCGAAGGTGCGCTGGGCAAGATCGGCGAGATGGTGCAGCGCGTCCGCGAACTGGGCGTGCAGTCCTCCAATGCCACCAACAACTCCGACGACCGCAAGGCGCTGCAGCTCGAAGTGGCGCAGCTGAAGGAGGAAATCGACCGCGTGGCCAACACCACCTCGTTCAACGGCACCAAGCTGCTGGACGGCAGCTTCACCGCCGCCAAGTTCCAGGTCGGCGCCGACGCCGGCGAGTCGATCACCATCGACAGCATCGCCGACGCGAACATCGCGCAGCTGGGCTCGGTGACCAAGGCCACCTCGCAGAGCTCCACCGCGATTTCCGACCTGGGCGCCACCGCGGCCGGCGACATGGTCATCAACGGCACCGACATCGGCGTGCTCGCCGCGGCGGGCACCACGCAGGAGCGCCAGGCGCAGATGGTCGACGCGATCAACCGCGTCTCCACCACCACCGGCGTGAGCGCGTTCTTCGACACCACCAACGCCAAGATCGTGCTGACCTCGTCGGCCAGCTTCACGGTGGCCGGCGCCACGGCCGCGAAGACCGGCTTCGACGGCTCGGAAGACGGCACCGCCAGCACGGTCACGGGCATGACGTCCCTGGACATCAGCGGCTACTCCGGCGCCCAGGACGCGATCAGCATGGCCGACTCCGCGCTCAAGCAGATCAACAATGCCCGCGCCAAGCTCGGCGCCATCCAGAGCCGCTTCGAGAACGCCGTCTCGAACATCCAGATCGCGTCGGAGAACACCACCGCCGCCCGCTCGCGGATCATGGACACCGATTTCGCGGCCGAGACGGCCAACATGACCCGCTCGCAGATCCTGCAGCAGGCCGGCAACGCGATGCTGTCGCAGGCCAACCAGCTGCCCCAGCAGGTCCTGAGCCTGCTGCGCTAAGCAGCACGGACGGGGCGGCAGCGCCCCGGTGACCAGCAGCCGAGGGGGCGCAGGCCCCAGGGCGGGCGGGGTGACGGCCGGAAATGGCCGGCATCCCGCCCGCTTCTTCACGGACCGACTTCGCGCCGCCCGCTCCAAAGTACGGACACCCTGTGGAAACCCGCAACCGGGTCTGCAGGGCGTTCCGGAAGCCGAGGAGGGCGCGCGCAAGCGGCGCGGCCCTGGCCGGCGATCCGGTTGAAACCAAGTTTTCGATTGGAGTCCCGCCATGCCTTCCGTGATCAACACGAACCTGCCGTCGCTCAACACGCAGCGCAACCTCAACACTTCGCAGTCCTCGCTCACCACCTCGATCCAGCGGCTGTCCAGTGGCCTGCGCGTCAACAGCGCCAAGGACGACGCGGCCGGCCTGGCCATCGCCGAGCGCATGAACGCGCAGGTGCGCGGCCTGAACGTCGCCGCCCGCAACGCCAACGACGGCGTGTCGCTGGCGCAGACCGCCGAAGGCGCGCTGGGCAAGGTCAGCGAGATGGTCCAGCGCATCCGCGAACTGGCGGTGCAGGCCTCCAATGCCACCAACAGCCAGACCGACCGCGACGCCCTGCAGCAGGAGGTCTCGCAGCTGAAGGAGGAGATCGACCGCGTCGCCAACACCACGACCTTCAACGGCACCAAGCTGCTGGACGGCAGCTTCACCGTTGCCAAGTTCCAGGTCGGCGCCGACGCCGGCGAGTCGATCACCATCGACAGCATCGCCGACGCCAACATCGCCCAGCTGGGCTCGGTGACCAAGGCCACGTCGCAGAGCTCCACCGCGATCTCCGACCTGACCGCCACGGCGGCCAACGACCTGGTCATCAACGGCTTCGACGTCGGCGTGCTCGCCGGCACCGGCACCACCCAGGAGCGCCAGGCGCAGGTGGTCGACGCCATCAACCGCATCTCCACCACGACCGGCGTGAGCGCGTTCTTCGACACCACCAACGCCAAGATCGTGCTGACCTCGCCGGCCAGCTTCACCGTGACCGGTGCCGCGGCCGCCAAGACCGGCTTCGACGGCAGCGAGGACGGCACGGCCACCACGGTGACCGGCATGACCACGCTGGACATCAGCGGCTACTCCGGCGCGCAGGATGCGATGCGCCTGGCCGACTCGGCGCTGGCCCAGATCAACGGCGCGCGCGCCAAGCTCGGCGCGGTGCAGAGCCGCTTCGAGAGCGCCGTGGCGAACATCCAGATCGCGGCCGAGAACACCACCGCCGCCCGCTCGCGGATCATGGACACCGACTTCGCGGCCGAGACCGCCAACCTCACCCGTGCCCAGATCTTGCAGCAGGCCGGCAACGCCATGCTGTCGCAGGCCAACCAGCTGCCCCAGCAGGTGCTGCAACTGCTCAAGGGTTGACCGCGCGCGCCGTTAATCCTTCCAAACCCCCGGCGAAAGGCCAGCCTTGGCATCGATCACCAGCACCGGCGTCGGCAGCGGCCTGGACGTCAACACCATCGTCACCAGCCTGATGTCGCTGGAGAAGCGGCCGCTGACGCAGCTGCAGACCCAGGCGAGCAGCATCAGCACCAAGCTGTCGGCGTTCGGTTCGCTGCAGAGCCAGCTGTCCAGCCTGGGCGACGTGGCCGCGCGCCTCATGCAGCCCAGTGCCTGGAGCCCGATGCTGGCGGACAGCAGCGACAGCGCCGCCGTGGCCGCCACCGCCACGGCCAGCGCCGTGGCCGGTTCGCATGCGATCGAGGTGCAGCAGCTCGCCCAGAGCCAGGTGCTCGCCAGCGGCTCCTATGGCGCGTCTTCGGCGGTGGTCGGCACCGGGACGCTGACGCTGGAGATCGGCACCACCGCCGCCGGCACCTTCACGCCGAAGACCAACGGCACGCCCGTCAAGATCGACATCACGGCCGCCAACCAGACGCTGGGGGGCATCCGCGACGCGATCAACGCCGCCAAGGCGGGCGTCACGGCCAGCATCGTCACCGGCGCCGACGGAGCGAGGCTGGTGCTGCGCAGTGCCGATGGCGCGGCCAGCTCGATCCGCCTGAGGACGGCCGACGCGGACGGCGACGACACCAATGCTGCGGGCCTGTCCGCCCTGGCGTGGGACCCGGCCGCCCCCGCCGGCGCCGGGCGCAACCTGACCCAGACCCAGGCCGCGCAGGATGCGCAGTTCAAGGTCGACGGCGTCGCGCTCAGCAGTGCCACCAACACCCCGACCGAAGCGCTGGAAGGCATCTCGCTCACGCTGAAGAAGGTGACGGCGGCCCCGGTCCAGCTGGGCGTCTCGATCCAGACGGTGGCGATCCGCAAGAACGTCAACGACTTCGTGGCGGCCTACAACTCCCTCAATTCGCTGCTGCGCAACCAGACGCAGGCGGACGGCAAGACGCGCGGCACGCTGCAGGCCGACTCCACGGCCGTCTCCATGCTCAACCAGCTGCGCACGATGCTGCGCGGCGACGTGACGGGCGGCAGCGGCGTGTCCGGGCTGGCAGCCGCCGGCATCGAGCTGCAGCGGGACGGCTCGCTGCTGGTCAAGGATGACAAGCTGACCCCGCTGCTGTCCAAGCCGGAGCAGCTGTCGCGCCTGTTCGCGCAGGCCCAGAGCGGCAGCGACCCCAACGCGCGCGGCTTCGCGGTGCGCTTCAAGGAATGGTCCAAGACCCTGACCGGGGAGACCGGGCCGCTCGCCAGCCGCGTCGAGAGCCTCAAGCGCAGCGTCACCGACAACGAGAAGCGCCAGGACAACCTCGAGGCCCGTCTCGAGCGGACCGAGGCGCGGCTGCGCGCCCAGTACCAGCGCCTGGACAGCCAGATGTCGGACCTGAACGCCCGCATGGCACAGATGAAGAACAGCCTGGGCATCGGCTAGGTCCGCGCCAGCGCTCGCAGCCGGGGCGCTCCGCTCAAGTTCCGGCGTCCCAGGCCGTAAATCTGGGCAAGGAAGTCCAGCCCATGTTCTCCTCCCCGCTCCAGCCGATCGACCAGTACCGCCACGTGGGCACGGTCACCGCCGTGTCCCAGGCCGACCCGCACCAGCTCGTGATGCTGCTGTTCGACGGCGCGATCGCTGCCGTGCTGCAGGCCCGGCACGCGATCGAGACTGGCGACGTCGCCACCAAGGTCACCACGATCACCAAGGCCATGCGCATCATCGACGAGGGCCTGAAGGCCTCGATCGAAAGCCATGGCGACGCCTCGCTCGGCGAGAACCTGTCCTCGCTCTACGAGCACATGGTCTCGCGCCTGTTCCTGGCCAACCTCCACAACAGCGACGTGGCGCTGGCCGAAGTGGGGCGCCTGCTGGGCGACCTGCGCTCGGCCTGGGCCGGCATCGCCCCCCAACCGGTGAACGCCCATGCCGACCTTCACGCCTGAGGACCGCCTGCATGAGCGCGACGCAAGCCCGGCAGTGCAGGACGACGTCCGCGGCGGGAGCATCGTCGTGAGCGGCGGCCCCGTGCCCAGCGCGCTGCTGCGCCACTACGAGGCGCTCGACTGCGCCAGCGAGGAGATGCTGGAGGCCGCCCGCGCCGGCGACTGGGACAGCGTCTGCCGGCTGGAGGGTGCCTGCGCCCTCGTGATCTCGCGACTGCAGAGCCTGGCGCGCCAGCAGCCCCTGCCGCCGCACGAGCAGCGCGAGCGCATGCGCATCCTGCGCGCCATCCTGGCCCGCGACGCCGAGATCCGGCGCATCTGCGAGCCGATGCCTTCCCTGCTCGACGCGACGGCCTGGCCGCTGGCGTCGCCCACGACCCTGCACTGACACGGTGCCGGCGACCGCCCGGCCGGCGCGCCGCGCGCCGCTGCGGGACAATCCAGACATGCCGTTCTTCCGCACCGCCGCGTGAGCACCGCGCACCACGACGCGCCCCGCCAGCCCCGCGCCGGCCGGCCGGCGGGCGCGTTGCTGCTGGCCGCGGCGTACCTCACGTTCGGCGTGCTGTGGATCGTGTTCTCCGACCACCTGGGCGCTGCGCTCTTCGCCTCCTCCAGCGCGCTGACCACGTTCCAGAGCTGGAAGGGCGCCGCGTTCGTCGGGTTCTCCGCGCTGTTCGTCTACCTCGCGCTGGCGGGCGCCGCCGCCGGGCAGGGTTCGGGCGCGGGCGCCGGGGCGTCCGACGCCCCGGCGGCACCTGCCGGACGCTCCCTGCCGGTCGTCGTGCTGCTGTGGTTGCTGGTGCTGGCCACCGGCCTGCCCATGGTCGGGCTGCTGGCCTGGCACGTGGCGCGCGAGACCCGCACGCAGACGGAGGTGGCCGACCGCCTGGTGCGCGACATCGCGCGCAAGACGGCGGACGACACCGCCAGCCACTTCGACGCGCAGCTGCGTGTCGCGGCCTCGCTGGCGCAGCGCAGTGCCGTGCGTGCCCTGGACCCTGCGGCGTGCGACCCGGCCCTGGGCCACCTGGCGATGCTCCACGAGGGCCTGCTCGAAGTCGGGAGCTTCGACCTCGACGGCCGCCTGGTGTGCGGGCGGCCGGCACGCCGGGCCCTCGCGCCGCGCGGCTGGTCGGCCGAGCTGCGCGCCCGACGGGCGCCGCTGGTGTCGCCGCTGGAGCGGGACGAGGCGACCGGTGCCTGGGCCTATGCGGTCGTCCACCCGGTGCTGGGCCGCGACGACCGGCTGGCCGGCGCCGTCGAGGTGCTGCTGCCCGCGGCCGCCCTGGCCGGGATCGTGGAGGGTCCGGTGGGCGAGGGCGGAGCCATCACCCTGCTCGACCAGACCAACACGATCGCCAGCCGCTCGCCGCAGCGGCTGGAGACCATCGGGCGGCGCATGCGCGACGGCGCCAACGTGCGGTTGTTCCGCAGCGCCTTGCCCGGCACGTTCCGTGCGGCCGGGGTCGACGGCGTCCAGCGGCTCTATGCGGTGCAGCCGGTGGGCCGCACTGGCTGGCTGGCGGCGGCCGGGGTCCCGGTCGACGTGGTGTACGCCCCGGTGCGCACGGCCCTGCTGCGTTCGCTGCTGGTGGGCCTGGGCATGGTCGGGTTGTGCCTGTGGCTGGTGCTGCGGCTGCGCCGCAGCATCACCGCGCCCCTGCGTGCGCTCCAGCGCACGGCGGATGCGGCCGCGGCGGGTGATTTCTCGGGGCGCGCGCCGGAGAGCGGACCGGCCGAGCTGGCCGCCGTGGCGGCCGGCTTCAACCGCATGCTGGAGCGGCTGCCGCGCCTGCAACAGGAGCTGCGCGAGAGCGAGGCGCGCAGCCGGCGCGAGCTGGACAACCTGTCGCGCCACGTGCCCGGCGCGATCTACACCGTGCTGCAGCCCAAGGGCGCGCGCCGTGGCACGGTCTTCTTCATCAGCGACGGCTCGCGCGAGATCTTCGAGCTGGAGCCGGCCGACCTGCGCCGCCAGGACAACGGCCTCATGATCGACCGCATCCACCCGCTGGACCGCACGCGCTGGGAGCACGCGGTGGGCCAGGCCGCGGCCGACCTGCGCCCGGTCACCATCGAGTACCGCGCGCTGCTGCCGCGCCAGGGATTGCGGCACCACCTGATGCAGGTGCATCCCGAACGCCAGCCCGACGGCAGCCTGGTCTGGTACGGCTGCACGGTCGACGTGACCCTGCTGAAATCCACCGAGCAGGCGCTGCAGCTGATGAACGAGACGCTGGAGCACCGCATCGCGGAGCGCACCGCCGCGCTGGCCGCGGCCAACGACGCCCTCGAGTCCTTCTCCTATTCCGTCGCGCACGACCTGCGGGCGCCGCTGGCCTCGATCGAGGGCTTCGCCCAGGCCACCGCCGAGTCGCTGCGCAAGGGCGACACGGCGCGGGCCACCGGCTACATCGACCGGGTGGTGGCGAACGCCGCCCGCATGGACACGCTGATCGACGGCTTCCTTGCGCTGGCCAGGGCAGGGCGGGTGGCGCTGGTGGACTCGCAGGTCGACCTGCAGCGGCTGGTGGCCGAGATCCTCGCCGAGGCGCCGCAGGCCGCGCGCACCCGGGTCAACGTCGGGACGCTGCCGCGCGTGCTGGGCGACCAGGCCACGCTGCGGCAGGTGTGGGACAACCTGCTGTCCAATGCGCTGAAGTACAGCTCGCGCCGGGAGCATCCGCTGGTCACCGTGGGCTGGGAGGCCACCGGCGCCGGCGAGCTGCTGTTCTGGGTCAAGGACAACGGCGCCGGCTTCGATCCCGAGTACGCCGACAAGCTGTTCGTGCCGTTCGCCCGGCTGCACAAGGCCGAGGAGTTCGACGGCACCGGCGTGGGCCTCGCGCTGGTGCGCCGGATCGTCGAACGCCACGGCGGGCGGATCTGGGCCAGCTCGCAGCCGGACGAGGGCGCCGCGTTCTACTTCACGCTGCCGCGGGAGCGGCTGCTGCAGGGACCTTCGGGCGAGGCCTGAGCGCGGTCAGGCGCCGGGGTCCAGCACGGCCAGCGTGGCCTCGATCGCCTGGCGCACCGGCGCCGCCAGCTCGGCGGCAGGCGCGGGCCCGCCATCGCGCAGGCCGCGCTCGGCGATGCCCGCCGCGCGCGCCAGTTCCTCCGCGCCCATCGTCGCGGCCATGCCCTTGAGCGTGTGGAACAGCGCCACCGCCTGCTCGGTGGGAACGCCTGCCGCAAGCGCTTGCAGCTGCTGTTCGGTCTCGCGCAGGTTGCGGCAGAACAGCGGCACCATGCTGTCCAGCAGCGCAGCGTTGCCGCCCAGCCGCTGCAGCGCCCCGGCACGGTTCCAGTAGGCGGGATCGGCCGATGCCGGCGGGGTCGAGGGCGCGGGCGGCGGGCCGCCGGTGGGGCCACCGATGCGGCGCACCGCATGCCGCGCCAGCACGTCCAGCAGCATCGGCAGGTCGAACGGCTTGGGCACGTGGTCGTCCATGCCGGCCTGCAGGCAGCGCTCCCGGTCGGGCGCCATGGCGTTGGCGGTCATCGCGATGATCGGGGTGCGGCGATCGCCCAGCCGCTCGCGGATCTCCCGGGTGGCCGTGTAGCCGTCCATCACCGGCATCTGCACGTCCATCAGCACGGCATCGAACGGGAGCGGGGCCGTCTCGACGGCGCGCACGCCTTCGCGGCCGTCGCCGGCCAGCGTCACGTCGGCGCCGTGCGCGCACAGCAGCTCCCGGGCGACCTGCTGGTTGATCGCGTTGTCCTCGACCACCAGCAGCCGCAGCCCGGCGAGCCGGCGCCCGGCCTCGACCTGGCCCGGCGCGCCGATACGCGGCGGCTGCGTCTGCGCGCCGGCGTCGGCCACCGGCAGCCGCAGCGTGAAGAAGAAGCAGCTGCCGCGCCCGGGCAGGCTCTCCAGGCGCAGCTCGCCGCCCATCATCGCCACCAGCCGGCGGCAGATGCCCAGGCCCAGCCCGGTGCCGCCGAACTCGCGGGTGGTCGAGGCGGCGGCCTGGCTGAAGTCGGTGAAGATGCGTTCCTGGTCCTGCGGCGCGATGCCGATGCCGGTGTCGCGCACGGCGAACTCCACCAGCACCGCCTGCGCACTGCGCTCGACCAGCCGCAGGCCGACCACCACCTCGCCCCGGTGCGTGAACTTGACGGCGTTGCCGCCCAGGTTCACCAGCACCTGGCGCAGGCGCATGTCGTCGCCCACCAACACCGGCGGGATCGCGGGATCGGCGTCGAACGTCAGCCGCAGCGACTTGGCGTGCGCCGTGCCGCCCAGGATGGCCGCCAGGTCCTGCAGCAGCGAATCCACGCGGAACGGCGCGGGGTCGAGCTGCATCTTGCCGGATTCGATCTTGGTGAGGTCCAGCACGTCGTTGAGCAGGCCGAGCAGCGAACGCGCGGCGGCCTCGGCCTTGTGCGAGTAGTCGGCCTGTCGCGCATCGAGCTCGGTGCTGCGCAGCAGCGCCAGCATGCCGAGGATGGCGTTCATCGGCGTGCGGATCTCGTGGCTCATGTGCGAGAGGAACTGCGTCTTGGCCCGGCTTGCCTCCAGCGCCGCCTCCTGCGCCTGCTTCAGCTCCGTGATGTCGAGCGACAGCACGAACAGCCCGCAGACCTCGCCATGGTCGTAGTCCGGCACGTAGTGGACCAGGGTCGTCATCGGCTGGCCGCCGGCCCGCGCATGCGTCCTCTCGAAGCGCTGCGGCACGCCGCGCAGCGCCGCTTCCAGGCGCGGCCCGACCTCGGCGAAGACCTCGGCGCCCAGCACCTCCTGCATCGGCGTGCCCCGCAGTTGCGCCAGCGTCCGCCCGTACTGCTGCAGCAGGGTGCGGTTGGCCATCCGGCAGCGCAGGTCGGCGTCCCAGTACGACAGGCGCGCCGGGATGTTGTCGGCCATCAGCCGGATCAGGTGTTCGCTCTCGGCCAGCCGACGCTCGGCCAGCCGGCGGGCGCTGATGTCGTCGGCGGTGAGCAGGAAGCCGCCGTCCTCGCCGTCCAGCTGCACCGTCGCATCCAGCCAGCACAGGGAGCCGTCCTTGCGTCCATGCAGCAGCTCGATGCGAAGGTGGGAGGCGCCATGGCGCAGCCGGTCGACCGCCTCGGCCAGCTCGGCGCCACCGTCGGCGGCGCGCAGGAACCGGCTCGCGGGGTGGCCCACGCAGTCGTCCTCGGTCCAGCCGCTCAGGAGGGTGAAGCCGGCGTTGATCCAGCGCAGCCGCAGGCGCTCGTCCAGCCCGACCACGACGCCGGTGGTGCGCTGCGCCAGTTCCTCCATGCGCGCGAGCTCCTCCTGCATCCGGCGGGAGCGCTCTTCCGCGGATTCGCGCGCGGCCAGGAGGCGGCCGACCGCCAGCGCCAGCAGCACGCTGAGGGCGATGCCGGTGAAGGCGACCCCGACGGTCGCGCCCACCGTGCCCAGCGGCGGGCCGTCCTCGGACCAGACGCGGATGGTCAGCTGGCGGCCGCCGATCGACAGCTCGCCCTGGTACACCGGCTGGTGCTCGGGCGGCGCGGTGGTCGAGGGTTGCGCGGTGCGGCTGTCGTAGACCGGGCGGCCGGCGGCCGGCGCCCCGTCCCACAGCTGGAACTGCAGTCCGTCCTCCTGGACGCCCCGCACGGTGGACAGCACCTCGGACGCCAGCATCCGGGCGTACAGCAGCCCTTCCAGCGCCTCGCGGCGCCCGGCCACGGTGGCGGTGGGCGCCCCGGGCCGGTAGATCGGCAGGAACAGGATCCAGCCGGGTCCGCGGTCGGCCTGCAGCTGCACCAGCGGGGCGCTCAGCGCGATGCCGCCGGTGTCCACGGCCTGCTCGGCGGCGGCACGTCGCAGCGGCTCGTTGCCCCAGTCGCGGCCCCAGCCGGCGGCGTTGCGGCCCATCGGCTCGGCGAAGCGGGTGACGAAGAGATCGGGCGCGTTGCCGGTGCCGTGCACGTTGAACCCGGGGGCCGCGTCGGCGCGTTCCCGCGCCACGAACGCGGGCAGCTCCGTGCGCGGCACCCGGGCGACAACCCCCAGGCCGCGCACCGACGGCATCTCGCCGTCGCGCTCGAGCCGCTCGACATAGGTGCGGAAGCGCCGGCGGTCGAAGCCGCCCATCGCGACGTGCGCGGCGCGTGCCGAGCGCAGGATCTGCTCGGCCCGCAGGATGCGGCGCCCGACCGACCCTTCGAGGCGTTCGGCGCTGGTCTGGAAGCGGTGGGCCTGCTCGTGCCGCACGGCCTCGTCGGTGCGCAGCGTCGCCAGCAGCGTGAGGGCCAGGCCGGCGGCCAGCACCGCCAGTCCGAGGCGGACCGGGCGGCGGGCGAGGATCGAGGCCCCCGGGATGCGTGCCATGGCGGTCGTCAGACCTGCATGTTCATGATGTCGCTGTAGGCCGACACCAGCCGGTTGCGCACGTGCAGGGCCGACTGGAAGCCGATCTGCGACTTCTGCATGGCGACCATCGCCTGCTCCAGGCTGACGCCGGACGGGTCGGCCTGGAAGGCCTCGGCGAGCGCGCCCGCCTCGTGCTGGGTCGCGCTGACCGAGCGCAGGGCCTGGTCGAGTGCATTGACGAAGGAGGGCGAGGACGGCGCGGCCACGGCCGGCGTGGCCTGGCGGGCCTGGTCGGCGGCATTGCGGCGCAGGGCGTCCAGCAGGGGCGTGGGCAGGCCGGAGGCGACGGGCGGGATGTTCATGGGGAGCAGCCTTTGGGAGGGCGTGGCGCACTGTAGGCCGCGCGCCGCGGGCGCCCGGCGCGAAATAGCGGCCGGAAAGGCCCTCATATCGGCGCAAGCCGGGAACAGGCCGGCCTCAAGAATGGCGGGCCAGAACCGAAGACACCATGGAAGCCCGTCTCCCCTCCGCCAACCCGACCGACGCCACGCCGGCCGGCTCGCCGATGCAGCGGCTGCTGGCGTTGCCCCAGCGCAGCAAGATCGGCCTCGCCCTGGGCACGCTGCTGCTCACCGCGCTGATCGCCTGGGGTGTCAGCGCCGGCCGCCAGCCCGAGTGGCGCGTGCTCTACGCCAGCCTGAACGACAAGGACGGCGGCGCGGTGATCGCGGCGCTGGCGCAGATGAACGTGCCGCACAAGTTCGCCGAAGGCGGCGCGGCCATCCTGGTGCCTGCCGACAAGGTGCACGACGCCCGCCTGAAGCTGGCGTCCCAGGGACTGCCCAAGGGCGGCACGGTCGGCTTCGAGCTGATGGAGAACCAGAAGTTCGGCACCACCCAGTTCCAGGAACGCCTGAACTTCCAGCGCGGCCTCGAGGGCGAGCTGGCACGCTCGATCATGGCCCTGTCGGCGGTGCAGTCGGCCCGCGTGCACCTGGCGCTGCCGAACCAGACCGCCTTCCTGCGCGAGCAGCAGAAGCCCTCGGCGTCCGTGCTGCTGACGCTGTACGGCGGCCGCGCGCTCGAGCGCAGCCAGATCGCGGGCATCGTGCACCTGGTCGCCTCCAGCGTGCCCGACATGCAGACGCGCGCCGTCAGCGTCGTCGACCAGAACGGCACCCTGCTGTCGCAGGCGGCCGGCGAGAACGTGGCCGGCCTCGACGCCTCGCAGCTGCAGTACGTGCGGCAGGCCGAGCAGTCGCTGGCCCAGCGCATCCTGACCATCCTGGAGCCGATCGTCGGCCCCGGGAACGTGCGTGCCCAGGTCACGGCGGACATCGACTTCAGCCAGAGCGAGTCGACCGCCGAGATGTACACGCCCAACCAGGGCAGCGCCCCGGCGGCCGTGCGCAGCCAGCACCTGTCGGAGGCGCCAGGCGGCGCTGCCGGCAGTGGCGGCGGCAGTCCCGGCGCGCTGTCCAACCAGCCGCCCGCCACGCCCACGTCGCCGGTCAACGGTGCGCCGGGCGCGATCACGCCGCCGACGGCCGGCGGTCCCGGCGCGGCCGCGGGCGTCAAGCGCGATGCCGTGACCAACTATGAGGTCGACAAGACCGTGAAGGTGGTGCGCAACGCCACCGGCAACGTGCGCCGCCTGTCGGCCGCGGTGATCGTGAACCACGTCGCGCTGGTCGGGCCGGACGGCAAGCCGCGCCCCGTCGCGGCCCTGCCGGCCGCCCAGATGGAGCAGGTCAATGCGCTGGTGCGCGAGGCCATCGGCTTCAGCAAGGACCGCGGCGACAGCGTGCAGGTGGTCAACACGCCGTTCAGCCTGCCGGCCGCCGCCCCGGTGGCCGAGCTGCCGCTGTGGCGCCAGCCCGAGGTGCTGGACATCGCCCGCAGCCTGGGCCCCTGGATCGCGCTGCCGCTGCTGGCGCTGATCGTGATCCTCGGCTTCGTGCGGCCCGCCATGCGCGCGGTGCGCACGCCGCCGCCGCCGCGCCTGGCGGCCACGGTGCGCGACGCGATCGACCTGGGCCCGCCGAGCGCCGGCGGCGCCACGCCCAAGGTGACCGTGGAGCCGGACGCCGACGGTCCCGCCCTGCTGCCCACGGCCCAGGCGGCCAAGCAGCAGGCCCGCTCCAGCCAGCTGGAAGGCATCCGCCAGCTGGCCAAGCAGGACCCGGCCACCGTGGCCAACGTCGTTCGCAACTGGGCCAACCAGCCTTCCTGAGGACCCGCAGCCATGGCCGCCCCCGCCACCGAAGACGAAGGCATCCACGCCAGCGCGATCCTGCTGCTGGCGCTGGGTGAGGACTGCGCCGCCGAGGTGTTCAAGCACCTGTCGCCCAAGGAGGTGCAGCGCATCGGCGAACGCATGGCGCGCCTGACCACCGTGGCCGACGTGCAGTTCGACGACGTGCTCTCGCGCTTCGAGCGCACCGTGGAGACCCAGCGCTCGCTGGTCAGCGACACGGGCGCCTACGTGAGCAACGTGCTCAAGCGCGCGCTTGGCGAAGACAAGGCCGGCCTGCTGATCGACCGCATCGTGCAGGGCCGCGACGTCAGCGGCATCGAGAGCCTGAAGTGGATGGACCCGGCGGCCATTGCCGAGCTGATCCGCAACGAGCATCCGCAGATCATCGCCACCATCCTGGTGCACCTGGACCGCGACCACGCCTCCGGCGTGCTCGCCTCCTTCGACGACCGCACCCGCAACGACGTGGTGCTGCGCATCGCCACGCTGGACGGCATCCAGCCGAACGCGCTCAAGGAACTGAACGACGTGCTCTCCAAGGTGCTGGCCGGCGGCGACCGGGTGCGCAAGGCCCCGCTGGGCGGCCCGAAGACCGCGGCCGAGATCCTGAACTTCCTGGGCTCGGGCATGGACGCCACCGCGATCGGCGCCATCCGCGAGGAGGACGGCGAGCTCGCCCAGAAGATCGAGGAGCAGATGTTCACCTTCTCGGACCTGATGAAGCTGGACAACAAGAGCATGCAGCGCGTGCTGCGCGAGGTGAACAACGAGCAGCTCGTGGTGGCCCTGAAGGGGGCCGATCCCGAGATGCGCGAGAAGGTGTTCTCCAACATGAGTTCGCGCGCCGCCGACACGCTGCGCGAGGACCTGGAGAGCAAGGGGCCGGTGCGGATGTCGGACGTGGATGCCGAGCAGAAGGGCATCCTGAAGATCGCGCGTCGCCTGGCCGACGAAGGCGAGATCATGCTGGGAGGCGGCGGTGACGAGAGCTTCGTTTGAACCCGCGGCCGCGCCGCCGGCCAGCCGCATCATCTCGGCCGAGGCGCTGGGGGGTGTCCGCCCGGTCGACCTGAGCGAGCTGTCGGGCGCGCGGCCGGCGCCGGCGCGGCCGCTGAGCGCCCGCGACCTGAACAACGAAACCGCCCGCGCCGCCTACGCGCTGGGGCACCGCCGTGGCTACGAGCAGGGCGCCCGCGCCGGCCTGGCGCAGGGCTACAGCGAGGGCTCGCAGGCACTGGAAGCCTTCCAGTCGCGCAAGGCCGCCGACGTCGCCGCCCAGATGCAGCGGATGCTGGACGGCTTCGGCCGCGACCTCGCCGCGCTCGAGTCGCAGGTGGCGAGCGACCTGGTGTCGCTGGCGGTGGACATCGCGCGGCAGGTGCTGCGGCGCGAACTGTCGACCGATCCGCAAGCGCTGCTGCCTGCCGCCCGCGAGGCGCTGCGTGCGCTCGGCGAGGGCGCCTCGTCGCTGGAACTGCGCATGCATCCCGAGGACGCGGCCCGCATCGCGCCGCACCTGGACGCCGTCCAGTCCGGCACCTGCCGCATCGCCGAGGATCCGCAGCTGCCGCGCGGCAGCTGCCAGGTCGAGGGCGACACCGGCATCGCCGATGCCGGCTTCGAGGCCCGCTGGCACGCGGTGATGGCCCGCCTGGGCCGCGACGAGGAGCCGCTGCCGTGAGCACCCCGACCTTCGGCACGCGCCTGTGCCAGCACCTCCATGCGCATCGCCGGCTGCTGTCGGCCGACGTGCCGCTGGCCGTCAGCGGTCGGCTGGTGCGCGTGTCCGGCCTGGTGATGGAGGCGACCGGCCTGCGGCTGCCGCTGGGCAGCGTGTGCCGCGTGCACGATGGCGCCCACATGACGGAAGCCGAGGTGGTGGGCTTCGCGCGCGGCCGCCTGCACCTCATGCCGACCGGCGACATCCAGGGCCTGTCGCCCGGCGCGCGGGTCGAGCCGATCACCTATCCGTTCGAGGGCCTGCATTACGGCCGGCCGGCCGCGCCGGCGCCGGCGCACGGCAACCACCTGCGCCGCCTGCCGATGGGCGACGCCATGCTCGGCCGCGTGGTCGATCCTTCCGGTGCGCCGCTGGACCACGGCGGCCCGCTGTTCGGGGTGCACGCGGAGGCGCTCGCACGGGAGCCGATCAACGCGATGGACCGCGATCCCGTGCGCGAACCGCTGGACGTCGGCGTGCGCGCGATCAACGCGCTGCTCACCGTGGGCCGCGGCCAGCGACTGGGCCTGTTTGCCGGCTCCGGCGTCGGCAAGTCGGTGCTCATGGGCATGATGGCCCGCTACACCAAGGCCGACGTGACCGTCGTCGGCCTGGTCGGCGAGCGCGGCCGGGAAGTCAAGGAGTTCGTCGAGGACATCCTGGGCGAGGAAGGCCTGCGGCGGGCCGTGGTGGTGGCGGCGCCGGCCGACCTGCCGCCGCTGATGCGGATGCAGGGCGCCGCGTACGCGACCGCCCTGGCCGAGCACTTCCGCGACCGCGGCAAGCACGTGCTGCTGCTGATGGATTCGCTCACCCGCTATGCGATGGCGCACCGCGAGATGGCGCTGGCGCTGGGCGAGCCGCCTGCCACCAAGGGCTACCCGCCGTCGGTGTTCGCCCGCCTGCCGCAGCTGGTGGAGCGCACCGGCAACGGCCTGAACGGCTGCGGCTCGATCACCTCGTTCTACACGGTGCTCACCGAGGGCGACGACCAGCAGGATCCGATCGCCGACAACGCCCGCGCCATCCTGGACGGCCACATCGTGCTGTCCCGCTCGATCGCCGAGCAGGGCCACTATCCGGCGATCGACATCGAGCAGTCGATCTCGCGCGTGATGCACAACGTGACCGGCCCCGACCAGCTGCGCCTGGCGCGCTCGCTCAAGGCCCTGTACGCGCGCTACCAGCGCAACCGGGACCTGCTGGCCGTCGGCGCCTACGTCGCCGGTGCCGATCCGCAGACCGACCTGGCGATCCGCCTGTACCCCCAGGTGGCCGCCTTCCTGCAGCAGGACATGCGCGAAGGCGCCGGCCTCGCCGCCAGTGTCAAGGCGCTGCAGGCCGTGCTGGCGCAGGCCGGGGTGAACTGATGCAGCACGTGCTTCCGCTCCTGATCGAACAGGCCCAGGCCGCCCGCGACCAGCAGTCGGTGCGCCTGAAGCAGGCGCAGCAAGCGGTGCAGCAGGCGCAGGCCACGCTGCAGCGGCTGCTCGAGTTCCGTGCCGAATGCCTGTCGCGCTCGCCCGCCGCGACGCTCGGCCGCGGCGACGGCGGCCAGCTGGCCGACTACCAGCGCTTCGTCAGCCGCCTCGACGAGGCGATCGCGATGCAGCGCCGCGAGGCGCAGGCGCGCGAGGGCGTCGTCGGCCAGCAGCAGCAACTGCTGGTGCAGTGCCAGCAACGCATGCTGGCCTTCGAGACGCTGTCGCGCCGGCAGGCGCAGCAGCGCGACCGGCGCGAGCAGCGCCGCGGCCAGCGAGAGGCCGATGAATTCGCGGCGCGCGCCGTCGCCCGCCAGGAGAACCCCCAGCCATGACCGCCATCCCGACCTCCGCCCACCCGTCCAAGCCCGCCGCCACCCACGCCCAGGGCGCCGGCAAGGCGCCCGGCGCCGCCGGCGCGCGGGGCGCCGCCCAGGCGCCATCGGACGCCTTTGCCGCCGTGCTGCAGGCGCTGGCCGGCCTGGAGGCCGGCGATGCGGGCGTCCTCGAGGGGGCCGGGGCCGGCGCGGCGGGCCCGGGTGCCGACGCCGAGGGCGAGGAGGCCCGGCAGGCCCAGGCCGGCGAGGCGGGCACCGCGCTGGCCGCGACGCCGGCGGCAACCCCCGCCGCGACACCCGCGCTCTCGCTGCCGGACGCGATGCTGGCGGCGGCCGGTCCGGCCGAGCGCGGCGCCGCCCGCAAGGGGGTCGGCACGGCCACCGATGGGACCGATGCACCGGCCACTGCGGCGGGCGACGCCGCCGCGCCCCGGGGCAAGGGATCCAGGGCCGACGCGCCGGCGGCGGCTTTCGGCCTCGAGCCGGCCGCGGGCGCCGCGGCACCGGCGCGAGCCGCCGCGCCCGTGCCGGTGCCCGCTGCGCCAACCCAGGCGGTGGAGGCCGCCGAGCCAGCCAAGGCGCGGGCCACGACCGACCTGGCGGGTGCGTTCGCGCTGCATGCGCCCGCGCCGGCGCCGGACGCGGGGGCCGCCGCGCCGAGCGTGCCGGTGCACCAGGCGGCGCTGCCCTCGCACCCGCTGGATGCCGCCTTCGCCGGCGACATCGCGGCGGAAGTCCGGCTGATGGCCGATGGTGGCGTCCAGCAGGCGGAACTGCACCTGAACCCGGCCGAACTCGGTCCGGTGCGCATCCAGCTGAGCCTGACCGCGCAGACCGCGGACATCAGCTTCACCGCCGCGCACGCCACCACGCGGGAGGGCCTGAGCCAGGCCCTGCCGGAGCTGCGCGAACTGCTGGCCGGCCACGGCCTGCAACTGGGGCAGGCGGGGGTGGGCGCGGGCGGGCAGGGCGCCGCCTCGCGTGACGGCTGGCAGGCGCCGCGCGACGCGGCCGTCCGGCGCGAAGCGGGCGCCGTGCCAGGCGCCGGCGGGCTGTCGGCAGCGCCCACCGCCGGCGCCACGGTCACGATCCGGCGCGGCCGCGGGATGCTGGACCTGTACGCCTGACGCGCGCGGGGCGCCGCACGCTGGCGCGGGCCAGCCGGCGCCACGCCGCCGGATGACGGGCAGTTTCGCGGCCCTTATCGCGCGTTTCGCGGCCGGGGCGCTGCCGACAATCATTCCTGATTGGAGTGAACATGTCAGAAGCCCAGCCCGACGCCCCTGCCGCCAAACCCAAGTCGAAGCTGCTCGTGCTGGTCCTGGCCGGCCTGCTGCTGGCCGGCGGCGCCGGTGGCGGCGCCTGGTACTTCATGGGCCACAAGGCCGGTGCCGACGACGAGGAGCAGGAGGCGCACGCGCCCAAGAAGAAGGCCGCCAAGCCGCTGTTCACCACCCTGGAGCCCTTCACGGTCAACCTGCAGGATCCGCGTGGCGAACGCTTCGCCCAGATCGGCATCACCCTGCAGTTCGAGGACCCGGCCATCGAGGCCACGGTCAAGGACCACCTGCCGGCCGTGCGCAACGACATCCTGCTGCTGATCTCGTCCAAGCAGATCGAGGAGCTGCTCTCCACCGAGGGCAAGTACAAGCTGGCCGAGGAGATCCGGGTGCGCACCGGTCGGGCGATCGGCCTGGACCTGCCGGACCCGGCCGTCGCGAAAGCCAAGGACGCCCCCCCCGCCGCGGACGACGAGGACGAGGACGACGAGGACGCCAAGGCCAAGGCCCGGGCGAAGAAGAAGGCCCGCAAGAAGGCGAAGAAGGCGCAGGTCGAGAACCCGATCACCGGCGTCCTGTTCTCCCAGTTCATCGTCCAGTAAACGCCATGTCGCAGCACGCCCTTTCCCAGGAAGAAGTCGACGCGCTGCTCGCCGGCGTGACCGGCGAGGACGCGAACGCCGGCGCCGGCGACGTGATCGAGGCCGGAGGTGTCCGCACCTACGACCTGTCCAGCCAGGAGCGCATCGTGCGCGGGCGCATGCCCACGCTGGAGATCGTCAACGAGCGCTTCGCGCGCAACTTCCGCATCGGCGTCTTCAACTTCATGCGCCGCAACCCGGAGATCTCGGTCGGCCCGGTGAAGGTGCAGAAGTTCAGCGCCTTCCTGCGCAACGTGGTCGTCCCCACCAACATCAACATCGTGCACGTGCGGCCGCTGCGCGGCTCCGGGCTGCTGATCTGCGATCCGACGCTGGTCTTCAGCGTGATCGACAACCTGTTCGGCGGCAGCGGCCAGAGCCACGTGCGCGTGGAGGGCCGCGAGTTCTCGGCGACCGAGCAGCGCATCATCCTGCGCCTGGTCGAGGTGATCGCGGCCGAATACGCCAAGAGCTGGGCCGCCATCTATCCCATCGAGCTGGAGTACGCGCGCTCGGAGATGCACACCCAGTTCGCCAACATCGCGACGCCCTCCGAGATCGTGGTCACGACCACCTTCGACGTGGAGTTCGGCGACGTGGGCGGCTCGCTGCACATCTGCATCCCGTATTCCACCTTCGAGCCGATCCGCGAGATCCTGTATTCGCCCCTGCAGGGCGACCAGGGCGGCCCCGACCGCCGCTGGCTGACCATGATGACGCAGCAGATCAAGTCGGCCGAGGTGGAGCTGGCGGCCGAGCTCGCGCACAGCCAGGCCACCATCGGCGAGCTGATGGCGCTCAAGGCCGGCGACTTCATCGAGCTCGATCGCCTGCCCACGCTCACCGCCAAGGTGGATGGCGTGCCCGTGTTCGAGTGCGACTACGGCACGCTCGGCCCGCACTACGGGCTGCGCATCCGCGAATTCCTCACCCAGCCGCAAGCGATCGATGGACCGCAGCGGCCCTGACAGCCTTTTCCGGAGTACCAGCCATGGCTGACACCCAGACCTCTTCCCAGGACGCGATGGCCGACGACTGGGCCGCCGCGCTCGCTGAAGCCGAGGCGTCGTCGCCCGCGCCGCAGGCCGCTTCCGCCGCCGGCCTGTTCCCGCAGCTCGGCGCGGAGGCCGCCGCCAACGCGCAGCGCGACGACATCGACCTGGTGCTGGACATCCCCGTCCAGCTCACCGTCGAGCTGGGCCGCACCCGCATCCCGATCAAGCACATCCTGCAGCTGGCGCAGGGGTCGGTGATCGAGCTGGACGCGCTGGCCGGCGAACCGATGGACGTGCTGGTCAACGGCTTCCTGATCGCGCAGGGCGAGGTGGTGGTCGTCAACGACAAGTTCGGCATCCGCCTGACCGACATCGTCACCCCGTCCGAGCGCATGCGCCGGCTCTCCCGCTGAAAGGACCGGCCCGATGGCTTCGACCTCCTGGTCCCTGCTGATGCTGCTGCTGGTGCTGGCGCTGATTCCGCTGGTGCTGTGGACGCTCAAGCGCATCCAGACCTTCCAGCCGCCGGGCACTGGCCCGCGGCCGCTCGAACTCACCGCCCAGATCGCCCTGGGCGCGCGCGAGCGGGTCGTCATGGTCCGGGTGCAGGACCGCCTGCTGGTGCTGGGCGTGACGCCGCAGCAGGTCACGCTGCTGGGCGAGGCGGATCCCGCCGCCGTGCCGCCGCCCGCCCCGGCGCCCGATTTCGCCGGCCTGCTGCGCGGGCTGGCCAAGGGGAGGGGCGGATGACGCAGCGTTGCGCACGCGCCGCCGCGCTGCTGGCCGGCGGACTGCTCATCGTCGCAGGGAGCGCCTGGGCACAGGCCACCCCGCTCGGCTTCACCGCCCAGACCAGCGGCAACACCACCACCTACTCGGTGCCGGTGCAGACGCTGCTCATCTTCGGGGCGCTGTCGTTCCTGCCGGCCATCCTGCTGCTGATGACCAGCTTCACCCGGCTGATCATCGTGCTGGGCCTGCTGCGGCAGGCGCTCGGCCTGCAATCGTCGCCGCCCAACCAGGTGCTGGTCGGCCTGTCGCTGTTCCTGACCTTCTTCATCATGGGTCCCACGCTCGAGAAGGTCTACAACGAGGCCTACAAGCCCTACAGCGAGCAGAAGCTGGGCTTCGAGGAGGCGGTGGCCCGCGGCAGCGATCCGCTGCGCACCTTCATGCTCAAGCAGACGCGCGACGCCGACCTGGCGCTGTTCAACCGCATCGGCGGCCAGCCGACCGACGTGAAGCCGGCGGAGACGCCGCTGCGCATCCTGGTGCCGGCGTTCGTCACCAGCGAGCTCAAGACCGCCTTCCAGATCGGCTTCATGGTGTTCATCCCGTTCATCGTGATCGACCTCATCGTCGCCAGCGTGCTGATGTCGATGGGCATGATGATGCTGTCGCCGGTCCTGATCGCGCTGCCGTTCAAGCTGATGCTGTTCGTGCTGGCGGACGGCTGGAACCTGCTCATCGGCTCGCTGGTCGCCAGCTTCGGAGTGCAGCAATGACACCCGAAGCCGTCCTGACCTTCGGCCGTACGGCGATGGAGATGCTGGTCACGGTGTGTGCGCCGGCGCTGCTGGCCGCGCTGGTGGTCGGCCTCGCGGTGAGCCTGTTCCAGGCGGTCACCCAGATCAACGAGGCGACGCTGTCGTTCCTGCCCAAGCTGCTGGCGGTGCTGGCCTCGCTTGCCATCGCCGGTCCCTGGATGATCTCGATGCTGGTCGACTGGATCCGCCAGGTGCTGACCTCGATTCCCGCCTCGGTGGGGTAGGGCACCCGGGAGCAACGCGGCCGTGGTGACCTTCAACCAGCTGCAGCTGGACACGTGGCTGGCCGGCCTGCTGCTGCCGTTCCTGCGGATCCTGGCGCTGTTCACCTCGGCGCCGCTGCTGTCGCACCGCGGCTTTCCGATGCGCGCCCGCGTGGCGGCCGCGGCGGCGATCGCGGTGGTGGTGGCGCCATTCGCGAACGTGCCGCCCGGGCTGTCGCTCGCCACGGCGTCCGGCCTCGGGCTGGTGGCTCAGCAGGTGGCGATCGGCCTGGCGCTGGGGTTCGCCGCGCGGCTGGTGTTCTCGGTGTTCGAGGTGGCCGGCGAATTCATCGGCCTGCAGATGGGTTTCTCGTTCGCGGGCTTCTTCGACCCGCACGGCGGCAGCCAGTCGGCGGTGGGCAGCTGGCTGCACACGCTGGCCATGCTGCTGTTCATCGCGCTCGACGGCCACCTGCTGCTGGTCGATGCGCTGGTGGCCACCTTCCGCGTGCTGCCCATCGCGCCGGATCCGCTGGGCGTGCTCTCGGTCCTGCGGCTCGACCGGCTCGGCGCCGAGGTGTTCCGCCTCGCGCTCACGCTGGCGCTGCCCGCGACGCTGCTGATGCTGTTCGTCAACCTGGTGCTGGGCTTCACCTCGCGCGTGGCACCGCAGCTGAGCATCTTCTCGGTGGGCTTTCCCATCACGATGCTGGCCGGCCTGGGCGCGCTGCTCGTGGTGGCCCAGCAGATGGAGGCGCCGGTGCTGGAAGCGTTGAAGACCTTCCTCGCCCCGCTGCGCTGACCCGGCTGGCGACCGCGCCGCCACGCGGCGTTGTCCGCTGGCCCAGCAAGCGGCACGGAACTCATCAAGACGGATTTTTGACTCCTGATGAGCTCCAGAAACGGCGGTTGACCGCGAAATCCGGCCCGTTCGCTGCCCATCATGCTCTGCCGTGGCGCGTGATTTCGTAACTTTCGCGGCTGGACAATGCATCTACGTACCTGGTCCGCACGCGTGTAGGACGCGTCCGACGATGGGTTGGCGGGTCGGTCCTCCAAGCTCAACGAGCAGCTCGCTGAGCTTGATTTCGCTGGAGACTCAGCCGTATCGGGCGCCATGCGCCACCCCTGACCGCCGCAGTTCGAATCGCGGCAAGTCGCCTCGTTTTTGATGCACGTTCCGGTCTGGATTTCGTTACGAACGTAGGCGGGCAGGGGGCTGGCGTGTCGGACGTCTCCTACTACAGTCGTGGCTCTTGCTGAGGCGACACCGGTTCCACAGCACACGCGCCGCCCACCAGCGGCCGGCACGAACCGGGTCACGCGCAACCTCAGCTGCCGTTCAACGGGGTCGGCCACCAGCAGCGAGCTGCAGCCGCCGACCCATCCGTCCAGTAGTTGAAGACATGAAAAGACGCCTGTTCCTCCTTTCCGGTTCCGCTTCCGCCGTTTCCCTCGCCCTGACCGCTTGTGGCGGCGGCGGTGGTGGTGGCAGCACCTCTGCCGGTGGCGATCTCGCCAGCGGCGTGAGCACGACGGGAGCACGGCGCGCGGTCAGCGGCCCGGTGTCCTACCCCTTCGGCTCGCGGCTGGACGCCTACGTCGCCGGCATCAAGCCCAGCGCCTCGACGTCCCAGATGGACGACGCGATCCGCGGCTGCTACGACGCCTGGAAGGCGCGTGCCATTGCCGAGGTGCCGTCGGTGCCCGGCGGCCTGGCGGTGCGCTTCGGCAATTCCCCCGACTGGCTGACGGTCTCGGAAGGCATCGGCTACGGCATGCTGATCGCCGTGCTGATGGCCGGCCACGACGCCGGCGCCCGCGACCTGTTCGACGGCCTGCTGACCCTGGCGCGCGCCCGGCCGGCCTACGGCACCGGCCAGCCCGCGCTGATGGACTGGCGCCTGGAGCGCGACGGCAGCTCGAGCGAGCGCGCCGGCGGCGGCTGGAACGCCATGGACGGCGACCTCGACATCGCGATGGCATTGCTGATGGCCGACCGCCAGTGGGGATCGACCAGCGGCAAGTGGAACTACAAGCAGGAAGCCCTCGCCACCATCAACGCGATGAAGGCCTGGAATTTCCGCGAGGACGGTGCGACCAAGGGCCTGCCCAGCCCGTTCAACAACCGCACGTCCGACTACATGATCGGCCACTTCCGGGCCTTCGGCCGCGCCACCGGGGACGCCTTCTGGGACCTGGCTGTCAACCGCGCGTACGAGCTGCTGGACTACATCACCGCCACGTACTCGCCCAACTGCGGCCTGACGCCCGACTTCATCGTCAACACCAACACCCCGAACCCGGCGCCGTCGCCCGGCTTCATCGGCGACGGCGTGGCGACCGAGGGCGACTACTACGCCAACGCCCAGCGCAACCCGTGGCGCTTCGGCACCGACTACGTCACCAGCGGCGACGAGCGCTTCAAGCGGATCACGCAGAAGATGGTGGCCTTCATCCAGCGCGACTGCGGCGGCAACCCCGCCAGCATCGCGACCGGCTACCACCTGGACGGCACCGCGATGGGCCGCAGCTATGCGCCCAAGGGCATGATCGGCCCGATGCTGGTCGGCGCCATGGTCGACGGCAGCTTCCAGGGCTACCTGGACACCCTGTGGAACTGGACCGCGAGCAACTTCACGACCGACTACTACGACTCGGAACTGATGCTCATCCCGATGCTGGTGGCCTCGGGCAACTGGTGGAACCCTTGAGCGGTTCATCGCGGGTTCCGTCAGGCGCCCGCCGGCAGGGGCGCCACGCGCCCGGCCGCAGCGGCTGATGCCCTCGGGCCAGGACTGGCAGTGCCGGTCCTGGCCCGCGTCGCGTCTGGCTTGGCGTTGGCCGCCGCCCGCCGGGCAGCCGGTCGCGTGCGCAGCGGCCGCGACAGGATGTGGCGGCGCTCAGGTCGTGGAGTGGGCGTCCTGCCGGTGCTCGGAGAACATCGCGAGCAGGGCCTCGTTGAAGGCCGGGATGTCGGCCGGCTTGCGGCTGGACACCCAGTTGCCGTCACGCACCACCTGCTCGTCGACCCAGTCGGCGCCGGCATTGGACAGGTCGTCGGCCAGCGACGGCCAGCTGGTCAGGCGGCGCCCCTTCACCAGGCCAGCCGACACCAGCAGCCACGCCGCGTGGCAGATGATCGCGAAGGGCTTGCCGTCGCGCTGCATGGCCTGCACGAACTGCTGGGCCGGCCGGCTGGTGCGCAGGGTGTCGGCGTTCATCACGCCGCCGGGCAGCAGCACGGCATCGAAATCCTCGGGCCGGGCCTGCTCCAGGGTCAGGTCCACCGGCACCTTGTCGGCCGGCTTGTCATGGTTGAAGCCCTGGATCTGCCCGGGTTTCTGGGAGATGACCCGGGTGTCGGCGCCGGCCTGCTGCAGCGCCTTGCGCGGCTCGGTCAGTTCGGCCTGCTCGAAGCCATCGAGCGCGAGGATGGCGACCCGCAGGCCCTGGAGATCGGAAGTGGGGTTGGAAGAGGGCATGGAAGACTCCTTGCCCTGCAAGCTAGCCGGCCCCCGCGGGGCGGGGTGTCGGTGCGCCGCGGCCGCCCGCGTAGGACAGCCCGGCGCGGCGGTTCACGTCAGCGCGCGGACGTTCCCAGGTGGGCCAGCAGGCGCTGGGCCATCGCGGGCAGCGGCACCACCTCGTTGGCGGCGCCGGCGGCGATCGCCTCGCGCGGCATGCCGAACACCACGCAGCTCGCCTCGTCCTGCACCAGGTTCCAGGCGCCGCGATCGCGCATCTCGCGCATGGCGGTGGCGCCGTCGGCGCCCATGCCGGTGAGCATCATGCCGGTCGCGCGGGCGCCGGCGCAGCGCGCGACCGAGCGGAACAGCACGTCGACCGACGGCTTGTGCCGGTTGACCGGCTCGCCGTCGGTCACCTTGGCCACGTAGCCGCCGAGCGCACTGCGTTCGATGCCCAGGTGGCGGCCGCCGGGCGCGATGTAGGCGTGCCCCTGCAGGATGCGGTCGCCATCGGCGGCCTCCTTGACCCGCAGGCGGCACAGCGTGTCCAGCCGCGCCGCGAAGCTGGCGGTGAAGCCGGCCGGCATGTGCTGGGTGATCACGATGCCGGGCAGGTGCGCCGGCAGCGCCATCAGGATCTCGCGGATCGCTTCGGTGCCACCGGTGGAGGCGCCGATCGCGATGAGCTGGTCGCTGGCCACGGCGCCTTCGGCCTGCGGCTTGGGATGCGCGCAGGCCTGCGGCACCGGCATCGGCGCGGCGCGGCGCCCGACCCGGGCCTGGGCGGCGGCGCGCAGCTTGCCCGTGATCTCGCGTGCCAGGTCGTCCAGGCCCGCACGCACGTTGAGCGTGGGCTTGGCCACGAAGTCGACCGCGCCCAGCTCGAGTGCCCGCAGCGTGGTCTCGGCCCCGCGTTCGGTGAGCGTGGAGACCATGACCACCGGGGTCGGGCGCAGCTTCATCAGCCGCTCCAGGAAGGCCAGGCCGTCCATCTTGGGCATCTCGACGTCCAGCGTCACCACGTCCGGGTCGAGTTCGCGGATGCGCTCGCGGGCTTCGTACGGGTCGGCCGCGGCGCCGACCACGCGCATGTCGCCGGTCCGGTTGATCAATTCGGTCAGGACGCTGCGCACGAGCGCCGAGTCGTCGACCACCACCACACGAATCGTCATTGCGTCTGCTCCAGCTGGCGGGCCCGTGCCGGGCCCTGCCGCTCGCCGGCGCCGGGCCGACCGCCGCGCGCGGGGCGGGCAGCACTGGCCGATGGGGCGCCAGGCAAGCGGCTCAAAACAGTTCCACCGCGCCGCCGCCGGACTGGCGGCCGAGTTCGTCGCGGTAGCGTGCCTCCTGCGCCGCGGTCTGCGGCAGCTGCGCGGCCGGCAGCCGGCGGCACAGCACGCGCCCGCTGCGCGGGAACATGCAGACCTTGCGCGGATGGATGTCCAGCACGTCGGAGCCGAGCAGCGGGATGCGCTCCTGGGCCAGGAAGTTCTGGACGAACTGCACGTTCTTCTCGCCGATCAGCGTGCCGGCCAGGCTCTTCATCACCTGGCCACCGCCGAACACCTTGGCCTCGAGCGCGCTGCGGCGCGCACCGCGCTTGAGCAGCTCGTTGATCAGCAGCTCCATGGCGTAGGCGCCGAAGCGCCCGCCGGCGGCGGCATCGCCCGCGTCGGGCAGCATGAAGTGGTTCATCCCGCCGATGCCGGCCGTGCGGTCGTGCAGGCAGGCCGCCACGCACGAGCCGAGGGTGGTGGTGATGGCGACGTCCTGGTCGTGCACGTAGAACTCGCCGGGCAGCACCTTCACCGAGGCCGAGCCGAAGGCCGGGTCCCAGAAGAAGAACGAGGCCTCGTGCTCGCGGCGCGGCCGGCTGCGCAGGGCGGCCAGCGCGGCGGCCTGCTCCTTGGCGGCCGCTGCCGACGCGGATGCGGTGCTCATGGCCGGCGGTAGACCGTCTTGCCGGTCAGCTGGAACAGGTCGCGGTGCTCGGAGAAGTTCTCCGAGTGGCCCACGAACAGCAGCCCGCCCGGGCGGATCACGGCGTGCAGCCGCTGCAGCACCTGGCGCTGCGTGGGCCGGTCGAAATAGATCATGACGTTGCGGCAGAACACCGCGTCGTAGCTGCCGGTGTCCCAGCTGCCCGAGAGCAGGTTGAACGGGCGCAGCTGCACCATCTGCCGCACCTCGGGCTTGATGCGCGCCTTGCCGGCATTGGGTCCCGAGCCGCGCAGGAAGAACCGGCGCAGCCGGTCCTCGCCGAGCGACTGGACCGATTCGAGCGAGTAGACCCCTTCGCGCGCGGTCGCCAGCACGCGGGTGTCGATGTCGCTGGCGTCGATGCGCACCGGCGCGCTGGCGCCCAGCGTCTCGATCGCCGTCATGGCGATGCTGTAGGGCTCCTCGCCGGTCGACGCCGCGCAGGACCAGATGCGCCAGGAGGGGGCCGGCGTGCTGCGCAGCTGGGCCGCCAGCATCTCGAAGTGGTGCGCCTCGCGGAAGAACGAGGTCAGGTTGGTCGTCAGGCAGTTGATGAACTCCTGCCATTCCTCGCCGCCCGCGCGTTCCAGCGCGTCCAGGTAGCTGCGGAAGCTCTCGTGCCGCGTCTCGCGCAGGCGCCGCGAGAGCCGCCCGTAGACCATGTTCTGCTTGCCCGGATGCAGGTCGATGCCGGCCTTGGCGCGGATCAGGGTGCGCACGCGCTGGAAGTCGGCGGCGTCGAAGCCGACGTCGCGGTCGCCAGGCGGGGCGGCGAATGGAGAAACGGCGGACATCAGGTCCTCCCCACGGGGTACGACTGGAATGTGGCGTGCATGCTCGTCACGACGAAGGGGCAGGCGACAGGGTCAGGCTGCGGCCGGAACCCGGAAGGTCGACACCAGGCGGCCGAGCGACACCGCCTGGTCGCGCAGGCTCTGCGCGGCCGCGGCGGCTTCCTCGACCAGCGCGGCGTTCTGCTGGGTCATGCCGTCCAGCTGGGCCACGGCCTGGTTGACCTCGCCCACGTCGCCGGCCTGGGCGGCGCTGGAGACGCTGACGCCGCCGACGGCTTCGGTCACCTGCCGCACGCTGCGCTCGATCTGCTGCATGGTGGTGCCGGCATCGCCGACCAGGCGCGTGCCGTCCTCGACCTTGGCGACGCTGGCGTCGATCAGGCCCCGGATCTCGCGTGCCGCCTCGGCGCAGCGGCCGGCCAGGTTGCGCACCTCGCCTGCCACCACCGCGAAGCCGCGGCCCTGCTCGCCGGCACGGGCGGCCTCGACCGCCGCGTTGAGCGCGAGCATGTTGGTCTGGAAGGCGATCGCGTCGATCACGCCGGTGATCTCGCCGATGCGGCTGGAGCCGGTGTTGATCTCCTGCATGGTGCTGACCACGCGGCCCACCATCTCGCCGCCGCGGCGCGCGATCTCGAGCGCCTGGGCCGCAAGGGCCTGGGCTTCGTTGGCCGAGCCGGAGGCGGCCTGGGTCGCCCGGCTCAGGCTGGACAGGGTGGACGCGGTCTGCTGCAGGGCGGCCGCCGCGCGCTCGGTGCGCTCGCTCAGGTCCTGGTTGCCGCTGGCGATCTGGGCGGTCGCGGCGCCGACGCTGTCGGTGCCGGCGCGGATGCCGCCGACCATCGAGCGCAGGTTCTGCTGCATGCCGTCCAGGGCCGCCAGCAGCTGGCCGAGTTCGTCGCGCCCCTGCACGGGCACCGGTTGCGTCAGGTCGCCGGCGGCGATGCGCTGGGCGACGGCCTGCGCCTGGCGCACCGGGACCGTCACGCTTCTGGACAGCCACCACGCCAGCGCCCCGCCCAGCAGCAGGGCCAGGAGGGCGACCACCGGCAGCAGGATGCCGGCGGCGCGCATCGATTCCTCGCGGGCGCGGCGGCTGTCCGCCAGTTCCTTGTCCACGTGTGCGACGACCGCATCCAGGCTGCGCAGGTAGCCGTCGGCGGCCGGCACCAGCTTGCCGTCCACGTCGGCCGCGGCGGCTGGCGCCGTGGCGGGGTCGGCCAGCCGCTTGAGCAGGCCGCCGCGCAGCTCCAGGTAGGACTTGCGGGCGCTGCCGACCGCCTCGATCAGCGGCTTGCCGCCGATCGCCTCCAGGCCGGTGTCCAGCTGCTTCTGGTACTCGCTGATCCTGGCCGAGGTCTGCTTGATCTCGCCGTCCATCCACGCGGCCAGGTGCGGCGGGCTGCCGACCTTGGCCAGCGCGACGGCGCGCACCACGTTCAGCCGGGTCAGCGCGCTCCACTGGCTGGCCTCGTGCCGCAGCTGGGTCAGCCCCGCTTCGCGGGCGTCCAGCCGCCGGGTGTTGTCCAGCTGCCGCATGCCCACGCCGGCGACGACCAGCAGGAGGAGCAGAAGGAGCCCGAAGGCAAGGGCGAGGCGGCCGCGCAGACCCAGGCGGTTCATGTCAGGCGGCCTCGGGCAGGGTGCCGATGGTCTCGCCCAGCAGGCAGTCCAGGTCGACCAGCATCAGCATGCGGTCGCCGACGCTGGCGATGCCGGTGACGAACTCGGCGCCGCTGCCGGCGGACAGCTCCGGCGGCGGCTTGATGGCGTCGGCCTTGAGGTCCAGCACGTCGGAGACGGAGTCGACGACCACGCCGACCACGCGCTTGTTGACGGCCAGCACGATCACCACGGTGAACGGGTTGTAGTCGGCGCGCTCGCACGCCAGCTTCAGGCGCAGGTCGACGATCGGCACGATGACGCCGCGCAGGTTGACCACGCCCTTGACGTAGGCCGGGGCGCCCGGGATGCGGGTCGGGGTCTCGCAGGAGCGGATCTCCTGGACCTTCTGGATGTCGACGCCGTACTCCTCGCCGCCGAGGCGGTAGGTCAGGTACTCGCCGGCGTGCGGCGCCGCGGCGCGGCTCGCCTCGGAGCGGGCGATGTGGGAACCTTCGTTGATCATGTCCATGGTGGGTCCTCAGGCGGTCAGGGATGTGGGAATGGCGGCAGGCAGCACATCGGCGGCCATGCCTTGTTGTCGGCCGGATGCGGCAGGACTTGACCCGCCGTCGATGGCGCCGCGCACGAGGTGCGAGACGTCCAGGATGAGGGCGACGCTGCCGTCGCCCATGATGGTCGCGCCCGACACGCCGGGCACGCGGCGGTAGTTCGCTTCCAGGTTCTTGACGACCACCTGCTGCTGGCCGACCAGCTGGGCGACCTCCAGCGCGACGGAGCGGCCCTCGGCCTGCACCAGCACCAGCATGGCGGTGCCGTCGTGGTTGCGCTCGACCGGTGCGTTCATGGCGCGCGCGAGCGACACCACCGGCAGCCAGTCGTCGCGCACCTTCACCACGCGCTGGCCGTTGGCGATGGTGCGCAGGGCGCCGGGCTGGGCCTGGAACGATTCGACGACGCTGGCCAGCGGCAGCAGGTACAGCTCGCCGGCCACGGCCACGGACATGCCGTCCATGATCGCCAGCGTCAGGGGCAGCCGCACGCGCACGCAGGTGCCCTGGCCCAGGGTGGAGTCGAGTTCGACGGTGCCGCCCAGGCGCAGGATGTTGCGGCGGACCACGTCCATCCCGACCCCGCGGCCCGAGATGTCGGTCACCGCCTCGGCGGTCGAGAAGCCCGGCGCGAAGATCAGGCCGTACACCTCGGAGTCGGTCATGGTCTCGGGCAGCTGCATGCCGTTCTTGCGGGCCTTGGCCAGCAGCCGCTCGCGGTCCAGGCCGCGGCCGTCGTCGCGCACCTCGATCACGATGCAGCCGCCTTCGTGGCGGGCCGACATGGTGAGCGTGCCGTGGGGCGGCTTGCCCTTGGCCAGCCGTTCCTGCGGCAGCTCGATGCCGTGGTCGACTGCGTTGCGCACCAGGTGGGTCAGCGGGTCGGTGATCTTCTCGATCAGGCCCTTGTCCAGCTCGGTGGCTTCGCCCACGGTGCGCAGCTCCAGCTGCTTGCCCAGGCGGGCCGCCAGCTCGCGCAGCATGCGCGGGAAGCGGTTGAAGACCTCGCCCATCGGGATCATGCGGATCGACATCACCGATTCCTGCAGGTCCCGGGTGGTGCGTTCCAGGTCGGACAGGCCACCCACCAGCTGCTGGCGCGCCTCGCCGTCCAGGCCGGAGGCACGCTGGGCCAGCATGGCCTGGGTGATCACCAGTTCGCCCATCAGGTTGATCAGCTGGTCGACCTTGTCGAGCGACACGCGCAGGGTCTCGACGGGCACGGGCGGGCGCTTGCCGGCCGGCGCGCCGTCGGCGGCCGCAGCGGCGGCCGGCCTGGCGGGCGCCGCGGCCGCCGCGGGCGCGGGTGCAGGCGCCACGGGCTCGGCCACCGGTGCGGCAGCGACCGCCGCGGGCGCGGCGGCGCCGGCCTGCGGCCAGGGCGCGATGCGCAGGCGGTCCCGCTCCAGGTGGAAGCTGCACAGGTCCAGCACCTCGGCGTCGGTCGCGCTGGTCTTCAGCCGGAAGCGCTGCACGTCGGCCGCCTGTCCCGGCAGGGCCTCGGCGCGCGCCAGCGAGCCGCCGCCGGTGACTTCGCCGAACAGCTCGATCAGGTCGTCGGCCACCGACGGGGCATGCAGCGGTCCGGCCAGCAGCTCCAGGTCGCGCAGCCCGGCCTCGAACAGCCCGGCCGGGGCGCTGGTGGCCACGGCGGGCGCGGCTGCCGGTGCCGCGACGGGTGCCGGGGCGGGGGTGGGCGCGGGCGCCTCGCCGCCCTGGGCATGCGCCTGCAGCGCCTGCAGCAGCGCGCTCGTGTCGGGCGCCTGGCCGCCGCCGGCCTGGTGGCAGGCGAGCAACGCGCGCAGCTGGTCGCCGGCCTCCAGCAGCGTGTCCACCATTGCGGTGGTCGGCAGCTGCTCGTGTCGGCGCAGGCGGTCCAGCAGGGTTTCCATCGCATGCGTCAGCGCGGCGACGTCGGCGAAGCCGAAGGTGGCCGCGCCGCCCTTGACCGAATGCGCGCAGCGGAAGATGGCGTGCAGCGTCTCCTCGGCGGGCGCGGCGACGTCCAGGCCGAGGAGCAGCTGCTCGAAGTTGTCCAGGTTGTCCCCGGCCTCCTCGAAGAAGACCTGGTAGAACTGGGTGAGGTCGAAGTCGGCGTTCGAGGCGACGGCAGACATGTCAGCTCCTGGCGGTCTGGGTGGTGACCTGCGCCAGCACCTGCAGCAGCCGCTGCGGCTCGAACGGCTTGGTCAGCCAGCCGGTCGCGCCGGCGACGCGTGCGGCCTGCTTGACGGCTTCGTCGGTCTCGGTGGTGAGCATCAGCACCGGCAGCCGGCGCCAGCGTTCGTCGGCCCGCACGGCGCGGGTGAGCGACAGACCGTCCATCACCGGCATGTTCTGGTCGGTGAGCACGATGTCCACGGCCTGCGCGGCCAGCTTGCCGAGCGCATCGGCGCCGTCGACGGCCTCGACCACTTCGTATCCGCCGGTGCGCAGCGTGTAGGCCAGCATCTGGCGCATGGACGCCGAGTCGTCGACGGCAAGAACCACGGTCATGAAGGAACTCCTCGGGTAGTGCAGCGGCGCGCGTGCGCCGGGATGCAGCCATTGTTGGGAGCCGGGCGCAAACCGATGGCCCGGAAAGCGGCGGGGAACCCCGGCTTTTCCGGCGTCACGCGGCGGCGGCGCGGCTTAAGGTCTGCGGCCTGGGAGGAACGTCGCTTGCGCGTGCTGGTCATCGAGGATTCGCCGCTCGACTACGAGATGCTGCTGGCCACGCTGGCCCTGCAAGGCATGCCCGTGCGCGCCGAGCGCGTGGAAACCGGGGCCGAGCTGCACGACGCGCTGCGGCGCCAGGCGTGGGACCTGGTGATCTCGGACCACCGGCTGCCCGGGTTTTCCAGCAGCGAGGCGCTCGAGATCGTGCGCGCGCAGGCCGTCGCGCCGCCGTTCATCATCGTCTCCGGCGCGATCGGCGAGGAGGCGGCCGTCGAGGCCATGCAGCGTGGCGCCGACGACTACCTGATCAAGGGACGGCTGGCCCGCCTGGGTGCCGCCGCCCGCAACGCGATGGCGGCTTCGCAGGCGCGGCGCGACAAGGCCCGTGCCGAGGAGCGGCTGCGGCTGTCGCAGGAGCAGCTGCGCAACCTGTCGCACCGGCTGCAGACGCTGGTGGACGAGGAGCGCATGGCGATCGCGCGCGAGATCCACGACGAGGTGGGCGGCACGCTGACGGCGGTCCGCTTCGACCTGGACGGGCTGCACCGCCACCTGGACGCGGCGCCGCTGGAGCGGCTGCGGCGGGCCCAGCAGGGGCTGGCGCAGGCGGCCGAGGCGGCCCAGCGGATCATGCACAACCTGCGCCCGCCGACGCTCGACGCGGGCCTGGTGCCGGCGCTGGAGTGGCAGGTGCGCCAGTTCCGGGAGCGGCACCACCTGGAAGTGCGCTTCGCCGCCAGCGGGGCCGACACCGGCCTGCAAGAGGTGGCGGCCATGACGGTCTACCGCACCTGCCAGGAGGCGCTGACCAACATCGCCAAGCATGCCCAGGCGCGCAGCGTCTGCGTCGACCTGCACTTCGGCGGCGCCACGGTGTCGCTGGAGGTCAGCGACGACGGCCGCGGGCTCGATCCCGCCGAGCTGCACAAGCCGGGCTCGCTGGGCCTGCGCGGGCTGGCGGAGCGGGCCCGCGCCGCGGGCGGCGGCATCGACATCTCCAGCGCCGACGGCCGCACCACGCTGATGCTGTGGCTGCCGCGCGGGCGCCAGTCGGGGCATGACGCATGACGCGCGTGCTGCTGGTGGACGACCACGCGCTGATCCGGCGCGGCCTGCGCGACGCCCTGGGGGACGCCGGCGTGGGAGTGGCCGGCGAGGCCGGCTGCTGGGACGAACTGCAGCCGCTGCTGGACACCCGTCCCTTCGACGTGCTGCTGCTCGACATCCAGCTGCCCGGCCCCTCCGGCCTGGAGATCCTGCAGCGCCTGGGCACGCGGCCGCAGCGGCCGCGCGCGCTCGTGCTGTCGATGTACCCCGAGGACCCGTACGCGCTCAAGGCGCTGGAAGCGGGCGCACAGGGTTACGTCGCCAAGTCGTCGGACACCACGCAGCTGGTCGAGGCGATCGCGCGGGTCGCGCGCGGTGAACGCTCGGTCTCGGACGCCATCGCCCGGCTGCTCGCCTCCGCGGCGACGGCCGGCGACGCGGGCGCGCCGCACGAGCGCCTGTCGCCGCGCGAGCAGATGCTGCTGGTGATGCTGGCGCAGGGGGTGCGGCTGCCGGAGATCGCCGAGCGCCTGGCGCTGCCCCCGCGCACGGTGAGCGTCTACCGGGCGCGGCTGCTGGAGAAGATGAAGCTGGCGGGCAACGCGGAACTGGCGCACTACGCGGCGCGCCACCGGCTGCTCGGCGCGTCGCCCATCGGCGTGCAGCCGGGCTGAGGCGCCCGGCGCGCCCCTGTCAGCGGCAGTTCTTCCAGAAGTCCAGCAGGAGCTGGTGGCGCAGGCCGGTGTCCGCCTGCGAGATCGTGCGCAGCTGCAGCTCGCCGACCGAGCGCGAGGCCATGCTCCAGCCGGCGAATTCGCGGGCCTCGATCGGCTCGTCGAACAGCTCGATCAGGCCGTGGTGGCGGCGGCTGCGGCCGACCCGGCGGTAGGCGTCGCCGACAGCGTCGGCCCGGCCCTCGAGGACCTGCATGAAGTTGCCGCCGCAATGCAGCAGCAGGCCGGTCACGTCGCCGGCCTCGTTGGCGGCGCGGGCGCCCGCGAGCAGCGCCAGCAGTTCGGCTTCGTCGAAGCGGTGCGAGGCGCTGCTCACGTAGCAGAGGGAACGCAGGGAGGAATGCATGAAGGAAAGGCGGCAACGCCGGTCAGGTTGCCGGCGGCAAGGATGGCGGAAGGAGTGGCGGGGCTGCGGCCGGGCTCGCCTGGCCCGCCAGCACCGCCAGGGTGCGGGCGGCGGCGGCGTCGACCAGCGGCCAGCAGGCGAGGGCGTCGGCCGTGCGCTGCTCGCGCAGGGCCTTTTCCATGTCGCGTGCCGGCAGCGAGAGGTCCTGGTCCTGCATCATGGCGGCGGAGCCGGCGACCTTGTGCACCAGTGCGACGACCTCCGGGTCGTCCGGCGTGCGGAGCCGCTCGCCGATGCTGCGCACCTGGGTGGCCAGCAGCTCGGTGTAGAGACGCACCATCTCGCCGCGGGCGGCGGCGGGCAGCATGCCCAGCAGGCGCAGCATGGGCCCGGTTCCGGTGGCCGCCGTCATGCGGCCTCCCGGGCGCCGGCCTGGTGCAGCACCTGGCCGACCACGGTGCAGAGTTCCTCGACGCCACGCGGCTTGTCGAACAGGTGCTCCACGCCCAGGTCGGCGGCGCCCTGGCGCAGTTCGTCGGTGATGTAGCCGGACGTCAGGATCAGCGGCAGGCGCGGCTGCCGGGCGCGCAGCTGCGCGGCGAGTTCCAGGCCCGAGCAGCCCGGCATGTTGTAGTCGGAGACCACCAGGTCGACCTCGTCCGGATGCTGCGCCAGCCAGTCCAGCAGCGCGGCCGGGGTCTCGAAGCCGGAGACGCGGTAGCCCTGCGTTTCGAGCATGGCCTTGACCATCAGCACCATGGCCGGGTAGTCGTCCAGGTACACGACATGGCGCCCGGCACCGTCGCCTGCCGCAGGCGCGGCAGCCGCGGCAGGCATGGCAGGCCCGGCAGGCCCGGCAGGCATGGCGGTGGCGGCGGCCATCCCTGCCACCGGACTCGCGCCCGCTGCCGGCGCGGCCACCTCGGTTGCCGGCGTGGCGACGGGCGCTTGCGCAGCGGCAGGGTGGCCGTCGCTCTCGCAGCATCCGGACACCGCCAGGGGCAGCCAGATGCGGAAGGTGGTGCCCTCGCCGGGACGGCTGTCCACGTCGATGCGGCCGCCGTGCGCGCGCACGATGCCGTGCACCATCGGCAGGCCCAGGCCGGTGCCTTCGCCCTTGGCCTTGGTGGTGAAGAACGGCTCGAAGATCCGCTCGACGGTGGCCGGCTCCATGCCGCACCCGTTGTCGGTGACGCAGATGCAGGCCTCCGCGCCCACCAGCTCCAGCGTCACGCGGATGCGGCCCGGGTGGCGGCCGATGGCCTGCCAGGCATTCGTGCCCAGGTTCATCAGCACCTGGCTGATCTGGGTCGGGTCGGCGCACACCACGGCCGGCTCGGCGGCCTGCTGGTGCACCAGCTCGATGCCCGACGGGAGCATCGCCCGCAGCAGCTGCACGCCTTCCTGCACCAGCGGTTGCAGCGGCTGGCAGGTGAAGGTGGTGGGCTGGTTGCGGCTGAAGGACAGGATCCGCTGCACCAGGTCGCGCGCGCGCAGCCCGGCGGCGGCGATCTCGGCCAGGAAGCCGGCCGCCTCGGGGCCGCAGCGGTCCTGCGCGAGCCGAGCGTTGCCCAGGATCGCGGCGACGATGTTGTTGAAGTCGTGCGCGATGCCGCCGGCCAGCGTGCCCAGCGCTTCCATCTTCTGCGACTGGCGCAGCTGCATCTCCAGCGACTGCCGGTCCTGCTCGGCGGCCAGTGAGCGGGTGAGGTCGCGCACCGTGAGGCCGTACAGCGGGCCGCCGTCGATGTCGATGCGCGAGACCGACGCCTCGGCCGGGAAGCTGCTGCCGTCGCTGCGCAGCGCCTGCAGGGGCAGGGCGCGCACCAGCACGCCCGGCGCCGGCTCGGCGCCGGCGCGCACGGCGCGGATGAAGTCGACTGCCTGCGGCAGCCAGCGCGCGAGCGGGGCGCCCAGCGCGAGTACCCGGCTGCAGCCGAACATCTGGCTGGCGCCGTGGTTGAACAGCACGATGCGGCCGTCGCCGTCGACGGTGACGATGGCGTCGACCGCAGCGTCGATCACCGCGGCCAGCTGCGACTCGCTGGCGTTCAGCGCCTGCTCGGCTTCGCGGTGCGAGGTGACTTCCTGGCCGACGCCCTGGTAGCCCTGGAAGCGGCCGGCCGCGTCGAACACCGGCTGGCCGCTCACGCGCAGGTGGCGCACGCGGCCGCCGCTGTCGGGGCGCAGCGCCTCGAACCCCTGGAACGGACGGTGTTCCTCCATGATCCCGCGCAGCACCGCGACCCGGGCGGGCTCGTCGACGCCGGCGCCCTCCCAGGGGCGCTGGCCGACCGCCGGCAACTGGCCGGCGTCGGTGTAGCGGCTGGAGCAAGCCACCCGGGTGAAACGGTGGTCGGCGTCCGTCGCCCAGATCCAGTCGACCGCGAGGTCGAGCAGGTCGCGCAGCTGGCGCTCTGCGGAATCGGGCTGGCCCGTGCGCGTGGGCATCGGGCGGCGGGTTCGGGCCATGCGTGCGGTCATCGGGCCGGGCGGGCGGGCGCCTGGTGCCGCTGCCGGATGGCGGCCCGGGGCAGGGCGGCGGGAAAGGCGGTCGGCAGCATCGGGTTCTCCTGCGGATGAGGTTAGCCGCGCGACCGGCGCCCGACACCCCGATGACCGGGGGAAACCTGCCGCTTTTCGCGCGCCGGCGTGCCGCTCAGAGCAGCGCGCGCAGCGCGACGCCCCGGCCCGGCCGGGTGCGGATGGACAGCCGCCCGCCCACCAGTTCGGTGCGCTCGATCATTCCGTACAGGCCCACGTTGTGCTCGCCGGTCTGCCCGGACAGCACCACCGACTTGTCGAAACCGACGCCGTCGTCCACCACCAGCAGGCCCAGGCGGCCGTCCGGCAGGAACCGCAGCCGCACCAGGATGCGGCTGGCCTGGCCGTGCCGCACGGTGTTCGTCAGCGCCTCCTGCACCAGGCGCACGGCGACGGAGGCGTTCTCGCCCGGCTCGCCCGGTTCCTGGCCGCGCGAGCTGACGCTGAAGGCCAGGCCGGCGGGTTCGGCCATCCGCTGCACGGCCGTGTGGACGGCGGCCACCAGGCCCAGCAGGTCGAGCTGGGCCGGGCGCAGGGAGAACGACAGGGTCTTGACCTGGGTGACCGCCCCCTGCGCCATGTCCATCGCCACGGCGGTGTGGCGGCGCGCCGAGGCGGGATCGGCGGCCCGCTGCGCGGCGTGCAGGTGGATCACCATGCCCGTGAGGGTCTGACCGAGGTGGTCGTGCAGCTCGCGCGAGATCAGCAGCCGCTCGCGCTCCTGCGCCTGGACGAGCCGGGCCGACAGGCGCTTGAGCCGGCGGTAGGCCGCTTCCAGCTCGCGGCTCATGCGCTCCTGGTCGGCGGCCCGGCGCCGCTCGCCCATCACCCGCTCGATGATCTGCGGCAGCGTGCCCAGGCGGTCCTTGGTGACGTAGTCGCGCGCGCCGCAGCGCAGGACGTGCACCGCCGCCTCCTCGCCGATCGCCCGCGTCACCACCACCAGCGGGATCGGGCTGCGCCGCGCCACCAGGATCTGCAGCGCGGCATACGGCGAGAACCGCGGCATGTTGAAGTCGCACAGGATCGCGTCGAAATCGCGCTCCAGGGCCATGGCGAAGGCGGTGGAGTCGTCGACCCGCTCCAGGACGTAGCGCCGCCGGGGGTCGGACCGCTCCAGCGCCAGCCCGAGCAGCTCCACGTCGTCGGGGTTGTCCTCGACGCACAGCAGGTGGATGGTGGAGTCCTCCGGGGGCACGGGCAAATGTCTGGTCTGGGTGGGGCGGCACAGTGTAGCGGCGCTCGTCGGCCGTCTGGCGCGGCCTGCCGGTCCCGCGGGGCAGGCCCGCGCGACGGGGCAGTGTGCCGTCCCGTGCGGGACGGGCGATGGGGGAAACCACCCAAGCCCCTTAAGCGAACTGCTTATGCAGTGCCGGCTGCCGGGGCCGAAGTTCCGGACATCGAAGCACCAGGAGACCTCGCCATGACCGTCCCCGCCCGCCTGCAGTCCGCCCGTGCCGCCGTCGCCAGCGACCCGGCCCGCGCCCCGCTTCGGCCCTGGGATGGCGAGCGGCCGGCGCCCGGGAGCGAGGCGTTCGTGGGTGCGGAGTTCTGGCTGGGGGCCGCCGCCACCGTCGTGGCCTGGGGCGCCGTGTCCCTCACGGTGCTGCGCTGGTTCTGAATCCGGACGACGACAAAGGAGAGACGCATGTACGCACCCCCCGACGATCGCCACCACCCGCTGCTGGCCCAGCTGGCCCGCATCGGCGCCGCCCGGCCCGCCACGTCCGGCCCGTCCTTCGAGGGCCAGCTGGCCGCCGCGCGCGCCCAGTCGCTGCAGGCATTGCCCCGCTCCGGCGCGGCGGCCGCCGGCCTGACCCGGAGCAGCCGCCTGCGCTCGCTCGAGTTCTCCTGATCCCTGCGGCCGGCCTGGCGTGACGCGCCGGCCGGGGCGCTGGCGACCGGGGACCGCCCGCCGGTTCCGGCGCCGCACCGCCAGCCTTCGGGCGCGCTCGGACGCGACCCCCGACCCGCCCGTGCCCCTCGGGAACGCCTGACGCGCGTGCCGCCAGGGGGCTGCGGATTCACCCGCAATGCCAGCCCCATGCGGCGACAGGTGCCGGCGCGTACCGTGCCGCCCGCCTGGCGCCGGTTGCAGCCCTGGTGCATGCGAGAATCCGCGCCGTTGTCTGCGCTGCCCGTAGCTCAACTGGATAGAGCAGCTGCCTTCTAAGCAGCAGGTCGGGGGTTCGAGTCCCTCCGGGCAGGCCAAAGGAGAAGTCATGATGCGTCACGAACCATCATTTCTCTTTTCAGATCAACAGCTTGCCTCTGAGTTTCCGTCGGCGGCGCCAGGAACCTCCAGCAGAGCTCGGTCATTCTCGGGCTACAAATCGGGGCACAGGAACCGCTGTGTCTGCGATTCGGAGCTTTGTTCCCCTATGCCCTCACTGACCTCTTGCAAGAGCGCGAGCTGCCGCGACGGCAGGGCGAGGGACCGGAGCCTTGCGCACGGGCTCGGGAGGTTTCGGCGGGGCGGGCTGCGGCTCCTCGATCTTCGGCTCCGGCAGCACCTGCGTCAGGATGGCGACCGGAACCACGACCTCGATGGCACGGCGGAGCAGGCCGCTCTGCAGCGCCCAGAGGGCGCCGACACCAGGAGGCGGTTCGCGCGTCGCGGACGAACGTCGCCGGAGAAGGAACCGCTGGGCACACCGTGGTCAGAAGTCGAACTTGGCCGAAACCTCGAAAGTCCGACCGGGTGCGAGCAGCACCTGGGACGTCGCTCGGCCTGCGTAGAACGCGTACAGCTTGTCCGTGAGGTTCCGCACGCGGAAGGTCAGCAGCGTGGAGTCGATCCGCCAGCTCGTCGCGAAGTCGGCCGTCGTGTAGCCGTTGATCTGGATCTGGTTCGCGTTGTCGGTGTACATCTTCCCGGTTCGGTTGACGCTCAACAGCATGTCGAGCGGCAGGCCTGCGAACCGGTAGTGGGCGAAGAGGTTGACCACCTGCTCGGGAACGTTCGGGGGAACGTTTCCGACCCGCGAAACGCCGCCCGCCTCGATTAGGTTGTCGAACTGCGCGTCCAGCGCCGCGACGTTGCCCGACAGCGTCAGCTGGCGAGTCGCCCGCCAAGCGGCTGCCAGCTCGATGCCGCGCGAGGATTGCCGGCCGTTGTTCACGGTCAGGTTGGCATTGTTCGGATCGCGCGACAGCACGTCGTCCAGCGTGATTCGGTAGGCCGCTGCGGTCCATTCCAGGCGCGCCAGGCTCTGCTTGAAGCCGACTTCGGCCTGTTCGCCCTTGGATTGGGGGAACGCCGAGTTGGCGGCGGAAAGCAGGAAGAGCGATCCGACGGGGATCGTCGCGTTCGTGTACTGCGCGTACACCGTCGACGTGGCATCGATGTCGTAGACCGCACCCACACGGCCCGAGTTGGCGCGGAACTGCGTCCCGTAGGACGTGAAGGTGCCGGCGTTCAGATCGCGGGCGCTGCGTTCGACATCGGTGCGGTCGTGCCGCAGACCGGTCACCAGCGTGAGCGCGCTGAACTTGATCGCGTCCTCCAGGAATAGCGAGCTGTTCTTGACGTCGGCCGTCATGTCCACGCGATTGCCGGGACCCGTCGTGAGTGCCGGATCCTCGTTGTAGAAACCCATCGAGGGATTGAGGGCGGAGACGCGCAGCAGCGCCGCCGTCGCCGGGGTGCCGTTCGAGAAACGACGGGTGTTGTCAAAGTCGGTGCGGCTGACTTCCCCTCCGATGACGAACTTGTTCTTCAACCCGCCCAGGGTTCCCTCGTGTGTTGCGTCTAAGCGATTGAACAGGTAGCGCTGGTCGTGGGCGATGGCCGTCTGGTCCCGCGTGATGCTGTCCGGCGCGGAGAAGACGGCGCTCTCGGAGTTGCGCCACAGGCGATCGACTCTGTTGGCGGCGAACTCGTTGCGCACGGTCCACGCCGGCGTCACCCGGCTCGTGAGCCGCGCGCGCAGCCAAGTGGCTTCGGCCTCGTTGCGGTCATCCAGGACGTTGTAGTTGTTTCGCGCCAACCGGGCATCGATCACGCGCCCGTCGGGCGTGCTGACCACGCCGGTCGGCTGCGTGGCGAACGAAGCCGGCACCAGCGGCGTGCCCCAGTAGGCGCGGCCCTTGTCGCGGGAGTAGTCCAGTCCAAGTTCCAGCCGGGACGCGCCCGTGAGGTCGAAGGACAGGCCCGCCGTCAGGTGGTCGAGCGTGTCGCTGTTGCGGTCGATGGTCCCGACCTTCGTCTCGTTGCGGCTGTAGTCCAGGCGATAGGCGCCGCTCTCGCCGACGGCACCGCCCACCCCGAAGGCGGCGCGATGCGAGCCGTAGCTGCCATAGGCGGCCAGGAACTCGATGCCGGGGTTGTCGCGGTCCGGGTGCTTGGTCTGAAAGTTGACGATTCCGCCGATGGCGCTGTCGCCGTACAGCACCGACGCCGGGCCTTTCAGCACTTCGATGCGTTCGTAGTTCCAGGTGTCCTGCACGCGGTTGGTCACGCCGGCGCCGGACATGCGGATGCCGTCGTACAGGTACAGGATGTTGGAGAAGCCGCGGGTAGACAGCGTGGTCGGCGAGGCCGGCGCGCCACCTCCCGCCATGCCGGCCGCTCCCCGCAGGGCTTCGGTGAGCGTGCGTGCGCCGCGCTGCTGGATGACCTCCTGCGAGATCACCTCGACCGACGCCGGCGTCTCGCGCACGGTGAGGCCCAGGCGCGACGCGCTGCCGCTGGGGGCGGTCAGCGACAGCCTGTCGCTGTCGCGGCCACCTTGAACGCTGACTGGAGCGAGATCCTTCTCCTGCGCCCACACGCCGCCGAAGGCGGCGGCCGTTCCCAGGGCAATGACGGACCGCTTGTAGTTCTTCATGAAAGCTCCTCGCAACGGAATGAATCAGACGACCCGGAAACGGCGCAGCCGCCATGCGGCAAGTGCGAGAAGCACGAGCGTGGGTACCAGGATGGACAGCACGGCCAAGGCCGCGCGCGTGCGGACGGAGGCCGCGCGCTCTTCCTGCCAGTGGAATGTCGGAATCGCGGCGAAGTCGGCGCCGGTCATGGCGCGTCCGGCTTCGATCCGTGGCAGGAAGAACGACTTCCAGGCCTCGTGGTACGCGGTGATCTGCGTCAGGAAAAGGGCGTGGCGTTGCTGGCCCGTACCGGCGAGCGTGGTCATTCCTTCGTAGGCCACGGCCGCCGGGCTCAATGACGACCAGCGGGCCACGAGCGCCTGCTGGCGGGCCTGCTGCTGCTCGAAGCGATCCAGCTCGGGCTGGATCCTTTCGTCCACTTCCCGCTGGATCCGGAAGTTCGCCAATGGCCGACCGCTCATTTGCAACTTGCCGTCCTTGGGTAGGAGGACCGAGGCATCCTCCATGTGCTTGTAGTCGGACGAGAGCAGCGCGGCATTGCGGGCCATGGCTTCCGCGGTGATCACCCGGGTGCGGGTGGCGAGCTCGGCGCGCGAGGGGGCGGGTACCGCCGTGGTGACAAAGAGGTTGAGCGCGACCGGCAGGAGCAGCACGACGACGACCCACGCCACGACGAGGACCATGGCGTTGGTCGCCGACGACTTGCCCCATGCATTCACCGCCACGACCGCGGAGAACCAGAAGAGCGCATAGACCGCCACCAGCGCGACCCACCAGAGCGTGGACGCGCCCGCGCCGACGACCTGCGGCCGCACCAGGGCCAGGCATGCGGCCGGTACCACCACCGCGGCGCCCAGCAGCACGAGGGCGCGGACGGCCACCTTGCCCGCGATGAGCGTCGACAAGCCGAGGGGCTGGGAGAGCAGCAGCCTCAGCGTGCCGTCTTCCCGCTCGGCGGAGAGCAGGTTGTAGCTGACCGCGAAGATCAGCAGCGGCAGGAGGTAGACGACTACGAACGCCAGATCGAAATGACCGCTCAGCAGATGCCAGGGGTTCTCGATGTCGTTGTTGTGGAGGAAGTGGACCTTGCTCTGGTGCGTGACCTTGAACTGGGTCGGGAACAGGTCGTTCTGGCCCAACGCGACCGGCGCCAGTGGCGCGCTGGGCAGCAGGGCATGGTGGGCGCCGTAGCCGCCCGCCATGTTGGCCGGGTTCACCGGATTGGCGAAGGGTCCGGGCGTGACGGCTCCGGCGTAGATCTGCTCCAGCAGAGCGGCCTGGTCGGCGCGGGTCCTGGCATCGTGGGCCACCAACGCCGCCTGGGCCTGGTCCCTGCGCGCCGTCTGCGTCGCGCCGTTATAGAGGGCATAGCCGATCAGCGCCAGGAACAGCAGGCCCACCAGCCACAGGCTGCGCTCACGGAGCAACAGCAGCATTTCCTGGCGGGACACCAGGAAAAAGCGATAAGTGCGATTCGCGTCCATGTGGATCTCCTAGAGGGCCCGTTGGCGCGCAACGGCGACGCGCGCCAGGGCGACGGCCATGCCCAACCCGGCGAGCAGCGCCAGGAGGCTGGGCCAGCTCCGCCCCAAGGCCCATGCGACCGCCGGTGCGCGGTACTCGAACGGCGGCACGCGGGCCCAGAGGTCGGCTTCGGCCTGATAGGCGAAGTGCTGGTTGCCCAGGGGATCGGCGTGATCGACCAGGTCCTGGCTGACCGTGTCCTGGATCACGCGCCGGTGCCGTTCCGCGGCCACCGTGAAGTCGCGGTGGTGGACGAAATCGGTGCCGGCCATGGCGGTGGAGAAGCTGCGCGCAGCCAGCAGTGGCATGAAGAGGCCCGCGACGTCCTGTACCGTCTGCTGTCGCTCCCAGGTGTCCCAGAGGCGGCCGAAGTGGCGGTCGTACACGGCATAGCTGGCCTGGTCGTCGAGCTTCAGGGCGACGCCCCACTTGCCGAGGGGCACGTCCTTGCTCCAGCGTTCCGTGGTGCCGAAAGCCTGCATCCAGACGCGGTCGGACGTGGCCTTCAGGTCGGCGTTGAGGGCCGTGTTGAACTCCAGCCGCGTCGGACTGGGGAAGAGGAGCCGGGACACCTCTGAAAGCACGCGGGGCGCCACGACGGCGTTGGCGATCCACACGGCCAGCAAGACCGAGATGGCGATGCGTGACGTGGCGCTCGCGGCCGAGACGGCCAGCGTCAGGAAGACGAACGTGCCCAGGTACAAGGCGTACCCTGCGCCGAATCCGACGAAACGGCCGGCGGCATCCCAGCGCGTGCCGGGCTCGGCGCTGGAGACGACGACGGCGCCGGCCACCAGAGCCGCCGGCACCAGCAGGACCGCCAGGGCCAGCCCGAGCGCGAGTGCCTTGCCCCACAACAGCTTGGCCGGTGCACTTCCCAGGGACAGGGTCTGCCGGAGAATCCCGCGCTCCCGCTCGGCCGCGAACGCGTTGAATCCGAGCAGCACCACCAGCAGTGGCCCCAGGACCTGCAGCACCCAACCGACCGACAAGTCCCCGAACCGCTGCAGTCCGGTGGCGTCCTGGGCGGGGCGGAACTTCACCTCGCTTTGGCGATGCGCCTGGAGCCAGATCGTGCTGCCGATGTACGGATTGATGCCCGGTTCGACGACGCCCAGCGGGGCTCCCGGCTTGAACGCATGCATGCCCTGGTGGGCGGCGTCGTGCGGATGGCGCCGTCCTTGCCGGAGCCAGTCGCGGTAGTCGGACGTCTGGGCGGCCTGCTGCTCCGCGCGCGCCTCCTGCTGGCGGCCATGCCCCACGGCCAGGGCCGCCAGCAGCAGGACCAGCACCATGCCTCCTGCCCACAGCAGGCGCCCGTCCCGTACCCGCTCCAGCAGGTCACGGTATGCGACGAGGCGGATCATCGGGCGGCCCTCATGTGCGCCAGGTAGACCTTCTGCAGGTCCACGGCGGCTACCTGGGCGCCCTCGATGCTGTCCACCAGGCGCCCGCGCTTCATGATGCCGATGCGGTGGGCGATCTGCTGCGCGTGGAACAGGTCGTGCGTGGTGGCCAGGATGGCCACTCCCAGCCCGCTGGCCCGCCGGAGCAGTTCCGTGAACTCCGCTGCGGCAGAGGGATCGAGTCCCGAGGTCGGCTCATCGAGCAGCAGCGCCTTGGCCTCCCGCGCGAGCGCGACGGCGATCCAGATCTTCTGGCGCATGCCCTTCGAGTACGCGGCGACCCGCTTGTCGGCGGCGTCCGCATCCAGGCCCACCTCGGCCATCAGCTCCAGCAGCCGGCCGCGGGGCAGCGGATGGCCCAGGGCCAGGGCGGAGAAGTACCGCAGGTTCTCCAGGCCGGTGAGCGTCCCGTAGAGGTTCACCTGCTCGGGGATATAGGCGACGAACTGCTTGCTGCGCACAGGCTCGCGCCGGACGTCGACCCCGTTGATGCGGACTTCGCCTTCATCCGGTTCGATGAAGTTCAGGAAGAGGTTCACCGTCGTCGTCTTCCCCGCGCCGTTGCTTCCGAGGAGGCAGTAAATCTCGCCGGGCCGCACCAGCAGGTTCAGCCGATCCAATGCGACCTGCCCTCCATAGCGCTTCGTCAGATCCTTGGCTTCCAGCACTTCTTCTCCTCGATGTCATTGCAACTTGTCCGGCTCGACAGGGACCGTCGAGCGGCACCAGGGTCGCGAAGTATAATGCGAACTCACTCGCATTAAAGGGCCCCATCGATGGGCCTCGACCGGATTCGTTAACCTTCATGCATGGAACGCAACACACGCCAGCGCGCCGCCATCCGCGAAGCAATCTCGCTTGCAGCGCGTCCGTTGCTGCCACAGGAGGTCCTCGAAGCGGCTCAGTCCGCGGTGCCGGGCCTGAGCATCGCCACCGTTTACCGGAACCTCCGGGTGCTGGTCGACGAAGGGGCCCTGCGGGTCGTGGATCTGCCCGGCGAGAACCCCCGGTACGAGATGGCCGGCATGGGGCACCACCACCATTTCCAGTGCCTGGTGTGTCAGCGTGTGTTCGAGATGGAGGGATGTCCGGGCGACCTGGGTTCCCTGGCTCCGCCGGGATTCACCGTGGAGGACCACGACCTCACGCTCTACGGCCGCTGCAGCGACTGCTCTCCGAAGGGGAAAGGAAAGTCCGGTGCAGGAGCGAAGGCCCGTTCGCACTCGCACCCCCACAAGCACGGCTGACGCCTAAGGCTCGCCCGCGGGGCGCATGGCACCGAACGGCCTCACGCGCTAGGCCGGGGCGTGTCTCGCTGCAACCGCGCCGTCGGGCCCGGACATGACGCTGGTTCAGATCGTATTGGCGACCTTGGCCGGCGGCCTGCTCTCGGTGGCGCTCGCTGCGCTGCTCGGACTGACGTGGCTGCCGCGCTTCGCGGATCGAATGGTGGCGTACGCGGTCGGTCTGATGCTGGCCACGGCATTCATGGGGCTCTTGCCTGAAGCCATCCATCTGGGCCTGGAGGCCGAGCAGTCGGGTTTGGTGCTCCTCGGCGGACTGCTCGCATTCTTCCTGCTCGAGAAGCTCGCCCTGTGGCGGCACGATCATGCCCAGGGAGGGCACGCCAGCGTTGCGCATGCCATTGACTCGGCCGCCAAGCCCCAGGTGAGCCTCATCGTCCTGGGCGACGGCCTGCACAATGCGGTGGACGGCGTCCTGATCGCCGCGGCTTTCCTCAGCGAACCTGCGCTGGGCTGGGGGACTGCCGTGGCCGTCCTGGCGCACGAGATTCCGCAGGAGCTCGGCGACTTCATGGTGCTGCTGAGTGCGGGCGTGACGCGCGGGCGCGCGCTCGCACTCAACGCATTGTCCGGTGCCGCCATGGTGGTCGGCGGCGTCCTCGGTCATGCCGCTCTGCAGAACGCAAAGGCGGCCCTGCCGTACGTCCTGGTTCTTTCAGCGGCGAGCTTTGTCTACATCGCCATAGCCGACCTGATCCCGGAGCTCCACCGGCGGAGGGGCCCGCGTGACGTCCTGGCGCAGGCAGCGCTGCTCATTGGCGGATTGGTGACTGTCCAGGGTTTGCATCACATGGCTGGGCACTGATCCGGTTCCGCGCACTTCAGTTCCTCCGCGGTGTCTCGAACACACCTACGTTCACGACGTTTCTGTTGCGAGCCCGAGAAGTCGCCCCGTTTGATCCAACTCTGCTGCGGACCCACCCGGCCCACCGAGGTGCTTTCCGGCTTCGATGAAAGCGGTGACCGCCGCTGTGCGGCTCGGCTTCAGGGAGCGGCTGGAGCAACGAGTCCTGGAGGGCAGGCGGCACGGGTTCAAGCGCTGAGACGCAGCGCGTCGTACAGCAGACGTCCCGCCGGGCCGACGATGGCGGTCTTGCGACGCACGATCTCTGTGGAGTAACGGGGCATTCGATCGCCCCCCTCCCAGGATTCGAGTTCGAGCAGCGCCAGCCGTCCAGCTGCAATGTCCGGTTGGGCAAGGTGATCGGGCAGGCTGCCCCACCCGACCCCTGCGCATAGAAGCTCCCGTTTCGCGTGGAGCTCCGTCACGTACCACCGGTCCGTCCCGTGAACACCGGCATCGACGCTGTCCAGCGCGGCAGAAAGCGGCGTCCACACCAGCTGCAGATGGGGTCGCAAGTCGTCGACTGCGATGGGCGCGACTGCCTTCGCCAGAGGGTGGGTCGGCGCTGCAACGGCAACGAGTTCATGGTCTGTCCAATGTGCGGCCTCGAACTCCGTCCCGTGCGGCGCGCCGTGAACCAGGATCGCCAACTGGACTTGTCCTTCGTTCATGAGCGCGAGTGCACGGGCGCGCGTCTCCAGGACGATGCGCACGCGGACCGCCCCGTGGGTTGCATGCAGGCGCTCGAGCGCATGGCCTAGACGTTGCAGGGGCACGAACGGCTCCGCCGCAATCGTCAATCCCGCTTCCACCCCGGTGGCGAACCCCTGCGCCTGGCGGTGGAAGTCCTCCGCATCGCTGATCAGCCGGCGGGCCCTGGGCAGGAGCGCGCGCCCGGCGTCGGTCAGGGCGGCTCGGTAGCCCGTCCGGTCAAACAGCAGCAGCCCGGTCTCCTCCTCCAGGGCGCGCACCGCGTAGGTCACCGCGGATTGGGCGCGCCCGAGTTGTCGCGCTGCTGCAGAGAAGCCGCCAGCCTCAGCCACGGTCACAAAGACCAGCAGTTGATCCAACGAGGGGATGGCCACTCGATCAAGTTTTTAGATGGAATGGATCGAATCTACCTCGTTTTCGCCGCGACGAGTTGATGGGAACATCCCGCGATCGATTGTTGGAGAACCCCATGACAGCGCGCACCTCCCCGACCAGCACCGTGTCCGGCTCGGCCAAACCTTGGCGCATCTCGCTCTGGATCGCGCAGATGCTCCTGGCCGCGATGTACATCCCGTCGGGCCTGATGAAACTGGCGAAGCCCATTGCTGACCTGAGCCAACAGATGGCGTGGACGGGCGACCTGCCAGCCGCCATCGTGCGCATTGCGGGGACGGCCGACCTGGCGGCTGGCCTGGGCCTCATCTTGCCCGCGCTCACGCGCATTGCACCGCAACTCACCGTGTGGGCCGCCGTCGGCGCCACCGTGCTGCAGGCGTTCGCCATCGTGCTGCACGCATCCCGCGGTGAACTCGCCGTGCTGCCCGTGAATGTCCTTCTCATCGCACTTCAGGTGTTCGTCATCTGGGGTCGGACCAAGAAGGCTCCGATCATGCCGCGCTGACCCAGCAACCCACGCACGAGGCGACCATGTCCCGACCTTCCGCTTCCCGGCGCATGCCGGTGTACTTCCTGTCCCATGGTGGTGGCCCCTGGCCCTACATGACGGGACCGATGCGCCAGATGTTCAACCTGCTGGAGGCCTCGTTGCAAGACATCCCGCGGCAGCTGCCGCGCCCGCCCAAGGCGGTGCTCGTCGTCTCCGGTCACTGGGAAGAGACGGAGTTCACCATCTCGTCCGGTCGTGCACCCGGCATGGTCTTCGACTACTACGGCTTCCCACCCGAGCTGTACGACATCAAGTACCCGGCACCCGGGGATCCGGCACTGGCAGAGCGCGTTCGCACACTGGTGAACAATGCAGGTGGGCCGGTTCGACTGGACGCGCAGCGCGGCTTCGATCACGGCACCTTCAGCATGATGAAGCCGATCTACCCTGATGCCGACGTGCCGATCGTGCAGATCTCGCTGAAGAACTCGCTCGACCCCGCCGAGCACCTGGCGCTCGGCCGGGCGTTGGCGCCGCTGCGTGATGAAGATGTGCTCATCATCGGAAGTGGCTTCACTTCGCACAATCTGCGAGAGCGCGGCCCGCAGATGGCGGCACCCTCGCAGGCCTTCGACGCGTGGTTGCGCGGCGCGGTCATGAACCCTGATCCACGGGCACGCGCCGAGGCGCTCCTGCACTGGGACCAGGCGCCATTCGCCCGCTTGAATCATCCGCGCGAAGACCACCTCATGCCGCTGATGGTGGTCGCCGGCGCGGCGGAGGGCGAACCCGTGACGCCGGTCTACGGAGAGCTCTTCGCCGGCTCCATGGCGGCGTCCAGCTTCCGGTTCAGCGAGGACACCAGTCCCTCGCGCTTCGACCAACTCGCAAGCCGCGAGCACGCGCCTAACGGACCCCGGGCCATATGAATACCTCGATTGCGACCGCCACCACGATCCCGCTGGGACACGTGTTCGACATCGACTTCACGCAGTTCACGCCGCGGATCGGGTTCGACTCCACCTCCGAACTCACGTTCGAGATGATCGGCAGCCAGTTCGCGGGCATGAAGGAGACTGTCCGCCATGAAGCGATCAACGTGCGGCCTGGCCTGTTCGTCGTGACCTGGCAGGAGAAGCCCAAGGCAACCGCGGTCCAAGTGGAAGAATTCGCGCAGGCCGTCGTCCACACCAACATCATCAACCCCGACGGGGCGTTCTTGCGCATGAGCGGCAAGATCCAAGCTGTCGTCGCGGCCTGATCTCGAGGAGCACACATGACCTATGGAGTCACTGGAGCCACTGGCCAACTTGGTCGGCTCGTCGTGGAAAAACTCAAAGCCAGAGTCGCACCGTCCGATCTGGTCGCCCTTGTTCGCTCCCCCGGGAAGGCTGCGGACCTTGGAGTGGCTACCCGAGAGGCGGACTACGCCCGCCCCGAGACGCTTGCGACTGCGCTCGTCGGCATCGACACGTTGCTGCTGATCTCCTCCAGCGAGGTCGGACAGCGCGCCACTCAGCACCGCCACGTCATCCAAGCTGCCAAGGCGGCGGGGGTCAAGGCAGTCGTCTACACAAGCCTGCTGCATGCGGACACCAGCCCCATGAGTCTGGCGTCGGAGCATGTCGAAACCGAAGCGATGCTGCGCGAGTGCGGGATCCCGTTCACCATCCTTCGCAATGGCTGGTACATCGAGAACCACGCGGGCTCTGCCAGGACGGCTCTGGCCGCAGGTGCGTTCATCGGCGCTGCGAGCGGGGGGCGTATCGCCGGTGCGGCGCGCGCGGATCTGGCCGAGGCGGCGGCCATCGTGCTCACGACACCCGGGCACGACAACCAAGTCTACGAACTTGGCGGGGATGAACGCTACACGCTGGCGGACCTTGCCGCGGAGATCGGCCGGCAAGCAGGCAGGGAACTGCCGTACCGGGACCTCGGTCAGGCGGGCTACGCCCAGGCACTGCAGAGTGCGGGCGTTCCGGCCCCCTTTGCACAGGCACTTGCCAGCTGGGAGGCGGATGCAGCGCACGGCGCGCTGGACGATGACAGCCGCACGTTGTCTCGGCTGCTGGGGCGGCCCACCACACCGCTGACGGTCGTCGTGCGGCACGCGCTCCAGTGACAGGAGCCGCCGTTCTCAAGGTGACGGTGTGCCGCCCGCGGGCCCGACGCTGAGCTGACGAACCAACCGCTGGAAGTCAGTGGATTCCCGCAGGAGCCGTGCCCCGGCAGCCCGCAACTTGCGCACGTCGTCACCCGGAAGGGACAGCGACGTCGGCAGCAGCATCAGGAGGCTGCGTTGACCCTCGTCGGGTACAGAACGCAGCGAGACCTCCGCGGTGAAGATCTGCGGCATCTCCCCATGCGGATCGGATGGCACCGGCTGCGACCGCCACTTCTCGAAAGCCGCTCGCAAGAGCAGGCGGGTTTCGGCGGAGAAGCGGTCCACCGGAATGTCCGCCAGAGCCTGGATCACGTCTGCCACGCTCGGGGTGTTTGGCGCCATGCTGATCTGGCGTTTCGTCTCGACGCCGGCGTCCACGGTGATGAAGAGAAGCTTGCGAAGCCGCAACGGACGGCCCGCCGCGGCCATCGGATCCCCACGCTCGGACAGTTCGGCCAATTCGAGCAGTCCCCGCACTGCGAGGTTGTCTGCCAAGCCCCCGTCCACCAGGTGCAGGTAGGGGTTCGCGCCGCGGTCCAGGTACTTCACGACGGAGCGCGCGCGCTCCTCCTCGCGGCTTTCGCTCAGGCGCCTGACGGATGGAGCCTCCCGGGCTGAGGCCAGCAGCGGCGACGGGATGTAGCCGCAGGAGCCCGCATAGTTCCACAGGGTGATGGGCGAGAACACCACCGGGACTGCGCTGGATGCCGCCACCGCCCGCGCCACAGGGAAGCTGGAAAGATCCGAGCAGATCAGGTCGAAGTAGTCCTGCGTGAAGTCGATCCGTGCACCGTTGCTGAGGTCGGTGGCGCTGATCACGACCAGTGGCCCTCCTCTGCGCGCGGCCAGATCTGCGAACGTGGCTCCGTGGAACAACTGCGCATCCAGCCGCTCCTGCAGGAGGTCGCCGCGGCCGAAGCGTGGTGACGTCACGCGCCACAGGTTCGGGAGCCGGATGGCAGCGTCCAGCAGCTGAGACTCGAAGTCGCGGCCGAGGAACGCGTCGTCGAAGTCCGCAAAGATGCGATCTCCGTGCAGTCCCCAGTAGGCGGCGGTGATGGAGCCGCCCGACACGCCGTACACCAGGTCAACTTCATCGAGCAGTCGTTTCCGCGCTCCCCTCCAGAAGATCGGCGTCCTCGACAGCTCCTCCAGAACCCCATAGGCCAGTGCTGCCGCCCGGGTGCCGCCGCCCGAGAAGGTCAGGACCACGAAAAGCTCTTCATCCCCCAGAGCACCGGCAAAGCGCTTCATCCGATAGCCCGTCTCCGGGTCGAACTTGGCCAACGGCGAATTGACCGGGTACTGCGCCGTGCTGCATCCAGCAAGGAGGCCCAGCACCGACAGGGCGAGCGCGACAGCGCCCCGCATCGCCTTGAACACTCGTCGGGATCCCATGCTTGTGTCAGTTGATTTCTGTCGGACCGCGTGGTTGCTTGATCGAAAGTAGACTGCTCGGCGCACTGTCCAGTGGCGATCTTATCGACAAGCGTCCGACCGATCGGCCAGCGCTTCTCGCGAAAGCCGCGCCCTCGAGAGTCGCTCGATCTTCAGGCCGTCGTCGCGAGCCAGCGGTTGAAGGCACCCGGACGTCAAGCACACCAATTCGCCCCATCCTTCCACGAAAACGTGACCATGACCCGAATCGCCCGTCGTGCGCGGCACCCGTCCAGTCCGCAAGGCAGATGCGGTCGGCCGGGGGATGCACCAGATCGCCAGTTCCAGCAGTTCGCGCCCGCTGCGATGCAAGGGCAACCGGTGAACACGATGCGGGACCCCGTCGCCCGGCCGGCCGCGTCCAAGCCTGTGCGGCCGCTGTGATGGGCGGTTTCGCTCCGAACAGAGTTCCGGCCGCTCTGGCGGGCACACGAGCCGGTACGTGCCGGGGGAGGTCGGCTGCTCAAGGCATGCTTACACTTTGGATCCTCTGGTTCCTGCTGGCTCTCTGCGGTGGCAGAGTGCTCGCCCAAGCTGCGGACGACCCGGACGCGAAGCTCGATTCGGTTCGACTGGCCGTCGAGGAGATCGAGCGCCGATTGCAGGATCAGCGCGTGCCCATGAACGAGCTGCCGGTCCTTCGCCGCAGGCTGCTCGAGTTTGAGCGTCAAGCCAACTCGGTGGCCGCCGAGCAGGCGCCGTTGTTGGCGAGCGGCCAGGCTCGCCTCGACGAATTGGGCAAGGCCGCCACCGAGGGCGAGGCGCCGGACGTGACGGAGCAGCGCAAGACCTTGCAGAAGTCGGTGGCGCAGATCGACGCCCGGATCAGGCTCGCCCGGCTGCTCGTCGTCACCAGCGAACAGCTGGCGGACAAGACAGCGGCCAGTGCGCGCCAGCGCTTTGCTGCCGAACTGTCCACCCGCACAGACATGCTGCTCAGCCCGACCTTCTTCCGCAATGTGCGCGCCGGAATCCCGTCTGACATGCAACGACTGGATCGACTGGGTCGACAATTCAAGGCATGGGTCGACCAGATCGACGGTCGCCAGGCGCTCCTCGCTGCGGCGACCTTCCTCATCGCTCTGCTCCTGAGGTGGCCGATCCGCGCGATCACCAATCGGCTCCTGGTGGAGCGCACGCCCGCGGGGCGCTTGCGCAGGTCACTGCGCGCGCTGGCCACGGCCCTCGGAGCGCTGCTGTTGCCGCTAGGTGCGCTGCTGGCACTCCTCAGCCTCACGGGAGAGGCTGCGACACGTTCCAGTTGGGAGAGCTTTGCGCTGCGCGCCGGTGCGATGGCGTGCTTCTGCTTCTTCGTCTTCGGCCTGTTGCACGGGCTGCTGGCGGCCAAGAGCCCGTCCTGGCGGCTACCTGTCATCCCCGATGAGGTCGCGATGGGCATGCGTCTGCAGCCGCTATGGCTTGCTTCGACGCTGTTTGCAGCGTGGTTGCTCCGGGCCCTCAGCGAAGTCGGGCAGTTCTCCTTGTACTCCGTCATCGCTGCAGAGGCCGTCGCTTCGATCTCACTGGCCCTTGTGACGGCCCGGGCCATCCGTGTGCACGAGCGCCTCTGGCGTCAGCTCGGCGCGGCCGCGCGCCCCTGGTGGATCGCGCCACTGCTCGCCGGCGCCTGGTCGATCCTCGGTCTCGCCATTGCGGCCATGCTGGCTGGGTATGTGGCGCTCGGGAGCGCGGCGACCGGCCAGGTGGTCTGGACCTTCATCCTGCTCTGCGGCGGGTATGTGCTCAACGCAGTCATCAAGGACGCCGTCATCTGGTCCGCCAGCCGGCCTCCGGGGCGCGAAGCAGACGATCCGCAGGCCGGCGACATGCCAGCGCGCCACGCGCAAATCGCCGTTGTCGCTGCCGGGCTGCTCCAAGTCCTGCTCGCCGGGCTGCTGCTGGTGCTGGTGTTCGCGCCCTATGGGGAAGGGCCTGCTGAGCTCGTGGGACGCGCGGCCCGGTGGCGCGAGGGGCTGACGATCGGAAATCTGCAGGTTCGTCCCGCTGCGGTGCTCAATGCGCTGCTGGTCGTCCTCTTGTCGCTCGCTGCCGTCCGCGTGCTGCGGCGCTGGACGACCAAGCACCTGCTGCCCACGATGGGGTTGGACCTCGGGATGCAGAACTCGATCTCCGCCTTGCTCGGCTTCATCGGCGGTGTCGTCGCGGTGGCCATGGGACTGTCTGCCATGGGGCTGGCGCTGAACCAGGTCGCCTGGATCGCCAGTGCCTTGACCGTGGGCATCGGCTTCGGCCTGCAAGCCATCGTTTCCAACTTCGTCTCCGGTCTGATCCTTCTCGCAGAGCGCCCCGTCAAGGTCGGGGACTGGGTCGCCATCGCAGGGCTCGAGGGCGACATCGTCCGCATCAACGTCCGGGCGACCGAGATCCAGATGGCCGATCGCTCGACGCTGATCGTTCCCAATTCCGAGTTCATCACCAAGGTCGTGCGCAATGTCACCCACGACGTGCGGGCGCAAGGCCTGGTGCAGATCAAGCTGCCGCTTCCGCTCGACGTGGATCCGGAGCATGTCCGCCGGACGATCCTTGCTGCGCTGGAGCAGCACGAGGACATCCTCCCCCATCCGCCACCGCGCGTTCTGCTCGACGGCGTCGAGGCAGACCGTTTGGTGTTCAGTGCTTCTGGTTTGGTAGCGTCCCCGCGCCGTGTCGCGATCACTCGCAGCGAGGTGCTGCTGCGAGTCCTCAGTGACCTGAAGGAAAACGGGCAGCAGGCGCGGTTGTGATGCCGGACTTGAAGGGCAGGTCACCTCAAGCCAAACCCCCTCCCAAGACTTTGTACAGCGTCACACCGTTGGAGATTTGCGCTCGACGCAACTCGATGAGCCCCTGGCGGGCGGCTTGGTCATCGCGTTCGGCATCGAGCACTTCCAGCCAGCTGTCCATGCCGCGGGTATAGCGCGCTCGCGCCAGCTCCAGGGCCTGCGCGCTGGCCTGCACCAGCGCCTGTTGCGCGTCTAGCCGCTGGGCGATCGTCTCCCGGAGTGCAAGAGCGTCGGCCACTTCACGGAAGCCGGTCTGAATCGACTGCTCGTAGCGCGCCAACGAGATGTCGCGCTCCGCATTGGCGCCCTGGAGATTCGCGCGGTTGGCGCCGCCATCGAAGATCGGAAGCGTGATCTGCGGCACGAAGCTCCAGATGCCCGCTCCCGAGCGGAACAGCTGCGACAGTTCCGTACTCGCGCTGCCTGCAGCTGCCGTGAGGCTGATGCGCGGGTAGAAGGCGGCGCGCGCCGCCCCGATGTTGGCAGTTGCGGCGCGAAGCTGCAGCTCGCTGGACAGGATGTCAGGCCGGCGCAGGAGCAGCTCGGATGACAGGCGCTCAGGCAAGGGTGGCAGCGTATCGCCGAGCGCTGGGTCGAGGGCTGCCGGTTCCATCTCGGCAGGGACGGTCGCGCCCAGCAGCAGTTCCAGTGCGTTGCGATCGAGTCGCACTTGCCCCCGGTACGTTGCCACGTCGTTTCGGGCAGCTGCCACCAGCACCTGCTGCTGGCGAAGCACCAGCGCCGTGGTGGCGCCAAGCGCCAGGCGCTTCTCGGTCAGTGCGACCGTGTTCGAGCGGCTGCGCAGCGTCTCTTCCGCCAGCGCCACCCTCGCCAGGTCAGCACTCCACTGGAACCATGCATTCGCCACCTCCGCCACCAGGCTGATCTGCGCCGCATTGCGGGCTTCCTCGGTCGAGAGAAACTGCTCGAGAGCCTGGTTCCGGAGGTTGGCCACACGGCCGAAAAAATCGAGTTCGAACGCGGTCGCCCCAACGGTCGCCGTGTACTGGTGCGTGGTCTGCGCCGAGCCGGTCGGCGTGAGGCCTGCCGGCGCGCGGGCGGCCGTGCCGCTGGCGTCGACGCTGACGCTCGGCAGGGTGGCCGCGTCCTGGACCCGGAACTGCGCCCGCGCGCGCTCGATGTTGAGCGCGGCGATGCGCAAGTCGCGGTTGTTGGCCAGGGCCAGATCCAGCAGCTTCTGCAGGCGCTGGTCCGCGAAGTAGTTTCGCCAGGGCACCGCAGCAGGTGCTGCCGTGCCAGGCGGCGTGCCCGCCCACGCTGCGGGAACCGGTGCAACAGGGCGTTCGTAGGTGGGCGCCAGGTTGGCGCAGCCGGCGATGAGGAGGGCTGCAGCGCTCGCAGCCAGCGATTGGGTCATGCGGGATGTCATGCGACCTCCAGGTTCGTGGACAGCTGCTGCGGGACCGCACGGCGGCGGGCCGCGCGCTGCACGGCAACGAAGAACACAGGGACGAGCAGTGCGACCAGCAGCGTGCCGCCCACCATGCCGCCGATCACGGCGGCTCCCAGGGCGTTCTGCGCCCCGGCACCCGCACCGGAAGCATGGGCGAGGGGCAACACGCCCAGCACGAACGCGAGCGAGGTCATCAGGATCGGCCGCAACCGCATCCGGGCGGCCTCGACCGCCGCGTCGACGACATCGCGGCCCTGTTCGACCAAAGCCTTGGCGAACTCCACGATCAGGATCGCGTTTTTCGACGCAAGTCCTACGGTCGTGAGCAGGCCCACCTGGAAATACACGTCGTTCATCTTCCAGGTCAGCACTGCGGCGGCCACGGTGCCCAGCACCCCGAGTGGCACCGCGAGGATGACGGCGAAGGGAACCGACCAGCTCTCGTACAGCGCCGCCAGGCAGAGGAACACCACCAGGATCGATGCCAGGTAGAGCAGGGTGGCCTGACCGGCGGACTCCCGTTCCTGCAGCGAGAGCCCGCTCCACTCGAATCCGATGCCGGGGGGCAGCTGCGCGGCGTGACGTTCCACGAGCGCCATGGCGTCACCGCTGGACATGGCACCAGGCATTGCCATGCCCAGGATCTGCATGGAAGGCAGCCCGTTGTAGCGTTCCAGTCTCGGCGAGCCGCTGGTCCACTCCCCTTTCGCGAACGCGGCGAACGGCACCATAGAACCCGCGTTGTTCCGCACGAACCAGCGGTCCAGGTCCTCTGGTGCCATGCGGTGCCGCGCATCGGCCTGCAGGAAGACCTTCTTCACCCGCCCGGCATCCAGGAAGTCGTTGACGTAAGACCCGGCCCATGCGACTCCCAGCGTGCCATTGACGTCGGAGATGGACAGGCCGAGCGCGCCGAGCTTGTTCTCGTCCAGCACCAGCCGGAACTCCGGCGTGTCTTCCAAGCCGTTGGGACGAACACCCACCAGCCCCTGCTCCTTGGCCAGCGCCGCCAGCAGCTGGTTGCGGGCGGCGGTCAGCGCCTCGTGGCCCAGGTTCCCGCGGTCCTGCAGCATCAGGTCGAAGCCCGTTGCGTTGCCGAGTTCGGACACCGCGGGCGGGGTGACTGCGAACACCATGCCGTCCTTCAGCGGGGCGAACGCCGCGTTCGCGCGGCCGGCAATGGCCGCGGCCTTGCCGCCGGCCCCGGTACGTTGGTCCCAGGGCTTGAGCTTGACGAATGCCAGGCCAGTGTTCTGGCCGGAGCCGGCAAAGCTGAAGCCGGCAACCGTGAAGATTCCCTCCACGGCCTCCTTCTCGCCCTCGAGATAGTGGCGCTCCACTTGCTTGATCACTTCCTGCGTGCGTTGCTGGGTGGCCCCTGCGGGCAGCTGCACCAGCGTGAACATCACGCCCTGGTCTTCGTCTGGCAGGAAGCCGCCTGGCACCTTGGACAGGCCGAATACGGCCACGCCGGCCAGCACGACGTACGCCACCATCGCGATCTTGCTGCGCTTGGCGAGGCCGCGCACAACGCCTTCGTAGCGGGTGGTCCCGCGGTCGAAGACCCGGTTGAAGGCACCGAAGAACCCCGTCGTCGCCAGCGCATGCCCCGGCCTGAGGAGCGTCGCGCACAGGGCCGGCGTCAGGATCATCGCCACCAGCACCGACAACGTCATTGCGGCCACGATGGCGACGGTGAACTGGCGGTAGATCACGCCCGCGGCGCCGCCGAAGAAGGCCATGGGAAGGAACACAGCGGCCAGCACCAGAGCGACGCCGATCAGCGCGCCGCTGATCTGGCCCATCGACTCGTAGGTCGCCTCGCGCGCCGACAGGTGTTTCTCCTGCATCAACCGCTCGACGTTCTCGACCACCACGATGGCGTCGTCCACCAGAAGGCCGATGGCCAGCACCATCGCGAGCATGGTGAGCGTGTTGATCGTGTAGCCGAAGGCTGCCATCACGCCGAAGGTGCCGAGCAGCACCACCGGCACCGCGATGGTGGGGATCAGCGTTGCGCGGAAGTTCTGCAGGAACAGGAGCATGACCAGGAAGACGAGCACGATCGCTTCGGCCAGCGTCTTCACGACCTCCTGGATGGACAGCCGCACGAAGGGAGCGGTGTCATAGGGCTTGACCACCTCCATGCCGGCAGGCAGGAACTGCCGCAAGCGGTCCAGCTCCGCGTCGACTGCCTTCACCGTGTCCAACGCGTTGGCGCCCGTCGCGAGCTTGACGGCCAGCCCGGCCGCCGGCTTGCCGTTGTAGCGGGCATCGACGGCATACTGTTCATTGCCGAGTTCAACCCGGGCCACATCGCGCAGGTACACGGAAGCGCCGTCGGCCTGGGTGCGCAGCCGGATGCCGGCGAACTCGTCCGCTGTCTTGAGCTTGGTTCGCGCGGTGATCGTCGCGTTGAGCGCCTGGCCGGGAACGGCCGGCAGTCCGCCGAGTTGTCCGGCCGCGACTTGGACGTTGTGGGCCTGCACGGCCTGGCGCACGTCCAGCGGCGCGAGCTTGTAGTTCGCCAGCTTGTCGGCGTCCAACCAGATGCGCATGGCGCGCTGCGAGCCGAACAGCGTCGTGTCACCCACGCCTTCCACGCGGCTGACCGGGTCGACCACCTGGGCGGCGACGACGTCGGCCAGGTCACCGCCGGACATCCGTCCGTCGGCCGAGACGAACGCGTAGATCGCAAGGAAGTTGGTGGACGACTTGCTGACCTGCACGCCTTGCTGCTGCACTTCCTGCGGCAGCAGTGGCGTGGCGAGAGCGAGCTTGTTCTGCACCTGCACTTGCGCGGTGTCCGCGTCCGTGCCGTTTTCAAAGGTCAGGGTGATCGCCACCGCGCCCGACGAGTCGCTCGTGGACTGCATGTACCGCAGCCGGTCCAGCCCCTTCATCTTCTGCTCGATGATCTGGGTGACGGTGTCTTCCAGCGTCTTGGCGGTGGCGCCCGGGTACGTGGCGTTGATGGTGACGGCGGGAGGCGCGATCGCCGGGTACTGGGCGATAGGGAGCGTCTTGATGGCGACCAGGCCCGCCAACATGGTGGCGATGGCCAGGACCCAGGCGAAGACAGGTCGGTCGATGAAAAAGCGGGCCATGGTGTTTCCTTCAGCGTTGCGCGACGCCCGTGGCCGGCTTGAGCGGCTGCGCGTTCACTGCGGCACCGGGGGGAACCTTCTGCTGTCCTGCGACGGCGACCACGTCCCCTGGCTTCAGTCCATCGGCCACCAGCCAGTCGCTGCCCACTGTTCGCACCGTGCGGATCGACCGTTTTTGCAGGGTCGCGCCATCGCCGACGACCATCACGCTGGGTTGTCCTGCCGCGTCGCGCTCGACGGCAGCTTGGGGCACGGTGATCGCCTGCTCGATGACGCCTTGTTCGATCACCGCCCGCGCGTACATGCCCGGGAGGAGATCGCCCCTGGGGTTGGGCACCCGCGCACGCAATGTCACGGAACCCGTCGAGGCGTCCACCTGCGCTTCGGAGAACTGCAGCACGCCAGCTTCCGGGTGCACGCTGCCGTCCTCCAGGACGATGCGCACCTTGGCCGCCCCTTGCTTGAGCTGTCCGGCCGCGAGCGAGCGCCGGATCTCCAGGAGCGCGGTGCTGGGCTGGGTCACGTCCACATAGATGGGGTCGAGCTGCTGGATGGTGGCCAAGGCCGTGGCCTGGTTGGCGGTGGCCAGTGCACCGGGCGTGACCGCCGAGCGGCCGATGCGGCCTGCCACGGGGGCAGTCACGCGGGTGTATCCGAGCTGGATGCGCTGTGTGCGCACGGCGGCGCGAGCAGCGGCGACGTCGGCTTCTGCCTGCTTGAGGGCGGCTTCCGCATCGTCCGCATCCTGGCGGCTGACGGCTTCGATGAGGGCGAGTTCGCGCTGGCGCGCCGCCTTCAGTCTGGCCGTCGCATGCGTGGCCTCAGCCCGTGCCAGTGCCGCTTCGGCGTTGTCCACTGCGGCGGCGTAGCTGGAGGGGTCGATCTGGTACAGCAGCTCGCCGGCCCGGACCAAGCTGCCCTCGGTGAACAGGCGCTTTTGCACGATGCCGGTCACCTGGGGCCGCACCTCTGCGCTCACGGCGGCCGCCACCCGGCCCGGCAGTTCGGTGGTCATGGCAAGGCGCTGCGGCTGGACGGTGACGACGCTGACCTGGGGCCGAACGCCGGGGGCACGGCCGGCGCCACTCGGGGGGGCGGGGGGCTCGCCGCAGCCGGCCAAAACGGCAGTCAGTGCGCCAGCCAGAGCGACGGCCCGCAGGCGCGAGGTGGGAAGAATCATGGACAGCTCTCCTAAAACCGTACGGTACGGTTCATTATTGATTTGACGCGCGACGTTCGTCAAGCAAAAATGAACAGGTCAGTTCGCTTAAGGAGTCGGATGGTGAAAGTACGTACCGAGGCGCGTCGCGACGCCATCGTTCAGGAGGCCGCCCGGCTGTTCCGGGAGCTGGGCTATGAGCGCGCGTCCATGAACGAATTGGCGCAGCGGCTTGGCGCCTCGAAAGCGACGCTGTACGGCTACTTCCCATCCAAGCAGGACCTCTTCGTGGCGGTCACGCAGGCGCTGGCCACTGACCACCTCGTCGACGCATTGGCCGAGCTGGGCCGGCTGGACGAAGTGGGTCTCGAAGCCGGGCTGAACAGCTTTGCGCAGAAGATCATCACCTTGCGCGTGGCCCCCGAAGCGATGGCGCTCTATCGGATGGTGGTCGGCGAAGCCGGGCGATCCAACATCGGTGAGTTGTTCTTCGAGGTCGGCTTGCGCCGATGCCTCGAGGCGATCTCCACCGCCCTGGCCGGGGCCGTGCAGCGGGGGGAGCTGGAAGATGAGCCGGTCGAGATCCTGGCCCAGCAGCTGCTGGCACTGATCGGTGCCGAGACGGAGCTCTGGATCTACCGGCAGGAGCCTCCGGTCCCCGCCAAGGCACACGTCAAGGCGATGGCAGCGCGCGCCGTTCGGCTGTTCCTGGGAGGCTACGCCCGGACCGATTCGAAGCCGCCAGCCCCGCACCGTCGGCTTGGTGCATGAGCGCACCAGCCCACCCATCGCTTTTCGCGAGCGGAAATCTGGGCACGGCGAACCATGGCTGTTCCGTTCTGGAAACGGTGAGCTCACCAAAGATCAAGAACGCAGCACCCGCTCCATCTAGGATTTTCAGAGCATCTCGAAGGTGCCTATGACCCGCTCTCGGAGGGAGCACATGAAAGAAACCTTGCTGACTCGCAGAGAATGGTCGCGCCTTGCTGCTGCCAGCGCGGCAATTGGCGCGCTTGGCGGTTGCGCATCACAGGAGCGGTCGCCCGCCGCCTGGGTGGAGAACCGGAGCCTGGACGAGATGCACAAGAGCGCGCTTGCCGAAGGCGGGCAGCTGCTGGTGTACGGAGGCGGTGATCTGCCCAATGGGGCCGCCGGCCTCGAACAAGCCTTCGCGCGCCGCTTCCCCGGAATGAAGGTGCGCATCCTGGTCGACCGCAGCAAGCTCCAGGGCGTGCGCATCGACAACCAGCTCGCACGCGGCGCGCTGCAGCCGGACGTGGTCCACATCCTGGCCCACCACTACTACGACCGCTGGAAGGCTCAGGGGCACCTGCTGCCGTACAAGCCACTCGGCTGGGACCAGGTGTTCGCCGAGTACCGCGACCCTGACGCATTCTGGACACCCACGTCCATCTTCGTTTTCAGCACGCTGGTGAATACGCGCGTCCTGCCGGAGGCGCAGGCGCCGCGCGACTGGGCGGACTTCCTGGATCCCGGGCTGAAGGGGAAGATCGCACTCACGCATCCCGAGCACGACGACTCGGTTCTCTACCAGTTCGACCAGGCGATCGCGAAACATGGCTGGGGGTGGTTCGACAATCTCCTGAAGCAGGACGTGCTCTGGATCCAGGGTTCCGGTGTGAATCGCCAGGTGGTCGAGCGCGGGGAACGGGCCGTGTCCTTCAATACCTCCGGTCCGATCGTGCCGGCGGCCGACTCCCCCGTTCGCTTCCTTCTGCCGCGCACCGACAGTTTCCTGAGCTGGGCGCATCCGACAGCGATCTTCCGCCGAGCTCGTCATCCGGAGGCAGCGAAGCTGTACGTTTCCTGGCTGCTCTCGCCTGAGCGACAGGGCACGGGAACCTCCTGGTCCGTGCGGCAGGACATGCCCACGCCGCGCGCGTACGGACCGCTTTCGCAGTACAACACCTCGCCCACCAGCTTCCGTGCCGCTCTCCAGGACCGCGTCCGGCTGGAACAAGTGCGCGACATGCTACGTCAGGCGATCGGACGCGCGCCCGACACGAACCCCACCGGTGTCGAGGGAATCTTTCCCGAAGGCATGGCGTCATGAGAGTTGTGTACCGCTGCGCCTGACCGGCAGTGAGCTAGTCCTTCTTCGCGAGCCCGGCCAGGTAGTCGACCAGCAGCGCAGCCGACTTGGGCAGCAGCTCCTTGCTTCGGTAGCAGATCGCAAACCGCCTCTTCGCCCATTCGTCGGTGAGGGGGATGATCTTCAGGCCTAGAGTCGCCGCGTGGCTGGCGGCGATCTCGCGCGGGATGATGGAGAGGCCGAGGTTGGCGCGCACGACGCGCAGCGCGGACTCGAAATTGGAAACGGTGGCGCGGTAGGTGATTCGCTGTCCCGCGATGGCTGCCGCCCGCTCCATCCTGCTGTTCACGGCCGTGGTTCCTTCGAGGCTGACGTGTTCGTAGGGCAGGGTGTCGACAAAGGCGCACTGCTTGCGGCGGCCAAGCGGATGGGACGCCTGCACGACGACGGAGATGTGGTCGGTGCGGTAGGGCAGGGTGCACAGACCCTGCAGGTCCGCGGCGTCCCACAAGACGCCGACAGAGGCACTGCCTTCCCGCAGGCGTCGCACGATCTCGCGGCTGGAAGCCTCCTGGATGTGCACCTGGATCTGCCGGTGTTGCGGCTGCTTCATGAAGAGGGCTACGTCGTCGGGCAGGCACTCCGCGATCGACGACACCGTGGCGAGCAGCCGGACCTGGCCGCGCACGCCGCCCGCGAAGCTCGCCATGTCCTGCACCACTCGTTGTGCACTCGAGAGCATCGCCCTCGAGTGCTCCAGCAGGGTTTCTCCTGCAGGGGTCGGGACGACGCCGCGGTGCTGTCGTTGCAGCAGCGGGATCCCGAACTGGCTCTCCATGAGCGACAGCCGCTTGCTGATGGCCGATGTGACCACGTTCTCCCGCTCCGCAGCGCGCGACAGGCTGCCGGCTTCGCAGACCGCGACGAAGTAGCGCATTGAAGTGAGGTCGAGGTCTTTCATGGCCGCTTGTGCTTCGAGGGATCGCTTTGACGGATTGGAAAATTCGCGTTCGGAAAATACCACTTCGGGAAAGCGCCGCGGCACCTAGACTGCGTCGACATGAGCGCATCCACCTTTCCCGGCGCCGCCATCGTTCGTGAAAGCGGGCTTCGCGACGGCCTTCAGAGCATCCAGAAGATCCTCGACACCGAGCGTAAGAAGGAGTGGCTGCGGGATGCCCATGCGGCCGGACAGCGCGAATTCGAGGTCGGATCGTTCGTGCCCGCCAGGCTTCTGCCGCAGTTGGCGGATACGGCAGAGGTTCTGGCCTACGCCAAGACCCTGCCGGGGTTGGTGGCGACCGTGCTGGTCCCGAACCTCAAGGGGGCTGAGCGCGCCATCGAGCACGGCGCGGACGTGATGGTCCTTCCACTGTCCGCCTCCCACGAGCACAGCCTCGCCAACCTGCGCAAGACGCCGGACGACGTGGTCGCCGAGCTCGCGAAGATCCGCGCTGCACGCGATGCGGCAGGGAGCAGATGCGTGATCGAGGGGGGCGTGGGAACGGCGTTCGGCTGCACGATCCAGGGCGAGGTGAAGGAGTCCGAGGTGCTGCGCCTGCTGAAGGCCCTGCTGGACGCCGGCGCGGATCGCGTGGGCTTGGCCGACACCGTGGGCTATGCCAACCCGGCCGCGGTCAGCCGCCTCTTCGAGAAGGCGGTGCAAATCGCGGGAGACCGCTTCTCCGTCGGTCACTTCCACGATACCCGCGGGCTGGCCCTGGCGAACGTCTTTGCCGCCATGCAGGTCGGCGTGAAGCGCTTCGACGCCTCCCTGGCCGGCATCGGTGGCTGCCCGCATGCGCCGGGTGCCAGCGGCAATGCCTCCACTGAAGACCTGGTGTTCATGCTGGAGTCCATGGGCGTCCAGACGGGCATCGACATCCCGAAGCTGCTGGCCGTGCGCGCCAAGCTGGTCGGCTGGCTCGACGGCGAAGCGACCCACGGCACCATGTGGCGCGCGGGGCTGCCCAAGAACTTCTCTCGCGTGGCCGCCTGACGACACCAACTGGACCCTCCCCCCATGCGCAACGAATCCACCGGCCTGCCCCTGGAAGGCATCCGCGTCCTCGAATTCACCCACATGGTGATGGGCCCCACCTGCGGAATGATCCTGGCGGATCTCGGCGCCGAGGTCATCAAGGTGGAACCGCCCGGCGGCGACAAGACGCGCACGCTGCCCGGTCTCGGCATCGGGTTCTTCCGCAGCTTCAACCGCAACAAGAAGAGCGTCATCCTTGACATCGCCAGCCCCGCGGGCCAGGAAACGGCGCGTGAGCTGATGGGACAGTGCGACGTGGTGCTGGAGAACTTCCGGCCAGGTCTGATGGCGAAGTTCGGGCTTGGCTACGAGACGGTGTCGAAGATCCATCCGCACCTGATCTATGCCTCCCACAAGGGTTTCCTGCCTGGTCCCTACGAGAACCGTCTGGCCCTTGATGAGGTCGTCCAGAACATGGCCGGCCTGACCTACATGACCGGCCCTGCGGGTCGGCCGCTGCGCATGGGCGCTTCGGTGAACGACATCATGGGCGGCATGTTCGGAGCGATCGGCATCCTGGCGGCGCTGCAGGAACGCAATCGCACCGGCAAGGGCCAGGAGATCCAGAGCGCGCTGTTCGAGAACTGCACGCTGCTCGCGTCCCAGCACATGCAGCAGTTCCTCATGACCGGCGAGAAACCCGACCCGCTCCCCGAGCGGGGCGGCACGTTTTCCGTTTACAACATCTTCACGTTGGCAGGCGACGAGCAACTGTTCATCGCTGCGACGAGCGACAAGCACTTCCAGGCGCTGTGCCGGGTGATCGGCCGCATGGACCTGGCCAACGATCCCGAGCTGGCCACGAACAGCCAGCGCTTCGCGCGCCAACCTTATCTCCTGGCCGAGCTTCGCAAGACGATGGCCAGCATGCAGAGCGACGCGCTGCAGCCGCGGTTGCAGGAGGCGGGGCTTCCCTATGCGCCCATCGTCCGGCCGGATCAACTGGTGAACGACATGCACCTGATCGAATCCGGCGGCCTGGTGCCGATGGAGACCGACGATGGCGAGACCACGCAAGCCGTTCTGCTGCCGCTGCTGATGGGTGGCCGGCGGCCCGGAGTGCGTCGCCCACTGCCCAAGCCAGGCGAGCACACCGATGAAGTGCTCGCGCAGCTTCCCTCGCGCAGCGAGCTTCGCAAGCAGGCCTGAGATCAGCGAACAACACTGGAGACAAAAACCATGAAGCACCAATCCATCCGCCGCCTGATGCTGGTTGCACTCGCGGGCGCCGCCATTCTCCCGGCCATCACGCCCGCGGCGGCCCAGGGCAATGACAGCCCGCTGCGCGTGATCCTGCCGGTGGGTCCGGGCTCGGGGGTGGACGTGACGATCCGGTCCGTGCAGAACGCGCTGTCCCGCGAGCTGAAGCAGACTGTCGTCATCGAAAACCTGCCGGGTGCCGGGGGCATCACCGGCACGGCGCAATTGGTGAAGGCGGCGCCCGATGGTCGGACAATCGCCTTCGTGTCCAACAACCACGCCGTGAACCCCAGCATCTTCAAGAAGATGCCGTACGACAACCTGGCGGACATCACTCCCATCAGCGTCGTCGCGGAAGCCCCCTTCGTGTTGGTGGTCAACCCCGCCAAGCTGCCTGTGAACACCGCCAAGGAGTTGCAGGCTGCGTTGAAGGCCAAGCCGGACGGCTACAACTTCGCTTCCTCTGGCAACGGCACCATCCTGCACCTGGCGACAGAGATGTTCGTGGACGCAGCGGACGTGAAGGCCAAACACGTCCCGTACAGGGGCGTGGGTCCGATGCTGACGGACCTGATGGGCGGCCAGGTGGACTTCGGCGTGGTTGCAGTGCCTTCCGTCCAGGGGCAGCTCAAGTCGGGAGCCCTGCGCGCCATCGCAGTGATGGGCGACTCCCGCGTGCCGTCGCTGCCCAATCTGCCCACGATGAAGGAGCAGGGCTTCCCCGAGGTCGTGGTCGGCGGGTGGTTCGCCGCCGTCGGGCCGAAAGGCCTGCCCGCCGCGGAAGTCAATCGCCTGCACACGGCGATCGTCAATGCGTTCAACGCTCCGGACGTCAAGGAAGCGATGGTCAAGCAGGAGAACATCATCCGTGCAACTTCGCCGGAGCAGGCCGTCGTGATCTTCCGCAACGAGCAGGCGCGGTACGCGCGCATCGTGCAGAAGGCGGACATCAGAGCTGAGTGAGCATGACGAAGTACGCGATCGGCGAGAAGGTACCGTGGCGGAATGCCTCGGACTTGCGGGCGTAGTCGGCCGCGTTCGCGCGGAGGTTGGCGACCTCTTCGTCGGTGAGCTCGCGCAGCACCTTGGCCGGAGCACCGACGCTGCTTGGCCAATTCGAGATCAGCGTCCGGATCAGCTTGAGCCTTGTACTTAGGAAGATGCAATCCCTTGAGGGCTGCCCAGTCCATCGCGGCTTGCTCCAGAAGCTCGTCGGGATCCTCATCCGAGGGGGCGCTCTGATCTCCGTCCATAGCGTTTCCATGGGAACAAACGGGGGAACAAGCAGCAGGCTTGTTGGCCACCCGCAAGGCTACATGCGTTCTGCGCCTGGCGTTCGGGTGAGATCGTGAACGGCTGACTTGCTACCGGAGGACGAGCCCCGACAGTCTCTTCCTACAAGGTCATTCCTGCGTCCTCGTCACGATGTCGCGCCATGCCGGATTCGGACTTCGACCAGCTGATGCACAAGTGGAGTGAGGCGGAGCACGCCGCCAGCGAGGCCGAGGCTGCCTTCCTGGCCGGCGAGCAGGCCAAGTCCGATCCCGCGGCGGTCTCGCTGGTCCACCAGGTTCGCAGCCTCCGCAACATGGCCAACGAGATGCTTGCAGCGCTGTTGAAGCGAGCCGGGAGGTAGTCGACAGCCCGGCATCCGCAGCGGTGGGAGGGGCCGCCACGGCGCGGTGGGCAAGGGCGATGAGGCCCTCGTCACGGCCGGTACGGCCGCGCCAGAGGTCTGCGGCCGCGCCGCGGAGCGCCCAGGCGGAGGCGTCGACCCCACCATTCCTCGTCGTCTTTTGAGTGGACGACCTACAACAGCGGCCTCGGGAGCCTTGGATAACGAAGGCCATGATCGATCCGATGCTGCTGGCCACCCTTCGCGTGTCGACCTTCGACGGCGACACGCCGTTGACGGCAGGGACGGGCTTCTTCTTCGCGCGGGGTGAGCGCATCTTCCTCGTCACCAGCCGCCATGTGCTGGTGGATGCGGCGACCGGGCACCACCCCAACCGCATCACCGTCGTCGTCCATCTCGACCCCGTGGATCTCACACGCACGGAGACCGTGTCCGTCTGGCTCTACAAGGACGGCAGGAGCCTCTGGCGGCAAGCGGAGGATTCTGGCGGCGAGATCGACGTGGCGGTGATCGAACTGGACCGGGCCTCACTGCCCGGCGTGCATGCACTCCATGCGTTCAGTGATGCGCACCTGCAAGGCCCCCTGGACGAGGTGCCGCTGGGCGCCGCATTGCTGGTGGTGGGCTTTCCGCTGGGGTTCTTCGACACCCTGCACAACCTGCCCGTGGCGCGCCATGCCATCGTCGCTTCGGCATTTGGCGTCCGCTTCCAGGGGCAGGGCTACTTCCTGACGGACGCGCGCATGCACCGTGGCGCCAGTGGCGCGCCTGTTGTTCTCCATGCCCCCGGTCAACCTGGCTCGCTGCCGTGGAAACTGCTGGGGATTCACTCGGCCAGGCTTGACATGTTGACGCGTGAACAGGGTGTCGACGAAACGCTCGGTCTGAACTGCGCCTGGTACGCGGACATCCTGCGGACGCTGACCCAGTGAGCATCCACCGGACGCCGGTCCTCCGGTGCTCCTGCTCGCAGTGATGCTGCTCGCGCGCTTGCTGGATCGACTCCCCCTCGCGCCGCCGATGGTGGACCTCGCGGTCGGCGCCGTGCTGGGCTGTGGGGCTCCGCGTGGTTCGGCCCGATGCGCTGGTCCACGACCGTCTGGAGCATCTGGCGCAAAACGGCGCTGCTGCTGTCGCTGTTCTCCGTCGGGCTGGACCTCAAACCTTGGCGGTCTCGTGGTTCGTTCCAATGATGTTGCGGTGGCGCGGCCGCCGGCCGTGCTACCGTCCGACCTTGGCGAACGGACGCGCCTCGGCGCATGTCGCGATGAGCGGGTGGTTCGGCATTCGCGGGATCGGCTCGTTGTTCTCTCTGCTGTTCGTCCTGCAGGCCGGGCTGGATGGCTCTGCTGCACAGACCCTGGTGTCGCTGACGCTCTGGGCTGTCGCGATGTCGCTCGTCTTCCATGGACTCACGGCCAGATCACTGCTGCAAGGGGATGGCGCACGCCTGGCGGCCTAGCGTCGTCCGGGCTTGGCCGGCGGGTCGTCGGGGTGGGCGCAGCGCCCGCGGCAGGGAGCTTCTGCAGGCCGCTTGGTTGGATCAAACGCAAGGAGCACGGATGCGCATCGGTGAGTTCATCAAGCAGCAGGTCGAACTCATCGTCGACGAATGGGTGCAGTTCGCGCAGACGAGGCTACCCTCGGCGCACGGTTTCACCCGCGAGGAACTTGCCGACCACGCGAAGGTCCTGTTGCTTGCCATCGCCGATGATGTGGGTCGCACCCAAGGGGTGCAGGCGTCGCACGACAAATCACGGGGAAACAGACCCGGTGATGCGCCAGAGGTCACGCGCATCGCTCGAGAACACGCTGCGCAGCGCTTCGAACAAGGCTTTTCGTTCGACCACCTCGTCTCGGAGTTTCGAGCACTGCGTGCTTCGGTCATCCAAAGCTGGTGCAAGCAACTCAAGGAGCCGCGCGCGGCGGACCTCGACGATCTCACGCGCTTCGGCGAGAGCGTGGACCAGGCGCTCTCGGCATCCACGTCGCTCTACTCGCAGAAGGTGGACGATTCCCGCAACCTGCTGCTGGGCGTGCTGGGCCACGACCTGCGCACGCCGCTGGGCGTCGTTCACATGAGCACGCACTACCTGCTCGGCGCGGACTCGCTTCCCCCGGCCCAGACAAAGGCCGTGGTTCGCATCCAGACAGCCGCCGAGCGCATGCGCGCGATGGTGGAAGACATCCTGGACTTCACGCAGACCGCCTTCGGCGTGGCCCTGCCCATCATGCCCGCGCCAGCAGACTTCGGCTCGATCACGAGGAACATCGTGGCCGAGGTCACGGCCCTGCATCCAGACGCCACGATCGAACTGACGTGCGATGGAGACCTCACCGGCTGCTGGGACGCGGCCCGGACTGCACAGATGCTGGCCAATCTGATGGCGAACGCCGTTCAACATGGTGCTGCCGGCAAGCCCGTGATCGTCGCGGTCGATGCCGACGTGGAAGCTGTCCGCGTCAGGGTCAGCAATGAAGGCGCGCCGATCCCTGCCGACATGCGGGACAACCTGTTCTCTCCCTTGCGCCAGAGACCGGCCTCGCAGGCAGACAGAGGACGTGGCTCGTCAGGGTTGGGCCTGGGGCTCTACATCACCAGGGAGATCGCTGTGGCGCACGGGGGCACTGTTGACTTCAGCTCGACGGCAGAGGCCACAAGCTTTTGCGTGCGGCTTCCACGCACGTCACCGCCGGCAGCCGAGCGCCGTGCAAGCCACTTGCAGCGGTGATGGACCGCGCCATGGGAACGTGACGGTCCGGTCGAAGCTCTCGCATCCTGGCCGCCGTGCTGAACGGCCCACCGCGGCGATGGCAAGAGCCGGACACCTCAGTCCTCGAAGGCGCCGCCGCAGATTAGGTAGAGGAGGGCGGTGACCGGAACCTCGATCCACAGGAACACCGCACCGCCGGCGAGGTAGCCGAGCGGCGTCGTCACCCAGCTCCAGCCGAGCAGGTGCTGGTCGGATCCTTCCACCCAGGCAGGCAGGGAAAAGACCAGGTAGAAGACGCCAAGGGCGATGACGGCCGAAGCGGAGAGACCGGCGAGTCGACACACCCGCCAGAGGAATCGACACGTCGGGCGCAGAGCGCTGGAGGACCTCACCGGACGGAACGACGCGGGCGTCCGCCCGCTTCTGCATGGCGACGCTGCAACGGCGCCAGTGCAGCGTATCGCTCCCGGCGACCCGCGCCGCATGGCCGCTCACCGGACATGGCGCGCCGCCGGGGGCGGCAGGAGCCCTGCTTCAGTGCAGCTGCCACGGAGCACGCTCGGGCGTCGACGACGATCTCTCGACGCTCGTCCCGCACGTGACCTCCGCCACGCGTGGTGGCCTCGCAACGGCGATCGGCTCGATCGGGAAGCGCCTGCCGGCGTCGCGCCCTCGCCGCCAGTCACGCGCAGAAAGGACGGGCGAGGGCAGGGAAGTCACATCAACATTCTGGCCGCCCACATCGGCCGGTGCGGGGCCCCCGCGCCGGCCCCCCTGTCAATGTTGACAGGTCCCATGGCGCGCCTGCAAGCGCGCGGCGAAGGGCCAGGCCTGTTGACTTTCCCCCGGTGGGAAGGTGCACAGTGCCTGGTACACAGTCGGACGAACGATCCAGGAGATCACCTTGAAATCCCTCAGCGCACGCTGGACGGCCATCGCCGTCGCCATCACCCTGACGGGCTCCGCCCTTGCACAAGGCCACGACGCCGGCCACGGCGCCCATGGCGAGCAGCCCAGCCACCATGGCGCCATGGACATGCACGCCATGATGAAGAAGAACGACGAGGCGATGGCCGCCATGCCGTCCACGGGAGACGTGGACGTCGACTTCGCCATGATGATGAAGGTCCACCACCAGGGTGCCATCGACATGGCGCAGCACCAGCTGCGCCATGGGAAGGACGCGACGATGAAGGCGATGGCGCGCGAGATCATTGCCGCGCAGAAGAAGGAAATCGCCGCCTTCGACGCCTTCCTGGCCGGGCGCGGGCACGGCACGAAGAAGTGATGTGACAGGGCCCCTGCACGGCGGCGGCCGCACAAGCGCCACTGCCGTGCTTGACCCCGCCCCCGCGACGGGGTTTCCAATCGCCATTCCCAAGGAGAAACCGATGTCCGCCCATTGCTGCGCCCCTGCCCAACCTGCCGCCGATCCACGCTTGCGCACGGCCCTGTGGATCGCCCTGGCAGTCAACGGGGGGATGTTCGTCGCCGAGCTGGCCGCGGCCGTCAGCTCCGGGTCTGTGTCGCTGATGGCCGACTCCATCGACTTCCTCGGCGACGCGGCGAACTACGCGCTGTCGCTCGCCGTCCTGGGCATGGCCCTGTCGGTCCGTGCCAAGGCCGCCTTGGTCAAGGCCGCCTGCATGGTGGCGTTCGGCGCTGTCGTGCTCGGCCGCGCGGCGTGGACGGCTGCGACCGGCGGGACGCCCGAGCCGATCACGATGGGGCTGGTGGGCTTGCTGGCGCTGGCCGCGAACATCGGCGTCGCCCTTCTGCTCTACCGGCACCGCGGCGGGGACGCGAACCAGCGCTCGGCCTGGATCTGCTCGCGCAACGACGCGATCGGGAACGTCGCGGTGATGCTGGCAGCGCTGGGCGTGTTCGGCACCCGGTCCGCGTGGCCGGACCTGGCCGTGGCCGGCCTCATGGCCGTGTTGGCGATCTGGGGCGGGGCCTCGGTGCTGCGGCAGGCCAGGGGCGAGCTGCGCGACGGGCGTGCAGGGGTGGCCTCCTGAATCGACGGCACCCGGCCGGGGAAGCACCTTGCGGTCGCGTCCTGGCTCGGGGCGTTCCCCGTCACTGGCCTGCGGCGTCCGCCGGGTCCAGCAGGAGACCCGTGCGAGGAACAGCCGTGTCGAAACTGTCCGGCGTGAAAGAGCGACAAGTCAGCAGCACGGCTTCGCCGGCAGTCCGATATCGTCTGCACATGGAATCGAACCTGGACCACCTGCCGGAAGAGATCCGCGCCGTCGTTGCAGGAGTTCTCGAGGGCCCGCCGCGCTTCGGCCCGGGATGGACCGTCTGCATGGTGCGCGACGGCGTCGTCGTGACCCAGCTCACCGTGCCCAATCAGGAGCAGCTCTCGAAGCTGGTGGTCGCGCTGGCTCCGTTCGGCTATGAGATGTCTGCAGAGCCTGCCGGCGCGTGCGATGTCGTCCTGGACAGTGCCAAGATGGTCTGAGCGCACGTCCAAGCGCTGCTCCGGAACCTGAACCTTCAGGTGCACGTGCATCTGCACCTGCGCGGAGACTGGCGATCCGCAACGGCCGCGGGCGATCGCGCTGGCCGGACAGGCGCCGCACGCCCGTCCCGGCCAGCTCATCAAGACGTCTCGGTGGAAGCGGCCGTGCACACCGGCGCCGCGCCGGTCGCCGCCAGCCAGCGGTGGGCGACCTTGGCTATGATCCCGGTCGAGCCGTGAACCGCGCGAGAAGGAGCGCACCCCCATGCCCTCCAACGCCGAGCATCGACTCTTCCGCTGGCTGCGCAGCCGCAAACCCGGGCTCCCCACTGCCAGTCTCTCCACCCTCCGGCTGTTCCTGCTCGCCTGTGTGGTCATGACCGTGGGGGCGTTCGTTGCATTTGCGGTGTGGCGCTACCTCGATCTGGACGAGGATGCGCACACCGGCCTGCAGCGCAACGCCAGCGTCGCCCAGGAACATGCGCAGCGGGTGTTCGACACCAACGAGAGCCTGCTGCAGCTGGTGCTGCGGTTGACCGACGGCGCCAGCCCCGAACAGGTCGAAGGCAACGCCGACGCCCTGCACGCCGAACTGCAGGCCCTCACCAAGAGCCGCCCGCAGATCCAGTCCATCTGGGTGTTCGGTCCCGATGGCCGCGCCCTGGTCGGCAGCCGGGCGGCGCGCGGGCCGGCTGGCTTCAACGTGTCCGGGCGGCCGTACTTCCAGTGGCACCAGGCGTCGCGCGGCGGGGTGTTCGCCAGCGGCGTCATGACCCAGGAAGGCGAGCGGTTCTTCAACATCAGCCGTGGCCGCTACGACCGGGCCGGCCGGTTCCTCGGCGTGGTCACGGTCGCCATCTTCTCGAGCTACTTCTCGAACTTCCACGGCGAGCTGGCGCAGACGGAGCCTGGCCTGGCGGTCGCGCTGCTGCGGGAGGACGGCGCACTCTATTCACGCTGGCCCGTCCTGCCGGCGATGCCGGACCGCGTCAGCGAGGGCACGGTGCGGCAGCTGCAGGCGAGCTCCCCGCGCGGCGCCACGGCGACCGTGCTGCCGGCGCTGGATGGCACGCAGCGGCTGGTCACCTTCCGGCCCCTGGCCGGCTACCCGGTCTGGGTCGCGGTGGCCAAGGATGTCGCGACGGTCCGGGCGGCCTGGGTCCGCGAGATGGCCCGCACGGCCGCGTTCGCGGTGCTGCCCATCCTGCTGCTGTCGTACTTCGCGTACTGCACGGTGCGCAGCACCCGCCGGTCCGCCGAGGTGACGGCCCAGCTGCAGCAGGAAGTGACCGCCCGGCGGCAGGCCGAGGAGGCGCTCCTGCAGTCGCAGAAGCTCGAGGCGCTCGGGCGGCTGACCGGCGGCGTGGCCCACGACTTCAACAACGCGCTGATGGTGATCGCAGGCAACCTGCACCTGCTGCGGCGTGGAGCAGCCGCCAAGGACGAGCGCTCGCTCAATGCGATCGGCCGCGCGCTCGAGTCCGCCACCAAGCTGACGCGGCAACTGCTCGCCTTCACGCGCCGCCAGCCGCTCAAGCCCGAGAGCATCGTCCTGCAGGACCAGCTGCCCCGGCTGGCGGACCTGCTCAAGCCGGTGCTGGGCAGCGGGATCGCCCTGGCGATCACGGTGGATCCCGGCACGCCGGCGGTGCTGGTCGACCAGGCCGAGCTGGAGCTGGCCGTGCTGAACCTGGCCGTCAACGCCCGGGATGCGATGCCCGAGGGCGGCAGCTTCACCCTGGCCGCGTCGGCCGATCCGGCGGCGTCGACGACCCGGGTGCTGGTCCGGGCCGCCGATGACGGCGAGGGGATGGACCCCGGTGTTCTGCGACGGGCGTTCGATCCCTTCTTCACCACCAAGGCCATCGGCAAGGGCACGGGCCTGGGCCTGGCCCAGGTGCATTCGCTGTGTGCGCGGGCGGGCGGGGAGGCCCGGATCGAGAGCACGCGGGGCGTGGGCACCGTCGTGACGCTGGCCTTGCCGGTCGCGCCTGCCGGAGCCGCCCAGGAGGCCGCCGCGGCGGGAGCCCCGAACTTCGACAAGCGCGTGCTGCTGGTCGAGGACAACGCCGATGTCGCGCAGGCGGTCGCCCGCATGCTGGAGGACCTGGGCTGCTCCGTCGTGCACTGCCCGGAAGGCGGCGCCGCCATCCAGTACCTCGAGAAAGAGCAGGCCCCGGCGCCCGACCTGCTGCTGACCGACCTGGTGATGCCCAACGGGATGGGGGGGGTGGAGCTGTCCGAGAAGGTGCGCGAACGCTGGCCCCGGATCAGAACGATGTACATGACGGGCTACTCCGACCAGCTGGAGCGGGTGGCGTCCTTCCAGGACCCGGTGCTGCCCAAGCCCTTCACGGCGTCGCTGCTGACCAAGTCGCTGCGCGCCGCGCTGGCCTGACGCACCGTCAGACAGGCTGGGTGAGGTACCGCTGGAGGACCGGCGCCAGCAGCGGCACCAGGTCGTCCGGCGACGCGGTCGCCATGGCGGGGATCTTGAGGATGTAGCGGCACAGCGCCACGCCCAGCATCTGGCTGGCGATCAGGCCGGCGCGCCGGGAGGCGTCCGGTCCGGGGCAGCTGCGGCGCACGGCCGGCATCAACTGCTGCGCGAAGACCTGCCGCATTGTCTCGGCCGCGGCGGCGTCGGCGACGGCCGAGCGCAGCAGGATCGTCATGGCGGGTGCCGACGGACCGTGTTCCCACACCTCGAAGAAGTGGCGCACCAGCGTCTCGCCTTCGCTGCCCGGCGCCCCTGCGTCGAGGTCCGGAAGATGGAGCTCGAAGTGGGTGGCGGCGACGAAAAGTGCCTCCTTGCTGCCGAAGTAGCGCACCACCAGGGCGGGGTCCGCGCCGGCGGCGGCCGCGATGTCGCGCACCGTGGTGCCGGCGGGGCCGCGTTCGGCGAACAGGCGGCGGGCCGCGTCGAGGATGGCCGCGCGCGTGCGCTGCGACTTGCGCAGCGGCTCGGGAGGCTCGGGTGCCCGTGACGTCTCTTTTTTCAACATGCGTTGACTTTTCTGCGATGCCGGTCAAAATCAACAGACGTTGACATTCTAGGGCCGGCCGGTCCGGCCTTCCGCTGGCACCGGGGAGGAACACAGCCATGTCCGACACGAAACCATCCACGCCCGATGCCGATGTGCTCGTCGTGGGCGCGGGTCCCACCGGCCTGGCGCTCGCGGCGGCGCTGGCGGTGCGCGGCATCCGCACGGCGATCGTCGATCGGCAGGCCGAGGGAGCGAACACGACGCGTGCGGCCGTCGTCCATGCCCGGACGCTCGAAGTGCTCGAGCCGCTGGGCGTGACGGAGCGCCTCGTCGGCGCAGGCCTGCAGGCTGGGCGCTTCACCGTCCGCGACCGCGACCGGGTCCTGGTGCCGATCGACTTCACCACGCTGCCCACGCGGTATCCGTACGCGCTCATGGTGTCGCAGGAGGTGACCGAAGCGGTGCTGCTGCAGCGGACGCGCGAGGCGGGGGTGCAGGTCCGTCGGCCCCTGGCGCTGCAGTCGTTCACCCAGGACGCCGAGGGCGTCACGGCGATCCTGGATGACGGGAGCCGGCCACGGTTCCGGTTCCTCGTGGGCGCCGACGGAATGCACAGCGCCGTGCGGCAGCAGGCCGGAATCGGGTTTTCCGGCGGCACGCAGGCCCAGTCCTTCGTCCTCGCGGACGTCCGATTCGAGGCCGGTGCCGAGGTGCCACCGCGCGAAGTGGTGCTGTTCTTCTCGCCGGCGGGCATGGTCGTGGTCGCACCGCTGCCGGGCGGCATCCACCGCATCGTGGCCGCCACCGACGACGCACCCGCGTCGCCCGGTCGCGCCGATGTGCAGCAGCTGCTGGACGCGCGCGGCCCCGGGGTGGGCCGGGCCCTCGTGGCCGAGGTGCTCTGGGGATCCCGCTTCCGCGTCCACCACCGGGTGGCGGACACGTATCGCACCGGCCGCGTCGTGCTGGCCGGCGATGCGGCGCATGTCCACAGCCCGGCGGGCGGACAGGGGATGAACGTGGGCATCCAGGATGCGATCGCGCTGGCCGAGGCCCTTGCGGCGGCGCTGGCCGGCGACGACCAGGCGCTCGACCGCTATGGACGCCAGCGGCAGGTTGTCGCGCGCCAGGTGGTGTCGCTGGCCGGACGGCTCACCGGGCTGGCGGTCGCGCCACCGGCGCTGAGCGGCGCCCGCAACATGGCGCTGTCGCTGCTGGCACGCCGGCGGTCGTTCCGGAATGCGCTGGCCTGGCGCCTGTCGGGCCTGGTGTTCAGGTGATGCGTGCCGGGCGAGCCGAGGAGGGACAATGGCGGTCCGATCCAACCAGAGGACCCGCCGTGCCACGATCCAGTGCCTGGCCTGACAAGATCCTAGCGCTGCTGCGCGCCGGGAACCCGGCCGCCGCCATCGCGCAGATCAAGGTGGCGCCGAGCGCCGCCGAGCTGAAGGCGCTGGAGAAGCTGCTCATCACGCGGCAGCTGGCAGGGCGGTGGAAGGATGTGGACCAGGCGATCCGCGACAACATCCAGGCGCTGTCGGCGCCGCGGCTGCATCGTTCGCCCTGAGCGCGAAAGTGGCGCGGCGCCCCTGGGGGCGCCGCGAAGATCGGAGCTTGGTGACGGCGAGGGCAGGGGCGGGGCCCCTGCCGTGTCGGTCAGCGCATCAGCTTGCCGTTCTGGCCGATGACGGTCACTTCGACGAACTTCGATCCGACGCGGTTCTCGCGCGAGAAGCTGATCGGGAAGCCGCCGGTGTCGTAATCGTTCATCTTCTCCAGCTGCGTCATCACGCCGGCGCGCGTCGGGTTCGGGCCGGCGCGGCGGATCGCCTCGACCAGGACCTTGGCCGCGATGTACGACTCGATGCTTGCGTACGAGACGACCTTGCCGGGCTGGTACTTGGCCATCATCTGCTGGAACTCGCGCACCACCGGGATCTGCGGCGCGTAGGGGAAGGGCATCACCTGCGAAATGCCGACGCCACGGACCACGTCCTCGCCGGCGTTCTTCAGCAGCTCCTTGAAGTTCACCACCGAGATGCTGAACATCCGGGCGTTGCTGCCCTGGGCGCGCAGCTTCTTGATGAACGCGGACGAGGCGCGGTTGACCGACACCATGATGACGGCCTCGGGGGCGGCCGGTGCGATGGCGGCGACCGCGGCGTCGACTTCCTCGGGCTTGGTGCGGTCGTAGGCGCCGCTGGCCACCAGCTTCTGGCCCAGCTTGCGCATGGCGCTCTCGGCGCCGGCCAGTCCGCTCTTGCCGAACGGGTCGTCCTGGTAGAACACCGCGAACTTGCGCAGGCCCAGCGTGGACAGCTGCTCGACCATGCGAGCGGTCTCGTCCGAGTAGCTGGCGCGCACGTGGAAGATGTGCGGGTTCATCGGCTCGCGCAGGTCCAGCGCGCCGGTGTACGGTGCCAGCAGGGCGATGCCGGCGTCCTCGAGGACGCGGTTCTTGTTCAGCGCCAGGACGTTGCCGGTGCCGACGAAGCCGAACAGGGCGAGCGGCTGCTCCTTCTCGAGCAGCTCCCGGGTGAGGGCCAGGGTCTGTTCGGGCTTGTAGCTGTCGTCCTTGACGACCACGCGGATGCGGCGTCCGCCGATGCCGCCGCTGGCGTTCACGTGCGCAAAGTAGGCAGCGCCGCCGGCCACGTATTCATCACCGGTGCCGGCGATGGTGCCCGTGAGGGGGGCCACCTGGCCGATCACGATCTCGGAACCATCCTTGGCGCCGGCAGCCAACGCGGCACCTGCGAACGCCAGGGCGGCGACGGCTAGCAGTCTCTTCATGGGTTTTCCCTCGTCTTGCCGTGCATCGATGGGGTGGCACAGCTCGACAGTGAGTCTACCCAGGATCTAGGGGTTGGACCCTAGAGAACATCCCGTAGATCGCGCGGGCGGGAGGCGCACAAACAACAGCGCCGAGGACTTCTCGACGGGCGTGGGACGCGGCGCGCGAACCCTGACGGCGCCGTCAGGATTCGGGGCAGAAGAGGCCCCGCATCACGCCGGCTGAGCGGGGCCGGGCACCTCCTCGGGCGGTGTGCGCGACGGCGGCGCCGGCTGGCGCTGCTCGCGCGGACCGGGGCGGCTGGGCGAGGGCTGCTCGTGCCGGCCCGGGTCCGGCTTTTCGCTGGGCCGGTTCATTCGCCCGCCGGGGCATCGAAGGTCGCGCGGTCGATCTGGTCACGCAGCCACGTGTCGCCGCCGAGCAGCTCGAGCTTCTCCCGCTGCCTGGGCTCGAGCCTGACCGTCACCGCCACCAGGGGCGGCTTCCTGGCGGCGGGCGGTCGCTTGCGCTCGGCCGGCGGCGGCGAACCGCTCCCTCCGATCTGGAACATGGTCAGCGCGGCTTGTCGGACTGCAGGTACTCGCGCACCTTCTCGGCACGGTCGCCCACTGCCTGGACGGCTTCCTTGAGGCGCTCGGGCGTCACGCCCAGGCTCCTGCTCCAGTCGCGCAGTTCGTAGTCCTCGTGCACGTTGATGCGCTGGCGGTCCTGGCCTTGCGATTTCGTCTTGTCGTCGGACATGGGGTCTCCAGTGGATGCGATGGCGCCACGGTAGCGGGACAGGCACCTACCGGCTGTAGGTCGTGCCCAGAGAGCGCGATAGGAGAAGGACCCTTCCGGCGGTCCCCGCCCCTCGGCAGGGGCCGACCATGCATGGGGAATGAAGTCCACGCGGCAGCCGGGTCGATCGCTTCGACCTGTCCATTGCTGAGCCTGTCAGCCGATACACTGGACACAGATGGGTACGGGCAGTCTTCAGCAGGACATCGAGGCGGTGGCGTCGATCGATGCCGTTCCGCTCATCCTCGAAGTGCTCACGCGCACGACCGGGATGGGCTTCGCCGCCGTCGCCCGCGTGACCGACCAGCAGTGGATCTGCTGTGCGGTCCGCGACGAGATCGCCTTCGGTCTCGGTGTGGGCGGCGAGCTCCAGTTGCAGACCACCATCTGCAACGAGATCCGCCAGAGCGGTGAAGCCGTGGTGATCGACGACGTCGCCGCCGATCCGCATTTCCGCACCCACCACACGCCGGCGATGTATGGCTTTCGCAGCTACATCTCGGTGCCGATCTACCGGCGGGACGGCGAGTTCTTCGGGACGCTCTGCGCCATCGATCCCGCGCCCGCGCGCCTGACAGGCCAGCCCTCCGTGGCGATGTTCCGCGCGTTCGCCGACCTGATCGGCCAGCAGCTGGACGCGCAGGACAAGGCGGCCGAACTGCACCGCGTGCGCGAGGAGTCCGAGCAGCGCAAGCGCCTGTACGAGACGATCCTGTCGAACACGCCCGACCTGGCGTACGTGTTCGACCTGGAGCACCGGTTCGTCTACGCGAACCAGGTCCTGCTCCAGATGTGGGGCCGCACCTGGGACGAGGCGATCGGGCGCACCTGCCGGGAGCTCGGCTATCCGGAGTGGCACGCGGCGATGCACGACCGCGAGATCGAGGAGGTCAAGGCCACCGGCCGCAGCGTCCGGGGCCAGGTGCCCTTCGAGGGGGCCTTCGGCCCGCGCGTGTACGACTACATCCTCGTGCCCGTGCTGGACGCGCAGGGGCGGGTGGAAGCCGTGGCCGGCACGACGCGCGACGTCACCGATTTCAAGCAGGACGAGCAGCGCCTGGCCGGCGATCTCGGCCGCGAACAGCGGCGCGCCGACCTGATGGCGCGGGTGGCCACGGTGTCGCAGCAGCTGAACCGCACCTTGTCGGTCGACGCCCTGGCGCGCCTGCTGACCGACGAGGCGCGCGAGTTGATCGGCGCGCACCAGTCCGTCACCTCGCTCACCGTGGGCGGAGACTGGTCGCAGGCCATCAACGCCGTGTCGCTCTCGCCCAAGTACGACCGTTGGCGCGACTACGTGGGCGCCCCCGATGGCACGGGCATCTACGCGGAGGTGTGCCGCACCAACACCGCGGCCCGCATGACGCAGGCGGAGCTCGAGGCCCACCCGGCCTGGCGTGGCTTCGGCCCGCACGCCGCGGAGCACCCGCCGATGAACGGCTGGCTGGCCGTTCCGCTGGTCGGGCACAGCGGCACCAACCTCGGGCTGGTGCAGCTGTCGGACAAGGTGGACGGGGAATTCACTGCCTCCGACGAAGCCGTGCTCAAGCAGCTGGCCGCGGTGGCTGCGGTCAGCATCGAGAACGCGCAGCTGTACGAACGGCTGCGCGAGCAGGACCGCCGCAAGGATGAATTCCTGGCGGTGCTGGCCCACGAGCTGCGCAATCCGCTGGCCCCGATCCGCACCGGCATCGGCCTGCTGCAGCGCACGCCCTCGCCGGACACGTCGGCCCGCACCTTGCAGATGATGGAGCGCCAGCTCGGGCACATGGTGCGTCTGATCGACGACCTGATGGACATCTCCCGGATCAGCACGGGCAAGATCCAGCTGCAGAAGCACCGCTTCGACCTGCGCTCGGCGGTCAATGCGGCGGTGGAGAGCTGCCGTCCCGCCCTGGAGATCGCGCGCCATGAACTCCAGCTCGTCCTTCCGGACGAGGAACTGCCGGTCGAGGGCGACGCGACCCGGCTGGCGCAGGTGGTGGGCAACTTGCTGAGCAATGCCATCAAGTACACGCCGGCCGGTGGACGCATCGAGGTGCAGCTGTGCAGGCGCGATGGCCAGGCCGAACTGCGCGTGCAGGACAACGGTGCCGGGATGGAGGCCGCCATCCTGCCTTCGGTCTTCGAGATGTTCGTGCAGGAGGACCGCAGCCGTGCCAACGCCCAGGGTGGTCTCGGCATCGGGCTGGCGCTGGTGCGCCAGCTGCTCGAGATGCACGGCGGGCGCATCGCCGCCACCAGCCCGGGGCTGGGCCATGGAAGCACCTTCACGCTGACGCTCCCGCTCGCGGCAGGGCATCCGGCCGCTGTCCAGGCGGCAACCGCGGACCCGGCGCCCGGCCTGCCGGAGCAGGGCCTGCGCATCCTGGTCGTGGACGACAACGTGGACGCGGCCGACACCCTGGCAATCCTGCTGGAAGCGCAGGGCCACGAGGCGCGGGTGGCTGTCAGCGGCGAGCAGGCGCTGGAGGTCACCCACGCGTTCACGCCGGATTGCGTGCTGCTGGACATCGGCCTGCCCGGGATGAACGGCTACGACGTGGCCCGCCGCCTGCGCACCAGCCCTGACCCGCGGTTGGCCGCGTGCAAGCTGGTGGCGCTGACGGGCTGGGGCAGCCACGACGATCGCGACCGCGCAGCGCAGGCCGGCTTCGACGTCCACCTCACCAAGCCGGTCGACGTGCAGCGGCTCGACACCTTGCTGACGGACCTGGCCAGAACCGGCGGGTCGGCGACGTCCGGCAGGGGCGGCGCATCGGGCAGCGCGGCAGGGCACTGACGCGCACGGCTCCGAGCACGGGCGGCCGCCCCTCGTGGGCGGCGCTGTCGGTGGGGTCCTGTCGTCGAGAGGCCCCAGCGCAGGCCGCACGGCTCAGGGCGTCTCGACCTGGATCCGAAGTGACGAGTACCACGCTGCGAGGTTCTCGATGTCCTCGTCGGTCAGTGGCTTGGCGACCACCGCCATCACCTCGTGCGGCCGCTTGCCGCTGCGGTAGTTGCGCAGCTGGCCGGTCAGGTACTGGGCCGGCTGGCCGGCCAGGTTGGGGGCATCCGGCGTGACCGACACGCCGTTGGCGCCGTGGCAGGTGGCGCACATGGCGGCCTTGCTCCTGCCGGCAGCGGCGTCGGCCGCGTGTCCGGTGCCCGCCACCGCGAGGGCGATGCAGAAGGAAAGGATGTGGCGCATGGTTCGACTGCAGCGACCTGGCGGCCGCGCCGGCGCGGATGGTGCGCTGGCGCGGCCCTGTGGTCAGTTGGGTGCGTAGGTGACGCGGTAGATCGCGCCGGCGAAGTCGTCGGAGATCAGGAGCGAGCCGTCTTTCATTGGCGCGACATCCACCGGCCGGCCCTTGTAGACGCCGGTGCCGTCGAGCCATCCCTCGGCGAACACCTCCGGCTGGCCTGCCGTGCCGTCGGCCTTGATCGGCACGAAGTTCACCAGCGCGCCGGTGGGCTTGGTGCGGTTCCAGGAGCCATGCGCGGCCACGAACGCGCCGCCCTGGTACCTGGGCGGGAACATGCCGCCGGTGTAGAACGCCATGCCCAGCTGCGCCTGGTGGGCGGGAAACTCCGCCTGCGGGAACACGGCGTTGGCCGGCTCCTTCATGTTCTTCAGCTCCGGCGCGGCCGCCGAGCCCGCGACCTTGAACTTGCCGTTCCAGTACGGGTAGCCGAAATGCAGGCCGGCCTTGGTCGCGCGATTGAGCTCGCCGGGCGGGACCTCGTCCCCGAGGCCGTCGGTCTGGTTGTCGGTGAACCAGATGGTCTTGTCCTTCGGATTGATGTCCATGCCCACGGAGTTGCGCACCCCGAGCGCGAACACCTCGCGCTTGCTGCCGTCCATCGCATTCATCCGCACGATCCCGCCGATGCCCTGGCTGGCATAGCTGGCGAACTTCTCCTCCGGAGGCACGTTGTGCGGCTGGCCCAGCGTGATGTAGAGGGTGCCGTCATCGGCCACGCGGCAGGTGCGGGCGCCGTGGTTGTACGACTCGTCTTCCGGCGAGATCAGCTTGCCTTGCGGCACCAGTTCGATCACCGCCACGTCGGGGCCTTCGTAGAAGAACTCGGCCGCCGGGAAGTTGAGCACGCGATTGTGCTCGGCGACCACGAGGAAGCCGTCGCGCGTCCAGCAGACGCCGTTGGGCACCTTGAACTGCAGCGAGGGCGCGAACGGCTTGACTTCGTCGGCCACGCCGTCGCCGTTGCGGTCGGTCACGGCCCACACGGTGGTCTTGCGCGTGCCGACGAACAGCATGTTGGTGCTGGGCGCGACCGCCATGTGCCGGGCGTCGGGCACCACCGCGTACAGGTCGATCTTGAAGCCGGGCGGCAGCTTCACGTTCTTCAGGTTCGCCCGGATCGCGTCGGCATTGCGGCCGGTCTGCGGGACCGGCGGGATGTTGAGGTCCACGTTCGAGACCTTCATCTGCTTCAGGTTGGACAGGTTGTCCCTGCCGGCCTGTGCGGCCACGCCCGTGGCCAGGCCGGCCAGCAGCAGCGCTGCCAGCAGTCGGTTCGTCTTCATCGCCGTCTCCTCACCATCTGGCGGCTCCCGACCATCGGAAGCCTGAACCATCCTAGGCGCGCCAGACGGGCTGCTGCCAAGGGCAAACCCGCGGGCCGCGGGCCTTGCACGCGCCCGGGCCTGACGCGATCGTCAACGCCGCTGGTACTGGGTCTTGCCGAAGAGCATCTCGCGCGACTTGTCATCGTGGATGGGCTTGCGCAGGTCCGCCAGGACCTGCACGCCGCGCTGTACCGCCGGGCGGGCCTCGATCGTGCGGAACCAGCGCTCCAGGTGCGGGTGCTCCGACAGTTCCATGCCCTGGTTCTTCCAGTTGCGCAGCCAGGGCCAGGTGGCGATGTCCGCGATGGAGTACTCCGCGCCTCCGAGCCAGGCACTGGTGGCCAGGCGCCGGTCGATCACGCCGTACAGGCGCCGGGCTTCATTGGTGTAGCGGTCGATGGCGTAGGGCAGCTTCTCCGGCGCGTACTGCCGGAAGTGGTGGTTCTGTCCGAGCATCGGGCCCACACCGCCCATCTGGAACATCAGCCACTGCAGCACTTCATAGCGCTCGCGCAAGCCGGGGGGCAGGAAGCGGCCCGTCTTGCCAGCCAGGTACAGCAGGATCGCGCCGGATTCGAACAGCGAGATGGGCTGGCCATCGGGACCGTCCGGGTCGGTGATCGCGGGGATCTTGTTGTTGGGGCTGATCGCCAGGAACTCGGGCCGGAACTGGTCGCCCGCGCCGATGTCGATGGGAACGGCCCTGTACGGCAGACCCAGCTCTTCCAGCAGGATGTGGACCTTGTGGCCGTTCGGGGTCGGCCAGCTGAACACTTCGATCATTGTCGCGCTCCGTTTCCGCTTGTTGCAATTGATAATCCGACCACTGTAGGCCAACCGGAGATTCGATGTTCGACCGGCTTCGCAAGGCGTTCACGCGCAACGCCCATTCCCGGCCTTCCCTGCACGACGCCGAAGGCGCGGCCTCCGAAGCGCCCGCCCTCGGCCCCGTGTCGGTCTGGGCGGCGAGCCAGGGCCTGAGCTTCGGCAGCCGTGCGCCCGGGGTCGTGTTCTCCCTCAAGGGCACGGTGGGCGGGCGACCGTGGCGGCTGGAGGTCGGCCGACCGAGCCGCCCGTTCATCGAAGGCGACGAGCTGCGCGCGCGTGCGGAGCTGGGCGTCGACCCGGAGGTGTCGGTCGTGGTGATGAACCGCGTGCTGAAGGACGCGCTCGAGAACGAGGCGTACTCGGTGTGCACCGATTCGCTGCAGACGGCGGTGGGCGGCGGCATGACCGAGGAGATGCGGTGGCTGGCCATGTACGAGGACGTGGCCTGGGAGAGCGCGCCGCGTTCGCTGTGGGCACACTGGGCGGTGCTCGCCTCCAAGCCGCAGCATGCGCCGGCGTGGCTGCACGACGACCTCGTGCAGAGGATGCTCGGCTGGCCTGCGCCAGGCCTCGCTCCGGCGGTTCCGTTCGTGCTGGCCCTGCGCGGCGGCAAGGTCTACCTGCGCATGCAGCAGGGGCCGGGCGGCCTGGCGGGGCTGCGCCACGCCACCGGCATCTTCACGGCGGCCGCCGAGAGCGCGCTGGAGTGCTTCGCGGCCGCCGGCAGCCGCTAGCGTCCGGCGCCGCGCTCACCGTGTGCGGCTCATCCGGCGCGTGTCATGCGCCGCGGGTCACCGCCGCCTGGGCATCGCGCCCGTAGCTGCCGTACTTGCCCAGTTCCCACTTGGCGATCGCGTTGCGGTGCACTTCGTCCGGGCCGTCCGCGAAGCGCAGCGTGCGGGCGCCCGCGTACGCCGAAGCGAGCGGGAAGTCGTCGCTGACGCCACCGCCGCCGTGCGCCTGCATCGCCCAGTCGATCACCTGGCAGGCCATGCTGGGCGCCACCACCTTGATCATCGCGATCTCGGTGCGTGCCACCTTGTTGCCCGCCATGTCCATCAGCCAGGCGGCCTTGAGCGTGAGCAGGCGCGCCATGTCGATCTTGCAGCGGGCTTCGGCGATGCGTTCCTGCGTGACGGTCTGCTGGGCCACGGTCTTGCCGAAGGCGACCCGGTCGAGGGAACGCCGGCACATCAGTTCGAGCGCCCGCTCGGCCAGTCCAATGAGGCGCATGCAGTGGTGAATGCGGCCCGGCCCGAGACGGCCCTGCGCGATCTCGAAGCCGCGTCCCTCGCCCAGCAGGATGTTGGAGGCGGGCACGCGCACGTTCTCGAAATACATCTCGACGTGGCCGTGCGGCGCGTCGTCGTAGCCGAAGACGTTCAGCGGACGCACGATGCGGATGCCCTTGGCGTCGGCCGGCACCAGGACCATGCTCTGCTGCGAGTGGCGGGGAGCCTCCGGGTCGGTCTTGCCCATCGTGATGAACACGGCGCAGCGCGGATCGCCGGCGCCGGAGATCCACCACTTGTGCCCGTTGATGACGTATTCGTCGCCCTGGCGCTCGATGCGGGTCGAGATGTTGGTGGCGTCGGAGGAGGCGACCTCGGGCTCGGTCATGGCGAAGGCCGAGCGGATCTGGCCTTCCAGCAGCGGCTTGAGCCAGCGTGCCCGGTTCTCCTCGGAGCCGTAGCGGGCGATGGTCTCCATGTTGCCGGTGTCGGGCGCCGAGCAGTTGAAGACCTCGCTGGACCAGGGCACGCGTCCCATGATCTCGGCCAGTGGCGCGTATTCCTGGTTGGTCAGGCCGGCGCCCTCGTAGCCCGAGGCCGCCGCGCTGTCGACCGGCAGGAACAGGTTCCACAGCCCGGCCGCGCGGGCCTTCGGCTTGAGTTCCTCGATGAGCTTGAGGGGCGTCCAGCGCTTGCCGGCCGCAGTGTTGGCCTCGAGCTCCTGCTTGTAGGCCTTCTCGTTCGGGTAGATGTGGTCGTCCATGAACTTCAGGAGCCGGGCCTGCAGTTCGCGTGTCTTGGGGGAGTACTCGAAGTCCATGGATGCCTTTCGGTGAAACGGTGGGGCGTGCCCGGGATCAGGCGCGTTCGGCGAATTGCCAGGCCAGCTCGGCCATCGGTCGTGCGCTCGCGCCCGACGCGGCCGCCTGCGCGCTGGAGGCGGTGCCGGCCTCCACCCGCTTGGCGATGCCCTGCAGGATGGCGGCGATGCGGAACATGTTGTAGGCCATGTAGAAGTTCCAGTCGGCCTTGAGGTCGGCTACCGTGGCGAGTCCGGTGCGGTCGCAGTAGCGGCGGATGTAGTCGTCCTCGGCCGGGATGCCCAGGCCTGCGTGGTCGAGACCGCCGATGCCGCGGAACGAGCCGTGCGGGATGTGCCAGGCCATGCAGTGGTAGCTGAAGTCGGCCAGCGGGTGGCCCAGCGTCGACAGTTCCCAGTCGAGGACCGCGATCACGCGCGGCTCGGTCGGATGGAACATCAGGTTGTCGAGCCGGAAGTCGCCATGGACGATCGAGACCCGGGCTTCGTCGCGGGCCGCGGCGGGAATGTTCGCCGGCAGCCACTCGACCAGCTTTTCCATGGCCGGGATCGGCTGGCTCATGGGGCCTGCGCCATCCGCCGAAGCCTTGTACTGCTTGCTCCAGCGGCCGATCTGCCGCTCGAAGTAGTTGCCCGGCTTGCCGTACGCGCCCAGGCCGCGGGCGGCGACGTCGACGGTGTGCAAGGCGGAGATCACGCGGTTCATCTCGTCGTAGATCTCGCCGCGCTGGGCGGGGGTCATGCCGGGCAGGGCCTGGTCCCACAGCACCCGGCCCTGCATGAACTCCATGACGTAGAAGGCACGGCCGATGATGGACTCGTCCTCGCACAGGCAGTGCATGCGCGGCACCGGCACGTCGGTGCCGGCCAGGCCGCTCATCACCGCGAACTCGCGCTCGACCGCGTGTGCCGAGGGCAGCAGCTTGGCCACCGGCCCGGGCTTGGCGCGCATGACGTAGCTGGCGCCGGGGGTGGTGAGCTTGTAGGTCGGGTTGGACTGCCCGCCCTTGAACATCTCGACGGTGAGCGGCCCGCGGAAGCCGGGCAGGTTCGCTTCGAGCCAGGCGGTGAGCGCCGCGACGTCGAACGCATGCTTGTCCGAGACCGGACGGGTGCCGACGAAGTGGTCGAAATCGGCCATCAGCTCTCAGCCTCCACGATGCGCAGAAGCGCGTCCCGGTTGCGCACCACCAGCCCGCCGGGCTCGATGCGGATCACTTCCTCGCGTTCCATCGCCTTGAGTTCCTGGTTGACGCGCTGGCGCGATGCGCCCAGCAGCTGTGCAAGTTCTTCCTGCGCGAGGTGCAGGCCGATGCGCATCTCGCGGCCGTCGGCCAGCGAAGGAACGCCGTAGCTGCGCACCAGGTGCGTCAGCTGCTTGGCCAGCCGCGAGCGCAGCGGAAGCGTGTTGAGATCCTCCACCAGTCCGAACAGCTGGCGGATGCGGCGTGCATGCAGCCGCAGCATCGCCTCGTACAGCTCGACGTGGCTGGCCAGGATCTTGCGGAAATCCGCCTTGGCCACGCACAGGATGGTGGTGTCGCCATGCGCATAGGCGTCGTGCGTGCGCCGGTCGCCGTCGAAGATGGCGACGTCGCCGAACCAGATGCCCGGCTCGACGTAGGTCAGCGTGATCTGCTTGCCGGACACCGAGGTCGAGCTCACCCGCACGGCGCCCTTGGCGCACGCGATCCAGTCCTCGGGCGGGTCGCCGCGCGCGGCGATCAGGTCGCCGTCCCGGTAGCGTCTGACGAAAGCGCATCGAAGAATGTCGTGCCGCAGCGATGGTGAGAGCGAGGAGAACCAGCGACCACCGTTGATGGCCTCGCGTTCCTCGATGGTAAGAATGGGCTCGTCCATGAGCTGTCCTGTCAGTGACTGGTGCGCGCGCGGATTGTCGCGCGCGGGACGGGGCGCGCCGCTCAGGGTTGTCACCCGCGCGGCAGGGCATGGCGCGCGGCGCGCTCAGCTGTACCGCGGCTTGTCCTTGGCGAGGAAGGCGGCGATGCCGATGCCGGCGTTGGGATGGTGCAGGTTGCGCACGAAGTGGTCGCGCTCTGCCCCGAGTTGTTCGTGCAGGCTGGCAGCCCCGGCCTCGTTGAGCAGGTCCTTGATGCTGGCCAGCACGTTGGGCGCCTTGTCGTTCAGCTGAGCGGCCAGTGCGAGCGCCTCGGCCAGGGCCGTGCCTTCCGGGACCACGCGGTTGACGACGCCAAGCGCATGCAGCCGGTCGGGGCCGATGCGCTCGCCGCCAAGCAGAAGTTCGGCGGCCAACTGCCGGGGCAAAGCCCGGCCGAGCGACCAGGTCGCGCCGCCGTCGGGCGACAGCGCCACGTTGCTGTACGCCATCACGAACACCGATGTGGACGCCGCCACGATCAGGTCACAGGCCAGTGCGAGCGAGAAGCCGGCGCCGGCCGCCGGGCCTTCGACGGCCGCGATGACGGGCTTGGGGAAACTGCGGATCGTCTCGATCCAGTCGTGCAGGCCCTCGATGCTGCGGGCCTGCACCTCCGGTGCCTGCTCGCGATTGGCCTGCAGCCGCTGGAGGTTCCCGCCGGCGCAGAACAATCGTCCCTCGCCGGTGATGACGACGCTGCGGACCTCCGCGGCCCGCTCCGCGACGTTCAGCGCCTCGACTCCGGCCGCATACATCTCCGGGCCGAGCGCGTTGCGCATCTCGGGGTTGCTGATGGTCAGCACCATGGTGCCGGCCTGCGTGACGCTTTTCAGTTCGGCGGGCATGGCGGTCAGGATTCCTCTTGCAGCAGCGACAGCCCGATCGCCCCCCGGCGGCGCAGCCACGGGCTGGGACGGTAGCGCGGGTCGCCGTAGACGGTCTGCATGTTGAACAGCACTTCGAGCACGTTGGCCGGGCCCCAGCGGTTGCCCATGGCCAGCGGCCCCATGGGATATCCGAGGCCGAGCGTCACCGCGGTCTCCAGGTCCTGCGGGCTGCAGATGCGCTGCTGGCAGATGTCGGAGGCGATGTTCACGATGGTGGCCACCACGCGCTGCGTGACGAAACCGGCGGAGTCGCGGACCACGCTGACCGCCTTGCCGTCGCGCGCGAAGAGCGCGTGCGCGGCATCCCGCATGTCGGCCCGGGTGGCCGGATTGGTGGCCAGCACGCGCCGCTTGGTGGCGGCGTCGTCGATCAGCATGTCGATGCCGACGGTGCGGGCAGGGTCGAGGCGCTCGACGACCGCGACCGTCGTGACGTCGAAGCCGAGCGGCGCGACCAGCGTGAGCGCGCTGGAGGAGGGCGACTGGCCCGTCTCGATGCGGGCGCCCAGGTCCTTGAGCAGCTGGTAGAGCTCCTGGCGGCGGGCCGCCCGGGTCGACACCCAGACCGGCGGAATCTCCTCGACCACCGGCGCAGCAGCCTCGCCCGGCACCTGTGCCTTGCCATCGGCGTAGCGGTAGAAGCCTTCGCCCGACTTGCGGCCGACCATGCCGCCGGCCAGCCGCTGCGCCGTGATGACGCTCGGCCGGTAACGCGGCTCGTCGTAGTACTGCCGGTAGATCGACTCCATCACCGGGTGCGAGACGTCCAGCGCCGTGAGGTCCATCAGCTCGAAGGGTCCGAGCTTGAAGCCGGCCTGATCGCGCAGGATGCGGTCGATGGTGGCGAAATCGGCCACGCCTTCACCGACGATGCGCAGCGCTTCGGTGCCGTAGCCGCGGCCCGCGTGGTTGACGATGAAGCCGGGCGTGTCCTGCGCCTGGACAGGCGTGTGGCCCATCTGGCGCGCGTACGCCGCCAGGCCTTCGCACACCGCGGGATCGGTCTTGAGGCCGGCGACCACCTCGACCACCTTCATGAGCGGCACCGGGTTGAAGAAGTGGTAGCCCGCGAAGCGCCCAGGATGCTTCAGCGTGGCCGCAATCGCCGTGACCGACAGCGAGGAGGTGTTGGTGGCCAGGACGGCAGTCGGCGCGACGACGGCCTCGAGCTGGCCGAACACGTCCTGCTTGACGTCCAGGCGCTCGATCACCGCCTCGACCACCAGATCGCAGTCGGCGAGCTCGCCCAGCGCACTGGCGCCGGACAGGCGCTCCTTGCACGCGGCGACTGCGGCGGCATCCATGCGGCCTTTGTCCTGAAGCCGATCCCATTGGCCGCCGATGTCCTGCAACGCGCGCTGGATCGCCTGCGGTTGCGTGTCGAACAGCCGCACACGGCTGCCTGCCTGGGCGGCGATCTGGGCGATGCCGCGTCCCATGGCCCCGGCGCCCACGACGCCGACGGTGGTGTAGCGAGTTTGCATTTGGGGATTATCCGGCACCCTTTTCGGGGCTTCGCGTCAGCTCGCCTGTGGGAGAATTCACGATCCATGAAGCTCGTCCTTCGCCCCCGACGCCTGGCGGTCGCCATTGCCGCCTGCGCCGTCGCCGGCGGGGGCTGGGCGATGTCCGTCGGCCGTGCCCAGGGTGTGGCCCTGATCGGTCGCTCGCTGGACATCACGGTGCCGGTGCAGTTCGATCTGGCCAGTGAAAGCCTGCCGGAATGCGCCGAAGCCGACGTGTTCTATGGCGACACCCGCATCGACCGCGGGCGCCTCTCCGCCGACATCGCGCCGGCGAGTTCCGGCGCCGTCGTTCGCGTGCGGTCCAGCATCGTCCTGAACGAGCCGGTGGTCACGGTGTACCTGCACCTGGGCTGCGGCAGCCGGACGACCCGGCGGCTGGTGCTGCTGGCCGAGCACCCGGATCCGGCAGCCGAGCCGCCGCGCAGCCTGGCACGGGTGCCGGCGACCGGCACGGCGCCCCCCGGGGCCGGAGCCGCACGCCCGGAGCCACGCGCCGGCGCGACCTCATCCGGTGTCGTCGGCCCGGATCGCAGCGGCCGCGGCCGCGCCGGCGAGCGTTCGCCGCAGGTCGACGCACCACGGGGCGAGCCGCCCGGGCCAGTGGCCACCCCACCCGCGCAGAGCGGCGGGCGCACTGCCGCACGCAAGCCGGGCGCAGCCGCGCCGCAGGCCCGGCTCAAGCTCGAGCCGCTGGACCTTTCGGCGCCGCTCGAGCCCACCTTGCGCCTGAGCGATGGAATGGCCACGCCGGGCGAGGGCACGCCGCAGCAGCGCGCCGCCGCGGTCGCCCTGTGGCGCGCGCTGAATGCGCAACCGGAAGACCTGCTGCGGGACGCCCAGCGCCTCCAGTCGCTCGAGAGCGACCTGCGTTCCCTGAGGCAGTCCGTCCAGCGCAACGACGCGGCGCTGGCCGACCTGCGCAGCCAGTTGCAGAAGGCCCGCACGCAGCGCTTTGCCAATCCGCTGGTGTACCTGCTGGCGTTGCTGGCCCTTGCCGCCATCGCGGCGGCCGCCTGGGCCTGGCGCCGCGCCGCCCAGGCGCGCCGAAGCGGCCCGTGGTGGGGCGCACCCGACGCCGGAGCCGACAGCGACTTCGCCACCGCGACCGCGGTGCCGACGCAGACCCCGCCTGTCACCCAGCCGCCGCGCGAACGCCCGGGCGCGCCGGCTCTCGACCTGGACCTGGATGTGCCGGCCCCCGCACCGGAGAGAGCGGCGGCGCCGGTGCTCACCGAGCCGGCGCCGATCCAGGCCTTCCGTCCGTCCCAGCAGCCCGACTTCCAGGCCAGCCACGGCTCGACCCTGCGGTCGCTGCGTGCGGAAGAACTGCATGACGTCCAGCAAGAGGCCGACTTCTTCTTCTCGCTGGGCGAGTACGAGCGCGCGATCGACGTGCTGCGGGCCCACATCGCGGCGCATCCTGGCACCAGCGCGGTCGCCTGGCTGGACCTGATGGAGATCTTCCACAGGCTGGACCGCCGTGCCGAATTCGAGAACGTGCGCGCCGGATTCCAGAGGGCCTTCAATGCCCAGGTGCCCGAGTTCGACGCGTACCGCGACGAGAGTCTCGGTCTCGAGGCGTACGAGAACGCCATGGCCCGGATCGTCGCGCTGTGGCCTTCGCGGCGCGTGCTGGAAGTGATCGAGGAATCGATCTTCCGGGAGCCCGCGCAGGACGGCGCGCCGGCGTTCAGCCTGCAGGCCTACCGCGAACTCCTGCTGCTCCATCACATCGGCACCGAGGTCTTCGGGGCGACCGAGAAGGCCGCCTTCGCCGACGGCGCAGCCCCGGACTCGCGGTCTGGCTTCGGCGCCTCGGCATTTCGCGATTCACTGGGTGGCCCCCGCGCGGACTTCGCCCACACCTCGATCCATCCGCTGTCGGCCGCGGCCGCCGAGACGCGGCCGGCGAGCATCTATCCGGAGATCGGGCTCGACCTGAACCTGGACGACCTGCCGCCGGCCAACGAAGCGTCGATGGACAGCGGCCGTCCGCCCGCCGCACCGGCCGACAGCCATCTGCTGGACTTCGACCTGCCCGACGTCGACCTGAGCGCGTTCAAGCCCAAGAAAACGGGAGAGTGAGCACGCGGCGCGCCGCGGCGGCGCCCGGCGCTCCCCCGTGCGTGGGTCAGCGGCGCACTTGCAGCGCCGCCGGGTTCACCACGTTGGTCGGGTGACCCTCGATGAAGTTCACCACGTTGTCGAACGCCGAGCCGAAGTAGAGCTCGTAGCTCTCCTGCTCCACGTACCCGATGTGCGGCGTGCAGATGCAGTTCTCGAGGCGCAGCAACGCGTGGCCCTGCAGGATGGGTTCGCTCTCGAACACATCCACCGCCGCCATGCCGGGCCGGCCCCGGTTCAAGGCGGTCAGCAGAGCCTCGGGCTCGATCAGCTCGGCGCGGGAGGTGTTGACGAACAGGGCGGTCGGCTTCATGCGGCCGAAGTCCTCGAGCCGGACGATGCCGGTGGTCTCGTCGTTGAGGCGCAGATGCAGGCTCAGCACGTCGCTCTCGGCGAAGACCTGCTCGCGGCTTTCGGCGGCGAGGTGGCCGTCGGCCTGTGCGCGGGAGCGAGAACCTTCCCGTCCCCACACCAGCACCCGCATCCCGAAGGCCCGGCCGTAGCCGGCGATGATCTGGCCGATCTTGCCGTAGCCCCAGATGCCCAGGGTCTTGCCCTTGAGCACCATGCCCAGCCCGAAGTTGGCGGGCATGGACGCGGATTTCATGCCCGACTGTTGCCAGCCGCCGTGCTTGAGCGTCTGGATGTACTGGGGCAGGCGGCGCATCGACGCCATGATCAGCGCCCAGGTGAGCTCGGCCGGCGCGACTGGCGACCCGACACCTTCGGTCACGACGATGCCGCGCTCCGTGCAGGCGTCGACGTCGATGTGCGAGCCGGCCCGGCCGGTCTGCGAGATGAGCTTCAGGCGCGGCAGTTTCTCGATCAGCTGCCGGTTGATGTGCGTCCTCTCTCGGATCAGGACGATGACGTCGGCGTCGCGCAGGCGCACCGACAGCTGCCCGATCCCCTTGACCGTGTTGGTGTACACCTTGGCGGGATACGCCTCGAGCTTGGCCGCGCACTTCAGCTTGCGAACGGCGTCCTGGTAATCGTCGAGGATCACGATGTTCATGCGGGGATTGTGCCCTGAGGCAAGCGCCGTCCGGGGCGCCTGCACCGGTTCACGGCGCATCGAGCGCTGCGGAACGACAGCAGGTGCGGGCGGCACTACCATCGGCGGTTTCGTGTCACGACCCCCGAGGAGACTTTTGATGCCGATTTCGATGTCGTCCGCCAGCCTGCCGATCTTCCGGACCATGCTGAGCAACCTGAGCCACATCCTGGACAAGGGCGTGGCCCATGCGCAGGTTCGCAAGTTCGACCCGCAGGTGCTGGCGGCCGACCGGCTGGCGCCCGACATGCTGCCGCTGACCCGCCAGATCCAGATCGCGTGCGACGCGGCGAAGAACGGCGTCGCACGGCTGTCGGGCGTGCAGGCTCCGCGCTTCGAGGACAACGAGACCACGTTCGAGGAGCTGAAGGCGCGCATCGCCAAGACGCTGGCCTGGCTGGACACGGTGCCGCCCGCGCAGCTCGACGGCACCGAGGACAAGGAGATCACGTTCCCGGTCGGGCGCGAGACCACCAGGACCATGAAGGGCGAGGCTTACCTCAAGCACTGGGTCCTGCCGAACCTGTTCTTCCATGTCACCACCGCGTATGCCATCCTGCGGCACAACGGCGTGGAGCTGGGCAAGTCGGACTACCTGGTCGGCCCGCAGTGACGGGCGCCAGTCGACCTCGGCGTCGACGGTGGGTGGCTGATGAGCGGTCTGGTGCTTCGAGACCGGCCCGGTGCTTCGTGACGGGTGCCAAGGCCTGATGCCTGGCGCCGAATGCCTGGTGCTTGCTTGCTGGAACGAGCCACGACCGCGATCGATGGTCAGCCGCCAGGACAGCCGCCACGTGCCGCAGTTGATCGGATCGGCGCAGCAGAGCAGCAGAGCAGCAGAGCAGGGCGGCCGCAGTGACCCGTCGCGACGCGGCCGCCTGGGCCAGGCACGCGCGCGCGCTGTCGCCGCAGGCTCAGGCCGCGGCCGCTTCCAGCGCCGCCAGCCGTTCGAGCTCTGCGCAGACGTCTGCCATCCGCCCCGAGATCACCATCCGGCCCGCGGTGCTGGGCGCGTGGCCTTCGTCCACGATGCGCAGCACCCGAAGGGGGCGCTCGTCACGCCGCTGGGCGCATTTGGGCGGCCACGCGACATGACCGTGGCCGGCCGCCGTGTGGATCCCGCGCGACGTTCCCCAGGGCTGGCTGCAGCTCCGGGTGCGCCTGCCCGGCCAGCCGGCGCGCAGCAGCCGCCCCAGTGGGCGCAGAAGGCCCGTCAGCGTGATCATCGACATCAGTCCCATGTTGGTCTCTCCCGGAAGTTCGGATGGGGAACACAGGCGAGATTGGCAGGGAAGCCGGGCGGTGCAGGGTGATGGCGATCTTTCGCCATACGCCCGCCACCTGCGCCACCCGGCAGGGTGTCACATGAGCATGGTGTTGCGGATCAGACCCACCGCCAGGCCTTCGATCTCGAAGGGCTCGCCCGGCTCCACCACGATGGTGGGATAGTCCGGGTTCTCCGCGTGCAGCTCGATCAGGTGCTTGTTGCGGCGGAAGCGCTTGACGGTGACCTCGTCGCCGAGCCGGGCCACCACGATCTGGCCGTTCTTGGCCTCACGGGTGGACTGCACGGCGAGCAGGTCGCCATCCATGATGCCGGCGTCTCGCATGGACATGCCACGCACCTTGAGCAGGTAGTCGGGCCGGCGCTGGAACAAGCTGCTCTCGACGAAGTAGGTCTGGTCGACGTGTTCCTGGGCCAGGATGGGCGAGCCGGCGGCGACGCGACCGACCAGCGGCAGCGCGAGCTGTGCAAGGCTCTGCAAGGGCAACGGGAACTGCTTGTAGCGGGACTCGTGGATGGAGCGCAGCGTGTCACCCTTGAGCCGGATGCCGCGCGATGTGCCGCTGACCAGTTCGATCACGCCCTTGCGGGCCAGTGCCTGCAGGTGCTCCTCAGCCGCGTTGGCGGATTTGAAGCCGAGTTCGGCGGCGATCTCGGCGCGCGTGGGCGGCGCTCCCGTGCGTGCAATGGCGGCCTGGATCAGGTCCAGAATCTGCTGCTGACGGGCGGTGAGCTTGGGCGTCTCGTTCATGCGATGGCTCCTAGGGGCAGTCACTGGCTACCCATCCAGTACCTGTATTTTTAACCAGTTTCGTGAAAGAACGCAAGTGACGGCCGATCAGATCGTGGTGTTGGGGACCGGCGGCACCATCGCCGGCAGTGCCGATGCACCCGGCGACCACGTGGCTTACCGGGCGGGCCAGCTCGCCGTGGAGCATCTGCTGCAAGGCATCCCGGCCCTGGCCGGCGTGCGCCTGGTCAGCGAGCAGATCGCGCAGGTGGACAGCAAGGACATAACGCCCGCCACCTGGGTCCGCTTGGCCGAGCGTTGTGCCCACTGGCTGGACCAGCCGCAGGTGCGGGGTGTCGTGGTGACCCACGGGACCGACACATTGGAGGAAACCGCGTACTTCCTCGAGCGGGTGCTCGGGCCGCGCAAGCCGCTGGTGCTGACCTGCGCGATGCGGCCGGCAACGGCGCTGTCGGCCGACGGCCCGCAGAACATCGCCGATGCCGTGTCGGTCGCGCGTGCGGATGGCGTCGGGGGCGTTGCCGTGGTCTGCGCGGGACGCATCCATGCCGCCGCCGACATCACCAAGGTCCATCCCTACCGCCTCGACCCGTATTCCTCCGGCGAGGCGGGGCCGCTGGGCTACGTGGAGGATGGGCGCGTGCGGCTGGTGCGCCCCTGTCCGGCACCGGCGGCGGTCGCGTCGCTCCGGCAGATCGCCGGCGACCGCGGCTGGCCACGCGTGAGCATCGTCCTGAGCCACGCCGGGGCGGACGCGCGCCTGGTCGAACTGCTGCTCGACGACGGCGTCCAGGGGCTGGTGGTCGCGGGGACGGGCAACGGCACCGTGCACGAGGCGCTGGAGGCCGCGCTGGCCGCGGCCGCCGAGCGCGGGATCCGCGTGCTGCGATCGACCCGTTGCGTGGAAGGGCGGGTCGTCCCGCACGCGAGTGACAGATGGCCCGCGCATCCGTTGTCGCCGGTCAAGGCGCGCATCGACCTGCTGCTGCAGTTGCTCGCTGCATGAGCGGACTGCTCGGGCATCCCTGGGCCTATCCGGCCCTCGAAGTGGCGCACATCCTCGGGATCGCGTTGCTGGTGGGCAACCTCGTGCTGCTCGAACTGCGTGTGTTCGGCCGCGGCGCGGCGCTGCCGGTGCAGGAACTGGCACGCTTGAGCCTGGGAATCGCCGGCGCGGGCTTCCTCCTCGCGGCGGCCTCCGGACTGCTGATGTTCTCGTCGCAGCCGCAGGAGCTCATCGCCAACCGCGCCTTCACCCTCAAGATGCTGCTGCTTCTGCTGGCGGGGTGTAATGCGGCAGCTTTCCACCTGCGCGGATCGCTGTGGAAACTGGATGGCCCCGCGCGCGCGCAGATGCTGGTGTCGACCGCGCTCTGGATCGCGATCGTCGCGTGCGGTCGCTGGATCGCGTATCGCTGACCAAGGAGACTGATGATGAAGAGGCGCAACTTCGTTCTGGCCGCCGCCGGGCTTCCCGGGCTGGCTGCCGCCCACCATGGCTGGAGCAGCTTCGACCAGGACCGGCCGATCTACCTGGAGGGGCGCGCCACCTCGGTGCGCTGGCAGAACCCGCACGCCGAGGTCAAGCTCGATCTCGCACCCGACCTGCGCCTTCCGACCGACCTCTCGGGCCGGGCCGTTCCGTCCCAGAGCGCGCCGGTGGACGGCAAGGCGCTGCTCGCCAGGGCGCAACTGCCTCGGCGCAAGGACCGCGCCTGGACCGTCGAGCTGGCGCCGCTGACGCGGATGGAAGCCTGGAAGGTTCCGGAGATCAAGCCTGGCACGGTGATCTCGGTGGTGGGCTTCTCGTTCAAGGACGAACAGGGCGACCCGGTGCTGCGGGCCGAATACCTGTTCGTCGGGGGCCAGGCCTACGGGCTGCGATCCAGCCCGGCCTGAGGGCCTCAGGAGGCGAGTGCCGCGAGGGCGCGCGCCGTGATCTCCTCGACCGCGCCGATGCCGCTGATGGCACGGTAGCGGGGGGCGTTGCCCGGATCCGCCTTCGCCCAGTTCGCGTAGTAGTCCACCAGCGGCCGGGTCTGCGAGGCGTACACCTGCAGGCGCTTGGTGACCGTCTCTTCCTTGTCGTCCTCGCGCTGGATCAGCGGCTCGCCGGTGACGTCGTCCAGGCCGGCGACCTTCGGCGGGTTGAACTTCACGTGGTAGGTGCGCCCGGACGCGGCGTGCGAGCGGCGGCCGCTCATGCGCTCGACGATGGCCTCGAACGGCACGTCGATCTCCAGCACGTAATCGAGCTTGACGCCCGCCTCCTTCATGGCGTCGGCCTGCGGGATGGTGCGTGGAAAGCCGTCGAACAGGAAGCCGTTGGCGCAGTCCGGCTGCGCGAGCCGCTCCTTGACCAGGCCGATGATGATGTCGTCGCCCACGAGGGCGCCCGAGTCCATGACCTTCTTGGCAGCCAGCCCGAGGGGCGTGCCAGCCTTCACCGCGGCCCGCAGCATGTCTCCGGTGGAGATCTGCGGGATGCCGTACTTCTGGCAGATGAAGGTTGCTTGCGTGCCTTTGCCCGCGCCTGGCGCGCCCAGCAAGATCAGTCTCATGGTGTCCTCGGATGGTTGGAAGCGGGCGCTGCGGGCCCGTCGTCATCCCCGCGCCAGGCCGTTGCGCATCATGCGCTTGAGGATAGCATGCAGCCCTTGCGGCAACTTACGCGGCACGCCCCGCGACGAGGCGGCGCACGCGCTCCAGGTCCTCGGGGGTGTCGACTCCCGTTCCCGGCGCTGTCTCGGTGACGTGGACCACGATCCGGTGGCCATGCCAGAGGGCTCGCAGCTGCTCGAGCGACTCCAGCTGTTCCAGGGGTGCCTGCGCCAGCGACGGAAACGCGCGCAGGAAGCCGCAGCGGTAGCCGTAGATCCCCACGTGCCGCAGCGGCGCAGGCTGCGGCAGCTGGGTGATCCCGCCTGCGAAGCCGTCGCGCCACCAGGGAATGGGCGCACGGCTGAAGTAGAGCGCGAGACCGCCGGCATCGGTGACGACCTTCACCACGTTCGGATTGCCCAGGTCGGCCAGTTCGTGCAGCGGGTGCGCCGCCGTGCTCATCGCGGCATCGGGGCGGTCCTGCAGCGCCTTGGCAACGGCATCGATCAGGGCCGGCTCGATCAGCGGCTCGTCGCCCTGCACGTTGACCACGAGCTCGTCGTCGGCGAGCCCGAACAGGCGGCTGGCCTCGGCCAGCCGGTCGGTGCCGGAGGGGTGGTCCCGCGTGAGCACCGCCTCGACGCCATCCGCATGGCAGGCTGCCACGATCGCCTGGTCGTCGGCCGCGACGGCAACCCGACGGGCGCCGGATCGGAGCGCGCGACGCGCGACATGCACCACCATGGGCAGGCCGGCGATGTCGGCCAACGGCTTGTTGGGCAGGCGGCTGGACCCGAGCCGGGCCGGGATGAGGACCGTGAACGCCACGTCAGACCAGCGGGGTGCGCGTGGGAAGCCGGTCGAGTTCGTCGTCGCCGAGCGTGCGCGCCTCGTCCTCCAGCAGGACCGGAATGCCGTCGCGGATGGGATAGGCCAGGCGGGCGCTGCGCGAGACGAGCTCCTGGCGTGCACGATCGAAGTCGAGATGGCCCTTCGTCACGGGGCACACGAGCAGCTCAAGCAGCTTGGGATCCATGCGGCGATGATAGCTTTGCGTCCAGCAGGACATCGAACGCGCGCCAGAAGGCCGGATCGATCTCGAGCGCCAGCGGCACCGCCCACGCCTGCGGGTGCGAACGCCACAGCTTGACGGCATCCTTCTGCGTGCACAGCAGGTGGCCGCCGTTCGGAATCGGCGGCACGTCGGTGGCATCGAGGGCAGCATGGTCCGCCAGCCCGACGGTGCGAAGCGGCTGGATGCCCGCTTGCCGCAGCATCCCGAAAAATGCCTCTGGCCTGGCGATGCCGGCCAGCGCCACGCAGGGTGAGCGCGCCAGCTCGGCCAGGCTGCACCGGGTGCCGTCGGCCCGCACCGCCTCGAAGGCCAGCCGGCGGCCAACGCGGTGCCCGGCCATGCCCTCGGCGCCGTCGGTGCGCAGCACGAGGTCGGCCTGCCGCGGCCAAGGCTCGCGCAGCGGGCCTGCGGGCAGCAACCAGCCATTGCCCAGGCCGCGGTCGTCGAACACCAGCACTTCGATCTCACGGGCCAGCGCGTGGTGCTGCAGGCCGTCGTCGCTGAGGATCACCCGGATGCCGGGATGCGCCGCATGCAGCTCCCGGGCAGCCTCGACGCGCCGCCTCGCCACCACCACTGGAACCTGGCACTGCGATGCGATCAGGAGCGGCTCGTCGCCGACCTCCGCGGGATCGCTGGCGGGCGTGACCTGGAGGCAGTCGTCCGACCGGCGTCCGTACCCGCGCGAGATCACGCCACAGGCGATGCCGCGCTGGCGCAGGTGGTCGGCCAAGGCCATGACGACCGGCGTCTTGCCGCCGCCGCCGGCCACCAGGTTGCCGACCACGACCACCGGCACGGGTGCGCGTTCGACGCGTCGCCAGCCGAAGCGGAAGAGGGCGCGCTGCAGCGTCGTGATCGCGCCGTAGAGCAACGACAGCGGCCACAGCAGCATGGCGAGCGGGCCACGGCCCAGCCATGCGCGCTGGAGCGCTTCGCGCATGGTGCTCAGCGCGTCGCTTGCGCCGCGGATTGGGCAGCGAAGGTCACTTGCTGCAGCCCCGAGCGGCGCGCTGCTTCCAGCACCGAGATGACCGACTGGTGGGGCGCCGCGGCGTCGGCGCTGACGATGACCACGCTGTCCTTGCCCGCCTTGGCCGCATCGGTCAGCGCCATCGACAGCAGGTCGACGCTGCGGCCTTCGAGCGCCTGGCGGTTGACGGTGTAGCGGCCATCGCTGGTGACGCCGACCACGACCTCGCGCGGATAGTCGCGCTGCGCATCCGCGTCCGCGACTGGCAGCCGCAACTGCAGTTCCGTGAACTTGCTGTAGGTGGTCGACAGCATCAGGAAGATGAGCACGACCAGCAGCACATCGATGAACGGGATCAGGTTGATCTCCGGCTCTTCCTTCGGACGGGGGCGGAAGTTCATGCGCGGCGCAGCGAATTCAGGTGGCGCGCGAAACGCTCGGACGCCAGCTCGAGCTGGAGGAGGTAGGCGTCGACGCGGCCGCGGAAGTAGCGCCAGAAGATCAGGGCGGGAATGGCCACCACCAGTCCGAAGGCGGTGTTGTACAGCGCGACCGAAATGCCGTGGGCCAGCTGGGCGGGATTGGCACCGGCACTGCCGGAGCCGGGCGCCTGTGAGCCGAAGATCTCGATCATGCCGATGACGGTGCCCAGCAGGCCGAGCAGGGGCGCCGCCGAGGCGATGGTGGCGAGGGCGCTCAGGTAGCGCTCGAGCCGGTGAGCCACGGCGCGGCCGGCGCCTTCCATGGTCGAGCGCAGGTCGGCTTCGGAACAGCGCGGGTTGCTGTTCAGGGCTCGGAAGCCGCTGGCCAGCACTTCGCCGAGTGCCGAGTTCTGCTCGAGCTGGTTCACCACTTCCGGCCCGGGCACGGCGGCGCGGGAAACGGCCAGCGCCTCGTCGAGGAGCTTGGGCGGCGCGACGCGTGACGTCTTGAGGCTGAGGAAGCGCTCGATGATGAGGGTCAGGGCCAGGATGGAGCAGGCAACCAGCGGCCAGATGGGCCAGCCTGCGGCTTGTATGATCGAAAGCAAAGGGGTCTCCGCCACGTGAACTGCTGAAGGTGGGGCGATTATCGACCAAGGACCCCGGCTGTAGGACTGCACCGATGGGTTCGTAGGATGAGACCCACAGAAGTTGTGGATAACTTTGTGCAGAAACCACACTCCATCGGCCGCGAAGCCGCGCCGGATCGTCGTGATGACAGATCGATGACATTTTCAGCAGAAATTTCTTGTTTGAAATCAATGACTTGCTCGACAGGTGCTGGCACGGCCTGCAGCCGGAGCCTCGTCCGCGGGTCGGCGGTGCGCTGTGGATGATTCGTCCTGCCGTTGCGTCCGCGGGCCGCGTCCAGCCTCGCCGCGCGATGCCCGGAGCCTGAATTGACGCCGCGTGTGTGGCAGGTCGGCGCGCTATGCCGCGCCATTGCTGAATTCCTGGATGCTCGCCTCAACCCGGTCGCGGTGCGCGGCGAGATTTCCGGCCTCTCGCGCCCGTCCAGTGGCCATCTCTACTTCACGCTCAAGGATCCGCAGGGACAGCTGCGGTGCGCGATGTTCCGCCGGTCCGCTGCGCTGCTCGACTTCAACCCATCCGAAGGCGACCTGGTTGAAGTCCAGGGCCGCGTGGCGGTCTACGAGCCCCGGGGCGATCTCCAGCTCATCGTCGAAAGCCTGGCGCGGGCCGGGCAGGGCGCCTGGTACGAACGCTTTCTGCGGCTGAAGGCCAAGCTGGACGCCGAGGGCCTGTTCGACGACGCGCGCAAGCGGCCGCTGCCGCCGCTGCCTCGCGCCATCGGGCTGGTGACCTCCCTCGGGGCCGCGGCCCTGCACGACGTCGCCACGGCGCTGCGCCGACGCGTGCCGCACCTCCCCGTGGTGCTGGCACCGGCAGCGGTCCAGGGCAGCCAGGCAGTGGCGGAGCTCATCGCGGCCCTCGAGGCGCTTTACCGCCGCGCCGAGGCAGGTGAGCTGGACGTCATCCTGCTGGTGCGCGGCGGTGGCTCCATCGAGGATCTCTGGTCGTTCAACGAGGAGGCGCTGGCACGCACCATCGTGCGCAGCCCGGTGCCTGTCGTGTGCGGCGTGGGGCACGAAACGGACGTGACCATCGCGGACTTCTGCGCCGACCTGCGCGCACCGACACCGACCGCGGCCGCCGAACTCGTGGCTCGCCCGCGCGCCGACCTGCTGCAGCAGCTGCTCGCGCACGAAGACCGGCTGCGGTCGGCCCTGCTGAGACGCCTGGATGGAAATGCGCAGCGCCTGGACGTGGCATCGTCCCGGCTGGGACGGCCTTCGGCGCGGCTTGGCCAGCAGCAGCGGCGCCTCTCTCAGCTGGGCGACCGACTGGGCCACGTGGTACAGCTGCGGCTGGAGCGCGCGCATGCCCGGCTCGACGCGCTGGCGCGCGCCCGCACGGCGGGCGCAACTCAGCGACTGCAACGCGACGGTGACCGGCTCCATCGTTCGCAGCTGCGCCTGCAGTTGCTCGACCCGCGGCTGGTCCTGCAGCGTGGCTACGCATTGCTTGTCGACACCGAAGGCGCCGTGGTGACGCGGGCCTCGCAGACGCGTCCGGGGCAGAGTCTCAAGGCGACCCTCGCGCAAGGCGAGGTCGATCTGACCGTGGCGCAGCCCCGGTTGCTTTAATGCCTAGAATCAGCGCCTTCCTTCAAAGACCAACACTCGAGGACAACCATGGAACACACCCTGCCCCCGCTCCCGTATCCCATCGACGCGCTGGCGCCGCACTATTCCAAGGAAACCCTGGAGTACCACCACGGCAAGCACCACAACGCGTACGTGGTGAACCTGAACAATCTCCAGAAGGGCACCGAGTACGAATCGATGACCCTCGAGGAGATCATCAAGAAGTCGTCCGGCGGCATCTACAACAACTCCGCACAGGTCTGGAACCACACCTTCTTCTGGAATTGCATGAAGCCCAATGGCGGCGGCGAGCCCACCGGCCCGCTGGCGCAGGCGATCAATGCCAAGTGGGGCAGCTACGCGGCGTTCCGCGAGGCTTTCGTGAAGTCGGCCGTCGGCAACTTCGGCTCCGGCTGGACGTGGCTGGTCAAGAAGCCGGACGGCAGCCTGGACATCGTGAACACGGGCGCCGCCGGTACGCCGCTGACGACGGCCGACAAGGCCATCCTGACCGTCGACGTCTGGGAGCACGCGTACTACATCGACTACCGCAACCTGCGCCAGAAGTTCGTCGAGACCTTCTTCGACAAGCTGGCAAACTGGGAATTCGCGCAGAAGAACTTCGGCTGACCTCCCCGAGCCGCAAGCAACAAGGGCCGCGTCGCGGCCCTTGTTCATGTCCGCGCGGTCACTTGCGAAAGGGTTCGCCGGCCAGCTTCATGCCGGGCTGGATGCCGCGCTTGGCGAACCAGCCCTGGTTCATCTCCAGCACGTAGCGCACCGGCCGGCGCGAGCAGTGCGAATCGAGCGCCTGCGGCTTCATGTCGGCGAGGTTGATCACCTCGCCGTCGTCGGCGATGAAGGCGGCGGTCAACGGCAGGAGCGTGTTCTTCATCCAGAAGCACTGGATGCTCGGCTGCTCGAACACGAACAGCATGCCCTCGTGCTGCGGCATCTGCTTGCGCCACATCAGCCCGGTCGCCCGCTGATCTGCCGTCTGGGCAACCTGGGCATCGATCTGGTGCATGCCGGCCGAGAGCCGCACACGCGGCAGGTCGGATTGCGGCTCCTGCGCGGCGGCGCACGCGACGGCCGCGCCAAGCGCGAGGGCGGTGAGAAAGGCTTTCATGCGGCGATTTTGGCGCTGAAATGAAAAATGCCCGCGCTGGGCGGGCATCCGTGCGAGGCGAGGGCGATCAGGCCTTCTTCTCTTCCGCCTTCTTGGCCGACTTGGCCTTGGTCTTCTTGGAGGAGGCCTTCTTCTCGCCCTTGGCAGCGGCCTTTTCTTCCTTCTTCTCCGCCTTGGCTTCGGCCTTGGCGGGAGCAGCCGGAGCAGCCGGAGCAGCCGGTGCGGCCGGGGTGGCTTGGGCAAAGACGCTCACGGAGAACACGGTGGCGATCAGGGCGGCGAGCAGCTTGTTCATGATGGATCCTTGGTCAGAAAAAACGGAGGTCTTCCGGGAGGTTCCTCCCGGAACGCCGGAAGGCCCATCCGTAACGGGAGAGGACCGGGGCAGGTTGACAGTGCCCTCGACGGCTGCGAGCCGGCATTTCCTGAGTGACTGGGACGCCGCGGCGGGTAGAACTTTGCTACTGCACTCGACGGCACAGGGCGCCAGCGCCGTCGCTGGATGGCTTGCAGCCCGCCAAAAAGAAATGCCCGCACGAGGCGGGCATTTGCGAAGGGCGCCGAAGAATTACTTCTTGGCTTCTTCCTTCTTTTCAGCCTTGGCGTCGGCCTTGGCGGTCTTCTTCTCGGCCTTGGCTTCCTTCTTCTCGGCCTTGGCTTCGGCCTTGGCTTCCTTCTTCTCGGCCTTGGCTTCAGCCTTGGCTTCCTTCTTCTCAGCCTTGGCTTCGGCCTTCGGGGCGGAAGCGGCGGCGGCCGGGGCGGTGCCCTGGGCGAAGGAGGCGGTGGCGAAGAAGGCGGCCACGAGGGTGGCGAGGAGCTTGTTCATTTCGATGATCCTTTTGAATGATGGTTTTCGAAAAACACCTCCCGTCCCCGGGAAGCTCTTCGGAAACGCGCGACCCCGCAAGCCGGTTGACAAGCGGCCCGCACGGCCCCCGCCGGGGGCCGGACCGCGGCGGCTCAGGGCTAAAATCGGCCGGTTCACGACAGGGCCCGCGCTCATTTCCCCTCCGGAGACCGCTTTTTTCATGTACCAGCACATCACGGTGCCCAGCCAAGGCCAGAAGATCACCGTCAACGCCGACATGTCCTTGAACGTGCCGGACCAGCCGATCATTCCCTACATCGAGGGCGACGGCACAGGGGTGGACATCACGCCGGTGATGCTGAAAGTGGTGGATGCCGCGGTGGAGAAGGCCTACGGCGGCAAGCGGAAGATCCACTGGATGGAGATGTACGCCGGCGAGAAGGCCACCAAGGTGTACGGCCCGGACGTCTGGCTGCCCGACGAGACCCTGCAGGTCGCGCGCGAGTACGTGGTCTCCATCAAGGGCCCGCTGACCACCCCCGTGGGCGGCGGCATCCGCTCGCTGAACGTGGCCCTGCGCCAGGAACTGGACCTGTACGTCTGCCTGCGGCCGATCCAGTACTTCAAGGGGGTTCCGTCGCCGCTGAAGGAACCCGAGAAGACCAACATGGTGATCTTCCGCGAGAACTCGGAGGACATCTACGCCGGCATCGAATACGAGGCGGAGACCGACAAGGCCCGCAAGCTCATCGACTTCCTCACCAAGGAGATGGGCGTCAAGAAGATCCGGTTCCCCGCCACCTCCGCGATCGGTGTCAAGCCGGTGTCGCGCGAGGGCACGGAGCGCCTGGTGCGCAAGGCCTTCCAGTACGCGATCGACAACGACAAGCCCTCTGTCACGCTGGTGCACAAAGGCAACATCATGAAGTTCACCGAAGGCGGCTTCCGTGACTGGGGCTACGGGCTGGCCAGGAAAGAATTCGGTGCGCAGGAGATCGACGGCGGCCCGTGGATGAAGTTCACGAATCCACGCACCGGCAAGGACATCGTGGTCAAGGACGCCATTGCCGACGCCTTCCTGCAGCAGATCCTGCTGCGTCCGGCGGAATACAGCGTGGTGGCCACCTTGAACCTGAACGGCGACTACATCTCCGATGCCCTGGCCGCGCAGGTCGGGGGCATCGGCATCGCGCCCGGTGCCAACATGAGCGATTCGGTCGCCATGTTCGAGGCCACGCACGGCACCGCGCCCAAGTACGCCGGCAAGGACTACGTGAACCCCGGCTCCGAGATCCTGTCGGCCGAGATGATGCTGCGCCACATGGGCTGGATCGAAGCGGCCGACAAGATCATCGCGTCGCTGGAGAAGGCGATCCAGTCCAAGAGGGTCACCTACGACTTCGCGCGCCTGATGGATGGCGCCACCCAGGTCAGCTGTTCGGGCTTCGGCCAGGTGATGGTCGAGCACATGTAAGTCGCTCAAGCGCAGGCATCCCGAAGCCCCGCGGCCGACCAGGCCCCGGGGCTTTTTCGTGGGCTGTCACCTCATCTCATGGCGTCCGGTTCCATCTCGTAAAATAAGGGTCCCGCATCGTCCCGATGGCGTCCCTCCAACCTTCTGAGAGAGAAATCTTTTGGCTGCCGACCGTTCCAAGATCATCTACACGCTCACCGACGAGGCTCCGTACCTGGCGACGCACTCGTTCCTGCCCATCGTCCGGACGTTCGCCGCGGCTGCCGGGATCGAGGTGGTCGAGAGCGACATCTCCGTGGCCAACCGGATCCTGGGCGAGTTCCCCGAGTTTCTGAAAGACGACCAGAAGGTGTCCAACACCCTGGCGGAACTGGGCAAGAAGACGCTGCAGCCGGATGCCAACATCATCAAGCTGCCCAACATCAGCGCATCGCAGAACCAGCTGGTCGCTGCCATCCGCGAACTGCGCGGCAAGGGCTACATGGTCCCGGAGTACCCCGAAAACCCCAAGACCGATGACGAGAAGGCGATCCGCCAGCGCTACGCGCGGGTGCTGGGCTCGGCCGTCAATCCGGTGCTGCGCGAAGGCAACTCCGACCGCCGCGCACCCAAGGCGGTCAAGGAGTTCGCCCGCAAGCATCCGCACAGCATGGGCGAGTGGAGCCCGGCATCGCGCACCCACGTGTCGCACATGACGCATGGTGACTTCTATGCCGGCGAGAAGTCGATGACGCTGGACAAGGCGCGCGACGTCAAGATGGAGCTGCTGACCAAGTCCGGCAAGACGATCGTGCTCAAGCCCAAGGTGTCGCTGCTCCAGGGCGAGATCATCGATTCGATGTTCATGAGCAAGAAGGCGTTGCTGGCCTTCTACGAGAAGCAGATCGAGGACGCCAAGAACGCCGGCGTGATGTTCTCGCTGCACGTCAAGGCCACGATGATGAAGGTGTCGCACCCCATCGTGTTCGGTCACTGCGTGCGCATCTTCTACAAAGAGGCCTTCGAGAAGCACGGAAAGCTGTTCGACGAGCTGGGCGTGAACGTGAACAACGGCATGGCCAACCTGTACGACAAGATTGCGGCGCTGCCGCAGTCGCAGCAGGACGAGATCAAGCGCGACCTGCACGCCTGCCTGGAGAACCGGCCCGCGCTGGCCATGGTGGACTCCGCCAAGGGCATCACCAACTTCCATTCGCCCAACGACGTGATCGTGGACGCGTCCATGCCCGCCATGATCCGTCAGGGCGGCAAGATGTACGGCGCCGACGGCCGCCTGAAGGAAGTCAAGGCGGTCATCCCCGAGTCGACCTTCGCCCGCATCTACCAGGAGATCATCAACTTCTGCAAGTGGCACGGTGCGTTCGATCCGAAGACCATGGGCACGGTGCCCAACGTCGGGTTGATGGCGCAGCAGGCCGAGGAGTACGGCTCGCACGACAAGACCTTCGAGATCCCCGAGGACGGGGTCGCGAACATCACCGACCTGGCGACGGGCGAGGTGCTGCTGACCCAGAACGTGGAGCAGGGCGACATCTGGCGCATGTGCCAGGTCAAGGATGCCGCGATCCGCGACTGGGTCAAGCTGGCCGTCACCCGCGCCCGCAACTCCGGCATGACCGCGGTGTTCTGGCTCGACTCGTACCGTCCCCACGAAGCCGAGCTGCGCAAGAAGGTTGCGGCCTACCTGAAGGACCATGACACCACCGGCCTGGACATCCGCGTCATGAGCCAGGTGCGCGCGATGCGCTACACCCTGGAACGCGTGATCCGTGGCAAGGACACGATCAGCGTCACCGGCAACATCCTGCGTGACTACCTGACCGACCTGTTCCCGATCATGGAGCTGGGGACCAGCGCCAAGATGCTGTCCATCGTGCCGCTCATGGCGGGCGGGGGCATGTACGAGACGGGGGCCGGCGGGTCGGCGCCCAAGCACGTGCAGCAGCTGGTCGAGGAAAACCACCTGCGCTGGGATTCGCTGGGAGAATTCCTGGCGCTCGCCGTCAGCCTGGAGGACGAAGGCCTCAAGACCGGCAACAGCAAGGCCAAGGTGCTGGCCACGGCGCTGGACGCCGCCACCGGCAAGCTGCTCGAGAACAACAAGAGCCCGTCGCCGAAGACCGGACAGCTGGACAACCGCGGCAGCCAGTTCTACCTGACCCTCTACTGGGCCCAGGCGCTGGCGGCGCAGACGGACGACGCCGAACTGGCCGCGCGGTTCGCGCCGCTGGCCAAGGCCCTTGCCGCCAATGAGCAGAAGATCCTCGACGAGCTCAACTCGGTGCAGGGCAAGCCGGTCGACGTTGGTGGCTATTACTTCCCCGATCGCAGCAAAGTGAGTGCCGTGATGCGTCCGAGCCAGACGTTCAACGGCGCCCTGGCTGCGGCTCAAGGCTGAGATCCGGGAATGTCGGGGGCGGCGGCGACGCCACCCCCGGCGCTGCTTCGGCGATCCCGCCCATGTTCGACGCCGTTGCCACGCCGCGCACGACCTCAATGAAAAAGCCGCCTCGAGGCGGCTTTTCTGCTTTCGACCGGCGCGGGTCAGATCATTCAGCTGGAAGCTCGGGGCGGCCCAGCGTCGCATGGAACTGCGGTGCCCGCACCTTCGACTGGCGAGATGGCCGCTCGGCGGCCGGCTCCGTCCGGATGGGCTGCACTTCGCTGTGGATGTTCTGCGCCAGCTGCCCTTTGGGCCCCTCGGTGACGTCGAACGTCACGCGCGACCCTTGCTTGAGGGTCTTGAAGCCCTCCATCGCGATGGCCGAGAAATGCGCGAAGACATCGGAGCCTCCGCCATCGGGCTCGATGAAGCCGAAGCCTTTTGCGTCGTTGAACCACTTCACAGTTCCGGTTGCCATGACACCCCCTTCTTCTTTCCCTCAAGCTCAGCAGAGTGTCACGGATTGTGCCAGCAGCTGTCAACATTTTCACGAACTTAAGTTATGGTGGGTCCTCAGTTCGCGCAAGGTGCTGGTCGCCACGGCGGATCTGCAGAATGGAGCAGGGCGTCATCTTCACCGCAGAGACGCTCGCAGCCATGCCAGCCGACGCTTGAATGTGGCGCTCGCGACACCATTTCATGTTGGCGGTGCAGCGCCAAACGCTGCTCGATAGAATGAATTTCATGGCAAGCAAACCCCCCGTGCCCGCACCGGTCGCACCCACGACGCGACCGACGGACGACGACGGCGGATCCGTGGTGCTCGAGCGGCGAACACAGAAGACCCAGCCGCCCCAGATGTACCAGGTCGTGATGCTCAACGACGACTACACCCCGATGGAATTCGTGGTGGTGGTGATCCAGGAATTCTTCAACAAGGACCGCGAGACGGCGACGCAGATCATGCTCAAGATCCATCTCGACGGAAAAGGGATCTGTGGGGTCTATTCACGCGATGTCGCGGCGACGAAGGTCGAGCAGGTGCAGGAGGCCGCCAGGCAGGCCGGGCACCCGCTGCAATGCGTCAGTGAACCCGTCGAGTGAAACGGGATCGAAGCCGTAATCTGAATCAGGAAGCAAGGCAGAAGGAAATTTCATGATTGCCCAGGAATTGGAAGTCAGCCTCCACATGGCATTTGTGGAGGCACGCCAGCAGCGCCACGAGTTCATCACCGTGGAACACCTGCTGCTCGCCCTGCTGGACAATCCCAGCGCGGCGGAGGTGCTGCGCGCCTGCTCGGCCAACATTGACGATCTGCGCAAGTCGCTGTCCAACTTCATCAAGGACAACACCCCGCAGGTCGCCGGGACCGACGACGTCGACACCCAACCCACGCTGGGATTCCAGCGGGTCATCCAGCGTGCCATCATGCACGTGCAGTCGACCGGCAACGGCAAGAAGGAAGTCACCGGCGCGAACGTGCTGGTGGCGATCTTCGGTGAGAAGGACTCGCACGCGGTCTACTACCTGCACCAGCAGGGCGTGACCCGGCTGGACGTGGTGAACTTCATCGCGCACGGGATCAAGAAGAGCGATCCGCCCGAGCCCGCCAAGAGCGGCGAGGCCTCGTCCGGCGACGGCGAGGAGGGCGGCGAGAAGAACGAGAAGGCTTCTCCGCTCGAGCAGTTCACCGTCAACCTGAACCAGCAGGCCAAGGACGGCAAGATCGATCCCCTGATCGGCCGCGAGTACGAGGTCGAGCGCGTCATCCAGATCCTGTGCCGCCGCCGCAAGAACAACCCGCTGCTGGTCGGCGAGGCGGGCGTGGGCAAGACGGCGATCGCCGAGGGCCTGGCCTGGCGCATCGTCCAGAAGGACGTGCCCGAGATCCTGGCCGAGTCCAACGTGTACTCGCTGGACATGGGCGCGCTGCTGGCAGGCACCAAGTACCGCGGCGACTTCGAGCAGCGGCTGAAGGGCGTGCTCAAGTCACTCAAGGACAAGCCGAACGCGATCCTCTTCATCGACGAGATCCACACCCTGATCGGGGCCGGTGCGGCCTCGGGCGGCACGCTGGACGCGTCGAACCTGCTCAAGCCGGCGCTCTCCAGCGGCCAGCTCAAGTGCATCGGCGCGACCACGTTCACCGAGTACCGCGGCATCTTCGAGAAGGACGCGGCCCTGTCCCGCCGCTTCCAGAAGGTCGACGTCGTGGAGCCCAGCGTCGAGCAGACAGTGGAGATCCTCAAGGGCCTGAAGTCGCGCTTCGAGGAGCACCACAGCGTCAAGTACGCGGCTGGCGCGCTGCAGGCAGCGGCCGAGCTCTCGGCCAAGTACATCAACGACCGGCACCTGCCGGACAAGGCGATCGACGTGATCGACGAGGCCGGCGCGGCCCAGCGGATCCTGCCGCTGTCCAAGCGCAAGAAAACGATTTCCAAGACCGAGGTCGAGGAGATCGTGGCCAAGATCGCCCGCATCCCGCCTGCGAACGTGTCCAACGACGACCGCGGCAAGCTGCAGAACATCGAGCGCGACCTCAAGAGCGTGGTGTTCGGGCAGGACAAGGCGCTCGAGGTGCTGGCGGGTGCGGTCAAGATGGCGCGTTCCGGCCTGGGCAAGGGCGACAAGCCGATCGGCTCGTTCCTGTTCTCCGGCCCCACCGGCGTCGGCAAGACCGAAGCGGCCAAGCAGCTTGCCTACATCATGGGCATCGAGCTGATCCGCTTCGACATGTCCGAGTACATGGAGCGGCATGCGGTCTCGCGCCTGATCGGCGCGCCTCCAGGCTATGTCGGCTTCGACCAGGGCGGGCTGCTGACCGAGGCGATCACGAAGAAGCCGCACGCGGTGCTGCTGCTCGATGAGATCGAGAAGGCACACCCGGACATCTTCAACGTGCTGCTGCAGGTCATGGACCACGGCACGCTGACGGACAACAACGGGCGCAAGGCCGACTTCCGCAACGTCATCATCATCATGACGACGAACGCAGGGGCCGAGACCATGAACAAGGCGACCATCGGCTTCACCAACCCGCGCGAGTCGGGTGACGAGATGGCCGACATCAAGCGCCTGTTCACGCCGGAGTTCCGCAACCGCCTCGATGCGATCGTGAACTTCAAGGCGCTGGACGAGCAGGTCATCCTGCGCGTGGTCGACAAGTTCCTGCTGGTCCTGGAGCAGCAGCTGGCCGAGAAGAAGGTGGAAGTCACCTTCACCGACAAGCTGCGCAAGCACCTGGCCAAGAAGGGCTTCGATCCGCTCATGGGTGCCCGCCCGATGCAGCGCCTGATCCAGGACACGATCCGCCGGGCGCTGGCCGACGAACTGCTGTTCGGGCGGTTGACCGATGGTGGCCGCCTGACGGTCGACCTCGACGACAAGGACGAGGTGGTGCTGGACATCCAGCCGCTGCCCAAGAAGGAAGGCAAGGCCAAGCCGGAGCCGGAGGAGATCTCCAGCGACCAGTGAAGCCCGCGCTTCCGTGAACAAAGCCGCCTTCCAGGGCGGCTTTTTCATTCCTGCGCGTAACAGGGCGTGAACTGTCGAGCTTCCGGTCGACGTGGCGACATGATTGGTGCGTTATAGCTCGACCGGAACCTCGCACCCACCCATGAACCGTCCCCGCATCCTCTTCGCAGCCATTGTGACGACACTCGCCGCCGTGCAGCCCGCTCTGGCCCACGACGACGACCATCATGACCACCATCGGCACGGGCACCACGGCAAGCACAAGGACAAGGAGAAGTACTGGGACGGCAACTGCCTGGTGGAGCGCAAGTGGAAGCACGGGGAATACGAGGAGAAGCGCAAGTGCAAGGCGCAGCCGGTCGCAGTCCAGCCCGCGCCAGTCGTGGTGTATCCACCGTGGATCGTGGTGCAGCAGGGCGCGCCGGTCTACCAGGCGGCGCCTGCCGTGCCGAGCACTGGCGTCTTGCGCTGCGAAAGCCAGGCGGTAGGCCGGGTGCTCGGCGGGATCGTGGGCGGCGTGCTTGGCAACCAGATCGGACACGGGGGCGGGCGAGCGGTGGCCACCGTGGGCGGGGTGATCACCGGCGTGCTGGTGGGCGGCGAGATCGGCCGCCGCATCGACACGCAGAACCAGGCTTGTGTCGGCCAGGTGCTCGAATTCGCACCCGCCGGCCAGCGCGTGCAGTGGGCGTCCGGCCCGCAGCAATACGCGGTGGTGCCGGGGCAGGTCGCGCCCGTGCGCGGCGGACGCCAGTGCCGCAGCTATTCCTTCGAGGAGCAGTCTGCACAGGGCTGGCGCAAGGTGACCGAGACGGCTTGCCGGCGCGGCGACGGGGTGTGGGTTCCGGCCACTTGATCGACCGGCAGTGCAGGTCAGGCGCCGGAGACGATCGCGTCCCAATGGCGCGGCTCCACGGGCGTGATCGACAGCCGGTTGCCCTTCTTCAGGACCAGCAGCCCGTCCAGCTCCGGCCGTGACCGCAACTGTGGCAGCGTGATCGGGCCGATCTTGCGCAGCGCCTGCACGTCGACCAGCAGCCAGCGCGGCGCATCCGGCCGGGAGGCGGGGTCGTGGTACGGCGACCGGGGATCGAACTGCGTCGGGTCGGGGTAGGGCCCCGATGCGACGCGGGCGATGCCGACCACGCCTGGCTCGGCGCAACTCGAGTGGTAGAACAGGACGCCGTCGCCGATGCGCATGGCGTCCCGCATGAAGTTGCGCGCCTGGTAGTTGCGCACGCCGGTCCAGGGAACCGTCGCATTCGTGGCCGCGAGCGCGTCGTCGATCGAGACTTCGTCCGGTTCGGATTTCATCAACCAGTAGTTCATCGTCCACCCTCCCCGGCGCAGGGCGTCGCGAGCGATCCTGTGATCAACCGGTCCACCGGCCGGGCTAAAGGCGGGCGAGCCGCTCGAGGGCGGTGTGCAAGGTCTCGTCCTTCTTGGCGAAGCAGAAGCGAACGACGCGCTGGTCGAATCCATTGCCGTAGAAGGCGGACAGCGGGATCGCGGCCACGCCGATCTCGCGGGTGAGCCACTGGCAGAAGTTGGCCTCGCCCATGTCGCTGACGGCCGAGATGTCCACGCACTGGAAGTAGCTGCCCTCGCTGGGCAGGAGCCGGAAACGAGTGCGGGCCAGGCCCTGGCGGAACAGGTCGCGCTTGCGCTGGTAGAACGCGGGCAGTTCCAGGTAAGGCTCGGGCCGCGCCATGTACGCGGCCAGCCCGTGCTGCACCGGCGTGTTGACGGTGAACACGTTGAACTGGTGGACCTTGCGGAACTCGGCCGACAGCGGCGCGGGCGCTGCCACGTAGCCCACCTTCCAGCCGGTCACGTGGTAGGTCTTGCCGAAGCTGGACACGATGAAGCTGCGCGCCGCGAGCCCGGGAAACCGGGCTGCACTCTGGTGCGGTTGACCGTCGAACACCATGTGCTCGTAGACCTCGTCGCTGATCAGGAGCACGTCCGTCGGTGCCAGCAGTTCCTGCAGCCGCAGCATCTCCTCGCGGGTCCACACGGTGCCACTGGGGTTGTGCGGCGAGTTGATGATCAGGGCGCGCGTGCGCGGCGAGAGCGCCTGGGCAATGCGGTCGAAGTCGGGACGGAACGTGCCGGCCGTCAAGGGCACGCGCACCACCGTGCCGCCGGCCAGCTCGATGTTCGGGACGTAGCTGTCGTAGCACGGCTCCAGCACGATGACTTCGTCGCCTGGGCGCACGATGGCCAGGATCGCCGTGATGATGGCCTGCGTGGCGCCCGCGGTCACGGTGATCTCGGCCACCGGGTCGTAGCGGCGTCCGTACAGGGCTTCGATCTTGCCGGCCACCGCTTCGCGCAGCGCCGGCACCCCCGTCATCGGCGGATACTGGTTGAGGCCGCGTGTCATCGCCTCGGTGACGGCCTGCACGAGCGCGGGGTCGCACTCGAAATCGGGGAAGCCCTGGCCGAGGTTGACGGCACCGGTCTCGGCGGCCAGCGCGGACATCACGGTGAAGATCGTGGTGCCGACGGCCGGCAGCTTGGTCTGCACGGTCGGCGTGCGCTCGGCGAAGGTGGTCTCAGAGCTCATAGTCGTTCATGTGCCCGCTCATTGCCTTGGCGATCAGGTTGCGGTCGAGGCGGTCGGACAGCAGTTCGGCAAAGTGGTAGACGAAGTTGCGGAGATAGGCGCTGCGCTTGAAGGCGACCCGGGCCACGTTCTGCCCGAACAGCGACCCCAGCGGCCGCGCCGTCAGATCGGCATTCTGCCCGTCATCGCGGACTGCCATCTCGGCCACGATCCCGATGCCCAGCCCGAGTCGCACGTAGGTCTTGATCACGTCGGAGTCGATCGCCTCCAGGGCGATGCGCGGCTGCAGCTTGCGCTGCGCGAACGCGTTATCGATGCGGGTGCGCCCGGTGAAGGAGGGGTGGTAGGTGATGATCGCCTCGGCCGCCAGATCCTCGAGGGTGATCCGCTCCTTGGCCGCCAGCGGATGGCCGAGCGGCATCACCAGCACGTGCTGCCACTCGTAGCAGGGCAGGGTGACCAGGTCCTGGTAGTCGGACAGCGATTCGGTCGCGATGCCGATCTCGGCAACCTCGTCGAGCAGCATGCGCGCCACCTGGTCGGGCGATCCCTGGTGCAAGCTCACGTTGACCTTGGGATAGGCCTCCCGCAGCCGTGCCACCGGCACCGGCAGCACGTAGCGCGCCTGCGTGTGCGTCGTCGCGATGGACAACGTGCCGCTGTCCTGGGCACTGAACTGCTCGCCGATGCGCTTGAGATTGCCCACCTCGCGCATGATCAACTCGATGCTGCGCAGCACGTGCTGCCCTGGTTCGGTGATGCGCTTGAGGCGCTTGCCATGGCGGGCGAAGATCTCCACCCCCAGTTCCTCTTCCAGCTCGATGATGGCCTTGGACACACCCGGCTGGGAAGTGTGGAGCGCCTTGGCCGCTTCCGTCAGGTTGAGGTTGCGGCGCGCGGCTTCCTGGACAAACCGGAACTGGTGAAGGTTCATGACGGATTCATCTGTTGTTTGAATCCATTATGCACGATTCGTCTAAAGGGTCGGCTTGAGCGCCTGTTCAGCCAGCAGATCCAGCACGGCCGGCAATTCGCCGACGGACCGGCTCACGGCGAGCTGCAGCTCCGGGTGGCGGCTCCGAATGTCCGCCAGCAGCACCGGCAGGTCTTCCCGGGCATGCTTGCCCACGCCGAGGAACATCGGAAAGACCGTGATGTCGCGGAGCCCGTGGTTCACCAGGCTCGCCACGGCCGACGGCAGGTCGGGCACCTGCAATTCCAGGAACGCGCACATGACGACCGTGTCCGGCGAGCGCTCGGTGATGCGCTGGGCGACCAGGTCCATCGGCCGTCGCCACGCCGGATCGCGCGAGCCATGGCCGAACAAGACGATGCCGCGGCTCATCGGCGCAGCACCAACCAGCTGAAGGCGCCCAGCGACAGCAGGGTGTAGATCAGTCCCGGCGCGGCGGCGGTCAGCCATGGCAGCCAGTTGCGCAGGTTCCCGATGTACCCGAAGACGTTGTTCAGCAGGAAGAAGCTGATGCCGATGAGCACCCCGCCGAACACATACGTGGTGATGCCGCCGGAGCGGAAATGCAGGTACGCGAACGGCAAGGCCAGCACCACCATCACCAGGCAGCTGAGCGGATAGAACACCTTGCGCCAGAACTCGATCTCGTAGCGCTGCGATGTCTGGCCGTTCTGCTCGAGGTGCTGGATGTACTCGAACAGGTCCAGCGTGCTCATCCGGTCGGGCTTGAGCAGCGCGACCGACACCATTTCCGGCGTGAGCTCCGTCGTCCACCGCAGCTCGGGCAGGACCGATCGCTCCACGTGCGCGGTGCTCCCGCCGGTATCGAAGCGGGTGCGCTGCGCCTGCTGCAGCACCCAGGCGCCATTGGTGAACGTCGCCCTGGGCGCCTGCAGCAGGGTGACCAGGAAGCCGCGCTCGTCGGCTTCGAAGATGCGCACCGACTGCATGCCGCCGTCGCCCGTGAGCGCGCCCACGTTGACGTTGTAGGTGAACCGGTCCTGCCGCTCCTTCAGCCACGCGCCGGTCTGTCCCACGCTGATGTGGCCCTGGTAGCGCGCGCGCAGCAACTGCGCCGCACGGTCGGCAGCAGGGGCGGCGTAGTCGCCGGCGGCGAAGGTCACCACGGTGAAGAGCAGTCCCAGCGCCAGCAGGGCCCGCAGCGCCCGGCCGGGCCCGAGACCGCTGGTGCGCAGGATCGTGTACTCGGAGCTCTGTGCGAGCCGCGCCATGACGAAGATCGTCCCGATCAGCACGGCGATCGGCATCAGCTCGTACAGGTGGCTGGGGATCATCAGCGCCACGTACAGCAGCGCCTGGGTCAGGCGGTAGGGCGTCACACCCTTGCCCACGTTGGGCAGTTCGTCGACGAAGTCGAAGAAGAAGAACAGCGCCAGGAAGCCGGTGGCGACGAACAGGACAGAGGCCAGCACCTCGCGGTAGACCAGCCGGCGGATCGTCCTCATGCGGCGCTCCCGCGCCTCGCTCGGCGCAGCCGCCGCAAGCCCGGCCAGGCCCAGTTGTTGTGCTGCTTGCCCAGCCAGAGCAGGGCCAGGGCGAGCGTGCCGCCGTGCAGCACGATCATGAACCCCGCGAAACTGGCCCGGCCGCCGCTCACCCAGCTCTGACCGAGGTTCAGCAGGTTGTAATAGACGATGAAGGCGAACAGCGCGAAGACGAGGTTGCCGCTGCGTCCCGCGCGCGGATTGACGCTGGAGACCGTGATGGCGATCACCACGAAGTTCAGGGAGGCCACCGCCAGGCCCAGCCGCCAGGCGAGCTCGCCGAGGTTGGCGCGGGTCGGCTCACGCACCAGCGACAGGGTGGAGCGCGTCTTGGCGGGCACGTTGTCCTGCGGGCCGACGTCGGTGGAGCCGACCTTGTTGCCCAGCTCCTCGAATTCGCTGATGCGCAACTGCTGCCCGTCCAGGGAGCTCTCCAGACGCTGTCCGTTCGACAGCAGCAGGAACTGCGTGTCGCCTTCGGTGACCACGCGGCCGCTGCGGGCCGAGGTCACGGTCTGCTTGCCGCGATCGACCGTCGAGATGAAGATGTTCTTGCCCGACTTGTTGTCCGGCGTGTCCTTGTCCAGGAAGAACACCCGACTGCCGTTCGCCGATTCCTGGAACTGGCCCGGGGCCACCCGCTCGAGGTCGCCGCGGCTGCCGTAACGGTCCTTCAAGTCCTGGGTCTGCTGGTTGGCCCACGGCCAGACCACCAGGGCCAGCACCGCGACCCCCAGCAGGATCGGCCACGCGAAGCCGAACAGCGGCCGCAGCAGCGACGACAGACCGCGGCCGGCCGAAAACCAGATCACCATCTCGCTGTCGGTGTACATCCGCGACAGCGTGCCGACGATGGCGATGAACAGGCACAGCGTGAGGATCGGCGGCAGGTAGCCCAGGACGGTGTAGCCCATGACCATCATCACTTCCTGCGGGTTCACGCTGCCCCGGTTGGCCTGGCTCAGGGTGCGGATCAGTGTCATGGTCATCACGATGGTGACCAGCACGACCAGCGTCGCTCCGAAACTTCGGGCCAGCTCTTTGCGCAGGGTGGAATGGAATAACATCGGCGCGGACCGCGACTCGCGAGAAACACGGGATTATGGACTTCGAACTCAAGACCCTCGCCTGGGCCGAGGCGTGCCGCCTGAAATGCGATGCGCTCGTCGCGCTCGTCACTGAACAGGCTTCCGGCGGCGCCGACCCGCTGTCCAGGCTGGTGCAGGAGGCGCGCAAGGCCGGCGACCTGGAGACCAAGCCCGGCAAGCTGCTGCACGCGTACCGCGCCGACGGCATCAGCGCCACCCGCCTGGTCCTGGCGGGCGGCGGCGACGGATCGGGCAAGCGGGTGCAGGCCGCGATCCACGCCGCGATGGCCTCGTTGAAGGGCAGGGCCGTCAAGCGTCTGGTCATCTGCCTGCACGAGGCCGCCCAGGACGACGCGCTGCGCGCGGCGGTCACTGCCACGGCCGAATCGAGCTATGTGTACGTGGCCACCAAGTCCAAGGCCGAGGGCCGCGAGCTGCAGCGCGTGACCATCGCCACCCCGGCCCAGCAGCCGGGCCACAAGCAGACGTTCGAAGCCGCCCGGGCGGCGGCCGCCGGCATCGAATACGCCCGCGAACTGGGCAACCTCCCGCCGAACCTGGCGACGCCGACGCGGCTCGGCGAAGAAGCCAAGAAGCTGGCCAAGGCCCACGCGCTGACTTGCGAGGTGCTGGGCCCGCGCGAGGTGGAGCGCCTGGGCATGGGATCGTTCATGGCGGTGGCGCGCGGCTCGGAAGAGCCGCTGCGGTTCATCGTCCTGCAGTACAAGGGCGCGGCACCTTCGCAGCCGCCGGTGGTGCTGGTGGGCAAGGGCATCACGTTCGACAGCGGCGGCATCTCCATCAAGCCGGCCGGCGAGATGGATGAGATGAAGTTCGACATGAGCGGCGCGGCCAGCGTGCTCGGCGTCTTCCGCGCGCTCGGCGAACTCAGGCCGGCCGTCAACGTGGTCGGCCTGATTCCCAGCTGCGAGAACCTGCCGGACGGCCGTGCCATGAAGCCGGGCGACGTGGTGACCACCATGAGCGGCCAGACGGTCGAGGTGCTGAACACCGACGCCGAGGGCCGCCTGATCCTGTGCGACGCGCTCACGTACGCCGAGCGGTTCAAGCCGGCCGCGGTGGTCGACATCGCGACGCTCACCGGCGCATGCGTCATCGCGCTCGGCGGCGTGCGCAGCGGACTGTTTGCCTCCGACGACCAGCTCGCGGACGCCCTGCTGCAGGCCGGCGAGTCTGCGCTGGACCTGTGCTGGCGCATGCCGCTGGACGACGAGTACGGCGACGGCCTGAAGACCAATTTCGCCGACATGGCCAACGTGGCAGGCCGGCCCGGCGGCGCGATCACCGCCGCCAAGTTCCTGCAGCGGTTTGCGGGCAAGTTCCCCTGGGCGCACCTCGACATCGCGGGCACGGCCTGGAAAGGCGGGGCCGCCAAGGGCTCCACGGGCCGGCCGGTGGGACTCCTGCTGCAATACCTGTCCATGCAGGCGGCGGCGCCCGTCGCGACCAAGACCCCGCGACGCAAGGCGGCCGCGCGCTGAGCGATGACCGAGATCGCGTTCCACGTCAACACGTCCGACAAGCTGGCCTATGCGTGCCGGCTGTTGCGCAAGGCGTGGACGACCGGTGCGCAGGTCGTGGTCACGGGCGAGCCGGACCTGCTGCGCGAGCTGGACGTGTCGCTCTGGACTTTCGCACCACTGGAGTTCGTGCCGCACTGCTACGGGGCCACGGCCACCGATCGCGTGCAGGCACGCACCCCGATCGTGCTGGCCGACACGCCGCGCGGCGCGCCGCACCACCAGGTGTTGGTGAATCTGGGTCCCGGGGTGCCGGACGGCTTCGAGCGGTTCGAGCGGTTGATCGAGCTGGTCGGCGCGCAGGAGCAGGACCTGCAGGCCGGCCGCCAGCGCTGGAAGCACTACGCCAGCCGCGGCTACGCGCTGCAGCGCCACGAGGCTCGCTGATGGCGCAGCGCCCCCCGCCCCGCAACGTGCCCACCCTGACCGAGGTGGTGCAGGGCGCGAGCCGTCCGACGGCGGCCGAGCGCCTGGCCGAGGAGCAGCTGGTCCACCGCATCATGCAGCGGGTCGATCTCACGCTGGACCGCCGCTTGCGGGAAGCCATCGCCAGTGTCGTGCTGGAGCACAGTCGCCAGCTCGCCCCCGCCTTGCGCATGGAGATCGAATCGGCCGTGACGGCCGCGGTGTCCGAGGCACTGGCCGAGGAACTGACCGCCCGCTCCACGCCACCCGCGCGCCGCTGAGGCGCTTGGCGCGGTGTTCGCCCGCGCCTTGGCTTTCCCCTATGGTTCGGGTCCGGAAATTGCGATATGGTCGCGCCCGTTGAGCAAACGACTCGATCTCAACCATTTTCAAGCACTGGAGGATTTATGCAGATGAAGTTCAAGTTGACCGTGGCCGCCGCGATCGTGGCATGCGGCGCAGCGTCCGCGCAGGACGTGCAAGTGGTCCGCATCGGCCACGTCGCCCCCGTGTCCGGTGCCCAGGCGCACTACGGCAAGGACAACGAGAACGGCGTCCGCATGGCCATCGAGGAGCTGAACAGCCAGAACATCAGCCTTGGCGGCAAGCGGGTGCGCTTCGAGATCCAGGCCGAAGACGATGCGGCCGACCCGAAGCAAGGCACCGCCGCGGCCCAGAAGCTGTGCGATGCCAAGGTGGCCGGCGTGGTTGGCCACCTGAACTCGGGCACCACCATCCCGGCGTCCAAGGTCTACAACGACTGCGGCATCCCGCACGTCACCGGCGCGGCCACCAACCCCAACCTGACCAAGCCCGGCTACAAGACCACCTACCGGATCATCGCCAACGACAACGCGCTCGGCGCGGGGCTGGCGCTCTATGCCGCCGATGCCCTCAAGCTCAAGCGCATCGCGATCATCGATGACCGCACGGCCTACGGCCAGGGCGTCGCCGACGTGTTCAAGAAGACTGCACAGTCCAAGGGCATCCAGATCGTCGACGAGCAGTTCACGACCGACAAGGCGACCGACTTCATGGCGATCCTGACCGCCATCAAGGCCAAGAACCCGGACGGCATCTTCTACGGCGGCATGGACCCGCAAGCCGGCCCGATGCTGCGTCAGATGGAGCAGCTGGGCCTGTCGAACGTCAAGTACTTCGGTGGCGACGGCATCTGCACGTCCGAGATCGCGAAGCTGGCGGCCGGCGCCAAGACCCTGACAAACGTGGTGTGCGCCGAAGGCGGCGCCTCGCTGGCCAAGATGCCGGGCGGCGAAGCATGGAAGAAGAAGTACGACGCCAAGTTCCCGGGCCAGTTCCAGGTGTACAGCCCGTACACCTACGACGCCACGTTCGTGCTGGTCGATGCCATGAAGCGCGCCAATTCCGCCGATCCCAAGGTCTACATGCCCAAGCTGATCGAGACCAGCTTCAAGGGTGTCACGGCCAACATCGCCTTCGAGCCGAACGGCGAACTGAAGAACCCCGCCATGACCCTGTACGTCTACAAGGACGGCAAGAAGACGCCGCTGAACTGACCGGCGACCATCTCTGAAAGGCCGCCCCTGGGCGGCTTTTCCGATTTCTGGGCGTCCATGTCCCCACCCTCGTGAAAAAGGTCGCTCCAACGAACACCCGGTGGTTACCGGCGGCTGCGGTTCGTCGTGCACCCCGGCCCTGCGCTAAGCTTCTGTCCATGTAGTACGCAGGGCCCATTTCTCGTAGGCGCCCTCCTACAACCCGCGCCGGCATTGGCTCAGCGGGCCGTTCCAAGGCGGAGGAGGTTGCCTCATCCGTCGCAAATCATTACGCTGCGCAACCGCCCGTCCGGGTGACGGGTGTTGACGCATGGGGATCACATGGAAGTACTGGCAAAACTCCCGACGACTGAGCAGCGCGAGGGCGAGCTGCGGCTGGTGTTGAACGCGCTCGGCGCGTTCCGGCGCGGGGACACGGGCGTGTCGCTGCCCACGGATTGGAAAGGCGTGTACGGCAAGATCGCCGCGGAGTTCAACGAGCTCACTGCGCAGGCCGCGCGAACCACGCACAAGCTCAAGTCGCTCGAAACCGTCTCGCGGCTTGGCGGCAAGGCCGGCCGGCGGCTGGTGGACGAGAAGCTCACCGGTTTCTGGCAAGACAACGTCGCCGCCATCAACCTGCTGGTCGACGAGCTGGATGTCACCAGCGAGAACAGCCGGGCGCTGCTCAAGGGCCTGACGGACCTGAGGAAGGGCAATGCCAAGGCGCAGCTTCCGCCGGACTGGCCGGGCGTGTTCGGCAAGGTGGCCGATGCCTTCAACGATGTCGTGGCCGAGAACGTGCGCATCTCCCAGGAGCTGGCCAGGCTCTCGCGCGTGGTGGGCAAGGAGGGCAAGCTGAAGGAACGCGCCCAGATGCCGCATGCCAGCGGGTTCTGGCGCGACAGCGCCGACTCCATCAACTCGCTGATTGCCGACCTGGTGCACCCCACGTCCGAAGTGGCACGGGTGATCGGCGCGGTCGCGCAGGGCGACCTGTCGAAATCGATGGCGCTGGAGGCCGATGGCCGGCCTCTGGAAGGCGAGTTCCTGCGCACCGCGATGATCATCAACAAGATGGTGCAGCAGCTGGGCACCTTCGCGGCGGAAGTGACTCGCGTGGCGCGCGAGGTGGGCACCGAGGGCAAGCTGGGCGGCCAGGCCGACGTGCAGGGCGTGGCCGGCACCTGGAAGGACCTGACCGACTCCGTGAACTTCATGGCGTCGAACCTGACATCGCAGGTGCGGAACATCGCCGAGGTGACGACCGCCGTGGCGGCGGGCGACCTGTCCAAGAAGATCACGGTGGACGTCAAGGGCGAGATCCTGGAGCTGAAGAACACCATCAACACGATGGTGGACCAGCTCTCCTCGTTCGCCTCGGAGGTGACGCGCGTGGCCCGCGAGGTGGGTACCGAGGGCAAGCTGGGCGGCCAGGCCGACGTGCAGGGCGTGGCCGGCACCTGGAAAGACCTGACCGACTCGGTGAACTCGATGGGCTCGAACCTCACGGCCCAGGTGCGGAACATCGCCGAGGTGACGACCGCTGTGGCGGCCGGTGACCTGTCCAAGAAGATCACGGTGGACGTGAAGGGCGAGATCCTGGAGCTGAAGAACACCATCAACACGATGGTGGACCAGCTGCGCTCGTTCGCTTCGGAGGTGACCCGCGTGGCCCGCGAAGTGGGCACCGAGGGCAAGCTGGGCGGCCAGGCCGACGTGCAGGGCGTGGCCGGCACCTGGAAGGATTTGACCGATTCGGTGAACTCCATGGCCGGCAACCTGACGGCCCAGGTCCGGAACATCGCCGAGGTGACGACCGCGGTGGCGGCCGGGGACCTGTCCAAGAAGATCACGGTGGACGTGAAGGGCGAGATCCTGGAGCTGAAGAACACCATCAACACGATGGTGGACCAGCTGCGCTCCTTCGCCTCGGAAGTGACCCGCGTGGCCCGGGAGGTGGGCACCGAGGGCAAGCTGGGCGGCCAGGCCGACGTGCAGGGCGTGGCCGGCACCTGGAAGGACCTGACCGACAACGTGAACTTCATGGCCGGCAACCTGACGGCCCAGGTGCGCAACATCGCCGACGTGACCAAGGCGGTGGCGGCGGGCGACCTGTCCAAGAAGATCACGGTGGACGTCAAGGGCGAGATCCTGGAGCTGAAGAACACCATCAACACGATGGTGGACCAGCTCTCCTCGTTCGCTTCGGAAGTGACCCGCGTGGCCCGTGAGGTGGGCACCGAGGGCAAGCTGGGTGGCCAGGCCGACGTGCAGGGCGTGGCCGGCACCTGGAAGGACCTGACCGACTCCGTGAACTTCATGGCGTCGAACCTCACGGCCCAGGTGCGCAACATCGCGGACGTGACGACCGCCGTGGCGGCCGGCGACCTGTCCAAGAAGATCACCGTGGATGTGAAGGGCGAGATCCTGGAGCTGAAGAACACCATCAACACGATGGTGGACCAGCTGCGCTCGTTCGCTTCGGAAGTGACCCGCGTGGCCCGGGAGGTGGGCACCGAGGGCAAGCTGGGCGGCCAGGCCGACGTGCAGGGCGTGGCCGGCACCTGGAAGGATCTGACCGATTCGGTGAACTCCATGGCCGGCAACCTGACGGCCCAGGTGCGCAACATCGCCGACGTGACCAAGGCGGTGGCGGCGGGCGACCTGTCCAAGAAGATCACGGTGGACGTCAAGGGCGAGATCCTGGAGCTGAAGAACACCATCAACACGATGG
>NZ_DASRTN010000010.1:0-1966 GCF_035655895.1 Ramlibacter sp.
GCCGCGGCCCTGTTCGCCGGCACGGGCCGCCTCCACCGCGGCGTTGAGCGCCAGGATGTTGGTCTGGAAGGCGATGCCATCGATCACCGAGATGATGTCGGCGATCTTGCGGCTGGAGTCGTTGATGCCCTTCATGGTCTCCACGACCTGGCCGACCACTTCCCCGCCGCGCACGGCGACGGTGGAGGCATTCAGTGCCAGCGCGTTGCCCTGCTGGGCGTTGTCGGCGTTCTGCTTGACGGTGGAGGCCAGCTGCTTCATCGAGGCGGCGGTCTGCTGCAGGGCGGAGGCCTGTTCTTCGGTGCGGCTGGACAGGTCGCTGTTGCCCTGCGAGATCTGGCCCGAAGCCGTGGCCACCGAGTCGGCATTCTGGCGCACGGCCTGCACCACGCTGGTGAGCTGGGCCGTCATCGCGCCGAGCGCGCGCATCAGCTGACCCGCTTCGTCGCGGCCGCCGGCCGCGATCCGCACGTCCAGGTTGCCGCCGCCGACTTCGCGGGCGATCTCCAGGGCCCGCTCGAACGAACGGACCGTGTGCCGGGCGACGGCCCACATCAGGAAGGCAGCGAGCACGGCCAGTGCGGCCAGGGTGCCCAGGACGGCGGCCACCCGCACGCCGACAGCCGTCGCGATGCGTTGCGTTTCGGAGCCGAGCGTGCCGAACGCCCGGTCGCCAAGCACGAACTGGGCGTCGATCGACTTCGTCATCGCGTCGAGAAACTCGGGAAGCGGCATGGTGAGGGCGTGGCCCATGAGCTGCTCCTCGATCAGCTTCAAGCTGGTTTCGACGGCGCGGACGGAATCGGCCAGCGGTGCCGACAAGGGGGCCAGCGCCGCATCGGCGGCCAGGGCACGCTCGATCGACTTGCGCACCTCGTGGCCCTGGTCGGCGACCTGCGCGGCCAGCGCTTGCACATGGGCCCGCTCGCCCCCGGTGGCTTCACCACGGGACAGCATGGTCGCGCCGCGGGCGCGCATCTGCCCGAGCGACTCGGTCAGCTTGGGCAGGTGGGTGACGACGGCCATCACCAGGTTGTAGCCCGAGGCTTCCGGATGGAGCACCAGGCCTGCGACGCTGGCCACTTCCTGCAGCAGCATCAGCTCCTGGCCGATCAGGGCGGCGTGCCGCGTGAAGCTTTCCGTGCCGTTGATCTTGCGCTCGGCCACGCCGGCAGCCATCGCAGTCCACTCGGTGGCCAGGCGCTTGCCCGCCTGCACCAGTGCCGGATTGCCCATGGACGCGAGCTGCGCGTTGACGTCGACGATGGCCTTGTCGACGTCCGTCTTGCGCTGTTCACGGGCCTGCGCGGCGGCCGGTTCGCTGCCACCGAGCATCTGGGCCGTGAGCGCGCGGTGCTGCTGCGTCAGCCGGATCAGGCGGATGACGGACTGCGCTGGCGCAACGCCCGCGACTTCGCCGCGGGCCAGGGCCAGGTTCCGGAACTCCGTGCGCAGCAGCAGTGTGGCCGGCAGCAGCAGCATCGCGGCAGCCAGCAGTCCGATCAGCGCGAACTTGCCGCGCAGCGAGATGTTGTCCAGGAAACGGGTCATGTCGGTTCGATGAGTGGTTGTCGTGATGCGAACTTGGACAGAGGGCGCCGCACGATGCCTCCCCGTTGCGGCGCGCCCCGGAGGGTGGTCAGAAGGTCTGCCAGTCGTCGTCGGTGCCGGTGCGGCGCGGCAGTTCGGCGGTCGGCGAGTGGGCCGGCTTGCCGGTCAGCGGCAGGGCCGCACGGGCGGCCGGCCGGGCCGGGCGAACCGCGGAGCGGGCGGCGATGGGCGAGGCGGCGAGGGCCGGCGCGTTGGACGCCTCGTGGCCGCCGACCTTGAACACGGCGACGGCGCCCACCAGCTGCTGCGCCTGCGTCTTCAGGCTGTCGGCGGCGGCGGCACTTTCCTCGACCAGGGCGGCGTTCTGCTGGGTGGCCTGGTCCATCTGCTGGACGGCGTCTTCGATCTGGGCGAC
>NZ_DASRTN010000011.1:0-443389 GCF_035655895.1 Ramlibacter sp.
CTCCTTGAGCCGCACCGCCTCCTCCACCGCGATCTCGTCGAACGGGTTCATGCTCATCTTGACGTTGGCGATGTCGACCCCCGTGCCGTCCGACTTGACTCGGACCTTGACGTTGTAGTCGACCACCCGCTTGACCGGGACGAGGATCTTCATGGTTGTGCTCCTGGTTGCTTGTTCGCTCGGACTTGCCCCGTGTCGGCCGGAAGGCGGCGCGTCGGCCGCCCGGCCGCGCCGGGCTCGTGCATGTCTTGGTGGCGTCGCGTCAGATGACGCCTTGTTCCTTCAGGGCCGCCAGGCGGCCTTCGTCCAGGCCGAGCAGTTCGCCCAGCACGTCCCGGGTCGCCTCGCCCAGCACTGGCGGCGCGTGCCGCACCGGCAGCCGCTCGCCGTCCAGGCGGTACGGCGGGGCCATCACGTGCGTGTGGCCGGCCACCGGATGCGGCTGCTGGGTGACCACCCCGGCCGCGACGGCGCGCGGCGAGGTGAGCGCCTCGTGCAGCCCCAGCACCTCGCCGCACGGAATGCCGGCGGCACTCAGGCGCTCCAGCAGCAGGGCCCGCGGGCGCGCCCGCAGTTCCTTCAGGAGCTGCGGCACCAGGGTGTCGCGGTTCTGCCCGCGCACCAGGTTGGTCCTGTAGCGCTCGTCGGCGACGATGTCGGGCCGCTCGATGACCTCCGTGCAGAAGCGCTCGAACTGCGCGTTGTTGCCCACGGCGATGATCAGCGGACCATCCTGCGCGTCGAACACGCCGTAGGGCACGATGGACGGATGCGCGTTGCCGTAGCGCGGGGGGTCACGCTGCATCAGCAGCGCCTCCAGGCCGTAGTACGCGGTGATCATCACGCCGCAGTCGAACAGCGCCATCTCCACGTGGCGGCCGCGGCCGGTGCGCTGGCGCTCGAACAGGGCCGCCAGCACCGCCTGCGCCGCGTACATCCCGGTGAACATGTCCACGGCCGCCACGCCGAACTTGAGTGGCGGCTGGCTGGCCTCGCCGTTGATCGCCATCAGGCCGGCCTCGCCCTGGATGACCAGGTCGTATCCCGGGCGTGCCGCCTCGGGGCCATGGCGGTCGTAGCCCGACACCGAGCAGTAGACGATGTCGGGCTTGACCGCGCGGATCTGCTCGTAGCCCAGGCCCATCTTCTCGGCGCCGCCGAACTTGAAGTTCTGCAGCACCACGTCGCACTGCTTGGCCAGCTCGCGCACCAGTGCCTGGCCCTCGGGCGCCTGCAGGTCGACGGTGACCGAGCGCTTGTTGCGGTTCATGCTGTTGAAGTACGCGGTCTCGGTCTTGCCGACGCGCAGTCCCCAGTCCCGGGTGTCGTCGCCGCGCTTGGGATGCTCGACCTTGATCACCTCAGCGCCGAAGTCGCCCAGCACCTGGCCGCACAGCGGGCCGGCCAGCACGCGCGACAGGTCCAGCACGCGCACGCCGGCCAGCGGCAGCGCCATCGTCGCGCCCGTCATGCGGCCTCCTTGGCGGCCTGCGCGCCCAGAGCGATGAAGCGCGCCAGGTGGTGGTCCTCGTCGCCCAGCTGGTGGTCGATCATCACCAGCCGCTTGGCGTAGTGCGGCAGCGGCAGCTCCCAGGTCATCCCGATGCCGCCATGCAGCTGGATGCACTCCTCGGCCACCAGGGCACCGACCCGGCCGATGGTGTACTTGGCCGCCGACAGCGCGCGCTCGCGCGTGACGCGGTCGGCGTCGAGCGCGGCGGCGGCGTTGATCACCGCGGACCGTGCCTGCTCGATCTCCAGCAGCACGTCGGCCATCCGGTGCTGCAGGGCCTGGAAGCTGCCGATCGGCTTGCCGAACTGCCGGCGGGTCTGCAGGTACTCGATGGTCGCCTTCTTCGCCGCCTCCATCGCACCCAGGGCCTCGGCGCAGAGCGCGACGATGCCGCGGCCGGCCGCGTGCTCCAGGCTCGCCAGGCCCTGCCCTTCGGCGCCCAGCAGGGCGGTCGCCGGCAGGCGCACCTGGTCGAGCACGATTTCGGCGGCGCGGGTGCCGTCGATGTTGGGATAGGCCCGCACGTGCACGCCCGGCGTGCCCGCGGGCACCAGGAAGAGCGAGATGCCGGCCGGATCGGCGACCTCGCCCGACGTGCGGGCCGACACCACCAGCAGCTGCGCCTGCGCGCCGAAGCCGACCACGGCCTTGCGGCCGTCGAGCACGTAACCCTGGCTGTCGCGGCGCGCGAGCGTGGCGACGCGCTGCAGGTCGTAGCGCGATTCCGGCTCCTCGTGGGCCAGCGTCGCGATCCGGCTGCCGTCCGCCAGGGCGGCCAGCGTGTCCGCCTGCGGTCCTGCCGCCGCGTGGGCGATGGCGCTGCCGGCCAGCACGGCACTGGCCAGCAGCGGCTCGAGCACCAGGCCCGCGCCGAGCGCCTCGAACACCACCGCCAGGTCGAAGCCGGTGCCGCCGAAGCCGCCATGCTCCTCGCCGAACAGCGCGCCGATCACGCCCAGCTCGGCGAAGCGGCCCCACTGCTGCGGGCTGTAGCCCTGCGGGGAGGCAGCAATGGCATGCCGCGCCTCCATCGGGTACTGCTCGGCGACGTAGCGCGTGAGCAGGTCCGCCAGCATGCGGCGGTCTTCCGTGTGGTTGAAGTCCATGGTGTCTCGCTGGATCTCAGAGGCCCAGGATCATCTTGGAGATGATGTTCTTCTGGATCTCGTTGGAGCCGCCGAAGATCGACAGCTTGCGGTTGTTGAAGTACTGCACGGCCGCGAAGCTCGCCTCCGCCGGACCGACGGGCTCGCCGGCATGGCCATCCTCCAGCGCTTCCTCGATGAACGGCAGCGCGTACGGTCCCATGGCGCGGCGGATCAGCGAGTTCAGCTCCTGGCGGATCTCGGTGCCGCGGATCTTGAGCATCGAGCTTTCCGCCCCGGGCACGCCACCGCCGGCCACGGCCGCGATCACGCGCAGATTGGTGGTCTTCATGTTCTCGAGGTCGATCTCGACCTTGGCCATGCGGGCGGCGAACAGCGGATCCTCGGCCAGCGGGCGACCGTTCTTGCGCACCCGCGCGGCAATCAGCTTCAGCCGCTCCAAGGCCGCGACGGAGAAGCCGACCCCGGCGATGTTGGTGCGCTCGTAGGTCAGCAGGTACTTGGCGCAGGTCCAGCCCCTGTTCTCCTCGCCGACCAGGTTCTCCACCGGAACCTTCACGTCGGTGAAGAACACCTCGTTGACCTCGTGCTCGCCGTCCAGCGTGATGATCGGCCGCACCTCGACGCCGGGCGACTGCATGTCGACCAGCAGGAAGCTGATGCCCTCCTGTGGCTTGGCCTCCCGGTCGGTGCGCACCAGGCAGAAGATCATGTTCGCGTGGTGGCCCAGGGTGGTCCAGGTCTTCTGGCCGTTGACGACGTAGTGGTCGCCCTGGCGCACTGCGCTGGTCTTGACGGAGGCGAGGTCGGAGCCGGCACCCGGCTCCGAATAGCCCTGGCACCACCAGTCGGCGCCGCTCAGGATGCGCGGCAGCCAGTGGCGCTTCTGCGCCTCGTTGCCGTACTTGATCAGCACCGGGCCCAGCATGTTGACGCCGAACGGGATCGTCCGCGGCGCGTACGCCAGCGCGCACTCGTGCTCGAAGATGAACTTCTCGACCGCGTTCCAGCCCGGGCCGCCCCACTCCCGGGGCCAGTGGTTGGCCAGCCAGCCCCGGGCGTTGAGCAGCGCGTGCCACTCCTCCAGGTCGGCCTTGGTCAGGCGCTTGCCGCCGCGGACCTTGTCGGTCAGTCGCTGCGGCACCTCGTCGCGCAGGAAGCGTTGCACCTCGGTGCGGAACGCCTGCTCCTCGGGAGTGAAGTTCAGGTCCATCGGATGGGATCGGTTGGGAAGAGGAGTGTCCCGGCGCCCGGCGCCGGGACGGCGCGCGGGAGCCGTGTCAGAGGCGGTTCAGGCTGTCGAAGTTCCGGCCCTGGCCGACCAGCTCGACCAGCAGCGGCGACGGCTGCCAGAAGAGCGGGTCGTCCTGCGCGAATTCGCAGATGTCTGCCAGCACGCGGTCCAGGCCGACCGTGTCGGCGTACTTCATCGGGCCGCCGCGAAAGCGCGGGAAGCCATAGCCGTGCAGGAACGTCACATCGATGTCGAGCGGCCGCAGTGCGATGCCTTCCCGCAGCACGTTCGCGCCTTCGTTGACCATCGCCGCCAGGTAGCGGCGCTGGATCTCCTCGGGCGTGAAGCGGCGCGGGCGGATGCCGGCGCGCTGCCGCTCGGCGTCGATGATGGCGAGCACCTCGGGGTCCGGCACGCCGGTGCGCGAGCCCTGCGGGTACAGGTAGTAGCCGCGCCCGGTCTTCTGGCCGAACCAGCCGCGCTCGCACAGCCGGTCGGGGATCTGCACGTAGCGGGCGCGCGGATCGCGGGTCGGTGCGCGGCGCTTGCGCGTGGCCCAGCCGATGTCGCCGCCGGCCAGGTCGGACACCTGGTACGGCCCCATCGGATAGCCGAACGCACGCACGGCCTCGTCGATCTCGTAGGGGCTGGCGCCATCCTCCATCAGGAAGTCCGCCGCCTGGCGGTACCGGGCCAGGATGCGGTTGCCGATGAAGCCGTCGCAGACGCCGGCGCGCACCGGCACCTTGCCCAGTGTTCTGGCCAGGTCGAAGGCGGTGGCGACGACTTCGGGCGACACCCGCGCCGGCACCACGATCTCCAGCAGCTTCATGATGTTGGCCGGCGAGAAGAAGTGCAGGCCGATCACGTCCTGCGGCCGCGACACGCCGGCGGCGATGGCGTCGATGTCGAGGTAGGAGGTGTTGGTGGCGAGCACGGCGCCGGGCTTGCACACCCGGTCGAGTTCGGCGAACACGGCGTGCTTGACCGCGATGTCCTCGAACACCGCCTCGATCACGAGGTCGGCGCCGGCGAGGTCGGCATAGGCGGTGCTGCCCTGGAAGCGCGCCAGCACGGCGGCCCTGGCCTGCGCGCTCAGGCGGCCCTTGGCCACCAGCGCGTCGTAGACCTTCTCGACGTTGGCGCGGCCACGCGCCAGCGCCTGCGCATCGCGCTCGACCATGGTGACCGGCAGGCCGGCGTCGAGCACGGCCACCGCGATGCCGGCGCCCATGGTGCCGCCGCCGACCACCCCGACCGAGGCGATCGGCCGCGGCGCGTGGTCGCGCGTCTCGGGCGCCTTCACCACCTCGCGTTCCGCGAAGAACGCGTGGATCAGCCCGGCGCGCTGCGGGCTGTCGATGCACTGCAGGAACAGCTGGCGTTCGTGGCGCAGGGCGTCCTCGAACGGCAGGTCCAGCCCGGCTTCCACGGCCTCCACGATCTTCAGCGGCGAGAACAGGCCGCGGGTCTTCGTCGCGGTCTCGGCCCGGATCTGCTGGAGCGTCGCGCGGGCGGCCTCCACGTCGTCGGCCAGGCTGCCGTCGCAGGTGCGACGCACCACGGCGCGGGCCGCCAGCAACTGGTGCGCGTAGGCCAGCCCCGCCGCGGCCGCGTCGCCGCCCTCCCCGAGCCGGTCCACCAGGCCCGTCTCCAGCGCCTGCGCGGCACCGAGGTGGCGCCCGCTCAGCATCAGCTCGACCGCCGGCTTCAGGCCCATCAGCCGAGGTGCGCGCTGCGTGCCGCCGGCGCCCGGGATCAGCCCCAGCTGCACTTCGGGCAAACCCAGCCTGGCATCGGCCATCGCCAGCCGGTAGTGCGCAGCCATGGCCACTTCGAGCCCCCCGCCCAGCGCCGCGCCGTGGATGGCTGCGATCACCGGCTTGCTGCAGGCCTCGATCCGGTTGCACACGTCCGGCAGGCTGGGCGGCTGCGGCGGCTTGCCGAACTCGCGGATGTCGGCGCCGGCGATGAATCCGCGGCCGGCGCCCACCAGCAGCAGTGCGCGCACCTCGGGGTCGGCCTCGGCCTGCTCGACCGCCTGCAGCAGGCCGCGCCGGACCTCGACGCTCAGCGCGTTCACGGGCGGGTTGTGGAGGGTGGCCACGAGAACGGCGCCGTGGCGCGCGGTCTGGACCGCGGGGGCCGCGGCGGGAGAACTCATGTCGGTCGAGGCCTTGGGGGTGGAGGGGGCGCCCCGGATTCTGGGTGGATCAATCTTCCTTGACAATCCAGCGCCTGATTGACAGACCGTCAAAGGAATTTTGACAGCGACATGGATCCTTCGTCCCTCACCCTCCTCGTCGAGATCATCGACGCGGGCAACCTGAGCCTGGCCGCGCGCAAGCTGCGGATGACCCGCGCGAACGTCAGCTACCACCTGAGCCAGCTGGAAAAGGACGCCGGCGTCCAGCTCGTGCGGCGCACCACCCGGCGGGTCGAGCCGACCGAGGTCGGGCGCCGCCTCTACGAGCACGGGCGGCGGCTGCGCAACGAGATGCAGGCGGCGCGCGAGACCATCTCGACCTTCGGCCAGGGCCTGCAGGGCCGGGTGGGCCTGAGCGTGCCCAGCGGGTTCGGTGAGCTGGTGATGTCGGACTGGCTGATCGAGTTCAAGCGCCAGTTCCCCGGCATCGTGCTGGACGTGCTGTTCGAGAACCGGGCCGACGTGCTGCGCGACGAGGTCGACGTCGCGGTGCGGGTGATGGCCGAGCCGCCGCCCTCGCTGGTGGCCCGTGACCTGGGCAACGTGCGCTGGCTGGCCTGCGCCTCGCGCGAGTACGCGCAGGCGCACGGCCTGCCGACGCAGCTGGCCGGGCTGGCCACGGCGCCGGTCATCACCTCCGGGGTGATCGGGCGCCAGCTGCGGCTGCGCGCCTACCAGGGCGGCGAGCGGGAAGACGTGATCCTCGAGCCGACACTGATCTCGGAACACTTTCCCTTCCTGCGCAAGGGCATCCTCGCCGGCCTGGGCATCGGCCTGGTGCCGGACTACGTGATCCAGGATGCGGTGGCGACCGGCGAGGTGGTGACCACGCTCGATGCCTACCGGCTCAGCATCTTCGGCACCAGCATGTACCTGCTGTACATGCCCGACCGGCACCAGATCCGCGCGGTGCGCACCTGCATCGACTTCCTGCTGGCCAAGGCACGGTCGATGGCGTGAGGCGCGGTGGCGGCGACGGTTCGGCCGCGCGCGCCCGGAGAGGGGCCGGGTGGCCCGCCGGCGTCAGTCCGGCAACACCGCCGTGACCTCGATCTCGACCTTGGCCCGGTCCTCGATCAGGGCTTTCACCTCGACCGCGGTCATCGCGACGTCGTAGTGGCCGATGAGTTCGCGGAAGGCCTGGCCGACCCGCTGCCCGGCGGCCAGGTACTCCCGCTTGTCGGTGACGTACCAGGTCATCCGGACGATGTGCTCGGGCTTGCCGCCGGCCGCCGCGAGCACGTCGGCCACGTTGCGCAGCGCCTGCCAGGCCTGGGCGGCGAAGTCGTCGCTGTGGAACTGTCCCTGGGCGTCCCAGCCGATCATTCCGGCGATCGACAGCAGCCGGCCGCGCGCGATCACGGCATTGGCATAGCCGCGCGGACGCGGCCAGCCCTCGGGCAACACCACCTGGTGCTGGGTCATGGGGTCATCTCCTGATGGTTGGAACGCGTCACCGGCCCGCCTCGTCGGCACTGCGGACGTCCTTGAGCAGCTCGCGCGCGATGATGAGCTGCTGCACCTCGCTCGCGCCTTCGTAGATGCGCAGTGCGCGGATGTCGCGGTACAGCATCTCCACCGGCTGGCCGCTCACCACACCGAGGCCGCCGAACAGCTGCACGGCCGCGTCGATCACCTGCTGCGCGCCCTCCGTGGCGGTGAGCTTGGCCATCGCCGCCTCGCGCGTGACGCCGCGTCCCTGGTCGCGCTGCCACGCGGCCCGGTACACGAGCAGGGCCGCGCTGTCGATGGTGGTGGCCATCTGCGCGAGCTTGGCCTGGGTGAGCTGGAAGTCGGCCAGCACCTGGTTGAACATCCGGCGCGTGGTGGCGCGGTGCAGCGCCTCGTCGAGCGCGCGCCGCGCGAACCCCAGCGCCGCGGCCGCCACCGAGGTGCGGAACACGTCGAGCGTCCGCATCGCGACCTTGAAGCCCTCGCCGGGCCCGCCGATGCGCTGCGACAGCGGCACGCGGCAGTCGGTGAACCGGAGCCGCGCGAGCGGATGCGGGGCGATCACCTCGATGCGTTCGGCGATCTCGAAGCCCGGCGTGCCCGCGTCGACGATGAAGGCCGAGATGCCGCGTGCACCGGGCGCCTCGCCGGTGCGGGCGAACACGACGTAGAAATCGGCGATGCCGCCATTGGAGATCCAAGTCTTCTCGCCGTTGAGAACCGCCACGTCGCCTTCCAGGTGGGCCGCGCACTGCATGGCGGCGACATCGGAGCCGGCCTCGGGCTCGGACAGGGCGAACGCGGCAACCGCTTCGCCGGCGGCCACGGGGGCGAGATAGCGTTCCTTCTGCTGCGGTGTTCCCTGCAGGCTGATGGCGCCCGATCCCAGGCCCTGCATCGCGAAGGCGAAATCCGCCAGCCCGCTGTGCCTGGCCAGCGTTTCGCGGATCAGGCAGATGGCCCGCGTGTCGATCACGCCGGTGGCCCCGTGGTCACCGCCGACCGCGTGCCGCAACCAGCCGCCGGCGCCCAGCGCCCGCACCAGCGCCCGGCATTCGGCGTCGACGTCGTCGCCATGCGCATGCGGCACGTGCGCGCCGGCCCAGGCGTCCAGCGAGCGGGCCAGGTCCCGGTGGCGGTCGTCCAGGAACGGCCAGTCCAGGTAGTTCCAGTCACTCATGGCGCGCTCCTTCGGCAGCGGATCGGGGCGCGGCGCCTGGCCGCCCGGTTGCAGGTGATGGCCATCAGTTGCCCTCGAACACCGGCCGGCGCTTCCCGACGAACGCCTCGTACGCCCGCCGGAAGTCGCCGGTCAGCATGCAGATCGCCTGGGCCTGGGCCTCGGCCTCGATCGCCTGCTCCAGCGTCATGGCCCATTCCTGGTGCAGCATGGTCTTGGTGATGCCGTTGGCGAAGGTCGGTCCGGCCGCCAGTTCGGCGGCCAGCTGCTGGGCCTGCTGCAGCACGGCCTCAGGCTCGCACAGCCGGTTGAAGAAGCCCCAGCGCTCGCCCTCCTCGCCGCCGAGGGACCGCCCCGTGTAGAGCAGCTCGCTGGCCCGGCCCTGGCCGATGATGCGCGGCAGGATGGCGCAGGCACCCATGTCGCAGCCGGCCAGGCCGACGCGGTTGAACAGGAAGGCGGTCTTGCTGCGGGCCGTTCCCAGGCGCAGGTCGGAGGCCATCGCCACGATCGCGCCGGCGCCGGCACACACGCCATCGACGGCAGCGACGATCGGCTGCGGACAGGCGCGCATTGCCTTGACCAGATCGCCGGTCATGCGCGTGAACAGCAGCAGCTCGGGCGCCGCCAGCCGCACCAGCGGCCCGATGATCTCGTGCACGTCGCCGCCCGAGCAGAAATTGCCGCCCTCGCCCGTCACCACGACGGCATGCACGTCGGTGGCGTACCGCAGTCGACCGAACAGATCGCGCAGTTCGGCGTACGAGTCGAAGGTGAGCGGATTCTTCCGTTCGGGCCGGTTCAGCGTGACGGTGGCCACGCTTGCCTGCACCGACCAGCCGAAATGCCGGGCCACGTACCCGGCGAGCTGCTGGCGGTTGCCGGCGGCGAGCGCCGGGTCCAGCCCGGCTGCACTCTCTTGGTTCATCGAGGTCTCCTCGTTGGTGGTTCAGACGCCCTGCGCCTGGTTGGCCTGCTCCAGCGGCGACAGCCCGGCAGCCTGCACGGCCGCGGACTTCTCGCGTTCCAGGCTGCGTTCCAGCTGCGACTTGCCCGACAGGTACTGGCGCGGCCAGGCGACGTCACGGTAGCCGAGCTTGGCCGCTTCGGTCAGCGTCCAGGCCGGGTTGGCCAGATGCGGGCGCGCGATCGCGCACAGGTCGGCGCGGCCGGCGGCAATGATGCTGTTGACCTGGTCGGCGTCCGTGATCGCCCCCACCGCCATGGTCGCGATGCCGACCTCGTTGCGGATGCGGTCGGCGAACGGCGTCTGGTACATCCGGCCGTACACGGGGCGCTGACGCTTGCTCACCTGCCCCGACGAGCAATCGATCAGGTCGCAGCCGGCGGCCTGGAAGGCCCGCGCGATCTGCACGGCATCGTCCGGCGTGATGCCGCCTTCGACCCAGTCGTGGGCCGAGATCCGCACCGACATCGGCAGGTGCGCCGGCCAAGCCGCCCGCATGGCGCGGAACACCTCCAGCGGGAAGCGCAGCCGGTTCTCCAGCGATCCGCCCCATTCGTCGGTGCGCTGGTTGGTCAGCGGCGAGATGAAGCTCGAGAGCAGGTAGCCGTGGGCGCAATGCAGCTCCAGCCAGTCGAACCCGGCCCGCGCCGCATGGCAGGTGCTGCGCACGAAGTCGTCCCGGACCCGCTCCATCTCGGCCCGCGACATGGCGCGCGACCAGTCGCTCACGCCATCGACGTACTGCTGGGGGGACGCCGACAGCAGGGGCCAGTTGCCCGTCGGCAGCGGCAGGTCTTCGCCTTCCCACGGCACGCGGGTCGATCCCTTGGGGCCGGCGTGGCCCAGCTGCAGCGCGATCCGGGCGCCCGAGCGGGCATGCACGAAGTCGACGATGCGCTTCCAGCCGGCCAGCTGCTCCTCGTTCCACAGCCCCGGGCAGCCCGGGGTGATGCGGGCGTCGGCGGAGGGACAGGTCATCTCGGCGAACACCAGGCCGGCGCCGCCCAGCGCGCGCGCGCCCAGGTGCACCAGGTGGTAGTCGGCCGGCACGCCCTCGACGCACGAGTACTGCGCCATCGGGGACACCACCACGCGGTTGGGCAGCGTGAGCCCGCGCAGCCGGAACGGCGTGAACATGGGCGGGACCGGCAGGCCTTCCCGCGGCTGGATCCCGCAGGCGCGGGCGATCCAGTCCTCGTACTGCGCGACGTACGCGGGATCGCGCAGCCGCAGGTTCTCGTGGCTGATGCGCTGGCTGCGGGTGAGCAGCGAATACGCGAACTGCGGCGCCGGCAGGTTGACGTACCGCGCCACGTTCTCGAACCACTCGGTGGAATTGCGGGCCGCGTTCTGGATCTTCAGCACCTCGACGCTGCGCACGGCCTGGTAGTCGGCGAGCGCACGGGTCAGGTCGCCGGCCGAACGCCCGATGCAGCGCGCCAGCTCGATCGCGTCCTCCAGCGCCAGCTTGGTGCCCGAGCCGATCGAGAAATGCGCGGTGTGCGCGGCATCCCCCATCAGGACCACCGGCGCGCGGCCGTTGTGGTGCACCCAGGTGCGGCAGACGACGCGCGGGAACCGGATCCACTGGGCCGAGCCGCGCAGGTGCGCGGCGTTGGACATGAGACGGTGCCCGTCGAGCGTGCCGGCGAAGAGCCGCTCGCAGAACGCGATCGCCTCGTCCTTGTCCATGGTGTCCAGGCCCGCCTTGCGCCACACGTCCTCGGGCGCCTCGACGATGAAGGTGGAGGTGTCGCCATCGAACTGGTAGGCATGCGCCTGGAACCAGCCGTGCTCGGTTTCCTCGAAAGCGAAGGTGAAGGCGTCGAAGCGCTTGTGCGTGCCCAGCCAGACGAAGCGGCAGTGGCGCAGGTCGATGTCGGGCTGGAAGGTGCTCGCGTAGCGACTGCGGATGCGGCTGTTCAGGCCGTCGCTGGCGATGATGAGATCGGCATCGGGAAACTGCTCGTCACCCTGCGCTTCGGTCTCGAACACGAGCCGCACGCCCAGCTCTTCGCAACGCCGCTGCAGGATGTTCAGCAGCCGCTTGCGCCCGATGCCGCAGAAGCCGTGCCCGCCCGAGCGGATGCGCTCGCCACGGATGTTGACCTCGATGTCGTCCCAATGGTTGAACGCGCCCAGGATCTCGCCGGCCGTCTGGGGGTCGGCTGCCTGCAGGTGGCCCAGCGTCTGGTCGGAGAACACCACGCCCCAGCCGAAGGTGTCGTAGGGTTTGTTGCGCTCGACCACCGTGATCTCGTGGCGCGGGTCCTGCCGCTTCATCAGGAGCGCGAAGTACAGGCCGGCCGGGCCGCCGCCGATGCAGACGATCTTCATCGAATTCTCCAAGCCTGGATAGTTGAAGTTTAAAGTATTTGAGTGCGCTTCCGGCAAGTGGTTGCACCATGCGGTGCGTCGGGAGCGGGACGGCTGCCGCACGTCCGGCGTGCCGCCTGCATGGCCGATGAGGCGCCGGACGTGCGGCGGTTGCTCAGGCGGCGCGGGCGAGCGGCTGGTGCGCCAGCGCCATCACGTCGCGCGGATCGTGCCCCTTCAGGCGGTGGTCGCTCCAGACCTGTCGCCAGCGACGCGCGCCCGGCAGGCCGTTGTACAGGCCCAGCATGTGGCGGGCGACGGACGACCACGGGGTGCCGGCGCGGGCGCCCTGCTCCACCATGTAATCGACCATGCGGGTCTCGACCTCCTCACGCGTCCCGAGCGGCGGTTCGGCGCCGAAGAAGGCGCGGTCCCAGGACGCGAGCCACCAGGGGTTGTGGTACGCCTCGCGCCCCACCATCACGCCGTCGACCTCCTGCAGTTCACCTTCCACCTGTCCCGTGGTGGTGATGCCGCCGTTGACCGCGAACAGGAACTGCGGGAAATCGCGCTTGAGCCGATGGACGGTGTCGTACCGCAGCGGCGGCACTTCGCGGTTCTCCTTCGGCGACAGGCCCTTGAGCCAGGCGTTGCGTGCATGGACGATGAACACGCGGCAGCCGGCCTCGCCGACGGTGCCGACGAAATCCCGGACGAAGGCATAGCTCTCGTCCCGGTCGATCCCGATGCGGTGCTTCACCGTCACCGGGACGTCGACCACGTCGACCATCGCCCGGACGCAATCGGCCACCAGGGCCGGCTCGGCCATGAGGCAGGCGCCGAACGCGCCACGCTGCACGCGTTCGCTGGGGCAGCCGCAGTTCAGGTTGATCTCGTCGTAGCCCCAGCGCTGGCCGAGCCGTGCGCAGTGCGCCAGGTCGGCCGGCTCGCTGCCGCCCAGCTGCAGCGCCACGGGATGTTCGTCCGCGCCGAAGTCCAGGTGGCGGGCCACGTCGCCGTGGATCAGGGCGCCGGTGGTCACCATCTCCGTGTACAGCAGCGCATGCCGGCTCAGCAGGCGGTGGAAATGGCGGCAGTGGCGGTCGGTCCAGTCCATCATGGGCGCCACCGAAAGGCGCCAGCGGCTGGCAGCGGGAAAGTCGGTCACGGGCGTGATCGTAAGCGCAGGCACCGAGGACCCTTCCTACAGGGGCAAACCTCGACGACCGACAGCCACGGCGGCACGGCCCGGTTCGAATGGCGCATCGGCATCCACGGGACATCCACATGAAGACTTTCCAGCTCAGCCAAGACATGCTGAACCTGCGCGGGCAGTTCTACCCCACGGGGCACATCGTCGCGATGTTCCCCAGCGCCGATACCGCCCAGGCAGCGGCCCGGGCCCTGTCCGACGCCGGGCTGGCCGACGACGACGTGGCTCTCATCACGCCCGAGGTCATGATGCGGGACATCGCCCGCACGGTCGGCACCTCGGACATCCCGCTGCCTTCGCCGGGCACGGAAGCGGACACCGTCCGCCGCTACGCCGACTTCGCCAGCAAGGGCCACTACGCCCTGATGGTGCGGGCACCGGACAACGACGACAGCGAACGCGTGATGCAGGCGATCCAGGGCCACGAGGTGTCGCACGCGCAGAAGTACCGCATGCTGGTCATCGAGGATCTCGCCTAGCGCGCAGCGACCGACGGCACCGCATCGGCCCGGAACGGGCTGGCGAAGCGCGGATCGGCCGCGAGGACGGGGTCGCTCAGCGTGCGCAGGAAGGCGACCAGGGCCGCCTTGTCCTGGGGGCTGAACGACGGCCGCAGCGGCTGCCCGTCGGCGCCCTTGAGCCGGCCGTCCAGCCCCGGACCGTCCTGCACCCCGGTGCTGTAGTGCTCGACGACGTCCTCCAAGGTGGAGAAACGCCCGTCGTGCATGAAGGCCGACGAGCGCGCGACGTTCTTCAGCGACGCCGACTTGAAACGACGGGCCTCGCCGGCGTCCAGGCCGTTGCTGCCCGAGTTGCCGAGCGCGAAGCTGGGTGGCTGGTGGCAGGCGGCGCAGGCCTGGCCACCCTCGGCGCGGCTGGCCATGAACAACGCCCGGCCCCGGTTCTCTTCCTCGGTGAAGCCCGGCAGCGGCTTGTTCACGCCCTTGTCGGGCAGCGTGGGATCGAACACCTGGGCGAACGCGTCGTCCCACCGGCTGTTGGTCGAGACCATCGCGCGCATGAATTGGGAGAGCGCCTGCTGCATGCGCTCCTCGGTCACCGCCGGGTCGCCGAACGCGCCGGTGAAGAGGTCCGCGTAGTACGGGACCGCCTGAAGCTTCTGCACCAGGGCCGGCATGCCGCCATGGGCGGCATCGAAGCCCATCTCCACCGGGTGCTGGATCGGCAGCGACGCCTGCGCCTCCAGCGACGGCGCGCGCTTGTCCCAGAACATCGTCCCCGGCTGGAAGAAGCGGATGTTCGCCAGGCGCATGGCGTGGGCGGTGGTCAAGCCGCCATCGAAGCCGGTCGAGAAGCGCCGGCCATCGCCGAAGTCTTCCGTCTGCTTGTGGCAGGAGGCGCACGACACCGCGCCGTTGACGCTCAGCTGGCGGTCGTGGAACAGCACCCGCCCGAGCGCCGCGACCACCGGGCTGCCCACCGCGCCGGGGGGCGTGTTCTCGGCGGCCCCGGCATAGTGCGGCGGCAGTTGCGGGGTGTAGTCCGGCAGGTTGGCGGCGTCCAGCGCGAGCAGCGACTGCGATTGCGGCGACAGCACCAGCGTGCCGGGCGCGTTGCCCGGCGCCGCCGCGCCGCCGCCGCCTCCGCAGCCGGCCAGCACGGCGGCAGCGGCGAGGGCCGCGGGAACATGTTGCAATTGCTTCCGGAACTTCATGCACTTCCTTGATGACGGGAAGCGCATTCTTGGAACCGACTGTGGAGGAATCGAGGAGGAAGGCCGCAGCGCGGCCTCACCCTGCAGCCGAGCTCAGGCCGCCAGTTCGCACTCGGGATCGAAGCGGTAGCCGGCGCCGTACACCGCGACGATGCCGCAGCCGACCGCGCGCACGGCCGAGATCTTGCGCCGCAGGTTCTTCACGTGACTGTCGACCGCTCGCTCGCTGCCGCCCCGGCCCGCCTCGTCGCTGGCGTCCATCAGCTCCTCGCGCGTGAAGACATGCCCCGGCCGCGACAGCAGCTTGCGCAGCAGCCGGTACTCCTGCGGCGTGAGCGGCAGCCACGCGTCCTCCCAGGCGATCCGGCGGCTGCTCTCGTCGATCCGGAAGCCATGCTGCGTGGCCGCCGACCCGACCCTGCCCTCGGCGCGACGCAGCTGCGCCTTGATCCGGGCCACGATCTCGCGCGGGCTGAACGGCTTGCAGACGTAATCGTCGGCCCCGACCTCCAGCCCCAGCGTGCGGTCGATCTCGTCGACGCGCCCGCTCAGCATGATGATCGGCACCGTGCTGAAGCGGCGCAGCTGGTGGCAGACCTCCAGGCCGTCCAGGCCCGGCAGCGTCACGTCCAGCAGCACCACTGCGGGGTCGACGCGGCGGACTTCGGGCTCGACGTGCAGCCCGTTGGTCACCACGGAGGGCGCGTAGCCCTGCCCCTGCAGGTAATCGGAGAGCAGCGCGGCAGCGCGCGCGTCGTCGTCGACGATGAGGATTCTTCGGGTGGTGTCGTTCACGGTTCGGAGTCGTCGAGCGCTCGGCGGGCGCCCTTCGCGGCTTCGTTGCAGAAGCCCCGGACGATGCGGCAAGGCGGCGCTGGGCGCGCCTCGGCCGTGTGACAACTGTGACGGCGTGCAGCGCGGCAGGGCCGCGCGCCGGGAACGTCAGCCCATGTGCAGGCCGCCGTTCACGGAGAAATCGGCGCCGGTCGAATAGCCGCTCTCGTCCGAGGCCAGCCACGCGATGATGGAGGCGATCTCGCCGGGCTCGCCCAGGCGCTTGACCGGGATCGTGGCGACGATCTTGTCCAGCACGTCCTGGCGGATCGCGCGGACCATGTCGGTGCCGATGTAGCCCGGGCTGACGGTGTTGACCGTGACGCCCTTGTTGGCCAGTTCCTGCGCCAGCGCCATCGTGAAGCCGTGCATGCCGGCCTTGGCGGCCGAGTAGTTGGTCTGGCCGGCCTGGCCCTTCTCGCCGTTGACAGACGAGATGTTGATGATGCGGCCCCAGCCCCGCTCGACCATGTCGCCCACGACCTGCTTGGTCACGTTGAACATCGAGTTCAGGTTGGTCTCGATGACCGCGTCCCAGTCCTCGCGGGTCATCTTCAGGAACATGCGGTCGCGCGTGATGCCTGCGTTGTTGACGAGCACGTCGATCGGTCCATGCTCGGCCTTGGCGCGGCTGAACGCCTCCACGGTGGAGTTCCAGTCCCCCACGTTGCCGACCGAGGCATGGAAGGTGAACCCCTTGGCCTTCTGCTCGTCCAGCCATTTGGTGTAGTCGCGCGTCGGGCCGCAGCCGGCGATGACCGTGAAGCCTTCCTTGTGCAGCCGCTGGCAGATCGCCGTGCCGATGCCGCCCATGCCGCCGGTGACGTATGCAACCTTCTGAGCCATCGATGTTCTCCTTGCAATTAGCGACAAATCCGTCCGCTCCGGGCCGGCAGCGGGGACGTTCGATCCACTCTAGTCACTCAGGCCCGTTCGACCGCGAGGGAAACCCCCATGCCGCCGCCGATGCACAGGGCCGCGAGCCCCTTGCGCGCCTCGCGGCGCTGCATCTCGTGCAGCAGGGTCACCAGGATGCGGCAACCCGACGCACCGATCGGGTGCCCGATGGCGATCGCGCCACCATTGACGTTGACCCGTGCAGGATCGATGTCCAGCTCCTTGTTCACCGCGCAGGCCTGGGCGGCGAAGGCTTCGTTCAGCTCGAACAGCTGCACGTCCTGGATGCTCCAGCCCGCCCGCTGGAGCGCCTTGCGCGAGGCGGGCACCGGGCCCATGCCCATGGTGGCCGGATCGAGGCCCGAGGTGCCGAAGGCGGCGATGCGTGCCAGTGGCTGGAGCCCGAGCGATGCGGCCTTCTTCGCGCTCATGACCACCACCGCCGCGGCGCCGTCGTTGATGCCCGAGGCGTTGCCCGCGGTCACGGTGCCGGCCTTGTCGAAGGCCGGGCGCAGGCCGCCCAGGGCTTCCGCGCTGGTCTTCTTGTTGATGAACTCGTCCTCCGCGAACACCAGCGGGTCGCCCTTCTTCTGCGAGATGGTCACCGGCACGATCTCGTCCTTGAACCTGCCGGCCTGCTGCGCCGCCGCGGCTTTCTGCTGGCTGGCCAGGGCCAGGGCATCCTGCGCGCCGCGGTCGATGCCGTACTGCTTGGCGACGTTCTCGGCCGTGATGCCCATGTGGTACTGGTTGTAGACGTCCCACAGACCGTCGACGATCATCGAATCGATCATCTTCCAGTCGCCCATGCGCTGCCCGTCGCGCGAGTTCAGGAGCACGTGCGGCGCCGCGCTCATGTTCTCCTGCCCGCCCGCCACCACGATCTCGGCGTCACCCCACGCGATGGCCTGGGCCGCGAGCATGACGGCCTTCAGGCCCGAACCGCACACCGCGTTGATGGTCAGGCCCGGCACTTCCTTGGGCAGGCCCGCCTTCAGCAGGGCCTGGCGGGCCGGGTTCTGCCCGGACCCGGCAGCAAGCACCTGCCCCATGATCACCTCGCCCACCTGCGCCGGGTCGACCTTCGCGCGTGCGAGCGCCTCGCGGACGGCGATGGCGCCGAGCTCCGGGGCAGCGATCTTGGCGAGGCTGCCGCCGAACTTGCCGACGGCGGTGCGCACGGCGGAAACGATGACGATGTCTTCCATGGAGGACTCCTTGGGATGGGGAAAAAAACGCTTGGAGCGCGCCGGCGCTGCCGGCGCGACGGGATTCAGGTGCGGCGCATCAGGCCCGCGCCTTGACGTAGCTGCCGGGGGCCGGCTCGATCGGCTGGTAGGCCGTGCCCTTGCCGTAGCGGCGCGGTGCCGCCACCTGCTTGCCGCCGTGCGGCTTGAGCCAGGCGGCCCAGTCGGTCCACCAGCTGCCTGGATGCTCGGTGGCGCCCTGCAGCCACTCGGCGTGCGTGCGCGGCAGCTTGTCGCCGGTCCAGTACGAACGCTTGTTCTTGGCCGGGGGATTGATGACGCCGGCGATGTGGCCGGAGGCACCCATCACGAAGCGCTTCCTGCCGGGCAGGTGGTTCACGCTTGCATAGGCGCCGCCGATGGGCACGATGTGGTCCTCGCGCGATCCATACACGTACACGGGAACGTCGACCTTGCGCAGGTCGACCTTCTCGCCGCAGACGGTGCACTTGCCGGGCTTGACGAGGTTGTTCTCGAAATAGGTGTTGCGCAGGTACCAGGCGTACATCGGCCCGGGCAGGTTGGTCGAGTCGCTGTTCCAGTACAGCAGGTCGAACGGCGGCGGCGTCTCGCCCTTGAGGTAGTTGCCGACCACGTAGTTCCAGACCAGGTCGTTCGGCCGCAGGAAGCTGAAGGTGGAGGCGAGCTCCTGCCCCTTGAGCAGCCCGCCCTTGCCCATCTGCATCTCGCGGAACTTGACGAAGTTCTCGTCGATGAACAGGTCCAGCACGCCGGTTTCGGCGAAGTCCAGCAGCGAGGTGAGGAAGGTGGCCGACGCGACCGGCTTCTCGCCGCGCGCGGCCAGGACCGCCATCGTGGTGCCCAGCAGCGTGCCGCCAACGCAGAAGCCGAGCGCGTTGATGGTGGGAGCCCCGGTGATCTCCTGCACCACGCGGATCGCCTCGATCGGACCGTGCCCGACGTAGTCGTCCCAGGTGCTCTCGCCCAGGGCGTCGTCGGGATTGCGCCAGCTGACCACGAAGGTGCGGTGGCCTTGGTCGACCAGGTATTTCACCAGCGAGTTCTCCGGCTGCAGGTCGAGAATGTAGAACTTGTTGATGCAGGGCGGCACCACCAGGAACGGCCGCTCGAACACCTTGGCCGTGGTCGGCTTGTATTCGATGAGCTGGATGAGCGCGTTCTGGAACACCACCGCGCCTTCGGTGGTCGCCACGTTGCGGCCGACCTCGAACTGGGTCTCGTCGGTCATCGACACGTGGCCCTGGCGCAGGTCGTGCAACAGGTTCTGGATGCCCTTGGCGATGCTCTCGCCGCGCGTCTCGATGGCCTTCTTCTGCGCCTCGGCGTTCAGCGCCATGAAGTTGCTGGGCGCGGTGGCCGCCATCCACTGTTCCACCGCGAAACGCAGCCGTTTCTTGGTCTTGGCATCGGCTTCCGCCGCCTCGACCAGGCCCAGCATCGTGCGGCCGTTGAGCAGGTAGGTGGCGGCGGAGAAGGCGGCGACCGGATTGGTGCCCCACGCCTCCGAGGCGAAACGCTTGTCGCCGGCCGCCACGCCCGACAGGCCGTGGTTCCACAGCTCGGCCGCTTCCTGCAGGTAGGCCTTCTGGAGCGCGGCGAGCTTCTCGGGCGAGAACGTCAGCGCCGGTCCGAAGGGGTTGGCCGGCTGGGCCGAGGCGCCCAGGCCGGAGAAGGACTTCATCGCCTGCGTCCAGCCTTCGCCGAGCTGCTGCTGGAACTGTCGGGCCGCGGCCGGCCAGTCTGCTTCAGAATGCATCGTTGTCTCCTGGTGTTCTGCTTCGTGCCGGTGCACCTCGGAGTGTTCCAGCTTTGATGTTGCGTTGCAACATCGTCTCCCGGACTTCTCGGATGTACCTCATCGCGATCGGTTGGATGTACGTGGTGGTGATGATGGCCGTGGCCGAGGCCACGAGTCGCAACGGCACCGTCCTGGGCGCCATCTTCACCTTCCTGTTGTACGGCGTCGTGCCGCTCGCCCTGCTGATGTACATCATGGGCACCCCCGCGCGCAAGAAGGCGATCCGCGCGCGCGAGATGGCTGAGCAGCGGGAGCGCGAAACAGCCGCGTCAGGCGAGCCAGATCGCGGCGGCGAACCGGCCGCTGACCCGGTCGCGCCGATGCGAAAAGAACCTTGAGGGATTGCCCACGGTGCACCACGCGGCGCTGCCGTCGTTGCCCCACGCGTGCACGAGGCCGAGGGCCTGCAGCCGGTCGCGCGCCAGACCGGGCAGGTCGGCCAGCCACTTGCCCCCGGCGGACTGCTCGAACCGCCGCGCCGCGTCAGGCTGCGCCGCTTCGAAGGCCGCCTTCACGTCGGCCCCGACCTCGAAGGCGGCCGGGCCGATGCAGGGGCCCAGCCAGACCAGCATGTCGCGGGCGGCTGCGCCCTCGGACGAGGCGACACGAGGCCACAGCGACGACCACAGCGTCTCCAGCGCGCCGGTGCCATCCACCCCCGCCAGGCCGCGCCAGCCGCAGTGCGCGGCACCGACCACCCGGCCCTGGCGATCGGTCATCAGCACCGGCAGGCAGTCGGCGACCATGATCGTGCAGGCGATCCCTTCCTCGCCGGTCCAGCAGGCGTCGGCTGCGGCGCCGTCGCGGCTGCCACGGTCCAGCCGGACCACGCCGGTGCCGTGCACCTGCTGCAGGAAGACCGGCCGGGCCCCGAGCGCCGCGGCGAAGCGGCGCCGGTTCTCGGCCACGGCCGCGGGCTCGTCGGCCACGTGGTCGCCGAGATTGAAGCTGGCGTAGGACCCTGCCGAAACGCCGCCCGACCGGGTGGAGCAGGCCGCGCGCACGCGGGTGGGCGCGGGCCAGTCCGGCACCAGCCAGTGATCGGGTTCCATCGACCTCAGGCCTCGTGGTCGGGGCAGCTGGCGGGCTGCGCCTTCTGGAACGCGGGGTGGCGCATGCATGCCTCGAAGGCCGCCATGGTCCTGTCCAGCCCCGAGAAGTCGACGTTGAACCGCTGGCCATTGAAGATCTGCGGCACCAGGCAGCAGTCGACCAGTGTCGGCGCGTCGCCGTAGCAGTACGTGCCGCGGGGCAGCCGCGCCAGTTCGCGTTCCAGGGCGAGCAGCCCCTCGCGCACCCAGTGGCGGTACCACGTGTTCTTCGCCTCCTCGTCGACCTTGAGATCGCGCACCAGGTACCGCAGCACCCGCAGGTTGTTCAGCGGGTGGATCTCGCACGCGATCAGTTGTGCCAGTGCCCGGACGTGCGCGCGCCCCAGCGGGTCGGCTGGCAGCAGCGGCGGCTGGGGATGGGTCTCGTCCAGGTATTCGATGATCGCCATCGACTGCCCGATCGCCTGGCCGTCGTCGGTTTCCAGCGTGGGCACCAGCATCGAGGGCGACACGGCGGCATAGGCGGGCTGCTTGTGTTCGCCCTTGACCAGGTGCACCGGCAGGTACTCGTAGGACAGGCCCTTGAGCTCCAGGGCGATGCGCACGCGGAACGACGCGGAGGAGCGGAAGTAGTTGTGCAGCTTCATGGCACGCAAGGATAAACCCGGGGTGGCGCCTGCCTCGCGGCGCCCTCGCCCACCGCTACACTGGACCGTGCGTCCGGGCAGCGATCCCGAAGGAGCGACGATGAAAGCCGAGCAGAACGAACTGGTCACGCGCATCGGGCCCGGCACCCCGTGCGGCGCCGTGATGCGCCAGTACTGGCAGCCCGTGGCGCTCGTGGACGAGTTCGATCCCCGCCTGGATCCGCGCATGGCGTCGCGGCCGGTGAAGGCGGTGCGCGTCCTCGGCCAGGACCTGGTCCTCTTTCGCGATGGCGCCGGCCGCTGGGGTCTGCTCGACCGCGACTGCCCGCACCGCAACGCCGACCTGGCGTTCGGTCGGCACGAAGGCGACGGCCTGCGCTGCCCCTTCCACGGCTGGAAGTTCGATGCGACCGGCGCCTGCCTCGAGACGCCCGCCGAGCCGGCCGGCAGCCGCCTGTGCGAGCGCGTGCGGCAACGCAGCTACCCGGTGGTCGAACGCAGCGGCGTCCTGTTCGGCTGGTTCGGCGAGGCCGGCAGCGAGCCGCCGCCCTTCCCGGCCTTCGACTGCTTCGCAGCGCCGTCCACCCACACCTTCGCCTTCAAGGGCCTGTGGCACTGCAACTGGCTGCAGGCGTTCGAGGTCGGGATCGATCCGGCGCATCCGTCCTTCCTGCACCGCTTCCTGGGCGACGCGCCGCTCGAGTCCGTGGGCGACAACGCCGCCGGGCGGCAGTTCCGCAGCGCCAGCGCGGGTGAAGCGGCCGGCGGCGAGCGCTGGCCCATGACGCGCATCATGCGGGAGTTCCACCAGCCCGAGATCAGCTTCGAGCCCACGCCCTGGGGCCTGCAGCTCACCGCGTTGCGGCCGATGACGCCGGACCTCACGCACGTGCGGATCACCAACGCCATCTTCCCGCACACCTTCGTGATCCCGCTGTCGGAAACGCTCACGATCACGCAGATGCATCTCCCCGTGGACGACACGCACACCTACTGGTTTTCCATCTTCACCAGCTTCGCGCAGCCGGTCGACCAGGATGCGATGCGGCGGCAGCGGCTGCAGTTCATCTCGCTGCCCGACTACGTGCCCAAGGCCGGCCGCCACAACCAGTGGGGCTTCGACCCCGAGGAGCAGCGCTCCCAGACCTACCTCGGCATGGGCGAGGAGGACATCAACGTGCACGACCAGTGGGCGGTGGAGAGCATGGGCCCGATCCAGGACCGCACGCGCGAGCACCTGGGCACCAGCGACAAGGTCATCATGGCCAACCGCCGCATGCTGCTCAAGGCGATCGACACCGTCCAGGCCGGCGGCCGCGCACCCGGCGTGGCAGACCCGGCGCTGGCCCCGCAGATGCAGGGGCCCGACACGGTGGACGGCATCGCGCCGGCCGGCGAGTGGCCGACTTGGTGGAAAGCCCGCGTGCAGGCCAAGCGGGACGGCGCGCCCTGGATCGCGAAGGCCGCCGCCGCCGCGGTCACCGCATGAGGCGGATCGCCCGCCCGGGCGCAGCGCGCCTTGCGCAGCGGCGCGCGGGGACCGGCCGGTGAGCACCTTCGCCCAGCGCTGCGGCGTGCACGACGCCGCACGTGAAGAGGCCGCGCAGCAGGCGCTTGACCTGATCGAGGGGACCGGCGTGGAACTGGTGCGGATCGCCTGGTGCGACCTGCACGGCGTGACCCGGGCCAAGACCCTGGCGGCAGGCGCCGTCCGCCGGGCGATCGACGAAGGCCTGGGCATGGTCAGCACGCTGATGCTCAAGGACACCTCGGACCGCACCGCGTTCAAGGTCTTCGAGCCCGGCGGCACTGCCGGCCTGGCGGGCTTCGGCTTCGCCAACAACCTGGTGCTGCTGCCCGAGCCGGAGAGCTACCGGCAACTGCCGTGGGCGGCGGGCACCGGCTGGATGCGCGCGCAGCCCTGGTTCCAGGAGGGCCGCCCGGTGCTGCTGGACACACGCCGCATCCTGCAGCAGGCGCTCGCCCGTCTGGCCTCGGCCGGCTGGCAGCTGCGCTGCGGCCTGGAGGTCGAGTTCCACGTGTACCGGATCACCGGCGAGAGCGCCTGCCTCGATCCGGAGCGTGCCGGCTGGCCCGGCCTGCCACCGGCGGTGGAACTGGTGCACCCGGGCTACAACCTGCTCGCCGAGCATTGGGCCGACCAGGCCGAAGCGCCGCTGCGCGTCGTGCAGCACACCGCGCAGGCGCTCGGGCTGCCGCTGCTGTCGCTGGAGGTCGAGCTCGGTCCCAGCCAGATCGAGGCGGTGTTCGACGTCACGGATGCCCTAACGGCGGCCGACAACATGGTGCTGTTCCGCAACGGCGTGCGCCAGGCGCTGCGGCGGGCCGGCTACCACGCCACGTTCATGTGCCGCCCGCCCTTCCCCGAGATCATGTCGAGCGGCTGGCACCTGCACCAGTCGCTGGTCGAAGTCGCCGGCGGACGCAACGTCTTCGTGCGAGATGCACCGGCGCAGGGCAGCACGCCCGCGGATGCGAGCCACACGCTGTCGGACACCGGCGAGCATTACCTGGCGGGCCTGCTGGAGCACGCGAGGGGGATGGCGGTGTTCTGCACGCCCACGGTCAACGGCTTCGGCCGCTTCCGGCCGAATGCGCTGGCGCCGCAGTCGGTGCTGTGGGGCCGCGACAACCGGGGTGCGATGCTGCGGGTGATCGGCCAGTGCGGCGACGGCGGCACCCGCATCGAGAACCGCATCGGCGAACCGGCCGCCAACCCCTACCTCTACATGGCTGCGCAGGTGCATGCGGGGCTCGACGGCATCGAGCGCGGCTTGCGCGCTCCCAGGGCCACGGAGGCACCGTACGGCGACGCCGCGCTGCGCCTGCCCACGGGCCTGGGGGAGGCGCTGGAGGCACTGCACGACGACGCCCTGCTGACCGAGCGGTTCGGCGCGGGCTTCTGCAACTACCTCACGACGGTCAAGCGGTCCGAGATGGCACGGTTCGAGCAAGCACCGGACAAGACCGACTTCCATCGCCGCGAGTACTTCTCGCGCATCTGAGACCGATGATCACGATCCACCTGGTGCCCCACGGCGCCGAGCAGCCGATGTCCCTCTCCTGCAAGCCGGGCCAGAGCCTGATGCAGGCGGCCGTGGCCGCCAACGTGCACGGCATCGAGGCCGAATGCGGCGGCCTGCTGACCTGCGCCACCTGCCACGTCTACGTGCGCGAGCCGTTCGCCTCGTCGCTGCCGCCGGCCGGCAGCGATGAACTCGGCATGCTCGAATTCACCGCGTCGCCCCGGCGGCCGAACAGCCGGCTGTCCTGCCAGATCGACCTCTCGGCGGCGGTCGACGGACTCACCGTCGACCTGCCGCCGACGCAGACCTGAGCTCAGCGCACCTGGGTGGCCGGAATGCCCTGGCCCTGGCCACCGCCCGCCACGTTGGAGCGCTCGCCCAGGAAGATCTCCACGCGCCGGTTCTGGGCCCGGCCCGCGTCGCTGTTGTTCTCGGCCACCGGTTCGTGCGAGCCGCGCCCGGCGGTGAGGATGCGCCGGGGGTCGACCCCGCGCGCCGCCAGGTAGTCCCGCGTGGCATCGGCCCGGCGCTGCGAGAGCGGGTCGTTGATGGCGTCGTTGCCCGTGCTGTCGGTGTGGCCGATGATGCGCACCTCCGTGTTGGGCTGGCTCGACAGGCCGGTGGCGAACTGGTCCAGGATCGGCCGCAGGTTGGGCTTGATGTCGGCCCGGCCGGTGTCGAACGAGATGTCGTTCGGGATGTTCAGCTTCAGCTGGTTGTCGGCCGTCTGGGTGACCGCGACGCCGGTGCCGACCGTGGCCCGCTGCATCGCCTGCTTCTTCTGCTCCATCTGCTGCGACCAGACATAGCCACCGAGCGCGCCCAGTCCGGCGCCGATCGCCGCGCCCTTGGCATCGCGTCCGATGGCCGCACCGGCGACCGTGCCGATGCCGGCGCCGATGGCGGCGTTGCGCGCCGTGGGGCTCACCTCCGGCATGTTCATGTTGGCGCAACCGCTCGCCAGGATGGCGGCGCCCAGCGCGATGAACGACAGCTTGTGTTGAATGCGTTGCAGCATGACAGTCCTCTTTTCAGTGCAAGGTTCCATTGAACGCCTGCCGTCGAGCGTCGGAAGACGTGGTCCGCCGAAGATCGTTGCAGGACGTTTCCCACGCCAAGGCCGGGTCAGGGTCCGGCGGCATGCCCGTCGACCAGCTTGCCGAGCAGCGCGACGAGCTGGTCCTGCTCGTGCGGCTCGAGCGGCCCGAGGATGCGCCTTTGCGCCCGGGCCACGGCGCGCCGCATGCCGGAAGCGGCCTGTTCACCCGCGGGCGTCACCCACAGCAGCTTGCGACGGCGGTCGTCCGGGTCCGGCTCGCGGCGCACCCAGCCCTTGGCTTCCAGCCGGCCGATGACCGAGCCGAAGGTGGCCGCATCGAAGGCCACCTTGCCCGCCAGCGTGACCTGGTCCTCGCCCGGATCGTCGATGAGCGCATGCAGGATCGCGAACTGCACCGGCGTGACGTCGTGCGCGCCGGTCTCCTCCATGAACACCGCCACGGCCACCTGGTGGGCGCGGCGGATCAGGTGGCCCGGCGCCTGCTGGAAGTCGAAGCTCTTGGGCATGGCGCGAGTGTAGCCACGGCTCCGGGGTCGGCCCCGTTGCGGCGGCACCCGATCATATGTATGCTTAGTTTTCCACTCGCACCGCCCGGACACCCGCCATGCCCCATCCCTCTCCCGTGATCGTGGCCGGCGGCGGCATCGGCGGGCTGGCCGCGGCCTTCGTCCTCGGCCGGCAGGGCCTGCCGGTCACGGTGCTGGAGCAGTCCCAGGCCTTCGGCGAGATCGGCGCCGGCATCCAGCTGGGACCCAACATCTTCCGGATGTTCGGGCACCTCGGGCTGACCGACGCCATCCACCAGGTGGCGTACTTCCCGCCCGGCCTGGGCATGAACGACGTGCGCACCGGTGAGCGCGTCGTGCGGGTGCCGCTCGGCGAAACGGCGGTCGCAACCTACGGCTTCCCCTATGGCGTCATCTACCGGGCCGACCTGCACCAGGTGTTGCTGGACGCGTGCCGCGGCCTGCCGACGGTGACGCTGCGCACGGGCGCCAGGATCGAGCGCTTCACGCAGGACGCGGCAGGCGTGCAGGTCCACCTGGCCGATGGCGAGGCGATCGAGGGCGCGGCGCTGGTTGGCGCCGACGGGCTCTGGAGCCGCGCGCGCGAAGCCATCGTCGGCGATGGGAAGCCGCGCGTGTCGGGACACGTGGCCTACCGGGCCGTGCTGCGGCGCGAGGACGTGCCCCCGCACCTGTGGAGCGACGACGTGCTGCTGTGGGGCGGCGAGAAGACGCACCTGGTGCACTACCCGCTGCGCCGGGGCGAGCTGTTCAACCTGGTGGCGGTGTTCCACAGCAACCGGTACGACGAGGGCTGGAACACCTTCGGCGACACGGCCGAACTCACCGAGCGCTTCGCGCAGGCTGTCGCGCCGGTGCGCGAACTGCTCGGCAAGATCGAGACCTGGAAGATGTGGGTGCTGTGCGACCGCGAACCGGTGGCCGACTGGAGCCGCGGCCGGGTCACGCTGCTGGGCGACGCGGCGCATCCCATGCTCCAGTACCTGGCCCAGGGCGCTGGCCAGGCCATCGAGGATGCCGTGGTGCTGGGCCAGGCGATCCGCCACACCGCGGGCGACTGGCCGGCCGCGTTCCGGCTGTACCAGCAGGCGCGGTACCTGCGCACCGGGCGGGTGCAGCTGACCGCCCGCTTCTACGGCGACATCTACCATGCCGGCGGCGTGGCCCGCGAGCTGCGCAACCGGATGTTCCAGGGCGGCCAGGAGTCGGCCGGATTCGCCGGCCTGAAATGGATGTACGAGGGCATCGACCCGGACCACCTGTTCTGATGAAGCTGATGAAGAATTCGACGATCACCGAACCCGAGCGCCGGACCGAGGTCTACGGCGAGTACGACGTCGTGGTGCTCGGCGGCGGGCCGGCCGGCATCGCTGCCGCCGTCGCCGCCGCCCGTGCGGGCCTGTCGACGCTGCTGGTGGAGCGCTACGGCTTCCTCGGCGGCATGGGCACGGCTGCCGGTGTCACCAACTTCTGCGGGCTGCACGCCAACGTCCACGGCGAGATCCGGCGCGTGGTGCACGGCGTCGCGAGCGAGCTGCTGGAGCGCATCGACCGGCTCGGCGGACTGAATGCGCCCCACGCCCTGTTCGGCAAGACCGTCGCGCAGGCCTACGACACGGCGGCCTACAAGATCGCCGCCGACGAACTCGTCGCCAGTGCCGGCGTGCAGCTGCTGTTCCACGCGCTGGCGGTCGGGGTCGTGATGGCGGCGCCGCGACACGTGCACGCGTTGCTGGTGGAAACCCGGTCGGGGCGCCGCGCCGTGATCGGCCGCAGCTTCATCGACGCATCCGGCGACGGCGACCTCGCGGCCTGGGCCGGCGTGCCCTTCGACAAGGGCGACGGCGCGGGCAACATGCTCTATCCGTCCACCATGTTCCGCCTGAACGGGATCGACCCCGAACGGGCCGGCAAGGCCTGGGAGGTGATCCCCGGGCTGATGCTGCAGGCGCAGGCCGAGGGCCGCTACCGGTTCCCGCGCAAGACGCCGATCGTGCGGCCGCAAAAGAGCGGCATCGAATGGCGCGTCAACCTCACCCAGCTGGCCAATGCGCAGGGCAACGCGATGGATGGCACCGACGCCGACGAACTGACCCAGGCCGAGCTGCTCGGCCGGCGACAGATCGCCTCGGTGGCCGGATTCCTGAAGGAGGTGCCGGGCTTCGAGCGCTCCTACATCGTCGACATCGCGCCCCAGGTGGGCATTCGCGAGACGCGGCGCATGCACGGGCTGTACCAGCTGACGGAGGCCGACGTGCTGGGCTGCGCGAGCTTCGACGACACGGTGGGCGTGAACGGATGGCCACTCGAGCTGCACCTGCGCGGCGACGTCGAATTCCGCTGGCCGCCGATTCCGCAGAGCCGCGGCTTCAACCACCTGCCCTATCGCATGGTCGTGCCGGTCGGCGTGGACAATCTCTGGATCGCCGGCCGTTGCGCCTCGATGAGCCACGAAGCGCAATCGGCCGCCCGGGTCACGGGCGCCTGCTTCGTGATGGGCGAGGCGGCCGGCACGGCAGCGGACCTGGCGCTGGGCAGCGGCTGCAGCGCGGAGAATGTCCCGGTGGCCACGCTGCAGGAGCGGCTTGCCGCCGGCGGCGTGTTCCTCGGCCACGAAGCATGAGTCCACTCCAGGAGACCGCATGAACGGCCCCGATGCCACCTTGCTCGCGCGGCAGCAGCTCTACCGCGACATGGCTCCGCACCATCTCACCCCGCTGTGGGAGGTGCTGCATGCGCTGGTGCCGAAAACACCCGCCACGCCGTGCGTGCCCGCGCACTGGGCGTACGACCAGGTGCGCCCGTTCCTGATGCGCGCCGGCCAGGCGATCACCGCCGAGGAGGCGGTGCGCCGGGTGCTCATCCTCGAGAACCCCGGCCTGCCCGGCCAATCGGCCGTCACCCAGTCGCTCTATGCCGGCCTGCAGCTGATCCTGCCCGGCGAAGTCGCGCCCAGCCACCGCCACACGCAGAGCGCCTTGCGCTTCATCGTCGAAGGCAGCGGCGCCTACACGGCGGTGGACGGCGAGCGCACCACGATGCGCCCCGGCGACTTCATCATCACGCCCAGCTGGACGTTCCATGACCACGGCAGCGAGGCCGACGGCCCGGTGGTCTGGCTGGACGGCCTGGACATCCCCACGATCCGATTCTTCGACGCCGGCTTCGCCGAGAACGACACGTCGCGCTCGCAGGCGGTGGCCCGGGCGGAGGGCACGAGCCTGGCCCGCTTCGGCCACAACATGGTGCCGGTGCGCCACGACGCGCCGTTCGGCGCCACCTCGCCGATCTTCAGCTATCCCTACGAGCGCAGCCGCGAGGCGCTCGACCGGCTGGAACGTGATGCGCCGGTGGACGCCTGGGACGGGGTCAAGCTGCGCTACGTGAACCCGCTCACCGGCGGCTACCCCATGCCCACCATGGCGACCTTCATGCAGAAGCTGCCGGCTGGTTTCTCGGGCCGCGGCTGGCGCCAGACCGACGGCGCGGTCTACAGCGTCGTCGAAGGATCCGGCAGCGTGGAGATCGAGGCGGGCGAGCAGCGCTGGCGGTTCGACTTCGCGCCACGCGACCATTTCGTTGTGCCCTCGTGGCACACTGCGCGGCTGAGTTCGCAGGCCGGCTGCGTCCTCTTCAGCTACTCCGACCGGCCGGTCCACCAGGCACTGGCCATCCACAGAGAAGAAAGGTTGTCATGAGTTTCGTCATCACTGCGCCGGCCCAGGTTTCGCTGCCGGTCGTCGGCCGCGGCGAGCGGTTCCCGGTGCGCCGCGTCTACTGCGTCGGCCGCAACTACGTCGAGCACGCCAAGGAGATGGGCTTCACCGGCCGCGAGCCGCCGTTCTTCTTCTTCAAGCCCGCCGACGCCGTCGTGCCGGTGGCCGCCGGGGACACCGGCACCATCGCCTACCCCAGCCTGACCAGGGACCTGCACCACGAGATCGAACTGGTGGCCTGCATCGGCATGGGCGGCAAGAACATCAAGGCCGCCGACGCGCGCAAGCACATCTGGGGCTATGCCGTGGGCCTGGACATGACGCGCCGCGACCTGCAGGGCGAGATGAAGAAGCAGGGCCGTCCCTGGGAGATCGGCAAGTCGTTCGAGCAGTCCGCGCCGATCGGGCCGGTCACGCCCGCAGCGCAGGCCGGTGACATCGAGAACGCCGCGATCTGGCTGCAGGTGAACGGCCAGGACCGCCAGCGCAGCAACGTCTCCAAGCTGATCTGGAACCTGGGCGAGATCATCGAGCACCTCTCGGCGGCCTGGGAGCTCGCACCCGGCGACCTGATCATGACCGGCACGCCCGAGGGCGTCGCTGCGGTGGTGGCCGGCGACACGCTGGTGGGCGCGGTCGACGGGCTCGAGACGCTGCGCGTGCGCGTCGCCTGACGCCGGCCGCGCCCCGCCATCGGCGCGGGCGCGGCGCTCAACCTGAAGCGGCCGCAGGCCGCTTGCGGCATCCGACAAGAATCCGAAGAAAGGCCGGTGTGAAGCTGCTCGACCTCCTTGCCAGGCTGTGCGCCATCCTGGCCGGCATCCTCTTGACAGGCATCACCCTGATGACCTGCGCCAGCCTGATCGGCCGCAACACGGTGGGCACGACGCTGGTCGGCGACTTCGAACTCACGGGCGTCGCGACCGGGGCCGCCATCGCCCTCTTCATGCCGTGGTGCCAGGTTCGGCACGGGAACATCATCGTCGACTTCTTCACAGCCCGGAACAGCGCCCGCACCAACGCCCTGCTCGACCGCTTCGGCTGCCTGCTCCTCGCGGTGGTGTTCGCCCTGCTCGCCTGGCGCACCACCCTGGGCGCGATGAGCGCGCTGGCCGGCCACTCGGAAACGCAGATCCTCGGGTTCCCCGAGTGGATCGTGCACGCCACCATGGTGCCCGGCTTCGTGCTGACCGCGGCGATCGGGTTGTGGCAGGCGGCCTTCGGACTGGGCGACGCACCGGAGGCGCACGCATGAGCCCGCTGCTGCTCACGCTCGGCATCTTCGCCATCATGCTGGTGCTGATGGCGGTGCGCGTGCCGATCTCGGTGGCGATGTTCGCTGCGGGCGCGATCGGCTATGTGGTGCAGACCGGCTGGCTGCCGCTGGCGAGCTTCCTCAACACGCAGGCGTTCGCGCGCTTCGCCAGCTATGACCTGTCGGTCATTCCGCTGTTCATCCTGATGGGGCACTTCGCCACCCAGGGTGGCATCAGCAAGGCGCTGTTCTCCTTCGCCGCCGCCGTCATGGGTCGCTTCAAGGGGGGCCTGGCCATGGCGTCGGTGCTGGCATGCGCGGCGTTCGGGGCGATCTGCGGATCGTCGGTGGCGACGGCGGCGACCATCACCTCGGTGGCGCTGCCCGAAATGAAGCGCCACGGCTATTCGGGCCGCCTGGCCACCGGCACGCTGGCAGCCGGCGGCACGCTGGGCATCCTGATCCCGCCTTCGGTGCCGCTGGTCATCTACGCCATCCTGGCCGAGCAGAACATCGCCAAGCTGTTCGCGGCCGCCATGGTGCCGGGCCTGATCGCCATGGTGGGCTACATGGTGGCCATCGCGATCTACGTGCGCCTGGTCCCAGGCCAGGCGCCCGACACCGACGACGCGCCGCGCCTGACGGCCGAGGCGCTGTCCGGCGTGGTGCCGATCGTGCTGATCTTCCTGCTGGTGTTCGGCGGGATCTACGGCGGCCTGTTCACGCCCACCGAAGGCGCCGCGGTCGGGGCGGCGTCCACCTTCGTGGCCGCGCTCATCAAGCGCGAGATCACCTGGGCCAAGTTCAAGCAGTGCTTCTATGCGACCGCCGAGAGCTCGGCCATGATCTTCCTGATCTTCATCGGGGCGGACCTGATGAATGCCTCGCTGGCGTTGACGCAGGTGCCGAACCAGCTTGCCTCGGTGGTCGGCGGCTGGGGCCTCTCGCCCCTCATGGTCGTCTCGGCGATCCTGCTGTTCTACGTCGTGCTCGGCGCCGTGATGGACGAGCTCAGCATGATCCTGTTGACCATCCCGATCTTCTTCCCGATGGTGATGGGCCTGGACTTCGGCCTGCCCAGGGAATCGGTGGCGATCTGGTTCGGCATCATGGTGCTGATGACGGTCGGGTTCGGCCTGCTCGCGCCGCCGGTCGGCCTGAACGTGTACGTGGTCAACGGGATGGCCCGGGACGTGCCGATCGCCGAGAGCTACCGCGGCGTGCTGCCCTTCCTCCTGAGCGACACGCTGCGCACGCTGCTGCTGCTGTTCTTCCCGGCGATCTCGCTCTGGCTGGTCAAGTACGTGTCCTGAACGGCGCGTCCGCGTCTTGCGGGAAAGCACCGAAGCGCGCAGGCTCGGCACTGAAGTACCTTCCGGAGTTCACCTCCGGAGCTCCCCACGATGATCCAGCGCCGCACCCTCCTGAAGTCCACGGCCGCCGCGGCACTCGCCACGCCCGCCCTGGGCGGCTTCGCCCAGCAGAGCGTCACCCTGAAGTTCCACACCTTCATGGCGCCGCAGTCCAACGTCTGGCTGAACATGCACAAGACCTGGATGGACAAGGTCGAGAAGGACTCCGGCGGCCGCATCAAGTTCGAGGGCTATCCCGCCATGCAGCTCGGCGGCACTCCCGTGCAGCTGTACGACCAGGCGCGCGACGGCGTGGTCGACGTGGTCTGGACCCTGCCGGGCAACACCGCCGGCCGCTTCCCGCGGGTCGAGGTGTTCGAGCTGCCGTTCATGATGACCAACGCCGAGGCGACGTCCAAGGCGTACTGGGACTACGTGCAGACGCTCGCGGCAGACGAGTTCAAGGACACGCAGGTCATCGCGTTGCAGGTGCATGGGCCGGGGGTGATCCACACCGCCGAGAAGCCGGTGCGCACGGTCAACGACATGCGCGGCCTGAAGATGCGCGCCCCGACGCGCCAGGTGACCAAGCTGGTGGCGGCGCTGGGCGCCACGCCGGTGGGCATGCCGCTGCCGCAGATCCCGGATGCGCTGTCCAAGGGCACCATCCAGGGCTGCGTCATTCCCTGGGAGGTCGTGCCGTCGGTCAAGGTGCACGAGCTGACCAAGTTCCACGCCGAGTTCGATCCGGCCGGTGGCTCGCTCTACACCACCACCTTCGTGATGGCGATGAACAAGGCCAAGTACAACTCGCTGCCACCCGATCTGAAGAAGGTGATCGACGCCAACTCGGGCATGGCCACCTCGGCCTGGCTCGGCAAGGTCCAGCAGGGTGGCGACGTCGCCGGCCGCAAGGCCGCGGCCGACCGGGGCAACAACGTCTTCACCGTGAGCGCGTCCGAGGCCCAGGAATTCCGCCGCCGCTCGCGCCAGATCGAGGTCGAGTGGGTGGAGGACATGAACAAGCGCGGTTTCGACGGGCGCAAGCTCCTCGAAGGCGCCCGCGGCCTGATCGAGAAGCACACCAGGGGCACCAAGGCCTGACGCCGGCGCAGGATCCTGCGCCCGGCCGCGCCGGACCGCAGGCCCTGTTTACACTCGGGTGATGCCCTTTCGCACCCCCATCAAGCATTGCCGCAATTGCGGACAGGGCGTGGTCTACCGCGTGCCGGACGATGGCGACATCCGCGAGCGCGCGGTCTGCCCCGCCTGCGGCACCATCCACTACGAGAACCCGCTGAACGTCGTGGGCACCGTTCCCTACCTTGGCGACAGGGTGCTGCTGTGCAAGCGCAACATCGAGCCCCGCTGGGGCAAGTGGACGCTGCCGGCCGGCTTCATGGAACTCGGCGAGACCACGCTCCAGGGCGCCGCACGAGAAACCGACGAGGAAGCCGGCGCCGACGTCGAGATGCAGGGCCTGCTGACCGTGGTGAGCGTGCCCCGCGTGGGGCAGGTGCACCTGTTCTACCTGGCCAGGTTGCGCAGCGACCGGTTCGCGCCGGGACACGAGACCATCGAGGCCAGGCTGTTCACCGAAAACGAGATCCCATGGGAGGAGATCGCGTTCAAGACCGTGCGCGAGACCTTGCTGTGCTATTTCGAGGATCGCCGCCGTGGCCAGTTCGGCGTCCACAACCTCGAGGTGACCTGACGCCGCGGTGACCGCACGGCCCGCCCGGCGGGCTCAGTTGCCGTACTTGTTCGTCTCGCGCATCTTGGCCTCTTCGCGCAGGCGGACGCAGGCCGGGAAGTTCTGGAACCCGGGCTTGTTGCACTCGGTGTAGAGGCAGTACTGCTTGGCGATGAACATCTTGTCCTTGCAGGTCTCGGACGGGGATGCCAGACGCCCGCCGCCGTTGCGCGCGTCGTCCGCCTGCGCCACTGGCTGCGCGGCTGCCGCGCCAGCCGCCTGCGCAGCAGCCTCGCCTGCGCCGGGCGCCGGGGCCGCGGCGGCCGTCACGGCCGAGGGTTTCGGTCTCGCCCTGGACTCCGGCTGCGGCTTGCGCGCGGCGGACGCGGCGGCAAGTGGTGCCTGGCCGATCCGCACGGCCGGCGCGGAGGCTGCCGCGGCGATCGACGCCGCCGGCTTGCTGGCCGCCGCAGCGGCTGCGTTGTCCGGGGTCGGAGCCGGGGTCGGGGCCGGCACGGCGGCCGCCACGACCGGCACGGGCGCCGGCGCCACCGCGACGGATGCGGATGGCGCGGCGACGAGGGGCGCCGCCGGGCTGGCCGCTGCCGCCACGTCGGGGGCGCCCTTGCGCGACGCCATCAGCGCGGCGCCGCCACCTGCCAGCACCAGCAGGGCGATCCCGGCCAGGACCGCCATGGGCAGTTTTCTGGTCGCTTTGGCATCCCGCGGGGGCGCTTTCGCCGTGCTGGTGCTCCTGGCGTGCCTGGCGGACTTGGCCGCCGCCGGTGCGGCATCGGCCGGCCGCGCCGCCTTGGGCGCGCGCGGTGCCTTTGGCGCTTCGGTCGCCGTGGCGGGCAGAGGCGGCGGAGCCACGGCAGGCGCGGGCGGCTGAGCCAGCGGGAGGGTGGTCATCTCACCCGGCAGGCGCGTGGCATCGGGGTCGTCGTGCGCCGGATCGGTGGCCAGTCGCCGCAGGCGCCGGCGCGCGAGGTCGGCATAGATGCCTTCCGGGAAACGGGCCAGGAAGCCGCGCAGCTCGTCGGGGTCGGTGGATTCCTTGACGTCCTTCCAGTAGACCAGCTCGAGTTCCTGGGTGACGGCGCTGCCGGTGCCGCCCGAGGTCATGCCGGCGATGCTGCCGCTGCCCGGGGGCACGGTGAAGGCGGCCCCGTCGCGTGCGCGGGCGGGGTTCACCGGCGGCAGGATGGTGGCGTCCTCGGCCAGTTGCAGCGCCGACTGGAGCGCGTTCGAGAAGTCGCCCGCCGTGGCGAAGCGGTCTTCGCGGTTCTTGGCAAGCGCGCGCGCCACGACACCGTCCACCGCCGCCGGCAGCCGCGCATTGAACGAGCTCGGCGGCGGAGGCGTGTGTCCGATGATCTGGTGGATGATGGTGAAGTCGTTGTCACCATCGAAGGGCCGCTTGTCGGTGAGCAGCTGGTAGAGCACGACACCCACCGAGAACAGGTCGGCCCGGGCGTCGATCTTCTGGCCCTGCACCTGCTCCGGCGACATGTACTTCAGGGTTCCGACCATGTTGCCCTGCGTGCGCGTGGCTTCGCCCGAGTCCTGCATGCGGGCGACGCCGAAGTCGGTGAGCTTCACCCGTCCATCGGGTTCCAGCAGCAGGTTGGCCGGCTTGATGTCCCGGTGGACGATGCCTTGGCGATGGGCGTAGTCGACAGCCGACAACAGGTCGCGCACGATCGCGAACGCCTGCTGCAGCGAATAGCGCACGCCCTTGTCCAGGTGGTGCTTCAGGTCGTCGCCCTGGATGTACTCCATCACCAGGAACGCGGTGTCGCCGTCGCGGTCGGAGTCGTAGACGCTGACGATGTTCGGGTGCTGCAGGCGGGCGGCGGACCGCGCCTCGGTGCGGAAGCGCGCCTCGTATTCGGCGGCCGCCTCGTCGGACAGGTTCTCCACCTTGACCGTCTTGATCGCCACCCGGCGATCAAGGTTCGGGTCACGGCCCTCGTACACGATGCCCATGGCACCTTTGCCGAGCACGCGCACCAGCTCATAGCGGCCAAGCTTCTTCAAACTCACGGCAAAGACCTGTTACCCGGGAAACACATTCTATGCCCCGGGTCGCTGCCCGATGGGGTTGCGCAACGGACCGATGTGTTTGGCGCGATGCAGGTGGCGTCTGCGTTGGCTGCGCCCGACACTTGCCGGGGTCCCCGGCGCCGGCGCCTCAGTGGCAGATCCGGAACGTGACCACCGGCGCGTCGCTGACCTCGCGGCCGCAGCCAAGGGTGATGAGGCCCTGCCCCACGAGCCAGCACTCCGTGCGACGCAGGACCAGCGGGGTGGCGGTCTCGCCGCCCACGTAGACCCAGGTGCCGAAGCTGGACTGGTCGTTCAGGATGAAGTGACCGCCACGCCATTCGATCGTCGCGTGAACGCGCGACACGCGCGAGTCGTTCAGGCTCAAGGAAGCGGTGATGGAGCGCCCCAGGGTGACCGGCTGTCCCCGCGGCGCGAGCCGGAGAGTCTGGCCGCCTCCGACCAGCTCGAGTTCGGCGTTGGCGTCGGCCCGGAACAGGCTCGCGCCCATCACCGTGGCGTCGCTGTCGCGCTCCGGTTGCCACTGCACGCGGTACACCTCGGTCGCTTCGCTCTTGCCGCGCAGGTACATGGGCCCGAGCGATCGCATCAATTGCTGCAGTTCGGCCGGCAACGCATCGCGCACGCGCTGGCTCGCCAGGATCTGCTGGGCCCCGGCAAGATCGGCCAGCCGCGCAGCGCTGTTGACGGCATCGCCGTAGCAATCGCCATCGATCTCCACCACCTCGCCGGACTCCACGCCGATCTGCATCTGCACCGGCTGGCCGCTGCCTCCAGGCAGGACCGGGCGGTCGGCCAGATGCTTCTGGATGGCGATGCAGGCGGAAAGCGCGTCGGCTTCACGCGGGAACACGGTGAACAGGCCGTCGCCGAGCAGCTTGACCACGCGTCCGTTGTGGGCCTCGAAGGTCCTGGCGAGATCGGCCGTGAGCTGCGTCACAAAGCGCCCGGCCGTTGCGTCGCCGAGCCGCTCGAAAATGCCGGTGCTGCCGACCAGGTCGGCGAAAACCACGGTCGCCATGGCAGGCATTGTAGGGGGCTCTCCGTGAAAAAAATCCGGCCGGGCCCTTGCGGGACCCGGCCGGATTCGTCTTTGTTGGTCGGCGTGGCGGGATTCGAACTCGCGACCCCTTGCACCCCATGCAAGTGCGCTACCAGGCTGCGCTACACGCCGAGCCCGCGATTATAGCCTGCGGTTCAGTGCCCCGCGGACAGCAGGTCGCGAATTTCGAACAGCTCGCGGCGCAGCAGCAGCAGCTTCTCGGACATGGCGCTGTGTTCGGGTTCGCTCACGGTGTCCTCGAACTCCTCCAGGCGTGAATCCTCGAGTCGCGAATCGTCCAGGCGGGAATCTTCGAGACGCGAGTCCTCCACCTCGAGCACCTCGACGCCATCCAGCATCACTTCACCGGCACGGCGCTTGTCCCGCTCCAGTTGCACCAGCTCCTGCAGTTTGTTGCGGGCACCGCTGATCGTGAACCCCTGGTCGTACAGCAGGTCCCGGATCCGGCGGATCATCAACACCTCGTGGTGCTGGTAGTAGCGCCGGTTGCCGCGCCGCTTCATCGGGCGAAGCTGCGTGAATTCCTGTTCCCAGTACCGCAGCACGTGCGGCTTCACGCCGCACAGATCGCTGACTTCGCCGATGGTGAAGTAGCGCTTGGCCGGGATGGATGGGAGGGCTTTCTCCACTGAAATCAATGTTGTAGGAGAGAAAGTTCCAAGGTTACTCTAAGACCGGCGCGGCGCAAAGAGGGCGTTGCCGTCCTGGCCTTCAGGCGCCGCCTTCGCCGTTGCCGTGTCCCTGGATCTGTTCCTTCAGCTTGTGGCTGGCATGGAAGGTCACCACCCGGCGCGCCTGGATCGGGATGGCCTCGCCGGTGCGCGGATTGCGCCCCGGACGCGGCGCCTTGGTGCGGATCTGGAAGTTGCCGAAGCCCGAGATCTTCACGTCCTTGCCCTCGACCAGGCTGCCGGCCACGAGGTCGAAGAAGGCGTCGATCATGTCCTTGGATTCGCGCTTGTTCAGCCCGATCTGCTCGAACAGCAGTTCCGCCAGTTGCGCCTTGGTCAGCGCCGGCGTCTCCAGGCTTTCCACCGTGAACTCCATCGTGGCCTCGTCCTTCGTTGTTGTGGTGAGCATGGGTTCCTCCTAACCCCTCAGGCGGCCGCCGACCTGCTGGCCGATGCGCGCGACCACGGCGGCGACAGCGCCTTCGATCTGGTCGTCGGTCAGTGTCGCGTCGGGGCTGGCGAGCGTCAAGCGCACGGCCATGCTCTTCTCGCCGGCACCCAGCCCGGCACCAGCCTGCTTGGGCTTGTAGACATCGAACAGCGTCGCGTCGCGCAGCAGGCCACCGGTGTCCGCGCCCGAGATCGCGGCCATCAGTTGCGAATGCGTGACGCCGTCGGCCACGATCACCGCCAGATCTCGCTCGGCCGGCTGGAACCGCGGCACGGGCTGGAACACCGGCACTGCGCGCGACAGGACGACGTCGAGATCGAGCTCGAACAGCACGGGCGCCTGGGGCAAGTCCCAGACCTGGCGCCAGCGCGGATGCAGTTCGCCGACGAAGCCGACTTCGCGGCCGTCCAGCAGCACGCGGGCGCAGCGGCCGGGGTGCATCGCCGGGTGCGGTGCCGCCTCGAACGTGGCGCGCAGCGGCGAGAGCAGCGCCTCGACGTCGCCCTTGGCATCGAAGAAGTCCGCGCCGGGCGACTTGCGGCTCCACTGCGCTCCCTCGGGGTCGCCATAGGCCAGCCCCGCCACGCGCATGGGCTGGCGAACGCCCCGGACCGTCGTGTCGGTGGTGGCCACCGAAGCGTCACGCATGAACACGCGTCCCAGCTCGAACACCCTCACCCGCTCGGCCTTGCGGTCCAGATTGAAACGCAGGACCTGCAGCAGCGACCCGAGGAGCGACGAGCGCATCACGCCCATCTGGCTGGCGATCGGGTTCAGCAGGCGGATCGGGTCGGCATTGCCCGCCAGGTCCTTCTCCCACTGCGCCTCGACGAAGCTGAAATTGATCGTCTCCTGGTAGCCCAGTGCGGCCAGCAGCCGCCGCACCGCGAACCGGGACCGGCGGGATTCGGGCGGCAGCTTGGCGGTGATCGGCGCCAGCGGCGGCGTGGTCGGCAGGTTCTCGTAGCCGACGATCCGGGCGACCTCCTCGACGAGGTCTTCCTCGATGGCGATGTCGAACCGGTAGGCAGGCGGCGTCACCACGATGAGGCCCTCGCCCTGCTCTTTCGCCGGCAGGCCCAGACGCCGGAACGCGTCCAGGCATTGCACCGTGGTCACCGGCATGCCGATCACCCGGGCCGCACGGCCCACGCGCAGGGTCACCGGCCGCGACGGCGGCATGTTCAGCACCTGGTCGTCCATCGGCCCGGCTTCGCCGCCGCAGATGTCCACGATCAGGCGGGTGATGTGCTCGATGTGTTCGACGGTCAGGCTGGGATCGACACCACGCTCGAAGCGGTGCCCGGCGTCGGTGGAGAAGTTGTAGCGGCGCGAGCGACCCTGCACGGCCTGCGGCCACCAGAAAGCGGCCTCGACGTAGACGTTGCGCGTGTCGTCGGAAACGGCGGTGGCGTCGCCGCCCATGATCCCCGCGAGCGACTCGACCTGGCGGTCATCGGCGATCACGCCGACCTTCTCGTCCACCACGATGGTGGTGCCGTTCAGCAGCTTGAGCTGTTCACCGGCGCGGCCCCAGCGCACGTCGAGCGACCCGTGGAGCTTGTCGTGATCGAAGATGTGCGAAGGCCGGCCGTACTCGAACATCACGTAGTTCGAGATGTCCACCAATGCAGTGACGCTGCGCTGCCCGCAACGCGCCAGGCGGTCGACCATCCATTGCGGCGTCTTGGCCTTGGTGTCGACGTTGCGCACGACGCGCCCCGAGAAGCGGCCGCACAGGTCGGGGGCGCTCACCTGCACCCGCAGGCGGTCGTCATGAACGGGCTGCACAGGCGGGAACGAGGGCGTCTTGAGGGGGGCGCCGGTCAGCGCGGAGAGCTCGCGCGCGACCCCATAGACGCTCAGCGCGTGCGCCAGGTTCGGCGTGAGCTTGAGCGTGAACACGTGGTCGTCCAGGCGCAGCACTTCGCGCACGTCCCGCCCCACCGGCGCGTCGCCGGCCAGTTCGAGCAGGCCGCCATGGTCGTCGCTCAACTGCAGTTCACGCGCCGAGCACAGCATGCCCTGGCTTTCCACGCCGCGCAGCTTGCCCAGCTTGATGGCGAACGGCTTGCCGTCCTCGCCGGGCGGCAGCTCGGCCCCCACCAGCGCGCAGGGCACGCGGATGCCGGCGCGCGCGTTGGGCGCCCCGCAGACGATGTTCAGCAGGCTGCCCTGCCCCACGTCCACCTGGCACACGCGCAGGCGGTCCGCGTTCGGATGCTGGACGGCTTCCTTGATCTCGCCGACCACCACCTTGGTGAACGGGGGCGCCACCGGGCGCAGGTCTTCCACCTCCAGCCCACCCATGGTGAGCACGTCGGCGATCTGGGTCGTGGACAGCGGCGGGTTGCAGAACTCGCGCAGCCAGGATTCGGGAAATTGCATGGCTTGTCGTCGGCGGGCGGGTTAGCGGAACTGGCGCAGGAAACGGACGTCGCCGTCGAAGAACAGCCGCAGGTCGTTCACGCCGTAGCGCAGCATGGTCAGCCGGTCCGGGCCCATGCCAAAGGCGAAACCGATGAACTTCTCGGGGTCCAGTCCCATGTTGCGCACCACGGTCGGGTGCACCTGGCCGGAGCCGGCCACCTCCAGCCAGCGGCCCGCCAGCGGCCCGCTCTGGAACTGGATGTCGATCTCGGCGCTGGGCTCGGTGAACGGGAAGAAGCTCGGGCGGAAGCGCAGCGCCAGGTCGTCGCTCTCGAAGAAGGTGCGGCAGAAGTCGGTGAACACGACCTTCAGGTCCTTGAAGCTCACGTTCTCGCCCAGCCACAGGCCTTCGCACTGGTGGAACATCGGCGAGTGGGTGGCGTCGCTGTCGACCCGGTAGGTGCGGCCCGGGGCGATCACGCGGATCTCCGGCATCGGCTGCCCCGCCTTCACGGCGTCGGCGAACTTCTTGATGTGCTGGTGGGCATAGCGCACCTGCATCGGGCTGGTGTGCGGCCGCAGGTTGTAGTGGATGCCGTCCTCACCCTGGATGTCGACGTAGAACGTGTCCTGCATCGAGCGCGCCGGGTGGTTCGGCGGGTTGTTCAGCGACGTGAAGCTGTGCCAGTCGCTCTCGACCTCGGGACCGTCGGCCACGTCGAAGCCCATGCTGGCGAAGATCTGCTCGATGCGCTCGAGCGTCAGGCTCACGGGATGCAATCCGCCCGGCTCGCGCAGCCGGCCGGGCAGCGTGACGTCGAGCGCCTCGGCCTTGAGCTGCAGTTCGAGCTCGGCGTCGGCCAGGGCCTGCCGTCGCTCGCCCAGCGCCGCCTCGATCGCCTGCTTGGCAAGGTTGATTGCCGCGCCGCGGGTCTTCTTCTCCTCGACCGACAGCGCCGCCATCCCCTTCATCAGCTCGGTGATGCGGCCGGACTTGCCGGTGAATTGCGCCTTGGCGTTCTCGAGGTCGGCCGGGTTCGCCGCCGCGGCAAACGCACGGCGCGCAGCGTCGACGATGGAATCCAGTTCGTTGCTCATGCGAAGAAAAACAGGGCTAGTGCCTGCCAGCCCTAGCCCTGTTCCAGTGGGTTGCACCGGGCGCCGCGGCTGGCGGCGCCCACCGGGAGTCAAGCCGCCAGCTTGGCCTTGACCTGCTCCACGATGCCGGCGAAAGCGGCCTTGTCGTGCACGGCGATGTCCGCCAGCACCTTGCGGTCGATCTCGATGCCGGCCTTGCGGATGCCGTTGGCGAACTGGCTGTAGGTCAGGCCGCATTCACGCGCGGCGGCGTTGATACGGGCGATCCACAGCTGGCGGAAGACGCGCTTCTTGGCGCGGCGATCGCGGTAGGCGTACTGGCCCGCCTTCATCACCGCTTCCTTGGCGATGCGGAAGACGTTGCCGCGGCGACCGCGGAAGCCCTTGGCGAGGGCGAGGACCTTCTTGTGGCGGGCGCGTGCCGTTACACCACGTTTGACGCGAGGCATGTGTGTTCTCCTTGTTCGTCGGTGATCAGAGGCCCCGGCCCGGCAGCATGGCGGCCATCGAGTCCATGTTGGTCTCGTGGACGGTCACCGCACCGCGCAGGTGGCGCTTGTTCTTGGTGGACTTCTTGGTCAGGATGTGACGTTTGAAGGCCTGGCCCCGCTTGACGGTGCCGCCGGGACGAACGCGGAAACGCTTCTTCGCGCCGCTCTTGGTCTTCATCTTGGGCATGTGACTGCTCCTTCTCTTCTTGTGCTCGTGAGGCGCCGCGAATCCTTCGCGTCTTGATGGCCCCGAGCCACTTGTGCGGCGTCTTCGAAGCCGCCGCTGTCGTGGCGACCTGCGCCACGGTCCGGAAGGCCGAAGCCTTCCCTCGCCGGACCCGCCCCGGCGACCAACCGATGCGTGTCCGTGAACTCCTGCTAGGCCGTGGCCGTCCCTGCGGCCTCGGCGGCGGGCTTGGCCTGACCAGTTCCCGCCTTCTTGCGGCTCGGCGCGATCATCATGATCATCTGCCGCCCCTCGAGCTTGGGGAACTGCTCCACCAGGATGGTGTCGCCCAGCTCGTCCCGGATGCGCTGCAGCAGCGCCATCCCGATCTCCTGGTGCGTGATCTCGCGGCCGCGAAAGCGCAGCGTGATCTTGCACTTGTCGCCCTCGGCAAGAAAGCGCTTGATGTTGCGCATCTTGATGTTGTAGTCACCGTCGTCGGTGCCGGGGCGGAACTTGATTTCCTTGATCTCGATGACCGTCTGCTTGGACTTCGCCTCGGCCGCCTTCTTCTGTTCCTGGTACTTGAACTTGCCGTAGTCCATCAGCCGGCACACCGGCGGATTGGCGGTGGCCGCAATCTCGACCAGATCGACGTCGAGTTCGCCTGCCATGCGCAGAGCTTCCTGGAGGCTCACGATGCCCAGCGGCTCGTTCTCGGGGCCGGAGAGGCGGACTTCCGGGGCCATGATTTCCCGGTTCAGGCGGTGCTTGCGTTCCTCGCGGTGGCGGCGGTCGCGAAAGTCAGTAGCGATGGTCTCGATCCTTCAATGACATGTAAGCTACAAAAAAAGTAGCAACGCCGCCCCAGCCCGCTCTGGCAAGAGACCTTCCGTGGAAGGTCAGCTCTTGCTGGCGATGTCCCTGGCGATCCTTTCGGAGAACGCCTGGAGGGGCATCGCACCGAGGTCCTGATTGCCCCGGGCGCGCACTGCGACGGCACCTGCCGCCCTTTCCTTGTCGCCGACGACCAGGATGTAGGGCAGCTTCTGCAACGAATGCTCCCGTATTTTATACGTGATTTTCTCGTTGCGCAGATCCAGCTCGACCCTAAGCCCTTGATTTTGCAGAGCTTTGGCCACTTCGCGGGCGTAGTCGGCCTGGCCGTCCGTGATGTTGAGCACCGCGACCTGCACCGGTGCGAGCCACGCCGGCAAAGCGCCCGCATGGTGCTCGACGAGCATGCCGATGAACCGCTCCAGACTGCCGACGATCGCCCGGTGCAGCATCACCGGATGGGCGCGGCCACTGGTCTCGGTGACGTACTCCGCGCCCAAACGCTCGGCCGTGTTGAAATCGATCTGCATCGTGCCGCACTGCCACTGCCGCCCCAGCGCGTCCTTGAGCGTGTACTCGATCTTCGGACCGTAGAAGGCGCCGTCGCCGGGGGCGACCACGAACGCGACGCCGGACCGGCGCAGCGCCTCCATGCAGGCATGCTCGGCCTTGTCCCACAGCTCGTCGGAGCCGACGCGGTTCTCCGGCCGCGTCGCGACCTTGTACAGGATGTCGGTGAAGCCGAAGTCGCGGTAGACCTTCTGCAGCTGGGCCGTGTACGCGACGCACTCCTCGAGGATGTGGTCCTCGGTGCAGAACGCGTGGCCATCATCCTGGGTGAACCCGCGCACACGCATGATCCCGTGCAGCGCGCCCGAAGGCTCGTTGCGGTGGCACTGCCCGAACTCACCATAGCGAAGCGGCAGGTCGCGATAGCTGCGCAGCTGCGACTTGAAGATCAGCACATGCCCGGGGCAGTTCATCGGCTTGAGCGCGTAGTCCCGCTTCTCGCTCTCCGTGGTGAACATGTTCTCGCGGTAGTTCTGCCAGTGCCCCGTCTTCTCCCAGAGGCTGCGGTCGAGGATCTGCGGGCCCTTGACTTCCTGGTAGCCCGTGTCCTTGTAGACCTGGCGCATGTACTGCTCGACCTGCTGCCAGATGGCCCAGCCTTTGGGGTGCCAGAACACGACGCCCGGCGCGACATCGTCGATGTGGAACAGGTCGAGCTCGCGCCCGAGCCGGCGGTGGTCGCGCTTCTCGGCTTCCTCCAGCATCGTGAGGTACTGCTGCAGCTCCTCCTTGGTGGACCAGGCCGTCCCGTAGATGCGCTGGAGCATCTCGTTGCGGTGGTCGCCGCGCCAGTAGGCGCCGGCCACCTTCATCAGCTTGAAATGCTTGAGCTTTCCGGTGCTGGGGACATGCGGGCCACGACACAGATCCTCGAAGCCGCCCTCGCGGTACAGCGAGACCTCCTCGTTGGACGGGATGCTCGCAATGATCTCGGCCTTGTAGTTCTCGCCGATCGACTTGAAGTGCGCCACCGCCTCGTCGCGCGGGAGCACCCGCCGCTGCACCGGCTCGTCCTTGGCGGCGAGTTCGGCCATCCGCTTCTCGATGGCCGCCAAGTCCTCGGGCGTGAAGGGCCGCTTGTAGGCGAAGTCGTAGTAGAACCCGTTCTCGATCACCGGGCCGATCGTGACCTGCGCGTCGGGGAACAGCTCCTTGACGGCGTATGCCAGCAGGTGGGCGGTCGAGTGCCGGATCACGTCCAGGCCGTCCGGGTCCTTGGCCGTGATGATGGAGACGGGCGCGTCATGGTCGATGGTGTAGGCCGTGTCGACCACCTTTCCATCGACCTTGCCGGCCAGGGCGGCCTTCGCCAGGCCCGGGCCAATGGAGGCGGCCACCTCGGCCACAGAGACGGGGGCGGGGTACTCGCGGCGCGAGCCGTCGGGAAGCGTGATGTGGATCATGGGATGCAACTCCAGCGGGACAAACGAAAAGCGCGGCCTGTCGCCGCGCTCTTGCTGGGATCTGGGTCCGTTCGGGATGCGCGACTACCCGGCCGCTAGAGGGCCGTGAATCCTTCCGGAGTAGTTCGCGGTGTCATAACCGAAGCTGCCTTTCTCGCTCTTGTGGGTGTGAGACGCGGCCATTTTAACCCGTGGCCGGCAAACCGTCCCGTGGCCGGGGTGCAAACTCACCGATCGACCGTGGCCTGCTCACCCGGACCGTGCTGGGCGTCTGCGGTGCCGGCCGCTGCCGCTGCGTTGGCCAGCGGCAGAACCAGCACGAACTCGGAGCCCCGGCCGAGGCCCTCGCTGTGCGCTTCGATGCGCCCCCCATGCAGTGCCGCCAGGCCAGCCGAGAGGTTCAGGCCGATGCCCAGGCCCCCGCCCCCCGCGTGGCGATCGACCTGCTCGAACAGGCCGAACACCTGCTGCAGCCGCGAAGGCTCGATGCCAACGCCGCTGTCGCGCACCGAGATGCGGACGGTGTCGCCATCCTGACGGGCCGCGAGGTCGATCCTCCCGCCGGGCGGCGTGTAGTGGGCCGCGTTGTTCAGCAGGTTGGTGAGAATCTGCCCGATGCGCGTCGGGTCGACATGCAGGTGGATGTCCGGATCGACCGGCACCACCGTGAAGCGGTGCCCGCGTGCATCGATCAGGGGCCGGCTGGTCTCGACGGCGGCGTCCACCACGGCGACCAGGGCGACAGACTGGCGCTGCAGCACGATCTTGCCGCGCGAGATGCGGGAGACGTCGAGCAGGTCGTCGATGAGCCGCACCATGTGGCGCACCTGCCGCCCGAGGATGTCGCGCGCCCGTCGAGCCGGTTCCGGGTCCGGCGTGCGGTTCAGGATCTCGAGCGCGTTGCGGATCGGCGCGAGCGGGTTGCGCAATTCGTGCGCCAGGATCGCCAGGAATTCATCCTTGCGCCGATCCCCTTCCCGCAGCTCCGCATAGAGCTGCTGCAGTCGGCTCGCCCGCTCGAGCGCCTGCTCCTGGCTGGCACGCAGGGCCAGCTCGTTGCGTCGGCGTTCGGACGACGCCAGTTCCGCATCGCGCCGCGCGCGGACCTGCACCAGGGTGACCCAGGCGAGCAACACGCTGGCGCCGAACGACAGGCCGCCGAGCCATGGCACCAGCCGCCGTTGCGAGAGCGCTTCGAAGGCGGGCCGGCTGCTCATCCGCATGTGCCAGCGGCGGCCGGCGACGTTGAATTCGCGGACGGTCGAGTACTCGGGCACGGGGGAGCCCGCTTCGCGCGTGGAGCGCAGCAGGGATTCAGGGCCGAGTTCCGCGCTGTCGTACAGCTCGTAGTCGAGCTCCCGCGCTCCTGCGCCGCGGATGCCCTCCAGCAGATCGCCCGCGCGCAGCGGCGAGTAGACGAAGCCGGCCAGATTGCGACGGCGGGCCTCCAGGTCGGGTGGTGCCGTGCGACCGCGGTAGACGGGCAGGAAGATGAGGAAGCCGCTCTGCTTGCCCGCATTGATCTCCTGCACCAGTGTCACCTGGCCGGATGCCACGGCCCGGGCGGCGTCGCGCGCGTTGGCCATGGCGGCACGCCGGACGGGGTCGGTGAACATGTCGTAGCCGATCGCCGCCACGTTGCGTGCGTCCTGCGGCTCCAGGTAGAGGATGCTGTGGTACTCGTCGCGCGGCTCCTCGGGCCAGACATGGAAATCACCAAGACCTTCGGCCCGCCGACGCGCCACCGCACCGGGCACCTGTGCCGGCATGAAGCGCGCACTCCAGCCGATCCCCTGGATGCCCGGATAGCGCCGGCGCAGATCGAGTTGTCCCACATAGGCCGAGAACTGCTGCTGCCCGACATGGTCGCTGGCGGCGAACAGCCCTGCCACCCCGTACAGCAGGGTCACCGTGGTTTCGATTCGCTCACGCGCCGCGTCTGCCGTGCGCGTGGCCTCGGTCTCGAAGGCCGCCTGGTCCTTGGCACGGATCGACCGCGTCGTCGAGACGAGCAGGAGCGCCGTGACCACCAGGGCCAGGGCGAACACGAACGCCGGCGCCATCCACAGCGACCTGGGACGGCGATCGGATGCAGGGGGACGGGCAGGAGCGGACACGCGGCAATCGGACGGCAGGCGCGTCCGATGCTAACCCTCACCGCAACGGAAAAGGGCCCGCAGGCGCAAGCCCCCGGGCCCTCGTCGGCCGTTCGGAACGTCCGGCCGGGCGTGCAGTCCGATCAGGCGGCCTTCTTCTCGTCGAAGAACTGCTCATCCTCGGTCGAGCCCTTCAGCGCTGCCGTCGAGGCGTTGGCTTCGATGGTCGTCGTCACGGCATCGAAGTAGCCCGTGCCCACCTCGCGCTGGTGCTTCACGGCGGTGAAGCCCTTGTCGGCGGCCGCGAACTCCTTCTGCTGCAGCTCGACGAAGGCGCTCATGTTGTTGCGGGCATAGCCGTAGGCGAGCTCGAACATGGAGTAGTTGAGGCTGTGGAAGCCGGCCAGGGTGATGAACTGGAACTTGTAGCCCATGGCGCCCAGCTCCTTCTGGAACTTGGCGATCGTGGCGTCGTCCAGGTTCTTCTTCCAGTTGAACGAGGGCGAGCAGTTGTAGGCCAGCAGTTTGCCCGGGAACTTGGCGTGGATCGCGTCCGCGAACGCCTTGGCGAAGGCCAGGTCGGGCGTTCCGGTCTCGCACCAGATCAGGTCGGCGTACTCCGCATACGCCAGGCCGCGACTGATGGCCTGGTCCAGGCCCTTCTTGGTGCGGTAGAAGCCCTCGACTGTGCGCTCGCCGGTGCAGAACGGCTGGTCGATCGGGTCGACGTCGCTGGTGACCAGGTCTGCCGCCTCGGCATCGGTGCGGGCGAGCAGGATCGTGGGCACGCCCATCACGTCGGCCGCCAGACGCGCCGCCACGAGCTTGGCCACCGCCTCGCGGGTCGGCACCAGCACCTTGCCGCCCATGTGCCCGCACTTCTTGACCGAGGCGAGCTGGTCCTCGAAGTGGACGCCGGCGGCACCCGCCTCGATCATGGCCTTCATCAGCTCGAACGCATTGAGCACGCCGCCAAAGCCGGCTTCCGCGTCGGCCACGATGGGCGCGAAGTAGTCGATGTAGCCCTCGTCGCCCGGGCCCTTGCCTTCGCTCCACTGGATCTGGTCGGCGCGGGCGAAGGTGCTGTTGATCTTCTTGACGACCTTGGGCACCGAATCGACCGAGTACAGCGACTGGTCGGGGTACATCTCGCCGTTGCTGTTGGCATCGCCCGCCACCTGCCAGCCGGACAGGTAGATGCCTTTCAGGCCGGCCTTGACCTGCTGCATGGCCTGGTTGCCGGTCAGGGCGCCGAGCGTGTTGACGAATGGCTCGGTGTTGATCAGGGTCCAGAGCTTCTCGGCGCCGCGACGGGCCAGGGTGTGCTCGATGTGCAGCGAGCCGCGCAGGCGCACCACGTCGGCGGCGCTGTAGCCGCGCTTGATCCCCTTCCAGCGCGGATTCTCCGCCCAGTCCTTCTCGAGCTGGGCGATCTGCTGGTCGCGGGTCAGGTGGGTCCAGTTGCTCATGGCGTTCACTCCTAGGTTGTTGAGGGGGCCGGCAGGTTCTTGCCGCTGGAACCAACTGTAGTCTTCTACAAGACCTTGATGTGATCTTGTGTCTTATAGAAGACCCATTTTGTTTCTCTTGAAAATCAATCGCTTAGCTAGTTCATTTCGCGATGAGAAAACATTTTTCTCGTATCGAGAAAAAATGGCGCGCCGCAGCATCGCGAGATCCCGCATCGTGGAACGACGTTTAGCTTCCGTGAAACGCGGAGGACCACTGCGGCAAGATCGGCGCTTTTGCCAGCCGACCGTGCCCACCGCCTCCCCTCGCCTCCTCGCCTGCGCCTGCCTGGCCCTGAGCATGTCGCTCGTCGGCAGCTATGTGGCACTGTCCAAACCGCTGGTCGCCACCTTTCCGGTCTTCCTGCTGGCGTGGCTGCGGTTCGCGATCGGCGCGCTGGCCATGCTGCACTGGTTGCGGCCTCCGCCGGCGGAGATCCCGATCACGGGAGCGACCCACCGGCTGCTCTTCCTCGAGTCGTTCCTCGGCAACTTCCTGTTTTCCATCTGCATGCTCGCGGGCGTGAGCCAGACCAGCGCCGTGTCGGCGGGCGTGATCATGGCGGCCATCCCGGCCGCCGTGGCGGTGCTCAGCTGGGCTTTCCTGCGAGAGCACGTTCCCGGTCGCGTGTGGGGCGCCGTTGGCTGCGCCGTGGCCGGGATCGCCCTGCTTGCAACCGGCAAGGCCCGCGATGGCGCCCCGCCGTCCCTCGTCGGCAACCTCCTGGTGGTGGGGGCCGTCGTGTGTGAGGCGTCCTATGCGGTCATCGGCAAGAAGCTCACCGGTGCGCTGGGCCCACGCCGCATCACGGCCCTGGTCAACCTGTGGGGCCTGGCCCTGATGACGCCGTTCGGGCTGTGGCAGGCCCGCAACTTCGACTTCGGCGCCGTCGCCCCCGGCACCTGGCTGCTGCTGCTGTTCTACTCGCTGGCCGCCAGCGTCTGGAGCGTGTGGCTGTGGATGACCGGCTTGCGTGGTCTTCCGGCCGCGCTGGGCGGCGTGTTCACCGTGATGCTGCCGGTCACCGCGGCCGCCGTGGGTGTGGCGGCCCTCGGCGAACCCTTCGGCCACCGCCAGCTCGCCGCCTTTGCCCTGGCGCTGGCCGGCGTGCTGCTCGCCACGGTGCCGGTCAGAGCAGCGGCTGGTCGCTGACCACGATCCCGTCCTCGTCCGCATAGAGCCACTGGCCGGGCCGCACGGCCGTGCCCTGGATCGTCACCGGCACGTCGCGCTGCCCTTCGTCGCGCTTGACCGAGCGCTGCGGCATCAGGGCCAGCGCCTTCACGCCGACGCCGGCCGCCATGAGTTCGGCGGCATCGCGCACGGCGCCGTCGACCACCAGACCGGCCCAACCGTTGCGCGCCGCCGCCGCGGCAAGGTTGCCGCCAACGAGCGCGCGGCGCACCGATCCTCCCCCGTCGACCACCAGCACTCGACCCTGCCCAGGCGACTCGACCGCCTCCTTGACGCGGCTGTTGTCCTCGAAGCACCGCACCGTGGCGATCGGGCCGGCGAAGCGTCGTGCGGCGCCGAAGTCGCGGAACACGGGTGCGAGCACCCACAGGACTGGCTGGGCATCGTTCTCGCGGGCGTCGCAGAGATCGCAGGTGCTGAAGTCGCGCTGGCTCATTTTCCGGTGACCTTTCGGATGGCGGGCCTGATGTTCTCACGGCGCGCCGGCGACACGGGCGCGTGCTCGCGGGGCATGTTCAGCACGATCGACGTCGACGTGTCGGCCAGCAGGCAGAACCGGGTGACCACCGCGTCGAGGTGTTCGACGTCGATCACGGCGATCTCCAGGATCCAGCTGTCCTCGCCGGTGACGTTGAAGGCATTGATCACCTCGGGCGTCTGCCCGATCAGCTTGACGACGCGTGCGTAGTCGGCGCGGCCGACCCGCACGATCGCCCGGATGCCGTAGCCCAGTCGCTGCAGGTCCACGGCCGCCCGGTAGCCCCGGATCACGCCTTGCATCTCGAGCTTGCGCACACGTTCGGTGACGGCAGGCTGGCTCAGATGCACCCGGCGGCCAAGTTCCGCCATGCTGATCCGGGCATCGGCCTGGAGTTCGGCCAGGATCCGGCTGTCGTAGGCATCGACTTCAGGAATTTCGGCTGCCATGGAAGATGACCTTGATTTTCAAAGCCCGTGTACCGGGCGGACCGTGAATTCTGCATGGCGCGTACCGGGCGCGCCACCTACGATGCCCGACCATGGACGCCCGCCAACCCGCATTCTCCCGGCGCCGCACCGATCTGGTGGTGCCCGCGCTGCTCGCCTGCTATCTCGTCTGGGGATCCACCTACCTGGCGATCCGGCTGGCGCTGGCCAGCTTTCCGCCGTTCTTCCAGATGGGAACGCGCTTCCTGGCCGCCGGCGCCCTGCTGCTCACCTGGACCTTGCTGCGGGGTGGCACCTGGCCGGGACGGCGGCACTGGCGCAACGCCGCCATCGTCGGGACCCTCATGCTCGGCGCCGGCATGGGCCTCACGGCGAGCGCGGAGCAGCACGTCGGGTCGGGGCTGGTGGCCGCCTTCATCGCCGTGGTGCCCATCCTGGTGTGCCTGTGGGGATTGCTCGTGGGCGAGCGACCCGGCCGGCTCGAGCTGGCCGGCATGCTGGTGGGGCTCGGTGGGGTGCTGCTGCTCGTGCAGGGCGCCAGCTTCGCGGCCGCCCCGGGTGCACTGGCTTGCATGGCCGGCGCCACGCTCGCCTGGTCCCTGGGGTCGGTGCTGTCGGCCACGCGCCTTCCGCTGGCGCCCGGCGCGGCCGGCTTCGCAAGCGAAATGTTGTGCGGTGGCGCGGCGTTGATGCTGGTTTCTCTCGTGCTGGGTGAACAGCCGCAGTGGCCGCCCTCGAGGGCTGCGTCGCTGGCGTGGCTGTACCTGGTGGGTGCCGGATCGCTGGTGGCCTTCAGTGCCTACCTGTACCTGCTCGGGCATGCCTCCCCTGCGGTGGCCACCAGCTACGCCTTCGTGAACCCAGTGATCGCGCTGCTGCTCGGCGTCGGCTTCGGCGGCGAACGCGTCTCGCTCGCCGAATGGGCCGCCTGTGCGGTGGTGCTGCTCGGCGTCGTGCTGATCCTCAGAGGGAAAACGGGCCCGCGCAGGGCGTCGCGACAGGCGCCAAACCACCCCGAAAAAAACAACACGCCCCAATGAAAAAAGCCGTTTTCCCCTTGGAAACGCGTTTTTTCTCCATTAGCATCCGCTCTGCCAGTGGATGCGCGTTGTCCTCTGGCGATCACTCAACTTCTAGAAGGAAATAGTCATGGCAACTGCGAAAAAAGCGGCGGCGAAAAAAGCGCCCGCCAAGAAGGCGGCTCCGGCGAAGAAGGTTGTCGCCAAGAAGGCGCCGGCGAAGAAGGCGGCACCGGCCAAGAAGGCTGCTCCCGCAAAGAAGGCAGTGGCGAAGAAGGCCGCTCCCGCCAAGAAGGCGGCTGCGAAGAAGGCTCCCGCCAAGAAGCGCACCCCGAACGCCGCCTTCATGAAGGCCCTGACCCCCAGCCCGCAACTGGCTGCCGTGGTCGGTTCGCAGCCGCTGCCCCGCACCGAAGTGGTCAGCAAGCTGTGGGCCTACATCAAGAAGAACAAGCTGCAGGACCAGACCAACAAGCGCATGGTCAACGCCGATGCCAAGCTGAAGGACATCTTCGGCAAGTCGCAGGTCTCGATGTTCGAGATGGCCGGCCTCATCGGCAAGCACGTCAAGTAATCGGCGCCTGCGCCAAGTGGAAGGGCCGCGATCAGCGGCCCTTTTTCATTTCTCCCCCCGCGTGGTGCGGTGGCGCTGCGGCCGGCCGGCGCGCGGCATCACTTGCGCTTGAGAGCCGCCTCGCGGATGGCGCCGAGCGTGCCCCGGGTCGTGATGACCTCCGGATCGAGCATCACCTCGATGAGCGTGCCCTGCCGCCGTTCCAGCGCCGCCAGGAAGGCCGGCTCGAATTCGGCCGTCCGCGTGATGCGCACCCCCTCGTAGCCATAGGCACGGGCGAGCGCCGCGAAATCGGGGTTGGCCAGGTGCGTGCCGTGCACGTGCTGCGGGTACTCGCGCTCCTGGTGCATGCGGATCGTCCCGTACATGCCGTTGTTCAGCAGGACGATGATGCTCTTGGCCCCGAACTGCGAGGCGGTGGCCAGCTCCTGCCCGTTCATGAGGAAGTCGCCGTCCCCCGCGATGGTGAAGGCCGTGCGCCCGCTCACCAGGTTGGCGGCGATGCCGGCCGGAACGCCATAGCCCATGGACCCCACGGTGGGAGCCAGCTGCGTCTTGTGCCCTTTGGCCAGGCCGTGGTGGCGGAAGAAGCGGTGCACCCAGCTGGCGAAGTTGCCAGCACCGTTGGTGAGCACCGCGTCGGGCGGCAAGTGCTTCTGCAGCAGGGCCACGATTGCCGGCATGTCGACCTCGCCGGGCAGCGGCTGCGGCACCAGGTTGCCCTCGTAGTCGGCATGCACCGCCTCGGCCCACGCCTGCCACGGCACTTCCGGCGGCGCCGCGAGGACCTCGAGCGAGCGGGCCGCCGCGTTCATCGTCGCGTTGATGGCGAGGTCGGGCTGGTAGACGCGGTGCAGCTCCTCCGCGCTGGCGTGGATGTGCACGAGCTTCTGGGTCGGGCGCGGCGCCTTCAGCAGCGTGTAGCCGCCGGTGGTCATCTCGCCCAGCCGCGGGCCGATGGCCAGCACCAGGTCGCTCTCCCTGATGCGCGCGGCCAGCTTGGGATTGATGCCGATGCCGACGTCGCCGGCGTAGAGCGGATGGTGGTTGTCGAAGGTGTCCTGGAAGCGGAAGGCGTTGCCCACCGGCAGTTTCCAGTTCTCGGCGAAGCGCTGCAGGGCCTGGGCGGCCTGCGGCGTCCAGCCGCCCCCGCCCGCGATCACGAAGGGGCGCTGGGCCGCCAGGAGCATCTCGCGCAGGCGGCGCAGCGACCCGGGATCGCTCCAGGCCTCCGCAGGGTCGACGCGGGCCAGCGGCTCGGCGCTGGTCATCCGGGTGAGCATGTCCTCGGGAAGGACGAGCACCACCGGACCGGGCCGGCCGTTCATCGCAGTGGCGAACGCGCGGGCGATGTATTCCGGAATCCGGTCGGCTTCGTCGATGCGCTCCACCCGCTTGGCCATGCCTTTGGTGCTGGGGCCGAAGAAGCTGGTGTATTCGACCTCCTGGAAGGCTTCGCGGTCGCGCTGGTCCGACGCCACGTCGCCGACGAACAGCACCATCGGCGTCGAATCCTGGAAGGCGGTGTGCACCCCGATGGACGCGTTGGTCGCCCCGGGACCGCGGGTCACGAAGCAGACGCCAGGGCGGCCCGTCATCTTGCCGACCGCCTCGGCCATGAAGGCCGCTCCGCCTTCCTGCCGGTTGACCACGAAGCGGATCTGCTCGCGGAACGCGTGGAAGCCGTCGAGCACGGCAAGGTAGCTTTCACCGGGGACGCCGAAGGCGTGGGTCACGCCCTGCGCGACCAGGCATTCGACGATCAGATGTCCGGCAAGCCGGGGAGCGCGTGGAGCTGACATGGCGACCTTGACTTAATTAACCATTCAGTGAATTATTCGGCCATGACCCGAGGCACCCGACGGGAACCTGCACCGGCCGCCGAGGAGCGGCTGCGCGACGCCGACCGCTCCCAGGGCACGATCTTAGCGGCGGCCCGCGACGAGTTCGCCCTCTTCGGCCTGGGCGGCGCGCGCATGGACCGCATCGCGGAGCGGGCCGGCCTGAACAAGCGGCTGATCTACTACTACTTCGAGGACAAGGAGAAGCTGTTCCAGGCGGTGCTGGAGCAGTCGTACCGCGACATCCGGGAGGCCGAACAGCAGCTGAACCTGCAGGAGCTCACGCCAGCGGACGCACTGCGCCGGCTGGTGGAGTTCACCTGGAGCTACTACCTCGAACATCCCGAGTTCCTGACCCTGCTGAACAGCGCCAATCTCCACCGGGCCCGGCACCTGCAGGAGTCGCGACGGGCCCGCGAGCTCAACTCGCCGCTGATCGAGCTGCTCGCGCAGATCCTGGAGCGCGGCAGGAAGGACGGCAGCTTCCGCGGCGGCGTCGACCCGGTCCAGCTGTACATCTCGATCGCCGGCCTCTCCTACTTCTACCTCTCGAACAACCACACCCTGTCGGCCATCTTCGGCCGCGACCTGATGGCGGCGAAGGCGCGCCAAGAAAGGCTGTCCCACATGTGCGACGTCATCCTCGGGTATGTCCTGAGGGACTGAGGCGCCAACGCGCCACCGCAGAGCTTGCGGGCCAGAGCCCGCTGCCTATAATTCACCAGGCAGTGAATTGAGACGATCCAACACAAGGAGACAACGATGCACCCGACCCGCCGCGCCCTCACCCTCTCGCTGGCCCTGCTCGCGCCCCTGGCCGCCATGGCGCAAGGCGCCTACCCGAACAAGCCGATCCGCGTGATCGTTCCGTTCGCCGCCGGCAGCACCACGGACATCATCGCGAGGGCGATCGCCGACAAGATGGGCCAGAGCATGGGCCAGCAGCTGGTCATCGACAACCGTGGCGGCGCCAGCGGCACCATCGGGCAGGCGGCGGTGGCGCAGGCTGCCCCGGACGGCTACACGATCATGATCCACTCGTCGTCGCACACGGTGAGCCCGCACACCTTCGCCAAGCTGCCGTTCGACACGCTGGGCGATTTCGCGGGCGTCACGCCGATCTCCAGCACCCCCAACGTCCTGGTGATCTCGCCGGCCAAGAACATCAAGACCCTGGCCGACCTGCTGGCCGCCGCCCGCAGCAAGCCGGGCAGCATGAACTTCGCCTCCGCCGGCCAGGGCAGCGCCACCCACCTGAACGCCGAGAAGTTCAAGCTGGCCGCGAAGATCGATGCCCAGAACATCCCCTTCAAGGGCTCGGCCGAAGCCGTGAGTGAAGTCATGGCCGGCCGCGTCGACTACTACTTCTCGCCGATCGCGCCGGTGATCGGCCAGATCCGCAACGGCCAGCTGGTGCCGCTGGCGGTCGGTTCGCCCAAGCGCGCCGCCGCCCTGCCCAACGTGCCGACCACCGCCGAGGCCGGCGTGCCCGGCTCCGAGTTCAACTTCTGGATCGGCATGTTCGTGCCGGCCAAGACGCCGAAGGACATCGTCAACCGCCTGAACGAGGAAGTCGTCAAGGCGCTGGCCACGCCCGAGGTGAAGGAGCGCTTCACGGCGCTCGGCGCCGATGCCTGGACGCTCAAGCCCGAGCAGTTCGACGCCTACCTGCGCGACGAAGTCGCGAGCAACGCCGCACTCGTGAAGGCCGCCGGCCTCGAAGTGCACAAGTAAGGTCCCTCTCTCCCACCAGCAGCAAAGGAGCCGCCCTTGCGGGCGGCGGCACGGCCATGCCCACTCAACGTCTCGGAATCATCATGCACGGCGTCACCGGACGCATGGGCATGAACCAGCACCTGATCCGCTCCATCGTCGCCATCCGCAACCAGGGCGGCGTCACCCTGTCCAACGGCGACAAGGTCATGCCCGATCCGATCCTGATCGGCCGCAACGCCGAGAAGATGGAGGCGCTCGCCCGCTCGCAGAAGATCGAGCGCTGGGGCACCGACCTCGACAAGGCCCTGGCCAACCCGCAGGACACCGTCTTCTTCGACGCCGGCACGACCCAGATGCGCCCCCAGCTGCTGGCCAAGGCCCTGCGGGCCGGCAAGCACGTCTACTGCGAGAAGCCGATCGCCACCAACCTGAACGAAGCGGTCGAGATCGCCCGGCTGGCGCAGGCGTCCGGCCTGAAGCACGGGGCGGTGCAGGACAAGCTGTTCCTGCCCGGGCTGCGCAAGCTGGACATGCTGCGCCGCGCGGGCTTCTTCGGACGCATGCTCAGCGTCCGGCTGGAATTTGGCTACTGGGTGTTCGAGGGCGACCTCCAGCCGATCCAGCGTCCGAGCTGGAACTACCGGTCCGAGGACGGCGGCGGGATGATCCTGGACATGATGTGCCACTGGCGCTACGTGCTGGACAACCTGTTCGGCGAGGTCAAGTCGATCTCCTGCCTGGGCGCCACCCACATCCCGCAGCGCTGGGACGAAGCCGGCAAGCCGTACAAGGCCACGGCTGACGACGCCGCCTACGCCATGGCGGAACTGGTCGGCCACAACGGCGAGCCGGTGGTCGCGCAGATGAACATGTCGTGGGCCACGCGCGTGCGCCGCGACGACCTGGTGACGTTCCATGTCGACGGCACGCACGGCTCGGCGGTGGCCGGCTTGCAGGAGTGCCGTGCGCAGAGCCGCGTCACCACGCCGCGGCCGGTGTGGAACCCCGACGTCAAGCAAACCATGAACTTCTTCGAGCAGTGGCAGGAGGTGCCCGACTCGCAGGTGTACGACAACGGCTTCAAGATCCAGTGGGAGCACTTCATCCGCCACGTGGTCGAGAACGAGCCCTACCGCTGGACCCTGCCGGAAGGCGCCAAGGGCGTCCAGCTGGTCGAGGCAGCGCTGCAATCGTGGAAGGAGCGCCGCTGGGTCGACGTTCCGGCACTGCAGGTCTGAGGAGCCGCCGATGGCCCTGACCGTCACCCTTCCCGCCGCCGGCGGCACGCTGGCGCCCTATGCCCTGCGGGGGACGACGCCGGTGCGGCCCGCTGCGGGCGTCGCCTTCAACCGGATCGCGTACTCGGCCGCCCACGTGGTGGCCGACCCGCGCGCCGCCATCGATCCCTGGCTGCAGTCGGCGATCGACTGGGACGCCACCATCGCCTACCGGCGCCACCTCTGGTCGCTCGGCCTGGGCGTCGCCGAGGCGATGGACACCGCCCAGCGTGGCATGGGCCTGGACTGGCCGACGTCGCTGGAGCTGATCCGCCGCTCGCTCGAGGCCGCCGCCGGCACGCCCGGCGCGCTCGTGGCCAGCGGCTGCGGCACCGACCACCTCGCACCCGAGAACGCGCGCAGCGTCGACGACGTGATCCGCGCCTACGAGGAGCAGATGGCCGCGATCGAAAAGCTCGGCGGCAAGCTGATCATCATGGCCAGCCGCGCGCTGGCACGCGTGGCCAGCGGCCCGGCGGACTACGAGCGGGTGTACGACCGCATCCTCACGCAGGCCAGGCAGCCGGTGGTCCTGCACTGGCTGGGCGAGATGTTCGATCCGGCGCTGGCGGGCTACTGGGGCAGCGCCCGGGCCGACCAGGCGATGGACACGGCGCTGGGCGTCATCGCGGCGCATGCGTCCAAGGTGGACGGCATCAAGATCTCCCTGCTCGACAAGGACAAGGAGATCGCGATGCGCCGCCGCCTGCCGGCTGGCGTGCGCATGTACACCGGCGACGACTTCAACTATGCCGAGCTGATCGCCGGCGACGGCTTCGGCAGCGAGCCGACGCACGGCCGCAGCGACGCGCTGCTGGGCATCTTCGACGCGATCGCCCCGGCGGCCAGCGCCGCGCTGGGCGAACTGGCCCAGGGCAACGTGGAGCGCTTCCACACGATCCTCGGCCCGACCGTGCCGTTGTCGCGCCACATCTTCGCGGCGCCGACCCGCTTCTACAAGACCGGCGTGGTGTTCATGGCCTGGCTCAACGGCCACCAGAAGCATTTCGCCATGGTCGGCGGCCAACAGAGCGCGCGCAGCCTGGTGCACTTCGCCGAGCTGTTCCGGCTGGCGGACGCGGCCAACCTGCTGGAGCAGCCCGAGCTGGCGGTCCGGCGCATGCAGACGCTGCTGGCCCTGCACGGCGTGGAGTGACCGCCATGCGCGACTTCTCGCAGGACCATCGCTGGCTGTCGATCAACACGGCCACCTTGCGCAAGAGCCGCGGCGCGGATCTGCCGCTGCCCGCCATCCTCGACCTGTGCGCGCAGCGCGGCGTGCGGGCGGTCTCGCCGTGGCGCGACCAGGTGGCCGCCGCAGGACTCGGCAACGTCGCGCGCCTCGTCCGCTCGCACGGCCTGGCGTTGTCCGGCTACTGCCGCGGCGGCATGTTCCCGGCCGTGGATGCGGCCGGACTGGAAGCGGCGCACGACGACAACCGGCGCGCGGTGGACGAGGCGCGCGAGCTCGGCGCCACCTGCCTGGTGCTGGTGGTGGGCGCGCTGCCGGGGGCGCTCGGCGGCCGGGCGGCGCACAAGGACATCGGGCTGGCCCGCACCCAGGTGCGCGACGGCATCGGCCGCCTGCTCGACTACGCCCGCAGCGTGCAGATGCCGCTGGCCATCGAGCCGCTGCATCCGATGTACGCAGCGGACCGTGCCTGCGTGAACACGATGGAGCAGGCGCTGGACTTGTGCGACGAGCTGGATCCGTCGCGCTCCGGCGCACTGGGCGTGGCGGTGGACGTGTACCACGTGTGGTGGGATCCCAAGCTGCAGGCGCAGATCGAACGCGCCGGACGCGAACGCCTGCTGGCGTTCCACGTCTGCGACTGGCTCACGCCGACGCAGGACCTGCTCAACGATCGGGGGATGATGGGCGACGGCGTCATCGACATCCCGCGCATCCGCGGCTGGGTCGAGAGCCAGGGGTTCGCCGGCTACAGCGAGGTGGAGATCTTCTCCACCGGGAACTGGTGGCAGCGCGATGCGTCCGAGGTGCTGGACACCTGCATCGCCCGCCACCGCAGCGCGGTCTAGCGCCGCGCCGACGGGGACAGCACCTTGCGTGCTGCCCGCGAGATGCCGCTCAGGCGACCTGCAGCTTGGCGACGGCCGGCCGCGCGGCGCTGGTGGCGGCAGAGGCGGAGGCACCGAACTCGATCTCGCCGGACAGCTGGCCGCCTTCTTCGATCACGACCTTGCCGTAGCGGATGCGGCCGGTGACCTTGCCGGTCGAGTAGATCACCAGCTTCTGGCGCACGGTCAGGTTGCCGTCGAACGAGCCGCGGATCTCGGCCACGTCGATCTCGGCGGAGCCCTTGAACGAGCCGCGCTCGGAGATCTGGATCATGCGCGAGTCCATCGTGGCCTCGACCGAGCCCTCGACCACGAGCGTGTCGCAGTCGGTGATCTCGACGCCCTTGAGCTTGATGTTCGGGCCGACGGTCAGCTTGGCTTCGCCTTCCTGGATGGGAGCAGCAGCCGCGGCGACGGGCGCGACCGGCGCGGTGGCGGCGGCGGACAGCGCGGCGCCATTGGGGGTGTTCGGGCGCACCGTGGTGTCGTCACGCTTGTTGCTGTTGAAGAAGGGGGACTGCAGTGCCATTTCCGTGCCTCGTCAGTGGTGTGTTGAAGAGTCTCGGATGCTATGGACGAGCTCGCTTACACGCATCCCCAACCGCGCAAGTTCGGTAACCGTTTACATGCCGCAGCATTGCGGCCGAGCGGCCACAGCGCGTGTAACAGCGATTGATGCGTCCCGGGCGCGCGTGCACGATGAGCTGCACACAGGAAAGGGACTCCCATGAACGCACGCGCCTGGGCCGCAGCCGGCCTCGCGCTTCTCACGACCGCGGGCGCCGCGCTGGCCCAGGGTCTGCCGCAGGATGCCTTCGACACGCGCGCGTCGAACCTCATCGCCGTGCTGCGCGAGTCGGCGGGCGTCAACCAGTCCGAAGAGGTGCTTCAGCCCTACGGCACGCTGCGCGCGCAGCTGCCCGACGGCAGCGAAGTCGAGCTGGAGACGAGCTGGTTCCGCTACGTCGGCGACATGCACATCCGGCTGGTGTTTGACAGCAGCACCCAATTGCAGAGTGCGTCGCCCGAGGATCTCGACCGGCTGCGCCTGGAGCCGGAACAGGCGGTGCAGCTCGCCGTCTCCAACCTGCGCCGCGTCTACGGCGAGCCGACCACGCGGCCCTGGCAGGCCGGGCTGACCCAGGTGCTGGGGCGGGCCGACGACCTGAACAGCAGCTACATGCTCGACCGACCTTTCTGGCAAGGCCTGGAGGCGCGGCATCCGGGTGGCCTGGTGGTCGCGGTGCCGCAGCGCGGCGGGCTGCTCTACGCCCCTGCACGGGATCCGGACGCCGTGGCAGCCCTGAGGTTCAGCGCCGCCGCCATCTATGCAGCCGCCTCGCGCATGCGCGTGTCGTCGGCGCTGTACCTGTTCCGCGACGGGCACTGGTCGGTGTTCCAGCCGCCCGTTCACTGAACGCGCTCAGTAGCGCACCGTCCAGCGCTGGCCCTGCCAGCTCAGCACCGCCTGCTGCGGGCGGATCTGCTCGATCCGCACCCCGGGCGCTGCCTCGGCACCCTCGCCCACGACCTGGCCGTTGACGATCAGCATGCGCTGCGCGGCGGCCTGCGAGTAGACGCCCCCCGTGATGGCGAGGGCCGGCGCGCCGGCGGGGGCGGCGGCACCAGGCTGGCCGACGCCCGTGGCTGCGGCCGCGGAGGCTGTGCTGCCCGTGGTCGCGCCCGGGGCCGCCGGGCTCGCCTGGCGCTGACCGCTTGCCGACGCCCCCCCCTGCCCCGTGGCCGCCGCGACCGGCGTCGACCGGCGCGCCTGTGGACCCGGCAGCGTGCCCGTGGCCGGCTCCCGGGGCTCGGCACGCGCGACCGGCGCAGGCGGTGGCGGCTCGATGGCCGGCGCGGGCACCGGTGCGGCGGCCTGGGGCACCGTTCCCGCCCCGGAGGGCGCACCGGCGCCGGGAATGCTGGCCGGTGCCGCTTGCGGGACCGGGGCCGGCGCCGCCGGCGGTGCGGAGCCGCGCAGCGTCCATCCGACCGCCACCAGCGAGGCCAGGCCCGCCGCGACCAGCCCCCAGACCAGGGGTGAGCGCAGCAGGTCGCGGCGCGCATCATCCGCTTCGGCGGGGGCCGTGTGCGCATGCAGTCCGGGTGCGCGGCTGCGCTCCCGCTGTGCGTCGGCCTTGCGCAGGGCGTCGAGGATGTAGGACATGTCAGGGAGACGCGCGCAGGCGCGGCTCGTCAACGCCCGCAGTGCGGTTGAGTTGCATGAACGTCAGCGGCCCGAGCAGCCCGTCGACGGGCAGTCCCTGGGACAACTGGAAATTGCGGATCCGCACGGCCAGCGCAGGAGGCCGCGGCGCGTCGGGGCTTGCGGCCGGCACCGGCCCGAGCTGCTCTCCCACCCAGCGCACGAGCTCCGGCGTCTCGCGCTCCGGCGCCTGCCGGTCGAGGCCCGGTGGCGCGCGCCACAGGGAGGACCACTCGCCGTTCCAGCGCGAAGCCAGCGCGGCCAGCGTCACCGTCTGGCGGCTGCCCCCGGACTCCAGCGTGGCCGACTTGTCGCCGAGCGAGACGAGCAGCGCGTAGGAAGGCGTTCCGCGCTCGCGGTCCAGCGTGACGATGCCGGGCCGATCGAGCTGGCGGATCAGCGACAGCGACAGGATCCGCGAGAAGCACTGCAGGGATTCCTGCGCCAGCGCCTTGCAGGGCTCGCCCGGCCCCACCTCGACCTTCCAGGCACGGGCCAGCTCGCGCCAGGCCTGTCGCTCGTCGCGCAGCAGCGTGGCCGGCGCGCTCGACGACGCCAGCGGCGCGGTTGCGGCCGGCAGCGCGGACGCGGCGGAGACCGGCGATGCCGGCATGCTGGCGGCACCGGCGGCGCTGGCAGCGGCGACGGCACTGGACGCGGCGGCTGGCGGCGGTGCCGCCGAAGCGGCCGAAGCGGCTGGCGGCGCGGAACGGGCCGCGGCAGCGGATGCAGCGGACGCGATCGCAGTCGTGGCACTCGACGCCGCCGGCGAACCCGGCGACGCCACGACCGGCGCGCGCGGCCCTGGAACCATCGACGCCGAACCCGACGCGGCGGCGACCCGCGGGGACGGGCCCGGTCGCGCATCCAGCCAGCGGTTGCCCGCCTGCACCAGCGCGCCACCCGCGACCACGCCCAGGGCCAGCATGAAGGCCGGGCGCGCGGCAGGCCGTGCCCCAGCGCTCGTCGCCGGCCGCGGGAACACCTCGCGCGCGGCCTGGTCGATGATCCGTGGCGTGACCGCGGCTTCGCTGCGTGCGAAGGCCCCCAGCAGTGCGCGGTCGCACAGCAGGTTGATGCGCCGTGGCACGCCCCTGGTGAGCCGGTGCACCCGGTCCAGTGCCCGGCGCTCGAACGGCAGCGCGCGCGCCAGGCCGGCGACCTCCAGGCGGTGGCGCACGTACTGCCCTGTCTCCTGTCGGCTGAGGGCGTCCAGGTGGTAGCGCGCGATCACGCGCTGGGCCAGCTGCTCCAGGCCGGGGCGGGCTAGCACCGAGCGCAGCTCCGGCTGGCCGATCAGGATGATCTGCAGCAGCTTGCGCTCGTTGGTCTCCAGGTTGGTCAGCAGGCGAAGCTGCTCCAGCACGTCCTCGGACAGGTTCTGCGCCTCGTCGATGATGAGCACGCTGTTGCGGCCGCGCGCGTGCGCATCGAGCAGGAACGCGTTGAGCGGATCGAGGTAGTCCTTGACCGTGCGCGGACCACCTTCGTGCGGCGGCACGGCGATGCGGAACTCGTCGCAGACCGACTGCAGCAGCTCGGTGGCGGTGAGCTTCGGATTGAAGATGTAGGCGACGTTGCAGCTGTCCGGGATCTGGTCCAGGAAGCAGCGGCACACCGTGGTCTTGCCGGTGCCGATCTCGCCGGTCAGCAGCACGAAGCCGCCGCCGGCCCCGAGGCCGTACAGCAGGTGGGCGAGCGCCTCGCGGTGGCGCTCGCTCATGAACAGGTAGCGCGGATCCGGCGCGATCGAGAACGGCTCCTGCGACAACCCGAAATACGGCGCGTACATGGGCCGCAAGGATAACCGTGACGCGGCGGCCGGCGCGCCGCGCCGGGCCTGCGGGTCAGGCGGGAGACAGGCCGGTGCGGCGGGCGCGCCGCACGTTGAAGGCGCTCGTGATCAGCAGCAACTGGGTGATCACCAGCCCGATCCACACGCCGGTGTACTGGCCGTGGTCCATCAGCCGGCCGAACACCAGCGGCGCGAACGCCTGCCCGATGTCCAGCCCCGAGTACACGACGCCGTACACCCGGCCGGTGGCGTGTTCGGGCGTGGACCGCTTGACTAGGAGATCGCGCGACGGGCCCGAGAGCCCGCTGGCGAATCCCATCACCCCGAACAGGAACGGGACCGAGGCGGCCGGCACCGGCGCCAGCCCGATCACCAGGGCCACGACGGCGGCGCCGCCGAACGCCAGGCCCACGATGCGCTCGCAGCGGCTCGGATCCTTCGCGAGGAACCCGCCCAGCACCATGCCCCCGGCGCTGCAGACCATGTAGACCGTCAGGCACATCGCGGCCAGCGCCACCGGCACGTCGTGCAGGTGCCGGGCGGCTTCGGGGGCGAACGCCTGCACCACGCTCAGCACCATGGCGTAGACGAAGAAGAAGGCGAAACACATCCAGACCGCCGGGATCCGCAGGAAGTCCAGCGCCGGCCCGCTGGCGGTCGGGCTGTCGGCGACCTTGGGGGCGCTGCGCGGCAAGGCCAGCCGATCGCGCTGCAGCCAGAGCACCAGCAGCACCAGCCAGGCGAGGCCGCCGGCAGTGGCGAGCGCCGCGCGCCACGACGCCGCCATGGCGATCGGCACCACCAGCGCCGGTGCGAGCGCCCATCCGAGGCTGCCGGTGATGCCGTGGACGCTGTAGGCGTGTCCGAGCCGGGCCGCGCTGATCTTGCGGTTCAGGAGCGTGTAGTCGACCGGGTGGAACACGCCATTGCCCACGCCTGCGACCAGGGAGAAGGCGGCCATCATCCAGTAGCTGGTGCTCGCGGCGAAGCCGAACGCGGCCAGGCCGACCAGGGCCAGTCCGCCGAACAGCACCGGGCGCGGACCGTGCCGGTCGACCAGGAAGCCCGATGCGGTCTGCACCGCACACGACGTGACGAAGAAGATCGTCATCAGGAAGCCCAGCTCGGTGTAGCCCACGCCGAACGCCTCCTTCAGCCAGGGGAACAGCGGCGCCAGCAGCAACTGGCTGAAATGGCTGATGAGGTGCGCCAGGCCGACCAGCCCGATGACGCCGGCCTCCTGCCGCAGGTTGGGGGACAGCGTGGCGGTGGCGGTCTGCATGCGGCAATGCTAGCCATGCCGGATTGCGACGGAACGCCAGCTTCCGTCGATTTCCGGCCAAAATCGACGCCATGCCGCACCGCCCCGCCCGACTGCACCTGCCGGTGGGCGACACCGGCAGTTTCGAGCCCACCCCCGGGCGCGCGGTGCGCCTGCGCACCCGGCACCTGCCGGCCGACGCCCATTTCGAGCCGCACCGCCATGCCTGGGCGCAGCTGGCCTACTGCGCGAGCGGCGTGCTGCAGGTCACCGCGTTCGATCGCACCGGCCACGCGGACGAAGTCACCTACATCGTCCCGCCGTCGCGCGCGGTCTGGATCGCGCCGGGTGCGCGCCACGCGGTCCACGTACTCGAGCGCGCGGAGTTCCGCACCCTGTACCTGCACGCCGGCGTCACGCCGGCAGGTTGGGAGGGCTGCCGCGTGATCGTCGTCTCGCCGCTGCTGCGGGAGCTGGTCGGCGCGCTCGACGAGGCGGCAGCGTCCCGGGCCCGCGAACGCCTGCTGGTGCAGGTCGTGCTGGAGGAATTGCGCCATGCGGCGGCGCAGCCGCTGGGCGTGCCGCTGCCGCCACCCGGCGGCGACAAGCGGCTGCGCGCGCTGTGCGAAGCGGTGCTGCGCTCGCCGGGCCAGCGGGCCAGCCTGGCCGGCTGGGCGGCCGACGTCGGTGCCAGCGAGCGCACGATGGCGCGCCTGTTCCAGGCCGAACTGGGCACCGGCTACCAGCAGTGGCGCCAGCAGGCGGTGCTCGCCCACGCGCTGCCGCTGCTGGCCCAGGGACTGCCGGTCGGCCGCGTGGCCGCCGCGACGGGCTATGCGAGCGAGAGCGCGTTCAGCGCGATGTTCAAGGCGGCGATGGGGCAGCCGCCCCGCGCTTTCCAGGCCCGCCGGCGTTCCCCGGATGGCGGGAGCGCGTCATGACGAGCGCCGGCCTGCTGCTGTACCGGCGCGGCCCGGGTGGCCTCCAGGTGCTGCTGGCCCACCCGGGCGGGCCGTTCTGGGCACGGCGCGACGACGGCGCCTGGACCCTGCCCAAGGGCGAGGTGCAGCCGGACGAGGACGCGCTGGCGGCCGCGCGCCGCGAATTCGCCGAGGAGACCGGCATGGCACCGCAAGGCGAGGTGCAGCCACTGGGCGAGGTGCGCCAGCGCGGCGGCAAGCGCGTGCTCGGCTGGGCCCTCGAGGGCGACTTCGACCCGGCGATGCTGCGCTCCAACGAATTCGAGCTGGAGTGGCCGCCCAGGTCCGGGCGGCGGCAACGGTTTGCGGAGGTGGACCGCGTCGCCTGGTTCGACCTGGACCTGGCGCAGGCCAAGCTGCTCGACGCGCAACGGCCGTTTCTCGACCGGCTCGCGGCGCTGGTGTCGCCGGACTGAGCACACCGCCGCTGCGCGCGGCACGCCTGGCAGTGCGCGCCGCCGCAGCCGCCGGACCCGGTCACCGAGCGGGCGAGGTCTCGCCGGGCGGCAAAGCGCGCCGCAGCAGCGGCTCGAGCGCCGAGAAGTCCACCGGCTTGGTCAGGTGGTGGTCGAAGCCGGCCTCCTGCGCGCGCCGCCGGTCCTGCTCGGCACCCCAGCCGGTGATGGCAATGATCCGCATCCCCGCGAACTGCGGCTCGCGGCGCAACAAGGCGGCGACCTCGTAGCCGTTCAGGCCCGGCAGGCCGATGTCCAGCAGCGCGACGTCGGGCCGGAACTCGCGGGCCGCTGCCAGCACCTGCGTGCCGTCGTGCACGAGGCGCACCTGGCAGTCGGCCATTTCCAGGACCTGGCCCAGTGTCTCGGCGGCATCGACGTTGTCGTCCACCAGCAGCACCTTCAGGCCGCTGGGTGCCTCGGCTGCCCCAGCCGCAGGTGGTTCTGTGAGCGCCAAGGCGCCGCTCGGCAGGCACGGCAGGCGCATGGTGAAGACGCTGCCGCGGCCAGGCCCCGGACTGCGGGCGGCGACCGTGCCGCCATGCAGGGCCACCAGGCTGCGGACCAGGTACAAGCCGATCCCCAGGCCGCCCTGGGCACGGTCCATGCTGCTGCGCACCTGGGCGAAGAGCGAGAAGATGGACTCCAGCATGTCGGGCGGGATGCCCTCGCCGTTGTCCTCCACCTCGATCGCCGCCCAGGCGCCCTCGCGGCGCAGGCGCAGCGCGATCCGCCCGCCCGCAGGCGTGTACTTGGCCGCGTTGTTCAGCAGGTTGCCCAGCGCCTGCGCGAGGCGCGTGGGATCGCCCATCACGTGGATGTCGTCCTCGGGCACGTCCACGTCCAGGCTGTGCCCCGCAGCCGCGACTGCCGGCCGGCTGATCTCGAGGGCGCTGTCCACCACCGGGCGCAGGGGAATGCGCGCGATCTCCAGCCGGATCTTGCCGCTGTTGATCCGCGAGATGTCCAGCAGGTCGTCGATCAGCCGGATCATGTGCGTCAGCTGCCGCTCCATCGTCGCGCGCGTCCGGTCGGAGAGCGGCCCGTTGGCCTTGTCCTTCTTCAGGATCTCGAGCCCGGTGCGGATCGGCGCGAGCGGATTGCGCAGCTCGTGCGCCAGGGTGGCGATGAATTCGTCCTTGGCGCGGTTGGCATCCTGCAGCACGCGTTCGGCCTCCTTGCGCTCGGTCACCTCGACCACCGAGCCCGCCATCCGGAAGGCCTGCCCCGCCGGATCCCGCAGTGCCGCTCCCGCTACGAAGAACCAGCGCCAGCGACCGCTGCTGTCACGCAGCCGGCACTCGACCTGGAACGGCTGGCCGTGCCGCAGGTGCGCGCGCAGTCCGTCGTGGACGAGGCCGCGATCGTCCGGATGCAGCACCTTCTCGATGGACCCCGGCACGTCCGGGAAGTCGTCCTGGGCATACCCCAGCAGCCCCTTGAAGCGCGGCGAATAGAACATGGTGCCGGCGGGCATGTCCCAGTCCCACAGCCCGGCGCTGGAGCCGCGCACCGCCAGCTGGTAGCGCGCCTCGCTCATGCGCAGCGCCTGGTTGGCCGCCTCGAGCGTGCGCGCCCGCCGCCCGAGTTCGTCGAGCATGGCGTTGAAGGCGTCCACCAGGTCGCCCACCTCGTCCTCACTCACCTTGCGGGCACGCAGGTCCGCAGTCTCGCCGCGCAGGATCTTGCGGGCCACTTCGCTGACGTCGAGAATCGGGCCGGTGAGTGCGCGCTGCAGCCGGTTGGACAGCAGCAGCGCGGCCACCAGGCTGCCCCCCATGACCAGCACGAGCATGCCGATGGTCGCGAAGGCCGCCTGCACCCGGTCGTGCTGCATCTGCACGTACACCGTGCCCACCTGCTCGCGGTTGGCCAGCACCGGGCGCCAGGCCACGGCCCAGTCGCCCTTGACGGTCACGCCCGGCGCCAGCGCCTTCGGGGGGAACTCGACGCGACCCGGCTCGGCCTCGTAGGTGGCGAACAGCCCGCCCGTGGCGTCGTAGAGCGCCGCCGCGGTGACGTTGCGGCGGGCGCGCAGCACCGCCAGGTTCTCGGCGGCCACGTGCGGGTCGCCGAAGGTCAGGGCCGGCGAACTGGCCAGCGCAATCACATCGGCCTGCGTGGCCAGGTCGTCGCGGGTGTCGTCCAGCTCCCGGCGCAACTCGACGAACAGCAGCGCCGACGCCGCCACCAGCAACGCCGTCAGCGTCGTGGCCGCCAGGATCGCGTGCAGCTTGCTGCGGATGGAACGGGTCTGCAGCAGCTTCATCGTGCACGCTCGACTGTCTGGGCGACCGCGAGCAGCCGCGCGCTCAGGCGCAGCCCGCGCGCTTCGGCAGCCGGCAGCGATGCGGCAAAGCGCACCCGGCCGCCCTCGGCGACGAAGTTGAGGATGCCGCCCAGGCGCAAGCCGTTCTCCTGCTCGGTCACGACCAGCACCGGCCCCTCGATCGCGCCGGCCGTCTCGCGCACGCGGCCCTCGCGGCCGGCACCGACCAGGACCACGTGCAACGGGCCGGCCTCTCCCGGTTCGCGCAACCGGCGCACGGCGATCGACCGCCCCTCCACTGTCCGGCCGGCAACGATCTGCTCCAGGTCGGCGGCCACGGCGTCGTTGCCCAGCACGCCGATCACGAGCGGGGCGTCCGGACGTTCGAAGGTGCCGGACGGCCAGTCGACGAACCCGGCGAACTTGTAGAGGAATGCGGCCTTGACGGCGCTCTCGCGTGCCGGGACCGGCTCCTGGGCGCCTGCGACCGGCCAGCCGGCCAGCAGCCAGCCGACCAGCAGCAGCACCGCCGGCCAGCATCGTGGGGGCTGCGGGGCCCGGTCCATGGCGGCCTACTGCTCCCAGGTGACCCGCAGCATCAGGCGTCGCTGGATCACGCTGGCGGACGCCGGGGCGTTGAATTCGACATGGCCCGGGTCGAACAGGTTCTGCCCGATCACGGCGATCCGCATGGCCCGCGTGAGCTGCAGCGCGAACTGGGCGTCGACGGCCGTGTAGCCGGGGACCTGCGGATCCCGCAGATCGCCCACGCGGCGCAGCAGCAGGTCCAGTTCGCCATGGCGGCCCAGGTTGTGGCTGGAGCGCAGCGACCACTGCGTGTGCGGATCGTTGCCCAGTCCCGGGAACGACGACGTCTCGGGACTGAGCCCGCGGGCATAGCGCAGGTCCTGTCGCAAGTTCAGGTATCCGGCCATCAGGCGCCAGTGCCGGGTCGCCTGCCACTGGGCCCAGCCCTCCAGCCCGTCGATCGGACCCTCGACCAGGTTCTCCACGGTGGCCGGGAGTTGGCCGGGCACGCCGGCACGAAGGCCGGAGAACTGCTGGCGGAACAAGGTGGCCGACCAGCTGAAGTCGCTGCCGACCTGCGCCCGGTGCCCGAGCTCGTAGACATGGGCGACCTCGGATCGGAAGTTCGGCCCGCCCGCGATCACGAACGGCGGCCGCCCCGGCAGGAAGAAGTCGCGGTCGATCCGGGATGGCGCCCGCACCGCGCGCGAGACCGACGCCCAGGTGGTGGACGTCGGCGTGTGGAACCAGGCTGCCCGCAGGCTCGGCAGGAACTCCAGCCCGGTGTAGCTGTTGCGTTCGAGCTTGGTGCCTGCGGTCAACTGCAGCTTGCCGGCCCATGCCCGCTGGTATTGCGCGAACAGGTGGGACCAGCCGAGGGTGCGTGCAGCCGGGGCGAACAGGATGGAGGCGGTGGGCTGGTTCTCGTCGCGGGTCTCGCGGTGGCCGGCACCCCACAACAGCTGGCCGACCGGAACCTTCGCTTCGTGCGAGAACTGCAGGTCGGTGGTGCGCGCCTTGGTGCGGAACAGCGTCACGTCGTCACGCGCCACATCGTCGTACGACGCCTGGACCTTGTACGCGGAGCCGTCGGCGAAGGTGCTGCTCCAGCGGCCCAGCAGGTTGCCGCCGCGCAGCACCGGGGCGAAGTTGTTCGCGGGCTGCTCGCCCCCCTGGTAGAGGTCGCCCTGCAGGGTGAGCGACGACACGCCCCAGTTCCAGTCCGAACGGAAACCGCCCTGGTCGCGCCGGCTCTCGTCCGCGCGGGCGGCCCCGCTGGGCAGGACCGTGTTGCCACGGTCCTGCGCGAGCAGGTACAGCCGCATGCTGCCGTTCTCGCCCAGGGCCGTGCCCCAGCGTGCCACTTCACGCCCGCCGGCGCCCGACCGCGTGACGGACACGAGCACGCCCTCGGTCTCGCGTGCACGGCGGGTGACGACGTTGATGACCCCGTTGACCGCGTTCGCGCCCCACAACGTGCCGCCCGGTCCGGAAATGACCTCGATGCGGTCGACGTCCTCCAGCACGACGTCGTTCGCATCCCAGAACACGCCGGCGAACAGGCTGGAGTAGATCGTGCGTCCATCGATCAGCACCAGCAGCTTGTTGGAGATCGAATCGTTGAAGCCGCGCGCGCTGATGGCCCACTGGCCGGCGCTGGTCTGCGCCACCTGCAGGTTGGGCGCCAGCCGCAGGGCCTGCGGCAGCGACTGCGCACCCGAGCGGCGGATCTCCTGCCCGGTGATGACGTAGACGGAAGCCGCCGCCTGCTGCAGGCTTTCGGAGCGGCCCGACACGGAGGTGACCTCGAGCGCGCTCAACTGCTCCAGGCTCAGATCCGCCAGCTCCACCGCCGAGGCCACCTGCTGCCCCTCGGCACGCGCGGCGACGGTCCACAGACAACAAACGGCCAACAACCCGGCCCAGCAACTCTTCATCGGCGTTCCCTTCGGGAGCGCGATCTTAGAGGTTTGTTACAGCTGCGGACGGCTAGCGCGACAATTGTGGTCCTTGTCCTACATTGCCTCCTGGGCTGCAGGTTGGCCCGTCACCGACTTGCCCGCCCGGTCCGGCCCGCACCACCGCTCCACCCAGGCCACGATGCGCCGGGCCGCGTCGCGCCGGCAGGTCGGCGCGCCCTGGTCCAGGAAGTGGTGGTCCGCGCCCGGATAGACGACCAGTTCGGCGGGCGTGTCGCCGGCACGCATGAGGCTCACGAACATCTCCTCGGACTGGCAGCGCGGGCAGCGCTCGTCCTCCTTGCCGTGCATGAACAGCACCGGCGTGGTCGACTTCTCGATGTGCTGCAAGGGCGACAGCTCCCGGGCCTTCTTGCGGTCGAAGTGGGGAGAGCTGCCCAGGTAGAACGGATCGGCGTAGTAGCCGCCGTCGGAGGTGCCGTAGTGCGTCTCGAGGTTGCCCACCGGCGCCATCACCACGGCCGCGCGGAACATCGCCGTGTGGCCGACGGCCCAGGCGCTGAAGAAGCCGCCATAGGACTTGCCGGAAATCGCTAGGCGGTCGTCGCACACGCCATCCTGCTGCAACTGCGCGATGGCTGCCTGGTGCTGCGGCAGGTCCAGTTCGCCCCAGCGTCCCGTCAGGCGCCGGCAGAACTCGCGACCCTGGCTGGCCGAACCGACCGCGTTCAGCGCCAGCACCGACCATCCGCGCGAGCAGAGCACCTGCCAGAACACATTGGTGTCGAAGTCGAGCAGCGCATAGGCGGCGGGGCCGCCGTGGGCATCGTCGAGCAAAGGTCCGGGTCCCGTCGCCCCCTTCGCGCGGATCAGCCATCCGTGGATCGTCTCCTCGCCGCCGCGGCCGTCGGGCACCTGGAAGCTGCGGCGCTCGGCCGCCACCGCCACCCGCTCGTCCCACCAGGGGTTGAGGCGGCTGACCTGCCGCTCGCCGCGGCCCTGCGCATCGGCGGTCCACACCTCGCTGGGCAGGGAGGGATGCTCGATGCTGAACGCCAGCCGGGCGCCATTGGTGGCGAAGGCGCCGAGCTGACGCTCGCCACCGAGCAGCACCTCCAGGCCGCGGCCGTCCGCACCGATGCTGCAGACCTCGTGGCATCCGGCGCGGGCGCGGGTGAACACCAGCCGCGCACCGTCCGCGGACCAGTGCAGCGAGCCCGGGTCGGCGATCTCCAGATCCTCGTCGCCGAGCTGGCGCAACTCGCCGCCGCGGGCATCGAGCAGGTAGAGCGACGATTGCGCATCCCCCTCCTCCCGCGCCCCGGCGAAGGCGATCCAGCGCCCATCGGGCGACCACACGGGCTGCAACACGGTGGCCAGGCTCTCGGTCAGCCGGCGCGCGCCACTGCCATCGGCGTCGCACACCCAGAGGTCGGTGCGGTGCGCGAAGCGGCCCTCGCGCGTGCGGCAGAACGCGATCCGCTGCCCATCCGGGGAGGCGTCGAAGCCGAACACGTCGAAGTTGCCGTCGGTGAGCTGGCGATGCTCACCGGTGGCCACGTCCAGCCGGAACAGATGCACCTCGCGTCCCAGCATGTACCCCATCCCATCCGTCTTGTAGGGCAGCTTCCAGGCGACCTCCACCTTGACCTGCGGCCCTTCGGTGGGCTCGGGCGCCCCCCGGCCTCCTTTGCGGTCCGGATCGACCGGCACGGCAGCGGTCACGAGCAGGCTCGTGCCGTCCGGACTCCAGCGCAGCGACGAGACGCCCTTCAGTTCGCCGCAGGCGCGCGCCTCGCCGCCGTCGGCCGGCAGGAGGTGCGCCTGCATCGATCCCGAGCGCGGCGACACGAACGCGATGCACCGCCCTGCGGGCGCCCAGCGCGCGTTTGACTCCTGCCAGGGTCCGTTCGTCATGCGGCGGGGCGCCCCGCCATCCAGGGGGAACAGCCAGACGGACGAGCGGTGGCTGTCGTTCTCGCGATCGACTTCGCGCACGGTGCCGACGGCGCACTCCACGCCAGCAGTGCAGTCGAGTTGGGACACCTTGCGGTGCAGATCGAGGTCGTTGATTTCGAAGGGACGTCGCATGCCGCATCTCGGGCAATCGCCGTGCCCGGGGGTGCGCCGGCAGACGCGATGTTGTAGGAGCGCATCCCTGCGCCACGCCGATCGCCGCGGCGCTTGGCCGCGGACGTTCTCGAAGCTACACTTTCAGGAGCGCCGCAACGAGCTTCCGTGGGACCGCGAGCGGTGCAGCCGACAACGATGAAGCCGACCTTCGAGCCCAGCCACTACGACACCCTGCACGTCGCGCCCGACGCCACGGCCGATGCGCTGCGCAGCGCGTACCGCCGTGCGGCGCAGAAGCACCATCCCGATCGTTGCGGCGACGACCCCGCCGCGCAGCAGCGGATGGCCCGCATCAACGAGGCCTATGCCGTGCTGTCGCATCCCGAGCGGCGCGCCAGCTACGACCGGTGGGTGCAGGCCCGGCACGCCAGGCAGCGTGCCGAAGCGGCGGCCAGCGCCGCCCGCCCCTCTCGCCTGGCGGCCGCATGGCCCTGGGGACTGATCGCGGCCACCGCCGCATTCACGATGCTGACCATCGGGACCGTGCTGTACAAGACCTCGGCGGCGCCGCAGGCGCTGGCGGCCAAGTCCGGTGCGCTCGCCTCGGGGCGCTGAAGGCGTTCTCAGCCGAAGAAGCCGCGCGCCAGGTGGCGCGCGAAGTGCTCGGTCCACTCCCTGCCCGTGCTGGCGTCGTACTGGGCGGCCGCGCATGCCGACACGATGTGGACGCGTCGCATCAGTTCTCCCTCCACGGTCGCCACCGCCTCGTACATCTGCGCCCTGAAGCCGGCGGGATCGCGACCGCTGGCGCGGATCGCCGCCTCGAAGGCTTTCGCTTCAACCGCGGGGATGGGAGTGTGTCGCACCAGCATCTGAACTTCCTTGCGTTCCGACTCCACAACGCAGCCCAGCCGGGCGCGACGGACAGGGAAGATCCCGACAGTGCAACCAGGCGCAACCGCGGCGGTCAGCCGCCGGTGCGGACCACCAGCCGGCCGCGCACCTGGCCAGCCATCAGGCGCTGCGCATGCTCGACGGCGGCGTCCAGCGCGATCTCGGTGGTCATCGCATCGAGCCGGCCCGGCTCGATGTCGCGTGCCAGCCGCTCCCAGGCCTGCTCGCGCAGCGGCATCGGCGCCATCACGCTGTCGATCCCGAGCAGGCTGACGCCGCGCAGGATGAACGGCGCGACGGTCAGCGGCAGGTCCATGCCCTGGGCCAGCCCGCAGGCCGCCACCGCACCGCCGTAGCGCGTCTGGGCGCAGGCATTGGCGAGCGTGTGGCTGCCGACCGCGTCCACCACGCCTGCCCAGCGCTCCTTCTGCAACGGTTTTCCGGCCGCCGCGAGCTCGGCGCGGTCGATCACCGCGCTGGCGCCCAGCGCGTGCAGGTAGTCGGCCTCGGCCGCCTTCCCCGTGGCAGCCACCACCGTGTGGCCCAGGCGCGAGAGCAATGCCACCGCAACCGAACCGACGCCGCCCGTCGCACCGGTCACCAGCACGTCGCCAGCACCCGCCCGCAGGCCATGCCGCTCGAGCGCCAGCACGCACAGCATCGCCGTGTAGCCGGCCGTGCCGATCGCCATGGCCTGCCGGGCGTCGAACGCGGCGGGGCGGCGCACCAGCCACTCACCACGCAGCCGCGCCTTGCCAGCCAGGCAACCCTTGTGCATCTCGCCCACGCCGAAGCCGTTGAGGACGACCTGGTCACCCGGCTTCCATGCGACCGAGCGGCTCTCGAGCACGGTGCCGGCGCCGTCGATGCCCGCCACCATGGGCCAGCTGCGAACCACCGGCGAGCGGTTGGTGATCGCCAGGGCGTCCTTGTAGTTCAGCGTCGAGTATTCGATGGCCACGGTGACGTCGCCATCCGGCAGGAACGTGTCGTCCACCGCGCGCACCGACGCGCTGAAATCGGGCGATTTCTCGAGGACCAGGGCCGGGAACATCTGCGGATCTCTGCCGGGCACCAAGCCGCCGGAGCTCACTTGGGTTCCACGTCGGTCACGTCACCGCCGCGGCCGACGCGCGCACTCCCGCGCGCCGCGGCCTCGGGCCGCCGGGCGGGCCACCCGAAGCCGGGCTGTGGGCCGAAGCGCACCGCGAACGGACGCAGCGGACGTCCGGTCAGCCGGTGCCAGCCGGCCCACGCAAGCCAGACGCCCGCCAACAGCGTGGTCACGACGAGGGCGCCGGCGGCGACCACCAGGCCCGCGGCCACCAGCAGCAGGCGGAGCAGGAAAGTCAGGACGATGGGCATGGTCGCGCGCTCCTCAGGGGGTTGATGGACGATTCTGCCCGGGACGCCCACGGACCTGGCCGCCCGGGGCAAGAGGCCGCCTCGGCGCCGCGGCCTTGCCGGCGCGCGGGCGCCGGCATTCCCCAGGGACTGCCGGGCGGCTGCCCGGCTGCGCACCTGGCACGCGACCGGCCGGATCAGGCAGTCGCTTCTTCGGGTGCCGGATGGACGGCGCCGAAGTGGAACACCCCGGGCTCGCGCACCGGATCCACCTCGACCGGGATCACGCTCTTGGGCGGGAAGCGGCCTTCGAGGATCAGCCGCGACAGCGGATTCTCGATGCGCTGCTGGATCGCCCGCTTCAGCGGCCGCGCCCCGAACACCGGATCGAAGCCGACCTTGGCCAGTTCTTCCAGCGCGGCCGGCGAAACCTGCAGTGCCAGGTCCATCTTGGCCAGCCGCTGCTCCAGCACCCGCAGCTGGATCTGCGCGATCTGCGCGATGTTCTTCGCGTCCAGGGCATGGAACACGACCGTCTCGTCGATCCGGTTGAGGAACTCGGGTCGGAAGTGGTTCTTCAGCTCGTCCCAGACCGCTTCCTTCACGTCCTCGTACGGCTTGCCCACCATCGCCTGGATCATGTGCGAGCCGATGTTGCTCGTCATCACGATCACCGTGTTCTTGAAGTCCACGGTGCGGCCCTGGCCGTCGGTGAGTCGGCCGTCGTCGAGCACCTGCAGCAGCACGTTGAAGACGTCGTGGTGGGCCTTCTCGACCTCGTCGAGCAGGATCACGCTGTACGGCTTGCGCCGCACGGCCTCGGTCAGGTAACCGCCCTCCTCGTAGCCCACGTAGCCGGGCGGCGCGCCGATCAGGCGGGCCACCGAGTGCTTCTCCATGAACTCGCTCATGTCGATGCGCACCAGGTGCTCTTCGCTGTCGAACAGGAAGGTCGCCAGCGCCTTGCACAGCTCGGTCTTGCCGACCCCGGTGGGGCCCAGGAACAGGAACGAGCCGGTCGGCCGGTTCGGGTCCGCCAGGCCCGAGCGCGAGCGCCGGATGGCGTTGGCCACCGCGCTGATCGCCTCGTCCTGGCCCACCACGCGCTGGTGCAGCCGGTCTTCCATCTGCAGCAGCTTCTCGCGCTCGCCCTGCATCAGCTTGGAGACCGGGATGCCGGTGGCGCGCGCCACCACTTCGGCAATCTCCTCGGCGCCGACCTGGGTGCGCAGCAGCTGCGGCTTGCCGGTCTTGGCCTTGCCGGTTTCGGCATCCTGCGCCTCCTTGAGCTTGCGCTCCAGTTCGGGCAGCTTGCCGTACTGCAATTCGGCGACCTTGTTGAAGTCGGCCTTGCGCTTGAACTCCTCGATCTGGAACTTGACCCGGTCCATCTCCTCGCGGATCTGCGCGCTGCCCTGCGCCGTGGCCTTCTCGGCCTTCCAGATGTCCTCGAGGTCGGCGATCTCCTTGCGCAGCTTGCCGATCTCTTCCTCGATCAGGCCCAGGCGCTTGGCGGACGCCTCGTCGGTCTCCTTCTTCATCGCCTCGCGCTCGATCTGCAGCTGGATCATGCGGCGATCGAGCCGGTCGATCGCCTCGGGCTTGGAGTCGATCTCGATCTTGATCTTCGAGGCCGCCTCGTCGATCAGGTCGATCGCCTTGTCCGGCAGGAAGCGGTCGGTGATGTAGCGGTGCGAGAGCTCGGCCGCCGCCACGATGGCGGGGTCGGTGATGTCGACGCCATGGTGCGCCTCGTACTTCTCCTGCAGGCCGCGCAGGATGGCAATGGTCGCCTCGACGGTCGGCTCGCCCACCAGGATCTTCTGGAAGCGGCGCTCGAGCGCGGCGTCCTTCTCGATGTACTTGCGGTACTCGTCCAGCGTCGTGGCGCCCACGCAATGCAGCTCGCCACGCGCCAGCGCCGGCTTGAGCATGTTGCCCGCGTCCATCGCGCCCTCGGCCTTGCCGGCGCCCACCATGGTGTGCAGCTCGTCGATGAAGACGATGGTCTGGCCCTCGTCCTTGGCCAGCTCGGTCAGCACGTTCTTCAGGCGCTCCTCGAACTCGCCGCGGTACTTGGCTCCCGCCAGCAGTGCAGCCATGTCGAGCGACAACACACGCTTGTTCTTCAGGCTCTCGGGCACCTCGCCCGCAACGATCCGCTGGGCCAGCCCTTCGACGATGGCGGTCTTGCCGACACCCGGCTCGCCGATCAGCACCGGGTTGTTCTTGGTACGCCGCTGCAGGACCTGGATGGCGCGGCGGATTTCCTCGTCGCGGCCGATCACCGGGTCGAGCTTGCCGCGCCGGGCGCGTTCGGTGAGGTCCAGGCAGTACTTCTTCAGCGCCTCGCGCTTGCCCTCTGCCTCGGCGCTGTCCACGCTCTGGCCCCCGCGCACGGCGTCGATCGCCGATTCGAAGGACTTGCGCGACAGGCCGTTCTCGCGGGCGATGCGCCCGATGTCCTGCTTGCTGTCGGCCAGTGCGAGCAGGAACAGTTCGCTGGCAATGTATTCGTCGCCACGCTTGAGGCCCTCCTTCTCGGCGGCCTGCAGCAGCGGCACGAGCTCGCGTCCGACCTGGACCTGCTCCTGGCCCTGCACCTGCGGACGCTTGTGCATCGCGGTCTCGGCGGCGGCCAGCAGGCCGGGGATGTTGACGCCGGCCCGCTGGAGCAGGGCGCGCGGTCCGTCCTCCTGGCGCAGCATGGCCACCAGGAGGTGCTCGGGTTCGATGTAGGCGTGGTCGTTGGCCAGTGCGAGGCTCTGGGCCTCCCCCAGGGCCTCCTGGAACTTGGTGGTGAGTTTGTCGAGTCGCATGGCGAAATCTCCGGTTGGACCCCAGCTTAGGCTTGGCCACAGGTTTTCAAGGGTCAATTCCAGCCGGTCCATGGCCCCCAGGGCTGACTAGAATCACGCGCCATGCAGATCCACCAGCTCTCGGTGACCTACCAGCCCGAACAGGACCGCCTCCTGCTGCGGGTGAACAGCACCGCGGGCGAGGAGATGCGGCTGTGGCTCACGCGCCGACTCATGCTGGGCCTGTGGCCGCTGGTCAGTCGGCTGCAGACCGAGCAGTTGCTCAAGCTCGAGGCCGCCGGCACCGCCCTGGACAGCGCCGACGAGGAGCTGCGCCGCATGCTGGCGGACTTCCGCAAGGAGGAATTCCTGCAGCGTGCCGACTTCGAAACGCCCTACCAGGACCAGTCGACACTCCCGCTGGGCGTCGATCCGCTGCTCGTCACCGACGTCGATGCCACGCCGCTGCCCGACGGCCGCACCCGGCTGTCGCTGAACGAGCGCGCCTCGGTGCGCGGCGGCGAGAAGCCGCGCGGCTTCCAGCTGGAGCTCGATCCCCGCCTGATGCAGGGGCTGCTGCATCTGCTGGAGCAGGCCCTGGCCACTGCCCAGTGGCGCGAGCCGTTCACCGCGCCGCTGGCCGGGCAGGATGCCGAGGGCGACGAGGCCTCGCGGCCGCGCTACCTGAACTAGCCCGCCGCGGCTGGCGGCGTCGGCTGCAGGCTCTCGAGCGAGAACCCGGCAACGCGCTTGTAGTCATCGGAGATGCGCCGCAGTTCGTCCTGGCTGATCAGGTCGTCGACGCTTCCCGCGAACGGCTTGCCGCCGCTCAGCTCGTCGGCGCGCATGATGATGAAGTCGGGTGGCACGGTGCGGTTGGTCTGGACGATCCTCGCCGTCGGCTGCAGCCGCTTGTCCTGGTAGCGCGCCAGCGCCAGCCCCGGCTCGGCTCCGGCCAGTTCGTCGGCCAGCACCCGCGCGTCGATCAGCGCCTGCGCCGAGCCGTTGGAGCCGCGCGGATACATCGGATGGGCGGCATCGCCGAGCAGGGTCACGCGATCGAAGGTCCAGCGCGGGACCGGGTCGCGGTCGACCATCGGGTATTCGAAGATCTGCGACGCGCCGCGGATCAGCGCCGGCACGTCCAGCCACTCAAAGCGCCAGTCCGCGAAGATGTCCAGGAAGTCCTCCGGACGGCCGGGCTTGTTCCAGTCGTTCATCGCGGCGCCGGGCCGCTGGATCTCGGCGACCCAGTTCACCAGTTGGCCGCCCTGCCCGTCCACGTTGTCGACGATCGGGTAGATCACCATCTTGCCGGTCTCGATGGAGCCGATACGCAGGTAGCTCTTGCCGGTCAGGATGGGACGATGCACCGTGACACCGCGCCAGGTGTTGATGCCAGCGAAGGCGAGCTGCTCGTGCGGATAGAACTGGCGGCGCAGGGCCGAATTGACGCCGTCGCAGGCCACGACGGCGTCGGCGCGGACAGTGGTCGTGGCACCCGAGCTCGCCTGCATCTGCAGGGTGGCGCCACCGGCATCCTGCTCCAGCCCGACGCAGCGGTGGTCCAGGTGCAGCGCCTGCGGCCCCAGGCGCTCGAGGACCGCGTCGTACAGCACGCGGTGCAGCTTGCCGCGGTGGATGCCGACCTCCGGCAGCGGATAGCCGGCGTGGCGGCCGCGCGGCTCGCGGTAGATGAACTGACCCCAGCGGTTGAAGAACACGCTCTCGAGGTTCTCGATCCCCTGCTCGGCGAGGCGCTCGTGCAGGCCCAGCGCCTGGAGCTCGCGCATGGCGTGCGGCAGCAGGGTGATCCCGACCCCGACTTCCCGCACCTGGGGCACGGATTCATAGACGGCGCAGCGAAGGCCGCGCTGGTGCAGCGACAGGGCGAGCGCGAGGCCGCCGATGCCGCCGCCGACGATTGCGATCTGCATCGGTGGACGACCTCTATTCGGCGGTGATGCCCTGCGCGCGGATCAGGGTCGCCCAGCGGGTGGCGTCCTGCTCGACCAGGCGTCGGAACTCCTCGGGCGTGCTGCCGGCCGGATCCATGCCCTGGGTCTCGAAGGCCGTGCGCACATCCGGCAGCGAGAGGATGTCCTTGAGCTCGCGGTTCAGGCGGGACACATGGTCGGGCGACGTGCCCGGCGGCGCGAAGATGCCGTACCACATGGCGACGTTGACGTCGCCGGCGCGCGCCTCGGCCAGGGTGGGCACCTGGGGCAGCAGCGGGTGGCGCTTGTCGCTGCCGATCCCCAGGGCCACCAGCTTGCCCGCCTTGACGTGCGGCAGGGCCACGTGGATCGGCAGGAACATCAACTCGATCTGCCCGCCCAGCAGGTCGGTCACGGCGGGCGCGGTGCCGCGGTACGGAATGTGGGTGAGGAACAGGCTGTTGGTCGCCTTGAACAGCTCCATCGACAGGTGGTGGGGCGTGCCCACGCCCGGGCTGGCGTAGTTGATCCGGCCCGGCCGAGCCTTGGCGTCGCGCAGCAGGTCGGCTGCCGTGCGCCACGGCGCGGCAGGACTGGCCACCAGCAGCAGCTGGCCCCAGCTGGTGAGCGACACCGGCGTGAGATCCTTGACCGGGTCGAAGGACAGCCGCGGATACAGGCTGCGGTTCATCACCAGCGTGTTGACGCTGACCAGCAGCGTGCTGCCGTTGGGCGCGGAACGCACCACCGCTTCGGTGCCGATGTTGCCGGAGGCGCCGGCGCGGTTGTCGACCACCACCGGACGGCCCAGCCGTTCACCGAGCTTGGGGCCGACGGTGCGGGCGATGAGGTCGATGCCCGTGCCCGGCGTGAACGGCACGATCAGGCGCAGCGGCACGCCCTGCCCCGCCTGTTGCGCCGTCTGCGCCAGCGCGCCCGCTGGCCAGCACCCGAGCGCCGAGGCGAGCGAGCCCGCCAACGCGGCCCCCAGCAGCGCGCGCCGGTGCGGCATCAGCCGATCGGTGGGATGTCGCATTGTTTGCATGCTAACAAGTATGGGCAGCAGGGACGCGAGGCACAATCCATGGATTCCCTAGTCGAGCTTTCCCACGTGCCCCAGAAGCCTTCCGCCACCCTGTCGCGCCTCTATGCGCGGCCAGGATTCCTGCTTCGGCGCGCACACCAGATCTCCGCCGCGGTGTTCGAGGACGAGTGCCGCGACCTGCAGCTGACCCCCGCGCAGTTCGGCGTGCTGACGGTGCTGGACGCACATCCCGGACTGGGGCAGTCCAACCTCGCCCGTGCGCTGGGCTTCGACAAGGTCACGGTCCTGCGGGTGCTGCGCGGCCTGGAAACGCGGGGGCTGGTGGAGCGCCAGACCGAGGAGGGCAAGCGCAACGTGTCGGTGGCGCTCACGCCGGCCGGCGTGCAGGTCCTCGCCCAGGCGCAACGTCCGGCCGAGCGCGCCTACCGCCGGCTGCTCGGGCCGCTGGACGCGCAGCAGCAGGACCAGCTGCTCCAGCTGCTGCAATTGCTGACCGGTGAACTCGAGGACCACGCGCGCGCCGCCTTCGTGCCACCGGCCGAGCCGCGGGCCTGATCAGGTCACCGTGCCGTTGTCGGCGCGAATGCCCCAGCGGGCCAGCGCGGCGTCGTCGCTCACCCGCGCGTCGACCCAGCGCGCCCCCTGCGGCGTGCGCTCCTTCTTCCAGAACGGTGCCTGCGTCTTCAGGTAGTCCATCAGGAACTCGCAGGCCTGGAAGCTCTGGCCGCGGTGGGCTGACGTGACAGCCGCCAGCACGATCTGCTCGCCAGGCCGCAGCAGCCCGACGCGGTGCACGACCCGGGCAGCATAGATGTCGAAACGTCGGTGCGCCTCTTCGATCATCGCCTCGATCGACTTCTCGGTCATCCCGGGGTAGTGCTCCAGCTCCATGTCGAGCACGGTCTCGCTGGCGCCAGGGCTGGCTGCACGCACCGTGCCGACGAAGCTGCAGACGGCCCCCACGCGGTGGTCCGCCTGGCGCAGTTGCGCGAGTTCGCGGGCGACGTCGAAGTCGTCCGTCTGGATCGACACGCGCGCGCCCGCCATCTCAGCCGCCCGTGACAGGAGGGAAGAAGGCCACCTCGCAGCCCTCGCGCAGCGGGGCGTCGTCCGCGGCCATCACCTGGTCGAGCGCCATCCGCACCGCGCGCTGCGGCGCGAGCGCCTGCGCGTAGGGCTCGCCCAGGGCGACCAGCTCCTCCCGCAGCGCACGCAACGTGGAAGCGGCGGTCTCGCGCTGCTCGCTGCCGCGGCCCAGCGCCTCGCGGACCGAAGCGAAATACCGCAGGGTGACCCTCATGCGTCTAGCTCCGCGAACGGCAGGAAGCGCACCAGGTCGCCGTGGGCAATCGCCTGGCCGGGCGGGTTGTCCAGCAGCCCGTCGGCCCAGACGGTGGACGTCAGGACACCCGAGCTCTGGTTGGCGAACAGGTCGAGGCCGCCTTGCGCGTTGCGCGCCACGCGCAGGAACTCGCGACGGCGGTCGGGACGCGGCCAGTCGAAGTGGGCCGGCAGCAGCAGCGGCGCCGGCAGGACGCGCTGCGCGCCTTGCAGCCGCAGCAGGAAGGGCCGCACCAGCAGCAGGAAGGTGACGAAGCTCGACACCGGGTTGCCGGGCAATCCGATGAAATGTGCGTCGCCGATCCGGCCGTGCGCGAACGGCTTGCCGGGCTTCATCGCGATCTGCCAGAGGTCCAGCGAGCCCAGTGCCTGCACCGCCGGCTTGACGTGGTCCTCCTCGCCGACCGACACGCCGCCGCTGGTCAGGATGAGGTCATGGTCGACCGCGGCGCCCCGCATCGCCTCGACGGTCGCCTCGCGCCGGTCGGGCACGATGCCCAGGTCGGTGACCTCGCAGCCGCAGCGGGCGAGCAGGCGACGCAGGAAGAAGCGGTTCGAGTTGTAGATCGCGCCGGGACGCATCTGGTCGGGCGGCACCGTGCCCGGCATGACCAGTTCGTCGCCCGTGGAGAACAGCGCCACCCGGGGCCGGCGCGCCACCCGCACCCGGTCCCGGCCGATGCCGGCGGCCAGGCCACACGCGGCCGGACCGAGGCGCTGCCCCTGCCGCAGCACCACGGCGCCACGGGTGACGTCCTCGCCGCTGCGCCGGATCCACTGGCCGGCGTCGGGCACGCGCAGGATGCGCACGACGCCATCGGCCAGTTCGGTGTCCTCCTGCATCACGATCGCGTCGGCGCCCGCGGGGACCGGTGCACCGGTGAAGATGCGCGCCGCCGTCCCGGGCTGCAACGGCTGGGCCGGCTGGCCGGCAGCGATGCGTTGGCTCACGGGCAGCGGCACGCCTTCGTCGGCGATCTCGGCCAGCCGGACGGCGTAGCCATCCATCGAGCTGTTGTCGTGCGGTGGCACCTGCAACGCGGAGACGAGGTCCTCGGCCAGCACGCGTCCGTCCGCGTCGAAGGTCGCGACCTCCTCCGTTGCGCCGAGCGCCGCCGCACGGCCCAGCAGGTCGTCGAGGGCGTCGTCGAGCGAACGCAGCGGCGGGCGGGAGCTCACGCGTACATCTCCGGGTGGTACTCGAACCGGTCTCCATTGTCGACCAGCCACTGCGCGAGTGCATCGGGGTCGTTCAGGTCCAGCACCGGCCGAAGGGTGGCTTGCGGCAACTGCCCGGGCGCGTCGGTGGCGATCGCCACGATGAAGTCGTCGTCGGGATAGCGCACGTTGCCATTCGCCTGCGGCCGCCAAACCTCGACCTTGAGCAGGTTGCTCTCCTTGAAGCCTTCCACCAGCACCCAGTCCACCCCTTCGTACAGCTCGGCCAGCAACTGATGGACGGTGAGCTGGGCGGGCTGCTCGAACTCGCGCACCAGCGCCAGGCGGCGGTTGGAAGCCGCCACCACTTCGAACGCGCCGGCTTCGCGGTGGCGCCAGGTGTCCTTGCCGGGGTGGTCGATGTCGAAGTTGTGGTGCGCGTGCTTGACCACCGAGACGCGCAGGCCGCGCAGCTTCAGGGCGGGAATCACCCGCTCCACCAGGGTGGTCTTGCCCGAGCCGGAGTAGCCCGCGAAACCGACGACCTTCATGGCGGCCTCAGGCGCAGTGGGCGGCGATGTACGCCTGGACCTGCGCAGTGTCGGGTGGCAGCACGGTGACGCGCTTGGGCAGCAGTTCGATGCCCTCGTACTTGGCGGGGCGCTGCGGCTCGCGGCCGAGCGCCTCGACGATGGTGGCGGCGAACTTGACCGGCAGGGCCGTTTCCAGCACGACCATGGGAACGCCGGGCTGCAGGAACTGGCGCGCGACCTTCAGTCCGTCTGCGGTGTGCGTGTCGATCATCACATGCAGCCGCTCCCAGGTGTCGCGGATGGTGGCCAGCCGGTCGGCATGGGTGCTGCGGCCACTGACGAAGCCGTAGCGGGAGGCCGCCTCACGGAACGCAGGATCGGCGCTCAGGTCGAAGCGGCCCGTGCGCGACAGCTCGTCGCCGAAGAGCGCCCGGACCCGGCCCCCGTCACGGCCCAGCAGGTCAAACACGAAACGCTCGAAATTGCTCGCCTTGCTGATGTCCATCGACGGGCTGGAGGTCTCGTGCGTGTCGGCGCCGGTGCGCACCCGGTACACGCCGGTGCGGAAGAACTCGTCGAGGACGTCGTTCTCGTTGGTGGCGAGCACCAGGCGCTCGATCGGCAGGCCCATCATCCGGGCGACGTGGCCGGCGCAGATGTTGCCGAAGTTGCCCGACGGCACCGCGAAGCTCACGCGCTGGTCGTTGCCGGCCGTCGCCTGGAAGTAACCGGCGAAGTAGTACACCACCTGGGCCACCAGGCGCGCCCAGTTGATCGAGTTGACGGTGCCGATGCGGTACCGGCGCTTGAACGCGAGGTCGTTCGAGACGGCCTTGACGATGTCCTGGCAGTCGTCGAACACGCCCTGGATGGCCAGGTTGTGGATGTTGGCGTCCTGCAGGCTGAACATCTGCGCCTGCTGGAACGGGCTCATGCGCCCGTGCGGCGATGTCATGAAGACCCGCACACCCTTCTTGCCGCGCATGGCGTACTCGGCGGCGCTGCCGGTGTCACCCGACGTCGCGCCCAGGATGTTCAGCTCCTCGCCGCGCCGCGCCAGCTCGTACTCGAACAGGTTGCCCAGCAGCTGCATGGCCATGTCCTTGAAGGCCAGGGTCGGGCCGTTGGACAGTGCCTCGAGGACCAGGCCGTCCTCCAGCCGCTTGAGCGGGACGATCTCGGGCGAGCCGAACACGTCGGCGGTGTAGGTCCGGGCGCAGAGCGCGCGCAGGTCGGCGGCCGGGATGTCGTCGATGTACAGCGACAGGATCTCGAACGCGAGCTCGTGGTAGGACAGCCCGCGCCAGCGCGAGAGCGTGGCCGCATCGACCTGCGGATAGCGCTCGGGCAGGTACAGGCCGCCGTCCGGCGCCAGGCCTTCCAGCAGGATCTCGCAGAAGTGCTTGCGGTCCGGGTGGCCGCGCGTCGACAGGTACCGCATCAGCGCAGCTCTTCCTTGCGGATGCGCACGATGGGCGCCAGCACGGTCGCAAGGGCCTGCACCTGGGCCAGCACGCCGTCCATCGTGCCCTCGCGCACGTCGTGCGTGAGGATGATCAGGTCGGTCTGCTTCTCGCCCTCGCCGGCTTCCCGTTGCAGCATCGCGTCGACCGAGACGCCTGCCGCGGCGAGCAGGCCGGTCACCTCGGCCAGCACGCCGGCCTGGTCGGCCACCCGCAACCGCAGGTAGTAGCTAGTCACGACCTCGGCCATCGGCAGCACCGGCTGGTCGCTCATCTGGTCGGGCTGGAACGCCAGGTGCGGCACGCGATGCGCCGCGTCGACCGTGTGCAGGCGCGTGACGTCGACCAGGTCGGCGATGACCGCGCTGGCGGTTGGCTCGCTGCCGGCGCCCTTGCCGTAGTAGAGGGTGGTGCCGACGGCGTCGCCATGCACCACGACCGCGTTCATCGCGCCCTCGACGTTCGCCAGCAGACGCTTGGCCGGCACCAGGCTCGGATGCACGCGCAGCTCGATCCCCTTGGCGGTGCGCTTGGTGATCCCCAGCAGCTTGATGCGGTAGCCCAGCTGTTCCGCATAGCGGATGTCCTGCGCGCCCAGCCTGGTGATGCCCTCCACGTAGGCTTTGCCGAACTGCACCGGGATGCCGAACGCGATCGCGCTCATGATCGTGGCCTTGTGCGCAGCGTCCACGCCTTCGATGTCGAAGGTGGGGTCCGCTTCCGCGTAGCCCAGCCGCTGCGCCTCCTTCAGGACCACGTCGAAGTCCAGGCCCTTGTCCCGCATCTCCGACAGGATGAAGTTGGTGGTGCCGTTGATGATGCCGGCGATCCACTCGATGCGGTTGGCCGTCAGGCCCTCGCGCAGTGCCTTGATGATGGGAATGCCGCCGGCGACAGCCGCCTCGAAGGCGACCATCACGCCACGCTGGTGGGCGGCCGCAAAGATCTCGGTGCCATGCACGGCCAGCAGCGCCTTGTTGGCCGTGACCACGTGCTTGCCCGCTGCGATGGCTTCCATGACCAGCTGCCGCGCGATGCCGTAGCCCCCGATCAGCTCCACCACGATGTCGATGTCGGGGTTGGCGATGATCTCCCGGGCGTCCTTCACGACGCGGGCGGCGTCGCCGACGATCGACTGCGCACGGGCGGTGTCCAGGTCCGCCACCATGGTGACGGCGATGCCGCGGCCGGCGCGGCGCTGGATCTCCTGCTGGTTGCGCTGCAGGACGTTGAAGACGCCGCTGCCGACGGTGCCGATGCCCAGCAGGCCGACCTGGATGGCTTTCATCTTGCCTCCCGGCGAGCCGCGGGGCAGCGGGCAGGTGCGGCCCCGGCGGGCAGCGAAGACACGGAATGCGGAGCGTGGGGGCTCATGAACTGTGGCGCTTGCGGTAGTTGTCGAGGAATCTGGCGATGCGGCCGATCGCTTCGCGCAGGTCGTCTTCGTGCGGCAGGAAGACGATGCGGAAGTGCTGGTTGTCGGGATAGTTGAACCCCGACCCCTGGACCAGCATGACCCGGGTTTCCTGCAGCATCTCGAGGAAGAACTGGCGGTCGTCGCGGATCGGATAGAGCGCGGGATCGAGCCGGGGGAACATGTACAGCGCGGCCCGCGGCTTCACGCAGGTGACGCCCGGGATGGCGGTGATCAGCTCGTGGGCGAGATCGCGCTGGCGGCGCAGGCGGCCACCCGGGGCGATCAGCTCGTTGATGCTCTGGTAGCCGCCCAGCGCGGTCTGGATCGCGTACTGGCCCGGCACGTTGGCGCACAGCCGCATGTTCGAGAGCATGGTCAGGCCCTCGATGTAGTCGGCCGCTGCGCGCTTGTCGCCCGAGACCACGAGCCAGCCGGCGCGGTAGCCACAGGAGCGGTAGCTCTTGGACAGCGAATTGAACGTGAGCGTGAGCACGTCCTCGGACAGGCTGGCGATCGCGGTGTGCCGGACGTCGTCGTACAGCACCTTGTCGTAGACCTCGTCGGCCAGGATCACCAGGCCGTGCTGGCGCGCGATGTCGACGATGGCGCGCAGCAGGTCGTCCGAGTAGAGCGCGCCGGTCGGGTTGTTCGGGTTGATGACGACGATGCCCTTGGTCTGCGGCGTGATCTGGCGGCGGATGTCGTCCAGGTCCGGCATCCAGCCGTTGGCCTCGTCGCAGCGGTAGTGCACCGGCGTGCCGCCCGACAGGCTGGTGGCCGCCGTCCACAGCGGGTAGTCGGGGGAAGGCAGCAGCAGTTCGTCGCCGTCGTCCAGCAGCGCATTGGTCGCCATGGCGATCAGCTCGCTTGCACCGTTGCCCAGGTAGACGTCGTCGAGCGTGACGCCCTTGATGCCCTGCTGCTGGGTGTAGTGCATCACTGCCTTGCGGGCGGCGAAGATCCCCTTGCTGTCCGAGTACCCGGCGGAGTTGCCGAGGTTGCGGATCATGTCCTGCTGGATCTCTTCGGGCGCATCGAAACCGAACACGGCGAGGTTGCCGATGTTCAGCTTGATGATCTTGTGGCCCTCTTCTTCCATCTGCCGGGCCGCATCCATGATGGGCCCGCGGATGTCGTACAGGACGTTGGCCAGCTTGGCGGATTTCTGGACGGTCTTCAAAGCCCCTCCTGCAGCGGCATCTTCAAGGGTGAAAACCTATAATTTGACCATAGTTCCGCTGGGCCACTCGCTGCGCCCTGCGCGGCCCCACATCCCTTCCCCCCTCTGTGCACCCATGAAGCTCCAGCCCGACCGCATCGACGTGCAGGCCATCACCGGGCATGGCCCGGGCTGGGTCGGCGTGAACACGGAGAAGATCACGCACAGTGTGATCATCGGCTCGCGTGGCGAGCGCATCGATTGGCCCGCGCAGCGCTTCGAGGAGCTGGGTGCCGAGCACTTCGCCAAGCTGGCCGAGCTGCGTCCCGAAGTCGTGATCTTCGGCAGCGGCAGCCGCATCCGTTTCCCGAAAACCGCCTGGCTGCGTCCCCTGCTTGACGGCGGGATCGGCCTGGAAACGATGGACACCGCGGCGGCCTGCCGCACCTACAACATCCTCGCTCACGAGGGGCGCCACGTCGCTGTCGCGCTGCTCCTGGAACCGCCGGGCTGAGCGGCCCTGCTGGAGGGGGATTGGGGTAAAATTACATATTGCGGCCGACTTAGCGCGACGGTCCAGCAACGAGCAACCCCTGTCACACGAGCAAAAAATCCATGGCGATCGTTGTCAACAAGCCCATCCCCGAATTCGAAGCGAACGCCACGGGCGGCCTCAAGGTCAGCAATACCTCGCATCTGGGGCATATCCTGGTGTTGTACTTCTATCCGAAGGACAACACCCCGGGCTGCACGACCGAGGCCATGCAGTTCCGTGACAAGTACAAGGACTTCGTGAAGGCGGGCGCCACCGTGTTCGGCGTCTCGCGTGACAACATGAAGTCGCACGACGACTTCAAGGCCAAGCTGGAGCTGCCCTTCGAACTGATCGCGGACACCGAAGAAAAGATGTGCCACATGTTCGGCGTGGTCAAGAACAAGATCATGTACGGCAAGAAGGTCAAGGGCATCGAGCGCAGCACCTTCCTCATCGGCGCCGACGGCATCCTCAAGCAGGAGTGGCGCGGCCTGAAGGTTCCCGGCCACGTGGACGACGTGCTCAAGGCCGTGAAGCTGCTGAAGAAGGCTGCATGACGCCGTGACGTCTGGTAGCAACACGCTGCCGGCCGACATCGGGGCGCCAGGGGCGTCGTGTATCATGAATTCATGCTGTTGATCTCGGCGCTCTGCGTCGTCACCGCACACGAAGAACAAGCCGCCCGGCTCGCCTGGCGGCTTTTTCGTTTGATGACCCTCTCATCCGGGACTCCCCTGCCCTATGCCGCTGCCCCCCGCTCCCACGAAACGCGCCGCCCTGCTCCCGACCGAGGCCTACGATGCTCCGGCCCGGTCCTCGCACAAGGCAGCGCGAAAATCGGAGTCGCCCGGCGCGGAAGCGGTCGTCGCTGAACGGCCGCAGGTCGAGGACTTCGACCCGAGGACCGGCGGCGAGCTCGAGCCGCCGCTGGCCTACGTGGACGAGGCCCCCGCAGCCGAGAAGCCGGCGGCCCGCCGCCGCGCCGCCGCCACGGAACCCGCGCCCCGCCGCAAGCCCAAGTCGACCGGCCCGAGCAAGCTGTTCGTGCTCGACACCAACGTGCTGATGCACGATCCGATGTGCCTGTTCCGCTTCGAGGAGCATGACATCTTCCTGCCGATGATCGTGCTGGAAGAGCTCGACGGGCACAAGAAGGGCACCACCGAGGTCGCCCGCAACGCGCGCCAGGCCAGCCGCTCGCTCGACCAGCTGGCCGGCGCGCAGGGCGCGGACATCGGTGCCGGGTTGAAGCTCGACACCACGGGCCACGGCGAGGCCGGCGGCTGCCTGTTCTTCCAGACCCAGGCGCTGGCCAACCATCTGCCCTCCAGCCTGCCCCAGGGCAAGGCCGACAACCAGATCCTGGGCGTGGTGCAGGCGCTGCGCGAGCAGCACGCACCGCGCGACGTCGTGCTGGTGTCCAAGGACATCAACATGCGCGTCAAGGCGCGCGCACTGGGACTCAAGACCGAGGACTACCGCAACGACAAGACGCTGGACGACCTCGACCTGATGTACTCGGGCGCGCTCGCGCTGCCAGCCGACTTCTGGGCCAAGCACGGCAAGACGGTCGAGAGCTGGCAGAGTGGGCAGCACACCTTCTACCGGGTCACCGGCCCGGTCGTGCCCAGCCTGATGATCAACCAGTTCGTGTACTTCGAAGCGCCGGGCGAGCCCAGCCTCTATGCACGCGTGACCGAGATCCGCGGCAAGACCGCGGTGCTGCGCACGCTCAAGGACTATGGTCATCTGAAGAACGCGGTCTGGGGCGTCACCACTCGCAACCGCGAGCAGAACTTCGCGATGAATCTGCTGATGGACCCGGAGGTCGACTTCGTGTCGCTCACGGGCACGGCGGGCACCGGCAAGACGCTGATGGCCCTGGCAGCGGGCCTGACGCAGGTGCTCGACGAGCGTCGCTACACCGAGATCATCATGACGCGCGCCACGGTCAGCGTGGGTGAGGACATCGGCTTCCTGCCGGGCACCGAGGAAGAGAAGATGGGGCCCTGGATGGGTGCGCTCGACGACAACCTCGAGGTGCTGGGCAAGACCGACACCGGTGCGGGTGAATGGGGCCGCGCGGCGACCAACGAGCTGATCCGCAGCAAGATCAAGATCAAGAGCATGAACTTCATGCGCGGACGCACGTTCCTGAACAAGTACGTCATCCTGGACGAGGCGCAGAACCTCACGCCCAAGCAGATGAAGACACTGATCACCCGCGCGGGTCCCGGCACCAAGATCATCTGCATGGGCAACCTGGCGCAGATCGACACGCCCTACCTCACCGAAGGCTCGTCCGGACTCACCTTCGCCGTCGACAAGTTCAAGGGCTGGCCCCACAGCGGCCACATCACCCTGGCGCGCGGCGAACGCTCACGCCTGGCCGACTTCGCCAGCGAAGTGCTGTAGCCGGCGCCGGGAACCTGAGCACCGGTGCGGGCTCCCACCAGGACCCGCACCGGAGACCTGCATGAAGACCCTTCTCGCCACCGCCCTGCTGGCCTGCGCCGGCTCCGCGGGCGCCTCGCTCGGATCGCGCCTGGAGGCCAGCGCCCCCGACACGCGTGCAGCGCTCACGCAGGAGCATCCGGCCACGGGCGCCGACTACCTGCACCAGCAGCACGAACTGGACACGGGCACGACCGTGCATGAATTCGCCGACCTGCACGGCACCGTCTTCGCGGTGACCTGGTCCGGCCCCTTCCTGCCGGACCTGCGGGCACTGCTCGGGCCGTCGTTCTCGGCGCTGACCCAGGCGCAGGACGGATCGCGCGGTCGCACCTCCGCCCTCAGCATCTCGCGCCCCGATCTGGTCGTCATGTCCGCCGGCCGCATGGGAGCCTTCCAGGGCCGCGCCTGGCTGCCCGCACAATTGCCCGTCGGATTCGATCCACGCACCCTTCCGTGACACGACCCCAACTCCTCCGGTTCGCCTCCTGGCTGCCCGCCTTCCTTCTGTTCACGTTCCTGGCCGGCTGCGGTGGTGGCGGTGGAGGAAGCCCCGCCCCCACGCGGCTGCAGAACACGAACACCGTCGCAGGCCCGTCGATCCCCGGCGGCAACGTGCTGGCGATCCGCGTGGACCGCGGCACCGACGGTTCCGCGTTCAATTCACCGTTCGTGACGGTGACCATCTGCGAGCCCGGCACCTCGACCTGTGTCGACGTCGACCGCGTGATCGTTGACACCGGCTCGAACGGCCTTCGGCTCTCGGCGTCGGCACTGTCGGGCGTCACGCTCCCCCGGGTGACGAACGCTTCCAGCGATCCCGTGGGCGAATGCGCCCAGTTCGCCAGCGGCTTCACGTGGGGCGGCGTGCGTCGCGCCGACGTCCGCCTGGCGACTCTCACCGCCCCCAGCGTTCCGATCCAGGTCATTGCCGACGGGCAACTGCCCGTGCCGCCGGCAGCCTGCAGTGGAACCGGCGCCAACCTGGGCGCCTCCTCCGGCATCAACGGAATCCTGGGGGTCGGGCTGCGCGAGCAAGACTGCGGCACGAGCTGCGCGACCACGCTCACCGGGGTCTACTACGGTTGCTCCGGCAACGCCTGCACGGCGACGAGGTTGCCGGTCGCCTCGCAGGTGACGAACCCGGTGTCGCGGCTTCCCACCGACAACAACGGCGTGGTCGTCGTGCTTCCTCCCGTGCCGACCGGTGGCGCAGCGGTCGTCACGGGTTCGCTGGTCCTGGGCATCGACACGCAGCCGAACAACCAGCTGGGAAGCGCCACGGTGCTGACGGCGGACGCACAGGGCTTCTTCACCACGGTCTACAACGGCGTGACCTATCCCAAGAGCTTCCTGGACAGCGGCTCGAACGGCCTGTTCTTCGCAGACCCGGGCATTCCGAACTGCTCGCCGAACCCGGACTTCTATTGCCCGACGAGCACCCTGGCGCTGAATGCGACGCAGATCGGGGCGAACGGAACGTCCAGGGCGATCGACTTCACCATCGAAAGCGTCGGCGCGCTGACGGCCAACACGGCCGCGGCCAACGTCGCGGGCAGCGCAGGGTCGTTGACACAGAGCTTCGACTGGGGTCTGCCGTTCTTCTTCGGCCGCAGCGTCTACGTGGCGATCTCGGGCGCCGGCACCAGCGCGGGACCGGGCCCCTTCTGGGCCTACTGAGAGCGGCGCCTCAGAAGTCGTCCATGCCGCCGCCGCTGGCGAGCGACTCGAATTTCGTCAGCGGCTTCAGGAACGCGAGCTTGACGGTCCCGGTGGGGCCGTTGCGCTGCTTGCTGATGATGATCTCGGCGACACCGGGCTCCTTGGAGTCCTTGTTGTAGTAGTCGTCGCGGTAGATGAACATGATCACGTCGGCGTCCTGCTCGATGGCGCCCGACTCGCGCAGGTCGCTCATCATCGGGCGCTTGTCGGTGCGCGATTCCACGCCGCGCGACAACTGCGACAGCGCGATCACCGGACAGCCCAATTCCTTGGCCAGCATCTTGAGGCCGCGCGAGATCTCGCCCACGGCCGTGGCGCGGTTCTCGTCACTCATGCCCGACGACACGCTCATCAGCTGCAGGTAGTCGATCACGATGAGGCCCAGCTTGCCGCCGCACTGGCGCGCCAGCCGCCGTGCGTTCGCGCGCAGTTCGCTCACGGTGAGGCCGGGCGTCTCGTCGATGTGCAACGAGACGTTGCGGAGCTTCTCGATCGCCTCCGTCAGGCGGGGCCATTCGTCGTCGTTGAGCTTGCCGGTCCGCAAGTGGCCCTGGTCGATGCGGCCGATCGAGCCCACGATCCGCACTGCCAGCTGCGACGCACCCATTTCCATCGAGAACACCGCGACCGGCAGGCCTTCGTTCAGCGCCACATGCTCGGCGATGTTGATCGCGAACGCCGTCTTGCCCATCGACGGCCGGGCCGCCAGCACGATCATGTCGCCGGCCTGCATGCCCGAGGTCATGCGGTCGAGGTCGTGGAAGCCGGTGGGCACGCCCGTGATGTCGTTCGGGTTGTCGGCCATCTCCTGGACCCGGTCCAGCAGCTCCACCACCAGGCTGTCCATGCCCTGGAACCCTTGCTTCATCCGCGAGCCTTCCTCGCCGATGTTGAAGATCTTCTGCTCGGCCTCGTCGAGGATCTGGTCGACGGCCTTGCCTTGCGTGTTGAAGGCGGCGGTGGCGATCTCGTCGGACGCAGACACCAGCTTGCGCAGGATCGAGCGCTCGCGCACGATCTCGGCGTAGCGACGGATGTTGCTCGCGCTCGGAACGTACTGCGCCAGCGAATTCAGGTAGGCCAGCCCGCCCACCTCTTCCGCCTTGCCCAGGTTCTGCAGGTGCTCGAACACCGTGATCACGTCGGCCGGACGGCTGGCGTTGATCAGCGCGCCGATGGCAGCGTAGACCAGCTTGTGCTCGTAACGGTAGAAGTCGCCGTCGGTGAGCAGGTCGCCGACCCGGTCCCAGGCGCCGTTGTCCAGCAGCAGGCCACCCAGCACGCTGGATTCGGCCTCGACCGAATGCGGCGGCACGCGCAGTTGCGCGATCTGGCGGTCGCCATGGAAGTGGTCGTCGACAGGACTCAGGACAGCAGACATCTGGATGGCTCGGAAGGGAGGTCAATGGTACGCCGCCGAGCGGACCGGGTCATTGCACAACGCTGTGGATAACAAGTGCAGAGCCAGTGGGGGAACTTCCGGAGCCTGTGGAGATCACGCCCGTTCACTGCCGAGGCAGGCTACAGTCCACCCCCCGAACGCCCGGCCGACGTGCCGCGGCGCCCTCCTGTCGATGAAGACCTTCAATCTCCAGCTCCGTTTCCTGCTGCCGCTGGTTCTGGTGATCACTGCGGCGGCCTACCTCGCACTGCCCGTGATGGACCGGCTCACGCTGCGCTGGTTCGCGCGCGACCTGAACATGCGTGGCGCGCTCGTCGCCAACGCGCTCTCCGAGTCGGTCGCGGAAGCCTTGCAGGACCCCCGGGGGCGCAAACTGCAGGCCCTCTTCAACCGCGCGGTGCAGGACGAGCGCCTGGTCGCGATCGGCTGGTGCTCGCCCCTTGGGCAACTGCTGGTGCGCACCCCGAGCTTCCCCACGAACCTGTCGTGCGGCGAGGCCGGCGAGGTGGCGGGTCGGCCCGATCCCGAGCTTCGCATCGAGGGCGGGCCGGTGCTCCTGAGCATGCACGCGATCCAGGCCGAGGCGGGGCCGGTCGGCCACCTCGTCCTGATGCACGACCTGAGCTTCATCGAGCGCCGCAGCCAGGACACCCGCCGCTACCTGATCCTGCTGCTGGCGGGCACCGGCGCCATCATGGCGCTGGTGACCATGGCAGTGGCGCAGTGGAGCTGGCGCGGCTGGGTGTCGGGCACGCGCGCCCTCCTGCGCGGCGAAGGGCTGGTGCGGCCGCTCTCGTCGCCCGCCCCGGAGCTCGCCCCGCTGGCCGAAGAACTGCGTTCGCGCATGCGCGATCTGGAGGACGAGTACCGGCGCAACCGGGAGCACGAGGCCGGCTGGGATGCCCAGCGACTGCAGTCGCTGCTCAAGACGCAGCTGCGCGGCGACCAGGTCATCGTGGTCTCCAACCGCGAGCCCTACATCCACGACCGCCGCCCGGACGGCAGCGTCGCCGTGCGGCGCCCGGCCAGCGGCCTCGTCACGGCGGTCGAGCCGGTGATGCGGGCCTGCTCCGGCACCTGGATCGCGCATGGCAGCGGCACGGCCGACCGCGACGTGGTGGACCGCCGCGACCACGTCTCGCTGCCGCCGGGCGAGGACGAGTACCGCCTGCGCCGGATCTGGCTCACGCCGGAGCAGGAGCAGGGCTACTACTACGGTTTCGCCAACGAAGGTCTCTGGCCGCTGTGCCACGTGGCGCACGTGCGGCCGGTGTTCCGCGAAGCCGACTGGCAGCATTACCGCGAGGTGAACGAGCGGTTCGCCGACGCGGTGGTGGCGGAGGCCCGGGGCGACGACCCGGTCGTCCTCGTGCAGGACTACCACTTCGCGCTGCTGCCGGCGATGGTGCGTCGCAAGCTGCCGCGCGCGACCATCCTCACGTTCTGGCACATCCCCTGGCCCAATCCGGAGTCGTTCGGCATCTGCCCGTGGCGCGCCGAGATCCTCGAAGGAATGCTGGGCAGCACCATCCTGGGCTTCCACACGCCGTTCCACTGCAAGAACTTCATCGATGCCGTCGACCGCTACCTCGAGGCGCGCATCGAACACGAGCATTCGGCCATCTCGTTCCGCGGGGAGCAGACCTTCGTCGAGGCCTACCCCATCTCCATCGAGTGGCCCACGCCACAGGCCGCGCAGCACTGGCCGTCTCCGGCCGACTGCCGCCGCCAGGTCGGCGAGCAGCTCGGGATTCCGCGCGACCACCAGCTCGCCGTCGGCGTGGACCGGTTCGACTACACCAAGGGCATCCTGGAGCGCCTGCACGCGGTGGAGCGGCTGCTGGAGAAGTATCCGCAATGGCGCGACCGATTCACCTTCGTGCAGGTCGCGGCGCCCACCCGCGCCACCCTGGAGGAATACCAGGCCTTCCAGCAGCGCATCCAGCAGGTCGCGCAGCGGATCAACCAGCGCTTTGCCACCGGCGGCCGCGACGTGGTGCGGCTGCTGGCGGAACACCACGAACACGATGCCGTCAACCGGCTGTACCGCGCGGCCGACGCCTGCCTGGTCACCAGCCTGCATGACGGCATGAACCTCGTGTGCAAGGAATTCGTCGCTGCGCGCGACGACGAACAGGGTGTCCTGATCCTCAGCCGGTTCGCCGGCGCGGCACGCGACATGCCGGAAGCCCTGATCGTCAACCCCTACCACGTCGAGGAAGTGGCCGACGCGCTGCACCGCGCCCTCACCATGCCCGCGGCCGAACAGCGCGAGCGCATGGCCAACCTACGCAGCACCGTGCGCGAGTTCAATGTGTACCGATGGGCGGGCCGCATGCTGACGGACGCGGCGCGGTGGCGGCTGCGCGAGCGCGTTTCACTGCGGGTCCAACGCCACGCCGGCGAATAGAGCGGTCGCCGGCCCGCGGGTCGACCGCCTCCGCAGGCCCGGGTGGAGCCGCCACACCGATCGATCGACGCCAAGGCAGGTGCCATCCGTGAGGTCGGACCGACGTGCCACAGCCCGCGCCGCCGCCCATTGAAGGGGCCCGCTCATCCACCCTTCGGCCGGGCGCGTGCGGACCTCCGCGGGCCTGGTTCTCTCCGTGGCCCGCAAAGCAGAAGACCGGCACGCGGCCGGTCTTCTGCTTTGGGGGGGCAGGCTGCGGGCAGCCCGCCCCGAACCAGGGAACGTGCTTACGCCGTCTCGCCGTACACGGTGACGTTGATGTCCACCACGACGTCGGTGTGGAGCGCGACGCTGACGGTGGAGTCACCGACGGTCTTGATCGGGCCGTTGGGCATGCGCACCTGCGACTTGGCGACCTTGTAGCCCTGGCGGCCCAGTTCTTCGGCGATGTCGAAGTTGGTGACCGAGCCGAACAGGCGGCCGTCGACGCCCGCTTTCTGGGTCAGCTTGAGGGTGGTGCCGGCGAGCTTCTCGCCTTGCGCCTGCGACTCGGCCAGCTTGGCGGCCGCGGCCTTCTCCAGCTCGGCGCGCTTGGCTTCGAACTCGGCCTTGTTGGCTTCGGTGGCGCGGCGGGCGCGGCCCGTCGGGATCAGGAAGTTGCGGGCGTAGCCGTCCTTGACCTTGACGATCTCACCGAGACCGCCCAGGTTCACGACCTTGTCGAGAAGAATGACTTGCATGGTTCTCGGCTCCTCTTAGATGCGGTGCTGGTCGCTGTACGGGACCATGGCCAGGAAGCGCGCGCGCTTGATGGCGGTGTTGAGCTGGCGCTGGTAGATCGCGCGCGTGCCGGTCAGGCGCGCCGGGATGATCTTGCCATTCTCGGAGATGAAGTCGCGCAGGGTGTCGACGTCCTTGTAGTCGATTTCCTCGACGCCGGCGACGGTGAAGCGGCAGAAGCGCTTGCGCTTGAACAGCAGCGACTGGGTGTTGCGCTTCGGACGCTTGTCCTTGTTGAATTTCTTGAACGTGGCCATGTGTGTGCCTCTTTACGCTGATTCGAACGATTGGATGTGGAGCACGGAGTGCTTGCCGTTGCGCGGGGTCGCCAGGAAGCCGGTGAAGGTCCAGAGGCTGCCGATCGGCTGGCGGACGATGGTCTCCGCCAGGCTGCCGATCACCACCGCGCGGACCGCCGCCTTGACCTGCCGCAACTGCCCCGCCTCGCGGATTTCCGATTCGTGTTCGAGCCGGAAATCCAGTGCCGGCAGGCCGGCGGGCGTGTAGCGCAGTGCGCTGGCCTCGGTGATGCGCGCCGTCAGCGCGACCTGGTTCACCTCGGAGCGTGCCGCAACGGCGAGCGTCTTACGACTGGTACTCCGCCTGCTGGGCCTTGCGAGCTTCCTCGCGCTCGACCGTCTTCATCATCGACGACGGGCCGGTCTCGGCCTTCTTCTTCTGCACCGTCAGGTGGCGCAGCACGGCGTCGTTGAAGCGGAAGGCGTGCTCGAGTTCGCCCATCACGTTCTGGTCGGCCTCGATGTTCACGCACAGGTAGTGCGCCTTGGCGAGCTTGTTGATCTGGTAGGCCAGCTGGCGGCGGCCCCAGTCCTCGACACGGTGCACCTTGCCGCCGCCGGCGGTGATCATGCCCTTGTAACGCTCCAGCATGGCCGGAACCTGCTCGCTCTGGTCCGGGTGGATCAGCAGCACGATTTCATAATGACGCATGGACTCTCCTTGAGGATGGCGCCGCAACCCGAGCTCTCACCAGGGTGCCGGCAGTGGCAGCCGCCCCCGGCGTCAAGACGGGGTGCGGCAAGGCAAGCCCGCGATTATACGATGCCGCCGCCGGGCCTGCCCATTCCCTCCTGCGGCTCGGCCGCATGGAGCGGCAGACCGTCCTCCCCGATGCCGTGCTCGCGGTCGAGCCGGCGCATCGTCCGGGCGTACCACCAGGTGATGCCCACGTAGACCGCCAGTCCGCCCTGTGCGCCCACCCAGAAGCTGAATGGCCAGCCGAACACGTGGAACTGCAGGTCGCGGGCGAAGAACGCGATCACGAACGTGACGGCGAACCACACGGCCAGCAGAAGTGCGGTGGCACGCAGCGTGCGGCGCCAGTAAGCGCGAGGCAGCGGCGCAGGCAGCGGCGGACCGGACGGCGGCACGGCGTTCACGGCCCGATGGTAGCGGCCGATCGTCCCGCGCATGGTGGCCGGGGCATCAGCCCGCCTCGCCCTGCCGGGTGACCAGGCTGACGAGGACGGTCGCGGCGACACCCAGGGCCACGCCGAACACGCCGGCGCAGACGGGCACGATCCCGAACCACAGCGAACTGGCGCCCTGCAGGCCGAGGAATGCCCGCAACCAGGGCGCATTCAGGGCGAGGTAGTAGACCGTCACGCCGAGGCCGGCGGCCATCCCCACGACCGCGCCGGCCCGGGTCGAGCCGCGCCAGAAGATGCCCAGCACGAGGGCCGGCACGAACGTGGCGGCCGCCAGCGAGAACGACGCGGACACGAGCGGCAGGATGTCGGCCGGCTTGAGCGCCGCGACCAGGGCGGCCAGCAGGGCCACGGACAGCAGCGCGAACTTGGACAGGATGACCCGCTGCTCCGCGGCCATGCGGTTGGCGACATCCTGGCTGTAGAGGTCGCGCACCATCGCATTGCTGATCGTCAGCAGCAGACCGTCGGCGGTGGACAGGGCCGCGGCGAGGCCACCCGCCGCCACCAGCGCCGACACCACGTAAGGCAGGCCGCCGATCTCGGGAGTGGCCAGCATGATCACGTCGGCGCCGAGCCGGATCTCGCCGAATTGCACCCGTCCGTCGCCATTGACGTCGCTCACCGACACGAGCCCCGGATCGACCCGGGCCCACTGCACGATCCAGGTGGGGAGCGCGTCGAAGCGGCTGCCGACCAGGTGCTGCATCACCTCGAATTTCACCAGCACCGCCAGTGCCGGCACGCTCAGGTAGAGCAGCGAGATGAAGAAGAGTGCCCAGGCGACCGATTCGCGCGTCTGTGGCACGCCGGTGGTGGTGTAGAAGCGCGTCAGCAGGTGCGGCAGGCCGGCCGTGCCCGCCATCAGGACGAACATCAAGGCCAGGAAGTTGCGCCGGGTGGACGAGAACGCCTCCTGCTCGGCGACGGTGCCGTCGGGATCGCCGGCGAAGGGGCGCCCATGCAACGGCAGCCCGGTGAGCGGTCGGGCCCGCTCCAGGCTCTCGTGCAGGGCGCGCGTCCAGGCCTCGCGCGCGGCCTGCGCGTCCTTGGGCAAGGCGGCCAGTTCCCGATGGGCCGCGACGATGAGGGCCGAATCGGCGCCCTCGCGCTTCAGGCGGCGGACGCGGTCCTGGGCGGCGGCCCGTTCGCGCTCCAGCGACGCATCGATGTCGGCCAGCCACGCCTGGTAGCGATCGGCGCGCCGCAGGTACTCGGCCTGGACCTGCTTCTCGTCGGGTGCATCGACCAGCCGGCGCTCGATGTCCTCGATCTTCTCCAGCTGCTTGCCCGCCACCAGCGGCGCCAGCGGGTTGCCCAGCTGCTTGTACGCCAGCCAGGACACTGGGATCAGGAAGGCCAGCAGCAGGATCACGTACTGCGCCACCTGCGTCCAGGTCACCGCGCGCATGCCCCCGAGGAAGGAGCACAGCAGCACCCCGCCCAGGCCGAGCAGAATGCCGATCTCGAACTGCACGCCGGTCAGCCGCGAAGCGATCAGGCCGATGCCGTAGATTTGCGCGACCACGTAGGTGAACGAGCAGGCGATGGCGCCCAGCGCCGCCAGCCGACGCGGCCACGCGCCGCCATAGCGCAGCTGGAAGTAGTCGGGCAGTGTGTACAGCTGGAGGCTGCGCAGGTACGGCGCGACCAGCAGGGCCACCAGGCAGAAGCCGCCGGTCCAGCCCAGCACGTACGCCAGCCCGCCGGGGTGGCCCGGCGTCCCGGTGAACCCCTGGAGGTACAGGCCGCCGGCCAGGCTGATGAACGACGCCGCGCTCATCCAGTCCGCGGCGGTCGCCATTCCGTTGTAGAGCGGGGGGATGCGGCGGCCCGCGACGTAGTACTCGACCGGGACCGTGGTGCGGCCCCAGATGCCGATGGCCGCGTAGACCATGACGGTGGCGAACAGCAGCAGCGGCCCGAGCCACTGGCGGCCAAGCCCCCGCTGCTCGGCCCAGCCGAGCAGCAGCAGCACGCTGCACAACCCGAGGATGTACAGCCCCAGGATGCGGCCCAACCGCCGTTCGTAGCCGGCGCGCTGGGGGTCGGTGTCAGCCATCCGTGTCGAGCCTCCGGTCCGGATCATCTCATCCGGCCCGAAGGCAGCCAGGGAATGCTCGCGGCGTCAGCGCGCGGCCAGCTGCTGCCAGGTGGCGATCACGCTGTCCGGATTGAGCGAGATCGAGGTGATGCCCTGGTCCGCCAGCCATTGCGCAAAGTCCGGGTGGTCGCTGGGGCCCTGCCCGCAGATGCCGACGTACTTGCCCTGCTTGCGGCAGGCCTGGATTGCACGGCTGAGCATCGCCTTGACCGCCGGGTCGCGTTCGTCGAAGTCGGCCGCCAGCAGCTCCAGCCCCGAGTCGCGGTCCAGGCCGAGGGTCAGCTGGGTGAGATCGTTGGAGCCGACGGAGAAGCCGTCGAAGAACTCCAGGAACTCATCGGCCAGGATCGCGTTGCTGGGCACCTCGCACATCATGATCAGGCGCAGGCCGTCCTGGCCGCGCTGGAGGCCCTGCTGCGCCAGCAGCTGGGTGACGCGCTCGGCCTGTCCCAGCGTGCGCACGAACGGCACCATGATCTCGACGTTGGTCAGGCCCATCTCCCGGCGCACGCGCTGGAGCGCCTCGCACTCCATGGCGAAGGCCTCGCGGAAGTCCTCGCTCAGGTAGCGCGCGGCTCCGCGGAAGCCGAGCATCGGGTTCTCTTCCTCGGGCTCGTAGCGGGATCCGCCGATCAGCTTGCGGTACTCGTTGCTCTTGAAGTCGGAGAGCCGCACGATCACCGGCTTGGGCCAGAACGCCGCCGCGATGGTGGCCACGCCTTCGGCCACCTTGTCCACGTAGAAGGCACGCGGCGAGGCGTGGCCGCGGGCCACCGACTCGACCGCCTTCTTCAGGTCGCCATCGACGTTGGGGTAGTCCAGGATGGCCTTCGGGTGGACGCCGATGTTGTTGTTGATGATGAACTCGAGCCGCGCCAGGCCGACCCCGTGGTTGGGCAGCTGCGCGAAGTCGAACGCCAGCTGGGGATTGCCGACGTTCATCGTCATCTTGACCGGGATGTCGGGCATCTCGCCGCGCTGGACTTCGCTCACCTCGGTCTCGAGCAGGCCGTCGTAGATGAAGCCGGTGTCGCCTTCGGCGCAGCTGACGGTGACCAGCGTGCCGTCCTTCAGCAGCGCGGTGGCGTCGCCGCAGCCCACCACCGCCGGGATGCCGAGCTCGCGCGCGATGATCGCGGCATGGCAGGTGCGGCCGCCGCGGTTGGTCACGATGGCGCTGGCGCGCTTCATCACCGGTTCCCAGTTCGGATCGGTCATGTCGGTCACGAGCACGTCGCCGGCCTGGACCTTGTCCATCTCGGAGATGTTGTGCACCAGCCGGACGGGACCGGTGCCGATCTTCTGGCCGATGGCCCGGCCCTCGGCCAGGACGCTGCCCTTGCCCTTGAGCTTGTAGCGCATCTCGGCCTTGCCCTGCTCCTGGCTCTTCACCGTCTCCGGGCGGGCCTGCAGGATGTAGAGCTGGCCGTCCAGGCCGTCCTTGCCCCACTCGATGTCCATCGGGCGGCCGTAGTGCTTCTCGATCACCAAGGCGTACCGGGCGAGCTGCTCGACATCGGCGTCGGTGAGGGAATAGCGGTTGCGCTGCTCCAGCGGGACGTCGATCGTCTTGACCAGCTTGCCGGTGGCGCGCTTCTCCTCGGCGCTGCCGAACACCATCTGGATCAGTTTGGAGCCGAGGTTGCGCCGGATCACTGCGCGCTTGCCGGCTTCCAGCATCGGCTTGTGCACGTAGAACTCGTCCGGGTTCACCGCGCCCTGCACCACCGTCTCACCCAGGCCGTAGCTGGAGGTGATGAAGACGACGTCGGGGAACCCCGACTCGGTGTCGATGGTGAACATGACGCCGGCGGCGCCCAGGTCGCTGCGCACCATCCGCTGCACGCCGGCCGACAGCGCGACCTCGGCGTGGGTGAAGCCCTTGTGGACGCGGTAGCTGATGGCGCGGTCGTTGTAGAGGGAGGCGAACACCTCCTTTATCTTGTGCAGCACGTCGTCGATGCCGACCACGTTCAGGAAGGTTTCCTGCTGGCCGGCGAACGACGCATCGGGCAGGTCTTCGGCGGTGGCCGACGAGCGCACGGCAAAGCTGGCCTGCGCATTGCCGCCCTGGAGCGTCTCGAAGGCAGCGCGGATCTCGCGTTCCAGGTCGGCCGGGAACGGTTGGGCTTCGACCCAGCCGCGGATCTCGGCCCCGGCCGCCGCCAGCGCGCGGACATCCTCGGTGTCCAGCGTCTCCAGGCGCGCCTGGATGCGCTTGTCGAGGCCGTCATGCGCGAGGAACTGGCGGAACGCGTGGGCGGTGGTGGCGAAGCCGGTGGGCACGCGCACGCCCTGGGGCAGCTGCGAGATCATCTCGCCGAGGCTGGCGTTCTTGCCGCCGACCGCCTCGACGTCGGACATTCTCAGGTTCTCAAACGGAACGACCAGGGCGGTCGCGTTGAAGAGTGCAGACATGGGGAAGCTCCAGAAGTTGAAACCGGGTCTGCGCGCGAGGGGCGCGGGCGCTGTCCAGCCGGCGGGCTTTGGTGTTGTTCGAATGGGCCGGAGGCGGACATGGACAGGCGTCAGATAATTGCCGGCCATTGTAGGCAAGCGGGGCTGTCCGTGGCCTTGCAGCACGACTGAAAGTTCCCCCGTGGCCATGCACTCCCGCACCGTGTTCTTCATCTCCGACGGCACCGGCATCACCGCCGAGACGTTCGGCAATGCCATCCTGGCGCAGTTCGAGTTCAAGCCGCGCCACGTGCGCCTGCCCTTCATCGACACGGTCGACAAGGCGCACCAGGTGGTGCGGCAGGTCAACCACACGGCAGAGCTCGAAGGCCGCAAGCCCATCGTGTTCACCACGCTGGTCAACGTGGAGATCCTGCAGGTGATCGAGGAAGGCTGCCGGGGCATGCTGCTGGACATGTTCGGCACCTTCGTGCGCCCGCTGGAGATCGAACTGGGCATGAAGTCGAACCACCGCGTGGGCCGCTTTTCCGACGTGAGCAAGAGCAAGGAGTACCACGACCGGATCGAGGCGATCAATTTCAGCCTGGCGCACGACGACGGCCAGAGCAACCGCGACCTGGAGCAGGCCGACGTCATCCTGGTGGGCGTCAGCCGCAGCGGCAAGACACCCACCTCGCTCTACCTGGCCATGCAGCACGGACTGAAGGCGGCCAACTACCCGCTGATCCCCGAGGATTTCGAGCGGCAGCAGCTGCCGCCGGCGCTGGTGCCGCACCGCAAGAAGATCTTCGGCCTGACCATCCAGCCCGAGCGGCTGGCGGAGATCCGCAACGAGCGTCGCCCCCAGTCGCGCTACGCGGCCCTGGAGAACTGCCGCACGGAGGTGGCCGAGGCGGAAGCCATGATGCGGCGCGCCGGCATCCGGTGGCTGTCGACCACGACCAAGTCCATCGAGGAGATCGCCACCACCATCCTGCAGGAGATCCGGCCGGAACGGCTGGAATACTGATGTCTGGCATGGCGTCGCCGCGCTTGCCAGTCCCCAGCACCGCCCGTGGCACTGCGGTTTCGCCGCCGATAGCCACAGGCGATGCATCGCATTGAACCAATAAATTGGATCAATTGCGCCGGCGGGCCTAATCTCTGGTCCGCGTTTGCACTTCTTCGCCACTACTCGAGAGGAAACACCATGTCCCTGATCAACCAGCAAGTCCCTCCCTTCCAGGCCACGGCCTACCACAACGGCAAGTTCGTGCCGGTGAGCCAGGATTCCCTCAAGGGCAAGTGGTCGGTGGTCGTGTTCTACCCGGCCGACTTCACCTTCGTGTGCCCGACCGAGCTGGGCGATCTGGCCGACAACTACGCCGAATTCAAGAAGCTGGGCGTGGAGATCTACGGCGTGTCCACCGACACCCACTTCACCCACAAGGCCTGGCACGACACCTCGGACACCATCAAGAAGGTGCAGTACCCGCTGATCGGCGACCCGAGCCACCAGCTGGCCCGTTTCTTCCAGGTGCTGATCACCGAGGGCGAGGACACCGGCCTGGCGCTGCGCGGCACGTTCGTGATCGATCCCGAGGGTCGCATCAAGACCATCGAGGTGCACGACAACGGCATCGGCCGTGACGCCAAGGAAACGCTGCGCCGCGTGAAGGCCGCGCAGTACATCGCCGCGCACCCGGGCGAGGTCTGCCCCGCCAAGTGGAGCGAAGGCGCCGAGACGCTGAAGCCCTCGCTCGACCTGGTCGGCAAGATCTAAGCCGGCACACCCGCACCGTCAAGGCCCGGGTGCGCCCTGCGCCCCGGGCCTTGCTGTTTCTCGAACTCGACATCCAGGGATCCGAACCATGCTCGACGCCAGCCTCAAAGCCCAGCTCGCCGCCTACCTGCAACGCATCTCGCAGCCGGTGGAGATCACCGCCGTCCTCGACGACACGCCGGCCTCCCGCGAGATGCAGGCCCTGCTGCGTGACATCGCCGAAGCCTCGCCGCTGGTGCGCGTGACCGAGACGCGCGAGCCGGGCGGCCCGCACCGCACCCCCTCGTTCGCGGTCAACCGGCCCGGCGAGAACCATGGCCCGCGCTTCGCCGGGCTGCCGATGGGCCACGAGTTCACCTCGCTGGTGCTCGCGCTGCTGCAGATCGGCGGTTACCCGCCGAAGGTGGAACAGGACGTGCTCGAGCAGATCCGCGCGCTCGACCAGGATCTGGAGTTCGAGGTCTACGTCTCGCTCACGTGCCACAACTGCCCGGACGTGGTGCAGGCCTTGAACCTGATGGCTGTCCAGAACCCGCGCATCAAGACCACGATGGTCGAGGGCAGCCTGTTCCAGGACGAGATCGAGCAGCGCCAGATCATGGGCGTGCCGACCGTGTTCCTGAACGGCACGATGTTCGGCACCGGCCGCATGAGCCTGGAGGAAATCCTCGCCAAGGTCGATGCCAGCGGCACCGAGCGTGAAGCCAAGAAGATCGCTGCGAAGGATCCGTTCGACGTGCTGATCGTCGGCGGCGGCCCCGCGGGCGCCGCAGCCGCGGTGTATGCCGCGCGCAAGGGCATCCGCACCGGCGTCGCGTCGGAGCGCTTTGGCGGCCAGGTGCTCGACACCCTGGGCATCGAGAACTTCGTGTCCGTCAAGGAGACCGAGGGACCCAAGTTCGCCCTCGCCCTCGAGGAGCACGTGCGCCACTACGACGTGGACATCATGAACCTGCAGCGTGCCAAGGCGCTCAAGCCCGGTGCCGACCTGATCGAGGTCGAGCTGGAGAACGGCGCCGCGCTCAAGGCGCGCAGCGTGATCCTGTCGACCGGCGCCCGCTGGCGCCAGCTGGGTGTGCCGGGTGAGCAGCAGTACCGCAACAAGGGCGTGGCCTACTGCCCGCACTGCGACGGCCCGCTGTTCAAGGGCAAGCGCGTGGCGGTGATCGGCGGCGGCAACTCGGGGGTCGAGGCGGCGATCGACCTGGCCGGCATCGTCGGCCACGTCACGCTGCTCGAGTTCGCGGACCAGCTCCGGGCCGACGCCGTGCTGCAGCGCAAGCTCGCCTCGCTGCCGAACGTCACCACGATCCTGAACGCGCAGACGACCGAGGTGACCGGCGACGGCCAGAAGGTCAACGGCCTGGTCTACAAGGACCGCGCAAGTGGCGAGGACCGGCGCATCGAGCTGGAAGGCGTGTTCGTGCAGATCGGCCTGGTGCCCAACACCGAGTGGCTGAAGGGGACCCTGGAGCTGTCGCGCCACGGCGAGATCATCGTGGACGCCAAGGGCCAGACGTCGGTGCCGGGCGTGTTCGCCGCTGGCGATGCGACCACCGTGCCGTTCAAGCAGATCATCATCGCCGCCGGCGATGGGGCGAAGGCGGCACTCGGCGCGTTCGACCACCTGATCCGCACCTCGGCGCCGGCCTGACCGAGGCCGTGCCGTGCAGGGCCCGCCCGCGGCGATCGCCGCGCGGCGGGCCCTGCTTTTTGATCCACAATCGCCCCGAAGAAGAACCGATGGAGCACCGCCCATGCAAGGCAATCCCCAAGTCGTCCAGCACCTGCAGGCGCAGCTGAAGAACGAACTCACCGCCACCAACCAGTACTTCCTGCACTACCGCATCCTGAAGCACTGGGGCCTGGACAAGCTGGCGAAGAAGGAATACGAGGAGTCCATCGGGGAGATGAAGCATGCCGACCGGCTGATGGAGCGCATCCTGATGCTGGACGGCCTGCCCAACCTGCAGGACCTGGGCAAGCTGCTCGTGGGCGAGGACATCCCCGAGATCCTCAACGGCGACCTGCAGAGCGAGCGCGCCGCGCAGGCCACGGTCAAGGCCGGCATCGCCGTGTGCGAACAGGCGCAGGACTACGTCTCGCGCGAGATCCTGAAGGACATCCTGCAGGACACCGAGGAACACATCGACTTCCTGGAGACCCAGCTCGACCTGCTGGCCAAGATCGGGCTGCAGAACTACATGCAGTCCGCCATGGGCGAGCCGGACTGAGTTTCCGCGGCGGACACGCCTGAGGACGCCGCCCGCATCGGACACCGCCCGTGACGCAATGCGACGGGTGCGGATGCGGCCCGGTTGCGGATGCGCGCGCTGAACGGCCCACCTGGCCGGCGCTTGGCCAGGTTCTCCAGCAACGATCCGCTATTTCGGAAGGCCGTTCCCAGATGCCGAGCCCGGGCACGCGGCCTTTCCCTGAGGAGACGCACCGTCACCCCACGCTCTCCTCGCGTCCTCGTCGGATCGGCATGCCGTGTCCGATCGCGTCGATGCCTCTCGCAGCATCGCGATCAGGCGTGACGCCCCTCGTGCCGCGCCATGGCATGCCATCAGGCAGAGGTGCCGAGAGCAGCCCTGTGGGCGCCAGCGCGTGCCCCAGTCGGACGCGGATGCATTCTAAATGAGATGGATTCTCATTTGCGTGTAAACTCCGCAGTGGACCCTTTTTCCAACCGGCAAGCCAGCCTCGCGCCAGCCAGCCTCGACAAGCACCGTCGGCATCGCCCGGTGTGCTGGAGCTTCCCTTGGCACAACACGACAAAGAAACTACCCCGGCGGCTCCGGCCGCATCCCTGGAGGCGCGCACCGGCGGCGCCAACCCGGCCCTCCTGCCGCTCGGCGCCATGATGCTGGCAGCCTCGTTCGGCAGCCTCGCGCAGGGCACGCCGCCCACCGAACAGGCGGGCCGCAGCCTGCCGCAGGTGGTGGTCAAGGAAAAGGCCGAGGCGCCCGAAGGCAAGGACTCGGTGCGCGCGACCACCACGACGATCGGCAAGGGCACGCAGCAACTGCGTGACATCCCGCAGTCGATCACCGTCGTGACCGAGAAGCTGATCGACGACCGCAACCTGGAGACGATGAAGGACGTGCTGCGCAACACGGGCGGCATCAGCTTCATGGCGGCCGAGGGCGGCGAAGAGGACATCCGCCTGCGCGGCTTCTCCCTGGCCGGCACCGGCGACATCTTCCTCGACGGGATGCGCGATCCCGCCTTCTACGACCGCGACACCTTCAACAACGACCGGATCGAGCTGCTGCGTGGTTCGGCCTCGATGCTGTTCGGGCGAGGCTCGACCGGCGGTGCCGTCAACCAGGTAAGCAAGGTGCCGCGCCTGATCAACGAGAACGAGATCACGACCATCGTCGGCAACCACGACTATGGCCGCGTGACGGGCGACTTCAACCGCCAGGTCGGCCAGGATGCCGCCGTCCGGCTGAACGTGATGCGCACACGCGCCGACAACAACGGCTCGGGGAGCAGCATCGACAAGGAGGGGGTGGCCGGCGCGTTCCGCTGGGGCATCGGCCTGCGCGACGAATTCCTGGTCAACGCCTACTACCTGAACAACGACAACGGGATCAACTACGGCATCCCGTGGATCAGGCCGAGGGCATCCGACACGTCGGCGTCCAACACCATCATCACCGGCCTCAAGCCGACCGACTACTTCGGCATGGCGAGCGACTACAACGCCGGCCTGGCCAAGATGGTCGGTGTCGCCCATGTCCACCGGTTCGACGACGGCAGCGAGTTGCGCAGCCAGCTGCGCAAGGGCAGCTTCCAGCGCGATCTGCGTGCCAGCGCCATCCGCTTCGCCGCCAACAACCAGCAGCCCGGCGGCCGCGCAGTCGACCTGGCCACCTTCGGCCCCGGCACGGTGTTCACCCGCGGCACCAACCTGAAGATCCAGGACGTCGACACGCTGCATGCCCAGAGCGACCTGTCCAAGAAGTTCAAGGCGTTCGGCCTGCAGCACGAGCTGCAGACCGGCGTGGACATCGCCCGCGAGGAGAAGACGCTGCAGGCCAGCCGCAGCGCCGCACAGGGCGGCATCGACCTGCTCAAGCCGCCCACCACGGCCGGCCGTCCGGACGACGGCGCCAGCGTCGCCGAGCCCACGCGCGTGCTGCGTGACGCCAGCGGCTTCGTCGCCAAGGGCTATGGCGTCTACGCACAGGACCTGGTGCAGATCGCGCCCGCCTGGAAGCTGCTCGGCGGCCTGCGCTACGACAACCTGGACGGCAGCTACGACCAGTTCAACATCCCGAACAACGCACCCGGTCCGCTGACCACCACGCGCTACCAGCAGAAGATCTCCGAGTGGAGCAAGCGGGTCGGCGTGCTGTTCCAGCCGAACGACCTGCAGTCGTTCCACTTCTCGTACGGCACCTCGTTCAACACGTCGGGGGACACCTACTCCTTCAACGCGCAGAGCGCGAACACGCCGCCCGAGGAGAGCCGCAACATCGAGCTGGGCGCCAAGATCGACACGGCCGACCGCCGCTTCACCACGCGCATGGCGATCTTCCACTCGACCAAGCTGAACGAGCGCAACACGGACATCGACACCGCGTCGACCCGGCTGCTGCTCTCGGGCAAGCGGCACACCGCCGGCTTCGAGCTCGATCTCACCGGCCGCCTGACGCCCAAGTGGGAGGTCTACGGCTCCTACATGTGGATGCCGATCGCGAAAGTGGACGCCGCCGCGCCCTGCCCCACCACCGGGAACTGCACCCAGGGCACCGTCGGCAACCGCGAAGGCGACCGTCCGGGCCTGAGCCCGCGCCACAGCGGCACGATCTGGAACACCTACCAGCTCACGCCGCAACTGCGCGTCGGTGCCGGGGTGAACTTCCGCAGCAAGCAGGCACCGGCCGACGTCACGGCTCCCGCCTGGGAGGCGCCGGGCTTCGCCACCGCCGACCTGATGGCCGAGTACCGCTTCAGCGAGCAGGTGAGCGTGAAGGCCAACGTGATGAACGTGGCCGACAAGCTGTATGCCGACGCGCTGTACCGCGGTCACTACGTGCCGGGCGCCGGCCGCCTGGTGCAGGTCGGGCTGACCACGAAGTTCTGACCACCGGCGCGCCGTGCTGCTCACCTTCCCGCTGCTGACCGCCGACGAGCTGGCGCGCGCCCGCGCGCTGCTCGACGGGGCCCAGTGGCAGGACGGGCGCGGCAGCGCCGGCGCGCAGGCCGTGCAGGCCAAGCACAACGAGCAGCTCGATCCTGCCTCCGGAGCCTCGCTTGCCCTGCAGGAGCTGGTCACCCGCGCCCTGGAGCGTGCGCCGCGCTTCTTGGCGGCAGCCCTGCCCTTGCGCATCTTCCCGCCGCGCTTCAACCGGTACACGGGCGCCACCAACCATTACGGTCCGCACGTGGACAACGCCGTGCGTTTCGCCGACCCGGTGACGCGCGTGCGCACGGATCTGTCCTGCACCGTGTTCCTCTCCGATCCGGCGAGCTACGACGGCGGTGAGCTCGTGATCCGCGAGCCCGGCGGGAACCGGTCGGTGAAGCTGGAGGCGGGCCATGCGGTCCTGTATCCCGGCACCAGCGTGCACGAAGTCCTGCCGGTCACGCGCGGCGAACGGCTTGCCTCCTTCTTCTGGATCGAGAGCATGGTGCGCAGCCCGGAACAGCGCCAGTTGCTGCTCGAACTCGACGACGCGCTGATGATGCTGCGCGAACAGGGCGAGTCGCCGGCGACGATCGCGCTCATGGGGACGTACCACAACCTGCTGCGGATGTGGGCGCAGACGTGAGCAGCGCAGCGTCGAGCCCGCCCGTCTGCCTGGCCGACCACGACCGCCGCGCGCGGGCCGCGCTCGACGCGAACGCCATCGCCTACCTCGACAGCGTGGCCGGCGACGGCATCACGCACCGTGCCAACCGCGAGGGCTGGGACGCGCTGCGGCTGTGGCCGCGCGTGCTGGGGCCGCTGGCCGGATCGCACACACGCACCACGCTGGCCGGCCGCGAACTCGCCCACCCCATCCTGCTCGGTCCGGTCGCGCACCAGCGGCTGTTCCATCCCGACGGCGAACTGGCATCGGCCGTCGCGGCTTCGGCGCAGCAGGCCGGCTTCATCCTCAGCACCTTGAGCAACACGCCGCTGGAGCGGGTTGCGGCTGCGGTCGTGGCAGACGCGGACCGCGGGCCGCTCTGGTTCCAGCTCTACTTCCAGCACGACCGCAGCCACACGCTCGAGCTGGTGCGGCGCGCCGAGGCCGCCGGCTTCGAGGCGCTGGTGGTCACGGTCGACGCCCCGGTGAACGGCGTGCGGGACCTCGAACGGCAGGCCGGCTTCCGCCTGCCACCGGGCCTGGCCGCGGCCAATCTGGCCGCGCCCGCCGCTGCGCCCGAGGGCCTGGCCGCGTTGCTCGCCCGGGCGCCGACCTGGGCGGAGGTGGAATGGCTGCTGTCCCAGACCCGCCTGCCGGTCTTCCTCAAGGGCATCCTGCATCCGGCGGACGCCCGCCAGGCGATTGGCTGCGGGGTTCACGGGCTCGTGGTGTCGAACCACGGCGGACGCACCCTGGACGGCCTGCCCGCCACGGCCGCCGCCCTGCCCGCGGTGGTGGGCGCGGTCGAGGGCCGGGTGCCAGTGCTGGTGGATGGCGGGATCCGCCGCGGCACCGACGTGCTGAAAGCCCTGGCGCTCGGCGCGAGCGCGGTGCTGATCGGGCGGCCCCTCGCCGTCGGGCTGGCCAGCGCCGGCGCACAAGGGGTGGCCCACGTCCTGCGGCTGCTGCGCGACGAGTTCGAGGCAGCCCTGGCCCTCAGCGGCGCGGCAACGCCGGCAGGCACCTCGTCCGGTCTGCTGTTCCCCTGAAGTTTCGCGGAATGGCTTGCGAATGCGAGCGATTCTCATTTATACTCCGCGCATCCGTTCAGAGCCCTGCGCTTCCCACCATGATCGTCTGCGTCTGCCGCCGCGTGTCCGACCGAGAGATCTCCCGCCATGCGCGCGCCGGGATGAACTTCGACGACATCCAGTTCGAGCTCGGGGTGGCCACCCAGTGCGGCCGCTGCGAAGGCTGCGCGCGCGACATCGTCTCGCAGTGCAGCCAGACCGCTCCGGTCGCCCTGCTGCGTACCGAGACCGCCGGAGGATCCAGCGAATGGGCTCGCTCCTCTTCCTCGTGCTGACCCTCCTGTTCGTGCTCGGTGCCGCAGGCTGGGTCCTGCGCAGCTGATCCCGACGTCGGCGCATCCCGTTCGCGCCTGCCCTCCCATCCTCGACTGCCGCTCTTGTCCCCCGCCCTCCTGAACCGCAACACCGCCATCGCCGGCGGAGTGCTGCTGCTGCACGTGGCGGCCCTCTGGGCCCTGCAGAGCGGGCTCCTGCGGCGGACTGCCGAAGTGATCGTGCCGGCCGCCATCCTGACCGAGATCATCTCGGCACCGCCGCCCGTCGAGACGCCGCCCCCGCCGGCGCCTCCGCCGCCCCCCGTGCGGGTCGAGCCCACCCCGCCGCCGCGCAAGGTGCAGGCGGCGCCAAAGCGCCCCGCGCCCACACCGGCGCCGCAGCCGGTGGCGACACCGGATCCGACGCCGGTGCCGGCCGCTCCGGTCGGGGTCAGCACACCCCAGCCGCCGGCACCACCGGTGGCCGCCCCCGTGGCGCCTTCGCCGGCACCCGCCCCGGCGCTGGCGCCGGCACGGGTCGAACTGCCCTCCACCGACGCCGACTACCTGCAGAACCCCAAGCCCGCCTATCCGCCCATGAGCAAGCGGCTCGGCGAGCAGGGCAAGGTCATCGTGCGGGTGCTGATCGGGACCGACGGCACCGCGCAGAAGGCCGAGGTGGCGGAGTCCAGCGGCTTCGAGCGGCTCGACCAGGCGGCCGTCAACACGGTGCTGAAGTGGCGCTACGTGCCCGGCCGCCGCGGCGGCGTGCCCGAAACCATGTGGTTCCGGGTTCCGATCAATTTCGTCCTTGAGTGAGAACAAGACCATGGAATCCCAACTCGGCCTCCTGAACCTGTGGAACCAGGGTGACGTCGTCACCCGCGGCGTCGCCATCCTGCTGCTCGGGATGTCGGTCGCCTCCTGGATGGTCATCATCATCAAGGCGCTGAACCTGCGTCGCCACGCCGCGCAGGCGCGGCAGACCGAAGGCTTCTGGCACAGCGCCGACTTCGCGGAGGGCGTGAACAAGCTGGGCACCGACCCGTCCAATCCCTTCCGCGCCCTCGCCATCGACGGACGCGAGGCCACCGCCCACCACCACGCGCAGCCGCAGCTGCACGACCAGATGGGCGCCAGCGAGTGGCTCACCCGCAGCCTGCGCAATTCGATCGACGAGTCGACCGCCCGCATGCAGTCGGGCCTGGCGGTGCTGGCCTCGGTGGGCTCGACGGCGCCGTTCGTGGGCCTGTTCGGCACCGTCTGGGGCATCTACCACGCGCTGCTGTCCATCAGCGCGGCCGGCCAGGCCACCATCGACAAGGTGGCGGGCCCCGTGGGTGAGACGCTGGTCATGACGGCCCTGGGCCTGGCCGTGGCGATCCCGGCGGTGCTGGGCTACAACGCGCTGGTGCGTGGCAACAAGGGGGTGATCATGAAGCTCAACCGCTTCGCGCACGACCTGCATGCCTACTTCCTCACAGGCGCACGCGTGTCGGCCAGCGGCGGCGCCAACGTCGTCTCGATGAAGAAGGGCTGATGCCATGGCGTTCGGCACCCAGGAAGACACCGACGAGGTGATGAACGAGATCAACATGACGCCCCTGGTGGACGTCATGCTGGTCCTGCTGATCATCTTCATCGTCACCGTGCCGGTGATGAAGCATTCGGTCGAGATCGACCTGCCGCGGGCGAGCAGCCAGCCGCAGGACACGAAACCCGAGACGGTCCGGCTCTCGGTCGATGCGCAGGGCACCTACTATTGGAACGAGCGGCAGGTCGCCGACACCGAGCTGCCCGCGTTGCTGAAGGTCGAAGCCGCCCGCACCCCGCAGCCGGAGCTGCACATCCGCGGCGACAAGTCGGTGCGCTACGAGAAGGTGGCGCAGGCCATGGCCGAGGCGCAGCAGGCCGGCCTGCGCAAGATCGGCTTCATCACCGAACCGCGCACCCCATGACCAGCGACGGCGCCAGCCAGCGCCAACCGCAGCCTGCCGCGAGCCGGCCGGCGCCCAGGTCGGAGCCTGGCCGACCGCCGGTGGACAGCGCCACCCTGCTGCAGGGTGGCCGCTGCGTCGAGATCCGCCACAACGGCGAGGTCTACCGGCTGCAAGCCACCCGCCTGGGCAAGCTCATCCTCACCAAGTAGCTCAGAGGCCGATCGCGGCGATGCCCGCGCGGGCGATCTGGGCGTCTTCGGTCGATTTCACGCCGCTCACGCCGACGGCACCGAGGCACTGGCCGTCCTTGACGATCGGCACGCCCCCTTCGAGCAGGCCCTTCAGGTCGGGCGCGCTCAGGAAGGACACCCGGCCGCCATTGATCATCTCCTCGTACAGCCGGCTCTCGCGCCGGCCCACGGCGGCCGTGTTGGCCTTGGCGGGTGCGATGTGCGCCGAGATCGGCGCTGCGTTGTCCAGGCGCTGCAGCCAGAGCAGGTGGCCGCCGTCGTCGACGATGGCGATGGTGACGGCCCAGCCGTTCTTCGCTGCTTCCGCTTCCGCGGCAGCGGCGATCTTCTTGACGTCGGCGAGGTCCAGGACAGGTTTGGTCTTCATGGTGCAGTGGCGGGAAAAGGCGCCAGCATAACGGCTGACCTCGGCCGAACTCTTCGGCCGAGCTGCCTGGGAACCAAACTAGAATCTTTTCCTCTAACATCCCGTTCACCGAAAGGAGCTTTGGTATGAACGATCAAGTCACCACCGCCCATCATGGCTACGCCCTGCCGTCCACGCAGGAGCGCAATCGGGTCCTGCGCAACACCTACTGGCTCCTGGCCCTGAGTCTCGTGCCCACCGTGCTGGGCGCCTGGCTGGGCGTGGCGACCGGCATCACCCGCGGCCTGTCCGGCGGCCTGGGCCTGATCGTCTTCCTGGCCGGCGCCTTCGGCTTCATGTTCGCGATCGAGAAGACGAAGAACTCTGCCGCCGGCGTCCCGGTGCTGCTCGCATTCACGTTCTTCATGGGCCTGATGCTCTCGCGCCTGATCGCCATGGTGCTGGGCTTCCGCAACGGGCCGAGCCTGATCATGACGGCATTCGGCGGCACGGCCGGCGTGTTCTTCGTGATGGCCAGCCTGTCCACGGTGATCAAGCGGGACCTGTCCGGCCTTGGCAAGTTCCTGTTCGTGGGCGCCCTGGCGCTGATGATCGGCGCGATCATCAACGTCTTCGTCGGCTCGACGGTCGGCATGATGGTGATCAGCGTGATGGCCATCGGCATCTTCAGCGCCTTCATGCTGTACGACCTCAAGCGCATCGTGGACGGCGGCGAGACCAACTACATCAGCGCGACGCTTGCGCTCTACCTGGACATCTTCAACGTGTTCCAGAGCCTGCTGGCCCTGCTGGGCATCGCCGGCGGCAGCAACGACTGAGCGGCACGCGCCTCGACCAGCTGAAAGGGGGCCCTGCGGGGCCCCTTTCTCTTTCCCGTGCGGGCGCGCCTGCGCGGCGACCGGCGGTGCGGTCTCGGGCCCGGGAGCCCATCGCCGCCGACGCGCGTGACGTTCCTCAGCCGTCCTTCTCGAAGACCGCGATGCTCTCGACGTGGGCCGTGTGCGGGAACATGTTGACGACGCCGGCCGCTGTGCAGCGGTACCCCGCCTGGTGGACCAGCAGGCCGGCGTCCCGCGCGAGCGTGGCCGGATTGCAGCTGACATAGACGATGCGGCGCGGCGGTGCCCAGCCACCGGCCAGCGCCGGGTCCTGGTGCACGTCGGCCAGCGCCTTGGCCAGCGCAAAGGCGCCTTCGCGCGGCGGATCGACCAGCCATTTGTCGGCCTGGCCATCGGCCACCAGCATGTGCGGCGTCATCTCGAACAGGTTGCGGGCCACGAAGCGCGTTGGTGCCAGCGGGCGACGCAGCCGGTTGCGCTCGAGGTTCTCGCGGGAGCGCGCGACCAGCGCCTCGCTGCCTTCGATGCCCAGCACCTCGCGCGCCTGCGTGGCCAGCGGCAGCGTGAAGTTGCCCAGTCCGCAGAACCAGTCGATCACCCGCTCCTGCGGCTGCACCTGCAGCAGGCGCAGCGCCCGCACGACCAGGACCCGGTTGATGTGCGGATTGACCTGGGTGAAGTCGGTCGGACGGAACGGCATCTCCAGTCCGAACTCCGGCAGCGCATAGGCCAGCTGCGGACCGCCCTCGTCGAGCAGGTGCACCGTGTCCGGCCCCTTGGGCTGCAGCCACCATTGCACGCCGGCGTGCTGCTGCGCGAACGCCCGCAGGCGGGCCAGGTCGCCCTGGCTGAGCGGCTCCAGGTGGCGCAGCACCAGCGCGATGACCTCGTCGCCACAGGCCAGCTCGATCTGCGGACAGGTCTCGATGGCATCCATCGAACCGATCAGCGCACGCAGCGGCAGCAGCAGGTCGCTCACAGACTTGGGCACGACATGGCATTCGCGGATGTCGGCCACGTACCGGCTCTTGCGCTCGTGGAAGCCGACCAGCACCGCGCCCTTCTTGCGCACGTGCCGCACCGAGAAGCGCGCGCGCCAGCGGTAGTTCCAGGCCGGCCCCTCGATCGGGCGCAGCACCATCTCCGGGCGCACCTTGCCCAGGTGCCAGAGGTTGTCCTCCAGCACCCGCTGCTTGACGGCCACCTGGGCCGCCGGATGCAGGTGCTGCATCTTGCAGCCGCCGCAGGCCCCCTCGTGCAGGCCGAAGTGCGGGCAGCGCGGCCGCACGCGCTGCGACGACTCGCGGTGCACGGCAGTGAGGGCCGCCTGCTCCCAGTTGTTCTTGCGCCGGGTCACGTTCGCGCTGACCAGCTCGGTCGGCAGCGCGCCGTCGATGAACACCACCTTGCCGTCGGGCCGCCGGGCCACGCCTTGCGCCTCGATGTCGAGCGCGTCGACGGCCAGCCATCCCTCGGGGATCGCCGCCGCGCCTTCTGTCCTGTCTGTCATGCCCCGATTGTCTCAGGCCATACTGCCCCCTTCCGACCGGGAGCCTGCATGGACATCCGCATCTGCATCGACGTCGCCGACCTCCCGCGCGCCATCGCGTTCTACACCGAGGGTCTGGGCCTGCGGCTCGGCCGCCGACTGGGCGACGACTGGGCGGAGCTGCTGGGCGGCGGCAGCGCGATCGACCTGCTGGCCAACGCCGCGGGGACAGCGCCGCTCGGCGCGAGCCATCCGCAGCGGCGCGACTACGGCCGGCACTGGACGCCCGTGCACCTGGATTTCGTCGTCGAGGAACTTGAGCCGGTGCTGCAGCGGCTGCTGGCGCTGGGCGCCACGCTGGAGCGGCCGGTGCAGGAGCGGCGCTGGGGGCGCATGGCCAACCTGGCCGATCCGTTCGGCCATGGCATCGACCTGCTGCAGTTCTGCGGCCGCGGCTACGACGAGATCCTGCAGCCGTCGGCCTGAACGCGCGTCAGGCCGCGCCGGGCCGCGTCAGACCCAGGCGTCCAGGTACTCGCGCCAGTGCGGCTCCATGCCGGCAAGGCCCGCCAGCGTGTCCTTCACCAGGGCGATCTCCTGGGTGTACTCGGCCTCCGTCAGGCCGGCACGCATCTTCTGGTAGCGGCAGTACAGCAGGTAGGTGTTCATCACGTCGGTCTCGCAGTAGCGACGGATGTCCTCCAGCTTGCCATCGAGATAGGCCGGGTAGACCTGGCTGCCGTCCATGCCCAGCTTGCCGGGAAAGCCGCACAGCTTGGCCATCGCGTCCAGCGGCGCGCTGGCACGTGGCTGGTACATCGCCAGCAGGTCCATCAGGTCCAGGTGGCGCATGTGGTAGCGGCTGATGTAGTTGTTCCACTTGAACTCGCGGTCATCGTCGCCGAGGTCCCAGTACTTGTCGGCGACCACCCCGTGCCGCAGGCCGCGGTAATGCAGCACCGGCAGGTCGAAGCCGCCGCCGTTCCAGCTCACCAGCTGCGGCACGTGCTTCTCGATGCTGCTGAAAAAGCTCTGGACCACCTTGCCTTCGCTGGCGCCGTCGCGATCGACGAACGAGTGGATGCGCAAGCCCTCGCCGCTGCGGAAGACGCAGCTGATGACCAGCACGCGCTGCAGGTGCAGCGGCGCGAAATCGCCCTGCCCCTTCTCCTTGCGCTCCAGGCACCAGCTTTCCCAGACCTGCGCGTCGGTCTGTTCGGCCGGCGCCCCGCGCAGCAGCCGCAGCCCCGCCACGTCGGGAATGGACTCGATGTCGAAGACGAGAACAGGCCAGGTCATCGCCCGACTCTAGCCGATCAGAACAGCGCTTCCTTGTTGATGCCGTTGCGCACCATGTGGCGCCGCAGCTTCAGCAGCGCCTCGTTCTGGATCTGCCGCACGCGCTCGCGCGTGAGGCCGAGACGGTCGCTGAGCACCTCCAGCGTCTCGGGCTCCCGGTCGTGCAGGCCGAAGCGGCCTTCCAGCACTTCCTTCTCCCGGTTGGACAGGGTGTCGACCCAGGTGGCCAGCAGCCGCTCGACCTCGTGGTTCTGCGTGATGCCGGTCGGGTCGGCGGCCTGGTCGTCGGCCAGCGAGTCGCCCAGCGTGTACTCGTCCTCGGAGCGGTCGATCGCCGCGTCGAGCGAGCGGGGCGTTTCCGCGAACGCCAGCAGGTCCGAGACCTCCTGGACGTTGCGCCCGAGCAGCGCGGCGACGTCCTCGACCCGCACGCCCTCGGCACCCATCCCCGAGCGCGACGCCTGGAACGCAGGATCGTTCTCGAGGGTGCGACGGGCCCGCAGCACCTGCTGCAGTTCGCGCACCACGTGCACCGGAAGGCGGATCACGCGGCCCTGGTTCATCACCGCCCGCTCGACCGACTGGCGGATCCACCAGGTGGCGTAGGTGGAAAACCGGAAGCCGCGCTCGGGCTCGAACTTGTCGATCGCATGCATCAGGCCGAGGTTGCCTTCCTCGATCAGGTCGGACAGCGGCACGCCGCGTCCGAGATAGCCCTTGGCGATGCTGACCACCAGCCGCAGGTTGTGCTCGATCATCGACTGGCGCGCCTCGAAGTCACCGGCCCTGGCGCGCGTGGCGGTCTCGAACTCCTCCTGCGGCGTGAACAGCTCCGTGCGCCGGATCTCCCGCAGGTACAGCGTGAGGGTGTCGCTCGATTCGCCCGCCAGGTCGGCCCCCAGGTCGCGGGCCGACGGCTCCGGCGCTGATGGCGCCCCGGACGACTCCGGCGGCGCGCCTTCTCCCACCGCGCCCGGATCTGGCGATCTGCCGTGTCCGTTGCGCTTGCGGGCCATGCTTACCTCGGGGGCAGGAAACGGGCGGGATCGACCGGCTTGCCCTGCCGGCGGATCTCGAAATGCAGCTTGACGCGGTCGGCGTCGCTGGAGCCCATCTCGGCGATCTTCTGGCCCCTGCGCACGACCTGGTCCTCCTTGACCAGCAGGCTGTGGTTGTGCGCGTAGGCCGTGAGATAGGTGTTGTTGTGCTTGAGGATGATCAGGTTGCCGTAGCCGCGCAGGCCCGCGCCGGCATAGACCACGCGTCCGTCGGCGGCGGCGAGCACCGGATCGCCCAGCTTGCCGCCGATGTCCAGCCCCTTGTTGCGCACCTCGTCGAACGGGGCCAGCACGCCGGGCTGGCCGGCGGTCGGCCAGGCCCACGGGATGTCGTCGTCCGGGGACGCCGGCGCGGCAGGGGCGCTGGTCACCGGCTGGCTGGCCGGCGGGAGCGGCGCGGACGCGACGGCGCCGCGCGGCGCGCTGGCGGCGACCACGGGCGCGGAGGCAGCCGATGCCGGAGCCAGCGGTGCACTGGCGGCCGCGCTGGCCGCCGGCGCCGGCACGGCCGACGCGGCGATCGCCGGCGAGGCGATCGGCCGGGCCACCACGGTTTCGGCCGGCGGCACGACCCGCAGCACCTGGCCGACCTCGATCACGTTGGGGTTGTCCAGGCCGTTCCAGCGGGCCACGTCACGCCAGGACTGGCCATGCTCCATCGCGATGCGGATGATGGTGTCGCCCGGGCGCACCGTGTAGTGGCCGGGCTTGCCCGCGTTCTCGGCACCCGGCAGCGGGCGCATCGGTTCGGTGGCGCTGGCCACCGCGGCGACAGGCGCCCGCGAGTTGTTGCTGCGGTCCTCGACTGGCGCCGGGGCGCGCGTCTTCGACGCGCAGCCGGCCAGCACCAGCGCCACCAGCAACAGCGCGGCTCCCCTGCAGCCGCGCCCGGACATGCCTGTCATCTTGTGTCGTTCCTTCAAGCGATGCCGGATTTTAGGGGGACAAAGTGCACAGTCTCAAGAATGCTCTGCCGCACCTCGCGCGCCGTCTTTTCGAGGAGCACCAGCGCCTGCCGTCCATCCGGCATCACCGTCGGGGCCACCAGGCGCCCCCCCACCGCCAGCTGATCCAGCCACGCCTGCGGCACGGCATCGCCTCCCGCTGCGGCGATGATGCCCGCGTAGGGCGCGCCCTTGGCGAAACCCTGCATGCCGTCGCCGAACAGCAGGTGCACGTTCGGCAGCCGCAGCGGGCGCAGATTGTCCCGGGCCTTGTCGTGCAGGCCGCGCAGGCGCTCGATGCTGTAGACCTCCGTGGCCACTTGCGCCAGCACGGTCGCCTGGTAGCCGCAGCCGGTGCCGATCTCCAGGATGCGCCCCAGCTTCCCCGCAGATCCGCCCAGCAGCAACTCGACCATGCGGGCGACGACGCTCGGCTTGGAGATCGTCTGTCCCAGCCCGATCGGCAGGCTGGTGTCTTCGTAGGCCTGGTTCACCAGGGCGCTGTCGACGAAGCGGTGGCGCTCCACCGCGCCGAGCGCGGCCAGCACCCTCGGGTCCTGCACGCCCTGCGCGGCGATGCGCGACACCATGCGCGCGCGCACCGCGTGCGAATCCAGGCCCAGCCCCTGCACGGGGGCGATGGGCGCGGGAGCGGGCGTGCGCGGGCCGGCGGAACGGGCCTGGTCGCGGCTGCCCGGCGCGGGCGTGCCACGATCGAGCCGCGCAGGGAATCCCGGACGCCGGTTCACTGCGCCTCCGTGAACCGGCCGACGCGCGCGGCCCAGTCGGGCATGCCGCGATGGTCGGTCAGGTCCACGTGCAGCGGCGTGATCGACACGCGCCCCTGCGCCGTGGCGTGGAAGTCGGTGCCGTCGGCACCGTCCTTCGGCAGGCCAGCGCCGCCGATCCAGTACATGGTGGTGCCATGCGGGCTCGGCTGCGCGATCACCTTCTCGGCTGCATGGCGGCGTCCGAGGCGGCACACCTCGAACGGCCCCAGTTCCTCGAGCCGTCGGTTGGGGATGTTGACGTTGAGGAGGAACGGACGCTCAGGGTCCAGGCCTTGCGCCAGCACCTGCCGCACCAGTTCGCGGGCGCGCCGGGCGGCAGCGTCCAGGTGGGCCCAGCCCTTCTCCACCTGCGAGAAGGCGATGGCCGGGATGCCGAACAGGAATCCCTCCATCGCGGCGCCCACGGTGCCCGAGTAGATGGTGTCGTCGCCCATGTTGGCGCCGTTGTTGATGCCGCTGACCACCAGGTCGGGCCGGTAGCCCAGCACGCCGGTCAGCGCGATGTGCACGCAGTCGGCGGGCGTGCCGTTGACGTACCGCACGCCGTTGGCGGCGTCGTGCACGTACAGCGGGGAATGCAGGGTGAGCGCGTTCGATTTCGCGCTGTTGTTGTGCTCCGGCGCCACCACTTCCACCTCGGCGAGGTCCTTCAGGGCGTCGTGCAGGGCCAGCAGGCCGGGCGCCTGGTAGCCGTCGTCGTTGGAGAGCAGGATCTTCATGCAGGCGTGACCAGCCGGGATTGTAGGGCTGCGGTCACCGCTGGGACATTGCGGCGCACGCAGCGGGTCCTATCATCCTGCGCTTTCCGCGTTGGAGATTCCCATGCATGCCTGGCTCTGCGAGAACCCCGTCGGCGTCGACGCGCTGCAATGGAAGGAGCTGCCCACCCCGCAGCCCAAGGCCGGCGAGGTGCTGGTGCGCATCCAGGCCGCCAGCCTCAACTTCCCGGACCTGCTGATCGTCCAGAACAAGTACCAGCACAAGCCCGCCCTGCCCTTCGTGCCGGGCTCCGAGTACGCCGGCGTCGTCGAGGCGGTCGGCGAAGGCGTGACGCAGCCCAAGGTGGGCCAGAGCGTGGCCTGCCTCTCGGGCACCGGCGGCTTCGGCACGCACACCCTGGCGCCGGCCGCGCTGTGCATGCCGCTGCCGCCGGGCTTCCCGCCGGTCGACGCGGCGGCGTTCATCATGATCTACGCCACCTCGCACCATGCACTGGTCGACCGCGCGCAGCTGAAGGCCGGCGAGACCGTGCTGGTGCTGGGCGCCGCCGGCGGGGTGGGGACGGCGGCGATCCAGATCGCCAAGGCCGTCGGCGCCCGGGTGATCGCGGCCGCCTCGACCGACGAGAAGTGCGCGCTGTGCAAGTCGATCGGCGCCGACGCGACCATCAACTACAGCCAGGGCAACCTGCGCGATGCCATCAAGGAAGCCACCGGCGGCAAGGGGCCGGACGTGATCTACGACCCGGTCGGCGGCGACTTCGCCGAACCGGCGTTCCGCTCGATCGCCTGGCGCGGCCGCTACCTGGTGGTCGGCTTCGCCTCCGGCCCGATCCCCTCGCTGCCCCTGAACCTGGCGCTGCTCAAGGGCGCGTCCATCGTGGGCGTGTTCTGGGGCGACTTCGCCCGCCGCGAGCCCAAGGCGAACGCCGCGATGATGGGCGAGCTGGCGCAGTGGTACGCGCAGGGCAAGGTCAAGCCGGTCATCGACCGCACCATGCCCATGGCCGAGCTGAAGGCCGCCTACACCCACATGGGCTCGCGCGGGGTCAAGGGCAAGCTGGTGATGGTCAACGACTGACGCCGGCGCGGCCGGGTCGCGTGCCGCTCACTTCACGCGCTGCTTTTCCAGCTTGCGCGCGAGCGTGCGCCGGTGCATGCCCAGGCGCCGGGCGGTCTCCGAGATGTTGAAACCGGTCTCGGCCAGCACTTCGTGGATGCGCTCCCACTCCAGCGTCTTGATCGAGGTCTGCCGCTCGGTCAGGCCGACTTCGGCGTCGCCCTCGGCCCGCGCGAAGGCGGCCTCGATGTCGTCGGTGTTCGCCGGCTTGGCCAGGTAGTGGCGGGCGCCCAGCTTGATCGCCTCGACCGCCGTGGCGATGCTCGCGTAGCCGGTGAGCACCACGATCACCATGTCCGGATCGTGCTCGTGCAGGTGCTGCACGCAGGCCAGGCCCGAGGCCCCGCCGGCCAGCTTCAGGTCCACCACCGCATAGCCCGGCGCGTGCGCCCCGAGCAGCGCACGCACTTCTTCCAGGCCCGGCGCCCGCAGCACCTGGTAGCCGCGCCGCTCGAACGAGCGCTGCAAGGTCCTGGCGAAGGCGTCGTCGTCCTCGACGACCAGCAACTGGCGTTCAGCGTCCATCCTGGGTCCGGGTGTCGCGGGTCAGCGCCGGCAGCGGCAAGGTGATGGACACCTCCGCGCCACCCTCGGGGCGATTGCGTGCCGTGATGCCGCCGCCGAGCGTGCGCGCGACGTTGAAGGCCAGGAACAGCCCCAGACCACGCCCGGGCTTGCCCTTGCTCGACTGGTAGGGCGTTCCGATCCGGTCCAGGGTCTGCGTGTCGAAGCCCGGCCCGCGGTCCTGCACCGTCAGCACCAGCGCGTCCTCGACGCAGCCGGCCTGCAGCCGGACAGGGGCGTCCGGCGCTGCCTCGTGCGCGTTGTCGAGCACGTTGTCCACCATCTGCTTGAGCGACTCGTCCGAGATGATCGCCACGTCGGGCAACTCGAGCCGCTCGAACAGCAGCACGGCGCCGGGCCGGGTGCGCCGCCAGTCTTCGACCAGGCTTTGCAGGAACGTCCGCAGCGGCGTCTCCACGGGCGCCTCGGCGCGGGTCTTGCCTGAGGACATCAGGATGCCGCCGACGATGGCCTTGCAGCGCTCGATCTGCCGCTGCATTTCTTCCAGGTCCTCGCGCAGATCGGGCTCGGCGGCGAACGGTGCCATCCGTGCCCAGTCGCCGAGGATCACGGACAGCGTCGCCAGCGGCGTGCCCAGCTCATGGGCAGCACCGGATGCCAGCAGGCCCATGCGCACGATGTGCTCCTCTTCCACCGCGCGCTGGCGCAGCCGCGCCAGGCTGGCGTCGCGCTGGCGCAGGTTGCGGCCGATGCGGCCGATGAAGACCACCAGCAGCAAGGCGTTCAGCATGAAGCACACCAGCAGCCCGCCCACGTACTGCGGCGACAACGTCGGGCCGCCGAGCCCCGGCAGCGCGAGCGGCAGGTTCCACCGGGTCAGCGCGATGAACCCGAGGCTGGTGCAGCCCACCACGGCCCAGATGAAGACCGGCCGCAGCAGCACCGAGGCGACCGCCACCTGCAGCAGGTACAGGAAGATGAACGGATTGCTGATGCCCCCAGCGTAGTAGAGCTGGCCCGTGAGGACCGCGACATCGACCAGCAGGCCGCCGAACAGCTCGAGGTTGTCGATCGGGAGCGGCAGCCGGGTGCGCAGGCGGCTGGCCAGGTTGAACAATGCCAGCACGGCCAGCAGCGTGAGCATCTCGCGCAGTGGCAGCGGCACGTCGAGCAGGAACTGCACCACCAGGATGGTGGCCAGCTGGCCCGCCACCGCGATCCAGCGCAGCTCGACCAGCTGCAGCAGGTTCTTGCGCCCGGCGACCGCCTCGGGCAGCTTGGCCACCTCGCCGAGCGGCGGGTGCTGGAGGTCAGGGCTGTCGGTCGACAAGGGGTGGGGCTCCGGCCAGGCGGCGTTGCCGCCGCTCGTCCACCACGAGGTAGCCGAGGGCGCCGGCCATTATCGCGGCCAGGGCGAACCACGTCGCGGCGTAGCCCAGGTGGTTGTTGCTGAACCGGAGCACGGTCAGGCCCGGTCGCGGCCAGGTGTCGACCGTGGTGGCCGCGGTCCGCTCGGCGTCGACGAAGTAGGGAGCGACCGGCCCGGCCAGACGCTGGGCCGCCGCGATGGCCGCCACGTCGCGCGAGTACCACCGGCCCTGGGCCGGGTCGTTGGCCTGCAGCAGGCTGCCACCCGGCTCGCTGAAGCGCAGCAGCCCGGTGAGCAGCTGGACCTCCTCGCCGCGCGGCACCCGGTCCCGCAGCTCCGGCGGCACGAAGCCGCGGTTGACGAGCACCCACGCGCCCTCACGCAGCTGCATCGGCGTCAGCACCCAGTAGCCCGCGCCCAGCTCGGTGCTGGCGCGCACCAGCACCTGCCGGTCGTGCGCGAACCGGCCCTGCAGGCGCAGGCGCCGGTACTCGTCGGCCTCCCGCGACAGCGCTGACCATTGCACTGGACCGGGGGACGGCACCGGATCGGCCTTCAGCTGGCGCTCGATCCTGGCGACCAGCGACTCCTTCCAGGCGAGCCGCTGCAGCTGCCAGACCCCGAGCGCCACGAAGCCGGCGCAGGCCAGCGCCGCGAGCACCACCAGCACGGCCACCAGGACCGTGGACCGGGGACGCGGCACCTCCCCTTCCATGCTCAGGGCATGTGCCGCATGGCCTTGGGATCCACCGTGGGCATCATGTTGGCGTTCATGTGGTACATGACCCAGATCGAGCCGGCCAGCATGATCACCACCAGGGCCACGGTGAACAGCAGTGCGAGCAGCGACCAGCCGCCCTCGACGCGGGCGTTCAGGTGCAGGAAGTACACCATGTGCACCACCATCTGCACGGCGGCGAACCCCAGGATGACCAGGGCCGTGGCATTGGCCGACGGCAGCACCTTGCCCATCACCAGCCAGAACGGAATCGCGGTGAGCACCACCGACAGCAGGAAGCCGGTGACGTACCCCCTGACGGTGGCGTGGTAGCCGATGTCGTCGTGGCTGTCGTGCCCGGCCGCGTGCGCGCCGTGCGCCCCGTGCGCGTCGTGCGCGTCGTGTGCAGCGCTCATCGCAGCACTCCCATCAGGTAGACGAAGGTGAAGACGCCGATCCAGATGACGTCCAGGAAGTGCCAGAACATCGACAGGCAGACCAGCCGCCGCTTGTTCTCGCGCGTCAGGCCGGTCCGGACCACCTGCACCATCAGCGTGGCCAGCCAGAGGCAGCCGAAGGTGACGTGCAGGCCGTGCGTGCCCACCAGGGTGAAGAAGCTGGACAGGAACGCGCTGCGCTGCGGCCCCGCGCCCTCGTGGATCAGGTGCGAGAACTCGTAGACCTCGATGCCCAGGAAGCCGAGGCCCAGCAGGCCGGTGATGGCCAGCCAGCCAAGCAGCTGTGCCTTGCGGCCATGCTGCATGGCGATCATCCCGAAGCCGTAGGTGATCGACGAGAACAGCAGCAGCGCGGTGTTCAGCGCGACCAGCGGCAGGTCGAACAGGTCGGCCCCGGACGGACCGGCGGCGTAGCTGCGCCCGAGCACGGCGTAGGTGGCGAACAGCACCGCGAAGATGAGGCAGTCGCTCATCAGGTAGAGCCAGAACCCCAGCAGGGTGCCCTGCTGCGGGTGGTGCTCGCCGCTGTCGTAGAAGACCGGGGCCGGCCCGGCGGTCAGGGTGGTCGTGGAAGCCATGTGGAGGTCCTCGTCAGGCGCCCGCCAGGGCACGCGTGCGTGCGGCCTCGCTGCGGCCCACCTCGTCGGCGGGGATGTGGAAGTCGCGGTCGTAGTTGAACGTGTGCACGATCGACGCTGCCAGCATCGCCACGAAGGTGATGCCCGCCACCAGCCACATGTGCCAGATCAGCGCGAAGCCGAGCGCGGTGGCGATCATCGCGATCACGAAGCCGGCGGCGGTGTTCCTGGGCATGTGGATCGGCCGGAACCCGGTGGTCGGGCGCTGCGCGCCGCGCTGCTTCATGTCGTGCCAGGCATCGTTGTCGTGCACCACGGGCGTGAACGCGAAGTTGTAGTCGGGCGGCGGCGAGGCAGTCGACCATTCCAGCGTGCGGCCATCCCAGGGATCCCCGGTCACGTCGCGCAGCTGCTCGCGCCGCCGGTAGCTCACCACCAGCTGGATCAGCAGGCAGGCGATGCCCAGGGCGATCAGGCACGCGCCGAACGCGGAGATCCACATCCAGGGACGCAGCGTCTCGTCGTCGAAGTGGTTCATCCGGCGCGTGACGCCCATCAGCCCCAGCACGTACAGCGGCGTGAACGTGACCCAGAAGCCCACCAGCCAGAACCAGAACGACGCCTTCCCCCAGAACTCGTCGAGCTTGTAGCCGAAGGCCTTGGGGAACCAGTAGTTGATGCCGGCGAAGATGCCGAACACCACGCCGCCGATGATCACGTTGTGGAAGTGCGCGATCAGGAACAGGCTGTTGTGCAGCACGAAGTCGGCCGGGGGCACCGCCAGCAGCACGCCGGTCATCCCGCCGATGACGAAGGTGACCATGAAGCCCACGGTCCACAGCATCGGCACCTCGAAGCGGATGCGGCCGCGGTACATCGTGAACAGCCAGTTGAAGATCTTGGCCCCGGTCGGGATCGAGATGATCATCGTGGTGATCCCGAAGAACGAGTTCACGCTGGCGCCCGAACCCATGGTGAAGAAGTGGTGCAGCCACACCAGGTACGACAGGATCGTGATCACCACGGTGGCGTACACCATCGACGCGTAGCCGAACAGGCGCTTGCGGCTGAACGTGGCCACCACTTCGGAGAAGATGCCGAAGATCGGCAGGATCAGGATGTAGACCTCCGGGTGGCCCCAGATCCAGATCAGGTTCACGTACAGCATCGGGTTGCCGCCGAGGTCCGTCGTGAAGAAGTTGGTGCCCAGGTAGCGGTCGGCCGTGAGCAGCGCCAGTGCGGCGGCCAGCACCGGGAAGGTCGCCACGATCAGCACGTTGGTGCACAGCGCGGTCCAGGTGAACACCGGCATCTTCATCATCGTCATGCCGGGCGCCCGCATCTTGATGATGGTGGCCACCAGGTTGATGCCCGAGAGCGTCGTGCCCACCCCCGCGATCTGCAGCGACCACAGGTAGTAGTCCACCCCCACGTCCGGGCTCTGCAGGATGCCCGAGAGCGGCGGATAGGCCAGCCAGCCGGTGCGTGCGAACTCGCCCACGAACAGCGACGCCATCACCAGGACGGCGCCTCCGGTGGTCATCCAGAAGCTGAAGTTGTTGAGGAACGGGAACGCCACGTCGCGCGCACCGATCTGCAGCGGCACGACGTAGTTCATGAAACCGGTGACCAGCGGCATGGCCACGAAGAAGATCATGATCACGCCATGGGCGGTGAAGATCTGGTCGTAGTGGTGCGGCGGCAGGAAGCCCTCGTTGCCGCCGAAGGCGATCGCCTGCTGGGCGCGCATCATGATCGCATCGGCGAAGCCGCGCAGCAGCATCACCAGTCCGAGCACCATGTACATGATGCCGATCCTCTTGTGGTCGATGCTGCAGAACCAGTCGCGCCACAGGGGCCCCCACAGGCGCAGCCGGGTCAGCACGCCCAGCACCACCGCGCCACCCAGCACCACCATCGCGAAGGTGGCGAGCAGGATCGGCTCGTGGTAGGGGATCGCCTCCGAGGTGAGGCGGCCGAGGATCAGTTGTCTCAGGTCGGGCATTCGAGGGTCTCAGGCATTGGCGGTCCGCATCGGCGGGGCCGCCCGGGTTCCATTCAGTTGGCGACGGCCGGCTGCGGGGCCAGCGCGACGGGCAGTCCGAGCGGGTTGGCCGGCGTGCACAGCGCGGAGACGACACTGCGCGGCGCGCCGTTCCAGTCCTGCTGCGTGAGGCCGTCCACGCCACCCTTGCCGGCGCCGCCGGCCGCGTCGATTTCCATCATCTGGTGCATGCACATCTTCTTGCCGTCGACGCAGCGGTTGACGATGGCGTCCCACAGGCCGGGGTCCACCGAGGCGAAGCGGCGCACCGGCTCGCGCTGGCTGGGCTGCTCCAGCTTCAGGTAGGCCTCGCGCGTGAGCGGCTCGGCTGCCGCGCGGTGCGCCTCCACCCAAGCGGCGAAACCGGCGTCGGTCATGCCGTGGAACTTGAAGCGCATGTCCGAGAAGCCTGCACCGCTGTAGTTGGCCGACAGCCCGTCGTACACGCCGGCCCGGTTGATGACCGCGTTCAGCCGGGTCTCCATCCCGGGCATGGCGTAGACCATCCCGGCCAGGGCGGGAACGTAGAACGTGTTCATCACGCTCGAGGCCGTGATGCGGAACTCGATCGGCCTGTCGACCGGTGCAGCCAGTTCGTTGACCGTGGCCACGCCCTGCTCGGGCAGCACGAACAGCCACTTCCAGTCCATCGCCACCACGTTCACCACCAGCGGCCTGACCGAGGCCGGCAAGGCCCGCTGCGCGTCGATCCGCTCGAGGGGGCGGTACGGGTCCAGCTTGTGGGTGCTGATCCAGGTGATGGCGCCCAGCGCGATGATGATCAAGAGCGGCGCACCCCAGATGATCAGCTCGAGCCGGGTGGAATGGTCCCAGTCCGGGGCGTAGGTGGCCTCGGTGTTCGATTGCCGGTAGCGGAAGGCGAAGAACAGGGTCAGCGCGATCACCGGCACGATGATCAGCAGCATCAGGAAGGTGGACGTCACGATCAGCTGCGCCTGCTGGACCGCGATGTCGCCGTGCGGCTTCATCACGATCGTGTTGCAGCCCGCGAGCGACAGGCCGAGGGCAGCGAACCCGGTGTGCCGGATCGCCTTGTGACGGAATGCGGGGAATGTCATCGTGCTGGCCCACGCCCAGGGAAAACACCTGTTGCGCGGCGATGGTCAATGTATCCTTCTTGACGCAAATCAACGATTGGACAAATTGTCCCAGTCCCCCAGCCGTCCGCCTCCGCCACACCCCATGTCACCTGCCGGCACCGCCCCCCTCCACTCCACGCTCCACACGTCCGCCGGCGCCCATGGCGCCAACCCCGGGAACTCTGCCGATGAAGCGCGGCTCGCCCCGGGCGACATCGCGGTCGGCGTGGTGATCGGACGCGCATCCGAGTACTTCGACTTCTTCGTCTACGGCATCGCCTCGGTCCTGGTGTTCCCCGCCGTGTTCTTCCCCTTCGCCGACCGGCTCGAAGGCACGCTGTGGGCTTTCGCGCTGTTCGCGCTGGCCTTTGTCGTGCGTCCGCTGGGCACCCTGGCGGGCATGGCGATCCAGCGGCGCTTCGGCCGCGGGGTGAAGCTGACGGTCGCGCTGTTCCTGCTGGGCAGCTCGACGGTCTCGATGGCGCTGCTGCCGGGCTACGCCACCGCCGGCGCCGCCGCCATCGCCCTGCTGACCTTGTGCCGCATCGGCCAGGGCCTGGCACTGGGCGCTTCGTGGGACGGCCTGCCGTCGCTGCTGGCGCTGAACGCGCCCGAGAACCGGCGCGGCTGGTACGCGATGATGGGCCAGCTGGGTGCGCCCGTCGGCTTCCTGGTCGCCAGCGGCGTGTTCGCCTATGTCTGGAACAGCCTCTCGGCCACCGACTTCCTGACCTGGGGCTGGCGCTATCCCTTCTTCGCCGCCTTTGCCATCAACGTGGTGGCGCTGTTCGCCCGCCTGCGCCTGGTCGTCACGCACGAGTACGAGCGCGGGCTGCAGGCAGCCGAACTGGAGCCGTGTGGCGTGCGCGAACTGTTCGCCACCCAGGGTCACAACGTCTTCATCGGCGCCTTCGCCGCCCTCGCCTCCTACGCCCTGTTCCACCTGGTCACGATCTTCCCGCTGTCCTGGGTGAACCTCTACGACCAGCAGGAGATCGGCGGCTTCCTGCGCGTCGAGCTGCTCGGCGCCGTGCTGGGCGCGGTGGCGGTTCCGCTGTCGGGCGTGCTGGCCGACCGCATCGGCCGCCGCAACACGCTGGGCACGCTGGCCATCGCGATCGGCGTCTTCAGCCTGGCCACGCCCTGGCTGCTGGGCGGCAGCGAGCTGGCGCAGGACGCCTTCATCCTGATCGGCTTCGTGCTGCTGGGCCTGTCGTACGGCCAGTCCGCAGGCTCGGTGACGTCGAACTTCGCTCCGCGGCTGCGCTACACCGGCGCGGCCTTGACGGCCGACCTGGCCTGGCTGATCGGCGCGGCATTCGCACCGCTGGTGGCCCTGGCCCTGTCGGCCCGTTTCGGCCTGGGCGCGGTGAGCCTGTACCTGCTGTCGGGCGCGGTCTGCACCCTGGTGGCGTTGCGCACCAACCGGCTGCTGTCGCTGCGCGACTGAACGCCCGCCTGCGATCGGGGCCGCCCGCTCCTTCCAGGCGGGTGGCCGCGTCCGCCGCGCCACCATCCGGGGCAGGCCGACAGGCCGTTCACGCCGCAGGCCGTCCGCTCCGCGCCGCACTGCGGACTGCGAGAGCGACGTGGCAGCAGCCCCGTGGGTACGATGCGCGCCATGTGCTCGAACTACATCCCCGTCAGCCGCCGGGACCGGCTGCTCGCGTTCTTCGGGGTGACACGCGACCGCGACGACGAGCCTGTGGACACCTGGCCGCTGGGGCTGGCCCCTTTCATCCGGCTGGCGGAGGATGGCTCGGGCTTCGAGCGCATCGTGGACGACGGCATCTTCGGGCTGCTGCCGGATTTCGCCACGGAGCTGGCGTTCGGCCGGCGCACCTACAACGCCCGCAGCGAAACGGTGCAACGGCTGCCCAGCTTCCGCGAGTCGTGGGCCCGTGGGTGGCGCTGCGTCATCCCCTGTGAGGCGCTCTATGAGCCGAACTGGGAAACGGGCCAGTCCGTCCGTTGGGCCATCCACCAGGAAGGTTTCGTGCCGTTCGGGGTCGCCGGCATCTACCGCCAGTGGCGGCATCCGGACGGCCGCGAGGTGTTCAGCTTCGCCATGCTGACCGTCAACGCCGACACGCATCCGCTGATGCGGCGCTTCCAACGACCCGAGGATGAGAAGCGCATGGTCGTCATCCTCGATCCCGAGGACTATGGGAACTGGCTGACCTGCCGGGTGCAGGACGCGCCCGCCTACCTGCGGCAGTGGCACAGGCCGCTGGTGGCGACACCCTCGCCCCTGCCGCCGCGCGCGCCCAAGGCCAGCAGCGTGCGAACCGTGCGACCGCCGAAGCCGTCGTCCGGGACGCTGTTCTGAGCTGGCCCACCAGGATTGCGGGGCCGGAAATCGGCCGAGCCGGGCTCCTGCCGACGGCAGCCGCCCCGGTCAACGGGGCGGGAAGGACCTCATCGTCCATCGCTCGTGGGCCTCGTCGCCGGCGCCCCCGACAGGCCGAAGAAAAACGAAAGGCCCCGGAAGGGGCCCTGACGGATCCGGCACTTGGCAGCTGCCGGGAAAACTGGGGTGGCTGATGGGAGACCATTGGCCACTCGGCGCCCTCAGGAGCTTCAAGCCTTTTTTTCGGCCTGCCCCACGCGTCTGTGCTGCAGTCAGTGTAACAGGCTCGTCGGCGGCGACACCGGGCCGGGTGCCAGCGATTTCCAGGTTGCCAGGTTGTTACAGCTGAGTACCATGAGCGTTTTGGGGGGACCATGACGGAGCGCGATCAGCTGTGCATGTCCATCGCGGACACCATCAAGACGTACGAAGGGGAGATCAAGGCAACGCCTGAGCACGTCGACAAGTGGGCATCTCAGTTCACCAAAGCGACACAACTAGACTTTCTGCGGGAAGTCGACCATGTCATGAAGGAATGCTTCGTCACCAAGGACGACGTGATGAAGTTCCTCACGATGCTGGTGACGAATAAGGACCTTACAGGAGGGGACCCGAAGTCCTACTGGGCCAAAGCCAACTTCCTGAAGATTCAGAAAAACGGGAAGAGCCAAAAGGAGATGCTGGCCTTGTTCGACTCTGCCCTGCAGTCGGCTCTCGGCCTGAAGTTGAAGGACTGCGGTGGAGGTCGCGACTACATCTACTTGGATGACATCCTGTTCACCGGCGGCAGGGTCGCAACGGACCTGCGGGACTGGATTGCTAATGCTGCGCCAGGCCAAGCGCACGTTAACGTGATCTTGATGGCCTTCCATACCAGCGGACAGTATTGGCAGGGCCAAAAGCAGCTGCCGCAGGCAGCAAGGGATGCGAAAAAGCAGATCACCTTCCGGTGGTGGCGGTGCGCCGAGATCGAGAACCAGAAAAATCGGAAGGACGTTTCTGGCGTTCTGTGGCCGGCCGTCGTTCCGAACGTCAAAGCTGTACAAGAGTACGTCGCGGCAGAGAAGAAGAACCCCTTGGTTCTTAGAGTTCCGGGCGGCCCCGTCGGGGTGTTCACCTCGGAGCAAGGTCGCCAGCTCCTCGAAAGCGAACTGCTCATTGCCGGCGTCAAAATCCTGTCGCAGGTAAACAATCCGAAAGCCTTCATCCGCCCCCTGGGCTGCGGCCCGTTCGGGGTGGGGTTCGGTGCAACCTACGTTACTTACAGGAACTGCCCGAACAACTGTCCCCTGGCACTCTGGTGGGGCAAGCTTGAAGGCACATCGGGTGCACTTGACTGGTACCCGCTGTTGCCACGAAAGACCTATGGTCACTTCGACTGGGACGACATTGATTTCTGAGAGCCTCCGTACCTACGCGGCTGACCAGGTGGTGGTGGTTTACCGCACGAAGGAGGACTTCGGCGGGTTGTCGAACATGGCATCCGGCTACCCCCTGCGGGTAAACGGGGTGCGGATCCTGACATCAGAGGCGTTGTATCAGTGCTGCCGTTTCCCGCACCTTCCGCACGTGCAACGCGAAATCATTGAGCAGACGAGCCCAATGACCGCAAAGATGAAGAGCAAGCCGCATCGAGAGCACACTCGTTCGGACTGGGATCAAGTGCGTGCGAAGGTGATGCGTTGGTGTTTACGCGTAAAGCTTGCACAGAACTACGAGACGTTCGGTCGACTGCTGCTATCTACTGGCGAACTGCCCATCGTGGAGCGATCCAGGAAGGATGCCTACTGGGGGGCTAAGCTCTCTGCAGACGAAGCATGTTTGGTCGGGGAGAACGTCTTAGGCCGGCTCCTGATGGAACTCAGAGAAAAGCTTAGGGGCGATGCAAAGGGGGAGTTGAAAACAGTGCTTCCCCTGAGCATCCCTGATTTCCTTTTGCTCGGGAGACCGATTCAGCCAATCTCGACCGGCGGCCCTTCCAACCACGACATCGAGGTGAAGCGGGAACAACCGCCGCTGTTCACGTAATCTCTTCGGCGCGTCGCGGACGGGCTCATTTAACCCGGCGAAGCCGCGGCTGCGCCGGCTGTAGCTGATAGAGGCGCTGCAACTCGTCGAGGTTCATGTGCAGCACCTGGCCAAGCTCTTCGAGCGACAGGCCTCCTTCTTCCAGACTGTGCTCGAAAAGGCCAGGCACCAAAGTGGGTTCCTCCACCGGGATGTCGAACGCCACGGGCTCGCGCGTGCTCCAGCCTTTTGCGGCGCGCACCTTCCACAAGTACTCCACCTGTGTTGGCCGAATGGCCTCGAGGTCGGAAGCGCGGTACACAAGTGCGCCAATCGACACTTTCCAGATCGGCTTCATCGCGGCCGCCTTCGCAAGCGTGAGACCCGAGAGCTCCGGCCGGATGTCGTCGGCTGGCATCAGGAACGCCGACGCAAATGCGTCGGCCTGCTGCTCCATCTCAGGCGAGGGATAGGCATGCATGACCAGGTGGCCGAGTTCGTGAGCAAGCGTGAAGCGAAGTCGATCGCCTGGGAGAGCGCTGTTCACGAAGATGATCGGCGGCAGCCCCGGCACGCGGTAGCTAGCCGCGTCAATCTTGGCCTGGTCCATGTCGCAGCGCATGACAATGCACCCCGCGCGCTCCAAGCACTCGGTCACAGAGGCAACGGGTCCCCGAGGCAGATACCAAGCACGCCGCACCGCACCTGCGACTTCCGCCGCCCCGCCACTGAAGTCGTCGGGATCGCAGGCTGGCAGGGTCAGCTCCGGCTCGAAGTCGACACTCCGCAGGAGCGTTCGCGTGTGCGCAATGCGCACGTTGAACTCCGCGATCAGCTTGTCCAGCACCTTCTGTCCGACGGAGGCGCGCTTGCGGTACATGGGATGGGCGCTCATCGGCGGCCCGTACTCTCGCTCCGGTTGAAAGAAAAAGCTGCGTGGGCAGCTCAAGACATTCGAGAACTGCGCCAGGGTTGCCTCGGTTATCGGCTTCAGCCCCTGTTCCAACTTGGAGTAGGAAGCCTGGCTGATACCGGCGCGCTCGGCGACTTCCGCTTGGCTCAGGCCGAGCATCCGCCGACGGACGCCTAACAACTCATGTCGGAACGCTTCGCTACGCTCCTCCACCCGTGCCGTGTTTGCCGCCACCATTTTCTTTGCTCCTTTTTGACTTCAGCACGCGTTTCGCCACCGACGGGCCAGCGGGCGCTTGCGGCGCAAACGGCAGCACCTCCTGCCGGTCGTCACCGCCACCCAGCAGGTCCAGGTGCCAAGCGATGTATTCGCGATGGCGCTGCACGAGGCAGATACGCTCCAATTCGGTTTCGGACTCGTCCAACACGTAGACCAGCTCCAGCCGCTTCACGCCGGAGCCGAAGAGATCATTCTGTTGATCGTGATACGCGAGGGCCAGGGGCGTGGGGTAGTTGCGGGACAAGAGAGCTTTCGATGCCTTCTTGAACCTCACGAACACCTTGTTGTGGAAGAGCAGACCCTCCCACTCCCGCATGGTCTCGACCCGCACGTTGCTGTCTTCGCTGAATGCGCGCTTCGCCCCGGCGATGAACTGGTTCCACACGCACGAAGCTCGGACACGCTTGTGCTGCACCTGGGGCGCCAGTGGATTTGTCTTCCAGTCATCCCACGCCTCGCGAACCACGCGGCGCAGGATGTCGAAATACGGGCCAAAGAACGATTCCGCCTGGGCAGCTGTCATCACGACCATGGTGAGTCCTTTCGAGGCTCAACAATAGCACGATTTGCGCCGTTTCCAACGGAAAATTATTCCTTGTTCTATTTCGGCAACGGCCTTGCGGCGGCGGAAGTCCTTAATCGGCCTGCGAAGTAGTCAGCGACGGCTACCTTCAGCTCGCTGGCCTGCTGCCGCCCAGAGCGGGCTGAACGGTATACTTGAGTTACGAGATGCGTAGCGCCTCGTAGCGCCCGTAAGGGTGTCGCCCGAGAGGGCGTGGATTTGAACACCAACTGAGCTACACGGCAGAACGAAAACACGTAGCAAGAACCTCCAGTGGGCGCTGGGTCCGTTCAGCGGTCAACGCCAGACGATTAGTTCCTCTTGATACCAGCCCCGAGCCGGCTACGCGCCTCTCGGGGCTTTTTCTTTGCTGCGATGTGCGCGTCACGCCGACACCCACTCGGCCGACAGCGACTCCGCCTGTCTGAGCACGGTCTCCGTCGCCTCCTCCTGCCGGTCCGGCGGATACTTGTACCGGCGCAGCAGGGTCTTGACCATCACGCGCAGCTTGGCGCGGACCGTCTCGCGCTTGGCCCAGTCCACCGTGACCGACTTGCGCAGGTTCTGGGTCAGTTCGACCGCGATCTTCTTCAGCGTCTCGTCGCCCAGGTCGCGCACCGCCGCCTCGTTGGTGGCCAAGGCGTCGTAGAAGGCCAGTTCGTCGTGGTTCAGGCCCAGGCTCTCGCCGCGCTGGGCGGCTTCCTGAAACTTCTTGGCCATCTCGATCAGTTCTTCGATGACCTGGGCCGTCTCGACGGCGCGGTTCCGGTAACGGGTCAGGCTCTGTTGAAGCAGTTCGGAGAACTTGGCGCTCTGTACCACGTTGGTCTTGAAGCGCGATTTGATCTCCCCCTTCAGCAGCCGCTCCAGCAGTTCGACGGCCAGGTTGCGCTCTTTCATGTGGCGCACGTCTTCCAGGAACTCTTCGGACAGAACCCCGATGTCGGGCCGCTTCAGGCCGGCGGCGGAGAAGATGTCGATAACCTCATCGCTGACGACGGCGCGGCTGATGATCTGCCGCAACGCGTGTTCTTTCTGCTCGTCTGTCAGCTTCTTGTCTGTGCCGGCGTGCTTGGTCAGCGCCGCCTTGACTGCCTGCAGGAAGGCCAGTTCGTCGCGCCACACCAGGGCGTCATCCAGCGTGCAGCACAGGGCAAAGGCCTTGCTCGCGGCCAGCACCCCGTCCGCGAAGCGCTTCTTGCCGTCGTCCAGACCCAACACGTGGTTGGCCACTGCCGGCAACAGCTGCCAGGCCTTGCTGCGGAAATCGCCGTACTCGACGCCGTGCAGCATGTCGTGCAGCACGTCCATCTGCTCCTGCAGCACGGCCAGCGCCTCGTGCGCGTCGATGGTCGGCTTGCCGCGGCCGTGCGCCTGCGTGTATGCGGCCAGCGCCGCTTTCAGCTCGTTAGCGATGCCGATGTAGTCAACCACCAGGCCGCCGGGCTTGTCCTTGAAGACGCGGTTCACCCGAGCGATAGCCTGCATCAGGTTGTGCCCGCGCATCGGCTTGTCCGCATACATCGTGTGCAGACAAGGCGCATCGAAGCCTGTTAGCCACATGTCGCGGACGATCACCAGCTTGAACGGCTCGGCCGGGTTCTTGAAGCGCGTCTCCAGTCGCTTGCGCACGTCCTTGGGGTAGATGTGCGGCTTCAGCAACGCCTTGTCCGAGGCCGAGCCCGTCATCACCACTTTGATCGCGCCCTGCATCGGGTCGTCGCTGTGCCAGTCTGGCCGCAGGGCGACGATGGCGTTGTACAGGTGCACGCAGATGTCGCGGCTCATTGCCACAACCATGGCCTTGCCGTCCATGGCTGTCAGGCGGTTCTCGAAGTGGGCCACGATGTCGGCCGCTACTTTCTGGATGCGCGGCGGCGCTCCGACCAATTGCTCCAGCGCCGCCCAGCGGCGCAGCTTCGCCACCTTGGCGGCGTCGCTTTCCTCGTCCTCAGCCAGTTCATCGACTTCGCTGTCCAAAGCTGTCGCGTCCGCCTCCTTCAGCTCCAGCCTAGCGAGGCGGCTTTCGTAGTAGATGGGCACGGTTGCGCCGTCGCGCACCGCCTGCTCGATGTCGTAAATGTGGACGTAGTCTCCGAACACTGCACGCGTGTCACGGTCGTCCAAGCTCACCGGAGTTCCGGTGAACGCCACGAAGGTCGCGCCAGGGAGAGCATCGCGAAGGTGCTGGGCGTAGCCCACCTGCATGCGGCTGGCTGCTGCCGCATACCCCTGCGCGGCCGCCTGCGACTCGTCGCCGGTGGCCAAGGGACCGACCGATCCGGGGACGAACTGCGCGGGTTGTGAACTCACCGCCGGCGGAGCTGGCGGCGTCAGCCGGGCCCCGAAGCCGTACTGACTCCGATGCGCCTCGTCGCAAATGACGACGATGTTGCGCCGGTCGGAGAGCACGGGGAAGGTGTCCTCGTCCTCGCCCGGTGTGAACTTCTGGATCGTCGTGAAGATGATGCCGCCCGAGGGACGGTTGGCCAGCAGCCGGCGCAGTTCGGGCCGGGTGTCGGCCTGCGCGGGCGTCTCGCGAAGCATCTCGCTGGCGGCGGCGAACACGCCAAAGAGCTGGTTGTCCAAGTCGTTGCGGTCGGTCACCACCAGCAGCGTTGGGTTGCCCATGCCCGGGTGTGCCATCAGCGCGCCGGCCAAGCAGGTCATCTCGATGCTCTTGCCTGCGCCCTGGGTGTGCCACACCACGCCGCCCTTGCGGGTGCCGCCCGGGGCTGAGGCCCTCAGCACGCTCTGCACCACGGCCCGCACGGCGTGGAACTGATGGTAGCCCGCCACCTTCTTTACCAAGCGGCCATCGTCCTCGAATAGGATGAAGTGGCGCAAGTACTCCAGCAGCAGCTCGCGCTGGCACAGGCCCAGCACCAGCGTCTCCAGCTCGCGCATCGCGCCGAGCGGATCAGTGGCCACGCCATCGATGGTGCGCCAGGCCATGAAGCGCTCGCGGTCGCTTGTGAGCGAGCCCATGCGAGCCTGGATGCCGTCGCTGATGACCTGCAGCGCGTTGGCGTGGAACAGGTCGGGGATGTCCTGCTGGTAGGCTTGGAGCTGGTTCCAGGCCGCCCAGATGTCGGCGTCCTCGTCGCCAGGGTTCTTCAGTTCGACGACCACCAAAGGCAGGCCGTTCACGAACAGCACCACGTCAGGCCGGCGTGTGACTTTCGGTCCCTGCACGCTGAACTGGTTGACCGCAAGCCAGTCGTTGGCCGACACGTCGGCGAAGTCCAGCAGCCGCACGCGGTCCCCGCGTGTATCGCCGTCCTTCTGGAACTCCACGGGCACACCGTCAACGAGCCAGCGGTGCACCTGACGGTTGGCGTTGGCCAAGCCCGGAACGTTGGGGTTGAGCACACGGCGCAGCGCGTCGTCGCGGGCCCCGGGCGGGATGTGCGGATTCAGCCGTGTGATGGCCTCGCGCAGCCGGCCGGGCAGCGCAACCTCGCGGTAGTTGGCGCGCTCGGTGCCCGCGCTCCTAGCGTCAGGCGGGGAGATGTCGGGGCCGTGGGCAGTAGACCAACCCAGGCCAGAGAGCCATTCGAGCATGGCCTGTTCGACAGCGTCCTCGCTGATGCCGCTCATGCGGTGGCCTCTTCAAGTCGAGAGTGGGCGTCTGCGAGGCGGAGCTTGCCGGAAATGAGGCCGGGCAGCAGGGTGCCTCGAAGGTCTTCGAGCGTACGCCAGTGCACCTTCTGCACGTACATTCTTTCGAACAGCGCGTTCACTGCGCTGTGGAATGCCGCAACTAACTCCCTCGACGGGACCAACACTGGTAGCGCCTTCACCGCCTTTGAATTCGTCGCGTCTGCAATGGAGGACGTACTGCCCAAGGTCCGAAAGTCGAACGCCTTGAGGTAGCAATACAGGTACGTGAATGGCGGGGAGTCCCCGCGGGCTTTGAAATGCGCGATAGCTTCGTTCGTGCACATGGGGCCGTCGGTGATTGAGAGCCTCCCCACCGTTAGCTTGAAACTCACTAGCACTGTACGACTCGGGACGATGCGCACATTGAACTTCGACACCGCCTCGTGTGACAGGAACTCTGAGCTCCTGCTCGCTATTGCGCCTTCGTCGCCCATGTCCTTGATGGATAGCCAGCGGACGTCGCCGTCGCCCTCTGAAAACCACTGCGGCTCTTTTCGCGGCGGCGTCTTCCCGATACCAACATCGAACAACTGCTCTGCGGGACGGTAACTCCACCCTTTCGGAATCAAGCCTAAAGCCGATTCCTCGAAATGGGCAGGGAACAGCGCCGCCGTGGCGGCGTCCATCCCTTCCGGCTCGCGGTCTTCTGCCTTAGCGCGTACGGGTTCGAAGTCGACGAACCAGCTCTTGAACAGGGCTTGCGCGATGGATTCGAGAGTGATGTTGGCTTCGCGCAGCAGGTCGATTCGGTCGTCTAAGACTCCCAGCAACTCGGAGATTTCGACCTGCTTGTGGAACTCGGGCACCGGCACTTGAACAAGGCGCAGTTCTGCCTGTCGAATTCCCTGTACGGTCGTACCGGAGGCGCGACCGAGTATGTCAGCTCGGACTTTGTCACTCTGCAGCGCGTAGTACAGAAAGCGGCCGTGCAGACGACCTGCCTGGGGGCGAATTGCGAATAGCCGCTGCCCCAGTACCCAATCGACGTCCTCTCCGAGGAAAGCCACTTCGCCCAAGGGAGCTTCCGACGTCATGATGACGTCGCCCCGACGAAGTGGCGTGCGCATCCACTTCCTATAGAGGCGTTCATCGACAAAGCGCGCCTCATCCGCATCGAGTTGAACGCGCCCGCCCTTTACAAGCTTCGCAGAAACAACTCTGTGTCCCATTGAGGTGAAGTCTCCGCCGAGCTTTAACGGGGTAACCCCGCGCCGGTCCACGATGTCCTCAACGACGTCCTCGAGCTTGAACCAGGGCAACTCAGACTGCATAGCCCATGGCTCCTAGTTTCTCCCGAATCACGGCATCCAGCTCCGCCCCCTTAGCCATCTGCTCGGCCAGCTCCGTGGTCAGCCGCTCCATCTTCTCGTTGAACGCTTCGTCGTCGTCCTCGGCGGCCTCTGAGCCCACATAGCGCCCTGGTGTTAGCACGTGACCGTGCTCGGCAACCTCGGCCAGCTTCGCGGCGCGGCAGAAGCCGGGAACGTCCGCATACGACTCGTCGGAACCATCCTCACCATCGGCGCGCCAGCGGTGCACGGTGGCCGCGATCTTCGCCACGTCGTGGTCATCGAACACGCGGTTAACGCGCGTAGCCATGCGACCGAGCTTGCGGGCGTCGATAAAGAGCACTTCGCCGCGCCGGTCGCGGCCCATCCTGCTGCCTGGGACGGCGGCACCGCTCTTGTCCTTGGACAGGAACCAGAGGCAGGCAGGGATCTGTGTGTTGAAGAAAAGCTGCGGCGGAAGCGCCACCATGACGTCGATCAAGTCGGCTTCGACCATCGCCTTGCGGATGGCACCCTCGTTGTTCTGGTTGCCGCTCATGCTGCCGTTGGCCAGCACCACGCCGGCTTGGCCGCGTGGGCTCAGGTGGTGCAGGACGTGCTGTAGCCAGGCGTAGTTCGCGTTGCCCGCCGGCGGCGCGCCGTACGCCCAGCGGCGGTCCTCCGTCAGGCGATCGCCACCCCATTGGCTGTCATTGAAGTGCGGGTTTGCCAGCACATAGTCGGCACGCAGGTCCGGATGCTGGTCGCGGTGAAAGGTGTCGGCTGGCTCCTTGCCCAGGTCGGCGGCAAAGCCGCGGATCGCGAGGTTCATTTGCGCCAAACGCCAGGTGGTGGGATTCGACTCCTGGCCGTAGATGCTAATGTCGTCGGCCTTGCCGCCGTGCGCCTCGATGAATTTTTCGCTCTGCACGAACATGCCACCCGAGCCGCAACAGGGGTCATAGACACGGCCCTGGTGCGGGGCCAGCACCTCGACCAGCACCTTCACCACCGATGCCGGCGTGTAGAACTGTCCGCCCTTCTTCCCCTCGGCGCTGGCGAACTGACCCAGGAAGTACTCGTAGACCTCGCCGAGCAGGTCCTTGGCGTGATGCCCTTCGCCGAAGCCGATGGCCGAAATCAGGTCTACCAGTTCGCCCAGGCGGCCGGGTTCGAGCTGCGTCCGGCCGAAGCGCTTGTCCAGGATGCCTTTCAGGCGCGGGTTGTCCGCCTCGATGGCTTCCAGCGCGGCGTCGATGCGGACCCCGATGTCGGCCTGCTTGGCCTGGGCGCGAATGGACTCCCAGCGCGCCGGCGCCGGTACCCAGAAGACGTTGGCCATCGTGTAGTAGTCCCGCTCCTCCAAGGCCTCGGCGTGGTCCTCCGCGTCGGGCAGGTGGAGGTCGGTAGACGGGTCCGCAAACGCGGCCTGGAGTTGGGCCCGTCGCTCGTCAAATGCGTCTGAGATGTACTTGAGGAATATGAGGCCGAGGACAATGTGTTTGTACTCGGCGGCATCCATCGAGGAGCGCAGCTTGTCGGCGGCCGCCCAAAGGGTCTTTTTTAGGTCCTGGTTCATCCCTGCAAACTTCTCAAGATCTTGTCCGGACAGAACACCGGCGATTTAGCTCGACAGGATAACTGCCAGATGCGGAACCATGGTCTGGTAGATGCCCGCTCCTGTACCAGGAGCGGGCATGCGCCCGACCCCCAGGGCGGGCCCAAACGCGGGCCGGCAGGCCGGCGTAAAGCCGCGAAGCGGTGGGTCGCGACAGCGGCCCACTCCGGGACCGCCCACGGTCCCGGAGCGTGGGGGCGCCGCGGTGCACGAAACGGAGCCCGCAGGGCGGAGTGGCCCGCGGCCCACCGCGGGTCGGCTCCGTGGGGGCGAAGCCCCGGCCCCGGCAGCGGCCGGGTCCCCGGGGCGGTGGCTGAGCGCAAGCGGTCGGTGGCCGTGCAGGCCGCGACAGACACGGCGCGCCGGGGACCCGGCCGCGAAGCGGCAGGCCGCGCAAGCAGGGGGCGGGCCGTCCAGGCCCGAGCCGACCCCGCCGCGCCCTAGCGCGGTCGCCGCTTTGCGGCGAGTCGGCGGTACCCCGGGGATCCCAAGTCCAACCCGGAGACTGCGCGCGCAGGTGCGCATGTAACGCGAATGTACGCGCGCATGTGGTGCCGCACGGGCGCCCGCAGCGCTACACGGCTGATCACAACCAAGACCGACACGCCATGCGCCCAAAGTGCCCCCGCGACAGCCTCGAAGACCAGACGCCGCAAGAACGCGCGCAAGAGAAGGCGCAGTTGGTTTGCGCCTGGCTGGCCGTGATGGGCCACAGCACGGAAGCGATCTTGCGGGAGGTGCTACGGGTGAAGGCCAGGGGGATTTGCGCGCGGCTGCAGCGGGCCGGACTTCTCCGGCGGGTAGCTGTCCCCATGTCCGCGGTTGCCGTTTGGGCGCTCACCGCCGCGGGGGTGAGGCTGGGCGAGTTCGCTTTGCGCCGGCGAGTGAGCTACTTGACACATCCCGAGCGGCTCACGCTGTCCCGACTTGCGCATGAAGTCGCCGTCCAGCGAGAAGCTGTGGCGCGCCTGCAGACCGACCTGCCGAGCCTGCGCCGTCTCAAGGGCGATCGTGAGCTGCGCAGCATCGATGCCGCTGCACGGCCGGATCTCCTGGTGCGGCACATTGACCAGAACGGCATCGAGACCACGGTGTGCATTGAGGTGGAGATCACCTCGAAGGGAAGACGAGAACTGATGGCCAAAATGCGTTCAATCCTTCCTCTGCTCACGCCCAGGACCAGGTGGCTGTGGGTCATTTCGGAAGGGACGACTACATGCGAGCGATATGCCCGAACCTGGGCGGAGGTCGTGGAGTCCGACGGCGACGGATACGCGGTGGACCGCGCGCAGCTTCACCGCGCTTGCATCATGCAGCCGCCGGCTGCAAGGGCGTCTCGTGCTATGTGTGGCGATCGAAGCCCTCAACCGAACAGAGGGCTGTGATCTGGATGGCGAGACGCGCAGCCTCGCCTTGTTGTTCTAGTGGGCTGCTGCACGGGTGGCCGGGGCGATTCGCGCGACACACACGTGCGTCGCGCGAATCGCGGCCCCCCGGGGCCGCAAGTCACGGAATTACGGGATCAGCTCGAAGCGGCGGCCGACTTGGCGGACCAAGCCGAGGTGCATGAGCAGGTCGAGAGCCGCGCGCCGGCCCTCCGCCTTTCGCGGTTCCGGCCCGAGGTTGAGCTTGTCGCTCATGGTGCCGCCGTGCTCCGCCATGTACGTCACGATCCGCAGGGCCGCTTCGTCCTTCATGGCGTCCGGCGCAGTGACGAGCGCGTGGGACCAGCAGGCAAGCGAGTAGTCCACCAGCTGCTTGGCGGACGAAACGTCGCGCAGGCACACGGACGATCGACCACCCCAGGCCGCGAGCACGCCTGAAAGGCGACAGACTTGCTCCGTCGCCCGGATAGCGAAAGGGCGGATGTGCTGCATGGAACCCTTCTTGGCCTCGTATTCGTAGCCTTCGAAGGCACGGACCAGGAACTCTCGTGCGTCCGGCTCCAGGGAGAGCACCTGCAGCTCGCGTTCTTCACTGAGGAGAGAGAGGAGGGACGCGGCACGGGCGCAGTAGGCGAGCATGGACTCGTTCGTTGCCAGGTTGAATGCACGTCCCAGGCGCGGCTTTGACTCCGGAGGGATGGCATACAGAAGTCGCGGAAGGAAGCCGACATCTGCCAGGAGTTGATCGCAAATGATGGCGCCGGTTGCGCGGGGTTGCGCGGCCAGCGACATAACCAGGTGACGGTCGTACAGGTGGACGTTCTCTCCCGACGTGACCCTCGAATACGAGAGCTCGCCCGAATCCCACAGAGCGTTCAAGGTCGCTCCAGTCGACAGCTTGTTCTCGCCCTTGAACGAGTAGCTGCCGAAGAACACGCCGCCTTCGCTGGACATGAAGCCCAGAACCCCATACTGGACCTTGCCGAGGTCGCGCAAGATGGCAGGCACCGTGCCGTCGCGAAGGAGAAGGCGGCGATCCGGATGGGCCTTTTCCCAGCTGATGACGGGCGCCAGCGCGATGTTCTCTCCGGTGGTCTTGCCATCGCCCGAACTGGCCTCGGTCAGGAAGTAGAGGTTCAGCGGCTTGGGTCCGGTCAGTGATTCGACCTTATACACAGCCGCGGTCAGGAGCGAAGCTGCGGCGAGGAAGGCTTGAGCGGGCAGTGCCTGTTCAAGTTGGGCCTGGCTTGCAACGATCTTGACCACGTCGGCCAAGTCGCCGAGCGCATCGACAGGATAGGCGGGAGCAGCGTCGGACTCCTTGTTCGCGATCCGCTCCGCCGCGCGCTCGACGACATGTTGCCACTGTGCGCGCGAGGGCTCGCGGCTTTCCAGCTCCGCCGGCCGCGGAGGGGACGCGCTGGCCTTCTTGACCACCATGGGCTCGCGTGGAGTTTCGCGGCTTTCCGGCCTTGCCAACTGCAGAAGGGGCGCATTGGCCTGCTGGGTGACCGCGGGCTTGGTCTGGCGAGCGCGAAGGCGGCGTTTGACCGCTTCCATGACGGCTTTCGCTGCCGGGATTGCGGGGTGGTTGGCGCCGCTGAGGGCGGCAAGGATCTTGTTGAGAGCGTTCATCGATTTCCAGGTTGAAGTGGGGAACTCCCCACCGGCTAGGCCTGAGCCGCGCCGGGGAGATTCGCCTATAGCGCCTGGTAATTCGGCGGCACTTGCGTGCCCGGCCCCTTTCCATCCGCTACGGCGAGGCTCCTTTAGCGAATGGAAATTTCGAGCGCCCATAACTGCGTCGCCGGCCGGAACGGACTAGATTGACGGAGCCGGAGCCGGAGCCGGAGCCGGAGCCGGAGCCGGGGACGCTTCAGCCTGTCACCCCCTGCGCGAATCGCGCGAAAGTAGTCTCGCGTCGCGCGATTCGCGCAACCCACCCGCACGGCGGTCCTCACTTGGGCAGAGATCTGACCCAAACGCCCAACGCAAAAAAAAGCCCCGAACCAAACGGTTCGAGGGCAAGGCGATCGGCAGATCGCCGGGACTCAGAGGAACGAGTCGAGCGTGTAGTTCCGCCGCGTAGAAGATCGCGACCGCGTAGCTCCGCGGCGGCGAAGCGCCAAAAGGAAAGGCCCTGAGGCAGATATTGCCCCAGGGCCCCAAGGGAACCGAGTGCCGGGCTTAGATCCCGAACGGATCGGACGAGGACCAGGTGCCGCCGCACGGGGCATCCCAGGCGGAATGCCCCGCATGGTCAAGGATGCGTCCGAGGTCGGGGTTATCGGTCATCACGAATTCCCAGAAGGGCATGTGCATGTTGATCTTTCCAAAAAACGTTTGATTTGCAATCTCCCGAGCCGGGAGGGACTTGGCCACGCATGGGCGGCCGAGCGGTGCGGGACTACTCGTCCCGGTCGTCCAGAAAAAGTGCGATGGCCATCGTGAGGCATGCTAGCCCGACCCCGCACAGCGACTGCGCGAGCAGCCGTAAGTCAGTTGTTGTCATCGTCGGTCTCCAAAGGGTTCTGCCAGTGCTGATCGAACTCGGGGAAATGCATGGCCAAGTAAAGGTCCTGCACCCAGGCAACAAGTTCAGCGCTCGATTTCATTTGCGGAGGCGACGTGACTGATTCAGTATACAAACGTCACGCGCTTCGTGCGTCAAGCCTCTTCGTGAAGGTCGGTCATCGCGTACGCGCTCAGCGCGTGCATGACGAAAACCGTAAAATAGCGTCCAGTTCGAAGTAGTGCTCGTGGCCTTGCTCCGGAGCGCTCGAACCGTATTCTTCCCAGCGCCACATCGAGGCAGTCACTGTTTTTCAACTGCGTGTCTACACGCACCGCGACATGTGTCGCGCAGAGGAAAACTGAATGACGCTCCAAATGTTGTGGTCCCACGATGCCGCGAACCCGATTTGCGACGAGGCCTGGGCTGGTCAATCTCGCTGGTCGACACTGATCTCCAGTGCGGCCGAAGTGGCTTCGCTCGAGGCGCTGGTTCAGCCCGTGCCCGTGGCAGTCCTGGACTTGGTGGGGCGCATGCGCTATCCGGCGGCCTTCTGGGCGACATCGATCCCCGTCGGCGACAGCAGCGCAGCTGGCCTCCTAGTCCTGCACGTCGACGGCCATGCGGTTGTGACGGTCCTGGACCTCGCTGGCCGCTCGGACCTGGAGGCCCTGGAGATCGCGACGGCAGACTGTAGGCTGTGCGCGCAGTTGGTCAACCAGCAGCAGCCGCGCATGGCGCCCACCGTGCCGGTGCGCGGGTTCAAGGAACTCCTGTCTGAGCTCGCCGGCCAGCGCCGGCTGGCGGCCAGGGAAGTCGTTGATGCAATGGGCAAGCTGCGCCAGGTGCTGAGCGGCTCGGACGCCTGGTCCTTGCTCATGCTGCCCGAATCGCAGAGGCTGAAGTCGCTCACGGTGACGCTCTGTCAACCGTGGTAGCGCCGCGGGCCCAGCCCCTCAGCTCCTTCCCTTCTTTGGCCCCGCCGTCCGGCGGGGCCTTTTCCTTTGCCTCGGGCTTGCGGTGTGATGTCTATTCTGCGGACAAGCGCACAGAGCCGCGACCAGGCTCCCAGGGAAGCGCCGGGATTGATGGGAACTGAATTCGCGAGAAGTGTTCGACCACCAGGTCGAAAGGCAAGTCCGACCCATAGCCGTCAGTGGTGGCTCCGTCGCCCGTGGTGTGGCCCAAGACACGCTGCAGGTACTTGGACGGGACGGCGGCAGCTTCCAGCAAGTCCTTCATGCAGTGGCGAAAGCTGTAGAGAACCTTTCGGCTGTCCCTGATCCCCAGCGTCCGCTTGTATCGCCCGAAGAACTTGGAAAAGGAGCCGGACAGCTTTCCGTGCCAGTCTTTTGTCAGGGTCGGGAAGAGCACGGTGGCGCCTTGCGCCTGCACCCACTCGACGTACCGCAGCAATCCCAGGTCGATGAGTTGCTTTGGCACGGGCACCAGCCGTTGCGAAGCCGCGTTCTTGAGCGTGCGTCGGTGGCTTTCCGGCACGTCACCGTCCGCTTCGCTTTGCTCGAAGAGGTCACGATCTTCGTCACTGGGGCGGTCCTGCAGCACCAAGTGTCAGCCCAACTCGGGATGCCGGCGGAGGTCTTTGAGGGCGAGTCCCGCGATCTCCTCCGGTCGTGCACCGGTGTAGAACATCATCACCGGGATCCAGTAGGTCGCCTCTCCTGACCGGCCCCTTGAGCGCCTGTGCTGCGTGTACACCTCTGAGCCGAAGATCACCTTGAGGTCCTGTGCGTCAAAGGGAAGGCGGCGCTTGCGCCGCTTTTTCACGCCGTTTTCCTTGAATCCGAGCGTGTCCTTGGCGGGATTGATCTTGAGCAGGAGCTTCCCGACGGCGATTGCGTAGATCGCCTTGATCTTGCGAAGACGCTCGTTCATCGTCTTCACCTTCAGCCCGCGTTCCTGTTGGTACCCCATGAACTCGGTCATGAGCTCCGGAGTGACAGCGCCCGGCAAGCGAACGCCTTTACCTTCAGCAAAGTGCGGCAGATCACGCCAAGGCGTTTGCGAGGCGATCATCGTGGACTTCGGCCGGTTCTCGACGTAGTCGCGCCAGGTTTCGAACACTCGCTCCCAGTTCGGTGCCTTCCGGTCCGGCGGTGCCCGCTCCGGAAACACGGCCTGGAGCGGGTGAGTGGATTCAGGAGCGACTGCATTGGTGTCGACCATGTCGCCGCGTTGACGCGCGAGCTGATGGTCCAGCGTGCGAACTGCCGCGCGGAGAAACGCGTAACAGGCGCGCTTTGCCTCGTCATGGCTCGGATCGAAGTCGAGCCCGCAGAGGTGCAGGAATCCGTGCAGGGCAGGGAGTACGTCCAGCGACTTGCCCTGGGCCAGCATGCGTCCAAGTTCTGCCCGCTGTCCCGTCAGCTGGCTTCCGAGTTCTTCGAACTCCTCGTCGTCCATGCCTTCCTGGCGCCGGTGTTCGTCGCTGGTCAACACCTGGTGCACCCAGTGGCGCGCGATGCCTTCGAGCTGCGCGTCGTCCAGCTTGCCGATCCGCTTCGCGTACATCGACGAGCGGGCGAGGTCCAGCTTTTCTCGGTGAGCCTGGAATTCCGCGTCGATGAGCGCCAGGGCGGCAGTCGCACGCCGCTTCGCTTCGCGAAGGTCCGTGGTGCGCAGGCTGCGCGTCACGCACTCTTTCTTCGGGGGGTAGGCCGCGCGGATGGCGGCAGGGATGCGCCGGCGCACGTACAGAGTGTCGTGCTTGCCGCGGGCGAAGATGTGTTCGGAAATCTGCTTCAGGGTCTGCTCCACAAGGGTGTGTGACAGACCGTGTAGCAACGGCTGCGGAAGCCTCCTGCGAAAAGTGCTTGTTTCCCTTAGAAAACAAGCACTTGACGAGGATTTGAGGGTTCGGTGGGGTGGCTGATGGGACTCGAACCCACGACGACCAGAATCACAATCTGGGACTCTACCAACTGAGCTACAGCCACCGTCGAAGACCGCGATTATAGCCGCGGCCGAGAGATGCCTGCGATCAGCGCTGCTCCGAAGACGCAGCCGGCTTGGCCACCAGGATCTGGGCCTTGAAGCGATCCTTGAGCACGGCGTAGTACGCCTGTGCCTCGGCGCCGCTCCAGGCCCGCGTGTACTGCATGAGGTCCTGCTTGGCCTGCGCCGGATCGGCCGCCTGGCGCGGCAACGCCTGGTTGACCTTGACGATGGCGTAACCGCCCAGCCCCATGTCGACCCCGGTGAACGCCGGAAGCGCCGAAGCGTCGGTGCGCAGCGCGGCTTCCACCACCGGCTGCGGCTGGCGCGCCGGATCCTCGCGGGACACCACCACCTTGGGCGAGAGCACCGCGGCGGCCGGATTGGCCTTCCAGGCGGCCAGCTTGGCCTCGCCATCCTTCTTGGCCAGGTCGGCGGCGCGCTGGGCGGCCACGCGCTGGCGCACGTCGTCCTTCACCTCGGCGAAGGCACGGGTGCGCGAGGGGCTGTACTGCACGACCCGGCCCGACACCAGCTGGCCGGGCGCGACTTCCACGGCCTCGGTGTTGCGCTTCTTCTCGATGCTGTCCGGCGAGAACAGCACGGACAGGAACTTGGGGTTCGCAAGCACGCCGGCAGCACCCGGCGCGGGCGTGCGGGTGACGTTCTGGGCGGTGCGCACGTCCACCTTGAAGCGCTCGGCGACGGATTTGTAGCCGTCCGCGGCCTCGTAGACCGCATTGCTGAAGGCGTCGGCCGACTCCGCGAACTTGCGCTGGGCCTGCTGCTTGCGCACCTCGGCCTCCAGCTCGGGACGCATCTGCTCGAAGCTGCGCTGCTGCGGCGCGCGCACGTCGGTGACCATCACCACGTGCCAGCCGTACTCGGTCTCGACCACGGCCGACTCGCCCTTCTTCAGGCCGAACACCGCGTCCTCGAGCGCCTTGCTGGCATAGCCGCCGCGGGCCGACCAGTCCAGGTCGCCGCCGTTGGCTGCCGACACGGTGTCCTGCGAGTTCTTGCGCGCCAGATCGCCGAAGGACTGCGGCGCCTTGCGCACCGCCTCCAGCAGTTCCTGCGCGCGGGCCTTGGCTTTGTCCTTCTCCGCCGCGGGCGCGTCCTTGGGCACCGACAGCAGGATGTGGCTGGTGCGGCGCTCCTCCTGGCCGGCCAGGCGGGCGGCATTCTCCTTGTAGTACGTCTGCAGGTCCTGCTCGTTCAGGCTGAGCGTCTTGCGCACGGTGTCGAGGTCGAGCACCACATACTCGATGCTGGCCTGCTCGGGTGCCTGGAACAGCTGCGCGTTGTCCTTGTAGAACGCCTCCAGTTCGGCATCGGTGGGGTTCACCTGGGCGGCGTAGTCCGCCGCGTCGAAGCGGCCGACCTGGATCTCGCGCCGGCCGAAGAAGGCGCCGAGCGCGACGCCGGCCTGCTCCGGGGGTGCGAACGAGGTGCCGGCCAGCCCGAGCAGCACCTGCCGGGTGGCGATGTCGTGGCGGACCTGCTCCTCGAACATCTGCGGGGTCATGCCCTGGGCGCCGACCAGCTGCTTGTAGCGATCCATGTCGAGCCGGCCGTCGGGGCCGCGCAGCGAGGCGATCACCTCGTTGGACTGCAACTCGCGCGCCAGCCGCTGGTCGCTGGCGGTCAGCCGCGACTTCGCGGCGGCGGCAGCGAGCACGCGGTCGCGGACCATGCGCTCCAGCGTGCCGTAGCGTGCCTCGGGCGAATCGAGCAGCTTGATGTCCAGCGTCGGCATCTGCTGGCGCAGCCTGTCGACCTCGCGCCTGTGCTCGGCGTCCCAGTCGGCCTGGGTGATGGCGTGTCCGTCCACCTTGGCGACGGAGGGGCCCTTCTCCTGCATCCGGTTGTAGCCTTCCACCCCGAACAGCAGGAATGACGGGACGATGAGCAGGAACAGCAGGAACTGCATCACCCGGTTGTGCCTGCGGACGAAATCAAACATGCGCGACTCTCACGAATAAACCACTCGGGGCCTAGAAACACAAAAGGCGAACATCCGTTCGCCTTCGCAGGGTTGGTGGGTGCTGACGGGATCGAACCGCCGACCTACGCCTTGTAAGGGCGCCGCTCTACCAGCTGAGCTAAGCACCCCACCGACAGGCCCCGTCTCAGTTCAGCGCATCCTTCAGCGCCTTGCCAGGACGGAACTTGGGCACCTTGGCAGCCTTGATTTTAATCTGTGCGCCGGTGCGCGGATTGCGGCCGCTGCGCGCGGCGCGCTTGCCCACGGCAAAGGTGCCGAATCCCACGAGCGACACGGAGCCGCCTTTCTTCAGCGTCGTCTTCACGGCGCCGATCATCGATTCCAGCGCGCGCGTCGCCGCCGCCTTGGAGATGTCGGCGTGTTTGGCGATGTGCTCGATCAGTTCGGTTTTGTTCACAAGAGCCCCTCGTTGAGAGAAAGAAATGGACGGAACGTCTCTTCAGAAAAATGATTGTCTCCCGCACCTGAAGCACGCCACGCGGGTGCCCGAGACCAGGATCAGGGGAGACTTTTTTGTTCAGCGGCCGTGAGCCACTGGCGCCGATTAGAGCTATCGCGTCCAGACGTGTCAATAAGACTGACAGGTTTACAACAGGCCGCCAGGGCGCGTGCAGCCTTGTTTCGAGGGGGCGCAGCTTCCTGCACCGCCGTCACCGCTACTTTGTCACGGAGGCGACGAGTGCGCCTGCCGGTGCGATGCACGGGGATGCTGCGGCGCGTGCGCCGCAGCATGAACGGCCTCAGAGCGCCGAGGCGATCGCCTTCCCGAGGTCCGTGGTCGATGCCTTGCCACCGATGTCGGGCGTGCGAGGAGCGCCCGATGTCGGATCGAGCACCTTCTCGATCGCGGCCAGCACCGCATCGTGCGCGTCCTTGTGGCCGAGGAACTCCAGCATCATCGCGCCGCACCAGATCTGGCCAATCGGGTTGGCGATGTTCTTGCCGTAGATGTCGGGCGCCGAGCCGTGCACCGGCTCGAACAGCGAGGGGAACCGGCGGTCCGGATTCAGGTTGGCGCTCGGCGCGATCCCGATGGTGCCGGTGCACGCGGGCCCCAGGTCGCTCAGGATGTCGCCGAACAGGTTGCTGGCCACGACCACGTCGAAGAAGTCGGGGCGCTGCACGAAATGCGCGGTGAGGATGTCGATGTGGAACTTGTCGGTCTTCACGCCCGGATAGGCCTTGGCCATCTCGGCGACGCGCTCGTCCCAGTAAGGCATGGTGATCGCGATGCCGTTGGACTTGGTCGCACTGGTCAGGTGCTTCTTGGGCCGTGACTGGGCCAGCTCGAAGGCGAACTTGAGCACCCGGTCGACGCCGTGCCGGGACATCACCGTCTCCTGCATCACGATCTCGCGTTCGGTGCCGGGATACATGCGGCCGCCGATGCTGGAATACTCGCCCTCGGTGTTCTCGCGCACGATGTACATGTCGATCTCGCCCGGCTGCCGCCGGCTGCCGTCGCGGCGCACCACCGGCGCGATGATGCCGGGCATGAGGCGGGCAGGACGCAGGTTCACGTACTGGTCGAACTCGCGGCGGAACAGCAGCAGCGACTGCCACAGCGACACGTGGTCCGGAATCTTCTCCGGCCACCCCACGGCCCCGAAGAACAGCGCGTCGTGGCCACCCACCAGGTCCTTCCAGTTCTCGGGCATGTACTGCCCATGCTTCTCGCAGTATTCCCAGCTGGCGAAGTCGAAGTGGTCGAACGCCAGGTCGATGCCGAACCTGCTGGCCGCTGCCTCCATGACGCGCACGCCCTCGGGCATGACTTCCTTGCCGATGCCGTCGCCGGCGATGACTGCGATGCGTTTCTTGCTCATGCTTGCTTCCTGAAGAAATTGGAGGTTTCGTCCAGCAGAAGGGCCGGGGCCTCTTCCGCGATGTAGTGGCCGCACGGCAGGCTGCGGGCGGTCAGGTCGGCGGTGTAGGGCCGCCAGATCGCCGGCACGTCGAAGCAGCGGCCCACGGTGCCGTGCTCGCCCCAGAGCACGCGCAGCGGCTGAGTGATGCGCCGGCCGGCGTCGAGGTCGGCCTGGTCGTGCTGCAGGTCGATGCCCGCCGAGGCCCGGTAGTCGGCGCAGATGGCGTCGGCCGTGCCGGCGATTGCAGCGCAACGCTCGTACTCGGACAGCGCCTCGGGCGCGAACGCCTGCAGGCCGGCGTGGCGCGCCCCCATGACGCTGCGCACGTAGCGGCCGGGGTCCGAACCAATCAACGCCTCGGGCAGCGGCGGCGGCTGGATCAGGAAGAACCAGTGCCAGTACGCGCGGGCGAAGGCGTCCGTGGTCTGGCGGTACATGGCCAGCGTCGGCGCGATGTCCAGCAGCATCAGCCGCTCGACTGCGGCCGGGTGGTCGAGCGCCAGGCGGTGCGCGACGCGTGCGCCACGGTCATGGGCCAGCACCTGGAAGCGCTCGTGACCGAGCTGCCGCATGACCGCCGCGGCGTCGGCGGCCATCTCGCGCTTGGCGTAGGCCGCCGAGTGCTCGCCGGGCACGGGCCGGCCGGAGTCGCCGTAGCCGCGCAGGTCCATCAGCACCACGGAGAAGTCGTGCGCCAGCTGCGGCGCGACCCGGTGCCACATCGCGTGGGTCTGCGGGTGGCCGTGCAGCAGCAGCAATGGCGCGCCTGCGCCCGCACGGCGCACGTTCAGCGCCACCCCGTCGCGCTCGAGCCGCAGTGTTTCGAAGCCGTCCAGCATGGCGGCATTCTGCATCGCGCCCTTCATCCCAACAAGCAATAATCCGGCAAGCGATTCTTTCCACATTGGAATCAATGAAGCCGCACCTCGACCGATCCGACCTCGAACTGCTGCTGGCCATCCGCGAGCACGGGAGCCTTGCGGCGGCCGCGGCGTCGGCCGGCGTCGTGCCGTCCGTGGTCACCAAGCGGCTGGCCGCGCTCGAGGCGCGCCTGGGGTTCAAGCTGTTCCAGCGGACCACCCGTCGTGTGGTGCCCACCGCCGATGGCGAGACGCTGTGCGAGCGCGGCCTCGGATTGCTGGCCGGCTTCGAGGCGATGGAGGCCGAGCTGCAGGAGCGCCAGCAGGAGCCGGTCGGCCGCATCCGGCTGGCCGCGACCTTCGGTTTCGGGCGCGCGTGGCTCGGCCCCGCGGTGGCTGATTTCCAGGTCCGGCATCCCCAGCTGGAGGTGCAGCTGCGTCTCACCGAGCAACTGCCCGACCTGGCACTCGAAGGCCTGGACGGCGCCGTCTGGCTGTGGAGCGTGCGGGGCCGGCAGGCGCGCGAATGGACCGAGCGCCGGCTGGCGCGCAACCAGCGGGTGCTGGTCGCGTCGCCCGACTACCTGCGTCGACGCGGAACGCCGACGACCATCGAGGAACTGGCCGCCCACGACTGCCTGGTGGTGCAGGAACACGAGCAGTTCGACACCTGGCGGCTGCAGCGCGAGCGGGACCGCGGCGAGGTGCGCGTGCGGGTGGGAGGCCGGCTGTCCAGCAACTCGGGCGAACTGGTGCGCGACTGGTGCCTGGCCGGGCACGGCATCATGCTGCGCAGCCTCTGGGACATCGCGGGTCCGCTGGCGAGGGGCCAGCTGGTACGCGTGCTCCCCGGCTACGCGATGGTGGATGCCGACATCCACTGGCTCGCGCCGCACACGCCATCGACGCCCAAGCGCATCCGGCTGCTGGTGGACTTCCTGCTCGAGCGGTTCCGCAACGAACCCTGGAAGGTCACGCCCTTGCCGGCCGCACGACCAGGCTCACGCCCGCGGCGGTGAACGCCACGCCGGCGACCACGAGCAGGGTGATCGGCTCGCCGAACAGCGCCCAGGCCATCACCGCGGTGGTCGGTGGCACCAGGTACATCAGGCTGGTCACCGTGGTGGCGGCCCCGCGCTGGATCAGCACGTACAGCAGCGAGCTGCCGCCCAAGGTCAGGCCGAGGACCGACCAGGCCAGTGCGCCGGCCAGTTCGAGGTTCAGGCCGCCGCCGGCCAGGGCCCAGCGGACGGTCTCCGACTCCAGCAGCGCGAGCGGCAGCGTCACGACCAGGGCCGCCGCCAGCTGCACCAGGTTGGCGGTGCGCACGTCGCAGGGCGCGACGAACAGCTTCTGGTACAGGGTGCCTGCGGTGATCGACAGCAGGGCGATGACGGCGTAGAGCATGTTCTGCACGTGCACCTCGCCCTGCCCCAGCTTCTGCCAGACCACGAGCACCAGTCCGGTCAGCCCGAGCGCCAGGCCCACCCACTGCCGGCGTGCCACGGCGCCGCCCTGCATGGAGACCCACAATGCCGTGAGGACGGGTTGCAAGCCGACCACGAGCGCGGCGAGGCCGGCGCCCATGCCGATCTTGACGGCCGCCCACACGCCGCCCAGGTAGCCCGCGTGCATGAAGATGCCGGTGACCGCGAGGTGCGCCCATTGGCGGCGCTCGCGTGGCCAGGCAGCCCGCGCGAGCGCTGCCCAGACCAGGAAGGCGGCCACCGAGCACGCGTAGCGCATCGCCAGGAATTTCATCGGCGGCGCATGCGGCATGCCGTAGCGCGCGACGATGAAGCCGGTGCTCCAGATCAGCACGAAGACGGCGGGCATGGCCCGCACCAGCGCGTCCTGGCGGGAGGTGGAGGCCATCGCGCCTACTTCACCCGCTTGCGGATTTCCGGCAAGGCCTTCTGCAGGTAGTACACCATCGACCACACGGTCAGGATCGCGGAGATCCAGATCAGCCAGTGGCCCCACAGGCCGGTGTCGATCAGGCCGAACAGGTGGCCGTCGAACAGCAGGAACGGGATCGCCACCATCTGCACGGTGGTCTTGACCTTCCCCAGCATGTGCACCGCCACGCTGCGCGAGGCCCCGATCTGGGCCATCCATTCGCGCAGCGCCGAGATCGCGATCTCGCGGCCGATGATGATCAGCGCCACGAACACGTCGGCACGGCCCAGGTGCACCAGCACCAGCAGCGAGGCGCAGACGAGGAACTTGTCGGCCACCGGATCCAGGAAGGCCCCGAACGCCGACGTCTGGTTCAGCCGCCGCGCCAGGAACCCGTCGAGCCAGTCGGTCAGGGCGAAGGCGATGAACATGGTGGTGGCCACCAGGTTCTGCACCGGGTGCGGCAGCCCCAGGTAGAACACGCCGACGATCAAGGGAATCGCGACGATGCGCGTCCAGGTCAGGACCGTCGGAACTGTGAAAAACATGGGCGCGATTCTGGCACGGCGGCAGGACGCGTCGTGCGATGCGGTCAGGGAGCCGCCTCGACCAGCGTGCGCAGCTGGAAGCGCAGGCTGGCGTCGTAGAGGAACGTCTCGCTGAACTGCCAGGGGCGCGGCAGGTGCGCGACCGGCTCGAACGGCGCGGCGCGGCGGATCGCGCGGATGGCCATGTCCACGGTTTGCGGCGACTGCCCCGGCACGCGCAGGACCAGGATGTCCCGGATGCTGCCGTCGCGATGGAGCTGCACCTGCAGCACCGGGATCGATTGCAGCGGATCGGGCAGCGGCCCGGCAAAGGTTTCACCGGCGCTGGTCTCGTGGATGCGCCGGGCGGCCCGCAACCTGTACTCCTGCCAGTTGCGGGACGGGCCGGCGGAGGCCGCCCCTGCTGGAAGTCCCAGACCCGCAACGGAGGCCGGCGCGCCCGGGCCGCCGGGTGGGCCGACCGGCGTGCTGCAGGCACCCAGCAAGGCCGCCGCCAGCAGCGGCACGACACTAGTGAAGCGCACGGTAGATCTCCTCTGCCAGGTCGCGGCCGATGCCTTCGACCGCGGCGATGTCGTCCACGCCGGCAGAGGCCACGCCCCGGATGCCGCCGAACCGCTGGAGCAGCCGCGCCCGTTTCTTGGCGCCGATGCCCGGGATCTCCTCCAGCTTGCTGCCGCCGACGCGCACCTTGGCGCGCCGGGCCCGCATTCCGGTGATGGCGAACCGGTGCGCCTCGTCGCGGATCTGGGCCACCAGCATCAGCGCGGCGGAATCCTTGCCGAGGTAGACCTTGTCGCGGCCGTCGGCGAACACCAGTTCCTCCAGGCCGACCCGGCGACCCTCGCCCTTCTCGACGCCGACGATGACCGACAGGTCCAGACCGAGCTCGGCGAACACCTCCCGGGCCATGCTGACCTGCCCGCGGCCGCCGTCGACCAGCACCAGGTCCGGCAGGCGGGTGGCGCCCCCACGCGCAGATTTCTTCGGCGGCGCCGGCTCGCCGGCCGCGGACGGCGCAGCCGCCGCTGCCGAGTCGGCCGAGGCACTGCCCGTCACTTGCACGTCCTGGGTCTGGCTCTCCGCGGAGCACTCGACGGTCGACCGAAGGTCGGCGGTCCGGATGTCGTCCGATGGCGTGCCGGCGGGCGGCACGTCTGCCACAGCCTCGGCGGCCGTCTCCGGATCGACCGCCTGGCCGTCCGGCCCCGGCGCGCCCGCGGGCGGCGACGCTTCCGGCGAGTCGCGCCCCGCCACCGCCAGCCGCGCGTAGCGGCGCGTGAGCACCTGCCGCATCGCCGCGTAGTCGTCACCCGGCGTGATGCCTTCGATGTTGTAGCGGCGGTATTCGGCGTTCTGCATCCGATGGTGGTGGAACACCACGCACGACGCCTGCGTCGCCTCGCCGGCGGTGTGCGAGATGTCGAAGCACTCGACCCGGAAGCCTTCGAGGTCGTCGGGCGCGAGGTCGAGCGCCTCGACCAGCGCACGGGTGCGCGCCTGTTGCGACCCCTCCTCTGCCAGCAGGCGCGCCAGCTGGATTGCCGCGTTCTTCTCGGCCATCTCCAGCCACAGCCGGCGCTGCTCGCGCGGGTTGTGCACCGCGCTGATCTTCACTCCGGTCTGCTCGGTGAGCGCCTCGACCAGCTCGCGGGCGATCGGCACGCTGGTGATCAGTGCCGGCGGCACCGGCACCCCGATGTAGTGCTGCGCGATGAACGCCTCGAGCACCTGCACCTCGACCGGTTGCGGCGGCGCCTGGTCCTGGGAGTCGTCGAAGTCCTGCACCACCGTCGCGTCCTCGACGTGGGTCGGGAAATAGGCACGGTCACCCAGGTGGCGGCCGCCACGGACCATGGCCAGGTTGACGCAAGCCTTGCCGCCCTGCACCTTGACGGCCAGGATGTCGGCATCCTTGTCGGAGCCGGTGTCGACCGACTGCTGGTGCAGCACCTTGGACAAGGCGGCCATCTGGTTGCGCAGCTCGGCGGCCTGCTCGAACTCGAGCCGTTCGGCATGCCCGAGCATGCGGGACTCCAGCTCGGACAGCACCGCCTGCGTGTCACCGCGCAGGAAGGCCTCGGCGTTCTTCACGTCGTGCCGGTAGTCGTCGGCCGACACCAGGTTGACGCACGGCCCGGAGCAGCGCTTGATCTGGTAGAGCAGGCAGGGCCGCGTGCGGTTGGCGAACACGGTGTCCTCACAGGTGCGCAGGCGGAACACCTTCTGCAGCAGCTGGATCGACTCCTTCACGGCCCAGGCGCTCGGGTACGGGCCGAAATACCGGTGCTTGCGGTCGACCGCGCCGCGGTAGTACGCCACGCGTGGAAACACGGCGGCCGAGTGCGCCCCGCCGGCCTGCCCGTCGTCGAAGCCCACCTTGTCGGGCGCCCCGTGGATCTTGAGGTAGGGATAGCTCTTGTCGTCCCGGAAGAGGATGTTGAACTTCGGGTTGAGCGCCTTGATCAGGTTGTTCTCGAGCAGCAGCGCCTCGGCCTCGGACCGCACGACCGTGGTCTCCATGCGCGCGATGCGCGAGATCATGTGGCCGATGCGGGTGCCGCCGTGGTTCTTCTGGAAGTAGCTCGAGACGCGCTTCTTCAGGTTGCGGGCCTTGCCCACGTAGAGCACGCCGCCCTCGGCATCAAAGTAGCGGTAGACGCCGGGCAGCTGGGGCAGCGCGGCCACCTCGGCCAGCAGCTGGTCGGAATGCACTGCACGGTCGGAAGACATAGGCTGCGTATTATCCCGGCACCATGCGCTGGGACATCTTCTGCAAGGTCATCGACAACCACGGGGACATCGGCGTGTGCTGGCGCCTGGCCGCCGATCTGGCCGGCCGCGGCGAAACCGTCCGGCTGTGGGTCGACGCGCCCGGTGCGCTGGCCTGGCTGGCCCCCGCGGGGGCGCCCGGGGTGCAGGTGCTCCCATGGACCGCCCCCGCGACCGAGGCCCCCGGCGACGTCGTCGTGGAGGCCTTCGGCTGCGAGCTCGACCAGGTCTTCGTGGCCGGCATGGCGTCGCAGGCGAAGGCCGGCCGCGCGCCCGCCTGGATCAACCTCGAGTACCTCTCCGCCGAACCCTGGGCCGAGCGTTGCCACGGCCTGCCCTCCCCCGTCCTGTCGGGCGCCGGCCAGGGCCTGGTCAAGCGGTTCTTCTATCCGGGATTCACCGCGCGCACCGGCGGCCTGTTGCGCGAGCCCGACCTGCCTGCCAGGCGAAGCCGCTTCGACCGGTCGGCCTGGCTGTCGGCGATGGGCATCCCCTTCGCGGGCGAGCGCGTGCTGAGCCTCTTCTGCTACGAACCGCCGGGTCTGACGACGCTGCTCGCCGATCTGGCCGCCGATCCGCGGCCCACCCGCCTGCTGGTGACGGCGGGACGGGCGGCGGCGGCAGTGCAAGCGTGGCTCGACCGGGGCCACCCGACGGGCACCCTGTCGATCGACCGGCTGCCCCTGGTACCCCAGCGCGAGTTCGACCACCTGCTCTGGGCCTGCGACCTCAACTTCGTCCGTGGCGAAGACTCCATCGTCCGTGCCCTCTGGGCCGGGGTGCCCGCCGTCTGGAACATCTACCCGCAGGAAGACGGCGCCCACCGCGCCAAGCTGCAGGCCTTCCTGGACTGGATGGACGCCCCGCCCGGGCTGCGCGCCTTCCACCAGGCCTGGAACGACGGTGGCGCCCTGCCGCATCTGGACATCGAAGGCTGGCGCCCGGCCGCCAGCGCGGCGTTGCAGCGCCTGCTGCAGCAGGACGATCTGACCACCCAGCTGATGCGGTTCGTGGCCGCCGGCTGAGCCGGTCAGGCCAGCCGCACGACGGCCCCGGGCCGCAGCCAGCCGCTGCAGGCCCACGCCCAGGCCCAGCACAGCCACGCCGTCCAGAGTGAATGGCTCGCGAAATGCGCGCCCCGCACCTGCTGGCCCAGCGCGAGCAGCGTGCCCGCGGTGAGCGCAATGGCCAGCCAGGCCCTGGCAAGCCCCGGGCGGAGATCGCGAAAGGCGAAGTAGCCGGCGACCCAGGCGAAACCGGCCGAGGCATGGCCGGCCGGGAAACACTGGCCCGGTCCGCCGTCGTGCCGCCACCAGAACCAGTGCGGGCCCCAGTGCGCCAGCCCACCGAACTCGACCATGTCCCACGGGCAGCTGCTCGTGCTGCCGTGCTTGAGGAGGGTCACCAGGAGCATGGCCCCCAGCGTGGCGGCCGCCAGCCAGACCCGTCGCACCACCGGCAGGGACAGCAGCACACCGCTGGGCCAGCGGATCCCCAGCAGCAGCCAGGTCAGCACCGCCCAGGCGACCGCCTTGCCGCCGGCATGCAACACCGTGGTGAACAGCCAGTGATCCCGCAGCGGAAAGCCGTGGAGATCGCCCGCCAGCCGGGCCAGCGGCAGGTCCAGGCCGCTGGCATCCCAGGCCGCCACCAGCACCAGGCCCAGCAGCACCGACGCCCATGCGCTGCGGGGGCGGACCACCGTCAGGACCGCGGTCATGCGGGCGGCGGGCGGCGGCACGGGCGGAAGAGGTCGCGCGCCGGGTCGTACACGCCGGTCTCGACGTCCAGCACGCCGAGGATGGAATGGAACAGGTTGTCGTGGCTCACCGGCTGGTCGGCGCGGCCCCGCAGGCAGTCCGTGTCCAGCCCGGCGCTGCGGGCGAACGATGGCGACAGCCAGGCGACCATCGGCACGTGCTTCTGGACGTCCGGCGCGATCGCATACGGGACCCCGTGCAGGTAGAGCCCGGATTCGCCGAGCGACTCGCCATGGTCGGACACGTAGAGCATTGCCGTGTCGTAGCTTTGCTGCTGGCGCAGCAGGTCGATCAGCCGGCCCAGCACGTGGTCGGTGTACAGCAGCGTGTTGTCGTAGGCGTTGACGATCTCGGACGTGCTGCAGCGGCGCAGCTCGTCCTGCTCGCAGGCGGGGACGAAGCGCTTGAACGCGGGCGGGTACCGCCTGTGGTACGCCGGACCGTGGCTGCCCAGCTGGTGCAGCACCACGAACACGTTGCCGCGGGCGTCGGTCGCCGCCTGGTCCAGTCCTTCGAGGAGCACCTCGTCGGGGCATTGCCCGTCGGGACAGCGCTCGGCGGAGACGGTGCGCGCCATTTCCTGCAGCGGCAGGCCGGCGCAGACGCCCTTGCAGCCGGACTGGTTGTCGCGCCAGAGCACCTGCATGCCGGCATGGTGCAGGACGTGCAGCAACGACTCGTGCGAAAGGATCCGGCCCTCGTCGTAGTCGTGGCGGCCGTAGGGCGAGAACATGCACGGCAGCGAGACCTCGGTCGACGTGCCGCACGCCGTCGCGTGCGGGAAATTCACCACCCCGCGCCGCGCGAGCTCCGGATTGGTGTCGCGGCCGTAGCCGTTCAGGGAGAAGTTCTGCGCCCGGGCCGTCTCGCCCACGACCAGCACGAACAGGGTGCGCCGCCGGGCTTCCCAGCCGGGACCGGGACGGGCGTCCTGTCCGATGGGGGTGAGGTGGTCGGGCCGCCCGCCGTGGGCGAACGCCGTCCCGACGGCCGCGGCGATGGCGTTGCCAGGCGTGAGCAGGTGCCGCAGCTCGCGGTGGTTGCGCATCACCGAAGCGAAGTCGGCGAACACCGGCAGCAGCGCCAGCATCGCCACCAGCAGGCCGCCCGCCATCCACCCCGCGCGCGCCAGCACGGCACGGCCCAGCGCACGCCTGGTCAGCCGGGGCCACCACAGCAGTGCGGCCGGCAGCGCGCCGAGCAGCAGCATGTGGGCCGCGAACTGCCAGCCGAGCAACTCCCGCGCTTCGCCCACGTTGGTGGCCAGCACGTTGCGCAGCATGTTGCGGTCGAAGAACACGTGGTAGCGGTCGATGTAGTACGACAGCGCGGCCGAGACCAGCACCAGCGCCGACAGCAGGGGACGCACCGTCCACCGCGTGGCCAGGGCGCAACCCGCGGCGACGTACAAGCCCACGAACGAGCAGGACAGCGACGCCAGCAGCGACAGGGTGCCGGGCGCAGTCCACGAGCGCCCGGCGACCACCGCCCGCCAGAACGGCAGGTTGCAGGCCGCGAGCAGGTACAGGGCGCACAGGAAGACGAGGGTCTCGGTGTGCAGCGCGGGACGGCGAAGTGGCATCGACCGAGCATCCCCCACCCCTCCTTAAGGGAAGCTGAACCCGGCAGGCCACCTCCAGAAAGCCGCTAAAATACCGGGCTTTGCGCGAGTCGACCGGGTCCCTGGCCTCTTGCGCGTTCCGCCGCTCCTGTGCCGGCCTACCGCCGCCCTCCGGTGGCCTACCTTCGCACCCCGTACCGATGAAAATCGCTCAAGAAATCCGCGCCGGCAACGTCATCATGCAGAACGGCGCCCCCTGGGTCGTCCTGAAGACCGAATACGCCCGCGGCGGCCGCAACGCCGCCACCGTCCGCATGAAGCTCAAGAGCCTGCTGTCCAACCAGGGCACCGAGGTCGTCTTCAAGGCCGACGACAAGATGGACCAGATCGTCCTGGACAAGAAGGACTGCACGTACTCGTACTTCGCGGACCCGATGTACGTCTGGATGGACGGCGAGTACAACCAGTACGAGGTCGAGGCCGAGAACATGGGCGACGCCCTGAACTACCTCGAGGAAGGCATGCCCGCCGAGGTGGTGTTCTACGAAGGCAAGGCGATCTCGGTGGAACTGCCCACCAGCGTCGAGCGCGAGATCACCTGGACCGAGCCCGCCGTCAAGGGCGACACCTCCGGCAAGGTGCTCAAGCCCGCCAAGATCTCCACCGGCTTCGAGATCGGCGTGCCGATCTTCGTGGCCCAGGGCGACAAGGTCGAGATCGACACGCGCACCGGCGAGTACCGCCGCCGCGTCTGATCGCCCGCGATCCGAGTGCGACCCAGGCTCCGCAAGGAGCCTTTTTTCTTGGCCCACCGTGGACTTCGACTTCGAGCTGATCGCCTCGCCCTTCCGGATGCAGCCCGGGCTGCGACGGCTCGCCGTCGCCGACCGTCACCTGACGCCGCTGCGTGCGGACAGCGCGATCGCCCGGGAGAAGCGGCAGGTGCTGCAGGGCGGCACCGCGCGCCTGGCCGTCGCCGGCTTCGATCCAGCGCCCGCCCTGGCCGCCGTGCGCGACCAGGCTGCACTGGACGGCGTGCCGGACTCGCCCGCCACCGTGTTTCCCGAACTCGCGGTCGAGGAAGACCTCGCCGTGCTCGATGGGGACACGGGCACCCTGCCCTGGCTGTGCGTGTGCCTGCCGTCGCACTGGTCGCCGGAGGACAAGCTCGGGCTCGACTTCGCCTCGGTGCACCGGCCGGTGGCCGACAACCGGCTGCTGATCGGCGCCGGTCGCCAGCTCGTGTCGCTGGCGACGTCCGGCGAGCGCTGGGAGCGGCACGTGTGGACCATCAGTCCGTCGGGGCGGCATGACCAGCATCCGCGCCGTCAACCCCGCACGCCGTGGCCGGACACCGCCGATGTGGAGGCCTTCGCCAATGCCTGCTTCCTGCGGGCCGAACGCCAGACCTTCTTCCCGGTCGGGCGGGGCACCCGGCAGGCGGTGTTCACGATCCGCGTGATGCTCGAGCCGCTCGCGGTGGCCGTCGACACCGCACGCAAGGCGCAGTTGCTCCAGGCCGGCCTCGCCTCGATGAGCCCCGAGGTGCTGCGCTACAAGGGCCTGGAGGACGCCCGCGAGCCGCTGCTGCAGTGGCTGGCCGCGCGAACTGCCTGATGGAGCTGCTGCTGCGCATCGCGCAGGTGATCGTGCCGGTGTTCTTCATCGTCGCAGTGGGGTTCGCCTATGCACGGCGGGCGCGGCCGGACCTGGGCGGGTTCAACCGCATCGTGCTCGACGTGATGTCGCCATTCCTGGTGTACACCGCGCTGGCCGCCAAGGAGTTCCAGCTGCAGGACCACGGGCCGCTGCTCGCCGCGGGCGCGATGCTGATCCTGGGCAGCGGCGCTGCCGCCTGGGCCCTCTCGCGCGCCACGGGCACCCAGCCGCGCAGCCTGGTGCCGGTGGTGATGTTCAACAACTGCGGCAACATGGGCCTGCCGCTCGCCCTGCTCGCGTTCGGCCCCTCGCACTTCGGGGCGGCCGTGGCGTTGTTCTCGGTGAGCAACCTGCTGCACTTCTCCATCGGCGCACGGATCACCAGCGCGCACGCACGCACGCGCGACCTGCTGCTCAGCCCGCTCATGCTCTCGGCCGCCCTCGGGTTCGCCAGCGCCGCGACCGGCGTGCGGCCGCCGGACCTGCTCATGACGGGCATGCGGCTGATGGGCGAGGCCATGCTGCCGCTGATGCTCTTCGCCCTCGGCGTGCGGCTCACCGCGCTGCAGCCGCAGGACGTGCCGCGCGGGCTCCTGGGCGCGTTCGCGCGGCCCGCGATCGGGCTCGCGCTGGCACTCCTCCTGGCCTGGGCGCTCGGGCTGACCGGGCCGACTCGCCAGCAGCTGATCCTGTTCGGCGCCCTGCCGCCGGCAGTGATGCAGTTCCTGCTGGCCGAACGCTACCGGCAGGAACCCGAGCGGGTCGCGGCGATGATCCTGCTGGGCAATGCGCTGGCCGTGATTTTCGTGCCGCTCGCCCTGGCCCTCGCGCTGGGAGATCAGTAGGCGCGGCGCACCAGCAGGACCAGCAGGACCAGGCCGACGGCCAGGATCCCGCCGGCCACGGACAGCCACAGCATGACCGGCCCGACCTGGCCGGGCGCGACCGGTGCGGCGGCCTGGCTGCGGGCGGGCCACGGCGCTGCATTGGGCAGCCAGTCGACCATCTCGCCGGCGAGTTCCGGGGTGAACAGCTCCAGCCGCAGCCGCTGCGGCTCGGATTCGCCGGCCACCCGCAGCCCGAGTTCGACCTCCGAGCCGTGCAGCCCGGCATGGACGATGTCGTGCAAGGGAAGCTTGACGCGGTCGTCGCGCCAGCGCAGCCCCTGGCGGAAGCGGCCGGCGATGCGCAGCACGTCGGCCTGAACGCGGGCCTCGACCTCGCCCCGGAAAGGCGGGATGGCAAGGCCCCGACCCTGCACCGACCGCACGCTCGCCGGGTAGGTGGCGTGCACGATCGAGTAGCTGCCGCTGCGGGTGGGGTTGAAATCGCGGCTGCGCGGCCAGCGGCCGATCAGGTCGGCGACGGTCAGGCGCGCGCCGTCGGCGCCGAGCAGCACGTCGGCACTCGATAGCGTCTTGCGGATGCGCATGCCGACGATCGTGCGGCGGTCGTAGGGGCCGACCTGTCGACCGTCCAGCACGACGTGGAACCGCGGCTCGCTCAGCTCCATGAAGCTCGCCCCTCGTTGTTGTTCTTGGCCCGGCGGAAGGATAACGCCGGAAAGTCCCGCGTTGCCGTCAAAATGCCCCCATGTCTTCGAACCGCAACATCCACGACCAACGCCTGGCCGACGCCTGGGCCACGCTCCAGTCGCATTCGGACGCCGGGCTGCCGCTGGATCGCGATGCCAGCCGCCTGGCCTTCGCCGACCCGGAATTCCTGCTGCGCCGCGAAACCCGCGGCATCCGCTTCCAGCTGGAGCTGCTCAAGCCCGACCTGGAGCAGCAGGCCCACGGCATCGAGAACACCATCGTGGTGTTCGGCAGCGCGCGGTTCCGCAGCGAAGAGGAAGCCGCCGCGCTGGTCACCGCGGCCGAGGCCGGCGGCGACGAGGCGGTGATCCGGCGGGCCCGCGCCCTGGCCCGCAACGCCCGCTACTACGAGAAGGCGCGCGCGTTCGGCAAGCTGGTGGCCGAGTACAGCAAGGGCAAGGAGCCGCGCGACATGCTGTTCATCTGCACGGGCGGCGGACCGGGCATCATGCAGGCGGCCAACCGCGGCGCCTACGAAGGCGACGGCGTCAGCGTCGGCCTGTCGATCGCGCTGCCGATGGAAGAGGCGGCCAACCCGTACGTGACGCCGGCACTGTCGTTCAAGTTCCACTACTTCGCCCTGCGCAAGATGCACTTCATGATGCGGGCCAAGGCGCTGGTGGCGTTTCCGGGCGGCTTCGGCACCCTCGACGAGCTGTTCGAGGTCATCACGCTGGTGCAGACACGCAAGGCACGGCAGGTGCCGATCGTGCTGTTCGGCTCGGACTACTGGAAGAAGGTCGTCAACTTCGAGGCCCTGATGGACGAGGGCGTCATCTCGCCGGCCGACCTGGACCTGTTCCAGTACGCCGACGAGCCCCAGGCGGCCTGGGACATCATCAAGGCGTTCTACCGGCTGTGAGCGGCGTCGGCCTCGCGCAGCCCTGAGGCCAGCCGGGTGCCGCCGGCCACCACGGCCGCGACGGTCCAGAACACGCCGGCGATGCCGATGACCGCGCCGGCCGCGCCGAACAGCATCGGCATCGCCACGCTCGACGCGTTGATCGCCATCAGCCGCAGCCCGACGGCCTGCCCGTGGCGGTGCTCGGGCGTGATCTGGTGCAGCGTGCTCATGATCATCGGCTGGACCGTTCCCAGCGCCACCCCGAGCAGGACCGAACACGCGCCCATCGCCAGCGGTGCGTGCAGCAGCGGATAGGCGGTGAACAGCAGCGCCGTCGCGGCCATGGAGGCCATGATCACCGCCCACTCCTTCAGCCGCGCGGCCATGATCGGCATCACCAGGCGCACCGAGACCGCCGCGATGGCGAAGGCGCCCAGGATGGAGCCGATCACCGAGGCCGACAGACCGCGCTCGTGGCCGAGCACCGGGACCACGAAGGTGTGCACGTCCCAGCACGACGACAGCAGCCAGTTCACCAGCAGCAGGCGCCGGAACATGGGCTCGCCAAGCAGGTCCCAGGCGGTGCCCGGCCGGCTCCCGGGCGGCACCTGCACCGGCGGCAGCTCCTTGGCCCCCCGCACCCAGAACCACCCCACCAGCGGCAGCACGCCGACCAGCGCGAATGCCAGCCGGAAGCCGCCGTGGTCGATCGCCACGCCGGCCGCGAACGGCCCGAGGAAGTTGGAGAACGCCGGCCCGATGGCCAGCCAGGAGAACACCTGCTTGAGCTGGGTCGGCCCCTCGGCCGCCCGCCCGACATGCCGTTGCAGCGCGATGGACGCCGCCCCCGTCGCGCCACCGGTCAGCAGCGCCGCCGCGCACAGCGCCGGGAACACGGGGAATGCCACGGCCACGGCGCCCCCGATCGTGGCGGCGAGGACGGACCAGCCGAATGGCCGTCGCAGTCCGTGCCGGTCGGCGTAGCGCCCGGCCGGCAGGGCCAGGAAGACCTGCGTCAGCGCGAACAACGCCAGCAGGACCCCGACGGCGGCCTCGCTGTAGCCGGCACGCAGCGCCAGCAGCGGCGCCGCCATGCGCATGCCGGCCATGCTGGCATGCAGGAATACCTGGCCGGTGATGAGCCGGGCGAGCTCGGCACCCTTGCGCTCCGTCATGCGGTGCCGTCGTCTCCCTCGGCCAGCGGCGGCAGCAAGGCCTGGGCCTGGCCTTCCGGCAGCGATTCGACCACCTTGAGCGCGCGCCGCATCTGGTTGGTCCGGGTGCTCGCGGTCTCGAGGGTCTCGGACGCCTTGCGCACCTGTTCGCGGATCTTGTCGACCCACGTGCCGTACCGCTCGAACTCGGTCTTGACGGCGCCGAGCACCTTCCAGACCTCGGAGGCCTGCCGCTCCAGGGCCAGGGTGCGAAAGCCCATGTGGAGGCTGTTGAGCATCGCCAGCAGCGTGGTCGGACCGGCCAGCGTCACCCGGTAGTCGCGCTGCAGGTGGTCCATCAGGCCGGGGCGGCGCAGCACCTCGGCATACAGGCTCTCGATCGGCAGGAACAGGATCGCGAAATCGGTGGTGTGCGGGGGCGCCAGGTACGACTCGCAGATCGACTTGGCCTCCTGCCGGATGCGGACCTCGAGCGCGCGCGAGGCGCTGTCGGCCGCCGCGGCGTCGGCCCGGTCGTGCGCATCGAGCAGGCGCTCGTAGTCCTCGCGCGGGAACTTGGCGTCGATGGGCAGCCACACGGGCGTGCCGTCGCTGCTGCGGCCGGGAAAGCGGATGGCGAAGTCCACCCGCTGGTTGCTGCGAGGCTTGGTCTCGACCTGGCGGCCGTACTGCTCGGGCGTCAGCACCTGCTCGAGCAGCGCCTCGAGCTGCACCTCGCCGAACATCCCGCGGGTCTTCACGTTGGTCAGCACGCGCTGCAGATCGCCCACGCCCTGCGCCAGCGTCTGCATCTCGCCAAGACCCTTGTGGACCTGCTCGAGCCGGTCGGCCACCTGCTTGAAGCTCTCACCCAACCGCGCCTCGAGCGTGGTCTGCAGCTTCTCGTCGACGGTCTTGCGCATCTCGTCGAGCTTGGCCGTGTTGGTCTGCTGCAGGATCGCCAGCTGCGCCTCGAGCGTGGCGCGCACTTCCGAGATCCGGCGAGCGTTCTGCTCCGACAACCCCTGGAGCTGGGTGGTCAGCGTGTCGGCCAGCGTCTTCTGCAGCAGTGCGAGCTGCTGGGCGAAGGCGTCGATCTGCGTGTTCTGCGTGCGCGTCGCTTCGGCGGCCTGCCGGACCACGGCCTCCTGGAAGGTGGCCAGGGTGTGCGTCATCTCCTGGCGCACGCCGCGCGAGCCCTCGCTGATCTCGCGCCGCAGCTCGCGCTCCAGCCGCTCGTTCGCGGCCATCAGTTCGGCGCGTCCGGTGTCGGGCTGCGCCGGTTTGCGCAGCAGCAGCACGATGACGAGGGCGAGCGTGATCAGGACGGCGAGGCTGGCAATGCCCAGCCCCGCCAGCAGCCATGGCGCCATCACGCAGCGGCCAGGACTTCGGGGTTCAGCGGGGTGAGCGGCTTGCCGTTCACCAGGAAGCCGATCAGGTTGTCGGCCGCCAGGTTGGCCATCGCCCGCCGGGTCGGGACCGTGGCGCTGGCGATGTGCGGCGTCAGCACGACGTTCGGAACGGTGAGCAGGTCCGGATGGACCTTGGGCTCGCCCTCGAACACGTCGAGTCCGGCCGCCGCGATGCGCCTGTCGCGCAAGGCCTGCGCCAGCGCGGCGTCATCGACGATGCCGCCGCGCGCGATGTTGACGAGGTTGGCCGTCGGCTTCATCTGCGCGAGTTCGGCGGGGCCAATCGCGTGGTGCGATTGCGCCGAGTACGGCAGGACGAGCACGAGATGGTCGCTGCTGCGCAGCAACTCCTCCTTCGACACGTACGAGGCCTTGCACTCGGCCTCGAGCTCGGGGGACAGCCGCGACCGGTTGTGGTAGATCACCTTCATGCCGAAGCCGTGCGCGCCGCGCCGCGCGATGCCCTGGCCGATGCGGCCCATGCCCAGGATGCCCAGCGTGCTGCCGTGCACGTCGGAGCCGGCGAACATGTCGTAGGCCCACTTGGTCCACTGGCCGGCGCGCAGGTAATGCTCGCCTTCCGTGACGCGGCGCGCGGTGGCCATCAGCAGCGCGAAGCCGAAATCGGCGGTGGTCTCGGTCAGCACGTCGGGCGTGTTGGTGCCGAGCACCTTGGCGGCGGTCATGGCCGGAAGGTCGAAGTTGTTGAAGCCCACCGCCATGTTGGCGCAGATCTTCAGCGTCGGACAGGCGGCCAGGACCTCGGCGTCGATGCGCTCGCCGCCGGTGGTGAACACGCCGGCCTTGCCCTTGAGGCGGGCCACCAGCTGGTCGCGCGACCAGACCTCGTCGGCCTGGTTGTGCTCGACCTGGAAATGCTGCTCCAGGCGGGTCAGGACTTCGGGAAAAACGGCTCGGGCGACCAGGACGGCGGGCTTGTTCATGGCGTGCTTTATCGGAACCAGATGAAGGTCATGACGACGAACAGCGGGATCAGCACGGCGCCGGACCACGCCATGTACCCGAAGAAGCTGGGCATTGTGACACCGCGGTCCTCGGCGATGGCCTTGACCATCATGTTCGGCGCGTTGCCGATGTAGGTGTTCGCGCCCATGAAGACCGATCCGGCCGAGATGGCCGCCAGCGTCGCCGCCAGCTGGGTCATGAGCACGCCCGCTTCGCCGCCGGCCGTGTTGAAGAAGACGAGGTAGGTCGGCGCGTTGTCGAGGAACGAACTCAGCGCACCAGCCGCCCAGAAATACATGGCCGGGTCCGGCGTGCCGTCGGGCCTGGTGACCGCCGACACGATCGGCCCGAACGGACCGTCGACCCCGGCCCGCAGCATGGCGATGACCGGGACGATGGTCAGGAAGATGCCGGCGAACAGCTTGGCGACCTCCTGCATCGGCCCCCAGGAGAACTGGTTGTCGGCGTGCACCCGCGCCGGCGTCACTTGCAGCGACAGCATTGCCACGCCGATCAGGCCGATGTCGCGCACCAGGCCCGGCAGCCCGATCTCCACCCCCGCCACATGGAACGCGACCGTCGACTTCCAGGTGCCGGACAGCAGCACCAGCCCCACGATCGCGGCGAGCAGCCAGAAATTGCGCGCGCCGTCGAAGCCGATGCGGCGGGTGTCGGGCGTCGGATCGGCGGGCTGCACTTCCTCGCGCCGGTGGTAGTACCAGCTGTCCAGCGCGAAGAACAGCGCCAGCAGGCAGCCGACCAGGAACAGCGTCTCGGGGAAGATGTGCCGCACGGTCCAGAAGAAGTCGACGCCCTTGAGGAATCCGAGGAACAGCGGCGGGTCGCCCAGCGGTGTGAGCGAGCCGCCCGCGTTGGACACGATGAAGATGAAGAACACGACCACGTGCGCCTTGTGGCGACGGTTGTCGTTGGCGCGGATCAGCGGCCGGATCAGCAGCATCGATGCCCCGGTGGTGCCCATGAAGCTCGCCAGGACGGCACCGATGGCCAGCAGCGCGGTGTTGAGGCCCGGGCTGCCGTGCAGGTTGCCGCGGATGTAGATGCCGCCGGCCACCGTGAAGAGCGCCGTCAGCAGGATGACGAAAGGCACGTACTCGGCCAAAAGCGCATGCACCAGGGCGACGCCTGCGGCGCCCGGGCCGAACAGCACGGCGAACGGCGCGAGGAAGGCGAGCGACCAGCCCGCCGTGACCTTGCCGAAGTGGTGGTGCCAGAAGCGCGGGGCGAGCAGCGGCATCAGCGCGATCGACAGCAGCAGACCGGCGAACGGAATGGCCCACCAGGTGGCGAGCTGCCGGCCGTCGACCTCGGCTGCGTGTGCCAGCTGTGGCACGAGCAGCGCGAGAGCCAGCCCGAGCGGACGTGCGAAATTCATGTGTCTCCTCCAGGCGCACCGGGCTTGACCCGGGCTCGCCGAGCATAACGGCTGGCGCGGGCCACAGCCTGTGACTCTGCTGTCGGCAGGCGCCTACCGCGGCTCGCCGGAAGCTCCTACCGGCGGGCCGCCGGCCCCGCCCGACCATGGCCCATCCGATCGGGATCGACGATGAACCACGACCGCATCCAGGGACGATGGAGACAGTTCCGGGGCCAGTTGCGCGAGCAATGGGGACGGCTGACCCGGGACGACCTGGGCATCATCGCCGGGCGACGCGAACGACTGCTGGGCCTGCTCCAGGAACGTCACGGGATCGCCGGCGACGGATCTCAGCGGTCGACCCCGGCAGAGCAGCGTCCGCAACGCGACCGGCGGGACGGCTCCTGAACGCGGCGCGACAGGATCAGCCGGCGGTCGGACGCCGCCGGCCACCGGACCGTCCGGCGGGACGGCCGGCCTGCAGGGCGCGGCGCCGAGGCACCGGCGTCGCGCCCGCTTCTTGACGATCAGTCGAGCCAGCGCGTGAACGCGGCGACCGGTTCGCGGGGCGTGTGGAACGCGTTCACCGGAGCCGACGCGTCGGCGTAGCCCAGGGCCATGCCGCAGACCAGCATCTCGTCCGGCCCGGCTCCCACATGCGGCAGGATGATCCTGGCGAAGCCGTTCCACGCGGCCTGCGGACAGGTGTGCAAGCCCTCGGCGCGGGCCGCGACCATCAGGTTCTGCAGGAACATGCCGTAGTCGACCAGCGACCCTCGGCCCATCACGCGGTCGAGCGTGAACATGAGCCCCACGGGCGCATCAAAGAAGCGGAAATTCCGCTGGTGCTGCGCATGCATCTTGTCCTTCTCGCCTTTCGCGATGCCGAGGAGGCCGTAGAGGCTCCAGCCGTTCTCGCGCCGGCGGTCGATGTACGGCGACACCCACTTCTCGGGGTAGTAGTCGTAGGCCTCGCGGTACTCCGCCGCCTGGGACGGATCGGCGTAGATGGCATCGTGCGCGGCACACACCTGGCGAACGAGCTCCTCGCGGCTGCGCCCCTGCAGCACATACACCCGCCACGGCTGCGTGTTGGTGCCGGACGGTGCCCGGGCAGCCAGCTCCAGCACCCTCTGGAGCACCTCGCGGGGGACGGACGTGGGCAGGAACGCCCGGGCCGAGAAGCGGCTGCCGATCGCATCGGCGACGCTCGCCGGATCGGCGACCCGCGTGCTCACCTGGGGCTTGTTCATTGCAGTTCCTCGAGCACTCGACGCAACGACGCGGGCAGTGGAACCGGCCGCCGCGTCGTCCGATCGACGTAGACGTGGACGAAATGTCCCTTCGCGGCCGTCACCGGCTCACCGGCGGCGAACAGGCCGACTTCGTAGCGGACGCTGGACGAGCCCAGCCGCGCCACGCGGACGCCGGCTTCGACGGACTGGGGAAAGGCCAGCGGGGCGAAGTAGTTGCACTGCGTCTCGATCACCAGGCCGATGGTGTCGCCGCCGTGGATGTCGAGCACTCCGCGGTCGATGAGGTGCGCGTTCACGGCGGTGTCGAACCAGCTGTAGTAGACGACGTTGTTGACGTGGCCGTAGACGTCGTTGTCCATCCAGCGGGTGGTGATGGGCCGGAACGCGCGGTAGGCGCTGCGTGGCTCCGGCTGCGGCTTGGAAGGCGGGCTGCTGTCGCTCATCGGCGTCGATTCTGCCAGCGGTGCCAGTACTGCGTGGCGACGCGGAACGTGTTCACCTGCACCTGGACCGTGTCTTCCATGCGGTGGCCGTAGCCCCCGGCCATGGCCATCGCGAGCGGGATCTCCCGCTCCCACGCCCAGTCGAACACGCGGCGGTCCCGCCCCTCCAGGCCGTCCCAGCTGAGCTTCAATCGCCCGAGCCGGTCTCCTTCGTGCGGGTCGGCTCCGGCCAGGTAGATGACCATCCCGGGATCGAAGCGCCGCTGCAGCTCGTCCAGGGCATGCTCCAGTGCCAGCAGGTACTCGTCGTCGCGGCAGCCGTCCGGCAGGTCGATGTCGAGATCGCCCCGCTCCTTGCGGAACGGGAAGTTCTTCTGCCCGTGCAGGGACAGGGTGAACACCGTCGGATCGTCGCGGAAGATCTTCGCCGTGCCGTTCCCCTGGTGGACGTCGAGATCAATGACGGCGACGCGCAGCGCCTTTCCCCGCCTACCTTGCTCGGCCTGCATGAGTCGCGCGGCCACTGCCGCGTCGTTGAACACGCAGAAGCCGCCGCCCCGGTCCGCGCTGGCGTGGTGGGTGCCGCCCGCCACATTGGCGGCCACGCCTTCCCGCAGCGCGACTCGGCAGGCCGAGATCGTGGCACCAACGGAGCGTCGGGCCCGCTCGGCCATGGCTGGGCTCCAGGGAAAGCCGATCTCGCGCAGGATGGTCGGCTCGACGGTACCGCTCGAGATTGCCTCGATGTAGCCGGGTGTGTGGGCCAGGGCCAGTTCGCCGTCAGTTGCGGCCTGGGCCTGCATGAGCTGCACCGCGGGAACCTCGCCGGCGAGCCGGTCGCGCAGCAGCTGGTACTTGGCCATCGGGAAGCGGTGCCCAGGGGGGAGTGGCAGGACGAACTGGGTGGCATAGAAAACCTGCATCTGTGCATTGTCCGGAGTGGCTGCCGATGAGGTTCACGCCCGCGATCGAAACAGTTTGCTGCAATGCAGCAAATTCTCCTTGCGTTCGTCGCCCATTTCCCTATACTCGTCCCCATGCTGCACTGCAACATGGCCTTGGCCGCGGTGGAGCACCCTCCCCCCGCCACCCACTGGAGCTCCGCAATGCTGACCGTTGATCAAATCCTCGCCACCCAGAAAGCCACCGCCGACACCCTGTTCGGCCTGACCACCAAGGCCTTCGAAGGCGTCGAGAAACTCGTCGAACTGAACCTGACCGCCTCGAAGGCCGCACTGGCCGATGCGGCCGGCACCACCCAGTCGGTGCTGAGCGTCAAGGACGCGCAGGAACTGCTTGCTCTGCAAGCCAGCCTGTTCCAACCGCTCGCAGAGAAGACCGCTGCCTACAGCCGCCACCTGTACGACATCGCCGCGGGCACTGGCGCCGAGTTCGGCAAGACCTTCGAAGCCCAGGCCACCGACACCCAGCGCAAGTTCATGGCGGTGGTCGACAACGCTGCCCGCAACGCGCCTGCCGGCTCCGAAACCGCCGTGGCCGTGTTCAAGAGCGCCGTTGCCGCCGGGAACAACGCACTGGAGTCGGTCCAGAAGGCCGTCAAGCAAGCCACCGAAGTCGCCGAAGCGAACTTCAACGCCGTGGCGAACACGGCGGTGAACGCGAGCAAGTCCACCGCCAAGGCCAAGCGCTGATCGCTCTTGAAGCGGGAGTTCCCGCCTGCATTTCGATCGAGCAGGAACTCCCCGCACCGCGGAACATCTATCACGACACTCTCGTGATGGACGGGAGTTCTTCAGGTTGTCTCCTCGGGTCCTTTCGAAACCTTCTCAGGTTCAGGGATCCCTTAGCCCCAGCCTTTCGGCTGGGGCTTTTTTCATGGCCGGCCGCAGCGGCTACGGCGCGATGCTCGGCCGTCCCATCGGGGGCTCGGCCTGCAGCGGGACGACGCGCGTCTTGGCCGCCATGGCGGCCTTCAGCTGCGGAAGCAGCCGCTGCATCGCCGCCCGTCCCGCCTCGATCGCGCGCCGCTTGGCCGTGAAGTCTGCGCTGCCCACACCCACCAGCAGGGGACGCACGGCCAGGTCAGCCTCCAGCAGCTCCCAGCGGTTGATGCTCTTGCCCATGATCGCGAAGGTCTGCAGCAGGATCTGCAGCGGATCCCCTGAAGGATTGCCTTCCGGGGCGGCCGAGATGTCGACGGCCAGCACCACCTCCGCCCCCATCTGCCGCGCGTAGCGCACCGGCACAGGCGCCACGAGGCCGCCGTCGACGTACTCGCTGCCACTGATGCGCACCGGCAGGAAGACAGCCGGGACAGCGCTGGACGCACGCACGGCCGTGCCGGTGTCCCCGCGCTGGAACAGCACCCCTTCGCCGCTGTCCAGCCGGGTGGCCACGATGCCCAGCGGCAGCGTCATCTGCTCGATGAGGCGATTGCCCACCAGCCCATTCACGTACCGGGCCAGCGCCTCCCCCCGGAGCATGCCCCGGTTGAAGAGCGGCAGCGTCCAGTCGGTGATCGCGGCCTCGTCCATCGCTTCGGCGACCTGTTGCAGCTGCGTCCCGTTGCGGCCACTCGCGTAGAGCGATGCCACCAGGCTGCCCGCCGAGGTGCCCACCACGAGGTCGGGCCGCAGGCCGGCTTCCTCCAGCACCTGGATCACGCCGATGTGCGCGAAGCCGCGGGCAGCGCCACCGCCGAGCGCAATGCCCAGCCGGGGCGGCTTCAGCTGCGTCGCAGGCGCAGGCGGCAGGGGCGGGGCTGGCACGGGCTGGACGGCTGGTGGCACGGTCGTGCAGGCTGTCAGCAGCAAGGCCAGCAGGCCCACCGTCGCCCGGCGCCGTGCATAATTGAGAATGATTCTTGTTTGATTCACCATCAGGCCCGATCCCTCTCCCCATTCCTCGCCACGGAGTCCTCCCATGAAAAGCAAAGTGCTCGCCCTCGCCTTCTCCGCTGCCGCCATGGCAGCCGGTGCATCCCATGCCCAGGAGCAGGTGCTCAACCTGTATTCGGCCCGGCACTACTCCACCGACGAGGCGCTGTACTCGAACTTCACCAAGGCCACCGGCATCCGGATCAACCGGGTCGATGCCGACGACGCCGGCATTCTCGCCCGCCTCAAGGCCGAGGGCGCCGCGTCGCCTGCGGACGTGATCCTCCTGGTCGACGCGGCACGCCTGTACAAGGGCGAGGTCGACGGCCTGTTCAAGCCGGTGAAATCGGCCGTGCTGGAGGAAGCGATCCCGGCGCAGTACCGCGGCACGACCACGGCCGAAGGCACCCCGTGGTTCGGGTTCTCCACGCGCGCCCGCGTGGTGGTCTACGACAAGGTCCGCGTCAAGCGGCAGGATGTCGACACGTACGAGGAACTCGGCGACCCCAAGAACAAGGGCAAGATCTGCATCCGCTCCGGCTCGCATCCGTACAACCTGTCGCTGTTCGGCGCCGTGACCGAACACCTGGGCGAAGCGAAGGCCCAGGAGTGGCTCAAGGGCCTGCAGGCCAACCTGGCGCGCGATCCCAAGGGCGGCGACACCGACCAGATCAAGGCCGTTGCCGCGGGCGAGTGCCAGATCGCGGTGAGCAACACGTACTACATCGCCCGGATGATGCGTTCGGCCAACCCGGAGGACCGCGCGGCCATGGAGAAGGTCGCCGTGGTGTTCCCCAACCAGCAGAGTTGGGGAACCCACCTGAACATCGCCGGCGGCGCCGTCGCCAAGAACTCGAAGAACCCCGCCAACGCCGTCAGGTTCCTCGAGTACCTGGCCAGCCCCGAGGCGCAGAACTACTTCGCCAACGGCAACAACGAGTGGCCCACGGCCAAGGGCGTGAAAGTGGGCAACCCGGCCCTGCAGGCGATGAGCGGCGGCGGCGACTTCAAGGCCGAGACGATCCCGTTGACCGCCGTCGGCGCGAACACGGTGAAGGTCCAGCAGATGCTCGACCGCGTCGGCTTCAAGTGAGACGCTGGACGATGCGCGGCACCGACTGAGTGTTCCGCCCGCCACGCGGCACCAGCCAAGGGCCGCCCTCGGGGCGGCCCTTGGCTATTCCGGAGCTCGACGGGCGGTCAGGAGCGCCTCGGTTGCTCCTGCACCTCCTCCATAATTGACGTGCACGTCAACACGAACAGGAGCACACCATGGACATCAAGGGCAAGGTCTTCATCGTCACGGGCGGCGCATCGGGCCTGGGCGAAGGTACCGCGCGCATGCTGGCGGCCGAGGGCGGCAAGGTCGTCGTCGCCGACATGCAGGCCGACAAGGGCGAGGCCGTGGCCCGCGAAATCGGTGGCGCGTTCGTCAAGTGCGACGTCAGCCAGGAAGCGGACGGCCAGGCGGTCGTCGCGAAGGCGGTGTCCCTGGGCAAGCTGATGGGTCTGGTGAACTGCGCCGGCATTGCGCCGGCCGAGAAGACGGTCGGCAAGAACGGCCCGCACAGCCTGGCGCTGTACACCAAGACCATCATGGTCAACCTGGTCGGCAGCTTCAACATGATCCGCCTGGCCGCCGAGGCGATGAGCAAGAACGAGCCGGAGCCCACCGGCGAGCGTGGCTGCATGATCTCCACCGCCTCCGTCGCCGCCTACGATGGCCAGATCGGCCAGGCGGCCTACAGCGCCTCCAAGGGGGGCGTGGTCGGCATGACCCTGCCGATCGCCCGCGATCTCGCGCGCAACGGCATCCGCAACATGACCATCGCCCCCGGCATCTTCGGCACGCCGATGCTGTTCGGCATGCCCAAGGATGTGCAGGACTCGCTGGCGGCCAGCGTGCCTTTCCCGTCGCGCCTGGGCACGCCCCAGGACTACGCGAAACTGGCACGCCACATCTTCGAGAACGACATGCTCAATGGCGAGGTGATCCGGCTCGACGGCGCCATCCGGCTCGCCCCGCGCTGAGTCGTCCCGGGCCTCGCAAGGGTCGCATGGGCCTGCGCGCAGGACGTTGCATGAACACCGCGGTGCGGGCCCTGGCCCTCGCCGCGGCGCTCGCCGGCTGTGCGGCCGCGCCCGGCGACAGCGCCGGCGAGCCTCGCCCGCTGCAGCCGGAGGCCGCCGCCGGCCGCACGGATCAACCGGGCTGGGCAGGCCGGAGGTTCGCGGTTGCCGCCGCCAACCCGTTGGCCGCCGAGGCCGGGCACCGGATTCTCGTGTCCGGCGGCTCGGCGATCGATGCCGCGGTCGCGGTGCAGATGGTGCTCACCCTGGTGGAGCCGCAGTCCAGCGGCATCGGCGGGGGCGCCTTCCTGCTCCACTTCGACGGCCAGGAGGTCGAAGCGTTCGACGGACGCGAGACGGCCCCCGCGGCCGCCGACGACAAGCTCTTCCTCGGCACTGATGGCAGGCCGCTGGCCTTCCATGAGGCGGTCGTCGGTGGCCGCTCGGTCGGGGTGCCGGGCGCCGTGCGCATGCTGGAGATGGCGCATCGGCAGCACGGCAAGCTGCCCTGGGCCACGCTGTTCCAGCCAGCCATCATGCTGGCCGAGCGCGGCTTCCAGGTCAGCCCGCGCCTGAACGCCCTGCTCACGTCCGACGCACACCTGCGCAAGGATCCTGCGGCCGCAGCGTACTTCTTCCAGGCCGACGGCCAGCCGCACGCCGTCGGCACGGTGCTGCGCAACCCCGAGCTGGCGGCCGTGCTCCGGCGCATCGCCGCCGAGGGCTCCGCGGCCTTGCACGAAGGCGAGATCGCGCAGGCCATCGTCGACAAGGTGCACGCGCATCGATCGAACCCCGGCAAGCTCTCGTTGGCCGACCTGGCCGGCTACAGGGCGAAGAAGCGCGACCCGATCTGCCACGACGAGCGGGTGGACGGCCGCGTCTTCCGCATCTGCGGCTTCCCTCCCCCCGGCTCGGGCGCCATTGCCATCGGCCAGATCCTGGGCATCCTGGCCCGCACCGACGCCGCATCACTGCCACTCGCCAAGGGCGTGCCGGGCGCCGACTGGCTGCACCTCTACACGGAAGCCGCGCGGCTGGCACTGGCCGACCGGGCGCAGTACATCGGCGACCCCGATTTCGTCCAGCCGCCGGGCGGCCGCTGGAGCAGCCTGCTCGATCCGGCCTACCTCGCGCAGCGTGCCAGGCTGATCGGCCCGAGAAGCATGAAGGTCGCCCAGCCCGGGATGCCGGCGGGTGCACGCGCGGTGCTTGCCCCGATGCCGGCGCAGCCGGAATCCGGCACCTCGCACATCAGCATCGTCGACGCGCAAGGCCGGACCGTCGCGATGACGACGACCATCGAGGACCAGTTCGGTTCACGGCAGATGGTCAAGGGTTTCCTGCTGAACAACCAGCTGACCGACTTCAGCTTCACACCCGCTGACGCGCAGGGCCGCCCGGTCGCGAACCGCGTCCAGCCCGGCAAGCGCCCCCGGTCCTCGATGGCGCCCACGCTGGTCTTCGACAAGGCTTCCGGACAGCTGGTGATGAGCGTCGGCAGCCCCGGCGGCGCGCTGATCATCCACTACACCGCCAAGGCGCTGTATGCGGTCCTGCACTGGGGCATGACGCCACAGCAGGCCATCGACCTGCCGAACTTCGCAGCCGTCAACGGCCCCACGGTGCTGGAGGAGAACCGGTTCCCGCCGGCGACGGTGGACGCCCTGCGCGCCCGCGGCGCCGAGGTGCGCGAACAGGCCATGACCAGCGGGCTGCAGGCCATCACCCGCGGCCAGGCGCACGGCGAGATGTTCTGGTTCGGCGGAGCCGATCCGCGCCGCGAAGGCGTGGTCCGGGGAGACTGATCGACGACCGCTCAGCTGGCCTGCGTGCGGTGCAGTCGCTCGTACTCCGAGATCACCTGCGCCCCCAGCAACAGGAAGGTGGCAGCGATTTCCAGGCTGAGCAGCACCACGATCGCGGTTGTCAGCGAGCCGTAGACCACGTTGACCTGCGAGAGCGTCCCGAAGTACCAGACCAGCAGGTGCCGCGTGGCTTCCCACAGCAGTGCAGCCGTCACCCCGCCCGGCAAGGCATGGCGCCACGTCAGTCGGCCGACGGGCATCACGATGTACAGGGAGGTGAGCAGCACGATCTCGCCTGTCAGGCCGAGCAGGTAGAGCAGCACGACCGACAGCCCGCTCAGCGACCATTCTCGTCCGCCCAGCCGCAAGCTTTCCTGCCCCAGCGTCTCCAGGCCGCTCGCCATCAGCGTGACCGCCAGCAGGCCCGCACTCAGGCAGAACACGTAGCAGTACGGCATCAGCGCCGACACGAGAACATGCCGGCGACGCACCACCACCCGGTGCAGGAAGATCACCGACATCGCCTTCTCCAGCACCGCAAAGGCCAGCGAGCTGAAAAACAGCATCGTGCCCAGCAGCACCCACCCGACCACATCGCGGTGGGCGATGAACGACGACAGTTCGGAGAGCACTGCGCGCGACTGCCCCGGCAGGAGCCATTCGAGGTAGCGCCCCAGGGTGTCCAGCAGTTCGGCCTGGTCCACCAGATGCGACAGGGCGATCACCGCGAGAATCAGCAACGGCACGACCGACAGCAGCGCGTAGTAGGCGACCGCGCCGGCGAGCAGGAGTCCCTGGTTCTGCATGAACCCTCGCAGCACCTGCCGGGCGAAAGCGCCGGGGTGGGCCAGCACATGCGCAGCGGCCGGGCTGAGGACAGGCATGGCCGCAGTATGCCGCCGGGCTGCCCCCCGCGGTCTGCGGGCTTCCGGTGCTCCCCGGTGCTGGTCGGTCCTGCAGCGCCGTTGGGTCAGAATACCGGCAGATGGCCATCCCGCAGTCGTTCATCCAGGAGTTGCTGGCGCGCGCCGACGTCGTGGAGATCGTCGGGCGCTATGTGCAGCTGAAGAAGACAGGGGCCAACTTCTCGGGACTCTGCCCTTTCCATGCGGAAAAGAGCCCGTCCTTCACCGTCAGCCCCACCAAGCAGTTCTTTCACTGCTTCGGCTGCGGCAAGAACGGCAACGCGATCGGCTTCCTGATGGAGCACGCGGGCATGGGCTTCGTCGAGGCGGTGAAGGACCTGGCCGGCCAGTACGGTCTCGAGGTTCCCGAGGACGAGCGCTCGCCCCAGGAGCGCGAGCGCGCGGCGCAGGAACGCCAGAAGCAGGCCACGCTCACCGACGTGCTGGAAAAGGCGGGCAGCGCGTACCGCAAGCATCTGAAATCCTCGGCCCGGGCCATCGCGTATCTCAAGGGGCGGGGGTTGTCCGGCGAGATCGCCAGGGAGTTCGGGCTCGGTTACGCCCCGGAAGGCTGGCGCGCCCTGGCCAGCGTCTTCGCCAACTACGACGACCCGTTGCTGGCCGAGAGCGGCCTGGTGATCGTCGGCGACGACGACAAGCGCTACGACCGCTTTCGCGACCGCGTGATGTTCCCGATCCGCAACGTCAAGGGCGAGTGCATCGGCTTCGGCGGCCGCGTCCTGGGCGACGAGAAACCCAAGTATCTGAATTCGCCGGAAACGCCGGTGTTCAGCAAGGGCCGGGAGCTGTACGGCTTGTACGAGGCCCGCAACCACCTGCGCGAGTTCGGCTACGTGCTGGTGACGGAAGGCTACATGGACGTGGTCGCGCTGGCGCAGCACGGATTTCCGAACGCGGTGGCGACGCTGGGCACGGCCTGCACGCCGGAGCATGTGCACAAGCTGTTCCGCTTCACGGACAGCGTGGTCTTCAGCTTCGATGGCGATGCGGCCGGACGGCGCGCGGCGCGCAAGGCGCTGGATGGGGCCCTGCCCTATGCCACCGACGTGCGCAGCGTCAAGTTCCTGTTCCTGCCGTCCGAGCACGATCCGGACAGCTACATCCGGGACTTCGGCCGTGACGCGTTCGCCCGCCACGTGGCCGAGGCGATGCCACTGTCGCGCTTTCTCCTCGAAGCTGCCCGAGAAGGCTGCGAGCTCTCGACGGCCGAGGGACGCGCCCACCTGGCGGCCAACGCCAAGCCTCTGTGGGAACTGCTGCCCGAAGGCGCGCTCAAGCGCCAGTTGCTGGGCGAGATCGCCGACCAGGTGCAACTCGAGACGGACGACCTGGCCGGACTCTGGAGCGGGCGGCCGGCCCGGCGACCGGGCCGCAAGCCGCCGCGCCCGGACGGCGAGGCCCGCTCGCAGGCCCGCAGGCCGGAGGCGCCGCGGCGTATTCCCGGCCGCAAGCCGCCCGTGAGCAGGGCGGACCATGCCGCCCGCCTGCTGCTGGCGAACGCCACGGCCTGGGAACAGCTCACCAACGAGGACCATGCCCTGCTGTGCGCCCTGCCGGAGCAGCACGGCGCGCTCTTCGGCTGGCTCGACGCGCAGGTGCACGAGCACGGCGCGCTGCCCTGGGGCCAGCTGCATGAAGCACTCGCGGAGCACCCCCTGGCGGAGTTCGCGATGCGCCTGATGAGCGAGGTGCCCACGGCCGGAACGCCCCTGTCCGAGGCGACGGCCGAGCTGCGCGACCTGCTCGATCGGATGCTGGTCGACCGCTTGAAGGCCGAGGAGACGGCGGCCATCGCCGCAGGCGACCTGGACCGCTACCGCGACCTGCATGCACGACGGCGGGGACTGGAAGCTGCGCTCTGAGCAGCGGGTCTTGAAATCCGGGCCTGGCGGTATAATGTCAGGTTTGTCAGCGGCAAGAGCGACAGCAGCACCTCCGGGCCGGCCGACAGTGACCCCACAGCGGGCACGACCGGGCCAATCCACCGCAAGGACTGCACTCCAAATGTTCGCCCACCCATCTTGCCCATGAAGGTCCGGCTGCTGCGCAGCCGGCCTGTCGCCCGCGCCGGGTAGTTTTTGGCGCCCCAGTTTCTGCCGTTCTTGTTGTTCCGAGGTTCTTCATGCCCGCTCAAAAGTCCGCGAAGCTCGCCAAGCCGCCTGCGAAACCCAGCGCGAAAAATGTGATCAAAGCTGCTCCGGCGCCTGCCAAGGCGGGACTGAAGGTCGTCAAGACGGCCGACAGCCCGACCAGGTCCGGCAGCAAGCAGACTCCCACGAAAGCCAAGCCCGTGCCCAGCAGTACCAAGACCGCCACCGCCAAGCCCGAAAAAGCCGCCGCCAAGGACGAACTGAAGAAGACCGCCAAGGTCGCCGTCGCCGCGGAAGAACCCGCGAAGAAGAAGCCGGGCCGGCCGCCCAAGGCCGCTGCCGCCGAGTCGGACGCACCGCCGAAGGCCGCCGGTGCCAAGCGCGGCCGCAAGCCGAAGGCTGCCGGGGACAAGGCCGAGTCGGAGGACGAGGACCTGTCCGATATCGAGGCGGAGTTCGCGGAAGAGCCGGCAGCCGAGAGCACGGCGACCGAGAAGGTCAAGCCGTTGCGCATGAAGATCAGCAAGGCGAAGGAACGCGCCTTGATGAAGGAATTCGGCCTGGACGAGACCGTCCTGTCCGAAGAGGAAATGCTCAAGCGGCGCCAGCGCCTGAAGACGCTGATCACGCTGGGCAAGACCCGCGGTTACCTGACGCACGGCGAAATCACCGACCACCTGCCCGAGAAGCTGGTCGACGCCGAGACGCTGGAAGTGGTGGTCACCATGCTCAACGACCTGGGCGTGGCGGTGTACGAGCAGACGCCCGACGCCGAGATGCTCCTGCTGAACAACACCACGCCGACCGCGGCGACGGTGGAGGAAGCGGAAGAGGAAGCCGAGGCCGCCCTGTCGACCGTCGACAGCGAGTTCGGCCGCACGACCGACCCGGTGCGCATGTACATGCGCGAGATGGGCACGGTCGAACTGCTCACGCGCGAAGGCGAGATCGAGATCGCCAAGCGCATCGAGGGCGGCCTGCAGGCGATGATGGAAGCCATCTCCGCCTCCCCTGCCACCATCGCCGAGATCCTGCGCATGGCTGCGGAGATCCGCGAGGGCAAGGTCGTCATCTCCAGCATCGTCGACGGCTTCTCCGATCCGAACGAGGCCGACGACTACGTGGCCGAGGAGGACTTCGACGAGTTCGACGCGGACGACGATGACGACGGCAATGGCGGCTCCAAGGCGCTGACCAAGAAGCTCGAGGAACTCAAGGCCCAGGCCCTGGAGCGTTTCGACCGCATCGCCGAACTGTTCGAGAAGGTCCACAAGATCTACGACAAGGAAGGCTACGGCACCCCGGCGTACCACAAGGCCCAGAAGGCCCTGTCCGAGGAGCTGATGACCATCCGCTTCACGGCCAAGACCATCGAGAAGCTGTGCGACATGGTGCGCGGCCAGGTCGATGACGTGCGCAAGAAGGAGCGCGAACTGCGCCGCATCATCGTGGACAAGTGCGGCATGCCGCAGGAGACCTTCGTCAAGGAGTTCCCTCCCAACCTGCTGAACCTGAAGTGGGTCGAGAAGCAGGCGGCCGCCGGCAAGCCCTGGAGCACCGTGCTGGCCCGCAACATCCCGCCGATCCAGGAGCTGCAGCAGAAGCTGATGGACCTGCAGTCGCGCGTGGTGGTGCCGCTGCCCGAGCTGAAGGAAATCAACAAGCGCATGAACGAGGGCGAGGCGTCCTCGCGCGAGGCCAAGAAGGAGATGATCGAGGCCAACCTGCGCCTCGTGATCTCGATCGCCAAGAAGTACACCAACCGCGGCCTGCAGTTCCTGGACCTGATCCAGGAGGGGAACATCGGCCTGATGAAGGCGGTCGACAAGTTCGAGTACCGGCGCGGCTACAAATTCTCGACCTATGCCACGTGGTGGATCCGCCAGGCCATCACCCGCTCGATCGCCGACCAGGCGCGCACCATCCGCATCCCGGTGCACATGATCGAGACGATCAACAAGATGAACCGCATCTCGCGCCAGCACCTGCAGGAGTTCGGCTTCGAGCCGGACGCCGGCATCCTGGCAGCCAAGATGGAGATCCCGGAAGACAAGATCCGCAAGATCATGAAGATCGCCAAGGAGCCGATCTCCATGGAAACGCCGATCGGCGACGACGACGACAGCCACCTGGGCGACTTCATCGAGGACACCGGCAACACGGCCCCGATCGAGGCCGCGATGCAGGCTGGCCTGCGCGACGTGGTCAAGGACATCCTGGACTCGCTCACGCCGCGCGAAGCCAAGGTGCTGCGCATGCGCTTCGGCATCGAGATGAGCACGGACCACACGCTGGAGGAAGTCGGCAAGCAGTTCGACGTCACCCGCGAGCGGATCCGCCAGATCGAGGCCAAGGCGCTGCGCAAGCTGAAGCACCCGAGCCGCAGCGACAAGCTGCGCAGCTTCATCGACACGCTGTAAGCGGTCGGGCAGCAAGCGATGAAGGGGCCGCAGGGCCCCTTCATCGTTTTGGCGGGACGGGCGGACCGCGTGCATGCGCCGGCACGCACCGGCGGCCGCACGCGGCCGGCCGCTCAGACCTGTCCGAGTGCCTTCAGCCGGCCGGCCTCCACGATCTCGATCCAGTACCCGTCCGGATCCTGGATGAAGGCGACGTCGCGCATCCGTCCCTGGTCGGGACGCTTGACGAACCGGACCTGGTTCTGGTCGAACCAGGCCACGGCCGCGTCCAGGTCGGGCACCGAGAAGCAGATGTGTCCGAAGCCCTGTGGCTGTGCATTGCCGTCGTGGTAACGGAACTGCGGGTCGTTCTCCGTGCCCCAGTTGTGCGTGAGCTCCAGGATGCCGCGCTGGCTGAAGGTCCAGGCGGTCCGCTCGCTGGCATCCTCGGGCGGCGCCTCGCCGTCGACCGGCCGGTGCAGGAAGTACAGCGAGAACTTCATCTCGGGGAAGTCCAGCTTGCGCAGCACGCGCATGCCGAGCACCCGTGTGTAGAAGTCCAGGGCGACCTGAGGGTCCTTGACCCGCAGCATGGAGTGGTTGAGCACGAAGCCTTGCGTGGCGTGCGGCACGCTGCTGCTCACGCCGGGGTGCGTCTCGGTCGAGAAGGGCATGGTCGGTCGGTCCGGCGTTGGCATCAGCGGGGCGAGCCGACCATCTGCTCGGGGCGCACCCACTGGTCGAACTGCTCCGCCGTCACGTGCCCGCTGGCAATCGCCGCATCGCGCAGGCTGGTGCCTTCCTTGTGCGCCTTCTTCGCGATCTGGGCTGCCTTGTCGTAACCGATGTGCGGGTTCAGCGCGGTGACCAGCATCAGCGAACGCCCGACGAGTTCGGCGATGCGCTCCCGGTTGGGCTCGATGCCGACTGCGCAGTGCGCATCGAAGCTGCGCATGCCGTCGGCCAGCAGCCGCACGCTCTGCAGGAAGTTGTGGGCGATCATGGGCCGGAAGACATTCAGCTCGAAGTTGCCGGAGGCGCCGCCGAAGTTGATCGCCACGTCGTTGCCGAACACCTGGCAGCACAGCATGGTCAGCGCTTCGCTCTGGGTCGGGTTGACCTTGCCCGGCATGATCGAGGAGCCCGGCTCGTTCTCCGGGATCGAGATCTCGCCGATGCCGCTGCGCGGCCCACTGGCCAGCCACCGGATGTCGTTGGCGATCTTCATGAGGCTGGCGGCCAGCGTCTTGAGCGCCCCGTGCGCATGCACCAGCGCATCGGCGGCGGCCATCACCTCGAACTTGTTGGGGGCCGTGACGAACGGCAGGCCGGTCAGGCGCGCAAGTTCGCCCGCCACCTTCTCCGCGTAGCCGGGCGGCGCGTTCAGGCCGGTCCCGACCGCCGTGCCGCCGAGCGCCAGTTCACACAGATGGGGCAGGCTGGCGTGCAGGTGCCGGTCCGCCTGCTCGAGTTGCGCGACATACCCCGAGAACTCCTGCCCCAGGGTGAGCGGCGTCGCATCCTGCAGGTGCGTGCGCCCGATCTTCACGATGTCGCGGAACGCTTGGCTCTTGGCGGCCAGTGTCTCCCTGAGCTGCATCAGGGATGGCAGCAGGCGGCTGCGGATCGCGTCGACGGCGGCGACGTGCATCGCGGTCGGGAACACGTCGTTGGACGACTGGCTGCGGTTGACATCGTCGTTCGGGTGCACCAGCCGCCCTTCCCCGCGCGGGCCGCCGAGGAGCTCCGAGGCACGGTTGGCCAGCACCTCGTTGACGTTCATGTTGGTCTGCGTGCCAGAACCGGTCTGCCACACCACCAGCGGGAATTCGTCCCACAGCCCCCCCGACAGCACCTCGTCGGCGGCGGCGATGATGGCGGACGCCTTGCGGTCGTCCATCAGGCCCAGCAGATGGTTGGCCACGGCCGACGACCGCTTGATCTGGACCAGGGCCCGGATGATCTCGCGCGGCTGTCGCTCGCCGGAGATGTCGAAGTTCTGCAGCGAGCGCTGCGTCTGGGCGCCCCAGAGGCGATCGGCCGGGACTTCGATCGGCCCGAAGGTGTCTTTCTCGGTACGGGTGGGCATGGTCGGCGGGAGGTTGGAACGAGGGGGCACCGTACCAGAGTCGCGCGAGCTTGTGGCGCAAGCGGCCATCGCGTGCTCTGCCGTCGCACTGACATGGCCTGGCGCCGCACGACCGTCGCGAGTGCGGGTGTAAGAACTGCTACCCGTCGGAAGCCGGCACCATCCGCCTGCCAGCCGCGCCTTAGAGTGGCAGCGTGCTCCGTCTGCTTCCCAGAACAAGAACCCTGCCTGCGTTCCTGGCGCGGCGAGCGCTGCCGCTGCTGGCTTGTGCCAGCTGGCTGCCCGCCATCGCCGAGCCGACGGATGGTGCGACGGCAACCGTCGGGCAGCCCGCCCCCGCCCCCTGGACCTTCGGTGCGGATGCGCCACCAACCGGCCCCTGGCGCGCGGCGCAGGGCCGCCCGTCGACGCCAGCGTCGCAGATCTCCGCTCGGCAGGACGAACGGCAGGCGGACCTCACCTGGCGCAATGCGGCCATCATCGGCACGGGCACTGCGCTGTTCGCCGCCTATGGCCAGGCCAAGTGGTGGGAGACCGGCTTCGGCGGCGGCTTCAAGACGACCAACGAGGGATGGTTCGGCGCGGACACGCCCTACGGCGGCGCCGACAAGCTGGGGCACATGTACACGAACTACGCCAACGTGCGGCTGCTGACGCCGCTGTTCGAGTACGCCGGCAACAGCCGCGAAGCCGCGATCCGGCTGGCGGGCTGGACCACGTTCGGCATCTTCACCGGCATCGAGGTGCTCGACGGCTTCTCGCGCGCCTACCAGTTCAGCGCGCAGGATGCCGCGATGAACATCGCGGGCGCTGCCCTGGGCGTGGTGCTCGAAGGCAACCCCTCGCTCGACGACAAGTTCGATTTCCGCTTCGCGTACCGGCGCTCCCCGGGCTCCGGCTTCGACCCCTTCGGCGACTACTCGGGCCAGCGGTACCTGCTGGTCACCAAGGCGGACGGCTTCGCCGCCCTGCAGCGTCATCCGGTGCTGCGGTACCTGGAACTCGGGGTGGGCTACCAGGCCCGCGGCTTCGACCCAGGGGGCGAACGCCGGCGCGACCTCTATGTCGGCATCAGCCTCAACCTCTCGCGGCTGCTCGCCGACGGCTTCTACGGCGGCCAGATGCACTCGACGCCGTTCCAGCGGGCGACTGACCGGGTCTTCGATCTGATCCAGTTTCCGACCGCGGGCTACGTGGGGCGACGTCTGGACTGAGGCCGCGGCTCGGCAGCGGATGGGATAATCGGGGACTGCCCTCCCCGCACCCGACACCATGCCGACGACCATCCAGCAAGCCGACCTGATCGAATCCATCGCGGCGGCGCTGCAATACATCAGCTATTACCATCCGGCCGACTACATCGCCCACCTGGCACGCGCGTACGAGCGCGAGCAGAGCCCGGCCGCGCGCGATGCCATCGCCCAGATCCTGACCAACAGCAAGATGAGCGCGACCGGCCACCGGCCGATCTGCCAGGACACCGGCATCGTCAACGTGTTCATCAAGGTCGGCATGGACGTGCGTTTCGAGGGCTTCACCGGCTCGCTCGAGGATGCCATCAACGAGGGCGTGCGCCGGGGCTACAACCATCCCGACAACATGCTGCGCGCCTCGGTCGTCGCCGACCCGCAGTTCGCCCGCAAGAACACCAAGGACAACACGCCGGCAGTGATCTTCACGGAGCTGGTGGCGGGCGACAAGGTCGATGTGACCGTTGCCGCCAAGGGCGGTGGCAGCGAGAACAAGAGCAAGATGGTCATGCTCAATCCCAGCGACTCGATCGTCGACTGGGTGCTCAAGACGGTGCCGACCATGGGCGCGGGCTGGTGCCCGCCCGGCATGCTGGGCATCGGCATCGGCGGCACCGCCGAGAAGGCGGTCCTGATGGCCAAGGAGAGCCTGATGGACGACCTGGACATGTACGAGCTGCAGGCCAAGGCCGGCCGCGGCGAGAAACTCACCCAGGTCGAGGAGCTGCGACTGGAGCTGTACGACAAGGTCAATGCCCTGGGGATCGGGGCACAAGGCCTGGGCGGGCTCACCACGGTGCTCGACGTCAAGATCAAGATGTACCCGACGCATGCGGCGAGCAAGCCGGTGGCCATGATCCCGAACTGCGCTGCCACCCGGCACGCGCATTTCGTGATGGACGGCAGCGGTCCGGTGTACCTGGAGGCGCCCAGCCTGGATCTCTGGCCGAAGGTGGAGTGGGCGCCGGACACCCAGAAGAGCAAGCGGGTGAACCTGGACACGCTGACGCGCGAGGAAGTCGCGAGCTGGAAGCCGGGTGACACGCTGCTGCTCAACGGCAAGATGCTCACGGGCCGCGACGCCGCGCACAAGCGCATCCAGGACATGCTCGCCAGGGGCGAGCAGTTGCCGGTGGACTTCACCAACCGGGTCATCTACTACGTCGGGCCGGTCGACCCGGTGAAGGACGAGGCGGTCGGACCGGCCGGCCCGACGACCGCCACGCGCATGGACAAGTTCACCGACATGATGCTGGCCAAGACCGGCCTGATCGCGATGATCGGCAAGGCCGAGCGCGGCCCGACCGCCATCGAGGCGATCCAGAAGCACCGGTCGGCTTACCTGATGGCGGTCGGCGGCGCGGCGTACCTGGTGTCCAAGGCGATCAAGACCGCGCGCGTGGTCGGCTTCGCCGACCTCGGAATGGAAGCGATCTACGAGTTCGACGTGGTCGACATGCCGGTCACCGTCGCGGTGGATGCAGGCGGCACCAGTGCGCACATCACCGGGCCCGCCGAGTGGAGCAAGCGCATCGCCACCGGCGAATTCAGGAACATCCCGGTCGCGGCTGCCTGACAGGGGCGACCATCAGGCCGTGGCCGCTGCGGTCGCGGCCTCATCGGCGTCCAGGGCGGCCCGACGCCCTCGCGCCACGTCGACCTTCATCAGCAGCACCAGCCCCACCAGGAACAGGCCCGCGGTCGACAGGATCGCGATGCGCTGATTGCCGCCCGTGGCCCAGGTGATCGCCCCGTAGCTCAGGGGCCCGATGATGCTGGCCAAGCGGATCGCGAAGGTCCAGAGGCCGAAGAACTCGGCCACCTGCAGGCGCGGGGCGAACATGCCGGCCATCGCGCGTCCGGCCGATTGGCTCGATCCCATGCACAGGCCGGCGATCGCCGCAGCCCACCAGAACCCTCCCTTGGTGGTCGTCACCGCGGCGATCACGCAGGTGAGCATCCAGCCCACCAGCGTGCTGCCCAGCGCCAGCTTGTGCCCGATGCGGTCCTGCAGGTAGCCCCAGGCGAACGCGCCTGCGGCAGCGGCCAGGTTCAGCACGAAGATGAGCGCCATGGTTTCCTGCGGCTGGAACCCGATCACCTGCTCGGCGTAGATGGCCGCCAGTGCGACGGCCACCGCAACGCCGCCCTGGTAGAAGACGGCACAGGCCATCAGCCACATGAAGTCTCGGTAGCGCCAGGCCTCGGTGAACGTCATCCGCAGGCGCTGCATCGCGGCGCGCAGGCCGCCCTGCCCCAGGGCGCCGGTCGCGGGCGCCGCCCGCTCCCGCAACAGCCGGAACGTGACCACCGACGCGCCGCCGTAGAGGGCCGCGGTCAGCAGCATGGTCACGGGCACGAACCGGTCGGCCGGGATCCCCTGTTGCTGGGCCCAGAGCACGTACGCCAGCGACAGCCCCAGCGCCAGCATGCCGCCGAAGTAGCCGAATCCCCAGCCCCAGCCACTGACCTTGCCCATCGCCTCGGGCCGTGCCAGCTCGGGCAGGAACGACGCGGTCAGCGACTCGCCGTACGAAAAGAAGGTGTTGGACAGGACGATGAGCACGATCGCCAGGCCCACCGAGCCAGGCCCTGCCAGTGCCAGCGCGGCGGTCGTCGCGACACAGGCGAGTGTCGCGACGACCAGCAGGCGCTTCTTGGCGGCCCGCAGGTCGGCGTAGGCCCCCAGGCTGGGCATGGTGACCATCACGATGGCGTAGGAGGCGCTCAGCGCCGCCGTCCAGGCGAAGGTCGCCCAGGGCGCCTTGCCTGCGATGCCACCCACGAAGTAGGCCGCGAAGACGGCCGTGATGACCACGGTGGTGTAGCCGGAGTTGGCGAAGTCGTACATCGCCCAACCGAACACCTCGCGCCTGCGGACGCCAGGGTTGAGTGCTTCCTGGGGGAACAGCGCCATGGTGGCGCCGATTGTGGCATCCACTGACGGGGACGCCGCGCGCCGGAGCCCTGTCGCAGGCCTGCGGAGCCGGCAGGAACGCCGACCCCGGGGCGTCAGTGGAGGTGGCGCGGTCGGCGGCCGCCGTGGCCGCCACTTCCGCCGCCACCACTGCCGCGCGGCGGCTTGCCGATCTCGAGCGAGCTGACCAGTGCGTCGAAGCGTTGCGAGAACAGCTTGTCGATCTCGGCCACCACCCCGCCCAGTTCCTGGCTGTCGAAATGGCGCTCCATCAGGTTCACGACGTCCTCGACCAGCAGGTCGCGCTGCACCTGCATGATGGCTGCCGGTGTGGGACCCACGAACAGCATCACGAAGTCGTCACGCGACTCGGCCTCGGGCGGCTCTTCCTCCTCGTCGAACTCGGCGTCGTAGAACGTGACCTCGATGGCCGCCCCCTGCTCCGCCAGTTCATTGAGGCTCATGCACATCTCGTCGAGCGACTGGCGGAAGTTCTCGTCGCCCGCAACGGTCCAGCACATGGTCAGCAGGTGCTCCTGCGCATCGAACTTGATGCCGGGCTCCTCTTCGTACGCGCTCTCGGCGCCATCGGCGAGCGACTTGGCGCCCGCGTACTTCCACAAGGGCTTGAGCGCTTCCTGGAGCTGCGCGTAGGTGACGTCCGCGCGCAGCGGAACGTCGCCGTGCACGTGGATCTCGAAGGGGGCGTTGTCGTAGTTCGCCATTGCTGTGGTCCGCCTCTGCGCTCAATCGGCTCGCATGTCGCGGTGGCCGTCTCTGTGGTGCCTCGAACCGGGCTCGAACCGGTACGCCGCCTTGAAGCAAGCGGCGGATTTTAAGTCCGCTGTGTCTACCAATTTCACCATCGAGGCTCGCGGCCACTGTAAGGCAAAAAAAGAACAGCCCCGGCGATGCGGGGCTGAGGGACTGGAGGCGCGGGCCGGAGTCGAACCGACCTACACGGATTTGCAATCCGGTGCATAACCGCTTTGCTACCGCGCCGCTGTTGGGATGTGACCCAAGAAAAAGGGAAGCTTCACAGCTTCCCTTTTTCATTCATCTGGAGCGGGAGAAGAGTCTCGAACTCTCGACCTCAACCTTGGCAAGGTTGCGCTCTACCAACTGAGCTACTCCCGCGGAAGACCGCAATTATGACACAGAAAATCGTGTCGCTCTCGCGGTGCACCAAAAAATTTCAGTGCTTCACCGAAGTCGGCCTCGTGGCCGGCACGGCGTCCCGCTCCGTCGTCGCGAGCGGTGCCGGCGCTGCCTGGGTTTCGTCGTCGGTGAGCGGCGCGGGATGGCGCTCGAGCGCAACTTCGAGCACCTTGTCGATCCATCTCACCGGAACGATCTCGAGCCCGCTCTTCACGTTCTCGGGAATGTCCTGCAGGTCCTTCACGTTCTCTTCCGGGATCAGCACGGTGCGGATGCCGCCACGCAGTGCAGCCAGCAGCTTCTCCTTGAGGCCACCGATGGCGGTGACCTCGCCGCGCAGCGTGATCTCGCCCGTCATCGCGACATCGCTGCGCACGGGGATGCCGGTGAGCGCGGACACGATGGCCGTGGTCATCGCGATACCGGCGCTCGGGCCGTCCTTGGGCGTGGCGCCGTCGGGCACGTGGATGTGCATGTCCTTCTTCTCGAACACTTCATCCTTGATGCCGAGCCCGCGCGAGCGGCTGCGCACCACGGTGCGGGCAGCTTCCACCGACTCCTTCATCACGTCGCCCAGCGAACCGGTGCGCAGGATGTTGCCCTTGCCCGGCATCAGCGCGGCCTCGATGGTGAGCAGGTCGCCGCCCACCTCGGTCCACGCAAGGCCCACCACCTGCCCCACCTGGTTCTGGTTCTCGGCGCGGCCATAGGTGAACTTGCGCACGCCCAGGTAGTCGTTCAGGTTCTCGGCAGTGACCGAGACCTTGGGCGTGAGCTTCTTCAGCTGCAGGCCCTTGACCACCTTGCGGCAGATCTTGGACAGCTCGCGCTCAAGCGAGCGCACGCCGGCCTCGCGTGTGTAGTAGCGCACGATGTCCCGGATCGCGTCCTCGGTCACCTCGAGCTCGGCGTCCTTCACGCCGTTGTTCTTCATCTGCTTGGGCAGCAGGTACTTGATGGCGATGTTGGTCTTCTCGTCCTCGGTGTAGCCCGACAGACGGATCACCTCCATCCGGTCCAGCAGCGCCGGCGGGATGTTCATCGAGTTCGAGGTCGCCACGAACATCACGTCGGACAAGTCGAAGTCGACCTCGACGTAATGGTCGCCGAACGTGTGGTTCTGCTCGGGATCGAGCACCTCGAGCAGGGCGCTCGACGGATCGCCGCGGAAATCGGTGCCCAGCTTGTCGATCTCGTCCAGCAGGAACAGCGGATTGCGCGTGCCGACCTTCGACAGCGACTGCAGCACCTTGCCCGGCAGCGCGCCGATGTAGGTGCGGCGGTGCCCGCGGATCTCGGCCTCGTCGCGCATGCCACCCAGCGCCATGCGCACGTACTTGCGACCGGTGGCCTTGGCGATGGACTGGCCGAGCGAGGTCTTGCCGACGCCGGGCGGCCCGACCAGGCACAGGATCGGGGCCTTCACCTTGTCGACGCGCTGCTGCACCGCGAGGTACTCGAGGATGCGGTCCTTGACCTTCTCGAGGCCGTAGTGGTCCTCGTTCAGCACGCCCTCGGCATTGGCCAGGTCGTGCTTGATCTTGGTGCGCTTGCTCCAGGGCAGGCCGGTCAGCACGTCGATGTAGTTGCGCACGACGGTCGCCTCGGCGGACATCGGCGACATCAGCTTGAGCTTCTTGAGCTCGGCCTCCGCCTTCTTCAAGGCGTCCTTGGGCATCTTGGCCGACTTGATCTTCTTCTCGATCTCCTCGATGTCGGCGCCTTCCTCGCCCTCGCCCAGCTCCTTCTGGATGGCCTTGACCTGCTCGTTCAGGTAGAAGTCGCGCTGGTTCTTCTCCATCTGGCGCTTCACGCGCGAGCGGATCTTCTTGTCGACGTTGAGGATGTCGACTTCGCGCTCGATCTGCTCGAACAGGTTCTCCAGCCGCCCCTTGATATCGGCCAGGTCGAGGACGACCTGCTTGTTGTCGAGCTTGAGCGGCAGGTGCGCGGCGATGGTGTCGGCCAGCCGGCCGGCGTCGTCGATGCTCGAGATTGACGTCAGGATCTCGGGCGGGATCTTCTTGTTCAGTTTGACGTACTGATCGAACTGCTGCATCACGGCGCGACGCAGCGCCTCGATCTCGCTCGACTTGCTCTCCTGCTCGGCGGCATCCACCGGCGTGACGTTGGCGACGAAGTGCTGCTCGCCTTCCTCGATCTTGTTCACGCGGGCGCGCTGCTGCCCCTCGACCAGCACCTTCACGGTGCCGTCCGGCAGCTTGAGCATCTGCAGGATGGTGGACACGCAGCCCACCTCGAACATGTCGTTGACCGAGGGCTCGTCCTTCGCGGCGGCCTTCTGCGCCACCAGCATGATGCGGCGCTCGGCTTCCATCGCCGCCTCGAGCGCCTTGATGCTCTTGGGGCGGCCGACGAACAGCGGGATCACCATGTGGGGGAACACCACGACGTCCCGCAGCGGCAGCAGCGGCAGGTCGAGGGGCGTGGCGGGAAGCGGAATGTGTCCGGACATGGGACTCCTTAGGGTGACCAGCCGAATATGGACCGGTCAGGGGTATTTTCAACCCGCCCGGGCCAGCCGAGGGCGGGATGAACGCCGGAAAGCACGAGGATTTCTGTCGCGGCCTTCAGGCCTTCTTGGCCGCCTCGCGGTACACCAGCAGCGGTGGCTTGCTTTCCTCGATGGTGGACTCGTCGACCACCACCTTGTCCACGTTCGAGGCGTTGGGCAGCTCGAACATGGTGTCGATCAGCGACTGCTCGAGGATCGAGCGCAGCCCGCGCGCCCCGGTCTTGCGGGCCAGGGCCTTGCGGGCGATGGCCCGCAGCGCGTTCGGCCGGATCTCGAGGTCGACGCCTTCCATGGCCAGCAGCTTGGCGTATTGCTTGACCAGGGCGTTCTTCGGCTCGGTCAGGATCTGGATCAGGGCGTCCTCGGACAGCTCGGCCAGCGTCGCCACCACCGGCATCCGTCCGACCAGCTCCGGGATGAGGCCGAACTTGATCAGGTCCTCGGGCTCGACGTCACGGAACACATCGGTGAGGGTGCGCTCCTTCTTGCTCTTGACCGCCGCGCCGAAGCCGATGCCCGAGCCCTCGGTGCGCTGCTCGATGACCTTCTCCAGCCCGGCGAAGGCCCCGCCGCAGATGAACAGGATGTTGGTCGTGTCGATCTGCAGGAAGTCCTGGTTCGGGTGCTTGCGCCCGCCCTGCGGCGGCACGCTGGCCATGGTGCCTTCGATCAGCTTGAGCAGGGCCTGCTGCACGCCTTCGCCCGACACGTCGCGCGTGATGCTGGGGTTGTCCGACTTGCGCGAGATCTTGTCGATCTCGTCGATGTACACGATGCCCCGCTGCGCGCGCTCGACCTCGTAGTTGCAGCTCTGCAGCAGCTTCTGGATGATGTTCTCGACGTCCTCGCCCACGTAGCCGGCCTCGGTGAGCGTGGTGGCGTCGGCCATGACGAAAGGCACGTCGAGCATCCGGGCGAGGGTCTGCGCGAGCAGCGTCTTGCCCGAGCCGGTCGGCCCGATCAGCAGGATGTTGCTCTTGGTGAGCTCGACCTCGTCCTTCTTGGCCTTGTCCTTGTGCCGCAGACGCTTGTAGTGGTTGTAGACCGCCACCGAGAGCGCGCGCTTGGCGGTCTCCTGGCCGATCACGTAGTTGTCGAGGTTCGCCTTGATCTCGGCGGGTGTCGGCAGGTCGCCGCGCGCCTCGCGCTGCTCCTCACCCGCAGGAAGCTCGTCGCGGATGATTTCGTTGCACAGGTCGATGCACTCGTCGCAGATGAACACCGACGGCCCTGCGATGAGCTTCTTCACCTCGTGCTGGCTCTTCCCGCAAAACGAGCAATAGAGCGTTTTCTCGCTGGATGAGCCTTTTTTCTCGGCCATTGGATGTGCGCCTCTCGCGACTGGAAATTCAATGATACCCAAAGAGCAAACGGCGCCTCCTGTCAGAGGAGACGCCGTTGTTGGGCCGCAACCGGCTGTCGAGCCCGCGCGGCAGCTGGGGCAAGCCCCTTCGTCAGGGGCGCTTGGCGATGACCTGGTCGACCAGGCCGTAGTCCTTGGCCTCGTTGGCCGAGAGGAAATAATCCCGCTCGGTGTCACGCTCGATGCGCTCGAGCGGCTGGCCGGTGTTCTCGGCCAGGATCCGGTTGAGCGTCGCGCGCGTCTTCAGGATCTCGTTCGCGTGGATCTCGATGTCCGAGGCCTGGCCCTGCATGCCGCCAAGCGGCTGGTGGATCATGACCTTGGAATTGGGCAGCGAGAACCGCTTGCCCTTGGCACCGGCCGACAGCAGGAAGGCGCCCATGCTCGCGGCCATGCCGGTGCACAAGGTCGACACGTCCGGCTTGATGAAGTTCATGGTGTCGTAGATCGCCATGCCGGCGCTCACGCTGCCGCCCGGGGAGTTGATGTAGAACGAGATGTCCTTGTCGGGGTTCTCGCTCTCCAGGAACAGCAGCTGGGCGACCACCAGGTTGGCGGTCTGGTCGTTGACCGGGCCGACCAGGAACACCACCCGCTCGCGCAGCAGGCGGGAGTAGATGTCGTACGACCGCTCGCCGCGGCCGGACTGCTCGATGACCATCGGGATCATGCCGAGGGCCTGTGTATCAAGTGCGCTCATGAGGGGAATCGGCTTTCGTCAATGCGGCTCTTACTGTAGCCAAAAAAGAGATGGGGCCTGCGCCGGGGACTGCAAGTCCCGCGCAAGCCCCCTCGTCCGGCCGGGCAGACCTGCCCGCGCCACGCCGCTGGACAGCGGTTGCCCGGTGCGCACTGGCGCCGGGCAGCCCGCGTCACTGGCCCATCAGCTCCTCGAAGGACACCGGCTTGTCCTTCACCTGGGCCTTGGACATCACGAACTCGGTGACGTTGTTCTCGATGACCACGGCCTCGACCTCAGCCAGGCGCTGGTTGTCGCTGTAGTACCAGCGGACGACGTCCGCGGGCTTCTCGTAGCTGGCCGCGAGCTCTTCCACGTGAGCGCGGATCTGCTCCGGCTTGGCCCGCAGGTCGTTGGCGCGCACGAGCTCGGCGACCACCAGGCCCAGTCGCACGCGGCGCTCGGCCTGCGGACGGAACACATCGTCGGGGATCGGAGCCTTGTCGGCGTCCTTGATGCCGCGCTGCTTCAGGTCGGCCCGGGCGCCCTCGACCATGCGGTCGACCTCGGCCTGCACGCTGCTGTTCGGCAGGTCAAGTTCGGCCTTGGCGACCAGCGCGTCCATCACGGCCTGCTTGTTGCGGGCCAGCAGGCGGAACTTGACTTCGCGCTCGAGGTTCTTCTTGATGTCTGCGCGCAGGGCCTCGACGGTGCCGTCGGCGATGCCCAGCGAGGTGGCCAGCTGGCCGTCGACCTCGGGCAGATGCGCCGCCTCGATCTTCTTGACCGTCACCAGGAAATCGGCCGTCTTGCCCGCCACGTCCTTGCCGTGGTAGTCCTCCGGGAAGGCCAGCGGGAAGGTCTTGCTCTCACCGGCCTTCATGCCACGCACGGCGTCCTCGAACTCCTTGAGCATCTGGCCTTCGCCGACCAGGAACTGGAAGTCCTCGGCCTTGCCGCCCTGGAACGGCTCGCCGTCGATCTTGCCCTCGAAGTCGACGGTGACGCGGTCGCCGTCCTGCGCTGCGGCGTCCTGCGGACGCTGGGCAAAGGTACGGCGCTGCTTGCGCAGGATGTCGAGCGTGCGGTCGATCGCGGCGTCGCTGACGTCGGCCGTCATCTTCTCCACCTCGGCGGTCGACAGGTCGCCGATCTTGACCTCGGGAAACACCTCGAACACCGCGTCGAAGGCGAGCTGGCCCTCGGGAGCCTCCTGCTTCTCGGTGATGCGCGGCTGGCCGGCCACGCGCAGCTTGGCTTCGTTGGCGGCCTGGGCGAACGCCTCGCCCACCTTGTCGTTCATCACCTCGTAGTGCACCGAGTAGCCATAGCGCTGGGCCACGACGTTCATCGGCACCTTGCCGGGACGGAAGCCGTCCATCTTCACGGTGCGCGCCAGGCGCTTCAGGCGGGAGTCCACTTCGGACTGGATCACATTGACGGGCAGCGTCAGCGTGATCTTGCGTTCCAGCTTGTCGAGGGTTTCAACGGTCACGGCCATGGTGTTTCTCTCTCTACTTGAATCTGTGGTGCGCGGGGGGGGACTCGAACCCCCACACCATCGCTGGCGTCAGGACCTAAACCTGGTGCGTCTACCAATTTCGCCACCCGCGCGCGCCAAAAGCAGGGCGGGCGGCCCGGAAGAAGCCGCCCGCCCGATTCGGTCAGTCCGAGATTCTAAGCCGCTTCGCCGCCCTGCCTGCGCGCACGGGGCCGGAGCGCGCCGACCGGCACAGCTCGAGCTGCACGGTCGGCCGTCCCGCAAGCGGGCCGCTCCATGGCGGACCGGTCAGGCGGTGTGCGGGACCGCGGCGGGGCTGGCGGGCGCGCCGACGGCGCCCGGGGTGTCCCGCTTCACCCGGAACCAGGCGGCGTACATGGCCGGCAATGCCAGCAGCGTGAGCACCGTGGCCACGATCAGTCCACCCATGATGGCGACCGCCATCGGCCCCCAGAACACCGAGCGTGACAGCGGAATCATCGCGAGCACCGCCGCCGCCGCGGTCAGCACGATCGGTCGCAGCCGGCGCACGGCGGATTCGACGATCGCCTCCCAGGCCGGCACACCCCGCGCGCGGTCCTGCTCGATCTGGTCGATCAGGATCACCGAATTGCGCTGGATCATGCCCATGAGCGCGATCACGCCCAGCAGGGCCACGAAGCCGAACGGACGGTCCAGCAGCAGCAGCGCGGCGGCAACGCCGGCGATGCCTAGCGGCCCCGTCAGGAACACCAGCAACGCGCGGCTGAAGCTGTGCAACTGCAGCATCAGCAGGGTGAAGGTGATGAACAGCATGATCGGCACGCCGGCGGCGATCGAGGACGAGCCCTTGGAGCTCTCCTCCACCGCGCCCGCGACCTCGATGCGGTAGCCCTGGGGCCAGCCGGCCTCCAGCTTCTTCAACGCTGGCAGCAGCTCGTTCGTGACGGTCGCTCCCTGCAGCCCCTCGGTCACGTCACCCTGGACGGTGATCGCGTAGTCACGGTTCTCGCGCCACATCACGCCCGGCTCCCACACGAACACCGCCCGGGCGATCTGCGTGAGCGGGATCGAGCGACCCGACGCGGTGGGCAGATAGGCATTGCCGAGGTCGGTGATCGCGTCGCGCTCGTCCAGCGGCTGGCGCAGCACGATGTCGATCAGCCGGTCGCCCTCGCGGTACTGCCCCACGGTCGTGCCGGTGAGGATGGTGCGGGCCGCCTGGGCGATCGACTGGCTGGTCACGCCCAGCGCGCGGGCCTTCGCCTGGTCGACCTCCAGCCGCAGCACCTTGACCGACTCGTTCCAGTTGTCGTTGACCCCGCGGGTGTTCGGGTTCTGGCGCATCGCCGCCTTCACCTCGTCGGCCCGGACACGCAGCGCCTCCGGATTCGGGCCGGCCACGCGGAACTGCACCGGATAGGGCACCGGCGGTCCGTTCGGCAGCAGCTTGACCCGGCCGCGCACCTCGGGGAACTCGGTCGCCAGCAGCGTGGGCAACTGCACCCGCAGCGACTCGCGCAGCTTCAGGTCGCGCGGCTGGACGATGAGTTGCGACACGTTGGTCTGCGGGAACACCTGGTCCAGCGGCAGGTAGAAGCGCGGGACGCCGGAGCCGACCCAGGTGCTCACGGCGGTGACCCCCTGCTCGCGCAGCAGGCGCTGCTCGACCCGGCGGGTCATCTCCTCGTTGGCAGCGAACGACGTGCCTTCGGGGAACCACAGGTCGACCAGGATCTCCGGGCGGCTGGAGTCGGGGAAGAACTGCTGCTGCACCTTGCCCATGCCGGCAATGCCGAGCGCGAACAGCAGCAGCGTCGCGCCGATCGTCAGCCAGCGGTGTTCGACGCACCAGTCCACCGTGCGCCGGAAGGTCCGGTAGAAGGCGGTGTCGAAGTGCTCGTGGTGCTCGCCGGTGACCGGTTTGGCCTTGAGCAGCAGCGTGCCCAGGTAGGGCACGAAGTACACCGAGCACAACCAGCTGAGCACCAGCGCCACCACCGTCACGGCAAAGATCGCGAAGGTGTACTCGCCCACCGTGGAGCGGGCCATGCCGATCGGCAGGAAGCCGGCCGCCGTGATCAAGGTGCCGGTCAGCATCGGCATCGCGGTCACCTCGTAGGCGAAGGTGGCGGCGCGGACCTTGTCGTAGCCCTCCTCCATCTTGCGCACCATCATCTCGACGGCAATGATGGCGTCGTCCACCAGCAGTCCCAGCGCGATGATCAGCGAGCCCAGCGAGATCTTGTGCAGGCCGATGCCGAGATAGTCCATCGCCAGGAAGGTGACGGCCAGCACCAGCGGAATGGTGATGCCCACCACCAACCCGGGCCGCATGTCGACGTAGTAGCGCTTCCACAGCGGCAAGGCCGCGGCACCGGGACGCTTGTGGAAGCCCAGGCTGAGGAAGCTCACGGCCAGCACGATCACCACGGCTTCGATCAGCGTGTGGACGAACTCGTTGACCGAGGTGGACACCGCCTTCGGCTGGTCCTGCAGTTGCACCAGCCGCACGCCCGCCGGCAGGCCATCGTCGATGCGCCCCACGGCAGTGCGCAGCGACTGCCCCAGGCGGATGATGTCCCCGCCCTTGGCCATGGACACGCCCAGCGCGATCACGTCCTTGCCGCCGTGCCGCACCTTCACGGCCGGCGGATCGACGTAACCGCGGCGGATCTCGGCGATGTCGCCCAGCCGCAGCTGGTTGCCCGAGCTGCCCCGCACCGGCATCGCGGCCAGTTGCTCGACTGCCTGGAACTGCCCGCCCACGCGCACCTGCACGACGTCCAGCGGTGTCTGCACGGCGCCAGCCGATTCGACGGCGTTCTGCTGGCCAAGCTGCTGCAGCACCTGGTTCAGGTCCAGCCCGAGCTGGGCCAGCCGCTTTTGCGACACCTCCACGTACAGCTTCTCGTCCTGCACGCCGAACAGCTCCACCTTGGCCACGTCGGGCACCCGCAGCAGCTGCTGGCGGACGTCGTCGGCGAAGTCCTTGAGCTCCGCGTACGAGAAGCCCGCATCGGCCTCGACGGCGTAGATCACGCCATAGACGTCGCCGAAATCGTCGTTGAAGAACGGGCCCTGGATGCCGGCCGGCAGCGTCAGGCGCATGTCGCCGACCTTCTTGCGGACCGTGTACCAGACGTTCGCCACGTCGCCCGGCTTCGAGGAGTCCTTGATCTGGAAGATGATCTGCGACTCGCCCGGCTTGGAGTAGCTGCGGATCTTGTCCGCGAAGGGCACCTCCTGGAGCGTGCGCTCGAGGCGGTCGGTCACCTGCTCGGCGACCTGCTGCGCGGTCGCGCCGGGCCAGTTGGTGCGGATCACCATCGCACGGAACGTGAACGGCGGGTCCTCGTCCTGTCCCAGCTGGAAGTACGCCGCCAGGCCCAGCAGCATCAGCACCACCATCAGGTAGCGCGTCAGCGCCGCATGCTCGAGCGCCCAGCGCGAGAGATTGAAGCCGGCCTTGCCGGTGTCTGCATTGCTCATGGCGCCCTCACTTGGTGGCGACAGGCCGCACCCCGCCGGGCGGGACCGCCGACGGTTGGCCCGATGCACCCGCGGTGGACGTCTTCTCCTCGTAGATGCGCACCTTCTGCCCTGGCTGGAGCACGTGCACGCCAGCCGACACCACCAGCGTGCCGGGCTGCAGGCCGCCCGCCACGACGGCCTCGTTGCCATCGGCGGTGGCGATCTGCACGGGTTGCGAGCGCACCGTCATGGTCGCCTTGTCGAGCACCCAGACCGCCGTCGACTGCCCCTCCTGGCGCAAGGCACTCGTGGGCAGCTTGATCACCTGCGAGCCTGCCAGGCTCAAGGCCTGCGGGGTGACGTACGCGGTCGCGCCCAGCGGCGGCTGCTCCTGGCCTTCCAGGCCCACCTTCACCGGATAGGTCCGCGTCACCGGATCGGCGCTGGCCGCGACCTCCCGCACCTTGCCCTGCAGCGTGCCGCCGGCCCACACGCGCACCTCCACCGGCGAGCCGGGGCGGATGGCGGCGACCCGGTCTTCCGGGACCGAGAACACCACGTCGCGCGGGCCATCCTGCGCGATGCGCACCACCGGCGATCCGGCGGAGACCACCTGCCCGGGTTCGGCCTCGATGGCCGTGATGACACCCGCCACGTCCGCCACCAGGTCGGTGTAGCGCGCCTGGTTGCTCTGCGCCGCCAGCTGCGCCTGCGCCTGTTCGAGTTGCGCCTGGGCGGCCTTCAACGCGCTGTCGCGGCGCTCGAGTTCGGCGCCGCTGATGAAGTTCTGGTCGCGCAGTGCCGCGTAGCGCTTGAAGTCGGCCGCCGCGAGGTCCCGGTTGGTCTGTGCGGCCGCGACCTGTGCCCGCGCCGCATCGGCCGACAACCGGTAGTCCTGCGCATCAAGCTGGGCAAGCAATTGGCCAGGCCGCACGCGCTGGCCCAGTTCGGCCTGGCGCCGCACGATCTTGCCGGCCACCCGGAACCCCAGGCGCGACTCGATCCGGGGACGCACCTCGCCCGCGAACTCCCGCCCCGAGTGGAAGCTGCTGGCGCCGACCGTCAGCACCTTGACCGAGCGCACCGGCTCCGGCGCCGGTGCGGGTTTGGAGCAGGCGACCAGGACGACCGCGGACGACAGGAGAAGCAACCGGGCCAACGGCCGGGCCTTGGAAGTGGACGCCATGGAGAGCTCTTTTAATGACTGACTGGTTAGTAATCTATTGAGGGCGGTCGCGCTTGTCAAGCGAGAATCGGGCCCCGTGACCCATCCGCTGCCGGCCAGAGCCGTCGACCACTACGAGAACTTCCCCGTCGCGTCCTGGCTGTGCCCGCCGGCCCTGCGGCCCCCGATCGCTGCCATCTACTGGTTCGCCCGAACGGCCGACGACCTGGCCGACGAGGGCGACGCGCCTGCCCAGCAGCGGCTGGACGACCTCCGCGCGTTCCGAGACGACCTGCGGGCGTGCGCCGAGGGCGCAGCCCCCTCTGACCGCTGGCCGGACGTCTTCGTCCCCTTGGCCCGGGAGATGCGCCGGCACCGGCTGCCAGCGCCCTTGCTGCTGGACCTGCTCAGTGCCTTCGAGCAGGACGTGGTGCGCACGCGGGACGCCATCGGTTATGCGGATCGCGACGAACTCCTGGACTACTGCCGTCGCTCGGCCAATCCGGTCGGCCGCCTGCTGCTGCACCTGTACGGCGTGAGCGATGCGCAGGCGCTGGCCGAGAGCGACGCGGTCTGCAGCGCGCTGCAGTTGATCAACTTCTGGCAGGACCTGGGCCGGGACCTGCCGCGCGGACGTCGTTACCTGCCCGATGCCGATTGCGCCGCGCACGGCATCGACCCCGCGCATCCCGAAGCCGCAACGCCGGCGGCGCGCCGCGCACTGTTGCGGGAGGAATGCGCCTGGGCCCGCACGCTGATGCTGCGAGGAAGCCCGGTGGTGCACCGGGTGCCGGGCCGCGCCGGCTGGGAACTGCGGGCCGTGGTCCAGGGGGGGCTGCGGATCCTCGACAGGATCGGCGCACTCGGATTCGACACGCTGCACTCCCGGCCGACGCTTGGGGCATTCGACATGCCGCTGGTGCTGTGGCGCGCCGCGCGGATGTGACAATGGCGACATGACCCCGGAGCAATACGTCCAGGAGAAGGCGGCAGCATCCGGCAGCAGCTTCTACTACGCCTTCCTCTTCCTGCCCAAGCCGCGCCGCCAGGCGATCACGGCGTTCTATGCCTTCTGCCGCGAGGTCGACGACGTCGTCGACGAAGTGACCGATCCCGGTGTGGCCCAGACCAAGCTGGCCTGGTGGCGTACCGAGGTGGCGCGCGCCTTCGCTGGCCAGGCGCAGCACCCCGCGCTGCGCGCGCTGATGCCCGCGGTCGGTGCCTACGGTCTCGAGGAGCGCCAGCTGCAGGCGGTGATCGAGGGCTGCCAGATGGACCTGTCGCAGACCCGCTACCTCGACTACCCGTCGCTGGAGCGCTACTGCCACCTGGTGGCGGGCGTCGTCGGCGAGGTGTCCGCGCACATCTTCGGCCAGACGCAGCCGCAGACCACCGCCTACGCCCACAAGCTCGGTCTGGCCTTCCAGCTGACCAACATCATCCGCGACGTGGGTGAAGACGCGCTGCGCGGCCGGATCTACCTCCCGATCAGCGAACTGCAGCAGTTCGACGTCAAGGCGCACGAGCTGACCAAGCGCCAGTACTCCGACCGGTTCCAGGCGCTGATGCGGTTCCAGGCCGAGCGCGCCCACCGGCTGTACGACGAGGCCCTGGCCCTGCTGCCGCCGCAGGACCGCCGCAGCCAGAAACCCGGGCTGATGATGGCCAGCATCTACCGCACCCTGCTGCGTGAGATCGAGCGCGACGGCTTCCAGGTGCTGCACCAGCGCGTGAGCCTCACCCCGGTCCGCAAGTTCTGGCTGGCCTGGAAGGTCCAGGCCCTCGGCCGGCTTTGACCGCGCCCCTGAAGCTGGCGGTCGTCGGCGGCGGATGGGCCGGGCTCGCGGCCGCCGTGGCGGCGACGCAAGCGGGCCACGCCGTCACCTTGCACGAGGCCACGCGCCAGTTCGGCGGGCGGGCCCGGACCGTGGAGCTCGCCTTCCCGGACGGCGCAACGGTGCGCCTGGACAACGGGCAGCACATCCTCATCGGCGCCTACACCGAGACCTTGCGCCTGATGCGCACCGTGGGCGTGGATCCATCGCAGGCGCTGCAGCGGCTGCCGCTCACGCTGCGCTTCCCCGACGGCGACGGCCTCGCACTGCCTGACCGCGCAGCGCCCTGGGATGCGATCGCCGGCATCGCGGGCGCCCGGGGCTGGTCGGTCCGCGACAAGGTCTCGCTGCTGCGGCATGCGGTCGGCTGGCAGCTGCGACGGTTCCGCTGCGCCCCCCAGCTGTCGGTGTCGCAACTCTGCGCGGGGCTGCGCCCGGCCGTGATGCGCGACCTGGTGGAGCCGCTGTGCGTCTCGGCGCTCAACATCCAGGCCGACCGGGCCAGCGCGCAGGTGTTCCTGCGCGTGATGCGCGACGCCCTGTTCGCGCCGGCCGACGGCCCCGGGGCTGCGTCCAACCTGCTGCTGCCGCGGGTGGACCTCGGACGCCTGCTTCCGGACGCGGCGATCTCCTGGTTGCAGGCCCAGGGCGCCGAGGTCCGCGCCGCATCGCGGGTGCAGGCGCTCTCCCGCGCTGCCGGAGGATGGCGCATCGGCGACGACAGCTTTGATGCCGTGGTGCTCGCCTGCCCCCCGTGGGATGCGCAGCGCCTGGCGCAATCGGCGGGCGCCTGCGGGCAAGGCTGGGCCGCGCAGGCAGCCGGCCTCGCGCACGAGGCGATCGCCACGGTCTACACCACCGGCGGCCCCGCCCTGCCCCTGCCGCTGCTGGCACTGCGCAGCGACCCGGGCGCGCCGGCCCAGTTCGTGTTCGACCGCTCCCGGCTGGGCGGACCCCCGGGCCTGCTGGCCTGGGTGGTCAGCGCCAGCCGGACGGATGCGGCGACCCTCGAGCGACAGGTGGTGGACCAGGCCGGCTCGCTGGGCTGGCGGGTGCGTGCGCTCAAGACCGTGGTCGAGAAGCGCGCGACCTTCGCCTGCACGCCGGGGCTGCAGCGCCCGCCGGTCGAGATCACCGACGGCCTGCTGGCCTGCGGGGACTACGTGGCAGGCCCCTACCCGGCGACGCTGGAGGGCGCGGTGCGCTCGGCGCTCGACGCGGTCGGCCGCCTCAGCGCAGCAGGTCGCACAGTTGCGTGAGGTCCGTCACCGTGACGTGCGGCTGCTCCTCGTAGGGCCACTGGTGCTCGCTCCGGTTGACCCAGACGGCCTGCATGCCCGCGTTGAGCGCGCCCAGCACGTCGAGCGTCGCGTCGTCACCGACGTGCAGCACCTGCTCGGGCTGCACGTCGACCGCGCCGGCGGCCGCCACGAAGATGCGCGGGTCGGGCTTGCCGACACCGAACTCCCGCGCTGACAGGGCCGCGCGGAAGAAGCGGCCGATGCCCACGCGCTGCAGGTCGGCATTGCCGTTGGACAGGCTGACCAGCGGATAACGCCCGGCCAGGAACTCGAGCGCCGGCCCGGCATCGGCATACAGGTCGACCTGCTGGCGTGCGGCGAAGAACACCTCGAACGCGGGATCGGCCAGCAGCGGATCCTCGCCGGCGCGGTACAGCGCCAGCCGGATCGATTCACGCCGCACCGAGCTCAGGTCGTGCTTCAACTCCGGTCGCTGCTCGGCCACGTGGTTGCGGATCTCCCTCAGGGCCGCCGGGTTGGCGAACAGTGCGGCCGCCATCGGCGCATGGGGGCACAGCCAGTCGTGCAGCGCCTTCTCGGCGCGTGCGATGGTGGGCCAGATCGGCCACAGGGTGTCGTCCAGGTCCAGCGTGATGGCCCTGACCCGCGAGATGTCGAGCATGCAGGCGAGAATACCGGATGCCTTCGGTCTTGCCTTATCGGACGGAACCCCCTTTCACCCACGGCCAGCCGCCCGTCACGGGCATTCTGCTTTGCAACCTGGGCACGCCGGACGCACCGACGCCTGCCGCGGTGCGGCGCTACCTGCGCCAGTTCCTGAGCGACCCGCGCGTGGTCGAGATCCCCCGGGCCGTCTGGCTGCCCCTCCTGCACGGCGTGATCCTGCCGCTGCGATCCTCGAAGTCGGCCGCCAAGTACGCGAGCATCTGGACGTCCGAGGGTTCGCCGCTCAAGCTCTGGACCGAGCGCCAGGCGCTGCTGCTGCAGGGGGCCCTGGGCGAAGCCGGCCACCGCGTCCTGGTGCGCTACGGGATGCGCTACGGCAATCCCTCGATCGCCTCCCAGCTCGACGCGCTCAAGGCCGAGGGCGCCACCCGCATCCTCGTGCTCAGTGCCTACCCGCAGTACTCGGGCACCACCACCGCCAGCGTGGTGGACGACGTCGCGGACTGGAGCCGGCGCGTGCGACACGTGCCCGAGATGCGCTTCGTCCACCGCTACCACGACGACCCAGGCTACATCGACGCGCTGGCGGCGCGCATCGACGGCCACTGGCAGCAGCACGGCCAGCCCGACCACTTCGTCATGAGCTTCCACGGCGTGCCGGAGCGCACGCTGCACCTGGGCGACCCTTACCACTGCGAATGCCACAAGACGGCCCGCCTGCTGGCCCAGCGGCTCGGGCTGGCAGCCGACCGCTACACGCTGTCGTTCCAGTCGCGCTTCGGCAAGGCGAAGTGGCTGGAGCCGTACACCGAGCCGACGTTGCGCGAGCTGGGCCGCAAAGGCGTGCAGCGGGTCGATGTCGCCTGCCCCGGCTTCACCAGCGACTGCCTGGAGACGCTGGAGGAGATCGCGCAGGAAGGCCGCGACGCGTTCCTGACCTCGGGAGGCAAGGTCTTCCACTACATCCCCTGCCTGAACGCCGAGCCACCCTGGATCCGTGCGCTGGCGGGCATCGCCGCCACGCACCTGGCCGGCTGGCCGACCCAGGCGCCGCCGGGGCCGCAGGAACTGGCACGCTCCCGCGAGCTCGCCCTGGCTAGGGGTGCGCAGCGCTGAGCGCGCGTGCGGCCGCCGCGGCTTCGCGGCAGCCATCGAGGAAGCCCGCCACCAGCTCGAGCTGGTCGGGCACGTTCAGGGCCGGCGCATGGCCGCAGCCCGGGATCTCCACCACCCGGGCCAGGCCACGCGCGCCGGGCCCGCGCTGCAACATCTCTTCCACCGCGTCGGGCAGCACGAGGTCCGATTCCGCCCCGCGCAGGCACAGCACGGGCACGTCGATCGCGTCGTAGTGCGCCCACAGGTCGTAGTCGTGCGGGTGGTCGGTGAACTGCCGCACCATCGCCGGGTCGTAGTGCGGTGTCACCCGCCCGTCGGGCAGGCGTCGGGTCGAGGTTTCGGTCAGCCGCCGCCATTGCGCGTCGCTCAGCCAGCCGTAGGGCTTGTAGACCTGCCGGAAGAAGGCCTCGAGTTCGCTCACGGTGTCGAAGGCCGGCGGGCTGCCGGCGTAGGCCTTGATCCGCTCCAGCGCGGCCTGCGCCAGGCGAGGCGCGTTGTCGTTGAGCACCAGGCTGCGGATGCGGCCCTTCATCCTGGGCTGCGACAGGCCCCCGGCACACACGGTGCCGATGGCGCCGCCCATCGACGTGCCCACCCAGTGCGCCGCCGTGATGCCGAGCCGGTCGAACAGATCGGCCGCCAGGCGGGCGTAGAAGGCCAGCGTGTACTGGCTGCCCGGATCGTCGCTCCACTGGGACAGCCCGCGTCCGACGGTGTCCGGGCAGATCACCCGGTACCGGTGCGCCAGGTGCGCCGCCAGGTCGTCCATGTCGCGCCCGGTGCGCGCCAGGCCGTGCCAGGCGACCACCGTCTCCTGCTGGTCCGATCCCCACTCGGTGAAGTGGATCTCGAGGCCGGCGCAACGGACGTAGTGTGAACTCGGGGACATGGGCCTTCTTCCCTGTGGTGACGAAGACGGGGTGGGACGCAGGCGGCGATCAGTGCAGCGCGGGGGCCCGGCGCGGCCCCGCCGGGCCACCCCTGAAGGCCGCCAGCCACGCCGGGGGATGCGGCACGCCGCCATGGCGGCCTTGCACCAGAACGGGCGCGGCGCCGGTGGCCATCAGTTCGGGATCGCCACGGCGTTGCCGCTGAACGAGATGGCATCCGCGGGCGCGGGATCGGCGGCGATGGCCGGCAGGTGGAGGGAGGTCACGGCGGGCGCCGCGCCTGGCACGCCGCCGCGCGGGAGCGCCCGCACCACCTGGCTGGGCGGCAGGGGCGCCTCGCTGCGCAGGTGCGCCCACATCGCATCCATTGCGCGGTTGTAGTACACGTGCAGGGGCACGAAGCGCGTGTCGAAGCCGCTGAGGGAATTGAAGCTGTCGAAGTGCTGGGCATTCGTCACTTCGATGTACCGCAGCTTGCGCGAGGGGCCTTCGACCACCCGGTTGCGCGCCACGTAGGCACGCGCCGAGTTGTTGGACGGCAGCAAGGCATCGCTGCGCCCGGCCACGACCAGCGTCGGCGTGCGGTTCAGGTCCGAGGTCATCGTGACCTCGGCCATGCCGGCCCGCACCGCGTCGCTCTGCGCCCTGGTCGGGGTGGAGGACGCGGACAGCGGCGCTTGCGTCACCGGATCCTTGCCGGTGACGAGCGCGCGCTGGCACAGCGCGTTGTCGAGACCGAAGTCGGCCACGCCGGTGGAAGGCGACACGGCCAGCTGCCAGGCACGCGCACCGCCGAGCGAATCGTTGTAGACCACGGCGGGCGCGGTCGAGACACCCGCGGCCGGCGGCGAGCCGTTGGCGGTTCCGTTCATGGTGGCGAAGGCCTGGGCCTTGACCGCAGCCGCCATCGGCGCGGGTGCGCCGGCCGCATCCACGGCGGCGAAGCTGCTGCCGCACAGGTTGTCGAGCAGGGACGCCCGGCCATAGGCCATGGTGTACATCGCCGACAGGATGGGCCCGTTGCCGAAACCGTAGTGCGCGTTGTGCATCTGGTCGTGCTCGGCGCTCCAGCCATAGGCGCGCAGGCGGGCCAGCGCATCGGCGCTGCGCTCGGCGGTCGTCGCGCCGGCCACCAGGCCCTTGGCGGCGAGTCCGTCGCATCGTGCCTGGGCGCGGGCGGTCATGCCTGCGATCGGCATGAAGTTGAAGAACGTCAGCTCGGTCATGGCCGCACCGGCCGCCAGCGCGGCGCATGGCTGGTACAGGTTGCCGTAGGTGACGAAATCGAGCACCGGCTTGCCGTGGCCCGCCACGGGCTGGCCGCCGAAGACGATGCCGTAGCCGGCAGCCGTGGGCATCTGCACCAGCGGCTCGCCCGCCACCACGCCGTCGATCAGCTTGTGCTGGTCGAGTTCGGCGGCGCGCAGCACCGCCGCGCCGCCGTTCGAGACCGACCCGGCGATCACCAGCGTGTTGCGGGGGTGGAACGGCGCCGGCTTCTGCGGCGTGCCGTAGCGGTCATTCAGCGCATACAGGGCGTACTGGGTCGCCACCAGGGTGTCCGCCCCCCAGTCCTTCTCCGGGTTCTGCTGGGAGTGCGCATGTTTCAGGGCGATCCGGTTCGGGAACGCGACGTCGAAGGCAGCGCGGACGGCATCGGTGATGCGCGCCGCGAAGTGGTTGAGGGTGCCGGCTTCGGCACGCGTGGCGCGCGTGCCGGCGATCGTGTTGACCGTGTCGTCGGCCGGGTCGTAGAGGCCGACGCCCTTGCCCGTGTCGGTGAGCGCCACCGCGCAGCCATGCTTGAGACCCCACTCGCCGGCCGTGCTGATGGCGCCGTACACGCCGCGCGAACCGGAGGACGGTCCGACGACCACGCAGGGATTGGCGGGATCGAAACTGTCGGGGATCTGCACGGCGATGGCGACGCGCTTCTCGCCGGTGCCGTCGTCGAGCGACGCCAGGTACTCGCGTCCCGGGATCAGGCCTTCACTGGCGGTCGGCACCTCGTCGACCGTGACGTTCGGCCCGTAGAGGCGGCCGAAGCCGCCGTTCGGCGTGGTGTCCAGCAGCCGGTAGGCCGAATGCAGCGCGTTGCGCCGCAGTTCGAGGGCCGTGGGACGCACCGGATCAGCGTAGGCCGGCGGCACCGGGGCAAGCAGCCCGCTGTAGCCCAGGCCGCCGGTCAGCAGGTCCTGCGTCTGGGCGGTCGTTCCCGCGCCCGGGGCGGTTGCGGCATACACCGTGACGCCATGCTCGGTGATGCCCGGCGGCAGTTCGTTGCCGCCGCCGCAGGCGGCCAGCGCCAGCGGCGCGAGCAAGAGCAGGTGCCGCGGTCTAGCGGCCTTCCGGTGCGGGATGTTCAACGTTGTCTCCTTGGTGGTTTTCTGTCTTGGATGCGGGCGCCGGGCGCGAGCCCGTCCGGCCCGGCGCGGACCCGGAGGCCCGCAGCCGGCCCACGATGCCGGTGGGAAAGTGGTACACGGACAGCACGAACAGCAACCCCAGCCAGAGCAGCCAGCGGTCGGGCGACAGCAGGGGGGACAGCCAGGGGACGGCGGAGGCTGCGTCGCCCGCCAGCCGCAACAGGTCCTGCAGGTAGCTCTGGGCCACCACGAACAGGCCCGAGCCGAGGGCGGCGCCATAGACGGTGCCCATGCCGCCGATCACCACGATCAGCAGCACGTCCAGCATCACCTCGAACGACAGGGAGGTGTCCGGTCCGTTGTAGCGCAACCAGAGTGCCAGGATCGCGCCGGCCAGCGTGGCGAACAGCGCCGACAGGATGGCCGAGGCGGTGCGGTACACCACCACGCGGTAGCCGATCGCCTCGGCGCGGAACTCGTTTTCCCGGATGGCCTGCAGCACGCGGCCGAACGGCGAATTCACGATGCGCAGCATCGCCAGCACCAGCACCAGCGCGGCGACGAACAGCAGGTAGTAGCAGAGCAGCCGGCCGTCCAGGCTCACCCCCAGGAACGGCTCGGGCGAGAGCTCGAAGCTGGGCGAGAGCACCTCGGGCACCTTGAAGGTCAGCCCGTCCTCGCCACCGGTGAACTCCGACAGCTGGGACGCCAGCGTCTGGAACGCCGCCGCGAACGCCAGCGTGATCATGGAGAAGAAGATCGCCCGCACCCGCAGCGAGAACAGGCCGATCGCCAGCGCGAGCAGGAACGACAGGACCAGCGCCGCCGCCACGCCCAGCGCCAGCGCCCCCCAGCCCGGGCCCATGCGCGTGAGCGCGATGGACACGCCGTAGGCGCCGATGCCGAAGAACATGGTGTGGGCGAAGCTGACGATGCCCGTGTAGCCCAGCAGCAGGTCGAAGCTCGCGACCAGCACGGTGAACACCAGCACCTTGGCCGCCACGTTCAGCGCCTTCACGCCGGGGAAGAGGAAGGGCGTGAGCGCCAGCGCGAGCAGCAGCGCCACGAGCAGGACCGCCAGCACGCGGCTGCGGGGGAAGTCGTTGGACAGGAGGCGGGACAGCAGCATGGACTCGTCGCTCAGCGGCTCAGCGCGTAGACGCCCTGCGGCCGCCACAGCAGCACGGCCATCATCAGCAGGATGTTGGAGAACAGTGCCGCCTTGGGCACCAGGAAGCCGGTGTAGTTGGCCATCAGGCCGACCAGCAGCGCACCGATCAGGGCCCCGGTGGTCGACCCCAGCCCGCCGATGATCAGCACGATGAAGATCAGCACGTTGACCTGCGCCCCCATCTGGGGCACCACGTTCTGCTGGTACAGCCCCCACATCACGCCCCCCAGCCCGGCCAGCGCGCTGCCCGCGACGAACACGCCGACGAACAGCAGGTGGATGCGGTAGCCCAGCGACTCGACCATCTCGCGGTCCTGCACGCCGGCGCGGATCAGGAGCCCGAGCTTGGTGCGCGTGAGCGTCCACAGGAGCAGCGCGAACACCGCCAGCCCCACCACCACGGCGATCAGGCGGTACTTCTCCACCGCGGCCTCGCCGAGCAGCAGCGTGCCCTGCATGCCCGCCGGCAGCGGCAGCGGGATCTGCTGCGGCCCCCAGACGACCTTGATCAGCTCCTCGCCGATGATCATCCCGCCCATCGTGATGAGGATCTGCTTGAGGTGGTTGCCGTACACCGGGCGCACGATGAAGCGCTCGAACGCCAGGCCGATGGCGGCGGCCACCGCCATCGCCGCCAGCATCGCGGGCAGCACGGCGAGCAGGTTGCGCAGCAGGCTCTCGGAGCCGGTGTAGTCGGCCATCCCACCCAGCACGCTCGTGGCGACGAACGCGCCCAGGGCGATGAAGACGCCGTGGCCGAAGTTCAGCACGTCCATCAGGCCGAACACCAGGGTCAGGCCGGACGCGATGATGAAGATGATCATGCCCATCGCCAGGCCGGCGACGGTGAGGGTCACCCAGGTCGAGGCCGAGCCGATGAAGGGCAGCACCAGCAGCGCCAGCAGCGGCACCAGGGCCAGCGGTTTCCAGTCCAGGTCCTTCATAGCGCCAGCCCCAGCAGCGATTGCTGCAGTTCCTCGTTCTCGGCCAGCTCCTGCATGCGCCCCGCATGCACCACCCGGCCGTTGTCCATCACCGCCACGTTGTCGCCCAGCCGCCTGGCGAAGTTGAAGTTCTGCTCGACCAGCAGGATCGTCACGCCGCTGGCCTTGAGCTGCGCAAAGGCGTCGATCATGTTGTTGATGATGGCCGGCGCCAGGCCCTTGCTCGGCTCGTCGATCACCAGCAGCTCGCGCGGCTCGACGATGGCGCGCGACACCGCCAGCATCTGCTTCTGCCCGCCCGACAGCTTGCCGGCCGGGTGGTTCCAGAACTTCTCGACCGCGGGGAACAGCGAGAAGATCCACTGCAGTCGCGCCGGGTCCATCTGGTCCGCGTGCCGGGCGGAGCGCGCCGCCAGCAGCATGTTCTCGCGCACGGTGAGGTCGGCGAAGATGCCCATGGTCTCGGGGACGTAGGCGACGCCCAGGCCGGCGATCTGCGGCGTGGGCACCGCGGTGATGTCCCGGTCGCCGAACACCACGCGGCCGCGCGACGCACGCCACAGGCCCATGACCGTGCGCAGCGTCGTGGTCTTGCCGGCACCATTGCGTCCCAGCAGCATGGTGAGCTGGCCGCGCGGCACGACCAGGTCGACACCGTGCAGGATGTGGTAGGCGCCGATGTGCGTGTGGACGCCCTCGAGTCTGAGCAGATCGGTCATGGCTGCTGGCTCCTGCCCGCGGACACGGAAAGGCTGTTTGGGGCGGCAACGTCCGGACCGCCGCCGGCGTCCCGGGGCGCCAGCCCCAGGTAGGCTTCCTGCACGATGGGCGAGGCGATCACCTCGGCCGGCTCGCCGTCGGCGACCAGCGTGCCGTTGTGCAGCACGATGATGCGGTCGGCCAGCTCGCGCACCACGTCCATCTTGTGCTCGACCAGCAGGATGGTCCGGGTGCGGTCGGCCTTCAGCCGCCGGATCAGGTCCAGGATCACCGGTGCCTCGGCGGCATTCATGCCCGCCGTCGGTTCGTCGAACATGAACACCTGCGGCTCCAGCGCCATCAGCAGGGCCACCTCCAGCTTGCGCTGGTCGCCGTGCGGCAGGTTGGCCACCAGTTCGTGCGCCTTGTCCTTCAGCGCGACGGAGGCAAGGATGTCGTCGGCCCGGTCCACCAGGCCTGCGTGGTCGCTCCAGACGCTCCAGAGGTTGAAGCCGCGCCGGTGCGGGCCTTCGCGCGTGGCCTGCACCGCCAGCCGGACGTTCTCCAGCACCGTCAGGCGGGGGAACAGGTTGGTGAGCTGGAAGGCGCGGCCGAGGCCGGCGCGCGTGCGCTGCGACGCCGGCAGCGACGACAGGTCGCGCCCGCCCAGGGTCACCGTGCCGGCCGTGGCCTTCAGCTGGCCCGAGATCAGGTTGAAATAGGTCGTCTTGCCGGCGCCGTTGGGGCCGACGATGGCGGTGAGCGTGCCTGGCTCGAAGGTGCAGCTCACGCCATTGACGGCCACATGGCCGCCAAAGCGGATGGTCAGGTCTCGGGTGGTCAGCGAAGTCACGTTGCGCAGGGTCAGGGACAGGTGCCGATGACGTAGTAGTTGGGCCCGGTCTGTTTCAGGGTCGTGGTGGTGAAGGTGTTCCACAGCCCCATGTTCTGGTTCGAACCGTTGGCATAGGTGTAGCCGCCCGACGTCGTCGCCCGGCCGGCCGTGGTGTGGGCGTAGTTGCTCGCAGTGAAGCAGGTCGCCGCGGTGCCGGTGGTGGTGCCGCTCGCGGCCGCCGACAACGCTCCCTGCACGCCGTTCGCGTCCACGGCCGCGACCGTCCACGAGTACGTGGTCGCGGCGGCCAGCCCCGTGTCGGTGAAGCTGGTGCCCGTGACGCCGAGCGCGTTGACCTTGTTGCCGTTGCGGAACACGTTGTAGCTCGCCGCGCCCGTCACCGCGGTCCAGCCGAGCACCATGCTGCTGGTGGTGGCGCCGGACGTCCTCACGCCGGTCGGCGCCGGCAGGCCGGTCGTCCCGCCGCCATCCGAGGAGCCGCTGCCCGACGCGACCTGGTCGACCATCTTCTTGATCGCGGCCATCTGGACGCCAGCCTTCTGCGCGAAGGTGTTGCCATACCAGCCGATCCAGTCCCAGCAACCGTTCGGGTTGGCCAGGTTGCCGCTGGCGGACGTCGGATGCGAGCTGTTGTCGACCTTGGCCTGCGGGAACAGCACGACGATGTTGTTGGTGTCGGCCCAGCGCGTGTAGCCGGTGTTGCGCACGAACTTGTCGCCGATCGTGGCGTAGCCCTGCTGGCAGCCGTGCAGCGCGACGTGCAGCTTGCAGACGGCGCCGCCGGCGCAGCTGGCCGGAACGTACAACCAGCCGCTGGTGGCCATCCCCGCGTTGCCGGCGGTGTAGGGCGTCTGGTCGAACTCGACGTAGTTGCTGGCCGCCGGGGCGTTGTTGCGCGCGTTCAGGGTGCCGTAGAACCACGAGAGCGCAGCCTTCGCGCCGTCGTACCCGCAATTGCTGATGTACGGCGAGATGCTGCTGCTGCAGGCATTGTTGCCCGTGCTGTCGAAGTCGGTCGGGAACACGTGCGCGGTGCTCGCGTACTTCACGTACGACAGGTTGGCAGCCGGCACCCCGTTGCTCGCGTACTGGGCCTGCACGGCGTTCATGGGGTTGGGGCCGACGGTCGTGTCGTTGTTGCCCACGAACATGTAGATCTTCTGGCGCGCCACCGCGGACTTGGCATCGTTGGCGCTGCCGCTCCAGTTGTCGATGTCCGCCTGCATCGTCGAGAGCATCGCGCTGGAGACGGTGGCGTTGTACATGCAGGCGGTGTAGTTGCTGTGGCCCGCGCACATGTACGGGCCGGCGGCGAACACGCCCACGCCCATGAAGGTGCCGGCGTACGCGTACCCGAGCTGGTTGGCCATGAAGCCGCCCGAGGACAGTCCCGATACCGAGATCTTCGTCTTGTCGACGTTGAGCTTGGAAAGGGGCACCGCCGCGTGGGCGCCCCCGAGGGCGAACGCCGCGGCCGCGGCAACGATGCGAAGCAGTCTGAACCTCATTGAGCGTCTCCTTTGGATTGGTGCTCGGGATGCGAGTCCCCTGCCCCCGTGTGCCCGGGGGTTCATTCCATGCTCGGTGATGAGGCGGGCGGCCGCCGTGGCCGTCCGCGGCGCGTCAGCGCTTGTTGCGGATCGGGACGTTCATCTCGTCCGGCTTGATCTCGTGGACCAGTTCGGGCACACCCCAGGCGAAGGCCGGATCCACCTTGATCCTGAAGTGGTACATGCTCTGCATGGCCTGGTGGTCTTCCTTGCGGAAGGTCATCCGGCCCTTGGGCGTCTCGAAGCTCATGCCCTCCATGGCGGCGATGAGCTTGTCGGTTGCGGTGTCGGCGTTGGTCTTCTTCAGCGCGGCGACCACGGCCATCGCGGCCGAGAAGCCGCCGGCGGTGAAGAAGTCGGGCGGCGACTTGAACTGCTTGTAGTGCATCGACACCATGGCCTCGTTGGCCGGGTTCTTGGGGATGCCGAAGTAGTAGTAGGTCGCGCCTTCCATGCCCGGGAAGCGCTTGTAGGCGCTCATCGCCGGCAGGATGTTGCCGCCCGTGCCCACCTCGATGCCGAAGCGGTTCTTCAGGTCGGCGTCGGCCAGTGCGTTGAACGGCGGCGTGCCGCCGGCCCACACGACGGCGATGATCTTGCGCCCCGGCTTGTCCTTGAGCGCGCCGATCAGGCGCTGGATGCCGGCAGTGAAGTCGGTGGTCGTCGGCGGCAGGTATTCCTCGTGGACGATCTTGGCCTTCTTCAGGGCGTCCTTGAACGCCTTGACGCCGTCGCGTCCGAAGGCGTAATCCTGCGCCAGCATGGCGACGGAGACACCCTCCTTGTCGACCGCGACCGCGTTCGAGATCGCGTCCTGCGAGCTGTTGCGGCCGGTGCGGAAGATGTACTTGTTCCACTTCTCGCCGGTGATCGAGTCGGCCACGGCCGGCTCGACCAGCAGGATCTTCTTGTACTCCTCGGCGACCGGCAGCATCGCCAGCGCGACGCCCGACGAGGTCGGGCCCACGGCCAGGTCCACCTTGTCGTCGGAGTAGGCCGTCGCCAGCAGCGACTTGCCCAGGTCGGGCTTGCCCTGGTCGTCCTTCTCGACGACCACGATCTTGCGGCCGTTGACGGCCATGGTGCCGCCGGTCGCGTAGTCAAGGCCCATCATCAGCCCCGTGTGGGTCTGCTTGCCGTAGGCCTCGAGCGGGCCGGTGCGGCTGTAGATGTGCGCGATCTTGAGGTCCTTGGCCTGTGCGAAGGCCAGGGGGGCGGCCAGGGCGGAGGCGGCCAGCGTGGCGAACGCCACCCAGGTGCGACGGTGCATGTTCTTGTCTCCTAATGCGTTTTCGAAAGCAGGATCGCCTCTGCAGGCCCCGTGCCAGCAGCGCAAGTGCTTGATTTCATTGGCACGCGCCCTCTTTCAGGGCCCGTCGATGCTCGATGTTCAGACAGTGAAGTGTCTGAATATCAAACATTTGTCTCAGCTTCAGGCATCCAACCGATCGCCAAGCCGCTCGTAGAGCTTGGCGCGCGAGATGCCCAGCAGGCGTGCCGCCGCGACCTTGTTGCCGCCGGTGGCGGCCATGGCAGCGTGGATGGCCGCGCGTTCGACCTCGGCCACCTGTTCTGCCAGCGGCCTCAACCGGTCGGTCGGTCCGGCGGCTGCGCCGGCGGCGACCAGCGGACGCGGCGCGATGCGCTCGACGCCGGCCTCCTGCAGCACCGCCTCGAGGTGGTCCACCTCCACCCGGTGGGTGTCGCTGCGCATCGCGGCCTGTTCGAGCACGTTGCGCAGCTCGCGGATGTTGCCGCGCCAGTCCTGCGCGGCCAGCAGCGCGATGGCGTCGGGGCCGATCTCCGGGGGCGGGCTCCCGTTGCGCAAGGCCATCGCCTCGCCCAGCACCTCCACCAGCGCCGGCATGTCGGCGCGGCGCTCGCGCAATGGCGGCACCCGGATCGGCAGCACGTTGAGCCGGTAGTACAGGTCTTCGCGGAAACGGCCCTCGCGCACCAGCGCACCCAGGTCGCGCGAGGTGGCGGCGATCACGCGGGCATCAAAGGCGACGACCTGGTTGGAGCCCAGCGGCTCGATCTCGCCTTCCTGCAGGGCCCGCAGCAGCTTGGCCTGCAGCGGCAGCGGCATGTCGCCGATCTCGTCGAGGAACAGCGTGCCGCCGTCGGCCAGCTTGAACTTGCCCTGGCGCCCCTTGCGGTCGGCGCCCGTGTAGGCACCCGGCGCGACGCCGAAGAACTCGGCCTCCAGCAGCGTGTCGGGCACCGCGGCGATGTTGATGCTGACCAGCGGCCCGGACGCCCGCGGCGAGGCCGCATGGATGGCGTGCGCCAGCAGTTCCTTGCCGGTTCCCGTCTCGCCCAGCAGCAGCACCGGGCTGGACGACAGGGCAGCCCGCCGGGCCTGCCGCTTGACCTCGACCGCCGGCGGGCTGGAGCCGACGAAGCTGGCCAGCGTGTGCTTGGTGCGGCGCTGGCTGGCGAGTTCGCGCCGGGCGTCGTCGAGGTCGCGCTGCAGCCGCGCGAACTTCTGGATCAGGGGCTGCAGCGTGGTCTCGGGGTGGTCGAAGAGCACGATGCCCAGCGCCCCGATCACCTGGCCGCTGTCGTCGCGCAAGGGGATGCGGCTGACCACGAAGGTGCCGGCCTTGTTCGACAGCAGGTCGATCAGGATCGGCTTGCCGGTGCGCAGCACCCGGTGCATCTCGGTGTTCTGCACCACCTGCGCGACCGGATGGCCGACGAAGTCCTCGATGCGCTCGAAGCCGAGCGCCGGCAGGAAGCGCTTGTACTGCTCGTTGATCCACACCACCCGGGCGTCGCGGTCCACCAGCAGCATGCCCTCGCTGGCGGTGGCGAACAGGTCGAACATCGACCGCGCGGCCAGCTCCAGGATGCGCTGGCCGTCGCGGGGCAGGCTGTCGTCTTGCGGCATGCGGCGATGTTAGCGGCGCCGCCCTCCCCACCCGCCTAGGCCGCCGCTGCGCGGCGCCGGGTCGACAGCAGCTTCACCAGCCGCGGCAGCACCAGCACCAGGACGATGACGGCCAGCAGCGCCAGCGACATCGGCCGTTGCACGAACACCGCCGCACTCCCCTCCCCGATCGAGACGGCGTTGCGCAGCTGGGCCTCGGCGAGCGGTCCCAGGATCATGCCCACCACCACCGGTGCCGTCGGGAAGTCGAAGCGGCGCATCAGCACGCCCAGCAGCCCGATCCCCCACAGCAGCACCAGGTCGAACGCGCTCTGGCGCATGCCGTAGGCGCCCACCGTCGCGAAGATCAGGATGCCCGCGTACAGCTGGGGCTTTGGGATCCTGAGCAACTGGACCCACAGCCGCACCAGCGGCAGGTTCAGGATCAGCAGCATCACGTTGCCGATGTAGAGCGACGCGATCAGCGCCCACACCAGCGCCGCCGAGGTGGTGAACAGTTGCGGGCCCGGCTGGATGCCGTAGTTCTGGAACGCGCCGAGCAGGATGGCGGTGGTGTTGGAGGTGGGCAGGCCGAGCGTCAGCAGCGGGATCATGGCGGCGGTCACGGTGGCATTGTTGGCCGCCTCGGGGCCGGCCACGCCTTCGATCGCGCCGGTGCTGCCGAATTCGGCCCGGTCCTGGCCCTTGGCCAGCTTCTTCTCCACGGCATAGCTGAGGAAGGTGGGGATCTCGGTGCCGCCGGCCGGGATGCAGCCGAACGGCGTGCCGATCGCGGCTCCCCGCAGCCATGCCGGGATCGAGCGCTTCCAGTCGCGCCCCGTCATGGACACCCGGCTCATGGTGTTGCGGGTCTCCTTCTCGCGGCCTTCGTAGAGCGCGAAGTACAGCACCTCGGCGACGGCGAACAGGCCCACCGCGACCAGCACGATCTCGATGCCGTCCAGCAGCTCGGGCACGCCGAAGGTGTAGCGGGCCTGCCCGGAGATCTGGTCCAGTCCCACGAGCCCGATCGCCAGGCCCAGGAACAGCGACGTCATGCCACGCAGCGTGCTCTGCCCCAGCACCGCGCTGACGGTCGTGAACGCCAGCACCATGAGCAGGAAATACTCCGGCGGGCCGAGCCGCACGGCGACATCGGCCACGTAGGGCGCGAACAGCGTGACGATGACGGTGGCGATCGTGCCGGCGACGAAGGAACCGATCGCGGCGGTCGCGAGCGCTGCGCCGGCGCGGCCGCTCTTGGCCATCTTGTTGCCCTCCATGGCGGTGACCATGCTGGCCGTCTCGCCCGGCGTGTTCAGCAGGATCGAGGTGGTCGAGCCGCCGTACATCGCGCCGTAGTAGATGCCCGAGAAGAAGATCATCGACGAGGTGATGTCGACCTTCGCGGTGATCGGCAGCAGCATCGCGACGGCCACGGCCGGGCCGATGCCAGGCAGGACGCCGACCGCCGTGCCCAGGGCACAGCCGACCAGGGCCCAGAGCAGGTTGGCTGGCGTGATCGCGACCGCGAAGCCATGCAGGAGCGCACCGAGGATGTCCATGGGGCCTCCTTCAGAGCCAGCCGGTGCCGGTCAGGCCCGGCAGGTTGATGGCCAGCAGGCGGGTGAACATCCAGTACACCGGTGCGGCGATCGCCAGTCCCGTGGCGGCGTCGACCAGCAGCGTGCGCGCGCCCGCGGCCGCCTGTCCCGTCGCACGCCGCAAGCCCTGCACCGCCAGCAGGTAGCACAGGGTGCAGCTGAGGATGAAGCCGACCACGGTGATCAGCGCCGCGTTGGCCAGCAGGCCCGCCGACACCCACGCCAGGCCCGGCCACCAGGCCCGCGCGGCACCCGAGGGTGCCTCCATGTTGCGGAACCCGCCGCCCAGCGCCTCGCGCACGATGAGGACGCCGCACAGGGCTAGCACGCCGGCAACCGCCCACGGCAGGAAGTTCGGGCCGACACCTCCGTACCCTGCCCCCGACGGGATGTCCACCGCGCCCGCGGCGATGCCCAGGCCCAGCAGCACGATGCCGGCGCCGACGACTGCCTGGGCCCGGCGGGGAGAGGATGGGGAGCGGTCTGGCATGGGAGCCTCCACGGGATGCGCATGAAAACGCCCGGCAGGACCGGGCGTGCGAAGGTCTGGGCAGTTGGTGCGCCGCCGGTCAGACCATGCCGGACTTGACCATCGTGGCGCGGAGGCTGGCGAACTCGTCGTCCACGAACTTGGCGAACGCCGGCCCGGCGAGCACCGCCGGCGTCCAGTCGTTCTTCTCGAGTGATTCCTGCCAGGACCTGGTCTTCAGGGCGGCCAGCACCATGTCGGTCAGGGCCTTCTTCTGGGCATCGGTGATGCCGGGGGCGCCGTACACGCCGCGCCAGTTGCCGATCTCGACGTCGATGCCCTGCTCCTTGAGCGTGGGCACGTCGTTCAGGCGCTTGCCCGAGGTGACCGCGACCGGCCGCATCTTGCCCGCCTTGATGTACTCGGCGAATTCGCTGTAGCCGCTGCCGCCGACCGTGACGTTGCCGCCGAGGATGGCCGCCGTGGCCTCGCCGCCGCCCCGGAAGGCCACGTAGTTGATCTTGGACGGGTCGACGCCGACCTTCTGGGCGATCATGGCCGCCGCGATGTGCTCGGTGGAGCCGCGCGAGCCGCCACCCCACTTGACGCTCCCCGGGTCCTTCTTCAGCTGGGCGACCACGTCGGCCATGGTCTTGAACGGCGAGTTCGACGGCAGCACGAACACGTTGTACTCGCTGGTCAGGCGGGCGATCGGCGTGGCCTGCGACAGGTTCACCGGCGGCTTGCCCGTGATGATGCCGCCCAGCATCACGGCGCCCATCACCATCAGCGCGTTCGGGTCGCCCTTGCTGGCGTTGACGAACTGCGCCAGGCCGAGCGCGCCGGCCGCGCCGCCCTTGTTGTCGTAGGTCACGCTGTCGGCCGCCTTGGCCTCCTGCAGCGCCTTGCCCAGCGCGCGGCCTGTCGTGTCCCATCCGCCGCCTGGATTGGCCGGGATCATCAGCTTGACCGCCGTGGCGGCCTGCACCGACAGCGGCAGCGCGCCGCTCGCGGCCAGCGCCGCCAGGCTCTTGAGGAAGGTGTCGCGACGCATGGTGTCTCCTGTGGCGTTCGTTCGTGGTCCGGGGATCATGCGCTGGCCGGCTGTCAATCGGCTGTCCAGCGGATTGGGGAAACTACTGAACCGGGGGGCGGGCACGGCCCCGCTACCCTCGCCCTCTCCCATGAAAGTGCTGCTGGTCGAGGACGACCCTTCCATGCGCGCCGCGCTCGAGCGGACCCTGGCGCGCCGCGGGCTGGCCGTCGACTGCTGCGGCGACGGCGCGCACGCGCTCGCGCGCTGGCGGATGGCCCCGCCCGACGTCGTGGTGCTGGACCTCAGCCTGCCCGGGCTGGACGGGCTGCAGGTGCTGGAGAGCGCCCGGCGCGACGGCCTGGCCACGCCCGTGCTGATCCTGACGGCGCGCGGAACGGTTGGCGACCGGGTGGTGGGCCTGAACGCCGGCGCCGACGACTACCTGCCCAAGCCGTTCGATCTGGACGAGCTGGAGGCCCGCCTCCGCGCGCTGGGACGCCGGCGCGGCGAGGCCGCGGCGCCGCCCGAGGACCTGCACGTGGCGGACCTGCGCCTGGACCGCGCCAGCGGCGCGGTCTACCACGGTGCGCAGGTGCTCGAACTCACGCCGCGCGAGGCCGCACTGCTGCAGGCGCTGATGGCGCGGCCGGGCCATGCCGTCAGCAAGGAGCGCCTGTTCGAGCTGGTGTTCCCGGGCGAGCAGGACGTGCATCCGGAAGCGGTCGAGGTCGTGGTGTACCGATTGCGCAAGAAGCTGCAGGGGACGGCGGCGACCCTGATGACCCTGCGCGGGCTGGGCTACCTGATCAAGGCGGCATGAGGGCCGGCTCGCTGCGGCGCCATCTGCTGGTGGGCATCCTGGTGCCGGTGCTGGCCCTGATCATCGCCAACGGGATCAGCCTGTACGGCCGCGCGCTGGCGGCGCTGAACACCGCGTACGACCGCACGCTGCTGGCCTCGGCCAAGGTGATCGGCGAACAGCTCGAGGTCGACGGCGTGGACGGCGCCGCCCGCATCCGCGCCACCGTGCCCTACTCCGCCCTGGAGGCCTTCGAGGCCGACAACCGCAGCCGGCTGTTCTACCGGGTCTCCAGCCTGCATGGCGAACTGGTGTCGGGCTTCGATGACCTGCCGTTCTGGCACGGCGAGATTCCGGCCCGCCCGCCGTACGCGGCGCTGGTCGACTTCTACGACGAGCGGTTCCACGGCGAGGAGGTGCGCGTGGCGGTGCTGCTGCAGCCGGTGGCCGGGGCGCACGGGCGCGGCATGGCCGTGGTGCAGGTGGCCGAGACGCTGCAGCTGCGCCGCGCGGTGGCGCGCCAGATCCTGGTGGACACCTTGTGGCGCCAGGCGCTGCTGGTCGCGGTGATCGCGCTGGTGGTGCTGCTGGTCGTGCAACGCGCCACCCGGCCGGTGCGGCAGCTGTCGGCCCGTCTGCAGGCGCGCGCGGAGGGCGACCTCACACCGATCGAGGCGCCGCACGCGCCGCGCGAACTGCTGCCGCTGGTGGAGGCCACCAACGCCGTGATGGGCCGGCTGGCCCGGTTGCTGGAGAACCAGAAGCGCTTCGTGCGCGACACCGCGCACCAGCTGCGCACCCCGCTGGCCGTGCTGAAGACCCAGGTGCAGTCGGCCCTGCGCGGCGACCTCGAGCCGCGGCAGGCATTGCAGGAGGTCGAAGCCACCGTCGAGCGTGCCACGCTGCTGGCCAACCAGATGCTGTCGCTGGCCAAGGTCGAGCAACTGCGGCAGCAGGCCGATGCGCCGGTGTGCGACATGGCGGGGATCGTGCGGTCGGTCGCGCTCGATCTCTCGCCGCTGGTCGCCGACCGGGACCTCGACTTCTCCATGGACGTGCGGGCCGCGCCCGTGCGCGCCCACGAGTGGATGCTGCGCGAACTCACGCGCAACCTGCTGCACAACGCGATCCGCCATTGCCCGCCCGGCGGCGCGCTGTCGGTGCGGCTGCTGGCCGACGCCGGCTGGCTGGCCCTGACCCTGGGCGACACCGGCCCCGGCATCGCGCCCGCACTGCGCGAGCGGCTCTTCCAGCCGTTCGCGGCCGGCGACGTGCGCAGCGGGTCCGGCCTGGGACTGGCGATCTGCCAGGAGATCGTGGCCGCGCTGGGCGGCGCGCTGGTGCTGGACAACCGCATGGAGCAGGGTCGAATCAGCGGGCTGGACGCCACGGTCCGGCTGCCTCTTGCCACAATGGAGGGGCATGGACAAGCTGCGCATTGACAAGTGGCTGTGGAGCGCGCGCTTCTACAAGACGCGCACGCTCGCGGCAGAAGAGATCGGCAAGGGCCGCGTCGAGGTGAACGGCCAGGAAGCCAAGCCGGCGCGAGAAGTGAAGGTCGGCGACACGGTGTCGGTGCGGCGCGAGTCGGTCACGCGCACGGTGGTCGTGCGCGGCGTGTCGAACACGCGCGGTCCCGCTCCGGTGGCCCAGCAGTTGTACGAGGAGACCGCCGAGAGCCTGCAGGCGCGCGAGGAAGCGGCCCGGCAGCGGCGGTTCGCCAAGGAGCCGGCGCTGTCGATCGAGCATGGCCGGCCCACCAAGCGCGGGCGGCGCGAACTCGACGAGGCGCAGCGCGGCTGGGGCGACCGGTGGAGCGCCTCGCTCGACGACGAGTGACGCGCGTCGGACCCCGCCGACATGCGCGTGGGAGCCCAACCATTTGTCACGTCAAACCCAGCAGTTCGTCATCGGGTTGCCATGTTTCGGGGCAATACTCGTGGTCTCCCAGCAGTTCAAGGAGTCCAACAATGAACGAACGGAAAACCAGCTCCATGCTCCAGCGCGTGCCCGTGATCCTGGCAGTCACTGCCGCGTCGTACGGGTTGCAGTTGCCGCCTTCCGTCGCCGGCCGCGCCAGCGCGCAGGGCCTGAGCGGCAAGGTCGCCTCCAGCCAGCCGGCCGGCCGCACGGCCGCTGCCCCGAACGTCACGGCGCCGCGCAAAGCCTGACCGGCGCCCAGCGAAGAAAAAGCCGCCCGTGGGCGGCTTTTTCTTTGCCGAGCCGTCTACCGGGCCCGCGCCGCAGGACCGGCACCCTCCTGCCCGGCGAGCAGCTGGGCAAGGGCGGCGATCTGCACGGGCTTGACCAGGTGGTGGTCGAAGCCCGCGTCCAGCGCCCGACTGCGATCCTGCTCGTGTCCGTAGCCGGTCACTGCCACCAGCAGCGCGGACCGGGTCGACGGCTGCTGGCGCAACTGCCTGGCGAGCTGGTAGCCATCCATGCCAGGCAGGCCGATGTCGAGCAGGCACGCGTCCACCGGTTCCTCCTGGACCCGGCGAAGTGCAGAGGCAGGACCGTGTTCGACCAGCACCTGGTGCCCCAGCGCCTGCAGCAGGATGGCCAGCATCGCCGCCGCGTCCTCGTTGTCATCGACCACGAGGATCCGGAGGGGCCGGGATGCGGGCGCCGGCACCTTCGGTTCCACCTCCTTGGGATCGCGGCCTGCCGGCTCCCGGGCCGCCGGCAGCTCGACCACCAGCAGGCTGCCCCGCCCCGGCCCTTCGCTGTGCGCCGCGACCACCCCGCCGTGCAGTTCCACCAGCCGCCTGACCAGCGCCAGCCCGATCCCGAGCCCGCCTTGCGCGCGATCGGGGCTGCGCTCGGCCTGGGCGAACAGGTCGAAGGCACGGGCGAGCAATTCCTGCGTCATGCCGGCCCCGTTGTCACGCACGCGCACCACGACCCGGTCGCCGGCCCGCTCGACCGTCGCATCGATCTGCCCGCCGTCCGGCGTGTACTTGGCGGCATTGGCCAGGATGTTGGCCATGACCTGCACGAGGCGCTTGTGGTCGCCGATCACGTCCGCGGCGTATGCTGTGGTGTGCAGCGCCAGGCGGTGCCGGCGCGCATCGATCAGCGGCCGCACCTGTTCCGCAGCCTCGGCCACGATGTGCCTGGCGTCCAGGCGCTCGGTGTCGAGCTGGACCAGCCCGCGCGTCACGCGCGAGACGTCGAGCAGGTCGTCGATCATTGCCGTCATGTGCCGCACCTGGCGCACCACGATGGCGCTGGTCTGCCGCAGGCGCTCGCCTTCCAGGCGCCCCATCGCCAGCAGGTCGGCGGCCGAGCGGATCGGCGCGAGCGGGTTGCGCAACTCGTGCGCCAGCATCGCCAGGAACTCGTCCTTGCGCCGGTCCGCCTCGCGCAAGGCCTGCTCCGCCCGCACGCGCTCGCTGATGTCCATCGAGACCACCACCGCGCCGGCAACGTTGCCGCGCGCATCGCGGATCGGCGCCGCGGAGGACAGGACGACCCGGCGCTTGGGCGCCGCATCGAAGGTCTGCACCTCGATGATCTCGCCACGGACGTGCTCGCCCGCCAGCGCACGTGCCAATGGCCACTCGGCCGGAGAAACCGGAAGGCCGTCGCGCGCCGAACCATCCGCCCACCAGCCTGTCCAGTCGTGGTCGACGACACGCCCGCCGAGCGTCGACGGCATCGGCCCCCAGAGACGTTCGGTGGCGGCGTTGATGCGCAGCAGCATGCCCTGCGCGTCGACGACCAGGACGCTGACCGGAACGGCGTCGAGCACGGCATCCAGCCGCCGTCGTTCGGCAGCCGCCTGCTGCGCCAGGTCCAACGCCTCCTGCTGGCTATCGCTCAGCCGCTTGTTGGCCGCCTGGATCTCGAGCGCCTGGTCGGCCAGCGCCGAGGCGGCCTCCTCCTGCCGGTGCTGCTGCTGGACGAAGGCCGTGACGTCCTCGACGCGGTGGATGATGTGCGCGATGCGGCCATCGGGTCCCAGCACCGGCGTGTTCACCGGGCTCCAGTAGCGCAGCTCGAAACGTCTTGCGGCCGGATCGCCGACCGGGATGTCGTAGCGCTGGATCGCCATCGTGTCCGCCGTGCGGTCGCGCAGCACGCGCTCCAGCGACCTGCGCAGGTTCTGCACGCCGCTGGCGGCCGGCTCGTCCGGGTTGTCGGGGAATGCGGCGAAGACGTGCTGCCCCAGCAGGTCCTCGCGCGTGCGGCGCGTGGCCTGCAGGTACGCCTCGTTCACCGCCGCGATCACCAGCTGCGGCGTCAGCACCAGATAGGGACTCGGGGTCGCTTCGAACAGCGCCCGGAAGTCGGGGTTCAGGGGAAGATCGGTGCGCGCCATGGCAGCCTGGACAGCAGGCCGCGCAGCTTACCAGCGAGACACAGCCGCGACGGCATCCTGGCTCGGCTGCGGACCCCTCTGGGCTGGCAGACCGGCTTCCTGGCATTCTCGTTCAGCGCCGAAAGGCCATCTGCTCTGCAGTGGAACGTGCGCGCGTGGCAGCCGCATTCGGCCGATCCGTGGTCCAGCTTCGGAGGGTAACGGACGGGACGCCTGGCACGCCCGGGCCCCGGCCACTCAGAACACGCCGAACAGGAAGAGCAGCAGGAGCGTCAGCGCGACCGACAGCAGGATGGATCCGCCCCAGCCGAGGCGGTTCGAGAAGAACAGGAACATGGGCGTGCGTCGAAGGAAGTGGTGTCGTTCATTCTTGCGTGATGCCGCGCTGCGCCTGTCAGGAACCGGGAGCAAGCCTTGTCGGTCGGCCTGCCGACGTCGGCGGCGCAGGAACTGCCGGACGCCGGCCCGCGCAGCGAGAACAGGGGCGCGTGAACAGGCCGGGTGAACGGGCCGTGGAACCGGGTGAGAAGTGCCTCCGGAAACAGAAAACGCCCCGGGAGGGGCGTTCTGTGTTCTGGCGGAAACGGAGGGATTCGAACCCTCGATGCGGCTCTACACCGCATACTCCCTTAGCAGGGGAGCACCTTCGGCCTCTCGGTCACGTTTCCTGCGATGTGCGATTATGCCCCAAGCATTGACTCTTCAGGCCGCCGCCGGCTGGTCGAGGTCGAACGCACGGTGCAGCGCACGGACGGCGAGCTCCATGTACTTCTCGTCGATCACCACCGAGGTCTTGATCTCGCTGGTCGAGATCATCTGGATGTTGATGCCTTCCTCGGACAGGGCACGGAACATCTTGCTGGCGATGCCCACGTGGCTGCGCATGCCGATGCCCACGATGCTGACCTTGCAGATGCGCGTGTCGCCCTCGATGCGGTCGGTGCCCAGGGTCGGCAGGACCGATCCCTTCAGCAGGTCGACCGTGCGCGCGTAGTCGTTGCGGTGCACGGTGAAGCTGAAGTCGGTCTTGCCGTCCTTGGAGAGGTTCTGGATGATGACGTCGACCTCGATGTTGGCGTCGGCCACGGCGCCCAGGATGGTGTAGGCGATGCCGGGCTTGTCGGGCACGCCCAGGATCGACACCTTGGCTTCGTCGCGGTTGAAGGCAATGCCGGAAACGACGGCTTGTTCCATTTGTTCGTCTTCCTCGAAAGTGATCAGGGTGCCGGACTTGGCCTCTTCCTCGATCGGGATGTCCCAGGGGGTGAAGCTGGACAGGACGCGCAGCGGCACCTTGTACTTGCCGGCGAATTCCACCGAGCGGATCTGCAGCACCTTGGAGCCCATCGAGGCCATCTCGAGCATTTCCTCGAAGCTGACCGTCGCCAGCCGCCGCGCCTCGGGCACCACGCGCGGGTCGGTGGTGTAGACGCCATCGACGTCGGTGTAGATCAGGCACTCGGCCGCCTTCATCGCCGCCGCCACCGCCACCGCCGACGTGTCGCTGCCGCCGCGGCCCAGGGTGGTGATGTTGCCGCCGTCGTCCACGCCCTGGAAGCCCGTGATGACCACGACCTTGCCCGCGGCGAGGTCGGCGCGCACCTTGCGGTCGTCGATCGACTCGATGCGGGCCTTGGTGTACGCGCTGTTGGTGCGGATCGGCACCTGCCAGCCGGCGTAGCTGACCGCCTCCAGGCCCTCGGCCTGCAGCGCGATGGACAGCAGGCCCACCGACACCTGCTCGCCGGTGGAGCCGAGCATGTCCAGCTCGCGCAGGTAGGCATCGCCGGGCTTGGCGGGGGCGAGCTCCTTGGCCAGGCCGAGCAGGCGGTTGGTCTCGCCGCTCATCGCGCTGGGCACGACCACCAGCTGGTGGCCTGCGCGGACCCACTTGGCCACGCGCTTGGCGACGTTGCGGATGCGCTCGGTCGAGCCCATCGACGTGCCGCCGTATTTGTGAACGATCAATGCCATGGAAGGTGCGGGATAAGGGCCCGCGCCGGCAGTCCCGGCGCGCGCCTCACAGGGAACCGCGCATTCTAGCCGCCCCGACGCGGCCAGCTCTTCCTTGGCGGCGGCAAGCCTTAGTCGGCCTTGGCCCCGCTGTCGCGCACGACCTTGCCCAGGCGGGGCACGTCGGTGCGCACGACCGCGGCGAGTTCCTGGGGCGCCATGCCGCTGGGATCGAGCCCGAGGTCGGCGAAGCGCTTCTGGATGTCGGGCAGCTTGAGGATGCGCGCGATCTCGGTGTGCAGCCGCTCGATGATCGGCTGCGGGGTGCCGGCCGGTGCGAACACCGCCTGCCAGGAGCTGAGTTCGTAGCCGGTGAGGCCCTGCTCGGCGAACGTGGGCACGTCGGGCGCCGCCTGCGACCGCGACGCCGTGGTGACGGCCAGCGCCCGCAGCTTGCCCGACTTCATGTGCGGGATGGCGGTGGCGATGTTGTCGACCGCCACCTGCAGGTTGCCGCCCAGCAGGTCGGTCATCATCGGCCCGCTGCCGCGGTACGGGATGTGCTGCATGGCGACCCCCGCCATGCTCTTGAACAGTTCGCCCGAGATGTGCTGCGAGGTGCCGCTGCCGGCCGAACCGAAGCCGTACTTGTCGGGACTGGCCTTGAGCAGCCGGATGAACTCGGCCAGGTTGCCCGCCGGCACGCCGGGATGCACCAGGAGCACGTTCGGCTGCGTCGCGTACATCGTGATCGGGGCGAAGCTGGTGATCGGGTCGTAGCTCAGCTTGCTGTAGAGCGACGCATTGATCGCATGCGAGCTGATCGTGCCGCCTCCGATGGTGTAGCCGTCGGGCACCGCCCTGGCCAGTTCGGCGGCGCCGATCGAGCCGCCCTGACCCGCCTTGTTGTCGATCACGACGGGCTGGCCCAGGATGGGCGCGAGCTTCTCGCCGGCGATGCGCCCCAGGATGTCGGTGGTGCCGCCCGGCGCGAACGGCACGATGTAGCGGATCGGCTTGTTCGGCCAGGCCGACTGGGCAAAAGCCGGTGCGGCGACCAGTGCCGCCGAGAGGCCGCCCAGGCGGTGCAGTGCCGCGCGACGGGAAATGGGGCCCATCGTTGTCTCCTTGTGTGGCGTGGAGAGACGATTCTTGGCTCAGCCCGCCTCGAAGTGCAACCGGGGACCATCCCTGAGGACATGGCCCGCGCCCACCCGGATGCGCAGCCGGTGGCCGCGCGTGGTGCACGAGGCCACCTGGTCGAGCAGCTCATCCAGCTGCGCCGCGGTCGCGGCCGTCCCGTGCCCGTGGCGCAACCAGTGGCGCAGCAGGTTGGCCTGGCGCGCCCGCGACAACGCCTGCAGGTCGCGCAGCGCCGGCGCACCGCCCATCGCCGCCAGGTCCTGCACGGCCAGCTCGGACAGCAATTGCTGCCCCTGGGCGGCGTGGCGCGCCGACCGCGCGAACGTCTCCCGCCAGGACGTGAAGGCACCGTCGAGGGCCGGCAGCACGTGGCGGCGGATGCGGTTGCGGGTGTAGCGGATGTCCTCGTTGCTCGGGTCGCGCAGGTAGGCCAGCGCGGCGGCGTCCAGCCACTCCCGCAGCGCCGCGCCGCTGACGGCGAGCAGCGGTCGCAGGAACACCACGCCATGCCGCTCGAAGCGCTCGGGCATGGCCGCCAGCCCCGGCAGCCCGGCCCCGCGGCTCAGGGCCAGCAGCAGCGTCTCGACCTGGTCGTCAGCCTGCTGGGCCAGCAGCACCGCGGCGAGGCCCGCACGCTGGGCCGAATCGGCCAGGGCCCGGTAGCGCGCCAGGCGCGCGGCGTCCTCCGGGCTCTCGCCCGGCGCATGCCGGGCATCGACCCGGCGCACGTGCAGCGGCAGGCCCAGCCGCGCGCAGGCCTGCTCGCAGTGGCGGACGAAGCCATCGGCCGCCGGCTGCAGCCCATGGTGCACGTGCAGCGCATGCACCTGGCCCGGCCAGCGCTGCGCCGCCGCATGGAGCAGTGCGGTGGAATCGGCGCCGCCGCTGTAGGCGACCCCGACCGGAAACGCGGATTGGAGCGCCGCCAGCGGCGCGAGGGCGGGATTGGCGCCCGGCTCAGCGGGCTTCGGCCTTGGTGTCGTTGAAGCGGCCATAGCTTTGCAGCCGCTCGTAGCGCCGGTCGAGCAATTCGCGCGGCTTCAGGTCGGCGACCTGGCGCCAGGCCTCGTTGAGCGCGCGCTTGAGGAAGGCGGCCATCTGCTTGTGGTCGCGGTGCGCGCCGCCCACCGGTTCGCTGACGATCTTGTCGACCAGCCCCAGCGCCTTCAGCCGGTGCGCGGTGATGCCCATGGCATCGGCCGCCTCCTGGGCCTTCTCGGACGTCTTCCAGAGGATGGACGCGCAGCCTTCCGGGCTGATCACCGAGTAGACCGAGTACTGCAGCATCAGCACCTGGTCGGCGACCGAGATCGCCAGCGCACCGCCCGAGCCACCCTCACCGATCACCGTGGTGATGATCGGCACTTCCAGCTGCGCCATCTCGAAGATGTTGCGGCCGATCGCCTCGGACTGGCTGCGCTCCTCGGCGTCGATGCCCGGGTACGCGCCAGGCGTGTCGACGAAGGTGAACACCGGCAGCTTGAACTTCTCGGCCGTCTTCATCAGCCGCAGCGCCTTGCGGTAGCCCTCGGGCCGGCTCATGCCGAAATTGCGCGCGGCGCGCTCCTTGGTGTCCCGGCCCTTCTGGTGGCCCAGCACCATGCAGGCGTTGCCGTTGAAGCGCGCCAGGCCGCCCACGATCGAGAGGTCATCGGCGAAGTGGCGGTCGCCGTGCATCTCGACGAAGTCGGTGAAGATCTCGCCGACGTAGTCGAGCGTGTAGGGGCGCTCGGGATGGCGTGCGATCTTGGTGATCTGCCAGGCACTGAGCTGGCTGTAGATGTCCTTCGTCAGCTGCAGGCTCTTCTTGGAGAGCTGGTCGATCTCCTCGGAGATGTCGACGGCGGACTCGCTCTGGACGTAGCGCAGTTCGTCGATCTTGGTCTCGAGCTCGGCGATCGGCTGCTCGAAATCCAGGAATGTCTTTTTGGCCAACGTTTACTCCTCGGGATCGGCCCTGGCCGGGCCTGTGTCAGTAGTCGACAGGCAGCGGGTCGAGCGACCGCCAAATATACCAAGTCGCCACACTGCAGAAGGGCTCCCAGGCCGCGGCCACCTCGCGGGCGTCGCTGCGGCTGACCGGGTCGCCGGAAAAGTAGTTGCGGCTGATGCCGTTGATCAGCCCGATGTCGTCCAGCGGCAGCACGTTGGGGCGCAGCAGGTGGAAGATGAGGAACATCTCGGCGGTCCAGCGGCCGATGCCGCGGATGCCCACCAGCTCCGCGATGATCTCCTCGTCGCTCATCGCCTGCCAGGCATCGACGTGGATCGCGCCGGAGTCGAAATGCAGAGCCAGGTCGACCAGGTACTCGATCTTGCGGGCCGACAGGCCGGCCGACCGCATGTCGTCGACCTTGAGCTTGAGCACGTTGGCCGGCGCCATCCGCCGCGGCAGCCGGGCGAACTTGTCCCAGACGCTCTGGGCGGCCTTGACCGAGATCTGCTGTCCGACGATGCTGCGCGCCAGCGTGGTGAACGCATCGCCGCGCGACTGCAGGCAGGCATCCCCGAACTGCGGGATGAGCCGCTTCATCACCCGGTCCTTGCGGGCCAGGTGCCTGCAGGCTTCGGGCCAGTAGTCGGGCTTGACCAGTTCGACCGGGGAACCGCCGGCATCGCTCACTGGGCAGCCTCCGCGGGAGCCGGGAACACGCCCACGCGGGCGGCCGTGCTCACGAGGCGGCCTCCCAGGTGGTGCCGGTCGGCGAATCCTTGAGCACGATGCCGCGCGCCAGCAGGTCGGTCCGGATGCGGTCGGCCTCGGCGAAGTTCCTGGCTTTCTTGGCGGCCGCCCTGGCCTCGATCTGCTGCTGGATGGCGGCCTCGTCCACCGTGGCGCCCGCGCGCAGGAACGCCCGCGGGTCGCCCTGCAGAATGCCCAGCGTCGCGCCCAGCGCCTTGAGCAGGCCGGCGACCTGCGCCGACTTGCCGCGGTTGACCTCGGCGGCCAGGTCGAACAGCACGGCCATCGCCTCGGGCGTGGCGAAGTCGTTGTCCATGGCGGCCTTGAAGCGGGCCGCGTGGGGCTCGGCCCAGTCGATCGTGACCGGCGCCGGCGCCACCGAGTCGAGCGCCGTGTACAGCCGCCGCAGGGCGCCGCGCGCGTCCTCGAGGTGCACGTCGCTGTAGTTCAGCGAGCTGCGGTAGTGCGCGCGGACGATGAAGAAGCGCAGCGTTTCGGCGTCGAACTTCTGCAGCACCTCGCGGATGGTGAAGAAGTTGCCGAGCGACTTCGACATCTTCTCGTTGTCGATGTTGACGAAGCCGTTGTGCATCCAGACGCGGGCCAGCGGCGCGCCGTTGGCGCCCTCGCTCTGCGCGATCTCGTTCTCGTGGTGCGGGAAGGTGAGGTCGGCGCCGCCGCCGTGGATGTCGAAGGTCTGCCCGAGCAGCGCGCAGGACATCGCCGAGCACTCGATGTGCCAGCCCGGGCGGCCCGGGCCGTAGTCGCTGGCCCAGATCGCATCCTGCGGTTCGCTGGGCTTGGCGGCCTTCCAGAGCACGAAGTCCAGCGGGTCGTCCTTGCCTTCCAACACCGCGACGCGCTCGCCCGCGTGCAGCTCGTCTAGCGACTTGCCCGAGAGCTTGCCGTAGCCCGGGAAGCGCCGCACGGCGTAGTTGACGTCGCCGCCGCTGCGGTAGGCCAGCCCCTTGTCCTCGAGCCGGCGCACGATGTCCAGCATCTGGGGCACGTAGTCGGTGGCGCGGGGGTCGTGGTCGGGCCGCCCGATGCCCAGCGCGTCGAAGTCGCGGTACATCTCGTCGATCATCCGGCCGGTCAGGGCGCGCACCGGCTCGCCGTTCTCGACGGCCCGGCGGATGATCTTGTCGTCGATGTCCGTGATGTTGCGCACGAAGGTGACGCGCAGCCCAGACGCCTGCAGCCAGCGCCGCGCCAGATCGAAGGCGACGCCGGAGCGCGCGTGGCCGATGTGGCAGAGGTCGTACACGGTCATGCCGCACACGTACATGCGCACGTGGCCCGGCTCGAGCGGAGCGAAATCCTCCAAGGCACGCGTCAGCGTGTTGTAGATGCGCAGGCTCATGAACGGTGTGGTGGAAACCGCGCCGGCGAGGCGGCGCAGGGGGGATCTTCTCGTGAATTCGCCGGGCTTTGTTGTCGAGGTGCCCGGTACAATCGGCCCGCAGTATATAGCCCCCCTGTCGGGGAGTGCTTCCGTGCTTTTCCTCGAGGCCCCCATGTCGCACGCCCGTCCCATCCTCCCGCGCACGCTGCGCCTGCTCGCCCTGGTGGCCGCCCTTGCCGCGCCTGCGCTGGCGCTTGCCGACGAGTACGCCGATGTCAACCAGCTGCTGCGATCGGGCAAGCACGCGGACGCGCTGGCCAGGGCCGACCAGTTCCTCGCCGGCAAGCCGCGCGACCCGCAGATGCGCTTCCTCAAGGGCGTGATCCAGACCGAATCGGGCAAGGCGGCCGACGCGATCACCACCTTCACCAAGCTGACCGAGGACTATCCCGAGCTGCCCGAGCCGTACAACAACCTGGCCGTGCTGTACGCGGGCCAGAGCCAGTTCGACAAGGCCCGCGCCGCGCTCGAGATGGCCATCCGGACCAACCCGAGCTACTCCACCGCGCACGAGAACCTGGGCGACGTCTACGCCAAGCTCGCCAGCCAGGCCTACAGCCGCGCGCTGCAGCTCGATTCCGGCAACACGGCGGTGCAGCCGAAGCTGGCACTGATCCGCGAGCTGTTCGCACCGGGCGCCAAGGGCGTGCGGCCGGGCACGTCGCCGGCCGCGGCGGCACCGGCCCCGGTCGCGCCGGCGGCTCCGGCAGCAGCCACCGTGGCCAGGGCACCGGCCGCTGCGCCGGCGGCTGCCCTCGCCCCAGCCCCCGCGCCCTCCCCTGCCGCGACCGCCACCCCGGCCGCCCCTGCTGCGGCAGGCAACGGCAGCCGCGAGGTGGAGTCGGCCATCCAGGCCTGGGCCACCGCGTGGTCGTCCAAGGACATCGCGGGCTACCTCGGCGCCTATGGCAAGGAGTTCGACCCGCCCGGCAACCAGTCCCGCAAGGCCTGGGAAGACGAGCGGCGCAGCCGCATCGTGGGCAAATCGCGCATCCAGGTGCGCCTGTCCGACGTGTCGGTCGCGGTCAACGGCAACAAGGCCACGGCCAGGTTCAAGCAGGCCTACAGCGCCGACAGCCTGAACGTCAGCAGCCGCAAGACCCTGGAGCTGCACAAGGTGGGCGACCGCTGGGTCATCGTGCGCGAGAGCACCGGCGCCTGACGGCGGCCGGCCACCCGCCGGGCGCACTGGGTTTGCAGTCTTGAACCTTCGCTCCTTCCTCCATCGACACGCCGGCCGCGCCGCAGCCCTCCTGGCCGCTGCTTCGGTCCTGGCCATCCCGCCGGCCCTTGCCGCTTCGCAGGCCCGGCACAAGGACAAACCTCCGCGCGCCGCGGCAGCGGCGCCCAGGCAGGTCGTCCGCGACGGCGAGGCCGAGGCCCGCCTCCTCGAGGTGTACCGGCTGATCGGTGCGGGCGAGGCACGGCGCGCACTCGTGCAGGCCGAATCCCTGGTGCGCGAGCACCCCAACTTCCAGCTGGCCCAGCTGGTCTACGGCGACCTCCTGACCGCGCAGACGCGGCCGGTGCGCTCGCTGGGCGACGTGCCGGACGCGCTGGGTGCCGGCGGCGCGCAACTGCTGGCCGAACTGCGCGAGGAGTCGCAACTGCGCATCCGCGCGCTGCGCGAGCGCCCGCCGGCCGGCGCGATCCCCTCGCAGTTCCTGCAGCTGTCGCCGCGCAGCCGGCACGCCATCGCGGTCGACACCTCGCGGGCCCGCCTGTACCTGTTCGAGAACGGCCCGTCCGGGCTCAAGCTGCTGGCCGACTACTACATCTCGGTCGGCCGCTCGGGCATCGACAAGGCGGTGGAAGGCGACCTGCGCACGCCGCTGGGCGTGTACTACGTCACCAGCAACCTCGACCCGAAGTCGCTCAAGGATTTCTACGGCGTGGGCGCGTTGCCGATCAACTACCCCAACCCCTACGACGCGCGGCGCGGCAAGACCGGCGGCGGCATCTGGCTGCACGGCACGCCGCCGGCGCAGTTCTCACGGGCGCCCAAGGCCACCGACGGCTGCGTGGTGCTGGCCAACCCGGACCTCGATCGCATCATCCGCACCGTCGAAGTCCGCACCACGCCGGTGGTGATCGCCTCGTCGCTGCGCTGGGTGGCGCCGCAGGCCCTGCAGGCCGATGCCAGGCCGTTCGCCGACACGCTTGCGGCGTGGCGGGCCGCCAAGGCGAGCGGCGACATCAACCGCACGCTGTCGTTCTACACGCCGGACATGTCGGCCAACGGCAGGCCGATCGCCGACTGGCTGCCTCAGCTGAAGACGGAACTGGAGCGGGCGCGCGGCCGGGAGCTGGAGCTCAAGGACCTGTCCTACCTGCGCTGGACGGACTCGGCCGATACCATGGTGGTAACCTTCGGCGAGGTCCCCGCCGGGGCCCGCACGGGCCCCATCAAGCGCCAGTACTGGATGCGCCAGGGCCAGCAATGGAAGATCTTCTTCGAAGGAGTGATCGGTTGATCCCTGCAGTCTCGCGCCGCGCCGCGGCCGCCCTCCTGGTCGCACTGGCCGCCACCTCGGGTGCCTGGGCGCAGCAGACCCCGCGCGTGAAGTTCGCCACCAGCACCGGCGACTTCGTCGTGGAGCTCTATCCGGACAAGGCGCCCAAGACGGTCGAGAACTTCCTGCAGTACGTGCGCGACAAGCACTACGACGGCACGATCTTCCACCGCGTGATCAACGGCTTCATGATCCAGGGCGGCGGCTTCACGCCGGACATGCAGCAGAAGCCGACCCGGGCACCCATCGCGCTGGAGATCGCCCGCGACCTCCGGAACGAGCGTGGAACCCTCGCGATGGCGAGAACCGGCAACCCCAACTCGGCGACCGCGCAGTTCTTCGTGAACGTGGTCGACAACCGCAACCTCGACGCGCCCAACCCCGACGGCTACGGCTACGCCGTGTTCGGCAAGGTGGTCAGCGGGATGGACGTCGTCGACAAGATCAAGAGCGTGCCCACCGGGAACGCCGGCCCGTTCCAGAACGTGCCGACCACCCCCGTGACCATCCGGTCCGTCACGCCCGTCAAGCAAGGAACCCCATGAGCAATCCCAAAGTCGAACTCCACATCGCCGGCCAGGGTGTCGTCACCCTCGAACTGGACCAGGCCAAGGCCCCCAAGTCGGTTGCCAACTTCCTCGAGTACGTGAAGAACGGCCACTACGACGGCACCATCTTCCACCGCGTCATCGACGGCTTCATGATCCAGGGCGGCGGCTTCACCCCCGGCATGCAGCAGAAACCCACGGGCGAAGCGATCGAGAACGAGGCCAACAACGGCCTGAAGAACGACAAGTACACGGTGGCCATGGCGCGTACCAACGCGCCGCATTCGGCGACCGCGCAGTTCTTCATCAACGTGGCCGACAACGCCTTCCTCAACCACACGGCCCCCAGTGCGCAGGGCTGGGGCTACGCCGTCTTCGGCAAGGTGGTCGGCGGCACCGACGTCGTGGACCGCATCCGCGCCGTCAAGACCGGCCGCAAGGGGTTCCACGACGACGTGCCCGCGCAGGACGTGGTGATCGAGAAGGCGGTCGCCGTCTAGCACGGTGGCGCCCGAGCCGATCGCCGAGCTGGCCGCCCCGCCGTCCTGGCGTTCGGTCGATCTCCTGTCCGACCTGCACCTGCAGCCGGCCGAGCCGGCCACGTTCGAAGCCTGGCGGCGCTACCTCGCCGCGAGCGACGCCGACGCGATCGTCATCCTGGGCGACCTGTTCGAGGCCTGGCCCGGCGACGACGCGGCGCAGGAGCCGGGCTTCGCGGCCGACTGCGCCGCCGTGCTGCGTGAGGCTGCGGCGCGCCGGCCTCTGTACTTCATGCACGGGAATCGCGACTTCCTGGTCGGCCACGCCTTCGCGCAGGCCACCGGGGTTCGGTTGTTGGACGACCCGACGCGGCTCGACCTCGCCGGCCAGCGCTGGCTCCTGAGCCACGGCGATGCGCTCTGCCTCGGGGACACGGAGTACCTGCGGTTCCGCGCCCAGGTGCGCGCGCCCGGCTGGCAGCACGCCTTCCTGCTGCGGCCCCTCGCGGAGCGGCAGGCCGTGGCGCAGTCACTGCGCACGCAGAGCGAGGAGCGCAAGCGCTCGGGCGCGACCTATGCGGACGTGGATGCGGCCGAAGCCCTTGCCTGGCTCGAGGCCGCCGGAGCCGACACGCTGGTCCACGGCCACACCCACCGGCCGGGCGAACACGCCCTCGACGCACGGCATCGCCGGATCGTGCTGTCCGACTGGGACCTGGCGGCCCGCCCGCCCCGCGCGGAGGTGCTGCGGTTGTCGGGCGCCGGCGCCCGGCGCATGCCACTGGCCTGATGTTCGGCTGGTGGCGCAAGCGGCGCCCGGCGCCGCAGGTCCCGGACGCCCTGTGGCACGCCGTGCTCGCGGCCTACCCCTTCCTGCAGCGGGCGCGGCCGGCCGACGAGGACCGGCTGCGGTCGCTGGCCGCGAGCTTCCTGGCCGACAAGGAATTCCACGGCGCCCAGGGGCTGGCCGTGACGGACGAGATGGCGCTGGCCATCGCGGCCCAGGCCGTGCTGCCGGTGCTGCACCTGGGCCTGGACTGGTACGACGACTTCGTGGGCATCGTCGTCCATCCCGACCAGGTCGTGGCGCGCCGCACCACGCAGGACGAAGCCGGCGTGGTCCACGAATGGGACGAGGTGCTCGCTGGCGAGGCCATGGAGCGTGGCCCAGTGATGCTCAGCTGGACCGACGTGCAATCCGCCGGCGCCTCGGCGGCCGATGGCTACAACGTGGTCGTGCACGAGTTCATCCACAAGATCGACATGCGCGACGGCGAAGCCGATGGCTGCCCGCCGTTGCCGGGACCGCGGCGGCGGGCCTGGCGCGCCACCCTGGAAGCCGAGTACGAACGGTTTCGCGAAGAGGTGGTGATCGCCGAGCGCTTCTCCGGGGAGGCCCCCTGGCTCGATCCCTACGGCGCCGAGAACCCGGGCGAGTTCTTCGCGGTCGCGGGCGAGGCGTACTTCGTCAACCGGCCCCGGTTCGCGCGCGACTTTCCGGCGCTCGTGGCGCTGTTCGACGCCTTCTTCGCACCGGGCCTGCCGTCGCGCTGAGCGCCCCGCGCGGGCGGTGCTGCACGGCGCCTCACCCGCGGCAAGACGCCGTCGACGGCAACAAAAAGCCGGGCGAACCCGGCTTCCTGGCGAGCGTTCGCGGCTTCAGCGCAACAAGGTCTTCAGCACGTTCTGCAGCCGGCGAGCCGCGGTGCCGTCGTAGGCCGAGCCCAGCACGCGCGCCGTGTCCTCGCCCCAGGTCTGGGCCGGCGACGGGTCGTTGCGCCGCGTGAGCAGGTGCAGCTGGAGCGCGCGCCGCGCATTCAGCTGGTCCGCCGGTGTCGGCGCCTCGGCGGCAATCTCCAGGCGCAGCAGCGCGTCCCCGGCGTCGCCGTTGGCCGGCGCCTGCAGCGCCTTGACCCAGCTGCCCCGCACGGCCGGCGTCACGGCGCGCCCCAGCTCCGACTGGCTGGGCACCTGCTCGGCGGAGCGCTGCTCCCACGCGGCCAGCAATTGCGTGAGCGCCTCGCCGTGCGCCTGCGCGGCCAGCTTGCGCAAGGTCTGCTGCGCATGGTCGATCGCCTCGCGTTGCGCCCGGAACGCGACGTCACCCAGGCGGGGCCCCCGGTCCTCGCCGGGCCGGTCGAAGCGCGACGGACGGCCGTCGCGGCCGTCGCGGCCGCCGCGCTCGGCACCGCGGTCGCCGAAACGGCCGGGGCCCGCCCCCGGACCCGCACGCCGATCCCCGAACTTGCCGCCCCGCCCAGCGGGCATGGGCTCGGTCTTCTTCATGCCGGGGCGGTCGTCCCCGCGCATCGCGATCACGGGCTTGGGCGCCGGCTTCGGCGGCGCCGCCGGCGCGCCGGCCGGTGCGTCCCCCTCGGCGGATGGCTGCCCATCGGCCACAGCCGCGGACTCGGCCGCCGGTGCGCCAGACTGGACCGAGGCCGCCTCGGCGCCCTGTGCATCGGCCCGGGCCTTGTCGGCCTGCGCCTGCGCCTGGCCTTTGAGGGCGGCGTCGAGCGCGGACATCGCCGCGCGGATCTTGTTGGCGTCGCCGCCGGCATTGGCCGCTTCCAGCGCCTTGGACGCCTCGAGCACGACCCGATCGCGTTCACTCAGCGCGGACGCGGCACGCTCGCGGTCTTCCGACTTGCGCTGGAACGCCTCGTCGATCGGCTTGCGGAACGCATCCCAGAGCTTCTGCTCGTGCTTGCGGTCCAGCGGGACCCCCTGCGCCTCGGCCTGCCAACGCTGCTGCAGCGCCTTGACGGCGTCGATGCGCAGCTGGGGCGCCGCGCCCAGGGCCTTGGCCTCCTCGATCATCGCGTGGCGGCGCTCCAGGCTCTGCTTCTGAACGGCCGCCAGCGGCGCCTCGGCCGCCTGGATCGCCTGCTTCCACAGCGGCTGCAACTCGGCGAACGCCTTCTCGCTCAAGTGGCCGGCCTCGCGCCAACGCGTCTCGAACTGGTGGATCACGCGGTTGAAGCCCTTCCAGTCGCCGCCGGCAGCCGTGGTGTTGGCAGCGGCCCAGGCCTTGACCTCCTCGATGAGGGACAGCCGCGCCGCGCGGTGCTCGGCCGCCTCGGACTTGACCTTGTCCAGCCAGGCCTCGACCACCTTGTGCGCCTCGTTGCAGGCCTCGTCGAAGCGCTTCCACAACGCGTGGTTGGGCGGGCCGCCCTGGTCCACCTGCTTCCACTGCTCGCGCAGCGACCGCAGTTGCTCCTGCATCTTGCGTCCACCGAACTTCGGCTTGCGCAGCGGTGCCGTGCCTTCGGGCTCGCCTTCGGCGGGCGCGACGGTCTCGAACAGGCCCTCGGCCTTGGCCACCAGTTCCTGGCGCAGCTGGTCGGCGCGCCAGCGCTGCCAGCCCTCCATCTCGCCAGCGGAGGCCAGCAGGGTGTGGGCCTGGTTCTCCAGCTTGTCGTCCACCTGCTTGCCATGCTCCTTGAGCACGGCGCGCAGCGCGGCGGCGGCACCCGAGGTGGCCTTGCCATGTCCCTGCGCCAGTTCCTGCTCCAGCTTGGCGATGGCGGCGGCGACGGCCGCGTCGGCCTTGGCCCGCGCTTCCGGATCCACCTTCGGCTTGGGCGCCTTGGGCGGCGCCTCGACCGGCAGCCCGCGGGCAGCGCGCAGTTCGTCGGCCCACACCGGCACCGGCGGCAGCGGTGCCGTCGGGTCCGCATCGGCCGCCGCGGCCTGCGCCAACGCGCTCTGGAAGGCATCCCAGACCACCTGCAGCTGGGTCCGCGAGGCATCGAGCAAGGGCGGGAAGCGGGCATCGACACTGGCCCAGTTCGGATCGGCCACCAGCGCCTCGGCCTGTCCCTGCCATTCCGGCACGTCGGCCCGGAGCGCGTCGGCCGCGGCCTGGGCGTCACGCCACGACTTGGTCGACAGCACCTCGATGCGCTGGGCCAGCAGCACGGCGGCCTCGCGCTGCACCTGCACCCGGTGCTGCAGATCTTCGATGCCGCGGACGCGATCGGCCAGGCTGGCCTTGAGCGCGGCCAGCGGCTCCCGGCTGAGTGGCGCGCCGGCCTTGGCGGCGTCGCGCTGCCATGCCATGGCATCCGCGATGTTCAGGCGCGACTGCGCAAGGAGGCCTTCGGCCTTCTGGGCCCATTCGGCGGCGATCACCTCCTGGCCCTTGCTCCGCTTGATCTCGTCCAGGCGCTCGCGCAGGAGCTTGGCGGCACCCTTGTCGCGCCCGCTCAGCTCGCGGTAGACCTCCTGCATCTGCTCGAGGCTGGGGTTGGCCTGGAGCCACTCGCGCACGCGGGCGGCGCGCTCGCCCGAGGTGGGCGCGGAAAAGGCTCCGCCGGTGAGCGCGTCGAGCGCCTGGGTGTCCGGGGATTTGAGGCTGGCTTGGGTCACGGAAGCTCTGGTTCTGAAAAAAACACGCCCTCGCTGGTGCGGGGGCCGGGCCATATTCTCGCCCCGTTTGGAATCAGGCAGGACCGGGCTCTCATGAGAAAGCCCGGCAGGTGGCCTGAGGCCGCCTGCCGGGCTTGACGCCGGCGCGAGTCCGGACATCTGGCGTACCGCGCGGCACGAGGCCATTGCGGCACCGGGAGCAAGGGATTGCCCCCAGGAGGGACCGGACAGAGCCTGGCGGCGCCGGCCGGTTGAAGCGCCCGAACGAATCGGGTGCCTGCAAGTTACGCCCCGGCGTGCCGCCGCACCAATGGGAACTTTCAATGGCAGCGCGGACCGCCATGCCCAAACATGGCTTGACAGGTTGCCACCGTCCGACAGGTCGAGGCGGACAGATGTATGCGGAGTTGTCTGACTTTTGCGCGTTGCGTCGATCTGTAATGATTCGAAACGATTGTTGTTTCTGAATATAAGACGCGACGGTCTTATTCTTGACTAGTTATTTGAGCGGCTCCTAGAATCCGCCCCGCTCCCTGTGCGCAGAGCCAGGGGACCCCGAACCGCTGCCGAACCCGGCAAAGTCGATTCCGCTGCTGCTGGCCCTGAAAGGAGCCCCGGCGATCGATGGCGACCCAATCCAAACGACGAGCCCGGTCATCGGGACGCCCACCCCGGGTGTCCGAGCGCCGGCTCCCGCGTAGAAAGGAGTGCTATGACAGCGTCAGGACAAGTGGCCCAGGCCGTGCGAACCTTCGCATCCGACGTCGCCCAGGGCTTTTTCGACATCACCCACAACGGTTTCGCCCTCGTTGGCGTCGCCGTGATGCTCGCGCTGGCCACGCTGGTGGCGCGCCCCGACCTGCGGCAGGTGGGCGAGGCCCAGCTGATGTCATGGTTGCAGGAGCGCCAGATCGCCGCCCTGGGCATGGTGCCCGAGCTGGACGCGATCGACCGCGCGACGGCGGCCAACCCCAAGGATCTGCCCAAGCAGCAAGCCGCGATCGCCTATTGGCTGAGCAAGAAGTACCGCGTGGCGCCCGAACCCCTCAGCGCGCTGGTGGCGGAGGCCTACGAGATCGGCGGCCGCTCCAAGCTGGACCCGACGCTGATCCTGGCGGTGATGGCGGTCGAGTCCGGCTTCAACCCGTTCGCGCAGAGCCCGGTCGGCGCGCAGGGCCTGATGCAGGTCATGACCGGCGTGCACAGCGACAAGTACGAGATCTTCGGCGGCAAGCTCGCCGCCTTCGATCCGGTCACCAACCTGCGCGTCGGCGTGAAGGTGCTGGAAGAGTGCATCCAGCGGGCCGGCTCGCTGCAGGGTGGCCTGAAGTTCTACGTGGGCGCGGCCCAGCTGCCCGACGACGGCGGCTACGCCGAGAAGGTGATGGCCGAACATGCCCGCCTGCGCGACGTCGCCGCCGGCCGGGCCGTGCCGATCGCCCCGCCGGCCGTGCTGCGCACCGTGGTGCCCGTCCCGGTGAAGGAGGAGGCGCCCGCCACCCCCGCCCCCGCGCCGGACAAGCTGGCGTCGCTCTCGGTCTCCTGAGCCCCTCGGCTACACTCCTGCCGGTACGCGACTGGCGATAGGCGCGGCGCCCCGCGGGGCGGCCGGGCTGACGTGGGCCACCACTGGGAAGCGTGCCGCCGGCCGAGCGCCGGCGTTCCGCCGTTCGCCTGGGCAGCCCTTGTGCATCACAGGGACACCACACGTCTGGACTGCCGCATGTACCAACGCAACATCCTCATCGAGCAAACCGACCCCGAGCTCTGGGCCGCGATCGTCGCCGAGAACCGCCGCCAGGAAGAGCACATCGAGCTGATCGCCAGCGAGAACTACGCTTCCCCGGCCGTGATGGCCGCCCAGGGCACGCAGCTGACCAACAAGTACGCCGAGGGCTACCCGGGAAAGCGCTATTACGGCGGCTGCGAGAACGTCGACGTGGCCGAGCAGCTGGCCATCGAGCGAGTCAAGCAGCTGTTCGGAGCGCAGGCCGCCAACGTGCAGCCGCATTCCGGAGCGCAGGCGAACGAGGCGGTGTTCCTCGCCTTCCTGAAGCCCGGCGACACCATCATGGGCATGAGCCTGGCCGAAGGCGGCCACCTCACCCATGGCATGGCGCTCAACATGAGCGGCAAGTGGTTCAACGTGGTGTCCTACGGGCTGGACGCCAAGGAAGAGATCGACTACGAGGCGATGGAGCGCAAGGCACGCGAGAGCCGACCCAAGCTGATCATCGCCGGCGCCTCCGCCTATGCCCTGCGCATCGATTTCGAGCGCTTCGCCCGCATCGCCAGGGAAGTCGGCGCCATCTTCATGGTCGACATGGCCCACTACGCCGGCCTGATCGCCGCGGGTGTCTACCCCAACCCGGTCCCGCATGCCGACGTGGTGACCTCCACCACCCACAAGAGTCTGCGCGGCCCGCGCGGCGGCATCATCCTCATGAAGTCCGAGCACGAGAAGGCGATCAACAGCGCCATCTTCCCCGGCCTCCAGGGTGGGCCGCTGATGCACGTGATCGCGGCCAAGGCCATCGCGTTCAAGGAAGCCCTCGCGCCCGAGTTCAAGGCGTACCAGCAGCAGGTGGTGCGCAATGCCGAGGTCGTGGCGCAGACGCTGGTCGAGCGCGGCCTGCGCATCGTCAGCGGCCGCACGGAGAGCCATGTGATGCTGGTGGACCTGCGGGCCAAGGGCATCACCGGCAAGGAGGCCGAAGCCGTGCTGGGCGACGCCCACATGACCATCAACAAGAATGCGATTCCCAACGATCCGGAAAAGCCGATGGTCACCAGCGGTGTGCGCATCGGGACCCCCGCCATGACCACGCGCGGCTTCAAGGAGGAGGAGGCGCGCCAGACCGCCCACCTCATCGCCGACGTGCTGGACAACCCGCGCGATCCGGCCAACATCGCGGCCGTCCGGGAGAAGGTCCACGCCCTCACCCGCCGCTTCCCGGTGTACAAGTGACACGCTGCACCGCCGCCAGGCAGCCCCGCCGCCCCGCGGCGGCGCCGCGGACGGCCGCGCGCGGACCGGTGTGCAGCGGGGGACGGGCATGAAGTGCCCGTTCTGCAGCAATGCCGACACCCAGGTGGTCGAGACCCGGGTGTCGGAGGATGGCGACGTCATCCGCCGGCGCCGCCAGTGCGCGCATTGCGAGAAACGCTTCACCACCTACGAGCGCCCCGACGTCAGCTTTCCGGCGGTCGTCAAGAAGGATGGCCGCCGCATCGACTACGAACGCGCCAAGCTGCTCGCCTCGATGAACCTGGCGTTGCGCAAGCGGCCGGTCAGCACCGAGCAGATCGACGCCGCCGTCGAACGCATCGAGGAGAAGCTGCTGAACCTGGGGCTGCGTGAGATCCCGAGCACCCGCATCGGCGAGCTGGTGATGCGTGAGCTCAAGAAGCTGGACAAGGTGGCCTACGTGCGGTTCGCCAGCGTCTACCGCAGCTTCGAGGACATCGACGAATTCAAGACGCTGGTCGACGAGGTCCGGCGCTAGCGGGAGCGCCCGCGCATCCTAGTCGCCGCAAGCGGCGACCACCGTGCGTTGCACGCGGGGCCGGCCGCCGGCATTGATCACGATCTGGCGGCCGTCGGCCGCCCCTTGAGCGGGACGGCACAAGGTGAGGGTGCCGGCCTGGAAGGCGCCCGATTCCATGCGGGTCATGCCGTCCGGACCATACCCCACGTAGTCGCGCAAACTCGCGTTTCCACTCAGCCGCCAGCCTGGCGGAAACCGCTGTCCACGGTAGATCAACACCTCGTGGGGTTCGCGCGCCGCATTGTTGTTGGCGTCGTGGAACACGATCAGACCCTGCGCCCAGTCACCATCGGCGGCACAGGCGGACCCGTCGGCGGACTTGCAGATCGCGACCCGGGCATTGCGCTTGATCGCCTCGCTGCGCGCCAGCTGCAGGTTGGCGACGAAGCTGTTCGACAGGTCGCCCAGTTGCATCGACGCCAGCCAGCCGCTCATGTTCGGGACGGCCACGCCCAGGATGACGGCCAGCGTCGCCGTGGCCACCGCGACCTCGGCCAGGGTTGTCCCCCGGTTGCAGGCCAGGCGAAGGCGTCTCCGAGGCGGGGATCTGCGCGGCGTCAGCATGGCGGCGATGCTAGGCACGCGCGCCCGGACAGGCGTCCCCACTTCGGCGGGTGGCGCGGCGCCCGGCCGGCACCGCTCGTCGCCCCCGTCCAACCGTCGAGCTAGGGCCTGTTGTGGCTCAACGGCAGGAATCTAGCATCCGCCCCTGTACCGCCAGACTCCGAGGAACCGCCGTGCGCCATCGCCCCCACTGCCGCCCCCAGCGGGCTGCCACCCGCCCCCAGGCGGGCTTCACGCTGATCGAACTGATGATCACCGTGGCCATCATCGCCATCCTGGCCGGCGTGGCACTGCCGTCCTACCGGGACTACGTGCGGCGGGGCGCCATCCCGGAAGCCCTTGCGCACCTCTCCGACTACCGGGTCAAGATGGAGCAGTACTTCCAGGACTACAAGGACTTCGGCACCGCCGCTGGCGCCGGGAACTGCGCCAACGGAGCCGGTGCCCCGGCATGGAACGCGTTCCCGGCGGCGAAGTACTTCACCTTCTCCTGCAGCGTCACCGGTGCCACCCGCAACGGCTACACCATCACGGCCACGGGCAACGCCGGCAGCGTGGTCGCAGGGCATGTCTACACGATCAACGAAAGCAACGTGCAGCAGACCACGCAGTTCAAGGGCCAGGCGGTGACCAAGGGCTGCTGGCTGACCAGGGGCTCCGAGTGCTGACCTCCCGCCGGCATTCGCGCGGCTTCAACATCATCGAGGTGATGGTCACCGTGACCGTCCTGGCCTTGCTGCTGGGGGTCGGGGTGCCGAGCGTCGCCGAATGGATCCGCAACACGCAGGTGCGCTCGCTGTCGGAGGCGCTGCAGAACGGACTGCAGAAGGCGCGCTCGGAGGCGCTCAAGCGGAACCGGCCGGTTTCCTTCTCCCTCGTGACGCCCGCCGTGGGAGTGCCGGATGCGACCTGCGCCCTCTCCTCGGCGTCCGGCTCCTGGGTGGTCTCGCTCGACAGCCCTGCCGGCAAGTGTGATCTCGCCCCGAACCCCACCGCTGCGACGCCGACCGCGGCCGACCCGGTGATCGTCGAGAAATTCGCGTCCACCTCGGGTGGGATCACCGTCGCTGCCGTCGCAACCGACGGCACGACGGCAGCCACCACCGTCACGTTCAACGGCTACGGTCTGCCGGTTGCCGGCGGCACTCCGATCGGCCGGATCGACTTGAGCCACACCCTGTCCGGCGCGCGCGCCCTTCGCATCCAGGTCTCCGCCAGCGGCGGCGTCCGGCTCTGCGATCCGGCCGTCACCGCCCCCGATCCGCGAGCCTGCCTCTGATGACAATGCGTCGCTTCCCATCCCGCAAACGGAACCCGGCCCGACACGCCCGCGGCGTGGCCATGATCGAAGCCCTGGTCGGCATCCTGCTGTTCTGCATCGGTATCCTCGGCCTGGTCGGCCTGCAAGGATCGATGACGCGCGCGCAGAGCGCTGCCAAATACCGCGCGGACGCCGCCTATCTCGGCAACGAGATGGTGGCCGCCATCTGGACCGACAAGGCCAACATCGCCGACTACGCCACCAGCCCGGGGACGGTCTGCACTGCAGTGCGTTGCGCCGACTGGGTGCGCAAGGTCGGAGCCGCCCTGCCGGGGGGCTCCGCCACCGTCAACGTCACGGCCGCCACCGGCGCCGTGGGAATCACACTCACCTGGTCGCCCCCCGGCGAAGGAACCCGCTCCTATGTCCTCTCGACGCAGGTCCAGTAATCCCGTGCCCGGGTTGCAGCGCCAATCCGGCTTCACGCTCGTGGAGCTGATGATCGGGGTGCTGATCGGACTCATCGCCACGCTGGCCGTCACGCAGGTGCTGGTCTCGGCCGAAGGCCAGAAGCGCACCACGACATCGGGCTCGGATGCCCAGGTCAACGGGGCACTCGCGCTCGACATGCTGCAGCGCGCCGTCCAGCCGGCCGGCTATGGCTTCGGTGCCATTCCCGCCCTGCTCGGTTGCCCGATCCTCGCGAAGTTCAACAACGTCGCCGTGGCCGGCTTCCCGGCCGTCCTCGCGCCCGTGACCATCACGGCGGGCGCCGTCGGCGCGTCCGACACGCTCCGCGTCTTCGGCAGCGGCAAGCCCTCGCAATCGGTTCCCATCCGCATCACGGCACCTTACAACTCGGCGACCGGAACCTTCCCTGTCGCGGGCGCCATTTCCGTCAACGGACCGCAGAACGACGACAGCGGCACGCTCGCTGCACCCGGCGAACTGATGCTGGCGACCATCGACGCCTCGGCCAACTGCGAGGTGTTCCAGGTCGCGGTGGCACCGGCCGCCGACGACAGCATCGCCCGTGGGAGCGGCACGAACTGGAACGCCAGCGCGCTCACGCAGGCCTACGCGGACGGCAACTTCCTGGTGAACCTGGGCGTGCCGATCGACAAGAGGTTCTCGGTCGTGAACAACTCCCTGCGGCAGGACGTGCTGCAGATCGCCCCGGATGGCACACCGACCTACTCCGGCGCGACGGAACTGTTCCCGAACATCGTGAATTTCAAGGCGCTGTACGGCAAGGACACCAACGCCGACGGAACCGTCGACGGCTGGGACACGGCCACGCCAACCACCAATGCGGGCTGGCGCCAGGTCATTGCCGTGCGCGTCGCCATCGTGGCTCGCAGCGCCCAGCTCGAGGAACGCAGCACCTACAAGGAATCGGGCGAGGTCACCCTGGCCAATCCCGACTGGGACATCGGAACGGCCGTTCCGGTCACCGGCTGGTGGACCGCCTGCAACGCGGGCAAATGTCCCTTGCGGGTGGACACGCTGCCTGACTGGCAGAAGTACCGCTACAAGGTCTTCGAGACGACCGTGCCCCTGCGCAACATGCTGTGGAACTCATGATGCAGAAACTCGCTTCGCGGCCCGACCGCCGCCGGCAGTCCGGCGCGTCACTGCTCTTCACGCTGATGGCGCTCATCGTCCTGGGCTTCGCCGCGGTGGCCCTGACCCGGTCGGTCGACACCGGGACGCTGATCATGGGCAACCTGAGCTTCAAGCAGGACACCCTGATGGCCACCAACACGGCCGCCGAACGCGCCATCACCTGGCTGCAGGGGAACACCGGCGGTGCAGTACTGGAGAACGACTCCACGCCGAACGGCTACTTCGCCTCCACGCCGGCACGGCTGGATCCGACGGGCAACCGGAGCACGGCGGCGGACAAGTACAACCTGATCGACTGGGATGGCAACACCTGCGCGGCGACCCCCAACCGGCTCACCTGCAACGTCCAGCCGTTCACGGATCCGAATCCCGTCAACGGCAATTCGGTCAAGTACGTGATCTTCCGCCTCTGCCGTAACCCGGGCGCGACCGGCGCGGGCAACGTCTGCCTGCGGCCGGCCGTCGCATCGACCACGACCAGCAGCGAACGCGGCGAACTTCAGCCGGGCGGCCGCATCACCGCGGCCGTTGCCAGCCCGTATTACCAGATCCTGGTTCGTGTGACCGGCCCGCGCAACACCGTGAGCTTCACCGAAACCCTGGTGCATTTCTAAGAAAAGGTCCCGCCATGAAGCGATTCCGACCGTCCCACTTCTCCGCGCTGCTGCAGCACCTGCTGGCCGCCTTGCTGGTCACTGCCGCGGGCACTGCATTGCCCGCCAGCACCGACATCGCGAACGCGCCCCTCTTCACCTCGTCGACGAGCCTGGTGAAGCCCAACATCCTGTTCGTCCTGGACGACTCGGGCTCGATGGGCTGGGACTACCTGCCCGACGTGTCGAACTTCGCGGACACCAAGTACGGCAAGCTCTCGTCGCAGTGCAACGGAGTCGCATACAACCCCGCGATCACCTACTTGCCGCCCTTGAACGCCGACGGAACATCAAAGCCGGATGCAACGTTCAGCGAATCTGACCCGATCGCACAGACAACAGATCCGCGAACCCTCAACGGCACGATCACGATGCCGGCTGCGCGCACGACGACCAGATTGACCGTTCGGGTCACGACCAACAACCGGAACAAGAAGTGGTACGACGCAGACACGACCGTCACGGTCTATCAGGACGGTGACCGCACGCGTTTTTTCACCGGCGACGTGGTCAGCTGGAGCGCTAGCACCGGTGACCTCGTGCTGGACCTGTCCAGCTCGTTCATCAAGGGCACCGGAACCTTCTCGGCCCCGCGGATCGGGACAGGGCAGCCGGTGCCCACCACCTACTACCGGTACAACAAGTACACCGGAAGTCCGGCGCCCTTGTCGTACACCTACACCTCCTCCGGCGTGATCAGGACGACCACGTTCTACAAGGAGTGTGACAGTGTCATTGGCGCACCTCCGGGCAATGCAGTTTTCACAGCGGTAACGGTCACAAACTCCTCTACTGCCCAGGAGAAAAAGAACTTCGCCAACTGGATGCTGTACTACAGCACCAGGATGAAGATGATGAAGTCGTCAATCTCCCTGGCCTTCAAGGACATCGACGCCAAGTACCGGATCGGCTTCACCAACATCCACAACGCCACCGCCGAGTCGAGCACCGACTTCCTGGACATCGCCGACTTCGATGCCGGCCAGAAGGCGGCGTTCTACACCGCGGTGGAAGCAGCCGGCACTGGCGGCAACACGCCCCTGCGCGGTGCACTCTCCTTCGCCGGTCGCTACTTCGCCAAGAAGGCGCCGGGCCAGGTCCGCGATCCGATGCAGTACTCCTGCCAGCGCAACTACACCATCCTGTCCACGGACGGATACTGGAACGTGGGCAACGAGAGCCCCACGCAGGCGTCGCCGTTGCCCGACAGCGGCACCGCCGGCGTCGCGGCAAGCAACTTCGGGCCGTTCAAGCTCGACAACCTGACCGTGGTCGGACAGCAGGATGGCGGCGCCACCCTGCGGCCGATGTACGACGGCGGCAACGAGACCGTCACCACGACCGAGACCTGGACCACGACCAGGGTCGACGTCCGCACGGACATGACGCCCAGGACGCGCAAGCAGGTGGTCACGACCCGCGACGACACGGTCACGGCAAAGGCCGCGGGCGCGGAGTGGCAGAACCTGAACATCTTCGTTCCCAAGAGCTTCACGCTCGCCGGGAGCAACATGACCCGCAACGCGGGCGTGGTCACGGTGACCATCGCCGGGGGGCACGGGTTCGTCACCGGTGACACCATCAAGGTCAGCGGCGGCTCGGGCACCGGCTCGAGCACCTTCAACAACAGCAGCACGACGGTGACGGTACTCAGCAGCACGAGCTTCCGGTACAACGTCTCGAGCACCAGCGGCACCGCGACCGGCGGGGGCACCTACACGTTCGAACCGGCCGTCTCGGCCTCGTGCAATTCCGGCCAGGGGGTCTACCGCACCTTCAAGATGGTGAAGAACGCCGATTTCCGCCGGGCGGACGTGAGCACCACCACCACCACGCCGTCGACTTCGACCGTGACGGTGACCACCACAACGCGGACGTCGTACACCCACACCACCGTGGTCACCAATGGGGTCCAGACGTCGGACACCACGACCAACACGGCGCCGCAGGTCACGTCCTCGACCAGTTCGGCCACGGTGACCACCGGCACGGCAACCAGCAGCAGCAGCAGCACGACCGTCGCGAGCTACTCGGGCACGAGCGCCTTCACCCCGGCGGTCGCACCGACGACGTCGGGTTGCGTGACCAGCTCGAGCGTGCCGGCGACCACGACGACGCCGTTCACCGGGACGGTGACCATCGCCTCGGTGCCGTCCTCGCCGAACTCTGACAACACGACCAACGGCGCCGTGGTGTCCACGCCCGTCTCGTCCGACACGACCGAGTCTGCCCACACCACGACGAGCAACACCACCAAGTCGGGCGGCTCGGCCAACTCCCTGGCCGACGTGGCCATGTACTACTACAACACCGACCTGCGCCACACGGACCTGGGCAACTGCTCGGGCGCCCTCGGCACCGACGTGTGCCGGGACAACGTGCCTGGCAACACCGACGTCGCACAGCGCTCCTTCGGCGACTCCGCGGCTTGGCAGCACATGACCACCTTCACCCTGGGTTTGGGTGTGAGCGGGCTGCTGAACTACGACAAGAACTACCTGACCCAGACGACCGGCGATTTCGTCAGCATCCTCAACCGCAGCAAGGACTGGCCGGTCCCCGGCGCCACCAAGGGCGCGGAAAACACCGACGACCTGTGGCACGCCGCAGTCAACGGGCGCGGGCAGTACTTCAGCGCCGGCGATCCGGCCAGCCTGGCGGCCAGCCTGAAGAGCGCATTCGACGAGATCCTCCCGGTGACCGGCGCGGCCGCCGCGGCCTCCACCAGCTCGCTGCAGCCGGTGCAGAACGACAACGACGTCTACGTCGCGCAGTTCACCACCCAGGACTGGACCGGCGACGTGCTGGCATACACCATCGATCCCAAGCTGGGCACGATCTCGAAGGCACCGACCTGGTCGGCCCAGGCCGAGCTCAAGACCAAGGCCCCCATCGACCGCAAGATCTACTATCCCAAGCCGAATCCCACGGCGGGGGCAGTCAATCTGCGCGAGTTCACCTTCACGAACCTGTCCGACGACAGCTACGGCGCGCACTTCACGAGCTTCTGCAGCAAGGCCGGTGCGGGCAACGGGGCCAAGCCGGCGCAATGCGTCGACTTCAACGCTGCCCAGACCACCGATGCGGACAGCGGCGCCAACCTGGTGTCCTATCTGCGGGGCACGCAGAACCTGGCCTCCTACCGCGCCCGCAAGGCGGTGCTGGGCGACATCATCGGCTCCTCGCCGCTGTACGTCGGCAAACCGGCGTTCAAGTACACCGAGAACAACTACGCGACGTTCGCGTCGCTCAAGTCGACCCGGCAGGCCGTGGTGCTGGCTGGCGCCAACGACGGGATGCTGCACGCCTTCGATCGTGCGGATGGCAAGGAACTGTGGGCCTTCATCCCCTCGTTCGTCCTGCCGAACCTCTACAAGCTGGCCGACACGGCGTATGCCAGCAACCACTCGTTCTTCGTGGACGGCTCGCCGCAGATGGGCGACATCTACGTGGGCACCGGCGACACGCCGGGCTGGAAAACCATTGTCGTGGGTGGCCTGAACGCGGGCGGCCGCGGCTACTACGCACTGGACGTCACGGACCCCGCGAATCCGAAGTTCCTGTGGGAGTTCCGCGACACCGACCTGGGCCTGACGTTCGGCAATCCGATCATCACCAAGCGAGCCGACGGCACCTGGGTGGTCGTGTTCACCTCCGGCTACAACAACGTGAACACCGGGGACGGCAACGGCCACCTGTACGTGCTGGACGCGAACACCGGCGCGCAGCTGACGAAGATCAGCACCATGCTGCCCGACAACACTGCGGCCGGGAACTCCGCCACGCCCAGTGGCCTGGCCAAGCTGAACGTGTGGGTGGACGACGTCGACAACAACCTGGCCAAGCGCTTCTACGCCGGCGACGTCCTGGGCAACCTGTGGCGCTTCGACATCGACAATCTGGTCGAGCCGCATCAGGCCGCGCTGCAGCTGGCCAAGTTCACCAGCCCGGATGGCACGCCGCAGAGCATCACCACCAAGCCCATGCTCGCCGAGGTCCGCTACAACGGCGGCGTCTTCTCCGTCGTCTATGTCGGAACTGGCCGCTACCTGGGCGGTGCCGATCCTGGCAACAGCAAGGTGCAGTCCATGTATGCGGTCAAGGATCCCCTGACGAACACGTCGCTGGGAACCGTGCGCGACGGCACCGACCTGGTCGTGCAGTCCTCGGCGGCCATCACGACCGCCGACAAGAAGCCGGGCCGGACGGTCACCGCGTCGCCGGTCAACTGGCTGACGAAGTCGGGCTGGCGCATGGACTTCCCGGTCGGCGGCGAACGCGTCACGGTGAACCCGCAGCTCACGCTGAACACCTTGACGGTGGCCTCCATCCTGCCCAGCGACACCGCGTGCACGGTCGGCGGCGAGTCGTTCCTGTACCGGTTCGACATCCTGACGGGTGCGGCCACGGTCAGCTACGTCGGCAACGTGCTGGTCCAGGGTCTCACCACGGTCCAGATCGGCGACGGCGGCGACGGCAGCATCGTGACGATCACCACGCGAAGCGACGCCACGCTGCAGACCGACAAGACCTCCCTGCCCTCCTCGGGCAACAACCTGCGCCGGACCTCCTGGCGTGAGCTGGCGGACTGATCCCCTGGCACAGCCCGCGTTCCGGCTGGCGGTGGCCGCGGCCATCGCCCTGCACGCCGGCCTGCTCCTGGGCTGGCCGACGGCGGCAGCGCCGGCGCCCCCGGCCACAGGACCGGGCGGCGGCAAGCTGAAGCTGCGGCACGTCCCGGCGCCCCAGGCGCCCGCCGCCGCACCGCTGGCTCCGCAGCCGGCCGCAGTCGGCGCGGTCCAGGCGGCCAAGCTGCCGCCGGCGTCTCCCCCGCCCGCCCCCTCCGTCCCCCAGGACACCGCCGCACCCCTGGCAGCACCGGCTGCCCAGCCGGCCGGCGAACCGGAGTACCTGCCCCGCAGCCGCCTGACCGTCCCGCCGCGCCCGCGCGACGAGGTGTCCATTCCGTTCCCCGACGAGGTGAAGGGCGTGGTCGACCTGAAGGTCCGGGTGGCCCTCTTCATCGACGAGGCCGGCACCGTGCAGCGCGTGAAGCTGGAAACGGCCGACGTGCCCCCGGTGTTCGCGGAGGCGGTGCAGAAGGCCTTCCTGGCCACCCGCTTCTCGCCGGGCGAGCTCGATGCCCGGCCGGTGCGGTCCCAGGTGCGCATCGAGGTCGCGTTCGGCACCGGGCTGCCACGCTAGGATCGTCCGATGAACGCCGACCCGACCTTCGTCCAGCAGGCCCTGGCCCTCGCGCGCCAGGCGGTCGGGCTGTCGGAGCCGAATCCCCGCGTCGGCTGCGTGCTGGTCGGCCGCGATGGCCAGCTGCTCGGGCAAGGCCACACCCAGCAGGCGGGCGGACCACATGCCGAGATCATGGCGCTGAGCGATGCCGCCGCGCTGGGCCACGACGTGCGCGGCGCCACCGCCTACGTCACGCTGGAGCCCTGCTCGCACCAGGGCCGCACGGGGCCGTGCTGCGACGCGCTGGTGGCCGCCGGCATCGCCCGCGTGGTCGCCAGCAGCCAGGATCCCAACCCGCTGGTCGGCGGCCGCGGCTTCGAACGCATGCGCGCCGCCGGGATCGAGGTCGAGGTGGGGCCCGGCGAAGCCGAGACGCGCGCGCTGAACATCGGCTTCTTCAGCCGCATGCTGCGCGGCACGCCCTGGGTGCGGCTGAAGATCGCTGCCTCGCTGGACGGCAAGACGGCATTGGACGACGGCCGCAGCCAATGGATCACCGGCGAGGCCGCGCGCGCCGACGGCCACGCCTGGCGGGCCCGCGCCACGGCCGTCCTCACCGGCATCGGCACCGTGCTGCAGGACGACCCGCGCCTGGACGTGCGGCTGGCGCCGGCCGCCCGCCAGCCGATCCTGGTGCTGGTGGACAGCCGGCTGGAGCTGCCGGCCGACGCCCGCCTGTTCCTGCCCGGGCGGCGCCTGTGGATCTATTGCGCGGCGCCCGATTCACCGCGTCGCGTCGAGCTCGAGGCGCGCGGCGCCGAGGTCATCGCCCTGCCCGGCCCGGGCGGCAAGGTCGACCTGGCGGCCATGCTGCGCGACCTGGCCCGGCGCGAGGTGAACGAGCTCCACGTCGAGGCCGGCTTCAAGCTCAATGGCTCGCTCGTCCGCGAGGGCCTGGTGGACGAGTTCCTGGTCTACCTGGCGCCCAAGCTGCTGGGCCAGGGCCAGGGCATGGCCAGCTTCGGCCCGCTCGCCGCACTGGCCGACGCCCTGCCGCTGGAGTTCGAGACGCTGGACCGGGTCGGCCCGGACCTGCGTCTGGTCGCACGCGTGCAAGGCCGCAGCCGGTTCTAGCCGGGCCCCGCCCCCCATCGCCCTGCACCCGCCGTGGCAGCAAGCCCTGGTCGCGGCGGGCCTCCGGACCAGCCAGCGACCCTGCCCCGCGCGGCATGGGAAAATGCGAGGATGTTCACCGGAATCATCACCGGCGTGGGGCGGATCGCCGCCGTCCACGACCTCGGCAGCACCCGCCAGCACGGCAAGCGCATCACGGTCGAGGCTCCCGCCGGCTACCTGGGCGACGTGGGACTGGGGGACAGCATCGCGCTGAACGGCGCCTGCATGACGGTCACCAGCCTGGACCCCGGGCAGAACCGCTTCACCATCGACATCTCGGCCGAATCGCTGGACAAGACCAGCGGCCTGGCCGAAGTCGGCCCCATCAACCTCGAAAAGGCGCTGCGGGCGCACGACCGGCTGGGCGGCCACATCGTCGCCGGCCACGTCGACGGCATCGGGACCGTCACGCGGTTCGCGCCGGTCGGCGAAAGCCACGAGCTGCGCGTCCTGGCGCCTGCCTTCCTCGCGAAATACCTGGCCTACAAGGGCTCCGTCACCGTCAACGGCGTGAGCCTGACGGTCAATGCCGTGCACGACGCGGCGCAAGGCTGCGAATTGAGCATCAACCTGATCCCGCACACCGTGCAGAACACCGCCCTCCATGCCCTGCGCGAAGGCAGCCGTGTCAACCTCGAGATCGACCTGATCGCCCGCTACGTCGAGCGGATGCTCGGCGCCGGCGTCGCGCCCGGCAAGGTGGCCGCATGAGCGCGGTGCTCAACCCGGTGGGCATCTCCCCGGTCGAGGAGATCGTCGCCGACATGCGCGCCGGCCGCATGGTCATCCTGGTCGACGAGGAGGACCGCGAGAACGAAGGCGACCTGGTGCTCGCGGCCGACCACGTCACGCCGGAAGCCATCAATTTCATGGCCCGCTTCGGCCGCGGCCTGATCTGCCTGACGCTGACCCGCGAGCGCTGCGAGCGGCTGCGGCTGCCGCCGATGGTGGCCCGCAACGGCACGAAGATGGGCACGGCCTTCACCGTCTCGATCGAAGCCGCCGAAGGCGTGACCACCGGCATCTCGGCGGCCGACCGTGCGCGCACCGTGCAGGCCGCGGTGGCCCGCGAGGCCCGCGCCGAAGACCTGGTGCAGCCGGGCCACATCTTCCCGCTGCAGGCGGTCGACGGCGGCGTGCTGATGCGGGCCGGCCACACCGAAGCGGGCTGCGACCTCGCCGGCATGGCGGGCCTCACGCCCGCCGCCGTGATCTGCGAAGTCATGAAGGACGACGGCACGATGGCCCGCCTGCCCGACCTGCAGCGCTTCGCCGCCGAGCACGGGCTGAAGATCGGCACCATCGCCGACCTGATCGAGTACCGCAGCCGCCACGAGTCGCTGGTCCGCAAGGTCGGCTCGCGGGTGCTGCAGACGGCGTACGGCCGCTTCGAGGCGCACGCCTGGCAGGACAAGCCCAGCCAGGGCGTGCACCTCGCGCTGGTCGTGGGGCGCTGGGATCCGCAGGAGACCGTGCCGGTGCGCGTGCACGAGCCGCTCTCGGTGCTGGACGCGCTGGAGACCGAACGCTCGATGCACTCCTGGAGCCTGGATGCCAGCCTGCGCCACATCGCGCAGACCGGCAAGGGCGTGGCCGTGCTGCTCAACTGCGGCGAGTCGCCCGAGCAGCTGCTGGCCCAGTTCGAAGGCACGGCCCGTTCGGCCCAGGCGCCCGAGCGCGGGCGCATGGACCTGCGCACCTACGGCGTCGGCGCGCAGATCCTGCGCGAGTGCGGCGTGCACCGCATGACCCTGATGGGCACGCCGCGGCGTCTGCCCAGCATGGCAGGTTACGGCCTCGAGATCGCCGGCCACCTCGCCCCCACACCACGATAAGGACACCATGTTTGGCGCAGACAAAGGCAAGGCCGACCGGCTGGAAGGCAAGGGCCTGCACATCGGCATCGTTCAGGCACGTTTCAACGAGCCGATCACCAACGCGCTGGCGCAGGCCTGCAAGGGCGAACTGGCGCGGCTGGGCGTGAAGCCCGAGCACATCGACCACGTGTTCGTCCCCGGCGCGCTCGAGGTCCCCGTGGCCCTGCAGGCCATGGCCGAGAAGAGCCACTACGACGCGCTGGTGGCGCTGGGCTGCGTGATCCGCGGCGAGACCTACCACTTCGAGCTGGTGGCCAACGAATCGGCGGCCGGAGTCACCCGCGTGTCGCTCGACTACCGGGTGCCGATCGCCAACGTGATCCTCACCACCGAGAACATGGAGCAGGCGATCGCGCGCCAGACCGAGAAGGGCGTGGATGCCGCGCGCGTGGTGGTCGAGATGGCCAACCTGCTGGAAGCCATCGGATGACCGACGACGCCAAGTTCCCGCCGAAGGCCCCGGGCCGCACGGCCACTGGCGCCCGCAAGGCGTCCGTGAAGTCCAACCGCACGCGTGCCCGCGAATTCGCCCTTCAGGCGCTCTACCAGCACCTGGTCGGCCGCAACGACGCCCAGTCGATCGACCATTTCACCCGCGACCTCTCGGGTTTCCACAAGGCCGACTCGGCCCACTACGACGCCCTGCTGCACGGCTGCATCGAGCAGGCTGCCGAGCTGGACGCCCTCATCGTTCCGCTGCTCGACCGCAAGCTCGAGGAGATCTCGCCGATCGAGCACGCGGTGATGTGGATCGGCGCGTACGAGTTCCAGCACTGCGCCGACGTGCCGTGGCGGGTGGTGCTCAACGAATGCATCGAACTCGCCAAGGAGTTCGGCGGCACCGACGGCCACAAGTACGTCAACGCGGTGCTCAACGGGCTGGCGCCGAAGCTGCGCAGCGCCGAGGTCGAGGCGGACAAGGCCGCCGGGAAGGCGCGGCCGTGAGCAGCCGGTCGACCCGCGGCACCACGGCGTGCCGTCTCCCGGGCCAGAGGGACTGCTGATGCGCATCGCCACCCGCGCCCAGCGCATCGAGCCGTTCTACGTGATGGAGGTGGCCAAGGCCGCCTCCCGGCTGGCCCGCGAGGTGGCCGGCGGCGACCGGCCGATGGTGTTCCTGAACATCGGCGAGCCCGATTTCACCGCGCCGCCGCTGGTGCAGGCCGCCGCCGAACGTGCCGTGCGCGCCGGCAGCACGCAGTACACCCAGGCCACCGGCCTGGAGCCCCTGCGCGAGCGGATCAGCGGCTGGTACGCCCAGCGCTTCGGCCTGGACGTGCCGGCCCGCCGCATCGTGGTGACCGCGGGAGCTTCCGCTGCCCTGCAGCTGGCCTGCCTGGCACTGGTGGAGTCGGGTGACGAGATCCTGATGCCGGACCCGAGCTATCCGTGCAACCGGCATTTCGTCAGCGCAGCCGAGGGCACCGCGGTCCTGGTGCCCACCACGGCCGCCGAACGCTTCCAGCTCTCCGCCGCGGCGGTGGAGGCGAACTGGGGGCCGCGCACCCGCGGCGTTCTGCTAGCGTCTCCCTCCAATCCCACGGGGACCTCGATCGAGCCGGACGAACTGCGCCGCATCCACGAGGTGGTGCGCGCCCGTGACGGCGTGACGCTGGTCGACGAGATCTACCTCGGGCTGTCGCACGAGTCGCGCTTCGGCCAGTCCGCGCTCGCGCTGGACGACCAGGTCGTGAGCGTCAACAGCTTCTCCAAGTACTTCAACATGACAGGCTGGCGGCTGGGCTGGCTGGTCGTGCCCGATGCGCTGGTGCCGGTGATCGAGCGGCTGGCGCAGAACCTGTTCATCTGCCCGAGCACGGTGGCGCAGCATGCGGCCCTGGCCTGCTTCGAGCCCGAGAGCATCGCCGAGTACGAGCGGCGCCGGGCCGAGTTCAAGGCGCGCCGCGACTGGTTCATCCCGGCACTGGAGTCGGTCGGCCTGTCCGTGCCGGTGGTGCCGGACGGGGCGTTCTACGCCTGGGCCGACTGCACCGGCTGGTGCGAGCGCCTCGGCCTGCCGGGCAGCTGGGAGCTGGCCTTCGAGATCATGCAGCGTGCGCACGTGGCCGTGACGCCGGGCCGCGATTTCGGCAGCGCCGACACCCGCCGCTTCATCCGCCTGTCCACCGCCAGCAGCATGGAGCAGCTGCAGGAAGCCGCGCGCCGCCTGCGCGCGATGGCGCCCTGAAAGCCCCGATGGCGTACCAGCACCGGGTCCGCATCTACTGGGAAGACACCGATGCCGGCGGCATCGTCTTCTATGCCAACTACCTGAAGTTCTTCGAACGCGCCCGCACCGAGTGGCTGCGTTCCCTCGGCGTGGGGCAGCACCGGCTGCGCGAGCAGACCGGCGGCATGTTCGTCGTGTCGGCCACCGAAGTGCGGTATCTGCGGCCGGCGCGCCTGGACGACGAACTTCTGGTGACGGCACAGCTCCAAGCCGCAGGGGGCGCGTCGCTGACCATTTCGCAGTCCGCGCTGCTTCAACCCGCAGGCACCGTCCTGGCCGAAGGCACCATCCGCATCGGCTGGGTCGACGCCCTGACGCTGCGGCCTGCGAGAATCCCCGCCATGATCCTGGAAGCTGTGAACCGATGAACCAAGACCTGTCGATCGTGCAACTGGTGCTGGGCGCCAGCTGGGTGGTGCAGGCCGTCATGCTGTTGCTGGTGGCCGTGTCCATCGCCAGCTGGGCGGCCATCTTCGGCAAGCTGTTCGCGCTCAAGCGCGTGAAGGGCCTGAACGAGAACTTCGAACGCGAATTCTGGTCGGGCACCAGCCTGAACGAGCTATTCGCGGCCGCCAGCCAGAACGCCAAGCTGGCCGGCCCCATGGAACGGATCTTCGCCAGCGGCATGCGCGAGTACCAGAAACTGCGCGAGCGGCGCGTGCAGGATGCCGGCACGCTGCTCGACGGCGCGCGCCGCGCGATGCGCGCGAGCTACCAGCGCGAGGTGGATGCCGTGGAGACGCATCTGTCGTTTTTGGCTTCGGTCGGTTCGGTCTCGCCCTACGTCGGCCTGTTCGGCACCGTCTGGGGCATCATGCATGCCTTCACCGGGCTGGCCAGCCTGCAGCAGGTGACGCTTGCCACCGTGGCGCCCGGCATCGCCGAGGCACTGGTGGCCACCGCCATCGGCCTGTTCGCCGCGATTCCGGCGGTGGTCGCCTACAACCGCTTCGCCCGCGACATCGACCGCGTGGCGATCCGGCTGGAGACCTTCATCGAAGAGTTCTCCAACATCCTGCAACGCAACGTGAGCGCCACCGCCGCCGGGGCGCCCTCCTCGAGGCTCTGACGTGCCCAGCGTCGCCGCCCGCGGCCGCGGCCGCCGAACGATCAACGAGATCAACATGGTCCCGTTCATCGACGTCATGCTGGTGCTGCTGATCATCTTCATGGTCACCGCGCCCCTGATCACGCCCAGCCTGATCGACCTGCCCAGCGTGGGCAAGGCCAACCGCCAGCCCGACCAGAAGATCGAGGTGGTGATCGCCAAGGACGAGAGCCTGGAGATGCGCAACGGCACCGAGGCCTCGAAGCTGGCCCTGCCCGCCCTGGCCGCGGCCATCACCCGAGCCCAGGCCGGGCGCCCGGCCGGGTCCACCGCCGTCGTCATCAGCGCCGACCGGGCGGTCAAGTACGAGACCGTCGTGCGCGTGATGGACACGTTGCAGCGGGCCGGCGTGCAGCGCGTCGGCCTGTCGGTGCAGCTCGCCCGCTGACGCGATGCACGCCGCCGCCGAACGTCCGGAGTTCCAGCCGCCGCCCGAGCCCGGGCTGACGCGCTCGCTGGCCTTCGCGCTGCTGGCGCACCTGCTGCTGGTGCTCGCCCTGAGCGTCGGCGTCCAGTGGAAGCGGGACGACACCGCCATCGCCGTGGAGGCCGAGCTGTGGTCGCCCACGGTGCAGCAGGCCGCTCCGAAGGCGGTCGAGGCGCCGCCACCGCCTCCACCGCCGCCTCCGGCGCAGGAAAAGCCGGTCCCGCCGCCACCGCCGCCCACCCGCAACGACGCCGACATCGCGCTGGAGCGCGAGAAGCAGCGCCTCGCGCAGGAGAAGGAGCGGCAGGAAGAGGCGGCCCGGCAGAAGGCCGCCGAACGGCGCCGCGCCGAGGAAGCGAAGAAGCAGGAGCTGGCCCGCCAGAAGGCCGAAGAGGCGAAGAAGCAGGAGCTGGCCAGGCAGAAGACCGAGGAGCTGCGCAAGCGCGACGAGCAGGCCAAGGCCAAGGCACGCCAGCAGCAGGAGGACGAACGGATGGCGAAGATGCGCGAGGAGAACCTCAAGCGCATCCAGGGCCTGGCCGGCGCCACGGGCGGCCCGTCGGCCACCGGCACGGCCACGCGTTCCTCCGGCCCGTCCGACAGCTACGCCGGCCGCATCCGTGCCCGCGTCAAGCCCAACATCGTGTTCACCGAGGACGTGCGCGGCAACCCGACGGCCGAGGTCGAGGTGCGCATGGCGCCCGATGGCACCATCGTCGGCAAGCGCATCGCCAAGTCCAGCGGCAGCCCCACCTGGGACGACGCCGTGCTGCGCGCCTTGGACCGCACGGAGGTCCTGCCGCGCGATGTCGACGGCCGCGTGCACACCCCCATCCTGCTGGTGTTCCGGCCCAAGGACTGAGCCGGCGGCTGCGCGTCCGCCTGCGCGGACGCGCCCTTGCCTACTCGTACACGATCTGCGCCAGCCCCTGGTCGGCCTGCGCCATCCAGCTGGCCAGCGCCGCGTCGCTGGGGAAGAACCGCGCATCCTCGCCCAGCTGCAGCTCGGCGACCGCCTGCTCGCGCTTGAGCGACAGGCGCACCGGCAGCCCCCGCACGACGTCACCCTGCTCGGTCTGCTCGCGCCGCGCCGGGAACTCGCGCACCAGGCGCTGGATGTCGGGCGCCTTGCCGTTGACCGCCACCCGCAGGAACTTGCCGAAGCGGCAGCGCGCCGTGGCCAGGTCCCAGGCCTGCTGCACCGACAACCGGAATCCGCCCGTGAAGCGATCGGGCTGCAGCTTGGCCTGCACGATCACCAGCTCGTCGTCCTTGAGCAGATTGCGGTGGGCGTTGATCACGGCCTCGTCGGCCGTGGCCTCGATCATGCCGCTCTTGTCGTCGAGCTTGAACAGCGCCAGCTTGCCGCGCTGTCCGTTGATGACGCGGAAGTCGCTGACGATGCCGGCCAGCAGCTGCGGCTCGCGGTTGTCGATGAGATCGTCGATCCGGGTGCGCACGAAGCGCCGCACCTCGGTGGCGACCTCGTCGAACAGGTGGCCCGACAGGTAGAAGCCGACGGCCGTCTTCTCGTACGTGAGCCGCTCCTTCACGCCCCAGGGGGTCGCTTCCACCAGCGGCGGCTCCTGGGTGCTGGCCGCGTGCGAGTCGGCCATGTCGAACAGCCCGCCCTGGTTGGCGTTGGCCTCGGCCGCATTGGCGAACTCGAAGGCCCGGTCAATCGAGGCGACCAGCGACGCGCGATTGAGCTGGATCGAATCGAACGCCCCGGCCTTGATCAGGGCCTCGACCGTCCGCTTGTTGATGCGGGTGCGGTCGATGCGCACGCAGAAGTCGTAGAGGCTGGTGAAGGCCCCGCCTTCCTCCCGTGCCTTGATGATGGCTTCGATGGCCGACTGGCCCGTGCCCTTGACCGCGCCGAGGCCGTAGCGGATCACCTTGTCCGAGATAGGCTCGAAGCGGTAGACGCCGCGGTTGACGTCGGGCGGCTCGAACGTGAGCCCGAAATTCTTGATCGCGTCCTCGAACAGCACCTTCAGCTTGTCGGTGTTGTCCATTTCCACGGTCATGTTCGCGCAGAAGAACTCGGCCGTGTAGTGCACCTTCAGCCAGCCCGTGTGGTAGGCCAGCAGCGAGTACGCGGCGGCGTGCGACTTGTTGAAGCCGTAGCCCGCGAACTTTTCCATCAGGTCGAAGATCTCGTCGGCCTTCTCCTGGGAGATGCCGTTCTTGGCCGCACCGGCGCGGAAGATCTCGCGGTGCTGGGCCATCTCCTCGGCCTTCTTCTTGCCCATCGCACGGCGCAGCAGGTCGGCGCCGCCGAGCGTGTAGCCGCCCAGGATCTGCGCCGTCTGCATCACCTGCTCCTGGTAGACCATGATCCCGTAGGTCTCGGAGAGCATGTCCGCCACCAGCGGGTGCGGATACTCCACCGGCTCGCGGCCGTGCTTGCGCGCCACGAAGCTGGGGATCAGGTCCATCGGGCCGGGCCGGTACAGCGCGTTCAGCGCGATCAGGTCCTCCAGACGCGTCGGGCGGGCGTCGCGCAGCATGCCCTGCATGCCGCGGGATTCGAACTGGAACACGGCCTCGGTCTTGCCGTCGGCGAACAGGCGGTAGGTGGCCGCGTCGTCCAGCGGGATGTTCTCGTAGGCGAAGTCCTGGCGGTTCTGGTGGCGCTTGCGGATGAACTCGCGCGCGATCTCCAGGATGGTGAGCGTCGCCAGGCCCAGGAAGTCGAACTTCACCAGGCCGGCGGCTTCGACGTCGTCCTTGTCGTACTGGCTCACGGCGGAGTCGCTGCCCGGCTGCTGGTACAGCGGCGTGAAGTCGGTGAGCTTGCCCGGCGCGATCAGCACGCCACCGGCGTGCATGCCGACGTTGCGGGTCATGCCTTCGAGCTTCTGCGCGAAGTGCAGCAGGGTCTTGACCTCGTCCTCCTTGTCCAGGCGCTCGGCCAGGACCGGCTCGACCTTGATCGCCTCGGCGATCGTGATGTGCTGGCCCGGCTTGTTGGGGATCAGCTTGCTGATGCCGTCGCAGAAGGTGTAGCTCATGTCCAGCACCCGGCCCACGTCGCGGATGGCCGCGCGTGCCGCCATGGTGCCGAAGGTGGCGATCTGGCTCACCGCCTCGCGCCCGTACTTCTCCTTGACGTAGTCGATCACGCGGTCGCGGTTGCCCTGGCAGAAGTCGATGTCGAAGTCGGGCATCGACACCCGCTCGGGGTTGAGGAAGCGCTCGAACAGCAGGTTGTACTGCAGCGGGTCGAGGTCGGTGATCTTCAGCGCGTACGCCACCAGGGAGCCGGCGCCCGAGCCGCGGCCCGGGCCGACCGGGCAGCCGTTGTTCTTGGCCCAGTTGATGAAGTCGCCGACGATCAGGAAGTAGCCGGGAAAGCCCATCTTCAGGATGGTCCCGATCTCGAACTCCAGCCGGTCGACATAGCGCGGCATCTGCTTTTCGCGCTCGGCGGCGTCCGGGTACAGGTGCAGCATCCGCTCCTTCAGGCCCTCGTGCGAGGCGAACCGGAAGTACTCCTCGATCGGCATGCCGTTGGGCGTGGGGAAGTTGGGCAGACGCGGCTTGCCCAGCTCCAGCACCAGGTTGCACCGCTTGGCCACCTCCACCGTGTTCGCGACGGCCGAGGGCACGTCGGCGAACAGCGCCTCCATCTGCGCCGCAGGCTTGAAGTACTGCTCGCGGGTGAACTTGCGCACGCGCCGCTGGTTGCCCAGGATCTCGCCTTCGGAGATGCACACGCGCGCCTCGTGCGCCTCGTAGTCGTCGGGTTCGGTGAACTGCACTGGGTGGGTGGCGACCACCGGCAGGTTGAGGTTGGCCGCCAGCTGCACCGCGGCCGCGACGTGCTTCTCGTCGTCGGCGCGGCCGGCGCGCTGCAGCTCGATGTAGAACCGGTGCGGGAACAGCGAGGCCAGCTCCAGCGCCACCTGGCTGGCCCGGCTGGCGTCGCCCTGCAGCAGCGCCTGGCCGACCGGCCCCATGTGGGCGCCCGACAGAACGATCAGGCCCTCGCCCAGCTCGCGCAGCCACTCCAGGCGCGCGACCCCCTGGGCCCGCACGACGTTCTGCGTCCAGGCCCGCGCGAGGATCTCGCACAGGTTCAGGTAGCCCGCCCGGTTCTGCACCAGCACCACGATGCGCGAGAGCGTCCCGGGCTCCTTGCCAAGGCCCTGCAGCAGCAACTCCGAACCGACCAGCGGCTTGACCCCGGCGCCGCGCGCGGCCTTGTAGAACTTGATCGCGCCGAACAGGTTGTTCAGGTCGGTGATCGCCAGCGCCGGCTGCCCGTCGCGGGCCGCCGCCTTCACGACGTCGTCGATGCGGTTGGTGCCGTCGACGATGGAGAATTCGGTGTGCAGGCGAAGGTGGACGAACATGCGGTCGATTGTAGGAAAGGCCGGGCCGGGCCTTCCTTAAAATCCCGGGGTGAATGCCGTCCTGAACGTCTCCGGCTACAAGTTCGCGCAGCTGGACGATCCCCGTGGCCTGCGCGAGACGCTGCTGCCCGTCGCCCGCGATCTCGGCCTCAAGGGCACAGTGCTGCTCGCCCACGAAGGCATCAACCTGTTCCTGGCTGGCGACCCCGCGGCCGTCGACGCGCTGCTCGGCCTGCTGCGCCGCCAGCCCGGGCTGGGTGATCTGGAGGCCAAGCGCAGCTGGTCATCCAGCCAGCCGTTCCGCAAGCTGCTGGTCAAGGTCAAGCCGGAGATCATCCGCATGAACCATCCGGCGATCGCGCCGCAGAACGGGCGTGCGCCGGCGGTGGACGCGCGCACCGTCCGCCGCTGGCTGGACCAGGGGCACGACGACGAGGGACGGCCGGTGGTGACCCTGGACACGCGCAACGCGTTCGAAGTGGACCACGGCAGCTTCGAGGGCGCGATCGACTGGCGCCTGGGCAAGTTCAGCGATTTCCCCGCGGCCCTGCAGGCGCACCGCGCCGAGCTGGAAGGCAAGGCGGTGGTGAGCTTCTGCACCGGTGGCATCCGCTGCGAGAAGGCCGCGCTGGTGATGCGGGAAGCCGGCCTGGAACACGTGTGGCAGCTCGAAGGCGGCATCCTGAAGTACTTCGAGGAGACCGGCGGCGCGCACTTCCGTGGCAACTGCTTCGTGTTCGACGAACGGGAAGCCCTGGGACCGGACCTGGCGCCGTCCGCGTGATCGGGACGGTCTTCCACGCTGCGCCTGCGTGACGCGGCACCGACACGCCGGACCGGGGCGCACGGTGCGCGCCAGCGAGCAGTCGCCGCGCCCGCGCAATCCATCCGGCTCAGGACATCGGCTCAGGACATCGGTTCGGGCGGCGTGAACCGGGTCGGCGGCAGCGGGATGAACTCGCTCTCGCCGGGCACCCGGCCAAACCGTCCGGCCTCCCAGTCGGCGCTCGCCTGCAGGATGCGGTCCTGGCGGCTGGAGACGAAGTTCCAGTACATGAAGCGCGGCCCGACGGTCTCGCCACCGACGACCACGAGCCGCGCCGGCCCGGCGGCCTCGATGCGCGCCGCGGCGCCCGGTGCCAGCACCAGCATCTGTTGCGGCGGCATCGGCTCGCCATCCAGTGACAGGACCCCGGCGATCGGGTAGACCGCCAGCTCGGGCGCCAGCGGCGGCAGCCCGAACGCGCCCCCCTGCGGCAGCGCGATGTCGAGGTAGACGGTGGGCGAAGCAGGCTCGACAGGCGAGCGCACGCCGAAGGCCTCGCCCACCAGCACCCGCACCAGCGCACCGTCGGCGCGCACTTCCGGGATCGCCTGTGCGGGCGTGTGCACGAAGGAGGCGCCGATCTCCTCCTTCTCCGCGGGCAGCGCCACCCACAGCTGCAGGCCGTGGTTGACATACGGCTGCGTGCGCAGGTGGTCGGGCTTGCGCTCCGAATGGACGATGCCGCTGCCGGCCGTCATCCAGTTGATGGCGCCAGGCTCGATCAGCTGCTCGGTGCCCAGGCTGTCCCGGTGCATCATCGCGCCCTCGAACAGGTAGGTGACCGTCGCCAGGCCGATGTGCGGATGCGGACGCACGTCGTGGTTGGCCTGCGGCTCCTCGGTGACCGGCCCGAAGTGGTCGAAGAAGACGAACGGCCCGACGCTGCGCCGGCGCGCGGCCGGCAGGAGGCGGCGGACCCGGAAGCCGCCACCCAGGTCCTTCTCGTGTCCGGCGAGCTGCTGCGCGGCGGCCATGGCGGGCGCCCTACCGGCGGGCCCAGCGCTCGGCGGTCTGCGCCACGCGCTTGCCGAACTCGGTGGCGAACCGCAGGTCGCCGGGGAACATCTCGGCGGCCGAAGCGTCCGAGGGCGAGACCGCCGCGGCGCCGCCCCACACGCCCATCCAGTTCAGGTCGTCGCGGGTGGCCGACTTGGTGTTCGACGGCATCATGCCCGTGCCCACCCACACGCCGCCGTGCTGCATGGCCAGCGTGAAGAAGTAGTGGAGCGTGCTGTTCTTGTCGCCCATCGTGCTGGCGCTGTTGGTGAAGCCGGCGAACAGCTTGTCCTTCCAGGCCGAGCTGAACCAGGGCTTGGACGACGCGTCCGCGAACTTCTTGAACTGCCAGCTCGGCCCGCCCATGTAGGTCGGCGAGCCGAACACGATGGCGTCGGCCGCGGCGAGCTGCTCCCAGGCACCCTCGGGCAGGTTGCCGTCGGCGTCGATGGCGATCAGTTGCGCGCCGGCGCCTACGGCCACGGCTTGCGCCTGGCGCTGGGTGTGGCCGTAGCCGGAGTGGTAGACGACTGCGATCTGGGGCATGTTCGAGTTCTCCTCGTTGTGTGGATGACGATGCGGAAGGTGGAAAGGTCAGCGGCGCGCGTTCCGGCCGTCGATGCTGATGGCGCCCGGACCGAACGCCCAGACGAACAGCAGACCGCCGACGACGGCGAAGTTCTTCCAGAAGGCCTGCATCTGCATCATCTTCTGGGCTTCGGGCACGGCCCAGAAGTTGTGGAAGATCGGCGTGATCACGGCGGTGAAGACCGCCAGGCCGAGCGCGGCCCAGCGCGCCTGCCAGCCAACCAGCAGCAGCAGGCCGAGGCCAAGTTCGGCCGCGATCGCGACCGCCGCGCAGAGTTCGGGCAGCGGCACGCCCTTGGAGGCGATGTAGCCGACCACGCCGGCGAAGCCCGCGATCTTGCCGAAGCCGGCCGGGATGAACAGCCACGCGAGCAGCGCGCGGCCGACCAGGGTGGCGGCGTTCTGGGTGCCGGTGCCGGTGGCGGCGCTGCCGGCGACGGTGTTGTGGGTCATGGTGGCCATGGTGGTTCTCCTCGGGTTCAGGGTTGCGGTTGGGGGATCAGGATTCCAGGTCGAAGACCAGCACCTCGGCCTGGTGGCCACGGGCCACCGACACGCTGGTCTCGTCCTGCAGCAGGAGGGCGTCGCCAGCCTTGAGCAGGTGCCCGTTGACCTCGAGCTCGCCGCGCACCAGGTGCACGTAGCCCTTGCGGCCGGTGGCCAGCTGCAGCTGCGCAGACTCGCTGCCGTCGAACAGGCCCGCGTAGATCCGGGCGTTCGCATGCAGGACGACCGAGCCTTCGGCGGCGTCGGGCGAGGCCACCAGGCGCAGGCGGCCGCGCTTGTCGACCTCACCGAAGGTCTTCTGCTCGTAGCTTGGCGCAATGCCGGTGACGTTCGGCTGGATCCAGATCTGCAGGAAATGCGTCACCTGGTCCGGCGCGTGGTTGAACTCGCTGTGCATCACGCCGCTGCCGGCGCTCATGCGCTGCACGTCGCCGGGCGGGATGCCCTTGACGTTGCCCATGCTGTCCTTGTGCGCCAGGTTGCCCTGCAGCACGTAGCTCACGATCTCCATGTCGCGGTGGCCGTGCGTGCCGAAGCCCGTGCCCGGCGCGATCCGGTCCTCGTTGATCACCCGCAGGTTGCCCCAGCCCATGTGCTCGGGGTCGTGGTAGTTGGCGAACGAGAAGCTGTGGTGCGAGTCCAGCCAGCCGTGGTTGGCATGGCCTCGTTCCTGGGATCGGCGGAGAGTCAGCATCGTGGGCTCCTTGCGTGCTTGGGTCGATGACAGCGACTGTAGGTGCCGGCCGCCGACCCCGGATGCACCCGGGTTTGATGGCATCATTCAAAAAAACTGAATGACACCATGCCCACGGCCCGCGAAGTCCTGACCCCGGAAGCGCTCTCCCTGCTGCAGAGCGTGGCCCGCTCCGGCAGCTTTGCCGCGGCCGCTCGCGAGCTCGGCCTGGTGCCCAGCGCGGTGACCTACCGGGTGCGCCAGGTCGAAGACGCCCTCGATGCCCTGCTCTTCGACCGCGCCTCGCGCCAGGCGCGCCTGACCGATGCCGGTGCCGAGCTGCTGCGCGAAGGCGAGCGGCTGCTCAGCGAGGTCGACGCGGTGGCCAACCGGGTGCGCCGCGTGGCCACCGGCTGGGAGTCGCAGCTGACCCTGGCGGTGGACGCCGTGGTGTCCTGCGGCACGGTGATGGAGCTGGCCCAGGCATTCTTCGAGGTCGCGCCCAACACCCGGCTGCGGGTGCGCGACGAGGCGCTGTCGGGCACGCTGCAGGCGCTGGTGTCCGGCCAGGCCGACCTGGCGATCGGCACTTCGCTGGAGCCCGGCAACTCGGCCGGCCTCGCGAGCCGGCTGCTGGGAGAGCTGCCTTTCGTCTTCGCGATCGCCCCACACCATCCGCTGGCACGGGCGGCCGAGCCGCTGTCCGACGAGGAGGTGCAGCGGCACCGGGCGGTCGCGGTGGCCGACTCCACCCAGCGCGGCAACGGCGTCACGCTGGGCCTGCTCGCCGGGCAGGACGTGCTCACGCTGCCCACCATGCGGGCCAAGCTCGACGCGCAGCTGCGCGGGCTCGGCGTGGGCTTCCTGCCCGAGCCGATGGCCCGGCCGTTCGTGGAAACCGGCCGGCTGGTCGTGCGCCGCACGCAGCGCCCGACCCGCATCGGCCGCATGAGCTATGCGTGGCGCGAGGGCGGCGCACCCGGCCTGGGCCGCGGCCTGCAGTGGTGGCTGTCGCAGCTGGAAAGCCAGGCCACCCGCGACGCGCTGCTGCACCGCCACGCGAGCGCCTTCCCGGGCTGATGCCACAATCGCCGCGATGCCAACCTCCCCCGACCGCACGCACGACAACGCCCCGCACCGCCGCTTCGCGGTGGTCGGCGCCGGGCTGGCCGGCATCGCCTGCACCCGCACGCTGCTGCAGGCGGGCCACCAGGTCACCCTGTTCGAGAAGGCGACCACGGTGGGCGGCCGCATGGCCAGCCGCGAGACGCCGTTCGGCAGCTTCGACCACGGGGCCCAGTACTTCACCGTCCGCGATTCCCGGTTCCACCTCGCGTTGACCGGTGCCGAGGACGTCTGCCGCCGCTGGAGCGCCAACGCGGTGCGCGTGCTGGACCCGCTCGGCCGCGTGGCCGAGGCCGCGCTGCCCACGCCGGAGGCGCACTGGGTCGGCGCGCCGACGATGGACGCACTGCCGCGCCTCTGGACGCAGCCGCTGTCCGCCGCCGGGGCGCTGGAGCTGGGCATCGACGTGCAGGCGATCGAGCGCGACCCGGTCGCGCCGGGCCGCTGGCAGCTGCGCACCGAAGGCGAGCAGGGCAGCGTGCGCGTGTTCTCCGGCTTCGACGCGGTGCTGCTCGCCGTGCCCGCGCCGCAGGGGGCCGCCCTGCTCGGGCGCTCGCGCCTGGCGCCGACCTTCGTCGACCGGATGGGACAGGTGGACATCGCGCCGTGCTGGACGCTGATGCTGGCCTTCCCGCAGGCGCTTCAGCCCGGCCTGCCCCATCTCGGCCCGCAATGGAACGCGGCCCTGAGCACCCACCACCGGATCGCCTGGCTGGCGCGCGAGTCCTCCAAGCCGCGCCGGGGCCCCGTGGAGCGCTGGACCGTGCAGGCCAGCCCGGCCTGGTCGTTCGAGCACCTGCAGGACGATCCGCCGCGGGTCGAGGCCAAGCTGCTCAAGGCGTTCGCCGAGGTCACCGGCATCCATGCCCGGCCAGCCCATGTCGAGGTCAAGCGCTGGCGCCACGCCAAGACCATCACGCCGCTCGGCCGCACGCACCTCTGGGACGCGCGCATCGGCCTGGGCGCCTGCGGCGACTGGTGCCTGGGCCACCGGGTGGAGAACGCCTTCGTCTCGGGCCTGGAACTGGCACTGGCCGCGCTGGGCACATGACCGGTCCGGCGGCACGCTACCGCGGCCGCTTCGCCCCTTCCCCCACCGGCCCGCTGCACGCGGGCTCCCTGGTCGCCGCGCTGGCCAGCTGGCTGGATGCGCGCGCCCATGGCGGCCGCTGGCTGGTGCGCATCGAGGACGTGGACACGCCGCGCTGCGTGCCCGGTGCCGACGCCGTCATCCTGCAGCAATTGGCGGCTTGCGGGCTGGTGCCCGACGAGCCGCCGGCGTGGCAATCGGCGCGGGGGGCGCTGTACCAGTCCGCGCTCGACCGCCTGGTCGCCGCCGGCCGCGCCTATGCCTGCGCCTGCTCGCGCAAGGACATCGAAGAGGCGCTCGCCGCGCTGGGGCGTCCCCGCCTGCGTGGCCGCGAGGCGCCCTATCCGGGCACGTGCCGCCACGGCTTGCGCGGGCGCCCTGCGCGCGCCTGGCGGCTGCGGGTGTCGCACGGCTGCGTCGAGTGGCACGACCGTCGGCTCGGCCCGCAACGGCAGGACGTCGCGCACGAGGTGGGCGACTTCATCCTGCGCCGCGCCGACGGGTTGTGGGCCTACCAGCTCGCGGTGGTGGTCGACGACGCCGATCAGGGCATCACGCACGTGGTGCGCGGCGAGGACCTGGCCGACAACACGCCGCGCCAGCTGCTCCTGCAGCAGGCCCTGGACCTGGCGCCACCGGCCTACCTGCACACGCCGCTCGTGCTCGCGCCCGACGGCGAGAAGCTGTCCAAGCAGAACGGCGCGCAGCCGCTCGACGTGCGGGATCCGCTGGCCTGCCTGAACGCCGCGGCGGCGCAGCTGGGCCTGCCGCCGCAGCACGGCGCGGTGCCCGAGGCGCTGGCGGCGTGGGTGGACAGCTGGCCCTTCCTACAATCCCCGGGTGACTGACGCCGGCGACCCCTCCCAAGCCCACGTGCCCGAAGGCGTGGCGCATCCCCGCACCATCCGCACCTTCGTGCGCCGTGCAGGCCGCACCACCACCGGCCAGGCCCGCGCCTTCGAGCTGTACGGGCCGCGTTTCGTGCTGCCCTACTCGCCGCAGCCGCTGGACCTGGCGCAGGCCTTCGGCCGCGATGCACCCACGGTGCTGGAGATCGGTTTCGGCATGGGCGACGCCACTGCGCACATTGCGGGCCTGATGCCCGGGACGAATTTCCTGTGCTGCGAGGTGCACGAGCCTGGTGTCGGCGCGCTGCTCAAGCACATCGGCGAGCAGGACCTGCGCAACATCCGCATCCTGCAGCACGATGCGGTCGAGGTGCTCGACCACATGCTGGTGCCCGGCACCCTGGCCGGCGTGCACGTGTTCTTCCCCGACCCCTGGCACAAGCTGCGGCACCACAAGCGCCGGCTGATCCAGCCGCCCCTCGTGGCGAAGCTGGCCTCGCGCCTGCGACCGGGCGGCTACCTGCATTGCGCGACCGACTGGCAGCCCTACGCCGAGCAGATGCTGCAGGTGCTGGGTGCCGAGCCGCTGCTGCGCAACACCGCCGAGGGCTTCGCGCCCCGGCCGGCCTACCGTCCTCCGACCAAGTTCGAGAAGCGGGGGCTGCGCCTGGGCCACGGGGTCTGGGACCTGGTGTTCACCCGGCCCAGCTGACCGGCATCCGGGCACGGCGCCCGCGAAGGGGCGTCCGTGCCGGCAGCGTCAGGCCCGCTCGGCGACCCAGGCCTGCACCGATTGCAGCGCGCCGGCCAGCTTGCTGGCATCGGTGCCGCCGGCCATCGCCATGTCGGGTTTGCCGCCACCCTTGCCGCCCACCTGCTGGGCGACGAAGTTCACCAGTTCGCCGGCCTTGACCTGGCCCATGCGGTCAGCGGTGACGCCAGCGGCGATCTGGACCTTGCCGCCGTCGACGGCGGCCAGCACGATGGCAGCCGTCTTGAGCTTGTCCTTGAGCTTGTCCATCGTGTCGCGCAGCGTCTTCGCGTCGGCGCCCTGCAGCGTGGCCGCCAGCACCTTGATGCCCTTGACGTCCACCGCCTGGCCGACCAGCTCGTCTCCTTGGGAGGACGCCAGCTTGCCCTTGAGCTGCGCCACTTCCTTCTCGAGCGAACGCACCTGCTCGAGCACCTGGCCGATGCGGGCCTGCAGCTCGGCCGCGGGCGCCTTGAGCGCCGAGGCGGCGCTCTGCACCGTCGCCTCCACCTGCTGCAGGTAGGCCAGCGCGTTGGCGCCGGTCACGGCCTCGACCCGGCGGATGCCGGCGGCGACGCCGCTCTCGCCCACGATCTTGAACAGGCCGATGTCGCCGGTGCGCTGCACATGGGTGCCCCCGCACAGCTCCCGGCTGGAGCCGATGTCCAGCACCCGCACCGTGTCGCCGTACTTCTCGCCGAACAGCATCACGGCGCCGGTCCCCTTGGCCGAGTCGATGTCCATCACCCGCGCCTGGGTCGGGTGGTTCTCCAGGATCTCGGCGTTGACGCGCCGCTCGATCTCGCGGATCTGGTCCTCGCTGACCGCCTGGTTGTGCGTGAAGTCGAAGCGGGTCTTGTCGGCATCGACCAGCGAGCCCTTCTGCTGGACGTGCGAGCCCAGCACCTCGCGCAGCGCCTTGTGCATCAGGTGCGTGACGCTGTGGTTGCGCATGGTCGCCTGGCGGCGCGCCACGTCCACCTTGGCCATGACCTGGTCGCCCACCTTCAGCGTGCCCTGGGTCTGCGTCCCGTGGTGGCCATAGACGTCGGCCTTGATCTTCTGCGTGTCCTCGACACCGAACTGCATGCCCTCGGCCGTGAGCGCGCCGCTGTCGCCCACCTGGCCGCCGCTCTCGGCATAGAACGGCGTGGTGTCCAGCACGACCACGCCGGCCTCGCCTTCGGCCAGCTGCTGCACCGGGGTGCCGTTGCTGTAGAGGGCCACCACCCTGGCCGGCTCCTCGAGACGCTCGTAGCCGGTGAACGGATGGCCGCTGCCGGTGTACTCGAGCGCGCGGTCCATGCGGAACTTGCCGGCCGCGCGGCCCGCCGCCTTCTGCTTGTCCATGGCGGCGCCGAAGCCGGCCTCGTCCACCGTGACGCCGCGCTCGCGGCAGACGTCCTGCGTCAGGTCGAGCGGGAAGCCGTAGGTGTCGTGCAGCTTGAACGCGACCTCGCCGGGCAGCACCTTCTGGCCGTCCTTGAGCGCGGCGTCGAGGATGTCCATGCCGTTCTCGAGCGTCTCGAAGAAGCGCTCCTCCTCGTTCTTCAGCACCTCGGCGATGCGCTGCGCCTCGGCCTTCAGGCGCGGATAGGCGGCGCCCATCAGGGCCACCAGGTCGGGCACCAGCTTGTGGAAGAACGGCGTCTTGCGGCCCAGCTTGTAGCCGTGGCGGATGCCGCGCCGGATGATGCGGCGCTGCACGTAGCCGCGGCCCTCGTTGCTGGGGATCACGCCGTCGCTCACCAGGAAGGAGGTGGCGCGCACGTGGTCGGCGATCACGCGCAGCGACGGGTGTTCCAGGTTCTGCTCGCCGGTCTCGCGCGCAGCGGCGCGGATCAGCGTGTCGAACAGGTCGATCTCGTAGTTGCTGTGCACGTGCTGGAGGATGGCCGCCAGGCGCTCCAGCCCCATGCCGGTGTCCACGCACGGCGCGGGCAGCTTCACCACGCTGCCGTCCGGCTGCATGTCGAACTGCATGAACACGTGGTTCCAGATCTCGATGAAGCGGTCGCCGTCCTCGCCGGGGCTGCCGGGCGGGCCGCCGGGAATGTGCTCGCCGTGGTCGTAGAAGATCTCGGAACAGGGTCCGCACGGGCCGGTGTCCGCCATCATCCAGAAGTTGTCGGACTTGTACCTGCCGCCCTTGTTGTCACCGATGCGGATGACGCGCTCGGGCGGCAGGCCGATCTCCTTGGTCCAGATGTCGAAGGCCTCGTCGTCCTCGTGGTAGACCGTGGCCAGCAGGCGCTCGGCCGGCAGCTTGTAGACCTGGGTCAGCAGCTCCCAGCCCCACTTGAGGCTCTCGCGCTTGAAGTAGTCGCCGAAGCTCCAGTTGCCCAGCATCTCGAAGAAGGTGTGGTGGCGCGCCGTGTACCCCACGTTCTCCAGGTCGTTGTGCTTGCCGCCGGCACGCAGGCACGCCTGCACCGACGCCGCGCGCACGTAGGGCCGCTTGTCGGTGCCCAGGAACACGTCCTTGAACTGCACCATGCCGGAGTTGGTGAACATCAGCGTGGGATCGTTGCCCGGCACGAGGGGGCTGGACTCCACGACGGTGTGGCCCTTGCTGGCGAAGAAGTCCAGGAAGGTCTTGCGGATCTCGGCGACGGTGATGGGCGGCTTGGAAGCGGTGGAGGTCATGGTGGTCGGACGGCTCGCCCGGACGCGCCGCCGGGCTGTGGCAGCCCGTGCGCGAGGCGCCGGGCGAAGCGGACGATTATAGGTTTGGGGGGCCTTCCAGCTCTTGCATGTGCCCACCGGCGGGCGGGCGGCGCTGCGGGCGGCGCAAGGGGCACAATGCCCGCCGCGCCCGGCCTGCGGGCACGTTCCCACGGAGACAACCATGGACATGAAAACTTCCCCCCTGGCCCTGCTGCAGGACCCCACCCTGCTCAAGACCGATGCCCTGATCGACGGCCGCTGGGTCGCCGGCAGCAGCCGCTTTGCCGTGCACGACCCCGCCACCGGCGCGAAGCTGGCCGACGTGGCCAACCTGGGCCCGACCGAGGCCGAGCAGGCGATCGCCGCGGCCAATGCCGCCTGGCCGGCCTGGCGTGCCAAGACCGGCAAGGAGCGCAGCATCCTGCTGCGCAGGTGGTTCGACCTGCTGATGGCCAGCCAGGACGACCTGGGCCGCCTGATGACCGCCGAGCAGGGCAAGCCGCTCCCCGAGGCCAAGGGCGAGGTCGCGTACGGCGCCAGCTTCGTCGAGTGGTATGCCGAGGAGGCCAAGCGGGTCAACGGCGAGACGCTGCCGCCGTTCGACACCAACCGGCGGCTGCTCGTGGTGCGCCAGCCGATCGGCGTGTGCGCGGCCATCACGCCCTGGAACTTCCCGCTGGCAATGATCACGCGCAAGGTGGCTCCGGCCCTGGCCGCGGGCTGCCCGGTGGTCATCAAGCCGGCCGAGCTGACGCCGCTGACCGCGCTGGCCGCCGCCGAGCTGGCCATGCGCGCCGGCATCCCGGCCGGGGTGCTCAACGTGCTCACCGCCGACGGCGCGAACAGCATCGCCGTCGGCAAGGTGTTCTGCGCCAGCGACACGGTGCGCCACATCAGCTTCACCGGCTCGACCGAGGTGGGCCGCATCCTGATGGCGCAGAGCGCGCCGACGGTCAAGAAGCTCAGCCTGGAGCTGGGCGGCAACGCCCCGTTCATCGTGTTCGACGACGCCGACCTGGACTCGGCGGTGGAAGGCGCGATCGCGAGCAAGTACCGCAACGCCGGCCAGACCTGCGTCTGCGCCAACCGCATCTACGTCCAGGATGGGCTCTACGACCGCTTCGTCGAGAAGTTCGCGCAGAAGGTCAAGGCCTTCAAGGTCGGCAACGGCTTCGAGTCCGGCGTCGTGCAGGGCCCGCTGATCGAGGACTCGGCGCTGCAGAAGGTCGAGCGCCACATCGAGGACGCGGTGGCCAAGGGCGCCAAGGTGGTGGTCGGCGGCCGCCGGCTGCAGGGCCAGTTCTTCGAGCCGACCGTGCTGTCGGGTGCGACCAACGCCATGCTGTGCGCCCGCGAGGAGACGTTCGGCCCGCTGGCGCCGATCTTCCGGTTCAGCACCGAACAGGAAGCGATCGACGCGGCCAACAATACCGAGTTCGGGCTCGCCAGCTACTTCTACAGCCGCGACGTCGGCCGGATCTTCCGGGTGAGCGAGGCGCTCGAGTACGGCATGGTGGGCATCAACGTCGGCATCATTGCCACCGAGCACGTGCCGTTCGGCGGGGTGAAGCAATCCGGGCTCGGCCGCGAGGGATCGCACCACGGCATGGACGAGTATCTCGAGATGAAGTACCTGTGCCTGGGTGACATCCTGAAGTGACCCCCCTTGGGTTGGGCGCGGGCGCGGCAGCCAGCCACGCAGGCTGAGCCACCCGACCGGCGCGGGGCCAGCGTGCCCGGCCGTGGCATGGGCGGTCCGTGCTCCTACAGCGGACTCGGAGTTCCGCCGACCCGGCCCGGGACGGCTGCGCCGGAGATTGGCGGCATCCACCAACGCCCGGAGTCTTCCCATGCCCACCCAGATCACCGAATGGAGCGCCGCGATGATGACGTCGCTGGCTGCCGCCATGGCCATGCTGTTCTCGGCCATCCCCAAGGTCCTCGGCTTCGCCATCATCGTCGTGGTCGGCTGGCTGCTGTCCGCCCTGGTCGAGAAGGCCATCGCGGCCGTGCTGCGCGCGATCCGCTTCAACGACCTGGCGGGCCGCTCCGGGCTCGCGGACTTCGTCGGCAAGATGGGCACCGGGACCGACTCGGCGGGGATGATCGCCATGGTCGCCAAGTGGTTCATCCGGCTGATCGCACTGGTGGTCGCCTTCGACGCCCTGGGCCTGCCGGCCGTGTCGGACGTCCTGCGCGCGCTGCTGCTCTGGCTGCCCAACGTGGTGGTGGCGCTGGTGGTGCTGGTGATCGGCGGCCTGGCCGCCCGGGCGCTGAGCAACCTGGTGCGCGCGGCCACGGCCGAAGCCGGCCTCACCAACGCCAACCTGCTGGCCAAGGTCGCCTCGGTGCTGGTCTGGGCCTTCGCCGTCGTGGTGGCGGTCAACCAGATCGGCATCGCGACCACCCTGGTCAACACGCTGTTCATGGCCTTCGTCGGCGCGATCGCGCTGGGCCTGGGGCTGGCGTTCGGCCTCGGTGGCCGCGAAACCGCAGGCGAGATCCTGCGCAACTGGTACGGCAAGGCGCAGCGCCAGAGCGGGCAGCTGCAACACGCCGCCGAGGCCGGCGGCCGGATGGCATCCAGCGGCGCCGCCGGGATGGGGAGCACCGACACCGGGGCCGCTTCGTTCGCCGGCAGCAGCACGGGCGCCGCGCCGTTCGAGGGCGGCAGGTCTTCGGATCCCTATGCCAGCGGCGGTGCCACCGGGGGCGGCTACAGCAGCGGCGATTACGGCAGTGGCGGCTACGGCGGTGGTGCCGGCGGCCCGGCGGCGGCCAGCCAGTTCCCCACCGGCGGCGGCATGGCGGGCGCGCGCCCCGGCACGCCGGGCGGCACGGCGACCGGTGGCGGTGGCGGCGCAGCGGCGCCCCGGGACGACAACAGCCAGATGTACCCCACCCCGTCCGCGCCGCGGCATCCGTTCGAGGGTGGCATCTGAAGAGGGGTGTGCGGCGAGAGTCGCCGCCGGCCAGGCTCAGCGCAATGCTGGGCGGGATCGGGAAGTGATCGAGCCTGCTGGTCCGAAGGCAGCGCTCGGCATTCCCAAGGATCTCCACTCCTGGGTGGAAGCAAGCCGTCTGGCGTCCAAACGCCGACGGGTGCAACGCTCTTTGCGCCTGGCGCGTGCTCCCTGCGTGATTGATCGTTTCGGCACATTGTCTGCGCCGCCCTGCACCAAACGCCGCTGGAGCCGCTCCTAGACTTCCCGCATCACAACGCGCCACAAGGAGAGAATGTGTTCAACCATGTGATGCTGGGAACCAACGACATCGAACGCGCAGGCAGGTTCTACACGGCCGTCCTCGCCGTGCTCGGCCTGGACACGCCACCCGCCCGCAGCACGTCGAATTCGGGACACCAGCGCCTGTTCTTCCGCCACGATGGCAATACGCTCGGCATCAGCCAACCGATCGACGACGCGCCTGCAACCGTCGCGAACGGCAGCACGCTGGCCTTCAAGTGCGCTTCGCCGGAGCTCGTGCGGGTGTTCCACGACACCGCCGTGCGCAACGGAGCGATCTCCATCGAAGACCCGCCCGGCCCGCGCAGGCTCGGCGGCATGACGTATTTCCTGGCGTACGTGCGCGATCCCGATGGCCACAAGCTGTGCGCGATCCACCGCCTGCAAGGATGATTCCCGTGCCGGCGATGACGACCGCTCGATGAACACCGCAGTCCGAACGCTGCTCCGTCGCACCGGCGTGGGCCTGCATGCCAATGTCGTGCAACGCCACTCGCTTCGGTTCAGTCGTCTCGCCATCGACAGCCCTGCCCTCATCCTGCTGCGCCATGGCGAGAAGAGCCTGAGCGCCGGCACCCGGCGATGGAAGGTGCGGCGGGACGAGGCCCTCGTGGTGGCCGCCGGCCAGAATCTTGACGTCGAAAACCGGCTGTCCGCGGACGGGCTCTTCGAAGCCCGGTGGATCGTCTGGGACGCCGCGCTCCTCGCGCAGGCCGCGCCCTTGCTCTCGAACGGGAATGCACTGGCGGACGTCGCCATCCTTCGAGAGGTGCCGCGGGGCTTGGCCGATGCCATCGACCAGGCGATCGAGGCGATCGGCAACGTGCCGGGCGTGCCGGAGCGAGTGGCGGCGCACAGGATGGTCGAGCTGCTGCTCTGGCTCGCCGAGCAGGGCGTCAGGCTGTCAGGCGGTGCGGCAGTTTCGACGACCGCGAAGCTGAGGGGGCTGATCGCCGGCAAGCCAAACAACCCATGGACCGTCGACGCCGCGGCGCGCGAGCTCGCCACCAGCGAAGCGACGTTGCGCCGGCGACTGGCCGTCGAAGGCACGGGCTTCACGGCCGTCCTGACGGATGCTCGCCTGTCCCTGGCGCTGACGTTGCTGCAATCGACGGACCGGCCCATTTCCGAGATCGCCTCCGAGGTCGGGTACGCGTCGGCCTCGCGGTTCGCCATCCGCTTCAGGAACCGGTACGGTTTCGCACCTTCCGTGATCCGGGGGCATGACCGCTGAGGGTCCGATCGTCGTCATCGCCAGCAGTGTCGATCGGCTATAACTCCGCCGTTTCGAAACGGCAGGGAGTGCGAGCCGATGCAACCACGCATCAAGATCTGCTGCATCAGCAGCCAGGAAGAAGCGGCGCTCGCCATCGGCGCCGGCGCGGACGCGCTGGGCCTGGTGGGCGCCATGCCGAGCGGGCCAGGCGTGATCGGAGACGAGGTGATCCGGTCCGTGGCCCTGGAGCTGCCCGCAGCCGTGGCCGGTTTCCTGCTCACACAGGAGTGCACGGCGCAAGCCATCGCGGAACACGTGCATCGGTGCGCGGTGTCGACGGTGCAGGTGGTGAACCATGTGGACCCGGCGGAACTCGGACGGCTGCGGGCATCGCTGCCCGCCTTGCGCATCGTGCAGGTGATCCACGTCGAGGGCGCCGACGCCCTGACGCTGCTGGAGCGTTACGAGCCGCACGTGCATACCTTCCTGCTCGACTCCGGCTCGCCCTCGGCGGCCGTTCCGCTGCTGGGGGGCACCGGGCGCGTGCATGACTGGAAGATCAGCGCGGAGTTCGTGCGCCGCGCGCGCCGGCCCGTGTTCCTGGCGGGCGGTCTGCGGCCGGACAACGTGCGCGAGGCGATCCGGCAGGTGCAGCCGTTCGGCCTGGACATCTGCTCCGGCGTGCGAACCGACGGCCGACTCGATCCGGGAAAGCTGCACGCCTACGTGGCCGCCATCCGGACACCAACCAGCTGATTGGCACCTTGGACCAGCAGACTCGAGCACGTCCCGATCCGGCTTAGAATCATCGTCTCAGCCTCGCGGGCGTCGTTCAATGGCAGGACCTGAGCTTCCCAAGCTCAAGACGTGGGTTCGATTCCCATCGCCCGCTCCACGTCTCCAGACGGCCGACGGTCTGCGGAACCCTCGGGCCAGCCTCCTTCTCCCCTCCAATGCAAAAGGCCAGGCGAACCTGGCCTTCTTCCGGTGCGCCGCGCCCCTGTGCGCTGCGGGGCGCGATCCTCAGCGCTTGAACTTGCCGTCGTCGCCGATGATCGACAGCTCGACGTAGTTCAGCCCCGTGTGGTCGGTCGGCGAGAAGCTGACGTCCAGGCCGCCGCCCAGGTCGAGGTTGCGGATGCTTTCCAGGGCGGTGTGCAGCGAGGCGCGCGTCGGATTCTTGCCGGCGCGCCGCAAGCCCTCGACGAGCACCTTGGCCGCGGCGAAGCCCTCGAGCATGGCGGGGGTCACGCCCTCGAGCCCGGCGGCCTTGGCCAGCTCCTGCGCCTCGCGCACGAACGGCGAGCCGATCGAGCGCTCGGCCGGGAACACCTGCGAGACGATCACGCCCCGGGCCTGGTTGCCCAGCGCCTTGACGAAGCCGCCGGCCGCGTTGTTCGACAGGGTCACCACCTGGGCCGCCGAGCCGGCAGCGCGCAGCGCCTTGATGCCGCCGGCCACCGCGTCGGCAGTGCCGATCCACAGCACGGCCTGGGCATCGCCGGCCACCAGCGCCGGGATGATCTTGGCGTACTCGGGATTGGCGCGATCGGCCCGGAACTGGGCCACGGGCTTGAGCTTGTTGCGCTGGAAGGCGCGCGCGATGCCCTGCTCGGTGTCGTCGCCGAAGCTGTCGTTCGGGACCACCGCCGCCAGCCGGGTCATGCCGATCGCCGCCAGGTGGTCGATGCCGCGCTCGGCTTCGCGCTGGTAGGTCGCGCGGACGTTGAAGATGTGCCGGTTGACCGGCTCGTGCAGCACCATGGCGCCGGTGGACGGCGCCACCAGCACGACATTGCCGGCCTCGAGCAGCGGCATGATCGCCTCGTTGTGCGGCGTGCCGCGGGACAGGAAGAGCGCCAGCACGTTCTTCTCTTCGATCAGCGTCTTGGCATTGGCCGCGGCCAGCTTGGGCTCGAACTTGTCGTCCATCTGAATCAGCTCGATCTTCTGGCCGTTGACGCCGCCCTTGGCGTTGACGGCGTCGATCCAGAGCTTGGCGCCGGTCGAGTTCTCTTTCGCGCCTGCGGCGATGGGGCCGCTGAACCCGGTCGTCTGACCGATCAGGAGTTGGGCCCGGGCGGGCGCGCCGGACACCACGGCCAGCGCCACGAGGCAGGCCGCAATACTGCTCTTCAACACTTGATGCACCTCAGGAAAACCCGAGGATAACAAATGGTTACGATCACGTAACGTTACTTGTTCACGGTTGCATGCTAACGCCGGCGACTGTCGCTGTTCACCAACATGGTGCCGAGGGAGATGGCCGCCACGGCGCCTCTCGCTTCGTCACTGTCTGTAAGTTTCCGCAGAGCTGCCCAGCCCATCTGTAAACCCGATACAGATCAACACGTTACAGCCGAGCTTGTCAGACGCGTCCTACTAGGATTGCCTCCACCGCTGAGCTTGTGCTGGTCCTTGGACCGTACTGCGGACCTTCGTCCGACCAAGCGGCCTTCTCCGTCCAGACCCACGCGGCTTCCGCGGCAAGACTGCCGCGCCCGTGCCGGGCGGAGCCTTGCCTGCCGACTTCCCGCGCGACCCGGGCGCGCCGAACAGAGATGCAACGACGATTCCCCCTGCGCAGCCTGCTGGCCGCGTCCCTGGCCCTCGGGGCCGGCGCCACGCTGGCGCAAGTGCCCTCCATCACCGCGGCGCCGCACACCGGCGAATGGCTGCAGGTGGGCAACAGCAACGACGCCTACTGGGTGATCGACAACCGCTGGGGCCAGGGCGGCATCCAGGCCGGACAGTTCTCGCAAGGGGTGGGCGTGTCGCCGACCGTCGGGGCGAACGGGGAGGTGGCGTTCCGCATGAACTGGAACTGGCCGCAGGGCACGACCGAGGTCAAGGGCTATCCGGCCGCGCTCTACGGACGCAAGCCCGGCTTCGCCAGCACCTCCAACCTGGTGGACGGCCTGCCGGTCAAGCTGGCCAACGGCAGCACGCTGCAGCAGTCGCCCTCGGGCTTCACGCCGGGCAACATCTTCCCGCTGCAGCTGCCGCTGTCGTCGTTGAAGGCCAAGGTCGCCTTCCAGCACAACGCCACGCCCAGCGGACAGGGCCAGCTCACGTTCGATCTGTGGCTGCAGTCGAACCCGAAGCAGGACAGTGGCTTCCTGGGCTCGTCGGTCACGCACGAGATCATGATCCCGCTGGCCAACTGGGGGAACTACGGCGCCCACGCGGTCAACGGCGGCCGCAATCCGGGCTGGTACGACCACGACGCGGTGATCGCCGGCGTCCGCTACCACGTCTACATCACCAAGGACAGTGACGGCTGCAGCCGCTACAGCTTCGGCAGCCTGAACGGCGCGTACGGCAAGAAGGGCTGGAAGATGATCGCCTTCGTGCCCAGCCAGATGCCGGTCGCGGCGGGCGACATCGACCTGGCCGCCATCGTGAACTACCTGTCCACCCGCAAGGACGCGTGCGGCACGCCGTGGGCATTGGGCAACGAATACCTGGTGAGCGCCGAACTGGGCATCGAGCCGGTGGTCGGCTCCGGTGACATGACGGTCTACAACTACAAGATCTCGCGCGAGTCGACCGGCACCACGCCGACGAGCCCCGCCCCCGCCCCTGCGCCTGCGCCTGCGCCTGCGCCTGCGCCTGCGCCCGCCCCTGCCCCGACCAGCCCGCCGCCCTCGACCGGTGGCAGCTGCAGTGCCGCGGCCTGGGTGAACGGCAAGTCCTACGCGGCCGGCAGCGTGGTCAGCTACAACGGCGCGCTGTACGTGGCCAAGTACGCCAACCCCGGCTACATCCCGACCGTCAGCACCTACTACTGGTCCCGCTACTACTGTGGCGGCACCGGAACCACGACGCCGACGACGCCCACCACTCCGACGCCGCCCGCCGCCTGCACCGCGGCGACCTGGGTCAACGGCAGGTACTACACGGCCGGCAGCGTGGTGAGCTACAACGGCAAGCTCTACGTGGCCAAGTACGCGAACCCCGGCTACATCCCGACGGTCAGCACGTACTACTGGGCCCCCAAGGCCTGCTGACCGCACGCGCGGATCGCACCACCTCCCCGGCCCGCCAGGCCGGGGTTTTTTTCGTCCGCGCGTGGGGATCCGGGGCAGGCAATCGCGAATCGGCGATGCGAAACAGTTGATTGCCGAGCACGCACCCCATGGCCTCGCCCCTACAGTGGGCCGTCCGCGACAGCAGCCACTCCGGCGGCGGCGGTCGACCTAGGAGTGAGGCATGGCAAGCAAAGCGACACGCGGCCCGGATGGCAACGGCACCAACGGCAACGCCGACGACGTGACGGCATCGGCGACCGCCAACGCAGTCAACGTGGCCTCGGAGATGGCACGGCAGCACATGACCGTGGCAGCGGACCTGATGGCAGTGATGTTCCGTGCGAACGAGGCGCTGCAGATGACGCAGATGCAGATGAGCCAGCGCGCCGCCCTGCTGCACCGGCAGGCAGCCGACAACATGCGGCGCGCGAGCAGCCCGATGGAGCTGATGTCGATCCAGTCCAGCCTGGTGGTCTACGAGTGCCAGGAGGCGATGCGCTACTGGCAGGAGCTGATGATGGCGGCCGCCCGCGTGGGCAACGAGAGCCTGCAGCGTTCGCAGCTCGAGCCGGGCGCCACGGGCGCCGCCACCCAGGGACCGACGAACATGGCAGGGGCGGCGATGAACGCCGCCGCGCCGATGATGCAGGCCTGGCAGCAGATGTTCACCGGCGCGATGAACGGCGGGGCGACGCAGCAGCCTCACTGAACGGTCGTGGGCGTGCAAGGGCCGGGGTCTGTGGCGGGGCGCCTCCGCGCCGGCGTGCTTCAGGCCACCGCGGCCTGGGCGGAACCGGCGCGGATGGTGCCGTCCGGACGTTCGTAGGTCCCCACCAGCAGGCCGCTGGCCAGCCCGTGCGCCTGCACCGCCTGCAGCAGTTCGTCCCGCCCCGGCGTGGTGCCGAACGCAGCCCCCGCGCCCAGTGCGAACAGCTGGAAAGCGTAGCGGTGCTGCCCGTGACCCGGTGGCGGGTCGGGCGGCAGCCAGCCCGCACGAAGGTAAGAATTGCGGCCTTCGTGCACCTGCTCGCCCTCGTGCCCGGGGCTGCGCAGCGCACCTTCGGCCAGGACGTGGCTGTCGGTCGGCAGGTCCACCACGATCGCATGCACCAGCGGTTCGTTGGTCGGGGCATCCGCGTCCTCCACGATGAGCGCGAGGCTGTGCGCGTCGGCAGGAATGCCGTCCCAGTGCAAGGGCGGCGACACGCCCTCCCCGTCCGCCGAGTAGCGCTCTGGAATGGGCGCATGGTCGGCAAAGGCCAGGCTGCCCACCTGCAGGGTGCCGTGGCCGGCACGCAGCCCGCAGCGGTTGAACACCAGCTTGTCCAGTCCGGCGCGGCGATCGCGCAGGACATGGCCGACGACTTCGGGCAGTTTCTCCAGCATGGTCGCTCCTTGCCGGCAGGTGTAGCGGCCCTGCCGCACAGGCGGTGTCGGACGCTGCCGCAAGCTGCCCGGCAACGAAGGCGTCAGTGGAAGTCGCGGCTGCGATTGCCCTGCCGCCCCAGTCGCCCGAGCAGCGGGGTCAGGTCTTCCAGCCGTTCGGCCAGCAGATGGCAGACCTGGCCGCCGCTGGCCTCGTCACGCTGCCAGGTGCCGTGCACCGCCAGCAGCCTGGCATGCATCAAGGGCTCGCGCTGTTCCTCGCGCACCCGCTGCCAGACGATGACGTTGACCGGCCCGGTCTCGTCCTCCAGGGTCACGAAGATGGTCCCGCCTGCCGTGGCGGGCTGCTGGCGCACCGTGACCATGCCGCAGGCCGAGACGCGGCAGCCACTGCGCAGCTGGTTCAGCTGTCCGGCATTGAGGTAGCGCAGCTTCGACAGCCTCGGACGCAGCAGCGCGAGCGGATGCCGCCGCAGCGTCAGCCCCATCGAGGCGTAGTCGAACACGATCTCCTCCCCTTCCGCCGCCGCCGGCAGCGTCAGCGCTGGTTCACGAATCGGCGCGTCCTGCAGCAGTTCGGGCGCGCGGCGCTGGGCGGCAGCCTCCCAGACCTGCTGGCGGCGGTGGCCGGACAACGACTGCAGGGCGTCGCCGGCCGCCAGCGCCGAGAGGTCCTGCACCTCCAGCCGGGCGCGCAGTGCCAGGTCCTCGGTGTCGGCGAAGGGCCCGTCGGCCCTGGCCAGCGGAATGCGCCGCCCGGCCTCCTCGCGCAGGCTGCCCACCAGCCGCAGGCCCAGGCGCACGGACGGCTGCCCCATGTCGCCTTCGAGCGAGCTGTCCCATTCGCTGTGCGACACGTCAGGGGGCAGCACCTGGATGCCATGCCGCTGCGCATCCTGGATCAGTTGCGACGGCCCGTAGAACCCCATGGGCTGGGAATTGAGCATCGCGGCCAGGAAGCAGGCCGGCTCGTGGCACTTGAGCCAGCTGCTCGAATAGGCCAGCAGCGCGAAACTGTAGGCATGGCTTTCCGGGAAGCCGTAGTCGCCGAAGCCCTTGACCTGCTCGAAGATGCGGTGCGCGAACTCCTCGCTGTAGCCGTTGGCCAGCATGCCGCCCTTGAGCCGCGCCTCGAACCGGTCGACACCGCCCTTGCGCTTCCAGGCGGCCATCGCCCGCCGCAGCGAATCGGCCTCGGTCGCGGTGAAACCGGCCGCGAGCATCGAGATCTCCATCACCTGCTCCTGGAAGATCGGGATGCCCAGCGTGCGCTCCAGCGCCTTCTTCAGGCGCGGCTCCTTGCCGTCGTGCCGGGAGCGCTCGTAGGCGATCGGCTCGCCGCGCTCGCGCCGCTCGCGTGCCTTCAGGTAGGGATGCACCATGCCGCCGGTGATCGGGCCGGGCCGCACGATGGCCACCTCGACCACCAGGTCGTAGAACTCGCGCGGCTTCAGGCGCGGCAGCATCGACATCTGGGCGCGGCTCTCGATCTGGAACACGCCCACGGTGTCGGCCTTGCGAATCATGGCGTAGGTGGCCGCATCCTCGTTGGGAATGTCGTAGCGGGTGAAGGGGCGCCCGCGGCGCAACGCCACCAGATCGATGCAGCGGCGGATGGCCGTGAGCATCCCCAGCGCCAGCACGTCCACCTTCATCAGCCCCATGTCCTCCAGGTCGTCCTTGTCCCACTGGATGACCGAGCGGTCCTTCATGCTGGCGTTCTCCACCGGCACCAGGCGCGTGAGGCGGGTCTGCGTGAGCACGAAGCCGCCGACGTGCTGGCTGAGATGCCGCGGAAAGCCCATGAGCTGCTGGGTGAGCTCCAGCCAGAGACGGGCGCGATGTTCGGCCAGCGTCACGCCGCAGGCCTGGGCCATGACCTGCAGCCTGTCGGTGGCCAGCTGGTCGTCGAACCAGAAATGGTCCTTGGCGAAGGCATCGACCAGCGGATCGGCGATGCCCAGCGCCTTGCCGACGTCGCGGATGGCGCTGCGGGTGCGGTAGCTGATGACCACGGCGGCGATGGCCGCGCGCTCCCGGCCGTACTTGCGGTAGATGTACTGGATCACCTCCTCGCGCCGCTCATGTTCGAAATCGACGTCGATGTCCGGCGGCTCGTTGCGCCGGTCCACGCTGATGAAGCGCTCCAGCAGCGGCTGCGACAGCATCGGATCCATCGCCGTGATGCCCAGGCAGAAGCAGACCGCCGAATTGGCGGCGGACCCCCGCCCCTGGCAGAGGATCTTCTGGTCCTGCGCGAACCGCACGATGTCGTGCACCGTGAGGAAGAACATCTCGTACCTGCACTGGGCGATCAGGGCGAGCTCCTTGCGCACCAGCACCCGCACCTTCAGGGGAACGCCGGCGGGGTAGCGGGCATCCATGCCGGCGTAGGTGAGGCGCCGCAGCGCCTGCGTGGGCGTGAGCCCCTCGGGCACCGTCTCCCGTGGATAGTCGTAGCGGATCTCCTCCAGGTCGAAGCGGCAGCGACCCGCGACCGCCAGGGTGTTGGCCAGCAGCTCGGGCGGGTACAGCTCCGCCAGCCGCTTGCGCTGGCGCAGGTGCCGCTCCGCATTGCCCTGCAGGGCCACGCCGCACCGCGCCACCGGCCGACCCAGCCGGATGGCCGTGACGACGTCCTGCAGCGGCTTGCGCGAACGGGCATGCATGTGCACGTCGCCCGTGGCCACCAACGGCACCTGCGCCTGCTCGCCCGCCAGCTGCAGCTGCGAGAGCCACAGGTCGTCATCCAGGCGATGCGGCAGATTCACCGCGAGCCAGAGGCTGTCGCGAAAGCGTGACCGCAACACCTGCAGGCGAGCACACAGCGCCTGCAGGTCCAGGTCCTGGCCCGCAGTGCGGGTCGGCACGAACAGGATCTCGCACCCCTGGAGCTGCCCCAGGTCGCTGCTGTCCCAGCCGACCTGGTAGCTGCCCTTGGCAGCGGCCCGGCGCGCCGTGGTGATGAACTCGCACAGGCCGCCCCAGCCCGCCAGGTCGCTCGCAAGGGCCACCAGGCGCCCGTCCCCGAAATCGAATTCGGCGCCGAACAGCAGTCGGAAGGGGCGAAGCCGCCTGTGCCGCGGATAAGCCTCTTCGAGGCGCAGGATGAACGCCAGGTAGTCCTTCAGTCCCGACCAGGCGCGCACCACGCCGGCCACCGAGCACTCGTCGGTGATCGCCAGGGCCTGGTAGCCCAGGTCGTAGGCGCGGCGCACCAGCTCCTGCGGGTGCGAGGCACCGCGCTGGAAGCTGAAATTGGACAGGCAATGCAGCTCCGCATAGCCGGGCAGCCGGTCGGGACCGCTGCCCAGCAGGGGCGGCAGGCGCTCCTCGTCCAGCACCGGTTTCGGCTTGAGCGGGCTCTCAGGCATACAGCCCCTGCAGGTACCAGGCGAACTGCCCCGCGCGGGCGAGATCCTCGGCCAGCTGGCGTGGGCGCTCCCGGTAGATCCAGACCAGCCCGGCCTGCGGGCTGCGGGCCACAAAGTAGTCCCGCAGCGCCGGCCCCTCCTCCTGCCACCAGGCCGTCTCCAGGCGGTACAGGCGGGCCAGCCGTCGCAGCGGCCCGCCGAACACCGGGGTCTCGCCCTGCATCCGAAGCCGCAGCGGCTGCGGCAGCACCCAGGCGGGATAGAGGGCATCCGTGTCGCACGGGGCGCCGGCATCGGCGTCGCGGGCGGGCCGCCAGTCCTGCTTGCATTCGGGACGGTGGTCGTCCTGGGGCACCGGCATGACGACGTTGTCCTCACCCAGGCGGATCGACAGGCGTTCGACCAGCTGGTGCAGCCGCTCGCCCTGCACCTGCTCCTGCGGCAGGAGGCTGGTGGTCATGCCCCCCCAGGGGACGGTGTCCAGGGAGCGCAGCCGCAGGTGGTTGGCCGGCGCCGCGAGGGTGGTGCGCGCCAGGTGCTCCCCCACCAGCCGGCGAAGGTGGGCCATGTCCTGCGTGGGCTGGGCCGTGCGCACCTGCAACTGCTGTTTCGGTGGCAGTTGCACCCCATTGAGGCGGCGCAGGTCCAGGGTCCATTCCAGTTCGACCGCCAGGATGCCCCGGTGCCGCGCCTGCAGCCACAGCTGCAGCCGCAGCAGCAGGCATTCGGCGCCCAGCAGCAGGTCGGGCGCCGTGGTCGCGAGGGTGACCAGCTCGGCATCGAGGTCGAAATCCTCGGGCAGCACTTCCCAGGCGTGCTGGTCCGGTGCCTGGCCGTACGCGCAGTCGAGCGCCTGCAGCAGGCCCGCGCCGAACCGGCGCGAGACACCGCTGCGCGGCAAGGACCGCAACTGGCCCCAGGTGCGGATGCCCATGCGTTCCAGGAGGTCCGCCACCTCGCGCGCAGCATCCAGCAAGTCCACCGGCAGACCGTCGGGCAGCAGCGCCGGTGGCGGCTCGCCTCGGCATTGGCATCGCAGCAGGGCGAGCGCCACCAGCGAGGTCGCCCCGGCCGCCCACTGCACTGGACCGAGTTCGGGTCTCGAGCGCAACAGCAGCCTCAGCAGGGCTTTGCGACCGCCGAACAGGCGCAGGCTTCCCGAGACCTCGAGCAGGATCGCCGGTCCCCGTTGCGCCACCCGGGGTGTGAAGCGCAGGGACCACCAGATCCACGCCTGCCGGTCCGGCTCAGCCTTGGGTGACAAGGCGATCCAGAACATGCGATCTTTCTTCGACGGGGACCGGCAGCTCGACCGAGCGCCGGCGCGACGCCAGCAAGGCCGCCAGCCGCTCCGGGTGGGCCGGCAGCAACACGGGGGTTTCCAGCGGCGGGCCCTTGCGCTTGAGCACATGGACCTGCATGTCGTCCAGCCCCAGCAGGAGCAGCCGCAACGGGGCGGGGCTCGCCTGCAACCGCTGCCCTGCCCCACGCAGCACGAACAGCAGCTTCCCATGCAGGCGGGCTGCCAGCTGCAGCCGGCGCAGGTCGGCGGCACGCGACTGCGGCAACCAGGCGATCAGGCCGATGACATCGGCGCAGCGCAGGGCCTGCTCGGCCGCCCAGAGCCGGGAGGCCGCGGCCTCGGACCGGATCCACAGCAGGCGCTCGGCCGGCAGCCCGCGCGCGGCAAGCGACGGCAGGAACGGCACGTACGGCGCGCCGACCAGCACCAGCGGCCCCGGCCGGCGAGCCGACCAGCTGACCAGCGCCGGCAGCAGCAGTTGCCAGGCATGCGCCTCGGGCCGCTCCTGGAGCAGTTCGACCAGGCTCCCCACCGGCCATCCGCCCCCGGGCAATTCCCGATCGAGCGCTGGATGCCCGGTGGGGACGACGCACTCCTCGCGTGCCAGGTCGGTGACCCGCCAGACATGCGGCAAGCACAGCTCGGCAGGTGTTGTTGGAGGCGGGGAAGGCGAGGAAAGCACTGTTCATTTATACAGTAAAGTCCGCTGCCTTCGTGCCTATTCGTCAGCGTTTCCCGTCCACGCCACGGCCCTGTGGCATCCTCCTGCCCCTTGTTCCGCCGCTTCGAAACCCTCCTCCATCCCTACCCTGAAGCCGAACCGGCCCTGCCGCCGCAAGGCTTCTTCCCGTTCGTCTGGGACTGCACCCACGGATTGCGTGCCTACATCGCCTGGCTGGCGGTGTTGTCGGCCTGCGTCTCGGGCTACGAGGCGGTGCTGTTCTGGATGCTGGGCCGGATCGTCGACTGGCTCGGCCGCACCCGGCCCGAGGCACTCTGGACGGAGCACGGCCAGGTGCTGGCCGGCCTTGGCGCGGTGCTGCTGGGCAGCATCGCCCTGATCGCGATGCAGACGATCGTCAAGCACCAGACCCTGGCGATCAATTTCCCGCTGCGCCTGCGCTGGAACTTCCACCGGCTGATGCTGGGCCAGAGCCTGGCGTTCTATGCTGACGAGTTCGCCGGGCGGATCACCACCAAGGTCATGCAGACGGCCCTGGCGGTGCGCGAGATGGTGTTCACCACCACCGAAGTGATCATCGGGATCGGGGTGTACTTCATCACCATCGTGCTGCTGGCCGGCGGCTTCGACAGCCGGCTGATGCTGCCGTTCCTGGCCTGGCTGGCCTGCTATGCCCTCTCGGTCTGGTACTTCGTGCCGAGGCTGGGGCGCATCGGCAAGAAGCAGGCGGACGCACGGGCCATGATGACCGGCCGCATCACCGACGCGTACACCAACATCCCGACCGTCAAGCTGTTCTCGCACACCCAGCGCGAAGCCGGCTTCGCCCGTGCCGCGATGCAGGAGTTCAAGACCACCGGCTACGCCCAGATGCGGCTGGTCAGCACCTTCGAGATCGTCAACCACGCACTGGTGGTCGGCCTGATCCTGGGGGTGACCGGCTACTCGCTGTGGCTCTGGTCGCAGGGCCAGGTGGGCGCCGGGGCGGTGGCGGCCGTGACCGCGATGGCGCTGCGCATCAGCGGCATGTCGCACTGGATCATGTGGGAGATGGCCTCGCTGTTCGAGAACATCGGGACGGTGCAGGACGGGATGGCCACCCTGACACGCCCACGGGCCGTGGTCGACCGTCCGGGCGCCGCTGCGCTGCAGGTCTCGCGCGGCGAAGTGGTGTTCGACGATGTCGTGTTCGGCTACGGCAAGCCCACCCCGGTGATCTCGGATTTTCGCCTGACCGTGCGGCCGGGCGAGAAGATCGGACTGATCGGCCGCTCGGGCGCCGGCAAGTCCACGCTGGTGAACCTGCTGCTGCGCTTCTACGACCTGGACGGCGGACGCATCCTGATCGATGGCCAGGACATCGCCGGGGTCACGCAGGACAGCCTGCGCCGGCACATCGGCATGGTGACGCAGGACACCTCGCTGCTGCACCGCTCGGTGCGCGACAACATCCTCTACGGCAATCCGGGTGCATCGGAAGAGGCGATGGTGGCGGCGGCCCGCCGGGCGCAGGCCGAGGACTTCATCCGCGGCCTGACCGATCCCCAGGGCCGCGCCGGCTACGACGCGCACGTCGGCGAGCGCGGGGTCAAGCTGTCGGGCGGGCAACGCCAGCGCATCGCCATCGCGCGGGTGATGCTCAAGGACGCGCCCCTCCTGCTGCTGGACGAGGCCACCAGCGCGCTCGACTCGGAAGTGGAAGCGGCCATCCAGGCCAGCCTGGACGAGCTGATGCAGGGCAAGACCGTGATCGCGATCGCCCACCGGCTGTCGACCATCGCCGCCATGGACCGGCTGGTGGTGATGGACCAGGGACGCATCGTCGAGGAAGGCTCGCACCGCTCGCTGCTGGCGCAAGGCGGGCTGTATGCCAAGCTGTGGGCGCACCAGAGCGGCGGCTTCCTGGGCGAGAACACGGATGGCGACGACTAGGCAGCTGGGACCCGATGACTTCCAGGGCGATGCCCACCAGGTGGCGCAGGCCCTGATCGGCGCCACGCTGCTGGTCGACGGCGTCGGTGGCCGGATCGTGGAGACCGAAGCGTACGACCACGCCGATCCGGCATCGCACACCTATGGTGGCCCCACGCCGCGCAACCAGTCGATGTTCGGTCCGCCGGGCCGCGCCTACGTGTACCGCTCCTACGGCATCCACTGGTGCCTGAACTTCGTCTGCCGCGAGGCCGGCCACGGCGCCGGCGTGCTGATCCGCGCGCTCGAACCGACGCACGGACTGGACACCATGCGCGAGCGGCGTGGCCTGCAGGACCTGAAGCTGCTGTGTTCCGGGCCCGGCAAGCTCGGGCAGGCGCTGGCCATCACGCATGCCCTGAACGGCGAGCGGCTGGACCGCCCGCCGTTCCAGGTGCTGGCGCCGGTGTCACCCGCACCGCTGGTGGTGGGCCCGCGCATCGGCATCAGCAAGGCCGTCGACGTGCCCTGGCGGTTCGGACTGGCAGGCTCGCCCTTCATCAGCCAGCGGTTCCGTTGAAGGCACCGACCGGCGCTCAGGCCGGTCGCAGGAGCGCACGCACCCCCCGGCCGTCGGCGCACGTGTCGTAGTCCAGCCGCAGCCGGTGCAGCGACGCGATCCGCTGCACGATGGACACGCCCAGTCCGCTGCCCGTCTCGCGCTGGCCGGGGGGGCGCTTGAAGCGCTCGCCCATGACGGCGGCCACGTCCATGCGCAGCGGCTCCCCGTCGTTCTCGACTTCGATCGCGTCACGGCCCATGCGCAGGACCACGGTGCCACCCTCCGGCCCGTACCGCACCGCGTTGTCGACCAGATTGCGCAGCAGCACGGCCAGCAGCTGCGGCTCGCCATGCACCGGCAGGGCCGCGGTGCCATCGGCGGGCCAGTCGCAGGCCAGTTCCACCTGCCGCCGCTCGGCCAGGGCCAGGCAGTCGTTGACCACCTCCTCGACGATCGGCGGCCAGTCCACCAGCGGTGCTTCGGCCGGCGGCTGGGCGGCCTCGGCCCGCGACAAGGCCAGCAGCTGGGTGACCAGCCTGTCCAGGCGCTGCAGGCCGGCCTCGAACTGGGCTTCCGCCCTGGCACGGTCGGTGTCGCCGGCGCGGCGCACCACGTCCCATTGCGCGCGCAAGACCGCCAGCGGAGTGCGCAGTTCGTGCGCCGCGTCGGCGGTGAAGCGGCGCTCCCGGGCGAGCTGGTCGCGGATGCGCGCGAACAGCCCGTTCATCGCACCGACCAGGGGCGAGAGTTCGGTGGGCAGGCCGCCCTCGGGCAGCGGGTCCAGGTCCTCGGCACGGCGGCGGCGCAGGTCCCCGGAGAGCTGGACCATGGGTGCCAGGGCACGGCGCACGGCCCAGGCCATCGCACCGAGGAGGACGGGAAGGACCAGCAGCCAGGGAAGCAGCTGGCTGGCAGTGAGGCTGAGCACGAGCTCGTCGCGCTCGTGGAGCTTCTGCCCCGCGGCCACCAGCCGGGAACCATCGTCCGTGCGCAGGTAGTAGATGCGCCAGGGCTGGCCGTCGATGGTGTCGGGTGCGAAGCCGGAGGCCTGCGGCAGCCAGTGCAGCTGCGCTCCTTCGCGGTCGGTGACCAGCAGGCGACCCTTGCCGTCCCACACGGCGATGGCCAGGTCGTGCAGATCGCCCTCGCCGAGGTCCGCGCGACCGCCGGCCGAGGTCGAGGACGTGGCCGAAGGCACCATCGTCGCCTGGACCTGCCGCGCCAGGCGGATCAGCTCGGAGTCGAACAGCTCGTTGACCTCGTGCCGGGCACGGTTCACCGAGACCAGCAGCGCGAGGCCCCACACCAGGGGAGCGCACACCGCCAGGAACAGGAGCAGTCGGCGTTGCAGGCTCATTCGCCGGCCTCGCAGCCGCCCAGCGCATAACCCACGCCGCGCACGGTGCGCACGACGCTCGGATGGAGCTTGCGGCGCAGGTGGTGCACATGCACCTCGAGCGCATTGCTCTCGGGCTCGGAGCCGCTCCAGTCGTAGAGCTTCTGCTGCAGCGACGCCTTGGACAGCACGCGTTGGGGATCGGCCATCAGGGCCGCGAGCAGCGCCGTCTCGCGCGCCGTCAGCTCGACGGGCTCGCCGCTCCAGCGGACGTGGTGCGAGGCCGGGTCGTAGTCCAGCCGTCCCTGCCGCCAGACCGGCTGCGCCCGGCCGCCGGAGCGCCGTTGCAGGGCCCGCAGCCGGGCCGACAGTTCGTCGATGGTGATCGGCTTGACCAGGTAGTCGTCGGCACCGGCATCCAGGCCGGCCACCCGCTGCTCCACCGCGTCACGGGCCGTGAGCACCAGGATGGGCATCGCCATGCCGCGCTCGCGCCAGCGCTGCAGCCAGTGCATGCCATCGCGACCGGGCAGGCCCAGGTCGAGCACGACCGCGTCGTAGGGGGTGTCGGCCAGCGCGGCATCGGCGTGGTCACCGGTGCGGAACCAGTCGACCGCATGGGCCAGCTGCCGCAGGCCGGTGGCGATGGCGTCGCCCAGCTGATGGTCGTCTTCGACGATGAGAATGCGCATGGAGGAGATCCGGCAGCGCGCAAGTATGCATGCGCTGCGCGGAGCTCCCGGCGCGGGAGCGGCGCGACGGACTCAGCGGCTGGCGGGAGCCTTGCGCTGGGACTGGCCGGAGGTCCAGGGCGGCGTGTTGGCCGGCGTGGTCGTGGGCGCGACCTGGGCCGCCGCCGGGCGCTGCTGCGGCGCGGGGCCGGCGCCCATCGCTGCGGTGGAGGGCGCGGCGATGGCGGTCGCGTTCGGGATCGAATCGGCCAGCACGACCCCGGGGCGCATCGTGGCCGGCCGGTTGGGCACCATCACCACGCCGTTGCCCAGCGGCGTGTGCGGCAGGCCCATCGAGGTGGCGGTGCTGGCGTCGGTGAGCAGCGGCGAACGGCCGGCATCGACGGCGGTCTGCAACTGGCTGCGCGGCTGGTTGTCGGCCGGACAGTCGGAGCTGCCGTTGTCGAACACGAGGTGGCCGCCCGGGAAGCGCGCCGGCAGCGTCTCCGACAGCGGGCGGCTCATGTCCACCGGCGGCTTCTGCGCGTTGTAGACGATCTTGTTGTTGCGGTCGTAGACCGTGTAGCAGGCCGCGGCCTGCCCGGCGGCCACCAGGGCCAGGGCGCCCAGCGCTGCTTGTCGAAAGTTCATGGCATCACCTCCCGAGACCGGTATGTCGGCTCCAGGGCGCAATCCTTGATCTCGGCAGTTGCGTCTGGCGCCGGAGAAAGCGGAATTCCGCTGTCAGCCGAAACCGGCAGCGGGTGGCCTGGGTGGGGGCGGGCGGCTAATGCAGCCGAACCCCGGTCTTGGCCTGGAGCTGTTCCATCGTCACGCCCGGGGCGAGCTCCACCACCTTCAGGCCCTGCGGGGTGACGTCCATCACGGCCAGGTCGGTGATGATGCGGTCCACCACACCCACGCCCGTCAGCGGAAGGGTGCACTGCGGCAGGATCTTCAGGTCTTCCGTGCCGTCCTTCTTGCGGGCCACGTGCTCCATGAGCACGATCACGCGCGGAACGCCGGCGACCAGGTCCATGGCGCCGCCCATGCCCTTGACCATCTTGCCGGGGATCATCCAGTTGGCCAGATCGCCCTTTTCGCTGACCTGCATGGCACCGAGGATCGACAGGTTGATCTTGCCGCCGCGGATCATGGCGAAGCTGTCGTGGCTGCCGAAGATCGACGAGCCCTTGATGGTGGTGACGGTCTGCTTGCCGGCATTGATGAGGTCGGCGTCGACCTCGGCCTCGGTCGGGAACGGGCCGATGCCCAGCATGCCGTTCTCCGACTGCAGCCAGACTTCCTTGTCGCCGGTGAAGTTGGCCACCAGCGTCGGGATGCCGATGCCGAGGTTCACGTAGAAGCCGTCCTCGAGTTCCTGGGCCGCGCGCGCGGCCATCTGGTCCTGGGTCCAGGGCATGGTGCTCTCCTTAAGCGGTCCGGGTGGTGCGCTTCTCGATGCGCTTTTCGGGATTCGGGTTGTGCACGATGCGGTGCACGTAGATGCCGGGCAGGTGGATGTCGTCGGGCGCCAGCTCGCCGACCTCGACCAGCTTCTCGACCTCGACGATGCACAGCTTGCCGGCCATCGCGGCGGCCGGGTTGAAGTTGCGGGCGGTCAGGCGGAAACGCAGGTTGCCCGACTTGTCGGCCACGTCGGCCTTGACGAGGGCGACGTCGGGCACCAGGGCACGTTCCATCACGTAGGTTTCGCCGTCGAACTCGCGCAGCTCCTTGCCCTCGGCGACGATGGTGCCCACGCCGGTCTTGGTGAAGAAGGCCGGGATGCCGGCGCCGCCGGCGCGCAGCTTCTCGGCCAGCGTGCCCTGCGGCGTGAACTCCAGCTCCAGTTCGCCGGCCAGGTACTGCCGCTCGAACTCCTTGTTCTCGCCGACGTAGCTGGAGATCATCTTGCGGATTTGCCGCGTCTCCAGCAGCTTGCCCAGCCCGAAGCCGTCGACGCCCGCGTTGTTGGAGATGACGGTGAGGTCCTTCGCGCCGCTGTCGCGCAGCGCCTCGATCAGCGCCTCGGGGATGCCGCACAGGCCGAAGCCGCCGACGGCCAGCAGCTGGCCGCTGCGCACCGCGCCTTCGAGCGCGGCGGCGGCGGAGGGATAGAGCTTGTTCACGTGGATGTCTCCTGACGGAAAGGACGCCGCGGCCGGAAGGCCGGGCAACGCGGGTACGATACTACCTAGTGTTCTACGTAGTTCTCCCTAAAGACTAGCCCGATGGACGTCGACTACCGCCTGGCGTTCGACCTCGCCCCGGTCGGGCTGTGCCTGTCGCGCAACCGCGCCATCGTCGACTGCAACCGGCAGCTGTGCGAGATGTTCGGCTTCTCGCGCGAGGTCCTGATCGGCCAGTCGTTCATGACCCTCTACCCCAGCCCGGACGAGTACGAGCGGCTGGGCGCGCGCATGGCGCCGATCCTGAACGCCAAGGGGCACTACGCCGATGATCGCATCATGAAGCGCGCCAACGGCGAGGTGTTCTGGTGCCACGTGACCGGCCGCGCGCTCAACCGCGAGGCGCCGCACGAGTCGGGCATCTGGTCCTTCGAGGACCTGAGTTCCCAACGCCCGGTGAAGGCCGAACTCACCGCGCGCGAGCGCGAGGTGGCGGCCCGCCTGCTGGAGGGCATGACGTCCAAGGAGATCGGCAAGGCGCTGGAGATCAGCCACCGGACGGTGGAGATCTACCGGGCCCGGCTGATGCGCAAGTACAAGGCCAGCACGACGGCCGACCTGGTGCACAAGCTCACCGCGGGCCACTGAGTCTGCGGCGCCGCAGAGCTGCGCAGCGGGCAGGCGCCTCAGGTCGCGGGCCGCAGCCGGGCCTTCAGCGCGCCGAAGATCACGACCAGGCCCGGGACCAGGATCATGGCCCAGATGATCTTGTCGAGGTTGGTCTTCACCCAGGGGATGCTGCCGAGGAAGTAGCCCGCCGTGACGATGCCCAGCACCCAGATGACCGCGCCCACCACGTTGAAGAGGGTGAACTTGGTGCGGGTCATCTCGGCCACGCCGGCCACGAACGGGGCGAAGGTGCGCAGGAACGGCATGAACCGCGCGAGGATGACGGTGATGCCGCCGTATTTCTCGTAGAACGCGTGGGCCTGGTTGAAGGCATTGCGGTTGAACAGCCGGGAGTTCTCCCACTGGAACACCTTGGGGCCGAAGTAGCGCCCGATCGCGTAGTTGGACTGGTCGCCCAGGATGGCCGCCACCAGCATCACGGCGCAGGTGGCGCTGAAGTCCATCAGTCCCAGTCCGCACAGGGCACCCGCCACGAACAGCAGCGAGTCGCCGGGCAGGAACGGCATCACGACCACCCCGGTCTCGACGAAGATGATCAGGAACAGCAGCGCGTAGACCCACGTGCCGTAGGTGGTCACGAAGTTCTGCAGGTGCACGTCGACGTGCAGGATGAAGTCGATCAGGAAGGCGACGAATTCCATCGGGCCGATTATCGGGCGGCGCCTAGAATCCCAGCCGTGAATGCCGTGCTCCATTCGGACCATCGCCGGCCGATCCGTGAACTCCCCGACGAACTGATCAGCCAGATCGCGGCCGGCGAGGTCGTCGAGCGTCCCGCTTCCGTCGTGCGCGAGCTGGTCGACAACGCGCTGGACGCCGGGGCGTCCCAGGTGACGGTGCGGCTGCTCGCGGGCGGCGTGCGCCTGGTCTGCGTGGAAGACGACGGCCAGGGCATCCCGCGGGAGGAGTTGCCGATCGCGTTGCGCCGCCACGCCACCAGCAAGATCGGCAGCCTGGCCGACCTCGAGGCGGTCGGCACCATGGGCTTCCGCGGCGAGGCGCTGGCCGCCATCGCGTCGGTGTCCGAGATGAGCCTGCTCTCGCGCTGCACCGGGCAGCCCAGCGCCTTCCTGCTCGATGCCCGCAGCGGCGAGCTGCGGCCCGCGCCGCGCGCCACCGGCACCACGGTCGAGGTCAAGGAGCTGTTCTTCAGCACGCCGGCCCGCCGCAAGTTCCTCAAGACCGATGCCACCGAGCTCGCCCATTGCATCGAGGCGGTTCGCCGCCACGCGCTGGTGCGGCACGAGGTCGGCTTCGCGATCTGGCACGAAGGCAAGCTGGTCGAGCAGTGGCGGCCGGCCACCCGCGAGCGGCGGCTGGCCGACGTGCTCGGCGAGGACTTCCTGGCCGAGAGCGTGGCGGTGGACCACACCCTCGGGCCGATCCGAATCACCGGCCGCGCCGGCATCCCCGATGCAGCGCGTTCGCGCGGGGACCACCAGTTCGCCTACGTCAACGGCCGCTTCGTGCGGGACAAGGTCCTGGCCCATGCCGCCCGCAGCGCCTACGAGGACGTGCTGCACGGCCAGCGGCAGCCCGTCTATGCGCTGTACCTCGAGATCGACCCCGCGCGCGTCGACGTGAACGTGCACCCGACCAAGATCGAGGTGCGCTTTCGCGACGGGCGCGAGGTGCACCAGGCCGTCCGGCGGGCCGTCGAGGCCGCGCTGGCCGCGCCCCGTGCGGGGCAGTTGGCACCGTCGCCACAGCCGGCCCTGACGCCGGCAGCCGCGACCGGCACGCCCGTCTGGTCGCAACCGCGAATGGACTTCGGCACGCCGGCCGGCCATCGGGTGAGCGACCTCGGCGCGCTGTGGCAGCAGTCGCCTGCGGCCGCCAGCACGCATCCGGCCGGAGCGATCGCAGACGCGTCGGCCGGCCCTGCCCCGTCCTCCGCGACGTTCTTCACGGCGAGCGGGCCCGCGCGGGGCGCGGCGGCGCGCGGCGCCAAGACCCTGCCCGAGGGCGACTGGCCACTCGGCCGCGCACTGGCGCAACTGCAGGGCGTCTACATCCTGGCCGAGAACCGCCAGGGCCTGGTGGTGGTCGACATGCACGCCGCCCACGAGCGCATCGTCTACGAGCGCCTCAAGACGCAGCTGGGCACGGGGGCCGGGCAGGCGCTGGCGAGCCAGCCGCTGCTGATTCCGGCAACCTTCGCCGCCACCGCGCAGGAGATCGCCACCGCGGAGGCCTGCGCGGACACCCTGCGCACGCTGGGCCTGGAGATCGCGCCGTTCTCGGCCCGCACGCTGGCCGTGCGCGCGGTGCCGACGACGCTGGCACAGGGCGACGCGGCCGAACTGGCACGCAGCGTGCTCGCCGAACTCGCACAGCACGACGCCAGTACCGTGGTGCAACGCGCCCGTGACGAACTGCTCGCCACCATGGCCTGCCACGGCGCGGTGCGGGCCAACCGCACGCTCACGATCGACGAGATGAACGCGCTGCTGCGCCAGATGGAGGTCACCGAGCGCTCCGACCAGTGCAACCATGGCCGTCCCACCTGGCGCCAGCTCACATTGCGCGAACTGGATGCGCTCTTTCTGCGGGGCCGCTGAACTTTCCCGCCACCGCGCGACTCTGCTGTCCGTATGAAACGAGTCCTCGCCGCCACCCTCGTCCTGCTCACCGCACTGCTCAGCTGGGGATGCGCCACCCTCGACGAAAAGCAGCGCGCCTGGATCTTCCAGCCGAGTGACCGGGCCTGGGGCGGCAGCGCCAGCTACGCCGAGGGCATGGACGATGTCTGGATCGCGTTCGACTCGCGCGTGACCGGCTCGCCGGCGAAGCTGCACGGGCTCTGGCTCGAGGCCGACGATGTGCGGGCCGACACCCCGGTGCTGCTGTACCTGCACGGCGCGCGCTGGAACGTCTCGGGGTCGGCCGGCCGCATGCGCCGCATGCAGGAGCTGGGCTTCTCGGTGCTGGCCATCGACTACCGCGGCTTCGGCAAGAGCAGCGGCGGCCTGCCGTCCGAGGAGATGGCGTACGAGGATGCCCGCGCCGCCTGGGAGTGGCTGCGCCAGCACCATCCGGAGCGGCCGCGCTACGTGTTCGGGCACTCGCTGGGGGGTGCCATCGCCATCGACCTGGCCTCCCGCGTTGCCGACGAGAAGGGGACGATCGTCGAAGGCACCTTCACCTCCATCCCCGACGTGGCCAGCAGCTTCAAGTGGGGCTGGCTGCCGATCGGCCCCCTGATCACGCAGCGGTTCTCGTCGATCGACAAGGTCTCCAGGATCGGCTCGCCGCTGCTGGTCGTGCACGGGGCCGCCGACAGCCTGATCGACAGCACCCTGGGCCAGCGCCTGTTCGATGCCGCAACCGGCAAGAAGCGCTTCGTGCTGGTCGAAGGCGGCTCGCACCACAGCACCATGATGGTGGGCCGCGCCAAGTACCAGGAAGCGGTGCAGCAGCTGTTCAGCCTGCGCTGAGCGGCCCGCCGCACTGCGGTGCAGGGTGGGGCGGCGTTCTGCTAGGCTCGCCGCCGGTGTCGCTGCCCTCCCCCTCCCCCTTCCCGCCGCCCTCGCCCTCCGCGGCTTTCCGGCCGCCGCGCCTGCTGGCCCTGGCCGGGCCCACGGCCGCCGGCAAGACCGACGCCTCGCTTGCGCTGGCGCGCGAGTTCGATGCCGAGATCGTCAGCGTCGACTCGGCCCTGGTCTACCGCGGCATGGACATCGGGACGGCCAAGCCCACCGCGCAACAGCTGGCCGCCGTGCCGCACCACCTGGTCGACATCCGCGATCCCGCGCAGCCGTACAGCGCGGCCGAGTTCGTGGCCGACGCGACGATCCGGGTGGCGCAGATCCAGGCGCGCGGACGGCTGGCGCTGCTGGTGGGCGGCACCATGCTGTACTTCAAGGCGCTGTTCGACGGCCTGGACGAGATGCCGGCGGCCGATCCCGACGTGCGCGCCCGGCTCGAGCGCGAAGCAGCGGACCGCGGCTGGCCGGCGCTGCACGCCGAACTGGCGGCGGTCGACCCGCGCACGGCGGCGCGGCTGGCACCCCACGACAGCCAGCGCATCCAGCGCGCGCTGGAGGTGTACCGCAGCGCCGGCCGGCCGCTGAGCGAGTTCCAGCAGGGCCGACCCGGACGCGGCCTGCGCCCGGCCGCCCTGCTGTCGCTCGAGCCCGGGAACCGGGGGTGGCTGCACGAACGCATCGCGCGCCGGTTCGACGCCATGCTGCAGGCGGGTTTCCTGGACGAAGTGCGCGCGCTGCGCGCCCGCGGCGACCTGCACCCGGGCCTGCCCAGCATGCGCTGCGTCGGCTATCGCCAGGCGTGGGAAGCGCTGGACGCCGGGTGGACGCCGGCCATGCTGCGCGAACGTGGCATCGCGGCGACCCGCCAGCTGGCCAAGCGGCAACTCACCTGGCTGCGTTCGATGGAGCGCCGGACGGTCGCGTGCGATGGGCCGGATCCGGTGGGCGACCTGCTGCAGGCGGCCCGGGAGGTGCTGCGATGACCGCGCCGTCGCCGCTGGTGCGCGTGGAGAGCCTGGGCAAGCGCTACGGCACGACGCACGTGTTCCGCAACGTGTCGTTCGACGTGGCCCGCGGCGAGTTCGTCGCGATCGTCGGCGAATCGGGGGTCGGCAAGTCCACGATGCTGAACTGCCTGGCAGCCCTGGACGACTGGGACGAGGGGCGGATCGCGCTGGACGGCCACGACCTGGGCTCGCTGGACGAGAGCGGCCGGGCGCAGTGGCGACGGCGCCAGGTAGGGTTCGTGTTCCAGGCGTTCCACGTGCTGCCGCACCTGGACGTGGCGCAGAACGTGGCGCTGCCGCTGATGCTGCTTCAACGCCCCGACCCGGCCCGCGTGCAGGGCATGCTGGCGGCGGTCGGACTCGGCGGGCTGGGCGACCGGCTGCCCCAGCAGCTCAGTGGCGGCCAGTTGCAGCGTGTGGCGATCGCCCGCGCCCTGGTGCACCAGCCCCCGCTGCTGCTGGCGGATGAACCGACCGGCAACCTCGATCCGCGGACGGCGGAACAGGTGATGGACCTGCTGATCGCGCAGACCCGCACGCATCAGGCGGCCCTGATGCTGGTGACGCATTCGAGCGCCGCCGCGGCGCGCGCCGACCGCGTGCTGCACCTGAGTGCCGAGGGGATCGCGGGGACTTGAGGGGTGTGTGGCCGGGGCCGGTCAGCCGCGCTTGCGGACGACGGCTCTGGGCGCGGCGACCTTGCGGGCGCCGGGTGCCTGCACCTGCACGGGTGCATGCTGCGCGATGAAGTCCCGGATCAGCCGGCGCATCACCTGGGAAGGTGTCATGTCCTGCGAGTAGCAGAGAGACTCGAAAGCCTCCTTCTTCGCGGGATCGATGAGGACAGTGAGCCTGGCGGTCTTGGTCTCCATGGGAAAACCGGCTGCGATGTGAATCGGATTGTAATCACGAATCCCCTCACGCCGCACCCGCTGAGGACGCATCGATTTGCATTTCCTGCTACCGGGTTGGCGCGCGCGGGCTCACTTGCGTGCCTTCCGCGGCTTCTTCGCGCGGACCCTGCCGGTGGCGGCCTGCTCGCCGTGCAGATCGAGGTAGTCGCGGATCAACTGCCGCACCACCTGCGAGGACGTCATGTCCAGCGATGCGCAAAGTTCATCGAACGCCTTCTTCTTGTCGGCGTCGATCAGGATCGTGAAGCGCGCCGGCTTGTCTTCCATGGACGTCCCATACAGGTGAATGACATGATCATACGATGCATCTGCAAGGCGACTCTCGCCGCAGTGGCAGCAGGCCCGCGCGCGGTGCACCGGGCCGTCGGCCGGCGCGCTGGTGCTGATCCGCTCGCCGGTGCTCCCCTGGCCGCCGGCCCGGGCCGCAAGCCGCGCATCGCGGCGGCAAGGCGGACGTGAAGCGCGGTTTTCCTACAAACCGCCGTGCCTGCCGATTCCAAGATGGGGTACCCAGACAAGGAGTCCACCATGCCCAGCACCCGTGCCGGAAAAGACGCTTGCGACCTGCTCGACGCAGACCACCGCGCCGTCAAGAAGATGTTCAAGGAGTTCGAGGAACTCACGCAGTCGCGCGCGCGCAGCGCCGGCCAGAAGAAGATGGACCTGGCACGCCAGATCTGCCTGGAACTGACCGTGCACGCGCAGATCGAGGAAGAGATCTTCTACCCCGCGCTGCGCGCCGCCATCAAGGAAACCGACCTGCTCGACGAGGCCGAGGTCGAGCACCAGAGCGCCAAGGACCTGATCGCCCAGATCCAGGCCGCGCCGGAGCCGGACGACAAGTTCGAGGCCATGGTCAAGGTGCTGGGCGAGTACATCGACCACCACGTGAAGGAAGAGCGCAGCGACATCTTCACGAAGGCCCGTGCCTCCCGCAAGCTTGACCTCGTGGGAATGCGCGAGGAACTCGAGACGCGCAAGGAAGAGCTGATGTCCGAGATGGGGGCGACGGCCTGAGCACCGGGACGCCGCGTCAGCGGCGCCAGTACTCGTAAGTCCAGGCAGGTTGCAGGCCAACGCGGCGGTACAGATGCTGTGCCGCCGAGTTGGCCTGTTCCACTTGCAGGAACACCTGGCCGATCCCGCGCTGCGCGGCGAGCCGCCCGAAGGTCGCCAGGATGCTGCCGGCCAACCCGCGGCCGCGCCACGCAGGGGCCGTGCGCATGCCGTGGATCCCGCACCACCCCCGGCCGAGGCATGCCGCCCCCACCGCGACCACCTGCCCTTGCCGCTGCACCGCCGCAAACACGCTGCTGCGCGAGCGCCGCAGGATCGCCAGGCGGCCGGCACCTTCAGCCGGATCGAAGCCTTCGCCGAGGAAGGCGTCGGACCAGCCCTGGCCCGGGCAGGCCTCGAGGTGGACGTCCTCGCCGCATCCGGCCTGCGACACCGCCTCGGCCCGCCCCGTCATGGTGAGTGTCGGCTGTCGCGGCGTGGCGCCCCCGGCGACCAGGCGCTGCCGGACCGCCGCGAAGGCGGGCAGCACCGGCACGCGGAAGGTGGCCGGCAGGCCATGCCGGGCATAGAGCGCCTCGAGCACGTCGACCGCCCCGGCATCCACCGCGTGGTGGCGGGTCGGCACTGCACTGTGCGCGCGGCCCACCGTGCCATCGTCGAGCCCGGCCACCCAGCCGTCCAGCGTGACCAGCTGCCGCGGCGGCACCGCGTCCAGCGTGGCCAATTCCAGGGCGGCGACATCCAGGTCCATGGCCCATCGTAGCGGCACGCCCGCGCGCACCTGCACAATCGACAACCATGCTGGCCTTGCTGCGCACCTTTTCCTGGCAGGAGCTGCGCCAGCATCCGTGGCGCAGCGTCGCGGCCGTCGCCGCGGTCATGCTGGGGGTGGCGCTGGCGCTGGCCGTGCACCTGATCAACGCCTCGGCCCTGAGCGAGTTCTCCACCGCAGTGCGGTCGGTCAACGGGCAGCCCGACCTGGAACTGCGCGCCACGCGCGGCGGCTTCGACGAAGCGCTGTTCGCCCGCGTCGCCACCGATCCGCGGGTGGAGCTGGCCAGCCCGGTGCTGGAGCTGGCCACCAATGCCGTCGACATCCGTGGCGAGCGCGTCCCGCTCCATGTGCTGGGCCTGGACGCGCTGTCGGCCGCCGCACTCGCGCCGTCGCTGGCACCGGTGCCGGCGGCGAACGTCGACCGGCTGGCCCTGTTCTCGGCGGACACGGTCTTCCTCAACCCGGCGGCACGCCAGCAGCTGGCCGGCGACCACCTGCGGCTGCAGGCCGGCCTGCAGCTGCGCGACGTGCGCGTGGCGGGCAGCGTCGCGGCGGGCGGCGCGCCGCTGGCGGTGATGGACATCGGTGCGGCCCAGGACCTGTTCGGGCGGGCCGGCGAGCTGTCGCGCATCGACGTCAGGCTGCGATCGGGCACGGACCGGGCGGGCTGGACGCGCTCATTGGAGCTGCCGCCCGACGTGCTGGCGGCGGAGCCTGGCGACGCCACCCAGCGGGTGAGCAACCTCTCGCGGGCCTACCGCGTCAACCTGACCGTGCTCGCGCTGGTGGCCCTGTTCACCGGCGCATTCCTCGTGTTCTCGGTGCTGTCCCTCAGCGTCGCGCGCCGCTCGCAGCAGTTCGCGCTGCTGGGCGTGCTGGGGCTGGACGCGCGCCAGCGACGGGCGCTGGTGCTGGCCGAGTCGGCGGCGCTCGGCGCCCTGGGCAGCGTCGCCGGCGTGGCACTGGGCGCCTCGCTGGCGGCGGTGGCGCTGCGCGTGCTCGGCGGCGATCTGGGCGGCGGCTACTTCGAAGGGGTCGCGCCGCGCCTGCAGTGGAGCACTCCCGCGGCGCTGCTGTACGGCGCCCTGGGGGTGGCCGCGGCGACGGTGGGCGGCTGGTTCCCGGCCCGAAGTGCCGAACGACTGCCGCTGGCGCAGTCGCTCAAGGGGCTGCGCGTCGGCGCCGCGGCGGGCGGACGGCGCTGGGCCGGCCTCCTGCTCCTGGTGGCCGCCCTGGCGCTCGCCTTGCTGCCTCCGATCGCGGGGTTGCCGCTCGGGGCGTACGTGTCGGTGGCCCTGCTGCTGGTGGGCGGCATCACCACGCTGCCGCCGGCCGTGGCGCTCGTCTACGACCGGCTGGCGCCGGCGCTGGCCGGCCGCCTCCTGCCCCTGCTGGCGGTGGAACGCGCGCGTCGGGTGCGCGAAACCGCGGCAGTCGCGGTCAGCGGGGTGGTCGCGTCGCTGAGCCTGGCCGTGGCGCTGACGGTGATGGTGGCGAGCTTCCGCGACTCGGTCACGCGCTGGCTCGACGTGGTGCTGCCGGCCGACCTGTACGTCCGGACGGCGGGCGGAACCGTGGCGGGGGACACGGCGTTCCTGGACACGGCGCTGGTCGAGGCCGCGGCCCGCACCCCGGGCGTGGACCGCGTGGCCACCCAGCGCGTGCGATCGCTGCAGCCCGATGCCGCCCGGCCGCCGGTCGCCCTGCTGGCGCGGCCCCTGGCAGATCCGGGGGCGGACGTCCCGATGGTCGGCGAGCCGGTGGCGGTCGCGCCGGGGCAGGTGCCGGTCTACGTGAGCGAGGCGATGGTGGACCTGTACGGGGCGCACCCTGGCGCGCCGCTGCCGCTGCTCGACGCGGCGCTCGGGCTGCCGCCCGGCCCGGCAGGGGCCAGCCGCTTCGGCGTCGCGGGCGTCTGGCGGGACTACGTGCGGCAGAGCGGCGCCATCCTGCTGGACCAGGCCGCCTACCAGCGCCTGACCGGTGACCGCCGGGTCAACGACCTGCAGCTCTGGCTGCAGCCACAGGCCGACGCGGCCCGCGTGCAGGCGCTGCTGCGGCAGCAGGCCGGGGGCGCCGGCGGCCTGCTCGAGTTCGCGTCCGCCCGCGAGATCCGGGCCACCTCGCTGCGCATCTTCGACCGCAGCTTCGCCGTCACCTACTGGCTGCAGGCGGTGGCGATCGGCATCGGGCTGTTCGGCGTGGCGGCCAGCTTCAGCGCCCAGGTGCTCGCGCGCCGGAAGGAATTCGGCCTGCTGGCCCACCTGGGCCTGACACGGCGCCAGATCCTGGCAGTGGTCGCCGGCGAAGGCGCCGCCTGGACGCTGGTCGGGGCACTGGCGGGCCTGGCGCTGGGCCTGGCCGTGTCGGTGGTGCTGGTGCACGTGGTCAACCCGCAGAGCTTCCACTGGACCATGGACCTGCTGGTGCCCTGGCTTCGCCTGCTGCTCCTGTGCCTGGCCGTCGTGCTGGCCGGCACCATCACCGCCTGGCTCGCGGGGCGCGCGGCGGCCGGACGCGACGCCGTGCTGGCGGTCAAGGAGGACTGGTGATCCGCCGCCGGCCGATGCTGGCGGCGCTGCCGGCCCTGGCGCTGGCCGACGCGCGGGCGCTGCCGCTGCGGCCGCTGCAGTTCCCGCGCGACCACGGTGCGCATCCGGACCTTCGCACCGAGTGGTGGTACATCACCGGCGCCGGCACCGCCGGCGGGCGCGAGCTCGGGTTCCAGCTCACCTTCTTCCGCTCGCGCGTGGACGCGGCGCAGGACCTGGCATCGCGGTTCGCCGCGCGGCAACTGGTGTTCGCGCATGCAGCCGTGACCGACGTGCAGGGCCGCCGGCTGCGGCACGACCAGCGCATCGCACGGGCCGGCTTCGGCGTGGCCGAGGCAGCCACGGACGACACGCGCGTCGTCCTGCGCGACTGGCGGCTGGCGCGCGAGGGCGACGGCCGCTATGCCGCCACCCTCCTCGGCCGCGAGTTCGGGCTGGACCTGCGTTTCGCGCCGACCCAGCCGGTGCTGGTGCAGGGACGCCAGGGCCTCTCGCGCAAGGGACCCGACCCGCAGCAGGCGAGCTACTACTACAGCGTGCCGCAGCTGGCCGCCGCCGGCACCATCGTGCTGGAAGGCCGGCGGCTGCCCTTCGAGGGGAGGGCCTGGCTGGACCACGAATGGAGCGAGGCCCTCCTGCACCCCGAGGCGGTGGGCTGGGACTGGATCGGGATGAACCTGGACGACGGCAGCGCGCTCACCGCCTTCCAGCTGCGCCGGCCGGACGGATCGGCGCTGTGGGACGGCGGCTCGTTCCGCCGGCCCGGCGGCACGGTCGAGGTCGCCGGGCCGGGCGAGACCGCGTTCACCGCGCAACGGCGCTGGACCAGCCCGCTGTCCGGGGCAACCTACCCGGTGGCGTGGACGGTCCGCACGCCAGCCGGCCTGTACACGGTGCGCGCACTGGTCGACGACCAGGAGCTCGACAGCCGCGCATCGACCGGCGGCATCTACTGGGAAGGACTGTCGGAGCTGCTCGATGGCAGCGGACGGCGCGTGGGCCGCGGCTACCTGGAGATGACGGGCTACGCGCAGCGGCTGCGCCTCTGAGCCCCACCCAGGTCAGCGCTGCGCCAGCAGCGTCTCGCGCAACGCCTGGGCCTTGCCGTGGTCGTAGGGTCCCTCGGCCTTGGCCAGCACGTTGCCGCTGCGGTCGAGCACCAGCACCGAGGCGTGCTCGGACGTCGTGAGACCGGCCGAGCGCACGAACGCCTGCTTGTCGGTGAACACGGTGACCAGCCGCGAGCGCTCGTCGGCGGACGGGTAGCGTTCGAGCAGCTGCGCTTCCTTGGCCCGCCGTTGCGGTTCGTCACCCGGATCATTGAGCACCGGCAGCCGCAGCCAGGCGACGCCCGGACTGCGGTGCAGGCCCATCCCGTCGATCCAGCCCTGCGCCTCGGCGGCCTGGGACTTCTTGAACTGCACCACGGCCACGGTGCGCTCGGAGGGAAGCTGCTGCGGCAGCGCGATGTGGCTCTGGTCGTGCAGGCGCTTGCCGCTCACGCTGGGGAGGCGCCCGAGCAGGCCGCTCTCGCTGGGGACCGCGAACGCGAGTCCCAGGGCCGTCGCGACCGCGCCGACCCATCCCAACACCGGTGTCCAGATCGTCCCTGTCATCTCAAGCTCCCGAGACTGCGGCTTGCGTGTGTGGACGAAGTGTTCCACAGCGCTGTCGCCCGAGTGCGTCAGGTTTGTAAATCCCCTAGTGCGCTCCGGCAGCGGCGTCGGCCCCGCCCGGCGTGCGTTGCGGGCGGCACATCCACACCAGGGGGATCAGCGCCAGGAACAGGATCGCCGAGAGCCAGAACTGGTCGGTGGCCGCCATCGTGAACGCCTGCTGGTCGGCCAGCCGGTTCACCTGCGCCAGCGCCTGCTCCGGCGTGAACCCGCCGGCGGCCAGCCCCGACAGCGCGGACTGGGCCGCGATGCTGCCGGGATTGACCGCGTCGGCCAGCTGCGCGTGGTGCAGCGCCGCCCGGTTCTCCCACAGCGTCGTCGAGATCGACGTGCCCATCGCGCCCGCCGTGATCCGCACGAAGTTGGTCAGGCCGGAGGCGGCCGGGATGCGGTCGGGCGTCAGCCCCGACAGCGTGATCGACATCAGCGGGATGAAGAAGAACGCCATCGCCACGCCCTGGATCACCGTCGGGATCATGATCGTGCCGAAGTCGGCCGAGGTGTTGAAGCGCGAGCGCATCCACAGCACCAGGGCGAACACGATGAACGCGAACGTCGCATAGCGGCGCGGATCGACCTTGGCGACTGTCTTGCCCACCAGCGGCGACAGCAGCATGGCCATCACGCCGACCGGCGCCATGATCATCCCGGCGTCGGTCGCCGTGTAGCCCATGTACTGCTGCAGCCACAGCGGCAGCAACACCACGTTGCCGAAGAACAGGCCGTAGGCCACGGATGTGGTCATCGTGCCGGCCCAGAAGTTGCGCCGCGTGAACAGCCGCAGGTCCACCACCGGGTGCTCGTCGGTCAGCTCCCAGACCAGGAAGAAGGCGAAACCCACCACGGCGATCACCGCCAGGCTCACGATCAGGGGCGAGTGGAACCAGTCGTGCTCCTTGCCCAGGTCCAGCATCATCTGCAGCGCCGCGATCCACACCACCAGCAGCGCCAGTCCCACCTTGTCGATCGGCAGCTTGCGGATGGCGCTGTCGCGCTTGTGGTAGATGCCCCAGGACGCGGTCGCCGCGACGATGCCCACCGGGATGTTGATGTAGAAGATCCAGGGCCAGCTGATGTTGTCGGTGATCCAGCCACCCAGCAGCGGCCCCATGACCGGCGCCACCAGCGTGGTCATCGCCCACATCGCCATCGCCAGGCCGGCCAGTGCCGGCGGGTAGCTGGCCAGCAGCAGCGTCTGCGACAGCGGGATCATCGGCCCGGCCACGAAGCCCTGCAGCGCCCGGAACGCGATCAGCATGGTCATGTTGGGCGCCAGGCCGCACAGCCAGGACGCGATCACGAACAGCATGACGCTGCCCACGAACAGCCGCACCTGGCCGAACCGCTGGGACAGCCAGCCGGTCAGCGGCACCGCGATGGCATTGGCCACCGCGAAGCTGGTGATGACCCAGGTGCCCTGGTTGGGGCTGACGCCCAGGTCGCCGGCGATCGCGGGCAGCGACACGTTGGCGATGGACGTGTCCAGCACGTTCATGAACGTGGCCGCCGACAGCGCGATCGTGCCCCAGACCCGTGCCGTGCCTTCCAGGGGGGCGTGCGCCGCGGGGCGCGCCGCGGGTGCCGTGGCCATCAGTGGGCTCCGGCGGCCACCGTGGTGCCGCGCACGCGCTGCGCCGACGCGTGGGCGGCGGGCGCGGCACCGACCGCGGTGGTGTTGCTGCGGCCGAGGTTGGCCGCGATGATGCGGCGCACTTCGGCATCGGCACCGGCATCCTGGGAGCCGAACACCGCCGTCTGCGTCACCGCGGAGGAACGCGGGGCGTCGGCCAGCGTCTTGCCGTCCTGGTTGGTCACGTCCACCTGGACGTCCATCGACAGGCCCACGCGCAGCGGATTCTTGGCGACCTGGTCGGCATCCAGCGCGACGCGCACCGGCACCCGCTGCACCACCTTGATCCAGTTGCCGGTGGCGTTCTGCGCCGGCAGCAGCGCGAACGCCGCACCGGTGCCCACGCCCAGCCCGGCGACCGTGCCGCGGTACTCGACCTTCTTGCCGTACACGTCGGCCGTCAGCGTCACCGGCTGGCCGATGCGGATCTTGCGCAGCTGCACTTCCTTGAAGTTGGCATCGACCCAGACCTGCTGCAGCGGCACGATGGACATCAGCGGCGTGCCGGCGGCCACGCGCTGGCCCAGCTGCACGGTGCGCTTGGCCACGTAGCCATCGACCGGCGCCGGCAACGCGGCCCGCTGCGAGGCCAGCCACGCCTCACGGACCTTGGCGGCGGCGGCCTGCACGCTCGGGTGCTGCTCGACGGTCGTGCCCTCGGTCTGGGCCTGGTTGCTCGCGAGCTGCTCGCGCGCTGCCGTGACACCGGCCTGCGCCGCGGCAAGGGCGCTGCGCGCGTTGGCCAGCTGGGTGGTGGCGTGGTTCAGTTCTTCCCTGGACACCGCGCCGTTGCCCGAGAGGGACTGGCGGCGGTTGAGGTCGTCGCTGGCGCGGTGCACTTCGGCCTCGGCCTTGGCGACGTCGGCCAGGCGCAGCTGCACCTGGGCCGCCAGCGAACCGTTGTTCGCATACAGCGTGCGGACCTGGCGCACGGTCTGCGCCAGGTTGGCTTCGGCCTGCTGCAGGCCGACCGACACGTCGGCCGGATCGAGCTTGACCAGCGGCTGGCCCGCCTTCACGAAATCGGTGTCGTCCGCGTGGATCGCCAGCACGGTGCCACCGATCTGGGGCGTGATCTGCACCACGTTGCCCTGGACGTAGGCGTTGTCGGTCGATTCATAGTGGCTGGCCACCAGCCACTCCCAGGTGCCCCAGCCGATGCCGGCCACGGCCACGGCGACGGCGAGCACCGTCAAACCCTTCTTGCGCTTGGCCTTGCGGTCGGCGGTGGCGAGCGCGGCGTCGTTCTGTTGTGCGTCGTTCATGGTGTCTTCTTCGATCAGGAGGGAGTCCGGGTGGCCAGGCGCTGGGTGTCGGCATCGGGCTGGAAGCCGCCGCCGAGCGATCGCATCAGCTGCACCTGGGTGTCGAGCGCGCGTCCGGCCAGGTCCACCCCGAGCCGACGCTGGTTGAGCACGGCGGTCTCGGCCGTGAGCACGTTCAGGAAGGTGCCCAGGCCCGCCTTGTAGCGCTGCAGCGCGATCTCGTACGCGCCTTCGGCGGCAGCCTGCGCCTCGCGCTGCTGCACCTGCTGGCGGGCGATCGACTGCGACGACGCGACCTGGTCCGCGACGTCGTGCACCGCATCCAGCACCGTGCCGTTGTAGCTTTCCACCGCGACGTCGAGGTCGGCGGTCTTGCCGCGCAGGTTGGCGCGCAGCCGCCCGGCGTCGAAGATCGGCAGGTGGATCGCGGGCCCGACGCCCCACTGCAGGCTGCCCGCCTCCAGCAGGCGCGACAGGCCGATGCTGGACAGGCCGGCGAAGGCCGACAGGTTGACGTTCGGATAGAACTGCGCCTTCGCGCTCTCGATGTCGTGGGTGGCGGCCTCGACGCGCCAGCGGGCCGCCGTGATGTCGGGCCGGCGGCCCAGCAGGTCGGCCGGAATGGCGGACGGCACGGCGACCGGCCTGGCGTTGGCCAGCGAGCGCGCCTCCACCTGCAGGTCGGGCCGGCCGACCAGTGCAGCGAGCGCGTTGCGGGTCAGCTGCACCTGCTCCTGCAGCGCTTCGATCTGCTGGCGCGCCTCGGGGAGGCCGGCCTCGCTCTGGCGCAGCTCCAGGGTCGTGTCCAGGCCGGCCCGCACGCGGTCGCGCACCAGGCCGAGCGACTCCTCGCGCTGGGCGAGCGTGCGCCGCGCCACCTGCAACTGGTCCTGCAGGCGTGCCAGCTGGAAGTAGCTGCGCGTCACCTGGCTGGCCAGCAGCACGCGGGCGGCCTCCACCTCGGCCTCGGCGGCGCGCGAGGCGCCGATGGCGGCTTCCAGCGCCTGTGCGTAGCGGCCGAAGAAGTCCAGCTCCCAGCTGGCACCCAGTTGCAGCGTGCCGGTGTCGCGGATCGAACCGGCCAGCGGTGCCGGCACGGCGCCGTTCTCGGTGTAGCGCTGGCGGCGCGCTTCCAGCGAGCCTTCGACCTGCGGAACCGTCGCCGCGTTGGCCAGCTCGAGCACGGCGCTGGCGCGGGCCACGCGGGCGCGGGCGATCTTCAGGTTGGGGCTGCCGTCGAGCGCCTGGCCGACCAGGCGGTCGAGCTGGGCGTCGCCGAAGTCCTTCCACCACGCGGGCGACACCGGCATCGAGGGCTGTGCGCCGCCGGCCGGCAGGCCGAACGCGTCGGGGGTGCGCAGGCGCGCCTGCGACTCGATGCCGGAATAGCTGGCGCAGCCGGCCAGCAGCGCCGCCGCCAGCAGGGCGGACAGGCGCGCGGAGTTCTTAGCGGTTCTGGTTGTCATTGGTCGTCTGGTCCCGTTCCTTCTGCAGCGCGGCGCCGTTCTCGAGCATCCGCACGAGCATCGACTTGAGCTGCTGCACTTCCTCCCGGCTGAAGCCCCGCAGGTGCGCGTTGAGCACGCTGCACAGCGCGAACGGGATCTGTCCCGCCGCCTTGCGGCCCTCCTCGGTGAGTTCCAGCTTGACGACGCGGCGGTCCTCGCAGGAGCGCTCGCGCCGCAGCAGGTTCTTGGCCTCCAGCCGGTCCAGCATCCGGGTCATGGCGCCGGCGTCGAGCTGGCACTCGCGCGCGAGCTCGGCAGCCGTGCGGCCATGCCCCAGGTGCAGCTTGTAGAGCGGCACCCATTGCGCATTGGTCAGGCCGCGTGGATCCAGTTCGTGCTCCACCTCGTTGGCGAAGCTGGTGATCAGCCTGCGCATGAGATAGGCGACGCTGTCGTCCGGGCGGTAGTCCTCGGGCCGGTAGATGGGCTCGCTGGCCTGGACGTCCGCGGTGCGGCTGTCGGTCCCGGCGCTGGTGGCGGTTGGCATAGGTGCGATATTAGTTGCCTAGACAATCACTGTCAAGGCTGCTGTTGGCGGGGCAAGGAGTAGACTGTCGCGCATGGCCGACATCCCTCCTGCCCAAGGTTCGCCCCAGTCCCTCTCCGGCCTGCGCCCGTTCCTGCGCCCCTACCGCGGCCGCATCGTCCTGGCCGGGCTTTTCCTGGTGCTGGCCGCCGCGGCGACGCTGGTGTTCCCCGTCGCGCTGCGCGGCCTGGTCGACCAGGGACTGGCACAGGCCGGCCACGGCGAGCGGCTGCTGGCGCTGCGCGGACACTTCCTGGAGCTGTTCGGCGTCGCCGTCGCGCTCGGGCTGTTCTCGGCGGCCCGCTTCTACACCGTGAGCTGGCTGGGCGAGCGCGTCACCGCCGACCTGCGCAGCGCCGTCTATGCGCACGTGATCGAGCAGAGCCCCGAGTTCTTCGAGACCGCCCAGACCGGCGAGGTGCTCTCGCGCCTGACCACCGACACGACCCTGGTGCAGACCGTGGTCGGCTCCTCGTTCTCGCTTGGGCTGCGCAACGTGGTGATGGGCGTGGGCGCGCTGGGCATGCTGGTGTACTCGCATCCGTACGTGATGGCCCTCGTGCTGGGGGCGGTGCTGCTGGTCGTGGTGCCCGCAGCCGTCTTCGGCCGCAGGGTGCGGCGGCTCTCCCGGGCCAGCCAGGACCGGGTGGCCGATTCCAGTGCGATCGCCGCCGAAGTGCTCAACGCGATCCCGACCGTGCAGAGCTACACCGGCGAAGCCCGCGAAGCACGGCGCTTTTCCGCCGCCACGGACGACGCGTTCCGCACCGGCGTGCGCCGCACCCGTGCGCGCGCCGTGCTGGTGGCCTTCATCATCATCGCCAACGCGGCGCTGATGCTGTGGGGCCTGTACCAGGGGGCGCAGGCGGTGCTGAGCGGCGGCATGACGGCCGGCCAGCTTGGACAGGCTGCCCTCTACGTGGTCATCTTCGCCGGCGCGGTGGCCGTGCTCGGCGAGGTCTACGGCGACCTGCTGCGTGCGGCGGGCGCCACCGAACGCCTGATGGAACTGCTGTCGAGCCGCTCACCCGTGGCGTCGCCCGCGCAGCCGGTGCGGCCCGCCGCGACTGACGCAGGCAGTGCGTTGACGCTGTCCGACGTCACCTTCCACTACCCTTCGCGGCCGGCCGCGCCGGCGCTGCAGGCGCTCACGCTGCAGGTCGCGCCGCGGGAGACCGTGGCCCTGGTGGGCCCGAGCGGCGCCGGCAAATCCACGGTGTTCTCGCTGCTGCTTCGTTTCTACGACCCGGCCGCCGGCAGCATCGACCTCGACGGCGTTCCCATCCGGGCGATGGCGCTGCAGGACCTGCGTGGCCGCATCGGCCTGGTGGCGCAGGAACCGGTGGTGTTCTCCGCCAGTGCCCTGGAGAACATCCGCTACGGCCGTCCGGGCGCCAGCGACGACGAGGTGGTGCAGGCCGCGCGCGCCGCCTACGCCCACGACTTCATCTGCGCCCTGCCCGAGGGCTACCGCACCTTCCTGGGCGAGCGCGGCGTGCGGCTGTCGGGCGGCCAGCGCCAGCGCATCGCGATCGCGCGCGCGATCCTGAAGAACCCGCCGCTGCTCCTGCTGGACGAAGCCACGAGCGCACTCGATGCCGAGAGCGAGCGCATGGTGCAGGCCGCCCTGGTCTCGGCGATGCGCCACCGCACCACGCTGGTGATCGCGCATCGGCTGGCGACGGTGCAGCAGGCCGACCGCATCGTCGTGCTCGAGCATGGCCGCATCGTCGAACAGGGTCGCCACGAGCAGCTGGTGGCGGCCGGCGGCGTGTACGCCCGGCTGGCGGCACTGCAGTTCCTGGACTGACCCGGCCCGGTCTGCGGGCCGGCCCTCTCGGGGCGCGGGGGCGGCACCTCAGGTAGTCCGGCCGTCGGCCACTTCCAACAGGAGCCCCGATGCAGCCGCGTGCGTGTTCCGCCTGCCATGGCGACGTGTCCACGGTGCGCGGCGTGGCAGGCGGCGACGCGGCTTGAGGCTCTTGCCGACCCGCCCCGTTGCGCCGTGCAACGCCGTGGAGCGGCCTGGCGTCCGGCGGGGCGACGGCCCCCCCCTACTGCACCGGTCCCTTGAGCGCCTTGGGAATCGGCAGGGGCAGCACCGCGATGCCCTCCTCGAGCAAGGCCTCGGTTTCCTCGCGCGAGGCCTGCCCGCGGATGCCGCGGTCCTCGCTCTCGCCATAGTGGATCCGGCGGGCCTCCTCGGCGAACCGCTCGCCGACGTCTTCGGTGCTGGCCATGACGTGCTGGACCATCTTGAGCCATGCCTGCTGGAGCGCGGCTTCCGGCGCCGCGGCGACGTCCTGCCGGGCCGTGGCGGGGGCCGATGACGTTGGTTGCGGTTGCGCGCCGAGGTTCAGGCGCGGCGCCGAAGGCAGCTTGGCGATGGCGGTGTCGCCGCACATCGGGCATTCGACCAGCTGCCTGCCGAGCTGGTCCTGGAAATCGTCTTCCGAGCCGAACCAGCCTTCGAAGACGTGCCGGTGCGTGCACTGCAGGTTCAGCACCTTCATGCGACGGCTCCATTCGCAGGCGCCGGACCGCCGCTGGACCGCCGTTCCCCGGCGTCGACAACGTGAGAGAACATGGACCGGAATTATGGACGCCAGTCGAGTTGCCAAGCCCCGGCCAGGACGTTTTGCAGCCACAGTGCGCCCGTCAGCGTCTTGGCATCGGTCACCCGGCCCTCGCGGCACCAGTCCTGCAGCTGCCGCGGGGTGGCGCTGAAGACGTCGAGGAACTCGCCCTGGTCCAGCCGGCGTTCGCCGGCGGTGAGACCACGCGCGAACCAGATCTCGATGAACTCGGTGGAATACGAGATGACCGGGTGCAGCACGCCGGCACGGGCCCACTCGCGCGCCGAATAGCCGGTCTCCTCCTGCAGTTCGCGGCGGGCGCAGGCCTGCGGGTCCTCGCCGGGATCGAGCTTGCCGGCCGGGAACTCGATCAGCACCTGCCCGACGGGGTGGCGGTACTGGCGCTCCAGCACCACCTGCCCATCGTCCAGCAGCGGGATCACCATCACGGCGCCCGGGTGCAGGATGAACTCGCGGTCGGCGTGGGTGCCGTCCGGCAGTTCGACCTGCTCGCGCACCGCATGCAGGAAATGCCCCCGGAACAGCTCCTGCCGGTGGACGGTCTTCTCGACCAGGTGGCGGTCGGGATCAGCCACGGCGGTGCTTGACCAGGTAGCGCCAGACGAAGCCAGGAAAGGCCAGCGTCAGGAACAGTGCGCCGGTGACGGCGTAGAACTCCCAGCCCTGGGGCGCGATCTGGCCGACCCGCCGCTCCAGCGCCAAGCCGAGTGCGCCCACCAGCAGGTAGTACCCGAGCAGTTCGGCAAGACGCAGCGCGATCGGCTTGGGCGCCTTCAGCGCGTACACGCCCAGCACGGCCCGGTCGAGCACGAACGGCAGGTTGGCCGCCACCAGGGCCGCCACGATCACCAGCCAGATCGAAGCCGTCTGCGACATCGTCCGATCGGCCTCAGCTTGCCGCCCGGGGGCACCGGGAACGTACCCGCGGAGCGGTGCAGGCGGCGGCAACCATGGTCAGGTGGCCAGCGTCTTAACGATGGCGTTGGCGCATAGGGTCATCAGGCCGCCCGGCACGATGCCCAGCACCAGGACCAGCGCGCCGTTGAGCGACAGCACGACGCGGACGTCGGCCGGGGCCGAGACGGTGGTGGCGGTGATCGGCGAGTCGAAATACATCACCTTGACCACGCGCAGGTAGTAGAACGCACCGACCAGCGACATGAGCACCGCGAACACCGCCAGGCCGAGGTACAGCGTCTCGCCCGAGGCCACCAGCGCCTGCAGCACCGTCAGCTTGGCGTAGAAGCCCACCAGCGGCGGCACGCCGGCCAGCGAGAACATGCACACGGCCATGATGCCGGCGTACAGCGGGCTGCGCTGGTTGAGGCCGGCCAGGTCGGCGATCTCGTCGCTCTCGAAGCCCTCGCGCGCCAGCAGCAGGATGATGCCGAAGGCCCCCAGCGTGGTCAGCACGTACGTGACGATGTAGAACATCGCGGCGCTGTAGGCGTACTGGGCGTTGTTGGTGTTGCCGCCGACGACGCCGGCGGCCAGGCCCAGCACCACGAAGCCCATCTGGGCGATGGTCGAATACGCCAGCATCCGCTTGAGGTTGGTCTGCGCGATGGCGGCCAAGTTGCCCACCAGGAGCGACGCCACCGACAGCAGCAGCAGCATCTGCTGCCAGTCGATCGACAGCGGGATCATGCCCTCCACCAGCAGGCGGATCGCCATCCCGAACGCGGCCAGCTCGGGGGCCGAGCCGATCATCAGCGTGATGGCGGTCGGGGCACCCTGGTACACGTCGGGGATCCACATGTGGAACGGCGCGGCGCCCAGCTTGAACGCCAGGCCGGCGACGATGAACACCAGGCCGAACACCAGCACCTGGTGCTTCACGCGGCCGCTGCCGATGACCCGGAAGACCTCGTTCAGGTCCAGCGAGCCGGTGGCCCCGTACAGCATCGACATGCCGTACAGCAGGAAGCCGCTGGCCATCGCGCCGAGAACGAAGTACTTCATGGCCGCCTCGGTGGCGACCTCGTGGTCACGGCGCAGCGCCACCAGCGCGTAGCTGGAGAGCGTCATCAGCTCCAGGCCGAGGTAGATCAGCAGGAAGTTGCTGCCGGAGATCATGACGAACATGCCCAGCAGCGACAGCATCGACAGCGTGAACAGTTCGCCGCCGCGCAGCATGGCGCGGTCGGCCGCGTAGGGGCGGCCATAGACCAGCGTCACCATCACGGCGATGGTGGAGAAGAACTTCAGCCAGTTGCCCATCGGGTCGGAGACGACCATCTTGCCGAAGGCGTAGTAGGTTTCGCCGGCGACGGCGGCCTGGGCCGTGACCCAGGCGACCACGGCCAGCGAGGCGAGCGTCAGCCAGTAGGTCAGGCCGCGCAGGCGGGTCTTGACGCCAAGGTCGACCAGGGCGATGACGCAGGCCATCACCAGCAGCAGGATCTCGGGCGAGATGACGATCAGGCTCAGTTTGTCCAGCATGGCCGTGGCTTCAGTTCAGTTTGGAAGCAGCGACGTGCTTCAGGAAGCTCTGGACCGAGGCGTCCATGACGTCGGTGAAGGGCTTGGGGAAGATGCCCATGTAGAGGACGGCGATCGCCAGGATGCCCAGCATCAGGAACTCCCGCGCATTGATGTCGGTGAGCTGGCGCACGTCGTCGTTCGCCACCGGGCCCAGGTACACCCGCTTGTACATCCACAAGGTGTAGGCGGCGCCCCAGATCAGCGCCGTGGCCGCCAGCAGGCCGAGCCAGAAGTTGGCCTTGACCGTGCCGAGGATCACCATCCATTCGCCCACGAAACCGGCGGTCGCGGGCAGGCCGCAGTTGGCCATCGAGAACAGCAGCGCGAAGGCCGCGAAGTTGGGCATGGTGTTGACCACGCCCCCATAGCTGGCGATCTCGCGCGAGTGGACCCGGTCGTACAGCACGCCGATGCACAGGAACATCGCGCCCGACACGAAGCCATGGGCGATCATCTGCACCAGGCCGCCGGCGACGCCCAGGTCGTTGAAGATGAAGAAGCCGAGCGTGACGAAGCCCATGTGGGCCACGGACGAATAGGCCACCAGCTTCTTCATGTCCTGCTGCACCATCGCGACCAGGCCCACGTAGATCACGGCTACGATCGACAGCCCGATCATCAGCCAGGCCCACTCGCGCGCGGCATCGGGCGCGATCGGCATCGAGAAGCGCAGGAAGCCGTACGCGCCCAGCTTCAGCATGATCGCCGCCAGCACCGCGGAGCCGCCGGTCGGCGCCTCGACGTGCACGTCCGGCAGCCAGGTGTGCACCGGCCACATCGGCACCTTCACGGCGAACGCCGCGAAGAAGCCGAAGAACAGCAGCGTCTGCACCGGACCGGGCAGCGGCAGCCGGTGCCAGGTGAGGATGTCGAAGCTGCCGCCCGACTTGCTGTACAGATAGATCAGCGCCACCAGCATCAGCAGGGAGCCGAGCAGCGTGTACAGGAAGAACTTGAACGCCGCATAGATCTTCCGGGGGCCGCCCCAGATGCCGATGATCAGGTACATCGGGATCAGCGTGGCCTCGAAGAACACGTAGAACAGCATCGCGTCGAGAGCCGCGAAGACACCGATCATCAGGCCCGACAGGATCAGGAACGCGCCCATGTACTGGTTGACGCGCTCGGTGATCACCTCCCACGCGGAGATCACGACGATGACCGTGATGAAGGCCGTGAGCAGCACGAACCAGAACGAGATGCCGTCGACGCCCAGGTGGTAGTGGACGTTGAAGCGCTCGATCCACGGCGTGCGCTCCACCAGCTGCATCTCGGCCGTGCCGAGCTTGAACCTGCCGAGCATCGGCAGCGTGACCAGGAAACCCGCGACGGAACCGATCAGGGCGATCCAGCGCACGGCGCGCGCATGCTCGTCCTTCCCGAGCGCCAGCAGGGCGACACCGAACAGGATCGGCGTCCAGATGGCAAGGCTCAACACACCCATTTTTCTTCTTCTCCTACTTGCCGAGCAGTGCCGACCACGGCGCAACGAACCAGGTGAGCAGCACGAACACGCCGACGATCATCGCCAGCGCGTAGTGGTACAGGTAACCGGTCTGGACGCGGCGCACCACGCCGGCGAACAGGCCCACCACGCGGGCGCTGCCGTTGACCGCCGCGCCATCGATGATCGCCTGGTCGCCGCCCTTCCACAGCGCCAGCCCCAGCCCGCGCGCCAGCCGCGCGAGCACGTTCTCGTTGAACCAGTCCATGTAGTACTTGTTGTCCAGCACGCGGTAGAGCGGGCGGAACACCGCCTGCAGTCGGGCCGGCAGCGCGGGATTGACCATGTACAGGTAGTACGCCAGCGCGACGCCTGCGAAGGCCAGCCAGAACACCGGCGTCATCAGGCCGTGCAGCGCCATCGCCACCGGGCCGTGGAACTCCTTGGCCATCTCCTCCAGGCCCGGGTGCTTCTCGAAGTTCACGAAGATCGCGTCCTTGAAGAAGTCGCCGTACAGCATCGGGCCGATCGTGAGGAAGCCGATCACGACGGAAGGCAGCGCCAGCAGCAGCAGCGGCGCCGTGACCACCCAGGGCGACTCGTGCGGCTGGTGGCCGTGCCCGTGGGCATCGTCGTGCCCGTGATCGTGGTGCGAGACGTCGGGCTCCTCGTCGGAATGGTGCGCGTGGTGCGCCTCGGGGTTCTGGTCGTAGCGCTCCTTGCCGTGAAAGACCAGGAAGTACATCCGGAACGAGTAGAACGCCGTCACGAACACGCCGGCCATGACGGCGAAGTACGCGAAGCCGGAACCCGGCAGCCTGGACAGGTGCACCGCCTCGATGATGCTGTCCTTGGAATAGAAGCCGGCGAACAGCGGCGTTCCGATCAGCGCCAGGGACCCGAGCAGCGAGGTGATCCACGTGATCGGCATGTGCTTGCGCAGGTTGCCCATCCAGCGGATGTCCTGGTTGTGGTGCATGCCGATGATCACCGAGCCGGCGGCCAGGAACAGCAGCGCCTTGAAGAAGGCGTGCGTCATCAGGTGGAACACGGCCACGGAATAGGCCGAGGCGCCCAGCGCCACGGTCATGTAGCCCAGCTGGGACAGCGTGGAGTACGCGACCACGCGCTTGATGTCGTTCTGGATGATGCCCAGGAAGCCCATGAACAGCGCCGTGATCGCGCCGATCACCAGGATGAACGACAGCGCCGTGTCCGACAGCTCGTACAGCGGCGACATGCGCGCCACCATGAAGATGCCCGCGGTCACCATGGTGGCGGCGTGGATCAGGGCCGAGATCGGCGTCGGGCCTTCCATCGAATCGGGCAGCCACACGTGCAGCGGGAACTGCGCGCTCTTGCCCATCGCGCCGATGAACAGGCAGATGCAGGTGACGGTGACCAGCATCCAGCTGGTGCCCGGGAAGGTCAGCTTGGCGAGCTCGCCGGCCTTGCCGAAGGTCTCGGCGTAGTTCAGCGTGCCGGCATAGGCAGCGATCAGGCCGATGCCCAGGATGAAGCCGAAGTCGCCCACCCGGTTGACCAGGAACGCCTTCATGTTGGCGAAGATGGCGCTGGGCTTGTTGAACCAGAAGCCGATCAGCAGGTAGGACACCAGGCCCACGGCTTCCCAGCCGAAGAACAGCTGCAGGAAGTTGTTGCTCATGACCAGCATGAGCATCGAGAACGTGAACAGCGAGATGTAGGCGAAGAAGCGGTTGTAGCCGTCGTCCTCCTCCATGTACCCGATGGTGTAGATGTGGACCATCAGCGACACGAAGGTCACCACGCACATCATCATCGCCGTGAGGCCGTCGACCAGGAAGCCGACCTCCATCTTCAGGCCGCCCACCACCATCCACTCGTAGAGCGTCTCGTTGAAGCGGGCGCCGTCCAGGGCCACGCTCTTGAGCGTCATCGCCGAGATGACGAAGGCGACGAACACCCCCAGGATGGTGAAGGTGTGCGACAGGCGCCGGCCGATCCAGTTGCCGCCGAAGCTGGTGCCCAGGATGCCGGCCAGCGCGGCCCCGGCCAGCGGCGCCAGCGGGACGGCGAGCAGGGTCGATGCGGAGAGTGTCTGACTCATGTTTCTTTTTCCTGCCGCTTGCGGCCCGGGCTCGGCCCGGCAACCAGCGGCGGCGATCGCGCACAGCCCGTTCGTTGGCAGGACGAGCCTGCCACGACGGTTCCTCTTGTCGTTCTTGTTCTGATCAGCCCTTGAGCATGTTCAGTTCTTCGACGTTGATGTTCGACTTGTTGCGGAACAGCAGCACCAGGATAGCCAGGCCGATCGCCGACTCGGCGGCGGCGACGGTCAGGATGAAGAACACGAACACCTGGCCGTGCATGTCGCCCAGGTAGTACGAGAACGCCACGAAGTTCATGTTGACGGCCAGGAGCATCAGCTCGATGGCCATCAGCAGGACGATCAGGTTGCGCCGGTTCAGGAAGATGCCGACGACCGACAGCGCGAACAGGATCGCGCCAAGGGAAAGGAAGTGACCCAGGGTGATGCTCATGCCTTGGCCTCCACCGCCGCGGCGGCCTGGGGTTCGGCCGCCGGCGCGACCATCGTCGGCGGCATCTTGATGACCTGCAGGCGGTCCCGGGCGCGCACCTTGACCTGCTCGCCGGGATCCATGTGCTTGCTGTCCTTGCGCTCGCGCAAGGTGAGCGCGATGGCCGCGATGATGGCCACCAGCAGCAGGACCGCCGCGATCTCCAGGGGGTACAGGTACTGCGAGTACAGCAGCTTGCCCAGTTCCTTGGTGTTGGACACCTGGGCGGCGGCCGTGGCCCCCGCCTGTGCCGCCTGCGCGGCGGCCGGTCCGTTGCCCGGCTCCGCCGGACGGAAACCGCCCATCAGGACGGCGGCCATCTCGAGCGCGATCACCACCCCGACCACCGCGGCGACCGGGAAGTGCTTCCAGAAACCCGCGCGCAACGCGTCGACGTTGATGTCGAGCATCATCACCACGAACAGGAAGAGCACCATCACCGCTCCCACGTACACCAGCACGAGCGAGATGGCGAGGAACTCGGCCTTGAGCAGCATCCAGACCGCGGCGGCCTGGAAGAACGCGAGCACGAGGTACAGCGCGGCGTACACGGGGTTGCGCGCGGTGATGACCCGGAAGGCCGCGAACAGCAGCACCGCCGAGAACAGGTAGAAGAAGCCGGTTTTGACGTCCATGGGATTTGTTGTCGTTGTCGTCCCGCGCGCTCAGCGGTACTTGGCGTCCGCGGCCTTGCGCTCGGCGATCTCGGCTTCGTAGCGGTCGCCCACGGCCAGCAGCATGTCCTTCGTGTAGTACAGGTCGCCGCGCTTCTCCCCGTGGTACTCGAGGATGTGCGTCTCGACGATGGAGTCGACCGGGCAGCTCTCCTCGCAGAAGCCGCAGAAGATGCACTTGGTCAGGTCGATGTCGTAGCGCGTGGTGCGGCGGGTGCCGTCGGCGCGCTGGTCGGAGTCGATGGTGATCGCCAGTGCCGGGCAGACGGCCTCGCACAGCTTGCAGGCGATGCAGCGCTCTTCGCCGTTCTCGTAGCGGCGCAGCGCGTGCAGGCCGCGGAAGCGCGGCGACAGCGGCGTCTTCTCCTCGGGGAACTGCACCGTGATCTTGCGCGCGAAGAAGTACTTGCCCGTGATGCGCAGGCCCTTGAACAGTTCCACCAGCATGAAGCTGGAGAGGAAGTCCTTCAACGAGAACGCGGACTGGCTTCGCGGGAGGGTTTGAGTAGCCATAGTCAATTTCCAGACACCGGGCCGCCGCACGGCCGCCCCGGCGCGGCGAGTGCCGCCCGACGGGGCAGCGACCGCGCGCAGTGGCGAGCGTGGGGACTCATGTCGGTTACTTCCAGATGTTGAACGGGGTCTGCATCCAGGCGCCGACCACCACGAGCCAGACCAGCGTGACCGGAATGAAGATCTTCCAGCCCAGACGCATGATCTGGTCGTAGCGGTAGCGCGGGAACGTCGAGCGCACCCACAGGAACATGGTCACGACCATGAAGGTCTTGACGCCCAGCCAGATCCAGCCGGGGATGAACGAGAGGAACTCGAACGGGGGCAGCCAGCCACCCAGGAACATGATCACCGCCAGGATCGAGACCAGCCACATGTTGGCGTACTCGGCCAGGAAGAACATGGCGAAGCTCATGCCCGAGTACTCGATCATGTGGCCGGCGACGATCTCGGACTCGCCTTCCACCACGTCGAACGGGTGGCGGTTGGTCTCGGCCAGGCCGGAGATGAAGTACACCAGGAAGATCGGCAGCAGCGGCAGCCAGTTCCAGGACAGGACGTTCAGGCCCATGCCCGCGAACTGCCCCTTGGCCTGGCTCATGACCACGTCGGTCATGTTCAGGCTTCCGGTCACCATCAGGACCACCACGAAGGCGAAGCCCATCGCGATCTCGTAGCTCACCATCTGGGCCGACGCGCGCAGCGCGCCCAGGAAGGCGTACTTCGAGTTCGACGCCCAGCCCGCGATGATCACGCCGTACACCTCGAGCGAGGTGATGGCCATCAGGAACAGCAGGCCGGCGTTGATGTTGGCCAACGCGACGTCGGGGCCGAAGGGAATGACCGCCCACGCGGCCAGCGCCGGCATGATGGTCATGATCGGGCCGAGCAGGAACAGGCCCTTGTTGGCCACCGTCGGGAGGATGATCTCCTTGGTGAGCAGCTTGAAGGCGTCGGCGATCGGCTGCAGGATGCCCAGCGGACCGGTGCGGTTGGGGCCCGGGCGCAGCTGGGTGAAGCCGATGGCCTTGCGCTCCCAGAGCGTGAGGTAGGCGACGGCGCCCATCAGCGGCGCGACCACGACGACGATCTTGATCAGCGTCCAGATCACCGGCCAGCCCGCGGCCGCCCACCAGGGGGCGGCGATCAGGCCATTGCCGAAGCCGTAGATCGAATCGATCATGCAAGCACCTCTTCCTCGCGGGCCGCGGCGGTGCGCTGCGCAGCCGGTGGCAGCGCCGCCTGGCCGTCGGCGGTGAGCTGCAGCGACTCGGCGCGACGCACGATGCCGTCGAGCTGGTAGATCGCCGCCGTCACCGGCGTGCCGGCCGGCACCGACAGGTCGGCCCTGGCGCCGGTGCGGTTGGAGAGCTTGGCGCCCTGCACCATCGGCTGCTGCGCGTCGGCGGCCCCGCGCGCGGCGACCAGCACCTCCTGCGCGGAATCGAAACCGAAGCCCGGCAGGCCGAGCATGTTGCCCAGCACGCGCAGCACCTTCCAGCCCGGCCGCGCCTCACCCAGCGCCTTGACCACCGCATGGAACGACTGCACGCGTCCTTCGGCGTTGACGAAGGTGCCGGGCGTCTCGGTCCAGGGAGTGATCGGCAGCAGCACGTCGCTGAATGCCAGGTTGGTCTTGAACGGGCTGAGCGTCACGACCATCTCGGCCCTGGACAGGGCCTCCGGCGCTCGGGCGCCGGCAGCGGAGTCGAACTCGGGCTCTGTGTTCAGCAGCACGGCCGCCTTCAGGCCGCCGGCCAGCATCTGGCCCGCATCCAGCCCGCCCTGGCCGGGCAGGGCGTTCACCAGTTGCGCGCCGACGGTGTTGGCGGCCTCGGTGAGGTAGCCCACCGTCGCGCCGGTGGCCTCGCCGATCCACTGGGCCAGTGCCAGCAGGGTCGAGGCGTTGGCATGGTGCGCGGCGGCATTGCCCAGCAGGACGGCCTTGCGTTCGCCGGAGAGCAGCGACCCGGCGATCGCCCTGGCGGCGTCGGTCGCGGTGCCTTGCGCCGGCGCGCTGGTGCCCTTCTCGGCGGCGACCGCCGTGGCCACGTCGGCCAGCAGCTGCGCCCACTGCCCGGCCGGCGCGACGGCCGACGCGGCGAGCGACATCGCCCAGTCGGGCGCGCTGTCGTGGATGCGCGAGACCTGTGCGCCCTTGCGCACCGCCGCCCGGATGCGCAGCGAGAACAGGGGATGGTCCTTGCGCAGGTTGGAGCCCACCACCAGCACGCGCTGCAGCTCGGACAGCGAGGCGATGCTGGTGCCCAGCCAGCGCACGCCCTCGAACGGCGTGAACTGCGCGTGGCGCAGGCGGTGGTCGATGTTCTCGCTGCCCAGGCCGCGCACCAGGGCGCCGGCCAGGAACAGCTCCTCGACCGTGCTGTGCGGGCTGGCCAGCAGGCCGATGCTGCCGGCGCCGTGGTCGGCCTTGATCTGCTTGAGGCCGTTGGCGACGTACTCGAGCGCGGTCTGCCAGTCGACCTGCTTCCACTCGCCGCCCTGCTTGAGCATGGGAGCCGTCAGGCGGTCGTCGCTGTTCACCGCCTCGTAAGAGAAGCGGTCGCGGTCGGCCAGCCAGCATTCGTTGACGGCCTCGTTCTCCAGCGGCAGCACGCGCATGACGCGGTTGTTGCGCACCTGGACGATCAGGTTGGCGCCGGTCGAGTCGTGCGGCGACACCGACTTGCGGCGCGACAGCTCCCAGTTGCGGGCGCTGTAGCGGAACGGCTTGCTGGTCAGCGCGCCCACCGGGCACAGGTCGATCATGTTGCCCGACACCTCGGAGTCCACGGTGTCGCCCAGCACGGTCGTGATCTCGGAGTGCTCGCCCCGGTTGACCATGCCCAGCTCCATCACGCCGGCCACTTCCTGGCCGAAGCGCACGCAGCGGGTGCAGTGGATGCAGCGGCTCATCTCCTCCATGGAGATCAGCGGGCCGACGTCCTTGTGCAGCACGACGCGCTTTTCTTCCTCGTAGCGCGAAGCGGAGCCGCCGTAGCCGACGGCCAGGTCCTGCAGTTGGCACTCGCCGCCCTGGTCGCAGATGGGGCAGTCGAGCGGATGGTTGATGAGGAGGAACTCCATCACCGACTGCTGGGCCTTGATGGCCTTGTCGCTGCGGGTGCGCACGACCATGCCGTTGGTGACGGGCGTGGCGCAGGCCGGCATGGGCTTGGGTGCCTTCTCCACGTCCACCAGGCACATGCGGCAGTTGGCCGCGATGGACAGCTTCTTGTGGTAGCAGAAATGCGGGATGTAGGTGCCAGCCTTCTCGGCCGCATGCATCACCATGCTGCCGTCGGCGATCTCGACCTTCTGTCCGTCTAGGGTGATTTCAGCCATGGTTCTCTCGACGATCAGCCGCGGGCGCCCGCAGGCACCGGCTGCTTGCCGTCCGACGTGGGCAGGTTCGGGCGCGTGATCTTGGCCTCGAACTCGTGCTTGAAATGCTTGATCATGGCGCGCACCGGCATCGCCGCCGCGTCGCCCAGGGCGCAGATCGTGCGCCCCTGGATGTTGTCGGCCACCGAATTCAGCAGCTCGATGTCGCTGGGCTTGCCGTGGCCGTTCTGGATGCGGTCGACCACGCGCCACAGCCAGCCGGTGCCCTCGCGGCACGGCGTGCACTGGCCGCAGGACTCGTGCATGTAGAAGTACGACAGGCGCAGCAGGCTCTCGACCATGTCGCGCGTCTCGTCCATCACGATCACGGCGCCCGAGCCCAGCATCGAGCCGGCCTTGGCGATGGAGTCGTAGTCCATCGTGCACTGCATCATGATGTCGGCCGGCAGCACCGGCGACGACGAGCCGCCGGGGATCACCGCCTTGAGCTTCTTGCCGCCGCGCACGCCGCCGGCGAGCTCGAGCAGCTTGCTGAACGGTGTTCCCAGCGGAATCTCGTAGTTGCCGGGCATCTCCACGTCGCCCGAGATCGAGAAGATCTTGGTGCCGCCGTTGTTCGGCTTGCCGACCTCCAGGAAGGCCTGGCCGCCGTTGCGGATGATCCAGGGCACCGCGGCGAAGGTTTCGGTGTTGTTGATCGTCGTGGGCTTGCCGTACAGGCCGAAGCTGGCCGGGAACGGCGGCTTGAAACGGGGTTGTCCCTTCTTGCCTTCGAGCGATTCCAGCAGCGCGGTCTCTTCGCCGCAGATGTAGGCACCGAAGCCGTGCGCCGCGTGCAGCTGGAACGAGAAGCCCGACCCCAGGATGTTGCCGCCGAGGTAGCCGGCCGCCCTCGCCTCCTCCAGCGCTTCCTCGAAACGCTCGTAGGTCTGGAAGATCTCGCCGTGGATGTAGTTGTAGCCCACCGAGATGCCCATCGCGTAGGCCGCGATGATCATCCCCTCGATGACGATGTGCGGGTTGTAGTGCAGGATATCGCGGTCCTTGCACGTGCCCGGTTCGCCCTCGTCGGAGTTGCACACCAGGTACTTCTGCCCCGGGAACTGGCGGGGCATGAAGCTCCACTTCAGGCCGGTGGGGAAGCCCGCGCCGCCGCGGCCGCGCAGGGCCGATTCCTTGACGGTGGCGATCACCTGGTCCTGCGTGAGCCCCTCCTGCAGGATCTTGCGCAGGGCCTTGTAGCCGTCGCGCGCCTCATAGTCCTTCAGGCGCCAGTTGGTGCCGTCCAGGTTGGCGTAGATCTGCGGGTTCAGGTGGCGGCCGTGGAAGCAGGTCTGCACCCCGGTCGCCTGGAACTGCGAAAGAACTTGCTGGGCGTTCATGGTCAGCCCGCCTTCGATTTCGACGCGCCATCGGCGGCGCGCAGGCCGTCGACCAGCTGGTCGAGCTTGTCGTTGCTCATGAAGCTGCACATCGTGCGGTCGTTCACCAGCATCACCGGCGAGTCGGCGCAGGCGCCCAGGCACTCGCTCTGCTGCAGCGTGAACAGGCCGTCGGCCGTGGTCTCGCCCATCTTCACGCCCAGCCGCTGCTCCAGGTGGTGCAGGGCCTTGGCGCCGTCACGCAGCTGGCACGGCAGGTTGGTGCAGACGTTCAGCTTGTACTTGCCCGTCGGCGCCTGGTTGTACATGTTGTAGAAGGTCGTGACCTCGTGCACCGCGATCGGCGGCATGCCCAGGTACTCGGCGACCTCCTGCTCGGCAGCCCGGCTGACGAAGCCCTGCTCCTGCTGCACGATGGCCAGGCAGGCCATCACGGCCGACTGCTTCTGGTCGGGGGGGTACTTGGCCACTTCGCGGTCGAAGCGCGCCTTCATGGTCTCAGTGATCATCGATCGATCTCCCCGAACACGATGTCCATCGTCCCGATGATGGCCACCGCGTCCGCGATCATGTGGCCCCTGCCCATCTCGTCCAGCGAGGCCAGGTGCGGGAAGCCGGGCGCGCGGATCTTCAGGCGGTACGGCTTGTTGGCGCCGTCGCTCACGATGTAGATGCCGAACTCGCCCTTTGGATGCTCCACGGCGGCATAGGCCTCGCCCTCGGGCACGCGGAAGCCTTCGGAGAAGAGCTTGAAGTGGTGGATCAGCTCTTCCATGTTGGACTTCATCGACTCGCGGTCGGGCGGCGCCACCTTGTGGTTGTCGGTGATCACCGGACCCGGGTTGACGCGCAGCCAGTCGACGCACTGCTTGATGATGCGGTTGGCCTCGCGCATCTCCTGCACGCGCACCAGGTAGCGGTCGTAGCAGTCGCCCGTCCTGCCCAGCGGGATGTCGAAATCCATCTGGTCGTAGACCTCGTACGGCTGCGTCTTGCGCAGGTCCCAGGCAACGCCGGAACCGCGCAGCATCGGGCCGGTGAAGCCCAGGTTCAGCGCGCGCTCGGGCGTCACCACGCCGATGCCGACGGTGCGCTGCTTCCAGATCCGGTTGTCGGTCAGGAGCGTCTCGTACTCGTCGACGTAGCCGGGGAAGCGCTTGGTGAAGTCGTCGATGAAGTCCAGCAGCGAGCCCTGCCGGTTCTCGTTCATGCGCTTGATCTCGCGCTCGTTGCGCACCTTGCTCGCCTTGTACTGCGGCATGCTGTCGGGCAGGTCGCGGTAGACGCCGCCCGGGCGGAAGTACGCCGCATGCATGCGCGCGCCGGACACCGCCTCGTACATGTCGAACAGGTCCTCCCGCTCGCGGAAGCAGTAGATCAGCATGTTCATCGCGCCGCAGTCGAGACCATGCGCGCCGAGCCACAGCAGGTGGTTCAGCAGCCGGGTGATCTCGGCGAACATGACGCGGATGTACTTGGCGCGCACCGGCACCTCGATGCCCATCAGCTTCTCGATGGCCAGGCAGTAGGCGTGCTCGTTGCACATCATCGAGACGTAGTCCAGCCGGTCCATGTAGGGCAGCGACTGGATGTAGGTGCGGGTCTCGGCCAGCTTCTCGGTGGCCCGGTGCAGCAAGCCGATGTGCGGGTCGGCGCGCTGGATGACCTCGCCGTCGAGCTCCAGCACCAGGCGCAGCACGCCGTGCGCGGCCGGGTGCTGCGGGCCGAAGTTCAGGGTGTAGTTCTTGATCTCAGCCATGATTGTCCAGCCCACGGCCGGCCTGGATGCCGCCGTAGTGCTCCTCGCGGATGATGCGGGGCGTGATCTCGCGCGGCTCGATCGTCACGGGCTGGTAGATCACGCGCTGGCGCTCGGGGTCGTAGCGCATCTCGACATGGCCGGACACCGGGAAGTCCTTGCGGAACGGGTGGCCGATGAAGCCGTAGTCGGTCAGGATGCGGCGCAGGTCCGCATGGCCCTCGAAGATGATCCCGAACAGGTCGAACGCCTCGCGCTCGAACCAGTTGGCCGCACTCCACAGGCCGGTCAGCGAATCGACCACCGGCAGTTCGTCGTCGGCGCAGAAGACGCGCAGGCGCACCCGGTGGTTCAGGCTCACCGACAGGAAGTGCGAGACCACGGCGTAGCGCGGGCCGTCCCAGGCGCCGCCGCGGTAGTCCGAGTAGTCCAGCCCGCACAGGTCGATCAGCTGCTCGAACCGGCAATCCGGCGCATCGCGCAGGACCTGGGCGGCGGGCAGGTAGTTCTCGGGCGAGACCGTGACCGTGATCTCGTTCAGCCGCAGGTCGACGCGCTTGGCCAGCGACCCCAGGGCCTGCGTGAGCGTGGCCTGCAGTGCCGCGGGATCGACCGCGAAGGGAGTGATGGCGGTCATGGCGTCAGGCCCGTGCGATGGTCTGGGTGCGGCGGATCTTCTGCTGCAGCTGGATGATCCCGTAGAGCAGCGCCTCGGCCGTCGGCGGGCAGCCGGGCACGTAGACGTCGACCGGCACGATCCGGTCGCAGCCCCGCACCACGGAGTAGCTGTAGTGGTAGTAGCCGCCACCGTTGGCGCAGGTGCCCATCGAGAGCACCCAGCGCGGCTCGGGCATCTGGTCGTACACCTTGCGCAGGGCCGGGGCCATCTTGTTGCACAGCGTGCCGGCCACGATCATCAGGTCGGATTGCCGCGGGCTCGGCCGGAACAGCATGCCGAAGCGGTCGATGTCGTAGCGCGCCGCACCGGCGTGCATCATCTCCACCGCGCAGCACGCGAGCCCGAACGTCATCGGCCACAACGAGCCGGTCTTGGCCCAGTTGATGACGCTGTCCACGGTCGTCGTGACGACGCCCTTGTCGAGAATGCCTTCGTTAGCCATTTGCTTTTGAATCCTTGGCGTTGCGCCGGGAGTGGGTCATTCCCAATCCAGCGCGCCCTTCTTCCATTCGTAGACGAAGCCGACCACGAGGATCCCGAGAAAGACCATCATGGCCCAGAAGCCCACCGGTCCGATTTCCTTGAGCGCCACGGCCCACGGGAAGAGGAAGGCGATCTCGAGGTCGAAGAGGATGAACAGGATCGCCACGAGGTAGTAGCGCACGTCGAACTTCATGCGCGCATCCTCGAACGCCTCGAAGCCGCATTCGTAGGGGGAGTTCTTCGCAGCGTCGGGCTTGTTGAAGCCGGCCGCCCCCGCGAAGACATAGCCCAGGACCTGCGGCAGGACCCCGACCGCGATGCCTACCAGAATGAAGAGAAGGACTGGGAGGTACTGATCGAGTTGCATCTGAGGCCTGGAGGTCCGAGATTCAAGCCGCGGGGCGCGGCCCGCGGCTCTTTTTGTCTGGTGCCGTCGGCGAGACTCGAACTCGCACAGCTTTCGCCACTACCCCCTCAAGATAGCGTGTCTACCAATTTCACCACGACGGCATGTCGCTGCTTGCCCGGACAGGCATGAGGCTGTCTTCTTTGTTGCTGGCTTTCCGGGCAGCCTTGGAGTTTACTCCGAAAAGCCAGCGCTTCCCCTGACGGGGAGCTGATTCGCCGCGCTACTTCGTCGGGATCTGGCCGGCGCCGGAGGCCGGCGCAACCGGCGCCGGCGCCGAACCGGGGGCCGGGACGCTGGTGCCCGGGATCTGCGCGGCAGGACCAGCCGGCACCGAGGCCGGGGCGGCGGCGGGCGCCGCGGCGCGGTCGAGCACGCTGCCCGATTCGGGCGCGCGGTAGTTGCCGAAGTACGCGAGCGCCAGCGTGCACACGAAGAAGACGCTGGCCAGCACGGCCGTCGTGCGCGACAGGAAGTTGGCGCTGCCCGAGGCGCCGAACAGGCTGCCCGAGCCGCCGCTGCCGAAGGCGGCGCCCATGTCGGCGCCCTTGCCGTGCTGGATGAGGATGAGCCCGATCATGCCCAGCGCCGTCAGGATCTGGACGGCCAGCAGGAGGTTGAGGATCACGTTCATGCTTGGTTCACTCCGGAAGGTGTTTCGGCCGCTCAGCGGGCAGCCGCGATGATCTGCAGGAAATCGGGGGCCTTGAGCGACGCGCCACCGATCAGGCCGCCGTCGATGTCCGGCTGGGCCAGCAGGCTGGCCGCGTTGGCGGCGTTCATGCTGCCGCCGTAGAGGATGCACACGCGGTCGGCCTGCGGCGTTGCCGCCTTGAGCTGCGCGCGCAACACGGCATGCACCTGCTGGGCCTGCTCGGGCGTGGCGGTGCGCCCGGTGCCGATCGCCCAGACAGGCTCGTAGGCGACCACGATCTCGCTGATGCAGTGGCCGTTGGTGTGGATGACGGCCGCCAGCTGGCGCTTGACGACCTCCTCGGTGTGGCCCGCCTCGCGTTCGGCCAGCGTCTCGCCCACGCACACGATGGGCGTGATGCCGTGGGCCAGCGCGGCCTTGGCCTTGTCGGCCACCAGCTGGTCGGTCTCGCCGTGGTACTGGCGCCGCTCGGAGTGGCCGACGATGGCAAAGCGCACGCCGAACTCCTTGAGCATGGCCGCCGACACCTCGCCGGTGTAGGCACCCTGCTCGTGGGTGGAGACGTCCTGCGCGCCGAGCTCGAGCGCGCAGCCGTGGCGCAGCATCTGCACCTGGGCCAGGTACGGGGCCGGCACGCACACGGCGACCTGGCACGCGGCATCCCGCATGCCAGCCACGACCGCGCGCACCAGCGCGTCGTTGGCCGCCACGCTGCCGTTCATCTTCCAGTTGCCGGCGATCAGCTTCTTCTTCATCTCGGGTCGTTGTCGAAAGCGCTCACCAGGTCAGCACGATCTTGCCGACGTGCTGGTTGGTCTCCATGAGCGCATGCGCCTTCGCCGCCTCGGCGGCCGCGAAGGTGCTGTGGATCACGGACTTGATCCGGCCGCTCTCGACGAGCGGCCAGACGTTCTTGCGAAGCGCCTGGGCGATCGCGGCCTTGAAGGCCACCGGCCGCGGACGCAGCGTCGAGCCGGTCACGGTGATGCGGCGGCGCAGCACCAGGCCGGCATTGAACTCGCTCTTGGTGCCGCCCTGCACCGCGATGATCACGATGCGGCCGTCCTCGTTGGCGCACTTGACCTCGCGGTCCACATAGCTGCCGGCGACCATGTCGAGGATCACGTCCACGCCCTTGCCGCCGGTCAGCCGCTTGGCTTCCTCGGCGAAATCCTGGGTCTTGTAGTTGATGCCGTGGTCGGCCCCGAGGTCCACGCAGGCCCTGCACTTCTCGTCGCTGCCGGCCGTCGCGAGCACCAGGCCTGCGCCCATGGCGCGGGCCATCTGGATCGCGGTCACGCCGATGCCGCTCGTGCCGCCCTGCACCAGGAAGCTCTCGCCGGGCTGCAGCCGGCCGCGGTCGAACACGTTGCTCCAGACGGTGAAGAAGGTCTCGGGCAGCGAGGCGGCCTCGACGTCGGACAGTCCGCTTGGCACGGGCAAGCACTGGCCCACCGGCGCGACGCACAGCTGGGCATAGCCGCCGCCTGCCACGAGGGCGCAGACGCGGTCGCCGGGCTTGAACCCGGCGGCAGCCATCGCCTGCGCATCCCCGCCCACGATCTCGCCGGCCACTTCGAGGCCGGGGATGTCGGAGGCGCCGGGCGGCACCGGATAGTTGCCCATGCGCTGCAGCACGTCGGGGCGGTTGACGCCGCTCGCCGCGACGCGGATCAGGACGTCGCCGGGCCCGGCGACGGGATCGGCTCGCTCGCCCAGGCGCAGCACCTCGGGCGCACCGTACTGCGTGATCTCAACGGCTTTCATGGCATTGGCTCCAGGCGGTCAGGGGGTCGCGGATCGGGCCGGCGCAGGGCATCCGGGAGGAGCCCGGCCCTCCCCCGGCCCGCCGCGGCCGGCCGGTCGAGCGGCCGCGGCATGCGCGGTGAAGGGCGGCCAGCCGCGCCGGCACCGTTGGGCAGGAGCGTTACTCCTGCGGATCCGTCAGCGTCGACTGCGGCTGGACCTGCGGTTCCCGGGGCTCCCGGGGCTCCCGGGGCTCGCGCGGCGGACGATCGCCGCGATCGGCGCGGTCGCCACGGAACTCGCCGCGGTCGCTGCGCTCGCGCCGCTCGCGCGGCGGCTGGTCTTCCATGCCGGCGGGCCGGTCGAGCAGCGCCTTCATGGACAGCTTCACGCGGCCCTTCTCGTCGGTCTCGAGCACCTTCACGCGCACGATCTGGCCTTCGCTCAGGTAGTCGGTGACCTTCTCCACCCGCTCGTGGGCGATCTGGCTGATGTGCAGCAGGCCGTCCTTGCCCGGCAGCAGGTTGACCAGCGCGCCGAAGTCCAGCAGCTTGGTGATCGGGCCTTCGTAGACCTTGCCGATCTCCACTTCCGCGGTGATCTGCTCGATGCGCTTCTTGGCCTCCTCGGCCTTGGCCGAATCGGTCGACGCGATCGTGATGGTGCCGTCCTCGCCGATGTCGATCGTGGTGCCGGTCTCGTCGGTCAGCGCGCGGATGGTGGCGCCGCCCTTGCCGATCACGTCGCGGATCTTCTCCGGATTGATCTTCATCGTGTACAGGCGCGGGGCGAACGTGGAGACGTCCGACTTGGCCTCGCCCATCGCTTCCTGCATCTTGCCCAGGATGTGCATGCGCGCTTCCTTGGCCTGCGCCAGGGCGACCTGCATGATCTCCTTGGTGATGCCCTGGATCTTGATGTCCATCTGCAGGGCGGTGATGCCGTTGGTCGTGCCGGCCACCTTGAAGTCCATGTCGCCGAGGTGGTCCTCGTCGCCCAGGATGTCGGTCAGCACCGCGAAGCGGTTGCCTTCCTTGATCAGGCCCATGGCGATGCCGGCGACGTGCGCCTTCATCGGGACGCCGGCGTCCATCATCGACAGGCAGCCGCCGCAGACGGACGCCATCGACGAGGAGCCGTTCGACTCGGTGATCTCGGAGACCACGCGGATGGTGTACGGGAATTCGTCCTTGGACGGCAGGCAGGCGACCAGCGCCCGCTTGGCCAGGCGGCCGTGGCCGATCTCGCGGCGCTTGGTCGAGCCCATGCGGCCCACTTCACCGGTGGCGAAGGGAGGCATGTTGTAGTGGAACATGAAGCGGTCCTCGAACTCGCCGGCCAGCGCGTCGATGCGCTGCGCGTCGCGTTCGGTGCCCAAGGTCGTGACCACCAGTGCCTGGGTCTCGCCGCGCGTGAACAGCGCCGAGCCGTGGGTGCGCGGCAGCACGCCGTTGCGGATCTCGATCGGGCGGACCGTGCGGGTGTCGCGGCCGTCGATGCGCGGCTCGCCGGCCAGGATCTGGCCGCGCACGATGCGCGCCTCGATGTCGAACAGCAGGCCTTCCACCTTGATCGGATCGAAGTCGGCACCCGACTCCTTGAGCGAGGCCATCACCGAGGCGGTGGCTTCGCGCAGGGCCTGGGTGCGGGCCTGCTTGCTGCGGATCTGGTAGGCGGCGCGCAGCTTTGCCTCTGCCAGCTCGGTGACGCGGGCGATGAAGGGCTCGTCCTTGGCCGGCGGCTGCCAGTCCCACACCGGCTTGCCGGCTTCGCGCACCAGCTCGTGGATGGCGTTGATCGCGATCTTGCCCTGCTCGTGGCCGAACACCACGGCGCCCAGCATCGCTTCCTCGGGCAGCTGCTGCGCCTCGGACTCGACCATCAGCACGGCCGCCTCGGTACCGGCGACCACCAGGTCCAGCAGCGAATCCTTGCGCTGGGTCTGGCCGGGGTTGAGCACGTACTCGTTGTTGATGTAGCCCACGCGCGCGGCGCCGATCGGGCCGGCAAAGGGGATGCCGGAGACGGCCAGCGCGGCGCTGACGGCGATCATGGCTGCGATGTCGGCGTCGACCTCGGGGTTCAGCGACAGCGTGTGGATGACCACGTGCACTTCGTTGAAGAAGCCTTCCGGGAACAGCGGGCGGATCGGGCGGTCGATCAGGCGCGAGGTCAGGGTCTCCAGCTCGCTGGGCTTGGCTTCACGCTTGAAGAAGCTGCCGGGGATCTTGCCGGCGGCGTAGGTCTTCTCGATGTAGTCGACCGTCAGCGGGAAGAAGTCCTGGCCCGGCTTGGCGGTCTTGGACGCCACCACGGTGGCCAGCACCACGGTGTCGTCGATGTTCACCACCACCGCGCCGGTGGCCTGGCGAGCGATCTCGCCGGTTTCCATGGTGACCGTGTGCTGGCCCCACTGGAAGGTCTTGGTGACTTTGTTGAAGATGCTCATGGCTTGCTCACTTTCTCTCGGTGGAGGAAGGAGACGGGAGTCGAACACGATGCCATTCCATCAGCGGCCGGCGGCCGTTGGTGGAATGACACAGCGCGTATCCGATTCCGTGGTCTCCGATGTGCAAAGCGCCTGAGCCAGCGACAGCCAACCCAGGCGCTCTTGCGATTCGCGTGGCGCGCTTACTTGCGCAGGCCCAGCTTGCCGATCAGCGCGGTGTAGCGCTCGGCATCCTTGTCCTTCAGGTACGCCAGCAGGCTCTTGCGGCGGTTCACCATGCGCAGCAGGCCGCGGCGGCCGTGGTGGTCCTTGGCATGGGTCTTGAAGTGCGGGGTCAGCTCGTTGATGCGGGCGGTCAGCAGCGCGACCTGCACTTCGGGGCTGCCGGTGTCGCCGGTGCCGCGGGCATGCGACTGGACGATCTCGGCCTTGTTGATGGCGGACATCTGGTTTCCTTGGATCGGGGGTTTGACTTGCGTTGGGGCTGGAAGGGCTCCAACGTGCTGGCTCTGCGAGCCGGTGGCCGCAGAACCGCGGGATTGTACACGAGCAGGCGCCGGGCGCGACGACCTGCCGGGCGTCCAAGCCCTACCGCCGTGCTTGCAGCCACCCCGCCAGGCGCTCCACGCCACGGTCCAGCCGGGCCAGGTCCTTGGAGGCGAAGCACCAGCGCAGCCAGCCCTGCGCCTCGGGCGCGAAGGCATTGCCCGGCGCGATGCCCAGGCCGGCCTCGGCCACCAGGCGCTTGGCCAGCCTCAGCGAATCGTCCTCGCCGGCCAGCAGCCGGAAGAACGCGTACATGCCGCCCTGCGGCATTGCCAGCTCGACGCCGGGCAGCGCCTGCAACTGCGGCACCAGCCGGTCGCGGCAGGCCTTGAGGTGGGCGACCACCCGCGGCGTGATCGCGTCGGTGTGCTGCAGCGCCGCCAGCGCCGCCCGCTGGGTGAAGACGCTGGCGCAGGAGGTGTTGAATTCGATCAGCTTGCCCATGGCGTGCGTCATCGACTCCGGCATGACCAGCCAGCCCAGCCGCCAGCCCGTCATCAGGAAGCTCTTGGAAAAGCTGTGCGCCACGACCAGGCGGTCCTCGGGCTGCGCAACGTCGAGGAAGCTCGGCGCGCAGGCGCCGTCGTCGGCGTAGTACAGCCGCTCGTACACCTCGTCGGCGAGGATCCAGGTGCCGGTGCGCCGGCAATGCGCCAGGATGGCCTGCTGCTCGGCCCGGCTGAGCGTCCAGCCGGTGGGATTGTTCGGCGCGTTCACGATCAGCAGCTTGGTCGCCGGTGTGACGGCCTCCAGCAGCCGCGGCAGGTCGAGCGTCCAGGCGCCGTCGCGCGGCGTGAGCGACACCCGGCGCAGCCTGGCGCCGAGGATCAGCGGCTGGGCCGTGAGGTTGGGCCAGACCGGCGTGACCGCCACCACGTCGTCGCCGGCGTCCACCAGCGCCTGGACCGCGAGCATGAGCGCGTTGACGCCGCCGGAGGTGATGGCGATCCGCTGCGCACCCACCGGCCGGTGCAGGCGCGAGGTGTAGCCGGCCACCGCCTCGCGCAGCTCCGGCAGGCCCAGGTTGTGGGCATAGAACGTCTCGCCGCGCTGCAGCGAGTCGATCGCGGCCTGCCGGACGATGTCCGGCGTGACCTCGTCGCTCTCGCCGAACCAGAACGCCAGCACGTCGCTGCGTCCCATGCCGGCATTGGCGACTTCGCGGATCTTGGATTCCTCGAGGTCGAGGATGGTCTGGCGCATGGTGACTCCCTTCAAGCCGGACGCGGCATCTTGCAGGTGGTGGGTTGCTCGGCCTGGGACGGGGCGATGACGCGCACCACCCGGAACCCATAGCCGGAGCCCTCGACATCGAACCGGACGCCGGGTTCGCCCTGGCGGTCCATCACGCCGACCACCAGGGTCTGCTGGAACTGGTGGTCGGACGCGCGCATCGCGCCGCTCTGGCCCGCCAGGCTGACGCTGACGCGCTCGAGCGCCTGCGCGACCGGGGCCGCTGCGACGCCGCCCGCCGTTTCAGCAGCCTGGGCAAAGGCCTCGACCATGAGCTGCATCCGCATGTGGACGTAGTCGTCGCCCGGCCTGGGAAAGCGCTGGCGGAAGGCACGGTAGAACGCCTCGCTCTGCGCGGTCTGCACGTTCGGCAGCCAGTCGGCGACCGCGATGACGCGCCCGACGCCCGCCTCCCCGATCGCCGCGGGCGCCCCTAGCGCGTTGCCGTAGAAGGTGTAGAACTTTCCTTCGAAGCCGACCTCGCGCGCCGCCTTGACCAGCAGCGTCAGGTCGTTGCCCCAGTTGCCGGTGACCACGGCGGTGGCGCCGCTGGCCTTGATCTTGGCGGCGTAGGGCATGAAATCCTTGATCCGGCCCAGCGGGTGAAGCTCGTCGCCGACCACCTGCACGTCGGGCCGCAGCACGCCCAGCTGGCGGCGCGCCTCGCGCAGCACCGCCTGGCCGAAGCTGTAGTCCTGCCCGATGAGATAGCAGCTGCGGACGGTGCGGTCCTCGCGCAGCACCTGCATGAGGGCCGCCATGCGCATGTCGGCATGCGCGTCGAAACGGAAGTGCCAGAAGCTGCAGCGCTCGTTGGTGAGGATCGGATCGACCGCGGAATAGTTGAGGTAGACCAGCTGGCGCGAGGGCTCGCGCTCGTTGTGCTTGTTCACCGCCTCGACCAGCGCCGCCGCGACCGAGGACGAGTTGCCCTGCAGCACGGCGTGTGCGCCGTCGTCGATCGCCGCCCGCAGGCCGGAAAGCGCCTCCTCAGTCGAGCCCTTGCTGTCGTAGCGCGCCAGCACCAGCGGCCGGCTGCCGCCGGGCAGCCGCAGCCCCCCGCGCTGGTTGACCCGCTCCACCGCCCACAGCAGGTTGCGGAACACCGCCTCGCCGGTGTTCGCGAACGCGCCGGAGAGGGCTTCGACCATCGCGAGCTTCACCGGCGCGCCGCTGCCCTGGGCATGCGCCAGGGCGGGAGCAAATAGCGCTGCGGCCGTCGATTTCAAGACCAGCCTGCGCCGCATTTTCGTGCCCATCGTTCCCTTGAAAAACACAGCGCCGGTGCACACGTTGGATGCAAGCGGCGATCGGATGAAAGCCGCGCAGTGTAAGGTTTCCAAGGAGTCAACCATGTTCTTCGCACCCGTTGTCCGCACCCGGGCCACCGCACCCGCCTTCCGTTCGTTCGACCGCAATTTCGAACGCTTCGTCAACGACGCCTTCTTCGGCGACGGCCTCGGCCGCGGCCTGCAGCTGCAGCAGGACGACAAGGCCTGGACCGTGACCCTCGACCTGCCGGGCGTCGCCCGCGAGGACCTGTCGATCCAGATCGAAGGTGCCATCGTCCGCATCGAGACCAAGGCGGAAGCCCGCCGCCAGTACAAGGCCGCCTACGAGCTGCCGCAGGAGATCGACGTCGAGGCGACGACCGCCAAGCTCGAGAACGGCGTCCTGACGCTCACGCTGGCCAAGAAGCAGCCGGTGAGCAACGCCCGCGTCATCGAAGTCAAGTAAGGCGCGCCGGCTCCGCCCGGGGCCGCAATCCGTCAGACCGCGCTGAGCTCCGCCAGGGGCCAGCGCGGTTTCACGTCGAAGGCGTACGAGCGGCTCGCGCCTTCCACGCCGGCGTGCAACCGCATCGCGGCGGCCATCGCGATCATGGCGCCGTTGTCGGTGCACAGGGCCAGCTCCGGGTAGTGCACGCGCACGCCCCGCTTCGCGCAGCCCGCATCGAGCTGCTCGCGCAGCAGCCGGTTGGCGCCCACGCCGCCGGCCACCACCAGCCGCTTGAGGCCGGTCCCCTTGAGCGCCGCCAGCGATTTCTTCAGCAGCACCTCGACGATGGCCGCCTCGGTCGAGGCCGCCAGGTCGGCCTTGCGCGGCGCCAGGTCGTCGCCCAGCTTGCGCGCCTGCGTGAGCACCGCGGTCTTGAGGCCGGCGAAGGAGAAATCCAGGTCGCCGCTGTGCAGCAGCGGGCGCGGCAGGGCGAACGCCTTCGGATCGCCCTGCTGCGCCAGCCTCGACAGCGCTGGCCCGCCCGGGTAGCCCAGGCCCAGCAGCTTGGCACTCTTGTCGAAGGCTTCCCCGGCCGCATCGTCGATGGTCTCGCCGAGCAGCTCGTAGCGCCCCACGCCGTCCACGCGCATCAGCTGCGTGTGGCCGCCCGAGACCAGCAGTGCCACGAAGGGAAAGCCGGGCGGATCGGCGCTCAGGAACGGCGACAGCAGGTGGCCCTCGAGGTGGTGCACGCCCAGCACCGGCTTGCCCAGTGAGGCGCCGAGCGCGCAGGCCACGCCGGCGCCCACCAGCAACGCGCCCGCGAGTCCCGGCCCGCGCGTGAAGGCGACCGTGTCGATGTCGGCCAGCGCGCGCCCGGCCTCGGCCAGCACCTGCCGCGTCAGCGGCAGCACGCGCCGGATGTGGTCGCGGCTGGCGAGTTCGGGCACCACGCCACCGTAGGCTTCGTGCATCTTGACCTGGCTGTGCAGCGCATGCGCCAGCAGCCGCGGCGTGCCCGCGCCGGCCGCATCGACGAGCGCGACGCCGGTCTCGTCACAGGAGGATTCGATGCCCAGGACCAACATCCGGCCGAGTGTAGGCGACGGTGCGGCGCCGCACCGGCAGCGCTGGCATGCTGGCGCGCTTCTTGCGCGATCGACGGCATGAACGAGGCCTTGCGGATCGTGGTGGTGGCCCCCGACCTGGTGGTCAGCGACCCGACGGACGACCACGCGCTGGAACAGGCGGAGCGCTCGCGCAGCCTGCGCATCGGTCTGCTGGAGAACGGCTTCAACCTGGTGGCCACGCTGCCGGCCGACGTCTTCCTGGCCGAACGCATCGCCCAGCTGCAGCCCGACCTGATCATCGTGGACGCGGAGAGCGATGCACGCGACGCGCTGGAGCACGTGGTCATGGCCACGCGGGACGAGCGGAGGCCCATCGTGATGTTCACCAACGACGACGACACGCGCCACGTGAAGGACGCGGTGGCGGCGGGCGTGACGGCCTACATCGTGGCCGGCCTGGCAGCCGAGCGCATCCGGCCCATTCTCGATGTGGCGATGGCGCGCTTCCAGCACGAGCAGGCGCTGCGGGCGGAGCTGGCGGAGGCGAAATCCGAACTGCGCGACCGCAAGGTGATCGACCGGGCCAAGGGCATCCTCATGCAGCGGCAGGGCCTGACCGAACCCGAGGCCTACGCCAGGCTGCGCAAGGCCGCAATGGACAAGGGCCTGAAGCTCGGCGAGGTGGCCCAGCGCATCGTCGACGTCTCCGACCTGCTCGGCTGATCGCGCACCCTCCTTTTGGTGCGCCGCACAAAACCGGTGCAGCCGGCCAGCTGCCCCGGCTGCCAGCTGGCGCCACGCCCCGCCTGCCTCGTCGCCGCGCGCACACCCCCTCGCCAGAGGACGGCGCCGACCGCGTCCGCCCGTGATCCGACCGGCGCGCCGGGCTGGCACAGGGCTTGCAAGCCGTCCTGCGAGCTGGCCGGGTCAACGGCGATCCGGCCAGCACAGGACGAAGGCGTCCCCACCCACGGTGATCCGTGCGCGTGAGGACGCCTTTCTTTTTTGCCCCTGCCCGGAGATCCGCCCGTGATGACCGACCTGCTCAAGACCCGCCTTTCCCGCCGCAGCGTGCTGCAGGCCGCCGCCGTCGGCGCGGCCGGCGTCTCGCCCGCCCTGCGCACCGCCGTGTACGCGCAGGGCTCCGACGCGCCCGAGAAGAAGGAAGTGAAGATCGGCTTCATCCCGCTGACCGACTGCGCCAGCGTGGTGATGGCCTCGGTGCTGGGCATCGACCAGAAGTACGGCGTGAAGATCGTCCCGTCCAAGGAAGCGTCGTGGGCCGGCGTGCGCGACAAGCTGGTCAACGGCGAGCTGGACATGGCCCACGTGCTGTACGGCCTGGTCTACGGCGTGCACATGGGCACCTCGGGTCCGAAGAAGGACATGGCGATCCTCATGAGCCTGAACAACAACGGCCAGGCGATCACGCTGTCCAAGAAGCTGGCCGACAAGGGCGCCGTCGACGGCGCCTCGCTCGCCAAGGTGATGGCCAGCGACAAGCGCGAGTACACGTTCGCCCAGACCTTCCCGACCGGCACCCACGCCATGTGGCTGTACTACTGGCTGGCCAGCTACGGCATCAACCCGTTCAAGGACACCAAGGCGATCACCGTGCCGCCCCCCCAGATGGTGGCCAACATGCGGGTGGGCAACATGGACGGCTTCTGCGTGGGCGAGCCCTGGGGCCACCGCGCCATCATGGACGGCATCGGCATCACGGCGGTCACCACCCAGGACATCTGGAAGGACCACCCGGAGAAGGTGCTCGGCACCACCGGGGAGTTCGCCAAGAAGTACCCCAACACCGCGCGCGCGGTGACCGCCGCCATCCTGGAGGCCGGCAAGTGGATCGATGCCGGCCTGCAGAACAAGAACAAGATGGCCGAGACCATCGCCGACAAGAGCTACGTGAACACCGGCGTGGACGCGATCAACCAGCGCATCCTCGGGCGCTACCAGAACGGCCTGGGCAGGAGCTGGGACGACCCGAACCACATGAAGTTCTACAACGACGGGCTCGCGACCTTCCCGTACCTGTCCGACGGCATGTGGTTCCTCACCCAGCACAAGCGCTGGGGCCTGATCAAGGAGCATCCGGACTACCTGGGCATCGCGCGCCAGATCAACCAGGTGGAGATCTACAAGCAGGCGGCGGCGATGACCAAGACGCCGGTGCCCAAGGACGTGATGCGCAGCGCCAGGCTGATCGACGGCACCACCTGGGATCCGAAGGACCCCAGGAAGTACGCCGACTCCTTCAAGATCCACGTTGGCCAGGCCTGACGCGCGGAGAACGACCATGGTTGCCGCCGTGTTCCACACCCCCGATCCCGAGGCGCCGGCCCCGGCGCCCACCCTCCCCTCCCGCGAGCACGCCGCGCCGGCGGCCCGCACCGTGGCGGCCAACGCCGCGGTACCGGCGGACGCCGCGCCCGCCCCGGCTGCTGCGGCCCGCCACGACTGGCGCGCCCTCGCCCTGCGGGTGCTGCCGCCCCTGTTGGGCATCGGCCTGCTGGTCGGCCTCTGGGCCATCGTGGCGATGACGGCCGGCGGCAGCTTCCCCGGCCCGAGGGAGACCTTCCAGCAGGCGGTCACCGTCTTCAGCGATCCGTTCTACCGCAAGGGCCCCAACGACCAGGGCATCGGCTGGAACGTGCTCAGCTCGCTGCAGCGCGTGGCCGTGGGCTTCGGCCTGGCGGCCGTGGTGGGCATCCCGCTGGGCTTCGCCATCGGGCGGTTCACCTTCCTGTCCCGGATGTTCAACCCGCTGATCAGCCTGCTGCGACCGGTGTCCCCGCTGGCCTGGCTGCCGATCGGCCTGATGGTCTTCAAGGGCGCCAACCCGGCTGCCATCTGGACCATCTTCATCTGCTCGATCTGGCCGATGATCATCAACACGGCCGTCGGCGTGCAGCGGGTGCCCGGCGACTACATGAACGTCGCCCGGGTGCTGAACCTGTCCGAGTGGAAGATCCTCACCAAGATCCTCTTTCCCGCCGTGCTCCCCTACATGCTGACCGGCGTGCGGCTGGCCGTCGGCACGGCCTGGCTGGTGATCGTGGCCGCCGAGATGCTCACCGGCGGCGTCGGCATCGGCTTCTGGGTCTGGGACGAGTGGAACAACCTCAACGTCAAGAACATCCTCATCGCGATCTTCGTGATCGGCATGGTCGGGCTGCTGCTCGAATGGGCGCTGATCCGGCTGGCCACCGCGTTCACCTACGACGAAGTCAGGACCTGATCCCATGAACGCCAACCTCACCACCCGCTTCATCCAGGTCCAGGGCGTGGGCCAGACCTTCCGGACCGCCAAGGGGCCCTTCGTCGCGCTGCGCGACATCAACCTGGCGGTGGCCAAGGGCGAGTTCGTCGCGCTGATCGGCCACTCGGGCTGCGGCAAGTCGACCCTGCTGAACCTGATCGCCGGCCTGACCCGGCCCACCACGGGCAACCTGATCTGCGCCAACCGCGAGATCGCCGGTCCCGGCCCCGACCGCGCCGTGGTGTTCCAGAACCACTCGCTGCTGCCCTGGCTGACCTGCTTCGAGAACGTGCATCTCGCGGTCGAGCGCGTGTTCGGCGCCACCGAGTCCCGGGCGCAGCTGAAGGCCCGCACCGACGCCGCACTGGCGCTGGTCGGCCTCTCGGCGGCGGCGGCCAAGCGGCCGGGCGAGATCTCCGGCGGCATGAAGCAGCGCGTGGGCATCGCGCGCGCCCTGTCGATGGAGCCCAAGGTGCTGCTGATGGACGAGCCGTTCGGCGCGCTCGACGCCCTCACCCGCGCCAAGCTGCAGGACGAGCTGCTGCAGATCGTCGCCAAGACTCAGAGCACGGTGGTCATGGTCACCCACGACGTCGACGAGGCCGTGCTGCTGTCCGACCGCATCGTGATGATGACCAACGGCCCGGCCGCGACCATCGGCGAGATCCTGCACGTGGAGCTGGAGCGACCGCGCAGCCGCGTGGCCCTGGCCGAAGACGTGCGCTACCTGCAGTACCGCAAGGCCGTCATCGATTTCCTCTACACGCGCCAGGCGCATGTGGAAAAACTCGTCGCCTGAGGGAGGCCCGCGATGGACATGCGAGTGAAGGCCCGGCAGAAGCTGGTCATGGTGGGCAACGGCATGGCCGGAGTCCGCACGGTCGAGGAGCTGCTGAAGATCGCCCCCGACCTCTACGACATCACCGTGTTCGGCGCCGAGCCCCACCCGAACTACAACCGCATCCTGCTGTCGCCGGTGCTGGCGGGCGAGCAGACCCTGGACGAGATCGTCCTGAACTCCTGGGACTGGTACGAGCAGAACGGCATCCGCCTGCATGCCGGCAAGCGCGTGGTCGAGATCGACCGGGTCCGCCGCATCGTGCGGGGCGAGGACGGCACCGAGGAGCCGTACGACCGGCTGCTGCTGTGCACGGGCTCCAACCCGTTCATCCTGCCGGTGCCGGGCAAGGACCTGGAGGGCGTGATCGCGTACCGGGACATCGCCGACACCAACGCCATGATCGAGGCCGCCCGGAAGTACCGCAACGCCGTGGTGATCGGTGGCGGCCTGCTCGGCCTGGAAGCGGCCAACGGCCTGATGAAGCGCGGCATGGACGTGACCGTGGTGCACGTGATGCCCTGGCTGATGGAGCGCCAGCTGGACGACGTGGCGGGCCGGCTGCTGCAGAAGTCGCTCGAGGAGCGGGGCCTCCGCTTCCGCATGGGTGCCCAGACCCAGGAGCTCGTCGGCGATGCGGCCGACGGCCGCGGCGGCCGGGTGCGGCAGGTGCGCTTCAAGGACGGCACCGCGGTCGACGCCGACCTGGTCGTGATGGCCGTGGGCATCCGCCCCAACACCGGCCTGGCCGAGAAGGCCGGACTGCATTGCAACCGCGGCATCGTCGTGCACGACACCATGCAGACGGTCACCGACGCGCGGATCTACTCGGTGGGCGAATGCGCCGCGCACCGCGGCATCGCCTACGGCCTGGTCGCGCCCCTGTTCGAGCAGGCCAAGGTGGCGGCCAACCACCTGGCCCAGTTCGGCATCGGCCGCTACACCGGCTCGCTCACCTCGACCAAGCTGAAGGTCACCGGCATCGACCTGTTCTCCGCCGGCGAGTTCATGGGCGGCGAGGGCACCGAGGAGATCGTGATGAGCGATCCGTTCGGCGGCGTCTACAAGAAGCTGGTGATCAAGGACGACAAGCTGGTGGGCGCCTGCCTGTACGGCGACACCGTCGACGGCAGCTGGTACTTCAAGCTGCTGCGCGAGGGCCGCCGGATCGGCGAGCTGCGCGACAAGCTGATGTTCGGCGAGTCCAACCTGGGCGATGCCGGCCACCAGGGCCAGAGCAAGGCGGCGGCCATGGCCGACGCGGACGAGGTCTGCGGCTGCAACGGCGTGAGCAAGGGCGCGATCTGCAAGGCGATCAAGGAGAAGGGCCTGTTCACGCTGGACGAGGTGCGCAAGCACACCAAGGCCAGTGCCTCCTGCGGTTCCTGCACCGGCCTGGTCGAGCAGATCATCATGTTCACCGCCGGCGGCGACTACTCGGCGGCCCCCAAGAAGAAGGCGCTCTGCGGCTGCACCGACCACAGCCACCAGGACGTGCGCGACGCCATCCGGGCCAACCACCTGGTCACGATCGCCGCCACCATGGCGTTCCTGGAGTGGCGCACCCCCAACGGCTGCGCCACCTGCCGCCCCGCGCTGAACTACTACCTGATCTCCACCTGGCCGAAGGAGGCGCGGGACGATCCGCAGTCGCGCTACATCAACGAGCGCAGCCACGCCAACATCCAGAAGGACGGCACCTACTCGGTGATCCCGCGCATGTGGGGCGGCGAGACCACGGCGGCCGAACTGCGCCGCATCGCCGATGTGGTCGACAAGTACAAGATCCCGACCGTCAAGGTCACCGGCGGCCAGCGCATCGACCTGCTGGGGGTGAAGAAGGAGGACCTGCCCAACGTCTGGAAGGACATCGGCATGCCCTCGGGCCACGCCTATGCCAAGGCGCTGCGCACGGTCAAGACCTGCGTGGGCAGCGAGTGGTGCCGCTTCGGCACCCAGGACTCGACGCAGATGGGCAAGGACCTGGAACGCGCCCTCTGGCGCATGTACGCGCCACACAAGGTCAAGCTGGCGGTGTCGGGCTGCCCGCGCAACTGCGCCGAGTCCGGCATCAAGGACGTGGGCGTGATCGGCGTCGACTCCGGCTGGGAGCTGTACGTGGGCGGCAACGGCGGCATCAAGACCGAGGCCGGCCAGTTCTTCTGCAAGGTCAGGACCAGCGCCGAGGTGCTGGAGTACAGCGGCGCCTTCCTGCAGCTGTACCGCGAGGAAGGCTGGTACCTCGAGCGCACGGTGCACTACATCCACCGCGTCGGCCTCGACCACGTGAAGAAGCGGATCCTGGACGACCACGACGGCCGCCGCGCCCTGTGGGAGCGGCTGCAGTTCAGCCTCGACGGGGAGCCCGATCCCTGGTTCGAGCACGACAAGGCGTCGGTCGACACGCGCCAGTTCGCGAAACTCGAACCCACCGGGCAACAGGCATGAACATGAACGAATGGACCGTGATCTGCCGGGTGGAGGACATCCCGGTGCTGGGCTCGCGCCGGGTCGCGCGGCCGCGGGGCGTCGACGTGGCGGTGTTCCGCAATGCCGAGGACCAGGTGTTCGCCCTCCTCGACCGCTGCCCGCACAAGGGCGGGCCGCTGTCGCAGGGCATCGTGTTCGGCACCAGCGTGGCCTGCCCGCTGCACAACTGGACCATCGGCCTGGACGACGGTTGCGCGCGCGCCCCCGACGAAGGCTGCACGCCGCGGTTCGCCTGCAAGGTCGAAGGCGGCCAGGTGATGCTCAGCCCGGTGGAGCTGGCCACGCACGCGGTCGATCTGGCGCCGCCCACGGCCGGCCCCTGCGCCTCGCGCGGGGCGGTCGGCGACGCCACGTTCGACGTGCAGGCGCCGCACGGCGCGTGAGGCATCCCGCGGCATGACCCCGACCAGCCCGACCTGCGCCGGACTCGCCCGCGGCGGTCCGCTTCCCGCTGCAGGCGCGACGCCGCCTGCCCCGTCCGAGCCATGACCGAGACGAAATCCACCTGCCCCTATTGCGGCGTGGGCTGTGGCGTGGTGATCGCCTCCGAAGACGGGCGCATCACCGGCGTGCGCGGCGACCCGGACCATCCGGCCAACTTCGGCCGGCTGTGCACCAAGGGCTCGACGCTGCACCTGACGGCCACCCCTGCCATCGCGCGGCAGACCCGGCTGCTCCAGCCGATGCGGCGCGCGGAGCGCGGCGCGCCGCCACGACCGCTGTCGTGGGACGCGGCGCTCGACCTCGCGGCCGGCGAATTCGCCCGCACGGTGCGCGCGCACGGCCCGGACGCGGTGGGCTTCTACGTCTCCGGCCAGCTGCTCACCGAGGACTACTATGTCTTCAACAAGCTCGCCAAGGGCCTGCTCGGCACCAACAACATCGACACCAACTCGCGCCTGTGCATGAGCAGCGCGGTGGCCGGCTACAAGCTCACGCTCGGGGCCGACGCGCCGCCGGCCAGCTACGAGGACGTGGAGCAGGCCGGCTGCGTGTTCATCGCCGGCAGCAACGCCGCCTGGGCGCACCCCATCCTGTTCCGCCGCCTGGCCGACGCCAAGGAGCGGCGGCCCGGCATGAAGGTGATCCTGTGCGATCCGCGCCGCACCGACACCGCCGAGATCGCCGACCTGGTGCTGCCGCTGCAGCCGGGCACCGACGTGCTGCTGTTCCATGGCCTGCTGCACATCATGCTGTGGGAAGGCTGGACCGATGGCGCCTACATCGCGCGCCACACCAGCGGCTTCGACGACCTCAAGGCGCTGGTGCGCGATTGCACGCCCGAGCTGGTGGCCCAGACCTGCGGGCTGCGCAAGGAGGACCTGTTCACCGCCGCGCGCTGGTTCGCCACGGCGCCGTCGACGCTGAGCCTGTACTGCCAGGGCCTGAACCAGTCGAGCAGCGGGACCGCCAAGAACGCGGCCCTGATCAACCTGCACCTGGCCACCGGCCAGATCGGCAAGCCGGGCGCGGGGCCGTTCTCGCTCACCGGCCAGCCCAATGCCATGGGCGGCCGCGAGGTCGGCGGGCTGGCCAACCTGCTCTCCGCCCACCGCGACCTGGACAACCCGCATCACCGCGCCGAGGTCGCGGCGCTCTGGGGCGTGCCCTCGGTGCCGGAGCGGCCGGGCAAGACCGCCGTCGAGCTGTTCCAGGCCGCCGCCGACGGCGAGATCCGTGCGCTGTGGGTCGCCTGCACCAACCCGCTGCAGTCCATGCCCGACCAGGCGACGGTGCGCCGTGCCTTCGAACGCGCCGAGTTCGTCGTGGTGCAGGAAGCCTTCGCGGACACCGCGACCTGCGACCGTGCCGACCTGCTCCTGCCGGCCACCACCTGGGGCGAGAAGGACGGCACGGTCACCAACAGCGAACGGCGCATCAGCCGCGTGCGGGCCGCCGTCCCGGCGCCGGGCTCGGCGCGGCACGACTGGCGCATCGTGGTCGATGTCGCGCGCCGGCTGGAGCGCCTGCTGCCGGAGCGCCGCACCGGCACGCTGTTCCCGTACGAGACCGCCGAGGCGATCTGGAACGAACACCGGGCCTCCACCCGCGGGCGCGACCTGGACATCACCGGGCTGAGCTACGGGCTGCTCGAACAGGCGCCGCGGCAGTGGCCCTTTCCCGGGGGGGCCGCGGACGGGCGCGTGCGCCTGTACGAGGATGGCGTCTTCCCCACGCCGGACGGCAGGGCCCGCTTCGCGGCGGTCACCTACCGGCCCACCGCCGAGGCGCGCGAGTCCCGCTACCCGTTCGCGCTGACCACCGGCCGCCTGCGCGACCAGTGGCATGGCATGAGCCGCACCGGCAGCCTGGGCCGGCTGTTCGGCCACGTGCCGGAGCCCGTGGTGCAGATGCATCCGCAGGACATGGCGCGCCGGCAGCTGGCGCAGGGCGACCTGGTGCACGTGACCAGCAAGCGCGGCTCCATCGTGGTGCCCGTGCAGGCGAGCGGCGAGCTCGGCCTCGGCCAGGCGTTCATCGCCATGCACTGGGGCGAGGAGTTCCTCTCGGGCTGCTCCAGCACCGGCGAGCGGCTGGCCGGGGTGAACGCGCTGACCACCAGCGCGTTCTGTCCGCAGTCCAAGCAGCCCGAGCTGAAGCACGCGGCGGTGAAGATCCTGAAGGCGCAGCTGCCCTGGTCGCTGGTCGCGATGGCCTGGCTGCCGGAGGAAGGCGCGCTGCGCGCCCGCGACACGCTGCGGCAGCTGATGGCCCTGTTTCCGTTCGCCTCCTGCGTGCCGTTCGGCCGGGAGCGCACGGGCGTGCTGTTCCGCGCCGCGGCGCACGAGGTGCCGCCCGACACGGTGCTGGCCCAGGTCGAGGTCGCGCTGCAGCTGGACGGCCCGCAGGTGTTGCGCTATGTCGATGCCCGGCATGGGCAGCGGCGGGTGGCCCGGCTGACGCGCGTCGGCCCCGACACCCGGCTGGAAGGCATCCTGCTCGCAGGCGACACCCGCGCCGAGGCCTGGATCCGCACGCTGCTGCAGGACGAGCTACCGGCCCAGGCCTACGGTCGGCTCCTGCTCGCGCCCAGCGCCCGGCCGCCGGTGGCGGTGCAGGCCGCGGCGGCCCAGGTGTGCACCTGCTTCGACGTGCGCGAGGACGCGATCCGCGACGCCCTGGCCGGCTGTGCCGGCAGCGACGACCAGCGCCTGGCCGGGCTGCAGGCGGCGCTGAAGTGCGGGACCAACTGCGGCTCCTGCCTCCCGGCACTGCGCCGGCTGGTGCGCCAGGTGCCCTCGAACCAGCCGGCGCCGGCCTGATCGGCGACGTGCCAGTCCGGCGCCCGCACCTGCATCTGCTTATTGCCGGCGGTTATCAGGGCTCTGGGACAATCGCGCCGTGGGGATCAGCCAGTACCTGAAGGACATCGGCCGCGGCAAGCAGGGCGCGCGCTCGCTCGACCGCGCCCAGGCGGCGGACCTGTTCGGACAACTGCTGGACGGCACCGTCACCGACCTGGAGGTCGGCGCCTTCTGCCTGGCCATGCGGATCAAGGGCGAGACGCCCGACGAGATGGCCGGCTTCCTGGACGCGACCCACGCGCGCCTGCGCCGGGTCCCCGCCGCCACCAGGCCGGTCGTCGTGCTGCCCAGCTACAACGGCGCGCGCCGGCTGCCCGTGCTCACCCCCCTGCTGGCGCTGTTGCTGGCGCGGCGCGGCCTGCCCGTCCTGATCCACGGCACCGCGACCGAGAACAACCGCGTGTTCGTCAGCGAGGTGCTGGGCGCACTGGGCATCGCGGCGCAGGACGAGGTGGACGCCATCGCGCCCGGCCAGGCGGTCTACCTGCCGACCGAGCGGCTGCACCCGGGCTTGAAGCGCCTGCTGGACGTGCGACGGGTGGTCGGGCTGCGCAATTCGGCCCACAGCCTGGTCAAGCTGATGAATCCATGCGCCGGCCCAGCCGTGCTGGTGGGCAGCTACACGCATCCCGAGTACGCCATCTCGATGGGCGCGGTCTTCGAGCGGATGGGCGCCACCGCCCTGCTGCTGCGCGGGACGGAAGGCGAGGTGGTCGCCGACGCGCGGCGCCTGCCGCAGATGGAAGGCTTCGTCGGCGGCCGGCGGGTGGTGCTCGAGGAGGGCCAGCGTGGCACCCTCACCGACCTGCCGGGCTGGCCGCAAGGCACCGACCCGGTGGAGACCGCCGCCTACATCCGCGACGTGCTGGCCGAGCGCCAGCCGCTGCCCGCCTCGCTCGCCCTGCAGGTGGAACACATCTTGCGTCTCGCCGCTCAAACCGCTGCAGGGAGCAACGCATGAACACGCAAGGCCAGGTCATCCTCGTCGGGGCGGGCCCCGGCGATCCCGAACTGCTCACGCTCAAGGCCGCCAAGGCGATCCGCGCCGCCACCGTCGTGCTGGTCGACGACCTGGTGAGCCCCGAGGTGGTGGGCCTGGCCGATCCGGCCGCCCGCATCGTCCACGTGGGCAAGCGCGGTGGCTGCAAGAGCACGCCGCAGGCCTTCATCGAACGCATGATGGTGCTGGCCGCGCGCGAAGGCGAGCGCGTCGTGCGGCTCAAGGGCGGCGACCCGTTCATCTTCGGCCGCGGCGGCGAGGAGGTCGAGCACCTGCGCGCCGCCGGCATCCATGTCGAGGTGATCAACGGCATCACCTCGGGCCTGGCGGCGGTCACCTCGCTGGGCGTGCCGCTCACGCACCGCGAGCATGCCCAGGGCGTGGTGTTCGTCACCGGCCACGCCCAGAAGGGCGGCGAGGCACCCGACTGGCATGCGCTGGCCCAGGCGGCGCACCAGGCGCGCCTCACGCTGGTGATCTACATGGGCGTCAGCGGCGCACGCCACATCCAGGACCAGCTGCTGTCGGCGCTGCCGGCGGCCACGCCGGTGGCCATCGTGCAGCGTGCCAGCCTGCCGGGGCAGCGCCATGCGGTGACCACGCTGGGCGACCTGGCCGACACCATCGCCCGCGAGCAGCTGGCCAGCCCCTCCGTGATCGTGGTCGGCGACGTGGTCCGCGGCGTGGCGGCCGTGCACGGCGAGCGCGATAACGCCCGGGCGGCCTGAGATCGCGCGGGCGCCAGCGGCGCCGCGGCCGGGCGGCCATACTCCGCCATCGCATCCCGGCTAGATGCCATGGTGACCGACCCTTCCCTTCCCCTCGACGGCGGCTGCGGCTGCGGCCACGTCCGCTACCGGATGCGCACCGCGCCGCTGTTCGTCCATTGCTGCCACTGCCGCTGGTGCCAGCGCGAGACCGGCGCGTCGTTCGCGCTCAACGCGATGATCGAGAGCGACCGTGTCGCGCTGCTCGCGGGCGCGGTCGACCCGGTGCCCACCCCCTCCGCGAGCGGCCTGGGCCAGCAGATCGCGCGCTGTCCGCGGTGCCGCATCGCGCTCTGGAGCCATTACGCGGGCTCGGGCCCGTCGATCCGCTTCGTGCGGGTCGGCACCCTGGACCAGCCGGACCGCCTGCCGCCGGACATCCACATCTACACGGAGTCGCGGCAACCCTGGGTGGTGCTGCCGGCGGGGGTCCCGGCCGTGGCCCGGTACTACGACCGCGAGGCGCACTGGCCGCGCGAGAGCCTGGCGCGGCGCGCGGCCCTGCTCCCGCAGATCGAGGCCTGGCAGGCGTCGCGCGGACGCGGAACGGCCTGAGATGCGCTTGGACCTGCTGGCCGACGCGGTGCTGGTGCTGCACGCCGGCGTGGTGCTGTTCGTGGTCGGCGGGCTGGTGCTGGTGCTGTGGGGCAATCGGCGCGGCTGGGCCTGGGTCAACCGGTGGTGGTTCCGCGCCCTGCACCTGGCGGCGATCGCCTTCGTGGTGCTGCAGTCCTGGCTGGGCGCCACGTGCCCGCTCACCACGCTGGAAGCATCGCTGCGCCTGCGGGCTGGCCAGCCCGTGAGCGGCGAAGGATTCATCGCGCACTGGGTGCGCGCGGTGCTGTTCTGGCAGGCGCCGGAGTGGCTCTTCACCACGGCGTACACCGTGTTCGGTCTGGCGGTGCTGGCCAGCTGGCTGGTCTTTCCGCCGCGCCGGCGGGGCCGAACCGCGGCACCGGGTGATCCGCTGAGCCGCTGAGCCGCCGGCCTGGCGGGTGGGGGCGGCGGCGGTCCGGCACCTCGGGTGCAGCCGCGTGCAGCCGGGCGCGACAATCGGCGGATGCCCCAGCACATCGGAATCGTCGGCTGCTCCGCCGAAGGCGCGGCGCTCTGCTACACCACCATCTGCACCGAAGGCGCGGCCCTGCTGGGCCCGCACGCGCATCCGCAGGTCTCGATGCACACGCCCTCCCTGGCCGCCTATGTCGATTGCCTGGACCGCGGCGACCTGCCCGGCGTGGCAGCGCTGATGCTGGACTCGGCCCAGCGGCTCGCAGCCGCCGGCGCCGACTTCCTGGTCTGCCCGGACAACACCATCCACCAGGCGTTCGACCTGGTGGCGCCCCGCAGCCCCCGGCCCTGGTTGCACATCGCGGAGGTGGTCGCGCAGTCGGCCGCGGCGCGCGGCTGGGGCCGGGTCGGCCTGCTGGGCACGCATTGGCTGGTGCGAAGCGAGGTCTATCCGCAGCGGCTGGCGGCCCATGGCGTCGAGTGCGTGCGTCCGGCGGACGCCGACCGGGACCTGCTCGGCCGGCTCATCATGGACGAGCTGGTGGCCGGGGTCTTCCGGTGGGCCACCGTGGCGGCCTTCCAGCAGGCCATCGAGCGCCTGGCGCAGCGCGGCTGCGAGGCCGTGGTGCTGGGCTGTACCGAGATCCCGCTGGTGATCGGCGACCACAACTCGGCCCTGCCGACGCTCGACTCCACCCGCCTGCTCGCCCGCGCCGCCCTGCGCCGCGCCGTGGCCGCTTCGTGAGGGCCGGCATGCACGACTTCGACGCCGTCGTCATCGGCGCGGGCGCAGCCGGCCTGTTCTGCGCCGGCGTGGCCGGCCAGCTCGGCCTGCGGGTGCTGGTGATCGACCACGCCGAGAAGGTCGCCGAGAAGATCCGCATCTCGGGCGGCGGCCGCTGCAACTTCACCAACCGCGAGCTCGATCCACGTGCGCCGCACAAGCATTTCCTCGGCGAGAACCCGAACTTCTGCCGCTCGGCGCTCTCGCGGTACACGGCGGCCGACTTCCTGGCGCTGGTCCAGCGGCACGGCATTCCCTTCCATGAGAAGCACAAGGGCCAGCTGTTCGGCGACCGCAGCGCGGAGGACTTCATCGGCATGCTGCTCGCCGAGTGCGGCGCGGGCGGCGTGCAACGCTGGCAGCCGTGCCGGGTGCAGGCGGTGCGCACCGCGTCGGCAGGCTACGAACTGGACACCGACCGCGGCCTGGTGCGCGCGCCCAGGGTGGTGGTGGCCACTGGTGGCCTGTCGATCCCGAAGATCGGCGCCACGGATTTCGGCCACCGGCTCGCGCAGCAGTTCGGGCTGAAGGTGGTGGCGCCGCGGCCGGCGCTGGTGCCGCTCACCTTCGAGGGCGAGGGCTGGGCGCCATACGCGCAACTCGCGGGGCTGGCCCTGCCGGTGCGCATTGCCACCGGGGAGCGCAAGGCGGCCATGGCCTTCGACGAGGACCTGCTGTTCACCCACCGCGGCCTGTCCGGCCCTGCCGTGCTGCAGATCTCCAGCTACTGGCGCCCCGGCACGCCGGTGCGCATCGACCTGGCGCCCGGTCACGACCTGCAGGAGGTGCTCCTGCAGGCCAAGCTGCGCTCGCGCAAGCTGATCGCCAACGAGATCGCCGGGCTCGTGCCTTCCCGCCTGGCCGATGCATGGGTGCAGCAGAACCCCGGCTGGCAGCGTCCGGTCAACGAGGCCGCCGACAAGTCGCTGGGCGCACTCGCGCAGGCACTGGGCCGCTGGGAGCTGGTGCCCACCGGCAGCGAGGGCTACCGCAAGGCAGAGGTCACGGCCGGCGGCGTCGACACGCGCGAGCTGTCGCAGCAGACCATGGAGTCGCGCCAGCCGGGGCTCTACTTCATCGGCGAGGTGGTCGACGTGACCGGCTGGCTGGGCGGCTACAACTTCCAGTGGGCCTGGGCCAGCGGCTGGGCGTGCGCCCAGGCGATGGCGGCCGGCCGTGCGCCCGCGGACGGGCCGACCGCAGCCGGTGGCTGACTCCAAGGTCGAGCCGGGCGGCCCCGGTTGTCGTTGCCGCCGAGGTCGCTATAATCCCTGGCTTTGCCGGCAAACCCCGACGGCCTGATCACTTCAAGTCGGGGACCCCCAGCTGCAAGCCCGATCTTCTTGCGGCACTTCAAAGATCCATGGATTCATGACGACGATTCGAGTCAAAGAAAACGAGCCCTTCGACGTGGCACTGCGCCGCTTCAAGCGCACCATCGAGAAGCTGGGCCTGCTCACCGAGCTGCGCGCCCGCGAGTTCTACGAGAAGCCCACGGCCGAGCGCAAGCGCAAGAAGGCCGCGGCCGTCAAGCGTCACTACAAGCGCGTGCGCAGCATGCAGCTGCCCAAGAAGCTGTACTGACCACCGGCGCCGCTGCCGCAGCGGCGGCCCGAAAAGCCTGCCCGGGGACGCTCTGGCAGGCTTTTTTCATTTCCACCTGGAGAACACCATGTCCCTGAAGGACCGCATCACCGACGACATGAAGGCCGCCATGCGTGCCAAGGAGGCCGACCGGCTGGGCACCATCCGGCTGCTGACGGCGGCGATGAAGCAGAAGGAAGTCGACGAGCGCATCACCCTGGACGATGCCGCCGTGGTGGGCATCGTCGACAAGCTGATCAAGCAGCGCAAGGACAGCATCGAGGCCTTCCAGAAAGCCGGTCGCCAGGACCTGGCCGACAAGGAAGCGGCCGAGGTGCAGGTGCTGCAGGCCTACCTGCCTGCCCGCCTGTCGGCCGACGAGATCGCGGCCGAGGTGCGCGCCATCGTGGCCGAGCTGGGCGCCAAGGGTGCCGGCGACATGGGCAAGGTCATGGGCGCGGCCAAGCAGCGCCTGGCGGGCAAGGCCGAGATGGGCCAGGTGTCGGCCGCGGTGAAGGCGGCCCTGGCGGGCTGAACGCCGCGGGGTGTCTGCGCGGGCGGTGGCCCCTTACGAGCCCGCCACCTTCATCTTGCCGATCAGCAACGAGCCGACCGTCTTGGCACCGTAGTTGTAGGTGTCGGCGCCCACGGCCTGCAGGCCGGCGAACATGTCCTTCAGGTTGCCGGCGATGGTGATCTCCTGCACCGGGAAGGCGATGCGCCCGTTCTCCACCCAGAAGCCGCTGGCGCCACGCGAGTAGTCGCCGGTCACGTAGTTCACGCCCTGCCCCATCAGCTCGATGACGAACAGGCCCGTGCCCAGCTTGCGCAGCATCTCGTCGATGTCGTCGCCGGGCTGCGTCTGGCGCGAGGTGAGCGTGAGGTTGTGCGAACCGCCGGCATTGCCGGTGGTCTTCATGCCCAGCTTGCGGGCCGAATAGCTGGACAGGAAGTAGCCGCCGACCTGGCCGGCGTCGACGACCTTGCGGGCGGCGGTGCGCACGCCTTCCTCGTCGAACGGCGCGCTGCCCTTGCCGCGGCGCACGTGCGGGTCCTCCAGCACGTCGACGTGCGCGGGGAAGATCCGCTTGCCCAGCGAGTCGACCAGGAAGCTGCTGCGCCGGTACAGCGAGCCGCCGCTGGTGGCCTGCACATAGGCGCCGAGCAGGCCCGCCGCGAGCGGCGACTCGAACAGCACCGGGCATTCGCGCGTCGAGATCTTGCGGGCCTTCAGGCGCGAGAGCGCGCGCTCGGCGGCATAGCGGCCCACGGCCTGCGCACTGGCCAGTTCGCCCGGCGCCCGCATCGAGCTGTACCAGGCGTCGCGCTGCATGTCGTCGCCCTTGCCGGCGATCGGCGCCACCGAGATCGAGTGGCGCGAGCTGGCATAGCCGCCGCGGAAACCGCGCGTGTGGGCGCTGAAGAAATGGCTTTGCTGGGCCGAGACGCCGGCGCCCTCGCTGTTGGTGATGCGGCGGTCGGTGGCGAAGGCGGCGGCCTCGCACTCCAGCGCGATGCGCGCCGCCTCTTCGCTGTCGATCGTCCACGGATGGAACAGGTCGAGGTCGGGCTGCTCGTCCGCGCGGGCGATGTCGCCAGCGTCGGGCAGGCCGGCCACCGGGTCTTCGGCGGTGAAGCGCGCGATGTCGTAGGCCGCCTGCACGGTCTGTTCGATGGCCGCTTCCGAGAAGTCGGACGTGCTGGCGTTGCCCCGGCGCTGGCCGATGTAGACGGTCACGCCCAGCGACTTGTCGCGGTTGCGCTCGACGTTCTCCAGTTCGCCCTTGCGCACCGAGACCGACAGGCCGCAGCCTTCGGAGGCCTCGGCGCCGGCATCGGTGGCCCCGAGCTTCTTCGCATGCGCCAGCGCCTTGTCCACGAGCTGTTCGAAGGTGGCCCGGCTGTAGCTGAAGCCCTGGCCCGAGTGGCCCTGCCCCTGGCGGTTCGGGGAGGTCACGGCACGGTCTGCGAGTGTGGAGGGGTGGTTCATGGCGGGGCTATGATACTTGCGGCCACCTGCACAGCCGGGGTCGCGCCACCCTCACTCCACCATGTCACGCAAACCGAAAAAGGGCTACTTCGTGCGCGGCCAGTTCGTCGCCGAAGGCAGCGAACTCGACCTGCAGCTGAAGGCCGAACTGAAGCATTTCCAGGAAAACAGCAAGACCGAGCTCAAGCGCGAGAGCACGGAGCTGCAGAAGCTGGGCGAGTCGCTGATGGCGCTGCGCGGCGAGCTGTTCGAGCGCCTGCAGCTGCCCGACAAGCTGGTCGAGGCGATGGACGAGGCCCGCCGCATCACCAACTTCGAGGGTCGGCGGCGGCAGATGCAGTACGTGGGCAAGCTGATGCGGGGCCTCGACGAGGAGCAGCTGGCCGCCGCGCGCGAGGCACTCGAGCAGCAGCGCAAGGGCTCGGCCAAGGAAAGCCTCGCCCTGCACCAGGCCGAGCAATGGCGCGACGACCTGATCGAGCGCGACGAAGCGCTCCAGCAGTGGCTCGACGCGCACCCCGACACCGACAGCCAGCAATTGCGCGCGCTGATCCGCCAGGCGCGGCGGGACCGCCAGCCGAGCGCGGACGAAATCTCCCGCGGCGAAGTGCCGCGCCACGGCCGTGCCTACCGCGAGATCTTCCAGATGGTCAAGGAGCAACTCCAGCATGAGCCCGAATGAGCAAGCGTTGGAGCCGGTGCGCATCGGCATCGTCTCGGTCAGCGACCGTGCATCGGCCGGCGTGTACGAGGACAAGGGCCTGCCGGCCCTGCGGGACTGGCTCGCGCGCGCGCTGAAGAACCCGGTCACGTTCGAGCCGCGCCTGATCCCGGACGAGCAGGAGCGCATCTCCGGCGCCCTGATCGAACTGGTCGATGCGGGCTGCAGCCTGGTGCTCACCACGGGTGGCACCGGTCCCGCGCGCCGCGACGTGACCCCCGAGGCGACGCTGGCGGTCGCCGACCGCGAGATGCCCGGCTTCGGCGAGCAGATGCGCCAGATCAGCCTGAAGTTCGTGCCGACGGCCATCCTCTCGCGCCAGGTGGCGGTGATCCGGGGCGACAGCCTGATCATCAACCTGCCCGGCCAGCCCAAGTCGATCCAGGAGACGCTCGAGGGCCTCAAGGACGCCGACGGCAAGTCCCTCGTGCCCGGCATCTTCGCGGCGGTCCCCTACTGCCTCGACCTGATCGGCGGGCCGTACCTAGAGACCCGCGACGAGGTCTGCAAGGCTTTCCGTCCCAAGTCGGCCGTGCGGCCGCCCAGGCCCGCATGAGCGCCGCAGCGCGCGACGCGCTGGTCGGCGCGCTCGATGCCATCGCCGCGGGCGACGCCGAGCTGAAGGCGTTCGTGGCGCTGCACGGGCACGAGCACGCGGGGCGCGAACTCGAGCGGGCGCTGGCGCACGGCGGTGCCCTGCGCGGACTGCCGATCGGGGTGAAGGACATCTTCGACACCGCGGCCCTGCCGACCTCGTACGGCTCGCCGCTGTACGCCGGCCACCGGCCGCGCGCCGACGCGGCCATCGTGCAGGCGATCCGGCGCGCCGGCGGCGTGGTGGTGGGCAAGACCAGCACCACCGAGTTCGCCTACCTGAACCCCACGCCGACACGCAACCCGCGGGCGCCGGGCCGCACGCCCGGCGGCTCCTCGGCCGGCTCCGCGGCGGCGGTGGCGGCCGGCCTGCTGCCACTGGCGGTGGGCACCCAGACCGGCGGCTCGGTGATCCGGCCGGCCTCGTACTGCGGCGTGGTCGGCTTCAAGCCCACCTACGGCGCCCTGCCGACGCCCGGGCTCAAGCCGTTTTCGTGGTCGCTCGACACCGTCGGCCTGTTCACCGCGAACGTCACGCACATGGCCGCCTATGGCGCGGCCATCAGCGGCCAGGGCTGGCACGCAGCCGCGGCCGGCGCCCGCATGCCGGTCTTCGGCATCGCCTGGACCTACCCCTGGGAGGCGCTGTCGCCCAGCGCCCGGCGCGTGCTGGAGACGGCGCGCCGGCAGCTGCAGGCGGCGGGCGCGACCGTCCGCGACGTCGACCTGCCGGCCTGGATCGACCCGGTGTTCCGCGCGCACGACGCCGTGCAGGGCTGGGAGGCGGCACGGGCGCTGGCCGACGAACACGCGTTCCACGCCGACCAGCTCTCGCCCGTCCTGCGCGCCTACCTGGCCGACGCCCGGCAGGTGACCGACGCTGCCTACGAGGCCGGCCTGGCGCAGGCGGCGATGGCGCGCTCGCAGCTGGCGCAGCTGTTCGAGGGCATCGACGTGCTGCTGACGCCGGCGGCACCCGACGAGCCCCCCGCGGGCTTCGGCTCCACCGGCGCGTCCAGCTTCAACCGCGCCTGGACGCTGCTGCACGTGCCGTGCCTCACGGTGCCCGGCGCCACCGGCGTGAACGGCCTGCCGATGGGTGTGCAGGTGATCGCGCCGATCCGCGCCGAGGCCCTGTGCCTGCGGGCCGGAGCGGTGCTGGAAGGCGCGCTGGCCGCCTGAGGCGCCGGGGAGATCGCGGCCGTCGGTGCCGCAGGCGCAAGACGGGCGATGCCCGCTCCGCGCGCGCCTCAGTCGCGCAGCGCGGTCACTTCCTCGCTGGTCGCCGCTGCGTCGCCACGGCGGGCACCCAGACGTTCCAGTGCCTGCCACAGCTGCGCGATCTGGTGTTCCTGGGAGGCGGCGCTGTCGACCAGCCCCTTGAGCGCCTGCGACACCGGATCGTCGGCCCGCGTGACGCCGTAGGCCGGGAACGCCGCGCCGTCCCGCTGGTCGTCGGCGCGGATGATGCGCGCGGGGATGCCCACCGCGGTCGCGCCGGCCGGCACGGGCTTGGTGACGACCGCATTCGAGCCGATCGCCGCGCCATCACCCACCGTGAAGCCGCCCAGCACCTTGGCGCCGGCGCCCACCACCACGTTGCGCCCCAGGGTCGGGTGCCGCTTGGCCCCGCGCGTGAGCGAGGTGCCGCCCAGCGTCACGCCCTGGTAGATGGTGCAGCCGTCCCCGATTTCGGCCGTCTCCCCGATCACGACGCCCATGCCGTGGTCGATGAACACGCCGTCGCCGATGCGCGCCCCGGGATGGATCTCGATCCCGGTGAGCCAGCGCGAGACCTGCGACAGGAAGCGTCCCGGCCAGCGCAGCCCGCGCACCCAGCACCAGTGCGCCGCCCGGTGCATCACCAGCGCATGCAGGCCGGGGTAGCAGGTCACCACCTCCCACCTGCTGCGGGCGGCAGGATCGCGCGCGAGGATGCACTGGATGTCGGAACGCAGCCGCTGGAACATGACTGGCGGTTGGAAGCTTCTGGGCCAGCCAGTCTAAGACTTCGCCTTCGAGGCTGCCTGCACCATGGCCTTGGCGACACCACGCAGGATGTGGATTTCCTCGGGGGTCGGTTGCGCGCGGTTGAACAACTGGTTCAGCCGGGGCATCAGCTTCTTGGGCGCCGCGGGGTCCAGGAATCCGATCTCCACCAGCGCGCGTTCCCAGTGTTCCAGCATGCCGGCGAGCGCCTGCGCGTCGGCGGGGTCGGCCTGCCGCGCGGCGGCGCTGACCGGATAGGCCCCCAGTGCCTGCCGCCACTCGTAGGCCACCAGTTGCACCGCCGCGGCCAGGTTGAGCGAGCCGTAGCCCGGCGCCGTCGGGATGGTCAGCGCCACATGGCAGCGGTACACGTCCTCGTTGCGCATGCCGAAGCGCTCGGACCCGAACAGGAAGGCGACACCCCGCGACCGTCCCGCCAGCAGGGGCAGGTGCTCGCGCGGCGCCGCCGTGGGCGGGCCGAAGTCGCGCGGCGTCATCGCGGTGGCGCACAGCGTGTCGACGCCGTCCAGCGCCTCGTCGAGCGTGGCGACGAGGCGTGCCTTCTCCAGCACGTCGGTGGCGCCGCTGGCCCGGTCGACCGCCTCCTGCCGGGTGAGCACGTCGGCCCAGCGCGGTGCGACCAGCACGAGGTCGTCGAAGCCCATCACCTTCATGGCTCGGGCGGTGGCGCCCACGTTGCCGGCATGGCTGGTGCCGATCAGGATGAAACGGGTCTTCACAGCGGGAAAAGTAGAATCGGGCTATTGTCGCTGTCCGCATCGCCGGCCGGCCCCACCCGCACCTCGCCGGTGCCCGCTCTTGAACAATCCATGCCGTCCAATCTGCACCCCATGCTCAACGTGGCCGTGAAGGCCGCCCGCGCCGCCGGCGCGATCATCAACCGGGCCGCGCTCGACGTCGAGTCGGTGCGCATCTCGCAAAAGCAGGTCAACGACTTCGTCACCGAGATCGACCACGCCAGCGAAGCCGCCATCATCGAGACGCTGCTCACCGCCTATCCCGACCATGCCATCTGGGCCGAGGAGTCGGGCCAGCAGCACGGCAAGCAGGGCTCCGACTTCGTCTGGATCATCGATCCCCTGGACGGCACCACCAACTTCATCCACGGCTTCCCGGTCTATTGCGTCAGCATCGCGCTGTCGGTCAAGGGCCGCATCGAGCAGGCCGTGATCTACGACCCTACCCGCAACGACCTGTTCACCGCCACCCGCGGCCGTGGCGCCTACATGAACGAGCGGCGCATCCGGGTGTCCAAGCGCACCGACCTGCGGCAGTGCCTGGTGGCCACCGGCTTTCCCTTCCGCCCAGGCGACAACTTCAACCTCTACCTGCGCATGATGGCCGAGGTGATGCAGCGCACCGCCGGCCTGCGCCGCCCGGGCGCCGCCGCGCTGGACCTGGCCTATGTCGCGGCCGGCTTCACCGACGGCTTCTTCGAGACCGGCCTGTCTCCCTGGGACGTGGCCGCGGGCTCGCTGCTGGTCACCGAAGCGGGCGGCCTGATCGGCAACTTCACCGGCGAATCCGACTTCCTCGAGCAGAAGGAATGCGTCGCGGGCAACCCGCGCGTCTACGGCCAGCTGGTCGGCATGCTGGGCAAGTACAGCAAGTTCGCGACCGCCGGCGAGAAGGCCTCGGTGCGCCAGGCGCAGGACCTGGTGCCGCCCGAGACCACACCCAGCGCGGACACGCAGGACAGCGACGCGACCGACGACGCCACCGACGGCAGCCCGCGCTGACATGACCGCGGTGCTGGCCGACCTGCTGCAGCAGGATCCGTGGATGGCCACGGCCACGCTGGCCCTGGTCGCGGTGGTCGCAGCGCTGCTGGCGCACCGCATCCTGGGTTCGCTGCTGCGGCGCGCGACGCGCGGCGCGCCGATCCTGAACACCGTGCTGGCCAACATCGAGCGTCCGGCCGGCGCCGCGATGCCGCTGCTGGCGCTGCAGCTCGTCTGGCAGGTGGCGCCCAACACGCTCCACCTGATCGACAACGTGCGGCACGTCAACGGCCTGCTGCTGATCGCCGCCATGACCTGGCTGGCGATGTCGGCCATCCGTGGCGTGGCGATGGGCGTGATCGCCCGGCATCCGGTGGACGTCGAGGACAACATCCAGGCGCGCCGCATCCAGACCCAGGCCCGCGTGCTGGCGCGCAGCGCCATGATCGTGGTGCTGATCGCCGGCGCGGCGATGGCGCTCATGACCTTCCCGGGCGCGCGCCAGGTGGGCGCCAGCCTGCTGGCCTCGGCGGGGGTGCTGGGCATCGTGGGCGGCCTGGCCGCGCGGCCGGTGTTCAGCAACCTGATCGCCGGCCTCCAGCTCGCGCTGGCGCAGCCGCTGCGGCTGGACGACGTGCTGATCATCAACGGCGAATGGGGCCGGGTCGAGGAGATCACCGGCAGCTACGTGGTGATGCGCCTGTGGGACGAGCGGCGCCTGATCGTGCCGCTGCAGTGGTTCATCGAGAACCCGTTCCAGAACTGGACGCGGTCGAGCGCGCAGATCCACCAGTCGGTGATCCTGTACGTGGACTTCACCACGCCGCTCGACGTGCTGCGGGCCGAGGTGCGGCGCGTGGTGGAAGCCGCGCCGGAATGGGACAAGCGCACGGCGCAGCTGGTGGTCGTGGATGCGACCGAGCAGTCGATGAAGCTGCGGGTGCTGGTGTCCGCGCGGGCCGCGGGGCCGGCGTTCGACCTGGGCTGCAAGGTGCGCGAGGCGCTGTTCACGCTGCTGGCCCGCGACCATCCGCACTGCCTGCCGAACCTGCGCCAGATCAACATCGACGATCCGCGGGGCGCCGACCAGCGGGCGGCGGCCAGGAGCGACGGCTCGCCGGGCGCAGCGACCCAGCTGGCCCAGGGGCCTGGCGGCGACGGACCGCGTGCCTCGCAGGGACGCGATCCGCGCGCCGACGTCCGCAGCTGAGCGCCGGCCGCGGCGGCTGCGGGCTCAGCTCGCGCCGTCGTCCCAGGCCAGCGAGGGCCCGCGCGGGGGATGGCGGCGGAAGGTCGAGACGTAGAGCTGTCCGAAGAACAACACCACGTTCATCTTCTGGATGGCTTCGCGCTGCAGCCGCCACGCATGCTGCAGCTGCGACGGATGGATGCCGGTGCCGATGGCGTCGACCATCTCGAGCCGGGCGGCGGCCGCCGACTCCTGGGCCCGGGCGGCGGCACGGCTCGCGGCGCCGCAGATCACCCGCAGGTAGCCGATCTGGTGCGCAGGCACCATGACGAAGTCGCCCTTGTGGTTCTGGCCGGACATGCTGCTCTCCCTGCGCATTCGGTGCGTGGGGATCATGGTCGCAATGGTCGGGCCACCCACCTGTAGGACACCCGCCACGGGGCGTGTGGGCGACCGCCAGGCGGACGGTGGGCACCCGCGGGGGCGGCACCGGCGCCACCCCCGATAATCGGCGCCTTCATGAGCAGTCCCGCGTCCGCCGAGCCGTCCGACTTCAGCGCCCACACGCCGATGATGGCGGGGCGTGTTCCCCTTGGACATTGTCGGCCCCGCCTCGAAAGTTACGCCAAATCCCACGCCGCTCGCTGCATACGCATGAGGGCGCTGGGATCGCGTTGGGACTGGTAACTAGAGGAGAGAGGGGGATAGGTCTGCTAGCGGTAGGACTGAGCCGCAACGGCTGAGCCGGGCCCTGCCAGCGACTGTGCCGGCTCAGAGTCCGATCCACCTCATGGCGGAACGTACCCTGGTCGCGCCGGTACCACTGCAGCGCGTGCCGCGCTCAATTCGTGATTCTGACACCCCGCTGAGCTGGCAGCCAGGGCTCGCTCACCGTGCCTACTCGTCGGTCAGGCGATGCAGGTCAACAAACATAAGCGTCGTGGCACCCTCACCGTCGGGGACCTGACCAATGGCCGAGAAGCCCTTCTTTCGGTAGAAGGCAACGGACTGCGGCTTCGCGTCCAGGATCAAGAAGCGGCACCCGGCGTTCGGCATGATCTGGTCTCGCGCGATCGACATGATGAAGTCCACCAGCATGCTGCCCATCCCCCCGCCCTGGAGCCGGGAGTCAACCGCAAGCCGTGCAAGGCGAAGGGCGGGGAAATCTCCGTACGGAAATTCCGCCTCCCCCTCAGGCGCTTGGACGTCAGTCACCTTCACCTGGGTACAGAGGATGGTCGCATACGCCACCACGCGCGTCTGGCCCTCCTCCACCACGACGAACGTCCTGGCGAGGTTTGCCTTGTGATAGCGCTTGGCCTGACCCTTCAGGAACGCCTTCAGCGGCGCAAAGGCTGCATCGCCCAGCCTCAGCGCGTTGCAGCCGTCGTCAGGGTGGATGAGCCGGATGGCGTAACGCGGCGCTGCAGCGGTTGCCACAACGAGTTACTTAGCGCTCGTCGACTTCTTGAGAGTGAAGGTCGCCACGCCCTTGCGGGCGAAGACCGTCGTCATATGCCGACCGTTCTTGGCGGCAGCAGAGGCAGCCTTGTTACCCCGACCGTGCGTGATCTTCCGGGCAAAAGCTTCTGCTTCCTGCCCAGTGACCTTCGCTGCGCCGAGATATGTGCTGTTGACTGCCATGATTAGTGATGCTGCGTGCGTACCTACACATACACACGTGGTGCGGCGAGTTTACTGATTCAAGTGCGCGCTTGCGTTTTTTTCGTGTGTTTTTCGCGTGTTTTTTGTGGTTTTTTCGTTGCGCCGTTATACGGCACTGCTTTTCGCGCCAGTTTTCTGACTCCGTTTTTTGGTGGGAAGTTCAGTCCGACGTTGGTTCAGACGTGTGGCTGCAATGTTTCGGCGCCGCTCCGCCTCGGCAGCCCGCTCGCGCCGCACGGCGATCTCGTCGAAGGCGGCCCGGCCCTGGGCCGGCATCATTGGCCGCTCTTCCAGCACCTCTCCAGCCGAACGATGATGCGCCGTGCCCTCCGCGCTCGAACAGCGCCAGGTCCATCGTCACAGACCACTGGGCGGCCTGTGACGTGGCGGGAGTCACGAGCATCACGCGCCCCCCATCCAGCGCTGGACAAGCGCGTCGAAGCTGGGCACCAACGGTTCGCGCTCCCCGACTTTCGCGTCGCGCGCCGAAACCTGGCGCTTCATCTGCTCGACGCGTGCGACGCGTTCGTCCAGCCGGTGAAGATGTTGCTGGGGACGGTGCAGCGCTTTGCCGGTCCACTGAGGTGGTGTGATCGAACCATAGTCACATTGGCACCACGTAACTCGCCGCGACGTGGCGAGGGCTCGTGACCGCAAGTCACTGCAAGCGTCCTTGATCTTGCCCAGTAGCCACGTTTACAGCGCATGGGAGCCCACACCGTCTTCGCGCGGCGGAAGTCGTACGCCGCGAAAAGCTTCCATCTGCTGTAGCGCTGCGCTGCGACGGTCGCCGAGATCTACCAGGGCATCCAAGACATGCAGCAGCTTTCTAGCGAGTTCCGTCGGCAGCGGAAGGTGGCGGGCAGCATGGGCCTGCACCAGCCCCGCGAGCGCGGCTGGTATGGCGGTGCCTCGCCACCCTTCGGGCAGACGACCATGCCGCAGTTGCGCGAGGACTTGGTCGGCGAACGTCTCCACGGGGTACGCGCTGCCAGCGCGCTCGCACAGGGTCACGTACTGGGTCGCGACGAAGGGAATCCAGCCACCCTGACGAACCAGCTTGTCCACAAGCGGCAGCACTTGCGGCAGGTCGTCCCAGCGGCCGTTCGCGAACCTAGTGGCCGCGTTCGCACCGTCGATCGCTACCCATAGGAAGGCCTTGATCAGTTCGGGCATGTCGTAGCCACTTATGCTGCCATCGCTGTAGGCGGAGCGGCGGAAGTCGCGGTGGTCAAGCACTCGATCCAGAACCATCTCCAGCACGCCCAGCACATTGGGGTCCAGGCACGGGGCATCCAGCACGCCCGAGGCCGCGAGATCACCGGTGAGTGGACCGAGCAGCCGCATCGCCACCTCGTCGGGCTGGCCCAGGATGGGGCCAAGCAGCCGCTCGCGGAATTCCGATGCCGGAAGCCGCTCCGCCACACGCGCAAGGGACCGGCCCAATTGGCGCAACCAATGGAATAGCTCGCCGCCGTTCCACGGCCTGCCGTGGCGCCCATCGGCGCGCCACACCGGGTTGACGCTGTCCAGTGTCCATGCGACAAATCCTTCCAGGACTTCGAGGTACCGGCCCCGCGCTGGGCTTTGCATAACGGCCGTGGCGGGAACGCGCTGCAGAACTGAAGCCGCGAAGTCACTGAGCCAGACGTCCTCAGACCGGCGCCACCCGCTTTCGTCGGGCTGCTTAGGCTCATCGTCTGCCTCCGTCGCCACCCGGGTCCAGGACGGCAGGGGCTGCACCCAAGGGGGAAATTCCTCTGGCGCGGACAACTCGCGCATCGTCTCGCCCAGGGCGAGCATCCTGCGATCGTCTTCCATGCGGGCACGGTCTGAAGCGCTCAGCCGGTGGTCCGCTGTCGTTCGCCGGTGCTGCGCTAGGCGCAGCCCGAGATTGAAGCCGCACCAGGCGAACCGCGCATCCTGCTCCCAGCAGGCTGCGATGCCCTCCAGCGCTTTCAGCGCGACGGCCTCCTGCGGGTGGACCACCAACCGGTACAGCGCCGCCCGATCGTCCGCTTGCTCACGGCCACTCCGAATGCTGGCCGCCAGCGCTCGTGCGACGAAGAGCTTCGGGTGCCAGGGATTGCGCGACTTGGTAGAAAGGTCGTCCGCGGGGGAGTCGACTTGGTCGCGGTAGACCTCGACGGTATTGCGGGCCCACCCAGCATATCCAGCTGATCCGTCGAAGCACAACACGACCGCAGCGGTGCCGGCGATGCAAGCATGGGCCACAGCATGGTCCGGCATCAGCGAAGCAGCTGTTCCCGCAGCGACCGCGGCAGCCATCGCCTTAGCTCGCTCAACGGCTTCGGCTGCGGCTAACCCTGGTGCCAATGCGCCTGCCTCGAAACACTTCTGCACCCAAAGCCACAGCTCCGCTTCGCGGGCGATTTCCTCGGAGTGCTGTCGCGCCGCCAGAATTTCCGGAGCGGCATGCCGCGCGCTGCGCATCTCGATGCCAACCACGTCCGTGCGGCCGTGGACGGGAACCTTGACATAGTTCTCCTGGTGCCCAAACTCGGCCCACAACTCCGCATCGCGGCGCATCCTCGCCAATTGCGCTTCGCTGGGCGCCGACTCCACGTATTCGAGCTCCAGCTCGAAGGGAAAACGGTCCAGCGCGGCTCGACACGCCGAACGCAGCCCCTTGTCTGGTGCCAGTGCGAAAAGTTGCACCAGCCATCGGATGTCCAGGCTCCGCTCCTGAATCCCATTGGCTTCGACTACGGCCTTGCGGTGCTCATCGTCGCTCGTGAATCCGATGAGATTGGCCGACTGCAGCTGCCGCTCCTGCAGGCTGCGGTCTAGATCCAGGCGCCAGAGCCGGTGACTGCTCACCAGCGGTAGGCTCACCGCCGACACCTCCCGCGCCCGAAGGGCGATGAGCACCGCGATGTTCAGCACTGCGAGACTAGTGTGGCCTTCCACCAGCTCTTGCAAGATCTCACCTGCGGGGCGGCCCGCCGCCAGCTGCTGGAGAGCCGAGTGCTCCAGGGCCATCATCGCGCACTCCAGCACTTGGGGGCCTCCGTGGCCACGCGACCAAGCGTAGTGCTGAGGCGCGCCCCAGAACTCCTGACGCCCCCATGGGAACTCCAACACCAGCGGCAGGGGGGTGCCGTAGCGGCCGCTGTGCCGGTGCAGCTGGCGCCAGGCCAACACCGCGTGGTTGGCGAGGTCGCGCACAAGTGTCCGGCCGACTGCGGGCGCGTGCGCCAGAAGCGCATTGAAGGGCTCACGCAGCGGCGACGCCGGAAAGTAGCCCTGAAATTCGGCGCCTATCGACAGCCGGTCCCAGTCGTGATCCGAGAAAGACCTGGACGACCTCATCGAGAACGGAAGGTGGTCCAGCGCGCGTTGTTCGTGCCGGGTGCGCTCCGCCTCCGGCTTGGCCCGGAGGGCGGCGATACGGGACGCTAGCTCCCGCGACTCGCGCCGCTCCCGGGCCTGCTGATCGTCCGGCAGCTCGTTCAGGAAACTCCGGCGGGCAACTTGGGCCAGCAGTTCGGGGTGTGTCTGCGACAGCAGCGCCGCGTGGCCCATCACCTCGCGGAAGGCGGATTCCTGCAGGCGTTTGATCGTCTCGATCTTGACCAAGTAGGCGCGGACCACGTCCGGAAAGGCACGTGCGGCGCGCAGCACTATAGCCCGCAGTTCCGAATCGACGCCGCCCGGCACCCGGGGCGCAAGTTCGGCTGGCTCAGCGTCGTCCGCGGGCCGCCACGGGGGGGACTGGTGGGCGTCCTCGATCGCGTGCAGCCAACTAGCGCACTGCTCCACGATCCGGCGTGAGAGCGGGTGCGGCAAGTCCATCAGCGGGACCTGCCAGGTCTGGAACAACGCCACCAGCTCGCGCAGGCAGGGGTCGGGGATGTCGTCGATGTGGTCGAGCGCCCAGGTGAGCAGGCGCTCCCAGGCGCCGAAGTCTGATGGCCACCCGAGCAGGTCGGCGATCCGGATGCGCTCGGCCGGTGCCAAGTTCCCGCCCAACTGGCCGGACAGCACATGGGGATTGGGTGTGGTCTTCTCGGCACGCATCCACACCAGCAGCTTCCCCAGCAGCCGGTGATTGTCGGCCGCGAGCGTTGCCGTCAATGCATCGGTATGACCGCTGAAATCCGTCGTGAATACTGGGGCGATGAGCCAGGCCCGCAACCATTGCGGCCGCAGGGCGGGCGCTTCCAGCGCCTTCAAGTGCTGTCCCCATTCTTCAGGATCGACGTAGGTGTCCTGGGAAAGCAGTTCCACGGTGCGACCCAGCGCGGGCGGCTCGCCGGCGTCGGTCAAGACGCGGATCCAGTGCTCACGTTCGTCGAGCAGCAGATGCAGGAGCGACCACTCGAAGAAGATGTCGTGCGCAAACTGCACCGTCAGACCGCTTCGGACCTGGTGCACCAACCCATCCTGCTGCAGCGCCGGCAGGGCGGCCTGCGTCGCGGGAGACAGCATTCGGATTCGCACGTCGCGGCCAAGTTCGCGCACGCTGCGCTGCGCGAGTTCAATCAAGGCCTGTTGCCGCGCCAGAACCTGGGTGTCCGGCGCGTCGTAGCCGCCGCGCGCCCACCACGCCCGTACCAGGTCCAGTTCGGAGCGCGGCGCGAAGCCCGCGGGGTAGCCGGCGAGGCCGCGGGCCAGGACGGATGCGAAGAAAGGCCTGCGCGCGAGGGCCCTCACCCGGTCGTCGCCGCCGATCAACAACGGCCGCAGCGCGGGCAGGCGCGCGACCAGACCCGCGGCTTCATCGTTAGACAAGTCCTTGACGTCGACGTAACCGACGCCGCTGCCCGCGATCAACGCCGGGGGCACCCAGTTGCGCAGCGGTTCAATGCCAGCGTCCCGTGCGGTCGCGACGATCCGCCAGGAGGCCAAGGCCGGACTGCCCAGGATTTGGCCCAAAAGGTCCGTGACCACCGCGCGCTGTTGAGGGGCAATGCGGTCCAAGCCGTCGATGAACAGCACCGCGTGACCGGTGGCCGCGACCTCGATCAGCAGCGGCTCGATGGCCACGGTCGAGAGACCCATGGCGACGGCGTTCTCGCCCCAGCTGCGGCCGGACAGCCGGTTCGCCGTCAAGAACAGAGTGGTGCCGTCGGCGGAGCAGCGCTCCAGCAGGTCTCGCAGCAGCACGGTCTTGCCGGTACCCGGCAAGCCCTTGATCAGCGTCAGCCGGTGCCGCTCCATTTGCGTCGCAAGTGCGGCGCGCAGGTCGGTCCGATCCACGTGGGTGCCGCCGATGTCATGGGCCTGCTGCGCCAGCCAATGGCGACTGCTCTCGCGCAACACCTGCAGATCAGCGGTGAGCGCGGGCGCGCCAGCGAAGCGGTAGCCGGCCGGCAAGCGCCGCAGCAACGAGGCACGGCTGAACTCTTCCCTGCGGCCCGCGCCATCGCGCGAGATCTGCCGCAAGTGGTCCCACAGGTCCTGCGCGCGCGCGTGCTGCCCGGGCGCCAACGCCCGTTGCAGGGAGGCCAGCGCGGAGGCCGCGGTAGTCGAGCCCTCGTGCATCAGGTCGAACTTGATGATGACCAGATGCGACAACAGCCGATGCAGGGCGTCATCCTGCAGCGGCCCGGTGTCTACCACCGCGCACTGGCGAACTGCGTGGACGATCGCCTGGTGCGCCTGCGATGCACCACCACCATTGCTGAACCGCTGGAAGAAGGATGCTGGCGACTCGGATGCCCGTGCCCATTCGCACACCGTGGTGAACTGCCGGTGGCTATCGTCGGACATCGTGCCAACGGCCGCGCCAACCCGGTCCAGATGTTCCCGAAAGTCTTGCTTTTGCAGCGTCCGCCAACTCCGCTGGATCACTTCCCGGAAGTCAGTGTTGCTCGCGGCGTCCGACGCCGTCAGCGATCGCTTGACCTGCAGCGACAGGCGCATGGTCGTTTGGTCAGCGGACGCGACCGCATCGACGATCACGTCATCCAGCGGCTCACCGGCGTCCCCTTGCTGCTGCGCCACGCGCTGCACCACCCTAGCGTCGAGGCCCGGCGCAGTCGTGCCGCTGACGAGGGCCGCAAGGTAACAGCCCGCGACAGCATCTTCGAAGGTGAATCCGGCGCCGCCGGTGAGTTCGGGCGATGGCATGTGAACGTAACGTCAGCTCAAACCCATCATAGGGCGCGCTCGGCGGCAAATCCGCGAAGCGCGTCCATCAACCCGAACGGCAGCAGTCGAGCACTGATCAGGGTTCCGAGCCGAGCTGTGCAGGAAGCGGCCCCCTTAACGACCGGGCTAGTCGCATACCGCTGCGCTCGCCAAATCCCTGTCGGGCGCTGTTGCACAAACGCGATCGCACTTTGAGCTGTATGCTTGAACAGTGTTCACCAAAATACCAGCTGATCAGGCTAGCCACGCTCGTGCGCTGAGTACCCAGGGCTGGCGACCGCACGAGAGGCTGCAGCCTGGCGACGTACTGGCCGTAGTCCGCCAGCGCGATACCCTGCAGCATGTGGACGTCTGCACTTGGCAGGTGATGCACCTGATGGCCGATGTTCCTCTGAGGGGCGAGGTGCAGGCCGGCTCCGGTGATACGAGCCCAGCCCGGGATAGATCCTCCACCATCCCCACCCCTGGTCGACAATGGCATTCTGGCCTTGATCGGCGGGGCCATAGTTGGGCGCGGCGCCATGAAGCTACCGACGCCTGGACTGGCTGAGGCGGGCGAGCCGCGGCGTTCTATCGTCATTGACGTGCCCGGCCAAGGCGCGGTCCGCATCACCTTCGAACTGCGGCAGCACCGTCGCGGCCGCAGCAGGCACTGGTCATGGGCCGCCGTGCGGGCCGACGCCGCCTGACCTAAGAAAAAGGGCCCCCGCGGCGGTGCCGGAGGGCCTAGGGCTGCGCGAAGGGGGAGAAGGTGCGCAGCGAAAGCAGTGTCGCGCCCGACGCAAGCACCGCCTCCCCAGCCTTGCGGGCGTAGGACCGATGCGGCGGTCTGATCTGAGTCCGCCGTAGCTTCGCCGCTGCGTCCGTAAGGCTAGCCCTACGCACGCGCGCCGCCTGCCGAAGCCGTCGGTCTCTTGAACAAAGGTGTTTAGTGCAGACACGGCCAGCCTTGACAACCGACTTGCCAGCTCTGTGCTGCTCGCTCGGAGGGAGCTGGCACGTCGCTCAGCAAGGACTCGCCCGGGCCCCAGCCCGGGCTCAAACGGCGGCCGCCAGGCCGGCGTGAAGCCGCGAAGCGGTGGGTCGCGACAGCGGCCCACCTCGGGACCGCCCACGGTCCCGAGGCGCGGGGGCGCCGCACTGCACGCAACGCAGACCGAAGGTCGGAGTGGCCCGCGCCCCAGCGCGGGGCGGCTGTGGGGGGGCGGAGCCACGGCCGCGGCAGCGGCCGGGTCCCCGCCGCGGTGGCTGTCGACGTCCGTGCAGGACGCGACAGCCACATCGGGGCGGGGACCCGGCCGCGAAGCGGCAGGCCGCGCAAGCAAGGGGCCGGCCGTCCAGGCCGGAGACGACCCCGCCCCGCCCTAGCGGGGTCGCCGCTTGGCGGCGAGTCGTCGGTACCCTGGCGTCATCGGTCCAACTAGGTGGAGGCCTACACCCTGGCATGTAGCTGGTACGTAGCGGGGCATGTGATGAGCAGGGTGCTCACGCACCTGATCGAGGCGCTAGACGGTGCATCTCAACGCCATCTGTAGCCATGCGACCACCGTGCCCCCGCGACTATCTCCAACACCAGACGCCCAGAGAAAGGGCGGAGGAAAAAGCGCGACTGGTTTGCGCGTGGCTCGCCATCATGGGCCACAGTACTGAGCCGATCTTGCGAACTCTCCTCGCGATCAAAGCCAAGGGGGTCTGCGCTCGTCTCCAGCGCGCAGGCCTGGTCCGCAAAGTGTCTGTTCCCCTTGCAAGCGTAGCAGTTTGGGCACTGACCGCCCTCGGAGTGCGAGTGGCGGAAACGGCGCTGGCTAGGCCCGTCAAGTACCTCACCCATCCCGAGCGCCTAACGCTCTCACTGCTAACCCATGAGATCGCAGTACAGCACGAGGCGCTCGCACGGTTGCCGACTGACCTGGCGGGCCTCCGCCGCATTCGAGCTGACCGCGAGCTGCGGAGCATGAACAGTCTTGCCAGGCCAGACCTTCTGGTGCGCCAAGTTGATCAAGACGGCATCGAAACCACTGCTTGCATCGAGGTGGAGATCAACACGAAAAGCGACCGGGAGCTCAGGGCCAAGATGCGCGCGATCATGACCTTGATCACCCCGCGCACGCTTTGGCTTCGGCAGCTCTCCCCATCAGCGGCACTCGCAGGTCCGTCGCCAGGGGGCGACGGGAGTTCTTCGTCTTGTGCTTAGGGATAGTCCACCACAGCTCTCCCTGCTCATCGCAGACTTCTTGCCTTTCCATCGAGACGATCTCGGAACCACGTGTGCACGTCCACAGGTACATGGTCAACACATCGTGAACAAGCTTGCTGAAATTCGGCAGCCAAGCTATGAGCTTCCCGACCTCGGAGTCGTTCAAGAAGCGCTTGTCGACCCCCACGTGTTTGCCTGAGATCTTCTTGCCCTGGCTCTTCATCTTGCCTCGCAAGACGACTCGCCACCAGTTCGTCGCATTAACAAGTCGGCCTGCATCCAGAGCACGATCCCACGCTGCACCTAGTTCGCCACGCAGCTGCCCTGCAACGACAGGGGCGCGCTTGGCCACGCTGTCTAGTAAGTCAAACGCTTGCGCGCGGGTGACCGTGGCAGCGGGCTGCTCCTCGATCGGTCCCAGCAGAGTAGTGAGCAGCCGCTCCATCTCGGCAGCGCCTTTGGGTTTGCGGTTATGCCGGAGGTGCCCATCGACGTACTCGCGCACTAGGTCGCGCACGCGGTAGACCGCATCCGCTTCATCAATCGTATCCTGCTCAGTAGTGCGCTGCTGGCGGCGTTCCGTTGCGGGACAGCGGCCAGCATCGCGTTGCTGACGCAAGTCCGCCCAATCCACCTCGGCCTTCGCTGGCGACATGGCGGGCCAGTGCCCGATGCGAACCTGCTTCATGCGGGCTGTGACTGGCGACTTGTATCGGTAGATCCACGTCCGCCTACTGGCGGACACTTCAAGGCGAAGCCCCGGACAACCCTCAAAGGTAAGATGCGCGCCGACCTGGAGCAGCTTTGCGGCACGGGCGTCAAAGTTCATTTTTCTAGTTCACTGGCGTAGGTTTTTGAGAGCCCGCCGCGTAACTTCCGCGCAGGACTTCCGGAATCCTACGCCACGGCCGCAAGTGCAATGCAGTGCAATGAAGTTTCCTGCACAGCTCGAAACCTACGCCTCGGCGAGAAATCTCTTTTCAGACCGCCAACTTAGAAGCGTCACCCTTGGAAACCCCAGAGCCCACAAAGACAAAGGATTCTGCTCACACGCCCATGATGGCGCAGTACCTGGCCATCAAGTCGCAGCATCCGCACACGCTGGTGTTCTACCGGATGGGGGACTTCTACGAGCTGTTCTTCGCGGACGCCGAGAAGGCCGCGCGGCTGCTGGACATCACCCTCACCCGGCGCGGCCAGTCGGCCGGCCAGCCGGTGGTCATGGCCGGCGTGCCGTTCCATTCGGTCGAGGGCTACCTCGCCCGCCTGATCCGCCTGGGCGAATCGGTCGCCATCTGCGAGCAGGTCGGCGACGTCGGCGCCAGCAAGGGTCCGGTGGAGCGCAAGGTGGTGCGCGTCGTCACGCCCGGCACCCTGACCGACAGCGAGCTGCTGGCCGACAAGAGCGAGGCGGTGCTGCTGTCCGTGCACCAGGGCTCGCGCCACCGCTGCGGCCTGGCCTGGCTGAGCGTGACCCAGGGGGCGCTGCAGCTGGCCGAATGTGCCGGCGACGAACTCGAGGCCTGGGTGGCGCGCATCGCGCCCAGCGAGTTGCTCTACGGCGCCGACGTCACCGCCGCGTTCACGCAGCGCCTGCAGGCCCTGCGCTTTTCCACCCGGGTCTCGCTCACCGAGCGCCCGGCCTTCCAGTTCGACGCCGGCCTGGGCCTGCGCAAGCTGCTGGAGCAGCTGAACGCCGCGACGCTCACCGCCTGGGGCGCCGACGAGCTGGTGCACGCGCACGCGGCGGCCGCTGCGCTGCTGAGCTACGCGGAGCACACCCAGGGCCGGGCCCTGTCGCACGTGCAGAGCCTGCAGGTCCAGCGCGACGACGAGCTGATCGACCTGCCCATCACCACCCGCCGCAACCTCGAGCTGGTGCAGACGCTGCGCGGCGAGGACGCGCCAACCCTGTTCTCGCTGCTGGACACCTGCATGACCGGCATGGGCAGCCGGCTCCTGAAGTGCTGGCTGCTGGAGCCGCGCCGCGATCGCAGCCAGGCGACGCAGCGGCTGGACGCCATCGACGCGCTGCGCGGCGGCGCCTTCCAGCGGCTGCGCGCCGAGCTCAAAGGCACCAGCGACGTGGAGCGCATCACGGCGCGCACCGCCCTGCGGCAGGTGCGCCCGCGGGAACTGGTGGGGCTGCGCCAGTCGCTCGAGAAGGCCCGCCTCCTGGCCGGCGGGCTGGAAGCGTCGACCGAGCTGCTGGCACGCCTGCGCGACGACCTCGTGCCGCCGGCCGGTTGCGCCGACCTGCTGGCACGCGCGCTGATGGAGGAGCCCGCCGCGCTGGTGCGCGACGGCGGCGTGATCGCCGCGGGCCACGACGCCGAACTCGACGAGCTGCGCGCCATCCAGGACAACGCCGATGGCTTCCTGCTGGAGCTGGAGGCGCGCGAACGCGCCCGCACCGGCATCGCCAACCTGCGCGTGCAGTTCAACCGGGTGCACGGCTTCTACATCGAGGTGACGCAGGGCCAGCTGGACAAGGTGCCCGACGACTACCGGCGCCGCCAGACCCTCAAGAACGCCGAGCGCTTCATCACGCCCGAACTCAAGGCGTTCGAGGACAAGGCGCTGTCGGCGCAGGAGCGGGCGCTGGCGCGCGAGAAATGGCTGTACGAGCAGCTGCTGGACACGCTGCAACCGCACGTGCCCACGCTCACCCGGCTGGCCCGCGCCCTGGCGTCGGTCGACGCGCTGTGCGCCCTGGCCGAGCGCTCCCTGACGCTCGGCTGGTGCCGGCCCCAGTTCACCCGTGAGCCGGGCATCGACATCGCGCAGGGCCGCCACCCGGTGGTCGAGGCCCGGCTGGCCGAGACCTCGGGCGGCGCCTTCATCGCCAACGACTGCCGGCTCGGCCCGAAGCAGCGCATGCAGGTGATCACCGGTCCCAACATGGGCGGCAAGAGCACCTACATGCGGCAGGTCGCGCTCATCTGCCTGCTGGCCGCCATGGGCTCGTACGTGCCGGCGGCCGCCTGCCGGCTGGGACCGATGGACGCGATCCACACGCGCATCGGCGCAGCCGACGACCTGGCGAACGCCCAGTCCACCTTCATGCTGGAGATGACCGAGGCGGCCCAGATCCTGCACGCCGCCACGGCCCACAGCCTGGTGCTGATGGACGAGATCGGCCGCGGCACCTCCACGTTCGACGGCCTGGCGCTGGCGTCCGGCATCGCCGCCCACCTGCACGACCGCACCCAGGCCTACACCCTGTTCGCCACCCACTACTTCGAGCTGACCGAATTCCCGGCCCGGCACCACGCCGCGGTGAACGTGCACGTGAGCGCCACCGAGGCGGGCAGCGACATCGTCTTCCTGCACGAGATCCAGCCGGGGCCGGCCAGCCGCAGCTACGGCATCCAGGTGGCCCGGCTGGCCGGGATGCCGGCGGCCGTGGTGCGCCATGCCCAGCATGCGCTGGGGGCGCTCGAGCAGCAGCAGGAACTGGCGCGCGAGCAGGTCGACCTGTTCGCGCCGCCGCCCGAGCCCGTCGCGCCGGTGGCCAGCCCGGTCGAAGCCGCACTGGCCGCCCTCGACCCGGATACCATGAGTCCCCGCGAGGCGCTCGACGCGCTGTACGCGCTGAAGAAGAAACTTCCATGAACCGAGCCTGCCCCCCCACCGGCGCTTGTGGAGCCCAGCCATGACCTACTGCGTCGGCATCAAGCTCAACGCGGGCCTGGTGTTCCTGTCCGACTCGCGCACCAACGCCGGCGTCGACCACATCAGCACCTTCCGCAAGATGATCGTGTACGAGCGGCCGAACGACCGCTTCATGGTGCTGCTGACCGCTGGCAACCTGTCGATCTCGCAGTCGGTGCGCGAGATCCTGCAGGTCGAGCAGCTCAAGGACCCCGACGGCGGCGAGCCCATCACGATCTGGAACGCCCGCAGCATGTTCGACGCCGCCCGCGTGCTGGGCCAGGCGGTGCGGCGGGTGTTCGACCGCGACGCCGACGCGCTCAAGGACGCCGGCGTCGAGTTCAACATCTCGCTGATCTTCGGCGGCCAGATCCGCGGCGAAGGCATGCGGCTGTTCTCGGTGTACTCGGCCGGCAACTTCATCGAGGCCACGCCCGAGACGCCCTACTTCCAGATCGGCGAATCCAAGTACGGCAAGCCCGTGCTCGACCGGGTCATCACCCCGGACACGCCGCTGGACGAGGCCGCCAAGTGCGCGTTGGTGTCGATGGACTCGACCATGAAGTCCAACCTGTCGGTCGGCCCGCCGCTGGACCTGGCCGTGTACGAGGCCGACCGCTTCCAGACCGACCGGCTGGTCTGCATCGACATGGCCAATCCGTACTACCGGATGCTGCACTCCAGCTGGGGCCAAAAGCTGCGCGAGGTGTTCGACAGCCTGGAAGACCCGGTCTGGGACGACGCCCACACCGACACGCCGCTGAAGGTCGCCGGCGCGCACCACAAGCCGCTGAAGAAGCTCACGCGGCCCGACGAGAAGCTGATCTGAGCGCGCGGCGCTCCGCTGGCTGACACCGCCGGGCCGCGGCGCGCGGGCCGCCCACCCGTCCTGCCCCGAACCCGAGCGGCCTTCCTCCCCCATGTCCCTCATCGTCTTTTCCCACGCCAACAGCTTTCCAGCCGCCACCTACGGCGTGCTGTTCCGGCAGCTGCGTTCGCGCGGCTTCACCGTCAAGGCGGTCGACAAGTTCGGCCATGACGAGCGCTTCCCGGTCACCAACAACTGGCCGCACCTGATCCAGCAGCTGCACGAGTTCGCCCAGCGCGAGGTCGACAAGGCCGGGGAGCCGGCCTTCCTGGTCGGCCATTCGCTGGGCGGGTTCCTCAGCATCCTGTGCGCGGCGCGGCACCCCGAGGTGGCCCGCGGCGTGCTGCTGCTGGACTCGCCGCTGCTGGGCGGCTGGAAGGCCACCGCGCTGGGCGCAGCCAAGCGGACCCAGCTGGTGGGTTCGGTCTCCCCGGGCCGCATCAGCCGGCAGCGCAAGAACCGCTGGCCCTCGCGCGAGGCGGCCTTCGAGCACTTCCGGCACAAGAAGGCCTTTGCGCGCTGGGACGAGCAGGTGCTGCACGACTACGTGAACCTCTGCATGGACGATGCCGATGGGGAGCGGGTGCTCGGTTTCGACCGCGAGGTCGAGACGGCCATCTACAACACGCTGCCGCACAACATGGAACGCGTGCTGCGGGCGCATCCGCTGTTCTGTCCGGCGGCCTTCATCGGCGGCTGCCAGTCCGAGGAGTTGCGGCAGGTCGGGCTGGCGATGACCAAGAAGGTCACCGAGGGCCGGCTCATGATGCTGGACGGCAGCCACCTGTTCCCGATGGAAAAGCCGGTGGCCACCGCCGCGGCGATCGAGGCGGCGCTGCGGTCGATGGCGCAAGACGCCCCCTAGGTAGTCGCGCGCAGGAGGCACGCCCGGCCACGGGCTTGCCGCCGTCCTACAGCAGCGCCTGCCCGTGCCCCACAGTTGCGGATGGGCCCGGACCGCACAGTGGCGGCATGGCGACCACTGCTTCCCTCCGCCCCGCCCACCAGGCCCCGCCGCTGGGGCTCCTGGCGGTGGAGCCGCTGCGGGCGCTGCTCGATCTCTGTGCCGGGCGGTTCTGGGCGCCCGCCGAGCCGGTGGGCGACGGCCATCCGGTGGTCGTGTTCCCCGGGCTCGGCGGCGCGCCTTTCACCACCTCGCACCTGCGGCGGTACCTGGACGATGCCGGCTTCAGCGCACATTGCTGGGGGCGTGGCATCAACACCGGTCCGGACGGGCAGTTCGACCGCTGGCTGGACGGACTGGACTACGACCTGCGCCGTCGCCACGCCGACAGCGGACGCAAGGTCAGCCTGGTCGGCTGGAGCCTGGGCGGCATCTATGCGCGCGAGCTCGCCCGGCGGTCGCCGGACTGCGTGCGCCAGGTGATCACGCTGGGCACCCCGTTCGCTGCGCTGCCCGGTGCGACGCACGCCGAGGCGCTCTACCGCATGCTCAACGGCGACGTGGCGCAATTGCCCCGCGGGATCCGGGAGCGGCTGCGGCGCTGCCCGCCGGTGCCGACGACCTCGGTCTACAGCAAGAGCGACGGCGTGGTCTGCTGGCGCAGCTGCCTCGAGCGCCGCTCGGCCCGCTCGGAAAGCATCGAAGTCACGGCCAGCCATCTCGGGATGGCCAGCCACCCCGACGTGCTGCGCATCGTGGTCGACCGGCTGGCGCAGCCGGAAGACGACTGGCGTCCGTTGCACGCTGGTGCGAGCCGCCAGGGCGCCTGAAGCGCGGCCAGGACAGGAAGGGCTGCCGCCGCAGCCCCGTGCTGGAACGCAGCGCGTTCGCGTGGTCGCGGCGCCGCGCTCACTCCGACGACGGCCGGCCGTCCCCCGCAGGTCGCCGGCTGCGACGGCCGCGGAAGTCCTCGCTGCGCAGCTTGTCCAGAGCCGTCGCGGCGCCCTCGCCCCAATTGGTGGCGTCCCCGGCCGGTGCCTGGCCGGCGCGCGACGCCGGCACGGTGGGGGCCGCTGGTCTGCTGTCGGACGTGCCTTGCTCGTGCTGCTGATCCATGTCGTGTCGCTGCGCAGCCTGGGGCTGCGTGCTGGAAGGATCATCGCCGCCGCGCCCTGCGCAAACTGTCGGGCTTCAACACCCGCCCCGGGTAGGACGGCGCGCCGTGCTCGGCGCCCGCGATCAGCCGTGCCAGTCGACCCAGCCCATCGAGGACGTCAGGAGCACCACCACGCCGAAGGCGATGCGGTACCAGGCGAACGGCACGAAGCTGTGGCTGGAGATGTAGCGCAGCAGCCAGCGCACGCAAGCCCAGGCGCTGAGGAAGGAGAACAGCAGCCCCACCGCGAACAGCGGCAGGTCCTGGGCCGTGAGCAGTGCCCGCTCCTTGTAGAGGCTGTAGGCCCCGGCGCCGATCAGCGTGGGGATCGCGAGGTAGAACGAGAAGTCGGTCGCGGCCCGGCGCGACAGCCCCAGCAGCATGCCGCCGATGATGGTGGCGCCGCTGCGGCTGGTGCCCGGCACCATCGCCAGGCACTGGACCAGGCCGACCTTGAGCGCGTCCCACGGCGTCATCTGATCGACGTCCTCGATGCGCACCGCCACCTGCTGCCGGCGCTCGGCCCACAGGATCACCACGCCGCCCACGATGAAGGTGGTGGCCACGACGGCCGCGTTGAACAGGTTGGCCTTGATGGCCTTGCCGAGCAGCAGCCCGAGGACCACCGCAGGCAGGAAGGCGATCAGCACGTTGACCGCAAAGCGCTGGGCCTGGCGCTGAGTCGGCAGCGCGACCACCGTGGCGCGGATCTTCTGCCAGTAGACGATGATGACGGCGAGGATGGCGCCGGTCTGGATCGCGATCTCGAAGACCTTGCCCTTCTCGTCGTTCATGCCGAGCAGGGTGCCGGCCAGGATGAGGTGGCCGGTGCTGGAGATCGGCAGGAACTCGGTGAGCCCCTCCACCACCCCCATGATCGCGGCCTTGACCAGCAGGACGACATCCACGCGCGCTCCTTCGAGACAAAACCGCGGATTATCCGTGCCACAAGGTGCGCCCCGCCGCCACTGTGGCCCATCCGGGCCAGCGCGTCAGGCAGGCGCCAGCAGGAACCGGCGTCGGCGACCGCCGGCCTGGGCGCACCTGCGCCAGGTCAGGCCGGCGACGCCGACGGCTGCTGCCACTTGGCCGTTTCAGCCCGGCGGCGGTGCGCGAGCGCCGCGCGCGCCAGGGCGTCGATCGAATCGGTCAGCACGCAGCCGAACGCCGCGCGCCGCTCGTGCGGCACGGCCAGCGGCAACTCCGTGCACCCCAGCACCACTGCCCTGGCGCCGCGCGCCTGCAGGCTGCGGATGCAGGCGGCGGCCGGCGCGAAGGCCTCCTGCGGCCGGTTGCCCTTGACCGCCGCGATCGCCTGGACGCATTGCGCCAACCCGACCTCGTCAGGGCACAGGACGCTGTACCCGCAAGCTTCCAGGGGGCCCTGGTAGAGGCCCTGCTGGAGCGTCGCCGGTGTGCCCATCAGGCCGATGGGACCCTGCGCGCCCAGCGCCTGGAGGTCGTCGCAGACCGCCTGGACGATGTGCAGCAGCGGCACCCGGGTGCGCAGGGCCATCTGCTCGTACCAGAAATGCGCCGTGTTGCAGGGGATCGCGATCAGCGTCGCGCCCGCGCGTTCCAGCAGCTGCAGGCCGGCGACCATCGCTTCCAGCGGGTCGTCGCCCTGGCCCAGGCGGGCCGAGGAGCGATCAGGCACGCGCGGGTCGTTGCACAGCAGGGTGGGCACGTGGTCCTGGTCGCGCTGCGCGTCGGTCAGCGCCACCAGCCGGGCGGCGAAGACCGCCCCCGCCAGCGGGCCCATGCCGCCCAGGACGCCCAGCAGGCCGTCGCCCGCGTCAGCCATGGTGCGCGCCGCGCTGGAGCACTTCGCCGGGCGTGGCGCCAGTGGGCCGCAGGCCATCCCAGACGCACTGCCCGTTGACGAACACCCGCTCCATGCCGTGGCTGGCCTGGATCGGCTGCTCGAACGTCGCCCGGTCGGTCACGTGCTGCGGATCGAAGACCACCAGGTCGGCCTTCAGGCCGGGCGCGACCAGTCCGCGGTCGCCCACACCGTAGTGCCTGGCCGCCAGCCCCGTCATCTTGTGCACCGCTGCTTCGAGCGACAGCACGCCGCGCTCGCGCACCAGCGTGCGCAGCACGTTGGTGAAGGTGCCCCACTGCCGCGGATGCGGATGGCGGTCGAACGGCAGGCCGTCCGAGCCGACCATCCCGAGCGGATGCGTGATGATCCGCTCGACGTCCTTCGGGTCCATCAGGAAGTAGATGGCGCCGGCCGGCGACAGCCGCGCCAGGGTCTGCTCGTCGTCCAGGCCGAGCTCGCGCTGGATGTCGGCGAAGTCGCGGCCTTCGGCCTGCGGGTCGCCACTCGACCAGGTGATCAGCGTGCGGCTCGCGATGCGCACGCGGTCCAGCCGCAGCATGGTCGAGGTCGCCGGATACGGATGGCAATCCAGGCACACCGGCTGCAGCCGCGCGGCACGGTCCAGCAGCGCCAGGGTCTCGGCCGAGCGTCCATGGTTGCGGCCGCCGGCCAGCTTGTGGTGCGAGAACACGACCAGGCAGTCGAGGGCCCGGCCGATCTCCAGCGCTTCCTCCATCGCCGGCACGATCCGGTCGGCCTCGTCGCGCAGGTGGGTGGCGTACAGGCCGCCGCGCTCGCGCATCGGCTGGCCGACCTGGATGATCTCCTCGGTGGGCGCATGGGCAGCCGGCGGATAGAAGGTGCCGGTCGACATGCCGAAGGCGCCGGCGTCCAGTGCCTCGTCCAGCAGGTCCTGCATCCGCTCGATCTCCTCCTGCGAGGCGGCCCGCTGGGTGTCGGCCATCGCGGCCACGCGCAGGGTGGTGTGGCCCACCAGCGGGATCACGTTGACGGCGGCGGGCGACGCGCGCAGCGCCTGCATCCAGGCGCCGAAGGTCGGGAAGCGGAACAGCGAGGGCGGCCCCAGCAGGTCCAGCGGCTGGGGCAGCTGCTCGCGCACCAGCGGTGCCAGGCTGATGCCGCAGTTGCCGGTCACCACCGTGGTGATGCCTTGCGAGACCTTCGGCGTCATGTCCGGATGCGCCAGCAGGTAGCCGTCGTCGTGCGTGTGCGAGTCGATGAAGCCGGGGGCGACCACGCGGCCGCCGATGTCCATGGTCCGCTCGGCCGACAGCGTGCCCGGCGCGCCCACGGCGGCGATGCGGTCGTCCTCGACCAGCACGTCGGCCCGGCGCGGCGCGGCCCCGGTGCCGTCGACCACGAGGCCGCCGGCCAGCAGCAGGCGACCGGTGCTTGCAATGCCGGCCATCGTTCAGTCGAGCTTCTCGATCCTGGCCGCCTCGACGATCCCGGCCCAGCGGGTGGTCTCGCGGTCGATCATCTGCTTGAACTGCTCGGGCGTGCCGCCGGCGGGCACCGCGCCCAGGCGGGCCAGGCCTTCCCGCACGGCCGGCGCTTTCAGCGCCGTCTGCACGGCGGCATTGAGCTGGTCGACCACCGCCTTGGGCGTGTTCTTCGGCGCGACGATGCCGCCCCAGGCCACGGTCTGGTAGCCCTTGAGGCCGGACTCGTCCAGTGTCGGCACGTTCGGCAGCAGCGCAAGGCGCTGCAGGCTGGTGACGCCGAGTGCGCGCACCTTGCCGGAGGTCACCAGCGGCACGACCTCGGAGCTGTTGGCGAACAGGAAGTCGGTGCGGCCGCCCAGCAGGTCCTGCAGCGCGGCGGGGCCGCCGTTGTACGGCACGTACAGCACGTCGATCTTCGCCATCGAGCGGAACACCTCGCCGCTCATGTGCCCCGTCGTGCCGACGCCGGGAGCGCCGAACGACAGCTTGCCCGGGTTCTTGCGCGCCGCCTCGATCAGCGCGCCGGCGCTCCGGTACGGCGACTCGGCCCGCACGATCAGCACGTTGTACAGGTCGAAGGCGTGCGCCACGGGCACCAAGTCGCGGTCGACGTCGTACGGCAGCTTCTTGAACAGGGCCCGGTTCACCGCCAGCGTGTTCACGTTGCCATAGCCGATGGTGTAGCCGTCGGCCGGCTTGTTGATGATCTGCAGCAGGCCGATGTTGCCCGCCGCGCCGGGCTTGTTGTCCACCACGACCGGCGTCTTGAGGATGTTCGCGAGCTCGTTGGTGATCACGCGCGACAGCACGTCGGGCGAACCGCCGGCGGCCGACGGCACGACGAAGTTGATCGGGCGCTCCGGCCAGTCGGCCAGGGCCGCCGGAGCGACAGCGCAAAGGGAAGCTGCCGCCGCGGCGGCGAGCCACGAAGCGAGTGTCGGGGGAAAGCGCATGGGGGATCCTGGTCGGGATGGTGGAAGCGGCTTTCAGAATAGCCATGCAAGCCCGACCGTTCCCATACATTAATGTGCGCTGGCAATAAGCGGCCGTTATGGCCGAAGGTGGATTCGACTTGGAAGAAGACTGGCTGGCCGCCGGCGGCGATGGCGGCGTGGAGCCGCGGCGCAGCCTCAACCTGCGGCAGATCGAGGTGTTCCGCGCCATCATGCTGGCCGGCTCGGTCAGCGGTGCGGGCCGGATGCTGCACGTCTCGCAGCCGGCCATCAGCAGGATGCTGGCCCTCACCGAAGACCGGCTCGGATTCAAGCTGTTCGAGCGGCAGCGCACCCGCCTGCTGCCCACGCCCGAGGCGCGCCGCCTGTTCGCCGAAGTCGAAGGCCTCTACCGGGGCGTGGAGCGCGTCAACGACCTGGCGCGCAACCTGGCGCGCAGTGGCGCCGGCAGCCTGCGCATCGCCACCAGCGCCAGCTACGGCGAGCGCCTGGTGCCCATGGCGCTGCAGGGCCTGGTACAGCGCCACCCGGGTCTGCACCTGTCCTGCCGCAACGTCACCTACGACGAACTGGCGGCGCGGTTCCTCACCGGCGAGGCTGACGTCGCCATCACCATGCAGGCACCGGACCATCCCAACCTGAAGGCCACCGAACTGGGTCGCGACCCGTTGGTCTGCCTGCTGCCGGCCACCCACCCGCTGGCGCTGCGCACGGTGGTGCGGCCGCAGGACCTGCGCGAGGTGTCCTGGACCGGCTACCCGACCGCCGCGCCGCTGGGCCGGGTGCTGGTGGACTGGATGGGCGAGGCGCTGGCGGCATCGGCGGCGATCGAGGTGCACTCGCCGGTGACGGCCATCGCCTTCGCCCAGCACGCGCTGGGGGCGGCGCTGGTCGTGCAGTGGAGCCTGCCGGCGGTGCTGCCCCCGGGCATGGTGCTGCGGCCGCTCGAGCCGGCCGCCTCGGTCGGCGTCTGGGCCGTCACCTCGCGGCTGGAACCCATGTCGGTCATGGCCCGGCGCTTCCTCGGCGCGGTGGGCACCGTCCTGCGCCGGACCCCGACCCATCGAATTTAGGCAGGGGGGCATAACCGCAGGCTATTGCCTGCGGCCCGCACGGCGGCCGCCGGGCCAATGTCCATGCGGGTCGGCAGCCCGCGCGGGCACGCGAGCGACAGCGCTGCCAGGCGTGCGGCGCACCGGCCCGCCGGCCCGCGGCGCCGGCATCATGGCCGCTGTCTTCAACCCGAGAACCGTATGAGCAGCAACAAGTTGGGCCTGGCCGTGGCGCAGATGGGGCCGGTGCACCTGGCCGACAGCCGCGCCCGCGTGGTGGGCCGCCTGCTGGAGATGATGCGCGAGGCCAGCGCGCGCGGCGCGAAGCTGGTGGTCTTCCCGGAACTGGCGCTCACGACCTTCTTCCCCCGCTACTGGATGACCGAGGAGGAGGCGCAGGCCCGGTTCTTCGAGGCGCAGATGCCCAACCCCCAGGTGCAGCCCCTGTTCGACGAGGCCAGGAAGCTGGGCATCGGCTTCTACCTGGGCTATGCCGAGCTCAGCGCCGAGGGCCGTCCCTACAACACCGCCATCCTGGTCGACCAGAACGCCAACATCGTGGGCAGGTACCGCAAGGTCCACCTGCCGGGCCACAGCGACCACAAGCCCGAGGCGCCGTTCCAGCACCTGGAGAAGAAGTTCTTCGACTTGGGCGACAAGCCGTGGGGCGTCTGGGACACGATGGGCACGCGCATCGGCATGGCGCTGTGCAACGACCGCCGCTGGCCCGAGACCTGGCGCGTGATGTCGCTGCAGAGCGCCGAGGTCGTCGTGCTGGGCTACAACACGCCGTCCCAGAACATCCACTGGGACGAGCCGGTGCACTTGCGCATGTTCCACCACCTGGTCACCCTGCAGGCCAGCGCCTATCAGAATTGCGTGTGGGCAGCCGCCGCGGCCAAGTGCGGCCGCGAGGACGGCTTCCACATGATCGGCGGCTCCGTCATCGTCGCCCCGACGGGCGAGATCGCGGCGCAGGCCAGCACCGAGGACGACGAGGTGATCTGCGTCAACGCCGACCTCGACCTCGGCAAGGCGTTCCGCCGGAACGTGTTCGACTTCGCGCGCCACCGCCGCCCCGAGCACTACGCGCTCATCGTCGAGCGGGTTGGCCCGGGCGAGCCGCTGCCCGAGAACCAGTGAGACGGCCGGGCGACGCCTTCCGCCGCTGAGCCGCGGCTGGCACGGCCGCTCGGCGATACCGTCTCGAGGGCGCGCGCCCTCCTCCACCGGCTGACGCGTCGACCCGGTCGCGCCTGACGGGGTGCGACCTGCTGCCGCGTTCCAGCCGGCTGCACAACCGCGGCCCATCGCGCCGCCTCTCCCGCCGCCTCTCCCGCCGCCCTCCCGCCTCGCTCCCCCGCCGGATCCGGCGCGACCAGCAGCCGCCCGGTCCGTCGCCGGACACGCCATTCGCTCCCGCCGGCCTGCATTTCGCCCCGCCGGGACGGCATTTCGTCCCATCCCGGTGGCCGCGGCCGGCGCCGGCTTGCACAGTGCGTCCATCGACGACACAGGAGCAAGCCATGCAACTCACCCCCGTCATCGCCGTCCACATGACCGCTGCGCTCGGCGCACTGCTCATCGGCCCGGTGGCCGTCTGGGCCGGCCGGTCGCGCCAGCAGCACCCGCGCCTGCACCGCGCGTTCGGTTACGCCTGGGTCACCCTGATGCTCATCGCCGCCGGCTCGGCGGTGTTCATCCGGGACTTCCGGCTGCCCAACATCGGCGGCTACACGCCGATCCACCTGCTGGTGCCGGTCACCCTGCTGAGCCTGTTCGCCGCGTTCTACAAGCTCGCCCACGGCAACGTGCGCGGCCACCGCATCGTGATGCAGGCGCTCTACGTCGGCGGCTGCCTGGTCGCCGGCGGCTTCACGCTGATGCCGGGCCGCTACCTGCACGGCGTCGTCTTCGGCGCCTGATCCCCAACCCACCAGGAGCCACACCATGCTGATCCAGCTCGTCTACCACCACCCCGAAGCGCTCGGCCCGATCCTGCGCCACACGCCGCCCTGGGTCTGGGGCCTGTTCGCCGGCCTGCTCGCCCTGGGCCTGTCCCAGCTGCGCGACCGCACGGCCAGCCTGCTGCGCGTCTCGCTGCTGCCGGTGGCCATGACGGCGTTCTCGGCCTGGGGAACGGTCTCGGCATTCGCCAGCTCCCCGCTGTTCGGCGCGGCCCTGAACGTCTGGATCGGGCTGGCGGTGGCGCTGTTCGCGCTCATCGCGCCGGGCCGTGCCAATGCCACCTACCACCCGGGCAGCCGCAGCTTCGACCTGCCCGGCAGCGCCGTCCCCCTCCTGCTGATCTTGGGGCTGTTCCTGGTCAAGTACGCCGTCGGCGTCGAGCTCGCGATGGATCCTCACCGCATGACCAACGGCACCTTCGCGCTGACGGTGGCCGCGCTGTACGGCGCGTTCACCGGCCTGTTCGTCGGACGCGCCGCCCGGCTGTGGCGCCTGGCGATGCGCCCGCGTGGCCCGCTGGCGGCCTGAGTCCTTCCCGTTCCTCCCACCACCTTCCCAAGGAGTCCCCACCATGAACCAGGACCACATCGAACGCCTCGCCCGCCGCCGCGCCGGCGCCAAGCTGGGCTTCTTCATCCATGCTGCCGTCTACCTGCTGGTCAACCTGCTGCTGGCCTCGCTGGCGGCGGCGAGCGGCCGCGGCTGGGCGATCTATCCGGCGCTCGGCTGGGGCATCGGCCTGGCGGTGCACGGCGCCGTGGTCTTCCTGCTCGCCGGCGGCGCGATGGAGCGGCTGGTGGCGCACGAGCGCCAGCGCCTGAGCCTGCAGCGCGATCCGTGGTGAGCCGGGCTGCCGCCATGCAACGCCTCCTTGCCTGCGCCCTGCTCGCACTCTGCGCAGCCGCCCACGCCGGCACCGGTGTCACCGAGCTCGCCCCGCTGGCCGGCGACGGCCCCGTGACGGTCTTCTATCCCACGGCGGTCGACGACGCCCCGGTGGAACGCGGCCCCTACCGGCTGCGGCTGGCCACCGACGCGCCGCCGCACCGCGGCAACGGCCGGCTGGTCGTCATCTCGCATGGCTCGGGCGGCACGCCCTGGGTCCATTCGGACCTGGCGCGGGTGCTGGTGGCCGACGGCTTCGTCGTCGCCATGCCGCTGCACCGAGGCGACAACGCGCGCGACCCCGGCACGCCCGGGCCCGAGAGCTGGAAGCTGCGCCCGTCCGAGGTGTCGCGCGCGATCGACGCGGTGGCGCAGGACCCGCGCTTCGCGCCGCTGCTGGCGCTCGACAAGGTCGGCATGTACGGCATGTCGGCCGGCGGGCACACGGCCCTGTCGCTGGCGGGCGGGCGCTGGTCGCCGGCGCGGCTGCGCGACCACTGCGAGGCGCACCTGGACGAGGACTTCCCCGGCTGCGTCGGACTGGCGACGTCGCTCGATGGGAGCCTCCTGGACGGCGTGAAGAAGGCGGTCGCCCGCCGGGTGATCGCCCACCGGCTGGACGACAGCCGCTGGTACACGCACCACGACCCGCGGATCGCGGTGGTGGTGGCCGGCGTCCCCTTCGCGACCGACTTCGATCCGGCCTCTGTGGCGCAGCCGCGGGTGGCGCTGGGGCTGGTGCGGGCCGGCGACGACCGCTGGCTGGCACCACGCTTCCATGGCGACACCATCCTGGCCGCCTGCCGGCCGCGCTGCGAACTCATCGCCGACCTGCCGTCGGCCGGCCATGGGGCGCTGCTCTCGCCCCCGCCGCCGCTGGACCGGCTGGGCGCCACCGCGCGGCGGCTCCTGGAGGATCCGCCGGGCTTCGACCGCTCCCAGCTGCCCGCCGTCGACGCCCGCATCGCCGCGTTCCTGCGTGCCCACCTCGTTCCCTAGAATCGTCCTCAATGGCGCAACTCACCCCCGACGACATCGACCGGCTGGCGCGCAGGCGTGCGGGCGCGAAGATGGGCTTCTACTTCCATCTCGCGGTCTACGTGGTCATCAACCTGGCGCTGTTCGCGATCTCCGAGCAGGCCCTCGGCCACCGCCGCTGGTCCGCGTTCCCGCTGGTCGGCTGGGGCGTCGGCCTGGCCCTGCACGGCATTTCCGTGTTCGTGCTCGGACGCGGCAGCACGCTGCGCGAGCGCATGGTGGAGAAGGAGCGCCAGCGCCTGATGCGCGAGCACGGCGGGCCCCGGCCATGAAGCTGGACTGGCTGGGCAAGCTGCAGCACCTGCTGCAGACCATCGCGTTCTGCCTGGTCATCGTCGCGATCAACGCGATCTTCCGCCCCGAGCGGCCGTACGCGCCGATGGTTGCGTACTCGCTCTGCATCGGCATCCTGACCTGGGCCATGATCGACCTGGGCCGCCACCTGCTGCCGTCCGCGCGCGAGACCGGGTGGCCCACGGGGGCGAGCGGCCTGCTGCTGGTGGGCGGCAGCATCCTGCTGGGCTTTGCGGGCGGCAACCTGCTGGGCGACGCCCTGAGCCGCAGCCTCCAGCTGTACGGAAGCGCGCTGCCGCCGGACGACCTCGACCGCGAGCTGCGCAACTCGCTGGTGATCAGCATCATCGCGGGCCTGGTGGGCAGCTACTACTTCTACAGCCGCAGCAAGGGCGCCTACCTCGAGCGGCAGATGGCCGAGGCGCAACGGCACGCCGGCGAGGCGCGGCTGAAGCTGCTGGAGACGCAGCTGGAGCCGCACATGCTGTTCAACACGCTGGCCAACCTGCGCGCGCTCATCGGCGTCGATCCCCAGCGGGCGCAGCAGATGCTCGACCACATCATCGCGTACCTGCGCTCGACGCTGGACGCCTCGCGCGCCACCACCCATCCGCTGCGCGCCGAGTTCGACCGGCTGCGCGACTACCTCGAGCTGATGGCCATCCGCATGGGCCCGCGCCTGGGCTACACGCTGGAGCTGCCGCCCGAGCTGGCCGAGCATGCAGTGCCGACCCTGCTGCTGCAGCCCCTGGTGGAGAACAGCATCCAGCACGGCCTGGAACCCAAGGTGCAGGGCGGCCGCATCGAGGTGCGCGCGCGGCGCGACGGCGCGGCGCTGGTGCTGGACGTCACCGACACCGGCGTGGGGCCCGGCGAGGGCACGCACGGCAGCGGCTTCGGCCTGGCCCAGGTGCGCGAGCGGCTGCGCACGCTGCACGGCGACGCGGCCCACCTCACGCTGCAGTCCGCGCAACCCGAAGGCACCCACGTCTCGATCCGCCTGCCCGCATGACGCCTCCCACCGCCCTGATCGCCGAAGACGAACCGCTGCTGGCCCAGGCCCTGCAGGCCGAACTCGCCCGCGCCTGGCCCACCCTGCAGGTGCTCGCCACCGTGGGCGACGGCGCCTCGGCCGTGGCGCAGGCGCTGGCCCGCCAGCCCGACGTGCTGTTCTTCGACATCCGCATGCCCGGCATCGGCGGGCTCGAGGCGGCGGCCGCGCTGGCCGACGCCTGGCCGGCCGACCGCCCCTTCCCGGCGCTGGTGTTCGTCACCGCGTACGACCAGTACGCGGTGCAGGCGTTCGAGGCACAGGCCGTCGACTACGTGCTCAAGCCAGTGCAGCCCGCGCGGCTGGAACGCACGGTCGAGCGCGTGCAGGCGCTGCTCGCGCGGCGCAGCCCGGCCGAGACCGGGCTCGACGCGGCGGTGCAGCAGCTGCGCCAGCTGCTGGCCGCCGGTCCGCCCGCGGCCGCGCCGCTCAAGGTCATCCAGGCCGGCGTGGGCAGCAGCATCCGCATGGTCCCGGTCGACGAGGTGCTGGTGTTCGAGGCCGCCGACAAGTACCTGCGCGTGCTGACCGCGGGCCACGAGCACCTGATCCGCACGCCGCTCAAGGAACTGCTGCCCCAGCTGGACGCGCAGCAGTTCTGGCAGGTGCACCGCGGCACCGTGGTGCGCGCCGATGCGATCGAGGCGGTGACGCGCGACGATGCGGGCAAGCTGCACCTGCAGCTGCGCGGGCGGCCCGAACGCTGGCCGGTGAGCCGCCTGTACGCCCACCGCTTCAAGGCGATGTGAGTCCGCGGCCACCGGGGCGGCCGCGAACGGCCCCCGACGCCGGCGCCTTGCGCTACGCTGCCGGTCCGCTCCGGCCCGAGCGCCGAACGCCGGAGGCCGGACACCCGCACGAAAGCCCGCCTTGCCCCTGTTCCAGTGGACGCTGACGCTGCTCGTCGCCGCCGTGGTGCTGTCCGCCATCGCGCGGCGCCTGCGCGTGCCCTACCCGTCGCTGCTCGCACTGCTGGGCGTGGCACTGGCGTTCATTCCCGGCACGCCGCATCCGGTGCTCAGCCCCGAGCTGGCGCTGGCACTGTTCGTCGCGCCGGTGCTGCTGGACGCCGCCTATGACGCATCGCCGCGCGACCTGCGCAAGCACTGGCTGCCCATCACCGCGCTGGTGCTCGCCGCCGTCGGCATCACCACCGTGGCGGTCGCGGTCGTGCTGCGGCTGCTGGTGCCCGAGCTGCCCTGGGCGGCGGCCATCGCCGCCGGCGCGATCACCGCGCCGCCGGATGCGGCGGCCGCCTCGGCGGTGCTGAAGGAAAACCGGCCCCCGCACCGCATCCTGCAGATCCTGGAGGGCGAAAGCCTGTTCAACGACGCCAGTGCACTGCTGGTCTACCGCATCGCCGTCGCGGTGGCGATGGGCAGCAGCTTCGAGCCGGCCAGCGCCGCCCCCATGGTGCTGGGCGTGGTGGCAGGCAGCATGCTGGGCGGGGTGGCGGTGGCATGGGTCCACACGCGGGTGCTGCAGCGGATCACCGACGTGCCGAGCGCCATCGTCATGCAGTTCGCCGGCACCTTCGGCGTGTGGATCGCCGCCGAGCACGCGGGCCTGTCCGGCATCCTGGCCGTGGTGGCCTTCGCGATCACGATCGCCCGGCGCGCGCCCGCCACCACCCCGGCGCGCATCCGCCTGCCCTCCAACGCCGTCTGGGCCACCACCGTCTTCATCCTGAACGCGCTGGCCTTCGTGCTGATCGGGCTGCAGGTCGGGCCGATCCTGGAGCGGCTGGACGCTCCCACGCGGGCGCATTACGCGCTGGTGGCGCTGGCCGCGCTGCTGGCCGTGGTGCTGGCCCGATTCGCCTGGGTGATGGGCTACGACGCCGTCGCCCGCTGGCGCGCGCGCGGGCTGCCGGCGGCACCGGACGGCTCGAGCGCGTCGTTCAAGGGCGGGCTGATCGTCTCGTGGTGCGGCATGCGCGGCATCATCACCCTGGCCAGCGCGCTGGCCCTGCCGGAAGGCTTCCCCGGGCGCGACCTGATCCTCGTGGTGGCCTTCACGGTGGTGGTCGGCACGCTGGTGCTGCAGGGGCTGACGCTGCGGCCGCTGCTCGCCTGGGTGCGCCTGCGCGACGACGAACCGGTGGCGCGCGAGATCACGCTGGCCCATCGCCACCTGCTGACGCGGGCGCTGGGCGTCATCGACGGCAACACCTCCGAAGCGGCCTCGGCACTGCGCTACGAACTGGAGGCCCTGTGGCGCCCGCTGGCCGCCAACCGCTCGCGCGTGACGATCGACCATGCCGAGTACCTCGGCCTGCGTCGTGAGGTGAACGCGGCGGCCCGCCTCGAACTGGTGCGGCTGCGCGACCGCGGCGAGATCGGCGACGACGCGTTCCACGCGGTCGAGCAGAAGCTGGACCGCGCCGAGCTGTACGCCGGCACGCGCAGCCGGACCGCTCGGGAATCCGACCCGCCCTAGCCCGACAGAACGGAGCCTGCGGGAAGGATCGAAGCATTTCGAGCCCGGCCTTGAATCCGACCCGGCCCGCACCGCGTACAGCTCCTGACGCCATCGCGTCGCCACATCAGACAAGGAGCCTGACCCATGAAGAACCTCACCCTGGCCGCCTGCGCCGCCGCCGCCGCCCTGCTGTCCGCCTGCGCGGGCGGCCCGATGGCCATGTCCCAGCCGTTCGACCAGGGCATGCTGCCCGCGGCCGTGCAGGTGCCCACCGGCCACAAGGTGGCCATGGAGACGGTGGGCGCGGGCGACATCACCTACGAATGCCGGGCCAAGGCCGGGATGGCGGGCCAGCACGAATGGGTGTTCGTCGGCCCCGACGCCCGCCTGATGGACCGCAGCGGCAAGATGGTCGGCAAGTACTACGGCCCGCCCGCGACCTGGGAGAACCTGGACGGCTCCAAGGTCACGGCCACCCAGGTCGCCGTCGCGCCCGCCGCCGCCGGCAGCATTCCGCTGCAGCTGGTCAAGGCCAACCCGGCCATGGGCAGCGGCGCGATGACCGGCACCAGCTACATCCAGCGCGTGGCCACCCGCGGCGGCGTGGCGCCGGCCAGCGCCTGCGGCGCCGCCAACCTGGGCGCCAAGGAAGTGGTGAAGTACCAGGCCGACTACATCTTCTACAAGCCGGTCTAAGGGCAACGCCGCATCGGCGGCCGGCGTGCCGGGGCTAAGCTGCGCCCATGCCGACCCGCCGCCGCCTTCTTCTCGCCGCCCCGGCCGTGCTGGCCGGCTGCGTGCAGCCTGCCACCGGACCGCAGGGGCAGCCCGACCCCCACGCGGCCCACCACGGCCTGTTCGAGCGGCTCAACCAGCCGGGACGCACCGGCCTGCCCGCGCAGGCGGCGGTGCAGCACGTCTTCGACAGCCCCGCGCCGCGCGCTGCCCGGCCGGGCCGCTGGGCCGCCCGCGCCGCCTTGCCGCTGCCACGCAGCGAGATGGCGTGGGCCGTGGCCCTGCAGGGCCGGCTGCACCTGGTGGGCGGGTACGGGGAGCAACGGGTCGACCGCCCCTACCACCATGCCTACGACCCCGCCACCGACCGCTGGAGCCCGCGCGCGCCGCTGCCGCTCGGCGCCAACCACGTCGGCGTCGCCGCCGAGGGCGACACGCTGTATGCGGTTGGCGGCTTCATCGAGCAGAACCGCAAGCCGCACGCCGAATGCTTCGCCTGGTCGGCGCGCGACGACCGCTGGCGTCGCATCGCGCCACTGCCGCAGCCCTGCGGCGCCACCGCCTGCGTCATGGCGGGGGGCGTGCTGCACGTGATCGGCGGCGCCGTGGGCGACACGTTCGAGACCAAGCGCTCGGTCGACTGGCACCTGGTCTACGACGCTGGCGGCGACCGCTGGCGGCGGGCCGCCCCGTTGCCGACCGCGCGCGACCACACTGGCACCGTCGCCGCCAACGGTCTCATCCACGTGATCGGCGGGCGCGTGGACAGCTTCCACACCAACAGCAACCTGCACCACAGCTACGACCCGCGCAGCGACCAGTGGACGATGCGCCATCCGCTGCCGACGGCGCGTTCCGGGCACGGCGCCGTGCTGGTGGGCGGCCGCATCTTCGTGATGGGCGGGGAAGGCACGAACCGGGTGTTCGGCCAGAACGAGGCCTACGACATCGCGCAGGACGGCTGGCAGCACTACGCCCCGATGCCGACGCCGCGGCACGGCCTCGGGGCCGCGGCCATCGGCGACACCATCCACGTGGCCGGCGGCGGGCCGGTCATGGGCGGCGGCGTGCAGAGCGCCGTGCACGAAGCGTTCACCGTGCCGGCAACGGCGGCCGGCTGAATCAGCCGCGCACCGACGCCCACCATTCCCGCGCGGTCGCCCGCAGCGTGGCGATCGCCTCGGGATCGCGTTTCCACAGCGCCGACAGGTACGACTTGGCCTGCTTGCTGGTCACGTGTGGCGGGATCGGCAGCACGTTCGGGTCGGTCACCGCCTCCAGCACCACCGGGCGATCGGACGAGAGCGCCTCTTCCCAGGCGATGCCGACCTGGTCGGGCCGGTCGATGCGGATGCCGCGCAGCCCGAGCATCTTGGCGTAGTCCGCATAGGGAAAGGCCGGCAGCAGTTGCGAATCGTCGAAGCGCGGCATGCCGGACGTGCCGCGCTGCTCCCAGGTGACCATGTTGAGATCGCCGTTGTTCAGCACCAGCACGATCAGCCGCGGGTCCTCCCACTGCTTCCAGCGCGCGGCCACCGTGATCAGTGCGTTCAGGCCGATCATCTGCATCGCCCCGTCGCCCACCAGCGCCACGACGGTGCGGCGCGGGTGCGCCAGCTTGGCCGACAGCGCATACGGAAGCGCGCAGCCCATGGAGGCCAGGCCGCCCGACACCGAGCCCATCATGCCCCGGCGGAACTTCAGGTCGCGCGCATACCAGGCCGCGGTGCTGCCGGAGTCGCACACCACGATGCTGTCGTCAGGCAGGCGCGGCGACAGCTCCCAGAACACCCGCTGCGGGTTGATCGGCCGCGTGTCGGCCATCGCGCGCTCCTCCAGCACCTTCCACCAGCGACGCACGCCGTCCTCGATCTGCTGGCGCCAGGCCCGGTCGTTCTTCGGTTGCAGCAGCGGCAGCAGTGCCTGCAGCGTGAGCTTGCTGTCGCCCACCAGATTGAGCTCCATCGGGTAGCGCAGGCCCAGGCGCCGGTTGTCCAGGTCGATCTGCACGCCCCGCGCCTGGCCTTCCTTGGGCAGGAACTCCGAGTACGGGAAGCTGGACCCCACCATGAGCAGCGTGTCGCAGCCTTCCATCAGGTCCCAGCTCGGCTGGGTGCCCAGCAGGCCGATCGAGCCCGTCACGAACGGCAGGTCGTCGGGCACCGCCGCCTTGCCCAGGAGCGCCTTGGCGATGCCGGCGCCCAGGCAGTTGGCGATCTCCACCAGTTCGTCGCCGGCATGCAGCGCACCGGCGCCGGCCAGGATCGCGATCCGCTGGCCCGAATTCAGGATGTCGGCCGCGGCCTGCAGCGCCGCGGCGTCGGGCACGCTGCGTTCGCCGGTGACGCCGATGCCGGTGTGCACCGTGCCGTGTTCGCGCGGCGGCTCCTCCACCGCGTCTTCCTCCTGCAGGTCGGTCGGCACGATCACGCAGGTGACGGTGCGCTGGTCCCGGGCGATCCGCATCGCGCGGTCCACCAGGTGCCGCACCTGGCCGGGCACGGTGGCCATCTGCACGAACTCGTGCGCCACATCCTTGAACAGCGCGGCGAGGTCCACCTCCTGCTGGTAGTCGCCGCCAAGCGCGGTGCGCGCCTGCTGGCCGACGATGGCCACCACCGGCTGGTGGTCGGCCTTGGCGTCGTACAGCCCGTTGAGCAGGTGGATCGCGCCCGGCCCCGAGGTGGCCATGCAGACGCCGACCTCGCCGGTGAACTTGGCGTGCGCGCAGGCCATGAAGGCGGCGAGCTCTTCATGGCGGCTCTGCACGAACTGCATGCCCGGGCCGATGCGCTCGAACGCGCCCATCAGCCCGTTGATGCCGTCACCGGGATAGCCGAACACGCGCCGCACGCCCCAGGCGTGCAGGCGCTCGAGGATCTGGTCGCCCACTGTCTTGCCCATGCGGCAGTAGAGCAAGCCCCACCGAGCCCGGCCATCGGTGGGCAGCCCCAGGCGCAGTAGGCGCGCTCCAACGTCGAGCAGGCGCGATCCGCAGGGATCCCGCTACCAACGGCCGCGATTGCACGGGACGCTGGAAATGCGGCGTCGTCCTACAGGCAGGCCGGGAACCCTGCGGTTTACTACAGCCAACGGTTTGCAGGAACCGGCCGGTGCAGATGCCGGCGGGTTCCTCTCTCGGAAATCACCCCGACTCCTCTGAGTCCCCTCCTCCTCCGGGGTGAGCTGGTCCGGCCCTCCGTCCCGCGACTGGCATGTTGCCCCCAGGCTGACACCTGGGGGCTCTTTTTTGTGCGCCCGCTTTCCATCGTCGCCATCTGCGTCGGCAGGCGTACGCGTCCCGCCCCGAGCGCGTAGGAGAGCACCGATGGGTAAGGTCCCTCCTACCGTCGGTCCTGATGCGTTCGGGCACGCAGGCCGCGTGGCGCGCAGTACTTTGGTTGACGCCGGAAGAACACCGGCCCCCCACCATGGCCCGCGACGACAAACCCCCACGCGATCCCGAAGGCAAGCGCCCGGAAGGCGGAGCGCCGCGTGGCGGAGCCGCGCGCTCCGCAGCCTGGCCCCGCCCGGGTCGCAGCGGCTACGGCATGGAAAGCATCCGACCGCATCTGCGTGCACAGCTGGAGCAGCAGAAACTGCTGCGCCCCACCTTTCCCCCGGAACCCGAGGATCCGGGCGAGAAGTCCTGACCGCGCCGCCCAAAAAAAAGCCCCCGGTCGAGCCGGGGGCAGCCTTGGAGAACGCTTTCAGTCGTTCACCGGGCCGGGAGACGCATCGTCCTCAATCCCAGTGACGGTGGCCGTGCCGGTCATGGCCGCGGCCGTGACCATGGCCGTGGCCATGGTTCCAGTCGTTGCCGCGCCAGCCGCTGCGGTACACCGGGCCGCGCACGACGACCTGCGGCTGCTGCACCAGCACGGGCGGCCGGTAGTAGCCGACGGCGCCGGCCGGGTACACCACCTGCGGCTGGGTGTAGACCACCGGGGGTTGCGTGTAGACGACCTGCGGCTGCGTGTAGATGGTGTTCGGATACACGGCCACCGGGGCGGGCTGCACGATGACCGGCTGCTGGTGGACGACGACCGGACGCGCGGTGCCCACGCCGACCTGCACGCCCGGGGCCGGGCTGATGCCCACCGACCAGCGGACGTCGCCGCCGGCATGCGCCAGCCCCGCGGAGCCCAGGGCGGCTGCGCCGAGGGCGAGCGCGGCGGCGAGCTTGGGCGAGAGGAAGCGGCTGAACTGCATGGAAATCTCCTGTTGGCAGGGCACCGGGTGCGGCGCCTCTGTGCCTATTGAACGCGTCAGCCCCCCACGGGAGTACGGCTGCACGGTCAAACCCGTTAGCAGACGTAACGCGCCTGGGCGGAACCCTAGAATCGCCACGTGAGCACCACCCCTTCGGCCGACAAAGACGGCGTCAAACCCAGCAACTTCCTGCGCCAGATCATCGAGCGCGACCTGGACCAGGGCACCTACAGCCAGCGCCGCTGGGCCGGACGCCCGGCCGATGCGGCCACCCAGCAGGCCGGCCAGCCTGACCCGGCCCGCATCCGCACGCGCTTCCCGCCCGAGCCGAACGGCTACCTGCACGTCGGCCATGCCAAGAGCATCTGCCTGAACTTCGGGCTGGCGCGCGAGTACGGCGGCGTGTGCCACATGCGCTTCGACGACACCAATCCCGAGAAGGAGGAGATGGAGTACGTCGAGGGCATCAAGGACGCGGTGCGCTGGCTCGGCTTCTCGTGGGACGCCCACGGCACCAGCCACCTGTACCAGGCCAGCGACTACTTCGACTTCATGTACCGCGCCGCCGAGTACCTGATCGAGGCGGGCCTGGCCTACGTGGACGAGCAGTCGCCCGAGGAGATGCGCACCAACCGCGGCGACTTCTCGCGCCCGGGCACCGACAGCCCGTTCCGCAGCCGCTCGATCGACGAGAACCTCACGCGCTTTCGCGAGATGCGCGCCGGCAAGCTGCCCGACGGCGCCGCCGTGCTGCGCGCCAAGATCGACATGGCCAGCCCCAACATCAACCTGCGGGACCCGGCCCTCTACCGCATCAAGCACGCCGAGCACCACCACACCGGCAACGCCTGGTGCATCTACCCGATGTACACCTACGCGCACCCGATCGAGGACGCGCTGGAGAACATCACCCACAGCCTGTGCACGCTGGAGTTCGAGGACCAGCGGCCGTTCTACGACTGGCTGCTGGACCGGCTGCGCGAAGGCGGGCTGATCAACACGCCGCAGCCGCGCCAGTACGAGTTTGCGCGGCTGAACCTCACCTACGTGATCACCAGCAAGCGCAAGCTCAAGCAGCTGGTGGACGAAGGCCACGTGAGCGGCTGGGACGACCCGCGCATGCCCACCATCGTGGGCCTGCGCCGGCGCGGCTACACGCCCGAGAGCCTGCAGCTGTTCGCCGAGCGCATCGGCGTGAGCAAGGCCAGCCAGTGGATCGACTTCAGCACCCTGGAGATCGCCCTGCGCGACGATCTCGACCCCAAGGCCGCCCGCGCGATGGCGGTGCTGGACCCGGTCAAGCTGGTGATCGAGAACTGGGGCGAGGTGATGGGCGGCGACGACCGGCTCGACCCCTGCTCCGCCCCCGTGCACCCCCACGACGAGGGCCGCGGCCGCCGCACCTTCATGTTCGGCAAGGAGCTGTGGATCGAGCGCACCGACTACGAGGAGACCCCGCCCAAGGGCTTCTTCCGCCTGTTCCCCGGCAACAAGGTGCGCCTGAAGTACGGCCACGTGATCGAGTGCCTGGGCGCCGACAAGGACGCCAGCGGCGCCATCACCCGGGTGCGCGCGAAGCTGATCCCCGACACCAAGAGCGGCACGCCCGGCGCCGACGCGGTGAAGGTCAAGGGCAACATCACCTGGGTCGGCGTGGCCGACGGCCTGAAGGCCGAAGTGCGCCTCTACGACCGCCTGTTCGCCGTGCCGCAGCCGGACACGGGGGAGAAGGACTTCCTGGAGGAACTGAACCCCGAGTCCCTGAAGGTGGTCACGGCTTACGTGGAGCCCTCGCTCGCCTCAGCGACGGGAGACGAGAAGTTCCAGTTCGAGCGGCACGGGTACTTCGTGGTCGACCGGAAGGATCACGACGCGTCCAGCGGGAAAGTCGTGTTCAACCGGGTGACGGGCTTGAAGGACAGCTGGGGAAAATAGAGCCGGCTCGATCGCGCCACCCTGACAGCGTGGACGCGGCCGCGCTGTCACCAGTCGTTGGCGGTCAGCATGCCCTCCTCCCGCTCTGGACTGGCAGGTCGCGGCAACGCCTGCCGACCAGTCACCGCCAGCCAGCCCCCTGCACGGCCCGCACCACCCCCGCCGCCAGCAACTCGTGCCCGCGCGGCGACGGATGGAAGCGGTCCGAATACAGCCAGGTCCGCCACCACCCGGGCGCCAGGCCCGCCGGCGGGGCGGCGTCCAGGGCCGCGTCGGTGCACTGCGGGAAGTCGACCGCCAGCGGGCACGAGGCTTCGCTGACGGCGGTCAGGCCGAACGCCGCCGGCGTGGTGTTCTGCGCCGTGAAGTCGCTGAAGTAGTCCACCACCACGACGCGTGGCTCGCCGGCCACCAGGCGGGCCAGTTCGGTGTTGAACGTCACGATCCAGCTGCGCACCGCGGTCTCGAACGCCGCCGCGGCGGCCGGGCCCTGCGAAGCCGAGACGCCGGCCGTCAGGCCCTGGCGGAAGCGCGGGGTGAGCGTGAGGTCGGGCACGTTGACGATGGCCACGCGCGTGGCGCCCCGGTCCAGCGTGTTGGCTTTCAAGGCGTTCCAGAAGGTGCGCGCCAGCTGCTGCATGTAGAGGTTGGCGGCAACACTGCCGCCATTGGACTGCGCCAGCGCATCGTTGATCGTCGAGCCGTTGAGCTGCTGGCCCAGCAGCGCGACGAACACGGCCTGGTCGGCGGCGTTGCCGCCCTGCGCGTCCAGGTAGGCATCGGCCAGGCCCGCCGCGTCGTTGGCGCCGGCATCCACCACGATCAGGTCGTTCGCGCGCCAGTTGCCGCCGTTGGCGGCCAGGGCCCGCTCGAACTGGTCCTGGATCGAGAACGGCACGTCGTCGCCACCACGCGTGACGGGGTTGACGATGGCGGCGCTGGCCACGGCGAAGTTGGTGCAACCGGCGTGGGTGGTGAACGTGTCGCCCTCGTCCGTGCTGGAGAAGAAGTTGCACGGGTTGCCCGCCCCGATGGCCCGGGCCACCAGCTCCGGGTACACCGGGTAACCCGCCGCCGGGTTGGCGGCGCTCTGCACGGTCGCCTTGAAGCCGAAGGTGCCGACGTCTGCGAGGCTGTCGCCCACGACGACCAGCCGGGTGCCCGTGGCCGAGCCGGCCGGCGGCGTACCGGGCGCGCCCTCGCTGACGGAATCGCCACCGCCGCCGCAAGCGGCGATGAGACAGACGGAAGTGGCAGCCGCGAGGGCCTGCAGCGTGCGACGGAGAGACATGCGTGGCATCCCGAGTTTCTTGTTGCACGGATGTTCCCTAACGCCGGGCAGGCGCCGTGTAGGAGCGCTGCTGCGGCTCACGACGGGTTTGGATGACCCGGTGTCGGGCAATGGCTCAGCCAGCAGCGCTGAATGGCAGGACGCCCAGACCGGCGGGCCCCGCTCACTCAGCGCCCTTCTCCGCCCGCTGCTTGGCCGGCCCGGCGGCCTTCATCAGGTTCAGCGCGCTGTTCACGATGCCGATGTGGCTGAACGCCTGCGGGAAGTTGCCCAGCATGCGCCGGCCGACGGGGTCGTATTCCTCGGACAGCAGTCCCACGTCGTTGCACAGGGCCAGCAGCCGCTCGTACAGCGCACGCGCCTGCGCCAGCCGGCCCTGCAGCACCAGGTTGTCCACCAGCCAGAAGCTGCAGGCCACGAAGGCGCCCTCCCCCGGCGGCAGGCCGTCGACGCGCGGGTCGGTGATGTAGCGGCACACCAGCCCGTCGCGCACCAGGTCGCGCTCGATGGCGTCCACCGTGGCCACCATGCGCGGGTCGCCGGGAGGCAGGAAGCCCACCAGCGGCAGCATCAGCAAGGCGGCGTCCAGCGACCGCGCGCCGGCGTACTGCACGAAGTGCCCCGCCTCGGGGTGCACGCAGTGGCGGCACACCCAGGCGTGGATCTCGTCGCGCAGCGCGCGCCAGGGCGCCAGGTCCACCGTCGCCTGCAGCATCTCGGCCAGGCGCACGAAGCGGTCGATCGCCACCCAGGCCATCACCTTCGAGTGCGTGAACTGGCGCGGCTCGCCGCGCACCTCCCACATGCCGCGGTCGGGCTCCTGCCAGATGCGCGCGACGTGCCGCATCACGGCCAGGCCGCGGTGCAGGCCCTCCAGGTCGGGCAGCAGTCCCTGCGCGGCCGAGTGCAGCATCACGTCGGCCACCTCGCCGTAGATGTCCAGCTGGCGCTGGCGCGCGGCCGCATTGCCGATGCGCACCGGCCGCGCGCCGCCGAAGCCGGGCAGCCAGTCGGCCTCCCACTCGGGCAGCAGGCGCTCGCCCGCCACCCCGTACATGATCTGCATGTCGTGCGGCGCGCCGGCGGCCGCGCGCAGCAGCCAGTTGCGCCACTCGCGCGCCTCCTCCACGTAGCCCGTCTGCAGCAAGGCCAGCAGCGTCATCGTGGAATCGCGCAGCCAGCAGTAGCGATAGTCCCAGTTGCGGTTGCCGCCCGGCTCCTCGGGCAGCGAGGTGGTGGCCGCCGCCACGATGCCGCCGGTGCGGGCGTTGGTCAGCGCCTTCAGGGTGAGCAGCGAGCGCTGCACCACCGGTGCCAACGGCCCGTCGACGCGGCATCTGCCCAGCCACGCACGCCAGTGGGCAGTGGTTGCGTCCAGCGCGCGGTGCGCGTCCAGCGGCGGCGGTGCCGGCTCGAACGAGACGCCATGGCTCAGCACGAAGGGCACCTCCTCGCCGGCCTGGACCTCGAAGTCGGCGCAGCTGCGGAATTCGCGCCCGACGTGCGCGACCGTCGAGCGCAGCACCAGCCGATGGGCCCCGCCCACCGCGGTGAGCACGCCGTCCTCGTGCGTCACCCACGGCACCGTGAGGCCGTAGCCGAACCGGATGGCAACCTCGCTGCGCAGGCGCATCCGCCCGCGCAGCCCCCGCACGATGCGCACCAGGTGGCGCTGCTGCGTGCCGACGGGCAGCGCATCGACCACCTCCACGCAGCCATCCGGCCCCTCGAACCGCGTCTCCAGCACCAGCGTGCCGTCGCGGTAGCGGCGGCTGGCCTGGAGGCCCGGCGCCAGCGGCGCGATGCGCCAGAAGCCGTTCTCGTCGTCCCCCAGCAGCGCGCAGAACAGCGCCTCGGAGTCCACCCGCGGCCAGCACAGCCAGTCGACCGCGCCGGCACGGTCGACCAGCGCGACGGTTTCACCGTCGCCCAGCAAGGCGTGGTCTTCGATGCGGCGGGGCATGGGCAACGGATGGGCGGACCCATGGTGGCCACGCGCGGCGCCGTCGCCTGTCAGTGGCGCGAGCGCGGCCGTGTCGGACAGCGGACTGCACCGCGACCACGCCTTCTTCACGGGCCGCGCGACCCGATCACATGCGCCGTGTGCTCCGCGCAACGGTGCCCCTCTCGTCGCCGGACGCAGGTTGTACATTCCCCTCCCAGAGAGGAGCCCCCATGGCCAAAGGCGAACAGCGCAGCAACAAGATGGTGAAGAAACCGAAGAAGGACACTTCGCCGCCCAAGGAATCGACCGGGTCCGACCGGCCCATGCCGCCGGTCACGACGGTGCTGCCGAAGGGCAAGCTGAAGAACAAGCAGTAACCCGGCGCGGCGCCCGGCCGGGAAGGATCGACTGGCCCGGCCGGGCCAACGCATCGCGCCTGCGGCTCAGCCGGCGCCGCACCGTCCAGCGTGGCACCGGCCCCAACGGCCCGCGCCAGCACCGAACTACGCGCATTGCCGGCGCGGCCCGACACCGCCGGCCGCGCTGGGCTCCATGCTCCGCGCATGGAACTCAAGCCCCGCATCACACCGTCCGGCCTCGGCGCCGCCGTCGCGCTCACGGCCCTGGGCAGCGCCCTCTGGGTCGAGCATGCCTCGCGGCAGGCCGAACGCCGGCACCACGCGCCGCACCACCACCTGTACATCGACGGCACCCGGCTGCACTACCGGCTGGTCGGCGAGGGACCGCCCGTGCTGCTCGTGCACGGCAACCTGGTCGATGGCGCCGACTTCGAGGCCAGCGGGCTGCTGGCCCGGCTGGCGGACAACCACCAGGTGCTGGTCATCGACCGGCCGGGGTTCGGCCACAGCGACCGTCCGCGCGGCATCGCGTGGACCCCGGCGCGGCAGGCACGGCTGCTGCACCGGGCGGCCGCCGCGCTCGGCATGCACCGGCCGGTGATCGTCGGCCATTCGATCGGCACGCAGGTCGCGGTCGCCATGGCGCTGCAGGAGCCGGCCGACGTGGCCGGGCTGGTACTGGTCAGCGGCTACTACTGGCCGAGCCTGCGGCTGGACCGGTGGATGGTCGCGCCGGCCGCCGTGCCCGTGCTGGGCGACCTGCTGCGCTACACCACCTCGGCCTGGACCGCGCGGGCCACGCTGGGCGCGACCCTGCGCGCGATCTTCGCGCCCGGCCCGGTGCCCGAGCAGTTCCGGCAGCTGTTGCCGGACGAGCTGCTGCTGCGTCCCTTGCAGCAGCGCGCGATCGCCGAAGACGGCGCGCGGATGGTGGCGCAGGCGCGTGCGCTGCGACCGCACTACGGCGAACTGCGCGTGCCGGTGACCCTCGTGGCCGGATCGGAGGACCGCATCGTCTCGCCGCAGCAGTCGGTGCGGCTGCACCGGCAGGTGCCGCGCGGGCGGCTGCGCCTGGTGTCGGGCGTCGGGCACATGGCGCACTACCACGCGCATGCGCAGATCCTGGCCGGCGTCGAGGAGGCGCTGGCGGCCGGACGGCCGGGCCTGGTGGTGCCCGACGATGCGAGCGGCGACGGCCAGGGCGCCGCAGCTGCGCCAGCTGCGGACACGTCCGCGGCCGCGACCGCGCACGCCACCGAGGCCGGCTGACGGCGCTTCAGGTCGCTTGCGCGCCACCGGGCTGCTGCACACCGACCGGCAGCGCCACACGCCCGCGCGGACCACGGCACGCCCACACCGGCACGCCCCCGCCGGGGTGCCGCGTGCCGGCGGCCCGTCCCTCTGTGGAATGATCGCCGCATGCCCTCCACCGCGTTCGACACGCTTCCCCTCTCCCCCGCCGCCCTCGCCAACCTGCAGCGCCTGGGCTACCTGGCGATGACGCCGATCCAGGCCGCCGCCCTGCCGCCGGCCCTGCTGGGCAAGGACCTGATCGCCCAGGCCAAGACCGGCAGCGGCAAGACCGCCGCCTTCGCGCTCACCCTGCTGGCCAACCTCAACCCGCGACGCTTTGCCGTGCAGTCGCTGGTCCTGTGCCCCACGCGCGAACTGGCCGACCAGGTCACGAGCGAGGTGCGCCGCCTGGCCCGGGCGGAGGACAACATCAAGGTGGTCACGCTCTGCGGCGGCGTGCCGCTGCGCGGCCAGCTGGCCACGCTGGAACACGGCGCGCACATCGTGGTGGGCACGCCCGGCCGCGTGATGGACCACCTGGACCGGGGCAGCCTGCAACTGGACGCGCTCAACACCCTGGTGCTCGACGAGGCCGACCGGATGCTGGACATGGGCTTCGTCGACGACATCGCCAAGGTGGCCCGGCAGTGCCCGCCGCAGCGGCAGACGCTGCTGTTCTCGGCCACCTACCCGGAAGGCATCGCCAGGCTGGCGGCCCAGTTCATGCGCGAGCCGGCCACCGTGACGGTCGAGGCGCAGCACACCGCCACCGCCATCGAGCAGCGCTGGTACGAGATTACCGAACGCGAGCGGATCCCCGCCGTGAGCCGGCTGCTCGACCACTTCCGGCCGGCCAGCACCCTCGCCTTCTGCAACACGAAGGCGCGCTGCCGCGAGGTCGCCGCGGCGCTGCAGGCGCAGGGCATCTCGGCCCTGGCGCTGTTCGGCGAGCTGGAGCAGCGCGAGCGCGACCAGGTGCTGGTGCGCTTCGCCAACCGCAGCTGCGCGGTGCTGGTGGCCACCGATGTGGCGGCGCGCGGCCTGGACATCGCCAGCCTGGCCTGCGTGCTCAACGTCGACGTGACGCCCGATCCCGAAGTCCACATCCACCGCATCGGCCGCACCGGCCGCGCCGGCGAGAGCGGGCTGGCCCTGAACCTGGCCACGCTCGACGAGATGGGGGCGGTCGGGCGCATCGAGCAGCTGCAGGGCCAGGAAAGCACGTGGCATCCGCTCGCGCAGCTCACGCCGGGGCGCGGCGACGGCCTGGTGCCGCCGTTCGCCACGCTGCACATCCAGGGCGGCCGCAAGGAGAAGATCCGTGCGGGCGACGTGCTGGGCGCGCTCACCAAGGACCTGGGCTACACGCGCGAGCAGGTCGGCAAGATCGACGTCAACGAGTTCTCGACCTACGTGGCGGTGGAGCGCGGCATCGCGCAGCAGGCCGCGGCACGGCTCAACGCGGGCCGGGTGAAGGGCCGCAGCGTGAAGGTGCGCGTGCTGGACGGCACCGACAGCGGCGACTGACACGCGAGCGCCGGTCCCGGTGCCCGCCCGCACCGCGCGGCGGACGGCTGCGGCCAGACCGCACAATCGGCCATGGCCTTCACCGTCACCTCCTCCGGCCGCCAGCTGGCCATGGCCGTCCTGCTGGCGCTTGCCGTCGCCGGCGCGGTCATCCGCGCGCAGGCCCCCGACCCCTCCACCTGGCACGACATCGGCACGCTGCTGCTGGTGCTGTGGATCCCGGCCGTCGGCAACCTGATCGCCTTCCTCGTGCGCCAGCTCCCGCGCCGCGCGCCGCCGCCGCTGGCCTTTGCGCATGGGACGCCCTTCACGCCGCACGCGCAGGCAGCGTTGGCGGTGGTGGACCTTCCGCCGGGATTCATCGCGTCGCTCGACCCGCAGGAGGCGCGCGGCACCGTGATCACCGGCCGGCGCGGCTACACGGTGCGGCTGGACCGGCCGCTGGCGCAATGGCTGGCCGATCCCGGGCCGCAGCCGGTGGCGCTGGAGTTCCTGCTGCCCCAGGTCGCCCTGCGCGAGCTGCAGCCCGACGTGCAGGTGCACCTGCTGGCCGGCACCACCGCCATCGCGAAGGGCCGCCTGACAACCCTGGCCGCCACGCGGTAGGCGGCGCGCCTGGCGCCGCGTTCAGCGCCGCAGCCGTTCGTCCAGCAGCGCGATCACCGCGTCGGGGGACACCGGCTTGGTCATGTGCGCGTCGAAACCTGCGGCCATGGCGGCCTCCTGGTCGCTCTGCTGGCCCCAGCCGGTGAGCGCGACCAGCAGCGGCTGCCGCGCCAGCGCGCTGTCGGCACGGATGCGCCGGCAGGCCTCGTAGCCGTCGATGTCCGGCAGGCCGATGTCCAGCAGCACGGCGTCGGGCACCTGCTCCTGCACCGCCCGCACGGCCGACGTGCCGTCGTGCGCGACCGACACCACGAAGCCGCTCATCCCGAGCAGCTCCGACAGCGTGTCGGCCGCGTCGTGGTTGTCGTCGACCACCAGCACCCGGGACCCGGCGCGCGTGCGGCCGGCGGGAACGTCCGCCTTCGGCCGGACATCGGCCGGCGCCGGCACCGCCGGCAGCTCGATGCGGAAGGTGCTGCCGTGGCCCAGGCCTTCGCTGGTCGCCCGGATGGTCCCCCCGTGCAGTTCGACCAGCCGGCGCGTGAGCGCCAGCCCGATGCCCAGCCCGGTGTTGCCGCCGTGCCCGCTGTGCCGCTCCTGCACGAACAGGTCGAAGATGCGGTCGAGGTTGCCGGGCGAGACGCCGACGCCGGTGTCCTGCACCTCGAGCACCGCGACGCCGTCGTGCTGCGTCACCCGCACCCGCACGCGGCCGCCCGCGCTGGTGAACTTGACCGCGTTGTTCAGCAGATTCACCACGCACTGCGTCAGCCGGGTCGCGTCGCCGCGCACGAACGGCGGCGGGTCCGCGATGTCCTGCTCCAGCACCAGGGCCGCCCGCTCGACGCTCTCGTGCATGGAATCCGCCGCCGCCGTCGCGACCTCGCCCAGGTCCACGATCTCCTGGCGCAGGTGGATGCGGCCCAGCGTGATGCGCGAGACGTCCAGCAGGTCGTCCACCAGCCGCGACAGGTGCAAGGTCTGGCGCTCGATCGCGGCCCGCGCGCGGTCCACCACTGGATCGGCCGGTCCGCGCATCCGGATCAGCTCCGCCGCGGTGCGGATCGGCGCCAGCGGGTTGCGCAGTTCGTGCGCCAGGGTGGCGAGGAACTCGTCCTTCTGGCGGTCGGCCTGGCGCAGCAGGGCCTCCTGGTTCTGCGCCACCGTCCGCAGCATCTGCTCTTCGACGCGCTGCTTCTCCGCGCGGGCGCCGTCGCGCAGCGCCTGCGCCAGCAGGTCGATCTCCGCGATGCCGGTGTCGCGCTCGGGCGGCGGCGGCCGGCCGGCCAGCACGTCCTCGCCCAGCTCACGCAGCGGACGCGCCAGCCGACGGCTCAGCAGGCTGGCGAGCACCACGCTCACCACCATGGCGGCGATCAGCAGCAGGAACCAGGCCAGCGACGTCAGCCGGGTGGGGAACACGTGGCCGGCGTGCGGCTGGGACACGCGCACCGTGAACCCGTTGGTGGGCGACACGGCGTAGGCGCCGGTGAGGTCGGTGCCGTCGCGCGAACGGGTGCGGTAGAAGCCGCTGGGCGAGCCCGGCTGGATGCCGACGTCGATCGCGCGATCGGCCACGCGCGAGGCGGCCGCGCCGTTGGTCGCGACCACGACGCCGCGCCGGTCGACCAGGGCCGCCCGGATCGCGGGCACGTTGACCGCCGAGGCGAACCGGTCCTGCAGCAGGCCCGGCGGGTACGACAGGATGAGCGCGTAGCGCGACTGCCCGTTGCGCTGCACCGGGATCGACAGCGACAGCGCCGGGCGATGGACCTGCACGCCGTAGTAGAGGTCGCTGTAGACCGCGCGGCCGGATTCGAAGGCCTGGCGCGACAGGTTGCCCGAGCTCAGCGGCAGAGGCCGTCCCTCCCAGACGATCTCCTTGCTCTGCGCGCCCAGCTTCCACAGGTTGGGCAGCGCCTCGCCCCAGGGCACGACGGTGTTGAAGAGCACCTGTCCGTCCGGGCCGACCAGCACGATCAGGCTGCCGGGGATCTTGGCCGTGACCTTGGCCGCGAACTGGCGCAGCTGCTGCCAGTCGCCGGTGTCCACCAGCTGGGACGCTCCCAGCACCTCCAGCTGGGCATGGCCGCGTTCGAACTCGGCGTCCACCGCCTGCACCAGCGTCTGCGCCAGCGCGGCGAGCCGGGTCTGCGCGATCCGGTTCTCCTGCGCCGTCTGCAGCGCCATCAGCCCCAGCGTGCCGAGCAGCAGGGGCGTGATCACCGCGGCCAGCAGCCGGCCGAGGACATGGTTGAGGTTCTGGGGTTTCGGGACACGCATCGGGCGCACGCCGGGGAGCGGCGGCATCGGCCTCCCCAAAGCTGAGCGTCGAATCTACCCGAGGGTCGGCCGTCCGGTTGTGGGAGGAGCCCCCGCCCGCGCATCGGCGCCGGGATCATGGCGCTGCCGCGAATCGTCCGGCGCCTGCGCCCGCTCCGTCATGCCGTAGTCGCGCACCACGCCGGCGACCCGCAGCCGGTAGTCGGCGAAGGCGTGCTCGCGCCCGAATGCCTGGGTGCTGCGGTGCGCCTCCAGGTTGCGCCACTGCCGCACCGCCTCCTCGTCGCGCCAGAAGCTCAGCGAGAGCAGCTTGCCCGGCTGGCTGAGGCTCTGGAAGCGCTCGATCGAGATGAACCCGTCGACCTCTTCCAGCAGCGGCCGCAGGGCCGCCGCGGCATCGAGGTAGGCCTGCGTGCGGCCTTCGCGCGGCACGACTTCGAAGATCACGGCAAGCATGGCGGGCTCCCTGGACGCGGTGGGCGCCATCATGCCCCCACGCCCGCCTGCGGCGCGGAGGCCCATGGCTGCGAGGTGCCGGGCACCAGCTCGCAGAACGAGCGCTCCTCGCGCAGGATGAACCGCTGCCGCTGCGCCAGCGCGAAGTTGTCGCGGCCCTCGGGGTCGGTCCTCAGGCGCTGGCGGTAGGCCTCGTAGGCGGCCAGGCTCTCGAACCCGATCAGTCCCCAGGCAATGTCGTTGGTGCCCTCGTGCGGCAGGAAATACCCCAGCAGCCGGCCGCCGCAGCGGGGGATGATGCGGCCCCAGTGCTCGGCATAGGCGCGGAACGCCTCGCGCTGGAACGGGTCGATCTGGTAGCGGATGAAGCAGGTCAGCATGGAAGTCCTTTCGTTTCGTGCAGGCCCATCGTCCCGCGCCGGCGGCGTCCGATGCTTCGTCCCGGAACGAAGTGTCGCCCCTGCCCGCTGCGGCACACTGCGGCCGTGAACACCAACCAGATCGCCCGTATCGCCGCCCTGGTCGCGGAGCCCGCGCGCACCGCCATGCTGGTGGCCCTGATGGACGGCCGGGCGCTCACGGCCAACGAGCTGGCGACCGCCGGCCACGTCACGCCGGCGACCGCCAGCCGGCACCTGGGGCTGCTGGTGGAGGCCGGGCTGCTGCGCGTGCAGCAGCAGGGCCGGCACCGCTACCACCGGCTCGCCTCGGCCGAAGTGGCCCGCGTGCTCGAAGGCATCATGCAGCTGGCCGCGCGCACCGCTTCGCCGCCGGTGCGCGTGGCGACCGGCCCGCGCGACGCCGCCATGCGGTTGGCGCGCACCTGCTACGACCACCTGGCCGGCGGCCTCGCGGTGGCGATCGCCGAGCGCCTGGTCGACGAGGGCGCCGTGGTGATCGACGAGGACACCGCCACTGTCACCGACCGCGCCGGGCCGGTGCTCGCCGGGCTGGGCCTGCGTTCGGAGATCGTCCATGCGCAGGGCCCCGGCGGGCGGCCCGCCTGCCGGCCGTGCCTCGACTGGGGCGAGCGCCGCATGCACCTGGCCGGCCGCCTGGGCGCCCTGCTCTGCGCGCACAGCCTGCAGATGGGGTGGCTGCTGCAGAAGCCCGATTCGCGGGCGCTGACCGTGACGGCCCGCGGTGCGGTCGCGTTGCGCGACTGGCTGGGCGTCGAGCGCTGGCAGGCGCTGACCGACGGCCCGCCGGCGAACCCATCCGGGTCCGGCCTGCCCGCACCGTGAGCGTCGGCGCCCGGCACCGCCGCGCCCGCGTCGGCCGGCGGCGCGGCGCGTGCCGCCACCCGCGGGATTTCACTGCCTTGCGCCGCGTGGCTCGGCGATATGCTGGACCTGCCATGCGCCAGACGGACCTGAGCCAACTCTGGGCAGCCTCGTCGAGGCTCGTCGAACTGGCCTCGGGCGACGCACCGCTCGATGCGGTCCTGACCGAAGTGGCGGCGGTCGCCCAGGCGATGGTGCAGGGCCGCAGCCGCAGCAGCGTCGTTGTCGGCGAGATCCGCCAGGCCTGCATCGAAGGGCTGCCGGGCGCCGGCACCGGTGGCCGCACCGCGAGCCGCTGGTCGTTCCCGATCCTGTCCAACACCGCGGTGCTCGGAACCATCGACGTCCAGCTGCGCGAGCCGCGCGACCCGTCGCGCAGCGAGATCGCCGCCCTGCGCTACCTGGCCACCATCGCCTCGGCCGCGATCGACCGCGAGCGCTTCCGCCTCGCCCCGATCCGCACCCGCCCGCGCGGTCCGCGCGACGTGCTGCCCCCGCCCGGCCTGCGCGCCGGCGAAGGCATGGACAGCATCCGCCGCTTCATGGCGGCCGACCAGCACGGCGACGAACCGACGCCCTAGCGCCTGGACGGTGCTGCCGCCGTGCGCCTGTGGGGCTCGACGCACCCGGTGCACCGGACACGCCGGCCCGAACGGGCCAGCCGGCCGCGCGCGCCCCGCTTCCTGCCTAGACTGGACACTCCTGCAGGGAGACCCCATGAACCTCACGACCCACATCGGCCCGGTGGCGGCACTGGTCGCCGGCATCCTGATCCTGGTGATGCCGCGGCTGCTCAACTACATCGTCGCCATCTACCTGATCGTGATCGGCGCCGTCGGCCTGTTCGGCCGCTGACGCCGGCCGGGCGGGGTACGCCGCCGCGCCATGCCGTCCCGGGGCGACCGGGGCGCGCTCAGGCGATGTGGAACACCTGCCGCAGGTAGGCCAGGAAGGTCGCGTCCTGGCTCAGTGTCTTGCCGGGCGTGTCGGAGATCTTGGCGACCGGCTGGCCGTTGGCGGCCACCAGCTTCATCACGATGTTGATCGGCTGGAGCCCGACGTCGTTGGTCAGGTGGGTGCCGATGCCGAAGCCGGTGGGGGCGCGGTCGGCGAAGGTGTCGTACAGCCGCAGCACCGTCGGCGTGTCCAGCGCGTCCGAGAACACCAGCCGCTTGGTGTGCGGGTCGATGCGCAGCTGGCGGTAGTGCGCGATCGCCTTCTCGCCCCAGGCGACCGGGTCGCCCGAGTCCTGCCGCAGGCCGTCGAACAGCTTGGCGAAGTACAGGTCGAAGTCGGCCAGGAAGGCATCCATGCCGACCACGTCGGTGAGCGCGGTGCCCAGGTCGCCGCGGTACTCCTGCACCCAGTCTTCCAGCGCGGCGCGCTGGAAGTCGCGCAGCCGCACGCCCAGTGCCTGGTAGGTCTGCAGGTATTCGTGGGCCATGGTGCCGATCGGCACCAGCCCCAGGTCGCGGGCCAGCAGCACGTTGGAGGTGCCCTTGAAGAATTCGGGCACTTCGTCGCGCAGCGTGGTCACCACCTCCCGCTGCCAGGCGCCGGAGAAGCGGCGGCGCAGGCCGAAGTCGAAGAACTCCAGCGGGTGCGTTCGGGCCGGCGCGACGTCGACGGCGCGCAGCAGGTCGATCTTGTCGCGCAGGCGCTGGCGGCCGGTGGCCAGCGCCGCCTCCAGGTCGAAGCGGCGGAAGTACAACTCGTTGACGGTGGCCAGCACGTGGATCTCGAAGTCCATCACGTGCACCTGCGGGCCGCAGGCGCGGATGCGCAGGCGGTCGCCCTCGGCCCAGGCGCGGATGAAGCGGCGCTGGAACTGGAACAGCCGCAGGAAGTCGACGAAGTCCGGCTTGATGAACCGCAGGCTGCACAGGTAGTCGAGCTCGTCCTCCCGGAACCGCAGGCTGCACAGGTGGTCCAGCTGCTGCTGCAGTTGCGGCAGCAATGCAGTCAGCGGGAACTGCGGCTGGCTGCGGCAGACGAATTCGTACTCGGCCACCGTCTGCGGGTGCCGGTGCAGCAGGGCCTGCCACATGGTGAACTTGTACAGATCGTTGTCGAGCAGGCTGGTGACGACGGGCTGGAAGGCGGTCATGGCGGTGTCGGCGAAGATGCCCGGCAGCGTACGCCCGGCGGGGTGCGGGTGGAACTCATCCGGCAAAGATGACGTCGACGGCTGCCCGACCGAAGCCGTCGAAAAAGAAGCGGCAGCCCGCCACGCCAGCGTCGCGGCGGCGGGGCAGTCGCGCGGGGGCGGACCGGTCACCCGGGCGCCCGTCACAGGCGCTCGAACCGCAGCAGTTGCGGCGACGTGTCGTCGCGCGGCACGATCGGCAGGGGCACCAGCGCCGCCGCACAGGCAGCGGGCACGTCGTCGACCCGGCCGATGCCGGGCAGTGCCGCCTCAGGCTGGCGTGACGACCGCGTCCTGGACGGGCAGCGAGAAATAGAAGGTGGCGCCCAGGCCGGGCTGCGCCTCCGCGCGGATGTGGCCGCCATGCCGCGCGACGATGCGCGCCGCGGTCGCCAGGCCGATGCCGGTGCCCGGGAATTCGTCCTGCCGGTGCAGCCGCTCGAACGCGCCGAACAGCTTGCCCGCGTGCGCCATGTCGAAGCCGGCGCCGTTGTCGCGCACGAAGAATTCGCCGCGCTCGCGCAGCGCGCCGACGTCGATGCGCGCCATCGGCTGTTGCGCCGTGAACTTCCAGGCATTGCCCAGCAGGTTCTCCAGCACCGAGCGCAGCAGCCGGGCGTCCCCCTGCACCACCATGCCCGGCTCGATCTGCCAGCGCACCTGGCGCCGCGGCTCCTCGGCCTGGTGCTGCGCGAGGATCTCGCCCGCCATCTCGCTGAGATTGACGCGTCCGCGCACCAGGTCGGCCTTAGCCACGCGTGCCAGCGACAGCAGTCCGGTGACGATCTCGCGCATGTGCTCCACGTTCGCAGCGATCCGCTGCGCGTAATGGAGCGCCTTGCCGCCGGGCGGCATGGCCGCGACTTCGCGCTCGAGCAGCTGGGCGAACGAGCCGATGCGCTGCAGCGGCGCCTGCAGGTCGTGCGAGACCGACGAGGAAAAGGCCTCGAGCTGCTCGTTGGCCAGCCGCAAAGCCTCCTGGTTGGCCATCAGGTCGGTGACATCGTTCTCGACGCCGATCCAGAACGCGACCTCGCCCTGCTCGTTGCGCACGGCGGTGGCCCGGAAGATGGTGGTGTGCCAGGTGCCGTCGCGCGCACGCAGCCGCCGCCGTCCCTCGAACGGCAGGCCCTTGCGCCCGCAGCGCTTCCAGTCGGCCCGCAGCTGCTCGAAGTCGTCCGGGTGCACGACCTCGATCCATTCGTCGCCGTGCCAGCGCGGCGGTGCGCCGCCGACCAGGTCGTACCAGGCGCGGCTGAAGAAGGTGGCCGCGCCCTGCGGATCCGTGGTCCAGATCGGCTGGGGCGCCTGCTCGGTCAGCGAGCGGAACAGGGCTTCCTGGCGCGCGAGCTCGCGCGTGCGCTGCGCCACCCGCTCCTCCAGCCCGGAGTTGAGGGACTGGATCTCGGCCAGCAGGCGCACGCGCTGGGTGATGTCCTGCTGGGCGCCCTGCAGCTGCACCACGCGACCGGAGGCGTCGCGCACGGCCTGGCCGATCGAGCGGATCCAGACCGGCCGGCCGGCCGGCGTGTCCAGTGCCATCTCCAGGTCGAATGGGCGCCCTTGCTCGGCGCACGCGCGGATCGCCTCGCGCACGACGGCCTGCGAGTCGGGCCGCAGCAGCGCCAGGACGTCCTCGGCCAGCGGGGAACTGCCCGGCGGCATGTCGAGGACCTCGGCGGCTTCGTCCGACCAGGTCAGCCGCCCGGTGTCCAGGTCCAGCATCCAGCCGCCCAGGCGCGCCAGCCGGCCCGCGATGCCCAGCAGGTGCGCCTGCCGCTCCAGCCGCTCCTGCGCCATCTTCAGCTCGTGGATGTCGGTCGAGGTGCCGTACCAGGCGACCACCGCGCCGGAGCGGTCGCGCACCGGCACGGCCCGGGCGAGCTGCCAGCGCAGGCTGCCGTCGGACGCCCGCAGGCGCAGCTCGCGCTGCACCGGCTCGCCTGCCGCTGCCGCCTCCGACAGGGAACGGGCGACCCCGGCCGCATCGTCGGCATGCGCGAGTTCGTGCCAGCTGGCCCCGATGGCCGCCTGCACCGGCCGCCCGGTGGCGTCCGACCAGCGACGGTTGACGAACTGCACCACGCCCCGAGGGTCGGTGATGAAGACGATCTGCGGCATCGCCTGCGCCAGGTCGCGGAACCGCTGCTCGCTCTCGGAGAGCCGCCGCGCATGCCGCCGCACCTGCCGGGCCAGCAGGCCCGCGGCCGCCACGGCCACCAGCCAGAGCGCCGCCGCCAGCAGCGCCGACCGGCGCCAGGGCGCCAGCACCTCCGCGCGGGAGACGCCGACCGCGGCGATCAGGTCCGGGTACATCGGCAGCACGCGGTAGCCGATCACGCGCGCGAAGCCGTCGATCCCGCTCGGCCCGGTGTAGATGCCTTCCGGCGCGACGGGCAGGCGTTCGGTGAACAGCGAGATCCCGGAGAAGTCCTGGCCGGTGCGCACCGGCCACGACGGACTGCGCGCCATCATCCGCCCACCGCGATGGAACAGCGTGATCGCGCCGTCCGGCCCCAGGTCGATGGGGCGCCAGACGTCGCGCAGGTAGGCCGGCTCGATCGCCGCCACCAGCACCCCGCGCAGGGCGCCCGTGGGCGAGCGCACCGCGTGCGACGCGATGATGGTCCAGTTGCCCATGGTGCGGCTGCGGATCGGGGCGGCGACGTGGAAGGCCGAGGAGCGGCTGGCCAGGTGGACCTGGAAGTACTCGCGGTCGGCGAGCACCACCCCGCCGTTGCCGACGTCCGAGTCCCACACGATGCGGCCCTGCGGATCCAGCATCCAGATGGCGCGCACGACCGGCAGCGCCGTCAGGTGCCCACGCAGCGTGGCGCGGGCGGTGGCTTCGTCCAGCGGGCCGGCCGCCTCCAGGCCCTGCAGCTGCGCGGCCACCAGTTGCAGGCGCTGGTCGATGGTCTGGATGGTGCGGGAGGTCTGCTCGGCGATGACGTGCGTCAGCGAGCGGGTGAGCTTCTCGCCCGAGCGCAGCGCCTCCATCCGCAGGTGCACCAGGGCTGCCGCGACCAGGCCGCCGGTGAGCAGCGCGAACGCGACCACCACCCAGGCCAGCGGCAGACTTCGGGGAGCGGGGGTGGCGGATCCGGCCGGCGACGTCGTCGGCCGTCCGGCGTCCGGTCCGGTGCCGGACGAGGCTTGGCGGGTCATGTGCAGGCGGCCGATGATGCCCGGCGCCGCCCCGCACGGCAATGGCGGCAGCGGCGGCCGTGACCGGCATGCCACACGGCACGCCGCAACGGGCAAGCCCCTGGCGGCCGCGCCACCCCCGGGTGGTAACGTCCGCGCCGGAGCCGACCACCATGTCCCTCATCGACCACGACGCCAGCACGCTGTCCAGCCTGATCCACTCGCGCGAAGTCTCGTGCCGCGAGGTGATGGAGGCCTACCTTGCCCGGATCGCGCGCGTGAACCCGGTCTACAACGCCATCGTGAATCCCGCCGCCCCCGAGGCGCTGCTGGCGCAGGCGCGCTCGCACGACGAGGAGCTCTCCAGGGGCCGCAGCCGCGGCTGGCTGCACGGGATCCCGCAGGCGATCAAGGACATCGCCGACGTGGCGGGCTTTCCGACCACGAAGGGCTGCGAGCTGCTGGCCCGCAACGTGCCGTCCCGCGACAACGTGATGGTGGCGCGCCTGCGTGCCGCCGGCTGCATCGTGGTCGGCCGCACCAACACGCCCGAGCTGGGCCTGGGCTCGCACACCTTCAATGCCCTGTTCGGTGCCACGCGCAACGCCTGGGACCCGGCCGTCAGTGCGGGCGGCAGCAGCGGCGGCGCCGCGGTCTGCCTGGCCCAGCGCATGCTGCCGGTGGCCGACGGCTCCGACTTCATGGGCTCGCTGCGCAATCCGGCCGGCTGGAACCACGTGTTCGGCATGCGGCCCACGCAGGGCCGGGTGCCGCTGGGCCCGGGCCCCGACGTCTGGGTCGACCAGCTCGGCACAGAAGGGCCGATGGCGCGCACCGTCAACGACCTCGGCCGCCTGCTCGCCACGCAGGCCGGCCACGACGCGAGAGTGCCGCTGTCGCTGCAGGACCCGTTCGCCTGGGAGCCGAACGCCGAACCGACGTCGGTCCTGCGCGGGCTGCGGATCGGCTGGCTCGGCGACCTGGGCGGCCACCTCGCGATGGAGGACGGGGTGCTCGATGCCTGCCAGGACGCCCTTCGCCAGCTGGAACCCGCGGGCGCGCTGGTCGAATCCGCCGCGCTCGGCACCGATCCCGCGCGGCTGTGGGAGTGCTGGCTCACCTGGCGGCGCGCCCTCGTCGGCCCCCGGCTCGATCCCCTGATCCAGCTGCCGCAGGCGCGCGAGAAGATCAAGCCCGAGGCCCTGTGGGAGTACGAGGGGTCGCGCGGACTGTCCTGGACCGAGTTCCTGCGCGCCAGCCAGGTGCGCACCCGCTTCTTCCACCACATGCAGTCGCTGTTCGAGCGCTGGGACGTGCTGGCGCTGCCGTCGGCGCAGGTGTGGCCGTTCCCGGTCGGCGAGCGCTGGCCGCGGTCCGTCGGCGGACGCGCGATGGACACCTACCACCGCTGGATGGAAGTGACGATCTACGCCACGCTGGCCGGCCTGCCGGCGATCAGCGTGCCGGCAGGGTTCCACGCCACCCGAGGGTGGCCGATGGGCCTGCAGCTGGTGGCCCGGCATGGCGCCGACGCCTTCCTGCTGGACGTCGCGGCAGGCTATGAAGCGGTGCGGGGCGACTTCCTGGCGCGACGGCCGCTCACGGTCGCTGCGGCGTGAGGGGCAGGACCGTGGTCCGTCCTGGCCCCGCCCGCCGCGGCACGCGGCGCCAGCGCGGGCCGGCGTCGGGCGCGGGGGTCGCGCTGCCGCTGATGGTGCTCTATGCCGGCGCGATTGCCGCCGGCGTCTGGCTGGGCCACCTGCCCTGGGGGACGCCGGCCGCGTCCGCGCTGCTGCAGCTGCTCGCCTTCTTCGCGTACTGGCAGGACAAGCACGCGGCCGAGCGGGGCCGCTGGCGCATCCAGGAGAGGACGCTGCACCTGTGGAGCCTGGCCGGCGGCTGGGCCGGGGCGTGGTTCGCGCAGCAGGTGCTGCGGCACAAGTCGGCGAAGGCGTCCTTCCGGCAGGTCTACTGGGCCACCGTGGTCCTGCATTGCGCGGCGCTGGCCTGGTTCGGCTGGTGGCGCCTCGGATCGCCCGGTCCGGCCTGAGTCGGCACCCGGCCGCCCTCACCAGAGCGGACTGGGCTTGCTGAAATCCACGGTGGCGGCCACGGCCTCGCGCATGCGGGCCAGCAGCGGCCGCGAGTCGTCGCGCCGCCACTGGAAGGTGTATTCCAAGGTCGGCAACGCCGGCCGGCTGCGCAGCTCCACCACCGCGCCGCGCTCTTCCATGCGGCGCAGCCAGCCATTGGGAAAGAGGCCGATGCCCACCCCAGCCGCCACCAGGCTGGCGATCGCGGCGAGGTTGTTGCAGGTCAACCGGCGTCCCGCCTCGAGGTTGTTGACCGCCAGCCAGTGCTCCAGCATGCGTGCCGGCCCGGCCGCGGGCGGCATCGTGACCAGCGCCGTGTCCTGCAGCAGCCGCGCGCTGACCGCGCGCTGGGCGCCGACCAGCGCCGGCGCCGCGGCCCACGAGAAGCGCACCTGCGCGATGGCTTCGCTGGCGATGGCGCCGCGCGACGAATAGCCCGCCACCACCGCGAAGTCGAGTTCGCCGCTCTCGAGCCGACGCTCCAGCGCCTGGCCCAGGTCGACCTGCGGCTCCAGCACCAGCTCCGGATGCCGCGACCGCGTCAAGGCGACCAGGTCCGGCAGCCAGGTCAGGGCCGCCAGCTCGCCGACGCCAAAGCGGCAATGGCCGCGCAGGCCGGCGCCGCCGGCCGCGAGCGAGCGCATCTCGTCGGCCAGTCCGAGCATCCGCCGGGCCAGCGGCAGCAGCTGCTCGCCCGCGTCGGTCAGCACCGCGCGGTGGCCGCTGCGATCGAACAGCGGCTCGCGCAGGTGCGCCTCAAGCTCGGCGATGCGCTTGGACAGCGTCGACTGCGACACGTGGAGCCGCTCGGCCGCCACCAGGAAGTTGGCGGCGCTCGCGGCCCAGTAGAACGCCTCCAGCTGCTTGAGCGTCATGGTGAAGAAATTCGATGGTGGAGCTTTCTGTTTTATCACTTTCCTGAAAGAGCCCCGCTCGGCAGAATCGTCCGGAAAACAACCAGGAGACAAGCCATGACGATGAAGCCGCTGCTCACGCGGCGCGGGCTCGGCGTTCTCGCCGCCGCCGCGCTGGCCTTCCCGGCCTGGGCGCAGGAATGGACCCCCACGCAGCCGATCACCATCCTGGTCGGCTTCGCCCCCGGCGGCTCGGCCGACCAGATCGCCCGGCAGCTGTCGTTCGCCGCCAAGGGCATCATCCCGGTGCCCGTGCTGGTGGTGAACAAGGTGGGCGCCGCGGGCGCCATCGCGGCGCAGGCCACGGCCGAAGCCAAGCCCGACGGCTACACGCTGTTCGTCGGCGGCGGCAGCGAAACCACCGCGGTCGGCAACTTCAAGCCGCTGCCCTACGACCCGCGCAAGTCGTTCACGCCCGTGATCAAGGTCTCGCGCGCTCCCAGCATCCTGGCGGTGCGGGCCGACTCGAAGTTCACCGACATGAAGGCACTGCTGGCCGAGGCACGCCAGGCGCCCGAGAAGGTGTCGTACGGCTCCACCGGCGAGGGCGGCATCTTCCACGCCACCGGCCTGGTGTGGGAGAAGCAGGCCGGCATCAAGCTGCTGCACGTGCCGTACAAGGGCGCCGCCGATTCGATGAACGCGCTGCTGGGCGGCCAGGTCGATTCGGCCTTCGGCGCCTACGAGGAGATGAAGCCGATGATCGATGCCGGCCGGGTGCGGCCGCTGGCGTTGTTCTCGCGCACGCGGCTGCCGGCGCTGCCGCAGGTGCCGACCATGATCGAGGTGGGAGTGCCGGTCGCGCTGGACAACATGAAGGGCCTGATGGGGCCCGCCGGCCTGCCCGCGCCCGTGGTGCGCTACCTGCACGACAGCTTCCGCAAGGCAATGCAGACCGACGCCTGGAAGGACTACGTCGCCAAGTCGGGGCTGACGCAGGACTATGCGGACGGCGCGGCGTTCCAGAAGGAGGTCGTCGAAGCGTACGACCTGATCGGCAAGGCGATCGCCAGATGAAGCCGGCCCTCCTCTCGCCCGGCTCGCGCATCGGCTTCGTCGGGCTTGGCGTCATGGGCGGTGGCATGGCCCGCTGCCTGCTGCGCCACGGCGCACGGCCCCGGGTCTTCGCGCGCCGGCCTCAGCAGGCGCAGGCACTGGTCGAGGCGGGCGCGACGGCGGCCGCCTCGCTCGCCGACCTGCGCGACTGCGAGCTGGTGTTCCTCAGCCTGCCCGACGGGGCCGCGGTCGAGGCCGTGCTGTTCGGCCCCGACGGACTTGCGTCCGTCCTGCAGCCGGGCAGCGTGGTGGTCGACACCAGCACCATCGCCGCCGGTGCGGCGCGGCAGGCATCGGTGCGGCTGCAGCAGCGCGGCGTCTGGCTGCTCGACGCGCCGGTCAGCGGCGGCCAGCAGGGCGCCGAGAGCGGCACGCTCGGCTGCATGGTGGGCGGCGATGCCCAGGTGCTGGAAGCCTGCCGCCCGGTGCTGGCGGCGTTCTGCAAGACCATCACACATGCCGGTGCCAGCGGCGCCGGCCAGACCGTCAAGGCCTGCAACCAGGTCGCCGTGGCCGGTGCCCTGCTCGGCGTGGCCGATGCCCTTGCCCTGGCCCGGCGGGAAGGCGTCGACCCCACCCTGGTGCGCGACGTGCTGCTGGGCGGCACGGCGCGCAGCTTCTCGCTCGAGAAGCATGCGCCGCGCATCATCGACGGCGCGTTCGAACCCGGCTTCCGCGCCCGGCTGATGCGCAAGGACCTGCGGCTGGCGCTGGAGACGGCCCATGCCAGCGGCGCCGTGCTGCCGACGGCCAGCCTGGCCGAGCGGCTGCTGGACGAGCTGTGCGAGAGCGGCCGCGCCGACTGGGACTGGATCGCGCTGGCGCAGCTGGTGCAGGAACGAGGCGGCGAGCCGCCGCGCGCCGCTTCGGAGCCGGCATGAACGAGCGCGTCGCGGCCGGCCTGCAGGCCACCCGGGAGCATCCGCCCCTGCAGGCGCTGCCGTCGACCGAGCCCCGGCCCGCGCTGGCGCGCCGCCACGCGGGCATCCTGTGCCTCGACGACTTCGAAGCCGCGGCGCGCCGGCACCTGCCGGCGCAGGTCTATGCCTATGTCGCCGGCGCGGCCGAGACCAACCAGTCCTTCCGCATGAACCGCGAGGCGTTCCAGCGCCACGCCTTCGTGCCCCGCGTGCTGGTCGACATCTCGCGCCGCAGCACCGCGACCACCCTGTTCGGCCGCCGCTGGGACGCGCCGTTCGGCATCGCGCCGATGGGGCTGGCAGCGCTGTCGGCCTACCGCGGCGACCTGGTGCTGGCGCAAGCTGCCCGGCGCGAGAACGTCCCGATGGTGATGAGCGGCTCGTCCCTGATCCGCCTGGAGGACGTCGCGCGCGCCAACCCGGACGCCTGGTTCCAGGCTTACCTGCCGGGGGACGATGCGGCCATCGAGGCCCTGCTGCAGCGCGTGCAGGCGGCCGGCTACGGCACCCTGGTGATCACGCTCGACACCGCCGTCGGCGCCAACCGCGAGAACAACGTGCGCGCCGGGTTCACGATCCCGCTGCGGCCCTCGGCCCGGCTGGCCTGGCAGGGGCTGTCGCACCCGCGCTGGCTGTTCGGCACCTTCCTGCGCACGCTGGCGCTGCACGGCATGCCGCATTTCGAGAACAGCTACGCCACCCGTGGCGCGCCCATCCTGTCGCCCAACGTGGAGCGCGACTTCTCCGACCGGGGCCACCTGAGCTGGCGCCACTTGGCGCGGATCCGCCAGCGCTGGCCGGGCCACCTGGTCGTCAAGGGCGTGCTCGATCCGCGCGATGCGCGCCAGGCGGCCGACACCGGCGTCGACGGGATCATCGTCTCCAACCACGGGGGGCGCCAGCTCGACGGCGCAGTGGCGCCGCTGCAGGCCCTGCCCGGCATCGTGGCCGCCTGCCCGCGCCTGCCGGTCATGCTGGACAGCGGCGCGCGCCGCGGCAGCGACGTGCTCAAGGCGCTGGCGCTGGGCGCCCGCTTCGTGTTCGTGGGCCGGCCCTTCACCTTCGCCGCCGCGGTGGCCGGCGAGGCGGGCGTGCTCCACGGCATCGAGCTGCTGCGGCAGGAGGTCTCGCGCAACATGGCACTGCTGGGCCTGACTGCGCTGGACCGCCTCGATGCCAGCGCGGTCGTCCCCGCGTTCCCGGCGCCCTGAGCCGGCGGCCCCGCGTCCCTTTTCCCTTTCATCCCACGGAGCAACACCCATGGTCGGACTGCAGATCCTCCAGCGAACCCGCTGCATCGGCGCACACCACATCGAGGCCTTCGCCTCGCTGCCGGTGGCCAACATCAGCGACTGCATGACCCGCATGACGGCGGGCGGGCCGCGCCTGCGGCCGATGCACCGGTCCGGCCGCCTCGGCGGGCCCGCGCTGACGGTCAAGTGCCGCCCGGGCGACAACCTGATGATCCACAAGGCGCTGGACATGGCCCAGCCCGGCGACGTGATCGTGGTGGATGCCGGCGGCGATCTCACCAATTCCCTGATCGGCGAACTGATGACGACCTACGCGATCTCGCGCCGGCTCGGCGGCTTCGTGATCAACGGCGCCATCCGCGACCTGGACGTCATCGCCGCCGGCACGTTCCCGGTGTACGCGGCGGGCGTGACCCACCGCGGCCCCTACAAGGACGGCCCTGGCGAGATCAACGTGCCGATCGCCATCGATGGCATGGTGGTCCAGCCGGGCGACCTGATGGTCGGCGACGCCGACGGCGTGCTGTGCGTGCCGTACGACGACGCCGAGGCAGTCCTGACGGCCGCGACCGCCAAGGCCGCGGCGGAGGCCAAGACGCTGGCCGACATCGCCGCCGGCAAGCTCGACACCTCGTGGATCGATGCGACGCTGCGTCGCATCGGCTGCGATCCCACGCCGCGGTGAACGTCCGCCGGGACCGGGGCGGCCTCCGGTGCGGCACCGGGGATGCCGTGCCGCCGATCGCCGCCCCGTCAGCTCTTGAGGCGGTAGCCGGTCTTGAAGATCCAGCCGACGGCGGCCAGGCACAAGGCCATGAACAGCAGCGTCACGCCCAGGCTCAGGCCCACCGGCACGTCCGACAGGCCGTAGAAGCTCCAGCGGAAGCCGCTGACCAGGTAGACCACCGGGTTGAACAGGGTCACCTTCTGCCAGAACGGCGGCAGCATCTCGATCGAATAGAAGCTGCCGCCCAGGAACGTCAGCGGCGTCACGATCAGCGTCGGGATGAACTGCAGCTTCTCGAAGCCGTCGGCCCAGATCCCGATGATGAAACCCAGCAGGCTGAAGGTCAGCGCGGTCAGCACCAGGAACAGCACCATGAAGCCGGGATGCAGGATCTTCAGCGGCACGAACAGCGCGGCAGTGGCCAGGATGGTGACGCCCAGGATCACCGACTTGGTGGCGGCCGCCCCGACGTAGGCCACCACGATCTCCAGGGTCGAGACGGGGGCCGACAGCAGCTCGTAGATGGTGCCGGTGAACTTGGGGAAGTAGATCCCGAACGACGCGTTGCTGATGCTCTGGGTGAGCAGGGACAGCATCACCAGGCCCGGCACCAGGAAGGCGCCGTAGCTCACGCCGCCCACCTCGGGGATGCGCGAGCCGATGGCCGAGCCGAACACGATGAAGTAGAGCGAGGTCGACACCACCGGCGACACGATGCTCTGGACCAGCGTGCGGAAGGTGCGCGCCATCTCGAAGCGGTAGATCGCCAGCACGGCATGCAGGTTCATGCCTGCTCCTGCTCGCGCACCAGGCTCACGAAGATCTCCTCCAGCGAGCTCTGCCGGGTCTTGAGGTCCTTGAACGCGACGCCGCCCGCCTCCAGGGCCTGCAGCAGCTCGGTGATGCCCGAGTGCTCCGCCTTGGCGTCGTAGGTGTAGGTCAGCTCGAGGCCGCCGGCGCCCAGCGCCAGCGGAAGGCCGGCCAGCGCGGGGGGCAGCGCCTCCAGCGGCTGTGCCAGTTGCAGCGTCATCTCCTTCTTGCCCAGCTTGCGCATCAGCTCCGCCTTGTCTTCGACCAGGATGATCTCGCCGCCGCGGATGACGCCGATGCGGTCGGCCATCTCCTCGGCCTCGTCGATGTAGTGCGTGGTCAGCACGATGGTGACGCCGCCCTCGCGCAGGCGCCGCACCAGCTGCCACATGTCCTGGCGCAGCGTGACGTCGACACCGGCGGTCGGCTCGTCCAGGAACAGCAGGCGCGGCTCGTGCGACAGCGCCTTGGCGATCAGCACGCGGCGTTTCATTCCGCCCGACAGCGTGCGCAGCGCGTTGTCGCGCTTGTCCCAGAGCGACAGGTCCCTGAGCACCTTCTCAATGTGGGCAGGGTTGGGCGGCTTGCCGAAGAGGCCGCGGCTGAAGGAGACGGTGTTCCACACCGTCTCGAAGGCGTCGGTCGTCAGCTCCTGCGGCACCAGACCGACCAGCGAGCGCGCCGCGCGGTAGTCGGTGACGTTGTCATGCCCGTCGACCATCACCCGGCCGGCGCTCGCATTGACGATGCCGCAGACGATGCTGATCAGGGTCGTCTTGCCGGCGCCGTTCGGGCCCAGCAGCGCGAAGATCTCGCCGCGCCGGATCTCCAGGTCGACGTGCCTGAGCGCCTGGAAGCCCGTTCCGTAGGTCTTGGAGAGTCCGGCGATCGAAAGGACGGCGTCCGGCATCGCGCCGCCGGACGCGGGTGCCAGCCCGGGCAACGCTCAGGCCGCCTTGGCCGGCGCCACGATGCCCAGCCGGTCGAGCGTCGCCGACAGCTGGCCGACGGTGCGGTCGACGTTGTGCCACTTCTCCAGGCCGAACAGACCGATGCGGAAGGTCTTGAACTCGGCGCCCTCGTCGCACTGCAGCGGAACGCCGGCGGCCGTCTGGAGGCCTTCGTCGAGGAATTTCTTGCCCGACTGGATGTCGGGGTCGGTGGTGTAGCTCACCACCACGCCGGGCGCCTTGAAGCCGTCGGCGGCCACGCTGGCGAAGCCGCGGCTCTCGAACAGCGCCCGCACCTTGCGGCCCAGCTCCTCCTGCTCGGCACGCACCTTCGCGAAGCCGTAGGCCCGGGTTTCCTTCATGGTCTCGCGCAGGCGCTCCAGCGCATCGGTTGGCATGGTGGCGTGGTACATGTGGCCGCCCTTCTCGTAGGCCTCCATGATCTGCAGCCACTTCTTCAGGTCGCAGGCGAAGCTGCTGCTGGTGGTGCCCTCGATCGCCTGGCGGGCGCGCTCGCTGAGCATCACCATCGCGCAGCAGGGCGAGCTGCTCCAGCCCTTCTGCGGCGCGGAGATCAGCACGTCGACGCCGGTCGCGCGCATGTCGACCCACATGGCACCGGACGCGATGCAGTCCAGCACGAACAACCCGCCGACGGCATGCACCGCGTCGGCGACGCCGCGCAGGTAGTCGTCGGGCAGGATCATCCCGGCCGCGGTTTCGACGTGGGGCGCGAACACGACCGCCGGCTTCTTCTCGCGGATGGTGGCGGCGACCTCGGCGATCGGCGCCGGCACCCAGGGCGCGGTCGGGCCGCTGCCGGTGCGGCGGGCCTTCAGAACGGTGTGCGACGCCGGGATGTTCCCCATCTCGAGGATCTGCGTCCACCGGTAGCTGAACCAGCCGTTGCGAAGCACCAGCACGTCCTTGCCGCCGGCGAACTGGCGCGCCACGGCCTCCATGCCGAACGTCCCGCTGCCGGGCACGAGCACGGCCGAGTGGGCGCCGTAGACCTCCTTGAGGATGCCCGAGATGTCCGTCATCACGCCCTGGAAGGAGCGCGACATGTGGTTGAGCGCGCGGTCGGTGTAGACCACCGAGAACTCGAGCAGGCCGTCGGGATCGACGTCGGGAAGCAGTCCGGGCATGGTTGTCTCGTGTCGTTGGATCGGAACCCGGGCAGCTTAGCACCGCACCGGCGGTCGTGCTCGGCGGCGCTGGCCGTCCCTGCCCCGAGCGCTCGCGCCCGCGCCTCGGCATGCCCCGCAGCGCGTCCGCGAGCTCGGCCTTCCACCCGCGGGTGCCGGCCGTGGTGGCATGGCCCGGGTCTGCCCGCTGGCCGGGATCAGCACGTCGCGGGCGGACTTCAGCCGCTTGCGCTCGCGCTCCATGAGCCCGTTCTCGGGCGGGTTGCGTTCGTCGTCGGCCGCGTCGATGGCGAGCACGGGCGCCACGATGCGCTCCAGCAGCGGCGACGGATCGTGGTCGCCGGCCACGTGGTCCGCCTCGCGGGCACCGGGAGGTCGGCCGCCGCGCCGGCCAGTGGCCAGAGGATGGCGGCCGCCGCCAGGGCCCGCAGGCCGCGCCGGACCGGGTCGAGGGTGTTGCGCGCATGGTGTCTCCTTGCGCTCTCGGCCCGATCTCGGACGTCGCCCGGCCGATGCCATGCGGAGCGCCCCTTGCGCTGCCCCTACACTGGCGTCGCAAGGGGCTTGGAATGGCAGACGACGCAAGAACCAGGACGGCCGGACCGTCGCGACCACTGCTGGTGCTGGGCTTCGGCCTGGTGGCGCTGGCCGGCGTCATGCTGCTGCTGTCGCTGGCGCTGGCCGGCACGGAGTCGGCGACGCTGCGCTCGCTGGGCCGCCCGCTGCGCGCCCCGCTCGCGTTGCTGGTCCTCCTGGGCGTGCTGCTCGCCCTGGTCGGCCACGCGCTGCGGCCCCGCGGACAGGACCAGGAGCCGCAGGGGGCCGGCGCCACGACCTGGCTGGTCGGCGACTCGACCGATTTCGTGCGCAGCGCGCTGGCGCCGGACACCGGCTTGGCGTCCGCGCACCGGGGCCTTCGACCGCCGGAGCCGGCCTGGTCGTCCCGGGTCTTCCGGGACATCGAATGGGAACGGTTCGAGGCGGTCTGCGTCCGCCTGTTCGCCCTGGCCGGCCTGCGGGCGCAGGACACCGGCGCGGCGGCGGGGCCGATCGAGCTGTGGCAGTCGTCCGGCGGCCCGGACAGGCCCGTCGCGCTGCTGCTCTGCCGCCATCCGGCCGGGCTGGTCGGGATCGACGAGGTGCGTGCATTCCGGCACCAGGTGGCGGCCAGCGGCTTGCGACGCGGCATCCTCGCCACCGGCGGCAGCTTCACCCCGGACGCCCAGCGGTTCGCATCGGAGCAGGGAATCGACGCGCTCGATGGCGCCGGATTGCTGCAGCGCATCGGCCTGCGCACGCCGCCGCAGCAGTCGGAGTTGCTGCAGCTGGCCTACCAGGGCGAGTACTGGCGTCCGACCTGCGTCCGCTGCGGACTGAAGATGGTCGAATCGGCGTCCGGGCGCGGCCGCGAGCCGCTCTGGACCTGCGCCGACGCGCCGCGCTGCCGCTTCACGCTGCCGGTGCACGCCCGCGACTGATGCGGCACACGCCGCACCGGGTGTGCTCCAGGGCTGGGCCGGCCCGGCGAAAACGCGCATACTCCAGCGCGACAATGGCAGGCGCCCGTGCGGCGCGAAGGATCTCCCCATGGGTATGTTGCAGCGCATGTTCGCCCGGTCCGGCGGCACGCCGTCCGGTGCGGCTGCGGCGGCAGCCGCACCGAACCGTTCGTCGCACTCGCGGCTGGCCGCCTCCACGCAGGACGGCGGCACCCCGCAGACCGTTCGCAAGGAGCTGGTGCGGGTTGCGGCGCGGGACACCCTGCTGCAGCACGGCATCCCCCTGCACTGGATCCGCGTCGACCCGCTCACGATGGCCTCGCGCAACCGCGAGCATGGCGTCCATGTGCGGCTGAGCGTGCTGCATTGGGAACCGCAGCTGCTGCAGTACACGGTGGCGCTCCAGCAGCAGATGCAGGACCGCGTGCAGGCGATGGACCCCGCGGCCGAGGGCTGGCTGATGGGCATGTCGTGGCAGTTCGAGCTGACCGACGACTCGGCCTGCCCGCCGTTGCCGCCGCCGGGCAGCTGGACCGTCCAGCCGGGCGCAGAAGGCAGGCCCGTGGCCGGGCCCGCAGCCGCGGGCGTGGTGGAGGGCGGCAGCGCCGACGTCATCAGCGGACCCACCCGGATCGGCCCCGACGGCACGGCGGACACCCGCCGCCGGCTCGAGCAGCTGCTGGGCGAACGCGATGCGGCGTTCCGGCGCGCCGACGACGACGGCGGTTTCGAGAAGACCCAGCCGATGAAGCTGTAGACGGCACGTCGCGCTGGCCGCCGGCACCGGCGCCGCGCCGCTCGCCCTGTCCCGAGCTCATGCGACGACCCAACGCGGCGGCGGCGCAACGTGGGGTTCTCCCGCTATTGTTTGTGTAGCGCCGCCTGCGTACACTGCCCCTCCCGCCGCGACGGGCCGAAGGCACGGAGGAGAAGAACAAGATGAGCTCGAAGGACAACCACGTTGCCATGTCGCAGCTGCTCGCGCTGCTGGAGGCCCGCTATGCCATCCGCGTGCTCTGGGCGCTGCGCGACGGCCATCCGCAGACATTCCGGCTGCTGCAGGACAGCGTGGGCGGCATCACGCCCAACACGCTGAACACCCGCATCAAGGAACTGCGCGAAGCCGGCCTGCTCGGGCACGGCCACGACGGCTACTGTGTCACTCCCATCGGCGCAGACCTGCTCAAGCGCCTGTCCGACCTGCCTGCCTTCGCCGTCCGCTGGACGGCGGTGCAGGGCCGAAAGAAACTTCCACCTACCCCATGAACCACCTCCAATCCGCCCTCACCCCCTCTGCCGCCCTGCCCCGCGACGCGGCGCAGGCCCTGCTCGTCGGCCGCGTCTGGATCGACGGCCAGGGTCCCGTTCCCGTGCGCGCCACGCCCGACGGCGTGTTCGACCTGTCCCGGCTGGCGCCGACCGTGAGCCACCTGCTGGAGCTGCCCGACCCGGCCGCCGCCGTGCGCGCCTTCCAGGGCCCGCGCGTCGGCGACACCGCCACGCTGCTGGCCGACAGTGCCTGCGACGCCCAGCACGCGAACCGGCCGCGCCTGCTCGCGCCGATCGACCTGCAAGCCATCAAGGCCGCGGGCGTGACCTTCGTGGCCTCGATGCTCGAGCGCGTGATCGAGGAGCAGGCGCGCGGCGACGCCTCCAAGGCCGAGGCGGTGCGCCAGGCGGTGGTGGGCGTGATCGGCGAGAACCTGTCGGCGGTCAAGCCCGGTTCGCCCGAAGCCATGCGCCTCAAGGACGTCCTGATCGCCCAGGGTGTCTGGTCGCAGTACCTCGAAGTGGGCATCGGCCCCGATGCCGAGGTGTTCACCAAGTCGCAGCCCATGAGCGCGGTCGGCACCGGAGCGGAGATCGGCCTGCACCCGAACAGCGGCTGGAACAACCCCGAACCGGAGATCGTGCTGGCCGTGGACAGCCGCGGCCGGGTGCGGGGCGCAACGCTCGGCAACGACGTCAACCTGCGCGATTTCGAGGGCCGCAGCGCCCTGCTGCTGGGCAAGGCCAAGGACAACAACGGCAGTTGCGCCATCGGCCCGTTCATCCGGCTGTTCGACGAGGCGTTCGGCATCGACGACGTGCGGCGCTGCGACCTGGCGATGCAGGTGCAGGGCCCGGAGGGCTACGTGCTGGAAGGCTCCAGCTCGCTGGCGATGATCAGCCGCGATCCGCTCGACCTGGTGGCCCAGGCGTGCGGCGCCAACCACCAGTACCCCGACGGCTTCGTGCTGTTCCTCGGCACCATGTTCGCGCCGACACAGGACCGCCACGGCCCGGGCCAGGGGTTCACGCACGTGGTGGGCGACGTGGTCACCGTCTCGACGCCGGCCCTGGGTACACTCGCCAACCGCGTGAACACCAGCGACCGCATCCCGCCCTGGACCTACGGCACCGGCGCACTGATGCGGGACCTGGCCCGCCGCGGTCTGCTCGGCTGAGCGCCCGCCCAACCAACACAAGGATTCGCATGATCACCACCCCCTCCGGCCTGCAGTACGAAGACACCACGCCGGGCACCGGCGCCGAGGCCAAAGCCGGCCAGCATGTGCACGTGCACTACACGGGCTGGCTGTTCAACAACGGCCAGCAGGGCGCCAAGTTCGATTCCAGCCGCGACCGCAACGATCCGTTCGCCTTCTCGCTGGGCGCCGGCATGGTGATCAAGGGTTGGGACGAGGGCGTGGCCGGCATGAAGATCGGCGGCAAGCGCACCCTGATCATCCCGCCGCAGCTGGGCTATGGCGCCCGCGGCGCCGGCGGCGTGATCCCGCCGAATGCCACGCTCAAGTTCGACGTCGAACTGCTCGACGCGCATTGAGCCCGGCGGCGGGGCCTGGCACTCCGCCGACCTCGGTCAGCGGCGCTTGCGCGCCGTCACCTCGATCTCGATCTTCATCCGCGGGTCGAGCAGCCCGGCGGTGATCACCATCGCCGCCGGCCGGGCCTCGCCCAGGTAGCGTCGCAGCACCGGCCAGCACGGCTCGAAGTCCGCGCCGTCGGGCAGCACATAGTTCACCCGGACGACGTCGTCCAGGGTGGCGCCGGCTTCGGCCAGTGCCGCCGCGATGTTGCGCAGCGCCTGCTCGCATTGGCCGGCCACGTCGTCCACGATGGTCATGCTCGCGTAGTCGAAGCCGGTGGTGCCGGACACGAACACCCAGTCGCCGTCGGCCACGGCCCGCGAATAGCCGATCTCCTGCTCGAAGCGCGAGCCGGAGCTGATCCATTGCCTTGTCATCGATCCTCCTCGGTTGTCGGACCGCCACTTTAGGCGGCCCTTCGACCGGGGCCCGGACCCATCCACGGACCTGCCGCGCACCCCGCCATAGTCCGTCCGGGCTGGCTCAGCATTTTTTTGGGCTGGATCGTCATTCCCGCACCTTGAAAAGGGCTACCCTGCCCCAAGGTCCCTCGCAGCTTTTTTTCGCCGCTCAACCCATTTCAAGCATGAACGACCCGACGAAGATCGAACCGACGCTGGACGGCGCCCCCGGGCCCGCCGACATCAGCCCCGAAGAGCGCGAGGCAGCCGATGCCGCCAACGCGGCGGACCTGACGGCCGCCCTGGCCGAGCTGGAGAACCTCCGGGCCAGCAACAAGGAGCTTTCCGAGCAGTACCTGCGGGCCCAGGCCGACATGCAGAACACCCGCCGCCGTGCGGATGAAGAAATGGCCAAGGCACGCAAGTTCGCGATCGAGAGCTTTGCCGAGAGCCTGCTGCCGGTGGCCGACAGCCTGGAAGCCGGACTGGCGATCAAGGATGCCACCCCCGAGCAGATCCGCGAGGGCGCCGAAGCCACCCTGCGGCAGCTCAAGTCCGCGCTCGAGCGCAACAAGGTGCTGGAGATCGCCCCGGCCGCCGGCACGCGGTTCGACCCGCACCAGCACCAGGCCATCTCGATGGTGCCCGCGCCCGGCCAGGAGGCCAACACCGTGGTCACGGTCCTGCAGAAGGGCTACGTCATCGCCGAGCGGGTGCTCCGCCCGGCCCTGGTCACCGTGAGCGCGCCGCAATGACGCAGGCGGGTTGAAACACCGCCAGTGATCCACAAGTACCGCAGCAAGATTCGAATCGGGGCACGTCCCCAAGCAGACAGGAGAGAAACATGGGAAAGATCATCGGCATCGACCTGGGCACCACCAACTCGTGCGTGTCCGTGATGGAGGGCAATACCCCCAAGGTCATCGAGAACAGCGAGGGCGCGCGCACCACGCCTTCGATCGTCGCGTACCAGGAGGACGGTGAGATCCTGGTCGGCGCCTCCGCCAAGCGCCAGGCCGTCACCAACCCGCGCAACACCCTGTACGCGGTCAAGCGCCTGATCGGCCGCAAGTTCGAGGAAAAGGAAGTCCAGAAGGACATCAACCTGATGCCCTACACCATCGCGAAGGCCGACAACGGCGACGCGTGGGTGGAAGTGCGCGGCAAGAAGATGGCGCCCCCGCAGGTCAGCGCCGAGGTGCTGCGCAAGATGAAGAAGACCGCCGAGGACTACCTGGGCGAGCCCGTCACCGAGGCCGTGATCACGGTGCCCGCGTACTTCAACGACGCCCAGCGCCAGGCCACCAAGGATGCCGGCCGCATCGCCGGCCTGGAAGTCAAGCGCATCATCAACGAGCCGACGGCCGCGGCGCTGGCCTTCGGCCTGGACAAGCAGGAAAAGGGTGACCGCAAGATCGCCGTGTATGACCTGGGCGGCGGCACGTTCGACGTGTCGATCATCGAGATCGCCGACGTCGACGGCGAAAAGCAGTTCGAAGTGCTCTCCACGAACGGCGACACGTTCCTGGGCGGCGAGGACTTCGACCAGCGCATCATCGACTACATCATCGCGGAGTTCCGCAAGGAACAGGGCGTCGACCTGTCCAAGGACGTGCTCGCCCTGCAGCGCCTGAAGGAAGCCGCCGAGAAGGCCAAGATCGAGCTGTCCAACAGCGCACAGACCGACATCAACCTGCCGTACATCACGGCCGACGCGTCCGGTCCGAAGCACCTGAACGTCAAGCTGTCGCGCGCCAAGCTGGAAAGCCTGGTCGAGGAGCTGATCGAGCGCACCATCGCCCCCTGCCGCACCGCGATCAAGGACGCGGGCGTGTCGGTCGGCGAGATCCACGACGTGATCCTGGTCGGCGGCATGACCCGCATGCCCAAGGTCCAGGAGAAGGTCAAGGAGTTCTTCGGCAAGGAGCCGCGCAAGGACGTCAACCCCGATGAAGCCGTGGCCGTGGGCGCGGCCATCCAGGGCCAGGTGCTGGGCGGCGACCGCAAGGACGTGCTGCTGCTGGACGTCACCCCGCTGTCGCTGGGCATCGAGACCCTGGGCGGCGTGATGACGAAGATGATCGCCAAGAACACGACCATCCCGACCAAGTTCGCCCAGACCTTCTCGACCGCCGACGACAACCAGCCGGCCGTGACGATCAAGGTGTTCCAGGGCGAGCGCGAGATGGCCAGCGGCAACAAGCTGCTGGGCGAGTTCAACCTGGAAGGCATTCCGCCGGCACCGCGCGGTCTGCCCCAGATCGAGGTGACCTTCGACATCGACGCCAACGGCATCCTGCACGTGAGCGCCAAGGACAAGGGCACGGGCAAGGAGAACAAGATCACCATCAAGGCGAACTCCGGCCTGTCCGAGGAGGAGATCCAGAAGATGGTCAAGGACGCCGAGCTCAACGCGGCCGAGGACAAGAAGAAGCTGGAGATCGTGCAGGCCCGCAACCAGGGCGAGGCCCTGGTCCACAGCGTCAAGAAGAGCCTGGGCGAGTACGGCGACAAGCTCGATGGGGCCGAGAAGGAGAAGATCGAGGCCGCGCTGAAGGAGGTCGAGGAAGCCCTCAAGGGCGACGACAAGGCCCGCATCGAGGAGAAGACCAACGCGCTCATGGCGGCCAGCCAGAAGCTGGGCGAGAAGATGTATGCCGACATGCAGGCGTCGCAGGCAGCCCAGGCTGCGGGCGGTGCCGGCCCGGCGGACGCGCAGGCGGCTGCGGGCGGATCCCGCCCCGCCGACGACGACAACGTCGTCGATGCCGAGGTCAAGGAAGTCAAGAAAGGCTGATCGCGGCGCCTAGCCGAGAACGCGCCGCGTTGGTGGAACAAGCCAACGCGGCGTTTTCGCTGAGAGAATCACCCACAGATGGCCACGAAACGCGATTACTACGACGTCCTGGGCGTTCCCAAGAACGCCTCGGAAGACGAGATCAAGAAGGCTTATCGCAAGCTTGCGATGAAGTACCACCCCGACCGCAACCAGGGGGATGCGGCCAAGGAAGCCGAGGCCAAGTTCAAGGAGGCCAAGGAAGCCTACGAGATGCTGTCGGATGCCGACAAGCGCGGCGCGTACGACCAGTACGGGCACGCTGGTGTCGACCCGAACATGCGCGGCCCGGGTGGGGCCGGACCGGAGGGCTTCGGCGGGTTCGCCGAGGCGTTCGGTGACATCTTCGGCGACATCTTCGGCCAGGGCGGCCGTGCGGGCGGCGCACGAGGCGGGCGCCAGGTCTACCGCGGCGGCGACCTGTCCTATGCGATGGAGGTCACCCTCGAGGAGGCGGCGGCTGGCAAGGAAGCGCAGATCCGCATCCCGACCTGGGACTCCTGCGACACCTGCCACGGCAGCGGCGCCAAGCCGGGCACGCAGGCCAAGCAGTGCGGCACCTGCAACGGCGCGGGCGTGGTGCAGATGCGCCAGGGCTTCTTCTCGGTGCAGCAGACCTGTCCCACTTGCCGCGGCGCGGGCAAGATCATCCCGGACCCCTGCCCCACCTGCCACGGCCAGGGCAAGGTCAAGAAGCAGAAGACGCTGGAAGTGCGCATCCCGGCCGGCATCGACGACGGCATGCGCATCCGCAGCGCCGGCAACGGCGAACCGGGCACGAACGGTGGGCCGCCCGGCGACCTGTACATCGAGATCCGGCTGAAGAAGCATCCGATCTTCGAGCGCGATGGCGACGACCTGCATTGCGTGGTGCCGATCTCGTTCACGCGGGCCGCCCTCGGCGGCGAGATCGAGGTGCCGACGCTGGCCGGCAAGGCTGCCATCGACATCCCCGAGGGCACCCAGGCCGGCAAGCAGTTCCGCCTGCGCGGCAAGGGCATCAAGGGCGTGCGCTCCAGCTACCCCGGCGACCTGTACTGCCACGTGAGCGTCGAGACCCCCGTCAAGCTGACCGAGCACCAGCGCAAGCTGCTGCGCGAGCTGGACGAGTCCCTGCGCAAGGGCGGTTCCAAGCACTCGCCCGGGGAAGAAGGCTGGGCCGACAAGCTGAAGAATTTCTTCAGCGCCTGAACGGCGCATCCGCCTCGGACGAAGACCCCGGGCCACGCCAGTGGCCGGGGTCTTTCCATTGGGGCCGGCGGCTCGCGGCGCTCGACCCCAGGGCGTGCGTGGGCGAGACGGCAGGAGGGAAATGCCCGCCGCACTGTCAGCGCCGCGCCACACTGCCATTTGCGGGACGCGGCGCGTGCTTCAAAATTGTGCAATGTCCCTGAAGCTGTTCCGCCACACCGGATTCCACTCGGTCCTCACGCCGGGCGAAACCCGCGTGGCCCTGCATCCAGGCTGGGCCATCACCGGCGCCAGTCTCTGGATCGGCTTCGCATGCAATGTCTGGGTCTGGCGCGCCCTGGTCGGCGGCAGCGAGAACCTCGGGCGTTCGCTGGTGGCGGGCGCGGTGGTCGCCGGCATCGTCGGCTTCGTCCTCAGTCTCTTCGGCTGGCGCCGCACGCTCAAGCCCATGGCCACGTTGCTGTTCCTGGTGGCGGCCTTGCTGGCCGGCGGCACGTGGGTGCAGGACCTGAGCTTCCAGGCCGCGGTCGAAGGCAAGCGCCTGGGACTGCTGCTGCCTCCGTGGGCCAGCTTCTTCAGATGGCAGTTGCCGACCTTGCTGGTGCTGCTCGGCCTCCTGCCAATGATCTGGATCTGGAACGCGCAGCTGCGCCGCCTCGGCGGGCCGGTCCAACTGCGCTCGAACATCCTGGGCATGGTCCTGGCCGCATGCGTGGCCGCCGGCGCGCTGTCGCTGCTGGGACGCCTGCCCGCCTGATCAGAACAGGCTGGCCTGGCCGTCCAGCGACGGTCGCCTGAACTGCGACGTGTCGAACTCGAATCGCTCGCGGTTGAACCCGATGCGTGATGCCGCCTTGCGGAACCGCTGGCCGATCAGCTCTGCCCACGGTCCGCTGCCCTTCATGCGCGTCGCGAAGTCGGCGTCGTAGTCCTTGCCACCGCGCATGTCCTGCACGCGCGCCATCACCCGTTCGGCCCGCTGCGGGTAATGCTGCTCCAGCCACTGGCGGAACAGCGGAGCCACCTCCCAGGGAAGCCGGAGCACATGGTAGAAGGCGCTGCGCGCACCCGCCTCCCAGGCGGCCTCCATCACCTGTTCCATGTCGTCGGTCAGGAACGGGATCTGCGGTGCCAGGCTGACGCCCACCGGGATGCCCGCGTCGGCCAACGTGCGGATCGCACGCAGGCGCCGGTGCGGCGCTGCAGCGCGCGGCTCGAGCTTGCGGGTGAGGCCGGCATCCAGCGTGGTGATCGTCACGTACACCGCCGCCAGCTTGCGCGCGGCCATGGGTGCGATGAGGTCCAGGTCCCGCTCGACACCGCTGTTCTTGGTCACCAAGGAGAACGGATGGCTGGTGGCGTCGAGCACCTCGAGGACCGAACGCGTGAGCCGCAGTTCGCGCTCGACGGGCTGGTAGCAGTCGGTCGCCGCGCCGATCGCGAGCATGCCGGGCTGGTAGCTCCTGCGGCTCAGCTCGCGGCGCAGCACCTGGGCGACGTTGCGCTTGGCGATGATGCGGGTCTCGAAGTCGAGCCCCGGCGAGAGATTGAGGTAGCTGTGGGTCGGCCGTGCGTAGCAGTAGATGCAGCCGTGCTCGCAGCCGCGATAGGGGTTCAGGCCACGGTCGAAGTAGATGTCGGGCGAGTCGTTGGTGCTGATGACGCTGCGCGCCTCCTCCCAGATCACCTCGGTGCGCGGAGGCGGCGCCGCGCCGGCCTCCCGATCGGGTTCCCAGCCGTCGTCGAACGCCTCGCGCGCATCCCGCTCGAAGCGGTGCGGATGCCGGGTGGCGGCGCCGCGACCCTTGATCGCGTCAATGGGAATGTGGATGTCGGCCATGCACTGGATTTTCATCCAGTATAGCGGCCGACCGGCTCAGCGGCACAGGCGTGCCCTGGCCTCCGAGTACTCGCGCTGCAGCCGGGCCACCAGTTCACCGGCGCCGGTGACCTCCTTGACCGCGCCGATGCCTTGCCCGCAGCCCCAGATGTCCTTCCAGGCCTTGGACTTGCTGCCCTCGCCGCCCGCGAAGTTCATCTTGCTCGGATCGCTCTCAGGAAGGTTGTCGGGGTCGAGCCCGGCGGCGCGGATCGACGGCTTCAGGTAGTTGCCGTGCACGCCCGTGAACAGGTTCGAGTAGACGATGTCGTCGCTGTTGCCCTCGACGATGGCCTGCTTGTAGGCATCGGAGGCGCGCGCCTCGTGGGTCGCGATGAAGGCCGAGCCGATGTAGGCGAAGTCGGCTCCCATGGCCTGGGCCGCCAGCACGGCTCCGCCGGTGGCGATGGAGCCCGAGAGCGCAAGCGGGCCGTCGAACCACTGCCGGATCTCCTGGATCAGCGCGAACGGGCTCTTGATGCCCGCGTGGCCGCCCGCGCCCGCAGCCACCGCGATCAAGCCATCGGCACCCTTCTCGATCGCCTTGCGGGCGAAGAAGTTGTTGATGATGTCGTGCAGCACCACGCCGCCGTAGCTGTGGATCGCCTCGTTGACGTCGGTGCGCGCGCCCAGCGAGGTGATGATCACCGGCACCTTGTACTTCACGACCATCTCCATGTCGTGCTCGAGGCGGTCGTTGCTCTTGTGCACGATCTGGTTGATGGCGAACGGCGCGGCTGGCCGGTCGGGATGGGCCTTGTTCCACGCCGCCAGCGTCTCGGTGATCTCGGCCAGCCAGTCCTCCAGCTGGGAGGCCGGGCGGGCATTGAGCGCCGGCATCGCGCCGATGATGCCGGCCTTGCACTGCTCGATCACGAGCTTGGGATTGCTGATGATGAACAGTGGCGAGCCGATCACCGGCAGGGCCAGGTTCTGGAGGGCGGCGGGAAGCTTGGACATGGTGTCTCCGTCAAGGGAACCGTCCGGCCCGATCCCTGGGGGGATGGGCGGAGCGGCAGGAGGGCTTCGGCAGGCTCGGCCCGGCGATGATCTCAGAAGGCCTCGAGCGGCATCGCCGTGACGCTGTCCGCGCCCTCGACGATGCTGTCGCGCACGCCCGGTGCACGGGCCAGCAGATGGTCGGCGTAGAAGCGCGCCGTGGCGATCTTGGCTTCCATGAAGGCGCGGTCCTCGCCCCTGGCCGCCAGCTCCTCGGCCACCAGCAGCGAGCGCGCCAGCTGCCAGCCGGCCACCAGGTTGCCCGCCAGCATCAGGTAGGGCACCGAGCCTGCGAACACCGCGTTCGGGCTGGCCTTGGCGTGCCCGGCCATGAAGTCGACCACGTCCAGGAATGCCAGGCGGGCCGCCGTCAGGCGCTTGAGCACGGCGCGCGCGGCGACGGAGTCGCGGCGCGCCAGCTCGCCCTCGGTGGCCTCGATCTGCGCGGCGATCGCGCGGGCGGTCTGGCCGCCGTCGCGCGCCGTCTTGCGCCCGACGAGGTCGTTGGCCTGGATCGCGGTCGTGCCTTCGTAGATGGTCAGGATCTTGGCGTCACGGTAGTACTGCGCCGCGCCGGTCTCCTCGATGAATCCCATGCCGCCGTGCACCTGCACGCCCAGCGAGGTGACCTCCAGGCTCATCTCGGTGCTGTAGCCCTTGACCAGCGGCACCATGAATTCGTAGAAGGCCTGGTTCTGTCTGCGCACCTCGGCGTCCGGGTGGTGGTGCGCGGCGTCGTACGCCGCCGCAGCGACGCTGGCCATGGCGCGACAGCCCTCGGTGTACGCGCGCATCGTCATCAGCATCCGTTTGACGTCGGGATGGTGGATGATGGGCGCGCTGCCGGGCATCGAGCCGTCCACCGGACGCGACTGCACGCGCTCGCGCGCATAGGCCACCGCCTTCTGGTACGCGCGTTCGGCCACCGCGATGCCCTGCACGCCCACGGCGTAGCGTGCGGCGTTCATCATGATGAACATGTACTCCAGGCCGCGGTTCTCCTGTCCGACCAGGTAACCGACCGCGCCGCCCTTGTCGCCGTACTGGAGCACGGCGGTCGGCGAGGCCTTGATGCCCATCTTGTGTTCGATGCTGACGCAGTGCACGTCGTTGCGCGCACCGAGCGAGCCGTCCTGGTTCACCAGGAACTTGGGCACCACGAACAGGCTGATCCCCTTGACGCCTTCCGGGGCGCCCGACACGCGCGCCAGCACCAGGTGGACGATGTTGTCCGCCATGTCGTGCTCGCCGTAGGTGATGTAGATCTTGGTGCCGAAGACCCGGTAGGTGCCGTCGGCCTGCGGTTCGGCGCGCGTGCGCACCAGGGCCAGGTCGCTCCCGGCCTGCGGCTCGGTCAGGTTCATAGTGCCGGTCCATTCGCCGCTCACCAGCTTGTGCAGGTAGTTGGCCTTGAGCTCGTCGGAGCCGGCCGTGAGCAGCGCTTCGATCCCGCCATCGGTGAGCAGCGGACACAGCGCGAAGCTGAGGTTGGCGGAGTTGAGCATCTCGCCGCAGGCGGCGCCGATCACCTTCGGCAATCCCTGCCCGCCGAACTCGGTCGGGTGCTGCAGGCCCTGCCAGCCACCCTCGGCATATTGCCGATAGGCCGCCTTGAACCCGGGGGTCGTGGTCACCGCGCCGTCGTTCCAGCTCGAGGGATTGCGGTCGCCCGGCACGTTGAGCGGCGCGACGACTTCCTCGTTGAACTTGGCGCACTCCTCGAGCACGGCCTGCGCGGTCTCGAAACCGGCTTCCTCGAAGCCGGGGATCTTCGCGATGGCATCGATGCCCGCCAGGTGGCGGATGTCGAACAGCATGTCCTTCAGCGGGGCGCGGTAGCTCATGGTGTGCCTCTCGAGCGGATGAAAAGAAGGCGTCGCAAGCGACGCCTCGTGTGGCCGGTGGTGCGGGTTACAGCGCCTTGACCAGTTCCGGCACGGCCTGGAACAGGTCGGCCTCCAGGCCGTAGTCGGCCACGCTGAAGATGGGGGCCTCGGGGTCCTTGTTGATCGCCACGATCACCTTGGAGTCCTTCATGCCGGCCAGGTGCTGGATG
>NZ_DASRTN010000012.1:0-1607 GCF_035655895.1 Ramlibacter sp.
GTCGCCCAGATCGAAGACGCCGTCCAGCAGATGGACCAGGCCACCCAGCAGAACGCCGCCCTGGTCGAGGAAAGTGCCGCCGCCGCCGACAGCCTGAAGACGCAGGCGCAGCAGCTGGTGGGCGCCGTCGCCGTGTTCAAGATCGACGGCCACGAGGCCTCCAACGCCCCCGCCCTGGGCCTGGCGCCGATGGCGGCCCGGACCACCGTGCGCCCCACCCTGCCGCGCAAGCCGCTGGGCGCCACCGGCAAGCCGGCCAGCGCCCCGACCGCAGAACTGCCCCGCCGCACCGGCACCGACGACGACTGGCAGACCTTCTGACCGCGCCGCCGGCCAAGGCCGGCTGGTGAGTGCCGAGGCGCCCTGCGGGGCGCCTTGTCGTTTGGTGGGCGCGAGCCGCACGCGGGACAGTTCCAACTCAAGACCCGCCCCTCGGGGTCGAAACTCTCGAGAGCGCCTCCGAGCACGCTGCCGTCCGCGGCACGGCGTGCGCGGCGATGCGCTGAGCATAGGGAGTCACACAAGAACATGAACAAACCATTCGAACGAGCCCCAACCAAGACGGCGGGCATCGAGGAGAACCCATGCGTTTCCAGACCAAGCTGCCGCTCGCGTGCAGTGCCATGGTCGTGTGCACGGCCGGGGCGGCAGTCACCGGCCTGCTGAGCCTGCAGTCGTCGGAGGACGGCGCGAACAGTGCCTTCCGTGCCCAGGCGGCGGCGGCCACGCTCGCCCAGACGACTGCACTGGACTTCAAGGTCCAGGTGCAAGAGTGGAAGAACACGCTGCTGCGCGGCAAGGATCCCAAGGCGCTCGACAAGCACTGGTCCAGCTTCCAGAAGCAGGAGCAGCTGACCGCTGCACACGCGGCGGAACTGCGCGACAGCCTGCCTCCCGGCGAGACCCGCGACCTGGTGTCCAGCTTCCTGCAGGCGCACACGCGGATGGGAAAGGCCTACCGTGAGGGCTTCGAGAAGTTTGGTGCGGCCGGGCAGGATGGGGAGCTTGGCGACCGTGCCGTGCAGGGCATCGACCGGGAGCCGGTCAAGCTGCTGGACGAGGCCGTGGCACGGATCCACCAGGAACAGCAGGCCTCGGCTGCCGCAACGGACGCCGTCATCAGCCGCACGTTCTGGCGGACCTTGCTGTTCCTCGGGCTGGCTGCCCTGGGCAGCGTCGCCGGTGCAGTGGTCCTGAGCCGGCGGGTGGTGCGGCAACTCGGCGGCGATCCAGCTGATGCCGTGGCTGCGGCGCGACGGGTCGCCGACGGCGACCTGAGCGTCGCGATCGTGGTGCGCGACGGCGACACCACGAGCCTGCTGATGGCCCTCAAGCGCATGCAGGACAGCCTGTCGCAGATCGTCGACGACGTTCGCCAGAACGCCGACTCGGTGGCCACGGCCTCGGGCCAGATCTCGCAAGGCAACAGCGACCTGTCCTCGCGCACCGAGGAACAGGCCTCCGCCCTGCAGCAGACCGCCGCCTCGATGAAGCAGCTGGCCTCCACCGTCAAGCAGAACGCCGACAACGCCCAGCAGGGCAACGAGCTGGCCCTGGCCGCCTCCACCGTGGCCGTGCGCGGCGGCGAAGTGGTCGGCCAAGTCGTG
>NZ_DASRTN010000013.1:0-527912 GCF_035655895.1 Ramlibacter sp.
CACCACGGACGTGACCGGCGCGATCGAGCTGCCCAAGGACAAGGAAATGGTCATGCCCGGCGACAACGTGTCGATCACCGTCAAGCTGATCGCCCCGATCGCCATGGAAGAAGGCCTGCGCTTCGCCATCCGCGAAGGCGGCAAGACCGTCGGCTCGGGCGTCGTCGCCAAGATCATGGAATAAGGCCGCGGGGCCTCGGAGGGGTATAGCTCAATTGGCAGAGCGTCGGTCTCCAAAACCGAAGGTTGTAGGTTCGATTCCTACTGCCCCTGCCACCTGAGTGGCGCCCGTGAAAACCAAGCCCGTCCCAGTGACGGGCTTCACTGTCTTGTAGAGACAGGCAGCAAGCAAGCAGGAACACGCCTTCATGGCCACTTCGCAAGTTGAAACCGTCAGCACCGGCGCCGACAAGGCCAAGCTCGGTGGCGCGATCGCCCTGGTGATCGCGGCCATCGTGGGCTTCTACCTGCTCGGCCGCCAGGGGCCGGTGGCCCAGTGGGGCGCGTTGATCCTCGGATTGGCGGCGGCGTTCGTGGTGTTCATGACCTCCGAGTCCGGCAAGGAGCTTGCGGCCTTCGGTCGCGACGCCTGGAAGGAAGTCAAGAAGGTCGTCTGGCCCACGCGCAAGGAGGCCATCCAGATGACGGCCTACGTGTTCGCGTTCGTGGTCGTCATGGCCATCTTCCTGTTCCTGACCGACAAGACCCTCGAGTGGGTCTTCTACGACCTGATCCTGGGCTGGAAGCACTAAATGAGCGAAACCGAAACCTCGCAGACCGGCTCGCCCGAGCAGGCCACGCCCGCCAAGCCGGTCAACCCGGACCTGCGCTGGTACGTGGTGCATGCCTACTCGGGCATGGAGAAGGCCGTGGAGCGCAACATCCGCGAGCGCATCAACCGCGCCGGCATGCAGGACATGTTCGGCGAGATCCTGGTGCCCACCGAGGAGGTCGTCGAGATCAAGAACGGCCAGAAGCGCACGTCCGAGCGTCGCTTCTATCCGGGCTACGTGCTGGTCCAGATGATCATGAACGACGACACCTGGCACCTGGTCAAGCACACCAACAAGGTGACCGGTTTCGTCGGCGGCGCCAAGAACCGCCCCGCTCCGATCTCGGAAGACGAAGTCGCCAAGATCCTCGGCCAGATGGAAGAGGGCGTGGAGAAGCCGCGCCACAAGGTCGAATTCGTGGTGGGCGAGTACGTGCGCGTCAAGGAAGGCCCGTTCACCGACTTCAACGGCACGGTCGAGGAAGTCAACTACGAGAAGAGCAAGGTCCGGGTGTCCGTCACCATCTTCGGTCGCGCGACGCCGGTCGAGCTCGAATTCAGCCAGGTCGAGAAGACCTGATCCCCTTCCCGGCTCCGGCCGGCACGGCTTTCGCGCTCACCGGCTCGGCGCGCAAGTGACTCTCCAGAGCTGCCAACCCCGGGGAGCCAAGGCCGCATGGCCGAGGCGTTATCACCCGCAAGGAGTCTAGAACCATGGCGAAGAAAATCGTCGGTTTTGTCAAGCTGCAAGTGCCGGCTGGCAAGGCCAATCCGTCGCCCCCGATCGGCCCCGCGCTGGGCCAGCGCGGCCTGAACATCATGGAGTTCTGCAAGGCGTTCAACGCGCAGACCCAGGGTGTCGAGCCGGGCCTGCCGCTACCGGTGGTGATCACCGCCTACGCGGACAAGAGCTTCACCTTCATCATCAAGACGCCGCCGGCGACCACCTTGATCAAGAAGGCGATCAAGCTCGACAAGGGTTCGTCCAAGCCGCACAGCGACAAGGTCGGCAAGATCACCCGAGCCCAGCTCGAGGAGATCGCCAAGACCAAGCTGAAGGACATGAACGCGGCCAGCATCGATGCGGCCGTCAAGACCCTGGCGGGCTCGGCCCGTTCGATGGGCGTCACCGTGGAGGGCGTGTAAATGGCCAAGCTCACCAAGAAGCAGAAAGCCCTTGAGGGCAAGGTCGACAGCAACAAGCTGTACCCCCTGACCGAGGCGATCTCGATCGTCAAGGAAGCCGCCACCGCCAAGTTCGATGAATCGATCGACGTGGCCGTTCAGCTGGGCATCGACGCCAAGAAGTCCGACCAGGTCGTGCGCGGCGCGGTCGTGATGCCCAACGGCACCGGCAAGACCAAGCGCGTCGCCGTGTTCGCCCAGGGTGCCAAGGCCGAGGAAGCCAAGGCCGCTGGCGCCGACGTGGTCGGCATGGACGACCTGGCTGCGCGCGTGAAGGCCGGCGACATGCCGTTCGACGTGGTGATCGCTGCGCCCGACGCCATGCGCGTGGTCGGCACGCTGGGCCAGATCCTGGGCCCGCGCGGCCTGATGCCGAACCCGAAGGTCGGCACCGTCACGCCCGACGTGGCCACCGCGGTGAAGAACGCCAAGGCCGGCCAGGTGCAGTTCCGCGTCGACAAGGCCGGCATCGTGCACGGCACCATCGGCCGCCGCTCGTTCGACGCCGACAAGCTGCAGGGCAACCTGGCGGCGCTGATCGACGCGCTGAACAAGGCCAAGCCGGCGTCGAGCAAGGGCGTCTACCTGCGGAAGGTGGCGGTCTCGTCGACCATGGGCGTGGGTGTCCGCGTGGACATCCAGAGCCTGACGGCATCGGCATCGTGAATTCCGGCTCGCCGCAAGGCGGGCTGGTGTGGTGGGCTGCCGGAAGTGCTGCAGAGCAGGCCGGCAGGCCATCCAAGACCGCTGGCGCGCAGCAATGCGCTTAATCGAAGGACGACGGCAGCCGCTGCCGTCCTGGCCAGCGCAGATGGCGATCCCGCCGAGATGGAATCGTGATGTTTCCTCGAGGTTTGGTCGCTGCAACGTAGGCGTGCCGGAAGGTGAAAACCCGACGGCACATTGGAAGGAGTAGACCTTGAGTCTGAATCGCAGTGAGAAGCAAGCGGTCATTGAAGAAGTGACCGGCCTCGCCGCTAAAGCTCAAACGCTGGTGATGGCGGAATACCGCGGCATCACGGTCGCCGACATGACGAAACTGCGCAACGAGGCGCGCAGCAAGGGTGTGAGCCTGAGTGTTCTGAAGAACACGCTGGCCCGCCGTGCTGTGGCCGGCAGCCAGTTCGAGGTCGTGGGCGACCAGATGACCGGTCCGCTGATCTACGGCTTCTCCGTGGACGCTGTGGCCGCCGCCAAGGTGGTGGCCGACTTCGCGAAGACCAACGACAAGCTGGTCATTCGCGGTGGCGCGTTCGCGGGCAAGGCCCTGGACGTCAACGGCGTGAAGCAGCTGGCCAACATTCCGAGCAAGGAAGTGTTGCTGGCCCAGCTGTGTGGGCTGCTGAAGTCGCCGATCTCCCGCACCGCGGTGGTGCTGGGTGCCCTGGCGGCCAAAAAAGGCGAACCGACCGAAGCCGCCGCTGCTTGAGCGCCGGCCTTTCATCCCAACCTTAGGAAACACAAAATGGCATTCGACAAAGACGCATTCCTGACCGCGCTGGACAGCATGACGGTCATGGAACTCAACGACCTGGTCAAGGCGATCGAAGAGAAGTTCGGCGTGTCCGCCGCTGCGATGGCCGCCCCGGCCGCCGGCGGTGGCGGTGGCGGCGCCGCTCCGGCCGCCGAAGAGAAGACCGAATTCACCGTCGTGCTGCAGGAAGCCGGCGCGAACAAGGTGTCGGTCATCAAGGCCGTGCGCGAGATCACCGGCCTGGGCCTCAAGGAAGCCAAGGACCTGGTGGACGGCGCGCCGAAGCCCGTCAAGGAAGGCATCGCCAAGGCCGACGCCGACGCTGCCAAGAAGAAGCTGGAAGAAGCCGGCGCCAAGGTCGAACTCAAGTAATTCGCCCTCCGCACCGAGGCTGGAGCTGCCCGAAAGGGCCTCCAGCCTTTGGTGCTTCTAAAGGTGTGGACTGAACGCACCCGAAAAAACTGGCCCAATCGAGGGTTCACCAGTTTTTTCGAGTGTCTTCTGACCCCGACTGCAGGAGATACCTTGGTTCGGGCCGTGTGCAATGCACGGCCGTCCGCCATGGTTGGTAGTGGCCAACCCGCCAAGCAACGCCGAGCCCCGCCGAGGGCAAGGCGCGTCAGTTGCGCAAGAGCTCAATAGCCCGGAGATCTCATGGCCTACTCTTATACCGAACGCAAGCGCATCCGCAAAAGCTTCGGCAAACGCGACAGCGTGCTCGAAGTACCGTACCTGCTGCAGATGCAGAAGGACGCGTACACCGCCTTCCTGCAGGCGGACCGCGCACCCCAGAAACGCACCGTCGAAGGTCTCCAGGCTGCCTTCGATGCCGCCTTCCCGATCGTCTCGCACAACGGTTTTGTCGAGATGAAGTTCATCGAATACAACCTGGCCAAGCCGGCCTTCGACGTGCGCGAGTGCCAGACCCGTGGTCTGACCTTCGCCTCGGCCGTGCGGGCCAAGGTCCAGCTGATCATCTACGACCGCGAGTCCTCCACGCCGCAGTCCAAGGTGGTCAAGGAAGTGAAGGAGCAGGAGGTCTACATGGGCGAGGTGCCCCTGATGACCGACAAGGGCTCCTTCATCATCAACGGCACCGAGCGCGTGATCGTGTCGCAGCTGCACCGCTCCCCGGGCGTGTTCTTCGAGCACGACAAGGGCAAGACCCACAGCTCGGGCAAGCTGCTGTTCAGCGCCCGCATCATCCCGTACCGCGGCTCCTGGCTCGACTTCGAGTTCGATCCGAAGGACGTGCTGTACTTCCGCGTCGACCGTCGCCGCAAGATGCCGGTCACGATCCTGCTCAAGGCCATCGGCCTGACGCCCGAGTCGATCCTGGCGAACTTCTTCGTCAACGACAACTTCCGTCTGATGGACAGCGGCGCACAGATGGAGTTCGTGCCCGAACGCCTGCGCGGCGAGGTGGCCCGCTTCGACATCACCGACAAGTCCGGCAAGGTCGTGGTGGCCAAGGACAAGCGCGTCACCGCACGCCACACCCGTGAGCTCGAGCAGAGCGGCACCACCCACATCAGCGTCCCCGAGGACTACCTGATCGGGCGAGTGGTCGCGCGCAGCATCGTCGACCAGGACACCGGCGAGATCATCGCCAAGGCCAACGACGAGCTGACCGAAGCCCTGCTGAAGAAGCTGCGCGCCGCGGGCGTGCAGGACCTGCAGGTCATCTACACCAACGAGCTCGACCAGGGCCCGTACATCAGCCAGACCCTGCGCATCGACGAGACCGTCGACGAGTTCGCCGCGCGTGTGGCCATCTACCGCATGATGCGCCCCGGCGAGCCGCCGACCGAGGACGCGGTACAGGCCCTGTTCCAGCGCCTGTTCTACAACCCGGACACCTACGACCTGTCGCGCGTGGGCCGCATGAAGTTCAACGCCAAGGTCGGCCGCGACGAGAGCACCGGCCCGATGGTCCTGACCAACGAGGACATCCTCGCCGTGGTCAAGATCCTGGTGGACCTGCGCAACGGCCGCGGCGAAGTCGACGACATCGACCACCTGGGCAACCGCCGCGTGCGCTGCGTCGGCGAACTGGCCGAGAACCAGTACCGCACCGGCCTGGCCCGCATCGAGAAGGCCGTCAAGGAGCGCCTCGGTCAGGCCGAGCAGGAGCCCCTGATGCCGCACGACCTGATCAACTCCAAGCCCATCTCCGCGGCCCTCAAGGAGTTCTTCGGTGCGTCGCAGCTCTCGCAGTTCATGGACCAGACCAACCCGCTGTCCGAGATCACGCACAAGCGCCGCGTCTCGGCCCTCGGTCCGGGCGGCCTGACGCGCGAGCGCGCCGGTTTCGAAGTGCGTGACGTGCACGTCACGCACTACGGCCGGGTGTGCCCGATCGAGACGCCGGAAGGCCCGAACATCGGCCTGATCAACTCGCTGGCCCTGTACGCGCGCCTGAACGAGTACGGCTTCATCGAGACCCCGTACCGCCGCGTGCGCGACGGCAAGGTGACGATGGAGATCGACTACCTGTCGGCCATCGAGGAAGGCAAGTACGTGATCGCCCAGGCCAACGCGGCCCTGGATGACGAAGGCCGCCTCACCGGCGAGCTGGTGTCCGCCCGCGAGCGCGGCGAGTCGATCCTCGTGTCGGCCGACCGCATCCAGTACATGGACGTGTCGCCGGCGCAGATCGTGTCCGTGGCCGCCTCGCTGGTGCCGTTCCTGGAGCACGACGACGCGAACCGCGCGCTGATGGGCGCCAACATGCAGCGCCAGGCCGTGCCCGTGCTGCGTCCCGAGAAGGCCTTCGTCGGCACCGGCATCGAGCGCGTCTCCGCGGTCGACTCCGGCACCGTCGTCACCGCCAACCGCGGCGGCGTGGTCGACTACGTGGATGCGACCCGCATCGTGGTGCGTGTCAACGACGACGAGGCGCAAGCCGGCGAAGTCGGCGTCGACATCTACAACCTGATCAAGTACCAGCGTTCCAACCAGAACACCAACATCCACCAGCGTCCGATCGTCAAGCGCGGCGACAAGATCGCCAAGGGCGACGTGGTGGCCGACGGTGCGTCGACCGACCTGGGCGAACTCGCGCTCGGCCAGAACATGCTGGTCGCGTTCATGCCGTGGAACGGCTACAACTTCGAGGACTCGATCCTGATCAGCGAGCGGGTCGTCGCCGACGACCGCTACACCTCGATCCACATCGAGGAACTGGTCGTGATGGCCCGCGACACCAAGCTGGGCGCCGAGGAAATCACCCGCGACATCCCGAACCTGTCCGAGCAGCAGCTGAACCGCCTGGACGAGTCCGGCATCATCTACGTGGGCGCCGAAGTCATGCCCGGCGACACGCTGGTGGGCAAGGTCACGCCCAAGGGCGAGACCACGCTGACGCCGGAAGAGAAGCTGCTGCGCGCGATCTTCGGCGAGAAGGCTTCCGACGTGAAGGACACCTCGCTGCGTGTCGACCAGGGCTCGCAGGGCACCGTCATCGACGTGCAGGTCTTCACCCGCGAAGGCATCCAGCGCGACAAGCGTGCCCAGCAGATCATCGACGACGAGCTCAAGCGCTTCCGCCTGGACCTGAACGACCAGCTGCGCATCGTCGAGGCCGACGCGTTCGACCGGATCGAGAAGCTGCTGACCGGGCGCGTGGCCAACGGCGGCCCGCAGAAGCTGGCCAAGGGCACCAAGATCGACAAGGCCTACCTGCAGTCGATCGAGAAGTACCACTGGTTCGACGTCCGCCCTGCCGAGGACGATGTCGCGTCGCAGCTCGAGTCGATCAAGAACTCGATCGAGCAGCAGCGCCACAACTTCGACCTCGCGTTCGAGGAGAAGCGCAAGAAGCTGACGCAGGGTGACGAGCTGCCCGCCGGCGTGCTCAAGATGGTCAAGGTCTACCTGGCCGTCAAGCGCCGCCTGCAGCCCGGCGACAAGATGGCCGGCCGCCACGGCAACAAGGGCGTCGTGTCCAAGATCGTTCCGGTCGAGGACATGCCCTACATGGCCGACGGCACGCCGTGCGACATCGTGCTCAACCCGCTGGGCGTGCCCTCGCGCATGAACGTGGGCCAGGTGCTGGAAGTGCACCTGGGCTGGGCTGCCAAGGGCATCGGCCAGCGCATCGGCGACATGCTGCAGCAGCAGGCCCGCGCGGCCGACCTGCGCAAGTTCATGGACGAGCTGTACAACCGGTCCGGCCGCAAGGAAGAACTGGCGAACCTGTCCGACGAGGACGTGCTGGAGATGGCCGGCGAGCTCGCCAAGGGCGTGCCGTTCGCCACCCCGGTGTTCGACGGCGCCTCCGAGCAGGAGATCCGCAACATGCTGCAGCTGGCGTTCCCCGACGAGATCGCGCAGCGCAAGGGCCTGACCGCCACGCGGACCCAGGCGCACCTGTACGACGGCCGCACGGGCGACCAGTTCGAGCGCCCGGTGACCGTGGGCTACATGCACGTGCTGAAGCTGCACCACCTGGTCGACGACAAGATGCACGCCCGTTCCACCGGCCCGTACAGCCTGGTCACCCAGCAGCCGCTGGGCGGCAAGGCGCAGTTCGGCGGCCAGCGCTTCGGCGAGATGGAAGTGTGGGCGCTGGAAGCCTATGGCGCGGCCTACACGCTGCAGGAGATGCTGACCGTCAAGTCCGACGACGTGCAGGGCCGCACCAAGGTGTACGAGTCCATCGTCAAGGGCGAGCACGCCATCGACGCCGGCATGCCGGAGTCGTTCAACGTCCTGGTCAAGGAGATCCGCTCGCTTGGCCTCGACATGGAACTCGAGCGTTCGTAATCAGGAAGGATTGAGTCAATGAAATCGCTACTCGACCTGTTCAAGCAATTCACGCCGGACGAGCATTTCGATGCCATCCGCATCGGCATGGCCTCGCCGGAGAAGATCCGCTCGTGGTCCTTCGGTGAGGTGAAGAAGCCCGAGACGATCAACTACCGCACCTTCAAGCCGGAGCGCGATGGCCTGTTCTGCGCCAAGATCTTCGGCCCGATCAAGGACTACGAGTGCCTGTGCGGCAAGTACAAGCGCCTGAAGCACCGCGGCGTGATCTGCGAGAAGTGCGGCGTCGAAGTGACCCAGACCAAGGTGCGCCGCGAGCGCATGGGCCACATCGACCTGGCCGCGCCCTGCGCGCACATCTGGTTCCTGAAGTCGCTGCCGTCGCGCCTGGGCCTGGTGCTCGACATGACGCTGCGCGACATCGAGCGCGTGCTGTACTTCGAGGCCTACGTCGTCACCGACCCCGGCATGACCCCGCTGAAGAAGTTCAGCATCATGTCCGAGGACGACTACGACGCCAAGCGCAAGGAGTACGGTGACGAGTACACCGCCAAGATGGGCGCCGAGGGCATCAAGGACCTGCTCGAAGGCATCGACCTCGACATCGAGATCGAGAAGCTGCGCGGCGACCTGACCGGCTCGGAAGTGAAGGTCAAGAAGAACGCCAAGCGCCTGAAGGTGCTCGAGGCGTTCAAGAAGTCCGGCATCAAGCCCGAGTGGATGGTGATGGACGTGCTGCCCGTGCTGCCGCCGGACCTGCGTCCGCTGGTGCCGCTGGACGGCGGCCGCTTCGCGACCTCCGACCTGAACGACCTGTACCGCCGCGTCATCAACCGCAACTCGCGCCTGCGCCGCCTGCTGGAGCTGAAGGCTCCGGAGATCATCGCGCGCAACGAGAAGCGCATGCTGCAGGAAGCCGTCGACTCGCTGCTCGACAACGGCCGCCGCGGCAAGGCCATGACCGGCGCCAACAAGCGCGCGCTCAAGTCCCTGGCCGACATGATCAAGGGCAAGAGCGGCCGCTTCCGCCAGAACCTGCTGGGCAAGCGCGTCGACTACTCGGGCCGTTCGGTCATCACCGTGGGCCCGACCCTGAAGCTGCACCAGTGCGGCCTGCCCAAGCTGATGGCGCTGGAGCTGTTCAAGCCGTTCATCTTCTCGCGCCTGGAGGCGATGGGCATCGCCACCACGATCAAGGCGGCCAAGAAGGAAGTCGAATCCGGCACGCCGGTGGTGTGGGACATCCTGGAAGAGGTGATCAAGGAGCACCCGGTCCTGCTGAACCGCGCCCCGACGCTGCACCGCCTGGGCATCCAGGCGTTCGAGCCGATCCTGATCGAAGGCAAGGCGATCCAGCTGCACCCGCTGGTCTGCGCGGCCTTCAACGCCGACTTCGACGGCGACCAGATGGCCGTCCACGTGCCGCTGTCGGTGGAAGCCCAGATGGAAGCCCGCACCCTGATGCTGGCCTCCAACAACGTGCTGTTCCCGGCCAACGGCGAACCGTCCATCGTGCCGTCGCAGGACGTCGTGCTGGGCCTGTACTACACGACCCGCGAGCGCATCAACGCCAAGGGCGAGGGCATGGTCTTCGCCGACGTGGGCGAGGTGCTGCGTGCGCTGGACGCGGGCGAGGTCGAACTCACCGCGAAGATCAGCGTGCGCCTGACCGAGTGGAACAAGGATCGGGCCTCGGGCGAGTTCGTGCCGTCCACCAGCCTGGTCCAGACCACCGTGGGCCGCGCCCTGCTGTCCGAGATCCTGCCCAAGGGCCTGGCCTTCTCGAACATCAACAAGGCACTGAAGAAGAAGGAGATCAGCAAGCTGATCAACGTCTCGTTCCGCAAGTGCGGCCTGAAGGAGACCGTGGTCTTCGCCGACAAGCTGCTGCAGAACGGCTTCCGCCTCGCGACCAAGGCGGGCATCTCCATCGGCATCGACGACATGCTCGTGCCGCAGGAGAAGCACCGCATCATCGAGGACGCCGAGAAGGAAGTGAAGGACATCGAGCAGCAGTACGTCTCGGGCCTGGTCACCGCCGGCGAGCGCTACAACAAGGTCGTCGACATCTGGGGCAAGGCGGGTGATGCCGTGTCCAAGGTGATGATGGACCAGCTGCGCAAGGAAAAGACCACCGACCGTAACGGCAAGGAAGTGGAGCAGGAGTCGTTCAACTCCATCTACATGATGGCCGACTCCGGCGCCCGCGGCTCGGCCGCCCAGATCCGCCAGTTGGCGGGCATGCGCGGCCTGATGGCCAAGCCGGACGGCTCGATCATCGAGACCCCGATCACGGCCAACTTCCGCGAAGGCCTGAACGTGCTGCAGTACTTCATCTCCACCCACGGCGCCCGCAAGGGCCTGGCGGACACGGCGCTGAAGACCGCGAACTCGGGCTACCTGACGCGTCGCCTGGTCGACGTGACCCAGGACCTGGTCGTCACCGAGGACGACTGCGGCACCGCCGAGGGCTCGCTGATGCGCGCCATCGTCGAGGGCGGCGAGGTCATCGAATCGCTGCGCGACCGGATCCTGGGCCGCACCGCGGCCGAGGACGTCGTGCACCCGGAGACCCGCGCCACCATCGTGCCCGCCGGCAACATGCTGGACGAGGATGCGATCGAGGAGCTGGAAGGCGCCGGCGTCGACGAGGTGAAGGTTCGCACCGCACTGACCTGCGCCACGCGCTTCGGCCTGTGCGCGCGCTGCTACGGCCGTGACCTCGGCCGCGGCGGGCTGGTCAACGTCGGCGAGGCTGTCGGCGTCATTGCCGCCCAGTCGATCGGCGAGCCCGGCACGCAGCTGACGATGCGCACGTTCCACATCGGTGGCGCCGCCTCGCGCGCTGCCATCGCCTCGAGCGTGGAAGCCAAGTCCAACGGCGTGATCGGCTTCAACAGCACGATGCGCTACGTGACCAACGGCAAGGGCGAGCTGGTGGTGATCGCCCGCTCCGGCGAAGTCGTGATCCACGACGAGCACGGCCGCGAGCGCGAGCGCCACAAGGTGCCGTATGGCGCCACGCTGACTGTGAAGGCCGACCAGCAGGTCAAGGCCGGCACGATCCTGGCGAACTGGGACCCGCTGACCCGACCCATCATCACGGAGTTCGCCGGCACGGTGAAGTTCGAGAACGTGGAAGAGGGCCTGACGGTCGCCAAGCAGGTCGACGAGGTCACCGGCCTGTCGACGCTGGTCGTGATCGACCCGAAGCGCCGCGGCTCCGCCAAGGTGGTGCGTCCGCAGGTCAAGCTGATCGATGCCAGCGGCGCCGAGGTGAAGATCCCCGGCACCGACCACTCGGTGACGATCGGCTTCCAGGTCGGCGCGCTGATCCAGGTGCGCGACGGCCAGGACGTGGCGCCCGGCGAAGTGCTGGCCCGCATCCCGATCGAAGGCCAGAAGACCCGTGACATCACGGGCGGTCTGCCGCGCGTGGCCGAGCTGTTCGAAGCCCGTTCGCCCAAGGACAAGGGCGTGCTGGCCGAGATGACCGGCACCGTGTCGTTCGGCAAGGAGACCAAGGGCAAGATCCGCCTGCAGATCACCGATCCGGAAGGCGGCGTGCACGAGGAGCTGGTGCCCAAGGAGAAGAACATCCTGGTGCACGAAGGCCAGGTGGTCAACAAGGGCGAGTCGGTGGTCGACGGCCCGGCGGATCCGCAGGACATCCTGCGCCTGCTGGGCATGGAGGAGCTGGCCCGCTACATCGTCGACGAGGTGCAGGACGTCTACCGCCTCCAGGGCGTGAAGATCAACGACAAGCACATCGAGGTGATCGTTCGCCAGATGCTGCGCCGTGTCGTGGTCGAGAACCCGGGCGATTCCGGCTACATCGCCGGCGAGCAGGTCGAGCGTTCGGAGATGCTGGACACCAACGACGCGCTGCGTGCCGACGGCAAGATCCCCGCGACGTACAGCAACCTGCTGCTGGGCATCACGAAGGCCTCGCTGTCGACCGATTCGTTCATCTCCGCGGCCTCCTTCCAGGAGACCACCCGCGTGCTGACCGAAGCGGCGATCATGGGCAAGCGTGACGAGCTGCGCGGCCTCAAGGAGAACGTCATCGTCGGCCGCCTCATCCCCGCAGGCACCGGCATGGCGTACCACCAGGCCCGCAAGGCCAAGGATGCGATGGACGAGGCCGAGCGCCGCGCCATCGCCGAGTCCGAGGCCGCCGAGCTCGCGGGTGTGGCAGAAGAAGCCGCGCCGCAGGCCAGCGAAGGCGCCGCCGCCGAGTAAGCCTCAGCGGTTCATTACACTGGACGCCCCATCCCGGTTCGCCGGGGTGGGGCGTTCTGCCATCTGCACCCATGACTTCCTCCGTCGCCACCTGGATCGCCGCTGCCGTGCTCCTGTTCTGGGCCGTGGGCGCCTACAACCGCCTCGTGCGCCTGCGCGGCGACGCCAACGCGGCGTTTGCGGCGCTCGACATCGAGCTGGGCCGGCAGGTCGAGCTGGTGGACACGCTCGTGGGCGCCGACGAGCCGCCCGAATCGCTGTTCGACGGCACCCAACCCTCCTTCTGGGGTGGACTGCAGGGCGCCGCGTCGCAGTTGCGCGCCTCCCTGGCGGCCGCCCGCCACCGGCCGCTGGATCCCGAGCGCATCGAGGCCCTGGGCTCCGCCCAGGCTGTGCTGGCGGTGGCCTGGGACCGCGCCGAGCGCGACGACGCCCATGACCTGGCCGGTCCGCGCCTGCCCGAGACCTTGATGGCCCAGCGGGCACAGCTCGCGTTGCAGGGCGCCGCCACGGCCGAACGGTTCAGCCGGGCCGTCGAGCAGTACAACGCGGCCATCGCGCAGTTCCCGGCCCTGCTGCTCGCCTGGCTGTTCGGCTTCAAGCGCGGCGCCACGCTGCCGCCGCCGCCCGTTCCCAAAGCCCCCGCCGTTTGACAGTCGCGGCCGCGCGGCCGCATCATCACGCCCCCTCGTGCATCCCCGACAGGAGCGTGACCATGCTGCGCATCAATGACACGGCCCCCAACTTCACCGCCGAGACGACGCAAGGCCGGATCGACTTCCACCAGTGGATCGGCGACAGCTGGGCGATCCTCTTCTCGCATCCGAAGGACTTCACCCCCGTCTGCACCACCGAGCTCGGCTACATGGCCCGCATCGAGCCCGAGTTCACCCGCCGCGGCGCCAAGCTCATCGGCCTGTCGGTGGACCCGGTCGAGAGCCACGGCCGCTGGCTGGGCGACATCGAGGAGACGCAGGGCGCCAAGGTCAACTACCCGATCATCGCGGACGGCGACCTCACCGTGTCCAAGCTCTACAACATGCTGCCCGCCGAGGAAGCTGCCGCCGACGGGCGCACCGCCGCGACCAACCAGACCGTGCGCTCGGTGTTCATCGTTGGGCCGGACAAGAAGATCAAGCTGATGCTCACCTACCCGATGACGACGGGCCGCAACTTCGACGAGATCCTGCGCGTGCTGGACTCGATGCAGCTGACGTCGAAGTTCAAGGTGGCCACGCCGGCCAACTGGCAGCAGGGCGACGACGTCATCATCGCGGGCTCGGTGTCCGACGAGGACGCGCGCCAGCTGTTCCCCGACGGCTGGAAGGCCGTCAAGCCCTACCTGCGGGTCGTCAAGCAACCGGGCACCTGACCCGCACGGCCGTCCTGCCAGAATGGCGCGCGGTGCACCGTGCGCCGTTCCGAGAACCTCGTTTGTCCCTGCAACTCCCCCTCTGGCGGCAGCTTCAGGCTGCCGCTTCCGTTTTGGCGGCGGTGCGCACCGGCCAGTCGGCGACGGCTGCCATCGCGCAGGTGCCGGGCGACCTGCGCGCCGCGACCCAGGCGCTGGCCTACCAGGCGCTGCGCGAGCTGGGCCGCGCCGAGGCGCTGCGCAGGCAGCTGGCGCGGCGCCCGCCGCCACCCGAGGCCGACGCGCTGCTGTGCACGGCGCTGGCGCTGTGCTGGCGCGAGGCCGACGCGCCCTACACGCCGTTCACGCTGGTCGACCAGGCGGTGGAAGCAGCCAAGCGGCAGCCGGCCACGAAGGCACAGTCCGCGTTCGTCAACGCCTGCCTGCGACGCTTCCTGCGCGAGCGCGATGCCCTGGTCGCCGCCACCGACGGCGACCCGGTGGCGCAATGGAACCATCCGCGCTGGTGGATCGACCGGCTGCGGCAGGACCATCCGCAGCATTGGCAGGCCGTGCTGGACGCCAACAACACCGCTGCCCCGATGACGTTGCGGGTGAACGCGCGTCGCATCGATCGCGACCAGATGCTCGGGCGCCTGCGCGACGTGGGGATCGCGGGCGTTGCCAGCGGCGAGCACGGCATCGTGCTCGACCAGCCCCGCGCGGTGCACGACATCCCGGGCTTTGCCGGAGGTCTTGTCTCGGTGCAGGACGCCGCGGCGCAGCTGGCCGCCCCGCTGCTGCTGCAGGGGTTGCAGCGCACCACCGACGCGCCGCTGCGCATCCTCGATGCGTGCGCAGCGCCCGGGGGCAAGACCGCCCACCTGCTGGAGCTGTGCGATGCGCAGGTGACCGCGCTGGACATCGACCCGGCGCGTGGCCGGCGCATCCACGAGACCCTCGGGCGGCTCGGCCTGCAGGCCCAGGTGCTCGCCGCCGACGCCGGATCACCCGACGCCTGGTGGGATGGGCGTGCCTTCGACGCGGTGCTGCTCGACGCACCGTGCACCGCGTCCGGCATCGTGCGACGGCACCCCGACGTGCGCTGGCTGCGGCGGCCACAGGACATCGGGCAACTCGCGGCGCAGCAGGCCCGACTGCTGACGGCGCTGTGGCCGCTGGTGCGGCCCGGCGGCCAGCTGCTGTATTGCACCTGCTCGGTGTTCCGGGACGAGGGCATCCGCCGCGTCGAAGCGTTTGTTGCGCACAACAAAGGGGCGGTTTTGCGGCCCGGGCCCGGGCATTTGCTTCCGCAAACGGGCGGAAACGGCAACCCCGTCCGGGACAATCTCGCGGGTGACCATGACGGCTTTTTCTACGCGCTGCTGGAGAAGCGCGCGCCTGACCCTGCTTGAGCGACTGCGCCGGCCGCTGGCCGCGCTGCTGTTGCTCGTGGCCGGGGGCGCGGCGCTGGGCGCCGACCTGGCCGAGGTCACGCAGCTGCGGCTCGAGCGCACCGACGACGGCGTGCTGCTGAGCGCGACCGTGCGGTTCGACCTCCCGCCGGCGGTCGACGACGCGCTCCTGAAGGGGCTGCCGATGTTCTTCGTCGCCGAAGCCGTGCTGCTGCGCGACCGCTGGTACTGGTATGACAAGCAGGTGGCCGGCGAGCAGCGGCACATGCGCCTGTCGTACCAGCCGCTCACCCGGCGCTGGCGGCTCCAGGTCTCGCCCACGCCGATCGGCGGCGCGGGGCTGGCGCTGGGACAGAGCTTCGACACGCGCGAGGAGGCCCTGGCCGCAGTACGCCACATCGCCCGCTGGAAGATCGCCGAGCTCAGCGACCTGGAACCCGATGCGCGCTACAGCGTCGACTTCCGGTTCCGCCTCGACGTGTCGCAGCTGCCGCGCCCGTTCCAGATCGGCGCGGTCGGCCAGGCGGAATGGAACATCAGCGCCGTGCGCAACCAGCGCCTGGCCCTCGAGCACGGCCGGTGAGCACCCAGGTGGCCTCCACCGCCCAGCCCAAGCCCACGTTCGGCAGCACGCGCGCGATCCGCTGGGCCATCCTGGTCGGCGCGGCGGTCTCCGTGGGCATCGCCATCGTGCTGATGTTCCTGCTGACGCAGGCCACCGGCAACCGAGACCTGTACGAGCGCAACTACGGCCGACTGTTCGCGCTGAACATGGTGGTGGCAGGGCTGCTGCTGCTGGTGATCACCTGGTTCGCCGTGCGGCTGGCCAGCCGCTTGCGCCGTGGCAAGTTCGGCAGCCGGCTGCTGCTCAAGCTCGCAGCCATCTTCGCCGTGGTGGGCTTTCTGCCCGGGCTGCTGATCTACGTGGTGTCCTACCAGTTCGTCTCGCGGTCGATCGAGAGCTGGTTTGACGTGAAGGTCGAGGGCGCGCTGGACGCTGGCCTGAACCTGGGCCGCTCCACGCTGGACGCGCTGGCCAACGATCTGGCCAACAAGACCCGTTCGGCCGCCGCCACTCTGGCCGATACGCCCGACACCTCGGCCGGGCTGGCGCTCGAGCGCATGCGCGAGCAGCTCTCGGCCAACGACCTGGTCCTGTGGAGCGCCAATGGCCAGTTGATCGCCAGCGCCGGGCAGTCCCGTTTCCTGCTCAACCCCGAACGGCCCACCGCGCAGCAGATCCGCACGGCCCGCGCGCAGCGTTCGACCGCCGTGATCGAAGGCCTGGACGAGCCCAACGCGCTGGCAGCGAACCAGGCCCGCATCAAGACTTTGGCGGTCGTGCCGGGGCCGGGCCTCGGGTTGCTGGCAGAACCGCGCCTGCTGCAGGCGACCCAGGCGCTGCCGCCGACGCTGGTCGCCAATGCGATCGCGGTGCAGGAGGCGTACCGCGAGTACCAGGAGCGGGCGCTCGCACGCGAAGGCCTGCGGCGGATGTACATCGGCACGCTCACGCTCAGCCTGTTTCTGTCGGTGTTCGGCGCCATCTTCCTGGCCGTCCTGCTGGGCAACCAGCTCGCGCGGCCGCTGCTGCTGCTGGCCGCGGGCGTGCGGGAGGTCGCCGCCGGCGATTTGTCACCCAAGCCGGTGCTGCAGGGCAAGGACGAGCTGGGAGGCCTGACGCGCTCGTTCGCGGACATGACGCAGCAGCTGGCCGATGCGCGCGCGGCGGTCGAGCAGAGCATGGGGCAGGTCAATGCCGCCCGTGCGCACCTGCAGACCATCCTGGACAACCTCACCGCCGGCGTGATCGTGCTGGATGGGGACGGCCGCATCGAGACGGCCAACCCGGGCGCGACCCGCATCCTGCGCGTGCCGCTCGCGGCGCACGAGGGCGAGCGGCTGTCCGAGGTGCCGGGACTGGAGGCGTTCGGGGCAGCGGTGCAGACCCAGTTCGACGACTACATGAACGAGCGGCGCCAGCACGGGCTGGACCACTGGCAGCAATCGTTCGAGCTGAACCCCGGCCAGCCCGGCTCGCCGTCGCCCAGTGCCGCGATCACGCTGGTGGCACGCGGTGCCGAGATGCCCTCGGAACTGCCCGACACCTTCTCGCGCCTGCTGGTGTTCGACGACATCTCCGAAATTGTGTCGGCGCAGCGCGCCCAGGCCTGGGGCGAGGTGGCGCGGCGCCTGGCGCACGAGATCAAGAACCCGCTCACGCCGATCCAGCTGTCGGCCGAGCGCCTGCAGCACAAGCTGGGCGACAAGGTGGCCGAGCCCGAGCGCGCGGTGCTGCGCAAGTCGGTGCAGACCATCGTCGACCAGGTCGACGCGATGAAGCGGCTGGTCAACGAGTTCCGCGATTACGCGCGTCTGCCGGCCGCGGAACTCAAGCCGATCGAGCTCAATGGCCTGGTCCAGGACGTGCTGCACCTGTATGGCCGTGACGGCGAGCCGTCGGCGGGGCAGGTGCCCGTGCGGGCCGACCTCGACCCGGGCAGCCCGAAGATCCTGGGCGACCCGCAGCAGCTGCGCCAGGTGATCCACAACCTGCTGCAGAACGCGCAGGACGCCACCGAAGCCGCCGGCCGCAACGCCGACGTCGTGATCCGTACGCAGTGGAACGAAACCAACCGCCGCGTGCGCCTGGTGGTGCAGGATGCGGGCACCGGGTTCCCCGACCACATCCTCGCGCGGGCGTTCGAGCCCTACGTGACGACCAAGGACAAGGGCACCGGTCTCGGGCTCGCCGTGGTCAAGAAGATCGCCGACGAACACGGCGCCCGCATCGACGTGAAGAACCGCGTCGAGGACGGGCATGTGGTCGGCGCCCAAGTCTCGCTATCATTCGCAGTTGCGGGTTAACAACAGCTGCCCCGTCAACCAGCCCAAGCACTTCATTCGAACATGGCAAACATCCTGGTGGTCGACGACGAACTGGGCATCCGCGACCTGCTGTCGGAGATCCTCAACGACGAAGGGCACAACGTCGAGCTCGCCCAGAACGCAGCCCAGGCGCGTGCCGCGCGCCTGAAGGCACGGCCCGACCTCGTCCTGCTCGACATCTGGATGCCCGACACCGACGGCGTCACGCTCCTGAAGGAGTGGTCGGGCAGCGGCCTGCTCACCATGCCCGTCATCATGATGAGCGGGCACGCGACCATCGAGACCGCGGTGGAGGCCACCAAGATCGGGGCGCAGTCCTTCCTCGAGAAGCCGATCACGATGCAGAAGCTGCTCAAGGCCGTGGAGGCAGCGCTGCACCGCGAGAACCCGGCGGCTGCCTCTGCCGCCGTGCCGGCGGCACCTCGCAAGCCGGGGCCCGGTTACGTCATGGCACCGCCACCGCCGGTGGTGGAGCTCACGGTCGAAGCGGCCATGACCGGCGGCCAGACCATCCCCGCGCCGGTGGAAATGGGGCCGCAGGCGCGCCAGCTGTTCGAGCTGGACAAGCCGCTGCGCGATGCCCGCGACGAGTTCGAGAAGAGCTACTTCGAATTCCACCTCGCCAAGGAGGGCGGCTCCATGACGCGCGTGGCCGAGAAGACCGGTCTGGAGCGCACGCACCTGTACCGCAAGCTCAAGCAACTCGGCGTGGATCTCTCGCGCGGGAAACGGTCTGCCGGGTAGGCTATAATCACCGGCTCACGGCCCGGTAGCTCAGTTGGTAGAGCAGCGGATTGAAAATCCGCGTGTCGGTGGTTCGATTCCGCCCCAGGCCACCAGATTCGGAGCAAGCCCATCCCTCGGTGGGCTTTTTCACGGACCCGCGGGATTAGCTCAGTTGGTAGAGCGCAACCTTGCCAAGGTTGAGGTCGAGAGTTCGAGCCTCTTATCCCGCTCCATGATCTTCGGTCGCATCCGAACCAAGCCCGCCCAATGGTGTCGCGCTTCGGACCTCAGCGGCTCTCCGCAAGAGTCCGGCTGACCGGCATCGGGCACCGCGCACCCGCGTTCGTGCATTGGAGTCCCAACGCGAGCGGGGCTGCGCACGCGCTATCGGCGCCCTGCTGCAAGGGTCCAGACCAGCATGCCCGAGATCTGGAGAGGACCACACGTCAGCGCGTCGCATGTGCGTGGGGCGAGGCGTCGAGGGGCGGCCAGTCCAAAAGGGCCTCTCGCCGACCGCCGTGGCCTGGACGGCCAGGTCCTTGAACAGCGACTGTGAGGACACGAGCAGCGGAACGCGCGGACGCTCACGAGCCTGCTCAAGGGCCCAGACGGGCTGACCGATGGACATTCACCTTTTCCGCCGGCAGGCGACGTGGCTCGATCATCGACTCACGAGGACGCCTTCCTGGACAAGCGTCCGCACGATCGCTTCTGCCGCTTTGGTCGCCGTGTCTGCCGGCTTCGAGTAGGGGCCATGCGCCTCCACGTTGAAGATCCAGCGCCGGGCGTCGGGGGGTGCATCCTTGAAATGCGTCCACACTGTCAAGGTGATGCCCGCCTGCCCTCGGTGCACCGCCTCCTTGAAGTCGACGAACACCGTGAGATCATCCCCAGGAGGGATGTTCTTCTCCCGCATGGCGGCCTGGACAGCCGCCAGGGTCTGGGTGCGGGTCTCACGGATCAGTTCTCCGACCTCCCGCTGGGAGTGCTCGATGTCCTTCTGATTGATCGTGGGGCGGAAGCCGTAGCCTTCGCGCGTGATCTTGATCGGAAGGCCGCCTTGCTGCTGCGAAAACTCGAAGCGCAGGCTTTGCGCCACACGCTTGTAGCCTCCATTGTCGACCGTCCTGACCCCCGCGCAGCCGATCAGCAAGGCAAACGCAGCCACAGCTCCCACCAGCATGACGGCTCGGCGCATACGACCTCCTCGATTTTTCGATAATCTTATCGCCCGCTGCCTCCGGTCCCCAGGTGCAGTGGGCGAGCGGTTGCCGGTTCGATGCGGGGTGGCAGCGCACCGTCCGCGTCGACGACGCTTCACCTCGAGACGTGCAGCCCCGGCGTCCCGTCAAACGCGCGCCGGGCACAGGCCGCCACCACCACCGCGAAGACGATCACCACCAGCAGCCCCGCGCTGAGCGATCGTGCGTCCGCGATGAAGCCGATCAGCGGAGGGCCGGCCATGAGGCCCGCGTAGCCCACGGAGGACACTGATGCGATGCCGTGGGCGGGCGCAATGCCGGGCAACTGTCCGGCCACGCTGAACAGCACCGGGACGATGTTGGAGAAGCCCAGGCCGACCAGCGCGAAGCCCGCCAGCGCGGCGCCGGGGTGGGGAATCACCAGGGCCAGCGCCATCCCGAGCGCGCCCAGCGCGCCGCTGGTGCGCAGCAGCGCCACGGGCGACACGCGGGCGCGGACCCAGTCACCGCCGAAGCGGCCGGCCGCCATCGCCGCGCTGAAGCAGGCATAGCCCAGGCTCGCGATGCCGGCCGGCGAGCCGAGCTCCTGCCGCAGATAGAGCACGCTCCAGTCGTACATGGCGCCCTCGGCCACGAGGCCCATCCCGGCCATCAGCCCGAGCAGGAGGAGGGGGCCTCGGGGCAGGCTGAGTGGAGCGAGACCTTGAGGCCCGCCGCGGGACTGGCGCAGCATGAACGGGCTGGCCGCGATCGCCAGCGCACCGAGGATGGCCGCCGCGCCGACCGAGTGCGCCGTGGGGGACACGCCGGCGGGGGCCAGCAGGCTCCAGGCCGCGGCGCCGGCCATGCCGCCCAGGCTGAACATGCCATGGAAGCCGCTCATCAGCGGTCGCCCGGCCTGCCGCTCAAGGGCGGCCGCCTCATCGTTGATGGCCACGTCGAACAGCGCGGTGGCCGTGCCGTAGACCAGCATCAAGCCCAGCAGGAGGCCGTAGTGGGAGGGCGCCAGCAGGGAGCCGACCGCGCCGGCGCAAACCAGCGCGACGATGGGCGCGACGCGCTTCGGCGCATGCCGGGCGAGCACGCGGCCGGCCTGCAGCAGCGTGAGGACCGAACCGATCCCACTGGCCAGCAGCGCGATGACCAGCGCTTGCTCGCCCAACCCGTAGTGCGACTTGATGCTGGGCACGTGCACGCCCAGCGTCGCGAAGAGCGCGCCGGCGACGAAGAACTGGACGCGCAGCGCCCAGGTGGCGCCCTGCAGGGTGCGGGACATCTCGGGTGTTCCAGGTGTTCCAGGTGTTCCAGGTGTTCCAGTGTGCAGCCGGCCCGGCTGCGCCGAGGCGCGGCATGACACAGCGGGGGCAGGCATCGCGGCCGGCGGCCAGGCATCGGCGATCGACCTCTGCTGGCAACCAGGATGCCCGACTGCGCTGGCGGGCACAGTGGTGCCTCTGCCCCGCCTTCGCCTCGGCCGCGGCACCAAGAAAAATGCCCGCTGGCGGCGGGCATTCGAGTCAGCGGCGGCGGCCGTTCAGAAGCGGTAGCCGAGGCCGACGGTCACGCCGTCCACCTTCACGCCGTCCTTCTTGAAGTAGCGCATGTAGTCGATGCCGACCGACAGGTTCTGGGTGAAGCGGTAGTTCGCGCCCAGGCCGGTGGAGGCACCGCCTTCGGCGTCGGAGTCCTCCTCGGAGGCGCTGCCCAGGGTGGGCACCGAGACAGTCACGCGGGTCTTGAACTTGGCCCGGGTGTAGCCCAGGCGGCCGAACACTTCCAGGCTGTCGGTCACGTTGAACTTCGGCTTCACGTAGATGCCGTAGGCGTGGCGCAGCTTGACTTCGCCGGTCGCGGTGACGGGGCCGAAGGCGGTGGATTCGCTGGCGCGCACTTCGTCGTCACGGACGCCGAAGGCCAGCATGCCTTCCACGGCCACGTTCGGGTGCAGCTCGTAGCCGGCGATGCCGCGCAGGGCGCCCGGGCGCAGGTCGCCGCCGCCTTCGTCGCTGCTCAGCTTGAGCTGGGTGTAGCCGAGTTCGGCGTAGGCCCCGCCAGCGGTGGCACGCGCTTGTTGCGCTTGGGCGGCGGTGCCGAGCACCAGCAGGGTGGAAGCGGCAGCAATGGCGATCAGTTTCATTTGGATGTCCGTTCGTTGTGTTATCGGCCCGCAAGCGGGTCGCAGGCGAGTCTAAGAAACAGACTCATCCGCAGGCAAGCAACTCGGTGCAGGCAAGAACATTTTGTTGCAAACAGACCACGCATCGGGTCGCGCGCACTGGCTCGCAAGCGCGCCGGCCGCAGGCGCGCCAGAGGAAGGCGGTGCGAGGGCGCTGTGCACGTGTGTCACCGTGCCTGGCCGATCGGCAGAAATGGCTGCCATCGGGGCTGCCGCCGCCGGCCCCCGAAGAGCGAGGGCCGATGCGCAGCCGACGGGAGACCGCCGTGGCCGGCCAGCCTAGCCGTCCTCGCCAACCGCGCTGGGCGTGTCGTTGCCCGGCGAGACGGTGGCCAGCCGCCGGCGGGCCAGCAGCTGCTTGAGCGCGGCGTTGAATTCGTCGAGCGCTGCGGGCGAGGCCGCCGAGACGACGTTGCCGTCCGCGGCCAGGCCGCCGCCTTCCCGCACGGCGCCCGTGCGCTGCGCCACCGGGGCCAGGTGGTCGGGCGTGCTGACGCCGCGCGCCTGGGCCAGCCCTGCCGTCAGCAGCGGCAGCACGCCGTCGCCCAGCGCGCCGATCGGCTTGCCTTCCGCATCGAGCGCGGCGAGCAGCGCCTTGACTTCGGCTGCGGCCGCGAGTTGCTGCGCACCCGCGCTGCCGGCCAGGACCAGCAGGCCGTCGAGCGATGCCGGATCCACGGTTGCGATGCCCTGGCTGGCCTCCAGCGGCGTGGGGCCGGCGGCAGGCACCGGGCCGCGCCGCAGGCCCACCACGAGGACGGTCACGCCGAGCGTCTCCAGCGAGGTTCGGGCGGCGTCGAGCTGCGCGAGGTCGGCGCCAGCGCCCGCGAGGATGGCGACGTTCAGGCCGCCGAGCAGGTGCTGCGGGGGATCTTCCAGCGTGGGCATGGGGGGGATCGTCCCGACGGCCGGCGGCGGTGTCTGTAGGCGGCTCCTGATGGTTGCCGCCGCCAGCGGGTCGCCCACGCGGCATCGCGCGGGGAAGCAGCAGGTCGAGGCAGAAGGGCCGGCGGAAAGGCGTGCGGGGCAGCATCCTTGCGAGTGAGGCCGGCGCCAATCGCGGCCGCCAGGAGGGCGCCGGCCGGGAACGGAAAAGGCCCGCTTGCGCGGGCCTTTCGCTGCGTGGGCAGTGCCCGCTCAGAACCGGTAGCCGACGCTGACGGTCCAGCCGTCGATGGTGGTGCCGTTGTCCTTGTAGTAGCGCATGTAGTCGACGCCGGCGTAGGCGCGCGGCGAGAAGCGCCAGTTGGCACCCAGGCCGTACGACACGTCGCCGTCGGTGTCGGAGCCGGAGACGGAGACGCCGGCCAGGCTCACGTTGTTGCGGATCTTGAACCGCGAGTAACCGAGGCGGGCGAACGCTTCCACCGGGCCGAAGTCGGCCTTCGGCTTGATGAACACGCCGTACGCGTGGCGCACTTCCGTGTTGACGTTGGCCGGGCCCAGCAGTGTGGAAACGGAGGAGTCGTCGTCGGTGACGCCGAAGCCGACCATGCCTTCGACCGCGAAGTTGGGGTGCAGGTCGACGCCGACGATGCCGCGGATCATGCCGGGGTTGGCGTCGATGCCGCCCCCCTCGATCTGCAGGCCGGTGTAGCCCACCTCACCGTACAGGCCCGACCCCATGGTGCCGGACCCCATGCCCATCATCGGACGGGATTGTTGAGCCTGGGCGGTGCCCAGCAGGAGCAGGGCCGAGGCCGCTGCGATCACGATCTGTTTCATTGATTCCCCTGGATTGGTTGGATGACCCGCGTCGTTTGCGTGAGGTCGGATCCAGTCTAGTGACGCAGTTCCCGCGGCCGCAAGTTCAGCAGGCGTTTCAGGCCATGGTCGCGTCGCACCGTTGCCACGCTCGCGGCTGTCTGGGCGCTCCAGGCCAGAGCAGGGACACGAAGCCGCTCAAGCGGCGGTCGGCCAGCGGCGGCGCACGTGCGGCCACAGGACGTTGATCGCGAGGCCGCCCAGCACCAGCGCCGCGGCCAGCAGCTTCCATCCGGGCAGGGATTCGCCGAGCCAGAGCGCCGAGGCGCCCATGCCGAACACCGGCACGAGCAGGGCCATCGGTGTGACGGCGGCGGCGGCGTGCCGGGACAGCAGCCAGCTCCAGGCCGCGTAGCCGAACAGCGTGTTGGCCCAGGACTGCCAGCCGACGGCAGCCCAGGCCGCCACGCTGGCGTGCGCCAGGCTGTCCGCCACCCGGTCCCAGCCCTCAACCGCGAGCGACAACGCCGCCAGCACCGGGACCGCGAAGGCACTGGACCAGACCACGTACGACAGCATGTTGATGCTGCCGGCACGCTTGGTGAGGATGTTGCCGGCCGCCCAGGCGAGCGCCGCGCCGAGCACCAGCGCCAGCCCCAGCCAGGTGGTGCTGCCGTCCGTGTGCCAGCCCACGACCGCGAGGCCGCCCGCCGCGAGCGCGACGGCCACCCCCTGGAACGCGCGCAGCGGCTCGCGGGCCAGCCACATCGCCAGCCCGATGGTGAAGAACACCTGGGTCTGGATGACGAGCGACGCCAGTCCCGGCGAAATGTGGCCGTCGATCGCGATGTACAGCAGGCCGAACTGGCCAGCGCCGATCAGCAGGCCGTAGCCGGCCAGGTTGGCCAGCCGCACGGCGGGCCGCGGCAGGAAGAACGCCGCCGGCACGAAGGCCAGCAGGAAGCGCAGGGCGGCGAACAGCAGCGGCGGCAACTCGTGCAGCGCCGTCTTGATCACGACGAAGTTGGTGCCCCACACCGCCACGACGGCGATGGCGAGCAGCAGGTGGGAGAACGGCAGGGTGGGCATGCAGTGCGCGAGCATAAGCGGGGGCGTCCAGCCCGACTGCAAGAGGCCTGCTGCCGGGGACTGCCCGCATCGGCGCCGCCCCGCCTGAGCCTTGTCGGCCCGCACTGACAGCCGCCACCGGCCTTGGCCGGGTGCAAGCCCGGCACGCCCGGCCCAGCATGGCGCTCACAGACGAGAGGAGTTCCCCATGTGCCCGACCGACACCACGCCCGACCCGCGCGACATGGAGCGCATGCCCGAGTCGCAGGAGATCCCGCAAGCCGTTCCCGGCGCCAGCGCGGCCCACGACGAGGCGCGCCGGCCGCCCGACATCGCACGGCGGCCGCCGCTGCCCGAGCGGCCCGAGATCATGGCCGCCGACATCGAGGACGAGGAAGACGACCCGGTCGTCGAGAGCGGGCCCGGCGTGGTCGACCGCGAGGGCCGCGCAGGATGACCCTGCATCGCCTGCACGACGTGCCCGCGCCCGATTCGGTGCCGCCGGTGGGCAACCCCGATCCGCAGCCGGGGGACGGCAAGCCCGAGGCGCCGCCTTCCGAGGGGGGACGGCCCGCGCCGCCGGTGGAACTGCCCGGTCGACCGGGCGTGCCCGAGCACTTGGTTGCCCGCTAGTCGCGGGTGACGCGCAGCAGTTCCTCGCGCGAGGTGATGCCCTCGCGCACCAGCCGCTCGCCATCGTCGCGCATCAGGGTCATGCCGCCGGCCAGGGCGGTGTCGCGGATGTCGGCCTCCGAGGCGCGGTTGTGGATGAGGGTGCGCACCTTCTCGTCCGCCCGCATCAGCTCGAAGACCCCCGTGCGCCCCTGGTAGCCGGTGTGGCCGCATTCGCTGCAGCCCGGGCCGTGGCACTGGCTGCACAGCTTGCGCACCAGCCGCTGGGCCAGCACCCCGAGCAGCGAGGAACTGAGCAGGAACGGCTCCACCCCCATGTCGGTGAGGCGGGTGACGGCGCTGGCGGCGTCGTTGGTGTGCAGGGTGGCCAGCACCAGGTGGCCGGTGAGCGAGGCCTGGATGGCGATCTGCGCGGTCTCGTAGTCGCGGATCTCGCCGATCATGATGACGTCGGGGTCCTGCCGCAGGATGGCGCGCAGGGCCTTGGCGAAGTCGAGGTCGATCTTGGCGTTGACCTGGGTCTGCCCGATGCCCGGCAGCTCGTACTCGATCGGGTCTTCCACCGTCATGATGTTGCTCGTGGTCGCGTCCAGCCGTGACAGCGCCGCGTACAGCGTGGTGGTCTTGCCCGAGCCGGTCGGGCCGGTCACCAGGATGATGCCGTGCGGCTGCGCGATCAGCTGCAGGAAGCGGTGCAGCGTGTCGCCGGTCATGCCCACCGATTCCAGGCTGAGCTTGCTCTCGCTCTTGTCGAGCAGACGCAGCACGGCGCGCTCGCCATGCGCGCTGGGCAGGGTCGACACCCGCACGTCCACCGCGCGGGTGCCGATGCGCAGCGAAATGCGGCCGTCCTGCGGCAGGCGCTTCTCGGCGATGTCGAGGTCGGCCATGATCTTCAGGCGCGAGATCAGCGCCGCGTGCAGCGCGCGGTTGGGCTGCACCACTTCGCGCAGGGTGCCGTCGACACGGAACCGCACGGACGAGTGGCGCTCGTACGGTTCGATGTGGATGTCGCTCGCGCCATCGCGCGCCGCCTGGGTCAGCAGCGCGTTCAGCATCCGGATGATGGGCGCGTCGTCGCTGGTTTCCAGCAGGTCCTCGACGGCGGGCAGCTCCTGCATCATGCGCGAGAGGTCGGCGTCGTTCTGGACCTCGCTGACCACTGTGGCCGCGCTCGACTCGCCCTGCGCATAGGCCGCGCTGATCCGCTGGGCGAGTGCCGGCGGATCCAGCTGCTGCAGGGCCTGGATGCGGAACTTGCGCATCACCTCGCTCCAGGCGCTGGGCGCCGGCGCGCCGGCGTGCCAGAGGGTCACGGCCTGGCCGTCGTCCTCCAGCAGCAGCTGGTGGCCGCGGGCGAAGCTGTAGGGCAGGGGATAGCGCATGGGTCGGTGTCGTTCAGCGGGCAATCGGTGGCGAAATCGGCGGCAGGGCCGAGGGCGAGGCCTCGCCCGTCCCGGTCGGTGCAGGGGTGGCGGGCGTTGCCGGTGGCGTGGTCGCGGGCGGGGTGCGCGGCGTCGGGACCGGCAGCACCGGGCCCGAGTTGATCGGCACCACCACGCTGCTCTGCGGTTGTGCCGCCTCCTGCTTCAATCGCATGAGATCGTAGCGATCGAGAGAAAGTTCATCGGTCTGCGCCGCATCGCGCACGACCACGGGCCGCAGGAACACCATCAGGTTGGTCTTGCGGCGGCTGCGGGCCTCGCTGCGGAACAGATTGCCCAGCACCGGCACGTCGCCCAGGCCCGGCACCTTCTCCTGGTTGCCCGAGTACTCGTCCTGCAGCAGGCCGCCCAGCACCACCACGGCGCCGTCCTCGACCAGCACGTTCGACTCGATCGACCGCTTGTTGGTGATGAGCCCGGTGGCGGAGTTCACCGACGTGGCCTGCACGCTGGAGACCTCCTGGAAGATCTGCATCTTCACCGTGCCGTTCTCGCTGATCTGCGGCCGCACGCGCAGCGTGATGCCGACGTCCTTGCGCTCGATGGTCTGGAACGGGTTGACCGAGCCGTTGGTGGCGCCGGTGTTGGTGAACTGGCCCGTGACGAACGGCACGTTCTGGCCGATCACGATGCGGGCCTCCTCGTTGTCCAGCGTCAGCAGGTTGGGCGTGGACAGGATGTTGCCTTCGGCGTTCGACTCCAGGAACCGGGCCAGTGCCCCCAGGAAGTAGGTGCCGTTGACGTTGCGCACCAGGCCGAGGTTGATGCCGGTCGAGGGCAGCGTCTGCCCGCTGGCGATGCCTTGCTGCAGGTTGATGATGTTGGTGCCGCCCACGCTGAAGTTGGTGCCCAGCACGCCGATGTTGCGATCGCCCCGGTTGCCCAGGATGTTCTGCCACTGGACCCCGAACTCGGCCGCCTTGTCCGCGTTGACTTCGGCGATCAGGCTCTCGACGTAGACCTGGGCGCGGCGCGCGTCGAGCTTGTCGATCACCGCGCGCAGCTGCCGGTACTGCGGCTCGGGCGCGGTGATGATCAGCGAGTTGGTGGCCGGGTCGGCCTGGATCTGCCCGCCCGTGGAGGGCTGCGCGAGCGGCTGGGCCGCCGTGGCCGCCGGGCTGCCCGCGTTGGTGCCGGCCGCCGTGCCGGTGTTCGGCAGCCCGGCGGAGGTGGGAATTCCCTGGCTGGTGGCGATGCCGAGCCCGCCGATCCCTCCGGTGCTGCCGCCGCCGGCAGCGCCGCTGCCGGTGCTGGCCAGGGCGGCCCGCAGCGTGGTGGCCAGGCGGGTGGCCTCGGCGTTGCGCAGGTACACGACGTAGATGTTGCCGCTCGGGCTTTGCGACACCGGCTGGTCCAGGCGATCGACCAGGGTGCGCACGAGATTCAGGCGGGCGGGGTTGGCCGCGCGCACGATCAGGCTGTTGCTGCGCGACTCGGCGATCACGGTCGTGCGGAACGAGGTGTCCGCCTGGCCTTGCGCCGCCGCGGCCACCGGACCGCCGCCGCCCGCATCGACGAGCCGCTGCACGATCGGGGCGAGGTCGCTGGCCAGGCCGTGCCGCAGGGGCACCACCTCGACGTCGGTGGCGTTGGACACGTCGAGCGCCGAGATGATGCGACCCAGGCGCTGCAGGTTGTCCGCGTAGTCGGTGATCACCAGCGAGTTGTTGCCCGGGTTCACGTTGATCGTGTTGTTGGGCGTGATCAGCGGCCGCAGGATCGGCACGAGGTTGTTGGCCGTCTCGTGGTTCAGGCGGAAGATCTGCGTGACGACCTGCGCGCCGCCCGGGGGCGTGCCCACCGACACCGTGCCGCCCTGCAGCTTGGCCTCGGCTTCGGGCACCACCTTGAGCAGGCCGCCGGAATCCACCACGGTGAAGCCGGACAGCCGCAGGGTCGAGACGAACTGGTTGAAGGCCTGCTGCGGCGGCACCGGACGCTCCGTCGACAGCGTGATGGTGCCCTTGACGCGCGGATCGACCACGATGTTGCGTCCGGTGATCGCCGCCATCGTGCGGGCCACCGCCTCGATCTCGGCGTTGGCGAAGTTCAGCGTCACCGGCTCGCGCGCGCGCTGGGCGTGCGCGCCGGGGCCGACGGCGAGCACCGCGGCGGCGGCGAGGGAAACCAGGGCGGGACGGAGATTCATGACGTTCAGCCTATCGTGATGATGGAGCGGGCGCCGTTGCGCCGGCCAATGATGTTCAGGAGATTCGCCAGCGCTGCCTCCCGGTCCGGCGCGGAGGTCGCTTCCCCGGTGAAGCGAAGGTGGGAACCGACCCACTGCCCGCTGCCCGACAGCTGCAGAGCGCCCTCCAGGGTGGACAGGCGCACGCTCGGCACCGTGCCCCCGGAGAGGACGACGCGGTAGCTGCCCATCGGGCGCAGCGTCGACAACCGCGACGCCATGCGTTGCGCCGTCAGTTCCGCCGCGCCCTGCACGCTCAGCCGGCCGGCGGCCCATTCTAAGGACAGGCCCTGCGTGCGGACGGCCAGGTCGCCCTCGGGCTGGAGCGTGTTCCAGGGCGTGCCCAGCCCGGCCAGCAGCGTGGCCGGCCAGAGCGTCTGGCTGTCGGCGACACGCACCGTCGTGCTGCCCCATCCCAGGCGCACCTGCACGGCGACCGGCTGCGGCATGCAGCACGCACTCGACAGCATGATGGTGGCACCGGCCAGTGCCGGCCGCAGCCGCCACTCCAGGCGGGAGGGGAGCGCGGCGGCGTCGCTGCTGCCGCTGCCGCCGGTGAGCACCGGCTGGGCGGATCCGTTCCAGATCGTGCCGCGGGCGTCCTGCAGCAGGAGCTGGCCGGCGGTGGCCGTGGCGACGCGGTCGGCCAGCCATTGCGCCGGCACGAAGAAGACGAACGCCAGCAGCAGTCCGAGGACCGCTCCGGCGACGGCCCAGCGCCAGGGGGCGGTCGAGCGAACGGCGATGGTGGCGCGAGGCACCCGTTGCGCCTTTCGCTACCGGCTGGGCAGGGTGAGCACCAGGGTGCCGTCCCAGCCGCCGGTGGCGCCACGCGTCAGGCGGGCCTCGCTGGGCAGCGCGCGGGCGTTCACGCGGGCCTGGTTGAGCGAAGCCGCCAGGGCGTCGGCCGGCGCGCCGGACAGCGTGAGCGTCACCCGCTCGCCGGCCACCGCCATGCGTGCGCTGGTGCCCAGGCGCTGGCGTACCGTGGCTTCCAGGGCCCGCAGCGACTCGTCGTAGTTCTGCTTGGGCTGCGACTGCAGCGCCCGGGCCTGCTGCTGCAGGCTGCGCATGCGCGCCAGCTGGCCGTCGAGCGCGCGGTGCTGCTCGTCGGCCGACCGCAGCACGGCGAGTGCCGGCGCGACCAGCAGCCACCAGAACAGCGCGAAGGCGACCAGCGCGGCACCCGCGGCCAGCAGGAGCTTCTCGCGCGGTGCGAGTCGTTGCCAGGAGGCGGCGATCTGGGGCGGCAGCTTCATGGTTGCCCCTCCGCCCGGATCACCAGCACGTCGCCCTGCGCCTTCGCGCCGAAGCCTTGCGAGCGCAGCGACTGCGCGATCGGCTGCACCTGCGCGTCCGGACCGAGGCCGCGCACGCGCAATTCGGCACCGTTGAATTCCAGGCCGGTGGCCCGCGCCCCCGGTGCGGCCGTGGCCAGTGCGCCCAGCATGGTCTCGAGGTCGCGGCCCGAAGCGGCGCCGGTGGACTGGCGCAGCGCCGCCACCTCGCGCTCCATCTGCACCGGGGCGTCCACCACGGCGCGCACGTTCGGGAAGGTCTGGGTCAGGACCGAGCGGACGCCCTCGCGCTTGGCCGCCAGCGCCGAGCGCTCGCGCCACGCCCAGGCGTTCAGGCCGACCAGCTGGACGACCACCAGCACGATGGCCGCCCAGCGCGCCGCCCGCCACTGCGGTTCCCGCAGCGCACCGGCCCAGCCGTCGGACAGCTTCTTGAAGGCGCGGGTGCGGCCGGAGCTGGCGAATTCGAACTGCGCCAGGTCCCAGGCCGTCCGCGCCGACAGCAGCAAGCGGTCACCCGGCGCCTGCAGCTGCGGCGCGTGTTGCAGCACCTGCTCGGCCAGCGCGGCGACGGCGGGTTCGGCCACGATCGGCGTGGCCTCGGGCAGGGACGGCAGCAGCGGCAGCGACGACGCCGCCAGCGGCAGCGCGTAGATGCCCTCGGCGCCGGCGCAGACCAGGCGGGCGTCGGCCGGTTCGCCCAGCGCATACAGCACGGCGTCGCCCTCGGGCGCGAACTCCGGGACCACGCGCGCCGCGGGACGGCCGGCCGCCTCGAGCACCTGAAGGCACGAGCGCAACCAGGCCCGGTCGCACACCGCGACCCAGGCCGGAGCTTCGGCGACCGCGCGCGGCTGCAAGGCGAAGTGGACGTGGTCGGGGTCGTCGAGCAGCCGGTCCTCCAGCAGGCCCTCCAGGATCGCGCGCAGCCGGGGCGAGCGGGCCGTGGTGCCCTTGGGCAGCTCGACCTTGTGCCAGGACAGGGCCTCGGCAGGAGCGATGGCCACCAGTTCGCTGCCGGCGCCGGCGGGTGCCGGCAGCAGCGCCGCCACCGTGGACGCCTGCGTGGTGACGCTGCGGCCGTCGGGCGAGACGAGGTGGTGGAACTCCGTCTGCGCCGTGGCGGGCGAGGCGGGGAGCAGGACGAAGAGCGAACTCATGGGACCGGGCATTGTAGAAAGGCCACAGCTCAGCCGTGGAGGCGGTCCGCCTAGCGGCGCGAGAGGCCCTGGGCGAGGGTGGCCGGATCGACCACGCCGCGCTCGCGTGCCAGGGTGCGCACGTTCAGCCCGTCACGCTGCACCAGGGACCGTTCCTCCACGACCACCCGATCGAGCCGCAGGCGACCGCGCACCTCGAAGAACCGGGAGGAGACGCCCACGCCGCCCTCGGTCATCGCGCTGGCGTGCTGGGGCAGCATCTGGGTCGCATCGGAGACGCTGCGAAAGGGCGACTGGGCACGCCGCGCGGCCAGTTCCTGGGCCTCGGACATCGCGAGTCCGTTGACCGCGGCGTAGATCACTTCGGGCGCGGCCGTGTTCAGGTTGACCGGCGTGCGCGAGGGCAGCAGGGTGACGTAGGGGCGCAAGGCCTCGACCGTCGAGGCCGACACGCCCAGCCAGACGAGCTGCTCGATGCGTTGGGGAGCGAGTGGCGCCTGCGTCGCGGACTGGTTGTCGGTGCTGATCTCGGTGGCCAGACGCAGGTTCTCGGCCAGCGTTCCCAGTTGCCCCTGCGGCAGCCCGAGCAGTTCGAACAGGCGCTGGAAACTGCGCAGCCCGGTCGGCGACACCCGCCCGCTCTCGACCAGGTTGTTCACGTTCAGCAGTGACTGCTGGTCGATGATCTGGCCGGACAGGAACACGTTCTCCGTGTCGGTGCCGGCATCGGTCGCGCCACTCGAGCCGGCCGCCAGGAACGTCGACAGCCGCGCCTCCTGCAGCGGCACCGCCCAGGGTTCGGCCAGGTGGTCGGCGCCACCCGAGCGCGCGTCCTCGCGCAGGATCAGCCGCGCCCAGTCCAGCGCCCCGGTGAGCACCCAGGTGGACTGCATCCGGGAACGCTCGGCGCCCTCGACCTCGACGCTGCGCCACTGCTGCCACAGGGCCGTGGCCGCGAACGTGGCCACCAGGGTCACGGTGAGCATCGCCGCCAGGATGGCCGCGCCCCGCTGCCCGCGCCTCATGACTTGTTGCCCCCCACGGTGGGGCGCACCCAGTCACGCGTGAGTTCGCCGGTGATCGCCTGCCCCGGTGGCAGCAGCAGCACGATGCGCACGCCGTCGGGGATGGCCGCGGTCCGGGTGGTGGGGGGCGCAGTGCCGGCGGCCCCGGGCGCGCCGGCGGTCGGCGCGCTGGCGGCCGGGGTGCTCGGGGTGGCCTGGGTCGCCTGCGCGGCCTGTGCGGCCTGCCCGGCCTGGGTGGTGTCGCTGGACAGCGGGTTGGTCCAGGCGTCGCTGCGGAAATAGAAGACCTGCCAGTCGAGCAGGCCGGTGATGGCGACTTCGTTGGCCGAGGCGTCGGCGGCGTTGTTCTGGGCCCAGGCATCGGCGCGCTGCCACGCATCCTCCACGGCGCCCCGGGTGGCGAGCGGCGGCGACTGCCAGCGCATCCAGCGGCTGGCGCCGGCACTCGTGCGGCGGCTCCAGCCGACCACCACCACGCCGTCGGCGGGCCGGCCGGGCGCCGCCCGCGTGAGGCGCAACACGCGGCCGTTCCAGTCCAGCGCGGTGGTCTGCGGCAGCTGCACCAGGCCATCGAGGTCGGCCGTCCACTGGGCCAGGCCCACCTGCAGCGCCTGCACCTCGTCGGCCCGCGTCCGGGTCTGCTCCTGCGTCCGGATCATGCCGTCGAGGCCGCGCCAGCTGAGCAGCGCGAGCAGTGCCATCACGAACAGCGCCACCAGCAGCTCGACCAGCGTGAAGCCGCGGGCAGTCCGGCGGACCATCTTCAGAACCTCCCCAGCACGGTGGACAGGCGCAGCACCGGAGCCGCCGCTTCGAACACCTGCGCATCGACGCGCAGGAAGTTCGGGTTGGGCGTGGGTGCGACCACGACGGCCACCTCGAAGTCGACCTCGCCCTGCCGGCAGCCCACGCGGCGCTCGCCCACCCCGGGCATCTGCCGGGCCAGCCGCACGCGGGCGAGCTCGTTCTCCGCGCACAGCTGGGCCAGCAGCACGCTCGACTGGCGCAGGGCGTTGTTGGTGAGCGAAGCCGTGGCCTGCAATCCCGCGGCCAGGGCGATCGCGACGATGCCCAGGGCGACCAGCACCTCGATCAGCGTGAAGCCACGCGGGGAGCGGCGCGTCATGGGCCGAACGAATCCGTGACCACGAACGGCCTGAGGCCGTCGGTGGCGATGCGCAGCGCCCGCTGCGGCGCGTTGGCCGAGACCAGCAGCACGGCTTGGGGTCCGATGACAGGCTCGGGGCCGAGCACCACCTGGCCGGTGCCCTGCACCGTGGTTCCATCGCTCAGCCAGCGATCGGGCAGCGTGCCGGGGGGCAGTCCCTCGAAACGGAAACCGCCCTCGACCACGTGCCAGACCACCGGGACGCCGCTGCTGCGGGATTGGGCGCGCGCCGATTCGAACAGCGCGGACAGGCGCTGCGCTTCGCGATCGAGCTGGTTCGCGCCGCTGTCGCGCAGCGCGAAGCTGATGCCGGCGCTGGCGATCGCGATGATCGCCACGACCACCAGCAGCTCGATCAGGGTGAAGCCGCCGTGCGGGCGCGGCAGGGCGGTGACGCGGCGGCCTGGCGCGTCACTGCCAGGAGCCGACGTCCGCATTCTTGCCCTCGCCGCCGGGCTGGCCGTCGGCGCCGTACGACATCACGTCGATCTCGCCTTGGACCCCGGGATTGAGGTACTGGTAGGGGCGCCCCCACGGATCGGAAGGCAGCCGCTCGAGGTAGGGCTTCCAGTTCATCGGCGCGGGCGCCGCGCTGGGGCGCGCCACCAGGGCCTGCAGGCCCTGCTCGGCGGTCGGGTAGCGCTGGTTGTCCAGGCGGTACAGCTTGAGCGCCTGCATCAGGTTGTTCACGTCGGTGCGCGCGGCGGTGACGCGCGCGTCGTCCGCACGGTCGAGCACGTTGGGCACGATCAGGGCGGCCAGCACGCCGATGATGACCAGCACCACCATCAGTTCGATGAGGGTGAAGCCGGCTCGCCGCGTGCGGCGAAGGGCGCTGTGGATGAGCTTCATCGGTCGATGGGGCATAGTCGATCAATGATAATCGTCGCATGGTGAGCACGAGGGGCAGCAACTGGACCGTGCGCGGCGTGACCTTCCTCTTGTGGGCGGGCGCCGCGGCCAGCATCGGCTATTGGGGCTTGAAGCTGGGCGCGGATGCATCGCGCGGGCCGTCTGTCGCGGCCGCGGTCCGCCCGCCGCCGGTGGCCGATCCGGCGGCCGTCGCCCGGCTGCTCGGCCACACGACCGGGAGCGCGCCCGTCGCGGCCGCGCCCAGCGCCGCCAGCCGGTTCGCGCTGCTGGGCGTGGTGGCCGATCGCTCGCAGCACGGCGCGGCGCTCATCGCGGTCGATGGCCGGCCCCCCAAGCCGTATCGCGTCGGCAGCGCGGTCGACGAAGGCCTCGTGCTCAAGTCGGTGCAACCGCGCCGCGCCGTCCTGGCCGAAACGCCGGACGGGCCGGATGCGGTGACGCTCGATCTGCCCGTACAGCCCGGCGGGCACTAGAGCGCCAGCGTCTCGATCGCGCCGAACGGCACCGGGGCGTCGGGCCAGTCCGCCGCGCGTTCGATCCGTCGCACGCCATGGGCCAGCAGTCGCGCGGCCCGGATCACGCCGGCATGCGTGATCCAGACCGTGTCGCGTCCGGTGTCGCGCACGTCCTCGAGCGCCAGACCCACCCGGTCCAGCAGCGACTGCAGGGCTTCGCCGCCGCCGGGCCGGTGGTCGGCGAAGGCGGCCGTCCACGCGGATAGCGCCGCTTCGCCGATCGCCTCCCACGTGCGTCCTTCCCAGCACCCGAAATCCAGCTCTTGCAAGCGGACGTCGACCGAGGCCCGGAGGTCGGGCCGCTGCCCCTGCAGCGCCCGCGCGAGTTCCTGGCAGCGCCGGGCAGGCGAGGTGCGGACGATCAGACCCGGCGCGAGCACCGTGGCGAGGTGCTGAGCGCACGTGCGCGTGTCCGCGGGATCCGCCGGGACGTCCAGCCTGCCGTAGCAGAGGCCCGGCGCGGCGACCGTGCGGGCATGCCGCACCAGGCAAAGCTTCATCGGCTGCCGAGCGCGAGCGCTGCGCCCAGGTGGAATGCGATCTCGGTGACCTGCTGGGTCGCGCCGAGCGCGTCGCCCGTGAAGCCTTGCAGCCGCCGTTGCAGCAGCCGCCACATCCAGAGGCAGCCCAGCGCCGCAGCGGCGAGCGCTGCGGCCAGGCACCACGGGCCCTGCGTGTGGCCCAGCCATGCGCCCGCAGGCAGGCACCATGCCGCCGCGGCGAGCAGGGCGCCCGCCGCGATGCGGTCGGCCAGCGGCTTGCTCTTGGAGCCGGCCGCTTCGCGGACGTAGGGCAACCCGCGGATCAGCAGCAGCGGCCAGAAGCGCGAGACCACGTGGCCGGCCAGCAGCACCGCGAGCACCGTTCCCAGCGACACGCCGTCGAGCACGGCGAGCAGGGCCACCTTGGCCGACAGCGCCAGCACCAGGGCGACCGCGCCGAACGCGCCGATGCGCGAGTCCTTCATGATCTCCAGCGCGCGTGCACGGTCGTGACTGCCGCCCAGGCCGTCGGCCAGGTCCGCCAGGCCGTCCTCGTGGAAGGCCCCGGTGAGCAGCACGCTGCAGATGGTGGCACCCAGGGCGGCGGCGAGTCCGCTGAAAGGAGTCGGCGGCAGCGCGAGGCGCAGTGCCGCGAAGACCGCGCACGCCGCGAGCCCCACCAGCCAGCCGACGCCCGGGAAATGGGCCGCGCTGGCCCGCAGCAACGGCTGGCTGAAGCCGACCCAGTCGGCCAGCCGCCCCGTCACGGGCACGCGGGTGAAGAACTGCACTGCGAGCAGCACGTGCCGCAGGAACGCCGTCACGCGTGCCGCGGGGCGCATCAGCTGCGCAGGAACAACCGGTAGACCGGGTTCGCCGTTTCCTCGATGCAGGGGTAGCCGATGGTTTCGAGGAACGACTGGAAGGCCTGGGCCTCGGCAGCCGGGACCTGCAGCCCGACGAGGATGCGGCCGTAGTCGGCGCCCTGGTTGCGGTAGTGGAACAGCGTGATGTTCCAGCTCGGGCGCATGTGCGACAGGAACTTCAGGAGTGCGCCGGGGCGCTCCGGGAAGACGAAGCGCAGCAGCCGTTCGTCCTGGGCGAGCGCCGAGTGCCCGCCCACCATGTGGCGCACGTGCTCCTTGGCCAGCTCGTCGTGGGTGAGGTCCAGCGCCTCGAAACCGTGGCGCGTGAAGTTGGCGGCGATCCGCGCCGACTCGCCCTTGCCGTGCGTGGTGAGGCCCACGAACACGTGCGCGCGCTGCGCGTCGCTGATGCGGTAGTTGAACTCGGTCACGTTGCGCGGGCCGCCGGGGAGGGCGCCGACCAGTTCGCAGAACCGCCGGAAGCTGCCGCGCTCCTCCGGGATGGTCACGGCGAAGAGCGCCTCGCGTTCCTCGCCGACCTCCGCGCGTTCGGCCACGAAGCGCAGCCGGTCGAAGTTCATGTTGGCGCCGCACAGGATGGCCGCGTAGGTCTCGCCCCGCGGCTTGTTGCGGGCGACGTACTGCTTGATCGCCGCAACCGCCATGGCTCCCGCCGGCTCCACGATGCTGCGCGTGTCCACGAACACGTCCTTGATCGCGGCGCACACGGCGTCGGTGTCGACCGTGATGAATTCGTCGACGAGTTCGCGCGCGATGCGGAACGTCTCCTCGCCGACCAGCTTCACGGCGGTGCCGTCCGCGAAGAGGCCGACGTCGGGCAGGGTCACGCGCTCGCGCGCATCGACGGATCGCAGCATCGCGTCCGAGTCGTTCATCTGCACGCCGATGATGCGGATCTCGGGACGCACCGCCTTGATGTAGTTGGCCACGCCCGAGACCAGCCCGCCGCCGCCGATGGCGACGAACACTGCGTCCAGCGGACCCTGGTGCTGGCGCAGGATCTCCATCGCGATGGTTCCCTGGCCGGCGATGACTTCGGGGTCGTCGAACGGATGGATGAAGGTCATGCCTTCGCGGTCGCGCAGCGCAACGGCGTGGCCGTAGGCGTCCGAGTAGCTGTCGCCGTGCAGCACCACCTGGCCGCCCAGCGCCTTGACGGCTTCGATCTTCACGCCCGGGGTGGTGACCGGCATCACGATCACGGCCCGCGTGCCCAGCCGGTGGGCCGCCATGGCGACCCCCTGGGCGTGGTTGCCGGCGGACGCGCAGATCACGCCGCGCTCGAGCTCCCGCGGCGTGAGCTGGACCATGCGGTTGTAGGCGCCGCGCAGCTTGAAGCTGAACACCGGCTGCTGGTCCTCGCGCTTGAGCAGCACCTTGTTGTGCAGGCGCCGGCTGAGTGCCCTGGCCGGCTCCAGCGCCGACTCGACCGCCACGTCGTACACGCGCGCCGTCAGGATCTTCTTGAGGTAGTCGGCCGGCTTCAGGTGCTTGGTCATCGGGCGAACATCATACGTGGCGGTCCCGCCACGCTCGGGTTGCGTCGCCGCGGCAAGAAAAAAGCCCCCGGGCCTTGCGATCCGGGGGCTAAATCCACCAAAGGAGAAGGTGGAGGAGACAATCGGTAGCACAACCTTGGTTATGCTGCGGGTCCAGTATATCCGGCGCTTGCTGCGACGCAACATCGTGCGCCGGGATCCACGCAACTTGTTCACGGCCAACTCAGCCGTGTGTGGCAGGAACAACACCATGGAATGCACAGTCAGCTGGACCGGCGGCGCCGGCACCCGCTCCGGCATGGGCTTCGTCGCCGAGACCGGAAGTGGGCACATCCTTGCAATGGACGGCGCGCCCGACGAGGCGCGACCTGAAAACGGCGGCCGTAACCTCGCGCCGCGGCCGATGGAGACCGTGCTCGCCGGCACGGGTGGTTGCACGGCTTACGACGTGGTCTTGATCCTCAAGCGCGGGCGCCATGCGGTGACCGGCTGCACCGTCAAGCTCACCTCGGAACGGGCCCCCGCCGATCCCAAGGTGTTCACCAAGATCCACATGCACTTCACGGTGACCGGCAAGGCGGTCCCGGCGGTGGCGGTGGAGCGCGCCGTGCAGATGAGCCACGACAAGTACTGCTCGGCCACCATCATGCTGGCCAAGACGGCCGAGATCACGACCAGCTTCGAGGTCGTCGAGGCCTGATCGGTTCTGCTCAGATGTAGTGCGCGGTGGTCGTCATGACCTTGGCCGCCGCCCGCATCAAGCCCTTGGCCGCTGCCGGCAGTTCCACTGCGCCGCGTGCCAGCGCCTGGGCGGCGTGCGCCGCCTCGTCGTCCTTCATCTGGGCGACGATCGCCCGGGAGGCGTGGTCCGCGGCGGGCAGCCGCTCCAGGTGGCCTTCCAGGTGCGTCTCGACCTGGCGCTCGGTCTCGACCACGAAGCCCAGGCTCACCCGGTCGCCCAGCCGGCCCGCCGCCAGGCCGAGTGCGAACGCGCCGGCGTACCAGAGCGGGTTCAGCAGCGACGGCCGCGATCCGAGTTCGTCGAGCCTCGACTGCGTCCAGGCCAGGTGGTCGGTCTCTTCCCGGGATGCCTGCTCGAAATGGCGGCGCAGGACCGGGTCGCGGGTGGCGGCGGCCTGCGCCGTGTAGAGGGCCTGGGCACAGATCTCCCCGACGTGGTTGACCCGCATCAGGGCGGCGGCCTCGCGACGCTCCTGTGGCGTGAGCACCGTCTCGTCGGCCGCCACGACGGGGCACGAGCGCTGGGCGCGGTGGCGGGCGAAAAGGGTTCTGAGCGCGCTGTCGGCGGCTCCAAGCAGGCGGTCCATGCCGCAAGTTTAGGGATCCCGGCGACCTGCTGCCGGAACCCTGCCTGCCGCGGGGCGAAAAGGACCCCGGCCCAGGGTCGTTGTTTGGCTCCTACTCAGCCGTAAAACCCATGTTGCCGGCTTGCAACGAAACACCGCGAGACAGGCTAAATACTTTGCTTAAGAAAAGCCGCTCTGGTGCAATAGCGCCAACTTCCCAAAAGGAGGTTGGCCCGGGGATCCGGCGGGAGCACAAGAGTGCCTGCATGACGTGACCCCATCCGCACCGGAGCCCTATGTTTAACCTTGGAGAAACTTGCATGAAAAAGTCCCTGATTGCTCTGGCTGTGCTGGCCGCCGCCGGCGCCGCCTCCGCTCAATCCTCGGTCACCCTGTTCGGTATCGTCGACGTGTCCGTCGGCCACCTGACCGCTGACGGCACCACGGGCAAGCAGAAGCTGACCCGCGTCGCCTCCGGCACCGAGAGCACCTCCCGTCTGGGCCTGCGTGGCACGGAAGACCTGGGTGGTGGCCTGTCCGCCTCCTTCTGGCTGGAAGCCGAGCTGCGCGCCGACTCCGGCGAAGGCGCTGCTTCCTCCAGCAACAACCGCGCGATCCCCGGCTTCGTGACCACCAGCGGCGCCAACGCTGCCGTCCGTGGCGGCACCCAAGGCCTGGTGTTCAACCGTCGCAGCACGGTCAGCCTGGCCGGTGGATTCGGTGAACTGCGCCTGGGCCGTGACTACGTCCCGGCGTTCTGGAACCACACCGTGTTCGATCCGTTCGGCACCGTGGGTGTCGGCTCCGCCTCGAACATCAGCCTGGCCCTGGGCACCGCCCTGTCCGTGCCGACGACCGTGCGCGCTTCCAACACCGTTGGCTACTTCCTGCCGGGCAACCTGGGCGGCTTCTACGGCCAGGCCATGGTCGGCACGGGTGAAAACACCCGCGTTTCCGGCACCACCGGTGGCAACGACGGCAACGTCTGGGGCGGTCGCCTCGGCTACGCCGCCGGCCCGCTGAACGTGGCTGTCGCGACGACCAAGACCAAGAACGTCGCTTCGTTCGCTGCTGGCGCCATCCCGGCCGCCACCGCGACCGCCCTGGCCATCCCGGCCGGTATCACCAGCTCCGACTACACGAACACCAACGTCGGTGCTTCGTACAACTTCGGTTTCCTGACGGTTTCGGCTGTCATCAACCGCGAGAAGCTGGACACCAACCTGGGTGACCTCGAGCACAAGACCTGGATGGTCGGCGGTACCGTGCCGGTTGGCGCTGGCCTGATCAAGGCTTCCTACGGCCGTGGCAAGACGGACGACGACGAGGCCCGTGGCAACCAGATCGCCATCGGCTACGTCCACAACCTGTCCAAGCGCACCGCGGTGTACACCACCCTGTCGCGCATCGCCAACAAGGGCACCGCTGTGAACTACAGCCAAGGCCTGGCCCCGACCGGTCTGAACGCCGACTCGCGCGGCTTCGACATCGGCCTGCGCCACAGCTTCTAATCTCCTGGGCTGGGCAACCAGCCTTCGAGAAAAAAGAAACTTGAAAGCCGCCTTCGGGCGGCTTTTTTTATGAGGAGTTGCAAAGTGGCATGGACTTTCTGGCGGCGAGCGACTGCTGCCGCATGCATGGGGGCGGTCGCCATCTGGCTGGCCGGATGCGCCTCCACGCCGGGCGCCGTGCTGCCCCTGTCGAACTCCCCCTGGGCGCAAGCATCGCTGTTCGCGAGCGAGACGCCCAGCGCGCCCGAACTGTGGGAGCACCAGAAGCTGCCGGGCAAGACGCCCGTCCAGTTCCACTCGGCGCGGGTCGACGGCCGGGACGCGCTGGCGGCCACCGCCGTGGCCGCAGCCAGCGTGGTGCGGCACCGCGTGCGCATCGAGCCCGACGAACTGGGCAGCCTGCGCTTTTCCTGGAAGGTGCCCCAGCTGATCGCCTCCGCCGACATGGCGTTGCGTGATGCCGACGACTCGCCCGTGCGCGTCATCCTTGCCTTCGAAGGCGACCGCCGCCGTCTCTCGGCCCGCGACACCATGCTCTCTGACCTGATGCGCACGCTCACGGGCGAGGAGATGCCGTACGCGACCCTGATGTACGTCTGGTGCAACAAGCGCGAGCCAGGCAGCGTCATCCACAACCCGCGCACCGACCGCATCCGCAAGCTCGTCGTCGAGTCGGGCAGCACCCGGCTCGACCGCTGGCTCGACTACGAGCGCGATGTGCGGGCCGACTACGAACGCGTGTTCGGCGAGCCGCCCGGCGCGCTGGTCGGCATTGCGCTGATGACCGACAGCGACAACACCCGCACCACCACCAGGGCCTGGTACGGCCCCTTGCGGATGCAATCCGCCAGCGCCGACCCGCTGCCCTGACCCCTCGCGCGGTGCGCGGCAAGCCGAACATGGAACTGGCCGGCTGGCCCGCTCTGCCCCATCCCCGTGCCGGGCGGCGCTGGACAGCGCTCCGCACGCCGGCCCGCTCGTTTTCACCGTGGCTGGCCCGCAGCTTGCTCTGCTAGCATCGCCACGCCCTTCTCCCTCCCGATGTTTGCATTCGTCATTCGCCGCCTGTTGCAGGCCGTCATCGTCATGGTCACGGTGGCCTTCATCGCCTTCCTGCTGTTCCAGTTCGTCGGCGATCCGGTCGTGTTCCTGCTGGGCCAGGACGCGAGCCCCGACCAGATCCGCCAGCTGCGCGCCGACCTGGGGCTGGACAAGCCCTTCTTCGTGCAGTTCTGGCATTTCCTGCTCAATGCGGTGCAAGGCGAGTTCGGCCTCAGCCTGCGCCAGGGCGCCAAGGTGTCACGCCTGCTCGCCGAGCGGTTCCCGGCCACGCTCGAGCTTGCCCTGGTGGCCGCGGTGCTGGCGCTCGTGATCGGCATCCCGATGGGCGTGTACGCGGCCCTGCGGCGTGGCAGCTTCCTCAGCCAGGTGTTCATGACGCTGTCGCTGCTGGGCGTGTCGCTGCCGACGTTCCTCATCGGCATCCTGCTGATCCTGGTGTTCGCCGTCACGCTCGGCTGGCTGCCCAGCTTCGGCCGGGGCGAGACCGTGCAACTGGGCTGGTGGTCGACCGGCCTGCTCAGCCGCGACGGGTGGCTCCACCTGGTGTTGCCGGCGCTCACGCTGGCGGTGTTCCAGCTCACGCTCATCATGCGGCTGGTGCGTGCCGAGATGCTGGAGGTGCTGCGCACCGACTACATCAAGTTCGCCCGCGCCCGCGGCCTGTCCGACCGGGCCATCCATTTCGGCCACGCCCTGAAGAACACGCTGGTGCCGGTGATGACCATCACCGGCCTGCAGCTGGGCGGCCTGATCGCCTTCGCCATCATCACCGAGACCGTCTTCCAGTGGCCCGGCATGGGGCTGCTGTTCATCCAGGCGGTGACGTTCGCCGACATCCCGGTGATGGCCGCCTACCTGTGCCTGATCGCGCTGATCTTCGTGGTGATCAACCTGGTGGTGGACATGCTGTACGTGGCCGTCGATCCGCGCCTGCGCGTGGGCGGCGCCAAGGGGCACTGATGCTGGCCTCCACCACCGCGCCCCGCCTGAAAGCCAACGGCCGGGCCTTTGCGCACATCGCGCGCTACCACCCGGAGCTCACCGCCTTGCGGCGCGACCTGCACGCGCATCCGGAACTCGGATTCGAGGAGGTCTACACCGCGCGCCGCGTCCACGAGGCGCTGCGGCTGTGCGGTGTCGACGAGATCCACACCGGCATCGGCAAGACCGGGCTGGTGGGCGTCATCCGCGGCCGTCGGACCGACAGCGGACGCATGATCGGGCTGCGGGCCGACATGGACGCGCTCACCATGACCGAGAGCAACGAGTTCGCCTGGAAGTCCTCGCGCCCCGGGATGATGCACGGCTGCGGCCACGACGGCCACACCGCGATGCTGGTGGGCGCCGCGCGCTACCTGGCCGAGACCCGCAACTTCGACGGCACGGCGGTGGTCATCTTCCAGCCCGGCGAAGAAGGCTTCGCCGGCGCCAAGGCCATGATCGAGGACGGGTTGTTCGAGCGGTTTCCGGTCGAGGCGGTGTACGGCATGCACAACTGGCCGGGGCTGCGTCCCGGCAGCATCGGGCTCAGTCCCGGGCCGATGATGGCGGCGGCCGACAAGGTCACGATCGAGATCACCGGCAAGGGCGGACACGGGGCCCACGCCTACCTGGCGGTCGATCCCGTGCTGGTGGCGGCCCACATCATCACGGCCGTGCAATCGATCGTGTCGCGCAACGTGCGGCCGGTCGACGGCGCGGTGGTCAGCCTGTGCGCGATGCAGGCCGGCGACGTGCACGCGATGAGCGTGATCCCGGGCAAGGCGGTGCTGGTCGGGACGGTGCGCACCTTCACCTCCGACGTCCAGGAACTGGTCGAGCGCCGCCTCACCGAGCTGTGCAGCGCCGTGGCGCTGGGTTTCGGCGCCACCGCCACCGTCAAGTACGAACGCGTGTACCCGGCCACCACCAACTCGACGCGCGAGGCGATCTTCGCGGCCGACGTGGCCGAATCGCTGGTCGGCGAGGACCACGTGGTGCGCGACCTCGAGCCCAGCATGGGCGCCGAGGACTTCTCCTTCATGCTGCAGGTGCGCCCTGGCGCGTACATGCGCATCGGCCAGGGCGGCGAGGGCAGCTGCATGCTGCACAACAGCCGCTACGACTTCAACGACGAGATTCTCCCGCTGGGCTCGGCCCTGCATGCCAGCCTGATCGAACAGGGCCTGCCGCTCACGGCCAGGCCCGAATCCGCCGCTCACCCCTAGGAGCCTTCCCATGAAAACCAAGACCCATCTGCTCTGCGCGGCCCTGCTGTGCGCCTTCGCCTCGGCGGCCTCCGCCCAGTCGGTGCGCATCGCCAACCAGGGCGACGCCCTCTCGATGGACCCGCACTCGCTCAACGAGTCGCTGCAGCTGTCGGTGACCGGCAATGTCTACGAGCCGCTGGTCGGCCGCGCGAAGGACCTGAGCCTGGCGCCCAGCCTGGCCACGTCGTGGAAGCAGGTGTCGCCGACCGTGTGGCGCTTCGAGCTGCGCAAGAACGTGCAGTTCCACGACGGCACGCCCTTCACCGCGGACGACGTCCTGTTCTCCTTCCAGCGCGCGGCTGGCGAGGGTTCCGACCTCAAGAGCAACGTCAACGACATCAAGGAAGTGCGCAAGGTCAACGACCACACGGTCGACATTGAGACCAAGGCGCCGTTCCCGATCCTGCCGAACCAGCTGACCACCACCTACATCCTCAGCAAGAAGTGGTGCGAGACCAACCAGGCCACCCGCCCGGTGGACCGCCGCAAGGGCATCGAGAACGCCGCGTCGTTCCGTGCCAACGGCACCGGCCCGTTCCGCCTGCGCGAGCGCCAGCCGAACGTGCGCACGACCTTCGTGCGCAACGGCAACTACTGGGGCCCCATCGACGGCAACATCCAGGAAGTGATCTACACGCCGATCGGCAACGACGCCACCCGCGTGGCCGCGCTGCTGTCCGGCGAGATCGACGTGATGGAGCCGGTGCCGGTGCAGGACATCGACCGCATCAACGCGTCGGCCAACGCCCGCGTGCTGACCGGCCCCGAACTGCGCACCATCTTCCTCGGCATGGACCAGAAGCGCGACGAGCTGCTCTACTCCAGCGTCAAGGGCAAGAACCCGTTCAAGGACAAGCGCGTGCGCCAGGCCTTCTACCAGGCCATCGACGTCGACGGCATCCAGAAGACCGTCATGCGCGGCGCCTCCAAGCCCACGGCGCTGATGATCGGGCCAGGCGTGAACGGCTTCGACGCCTCGATGAACAAGCGCCTGCCGTACGACCCCGAAGCGGCCAAGAAGCTGCTGGCCGAGGCCGGCTACCCGAACGGTTTCGAGGTCACGATGAACTGCCCGAACGACCGTTACGTCAACGACGCGCGGATCTGCCAGACCGTTTCTGCCAACCTTGCGCGCATCGGCGTCAAGATCAACCTGGCCGCCGAGACCAAGGGCACCTACTTCCCCAAGATCCTGCGCCGCGACACCAGCTTCTACCTGCTCGGCTGGACCCCGAGCACCTACGACGCGCATGACTCGCTCAACGCGCTGATGGCCTGCCCCGACGAGAGCGGCGCCGGCCAGTTCAACCTGGGCGCGTACTGCAACCCGGCGCAGACCAAGCTGACCAAGGCCATCCAGTCCGAGACCGACAAGGCCAAGCGCGACGCCATGATCAAGGAGGCCATGAAGATCCACCTGGACGACATCGGCCACCTGCCGCTGCACCAGCAGGCGCTGGCCTGGGGCACGAGCAAGAAGGTCGAGCTCACCCAGCGCGCCGACAACTACATGCCCTTCAAGTGGATCTCGGTCAAGAAGTGACCTGCTGATCCCGCCTTCGCCACGGGCACCCGCCCGTGGCGCTCCCCCTCCGGATCCCCATGAGACAGACCCTCGCTCGCTGGTTCGACAGCGACATCGGCTACAGCTTTCGCACTTCGCCGGTGGCCATCGCGGCCGCGGTCATCGCGTTCGTCTGCGTGTTCTGCGCAGCCTTCGCCGATGTCGTCGCACCGCACAACCCGTTCGACCTGACCACGCTCGTGCTGTCCGACGCCCGCCTGCCGCCGGCCTGGCGCGCCGAGGGCAGCGCCAAGTACCTGCTCGGCACCGACGACCAGGGCCGCGACATCCTCTCGGTCCTGATGTACGGCGCGCGCGTCTCGCTGGTGGTCGGCATCGCCTCGGTCGTGCTGTCGGTCATCGTCGGCGTCTCGCTCGGCCTGCTGGCGGGCTTCCGCGGCGGCTGGGTCGACGCCTTCCTGATGCGGCTGTGCGACGTGATGCTCAGCTTCCCGCCGATCCTGGTCGCCTTGCTCATCGCCGGCGTGGGCCGGGCCCTCTTTCCCAACGCGCAGAACTCGGTCGCCTTCGGCGTCCTCATCCTGGCGATCACGCTCACCGGCTGGGTGCAGTACGCGCGCACCGTGCGCGGCTCGACGCTGGTCGAGCGCAACAAGGAATACGTGCAGGCGGCCCGGGTCACCGGCGTGGCGCCGCTGCGCATCATGGTGCGCCACGTGCTGCCCAACGTGATGGGGCCGGTGCTGGTGCTGGCCACCATCCACGTGGCCACCGCGATCATCACCGAGGCGACGCTCTCGTTCCTCGGGGTGGGCGTGCCGCCGACGCAGCCGTCGCTGGGCACGCTGATCCGCGTGGGCAACGACTATCTCTTTTCCGGGGAGTGGTGGATCACCGTCTTTCCCGGCCTGATGCTCATCCTGATCGCGCTGTCGGTGAACCTGCTCGGTGACTGGCTGCGCGACGCGCTCAACCCCCGGCTGCGCTGACAGCCCAGAACCGATGAGCCTCCTCGAAGTCAAGAACCTGGTCGTCGAATTCCCGGGACGCCGCGGCACGCTGCGCGCCCTGGACGACATCTCCTTTGCGATCGCCCCCGGCGAGATCCTCGGCGTGGTGGGCGAGTCGGGCGCTGGCAAGAGCCTGACCGGCGCCTCCATCATCGGGCTGCTCGAGCCGCCCGGCCGGGTGGCCTCGGGACAGATCCTGCTGGAAGGCCAGCGCATCGACAACCTGTCGCACCAGCAGATGCGGCACGTGCGCGGGCGCAAGATCGGCGCGATCTTCCAGGACCCGCTGACGTCGCTCAATCCGCTCTACACCATCGGCCGCCAGCTGACCGAGACCATCCAGGCCCACCTGCCGGTGGACGCGGCCGAGGCGCGCCGGCGCGCCATCGGGCTGCTGGAGGACACCGGCATCCCTGCGGCGGCCGAGCGCATCGACCACTTCCCGCACCAGTTCTCGGGCGGCATGCGCCAGCGGGTGGTGATCGCCCTGGCCCTGGCCGCCGAGCCGAAGCTGATCGTCGCCGACGAGCCGACCACGGCGCTCGACGTGTCGATCCAGGCGCAGATCATCCAGCTGCTCAAGCGCGTCTGCCGCGACCGCGGCGCCGCGGTCATGCTGATCACCCACGACATGGGCGTGATCGCCGAGACCTGCGACCGCGTGGCCGTGCTGTATGCCGGCCGCGTCGCCGAGATCGGCCCGGTGCACGAGGTGATCAACCAGCCGGCGCACCCCTACACGATGGGCCTGATGGCCTCGATCCCCGACATGGAAAGCGACCGCGAGCGCCTGAACCAGATCGACGGCGCGATGCCGCGCCTCAACGCGATCCCGCCCGGCTGTCCGTACAACCCGCGCTGCCCGCGGGCCTTCGACCGCTGCACGCGCGAGCGGCCCGACCTGCTCGCCGCCGGCGCCACGCAGGCCGCGTGCTGGCTGCACGACGCGCACGCAGGAGCACCCGCATGAGCGCCAGCGCACTGGATTCCGCCGTCCTGCACGGCACCGGCGCGGCCAGCGCCGGCACGACCGCGGCGCCGGGGCCGCTGGTGCAGGCGCGTGACCTGGCCAAGACCTTCGACGTGTCCGCGCCGTGGCTCAACCGGGTGCTGGAGCGCAAGCCGCGCCAGCTGCTGCACGCGGTTGACGGCGTGAGCTTCGAGATCGAGCGCGGCCAGACGCTGGCGCTGGTCGGCGAGTCGGGCTGCGGCAAGAGCACCGTGGCGCGGCTGCTGGTGGGCCTGTACGAGCCCACGCGCGGCGGCCTGACCTTCGACGGTGCGGATGCCCACGCGGCGTTCAAGGGACGCAACGCCCGCGCGATGCGCCGCCGCATCCAGATGATCTTCCAGGATCCGTATGCCAGCCTGAATCCGCGCTGGACGGTGGAGAACATCATCGGCGAGCCGTTGCGCGAGCACGGCGTCGTGAGCGGCGCCGCGCCGCTGCGCGAGCGGGTGGGCCAACTGCTGCAGAGCGTCGGGCTGTCGCCGCTGGACATGCCCAAGTATCCCCACCAGTTCTCGGGCGGGCAGCGCCAGCGCATCTCGATCGCGCGGGCGCTGGCCACCGAGCCCGAATTCCTGGTGTGCGACGAGCCGACCAGTGCGCTCGACGTGAGCGTGCAGGCGCAGGTGCTCAACATCATGAAGGACCTGCAGCGCAAGCAGGGCCTGACCTACCTGTTCATCTCGCACAACCTCGCGGTGGTGCGGCACGTCAGCGACCAGGTCGGCGTGATGTACCTGGGGCGCCTGGTGGAACTGGCGGGCAAGCACCAGCTGTTCGGCAGCCCGCGGCATCCCTACACGCGGATGCTGCTGGACGCGATTCCCAAGATGCACGACACCGGGCGTGCGCGCACGCCGGTGCAGGGCGAGGTGCCGAACCCGCTGAACCCGCCCACCGGCTGCGCGTTCAACCCGCGCTGTCCGCATGCCAACGCGCGGTGCCGGGCCGAGCGGCCGCAGCTGCTGTCGATCGGGGGCATCCGCGTGGCCTGCCATGCCGTGGAGGAAGGCCGGATCTGACCGGCAGCCGGCGGGCCGGTTCCGCCACCAAGGCGCAGCGCCGTGTCACCCGTTCTGGCAGCGCCGGCCCGGTGCTGGCCGCTCGCCGCCGCCCGGGGTGCGGTGGCATGCCCACTGGCGGCCGCCGCGCGTCGAACGCGTCGAACGTGTCGCGAATCAGGCGTACCGCTTGGAGCGCAGGTTGTTCTTCATCTCGCGCAACAGCGGTTGCAGCCGCGTGCCGCCGATGCGCAGGGCGACGCAGGTCGCCAGCACGTCGATCACCATCAGGTGCAGCAGGCGCGACACCATGGGGCTGTAGCGGTCGTAGCCCTCGGGATGGTCCGCCGCCAGGTGGATGTGGCCGGCCGCGGCGAGCGGCGAGCCGCTGGCGGTGATGATGATGGTGGTCGCGCCGTTCTTGCGCGCGATGTCGCAGGCATCCATCAGGTCGCGCGTGCGGCCGGAATTCGAGATGATCACGACGCAGTCGCCGGGCCCCAGCAGCGAGGCGCTCATCACCTGCAGGTGGCCGTCGATGTGGGCGATGGTGTTGACGCCGAGGCGGAAGAACTTGTGCTGCCCGTCCTGCGCCACGATGCCCGAGTTGCCCGCCCCGTAGAACTCGATGCGCCGGCCGGTCTGGCAGGTCGCGGTCAGGGCTTCGCAGGCCCGCTCGATGGCGTAGGTCGAGGCGTCGTTGCGGTACTTGAGGAATGCCGCCACCGTGTTGTCGATCACCTTGACGAGGACGTCGCTGGTCTTGTCGTCGGCATCCACGCTGCGATGGATGAACGGCACGCCTTCGCTCACGGTGCCGGCCAGCTTGAGCTTGAAGTCGGACAGCCCGTCGTAGCCCATGCTCCGGCAGAACCGCACCACCGTCGGCTTGCTCACGTGCGCGCGCTCGGCCAGCTCGCTGACCGGCAGGTTGGCGAAGGCGCGCGGGTCGCTCAGCACCAGGCGGGCGACGCGCTGCTCGGCGGCCGCCAGCGAGGGCAGCGACGCCTTGATGCGATCGAGCATCGTGCCGCCGGCGCTCACGGGAGCACCGGAGCGTGCGTCGACTGGGATCGGCAACCCGCCCGGCTCAGCACTCCTCGCTCCAGCAGAAGCCGTCGCGGGCGATCATCGCGCTGGCGGCGCTCGGGCCCCAGCTGCCCGCGGCATAGCCGCGCAGGTCGCCGTCGGTGCCGCGCCAGGCGTCCAGCAGCGGCTCCACCCAGCGCCAGGCCGCTTCCTGCTCGTCGCTGCGCACGAAGAGGTTCAGGCGGCCGTCGATCACGTCCAGCAGCAGCCGCTCGTAGGCACCCACGCGCTCGGAGCCGAAGCGGCTGTCGAAGTCCAGGTCCAGGTGCACCGGTGTGAGCGACTGCGCGTGCCGGCGGTTGTCCTGGCCCTGCGCGAGCAGGTGCAACTGCAGGCCGTCGCGCGGCTGCAGGTTGATCACCAACCGGTTGGCCGCGCCCAGCGGCGTGCGGAAGATCGCGTGCGGCGCGGCGCGGAAGTTCACGACGATGTGCGCGTCGCGGGCGGCCAGGCGCTTGCCCGTGCGCACGTAGAAGGGCACGCCGGCCCAGCGCCAGTTGGCGATCACGGCGCGCAGCGCGACGAAGGTCTCGGTCGTGCTCTCGGGCGACACTCCGGCTTCATCGCGGTAGCCCGGCACGTGCTCGCCAGCGACGGTGCCGGCGCCGTACTGCCCGCGGATCGCGAACTGGTTGATCGCCTCCGGCGTCCACGGCCGCAGCGAGCGCAGCACCTTCAGCTTCTCGTCGCGGATCGCGTCGGCGTCGGCGCTGATCGGCGGCTCCATGGCCAGCGCGCACAGCAGCTGCAGGGCGTGGTTCTGCACCATGTCGCGCAGCGCTCCGGTGCTGTCGTAGAACGCGCCGCGCTTTTCCACGCCCAGGTCTTCGGCGATCGTGATCTGGATGTTGGAGATGTTCTCGCGGCGCCAGAGCGGCTCGAACAGCGCGTTACCGAACCGCAGCGCGAACAGGTTCTGCACCGACGGCTTGCCCAGGTAGTGGTCAATGCGGAACACCTGCTGCTCGGCGAAGGAGCGGCGCACCGCCTCGTTGATCTCGCGGTTGCTGGCCAAGTCGTGGCCGAGCGGCTTCTCGAGCACGATGCGCGTGTTGGGCGTGTTCAGGCCGGCGGCGGCCAGCTGCTGGCAGGTCACGGTGAACAGGTTGGGCGCGGTGGCCAGGTACATGACCACCACATCGGCCTTGCGCTGCTGCAGGCGGTCCTTCAGCCGGCCGTAGTCCTCCGCCCGCGACAGGTCCATGCGCTGGAACTGCAGCATCTGGGCGAACCGGTCGAACTCCTCCGGGGTCGGGCGCTTGGACAGGTCGACGTGCGCGAAGCGCTGCTGGATGAGCTCGCGATACTGCTCATTGCCCAGGTCGTCCCGGGCGATGCCGATGATCCGGCCGTCTGCCGGCAGGGTGCCGTGGCGAAACGCCTGGAAGAGGGCTGGCATCAGCTTGCGCCAGGCAAGGTCGCCGGTGCCGCCGAACAGGACGAGATCGAAGCTCATGGGACAGCGCAGTCGGGGTGGAGAGGTGCGGCTACTGTAACTGCGTTTCAGCCTGGGCCGTCGGCGCGCCACTGCTGACGGATGAGCTGCCGGTGGGTGGCGCCTCCTTCGATGTAACCCGATTACGCTGAGCTGGAGGTCGCCACGGCTCCGGATGGGCAGTGGCAACAACCATAATCGAGCCCATGAACCAACTCGATGCGCTCAAGCAGTTCACGACGGTGGTCGCCGACACGGGCGACTTCCGCCAGCTCGCCCAGTTCCAGCCGCAGGACGCGACCACCAACCCGTCGCTCATCCTGAAGGCGGTGCAGAAAGCCGACTACGCACCGCTGCTGGCGGACACGATGGGGCGCTTCCGCGGCAAGCCGCTGGACGAGACCATGGACCGGCTGCTGGTGCGCTTCGGCCGCGAGATCCTGTCGATCATCCCGGGCCGCGTCTCGACCGAGGTGGATGCCCGGCTGAGCTTCGACACCGCCGCGACGGTCACCCGCGCCGAGCGCATCGTGGAGATGTACCAGGCCGAGGGCGTGCCGATCGAGCGCGTGCTGATCAAGATCGCCTCGACCTGGGAAGGCATCCAGGCGGCGGCGCAGCTCGAGCGGCGCGGCATCCACACCAACCTGACCCTGCTGTTCTCGTTCTGCCAGGCGGTGGCGTGCGGCCAGGCCAAGGTGCAGCTGATCTCGCCCTTCGTCGGGCGGATCTACGACTGGTACAAGAAGTCGGCTGGTGCGTCGTGGGACGAGGCGGGCAGCGCCGGCGCCAACGATCCGGGCGTGAAGTCGGTGCGCCAGATCTACCTGCACTACAAGCACTTCGGCATCCGCACCGAGGTGATGGGCGCGAGCTTCCGCAACGTCGGACAGATCCTGGCCCTGGCGGGCTGCGATCTCCTGACCATCAGCCCCGAGCTGCTGGCCCAGCTGGCCGCCGCCGATGCGCCGGTGCGCCGCGCACTCGACCCGCAGGAGGCACGCACCCTGGCGCTCGAGCCCGTGAACTACGACGAGGCCGGCTTCCGCTACGCGCTGAACGAGGATGCGATGGCCACCGAGAAGCTGGCCGAAGGCATCCGCGCGTTCGCCGCCGACGCCGTCAAGCTCGAGCAACTGATGAAGGAGGCCTGATCGATGCCGGGCCAGTCCATGCGTTGCGACGAAACGGTCGCCTGGAAGGAACTGCAACACCGCTTCGGCGCCGAAGGCGCGTCGTTCGACGTGCGCGAGGCCCTGCGCCAGGACCCGGGCCGCGTGGCTGCGCTGAGCCAGGAGGCGCCGCATGTCTTCGCCGACCTGTCCAAGAACCTGATCGACCCGGGAACCGAGAGCCTGCTGCTGCAGCTGGCGCGCGAATGCGGCCTGGAGGCGCAGCGCGACGCCATGTTCCGGGGCGAGGCCATCAACAGCACCGAAGGCCGTGCAGTCATGCATTTCCTGCTGCGCCATCCTGGCGGCGGCGAGGTCGAGCGACGCCTGGGCGGTCCGCTGGCCGAGGTGCACGAGACGCTCGACGCGATGCTCGCGTTCGCCGAGCAGGTACGCTCCGACGCGCGGATCACCGACGTGGTCAACATCGGAATCGGCGGCTCCGACCTCGGCCCGCAGATGGCCGTGCTGGCCCTGGAGACCCTGGCGCTGCCGGGCAAGCGCTTCCACTTCGTCTCCAACATCGACGGGCATGAGCTGGCCGGCGTGCTGCGCGGGCTGCGGGCGGAGAACACCCTGTTCCTGGTCGCCTCCAAGACGTTCACGACGCTGGAGACGATGACCAACGCCCGCTCGGCGCGCCAGTGGTTCACGCAGCAGGGCGGCACCGACGTGGCCCGGCACTTCGCCGCGCTGACCACCAACGTCAAGGCGGCCGCGGAATTCGGTATCTCGCGCACCTTCGGCTTCTGGGACTGGGTGGGCGGCCGCTATTCGATGTGGTCGGCCATCGGCCTGCCCATCGCGATCGCGGTCGGCGCCGAGAACTTCCGCTCGCTGCTCGCGGGTGCGCACGCGATGGACCGGCATTTCGCGTTCGAGCCGCTCGAGCGCAACCTGCCGGTGCGGCTGGCGATGCTGGACGTCTGGTACCGCAACTTCCACCGGTTCGGCAGCCGCAGCGTGGCGCCCTACCACAGTGGCTTGCGCCGGCTGCCGGCGTACCTGCAGCAGCTGGAGATGGAGAGCAACGGCAAGCGCGTCGACCGGCAGGGCCGCACGGTGCCGTTCTCGACCTCCCCGGTGGTCTGGGGCGAGCCCGGCACCAACGGCCAGCATGCCTATTTCCAGATGCTGCACCAGGGCACCGACGTCGTGCCGGTCGAGTTCATCGCGGTGCGTCAACCGGCGCACGCACTGGCCGATCACCATCCGCAACTGCTGGCGAACGTGCTGGCGCAGGCGCAGGCCCTGATGCTGGGCAAGGAGGATCCGGGCGGGCACAAGCACTTCCCGGGCAACCGGCCGAGCACGATGCTGGTGCTGGAGCGGCTCGACGCCGCCAGCCTCGGCGCGTTGATCGCGCTGTACGAGCACCGCGTGTTCTGCGCCGGCGCGTTGTGGGGCATCAACAGCTTCGACCAGTGGGGCGTGGAACTGGGCAAGGTGCTGGCCAGGGACATCGCGCCCCGGCTGGCCAGCGGCGACACCTCGGGCCTGGACGCGTCGACCGCCGCCCTGGTGCGCCGGCTGGCCGGCTGAGCCGGGCGGCGCGCGGGCCACTCGGGCTCGCGGCCCGTGGGGCGGGCCGGCCGGCATCGCCGACTGCGCGAACCCGTCGACCGGCGCCGTCGCGCCCGCCGTCTCGCGCCGGCGCGCGCGGCGCTTGGACCAACTCTTCAATGGACCTATGATTCCGCCCGGGTCAACGACGGCCCGTGAGGAGAATCAATGGACGAGTTTCAACAAGCGGCCAAGACCTGCTTTCGCAAATACACCGACTTCACGGGCCGTGCGGCCCGGCCGGAGTTCTGGTGGTTCTTCCTGCTGCAGCTGGCGGTGTACATCGTGGCGAGCATGGTCCACGGCCTGGTCTACCTGGTCGCCGTGCTGGCCCTGCTCCTGCCGGCGATCGCGGTCGGCGTGCGGCGCCTGCATGACACCGGCAAGAGCGGCTGGTTCATGCTGATCGGCCTGATCCCGCTGGTCGGCCTGATCCTGCTGTACTTCTTCGCGCAGCCCAGCCAGCAGGGCGACAACGCCTGGGGCAGCGCACCGACCGGCCCTGCCGGCGAACTGGCGCCCGGGCAGCAGTAAGCCTGCCGCCAACGAAAAAAGGCCGGGGAGAACCCCGGCCTTTTTGTTTGGCAGGACGGAAGGGATCTGCGTCCCTTCCGCGGCATCACATGTCCATGCCGCCCATGCCGCCCATGCCACCCATGCCGCCACCAGGCATCGCGGGCGCATCTTCCTTGGGCGCCTCGGCGACCATCGCTTCGGTCGTCAGCATCAGCGACGCGACCGACGCGGCGTTCTGCAGCGCGGTGCGGGTGACCTTGGTGGGATCCAGGATGCCCATCTCGATCATGTCGCCGTAGGTGTCGTTGGCGGCGTTGAAGCCGTAGTTGCCCTTGCCGCTCAGCACGGCGTTGACCACCACGGACGCTTCGCCACCGGCGTTGAAGACGATCTCGCGCAGGGGCGCTTCGATGGCCTTGAGCACCAGCTTGATGCCGGCGTCCTGGTCGGCGTTGTCGCCCTTGATCTCGCCGGCAGCCTGCTTGGCGCGCAGCAGCGCGACGCCACCACCAGCCACGATGCCCTCTTCCACGGCAGCGCGGGTGGCGTGCAGCGCGTCTTCCACGCGGGCCTTCTTTTCCTTCATTTCCACTTCGGTCGCGGCGCCGACCTTGATCACCGCCACGCCGCCGGCCAGCTTGGCCACGCGCTCCTGCAGCTTCTCGCGGTCGTAGTCGCTGGTGGCTTCCTCGATCTGCACGCGGATCTGCTTGACGCGCGCCTCGATGTCGCCCGCTGCGCCGGCGCCGTCGATGATGGTGGTGTTTTCCTTGCCCACTTCGATGCGCTTGGCCTGGCCCAGGTCGGCCAGGGTCACCTTCTCGAGCGTCAGGCCCACTTCCTCGGCGATCACCTTGCCACCGGTCAGGATGGCGATGTCTTCCAGCATGGCCTTGCGACGGTCGCCGAAGCCCGGGGCCTTGACGGCCACGACCTTCAGGATGCCGCGGATGGTGTTGACCACCAGCGTCGCCAGGGCTTCGCCTTCGACTTCTTCCGCGATGATCAGCAGCGGACGGCCGGCCTTGGCGACCTGCTCCAGCGTGGGCAGCAGGTCACGGATGTTGCTGATCTTCTTGTCGAACAGCAGCACGAACGGGTTCTCGAGGAGCGCCGACTGCTTTTCCGGGTTGTTGATGAAGTAGGGCGACAGGTAGCCGCGGTCGAACTGCATGCCCTCGACGACGTCCAGCTCGTTGTTCAGCGACTTGCCGTCTTCGACGGTGATCACGCCTTCCTTGCCGACCTTGTCCATCGCGTCGGCGATGATCTTGCCGATCGACTCGTCGCTGTTGGCCGAGATCGAGCCGACTTGCGCGATTTCCTTGGAGGTCGTGGTGGGCTTGGAGGCCTTCTTCAGCTGCTCGGTCAGGGCCAGGACGGCCTTGTCGATGCCGCGCTTGAGGTCCATCGGGTTCATGCCGGCGGCCACGTACTTCATGCCTTCGCGGACGATGGCCTGGGCCAGCACCGTGGCGGTGGTGGTGCCGTCACCGGCGTTGTCGCTGGTCTTGGAAGCGACTTCCTTGACCATCTGCGCGCCCATGTTCTGCAGCTTGTCCTTGAGCTCGATCTCCTTGGCCACGGACACGCCGTCCTTGGTCACGGTGGGGGCGCCGAAGGAGCGCTCGAGCACCACGTTGCGGCCCTTCGGACCCAAGGTCACCTTGACCGCGTTGGCCAGGATGTTCACGCCTTCGACCATGCGGGCGCGGGCGTCGCCGCCGAAAATCACGTCTTTTGCTGCCATTTGCTTTGACTCCGAATGTTCAGTTGAGGGGCGAAAGGATCACTTCTCGACGACTGCGAACAGGTCGTCTTCCTTCATCACCAGCAGTTCGTCGCCATCGACCTTGACGGTCTGGCCGCTGTACTTGCCGAACAGCACGCGGTCGCCCACCTTGATGTTCAGCGCAATGAGTTCGCCCTTGTCGCTCTTGCGGCCGGGGCCGACGGCCAGCACTTCGCCCTGGTCGGGCTTCTCGGCGGCGTTGTCGGGGATCACGATGCCCGAGGCGGTCTTGGTCTCGTTCTCCAGGCGCTTGACGATCACGCGATCGTGCAGGGGACGAAGTTTCATTGGTTCTCCTTGTCTGGTCGGGTTGACAACAAAAGGCGCCAACGGAAGTTAGCGCCTCTGAACTGACGGAAGAGGAGGCTGCAGCTCGACTGTTAGCACTCAACTTCGGCGAGTGCTAATCATAAGGGAAGCCGTGTCGGTTTCAAGCCCCCCGGCGTGTCGGACAGGCTGCCGTGGCGTGGACCACCGGGCAGCGCGCGACCCTGGCGTCAAGATGCCTGACGGTGGCGCCGGCCCATTTCACCGATGGGCCGGTCCCGCCGCGGCGGCCTCCAGAGCCGGCGCCAGCGTCGCGCGCGCCGAACGTCAGGGCCGCCGGTAGTCGAGCAGCCGGCTCTTCCAGTACCGCTCCCGGATGTCGTTCAGGCGGACGGTTCCTCCGGTGCTGGGCGCGTGCACGAAGCGTGACTCGCCTGCGTGGATGGCCGCGTGAGACGGTGAACCGTCGCTGCCGAAGATCACCAGATCGCCCGCACGCAACTGACTGGCGTCCACCGACGCTCCCCAGCGGCCGATCTGCGCGACGGTCCGCGGCGGCGAGATTCCTGCAGACCGCCAGTACACGTAGCCGATCAAGCCGCTGCAGTCGAATCCGGCCTCCGGCGTGTTCCCGCCATAGCGATATGGCGTCCCCACCAGGCCCAGCGCGAGGAAAGCGGCCTCACTGGCCTGCAAGTCCGACATCGGAGAGGGCCGGGGAACGCCGGCGCCCTGACGCCCCACGTTCGCTGGCCCGGCGCAGCCGGCCAGGCCAGCCAGGGCAATCCAGCCCGCGCCGGCGACGAGTCCCCGCCTGTCGAGATTCATCGGTCGATCGTACGTCGACCGTCCGGATCTGTGCCGATTCCGAGCCCGCGAAGAGCGCTCGATGGCCTGCCGGCGCAGCCAGTGCCATCCCCTTCCGGGCCCGCAGCCTCCAGCCCCGTGCACGCTCGGCGACGGCCCGTGCGCGGAGGAGATGTTCAAGAAAGACGCAGGACGGGCTGGTCCATGCGGCGTTCGAGCCCTGGGCGCTCGGCGCCGCGGCCGCGCGCGAGCTACGCGACTTTCCCGATGAAGTCGCTCGCCCGCTTGGCGAGCGTCGTCGGCAGCACGAGCTCGCTCAACCCGCAGAAGATGCCGATCGTGATCGCCAGCATTGCACGGCTGCCAATGTCGGTGATCGGATACGCGCCGATCTTGACTTCCACGAGCCCGAGGACGAACAGGAGACCGATCAGCATCGTGAGGAATCCCGCGAAGATCAGCCGCACCAGCGGAGTCAGCCGGTCACTGTCGCTGACGGTCAGGTCCTGGAGCGTGAACGAGCTCTTTCGCACGCCGTACGACAACCAGACGCCGAGGAAGCACCCGGCCCACAACAGCATGAAGTTGGACAGGACCATCGGGTCCAGGTCGAGCCAGCGCAGATAGCCGGTCCACTTGTCGGGGGCGAGTCGAAGGAGCGCGAAAGCGAGCAGGAAACAGCCGGCCAGCTGGCATGCCTTCTTTCCGAGCTCGCGCAGGTGTCCGTTCTTGATGCGGCCGGCGTGGTCGTCGATCAGGTCCGCGGTCAAACGCTTCAAGGCGTCGTTCGCGACCGGGGTGGCGACGTCCTTCCCCTCCAATCCGAGTTGCCCGAGCGAGTACAGCCGGACGTAGTAGTTGCGGAACGCCTTCTTGTCTGCGACGCTGGATTGCGCATCGGACGGTTTGTAGAGGGCATGCAGCGTGCGAAGCACCTTGTCCATGTCCGCCTGGAGTGCCGCCTGGTCGCTGGGCACGGTCTGTGGCCCATTGGGGTTCACGCCCATGTAGATCTCCACGGCATGCTCGTCGGCGAGATCGGGCTTCTCATCCGGATCGAAAGCGAGAGCCAGGGCGGTGGCGTCGGCGGGCCAGAGCTTGAAGTATCCCTTGTCGTTGCCGCCAGCGGGCCCGTTGGCGCCTGCCGGGAGGCTCGCGGCCGGCCCGGGAGCGCGCGAGGGATTGGTCGACACTCCCGGGCGCATCGCCCCTGCATCCTCACCGCTTGCGTCGCGCGGCGCAGGCTTCACCGGGGAAGCAGGCGTCTGCGGCGGCCCTGCACTGACCGTGGTGTCGATCATTTGCCTTGTGGAGGCCAGGGGCCGACCACCAGGGTCACGACGTCGCGCTGCCGCAGCGCATCGACGAGCTCTTGAGCAGGCTCGGACAGTGGCGGTGGCGGCTTCGCGCGCGTGGTCCTGGGCGGGGGCCACTTGCCCACGACGATGTACATCACTTCCTGGTCGCCGAGGATCGCGTCGAGCTCGTTTTCGTCCAATGCGTCCTTGGCTTCCAGCTTGTCGGCCACCGCTCGCATCCGCTCGGCGGATGGGCCGTCGGTGGCCAGACTGGGCACGACCGCCACCAGCGTGCCGGCGATCGACACCGTTTCCAGCGAGGCGCGCCGGCCTGCGATCGCCGGCAGCATCGGCGGTGCGGGGGCATCATCGTTCGGTTTCGCAGGCACGATGGGTTCTCCAGAAGTCGAGCTGCTTCGCGCGCCGTCGCGCTCGACCGGCTTCTCGCGCGGCGGGCGGAGACGACGCAGTCACGGGGCAGGTGGGCAGCGAGGGCGGTCCGGCGGCTCCGAGGCGGCAGACAAGCATACGCACCCTCACCTGACAAAGCGACGGGAGATCTGTCCTGGCACGTGCCAGGAGAAGTTTCCCTGTCCCCCGGGGAACTGGACGTCGGCGGGCCCGCCCGGCGCGCTCGCGAGCCTCATCGGAGAGCACTCCCGCGTGCATGGGAGCGCGCGGCCGTGCGCCTGGCCCGCAGCTGTGCCATCGCTGGCGCGCCCCGCGCGTTGCCTGCACAGCCTGCGTCGCGGGCGACTGCCACGGACGACCGCCGCGGGCGAAGGCCAGGCACCGCGGCCCGGTCAGGGCACGCAGCGCCGGCCGATCCTGATCACCAGGCCCGGTGCGTGCCGGCCTGCCGCCGGAAGTCCACGATGGCCTCGACCGTGGTGCAGAGCAGCCCGCGCTCGCGCGCGAACGCCGCAACCTGTGCACCGCGCGCCATGCTGCCGTCCGGATTCATCAATTCGCAGAGCACGCCGGCCGGCGCGAGACCCGCGAGCCGGGCCAGGTCGACGGCCGCCTCGGTGTGGCCGCGGCGTTCCAGCACGCCACCCGGACGGGCGATCAGGGGGAACACGTGGCCCGGACTCACGATCTCGCTGTGCTCCAGGGTCGAGCGCAGCGCACATTGCACCGTCTGCACGCGATCGGCCGCCGAGACGCCGGTGCTCACGCCGTGCGATGCCTCGATCGACTGCGTGAAGGCCGTCGCATGGCGCGACCGGTTGACCTCGACCATGGGCCGCAACCGGAGTGCATCGGCCTTGTCCGGCAAGAGGCACAGGCAGACGATCCCGCTGCACTCGCGGATCATCATCGCCATCAGGGCCGGGGTGACCAGTTCGGCCGCGCAGATCAGGTCGGCTTCGTTCTCGCGCCCGGCGTCGTCCATCACGAGGACGGGCCGGCCGGCGCGAATGGCATCCAGCACCGCGGGCAGCGGCGCCAGGTCGATGGCGGGCTGGGCCGCCGCTGGGGAGGGGGATTCGATCATCATGAAACGCTCCTGTCGGTTGAACAAAAACGCTCCAAGGCACGCAAGAACGCTGGCGCGCGACCCGGGGGTCGCACGACAGCACATCGCCGCGCAGGACGCGGCGAATCTTCTTTCATCCGGACTATGACCGTCGGCCTCAGCTTGGACTGAGTCTGCTGACCCTGGCGCGACTCGCATCGCGCCAGGCGCTCGCGGGCTCGTGGCTGGCGCCACCTACCGCCGGTGGGGAATTGCACCCCGCCCTGAAGACCGCGCAAGGATAGACGCTCGCAGCCTCTATAGTTGCCGCCATGGAGACAACGGATGCCGGTTGAGTCGAAGACCGGCGCGTGGCAGCGCCATTCCTGGGTGCGGCGCGCGACCCTGGCCCAGCGCAAGGCGGGCCGCCTTCCGGCCTCGGCGCGCGGCCTGCTCTGGTCGATGGCGGCGGGCCTGCTGTTCGTGCTGCTGAACGCGGTGATGCGCAGGCTGTCGCTGCAACTCGACCCCTTCCAGACCCAGTTCCTTCGCTATCTGGCCGGGCTCGGCGTCATGCTGCCGCTGGTGGCCCGCAGCGGCTGGGGCGCGTACCGGCCCCGCCACATCGGCGGGCAGTTCACGCGCGGCGCGGTCCACACGGCGGGGTTGTGCCTCTGGTTCATCGCGGTGCCGCACATCACCCTGGCCGATACCACCGCGATCGGCTTCACGGGTCCGATCTTCATCATGATCGGCGCCGTGCTGGTCTTCAAGGAACCGATGCGGTGGGAGCGCTGGCTGGCGGCCGGCCTGGGTTTCGGCGGCGTGCTGATCGTGGTCGGCCCGCAGCTCGGAAGCACCGGCGGCTACTATCCGCTGGTGATGCTGGCGTCCTCGCCGGTGTTCGCCGCGTCGTTCCTGATCACCAAGGGGCTGACCCGCTACGAACGGCCCGGGGTCATCGTCGTGTGGCAGGCCATCACGGTCACCGCCTTCAGCCTGCCGCTGGCGCTTGTGCACTGGCAATGGCCCAGCGCCTGGCAGTGGGTGCTGTTCCTGCTGTGCGGCGTGCTCGGCAGCACCGGGCACTACTGCCTCACGCGCTCGTTCAGCATCGCCGACATCTCGGCCACGCAGTCGGTCAAGTTCCTCGACCTGGTCTGGGCCGCTGCCCTGGGCTGGCTGGTGTTCGGCGATCTCCCGAGCCAGTGGACGCTGGCCGGCGGCGCGGTGATCTGCGCCTCGACCCTGTGGATCGCCCGGCGTGAGGCGCGGGGCCGTCCGCCGGCCTGATCAACCCTGCCGCAAGGCGAACGCGGGGTCGCCGTCGTCCCGGCGCGCCAGCTCCCAGCGCCGGTTGTGGAAGGGCTCCAGCGCCGGTCGGTGCGCGATCGAGACCAACCCGCCGCCCCGGCGGTCGATGCGCTCCAGCAGCCGGCCGTACAGCACCTGCTCGGCCGGCGGGTCCAGGGCCGCGGTGGCTTCGTCGGCGAGTACCCAGCGCGGGTTCTTCAGGAACACGCGCGCCAGCGCGAGCCGCTGGCGTTCGCCTCCGGAGAGCCGTTGGCCCCAGGCCGCCTCCTCGTCCAGGCGATCGGCCAGCTGCGGCAGCAGCGCATCGGCCAGGGCCTGCCGCAGGGCTTCGTCCGGGTAGCGCTGGGCCGGCTCGGGGTAGGCCAGTGCGTTGCGCAGGCTCCCGTCGGGAAAGTAAGGGTGCTGCGGGATCGCCATGGTGTCCGCCGGCCGGGTGGCGTGGCCGCGGGCGAACGGCCAGATGCCCGCGATGGCGCGGAACAGCGTGGACTTGCCGCTGCCCGACGGACCTTTCAGCAGCACGTGGTCACCGGCCGCGACGCGCAGGTGGAGGCCGGCCAGCAACCGGGCCCCGGTGGGCAGGGCCAGATCCAGGCCAGCCGTCGAGAGCGCATCGCCGGCCGTCACGGACAGGCCGGTGTCCTGGCGCTCCTGCGCTGCCACGCTCTCCTCGAAGCTCGTGAGGCGGTCGGCCGTGGCCCGCCACGCCGCCAGCGAGCTGTAGTTGTCGACGAACCAGGCCAGCGATTCCTGCACCTGCCCGAACGCCGAGGAGATCTGCATCAGTTCGCCAAGCTGGATGGCGCCGCTGAAGAAGCGGGGCGCCGCGACCAGGAACGGGAACACCACGGCCGCCTGGCCGAAGAAGGTGGTGAACCAGGTGAGGTTCTTCTGCTTGCGGATCAGCGCCAGGTAGTTCACCAGCACCTGCGAGAAGCGCAGCCCGAGCTGCTCGCGCTCCACCAGCTCGCCACGGTCGAGCGCGATCGCCTCGCTGTACTCCCGCACGCGGACCATGTGGTGCCGGAAGTCGGCCTCCAGCCGCTGCTGGCGGAAGTTCAGGCCGATCTGCGGCCGGCCGATGTAGTGGGTGATGAGGCTGCCCGCGACGCAGTAGGCGATCGCGGCCCAGACCATGAACCCCGGCACCTCGTGGTGCGTGCCGCCCAGCGTGAAGCCGAAGCTGCCGCTGAGCGTCCAGAGGATGCCCACGAAGCTCACCAGGGTCACCACGGCGTTCAGCAGCCCCATGCTGAGCGACACGCTGTACGTGGTGAAGAGATTCAGGTCCTCCTGGATCCGCTGGTCGGGGTTGTCCGGCGGCGCGCCGTCCGCGCCGAAACGTGCCAGCTCGAGCCGGTAGAACGCATGCTCGCGCAGCCAGCGGTCCAGGTAGTGCCGGGTCATCCAGGCGCGCCACCGCAGCTCGAGCAGCTGGGTCAGGTAGAACCGGTACACCGCGACGACGATGTAGGCGAACGCGAGAGAGGTGAAGCGGCCCAGCTGCTGCCAGAACACCGGCTGGTCGCGCGCCTGCAGTGCGTCGTAGAACAGCCGGTTCCAGTCGTTGATCAGGACCAGCAGGTAGACCGCGCCCAGGTTGAGCGCGACGATGGCGGCGAGCAGCCCGCGCGCGCGCCACTTCTCGTCGGAGCCGAAGTAGGGGGTGGTCAGCGCCCAGATGCGCCGGCTGGTGGCGGCAGCGGCGCGGCTGCGTTCGGAGAGGGTCATGGTGCGTCCGGTGGATGCGGGGCATCCTACCGGCGGCACCCTGACTAACCGCCGGGGTTGGTGATGCCGCCGGCGACGTGGCCGGCCGGCACGTGGCGCGCCGCCTGGTCGACGTGCCGGGTCTGGTCGTCGAAGAAGAAGTCGGGCTCGAACTCGCGCAGGAACTCGCCCTTGGGCAGCCCGCCCAGGAACATGGCCTCGTCCACCCGGATGTCCCACTGCATCAGCGTGCGGATGGCGCGCTCGTGGGCCGGCGCGCTGCGGGCCGTCACCAGGGCGGTGCGGATCTTCATCCCCGCCGTGCCGGCCGCCTGCAGCCGGTGCAGGGCGGTGAGCAGCGGCTTGAAGGGACCTTCGGGCAGGGGCTGCAGCGCCTTGTGCAACTCGTGCTGCTGGAAGGCGCTCAGCCCTTCCTTCTGGAACACGCGCTCGGCCTCGTCGGAGAACAGGACGGCGTCGCCGTCGAAGGCGATGCGCACTTCGTCCGGGTAGTTGGTGCCGGCCAGCACCGACTCCACCAGCACCCGGGCGGCGGGAAAGCCCGCGGCCAGCGCCTCGCGCACGTCCTCGGCGTTGGCCGAGAGGAACAGGTGTGCGCCGAGCGGGCGCAGGTAGCGAAACGGCGAGCGTCCCTGGGTGAACACGCCGCGTTCGAGGTGGATCTGGTTGGCCAGGCCCGAGCGGAAGATGCGCATGCCCGAGACGGGATCGTTGCGCGACAGGATCACCACCTCGACCCGCTGGGTCGTCGTGTCGTTGAAGGCCAGCAGCTTCTTGATGAGCGAGAAGGCGATGCCCGGTTTTGCCGGCTGCTCCAGCCGTTGCAGCTGCAGCGCCATGTAGGCCTTCGCATCGCCGCTCTCGAAGATGCGGTTCTCCTCCTCGAAGTTGAACAGCGCGCGCGAGGAGATGGCGACCACCAGCCGCTCGTCGGGAAACAGGCTCATGCGGGCATGGTGCGGATCAGCGCACGAACTGGTTGAGCTGAATGATGGGCATCAGCACCGCCAGCACGATCAGCATCACGATCAGGCCCATCGCGACGATCAGCAGCGGCTCGAGGACGGTGGCCAGCTGGATGGCGCGGCGCTGCACCTCGCTGCCGAGCTGGGTGGCGGCGCGCTGCAGCATCACCGGCAACTGCCCGGTCTGTTCGCCCAGCCGCGCGAACATCGACAGCAGGCCGGGGAAGCGCTTCTTCTGTGCCAGCGCCGAGGCCAGCGGTGCGCCTTCGCGCACCAGCACCAGGGCATCGAGCGCATCGGCCCGCATCGCCCGGTTGTTCAGCGTCTGGGCGGCGGCCTGCAGCGCCTTGAGGATGGGCACACCGGCGGAGGTCAGCATGGCCAGCGTGTTCCCGAACTGCGCGCTGTTGTAACCACGAGACAACCGGCCCAGAACCGGCAAACGAAGCCACGCTGCGTCGAATTTTTCACGAAACCCCTCGTTGCGCAGCGACACACGCAATACAGCAACGAGAGCAAGGATGAGCAGACCCAGAATCCAACCCCATTGGCGGACCAGGTCGCTCAAGGCGAGCATCACCACCGTCAACAGCGGCAGCGCCCGCTTGGTCCCGGCGAACACATTGGCCACCTGCGGCACGACGTAGGTGACCAGGAACACGACGATGGCCAGGGCGACGAGCGTGACGATCGCGGGGTAGAGCGCCGCGCCGACCAGCCGGCCCCGCAGGGCCTGGCGGTTCTCGAGGTCGTCCGCCAGCCGTTCCAGAACGATTCCCAGGTCGCCGCCCTGTTCGCCGGCACTGACGACTGCGATGTAGATGTCCGAAAACTCACGAGGAAAGTGCGAAAGCGCCGCGGCGAAAGTCGATCCGGCATTCACTTCGGCCCGCAGCGCCGCCACCAGGTGCCGTTCGCGATCCTCGTCCGACTCGTCCGCCAGCGCAGTGAGCGCGCGCTCAAGTTGCAGGCCTGATGCGACTAGGCCGGCCAGTTGACGCGTCCAGACGGTCAACTTGGTGTCACTGAAGACCCGCCGCCCCCAAGTTCTGCCGGCAACTGCCGAAGAACCCGGGGACTGGCCTCCGACCGCGTCGACGACCAGCGGGATGAGCGACTGCGCGCGCAACTGGCCGCGGGCGGCCTTGGCCGATTCGGCCTCCAGCACGCCCCGCCGGGTTTGCCCCTGGCTGTCAAGCGCCTCGAAAGCATATGCGGGCATTAGCGAATCCAATCGGGAAGGGGCGCCGTATAGCCTTCTGCTCTGGGCCCTCCCAGGCGAGCATGCGGCATAATTGTTTCGAAACGTTTCAAGCCGTTGCAGTTCGTAGCTGCAACAGAACAAGAGGGTCGGCCGCCCTCGGAGGAGTTTAACCATGGCGAAGGTCCCGAAACGCCGTCGGAGTCGACTGCTGGCGCTGGAACCGCGCGTCCTGTTCGATGGCGCTCTGGCGGCCGACCTCGCGGCCCCGCACGTCGCCGACGCAGCGCGCGTCGCCGATGCCGCCGCCATGGCCACCGCCGAGGCCAGCAAGCCGGTCGACACGGCGCCCGCCGCCGCCCCGGCCGCTCCCGCTCCCGCCGAGCCGCTGGCGAGCGACGCCGGCCCGGCGCCGGTCGACACCTCGCCGGCTCCTGCGCCGACCCCGGCCGAGCGCGCCGAAATCGTCTTCGTCGACACCTCGGTCGCGAACTACCAGGCCCTGGTGGCCGACGTCCGTTCCCCATCTGCCACCGTGGTGTTGCTGGACAAGTCGCGCGATGCCATCGACCAGATGGCGGACTACCTGGAAGGACGCTCCGACGTCGGCGCCATCCACGTGGTGGGCCACGGCAGCGACGGCATCCTGGTGCTGGGCGGACAGGCCTACACCGCCGGCGCCCTGGCACAGAACCACGCGGACGACCTCGCCCGCATCGGACGCGCCCTCAGCGCCGACGGCGACATCCTGCTGTACGGCTGCGACATCGGCAAAGGCACCGCCGGCGCGGCGTTCGTGGAGCGTGTCGCCCAGATGACCGGTGCCGACGTCGCGGCGTCGGACGACCGCACCGGCGCCGCCGCACTGGGCGGCGACTGGGACCTCGAGGTCCGCAGCGGCCAGGTGCTGACCCCGCTGTTCGCCTACCAGGCCGACCTGGCGCGCTACGCCGGCCTGCTGGCGCCGCCGGTGGTCGACCTCAACGCCCCCGGCACCTTCACGGCCAGTGACGCGTTCCCCACGTCCAGCTATGCCGGCGGATCGAACTGGGCGACCGGCTGGATCGAGTTCGACGCCGCGCCCTCCGGCGGCGGCAACAGCGACAACAGCCCGACCACCGCCAACATCCGGCTGGTGGCCGACAGCGTCGGCGGCTACGAGATCCGGATGGTCGGCCACGCCGACTCGCCACGCGACTACATCCAGCGCACGCTCAACCTGCTGCCCTACACGTCGGCCTCGCTGACCTTCACCTACCGCATGGCGGGGGTGGAGGCCGACGATCGCATCTCGGTGCAGGTGTCCAACAACAACGGCGCCACGTTCACCACCGTCGGCCTGCTGACCAACGTCGCGGGCAACATGACCCAGACGTTCGACCTGTCGGCCTATGTGGACGACGCCACGGTCATCCGCTTCACCACCAGCAGCGGCTTCCTGGAGGCGGACGACCAGTTCTACTTCGACAACGTCAGCGTCACGGCCACAGGCAACAACCACGACACGACGTACACCGAGAACGGGGCGCCGGTGCAGATCGCCGCGGCAACGGCCACGGTGGTCGATCCGGACGGCAGCCAGATCGCCGGCGCCAACATCGTCCTGAACAACCCGTTCGACGGCGACGTGCTGTCCGTGGGCACGCTGCCGGCCGGCATCACGGCCAGCGTCAACGGCAACACCGTCACGCTGGCCGGCCTGGCCACCGGCGCCGACTATGCCGCCGCCATCCGCGCGGTGACGTTCTCCAGCACCAGCGACACGCCCAGCACGACGATGCGGACCATCTCGGTCCGCGCCACCGACGCGAACGGGGAGCAGAGCCTCGCCTCGACGGCCTTCGTGCGCGTGGTCTCGGTGGACGACGCCATGGTCGCCGCACCGGACGCCTACGCCACCCAGAACTGGGTGCCCCTGACGGGCAACGTCATGGCGAACGACACCGACCCCGACGGCCAGCTCAGCGTGAGCACCACGCTGGTCACGCAGCCGGCCAAGGGCTCGGTGGTGATGAACGCCGACGGCAGCTTCACCTACACCCCTGGCGCCGCCGGCGCCTACACCGACACCTTCCAGTACCAGCTGGTGAGCATGGCCCAGGTGCCGGGCACCACCTACCAGTACTGGAACACGGTGCCGACCGGCAGCAGCCTGGCCACCGGGTTCCCGACCGGGCCGGCCACCGGGTCGGGGTTCCTCAGCTCCTACGACGTCGACAAGGCGGCGGCCGACAACGGGAACACGACCCTCAACAACTTCACCGTGCGGTTCACCAGTTCGGTGACCGTCACGCAGGCCGGCACGTACACCTTCTACACCGGCTCGGACGACGGCTCCATGCTGTACGTGAACGGCGCGCTGGTCGTGAACAACGACGGCGCGCACTCGTTCACCGAGCAGAGCGGCACCATCACGCTGGGTCCCGGCACCTACACCATCCAGGTCGACTTTTTCGAGGTCGGCGGCCAGGAGGACCTGCAGGTCAACTACGCGGGCCCGGACACCGGCGGCGTGCGCACCGACCTGGGCAACGCGGTGGGGGTGCTGGCGCCCACCTACGCGACCGGCACGGTGACGGTGAACGTGACGAACCCCGGCCCGCAGCTGGCGCTCAACGGCGCGACGGCCAATGCGCGCGACGACTTCACGACGCAGGCCTACAACCTCAACGTCGGCAGCTTCAACTTCGCCGGCAACTGGGTCGAGACCGACAACAACAACGCCACGACCGGTGACGTGCTGGTCAACAGCGGCGGCTACCTGCAGATCGCCGAGAACGACGCGACGCGCGGCTCGATCCAGCGCTCGTTCGACATGCTGGGCCTGAGCAACGGTCAGCCCACCCGGTTCGTGAAGACGCTGAGCTTCAACTACACGGACGGCGGCGGCACCGGCAGCGTGGCGCTGGAGATCTCCGCCGACGGCGGCACGACGTGGACGACGCTTGAAACGTTCACGGGCAACACGGCCAGCGCGCTCAAGAGCTACGACATCGCCAACTACGCGTCGTCGAACACTGTCGTTCGCTTCAGCTCCCTCAGCGGGAACAACTACGACTTCCGCGTCGACAACTTCCAGGTCAGTGGCGTCGCGGTCAACCAGGCCGGCACCTACACCGAAAACGGTGCGGCCGTCGCGATCGCAGGCGCAGCCTCGTCCATCGTGGACCCCACCGGCGACCAGATCGCCCAGGCCACGATCACCATCAACGCAGCCGCGCCGGGCGACTCCCTGTCGATCGTCGGCACCCTGCCGGCGGGCATCACCGGCACGATCGCCGGCAACGTGGTCACGCTCAGCGGCAATGCCTCGGCGGCCAGCTACGCGGCCGCGCTGCGGCAGGTGTTCTTCAACAGCACCTCCGACAACCCGCTGGCCGGCGTGCGCGACATCGCCGTCACCGTGCGCGACGTCAACGGCGCCGACAGCAACACGGCCCTGGCCCAGATCACCGTCGTGGCCGTCAACGACGCGCCCAGCGGCGTCGACAAGACCGTCACGGCCAGCGCGGGAACCGCCTACACGCTGGTGCGCAGCGACTTCCCCTTCACCGACGCCGAAGGCCATGCGCTCGCCAACGTGCAGATCACCACGCTGCCGGCGGCCGGCCGCGGCACGCTGCAGTGGTACAACGGGACGGCCTGGGTCGCGGTCACCGCGAACCAGACCATCTCGGCGGCCGACATCGACAACGCCCGCCTGCGCTACACCGCGCCGGCCGGCAGCTCGGGTACCGGCTACACGACCGTGGGGTTCCGCGTCCAGGACGCGGGCGGCACCGCCAACGGCGGCGCGAACACCGATGCCACGGCGAACACCATCACGATCAACGTGCTGGCAGCGGCGGCGAATCCCGTGCTGGCCGGCTCGAACACGCTGGCCTACACCGAGAACGACCCGGCCGCCAGCGTCAATCCGGCGATCACGGTGTCCGATGCCGACAGCTCGACGCTGACCCAGGCCACGGTCTCGATCACCGGCGGCTTCGTCAACGGGCAGGACGTGCTGTCGTTCGCCAACGACGGCGCGACGATGGGCAACATCGCCGCCACGTACACCGCGGCGACCGGCGTCCTGACCCTCACGTCTGCCGGCAACACGGCAACCCTGGCGCAATGGCAGGCGGCCTTGCGCGCGGTGAAGTACGCCAACACCAGCGACAACCCGTCCACGGCCAGCCGGACGATCAGCTTCCAGGTCCGCGACCCCGGCACGCTCGCGAGCAACACGGTGACCAGCACGGTGCAGGTCGCGGCGGTGAATGACGCGGCGGTCATCGGCGGCACGGCCACCGGCTCGACCATCGAGGATGTCACCACCAGTGCCACCGGCACGCTGACGGTCACCGATCCGGACAGCGCGACCACGCTGGCCATCCAGTCCCAGAGCGGCACCTACGGCACCTTCACGCTGTCGGGTACGACCTGGACGTACACCCTGAACAACGCGAGCGCGGCGGTCCAGGGGCTGACCGCCTTCTCGGGCGGCTCGGACACGCTCACCGTCGTCTCGGCCGACGGCACCACGCGCACGATCACGGTCGGCATCCAGGGGCGCAACGATGCGCCCTCGGGCACCGACAAGACCATCACCGCCGTCCAGAGCACGGCCTACACCTTCTCGGCGGGCGACTTCGGCTTCACCGACACGGTGGACGTGGGCGACACGCTGCTCGCGGTGCGCATCACGACCCTGCCCGCCGCCGGCTCGCTGGCGCTGAACGGCGTTGCCGTCACGGCCGGCCAGGTCATCTCGGTCGCGGACATCGATGCCGGGCGGCTGCGGTTCACCCCGCCCGCGAACACGACCACCCGCAGCTTCACCTTCCAGGTGCAGGACAGCGGCGGCACGGCCAACGGCGGCACCGACCTCGACGCCACGGCCAACACGATCACCATCAACGTCAACGCGGCCAATGCCGCGCCCATCCTGTCGGGCCCCTCGGCAGTGACGTTCGTGGAAAACGCGGCGCCGGTCGTGGTCAACGGCGGCCTCACGCTCACCGACGACGGCCCGACGCTGCCGAGTGCGACCGTGTCCATCACCGGCAACTTCGTCGCCGGACAGGACGTGCTCGCATTCGCGAACAACGGCACGACGATGGGCTCGATCACGGGCAGCTACAACGCCGCCACCGGCGTGCTGACGCTCACCGCGAGCACCGGCTCGGCCACGCTGGCGCAATGGCAGGCCGCGCTGCGTGCCGTGACCTACGCCAACACCAGCGAAGCGCCGAACACCGCGGTCCGGACGGTGCGCTTCACCGCCACCGACGGCACGCTCACCAGCACCGGCGTGGCGAGCACCGTGGCGGTCACGGCCGTCAACGACCGGCTCGTCCTGGGCGGCCCGACGGCCACGCTCTCGTACACCGAGAACCAGACGGCCCAGGCGATCGATGCCGGCATCACCGTCACGGATCCGGACAACCCTGCCAACTTCAACGGCGGCTACCTGCTGGTCGCCGTCGCCGGCAACGGCGACGCCGCCGACCAGCTGTCGGTCCTGGCGGCCGGCGGCATCACCGTCAGCGGCTCCAACGTCGTCTACGGCGGCCTGACGATCGGCACGGTCGATGCGGTGCAGAACGGCCAGAACGGCCAGGCGCTGCGGATCAAGTTCAACACCAATTCCAGCACGGCGTCGCTGCAGGCACTGTCGCGGGCCATCGGCTTCTCCAGCACCTCGAACGACTTCGCCGCCGCCACCAAGACCATCAGCTTCACGCTGGACGATGGCGGCAACACGGGTTCGGGTGGAGCGCTCGATGTCACCCGGCTGGCGCTCGTCAACCTCACCAACGTCAACGACGCGCCGACGGTCACGATCACGCCGGGCGCGTTCACCGCCGTCGAGCAGACGGTCCTGACGCTGTCGGGCACCGGCATCGTCATCTCGGATCCGGACGCCCGCTCCGGCAACGTGGTGGCGACCCTGACGGTGGGGCAGGGCGGGCTCACCGTCAATGCCGGCACCACCGGCGTCGCGGTGACCGGCTCGGGCACCGGCACGGTCACCCTGACCGGCACGGTGACCCAGATCAACAACCTGCTGGCCGGCGCGGCCGGCTCGTCGCTGAGCTACCTGAACGGCCTGGACGCACCGGCGGCCTCGACCACGTTCCAGCTGAGCGTCAACGACCAGGGCAACAGCGGCTCGGGCACGGCCCTAGTGGGCGCGGCGAGCCGCACCATCAACATCACTGCCGTCAACGACGCGCCGGTGTTCACGGGCACGGCGGGCGCCAGCTACACCGAGAACGGCGCGGCGGTCGCCATCCTTGCCGGCGGCGCGGTGAACGACCCGGACGCGATCACCGCCGCCGGCAGTTCGCTGACCGCGGCGCTGGGTGTCTACGTGGCAGGCGACACGCTCGCCATCGCCAACCAGGGCACCGGCGCCGGACAGATCGGGGCGGCCGGCGGGACGGTGACCTATGGCGGCGTCGCCATCGGCACGTACACCGGCGGCACGGCGTCCGACCTGGTCATCACGTTGAACGGCAACACCACGCCGCCGGCCATCGCGGCGCTGCTGGCGCAACTGACGTACGCCAGCACGTCCGACGATCCCACCGCCGGCGGCACGGCCACGACGCGCGCCCTCACGCTCACCGTCAGCGACGGCGGCAACACCGGCACCGGCGGACCGCAGACGGCCACGCGCACCGGCACGATCACCATCGCGGCCGTGAACGACGCGCCGGTGAACACCGTGCCCGCCGCGCAGACCACGCCCGAAGATGCCCCGCTGGTGTTCAGCGCTGCCAACGGCAACGCGATCAGCGTGGCGGACCTGGATGCAGCGAATGTCCAGGTGCAGCTGACGGTCACCAACGGCACGCTGACCCTCGGCAGCACGGCCGGCCTGACCATCAACGCGGGCGCCAACGGCACCGCGGGCATCACCTTCACCGGCAGCAAGGCCAGCGTGAATGCCGCGCTGGCTGGCCTGGCCTACAACCCCACCGCCAACTTCAACGGCGCGGCCACGCTGACGGTCGTGACGAGCGACCTGGGCGCGACTGGCACGGGCGGCGCGCTGACCGACACCGACACGGTGGCCATCACGGTGACTGCCGCGAACGATGTGCCGACCCTGACCGGCGCGGCGGCCACGCTCGCCTACAGCGAGAACGGTGCCCCGGCAGCGATCGACACCACCGTGGTGGTGGGCGACGTCGACGGCGGCTTCGCGGGCGGCTTCCTGCAGGTTGGCTTCAGTGCGAACGGCACGGCCGCCGACCAGCTGAGTGTGCTCAACCAGGGCACCGGTGCCGGCCAGATCGGTGTCGCAGGTTCCACCGTCAGCTACGGCGGCGTGGTCATCGGCACCATCGACACCACGCTCAACGGCGCCAACGGCGCGGCGCTCCGGATCGCGCTCAACGGCTCGGCCACGGCCGCCGCCACGCAGGCCCTGGCCCGCGCCATCGCGTTCGGCAACAACTCCGACACGCCCGCGACCACGGCCAGGACCGTGACCTACACGCTCGACGACGGCGCCAACGGCGGCCCCGGCGCGCTGCAGGCCAGCCGCACCGCGACGGTCAACGTGACCGCGGTCAACGATGCGCCCGTGAACACCGTGCCCGGTCCGCGCACCACGGCGGAGGACACCGCGCTGGTGTTCAGCGGCGCCAACGCGATCAGCGTGGCCGACGCCGATGCGGCCACCGTCCAGGTGCAGCTGAGCGTCACCAGCGGCACGCTGGCGTTGTCCGGCGTGGCGGGGCTGAGCTTCAGCGCCGGAGCGAACGGGTCGCCGACCATGACGTTCAGCGGCACCAAGGCCGCGGTCAACGCGGCGCTCGACGGCCTGAGCTACGCGCCGGCCGCCAACTTCAACGGCGCCGCCACCCTCACGGTCACGACCAGCGACCTCGGCGCCACCGGCACCGGCGGCGCGCTGCTCGACACCGACACGGTTGCGATCACGGTGACTGCCGTGAACGACGCGCCGGTGGTCACCGGCACGGCCGGCGGCACCTTCACCGAGAACGGTGTCCCGCTGGCGATCGTCTCCGGTGCGGCCGTGTCCGATGTGGACGCGGCGAACTTCGGCGGCGGCGCCGTCACGGTGTCCCTGGCGACGTACCAGGCGGGCGACACGCTCTCGATCGCCCACCAGGGCACGGCGGCGAACCAGATCGGCGTCTCGGGCGCCACCGTTTCCTACGGCGGGGTCACAATCGGCACCTTCAGCGGTGGCGCAGGCACCAGCCTCGTGGTGACGCTCAACGGCTCGGCCTCGGCCGCCGCCGTCCAGGCGCTCCTTGCGCAGTTGCGCTACGCCAGCAGCTCCGACGATCCGACGGCGGGTGGTGCCGCCACCTCGCGCGCCGTCTCCGTGGTGCTCGACGATGGCGGCAACAGCGGCAGTGGAGGCGCCAGGACCGCCTCCCTGGCCGGCACGATCACGGTGGTTGCCGCCAACGACGCGCCCACGCTGACCGGAGCGCCCGCCGTCCTGCCCTACACCGAGAACGGTGCGGCCGCCGCGATCGATGCCAACGTGGTGGTGGCGGACGCGGATGCCGCTGCCTTCGGCGGCGGCTTCCTGCAGGCCGCCTTCACCGCCAACGGCACATCCGCCGACCAGCTGTCGGTTCTCCACCAGGGCACGGGGGCCGGGCAGATCGGCGTGTCGGGGAGCACCGTCAGCTATGGCGGCGTGGCGATCGGGACGATCGACAGCACTTTGAACGGCACCAACGGCGCCGCACTGCGCATCACGCTGAACGGGGCAGCCACTGCTGCCGCGACGCAGGCGCTCGCCCGCGCGATCGGCTACGCCAACACCTCGGAGGCGCCGTCCCCCGCCGCCCGGACCGTGACGTACACGCTCGACGACGGCGGCAACGTCGGCGGCGCGGCCCAGCAGGCCACGCGCACCGCGACAGTCAACGTCACGGCCGTCAACGACGCGCCGGTCTTGGATCCCACCAGGAGCCCGGTGCTCGCCGGCGTCGCGGAGGATGCCGGGGCACCGGTGAACGGCTCGCCGGCGGGCACGCTGGTGTCCAGCCTGGTGGACTTCGCCACGCCGGCCGGACAACTCGACAACCTCAACGATGCCGACGCGTCGCCGCTCGCGGGCATTGCGATCACGGCCACTTCGGCCGGCGGCACCTGGTACTACTCGACCGACAATGGCGCGACCTGGTCGGCCATGGGGACCGTCAGCGCCGCAGGCGCGCGGCTGCTGGCCGCGGATGCGGCCACCCGCGTCTACTTCGCACCCGCCGCCAATGCCAACGGCACGGTCGGCGCGGCCATCACCTTCCGCGCGTGGGACCGCACCAGCGGCGTCAACGGCGGCACGGCGGACACCAGCGGCGTGAACAGCGGCGGGTCCACCGCCTTCTCGACCGCGACCGACACCGCGGCCATCACGGTCACGGCAGTCAACGACGCGCCGGTGGCTTCCGGCGGCGCGGCGCTCTCGCCGGTCGGCGAGGACACGCCCGCCCCGGCGGGCGCCACGCTCGGCGCACTGTTCGGCGGCAACTACAGCGACGCCGTCGACGCGGTGAGCGGAGGCTCGAGTGCCACGGCGCTGGCCGGTGTCGCGATCGTCGCAAACACGGCCACGCCCGCACAGGGCTCCTGGGAGTATTCGTCGAATGGGGGCACGAGCTGGGCGGCGGTGCCCACCGGCGGTTTGTCCGACACCGCGGCACTGGTGCTCGCGAATGACGGCGCGACGCTGCTGCGCTTCCGCCCTGCAGCCGACTTCAACGGCGTGCCGGGCGGCCTGACCGTCCGCCTGTCGGACGGCACGGGCTTCGCGGCCGGCACGTCGGTCAACCTCGCCACCGCGGGCATCGGCGGCACGGGCGGCTGGTCGTCTGCGACCGTTGCCCTCGCCACGAGCGTCACGGCCGTCAACGATGCGCCGGTGGTCGACCTCAACGGGGCGGCGGCGGGCAGCGACCACACCGCCACGTTCGTCGAGCAGACGCCGGTGCTGATCGCGCCGGGCGCCACCCTGTCCGACGTGGACAGCGGCACGCTTGCCTCGATGACAGTGACGCTGGCCGCCCGGCCGGACGGCGACACGGTCGAATCACTGTCGCTCGACGCAACGGCCAGCAGCGCGGCCACCGCCGCAGGCCTGACGGTCGGCTACACGGCCTCGACCGGAGTCCTGACCATCACCGGCACCGCCACGCAGGCGACCTACCAGGCCATCCTGCGGGGCGTGCGCTACCAGAACACCAGCGACACGCCAGCCACTGTCGCGCGCGCGGTCTCGGTGGCCGTGCACGACGGCGCTGCCGGCAGCACGGTGCGCACCACGACGATCGGCGTGACGCTGGTCAACGACGCCCCGACGGCGGCGGCCACGAGCATCACGACCGCTGAGGACACCGTGCGCAGCGGCACGCTGCCCACCGCCGCCGACCTCGACGGCGACGCCGTCGCGTACGCCCTCGCCACGGGCGCGGCACACGGAACGGCCACCGTGGCCGCCAACGGCACGTACACCTACACGCCGGCCGGCGATTTCAACGGCACGGACAGCTTCAGCTACACCGTGAGCGACGGCCACGGCGGCAGCAACGCGTACACCGTCACGGTGAACGTGACGGCGGTCAACGACGCGCCGACAGCGGGGCCGACGAGCATCACCGTGGCCGAAGACGGTTCCGCCACCGGCGCATTGCCGGCGGCGACGGACGTGGATGGCGACGCGGTCACGTACTCTGTGGCGACGCCGGCGGGCCACGGCACGGTGACGGTTGCCGCCAACGGCACCTACACCTACACCCCGGCCGCCAACTACAACGGCGCCGACAGCTTCAGCTACGTCGTCAGCGACGGCCAAGGCGGCAGCAACACGTACACCGTCACGGTCAACGTGACGGCGGTCAATGACGCCCCGACGGCGGCGAACACCTCGATTTCAGCGACTGAGGACCAGGTCGCGATGGGCAACCTGCCCGGCGCGACGGACATCGACGGCGATAGCGTCACCTATGCGGTCGCGACGAACGCGAGCCACGGCGCCGTGACCGTGGCACCGAACGGTGGCTACACGTACACGCCGGCCGCCAACTACAACGGACCGGACAGCTTCACGTACACCGTGAGCGACGGCAAGGGCGGCTCGAACACGTACACGGTCACGGTGAACGTGACGGCGGTGAACGATGCGCCGACTGCCGCGAACACCTCGATCGCCGTGGCCGAAGACGGCTCGACCAGCGGCTCGCTGCCGGTCGCGACGGACGTGGATGGCGACGCGGTCACCTATGCGGTCGCGACGAACGCGAGCCACGGCGCCGTGACCGTGGCACCGAACGGTGGCTACACGTACACGCCGGCCGCCAACTACAACGGCCCGGACAACTTCACGTACACCGTCAACGACGGCAAGGGCGGCTCGAACACGTACACGGTCACGGTGAACGTGGCGGCGGTGAACGATGCCCCGACCGCCGCGAACACCTCGATCACCGTGGCCGAAGACGGCTCGACCAGCGGCTCGCTGCCCCTGTCGACGGACGTGGACGGCGATGCCGTCACGTACTCGGTCGGAACTGGCGCGAGCCACGGCACGGTGACGGTGGCCGCGAATGGCACCTACACCTACACGCCCGCGGCCGACTACAGCGGCGCCGACAGCTTCACTTACACCGTCACCGACGGCAAGGGCGGCACGAACACCTACACCGTCACCGTGAACGTCACGGCCGTCAACGACGCGCCGACGGCGGGCCCGACGAGCATCACCGTGGCCGAAGACGGTTCGGCCACCGGTTCGCTGCCGGCGGCGACGGACGTCGACGGCGATGCCGTCACGTATTCGATCGGAACTGGCGCGAGCCACGGCACGGTGACGGTCGCCGGCAACGGCACGTACACCTACACCCCGGCCGCCGACTACAACGGCCCCGACAGCTTCAGCTATACCGTGACCGACGGCAAAGGTGGCAGCAACACCTACACCGTCACGGTCAACGTCACGGCGGTGAATGATGCGCCGGTCGCCGCCAACATCTCGATCACCGCAACCGAAGACCAGGTGGCCACGGGCAACTTGCCTGGCGCAGCGGACATCGACGGCGATGGCGTGACCTATGCGATTGCGACGACGGCGAACCACGGCACAGTGACAGTGGCGCCGAACGGTGCCTACACCTACACGCCAGCCGGCGACTACAACGGCGCCGACAGCTTCAGCTACACCGTCACCGACGGCAAAGGCGGCAGCAACACGTACACCGTCACGGTCAACGTCGCCGCGGTCAACGACTCGCCTGTCGCCGGTGGGGCCAGCATCAACGTCACCGAAGACGGCTCGACCAGTGGCGCGCTGCCGGTCGCGACGGACGTGGACGGGGACGCGGTCACGTACTCCGTGGCGACGCCTGCGGCCCACGGCACGGTGACGGTGGCTGCGGACGGAACCTATACCTACACGCCCGCCGCCGACTACAACGGTCCCGACAGCTTCAGCTACACGGTCAGCGACGGCAAGGGCGGCACGAACACCTACACCGTCACCGTGAACGTCACGGGCGTCAACGACGCGCCGGTTGCCGCCGCGACCAGCATCACGGTCGCCGAAGACGGTTCGGCCAGCGGCTCGCTGCCGGCGGCGACGGATGTGGACGGTGATGCCGTCGCGTATGCGGTGACCACGCCCGCCGCACACGGCACCGTGACGGTGGCGTCGAACGGCACGTACACCTACACGCCTGCGGCCGACTACAACGGCGCGGACAGCTTCAGCTACACCGTCTCAGACGGCAAGGGCGGCAGCAACACGTACACCGTCGCTGTGAACGTGGCGCCGGTGAACGATGCGCCGACGGCAGCGAACACGACGATCACCGCGACGGAAGACCAGGTTGCCACGGGCAACCTGCCTGTTGCCGCGGACGTCGACGGCGACGCCATCACCTACACCCTCGTCGCTGGCACCTCGCACGGCACGGTCACCGTGGACGCGACGGGCGCCTACACCTACACGCCGGCGGCCGACTTCAATGGCGCTGACAGCTTCACCTACGCGGTCAGCGACGGCAAGGGCGGCTCAAACACGTACACGGTCTCGGTGAACGTGGTGGCGGTGAACGATGCGCCGACGGCAGCGAACACCTCGATCGCGGCGACGGAAGACCAGGTCGCCGCCGGCACCTTGCCGGGGGCGACGGACGTGGACGGCGATGGCGTGACCTACGCCGTCGCGACGAATGCAAGCCACGGCACGGTGACCGTCGCGGCCAATGGCACGTACACCTACACGCCGGCGGCCAACTACAACGGGGCCGACAGCTTCAGCTACACCGTCAGTGACGGCAAGGGCGGCAGCAACACCTACACCGTCTCGGTGAACGTGGCGGCGGTGAACGACGCGCCGACGGCAGCGAACACGACCATCGGCGCAACGGAAGACCAGGTCGCCACCGGCACCTTGCCGGGGACAATGGACGTGGACGGCGATAGCGTGACCTACGCCGTCGCGACGAATGCAAGCCACGGCACGGTGACCGTCGCTGCCAATGGCACGTACACCTACACGCCCGCCGCCGACTACAACGGGGCCGACAGCTTCAGCTACACCGTCAGCGACGGCAAGGGCGGCAGCAACACCTACACCGTCTCGGTGAACGTGGCGGCGGTCAACGACGCACCGGCCGCTGCGGCGACCAGCATCACCGTCGCCGAGGATGGCTCGGCCAGCGGCTCGCTGCCGACGGCGAGCGATGCCGATGGCGACGCGGTCACCTACGCGCTGGCCTCGGGCCCCGCGCACGGAACCGTGACCGTCGCGGCCACTGGCGCGTACACCTACACGCCCGCCGCCGACTACAACGGGGCCGACAGCTTCAGCTACACGGTCAGTGACGGCAAAGGCGGCAGCAACACGTACACCGTCTCGGTGAATGTGACTGCGGTGAACGACGCACCGACGGCTGCCGCCACCAGCATCACCGTCGCGGAGGACGGCTCGGCCACCGGATCGCTGCCGGCCGCGAGCGATGCCGATGGCGACGCGGTCACCTACGCGCTGGCCTCGGGCCCCGCGCACGGAACCGTGACCGTCGCGGCCACTGGCGCGTACACCTACACGCCCGCCGCCGACTACAACGGCGCCGACAGCTTCAGCTACACCGTCAGTGACGGCAAGGGCGGCAGCAACACCTACACCGTCTCGGTGAACGTGACCGCAGTGAACGATGCGCCGACGGCAGCGAACACCTCGATCGCGGCGACGGAAGACCAGGTCGCCGCCGGCACCTTGCCGGGGGCGACGGACGTGGACGGCGATGGGGTCACCTACGCCCTGCTGGCGAACGCCAGCCACGGCACCGTGATCGTCGCGGCCGATGGCACGTACACCTACACGCCGGCAACCGACTACAACGGCCCGGACAGCTTCAGCTACACGGTCAGCGACGGGCAGGGTGGCAGCAACACCTACACCGTGTCGGTGAACGTGACCGCGGTGAACGATGCACCGACGGCAGCGGCCGCCAGCATCACCGTCGCTGAGGATGGCTTGGCCACCGGTTCGCTGCCGGCCGCGACGGACATGGATGGCGACAGCGTCACCTATGCGTTGGCTGCTGCCGCCGCCCACGGCACCGTCACCGTGACGAACGACGGCACGTACATCTACACGCCGGCGTCCGACTACAACGGACCGGACAGCTTCAGCTACACGGTCAACGACGGCAAAGGTGGTGCGAACACCTACACCGTCTCGGTGAACGTGACCGCGGTGAACGACGCGCCGGTCGGCTCTGCCACGAACATCACGGTCGATGAGGACGGCGCGGCCACTGGATCACTGCCGGTCGCGACGGACATCGACGGGGACCCGGTTGCGTACGTCGTGGCGACGCCCGCAGTGCACGGCGTGGTGACGCTGGCCTCCAACGGTGCGTACACGTACACGCCGGCGGCGAACTACAGCGGCCCGGACAGCTTCAGCTACACGGTGAGCGACGGCAAGGGTGGAACGAACACCTACACCGTCTCGGTGAACGTGACCGCGGTGAACGACGCGCCGGTCGGCTCTGCCACGAACATCACCGTCGCCGAGGACGGCTCGGCCACCGGCTCGCTGCCGGTCGCGACGGACATCGACGGCGACGCCGTGACTTATGCCATCGCGGCGGCCGCCGCGCACGGCACTGCGACCGTCGCGGCCGATGGCACGTACACCTACACGCCCGCCGCCGACTACAACGGCGCCGACAGCTTCAGCTACACGGTCAGCGACGGCAAGGGCGGCACGAACACCTACACCGTCACCGTGAACGTCACGGCCGTCAACGACGCGCCGGTTGCCGCCGCGACCAGCATCACGGTCGCCGAAGACGGTTCGGCCAGCGGCTCGCTGCCGGCGGCGACGGATGTGGACGGTGATGCCGTTGCGTATGCGGTGACCACGCCTGCTGCGCACGGCGCCGTGACGGTCGCCAGCGATGGGACCTACACCTACACGCCGACGGGCAACTACAACGGCGCCGACGGCTTCAGCTACACCGTCAGTGACGGCAAAGGCGGCAGCAACACGTACGTTGTCACGGTCAACGTCACGCCGGTGAACGATGCACCGACCGCGGCGGACACCTCGATCTCCGTGGTCGAGGACGAGGTCGCGACGGGCAGCTTGCCTGGCGCGACAGACGTCGACGGCGATCCTGTCGCCTACGCGCTCGCCACCAGCGCGAGCCACGGCACGGTCACGGTGGCCGCGAACGGCACCTACACCTACACGCCCGCCGGCAACTACAACGGCGCTGACAGCTTCACGTACACGGTCAGCGACGGCAAGGGCGGCAGCACTACCCACACCGTCACGGTGAACGTCACGGCCGTCAATGACGTGCCGACGGCGGGCTCGACGAGCCTCACCGTGGCCGAAGACGGTTCGACCAGCGGCTCGCTGCCGGCGGCGACGGATGTGGACGGTGATGCCGTCACATACTCGGTCGGAACGGGCGCGAGCCACGGCACCGTGACGGTTGCCGGCAACGGCACGTACACCTACACGCCGACGGGCAACTACAACGGCCTCGACAGCTTCAGCTACACGGTGAGCGACGGCAAGGGCGGCTCGAACACCTACGCCGTGTCCGTGAACGTCACGTCCGTCAACGACGCACCGATTGCCGCCCCAACCAGCATCAGCGTGGCCGAAGACGGGGTGGCCACCGGCAGCTTGCCTGGCGCGACCGACATCGACGGCGACGACGTGACCTACGCCGTCGCGACCGAGGCCAGCCATGGCGCGGTGACCATCGCACCGAACGGCACGTACACCTACACCCCAGCCGGCAACTACAACGGCGCCGACAGCTTCAGCTACACCGTCAGCGATGGCAAAGGCGGCAGCAACACGTACATCGTCACGGTCAACGTCACGGCGCTGAACGATGCACCGGTCGCAGCCCACACCGCGATCGCCGTGGCCGAGGACGAGGTGGCCGCGGGCAGCTTGCCTGGCGCGTCGGACATCGACGGCGACGCCGTGACTTATGCCATCGCGGCCGCCGCCGCGCACGGCACTGCGACCGTTGCGGCCGATGGCGCGTACACCTACACGCCGGCCGCCGACTACAACGGCCCGGACACCTTCAGCTACACGGTCAGCGACGGCAAGGGCGGCACGAACACCTACACCGTCACCGTGAACGTCACGGCCGTCAACGACGCCCCGGTTGCCGCCGCGACCAGCATCACGGTCGCCGAGGACGGTTCGACCAGCGGGTCGCTGCCGGCGGCGACGGACGTGGACGGCGATGCCGTCACGTACTCGGTCGGAACGGGTGCGAGCCACGGCACCGTGACGGTTGCCGGCAACGGGACGTACACCTACACGTCGACGGGCAACTACAACGGCCTCGACAGCTTCAGCTATACCGTCACCGACGGCAAAGGTGGCAGCAACACGTACACCGTCACGGTGAACGTCACGGCCGTCAACGACGCGCCCGTTGCCGCCGCGACCAGCATCACGGTCACCGAGGACGGTTCGGCCACCGGTTCGCTGCCGGCGGCGACGGATGTGGACGGCGATGCCGTCACGTACTCGATCGGGACGAACGCGAGCCATGGCACGGTGACCGTCGCGCCGAACGGCACGTACACCTACACGCCCGCGGCTGACTACAACGGACCCGACGCCTTCAGCTACACGGTGAGCGACGGCAAGGGCGGCACGAGCACGTACACGGTGTCCGTGAACGTGACGGCCGTGAACGATGCACCGACCGCCGCGAATGCCTCGATCGACGCGACCGAAGATCTGGTCGCCACCGGCAGCTTGCCTGGCGCGGCAGACGTCGACGGCGACGCCGTGACTTATGCCATTGCAGCGGCCGCCGCGCACGGCGCCGTGACCATCACGGCGGACGGCACGTACACCTACACGCCGGCGGCCAACTACAACGGGCCGGATAGCTTCAGCTACACCGTCACCGACGGCCAGGGCGGCAGCAACACGTACACCGTCGCAGTGAACGTGGCGCCGGTGAACGATGCGCCGACGGCAGCGAACACGACCATCACCGCGACGGAGGACCAGGTTGCCACGGGCAACCTGCCTGGTGCCGCGGACGTCGACGGCGACGCCATCACCTACACCCTTGTCGCTGCCACCTTGCACGGCACGGTCTCCGTGGACGCGACGGGCGCCTACACCTACACGCCGGCGGCCGACTTCAATGGCGCCGACAGCTTCACTTACGCGGTCAGCGACGGCAAAGGCGGCACGAACACGTACACCGTCACGGTGAACGTGGCGGCGGTGAACGACGCGCCGACGGCGTCGGCCACCAGCATCACGGTCGCCGAGGATGGCTCGGCCAGTGGTTCGCTGCCGACCGCGACGGACCTTGACGGCGACACGGTGGCCTATGCCGTGGCAACGCCTGCGGCGCACGGTACGGTGACGGTCGCGCCCACCGGGGCGTACACCTACACGCCGGCAGCCGACTACAACGGCGCGGACAGCTTCAGCTACACCGTCAGCGACGGCAAGGGCGGCACGAACACTTACACCGTCACGGTGAACGTCACGGCAGTGAACGACGCGCCGACGGCGGCGAACACGACCATCAGCGCCACGGAAGACCAGGTTGCCACGGGCAACCTGCCTGGTGCCGCGGACGTCGATGGCGACGCGGTCACCTATGCCGTTGCCACCCCCGCGACGCACGGCACGGTCACGGTCGCGGCCAACGGCACCTACAACTACACCCCGGCGGCCGACTACAACGGCGCGGACAGCTTCACCTATACCGTCAGCGACGGCAAGGGCGGCAGCAACACGTACACCGTCTCGGTGAACGTGGCCGCGGTGAACGATGCTCCGACGGCAGCGAACACGACCATCGGCGCGACGGAAGACCAGGTCGCCACCGGCACGTTGCCGGGGGCCACGGACGTGGACGGCGACGGTGTGACCTACGCGGTCGAGACGAACGCGAGCCACGGGACTGTGACGGTCTCGGCTGGCGGGACGTACACGTACACGCCCGCGGCGAACTACAACGGGCCGGACAGCTTCACCTACACCGTCAGTGACGGAAAGGGCGGCACGAACACGTACACGGTGTCGGTGAATGTGGCGGCAGTGAACGACGCGCCGACCGCGGCAAACACTGCGATCACGGCGACGGAAGACCAGGCCGCCACCGGAGCCTTGCCCGGGGCCACGGACGTCGACGGCGACGCGGTCACCTATGCCGTTGCCACACCCGCGGCGCACGGCACGGTCACGGTCGCCCCCAACGGCACGTACACCTACACCCCGGCGGCCGACTACAACGGCGCGGACAGCTTCACCTACACCGTCAGCGACGGCAAGGGCGGCAGCAACACCTACACCGTCTCGGTGAACGTGACCGCAGTGAACGATGCGCCGACGGCGGCGAACACCTCGATCGCGGCGACGGAAGACCAGGTCGCGACCGGTACCTTGCCGGGGGCGACGGACGTGGACGGCGACGGTGTGACCTACGCCGTCGCGACGAACGCAAGCCACGGCGCCGTGACCGTCGCGGCCAATGGGACGTACACCTACACGCCGGCAACCAATTACAACGGCCCGGACAGCTTCAGCTACACCGTCTTGGACGGCAAGGGCGGCAGCAACACCTACACCGTCTCGGTGAACGTGGCGGCGGTCAACGACGCACCGGCCGCTGCGGCCACCAGCATCACGGTCGCGGAGGATGGCTCGGCCAGCGGTTCGCTGCCGACGGCGAACGATGCCGATGGCGACGCGGTCACCTACGCGCCGGCCTCGGGCCCCGCGCACGGGACCGTGACCGTCGCCGCCAATGGCGCGTACACCTACACGCCCGCCGCCGACTACAACGGCGCCGACAGCTTCAGCTACACCGTCAGTGACGGCAAGGGCGGCAGCAACACGTACACCGTCTCGGTGACCGTGACGCCGGTGAACGACGCCCCGGTGGGCGCCGGTGCCGCGGTCACGACGGCGGAAGACGCGGTGGCGACCGGCAGTCTGCCGATCGCCACCGACGCCGACGGCGACCTGCTGGCCTACACCCTGGCGTCGGCCGCCTCGCATGGCACGGTGACCCTGGGGGCCGACGGCAGCTACAGCTACGTGCCTGCGGCCGACTACCACGGCACCGACAGCTTCAGCTACACCGTCAGCGACGGCAAGGGCGGCACGGCCACCTACACCGTCGGCATCACCGTGACGCCGGTTGCGGACCTCGTGGCGGACGGCGCCCTGTCCACCACGCAGAACAACCCGCTGGTCGTGCCGACGGCGTCGCTGCTGGCGAACGACACCTTCAGCGGCGCGCCGGCGGTCACGGCGCTGGGCACGCCCGCGCACGGAACGCTGTCGCTCTCCGGCGGCACGATCACGTACACGCCGGACGCCAACTACGTCGGGCCCGACAGCTTCACCTACACGGTCACGTCCAACGGCATGACCGAGACCGGGACGGTGGTCCTGGTCGTCACGGCGTTCGACAACCCCACCAGCTTCGGCGGCACGACCGGCGGAACCGGCGCCGAGGATGGCGGGCCGATCACCGGCACGCTCACGGCCAGCGACATCGACGGGCTCGGCACGCCGGGCTGGACCGTCATCGGCGCGCCCGCCCATGGCAGCGCCACGGTCGATGCCACCGGACAGTGGCGCTACACCCCGGCGGCCAACTACTTCGGCCCCGACGCCTTCACCGTGCGCGTGACCGACGACGCCGGCAACCAGGCCACCCAGGTGGTCACCGTGTCCGTCACCCCGGTGAACGATGCCCCCGTGAGCACGGCGGTCGCGCTGGGCTCCGTGCCCGAGGATGGGGGCAGCGTGCTGCTGACCGCGTCCCAGCTGCTGGCCGGCGCCAGCGACCTCGAGCACGACGCGCTCGCCATCGCCGGCGTCTCCGCCAGCAGCGGCACGCTGGTCGACAACGGAAACGGCACCTGGACGTTCACGCCCGACACCGACTTCCACGGCACCGTCACCTTCACCTACACGATCCGCGACAACGGCACGACCGCCGGCAGCGCCGATCCCCTGGCGACCGCCGGAGCGGCGACCCTGGTGGTCACGCCGACCAACGACGCGCCGGTGGCGGCCGCCAGCAGCATCACGGTCGTGGAAGACGGCTCGGCAGCCGGCACGCTGCCGGTGGCCATCGACGTCGATGGCGATGCCGTGACGTATGCCGTCGGGACGCCTGCCGCGCACGGCACGGTGACCATCGCCGCAGATGGCGCGTACACGTACACCCCGGCAGCCGACTACAACGGTGCCGACAGCTTCAGCTACACGGTCAGCGACGGCAAGGGCGGCACCAACACGTACACCGTCTCGGTGAACGTGACCGCGGTGAACGATGCGCCGACGGCAGCGAACACGACCATCGGCGCGACGGAAGACCAGGTTGCCACCGGCACCTTGCCCGGGGCCACGGACGCCGATGGCGACGGCGTGACCTATGCGGTCGCGGCGAACGCCAGCCACGGCACCGTGACCGTCGCGGCCGATGGCACGTACACCTACACGCCGGCAACCAACTACAACGGCCCGGACAGCTTCAGCTACACGGTGGCGGACGGCAAGGGTGGAACCAGCACCTACACCGTTTCGGTGAACGTGACGGCGGTGAACGATGCACCGACCGCTGCGGCCGCCAGCATCACCGTCGCCGAGGATGGCTCGGCCAGCGGTTCGCTGCCGACCGCCACCGACGTCGACGGCGACGCGGTCAGCTACGTGGTGGCAACCCCTGCCGCCCACGGCAGCGTGACGGTGAGCGCCACCGGCGCGTACACCTACACGCCTGCAGAGAACTACAACGGCCCGGACAGCTTCGGCTACACGGTCAGCGACGGGCAGGGTGGCAGCAACACCTACACCGTGTCCGTGAACGTGACGCCGGTGAATGACGCGCCCACCGCTTCCGCCACCACCATCACCGTCGCCGAAGACGGGGCGGCCAGCGGCATGCTGCCGGTCGCGACCGACCCCGACGGGGACGCCGTCACCTACGCGGTGGCCGCGCCGGCCGTGCATGGCACGGTGACGGTCGCCGCCGACGGCACGTACACCTACACGCCGGCTGGCGACTACAACGGTCTCGACAGCTTCAGCTACACCGTCAGCGACGGCAACGGCGGCAGCAACACCTACACCGTGACGCTGAATGTCGTGGCGGCGAACGATGCACCGGTGGCGTCGGGCACGGCCATCACCACGGCCGAGGACACCACCGCCAGCGGCTCCCTGCCGGCCGCCACGGACGTCGACGGCGACGCCGTGGCCTATGCCCTCGCCGCACCCGCTGCACACGGCACCGTGACGGTGGCGCCCAACGGTGTGTACACCTACACGCCGGCTGCCGACTACAACGGCCCGGACAGCTTCAGCTACACCGTCAGCGACGGCAAGGGCGGCAGCAACACCTACACCGTCGCGGTGAACGTGACCGCGACCAACGACGCGCCGACGGCGGCGAGCACCGCGATCACCGCGACCGAGGACCAGGTCGCCACCGGCGCGCTGCCCGTCGCGACCGACGCCGACGGTGACGGCGTCAGCTACACCCTGGCGTCGGGCGCGGCCCACGGCACGGTGACGGTCGCCGCCGACGGCACGTACACCTACGCGCCCGCCGCCGACTACAACGGGACCGACAGCTTCAGCTACACCGTCAGCGACGGGCACGGTGGTTCGACCACCTACACCGTCTCGGTGACCGTTGCGCCGGTGAACGACGCACCGACGGCGGCCAGCGCCACCGTCACCACCGCCGAAGACCAGGTGGCGACCGGCTCCCTGCCGGCCGCCACGGACGTCGACGGTGACGCCCTGACCTACGCCGTCGCCGCGCCCGCGGCCCACGGCACGGTGACGGTCACCCCGGGCGGCGGCTACACCTACACGCCGGACGGCGACTACAACGGCGCGGACAGCTTCAGCTACACGGTCAGCGACGGCAAGGGCGGCAGCAACACCTACACCGTCGCGGTGAACGTGGTGCCCGTCAACGATGCGCCGACGGCAGCCGCCGGCAGCATCACCGTGGTCGAAGACGGCACGGCGACCGGCTCGCTGCCCACCGCATCCGATGCCGACGGCGACCTCGTGACCTACACCCTGGCCGCGCCGGCGGCGCATGGAACGGTCACGGTGGGCGCGAACGGGACCTACATCTACGTTCCGGCCGCCGACTACAACGGCCCGGACAGCTTCAGCTACACGGTGGCGGACGGCCAGGGCGGCACCAGCACGTACACCGTCTCGGTGAACGTGACGGCGGTGAACGACGCGCCGACTGCGGCGAACGGCTCCATCGCGACCGCCGAGGACCAGGTCGCCACGGGCACCTTGCCCGGCGCGATCGACATCGACGGCGACGGCGTCGTGTACGCGGTCGCGGCGCCGGCGGCGCATGGAACCGTCGCCATCGGTGCGAACGGAACCTACAGCTACACGCCCGCGGCGAACTACCACGGCACCGACAGCTTCAGCTACACCGTCAGCGACGGCAAGGGCGGCACCAGCACCTACACCGTGTCGGTCGTCGTGGCGGCCGTCAACGACGCACCCGTCGCCTCGGGCGGCAGCCTTGCCACACCGGAAGACACGCCCCGCAGCGGCACGCTGCCAGCGGCGACCGACGTCGATGGCGACCCGGTGACCTACGCCCTGGCCACCGCCCCGTCGCATGGCACGGTGACGGTCGCGGCGAACGGCGCGTACACCTACACCCCGGCCACCGGCTACAACGGCCCGGACAGCTTCGCCTACACCGTCAGCGACGGCCACGGCGGCAGCGCGACCTACACGATGACAGTCGCCGTCGCACCGGTGAACAACGCGCCCGTCGCCGGCGACCTGACGGTCGGCACGCCGGAGGACAGCACGCTGACCGGGACGCTGCCCGTGGCGACCGACGCCGACGGCGATGCCGTGAGCTACGCACTGGCGTCGGCGGCCACGTACGGCACCGTGACGGTCAGCGCCACGGGCGGCTACACCTACACGCCGGCTGCCGACTACAACGGCGCCGAGAGCTTCAGCTACACGGTGAGCGACGGCCACGGCGGAACGAGCACGTACACGGTGACCGTGAACGTCGGCGCGGTGAACGATGCGCCGGTGGCCGCGGGCACCACGGTCACGGTGACCGAAGACGCCGTGGCGACCGGCACGTTGCCGGCGGCAAGCGACGCCGATGGCGACACGGTGAGCTATGCACTCGCTTCGCCCGCGGGCCACGGCACGGTGACCGTCGCCAGCGATGGCAGCTACACCTACACGCCCGCGGCCGACTACAACGGTCCGGACAGCTTCAGCTACTCCGTCAGCGACGGCAACGGCGGCAGCACCACCTACACCGTGACGCTCGACGTCGTGGCACGCAACGACGCGCCGGTGGCGTCGGGCACCGCCATCACGACGCCCGAGGACACCGCCGCCAGCGGAACCCTGCCCGTGGCCACCGATGCCGATGGCGATGCAGTGACCTACGCCGTCGCGACGCCGGCGGCCCATGGCACGGTAACCGTCACGGCCAGCGGCGCGTACAGCTACATCCCGGCAGCGGACTACACCGGCGCCGACAGCTTCAGCTACACGGTGAGCGACGGCCACGGCGGAACGAACACGTACACGGTGACGGTGAACGTGACGCCGGTGAACGACGCGCCCACCGCCGCCGCCGTCAGCATCACGGTCGGCGAGGACGGATCGACCACCGGATCCCTGCCGGCCGCGGTGGACGCCGACGGCGACGCGGTGACCTACGTGGTGGCCACGCCCGCCACGCACGGTGTCGTCACGATCGCGGCCAACGGGATCTACAGCTACGCGCCGGCAGCCGACTACCACGGACCCGACAGCTTCAGCTACGCGGTGAGCGACGGCCATGGGGGCAGCAACACCTACACCGTCACCGTGACGGTGCTGCCGGTGAACGATGCGCCCACCGGGGCGGGCGGCAGCATCACCGTGGGCGAGGACGGCACTGCGAGCGGCACCCTGCCGGTGGCGAGCGATGTGGACGGCGACAGCCTGGTCTACGCCGTTGGCACCCCGGCTGCCCACGGCACGGTCACGGTGGACGCGAGCGGTGCGTACACCTACGTGCCGGCCGCCGACTACCACGGCGCCGACAGCTTCACGTACACGGTGAGCGACGGCCGTGGCGGCAGCAGCACCTACACCGTCACCGTGGACGTCACGCCGGTGGCGGACGTCCGCGCCGACGCGGCGACGACGACGCAGAACACCGCCGTCGCCACCAACGTGCTGGCCAACGATGGCTTCGTCGGCGCCGGCCGGGTGGTGAGCGCCACCACCCAGGGCGCCCATGGCACCGTGGTCGTGCTGGATGCAGCGGCTGGCCTGGTGCAGTACACGCCGGACGCGGGCTTCACCGGAACCGACAGCTACACCTACTCGGTCACGTTGGGCGGCAGCACCGAGACCACGACGGTCACCGTCACCGTGCGCGACGCCACGGCACCGGCCCGCCCGAGCGTCGTGCTCGAGGCCGGCAGCGACACCGGCACGCCGGGCGACGGCCGCACCAGCGACGCCACGCCGACCGTGCGCATCGACCTGCCCGGCTCCGGCCTGGCCGCGCCGCAACCTGGCGACACGCTGGTGCTGGAAGCCGACGGCCATCCGGCGGTCACCGTGGTCCTGACGGCGGCCGACATCGCAGCCGGCGGGGTGACCCTCACGGTGCCGGCGCTGGCGGACGGGACGCATGGCCTGACCGCGCGCCTCGTCGACGCGGCCGGCAACGATTCCGGCAGCTCGGCGCCGCTGGTGCTCGCGGTCGACACGCTCGCGCCGACGCTGCAGGACGCGGCCGTCCAGGGCGAGCGGGTCGTGCTGGCCTACGTGGAAACCGGCACCGGCCTGTCGCCGGGCGCGGTGGCGCCCGGCAGCTACCAGGTGGTGCGCAACGGCCAGGCCGTGGCGGTCACCTCGGTGCAGGTCGATCCCGTCACCCGCTCGGTCACGCTGGTGCTGGACCAGGCCGTCCTGGCCGGCGACGACGTGCGCGTCAGCTACCTGCCTTCGGGCGTTGCGCTGGCGGACGTGGCCGGCAACCAGGCCGCCGGGTTCTCCTCGGTCGGGGTGCGCAACACCACGGCGGCGCTCCCGCCGACACAGTCCGCGCAGCCGGTGCAGACGCCGCCCACGCTCCCGGCGCCGCCGGTGGCCGTGGCCGTGCCGGACGCCGCCGCCGCCCCCGCCCAGCCGCCGGTGGTGGCACCGGTCGCGCCCGTCGACCCGGCCTCGCCGATGCTCGGTTCGCTGCCCTTCATCCTGCCGTCACTGGAGCCGATGAACTCGCTGGGCCAGGTGCCGGGCGACTACGGCAGCGTGACCCTGGGGTCGACCGCGCCGCCCCGACCCACGCAGGTCGGCCAGCGGCCCGAGATCCTCGAGTCGCTCGATCGCGGCTTCGCCGCCGTCCGGGATGCCACCTACGGCAGCGCCGGCGCGGCGGCCGGTGCGGTGAGCAGCGACGGCGCGATGCTGGCCGTGCTGCAGGGCATCCCGAACCTGAGCACGCCCGACGGCGGCATGAACTTCACGGTCCCGCGCGATGCCTTCGTGCACACCGATGCGAACGCCGTCATCACCCTCGATGCGCGGCAGGCGAACGGTCAGCCGCTGCCCTCGTGGCTCGGTTTCGACGGCGTGACCGGCCTGTTCAACGGGCGTCCGGCCGGCGGCGACGCCATCGCCCAGCTGCAGCTGGAGGTGGTGGCGCGCGACAACGCCGGCCGCGAGGCCCGCACCGGCTTCAGCGTGCTCGGCGAATCGCAGCGCCTGGCGAGCGCGCTCGACGCGGTCGACCGCGGTTTCAACCTGCAGCGCCTCACGCGCGACCAGCTCGGCCTGCCCGCCGCGGACACCGACGTGCTGATGCGCTACCAGCCGATCGGCGACCTGCGGTTCCAGGGCGGCCAGGGCCTGTCGTTCAGCGTGCCGACGGACGCGTTCGTGCACACCAACCCGCGCGCGGTGGTGCGCCTGTCGGCGCAGCTGGCCGACGGCGAACCGCTGCCGGACTGGATGCACTTCGACAGCGTCACCGGCCGTCTGTGGGGAACCCCGCCGGGCGACTTCGACGGTGTGCTGGAGATCCAGGTGGTGGCCCGCGATGCGCGCGGACTGGAAGCGCGCACGCAGTTCAAGCTGTCCGTGCTGCGGGACGGCACGGTGACCGGCTCGCTCCAGCTGGGCGACGGCGAGGGCGGCGAGCTGCCCTGGCGCGATGGTGCCGAACCCGATGGCCGCGACGCCGCGGAGACGGCGCGGGTGCTGCATGCCAGGGACGCGAAGGACGCGACGGATGGCAGGGGCCAGAAGGACAAGGCCAAGGTCAAGCGGGCGGCGCCCAGCTTCTCCGACCAGCTGCGGCATGTCCGTGACCACGGGCCGGCGAAGGAATCCCAGGGCCTGGTGGCCCGCGCGCTGGCGGCCAAGGCGATCGACAAGGGGGCGCCGCACCAGGCGGCTGGCGCCGAGGGGCGGTCGCTGTGATCTCGAACAAGAAGGACAAGCAAGTGCTGGTGGAACAGGAACAAGGATCCGGGCGCGGTCGCGCCACATTGCGCGCAACCGTGGTGGCCACGGCGCTGGCCGCCGCGCTCGCGGGCTGCGCGGTCACGCCGGAGCCGATGACGACCGAGGAGCGGTCGACCCGTGCGCAGGAGGACCTGTCGGCGGTGATCGAGGCCGGCGAGCCGGTGACCGCGCCGCTCACCCTGGCCGACGCGATGGCGCGGGCCGTGCGCCACAACCTGGAGTTCAAGGTGCGGCAGATGGAGGCGGCGGTGCAGGCCCGCCAGCTGGACCTGTCGAACTTCGACATGCTCCCGCGGCTGGCGCTGCAGGCCGGCTACACCAGCCGCAGCAACGACGCGTTCGGCCTCGGCTACCAGCCCAACGGGACCATCAGCTCGGTGCCCAGCAGCGCGGTGGAGCGGTCGCATTCCACCTACAACGCGTCGCTCTCCTGGAACGTGCTGGACTTCGGCGTGAGCTACTACCGCGCCAAGCAGGCCGCCGATTCGGTGCTGGTCGCCGAGGAGCGCCGGCGCCGCGCGCTGCAGAACCTGCTGCTCGAGGTGCAGTTGGCCTGGTGGCGCGCCGAGGCGTCGCAGCGCCTGCTGCCGCAGATCGACGCGATGCTGGTCGACATCGAGCGGGCGGCCGAGCGCTCGCGGCTGATCGAGGCGCGCCGCCTGCTGCCGCCGCTGCAGATCATCGCCTACCGCCGCTCGCTGCTGGACCTGCAGCAGCAGCTCACCGTGCGGCGGCAGGAGCTGGTGCAGTGGCGCAGCGAGTTCGCCGAACTGGCCGGCCTGCGTCCGGGCCAGCCGTACCGGCTCGCCTCGGCCGCGGTCGAGGCGCGCGTGCTGCCCAACCTGGTGACCCGCGTCGACGACCTGGAGGCGATGGCCCTGGAGCGCCGCCCCGAGCTGGCCGAGGAGCGCTACCGCGAGCGCATCACGGCAGCCGAGAGCCGCAAGCAGATGCTCGCCCTGCTGCCCAACCTCACCCTGAGCTACGGCACCACCTACGACAGCAACCGCTTCCTGATCAACAACCAGTGGAACGAACTGGGCAGCCTGGTGACCTTCAACCTGCTGCGGCTGTTCTCGCTGCCGGCCACGCGCCGCAGCCAGGAGGCCGCGGTGCAGCTGGACCAGGCGCGCCGGCTCGCGGTGTCGATGGCCGTGATGACGCAGACCCGCGTGTCGGTCAACCGCTACCAGCTGCTCAAGCACGAGCTGGGGGTCTGGAACGAGGCGCTGGAGGACGACCGGTCGCTGCTGCGTGCGATGCGCGCGACCCAGCAGGCCGGCCTGGAGACGGAACTCGAGCTGATTCGCGCGTCGGCCCGGCTGGCCCTCACCGAGATCAACCGCGACGTCGTGCACGCCAACCTGGAGCACGCGATGGGCCGGGTGATGAATTCGGTCGGCTACGACGTGGTGCCGCCGGACGCCGCCGACGCGACGCCCACGCTGGCCACGCAGATGGCGAGCGCCCTGGCCGGCTTCAACGAGGCGAACTACAGCGCGCAGGCGGCCGCCCCGGTCGAATCGGTGGCCCTGGGCAACCTCACCGGCCTGCCGAACGACGCCCGGCGCGACTTCACCGAGTCCATGCGCACCGTGCTGCGCGTGGTGCGCGTGCCGATCGCGGAGCAGGGCGCGGCCATCCGCACCGACGTCGCGGTCACGCTCGGCCCGAAGCAGGACTCCGGCCGGCCGGTCGCGCTGAAGGTGACGCTGCTCGAAGGCAGCGGCCAGAAGGTGCTGCACACCGCCGAGATGCGCTCGATGCTGGTCGATCCGGTCACGCCCGAGCAGTGGAAGGTGCTGGGCGAGGCGGCGGTGTTCCGCGTCGCCGAAACCCTGAAGTCCCTGCTGTCGGGCGGCCTGCACGAGTCCCCCGCCGCCGACACGCTGTCGCTCACCGACGGCGGCCTGCTGAAACTGGACCGCCGCTGGACCGGGCCGCGCCCCGTGTCGGCCGCCCGGCCTTGAGGCGCGTTGCCGCCCTATCCATGGAATTCCGATGCTGAACCTCTCCTCTCGCCCGACCTTCTTCCTGCGCGCGGTCGTCGCAGGCCTGCTGGCGGCGCACGGTGCCCTCGCCGGCGCGCAGGCACCGGCGGCGGCTTCCGCGCCCGCACCCGCTCCTGCGCGTGCAGCCAGCGGCGGCAGCATGGCGCCGCCCGCTGCCGCCGCCAGTGCAGCGCCTGCCACCGCCACGCCCGCCGCGCCGCCACCACCGGCCAGCGGAACCACCGCCGCCGCGCCGGCCGACAACGCCACCGTGCGGGCGCTGGTGGTGGCCGACATGGAAGCCACCATCTCCTCGCAGTTCGCGGGGCGCCTGACCAGCATGCCCAAGCAGGTCGGCGACACCTTCGCCGCCGGCGACCTGCTGGCCGGCTTCGATTGCGCCGAACGGCAGGCCGCCGTCAAGGCCGGCCAGGCCGAACTGCTGGGCGCTCGCGAGACCCACCTGGCCAAGCTCAAGCTGCAGAGCCTGGGAGCCGTCAGCGACCTCGAGGTCACGATGGCCGCCGCCGCCGCGGAGAAGGCCAAGTCGCAGCTCGCGCTGGTGCAGGCCCAGGAGAAGTACTGCCAGGTCTATGCGCCGTACGCGGGCAAGGTGGTGCGCATGCGCGCCAAGGCCTTCGAGTCCGTGCAGCTGGGGCAGCCGCTGCTGGAGATCGTCAACCTCTCCAGCCTGCGGGTGCAGCTGTTCGTGCCGTCCACCTGGGTGCGCTGGATCAAGCCGGGCAAGCCGCTCACCGTGGCGATCGACGAAACCGGCCAGAGCTACACCGCCCGCGTGAGCAAGATCAGCGGCCGCATCGACGGCGCCAGCCAGACGGTGGAGGTCGTCGCCCGCTTCGACCGGCTGCCGGCCAGCGTGCTGCCCGGCATGATCGGAAGGGCCAGCTTCCCCGAGGCGAAGTAGCGCGCGATGGTGTTCCAGGACCCCGCGCAGGACCTGCTGCAGTACGAGGCCGAGCTGGTGGCCGCGACGTCGGCCGCCGAGGCCGCCTTCGTGGCCGTCAACCGGCTGGGCGTGATCCTGCCCTTCCGGCTCGCGGTGCTGCTGCAGCCCGATCCGGTGCGCCATGCGCGAGTGGCGGCGGTGTCGCACCTGTACGAGGTCGACGAGAACGCGCCGTTCGCCCAGTGGCTGGCCCGCATCACGCGGCACGCCGGCGAGCAGCCGGTCGCCACGCTGACGGCGGCCACGCTGCCGCCCGACCTCGCGCAGGACTGGGGCGAGTGGCTGCCCGAACACGCGGTGCTGTGCCGGCTGGCCACCCCGGCCGGCGTGCTGATCGGCTGGCTGCTGGTCGGCTTCGAGCAGGCGCCGGGCGAAGGCGGTGGGGCAGTGCTGCAGCTGGCGGCGAGGCAGGTCGCGCTGGTGCTCGGGGCCTGGCAGGGGCGCCGCTGGATCTCGCTGGCGCAACTGCGGCGCGTGTTCACGCGCAAGGTGCAGATCGGCGCGGTGCTGGCGCTGCTGCTGCTGGCGGTGGTGCCGGTGCGCCTGGCAGCTCTCGGCCCGGCCGAAGTCACGCCCCTGGTGCCGGCCTCGATCACCGCGCCCACCGAAGGCGTGCTCGCCCGGTTCCATGTCGCCCCCAATGCGCTGGTCAAGGCCGGCGACCTGATCGCCTCGATGGACGACACCGTGCTGCGCAACCGGCACGCGGTCGCCCTCAAGGGCCTGGAGGTCGCGCGCGCCGAACTCGCCCGCGCCGGCTCCAAGGCGTTCGGCGACGACCAGAGCCGGGCCGACCTGCTCACGCTCAAGGCGCGGGTCGACGAGCGGCAGGCCGAAGTCGCCTCGGTCGAAGAGCTGCTCCAGCGCATCCAGCTGCGCGCGCCCTCGGCCGGGCTGGTGATCTATTCCAGCCCCGACGAGTGGATCGGCCGCAGCCTGGCGACCGGCGAGCGCATCGCCACCGTCGCCGATCCGGCCCGCGCCGCGCTCACGGTGCACCTGGCGGCCGAGGACGTGATCGCCGTTTCGCCGGGTGCCGACGTGCGCTTCTTCCAGAACGTGGCGCCGCTGTCGGCGCTCGATGCGCGCCTGACCGTGGTCGGCTACGAGGCCGAGCCCACCGTCGACGCCAGCCTGGCCTACGTGCTGCGCGCCGAGTTCGCCGGCGGCACCGAGCTGCCGCGGCTGGGCCTGCGCGGCACGGCCAAGGTGTACGGCGGCTACGTGCCGCTCGGCTACTACCTGCTGCGACGGCCGCTGGCGTCGCTGCGCCGGCTGCTGGGCGTTTGATGCAGGGCCTGGCACTCGGCACGCCGGGGGATCCGGCCGACGCGCCCCTGCCGCCGTTGCGGCCCGACCTGCACATCCAGCGCGTGGGCACCTTCCGCGACGGTTCGCCGCGCTTTCGCATCCACGATCCGCTGCGCAACCGCTACTTCGAGCTCGGCCTGGTCGACGTCGACATCCTGTACCACTGGCAGGCCGGCGAGAGCGCCCGCGCGGTCGCCGCCCGCATGGAGGAGGAGGGCAGCCTCGCGGTCGACCCCGCCGAGGTGATGGCGCTGCGCGACCTGCTCGCCCGCTACCAGCTGGTGACGGCCGGCGATCGCGCCGGCTTCCTGGCATTGCGCGACATGTGGAAGCGCACCCAGCTGCACTGGTTCACCTGGCTGCTGCACCACTACCTGTTCTTCCGCGTGCCGCTGCTGCGGCCCGATGCCTGGCTGGTGCGCTGGCTGCCCCACGCCCGCCGGCTGGTGTCGCTGCCCGTGCGGGTGGCCCTGGTCGTGATCGGCATCCTCACGCCGGTGCTGCTGGCGCGCGAATGGAACGCCTACAGCGAGGCCCTGGCCGGCCTGCTCACCTTCGACGGCCTGGTGGCATCGGCCGTCGCCGCATCGGTCGCCAAGGTGCTGCACGAGGGCGGCCATGCCTTCGTCGCGCGCCACCACGGCGTGCGGGTGCCGGTGATGGGGGTGGCGTTCCTGGTCATGTGGCCGGTGCTCTACACGGACACCAGCGACAGCTGGAAGCTGCAGGACCACAGGGCGCGCTTTCGCATCGCCGCCGCCGGCATCGCCACCGAGATGGCGATCGCGCTGGTGGCGCTGTTCCTCTGGACCCTGACACCGCCCGGCGGCCTGCGCTCGGCGCTGTTCTTCCTGTCGACCACCTCGCTGCTGCTCACGCTGTCGATCAACGCCAGTCCGTTCATGCGCTTCGACGGCTACTTCCTGTTGTCGGACGCGCTGGACTTTCCCAACCTGCACGAGCGCGCCGGCGCGATGGCGCGCTGGTGGGTGCGCCGCGAGCTGTGGGGCCTGGAGCGACCCGCGCCCGAGCACCACCCGCGCCGCATGGGCCGGTTCCTGGTGGCCTTCGCGCTGGTGACCTGGGCCTACCGCGCCGTGGTGTTCTTCGGCATTGCGCTGCTGGTGTACTTCGCGTTCTTCAAGCTGCTGGGCATCGTGCTGATGCTCGTCGAGCTGGGCTGGTTCCTGGTGGCACCGGTGGCGCGCGAGGCCGGTGCGCTGTGGGGCCTGCGCGAGCACCTGCGCCCGCGCTGGGCCCGCCTCGCGCTGCTGCTGGCGCTGGCCGCGGGTGGGCTCACGCTGTGGGCCTGGACCGGCGAGTCGCGCGCCACCGGCCTGCTGATGGCCGCCGAGGAGACGCGTCTGTACGCGCCCTCGCCGGCCCGCGTGCTGCGCGTCGGCGTGGCACCGGGCCAGCCGGTGCGCCCCGGCGACGTGCTCCTCGAGCTCGAGTCGCCGGACCTGGCCTTCCGCGCGCAGGCCAACGAGGTGAAGCTGCTGCGCGCCCAGGGCGAGCTGGCGCGCATCCCGGCCACGGACGTACAGCGCGAGCGCAGCCTGGTGCTGCAGGAGGAGCTGGCGCAGGCCCTGTCGGAGCAGCAGGCGATCCGGGAGGAGGCCGCCCTGCTCACGGTGCGCGCGAACCACGCCGGCCGGATGGTCGACATGCCGGCCGACCTGCAGCCGGGGCGCTGGGTGCATCCGCGCAAGCTGCTCGGGCGCGTGGTCGGCACCGGCCGCGCCCAGGTGCGCGCCTGGGTGACCGGCTCCCAGGTGCGGCGCCTGCGGGCCGGCGACGAGGTGCGCTTCGTGCCGCGCCTGCCGGAGCAGCCGCGGGTGTCGGGCCGCGTGGTGCGGCTGGACACGACCGGCTCGCGGCTGCTGCCGCATCCGCTGCTGGGCGGCCAGCACGGCGGCGACCTCGTGGCCAGCCAGAACGCCCGCGGCGAATGGGAGATGCGCGAGACGCTCTACCAGGTCGACATCGAGACCGATGCGCCCGCGCCGCCGTTGCTGCTGCCCGGGCGGCTGCACGTGCCCACCGGGCCGCTGGACGCCCTGGTGGCCTCCGTGCGGCAACTGCTCACGGTGCTGGTGCGCGAGAGCGGTTTCTGAGTCAGGCGGCCGCGGCCGCCTGCGCCATCTGCCGCAGCCGGAACCGCTGCAGCTTGCCGGTCTCGGTGCGCGGCAGCGCCGCCACGAATTCGATCTCGCGCGGGTACTTGTAGGGCGCGATGCTGGCCTTCACGTGTTCCTGCAGGGTGCGCACCAGCGCGGCGTCGGGCGCGTGCCCGGGCTTGAGCACGCAGAACGCCTTGACGATCATCCCGCGCTCCTCGTCGGGCTTGCCGACCACCCCGCACTCGGCCACCGCCGGATGCCGCAGCAGCGCGTCCTCGACCTCCGGGCCGCCGACGTTGTAGCCGGCCGTGATGATCATGTCGTCGGTGCGCGCCTGGTAGAAGAAGTAGCCGTCGGCGTCCTGCACGAAGGCGTCGCCCGGGTGGTTCCAGCCGTCCTTCACGTAGCCGGTCTGGCGCGCGTCGTCCAGGTAGCGGCAGCCGGTCGGGCCGATCACCGCCAGCTTGCCCACGGTGCCGCGCGGCACCTCGCGGCCGTCGTCGTCGACGACGCGGGCCTGGTAGCCCGGCACCACCTTGCCGATCGCGCCGCGGCGCACCTCGTGCGGAGCCGACGAGATGAAGATGTGGAACATCTCGGTGGCGCCGATGCCGTCGAGCATCTCCAGCCCGCTGGCCTGCTTCCACAGCTGCCGGGTCGCGTCCGGCAGACCTTCGCCGGCGCTCACGCACAGCCGCAGGCGGCCCACGCCCAGCTCGCGGGCATGCGGGGCCATCTGCCGGTAGAAGGTCGGTGCGGTGTAGCAGATGGTGGCGCCGGTCTGGGCGATGGTGCGCACCAGCGACTCGGGCGTGTACGGCCCCTCGCCGAAGTACACCGACGCGCCGGCCCACATCGGGAAGACGAGCAGGCCTCCCAGGCCGAAGGTGAAGGCCAGCGGCGGCGAGCCGACGACGATGTCGTCCGGGGTGGCCCGCAGCACGTGCCGCGGCCACGCCTCGCAGGCCGCCAGCACGTCGCGATGGGTGTGCACCGCGGCCTTGGGCTTGCCGGTCGTGCCCGAGGTGAACGCCAGCAGCGCGATGTCGTCCGCGGCGGTGGGGCAGGGCGGGACATCGCCTTCCTTCTGCGCCGCCAGCACCGCCAGCGATCCGGGCTGGTTCATCGCATTGAATGCCACCACGGCGCGCAGGCCGGGGTGGCCCCCCCGCGCCAGCTCCAGTTCCTCCAGCAAGGTGGCGTCGCACAGTGCCACGGCCGGCTGCGCGCGCTCCAGGATGTCGCCGAGCTCGCGCGCGCGCAGCAGCGGCATGGTGGCCACGGCGACCAGCCCGGCCTTCACCACGGCCAGCCAGGCGAGCGCCAGGCCGACCGAGTTGCCGCCGCGCAGCAGCACCCGGTTGCCCGGCGCCAGCCCGAGGTCCTCGACCAGCACGCGGCAGATGCGGTCGACCCGCTCGCGCACGTCGGCGTAGCTGAGGGTGATGCGCGGCGACCGCAGCAGCGGCCGCTCGGCCCAGCCCTTGGCGGCCGCCTTGTCCAGCAGCTCCTCCACGAGGTTGAGCCGGTCGGGCAGCTGCAGCTGCGGCAGGTCGTAGCGCAGCTCGGGCCACTGCGCGCGCGGCGGCAGTCGGTCGTGCACGAAGCGATCGGTCTGGGCGGACATGGGAGTGCTCCTCGGGGGCGAATCAGTCGGCCTGCGACACGGAGGCGGCCAGGGCCTGCTCCTTGACCTTGCCGAGCAGGCGGTGCAGGGTGGCCATGTCCTTGTCGGACAGCGTGGAGAAGGCGGCGACGATCCACTCCTCGTGCTGCAGCGCCATCTCCTGGAACAGCTGGCGGCCCTTGGGCGTCAGCCGCACCCGCCAGGCCCGGCGATCGCCTTCGACGTCGACCCGGTCGACCAGGCCCTCGGCAACCAGCTGGTCGGTGATGCCGGTGACGTTGCCGCCGGTGACCATCATGCGGCGCGACAGCTCGCTCATCTTCAGGCCGTCGGGCGCGCGCTCGAGCTGCGCCATCAGGTCGAACCGCGGCAGCGTGGTGTCGAACCGCTCGCGCAGCCGACCGCGGACCTGCTTTTCGACCAGCTGGGTGCAGGTGAGCAGTCGCAGCCACAGCCGCAGGGCCTCCGGGTGCTCGCTGTGCGCGCGCGCTTCCATGTCCATGGCAGGGGAAGAGGAGTCGAGACCTGAATAGTTTAAGTCTCAAGTAAATCCGGTCAAGCCGGGAATGAGGCGCCGTCCTACAAACTCTGCCATTGACGCACGATGCAGCCCGTCGCAAGAATTTGCGAATGGACGCATTGCTCCGCAGGATCGAAACGCAGCTGGCCGGCTCGCCGGTCTCCGTGGCCCTGTGCCTGCCCGGCGGCCGGCGGGTCGGATCGGCGCAGGCGCAGGTGGTCCTCACCTTCCGTGACTGGTCCCATCTGGCCGGGCTGGCCGCCGGCCAGATCGGCAAGCTCGGCGAGGACATCGTCGAGGACCGGGTGCACGTCGAGGGGACCATGCGGGACGTGATGGCTGCTGCCGCGCACCTGCTGCCCGGCAGCCCGGTCAACAGCGACACCGGCTGGTGGGACCAGATGCTGCGGCGGGCCCGTTCGCTGGCGCAGCATTCGCCGCAGAAGGACGCGCAGCAGATCCAGTTCCATTACGACGTGTCCGACGACTTCTACGCCCTGTGGCTCGATCCGCGGCGCGTGTACTCGTGCGCCTACTACCGCGAGGCCGGCATGTCGCTCGCGCAGGCACAGGAGGCCAAGCTCGATCACATCTGCCGCAAGCTGATGCTGCGCCAGGGCGAGCGCTTTCTCGACATCGGCGCGGGCTGGGGCGGGCTGCTGCTGTGGGCCGCCGAGCACTACGGCGTGGATGCGACCGGCATCACGCTCTCGCGCAACCAGCACGCGCACGTGAACCGGCTGATCCAGGCGCGGGGCCTGCAGGGCCGGGTGCGGATGGAGCTGCGCGACTACCGCGACCTGGACGAGGCGTATCCGTTCGACAAGATCGCCTCGGTCGGCATGTTCGAGCACGTCGGCCTGGCCAACATGCCCGTGTACTTCGGCAAGATCCACCGGCTGCTCAAGCCCGGCGGGCTGGTGATGAACCACGGCATCACCGCCGGCGGCGTGAACACGACCGCCCTGGGCGCGGGCATGGGCGACTTCATCGGCAAGTACATCTTCCCCGGCGGCGAACTGCTGCACGTGAGCCAGGTGCTGCGCGAGATGGCGACGGCCGGGCTCGAGATGCTGGATGCCGAGAACCTGCGGCCGCACTACGCGCGCACGCTGTGGGCCTGGTCCGACGGGCTGGAAGCGCAGCTGCCCGAAGCCCAGCGCGTGCTCGAGACCACCGGCGCCGAGCGCGAGGCCGGCAAGGTGCTGCGCGCCTACCGGCTCTACCTGGCCGGTTGCGCGATGAGCTTCGAGCAGGGCTGGATCTCGCTGCACCAGCTGCTCGCGTCGCGGCCTGACGGCCGGCCCGAGACCGGTGCCCTCACGGGCGCACAATCGGTCTACCCGTTCAACCGCGAGTACATCTACCGCTGATGCTGTACAAGTTCAAGAGCAAGGCCGCCGGCGACCTGATCATGCTGGAGCCCAATGGCCGCCGCATCCTGGAGATCATCGGCAAGGATGCCGGACCGCAGGGCATCATCGAACCGGCGCAGATGCCGGCTGCCGTCACCGCGCTGGAGCGCGCCATCGAGCAGGAGGAGGCCGAGCACCGGGCCGCCATCGAGGAGGCCAAGGCCAAGGGCGAGGTGCCGCCGCGATTCGACGCGGTGTCGCTGCGGCAGCGCGCCGTCCCCTTCATCGAGATGCTGCGCCGCTGCGGGCAGGCCGGCAAGGAGATCGTCTGGGGCGTCTGAGCCCCGGACAACCGGCCCGCCCACCGCGCGCCAGACGCCAGAAGGCCGGGCATGCCCGGCCTTCCTGCTTGTGCGCCCGCGTCGCGCGAGCGGCCCCGGTCAGTCCACCTTCGCGCCGGAGGCCTTCACGACCGGCTGCCACTTCTTCAGCTCGGCGTCGATCAGGGCGGCGAACTGGGCCGGGGTGTTGCCACTGGGATTGGCCCCCTGGGCCAGCAGCTTTTCCTTCATCTCCGGCGTGGCCAGCGCCTTGGACACTTCCTGTTGGATGCGGTTGGCGATGTCGGGCGACAGGCCGGCCGGGCCGAGCAGCCCGAACCACGAGCTCGCCTCGAAGCCCTTGAGGTTGGCGGCCTGTTCCACGGTCGGCACGCCGGGCAGCGCGGCCGACGGCTGCGCGCTGGTCACGGCCAGCGCCTTGAGCTTGCCCGACTTGATCAGCTGCATCGAGGACGGCAGGTTGTCGAACATCACGTCCATGTCCCCGCCCACCAGGCTGAGTAGCGCCGGCCCGGAGCCGGTGAACGGGAAGTGCGTCATGTAGGTGCCGCTCATGGTCTTGAACAGCTCGCCAGCAAGGTGGATCGAGGTGCCGTTGCCGCTGGAGGCCATGTTCAGCTTGCCGGGATTGGCCTTGGCGTACTGCAGGAAGTCGGCTGCCGTGCTGATGTTGCGCGCCTTGGCCTTCTCGGTGTTCACCACCATCACGTTGGGCACGCCCGCCACCAGGGTGATCGGGGTGAAGTCCTTCTGCGGATCGAACGGCATGCGGCTGTACAGCCACTTGTTGATCGACTGCGTGCCCACGGTCCCCATCAGGAGCGTGTAGCCGTCCGGCGCCGCCTTGGCCACGATGTCCGCACCGATGTTGCCGCCCGCGCCGGGCTTGTTGTCCACCACGAACTGCTGGCCGAAGGCCTTGCTCAGCTCCACCGCGGTGGCACGGGCCAGGATGTCGGTGGTGCCGCCCGGCGCGAAGGGCACGACGATGCGCACCGGCCGGGTCGGCCATTGCGACTGCGCAAGCGCCGGCGCGGCGAACGCGGACGCCGCCGCGAGCGCCAGCAGGTGCCGGCGGGAAGGTCCGTGGATCTGGATCATGGGAGTCTCCTGGTTCTGGATGGGATCGATCGATGCGGTGCCACGGCGCGCATCGAGAAGGCCGGCGTCCGCCGGCCGCGGTGCGGGCCATGATGCCATCGGGAGGGGCGCTGCGAGGGTGGGGAAAGCGCGGGGCGGCGCCGTCCTGGACCCGAGCCGCCGCCGGATGGCACAAGGCCGCCCGAAGGCGGCCTTGCTGGCGGTCATCGGGCCGGCAGCGCCGCGGGTGCGCGCCGCCGATGTGGCGGCATCAGTCGGCGTAGACGCCGGCCGCCTTGATGATCGGGCTCCACTTGGCGATCTCGCCCTGCACGAACTTCTTGTGCTCGGCCGGCTCGGCGCGCTTGTCGGCCACGACCACGGCACCCAGGCCTTCCTGCTTCTTGATGAAGTCAGGATCCTTCAGTGCCACCTTCAGTGCGTCGTTGAGCTTCTTCTGGATGTCGGCGGGGGTGCCCTTGGGAGCGTACAGGCCGTGCCAGATGGTGACCTGGAAGTCCTTGAGGCCCGATTCCTGCAGCGTGGGCAGGTCCTTCAGCGCCGGGGGCGACAGACGGCCGGCGGTGGTGACGCCATAGGCCTTGACCTTCTTGCCCTCGATCTGCGAGGCGGTGTTGGTGGTCTGGTCGCACATCAGGTCGATCTGGCCGCCCATCAGGTCGGTCATCGCCGGCGCCGTGCCCTTGTACGGAACGGTCGTCATTTCCACCTTCACCGCGTTCTGGAACAGCAGCCCGCACAGGTGCGAGGCCGAACCCACGCCGGCGTTGCCCAGGTTGATCTTGCCCTTGTTCTGGGCGATCCAGGCGGTCAGTTCCCTGTAGTTGTTGGCCGGCAGCGCGGGCTTGCCGATCAGCGTCATGGGCACGTCGTTGATCATGCCCAGGTATTCGAAGTCGGACTCGACCTTGAAGGGGATGTTGCGCACCAGGGTCGGCATGGTCGACATGCCGATGTGGTGGACCAGCAGCGTGTGCCCGTCCGGCGCCGCCTTGGCCACCTTGTTCGCACCGATCGAGCCGCCCGCGCCGGCGGCGTTGTCGACCACCACGGTCACGCCGCCCAGCGGCTTGCGCAGCGCTTCGGCCAGGTCGCGCGCGACGCGGTCGGTCGGGCCGCCGGCCGTGAACGGCACCACCAGGGTGATCGGCTTGTCGCCGGGGAACGCGCCCTGCGCGTGCACGCCCAGGGCGGTGAAGGCCAGCAGCGCGGCCGGAACCACGGTCTTCCATGCGGACATGTCGAGTCTCCTATAAGAAAAATCGGTCAATGGTACGACGCACCCCCGGCGCGGGTCATCGCGGGAATTACGTAGCGGGAAAGACCTGATGCCCGCGCGCACCGCGGGCGCGCGCGGCGTGCTAACGGTAGCTGCGCGCGTCCTCGATGACCTTGCCGTCGTTGGGCAGCGTGCCGGGCGCGACGAGCTCCACGTCGCCACGCAGCTTCGTCACGTCACGGATGACTTCGCCGATGCGCAGCGCCAACCCCGGCGGCGGGTCGACCGCCTCGACCTTCAGCGTCATGGCGTCGCTGGCCATCTCGCCGCTGACCACCAGCCGTGCCCGGAGCACCTGCGGGAAGCGCCGGGCGATGTCGGCCACCTGGCCGGGGTGCACGAACATGCCGCGGATCTTGGTGGTCTGGTCGGCGCGCCCGAGCCAGCCGCGGATGCGCGGGCCGGTCCGCCCGGTGGGACACGGCCCGGGCAGCAGCGCCGACAGGTCGCCGGTGCCGAAGCGGATCAGGGGGTAGTCGGGGTTCAGGCTGGTCACCACGACCTCGCCCACCTCGCCTGGCGCGACGGGGTCGCCGGTGCCGGGCCGCACGATCTCGAGGACCACGCCCTCGTCGACCACCAGGCCCTCACGCGAGGAGGTCTCGTACGCGATCAGGCCGAGGTCGGCGGTCGCATAGCTCTGGTACACGTCGAGGCCCCGCTGCGCAAACCATTCGCGCAGGCTCGGTGGCAGCGCCTCGCCGCCAGTGAGCGCCTTGCGCAGGCTCGCCACGTCCGAGCCGGCCTCCTGCGCCTTCTCCAGCAGGATGCGCAGGAAGCTGGGCGTGCCGGCATAGGCGGACGGGCGCAGTTCGGCGATGGCCTGCAGCTGCTGCTCGGTCTGGCCGACGCCGGCCGGGAACACGGTGCAGCCCAGCGCATGCGCCCCCGCTTCCATGATGAAGGCCCCCGGCGTCATGTGGTAGCTGAAGGCGTTGTGCACCAGCTCGCCCGCGCGGAAGCCGGCCGCGAACATCGCGCGCGCGGTGCGCCAGTAGTCGCGCGCCCGGCCTTCCGGCTCGTAGATCGGGCCGGGCGAGGCGAAGATGCGCCCCATCGCCGGGCCGCGCACGATGGCGGCAAACCCGCCGAAGGGATCGGTGGCGCCCAGCGCGCGCTGCCGCTCCTGCAGTTCGTGCTTGCGCAGCACCGGCAGGCGGGCGAGGGCGGCGCGCGAGGTGATGGCGGCGGGCTCGACCTCGGCCAGCAGGGCGCCGTACGCGGGCGCCGCCTGCCGGGCGTGCCGCAGCTGCCGCCGCAGGGCTTCCATCTGCTGCGCCTCGCGCAGTTCGGGGTCGCGCGTCTCCAGCGCATCGAAGTGGTCGGTCATGGTTCGTGGCCCTGCAGTCGGTCAGGCGAGCCAGCGCTTGCGCCGCTTGTAGCTCTTGACGTCGCGGAAGCTCCTGCGCTCGGCGCCGCCCATGCCGAGGTAGAACTCCTTGACGTCCTCGTTGCTGGCCAGGTCGGCGGCGGGGCCGTCCATGACGATGCGGCCGCTCTCCAGGATGTAGCCGTAGTCCGCGTACTTGAGGGCCATGTTCGTGTTCTGTTCGGCCAGCAGGAAGGTGACGCCCTCCCGCGCGTTGAGGTCCTTCACGATCGCGAACACCTCCTCGACGATCTGCGGCGCCAGGCCCATCGAGGGCTCGTCGAGCAGCACCATGCTGGGGCTGGCCATGAGCGCCCGGCCGATCGCGCACATCTGCTGCTCGCCGCCCGAGGTGTAGGCCGCCTGCGAACCGCGGCGGGTCTTCAGGCGCGGAAAGTAGCCGTAGACCTTCTCCAGGTTGGCCGCGACCTCGGCCCGGCTGGACCGCGTGTAGGCGCCGGTCAGCAGGTTCTCCTCGATCGTCAGGTGGGCGAAGCAGTGCCGGCCCTCCATCACCTGCACCACCCCGCGCCGCACCAGGTCGGCCGGCGAGAGGTTCTCGATGCGTTCGCCGCGCAGCTCGATCGTGCCCTTGGTCACCTGCCCGCGCTCGCCCTGCAGCAGGTTGGACACGGCGCGCAGCGTGGTCGTCTTGCCCGCGCCGTTGCCGCCCAGCAGCGCCACGATGCCGCCTTCGGGCACCTGCAGCGACACGCCCTTGAGCACCAGGATCACATGGTTGTAGATGACCTCGATGCCGTTGACGTCCAGCACGATGCGCCGCCCCTGCGCGCCTGTCTGCGCGCCGGCCTGCGCGCGCGCGGACGCTTCCTCGTGGGGTGGACGCCGGGCGTGGTCGGCGCTGCCGGCGGTGACGCCGACCTTCTCCGGTGGGGCAGCAGTGTCTTGTTCCATGTCCTTGCCTCGGCCAAACGGAAGGCGCGGGCCTTCCGTTTGGCGGCTCCTCCGGAGCCGCCTCGCCTCCCGGCCAGCGGGAGGGCGCGGGCGCCGTCAGTCCGCCGCCAGGCAGAACCGTCGACGCGACGACCTCAGGACTGGCACTCGGCGGCCGTCCGGCGGGTCTGCTTCTTGTCGGCCAGGTACCGCTCGGCCCCCGTCTTGATCATCGGCTTGAGGATCTGCTCGTCGGCCTGGTACCAGTCGCTGCTGAAGTTCCACTTGCTGCCGTCCCAGGTGTGCACGCGCGCCCAGGTCGAGCCCATGTGGTCGGAGCAGCTGGTCGACAGCGGCCGCAGCATCCCGGCGAAGCCCAGCGCGTCGAGCCGCTTCTGGTCGAGGTTGAGGTTCTCCAGGCCCCAGCGCACCTGCTCGCCCGTCATGACCTTGCCCTTGCCGAAGCGCTCCTGCGCCCGGCGCACGGCCTCGATGCTCAGCATCTGGATGATCACGCCGCGCGTGTACAGCACCGAGCCCACTTCGTCCTTCGGTCCGGTGCCCTGGCCCTTGTCGTGCACCAGCTTCAGGATGTCCTGGATCACCTTGGGCTGGGTGCCCGAGGTGTTGAGCGCCAGCGCGTTGTAGCCCTTGGCACCCTCGCCCACGTCCTTGACGTCGGGCTCGGCGCCGGCCCACCAGACGCCGTACATCTTGTCGCGCGGATAGCCGGTGGCCTGCGCCTCCTTCAGCGCGGTGGAGTTCATCACGCCCCAGCCCCAGAGCAGGACAAAGTCGGGGCGCTGCTGGCGCACCTGCAGCCAGGCCGCCTTCTGCTCGACGCCCGGTGCGGTGACGGGAATCAGGCTCAGGTCGAAGCCGTGCATGCGTGCGCGCTCCTGCAGCAGCGGAATCGGCTCCTTGCCGAACGGCGAGTCGTGGTAGACCAGCGCGATCTTCTTGCCCTTGAGCTTGGCCGGCCCGCCTTCCTTCTTGGCGATGTGCTGGATCAGGATGTCGGCGCCGGTCCAGTAGCTGCCCATGAGCGGGAAGTTCCAGGGGAAGGCCTGGCCGTCCTGCGCCACCGACAGCCCGTAGCCCACGGTGATCAGCGGGATCTTGTCGGTCGGCACCTTGTCGGTCAGCGCGAACGTGATGCCCGTGGCCTGCGGGTCGAACAGCGTCACGCCCGGGCGGCCCTTGAGGCGCTCGTAGCACTCGACGCCGCGGTCGGTGGCGTACCCGGTCTCGCACTCTTCCCAGGTGAGCTTGACGCCGTTGATGCCGCCGTCGCGCGCGTTGATCAGCTTCAGGTAGTCCTGTTTGCCGTTGGCCCATGGCGTGCCGTTCGGCGCGTACGGGCCGGTGCGGTACGACAGCAGCGGGAAGAACTGCTCCTTGGCCTGGGCGATCGCCGCCGGCGCGCTGCCGAGCGCGGCCCCGGCCACCAGGCTGGCCAGGAGGAGGGAACGAAGTGCCATCAATGTCTCCTTCGAGGGAATCGTGTGGTTGTGGACAGGGGCAGTGGAAGACGGTGTCCGGCGGCGCGCATCGGGACTTGCGAGCAGCGGCTCAGTGCGGGAAGGGCCACAGGCGCAGCTTCTGCTTGCCGGTGGACCACAGGCGCGCCAGCCCATGCGGCTCGACCACCAGGAACCAGACGATCAGCGCGCCGAAGATCATCAGCTCGGCGTGCGAGAGCCCGGCGGTGGAGATCGGGATTCCGGCCAGGGCCAGCAGCGACGGCAGCACCTGGTTCAGCAGGATCGGCAGCACCACGATGAAGGCGGCACCGAAGAACGCGCCCATGATCGAGCCGAGGCCGCCGATGATCACCATGAACAGCAGCCGGAACGACAGGTCGACCGAGAAGGCCGCCGGCTCCCAGGTGCCCAGGTAGACGAACGCCCACAGCGCGCCGGCGACGCCGACGATGAACGAGCTGACCGCGAAGGCGCTGAGCTTGGCGTACATCGGCCGGATGCCGATCACGGCGGCCGCCACGTCCATGTCGCGGATCGCCATCCACTCGCGGCCGATGGCACTGCGCACCAGATTCTTGGCCAGCAGGCTGATCACGGTGAGCAGGACCAGGCAGAACCAGTACTTGCTCGCGGCGCTGTCGAGCGGCAGGCCGAACACCTGCAGGCCCGAGACGCCGACCGATCCGGACGGCGAGTCGTTCACCAGCCACTTGATGCGCAGGAACATCCAGTCGGCGAAGAACTGCGCGGCCAGCGTCGCCACCGCGAGATAGAGGCCCTTGACGCGCAGGCTGGGCAGGCCGAAGAGGATGCCGAACAGCGTCGCGCACAGCCCGCCCAGCAGGATCGCCGGCACCAGCGGCATGTCGGGGATGCGCACGAAGAAGTTGTAGGCGCCGTAGGCACCCACCGCCATGAAGGCGCCCGAGCCGAGCGAGATCTGCCCGCAGTAGCCCACCAGGATGTTCACCCCGAGGGCGGCCAGCGCCATGATCAGGAACGGAATCAGGATGGCGCGGAACAGGTAGTCGCTGGCCAGGCCGGGGACCACCGCGTAGGCCACCACCAGCAGCAGCACGATCGCCAGCCGGTCCTGCAGGATCGGGAAGATCTGCTGGTCGGCCCGGTAGCTGGTCTTGAACTGGCCGTTTTCCCGGTACAGCATGCTGGCGCACCTCAGACGCGATCGATGATCTTCTCGCCGAACAGCCCCTGGGGCCGCACCAGCAGGAAGGCCAGGGCCAGGACGTAGGCGAACCAGATCTCGATGCCGCCGCCCACCAGCGGGCCGATGTAGACCTCCGAGAGCTTCTCGCCCACCCCGATGATCAGCCCGCCCAGGATGGCCCCCGGCACCGAGGTGAGGCCGCCCAGGATCACCACCGGCAGCGCGCGCAAGGCCACCGTGGCCAGCGAGAACTGCACGCCCAGCTTGCTGCCCCAGATCATCCCCGCCACCAGTGCCACCACGCCCGCCACGCACCAGACGATCACCCAGATGCGGTTGAGCGGGATCCCGATGGACTGCGCGGCCTGGTGGTCGTCGGCCACCGCGCGCAGCGCGCGGCCGGTGCCGGTCTTCTGGAAGAACACGCTCAGCAGCGCGACCATCGCGGCGGCGATCAGCGCGGCGATCAGGTCTTCCTTGTTGATCAGGATGCCGCCCTGGAAGGTGGACTCGAAGGCGATCACCGGGTCCTTGGGCATCCCGATGTCGATCTTGTAGATGCTGCTGCCGAACAGCGTCTGGCCGACGCCCTCGAGGAAGTAGGTGATGCCCAGGGTCGCCATCAGCAGCGTGGCGCCCTCCTGGTTGACCAGGTGGCGCAGCACCAGGAACTCGATCAGCCAGGCGACCACGAACATGATGGCGCCGGCGATGAGGAACGCGCCCACGTTGGCGAACAGCCGGCTGTCGATGCCGGTCCAGGCGGGCAGCCACTCGGCGAAGCGCGCCATCGCCAGGGCGCCGAACAGGACCATCGCCCCCTGCGCGAAGTTGAAGACGCCGGACGCCTTGAAGATCAGCACGAAGCCCAGCGCCACCAGCGAGTAGAGCATCCCGGCCATCAGGCCGCCCAGCAGCGTCTCGAGGAAGAAGCCCATGGCGTCTAGTGCTCCGTGCCCAGGTAGGCCTTGATGACGTCGGGGTTGCCGCGCACGTCGTCCGGCGTGCCGTCGCCGATCTTGCGGCCGTAGTCGAGCACCACCACGCGGTCGCTGATGTCCATCACCACGCCCATGTCGTGCTCGATCAGGACCACCGTGGTGCCGAACTCGTCGTTGACGTCGAGCACGAAGCGGCACATGTCCTGCTTCTCCTCGACGTTCATGCCGGCCATCGGCTCGTCCAGCAGCAGCACCTGCGGCTCCATCGCCAGGGCGCGGCCCAGGTCCACGCGCTTTTGCAGGCCATAGGGCAGCTGGCCGACCGGCGTCTTGCGGAATGCCTGGATCTCCAGGAAGTCGATGATCCGCTCGACGTGCTCGCGGTGGCGGATCTCCTCGCGCTCGGCCGGGCCGATGCGCAGCGCCTGCAGCAGCAGGTTGCTGCGGATGCGCAGGTTGCGGCCGGTCATGATGTTGTCCAGCACGCTCATGCCCTTGAACAGCGCCAGGTTCTGGAAGGTGCGCGCCACGCCCATCTGCGCGACCTGGCGGCTGCGCATGTGCCGGAAGCTCTTGCCGCGGAAAGTGATGGTGCCCTGCTGCGGCTGGTAGACGCCATTGATGCAGTTGAGCATCGAGCTCTTGCCGGCGCCGTTCGGGCCGATGATGGCGCGGATCTCGTGCTCGCGCACATCGAACGAGATGTCGGTCAGCGCCTTGACGCCGCCGAAGGCGAGCGAGATGTTGCGCACGTCCAGGATCACGTCGCCGAAGCGGCGGTCGCCGCCCCGCGCGCCCTGGGGCTGCTGCGCGAGCACGGCGGGGTCGGCCATCATGTTCATCGATCGTCCCCCGGGCACGGCGATGCGGCGGGCGGTGCGGCATGCCGCTTCATGCGGCGGCCCTCACCGGCGGGAAGATCCGCGTGTCGACGATCTTCAGCGTCGCGCTCACGCTGCCGCTGCGGCCGTCCTCGAACTTCACCTGGGTCTCGATGAACTGCTCGTGCCGGCCGTCGTACAGCGCGCCCACCAGCGGCTGGTACTTGCCGGCGATGAACCCGCGGCGGACCTTGTTGGTGCGCGTGAGCTCGCCGTCGTCGGCGTCGAGTTCCTTGTGCAGGATGAGGAAGCGGCTCACCTGCGAGCCGGCCAGCTTCTCGTCGGCTGCCAGGTCGGCGTTGACCTTCTCGACGCAGTCGCGCACCAGCTCGTAGACCTCGGGCTTCTGCGCCAGGTCGGTGTAGCCGGCGTACGGCAGGTTGCGTCGCTCGGCCCAGTTGCCCACCGCGTCGAAGTCGATGTTGACCATCACGCAGACACGGTCGCGGCCGTCGCCGTAGGCCACCACCTCCTTGATGTGCGGGAAGAACTTGAGCTTGTTCTCCACGTACTTCGGCGCGAACATCGCGCCGTCGTTGGGGCCGCCGCTCAGTCGGCCGACGTCCTTCACGCGGTCGATGATCTTCAGGTGGCCGTTGCCGTCGATGAAGCCGGCATCGCTGGTGTGGTACCAGCCGTCGGCCGACAGCACGTCGGCGGTGGCCTGCGGGTTCTTGTAGTAGCCCTTGAGCAGGCCGGGCGAGCGCACCAGGATCTCGCCGTTGTCCGCCACCCGGATCTCCACTCCGTCGATCGGAACGCCCACGGTGTCGGCCCGCGCCTGGTCGTCCGGCTGCAGGCAGACGAACACCGCCGTCTCGGTCGAGCCGTACAGCTGCTTGAGGTTGATGCCGATCGAGCGGTAGAAGGTGAACAGGTCGGGGCCGATCGCCTCGCCCGCCGTGTAGGCGACGCGCACGCGCGAGAAGCCCAGGTTGTTGCGCAGCGGCCCATACACCAGCAGGTCGCCCAGCCGCCAGGCCAGCCGGTCGAGCGTGCGCACGGGCTGCCGGTCCATCAACGCCGGCCCGACCCGGCGCGCCAGCCGCATGCAGGCATGGAACAGGCCGCGCTTGAGGGCGCCGGCATCCTCCATCCGGATCATCACCGTGGTGAGCAGGGCCTCGAACACCCGTGGCGGGGCGAAGTAGTAGGTGGGCCCGATCTCCTTCAGGTCGATCATCACCGTGCCCGCCGACTCGGGGCAGTTCACCACGTAGCCGCAGGCCAGCCACTGCGCGTAGCTGAAGATGTTCTGGCCGATCCAGGCCGGCGGCAGGTAGGCCAGCACTTCCTCGCGCTCGGTGAGCCGGTCGAAGGCGGCGCCGGCGCGCGCGCGGTCGAGCAGCGTGCGGTGCGAATGCACGACGCCCTTGGGATGGCCGGTGGTGCCCGAGGTGAAGAACATGGCCGCCACGTCGTCCGGCGCCGCCTGCTCGATCGCCTCGGGGAAGAACCCGGGATGGTCGGCGGCGAAGGCGCGGCCGCTCTCGATGAGGGTGTCGATGGACGCCAGCCCCGGCTCGGCGTAGTGGCGCAGCCCGCGCGGCTCGTCGAACCAGATCGCCTGCAGCTGCGGACACTGCGGGCGGACCTCCAGCAGCTTGTCCACCTGCTCCTGGTCCTCGGCGAAGGCGAAGCGCACCTCGGCGTTGTTGATCGGGAAGACGCACTCCGCCGCCGCCGCGTCCTGGTACAGCGGCACCGGGACCGCACCCAGGGACTGCGCCGCCAGCAGGGTGGCGTAGAGCCGGGGGCGGTTGGCGCCCATCACCACCAGGTGTTCGCCCCGCCGCAGCCCCGCCTGGTGCAGGCCGCACGCGAGCTGCTCGGTGAGCCGGGCCAGGCCCGACCAGGTGAGGGTCTGCCAGATCCCGTAGTCCTTCTCCCGCATCGCCGCCGCTGCCGGACGCTGCGCGGCGTGCTGGAGCAACAGGCGAGGGAACGTCGTGTCCATCGGGATCCTTGGCCCGGGCGGGTGTCCGGGTGAGTGGCGCGGATCGTAGGCGGCACTTTGACGCCCGGATGTCTTTGCAACGACAATCTTCGGGATTCCCCTCGCCGGACTTACCCGCATGCAGGTTGCGCGCCCCGAGCTGTCGCTGCACCAGCGACGCCGCCCTCCGAGCGCGGCCGAGCTGGAGGGGATCCCCTGGCTGAAGTTGCTGTCGCCCGCCGAGGCCGAGCGCACTGTGCGGGACATCACCGTCGGCGACGCGCGCCCCGGCGACTTCGTCTGCCGCGTCGGGCGCCCGGTGACCTACTGGTTCGGCGTGGTCGAGGGCCTGCTCAAGATGAGCACGGACAGCAGCCGCGGCCAACCCATGACCTACACCGGCGTGCCGCCCGGGGGCTGGTTCGGCGAGGGCACCGCGCTCAAGCGCGAGGCCTACCGCTACAACATCGAGCCGCTGCGCCGCAGCGTCGTCGCCGGGCTGCCGGTGGACACCTTCCACTGGCTGCTGGACCACTCGCTGGGCTTCAACCGCTTCGTGATGAACCAGCTGAACGAACGGCTGGCCCAGTTCATCGCCGCCCGTGAGATCGACCGGCTGAACGATCCCGACGTGCGCGTCGCCCGCAGCCTGGCGGCGCTGTTCAACCCGGTGCTCTACCCGGGCGTGGGCGAGGTGCTGCGCATCACGCAGCAGGAGCTCGGCTACCTGGTCGGCCTGTCGCGCCAGCGGGTCAACGAGGCGCTGGGGACGCTGGAAGCGCAGGGGGCGATCCGGGTGGAGTACGGTGGCCTGCGGGTGCTGGACCTCGGCGCACTGCGCGCCGGACCACGTTTGTCCGCGCGGCCGGACCACGAGGCCCCGGGATAATCGCGCCTCCATGCCCGATGCCGCCCCCGCGACCACCCGCCTGAACAAGCGCATGGCCGAACTCGGCCTGTGCTCCCGCCGCGAAGCCGACGACTGGATCGCCAGGGGCTGGGTGCGGGTGGACGGCGTGGTCGCCACCATGGGGCTGCAGGTGGCGCCCGAGGCCCGCATCGAGGTCGACCGGCGCGCCCAGGGGCAGCAGCAGCAGCAGGTCACCATCCTGCTCCACAAGCCCGTCGGGTACGTCAGCGGGCAGGCCGAGGACGGCTACCAGCCGGCCGTGACCCTGGTGCAGGAGCGCAGCCGCTGGAGCGGCGATGCCTCGCCCATCCGCTTCTCACCGGCGCAGCTGCGCGGTCTGGCGCCGGCGGGGCGCCTGGACATCGACTCGACCGGCCTGCTGGTGCTGACGCAGGATGGTCGCGTCGCCCGCCAGTTGATCGGCGAGGACTCCGGCATCGAGAAGGAATACCTGGTGCGCGTCAGCCTCGGGCCGGTGGTGCGCGACGTGCAGTCCGCCCTGCCGCCCGCGCAGCTGGCCCGCCTGCGCCATGGGCTGTCGCTGGACGGGCGGCCGCTCAAGCCGGCCCGGGTGGACTGGCAGAACCCCGAGCAGCTGCGCTTCGTGCTCACCGAAGGGCGCAAGCGGCAGATCCGCCGCATGTGCGAACTGGTCGGCCTGAAGGTGGTCGGCCTCAAGCGCGTGCGCATCGGCCGCGTGACGCTCGGGCAACTGCCGCAGGGGCTGTGGCGCTACCTGCAACCGGGCGAGCGGTTCTGAGCCGCGCTGCGCCGCGTTATCGGCGGCGCGGCGGCGTTCTTGAGTGGTGAATGGCTGATGGCGCCTGCGCCCATCGCCTACGTCGCAGGCGTGTCGGCTGCCTAGCATGGGTTTCCATGGGAGCCCCTGCCCGACCTGCCATGCGCTTTGCGCCTGCACCTTGCCGCCGCGGCGTCCCCGGCGGCGGGACCCAGTGGTTCCTGCGCGCGGCGGTGCTGGCCGGCCTGGCGGCCGCCGCCGTCCCGGTCGGGGCGGGTGGCAGCACCAGCACGCTCACGGTGTCGGCGACGATCCTGCCGTTCACCCGGCTGGAGGCGGTGTCGGCGCCGCGCACCGTGACGATCGGCCTGCAGGACGTGGAACGCGGCTGGGTCGATGTCGACACCCCGGTGCAGGTCTCCGTGACGAGCAACCATCCGCGCGGCGCGCTGCTGCTGGTGGCGCCGACCAGCGAGTACATCGAGCGCACCGATGTCAGCGGACTCGGCCGCGTGGTGCTGGTGGGCCGCAACGGCGGCTTCGTGGCGCTGCCCGGATCCGGCGCAGGCCGCCAGCGCACCGACCACCTGCTGCGGTTCCGCCTGTTCCTGGCCAAGGCCACGCCGCCCGGCACGCACGCCTGGCCGATCCAGCTGTCGGCCCAGCTGCTCTAGCGGTCAGCGGCAGGCGACGTCGCCCAGCTCGAGGAAGCTGTCCGCGGACTCGGGGACAGCCAGTTCGAACTCGCATCCCGCGGCTTCCGCCGCCGGCAGGGCGCGGCCGCGGTAGCGACCGCTCCCGAGGTTCTCGAAGTACAGCTCTCCGCCACGCCCGGTGAGGCTGCGCGCCTGCTTCGGCCCCACCTGCAGCAGCAGCTCCTGCAGATCGACCGGTTCGGGCCGGCCCTCGCGCAGCCGGACCAGGCGGCCGGTGACCGAGCGCACCCGGGTCACGCCGAAATCGACTACCGCGCCCGATCGGTACAGCGGGGCGACGCGCTGCGACACGCGGCCGATGGCATGGTCGATCGGGATGGCGGCTTCGTCGATCGAGATCTCGTTGTCGTAGTAGGCCGCCAGCGACGGCAGCAGCACGGTGCCGGCGGCATCGGTGCGGCCCATCGGGGTGCCATTGAGGGCCACGGGCACATCCGGCAGGTCGCCCACCCGCGCCAGCGCGAAGCTGTCGGCAATCGGGCGGCTGGCGCGCAGCTGGCCGTCGATGAACGCGAGGGCGCCGGCCACCCCGGCCCGGTAGCCTTCGGAGCCGGCCTCGCCGCCCCGGCTGCGTTCGGCCTCGAGCCGCAGGATCGCCCTGGCGGCGTTGACCTGGCCGGCGGCGCGCCACTGCTGCGTGCGCGCCCCGGCTTCCTCGCCGTCGTCGACCGCGAGGTCGTAGCCGAAGCCCTCGCCGATGCCCGGGTTGCGCGTGACCCGCGCGGAGGCAACACGGGTGTCGCGGGTGCTGCGCACGCCGGCCTGGAACGACTGGTCGCGCTCGAAGTACAGGACCACGCTGGCGGTCAGTTCGGTGCGCGGGCCGGTCGCGTCGCGGATGCGGTTGAGGTTCACCGTCAGGTTCGCCAGCCCCGCCACCAGCGGGACGCTGTAGCGCAACGAACTCACCTGCTGCGGCTGCAGGAGCGTGGGGAGGAATCCAGCAGGCAGGGGCACCCAGGCATGCACCGACAGGAGTGACCGGCTGAGCGTGAAGGTGCCCAGCCCGGCGAGCGCCAGGCCGCCGTACACGGTGCTCTCGCCGCGGCGGTTCGACATCGTGAGCGGATCACCGAGGCTGGCGTAGCCGGCCGAATCGCGCCGGCTGCTCAAGCCCGCGCTGAAGCCCTGCTGCTGGTAGTTGTAGGCGAGGGCGCCCGCCCAGCCGCCCTGGCCCTGCGCGCGGCTGGACGACACGGCGGCACTCAGCACGCCGGCTGGCCCCAGCACGAAGGTGCCGAGCAGGCCCCCGTTCTGCAGCGCCTGGCGGCCTTCGGCCCGCACCCCGAGGGTGATGCCGTCCGTCAGCCCGTACCGGTGGTAGCCGGAGAAGGCCGCCGGACCGTACTGGTTGCTGGCGCTGCCGAAGCCACGCCGCAGCAGGCCGGCGCCGTAGCTGTAGTCGTGCAGCCCCTGGCGCAGCGGCTGGTCGGTGAAGTAGACGGAATAGTCCAGCTGCTGCACGCGGCCGAAGGCGTCCCGCACCACCAGCTGCACCGAGCGCGCGCCGCCGTAGCCGTACAGGTCGCGCAGCTGGAACTCGCCAGGCTGCACCCGTTCCAGGCGCACCCGCTGGCCGTCGACCAGCACCTCCACGTCGCTCGGCACCGCGACCTGCCCGCGCAGGTTGCTCAGCGGCTGGCGCAGGACGGACGGATCGAGACCGTACTGCTTGGCGATGGCCACGCCGCCCAGGTTGACCGAAGTGCCCAGGTCCGCGGTCGGGCTGTAGAAGTCGCCCACGGTGACGCGGCGCAGGGTGTCGACGTCGTCCCGGATCGCGCGGCTCATGAGGCGCACCATCCTCGGTTCGCCGGCGCTGTCGCGCACCGTCGCCGCCTCCGACAGCAGCAGCAGGTCGCCCGTGCGCAGGCCGGCTTCGGTGGTGAGCGTGGCCTCGGCCGAGCCGCCGGCGAGGGTGCCCGCCTGCAGCGCGTAGTTGAGGAAGGCCGTGGGGCCGGGCGGGCTCACCAGGTGGGCGCGCTGGGGCTGCGACAGCTGGAGGGTGCGCGTCGGCAGCAGCGCGGGTTCGGCCTGCAGTTCGAGCACCAGGCGGGCCGCATCGACGCGGTGCTGCAGTCCCGGCACGTCGCGCAGCGGCACGTAGGGCTCGCCATCGACGGGTCGCGCCAGCGCCTCGGGGATCTTCAACCCCAGGCTCTGCAGGTCCGACAGCCGCACCAGCAGGTCGCCGCCGGCGCTGCGCAGCGCGAACAGGTCGCCGGCGGCGACGGTGTTCAGCTGGGTCGCCAGCACGAGCTGCTCCATCGGCGCCGCGGAGGGCCCCGGCGTCTGCGCGCGCAGCGGCCCCGCCGCCAGGGCCAGGGCAGCCAGCAGCACCGACGCGGCCAGGGCGCGCCGCATCGTCACGCGCGTCGCGCCGGCACCCTCAGTCGCACGCCGCACCGGCGACAGCCATCCGCCCGGAGGCCTTGGCCTTGTCGGTGGTCGCCTCGGCCGACAGGCTCGCGAGCCGGCCGCAGGCTTCCCGCGGGATCGGGGCGCTGTACCGCTTGCGGGTGCCGGCCAGCAGGTAGCGGTCGGTCAGCGCGACGGCGAAGAGCTCCTGGCCGTCGGTCGCCAGCCCGCGCACCACGATGTTCTCGACGACCTGGTGCTGGTTGCCTGCGTTGTGCATGCTGAAGGTGGCCTGCCCGCGGGCGGCGCCGAGCCCTTCGAGCAGCAGGGCATCGGTGGTCGCGGCCGGCCTGACGAAGACGGGGGCGCCGAAGCGCACCAGGAAGGTCAGGGCCGCCCCGCGCTTGCCTTCGGCATCGGCGGGCGCCGGCAGTTCCTCGATGAACACGCGGTAGGTCTTCTCGGCGTCGGCCGGCGGCATCCGGATGCCGACGCGGATGACGGCCTCCTGCCCGGGCTCGACCGAGAGCACGCGGGGGAAGTAGACCAGGTCCTTGGCGTCCTCGTACTGGTCCTGCCCCGCAGCGTCCTGCGACCAGGTCATCCCGCGCACCTGCAGCGGCAGCGGGTCCTTGCCCTCGTTGCGGACCGTGAACGCACCGGTGCGGGTGCCGGCGCCAAGCTCCATCCGGATCGGGGTCACGGCGAACTCGCCGGCCACCACGGCGGCCGGCAGCAGGCTGGCGGCCACCAGCAGGGCCATGGCCGCCCTGCATGCACAACTGAACATCACTTCGACTTCCTCGTCACCGCGTCAGGGGCTGACGGTGATCACCACCCTGTCGGTGTAGGCCCCCGCCCGGGCGTTCTGGAACCCGGCCGGCGTGACTGTACCGGTGATCACCAGGTCGACATAGTTGTTGTTCCCGGGTCCGGTGCGGTTGGCGGGCAGCGTGAGTGCGTACGGGATGAAGTCCGTCCGGGCGGCGTTGGCCATGCGACGGCTGCCGCTGAAGTTGCTGCCGTCGTCGGCCGTGACCGCCATGGTGACGCCGCGGCAGTCGCCGATCTGGGCCACGTTGCCGGTCGTGATCGACGCCACCACGTTGGTCGTGGCGCTCGGATTGATGGTGCCGAAGCCCATCGTCATGGTGCCGTTGGTGCGGAACAGGCAGGTGCCGTTGCGGGCCTCGGCGCCGGCAGACGCCAGCAGCAGCGCGGCGGCGACCGCGACATGCGTGATCGCCGCACGGCGCGCAGCGGGAGCTGGGGCCATGGAAAGGTGCGCGGCGCTGGCCCGGCGCGCCGGGGCCATCAGGGCGTCAGCGTGAGCTGGACGGTGTCGGTGTAGGCGGTGCTCGCCGGCAGGTTGGCGTAGTCGGCCGCGGCGACCGAGCCGGTGATGGTGATGGTGCTGTCGGTCGACGAGGCGCCGAAACCGGTGCCGGTCGCCGTGCCGCCGGTGAGCGTGAGCGTGTAGGGCAGCAGGTTGGGCGTGGTGCCGCCGGTCGACATCTGGCGGGTGCCGCCCGCGAAGTTGTTGCCGTTGCCGGCGGCCACGCCGGTGCCGACGGTGCCCTTGGTGCACTTGTAGGTGACGGTGCCACTCATCACGCCAGCGACCGGGCCGGCGACGGACGGGTCGATGTTGAAGCTCAGGGTGCGGGCGGCGCTGGTGAACTTGCACACGGCCTGGACGGTCGCGTTGACGGTCAGGGGCTGCGTGTCGGCGAAGGCGGCGGAGGTTGCGGCGACAGCCACAGCGGCCAGGGCGGCTTTCAGGAAATGTCCGGGTGTCATGGGGGTCCCCTTGAGAAAACGCCCTAAGGCGGTGACGGAATTCGCTACTTCAGACTGGACTGTAGCGAACACCGTAACATTCAGCAATACAAATGTCGTTCCGGATCAACAACTTGGACGGGACGCCACAAAAGCCGAGTCGTGCGGCCGTGATGGGCGGTCGGCGGCGCGACAGTCGGCAGCCGGAGGCGGATGGGCGGCTGGCGATCGGGACGCCGGCGACCGCGGTGGCGGCCGACTAACCGGTGGCTAACACTGTTTCGCTACGCTTGGCGTCTCGGGGCGGGCTGGCGCGCGGATTGCCGCGGCCGGATCCGCCATCCCGTGAGGTGTCCGGCGCGGCGCCCACGCCCTTTCTGCTCCTGGAGTACTGCGTGCGAGTCCTGCTGGTGGAAGACGACGAAATGATCGGCCAGAGCCTGCACAAGGCGCTGGAGGCCAACGGCTGGTCGGTCGACTGGGTCAAGGAGGGCGAGCTGGCGCAGAGCGCCATGGCCGACGGCGGCTATGCGTGCGTGCTGCTGGACCTCGGCCTGCCCCGCAAGGATGGCATCGAGGTGCTGCGCACCGCCCGGGCGCAGGGGGACCGCACGCCGGTGCTCGTGCTGACGGCGCGCGACGGGCTGGACGACCGGATCACGGGGCTGGACATCGGCGCCGACGACTATCTGGTCAAGCCCTATGAATTCCGCGAACTGCTGGCGCGCATGCGGGCGGTGATCCGCCGTCGCGACGGGGCTGCCCACTCGATCATCGGCACGGAGGCGGTGCAGCTGGACCTGACCACGCGCGAGGTGCTGGTGCACGGCGACCGATCGCAGCTGTCGGCGCGCGAGTTCGCGCTGCTGCACGCGCTGCTCGAGCGGCCCGGGGCGATCCTCTCGCGCGACCAGCTCGAGAGCCGGATCTACGGCTGGGGCGAGGAGGTGAGCAGCAATGCGGTCGACGTGCTGATCCATGGCATGCGCCGCAAGCTCGGCGCCGACGTCATCCGAAATGTGCGCGGCCTCGGCTGGCGCATCGCGGCGGGGCAGCCGGTCGCGGTCCACAAGGAGGGTGCGTGATGCGGATCCTGTCGAGAGGCCCGGTGTGCTCGCTGCAGCGCGCGTTGCTGCTCTGGCTCGTCCCCCTGTTCCTGCTGGTGGGCGCCGCGTCGGCGGCGCTGTCCTACTGGACCTACAACCGCATGGTCGGCTCGTTCATGGACGAGCAGATGGAGCGGCTGGGCGAGTCGATCGCCGCGCAGGACGAGCATGTCGCCCTGCCGCGCATTCAGCTCGAGCGGATGCACAGCTGGGGCGTGTACGCGGCCCAGGTCTGGACGCGCGACCGCCAGCTGGACGTCACCTCGGTGCCCGACGTGGCGGTGCCGCTGGCCGCCGGGCCCGGGCTGCGGGACATCGAGTCCGGCGGGAACCGCTGGCGCGTCTACACCACCCAGTCGGCCACCACCGGCAAGTCCGTGCAGGTGCTGCAAAGCGGTGCCTTCCGCCAGAAGCTGGTGGTCGAGCGCGCCGGCGCCGCGGTCGCGCCGGTGCTGATCCTGCTGCCGCTGGCCATCCTGATCCTGTGGGGCGTGGCCCAGACGCTGTCGCGCGAGATCCGTGCGATCGGCGAGAAAGCCGCGCAGCAGGACGAGAACAGCATCACCGAGCTGCCGCTCAGCGGCGTTCCGGGCGAGATCGCGCCGCTGGTGGAATCGTTCAACACCCTGCTGGCCCGGCTGCGCGTGGCGTTCGCCACCCAGCGCCGCTTCGTGCAGGACGCCGCCCATGAACTGCGCACGCCGATCACGGCGGTGGCGCTCCAGCTGGAGAACGTGCGGTGCGACCTGCCCCAGGGCGCCTGTGCGCAGAGCTTCGCGCAGCTGGAGGCGGGCGTGAGCCGGGCCCAGCGTCTGGTCGACCAGTTGCTCAAGCTCTCGCGCAACGAGGCGGTGGCTTCGCTGGAGCCGGTCGTCGCGGTGGACCTGCAGGCGCAGGTGCACCAGAGCGTCGATGGGCTGATCGCGCTGGCCGACCAGCGGCACATCGACCTGGGCGTCGAGGTCGACACGCCCGTCACCACGGCGCTGGTGCTGCGCTGCGCGGCAAGCGACCTGCGCAGCGTGCTCGACAACCTGATCGAGAACGCGTTGCGCTACACGCCCGAAGGCGGCGTGGTGGACGTGCGGCTGTCCCAGGGGGCCCAGGGCCCCGTGGTGGAGGTGGTGGACACCGGCCCCGGCATTCCGCCAGACCAGCTCGGGCGCGTGTTCGACCGCTTCTTCCGCGTGCCGGGGAACGGCACGCGCGGCAGCGGCCTCGGACTGTCGATCGCGCAGACGGCGGCGCAGCGCTGCGGCCTGCGCATCCAGTTGCGCAACCGCAGCGACCGCAGCGGCCTGGTGGCGCGGCTCGAGCCGCTGGCCCCGGCCCGGACGGAGCCTGCGGCTGCGGCGCCGGCCGTCGGGCCAGCGCACGCGGCCGCCGCGGCGTCCTAATCGCCAGCTAAGCGAACGCTAAGGGCGGCCTCACTGTCGTTGCCTACAGTGAGACCACGGTTGATGCAGCGCTCTTCGAACAGCCCGCACCGACCGCAACCTCAACCACTGAAAGGTCACTCACCATGAACGCCAAAGCCCTCCTCGCCGTCGCCGCTGTCGCTGCTGCCTTCTCCGCCACTGCCCGTGCCGGCGAAGCCGACGTCGCCACCAACAACCAGCCTTTCCAGGGCGAGCGCGCCCGCGCCGAAGTGCGCGCCGAAGCCGTGCAGGCCGTGCGCAACTACAACTTCGAGCCGAACGGCTCGCGCGTCGCCGCGCCGGTGCAGTCCGCCGTGGACCGCCAGGCCGTGCGGTCGGACACCGCCCAAGCGGTGCGCCTGGGCCGCATCGCCCACGGCGAAGCCGCCATCTGAGCGGTTCTCTTCGCGCCAGCAGCAACGCCCCGCTCGCGGGGCGTTTTCTTTGGGAGGGCCGGCGCGGCCCTTACTGGGTGTCGGTGCGGCGCGGCGCGGTGAACGTCACCGGCTCGGACGCGAGCCCCTCGACACGGCAGTGCAGGGCCGAGGCCGCGGGACGCCGGGGTGTGGCCACGCGCCAGGTGCCCGCCGCCCGGCGTGCCCGGCCCAGGACCGGCGGCACGGTGAAGGTGACGCGGGCTTCCAGCTCCAGCAGCACGTCGCCATGGCCGGGTTCGGCGGACGGGTCGGTGCCAGGAAGGGGAAGCTGGAATTCCATGAGACAGGTCGTTTGGATGGGGAGCAAGGGCTACTGTAACAACATGTCACGGTCCGACGCGCGCGACGTGTCCGCCTGTGGGGGCCGTCCGTCCGAAATGTCACGTCGCCGCCCAGCTGCTGTTGCGTCGGACCATCGGCACAATCCGGCTCCCGCCGGTTCTTGAAATCCGCGCGGCCATCCCCAAGCTCTGCTGGCTTTCCGTTCAGCAAACGACCACCCATGTCCCAGAACAAACAGACGCTCTCCTTCCAGGCCGAGGTCGCACAGCTGCTGCACCTGGTCACCCACTCGCTCTACTCCAACAAGGAGATCTTCCTGCGCGAGCTGATCTCCAATGCCTCCGATGCCTGCGACAAGCTGCGCTTCGAGGCCTTGAACGACACCGCGCTCTACGAGGACGCCCCGAACCTGGAAGTGCGGGTCGACTTCGACAAGCAGGCCCGCACGCTGACGATCACGGACAACGGCATCGGGCTGTCGCAGCAGGAGGCGATCGACAACCTGGGCACCATCGCCAAGAGCGGCACGCGCGAGTTCATGAGCCGGCTGTCCGGCGACCAGAAATCGGACGCCCAGCTGATCGGCCAGTTCGGCGTCGGCTTCTACTCCGGCTTCATCGTGGCGGACCGCATCACCGTCGAATCGCGCCGCGCCGGCCTGCCGCCTGGCGAAGGCGTGCGCTGGGTCAGTGCCGGGGCCGGCGACTTCGAGGTGGAGGCGATCGAGCGGCCGGAGCGCGGCACCAGCGTCGTGCTGCACCTGCGCGAGGACGCCGCGGAGTACCTCTCCACCTGGAAGCTCAAGTCGATCATCTCCAAGTATTCCGACCACATCTCGCTGCCCATCCTGATGCGCAAGGAGGAGTGGAAGGAGGGCGAGGACAACAAGGGCGGCGAGATGGTGCTCACCGACGAGTGGGAGACCGTCAACCAGGCCAGCGCGCTGTGGAGCCGGCCGAAGAAGGACATCACGCCCGAGCAGTACCAGGAGTTCTACCGGCAGATCAGCCACGACCACGAGGCCCCGCTGGCCTGGTCGCACAACCGGGTGGAAGGCGCGACCGAGTACGTGCAGCTGCTGTACCTGCCGGCGCACGCGCCGTTCGACCTCTGGAACCGCGAGAAGGCGCCGGGCGTGAAGCTGTACGTCAAGCGCGTGTTCATCATGGACGAGGCCGAGGCGCTGATGCCGGTGTACCTGCGCTTCGTCAAGGGCGTGATCGACTCGGCCGACCTGCCGCTGAACGTCAGCCGCGAACTGCTGCAGGAGAGCCGCGACGTGCGCGCGATCCGGGAAGGCAGCACCAAGCGCGTGCTGGCGATGCTGGAGGACCTGGCCCGGCTGGAGAAGGACGAGGCGGCGTCCGAGGAGGACAAGGGCAAGTACGCGAAGTTCTACGCCGAGTTCGGCGCTGTCCTGAAGGAAGGCCTGGGCGAGGACTTCGGCAACCGCGACCGCATCGCCAAGCTGCTGCGCTTCGCGTCGACCCAGTCGGACGCGGCGACGGTCTCGCTGGCCGACTACAAGGCCCGCATGAAGGAGGGCCAGGACGCCATCTACTACATCACGGCCGACACCCTCGCCGCGGCCAAGAGCAGCCCGCAGCTGGAGGTGTTCCGCAAGAAGGGGATCGAAGTCCTGCTCATGACCGACCGCGTCGACGAGTGGGCGCTGAACTACCTCACCGAGTTCGACGGCACGCCGATGCAGTCGGTGGCCAAGGGCGCGGTCGATCTGGGCAAGCTGCAGGACGAGGCCGAGAAGAAGGCAGCCGAGGAGGCCGCCGAGACCTTCAAGCCGGTGCTGGCCAAGCTGAAGGAGGCCCTGAAGGACAAGGCCGAGGACGTGCGCGTGACCACCCGGCTGGTCGACTCGCCGGCCTGCCTGGTGGTCACCGACGGCGGGATGAGCATGCAGCTGGCCCGCATGCTCAAGCAGGCGGGGCAGAAGGCGCCGGAGGTCAAGCCGGTGCTGGAAGTCAATCCCGAGCACCCGCTGGTGCGCAAGCTGGACGGCTCGGTGCACTTCCACGACCTCGCGCAGATCCTGTTCGACCAGGCGCTGCTGGCCGAAGGCGGGCTGCCCGACGATCCGGCGGCCTACGTCAAGCGCGTGAACGCGCTGCTGGCCTGACGCTGGCGGCCGCTTCGGCGGCCGATGGCGATGCCACTTCGGCCGCGCGAGCGGCCGAAGCTGCTTCAGGGCAGCGGGTCGAAGCCGCCGCCCTCGCGCAGGGCGCGCGCCTCGTCGGACGCGAGCAGCGCCGCCACAACCGCGGCGGCGTCGGGTGCGGTGCCCCGGGTGCAGACGCCGGCCGTGTACATCGTGGCGAGCTCGAACTCCTGGGGCAGCGCGCCGGCCAGCTGCACGCCGGGCGTGTACAGGATCTCGGTGAACTGCGTGCAGCCGACCAGGTCGGGCTCGTCGCACGCGGCCAGCTCGCGCATGGCCGTGGCGCCGTTCGGGAAGGTGCGCAGGCGCGGGGCCAGTTCCTGGTCGAGTCCGAGCGTGCGCAGCACCTTCATGAAATGGATGCCGGCGGTCGCCTTCTCGGGATCCGGAAAGTAGATGCCACGGGCGCCGCGCAACAGGCGCGCCAGCGAGCCTGCATCGCCCACCGGCGGCAGGGGCGTGCCGCGCTTGACCGCGACCCCGGTGCGCACCCGGCCCAGCGGCGTGGCCGAGCCCGGAAGCACGTGGCCCTGGCTCTCCAGCTCGGCCACCAGGGCCGAGGTCAGGATGACCAGGTCGCAGGGCTCGCCGCCCAGCAGCTTGTCGCGCATGGCGCCGACCGCGCCGAAGTGCCCGCTGGTCGCGATGCCGCGGTCGGCCAGCGGCCGCTCCAGGGCCTTCACCAGCCCCTGCGCGGCGCCGCCGCTGAGGATCCGCACCGTGCGCATCATTCGGCCTTGATGTTGGCGGACTGGATCACCTTGGCCCATTTGGCAATGTCGTCCTGCATGTACTTGTCGAAGGCCGCGGGCGACATGACCAGCGCGGTCGCGCCCTGCTGCGCCCAGGCCTGCTGCACGTCGGGCTGGCTGGCGATGCGGCTGACCGCCTCGTTCAGTCGGGCGACCACGGCGGCCGGCGTGCCCTTGGGCGCCAGCAGGCCCAGCCAGATGGTCGCGTCGTAGCCGGCGATGCCGGACTCGTCGACCGTGGGCACGTCCGGCAGCACGGCCGAACGCTTTCGGCCGGTGGTGGCGATCGCTTTGACCTTGCCCGCCTTGACCTGCTCGGCCATCGTGGTGACCGCATCGAACATCAGGTCGACCTGGCCGCCCAGGACGTCGGTGCGCGCCCCGGAACTGCCCTTGTACGGGACATGGACGATGCTGGTGCCGGACATGCTCTTGAACAGCTCGCCGGCCATGTGGTACGGCGTGCCGTTGCCCGACGAGGCGTAGTTCAGCCCGCCGGGTTTGCCCTTGGCCAGCGCCACCAGCTGCTGCACGTTGGCGGCACCCACCTTGGGGTGCGCCACCAGCACCAGGTCCGAGTAGTTGATCGGGGCAATGCCCGTGAAGTCGCGCGTGAGGTTGTAGGGCTTGTTCTGCAGCAGCGTCTCGTTCACCGTGTGGGTGTTCGACATCAGCAGCAGCGTGTAGCCGTCGGGGGCCGACTTGGCCACGGCGTCGGTGCCGATCACCGCGCCGGCACCCGGGCGGTTCTCCACCACGAATGGCTGCCCGAGCTGGTCGCCCAGACGCTGCGCGATGAAGCGGCCGTAGACGTCGGCCGGGCCGCCGGTGGCATAGGGGACGATCAGCTTCACCGGCCGGCTCGGCCAGCTCTGCGCCAGGGCGGGCGCCACCGCGAAGGAGGCCGCGGCGACAGCGCCGGCCAGGATGCGTTGCAGGCTGGGAAGCATGACGGTCCTCCTGGCGGGGGCTTACTCGACCTTGCCGATCTTCTTGACCACGTCGGCCATGCGGCGCACGTCGGCCTGCACGTACTTCTCGAACGCCGGCGTGTCCTGGAACTGCACCGGGCTGCCGGAGTTGCCGATCACCTCGCGCACCTTGGCGTCGTTGCCGGCGGCGCGGGCCGCCGCGCGCAGCCGCTGCGCGATGGGCTCGGGCACGCCGGCCGGGATGAACAGGCCCGACCACTGGGCGTACTCCGCGTTATAGCCAGCCTGCTTGAGCGGCGGGACGTCCGGCAGCGATTCGAGCTTGCCATTGCCCCAGTGGCCCAGCACCCGCAGCTTGCCGGCCTTGACGTGCTGCAGCACCGTCGCCGGGCCGGAGGACACGGCGTCGATCTGCCCGCCGAGCAGGGCCACGACGGCGGGGCCCGCGCCGGTGAACGGCACGTGCGTCATGCGCACGCCGGCCGTCTGCGCCAGGATCTCCATCGGCACGTGCATGGTGCCGTAGTTGCCCGACGAGCCGTAGTTGACCTTGCCTGGGTTCTGCCGGGCGTACTCGACGAATTCCTTGGCGGTCTTCCAGGGCGCCTCGGCGCGCACGGCGAGCACCGTGGGGTCGGCCGTGAAGCGCGCGATCGGCCGCAACGCCGCGTACGAGTACATGGGCGAGCGGCCGATGATGGCGTCGGCCTCGGGCAGCACGCTGTACGAGGACAGCGCCATCAGGATGGTGTAGCCGTCGGGCGCGGCCTTGGCAGCCTGGCCCATGCCGATGCCGCCGCCGGCGCCACCCTTGTTCTCGATGACGACCGGCTGGCCCAGGTCGCGCGACATGGCCTCGGCCACCGGCCGCGCCACGATGTCCGCCAGCCCGCCGGGCGGGAACGGCACGATCATGGTGATGGACTTGCTGGGATACGGAGCCTGGGCGATGGCCAGGCCGGTGGCAGCCATGAGCGCGGCTGCCAGGGCGACACGACGGTGCATGCGGAGTCTCTCCTGTTGAACTTGTTAGCATGCTACATTGCCGCCCCATTCTGGAGAGAGTTTTCCCGATGAAGATTGCCGCCTTTCTCGACCGTGGACGCCCCCGTGTCGGCGTCGTCTCTTCCGACCTGCAGAGCGTGCTGCCGCTGGCGCTGTCCGCCGCCGACGAGGCGCGTGGCGCGCTGGCCGTCGTCGAGATGCTGGCAGCCGGTGCCGCGCTGCCCACCCCCGGCGAGCCGATCGCCCTGGGCGCCGTGCAGCTCACCGCGCCCATTCCGCGTCCGCGCCGCAACATCTTCTGCGTGGGGAAAAACTACCACGCGCATGCCAAGGAATTCGCGGGCAGCGGCTTCGACAGCAGCGCCAAGGTGGGCGGGGACATCCCGACCGTGCCGATCTACTTCACCAAGGTGCCCGAGTCTGTCGTCGGCCCGAGCGACGACATCGTGATGCCCACCGGCGTGTCCGACGCGATCGACTATGAAGCCGAGCTCACCGTGGTGATCGGCAAGGGCGGCAAGGGCATCCGCAAAGAGGACGCCATGTCGCACGTGTGGGGCTACACCATCGTCAACGACGTGACCGCCCGCGACTGGCAGAGCCGCCACATGCAGTGGCTGCTGGGCAAGTCGTTCGACACCTTCTGCCCGATGGGGCCGTGGCTGGTCAGCGCCGACGAGTGCGACGGCACCAAGACCCAGGTGCGCTGCTTCGTCAACGGCGAGGAGCGGCAGAACGCCTCGACCACCGACCTGATCTTCGACATCCCGACCCTGATCGAGACGCTGTCGGCCGGCATCACGCTCTACCCCGGCGACCTGATCGCCACCGGCACGCCGGTGGGCGTGGGCATCGGCTTCAAGCCGCCCAAGTACCTCAAGGCCGGCGACGTGGTGCGCGTCGAGATCGACGGCATCGGCTCGATCGAGAACACCGTCCGCTGAAGCATCCGGTCACAACGGCGCCGACGCAGCACGCCGACAATGACCGGATGAACCTCCAGAACGTCCTCGCCGCCGCGCTGCTGGCCGGCGGGCTCTCGGGCTGCGCCAGCACCGGCGTGGGCGCCGGCATCAGCGTCCCGGTCGGACCGGTGTCCATCGGCGTCGGCGGCGGCACGGGCGGGCTCTCGGTCGGCGTGGGCACCGGGGTCGGCCCGCTCGGGGTCGGCGTGGGGGTGAACCAGCGCGGGCAGGTCTATGGCGGTGCGGGTGTCGGCGCCAGCGTGCCGATCGGCAACGGCCCGGCGCGCGCCGGCGTCGGGGTCGGCACGGGGACCGTGCTGTACGACCCCGCCACCCAACAGAACCTCGCGCCATCGGCGGCCGCGGTGCCGACGGCGCCGGTGCTGCCGCAGGCTCCGCTCACGGCCGCGCCCACCGCTTCCCAGCAGATCGCCCGCTGAGCCGGGCTCAGGCCACCAGCGGCGGCTCGGCCATCGCTTCGAGCTGCTCTTCCAGCATCTGCACCTGGCCCTTCCAGTAGTCGCTGCTGCCGAACCACGGGAAGGCCGCGGGGAACGCCGGGTCGTCCCAGCGGCGCGCCAGCCAGGCGCTGTAATGGATCAGGCGCAGCGTGCGCAGCGGCTCGATCAGGGCCAGCTCGTCCCGGTCGAAGTCGCGCACCTGCTCGTAGCCGTCGAGCAGCGCGCCGAGCTGGCGCTGGCGTTGCGCGCGCTCGCCGGACAGCAGCATCCACAGGTCCTGCACCGCCGGCCCGGTGCGCGCGTCGTCCAGGTCGACGAAGTGCGGGCCCTGGTCGGGCGTCCACAGGATGTTGCCGGGGTGGCAGTCGCCGTGCAGCCGCAGCAGCGCGAACCGCTGGGCGTAGCCGCGGCCCGCCGCGCCGCCCAGCGCCCGGTCGATGGCGGCCAGGGCGGCATCGCAGGTGCCGTGCCACGCGGCCTGGACATCGAGCGGGATCGCCTGGTTGGTCAGCAGCCAGTCGCGCGACGACGTCCCGAACCCGTGCAGGTCGAGCAGCGGGCGTGAGCCGAACGGGCGCGCCGCGCCCACCGTGTGGATGCGGGCCAGGAAGCGGCCGATCCATTCGAGCACCTCCTCGTCCTCGAGTTCGGGCCGCCGGCCGCCGCGGCGGGCACTGACGCTGAAGCTGAAGCCCTCGTGGTGGTGCAGCGTCCGGCCGCCCAGCACCAGGGGCGGCACGACCGGGACCTCGGCCGCGTCCAGCTCCAGCGCGAAGGCGTGTTCCTCGGCGATCTCGTCGTCGGTCCAGCGCCCGGGCCGGTAGAACTTGACCACGACCTCGGCGTGACCGTCGAGCGGATCTTCGAGTTCGACCTGGTAGACCCGGTTCTCGTAGCTGCTCAGGGCCATCAGGCGCCCGTCGCCATGCAGGCCGAGCGGGACCAGGGCGTCGAGCACCGTGTCCGGAGTGAGTCTGTCGTAGGGGTGCGCATCGGCCATGCACCGATTGTCGCGGCCCGGCGCCATGCGGTCCGCACGAGCGGCGCAAGGTCTGTTGCCGCTCGCAGCGCTGGATGCGCGCCGCCCTTTCGCACCGCCGGCGCGGTTGCGCGGTGGTGCGAGCGGCCGCGCGGCAGCCGTGCCGCACGAGTGCCGGGACGCCCGGCGCCGGGTCCCGGGCGAGGCCCCGTCCAATGCGGTGCATTCCTGTTGGCATGCTAGTTGCGGTGACTGGATTCGTGTATCCACTGATCCAGCTTCGCGCACCGTGAACGCCCACAGCGGCCCCGGCCTGTACCCGTCCACGCAGCCCGTCACCGCGGAGGACGAGGCGTACCGGCATATCCACGCGGCGATCCGCCTGGGCCGCTACCGCCAGGGCGAACGGCTGGTGCCGGACGTGATCGCCGGCGAGATCGGCACCAGCCGCATGCCGGTGCGCGAGGCCTTCCGCCGGCTCGCCACCGAGGGGCTGGTGACGATCCGGCCGAACCGGGGCGTCACGGTCAGCGGCATGAACATGGACGACGTCCAGGAGATCTTCGAGATGCGCGCCGTGCTCGAAGGCCTGGCGGTGCGGCTTGCGATGCCGCGCATCACGCCCGCCGCGATCGCGCAGCTCGAAGCCATGCTCGATTCGCTGGACGACCGCGACGGCGTGCAGCCGGACTGGACGGCCGCCCACCGCGCCTTCCATGAAACCCTGTGCGCCTTCAGCGGGCGACCGCGCCTGCTGCGCCAGATCGCCAGCCTCCATTCGCTGGTCGAGTCGCCGATGCGCCTGTGGGTGCTGGCCGACCGTCCCACGACGGCGCGCGCGCACCACCAGGAGCTGCTCGATGCACTGCGCGGCGGCGACGCCGCGCGCTGCGAAACCATCGTGCGCGATCACGTGCTGGTGACCGTGCCCGACGTCGTGAAGTACCTGCAAGCCGGCGCCTGAAGGCCGAGGCCTCCCTTTCCACCCACCTGCCTGGAGCATCACCATGTCTGACATCGACCACAAGGCCGCACTCGCGGCGCGACTCGCCGCCGGCTTCGGTCGTCGCGACTTCCTGCGCGGCGCCGGCGCCGGCCTCGGCCTGGCCGCGGCCTCGGCCCTGGGAGCGGGCCCGGCCCTGGCTGCACCGAAGAAGGGCGGCACCCTGACGCTGGGCTGGCTCGATGCGATCGACACGCTGGATCCGCACTTCACGGCCTCGGGCGGCTCGATCAAGGTGATCAACAACATCTTCAACGGGCTGCTCAAGGTGGCCTACGACGGCAAGACCGTCAGCTTCGCGCCCGACCTGGCCGCCAGGTGGGACATGGTCGACGAGAAGACGCACGTGTTCAAGCTGCGCCCCGGCGTGAAGTTCCACAACGGGGACCCGTGCGACGCGGCCGCGGTGAAGTGGAGCGTCGAGCGGGTGGCCGACCCCGAGGTGAAGTCGCCGCACGCCTGGAAGTTCGAGCAGCTGGCGGGCGTGGACATCGTCGATCCGCTCACCGTGCGACTGCGTTTCAAGAAGCCCTTCGCCTTCCTGCCGGTGGCGCTGACCGGCAGCACCGGCCGTGCCGGGACGATCGTCAGCCGGCGCGCGGTGGAGCAGCATGGCAAGGCGTTCGGACGCAACCCGGTGGGCACCGGCCCGTTCAAGTTCGCGAGCTGGAAGGAAAACGACTCGATCGAGCTGGTGCGCAACCCCGACTACTTCCAGGCCGGCCTGCCGTACCTGGACCGGGTGGTGATCCGCCTGATGAAGGAACCCAGCGCCGGCGTGGCGGCGATGATGTCGGGCCAGGTCGATGGCCTCTCGGCATGCCCGTTCCAGTTCATCCCGCAGCTGCGCCAGAACCCCAACCTGGCCGTGTACGGCCAGGTGGAGGGCAACTACGCCTTTGTCGGGATGAACAACAAGCGCGGCCCGTTCGCCGATCCGGCGCTGCGCCAGGCCGTGTCGTTCGCGATCGACCGCAACGTGATCGTGCAGCAGAGCTACTTCGGCGAAGCGATTCCGGCCTACACCTGCATCTCGCCGCCGATGTCGCAGTTCTACGATCCCAAGATCGCCAAGTCGGGGCGCGGCCAGTACTTCGACCTGGCCAAGGCGCGCGCGTTGCGGGCCAAGGCCAAGGTGCAGGGCGAGATCAACCCGGTGTACATCGTCACCGAAGGCTTCACGGGGTCGGGCGGCATGGGCACGCGCAACGCGCAGCTGCTCGCGCCCATGCTGGCGCAGATCGGCATCAAGCCGAAGATCGAGCTGGTGGACCGGGCCGTCTGGACGCAGCGCCGCAACGCAAGCGACTTCGACATGTACGACGAGGCCTGGATCGCCGACCTGGACCCGGACGAGACCATCACCCCGGAATGGTCGACCGGCAAGCCCTGGAACTTCGTCGGCTACAGCAATCCGGTGTTCGACAAGGCGGCCGCGGCGGCGGCCGAGACCACCGATGTCGCCGTCCGCCGCAAGCTGTACCTGGAGGCCGAGGACACGCTGATGGCCGATGCACCGCTGGCCGTGCTGGCGCACATGAAGGTGTTCAAGATCATGTCCAGGAAGGTGCAGGGTTTCGAGTACATCCCGGCCGACCTGCTGAACCTGCACACCGTGTCGCTGGCCTGAGGACGGCCGACGATGTCGTTCGCGATCCCGACACGGGGGCTTGGCCGGGCCTTCGGCGCCGTGGCCCAGACCCTGCTGGTGCTGCTCGTCGTCTCGGTGGTGAGCTTCGGCTTCCTGAAGCTCACGCCGGGCGACCCGGTGGCCGTGGTGCTGGGATCCGATTTCTCCCGCGACGCCCATGACAAGCTGTACCGGGAGCTGGGCCTGGACCAGCCGCTGGCGCTGCAGTACGCCCACTGGCTGGTGCGCTTCGTGCAGGGCGACTGGGGCCGGTCCTATGTCAGCCAGCAGGACATCTTCCAGCAGGCGGTGCAGCAGGCACTGCCGGTGACGCTCACGCTGGCCGGGCTGTCGCTGGCCTTCGCGCTGGCGCTGGGCGTCCCGCTCGGCGTGCTGGCCGCGCTGCGTCGCAACAGCTGGCTGGACCTGGCGGCCAGCGCGGTCGCCATCGGCGGCAACGCGTTTCCCAGCTACTTCCTCGGCGTGGTGCTGATCTGGGTCTTCGGCGTGACACTGGGCTGGTTCCCCACCATGGGCTACGTGGCGCCCTGGGACGACCTGGCCGGCGGACTGTGGCATCTGGCCCTGCCCGCGCTCACGCTGGGCGCCTGGTATGTCGGCCTGATCGCCACGATCACGCGTTCGAGCCTCCTGGAAGTGCTGGCCCAGCCCTACATGGCCGCGGCGCGCGCCCGGGGCGAACCGGCCTGGCGCGTGGTCTGGGTGCACGGCATGCGCAACGTGCTGATGCCGCTGGTCACCGTGATCGGACTGCAGCTGGGCGGCATGCTGCGCGGCGCGGTGATGACCGAGGTGGTGTTCACCCTGCCCGGACTCGGGATGATGATCACCAACGCGGTGCAGACGCGCGAATACCCGGTGGTGCAGGCCGGCATCATGATCACGGCGCTGCTGTTCGTCGCCGTGAACTTCATCGTCGACCGCACCTACGTGCTGCTCGACCCGAGACTTCGCAAGCATGGCCGCTGACACCTTCTCCGCCGGACCCGGCCCGGCCCGTCCGCGGCCGTGGTCGCGAGCCTGGCACCTGCTGCGCGGACAGCGCAAGGCCGTCGTGGGCGGCGCCATCGTGCTGCTGTTCCTGGCGGTGGCGCTGTTCGCGCCGCTGCTGGCGCCTTACCCGCCTGCCGAACAGAACTTCATCGACATGATGAAGCCGCCCTCGGCGGCCCATTGGCTGGGCACCGATTCGTTCGGGCAGGACATCCTCTCGCGCCTGTTCTTCGGCGCACGGTCGGCCCTGGCGGTGGGCTTCGGCTCGGTCGTGCTCGGGCTGGCCTTGGGCGTGCCCCTGGGCCTGCTGGCCGGCCTGCGCGGGGGGCGTACCGAGTGGGCGCTGATGCGCGTCGTCGACGGCCTGCTCGCGTTCCCCGAACTGATCATGGCGATGGCCTTCATGGCCGTGCTCGGCCTGGGCCTGGGCAACGTGATGCTGGCCCTGGGGCTGTCCTTCGTCGGGCCGTTCGCGCGCACGGTGCGGGCCGACGTGCTGCAGGTCAAGGGCCGGCCCTACGTGGAGGCCGCCCGCCTGATGGGCGTGCCGGGGCGCGAGATCGTGTGGCGCCACGTGCTGCCGAACATCGCGTCGCCGATCCTGATCCAGGCCGGCATGCGCGTGTCGATCGCCATCCTGCTCGGCTCGGGGCTGTCGTTCCTGGGGCTGGGCGTGGTGCCGCCCACCGCCGACTGGGGGCTGATGATCTCCGAGGGCCGCGGCTTCATCACGATGGCGCCGTGGATCTCGGGCGTGCCCGGCATCGCGCTGGCGGTGCTGCTGGTCGGACTGAACCTGTTGGCCGAGGGGCTGCGCGATGCGCTCGACCCGGCCACGCGTGGAGACTGAAGTGAACCCGACGCCTGCGCCGCGGCTGTCCGCGCGCCACCTCACCTTGCGCCGCCGCGGCGTGGCGGTGCTCGACGATGTGTCGATCGACCTGCCGGCCGGTCGCACGCTGGCCCTGATCGGCGAATCCGGCGCCGGCAAGTCGACCCTCGCGTTCGCGGCGATGGGCCTGCTGCGCCGGCCGGAAGTGGAACTCGAGGGCGAGCTGCGGGTCGGCGGCACGGATGTCGTGCAGGCCTCGGAGCGCGAACTGCAATCGCTGCGGGGGCCGCGCATGGGACTGGTGTTCCAGGACGCCGCCGCGGCCCTCAACCCCTGCTTCACCGTGCTGCAGCACCTGTCGGAGCCGCTGCGGCGGCACAAGGGGCTGGGCCGGGCGGCCTGCCGGCAGCGGGCCATGGCGTTGCTGGACGGCGTCGGCATCGCCGACCCCGAGGCCCGGCTGGCGGCGTACCCGCACGAGCTCTCGGGCGGCATGCAGCAGCGCGTGATGATCGCCATCGCGCTGGCCTGCGAACCCGAACTGCTGATCGCCGACGAGCCCACCAGCGCGCTGGACGTCACCATCCAGGCCCAGATCATGGCGCTCATCCTGGAGCGGGTGCGGGCGCTCGGTGCCTCGGCCGTCTTCGTGCTGCACGACCTGGCACTGGCGGCGCAGGTGGCCGACCGGGTCGCCGTGATGTACGCGGGGCAGATCGTCGAGGAAGGGCCGGCGGCCGAGGTGTTGCGCCGTCCCCGCCATCCCTACACGCAGGGCCTGCGGGCCAGCGCGATCGAGTTCGGCGCCGAGCGCCTGCAGCCGATCGCCGGCGTGGTGCCCGCACTGTCCGCCATGCCGGGCGGGTGCCGCTTTGCGCCGCGCTGCATGCGCGCCACGGCCCGGTGCACCGAGCGTCCCCCGCGCGTCGCCGACGGCGCGGTCACCCTGGCCTGCTGGCATGCGTGAGCCGTCCACCATGAGCGCCACCGCACCGCTGCCCCTGTTCTCCCTGCTCGACGTCGAGAAGGCCTATCCGATCGAAGGCGGACGCCGCCACATCAAGGCCCTGGACGGCATCCGGCTGAACCTGCTGCCGGGCCAGTCGCTGGCCCTGGTGGGCGAGAGCGGTTCTGGCAAGTCCACCCTGGTGCGCGTGATGCTCGGCCTGGAGCGGCCGAGCGACGGCCGGGTGCTGGTCGGCCCGGCGGAGCTGGGCAGCCTGGACGCCGGGCAACGCCGCCGCTTCGCGCGCGAGGTCGCCTACATCTACCAGGACGCGCGCGGCTCGCTCAACCCGCGCCTGGACGTGGCGGCACTGCTGGCCGAGCCGATCCGGCTGCACCGGCTCAGGCCCGAGGCGCAGATCGATGCGCGGGTCGACGAGCTGCTGGCGCAGGTGGGCCTGCCGACGGCGTTGCGCCACCGTTTCGCCACCGAGCTGTCGGGCGGGCAGGTGCGCCGCGTCGCGGTCGCCCGTGCGCTCGCCTGCGAGCCCCGCGTGATCGTCGCCGACGAATCGGTGGCCGGCCTGGACGTGTCGGTCCAGGCGCAACTGCTCAACCTGCTGCGCGACCTGCAGCGCACCAGCGGCATCGCCATGGTGTTCGTCACGCACGACCTGGGTGTCGCCGCCTACCTGTGCGAGCAGGTCGCGGTGATGTACCTGGGGCGCATCGTCGAGACCGGCCCGACCGCCCGGATCCTGCAGGCGCCGCGCCACCCCTACACCCGGGCGCTGATGCAGGCCTTCCCGCGCTTCGACGCGCCGCTGTCCGTGAGCCTGCAGGGCGAGATCCCAAGCCCGGCCAGCCTGCCGTCGGGCTGCCGCTTCCGCACGCGCTGCAGCGAGGCACGTGCGGAGTGCGCGCTGACCGACCCGGTGCAGTCGCCGCTGGACGACGGGCGCCACGTGGCCTGCCTGCATCCGCTGCCGGCGGCGTCGGCCGTCGTGCCGGCCTGAGCGGGGCGACCTGGCCGGCCGGCTCGGCTCGCAGGTTCGCCGCGCCGCGCGTGGCGGCCGCCCAAGGCAAACGGCCCGCCGGGTCGGGCGGGCCGCTGCTGCGCCGGCGGGTGCGTCAGACCAGGTTGATCTGCACGTCGATGTTGCCGCGGGTGGCGTTGGAGTACGGGCAGACCTGGTGCGCGGTGTCCAGCAGCTTCTGCGCTTCGCCGCGGTCCATGCCCGGCAGCTTGACGTTCATGCGCACGGCGATGCCGTACGCCTGGCCGACCGGGCCCAGGTCGACTTCGGCGTCGACCGACAGGTCCTGCGGCAGGGTGATCTTCTGCTTGCCGGCAACCGCCTTCATCGCGCCGATGAAGCACGCCGAGTAGCCGGAGGCGAACAGCTGTTCCGGGTTGGTGCCGGTCCCGGCGCCACCGGGCGACGACAGCTTGACGTCGAGGCGGCCGTCGTCGGTGCGGGATTCGCCTTCGCGTCCGCCGGTGGTGTGGGCGCGTGCGGTGTAGAGGACCTTGTCGAGCTTGTTCATGGTTGCCTTTCGTTGGAGAGTCGAGGGAGCGGTCAGCGGGCGAGCCGGTCGCGCAGGGATTGCAGCTCTCGGGTGAGCCGCACGAGATCGGGGATGGAGCACTGCGAGGCTTCAAGGATGCAGCCGGGGATCTTCTCGGCGCGGCTGCGCAGCTTGCGACCGGCCGCCGTGAGGGTCACGTGCACGCGCCGTTCGTCCTCCACGGCACGCAGCCGTGCCACGAAGCCGGCGGCCTCCAGCCGCTTGAGCAAGGGGGTCAGGGTGCCCGAGTCCAGGTGCAGCCGCTCGCCCAGCCGGGAAACGGACACGCCGTCCTCCTCCCACAGGGCCAGCATCGCCAGGTACTGCGGGTAGGTCAGCCCGAGTTCGTCCAGCAGCGGCTTGTACAGCTTGGTCATGGCAAGCGAAGCCGAGTACAAGGCGAAACACAGCTGGTTGTCCAGCGCGAGGGCCTCCTCCGGGGTGATCGCCTTGCGTCGTTGCATGGCCGAATTCTAGAACGCAATTGGATTGCGTGCAATTGATCTGCTCGGGATGGCCTTGTGGCTCACGTGGGATCGGGTCCGGTCCGGTCAGACCCCGAAGCGGCGCCGCGTGAGCACCAGCGCCACCAGGTACGCCACGATGGTGGTGGCCAGCAGCACCAGCACGTGGCGCAGCGGATGGGCCGGCCACTGGTCGAGGAACAGGGGCCGCACCAGTTCCACGGCACTGGTCAGCGGCAGCCATTCGGAGACCGCGCGAACCGGCCCCGGCAGTTGCTCGCGCGGGAAGAACACGCCCGACAGGAACATCATCGGCGTGAGCAGCAGCGTGAAGTAGTAGGTGAAGAAGTCGTAGCTCCTGGCCAGTGCGTTGAAGATCAGCGCGATGCTCGAGAAGGTGACGCCGGCTCCCAGCAGCACCAGCCAGGCGACCAGCAGCTTGGGGCTGTGGCTGATGCCCAGGGCCAGCATCACGCACAGGATGGCCGTGACGGTGAAGAACGACTTGAACGCCGCCCAGAGCGTCTCGGCCAGCACGATGTTGTCGAGCGAGACCGGCGCATTCATGATCCCGTCCCAGGTCCTCTGCACGTGCATCCGCGAGAACGCCGAATACAGGGCCTCGAACGAAGCCGCGTTCATCGCGCTCATGCAGATGGAGCCGCTCGCCAGGAAGACGATGTAGGGCACCTCGCGGCCCTCGAACCGGACCTGGCCGACCAGCGCGCCCATGCCGTAGCCGAAGGCCACCAGCCACATCAGCGGCTCGGCGATGTTGCCCACCAGGCTCGGGATCGCGAGCTTGCGCCACACCAGCAGGTTGCGCAGGAACACCGGCCACCAGCGCCGCGACAGGTCGGGGGCACGCCAGTTGCCGCTGCTCACGCGTCCTCCCGGATCTGCCGTCCGGTGAGCTTCAGGAACAGGTCCTCCAGGTTCGCCGGCCGGTGCAGGGTCCGCAGGCCCGGGCGGCTGCCCAGTGCCTGGAGGAGCGGACCGGCTTCCTGCGTGTAGAAGAACACCGTGTCGCCGCTCACCTCGACCCGCCCAGCCAGGGCCTTGAGCGGGGACGCGGCCAGCGCGAGCGCGCCTGCGCCGTAGGCCTCGACCACGTCGGGTTCCAGGTGCTGCGCGATCAGCTCGCGCGGCGTTCCTTCGGCGATCTTGCGTCCGTGGTCCAGGACCAGCAGCCGGGAGCACAGGCGTTCGGCCTCGTCCATGAAGTGGGTGGTCAGCAGGATCGACTTGCCCTGCTGCAGCAGCAGCTGCAGCCGCTCCCACATCAGGTGCCGCGCCTGAGGATCCAGTCCGGTCGTGGGTTCGTCCAGCAGCAGCAGGCGCGGATCGTTCACCAGCGCGCGCGCCAGCGAGAGCCGGCGGCGCATGCCGCCCGAGAGCTCGCCCGGGCGGGCGTCGGCCTTGTGCGACAGCGCCGCGAACGCGAGCAGGCGCGGGATGCGCTCGCGGATCACCGCGTCCGGCAGCCCGAAGTAGCGGCCGTAGACCAGCAGGTTCTCGGCGCAGCTGAACTCCGGGTCGAGCGAATCGAACTGGCTCACCACGCCCAGCCCTGCCTTGATGGCGAGCGCATCGCGCGGCATCGACATCCCCAGTGCCTCGATGGTGCCTTCATCGGGCGGCGTCAGGCCCAGCCCCATGCGGATGGTGGTGGTCTTGCCCGCGCCGTTCGGGCCGATCACGCCGACGCACTCGCCGGCCGCAATGCGGAACGACAGGTCGTCGACGACGGTGCTGCTGCCGTAGCGCTTGCGCAGGTGGCGGGCATCGAAAAGGGTCTCGGCCATGGTCCGCGACGATTGTGTCGCAGCCGCCACCGGCCCGGGCGCTTAGAATTTTTCACCCCATTGCGGAGCTCACGCGCTTGTTCCCACCCCTCGCCATCCGGCAGCAGTACCTGTTGCCCAAAAAACTGATCACCGTGCTGATGGGCAAGCTCGCCGGCCTGCGGGGCGGACCGCTCACGCACGCCATCGTCCGCCGCTTCGTGGCGCACTATGGCGTCGACATGGCCGAAGCGGCCGACCCGCGGATCGAGAACTACGCGACCTTCAACGAGTTCTTCACCCGGCCGCTGCGCGAGGGCGCCCGCCCGATCGCCGACGCGGCCCTGGTGTGCCCGGTCGACGCGGCGATCAGCCAGTTCGGCCCGATCGAGCACGACCAGATCTTCCAGGCCAAGGGCCACAGCTACTCGACGACCGCCCTGGTGGGCGGCGACGAAGCCCTGGCCCGGCGTTTCGACCACGGGCACTTCGCCACGCTCTATCTCGCGCCGAAGGACTACCACCGCATCCACATGCCGTGCGACGGCCGCCTGGTGCGCATGGTCTACGTGCCCGGCGACCTGTTCTCGGTCAACCCGCTCACCGCGCGCCACGTGCCCGGCCTGTTCGCGCGCAACGAGCGGGTGGTGTGCGTGTTCGAGACGGCGTTCGGCCCGTTCGTCAACGTGCTGGTGGGCGCCACGGTGGTCGGCAGCGTGGCGACGGTGTGGCACGGGGTGGTCAATCCGCCGCGCACCCGCGGCATCCGCAGCTGGGACTACTCGGGGCAGAACATCGTGCTGCGCCAGGGGCAGGAGATGGGACGCTTCCTGCTCGGATCGACCATCGTGATGCTGTTCCCGAAGGACGTGGTCACGTTCACGGCCGACTGGGCGCCGACCCGCCCGGTGCGGCTGGGCGAGGCGATGGGCGCGGTGGCCGGCGCCACCAGCCCGCTCTAGTCACTGGAAGGCGACTTCGTCGAAGGCGCGCAGCTTGCGGCTGTGCAGCCGCTGGCTGCCGCCCGCGCGCAGGAACTCGATCGCGCGCATGCCGATGCGCAGGTGCTGGTCCACGCGCTCGCGGTAGAAGTGGTTGGCCATCCCCGGCAGCTTGATCTCGCCGTGCAGCGGTTTGTCGCTCACGCACAGCAGCGTCCCGTACGGCACGCGGAAGCGGAACCCGTTGGCCGCGATGGTGGCGCTCTCCATGTCGAGGGCCACCGCGCGGCTCTGGCTGAAGCGCCGCTGCGGCTCGTTGCCGGGCAGGAGCTCCCAGTTGCGGTTGTCGGTGCTGGCCACCGTGCCGGTGCGCATGATCCGCTTGAGGTCGGCGCCGTTGGACTGCGTCACGTCGGCCACGGCCTTCTCCAGCGCCAGCTGGATTTCGGCCAGTGCCGGGATCGGCACCCACAGCGGCAGCTCCTCGTCCAGCACGTGGTCCTCGCGCATGTAGGCATGCGCCAGCACGTAGTCGCCCAGTTGCTGGCTGCTGCGCAGGCCCGCGCAATGGCCCAGCATCATCCAGGCGTGCGGCCGCAGCACCGCGATGTGGTCGGTGATGGTCTTGGCGTTCGCCGGCCCGACACCGATGTTCACCATCGTGATGCCCACGTGGTTCGGCCGCATGAGGTGGTAGGCCGGCATCTGTGGCAGGCGGGGCGGCTCGGTGCCTTCGCTGCCGGCCGGCGGCGTGCCGTCCGCTCCGGCCGCGAGGCCCACGCGCCGCGTGACCACGTTGCCCGGCTCCACGAAGGCCGTGTAGTCGCTGTCCGGGTTGGCCATCTCCTCGCGGCCGAGGCGCACGAATTCGTCGATGTAGAACTGGTAATTGGTGAACAGCACGAAGTTCTGGAACCACTCGGGCGCCGTGCCCGTGTAGTGCCGCAGGCGGTGCAGCGAATAGTCGACCCGGGCCGCGGTGAACAGCGCCAGCGGTTTGGGCTCGCCGGGCTGCTGCTGCCACGTTCCGTTGGCGATGCCATCGTCCATCGACCCCAGGTCCGGCAGGTCGAACAGGTCGCGCAGCATGGCCCTTCGCTCGGGGCTCAGCGTGCCTTCGACGTGGTCGTTCTCGGCGAACGAGAAATGGATCGGGATCGGCTGCGTGCTCGTTCCGACCTCGAGCTCCACGCCGTGGCTGCGTCGCAGCAGCCGGAACTGCTCGAGGTAGTAGCTCGCGTAGAGGTCGGGGCGGGTGAGGGTGGTCTCGAACACGCCCGCGCCCGAGACGAAGCCGTAACTCAGGCCGAGTTTCTCGAGCACGTCTTGCGGCACCGCGGTCTCGGTGTGGATGCGCACGTACGGGTAGCAGGCCCGCACGTGGCCGGGCAACGTGTCGCCCGCGATGTACCGCTGCATCGCGCTGCGAAGGTGCTCGATCTGCTGTGTGTAGATGGCACGCACCTGGGCCAATGCGCGCTCGGGTTCGGTGTGCCGGCTGGGTGCGATCAGGGGTGGCGAGAAGGGCATGCGAGCTATTGTGCTCTGCGTGCGCGCCTCGAAAAAACGAGGCCTTCTGGGCGTGCGAAGGCGTCCTACAAAGCGTAACGAACTCACCTGACGTTACAAAAATGGCCCAGCGGCGACAGTCCCCTCACTCGAAAACGCATTCGAAAACTTGAACAGGAGTGAGTCCATGACGACAGCAGCGATGGCAGCGAATCCCTTCGCCCTCATGATGGATCCGGCGGCCGTGCGGGAGATGATCGACAAGTCCGAGCAGCTCTCCAAACTGAGCCAGCGTCAGTGCCATCCCCTGGATCGGGCCGTGATTCGCAGCGCCAGCGCCGAACTGGCTGCCTACGACTCCAAGATCGATCGCACCACCATCTACCTGCCGCCCGAAGAAGACGGCAAGTCGGCCCCGCTCACCCGCGCCTACGGCCGCCCCTACAACTGAAGAAGGCACGCTCAGGGAGCTTTCGCGAACGCCGGCCGCCGGGCCCATCCGGTGGCCGGCGTTTTTCATTGGAGGCGCGGATTCACCGCGCCGGTTCGCGCATGGTGACGAACTCCTCGGCCACCGTGGGATGGATGCCGATGGTGGCATCGAACACCGCCTTGGTGGCGCCCGCCTGCAGGGCGACCGCGAAGCCCTGGACGATCTCGCCCGCGTCCGGTCCCACCATGTGCAGACCCACCACGCGATCGCTGCGTGCGTCCACCAGCAGCTTCATCAGGCAGCGCTCGCTGCTCGCACTGAGCGTGTGGCGCAGCGGCCGGAACTCGCTGCGGAACACGCGCACTTCGGGAAACCGCTCCCGGGCCTGCGCCTCCGTCAGGCCCACCGTGCCGATGTTCGGGTGGGTGAACACCGCCGTCGGCACCAGCTCGTAGTCCATCCGCCGGCGGCCGTCGCCGAACAGGTGGTCGACGACCACCATCGCCTCGGCCAGGGCCACGGGGGTGAGCTGCAGTCGCGCGGTGACGTCACCCACGGCGTAGATCGACGGCACCGAGGTCCGGTGGTTCGCGTCCACCTCGATCGCGCCGTTGCGCCCCTGGCGCACGCCCAGGGCTTCGAGGCCCAGTCCGTTGACGTTGGGGACGCGCCCCGTCGCGAACAGCACCGTGTCGGCCTGCAGCCGGCTGCCATCCTCGAGGAGCAGCTCGATTCCGTCGGGCGCGCGGGTGAGGAATTCCGCCTCGGTCCGCAGGCGCAGGTCGATGCCGGACTTGCGCATCTCCCCCGCGACGAAGTCGCGCACCTCGTCGTCGAAGCCCCGCAGGATCTGCTCGCCGCGATAGAGCAGCTGGACCTGGGCGCCCAGGCCCTGGAAGATCGAGGCGAACTCGCACGCGATGTAGCCGCCCCCGATCACGGCCAGGCGGCGCGGGAACGGATCGAGGTCGAACATGCTGTCGGAGGTCACGCCGAGTTCGGCACCCCCCACCGCCGGCAACGTGGGGGTGCCGCCCGCCGCGATCAGGATGTGCGTGGCACGGAAGGTCTCCGCACCGTGGGCTGTCTCCAGCTTCACCGTGTGCGGGTCCACCAGGCTGGCCCAGCCGCGCAGGATGCGTACCCCGGCGCCGTGCAGCAGTTGCTCGTAGACGCCGTTCAGGCGGGCGATCTCGGTCGCCCGGTTCGTCTTGAGCCGCTCCCAGTCGAAGTGCGGATGTCCGAGGTTCCAGCCGAAGCCGGCGGCGTCTCGGAAGTCGTGTGCGTAGTGCGCGGCATAGCTGTACAGCTTCTTGGGGATGCAGCCCACGTTGACGCAGGTGCCGCCCAGTGCCGCGGCCTCGGCGACCGCGACGCGGGCGCCGCGCTGGGCCGCCATGCGGGCCGCCCGGACGCCGCCGCTGCCGCCGCCGATCACGAAGAGGTCATAGGTGTGCGCGTGGGTTGTCATGTGCCGTCCTCGGGCCGCCGTCGGCCGCCTCGCCATTGTGGGCCGCGCGGGATGGCCGTGCCGAGGACGCGGTCGGCGCGCAAGTCGGTGGCCGCTATCATCGGCCCATGCCTTCGGCGCCGTCCCGCACCCAGCCCGTCCTGCCGCTCAGCGGGCCGCTGCTGCGCCGGGTGGTCAACGCCTGGCGCATCGTCACGTTCGGCGCCGTGCTGCTGGTGCTCGCACTCTCGCCTTCCAGCTACCGCCGGGCCGACGTGCGCATGGCGCTGGCGCGGCACACCTGGCTGGACACGGCGCCCATCCTGGCGGGCTTCAGCATGCTGGTGACGCTGCTGACCATGGTGCTCACGCGGATCGTCGTGGTCACCGCGCAAAGCTACGGCCTGTCGCAGTACGCGCTGGAAATGGTGATCCGCGTGCTGGTGCTCGAGTTGATTCCGCTGACCGCGGCGCTCTTCGTGGCCTTGCGCTGCACGATCCCCAACGGCGCGGCGCTGGCCGAGATGCGCCACAGCGGGCGCGACGAGGCGCTGCGCCGCCGCGGCATCGACCCGGTGCTGCTCGAAGTGTTCCCGCGCATGCTGGCCGGCGCCTTCTCCACCATCACGCTGGCCGCGCTCAGCTGCGTGCTCGCGACGGTGCTGGCCTACCTGGCGGTGTACGGATTCACCCTCGCGGGCCTGCCGGCCTACACGCGCATGTTCGGTCATGTGTTCTCGCCCACGGTGGCCCTGATCTTCGCGCTCAAGACTCTGTTCTTCAGCCTGGCCGTCGCCATCATTCCGATGGCATCCGCCTCCCGCCGGCTGGCCACGCCCGGCACCCGCGCCAGCGCCGCGCTCGAGGGCCTGGTGCGGATGTTCGCCGTGCTGCTGCTTCTCGAGGCCCTGTCCCTGGTGGGCAACTACTACTAGCCATGGCCGACTCGCCCCTGCACGAATCCGAGCCCGCCGCCGGTCCCCCGGTGGCGCACCTGGCGCTCAAGGCCCGGCTGCTCCTGTTGTTCACCATCGTGCTGATCGCCGGCTCGATCGCGTACCTGCTCTACGCGCGCGGCGCGTTCCAGGCCACCCAGCGCCTGGTCCTCGTGGCAGACAACTCCGAAGGGGTCACGGTCGGCATGGACATGACGTTCTCGGGCTTTCCCATCGGCCGCGTGCGCCGTCTCGAACTGGCGCCGACCGGCGACGCGCGCATCGTGATCGACGTGGCGCGCAAGGATGCGCACTGGCTGCGCACCAGCAGCGTGTTCACGCTGGAGCGCGGGATCGTGGGCGGCACGGCGATCCGGGCCTTCACCGGCGTGCTGACCGACCCCCCGCTGCCCGATGGCGCGCTGCGGCCGGTGCTGCGTGGCGACGCTTCGGCGGAGCTGCCGCGCGTCATCGCGTCGGCCCGCGAGCTGCTGGAGAACCTCACGGCGATCACCGCGCAGGACGCCGCCTTGCGCAACAGCCTCGGCAACGTCCAGGCCGTGACCGACAAGCTCAAGGGGCCGCAGGGCGCGCTGGGCGTGCTGTTCGGCAACGAGGCCGACGCGCGCAAGCTGGTGGCCGCCCTGGAGCGCACCAACGCGCTGCTCGCGCGCGCCGATGGTCTGGCGGCGAAGGCCGATGCCCAGGTGTTCGGGCCCGACGGCGTGATGCGCGAAGCGCGGGCCACCGTCATGCAGTTGAACGCGCTGCTCGCGGACACCAGGTCGAGCCTGCGCAAGGTGGACGCCGTGCTGGTCGAGGCGCAGGCAGTGGGCGCCAACGTCCGCGGCGCGACGCAGGACCTGGGCCAGCTGCGCGGCGAAGTCGAAGCGAACCTGCGCAGGATCGATGCGCTGGTCAACGACATCAACCGCAAGTGGCCGTTCGCGCGCGACACGGAGATCCGGCTGCCATGAAGCGCCTCGCCTGGCTCCTGGTCGGGGTGCTGGCCGCCTGCGCCGGCAAGCCGGCAGCGCCCGATTGGCAGGTCGGCGCGCACGGTGCGTTGCAGCGCTACGAGCAGGCATTCCTGGCCGGCAGCACGCGCGCGGCCGAGGCCGAGTTCGCGCGCGCCCGGCAGGAGCTGTCGGCCACCGGCGAGGCCACCCTGGTGGCACGCGCCGAGCTCACGCGGTGCGCGCTGCAGGTGGCGAGCCTGGTGTTCGAGCCGTGCGCCGGTTTCGAGGCGCTGCGCCAGGACGCCGGTCCGGCCGAGCAGGCCTATGCCGACTTCCTGCAGGCGCGGCCGGCCGACGCCGCACTGCTGCCGGCCCAGCACCGTGCGCTGGCGTCCGGTGCCGTCGACGTGGCCACGCTCGCGGCCATCGCCGATCCGCTCTCGCGCCTGGTGGCGGCAGGGGTGTCGCTGCGCGCCGGCCGCGCCGGGCCCGAGGTCCTGCAGCTCGCGGCCGACACGGCCTCGGCGCAAGGCTGGCGCCGGCCCTTGCTCGCGTGGCTGGGCGCCCAGCTGCGGCTGGCCGAGCAGCGCGGCGCCGGCGAGGACGCCGAGCGGCTGCGCCGGCGCATCGCCCTGGCCTCGGGCGGCTAAGCTGTCCGTCCTTCCTTCCATGTCGTTCCCAAGGAGTCCATCCATGCGGGTCCTGTCCTGCGCATCCCTTCTCGCCTTCGCTTCGTTTGCTGCTCTGGCCCAGGCGCCGTCCCCGGCCCCGGCGCAACCGGCGCCCGTCACCACGGCCAGCGGGCTGGTCTACCAGTCGCTCAAGGAGGGCAGTGGCGCGTCACCCGCCGCCAACGACGTCGTGCGTGTGCACTACCGGGGCATGTTCCAGGATGGCCGCGAATTCGACAGTTCGTACAAGCGCGGAGAGCCGACCGAGTTCCCGCTCAATCGCGTGATCCCGTGCTGGACCGAAGGCGTGCAGAAGATGAAGCCGGGCGGCAAAGCGCGCCTGACCTGCCCGCCCGCGATCGCCTACGGCGAGCGCGGCGCCGGCGGCGTCATCCCGCCGAACGCGACGCTGAACTTCGAGATCGAGCTGCTGTCGGTCCGGAAGTAGTTGGCTCCGCACGCGACGTGCGAAACGTGATCGAGTATCGCAGCGTCTTGGTGGGGGCCACACTGTGCTGCCACTCCCACCGCGCCGCGCCACGCAGCAGGTAGATCGAGCGCGGCGCCAGGGCGAGCTTCACGACGTCGGCTCGCCGTGGTTCGCGCGGCGGGTACGGGCGAAAGCGCATCACCGCATCGCCGAGCAGGGAGACGCCCACCACGTCCTCGAAGTCCGGCACGTCGCGGTGCCAGCCGAGCGGCGTGCCGGGCTGGTACTCGGCCACCAGCGCCTGCGTGAAGGCCTCGGCGGGCACGGCCAGCCAGTCGGCCACCCGCGCACGCAGCGGCTGCAGCCAGTCGGCGATCGGCTCGGCCGCGTCCAGCCGGTGCGCGCTGAAGTCGTACTTGCCGCCGTAGCTCAAGACCCGTCGCAAGGCCGTGTAGCCCTGGTACTGCATCGGGGCGAGCGGCAGCGCGGCGATGTGCTGCAGCAGCCCGGCCTCTTCGTCCGGGCCGAGAAAGGCGGCTTCGTAGCGCAGGCCCGGCGGCAGGGACACGGGCGGCGCGCCGAAGAGGTCGGTCTGCAGGGGCGAGGGTCGGCTCACGTCCCGAGTGTCGCGCAAGGCGGGCGCGGGGCGTGTCGGCGTCGGTCGGCAGTCGGCAGTCGGCAGTCGGCAGTCGGCAGTCACTGCGTGACCCACGCCCGGTGCCAGGGGCTGGCCGCCCGCACGCCCGACTCGGCGATTCCATGAAAAAAGCCGCGGGAGACCCGCGGCTTTCAATCTGGCTGAGCCGTTTCCGGAGTGCCGCCAGGCGGCCTCCGGATCCGCCCTCAGGGCTTGGAAGCCGTGGGGAACGGCCAGGCGGCCTGGGGGTTCAGCGTGGTCTGCGCCGCCGGAGCCGGAGCCGCGGCGGGCGCGGCCGCGGGCTTGGCAGCAGGCGCTTTGGCAGCCTTTTTCGCAGGCGCCTTTTTCGCGGCCTTTTTCGCGGCAGCCTTTTTCGCAGGCGCCTTCTTCGCAGCAGTCTTCTTGGCTGCGCCCTTCTTCGCCGCGGCCTTCTTCGCCGGCGCGGCCTTCTTCGCCGCTGCAGCCTTCTTCGCAGGCGCCTTCTTGGCAACGGCCTTCTTCGCCGGAGCCTTCTTCGCAGCAGCCTTCTTGGCCGGGGCGGCCTTCTTCGCCGCGACCTTCTTGGCGACGACCTTCTTGGCCGGCGCCTTCTTCGCAGCGGCCTTCTTCGCCGGCGCCTTCTTGGCGGCCGTGGCCTTCTTGGCGGGCGCCTTCTTGGCGGCCGTTGCCTTCTTCGCCGGAGCCTTCTTCGCGGCGGCTTTCTTCGCAGTTGCCATTTCCATTCTCCTGTTCAAGTTGATCAACATCAACGAAAGAAGCACTCGGCGCCTTGTTGGTGGCACCAAGCGATCCATGAGGTTGGGCGCACGCCCAGCGTCATGAACACCGTGACCCGCCCGGCGCCGGCTCTTGTGGCCGGTCGTCGGTGCGGGTGAATTTCAAGAACCCAAACTTCGCAGTTGCCTATCAGTCCCAGGAAAGAGCGCCACCCGACTGGTATTCGATCACGCGGGTTTCGAAGAAATTGCGCTCTTTCTTCAGGTCAATCATCTCGCTCATCCAGGGGAAGGGGTTCTCCTCATTGGGGAACAGCGCTTCCAGGCCGATCTGCGTGGCGCGACGGTTCGCGATGTAGCGCAGGTAGCCCTTGAACATGGAGGCGTTGAGGCCCAGCACGCCACGCGGCATGGTGTCCTCGGCATAGCGGTATTCGAGTTCGACGGCCTTCTGGAACAGGCCGCGGATCTCGGCCTTGAATTCGGCCGTCCACAGGTGCGGGTTCTCCAGCTTCAGCTGGTTGATCAGGTCGATGCCGAAGTTGCAGTGCATCGACTCGTCCCGCAGGATGTACTGGTACTGCTCGGCAGCACCAGTCATCTTGTTCTGCCGGCCCAGCGCCAGGATCTGGGTGAAGCCGACATAGAAGAACAGGCCTTCCATCAGGCAGGCGAAGACGATCAGGCTCTTGAGCAGCGTCTGGTCGGCTTCCGGCGTGCCGGTGTGGAAGTTGGGGTCCATGATCGCGTCGATGAACGGGATCAGGAACTGGTCCTTGTCGCGGATCGACCCGACCTCGTGGTACGCGTTGAAGATCTCGCTCTCGTCCAGGCCGAGCGACTCCACGATGTACTGGTAGGCGTGGGTGTGGATCGCTTCCTCGAACGCCTGGCGCAGCAGGAACTGGCGGCACTCGGGCGCCGTGATGTGGCGGTAGGTGCCCAGCACGATGTTGTTGGCGGCCAGCGAGTCGGCGGTGACGAAGAAGCCGAGGTTGCGCTTGATGATGCGGCGCTCGTCCTCGGTCAGGCCGTTGGGGTCCTTCCACAACGCGATGTCGCGCGTCATGTTCACTTCCTGCGGCATCCAGTGGTTGGCGCAGGTGGCCAGGTACTTCTCCCAGGCCCACTTGTACTTGAACGGCACCAGCTGGTTGACGTCGGTCTGGCCGTTGATGATCCGCTTGTCGGCGGCGGCCACGCGGCGGTGGTCGGCGGCGTCGGCGCTCGTCGCCTGCTTGGGTGCCAGGGCCGCCACCGGCACGGTGGCGCCGTCGTCCAGCACGCGCATGGCGGGCTGGGGGATCTGGGCGGCAAGGGACTGGGGGTGGAGCGATGCCGGCGGCAGCGGTGAATGGTTCACCTCGCGGTTCGCTTGCGAACCGCTGCTCATGGGAGTTGGCGATGTGGGCTTGACGTCGTCGTCCCAGGTCAACATGTGGTATCCAGTGCTCGAATTATCGGAGCAGTGATGTGTGTTGAAAAGTGTCCGTTCACATCACCGCGCGATTGTGTTGCTCGTTTGCATCGGCGTCCTGTCGGAGAACGCCGACACATCTCTCACTTCGTTATTGGCACGCCTCGCACGTCGGATCGTCGATCGCGCAGAACTTGAAGTCGGTGGCCGGCGTCGCGTTCATCTGGGCCTGCGCCGCCGCGGCGGCCGCATCGAGCGCGCTCATGCCGCCACCCGAGGCGACTGCGTTCAGCCGACCCGATTGCACCGTCGACTTCTCGGCGTGCGTCGCGCTGATGGTGCGCAGGTAGTAGGTGGTCTTCAGGCCGCGCAGCCAGGCGAGCTTGTAGGTGTCGTCCAGCTTCTTGCCCGAGGCGCCGGCCATGTAGATGTTCAGCGACTGGGCCTGGTCGATCCACTTCTGGCGGCGGGCGGCGGCTTCGACCAGCCACACCGGCTCGACCTCGAAGGCGGTCGCGTACAGGGCCTTGATCTCCTGCGGCACGCGGTCGATCGGGCGCAGCGAGCCGTCGAAGTGCTTCAGGTCCATGACCATCACGTCGTCCCACAGGCCCAGGCGCTTGAGGTCGCGCACCAGGTAGTGGTTGATGACCGTGAATTCGCCCGACAGGTTGGACTTGACCGACAGGTTGCCGAAGCACGGCTCGATCGAGGCGTCCACGCCGATGATGTTCGAGATGGTCGCGGTCGGTGCGATGGCCACGCAGTTGGAGTTGCGCATGCCGTCGGCGGCGATCTTGCGGCGCAGGGCGTCCCAGTCGAGCGTGGCTGAACGGTCCACCTCGACGTAGCCGCCGCGGGCCTGGGCCAGCAGGTCCAGGGTGTCGGGCGGCAGGATGCCCTTGTCCCACAGCGAGCCCTTGTAGCTGGAGTAGCGGCCGCGCTCGCGGGCCAGCTCGGTCGAGGCCCAGTAGGCGTGGTAGCACACGGCTTCCATGGAGCGGTCGGCGAAGTCCACCGCCTCCTGCGACGCGTAGGGGATGCGCAGTTCGTACAGCGCGTCCTGGAAGGCCATCACGCCCAGGCCGACCGGGCGGTGGCGCAGGTTGGAGTCGCGCGCCTTCTTGACGGCGTAGTAGTTGATGTCGATCACGTTGTCGAGCATCCGCATCGCCGTGGAGATCGTCTTCTTCAGCTTGTCGTGGTCGATCTGCCCGTCCTTCAGGTGCTGCAGGAGGTTGACCGATCCCAGGTTGCAGACGGCCGTCTCGCTGTCGCTGGTGTTCAGTGTGATCTCGGTGCACAGGTTGGACGAGTGCACCACGCCGGCGTGCTGCTGGGGCGAGCGGACGTTGCAGGCGTCCTTGAAGGTGATCCAGGGATGGCCGGTCTCGAACAGCATCGAGAGCATCTTGCGCCACATGTCGGTCGCCGGAACGGTCTTGCTGGGCTTGATCTCGCCGCGCCGGGCCTTCTCCTCGTAGGCCACGTAGGCCTTCTCGAAGTCGGCGCCGAACTTGTCGTGCAGGTCGGGCACGGAGGACGGCGAGAACAGGGTCCACTCGCCCTTTTCCATCACCCGGCGCATGAACAGGTCCGGGATCCAGTTGGCCGTGTTCATGTCGTGGGTGCGGCGGCGGTCGTCACCCGTGTTCTTGCGCAGCTCGAGGAATTCCTCGATGTCCAGGTGCCAGCTCTCCAGGTAGGTGCAGACCGCGCCCTTGCGCTTGCCACCCTGGTTGACGGCCACGGCCGTGTCGTTGACGACCTTGAGGAAGGGCACCACGCCCTGCGACTCGCCGTTCGTGCCCTTGATGTGCGAGCCCAGGGCGCGCACACGGGTCCAGTCGTTGCCCAGGCCGCCGGCGAACTTCGACAGCAGCGCGTTCTCCTTGATCGACTCGTAGATCCCGTCCAGGTCGTCCGGGACCGTGGTCAGGTAGCAGGAGGACAGCTGCGAGCGCAGCGTCCCGCTGTTGAACAGCGTCGGGGTGGACGACATGAAGTCGAAACTGGACAGCACTTCGTAGAACTCGATCGCGCGCGCCTCGCGGTCGATCTCGTTGAGTGCCAGGCCCATCGCCACGCGCATGAAGAACGCCTGCGGCAGCTCGATGCGGGTCTTGCGCACGTGCAGGAAGTAGCGGTCGTACAGCGTCTGCAGGCCCAGGTAGTCGAACTTCATGTCCCGCTCGGCCTTCAGCGCGGCGCCCAGGCGCTTGAGGTCGTACTGCAGCAGTTCGGGGTTCAGCAGCTCGGCGTCCACGCCCTTCTTGATGAAGCCGGGGAAGTAGTCGCCATAGCTGTCGGCCATCTCGGCCGGGCTGATGTCGCGGCCGAGCACCTCCTTGAAGATGGTGTGCAGCAGCAGCCGCGCGGTGGCGTAGGTGTAGTCGGGATCCTTCTCGATCAGCGTGCGCGCAGCCAGGATGGACGCCTTGTAGACCTCGTCGATCGGCACGCCGTCGTACAGGTTGCGCATCGTCTCGGCCACGATCGGCGCGGCCTGCACGTCGGCCGACAGGTCGCGGCAGGCATGCTCGATCAGGCCCTGCAGGTGCGCCATGTCCAGCGGGATGCGCTGGCCGGCGTCGGTGACGTGCAGCTGCGGCGCGGCCGGCTGCTGCTGCTCGCCGGCCTTGGCGCGCTCCTGCGCGCGGCGGTCGCGGTACAGCACGTAGGCCCGGGCGATGTCATGGTGGCCGCCACGCATCAGGCCGAGCTCGACCTGGTCCTGGACGTCCTCGATGTGGAAGGTGCCGCCGCCCGGGCGCGAGCGCACCAGCGCCCGGATCACCGCCTGGGTCAGGCCGTCGACCGTCTCGCGCACGCTGGCCGAGGCCGCGCCCTGCGTGCCGTGCACCGCCAGGAAGGCCTTCATCATCGCGATCGCAATCTTGTTCGGCTCGAACGGCACGACGGCGCCGTTGCGGCGGATGATCTGGTAGTGGGCGAGAGGCGCCGGCGCGGTCGAGACGGACCCGGCGGCGGTGGTGGCGGTCGACAGTGTCTGGATCGGCGAGCTGGCAATGCTCTGGGCAGATTGCATGGAAATCCTCAGCTTTTTGGTTGTCTCGAGAAGGGGCGCAGTGTAATCGCAGCGGGGCGCCGAAGCACTATAGATAGTGGCAGTGACGCTGGCAAGCCACTACTGGTAGTGGTCAACCCGGTGGGTTGTTGGTGCACAAGGTGTGGACAGCCGGTGGGCCGCCGGTGGGCAGTTCGACCAGGGCGACGCATCGCGCGGCGCCGATCGCCGCACGCCATCAGGCCTCTGCAAGGTTGGGTTCACAACGGCCGCCTGCGGCGCGGCAAGCACTGCGGGGAGAAGGCATCCTGCTGTCGTCATCGGCGCGCACCTCGGGTCACGTTGACACTATACCTAGCGGCCATGGTGGGCACAAGGCACTACATGTAGTGCTTGCGCTCGCCGGGCATCCCGGGCGCGAAGTTATTCCGGAAACCGCCGCGAACGGCGCTGCGCGACCAGCCAGGCGGCAGCCGCGCTTCGCCGACGTTCAGGGGAACGATGCGGCGGGCCAGCCGAGGCTGCGCTGCAGGCGCGGCCAGTCGAAGCCCGGTCCCGGGTCCTGCTTGCGGCCGGGCGCGACGTGCTCGTGCCCGGCCACGTGGCGCACGGGGTAGCGCTGCGCCAGCGCGGCACACAGCGCCGCGAGCGCCTCGTACTGCGCCGGCTCGAACGCGTCGCCTTCCAGGCCCTCGAGCTCGATCCCGACCGAGTCGTCGTTGCAGTTGCCGCGGCCCCGCCACGACGAGGCGCCCGCATGCCAGGCCCGGTCGTCGCAGCTGACGAACTGCCACAGCTGGCCGTCGCGGCGCACGTAGAAATGCGACGACACCTGCAGCCCCTCGATCTGCCCGAAGTACGGGTGCGCGGTCCAGTCGAGGGTGTTGGTGAACAGGGCCTGCACCTCGTCGCCGCCGTACTGGCCGGGCGGCAGGCTGATGGAGTGGACGACCACCAGGTCGACCCGCGCCTGCGCAGGGCGCGGGCCGAAGTTGGGCGAATCGAGGCGGCGGGCGAAGCGGTACCAGCCGCCGTCCCACAGCGCGTCGTCAGCAGGCGGCGGGTTCACTGGGCTCGTCCCCGCCGGGCACGGCGATCGCCAGCCGGGCGATGCGGTAGCGGATCTGCCGCAGGCTCAGGCCCAGGCGCTGGGCGGCGGCGGTGCGGTTGAAGCCGGTCTCCTGCAGGGCGCGCACCAGGATCTCGCGTTCCTGGTCGTCGAGCCAGGCCTGCAGGTCCGACGGCATGGGGGCGCGCACCGCGGTGTCGGGTGCCACCGGCACCGGGGCCGACTCGGCCGCTGGCGGCGCGTCGGCGGCCGCCGGGGTGGGCGACGGCGCCGCCACGAAGGCGTCGACCTGCAGCGACTGCCCGTCGGACAGCGCGACGGCGCGGTGCAGCAGGTTCTCCAGCTCGCGCACGTTGCCTGCCAGCGGATGGGCCGCCAACTGCGACAGGGCCTGCTCGGACAGCGCCGGCGGCGGCATCCCGGTGTCGTGGGCGATGCGCGCCAGCAGGGCTTCGCACAGGGCGGGAAGGTCCTCGCGGCGCTCGCGCAGCGGCGGCACCACGATCTCAATGACGTTCAGGCGGTAGTAGAGGTCCTGGCGGAAGCGGCCGCCCGCCACGTCGGTCGCCAGGTCGCGGTGCGTCGCGCTGACGATGCGCACGTCCACCGCATCCTCCTGCGTCGAGCCGAGGGCGCGGACCTGGCGCTCCTGGATGGCGCGCAGCAGCTTGGACTGCATGGCCAGCGGCAGGTCGCCGATCTCGTCGAGGAACAGCGTGCCGCCGCGCGCGGCCTGGAAGTAGCCTTCGCGGTCGGCGGTCGCCCCGGTGTAGGAGCCCTTGCGGGCACCGAAGAACTCGGCCTCGAGGAGGGCCTCCGGGATGGCGCTGCAGTTGACCGCGACGAACGGGCCGTCCGACCGGTGGCTGCAGGCGTGCAGGGCGCGCGCGGCGAGCTCCTTGCCGGTGCCGGATTCGCCGCGCACGAGCACCGGCGCCATGCTGCGCGCCACCTTGGCGATGCGGTCCTTGACCTGCAGCATCGGCGCCGACGTGCCCACCAGCCGATCGAGCGCCGCCTGGCTGGACCCCGGCCGTTCGGTGCGCGCAGCCGCCGGCGCGGTGCGGGGCCTGGCCCCGGGCGGCCGATCCTGGATGGCCGAGGCGACCACGCTGCGGAACTGCTTGAGGTCGACGGGCTTGGTGAGGTAGTCGAAGGCGCCGGCCTTGAGCGCCTCGACCGCGTTCTCGGCCGAGCCGTAGGCGGTCATGACGATGCAGCGCTCGGCGCGCTGCTGCTGCGACATGCGCTGCAGCAGCTCCAGGCCCAGGCCGTCGGGCAGCCGCATGTCGGTGATCACCGCGTCGAAGCGATGGTCCTCGAGCTGCTGCCAGGCCTCGGCCAGGGTGCCGGCCGCCTCGACGCGGTAGCCCTCGCGCAGCAGCGTGAGCTCGTAGAGCGTGCGCAGGTCCGGCTCGTCGTCGACGACCAGGACATGGGCGATGGGGGTTGCCGCCTGCGGATTCACGCCGCTATTTTCGCAAACGGCCGCGTTGCGGCAACCGCATGCGGCGTGCGGAAAGCCACGAAAAACGCGTTGCCATCGCGCTGGTCGCCGCCCGGGGCCGCGCCGCGCCGGTAGCCGATGCTGGCGCCGTGCCGCTGGCACAGCTCGCGGCAGATGTAGAGGCCCAGTCCGCTGGAGCGGCTCTCGGACGAGAAGAAGGGCTCGAACAGATGGCTCTCGACCGCCTCCTCGAGCATCGGGCCGTCGCTCCACACCGTCAGCACCGGCACGCCGTCCAGGGTGGTCGCGACCTGGATCGAGTCGGGTCGCGTGCCCGAGTAGCGCAAGGCGTTGTCCAGCAGGTTCACCAGCACCCGGCGCAGGTGCTGCGGCTCGAACACGACCACGTCGCCGGGGGCGTCCAGCGCCACCTGCAGGCGCTGCTGCGCGTGGTTCTGGACCGCCCAGTCTCCGCAGGTGGAGCGCACGACCGCGTCGAGCTCGAGCACGGCGGTCGCCAGGTGGGCGGGCTGGTGCTGCACGCGCGCGATGTCCAGGATCTCGTCGACGATCTGCGCCAGGCGCTGGGCGTTCTGGCGCACCAGGCCGCTCAGCTGCTTGTGGACCGCGTTCTCCAGTTCCTCGTCGAGCAGCTCGTTGGCCTGGGAGATGGCGGCCAGCGGGTTGCGGATCTCGTGGGCCACCGCGGTGGACATGCGCCCCATGGCCGCCAGCTTCTCGGTGCGCAGCCGGGCCTCGAGCTCGCGCAGGTCCTGCAGGAACACCACGCAGAGCGCGTCGTCCGGCTGGTCGTCCGAGCGGGTCAGCCGGGTGCGCGCGTACATGCGCCGGGGGCCCGCACCGGCCAGCTGGATGGTCAGGTCGGCCATCTGCGGCTCGCGCGCCTGGAAGGTGCGCTGCGCCATCGCGACCAGCGGTGCCCAGCCGGCCTGGTCGGCCAGGCGGACCGGGGCGGGCGCGACCAGCGTCGCCAGGCCGGGGCCCAGGAGGGCGCGGGCCGCGGGGTTCGCGGCCCGGACCTCGCCTTGCGCATCGACCACCAGCACGCCGTCGGCCAGCGTGTCGATCACCAGCTGGTTCACCTGGGCCTGGACGAAGGCCGCCTTGCGGCCGGCACGCGCCGCCTCCTCTTCCCGCTGCAGGCGCAGGGCGAGCTGGTGCGCGAGGAAGGCGAGGGCGAAGAAGCCGGTGCCGGTCAGGCCGGCCTGCAGGAAGCGCGGCGCCACCTCCACCGGGATCTGCAGCGTCAGCACCCAGGCTTCGGCGAGCAGCAGGAGGGTCACCCCGGCGGCCGTGCCGAAGGCCAGCACGGAGCTGCCCAGGATGGCGCCCATCAGCACCGGCACGGCGAACAGCGGCGCGTAGTAGATGCCGCCGGCCTGCATGAACTGCAGGGCCGAGAACACCACCAGGTCGACGCCGATGCTGGAGACCCACTGCGGATCGAATGCCGTCCCGGGGCTGGTCGGTCGCATCAGCAGGCGCACCGCCAGCGTGGCGGCCAGGTAGGCGGCACACATGCCGAGCACCCAATTCGACACGATGGGTGCGGGATTGAGCCACTGCATCCCCAGCAGCAGCGTCAGCAGGACGACACCGGTCACCACGCGCGCCGTGCCGAATCCCAGCCACAGGCGCACGAAGGCCGAGTCGTCCGCGAGGACCGGCGGAGCCGGCGGTTCGGGCGGGAGCAGCCGCACGGTCAGTTGCCGCCCAGGCGGCGGTGCTCGGGGCTGCAGTACAGGCGGCCGCTCTGCCCCGGCACTGCCTCGGGACGCGGCAGGTGCACCGAGCAGACCGGGCAGCGGACCATGTCCTGCGGCAGGGCCGGCGCCGCCGGCGGGCGCGGCGGCTGGCCTTCGTCGATGGCGCGTGCACGGGCGCCACGCCACGCGGCGTAGGCGACCACCAGCAGCGCGAACAGCAGCAGGTACTTCATGCCACCCGACCCAGGACGACTTCCAGCACGAAGCGCGAGCCCACGTAGGCGAGCAGCAGCAGGATGGAGCCGGTGTAGAGCACCCGCACGGCGGTGCGGCCGCGCCAGCCGAAGCGCGCCCGGCCCAGCAGCAGCAGCGCGAAGGCACCCCAGGCGAGGAAGGAGAACACCGTCTTGTGTTCCCAGCGCCAGGCGCGGCCGTAGAAATACTCGCTGAAGAGGGTGCCGGCCAGCAGCGTCGCCGACAGCAGCACGAAGCCAGCGGCCGCGAAGCGGAAGGTCAGGCGCTCCAGCGTGAGCAGCGGCAGGCCGCCCTGCGGCGTGTCGGCGCGACGGATCGCCTGCTCGCTGCGCCGCAGCAGCCAGGCATGGAGGACCGCGGCGGCGAACAGGCCATAGGAGGCGATGCCCAGGGCCCAGTGCAGGGGCAGCAGGGGCGAGGCCGCCGGATGCAGCGGCACGCCCGGGAAGGCCACTGCGAGCAGCACCGACGCGGCGCCCAGGACGGCCAGCGCGCGCTGCAGCTGCAGCTGCGGGAACACCTCGCGTTCGACGGCATAGACCGTCAGCACCAGCCACGCGGTGACCGACAGCGCGGGGGCGAAACCGAACCGTGGGGTGCGGCCGAAGAGGGACCAGGCCAGCACCGCGGCGTGCAGCAGCCAGGCGGCCAAGGCGGCCGCGCGGCGTGCCCGCAGGCTCAGCCGGTCGCCCACCGCGGCGGGATACAGATAGACGCCCGCTGCGGTGGCCGACATGACGATGTCGGTGCCGGAAGCACTGGCTAGAATCATGGCCCGCAGTGTAGTCCCTGCGTCGCCCCGGCTCTTCCACGAGCCGCCCGCAACGCGCCGCGCGCGCATCGAGGCAACTCCCATGGCGTCCGCCCTCTCCGACAAACTCTCCCGCCTGGTCAAGGAAATGCGCGGCCAGGCGCGCATCACCGACACCAATGTCCAGGACATGCTGCGCGAGGTGCGCATGGCCCTGCTCGAGGCCGACGTCGCCCTGCCCGTCGTGCGCGAGTTCATCGCCCGCGTGAAGGACAAGGCGCTCGGCCAGGAAGTGGTGGGTTCGCTCAACCCGGGCCAGGCGCTGGTGGGCATCGTCCACCGCGAACTGGTGGCCACGATGGGCACCGGGGTGTCCGACATCAACCTGGCCGCCCAGCCGCCGGCGGTGATCCTGATGGCGGGCCTGCAGGGTGCCGGCAAGACCACCACCACCGCCAAGCTGGCCAAGCACCTGATCGAGAAGCGCAAGAAGAAGGTGCTCACCGTCTCCGGCGACGTCTACCGCCCGGCGGCCATCGAGCAGCTCAAGACCGTGACCCGCCAGGCGGGCGCCGAGTGGTTCGCGAGCTCGGCCGACCAGAAGCCGCTGGACATCGCGCGGGCGGCGCTCGACTTCGCGCGCAAGCAGTACTTCGACGTCCTGCTGGTCGACACGGCGGGCCGGCTGGCGATCGACGAGGCGCTGATGCGCGAGATCCGGGAGCTGCACGCGGCCCTGAACCCCGTCGAGACGCTGTTCGTGGTCGACGCCATGCAGGGCCAGGACGCGGTGAACACCGCCAAGGCCTTCAAGGAAGCGCTGCCGCTGACCGGCATCGTGCTGACCAAGATGGACGGCGACTCGCGCGGCGGCGCGGCGCTGTCGGTGCGCCAGATCACCGGCGCCCCGATCAAGTTCGCCGGCGTCTCCGAGAAGATCGACGGCCTGGAGGTGTTCGATGCCGAGCGGCACGCCGGCCGCATCCTGGGCATGGGCGACATCGTCGCCCTGGTCGAGCAGGTGACCGCTGGCGTCGACATGGAGGCCGCGCAGAAGCTGGCGGCCAAGGTCAAGAGCGGCGAGGGCTTCGACCTCAACGATTTCCTGGCCCAGATCCAGCAGATGAAGCAGATGGGCGGGCTGTCCACCCTGATGGACAAGATGCCGGCGCAGGTCCAGGCCAAGGCCGGCCAGGTCGACATGGACAAGGCCGAGCGCGACATGCGCCGCAAGGAAGGGATCATCTGCAGCATGACGGCGCAGGAGCGCCGCAAGCCCGAGATCATCAAGGCCACCCGCAAGCGCCGCATCGCCGCCGGCGCCGGGGTCCACGTCCAGGAGGTCAACCGCCTGCTCAACGAGTTCGAGCAGATGCAGGGCATGATGAAGAAGATGAAGGGCGGCGGCCTGATGAAGATGATGCGGCGCATGGGCGCCGGCAAGGGCGGGATGCCCAAGCTGCCGTTCTGAGGCGGCGCGCCCGGGCAGCGTCGCCCGGACCAGGCAAGACCAGACCAGCAAGCCGGGCCCGACCCGGCTTTTTTCTTGCTTCCTATACTCCTTTCCCTCTCTGAAAGGACAGCATGAACCTGGTCGACAGCTTCGCCGACATCTCACGCTTCGTGGCTCTGCGGCGCGACATCCACGCCCATCCCGAACTCGGCTTCGAGGAACACCGCACCTCCAAGATCGTGGCCGACCTGCTGCGTGAATGGGGCATCGAGGTCCACACCGGCGTGGCCGGCACCGGGGTGGTGGGCGTCCTGCGCTGCGGCAGCGGCCCGCGCACGATCGGGCTGCGCGCCGACCTCGACGCCCTGCCGCTGCAGGAGGAAAACCGCTTCCCGCACCGCTCGCAGCACGACGGCCGCATGCATGCCTGCGGCCACGACGGCCACACCACCATGCTGCTGGCCGCGGCCTGGCACCTGTCGCGCGCGCGGGACTTCGACGGCACGGTCAACTTCATCTTCCAGCCGGCCGAGGAGATGGGCAAGGCCGGCGCGCTGAAGATGATCGAGGACGGCCTGTTCGAGCGGTTCCCCTGCGAGGCGGTGTTCGCGCTGCACAACTTCGCGATCGAGCGCGTCGGCGCGTTCGCCACCAACCCGTCCGCCTTGATGGCGTCGAGCAACACCTGGAAGGTGACCATGCACGGCCGTGGGACCCATGCGTCGCTGCCGCACACCGGGGTCGACCCGGTCGCCGCGGTGATCGACCTGGGCCAGCAGCTGCAGACGCTGGTGCCCAAGGTGATCGCGTCCACCGAGCGGGCCCTGCTGGCCGTGACGCAGATCCAGGGTTCGGGCGCGCCGAACGTGATCCCGGACGAAGCCTGGGTCGGCGGCACCGCCCGCACCTTCTCGGAAGACGCGACGGACAAGATCGAGAGCGGCGTGCGCCGGCTCGCCGACGGCATCGCGCAGGCACACGGGTGCCGAGCGGAGGTCTTCTTCCGCCGCGCCTCACCGCCGCTGGTGAACCATGCGAGGGAAGCGGCCTTCGCCGCCGAGGTGATGCGCGAAGTGGTCGGGGCCGAGCGCGTGGACGTCAGCTACCCCGGGGTCATGGCGGCCGAGGACTTCGCCCACATGCTGAAGGTCAAGCCGGGCTGCTACGCCTTCATCGGCAACGGCGATGGGGGCCACCGGATGCCCGACCACGGGCCCGGTCCTTGCATCATCCACAACACGTCGTTCGATTTCAACGACGAGATCATCCCGATCGGCGCCAGCTACTACGTGCGGCTGGCCCACCGGTGGCTCGCCCAACCCTGACAGGAACCCCTCATGCCCAACACCCGCTTCCGCCGCGCCGCCGTCGCGCTGGTCCTCGCCGCCGCCGCGGCCACTCCCGCGCTCGCCCAGCGCGTCATCCGCGTCGTCGTGCCGTTCGGCCCCGGCGCCGTGCAGGACACCATCGCCCGCACCTTCAACGCCGAACTCGGTCAGGCGCTTGGCGCGTCGGTGGTGGTCGAGAACCGCCCCGGCGCCGGGGGCACCATCGGGACGGCGCAGGTGGCCAGGACGACGGACAACAACACGCTGGTGCTCGCAGCGGCGAGCCACACCCTGGCCGGCCACCTGTACACCAAGCTCGACTACGACCCGATCAAGAACTTCACCGGCGTCGCCTACATCGGCAATTCCGGCTATGTGATCGCCGCTCCGGGCAACCTGGGGGTCAACACCCTGGCCGACTACATCAAGCTGCTCAAGAGCAAGCAGGGCCAGTTGAACTACGCCTCGGCCGGCAACGGGAGCGCCACGCACCTGGGCATGGCCTACTTCCTGGCCAAGTCCGGGATCGAGATGCAGCATGTGCCCATGAAGTCCACCGGGGACGCCGTCAACGAGGTGCTCGCCGGTCGGGTGCAGGGGGTCACCTCGGCATTGCTGGGCGTCACCGCCTTCAAGCAGGACCCGCGCATCAAGCTGCTCGCCTACACCGGCACGCAGCGTTCCAAGTTCATGCCCGAGCTGCCCACCGTCGCCGAGAGCGGCGTCCAGGGCTACAAGTTCGACACGTGGTTCGGCCTGCTGGCGCCCGCCACCATGCCGCGCGCCGAGGTCGACCGGCTGAACGCCGCCGTCAACAAGGTGCTCGGCGAGCCGGTGGTGCAGGAGCGGCTGGCACGCCTGGGCATCGAGACCGGCACCATGCCGGTCGACGGCTTCCAGCAGCTGCTCAAGGCCGACTACGAGGCGGCCGGCGCGCTGGTCAAGGCCTCCGGCGCCCGCATCGAGTGAGCCGGCCGGCTGGGGCGGCCGTTCAGGCCGCGCTCAGCCGGGCCGCGTGGCCGGCATGCAGCCGCGCCCGGCGCAGCACCGCCGGCGACCACGACTCCTCGGGAATCAGCATCCAGCCCCGGCTGCGCAGCCAAGCGCCCATCGGAACGTGGCTGGTCAGCACGGCCAGCGGCACCGACAGCGCCAGCGGCGCGGCGGCCGGCAGCAGCGCCACGATGGCCGCCGGGTCGATCCAGGCGACGCCCACCGCGAGGGCGCCGACCACGCTGGTCAGCGGCAGCAGCTGGGCCGCCGCGTCGCGCCAGCGCAGGCCGGTGGCCTCGCGCGGGGGCGAGGTCCAGTGCAGCTTCATGCCAGTCAGGGCGACCACCACGAACAGCGAGTGCGCCAGCATCCGCACGGGAGCCTGCAGCAGCGCCAGCACGGTTTCGATCACCGCGCTGCCCAGCAGGCGTCCGGTGCCGCCGAAAGCCCGCTGCTCGCGGCGCAGCGCCACGGCCACCAGGCCCAGCACGCGCGGCAGGAACAGCATGCACAGCGTCCAGGCCCACAGGCCCAGCAGCTCGATGGGGGCGGTGTCCATGTCCGGCAGGGCGTGGCTGCCCTGCATCCACAGCGCGGTGCCGAACACGAGGAAGGCCAGCCACAGCGGAGCCGACAGGTACGACATCGCGCCGATCGCGAACATGGCGCGGTGCACGCGGTGGATGCCCGGCTCGGACATCAGGCGGGCGTTCTGCAGGTTGCCCTGACACCAGCGGCGGTCGCGCTGCAGCTCGGACAGCAGGTCCGGCGGCTGCTGCTCGTAGCTGCCGCCCAGGTCGGGCACCAGCCACACGTGGTAGCCGGCGCGGCGCATCAGGGCCGCTTCCACGAAGTCGTGCGACATGATGCCGCCCGACAGCCCGCCGCGCCCGGGGATCGGCGCCAGCCCGCAGTGCGCCATGAACGGCGCGATGCGCAGGATGGCGTTGTGGCCCCAGTAGTGCGACTCGCCCAGCTGCCAGAACTGCAGGCCCAGCGTGAACAGGCGGCCGGTCACGCGAGCGGCGAACTGCTGCGCGCGGGCGTGCAGCGTGACGTGGCCGATCGGCTGGGTGGCGGTCTGGATGATGCCGGCCTTCGGGTTGGCGTCCATCAGCTTGGCCAGCGTCACCAGGCAGTCGCCGCTCATCACGCTGTCGGCGTCGAGCACCACCATGTAGTCGTAGTCGCGCCCCCAGCGCCGGCAGAAGTCGGCCACGTTGCCGGCCTTGCGGTGCGTGCGGCGCGTGCGGCGGCGGTAGTAGACCTCGGGCTGCACGCCCGACTGCACCGCGAGGGCGGCGCGCAGCGCCTCCCAGGCGGCGCGCTCGGCCGCGGCGGTGGCGGGGCTGCTGCTGTCGGACAGCACGAACACGTCGAACTGACCCGCGTGGCCGGTCGCGGCCAGCGACTCGCAGGTCGCGCGCAGGCCGGCGAAGACCGTCGGCACGTGCTCCTCGCAGATCGGCATGATGATCGCGGTGCGGGTCTGGGCCGCGAGCGGCTGCGACTCGACGCTGCGTGCCGACAGCCCGTGCGCATCGCCGCGCAGCGTCACCCAGAAGCCCATCAGGGCGGTGACGAAGCCGGTCACCACCCAGCTGGAGAGCGCGGCGAACAGCGCGATCTGCCCATACCGCAGCCAGGTCGTGGATTCCTCGGGCTGCGCGTGTGCGAACAGCACGGTGGCGGCCGCGCTGCTGAGGATCGCGATCAGCGCGAAGGCGGCGCGGCGTCGCACCGCGGCGGCCTCCCAGCCGCTGCGCGGCGCGCGCGCACGGGCTGCCGTCGGCGACAGCAGCCGGCCGGCGGCGCCCGCGAGGCCACTGGCGACGCCGTTCCAGAAGCCGCGCCAGGGTTGCGTGGGCATGGAGCCGCGGCGGATCGGCGGCGCCGTCACCGCGTTCGGATGCCGCTCCTCGCGCAGGCGCGGCCTTGCAGGCGCGCGTGCGGTGCGCGAGGCCTGGCCGCCGCCGGCGTCGGCCTCGGTCGCATGCCTCAGCGGGCGGTGTCGGGAAGCACGATGTTGGTCCATGTTTCGCTCACGATGTCGGTGCCGTGTTGGAGGAAGGCGCGCAGTTCGACCGGCCGTGCCGGGTCGGCACGCTGCACCCGCAGCGCCATGCGCCAGGTGCGTGTGCCGGGGTTGAACCACGCCAGGGTTTGTTCGATGCGGCCGTTGGCGTCGCTGGTGGCGACCGCCTGGACCGGCGCGTCCGGCGGCAGCGCCTCGAGCGCCGGGCCGGTGAAGTCGACGACGTACTGGACCTGGCCGGCCAGCGCCGCGATCTGGTCGGGCCGCACGAAGCCGAAGCCGCGGCGGCTCTGGACGGTCCAGCCGTTGGGCGGGCGCTGCTGGGTGTCGCCCTCCCAGGACAGCTCGTAGACGAAGTCCAGCGGTTGACCGGGCATCGGCAGTTGCGCCGGCACCCAGTACGCCACGATGTTGTCGTGCGTCTCGTCCGGCGTGGGCAGCTGCACCAGCTCCACCCGGCCGGGGCCCCAGTCGCCGACCGGCCGGACCCAGGCGCTCGGGCGTCGCTCGTAGCGGGCCTCGGTGTCCTCGTAGCTGGTGAACGAGCGGTCCCGCTGCATCAGGCCGAAGCCGCGCAGGCCGTCGACCGCGAACGTGTTGACCAGCACCTGGCCGGGGTTCTGCAGCGGCCGCCACAGCCACTCGCCGTTGGCGCTGGCGATCATCAGGCCGTCGGAGTCGTGGACCTCGGGGCGGAAGTCGCTCGCGCGCTGCTGGTTCTCCCCGAACAGGAACATGCTGGTGAGCGGCGCCAGTCCGAGCGTGGCCACCGGACGGTCGCCCGCGCGCAGGTACAGGCGGGCCCGCACTTCCATGACCGTCGAGGTCCCGGGCCGGATCGTGAAGCGGTACGCGCCGGTGGCGCGCGGCGACTCCAGCAGTGCATGCACCACCAGTTGCCGGGCGTCGCCCTGCGGCCGCTCGAGCCAGAACTCGGAGAAGCGGGGGAACTCCTCCGGGCCGGTCGCGCCCACGGTGTCGATCGCCAGCCCCCGCGCCGACAGGCCGTACTGCTGGCCGGCGCCGAGCGCACGGAAGTAGCTGGCGCCCAGGAAGACGACCAGCTCGTCCTTGTACGCTGCCCCGTTGAGCGGGTAGTGCACCCGGAAGCCGGCGTGGCCGAGGTCACCCCAGCCCTGCGGCGTGACGGCGTTGCGGCCGTAGTCGTAGTCGGCGCTCTGCCAGGGCAGCGGCCGGACCTGGCCGGCCGGATCGACCTCATGGATGCGCACCGGCTCCGGGTGGTAGCGGCCGCGGTGGAAGAACATGGTCTCGAACGGCGAGCCGCTCGCGCGCCACACCGCCCGGTCGGGGCGGAAGCGGATGTCGCGCAGGCCGTCGTAGTCGAGCGCCGCGAGTCCCGCCGGCAGCGCCGTGGTCGGCGCGCGGTACGGCGCGGCAGCGCGCGCGCGGGCGATCTCGGCCACCTGGTCGAAGCCGAACGCGGCGAAGGCCGAGCTGCAGGTGAGCAGGAGCGACGCGAAGGTCAGCAGCGTCTTGTCGAACTTCCGGGCCCGTGGGTGCATGCCCTGCTATCGCAAACCCTGGGCCAGCCCAGAAAAACGTGGCGTAGCAAGGGTTTGCGACGGTCGGGCTGGGGTTTTCGTCGCTCCGCAGGCGACATCGGCCGGCGGAACGGCCGAATCCGTCGCCGGATGGCGACAGCGAACGGCGTGCTACGCGTCCGCGCCCTTGGGCGGCGGCGATTTGCCGCTGTCGTCGTCCGGCGACAGCCCGCCGGCGTCGGCCTTGAACAGGCCGGGCGTGAGGTCGTTCTTCTGCAGCAAGCGGTAGAACTCGGTGCGGTTGCGCCCGGCCAGCCGCGCCGCATCGGCCACGTTGCCGTCGGTCATCTTGAGCAGGTCGACCAGGTACTCGCGCTCGAACCGGCGCTTGGCGTCGGCGTAGGTCTGCACCTCGACCCCGGGCACGCGCAGGGCCCGCTGCACCAGGGCCAGCGGCACCAGGGCCGAGGTCGACAGGGCGCACACCTGCTCCACCACGTTGTAGAGCTGGCGCACGTTGCCCGGCCATGGCGCGGCGGCCAGCGCCTTGAGCGCCTCGGGCGCGAAGCCCGACAGCCGGCGGTTGTACTTGGCCGCCAGCCGATGCAGGAAATGGTTGGCCAGCAGCGGGATGTCCTCGCGCCGCTCGCCCAGGGGCGGCAGGGTGAGGGTGACCACGTTGAGCCGGTAGTAGAGGTCCTGGCGGAACTGCCCGGTCTGCATGGCGGCCTCCAGGTCGCGGTGGGTGGCAGAGATGATCCGCACGTCGACCGGGATCGACTGGCTCGAGCCCAGCGGGCGGACGGCGCGCTCCTGGAGCACCCGCAGCAGCTTGACCTGCAGCGCCGGCGGCATGTCGCCGATCTCGTCGAGCAGCAGCGTGCCACCGTCGGCCGCCTGGAACAGGCCCTTGTGGTTGGCCACCGCGTCGGTGAACGCGCCCTTCATGTGGCCGAAGAGCTCGGATTCCAGCAGCGCCTCGGGGATGGCGCCGCAGTTCACCGCGACGAAGGGCTTGCGGGCGCGGGAACTGGCCTTGTGGATCGCCCGCGCGAGCAGCTCCTTGCCGCTGCCGCTGTCGCCGCGCAGCAGCACCGAGGCGTCCGAGCGGGCGATCATGCGGGCTTCGGCCAGCAGTTCCGCCATCCGGCTGGAGCGGCTGATGATCTCCTCGCGCCAGGGCTCGTCGGCCGGCACGTCGGACGCCGACTGCGAACCGAGCGCGACCGCCTGCTGGATCTTGTCGAGCAGCTCGCGCGCGTCGTACGGCTTGGTGAGGTAGCCGAACACGCCGCGTGCGGTGGCCTCGACGGCGTCCGGGATGGTGCCGTGCGCCGTCAGCAGGATCACCGGCAGCGAGGGATGCCGCTGGCGGATCTCGTCGAACAGGCTCAGGCCGTCGCGGCCCGGCAGGCGGACGTCGCTGAGCACCAGCTGCGGCCGCTCGATCGCCAGCTGCGCCAGGGCCGCCTCGGCCGAGGCGACGGCGCTGACCTGGTAGCCGGCGGCGTGCAGGCGCATCGAGAGCAGCCGCAGCATGTCGGCATCGTCGTCGACCACCAGGATGCGGGCGCCGGTGCTCATGGGGCAGGGCGCGGGCGCGCGCGTTCGATGGCCCGCAGCGCGTCCAGCCGTTCGTTGAGCTGCTCGTTGCGCCGCTGCAGGTCGCGCAGCTGCTGGGCCTGGCGCTCGCCCAGCTCCTCGAGTCGGCGCTGGTCGGCCACCTGGGCGGCCAGCAGCCGGGCGAGCGGATGCAGTGCCTTGGCCTCCGGCGCATCCTGTGCCAGCACCCGCTGCAGGGCCTGGGCGGCGCGCTGCGCGTCGGCCGGTGTCTTCAGCTGCAGCAGCGCGAGCGCCAGCTGCAGCTGCGCCAGCGGCGCCGGGCCGGCGGGGCCGAGCCGCGCGATCTCCTGGCCGACTTCTGCCGGTGGCAGCGTGCGGACCCGGTCCGCGTAGGCCAGGGCGCTCGCCACGACCGCGACGGGGCCTGCGGCGTCCGGCTGCGCGGGGGGCGCCGGCAGCGGTGGCGGTTCGGCCGGCGCGGGAAGGGGCTCGGGCACGGGGATCACCACCGGTGGCGGCGGGGGCGGCGGCGCCGCGCACGCCAGCAGCGCCAGCGCAGGCAGCAGGCAGGCCGCGGTCACGCGGACACGGCGGAGGAAGAACGCTTCAGGCATGGGGCAGTTCGATGCGGAAATGGGCGCCCGGCTTCTCGTCCTGCAGCAGTTCGACCCGTCCACCATGCGCCGCCACGTACTCCTGCACGATGGACAGGCCGATGCCGGTGCCGGCAGGGGCGTCGACCGGCTGGCGCTCGCCGCGGTAGAAAGGTTCGAACACGCGCTCGCGGTCCGCCTCCGACACGCCGGGGCCTTCGTCGCGCAGGTCGATGCTCGCGCGGCCGGGCAGGTCGAGCAGGGCGATCCGGATGGTACCGCCGGGGGGCGAGAAGCGGATGGCGTTGGTCAGCAGGTTGGCCACCGCCGTGCCGAGTTTCTCGGCATCGACCTGCAGCACCACGGGCTCCCCGGTGACCTCGACCTGCAGGTCGCCGGCCTGCCACTGCAGGCGCTGCGCTTCGACCTGGTCGTGCACCAGCGCCAGCAGGTCGGTGGGCTCGCGGCGCAGCTGGCGCGCCTCGAACGCGGCGGCGTTGAAGCGCAGCAGGGCCTCGATGCGCTCCTGCAGCACCGCCACGTTGTGCTCGAGGATGCGCGTGACCTCGTGCTGGCGCGAGTTCAGCTCGCCGGCGACGCCTTCCTCCAGCAGCGACACGCCCTCGCGCAGCGCCGCCAGCGGCGTCTTCAGCTCGTGGGAGACATGCCGCAGGAAGCGGGCCTTGTCGGCGTCCAGTTCGGTCAGCCGCAGCCGCAGCCATTCGATCTGCTGCCCGAGCCGCTGCACGTCGGACGGTCCGACGATCTCGATCGGCTCGTCCAGGCGGTTCTGGCCCAACGCGACGATCGCGGTTTCCAGGCGTTTGAAGGGCCGGGCCAGCCAGATGCCCAGGCCGGCCGCGAGCACGGCGGCCAGCGCGATCGCCAGCACCACCTGCTGCATCAGCCGGTAGCGGGTGGCCTCCAGCCGGCGCGCGAGCGCCTCGTCGCGGGTCTGGATCAGGCGCTGCACCTCGCGCGAGATGCCGGTGTTGATGGTGTCGAAGTCGCGAAAGCGCAGTGCCACGGCCCGCTCGCGTTCCAGCGCCGCCTCCTGCGGTCCCTGCATCACGGTCGCCACGGCGTCGAGCTGGGCGTTCCAGCGTTCGACGTGGGCGGCAGGCAAGCCCTGCTCGACCAGCTTGTGCAGCGCGTTGCGGGCGTTGCCCGACTCGTCCTCGAAGCGCCGGCGCAGGACCCGGTCGTTCAGGATCAGCGACTGGCGCGCGGCCCGCTCCATGTCGAGCGTGCGCTCGGTCAGCACCTGCGTGTTGGCATTGAGCGCGAGGGCCGCCGCCGCGGCCTCGCTGCGCTGGGCCATCAGGCCGTCCAGCACCACCACCGCGCGCAGGGCGGTGCCGCCGAGCAGCCCGCCGACCAGGATGAAGGCCACCAGCAGCAGCTGGCGGAAGGAGATCAGGCCGAGACGGGGCGCGGGCATCCGGGGCGCGCTAGGCCGCGCGCAGCACCACCTCGCCGCGCAGCGAATGCGGCAGCGCCTCGGTGATGGTCACGTCCGCCATCTGTCCGACCAGCCGGGCCGGGCCGGCGAAGTTGACGATGCGGTTGCACTCGGTACGGCCCATGAGCTCGGTCTTGTCCTTGCGCGAGGGGCCTTCCACCAGGATGCGCTGGATGGTGCCCACCCGGCTGGCGCTGATGCGGCGCACGTTGTCCTCGAGCACGGCCTGCAGGTGCTGCAGGCGCCGCAGCTTGACCTCGTGCGGCGTGTCGTCGTGCAGCGCGGCGGCCGGGGTGCCGGGCCGCGGGCTGAAGATGAAGCTGAAGCTGCTGTCGTAGCCGACATCCTCGACCAGCTTCATCATCCGGCCGAAGTCGTCCTCGGTCTCGCCCGGGAAGCCGACGATGAAGTCGGTGGACAGCGAGATGTCGGGGCGCACGGCGCGCAGCTTGCGGATCGTGCTCTTGTATTCCATCGCCGTGTAGCCGCGCTTCATCGCCATGAGGATGCGGTCGCTGCCGTGCTGCACAGGCAGGTGCAGGTGGTTCACCAGCTGCGGCACCTTGCCGTACGCCTCCACCAGGCGCTGCGTGAACTCGTTCGGATGGCTGGTGGTGTAGCGGATGCGCTCGATCCCGGGGATCTCCGCGACGTATTCCAGCAGCAGCGCGAAGTCGGCGATCTCGGACGTGTCGCCCATGCGGCCGCGCCAGGCGTTGACGTTCTGGCCCAGCAGGGTGACCTCGCGCACGCCCTGATCGGCCAGGCCCGCCACTTCGGCCAGCACGTCGTCCAGCGGCCGCGACACTTCCTCGCCGCGCGTGTACGGCACCACGCAGTAGCTGCAGTACTTGCTGCAGCCTTCCATGATCGAGACGAACGCGGTGCAGCCCTCGACGCGCGCCGGCGGCAGGTGGTCGAACTTCTCGATCTCGGGGAACCGGATGTCGACCTGCGGACGGTCCTGCCGCTGGCGCTCGGCCAGCAGCTCGGGCAGCCGGTGCAGGGTCTGCGGCCCGAACACCACGTCGACGTAGGGCGCGCGCTCGATGATCGCGGCGCCCTCCTGGCTGGCCACGCAGCCGCCGACGCCGATCAGCACGCCCTTCTTCTTGAGGTGCTTGACCCGGCCGAGGTCGGAGAACACCTTCTCCTGCGCCTTCTCGCGCACCGAGCAGGTGTTGAACAGGATGAGATCCGCGTCCTCGGGGTCCTGGGTCGGCTCGTACCCCTGCGCGGCGTTCATCACGTCGGCCATCTTGTCCGAGTCGTACTCGTTCATCTGGCAGCCGAACGTCTTGATGAAGACCTTCTTCACGGCGGTCACCTGCGCGCGGCGAAGACGGCGTTGAGCAGTTCGGCCAGGCGCTTCTGCCCTTCGGCGCTGCCGTCCGACTTGCCGGCGAGCTTCTCGTATTCCTGCGGCGTGAGCATCCACACGTCGTGCACCAGGCCGGCGCCGTCGCGGCGGTAGACGACGGGGACCGTGCGGCCCGAGAGGCTCCCCGAGAGCTGCACCATGTTGTTCAGGTCGCGGATGCGCGCACCCGGCGACAGCCGTTCGGCCTTGCCGTCCAGGGTGATGTCCGGCGGCGTGGCCACGGCCATCAGGGCCGGCTGGACGTTGACGGGGGCGTCGCGCACCACGACCTGGGCGTGGGCGGCGGGCAGCAGGAAGGACAGGCCCAGGAGGGCCGACGCGAGACAGCGGTTCATGGTGTAGAGCCAGAGGCTGTGGAGGGGGCGCCAGTGTAGCAACCTGCCTAGAATGGCCGCTCCAGAGGAGCCGTGCCCATGCAAGTCGCCTACTACGAACGCACTGGTCCCGCCGCCGAGGTGCTGCAGCTGGGCACCTGGCCCGATCCGGCGCCCGCTGCCGGCGAAGTGCGCGTGCGGCTGCTGTGGTCGGGCGTGAATCCTTCCGACGTGAAATCGCGCGCCGGCCTGCGCAGCAAGGCGCTGGCGTTCCCGCGCATCGTGCCGCACAGCGACGGCATGGGCATCGTCGATGCGGTCGGGCCGGGCGTGCCGGACACCCGCATCGGCGAGCGCGTCTGGATCTGGAACGGCGCCTGGGGCCGCCCGATGGGCACGGCGGCCTCGTTCATCACGGTGCCGCAGGCGCAGGCAGTGCCGCTGCCGGCCGGCACGCCGGACGAAGCCGGCGCCTGCCTGGGCATTCCGGCGCTGACCGCGATGCACGCCGTGCTCGCGGCGGGCGGGGTCCAGGGCGAGCGGGTGCTGGTGGCCGGCGGCGCCGGCGCCGTCGGCCACTACGCCGTCCAGTTCGCCCGGCTGCTCGGTGCCCAGCAGGTGATCGCCACCGTCAGCACCGAGCCCAAGGCCGGGCTGGCCGGCGCAGCCGGCGCGCACCTCACGGTCGACTACCGGCAGCCCGATGCGGCGCAGCGCATCCGGGAGGCCACCGGCGGTGTCGGCGTGGACCGGGTGGTCGAGGTCGACATCGCGGCCAATGCCGGGCTGGACGCCGAGGTGCTGCGGCCGGGCGGCCGCGTGCTCGCCTACGGCAGCGGCGCCGGCGAGTTCAGCCTGCCGTTCTTCCCGCTGATCGTGAAGAACCTGCAGCTGCAGTTCTTCATCGTCTACAACCTCCCGCCCGAGGACCGCGAGCACGCCATCCGCACCCTGCTGGGGCTGCTGGCGCAAGGGGCGGTGCAGCACAACATCGCGCAGCGGCTGCCGCTGGCGGACATCGCCCGGGCGCACGAGCTGGTGGGCTCCGGCCAGGTCAGTGGCAACGTGGTGCTGCAGACCAGCTGAGCCGGGTGCCCGTGCGATGCGGGGGGCTGCCTGCGGACCGCCCGCGCGGCAAGAAAAAACCCCCGCGAAGCTGCCTTCGCGGGGGTGGATCTGGTGGCGCTTCACGGATTCGAACCGCGGACCTGTGGATTATGATTCCATCGCTCTAACCGACTGAGCTAAAGCGCCGTGAGCCCGTGATTATAGCGAACCCGGCTCACCGGTGGCGAAAGCCGGGGGCCCGCTTGTTCAGGAAGGCGTCCATGCCTTCCTTCTGGTCGGCGGTGGCGAACATCGCGTGGAAGAGCCGGCGCTCGAACATCACGCCATCCGCCAGCGTCCCCTCGAACGACCGGTTCACCGCCTCCTTGGCCGCGAAGGCCGCCAACCGCGGCATCTGGCAGATCGCCAGCGCGGCGCCCAGCACTTCGTCCATCAGCTTGTCCAGCGGCACCACGCGGCTGACCAGCCCGGCGCGCTCGGCCTCGGCCGCATCCATCATCCGGCCGGTGAGCACCAGGTCCATCGCCTTGGCCTTGCCGACGGCGCGCGGCAGCCGCTGCGTGCCGCCGGCACCCGGGATGATGCCCAGCTTGATCTCGGGCTGGCCGAACTTCGCGTTGTCGGCCGCGATGATGAAGTCGCACAGCATCGCGAGCTCGCAGCCGCCGCCCAGGGCGAACCCGCTGACCGCGGCGATCACCGGCTTGCGGATGGCCCGCAGGGTCTCCCAGTTGCGGGTGATGAAGTCGCCCCTGTAGACGTCGGCGAAGTCGTACTTGGCCATGGCCGAGATGTCGGCGCCCGCCGCGAAGGCCTTGTCGCTGCCCGTCACCACGATGCAACCGATGGCGTCGTCGGCGTCGAACCCCTTGAGTGCCGCGCCCAGCTCGTCCATGAGCTGGTCGTTCAGCGCGTTCAGCTGCTTGGGCCGGTTCAGTCGGATGATGCCGACCTGCCCGGCTTCGGTGCGCACGTCGAGGGTCTCGTAGGCCATGGTGTCTCCTGCTGCGGGGAACTATACCCAAGCCTCCGAGGGAAACCATGGACCGGACCGCCGTGCCGCCGCTGCTAGAGTGCCCCGCAGGAGACACCATGAGCGAACCCACCGTCCTGTTCGAGACCCGAGGCGCCGTCGCGCTCGTCACCCTGAACCGGCCGCAGGCCCTCAACAGCTTCACGCGGGCGATGCACGAAGCGCTCTGGTCCGCGCTGGACCGCATCGAGGCCGATCCGGCGGTGCGGGCCGCGGTCATCACCGGCGCCGGGCGGGGCTTCTGCGCCGGCGCCGACCTGTCGGAGTTCGATTTCAGCGACGGCCCCGACCGCATCCACCGTGCCGACCCCGGGCCGGTCATCGACCAGGCCTTCAACCCCACGGTGCGGCGGCTCACCGCCTTGCGGGTCCCCACGGTCGCGGCGGTGAACGGCGTGGCCGCGGGTGCCGGCGCGTCGCTCGCCATGACCTGCGACCTGGCGATCGCCGCGCCGGGTGCGACCTTCATCCAGGCCTTCAGCCGCATCGGCCTGATCCCCGACGCCGGCGGCACCTGGTTCCTGGTCAAGAAGCTGGGCCTAGCGCGTGCGATGGGCTGCGCGTTGCTGGGCGACAAGGTCGGCGCCGCCGACGCCAAGGCGTGGGGGCTGATCTGGGACGTGGCGCCCGAAGGCCAGGACTGCGTCGCGGCGGCGCTGGGCCTGGCCCAGCGGCTGGCCACCCTGCCCACCAAGGCGCTCGTGGAGACCCGCCGCGCGATGCGGGCGGCCGCCTCCAACGACCTGGACACTCAGCTCGACCTCGAGCGCGACACCCAATCGGCGCTGGGGCGCACGCACGACTACTTCGAGGGCGTCGCCGCGTTCCTGCAGAAACGCGCGCCGCAGTTCAAGGGCGAATGATGACCGCCGAGGAACTCGCGTCCCGCGTGGGCGAGGCCATGTTCGCCGGCGACCGCGCCTCGCGCGACACCATGGGGATGACGCTGGTCGGCTGTGCGCCCGGGCGCGCCGTCATGCGGATGACGGTCGACGACCGCCACCTCAACGGGCACCGCATCTGCCACGGTGGCTTCATCTTCACGCTGGCCGACTCGACTTTCGCGTTCGCCTGCAACAGCCGCAACCAGGCGACCGTGGCCGCCGGCTGCAGCATCGAGTTCCTGCGGCCGGCCCAGCTCGGCGACGTGCTCACCTGCGAAGGCGTCGAGCAACTGCTGCAGGGCCGGCACGGCGTCTACGACATGAAGGTCACCAACCAGCGCGGCGAGGTCGTGGCGATGTTCCGCGGCAAGAGCGCGCAGATCGCGGGCCACGTCCTGCCGGAGGCTTGATGCCGGGCTTTCCCCTCGAGTTGATCGAAACCGCCAGCGTCGACGAACTGCGGGCGCTCCAGTTCAAGCGGTTGCGCGCGACGCTGGCCCACGCCTACGCGAATTCGCCGGCGACCCGCGCGCGGTTCGACGCCGCCGGGGTGCACCCGGACGACTGCCGCTCGCTCGCCGACCTGGCGCGGTTCCCGTTCACCACCAAGGCCGACCTGCGCGAGCACTACCCGTTCGGGATGTTCGCGGTTCCTCGCGAGCAGTGCGTGCGCGTGCACGCCTCCAGCGGCACCACCGGCAAGCCGACGGTGGTGGGCTACACCCGCAACGACATCGAGACCTGGGCGCTCGTGATGGCGCGCAGCCTGCGCGCCAGCGGCGCCCGCCCTGGCGACATGGTGCACGTGAGCTACGGCTATGGCCTGTTCACCGGCGGCCTGGGCGCCCACTACGGCGCCGAGCGGCTCGGCCTGACCGTGGTGCCCTTCGGCGGCGGCCAGACCGAGCGCCAGGTGCAGCTGATCGCCGACTTCCGGCCGGACATCATCATGGTCACCCCCAGCTACATGCTGGCGATCGCCGATGAATTCGAGCGCCAGGGGCTGGACCCGCGCGCCTGCAGCCTGCGCCTGGGCATCTTCGGCGCCGAGCCCTGGACCAACGACATGCGCCAGGCCATCGAGCAGCGCATGGGCATCGACGCGGTCGACATCTACGGGCTGTCCGAGGTGATGGGGCCGGGCGTGGCCAACGAGTGCGTGGAAACCAAGGACGGGCCGACCATCTGGGAGGACCATTTCTATCCCGAGATCATCGATCCCGACACGGGTGCGGTGCTGCCGGACGGCGAACTCGGCGAACTGGTCTTCACCAGCCTGACCAAGGAGGCGCTGCCGATCGTGCGCTACCGCACCCGCGACCTCACGCGCCTGCTGCCCGGCACGGCCCGCACCATGCGGCGCATGGAGAAGATCACCGGCCGCAGCGACGACATGATGATCGTGCGAGGCGTCAACGTGTTCCCGACGCAGATCGAGGAGCTGATCTGCAAGCGGGCCGAGCTCGCGCCGCACTACCAGTGCATCCTCACGCGCGACGGGCCGCTGGACTGCCTGACGGTCGCGGTCGAGGTGCGCCAGGGGCTCGGCCACGAGAGCGAGCCGGCCAGCACCGCGGCGCAGGTGCTGGCGCACGAGATCAAGACCTACGTGGGCACCAGCGTGCGGGTGGAGCTGCGCCCCACCGGCGGTGTCGAGCGCAGCCTGGGCAAGGCCCGGCGCGTGCTCGACCAGCGCAAGGGCTGACGGCGGTCAGCGCTGGTCGATCGCCTCGACCAGCAGGTCGATCGCGGCTTCCTCGCCCATGTTCACGCGGATGCGCACCGGCAGGTGCTGCAGGCTGGGCGCGAACCACATCTCGGCGGTGATGTTGCCGCGCGGGTTGGCGATCGGGCGCGGCTTCAGGTGGAACGCCTCGATCTCGCCCAACGCCGTGCGCAGCACCTCGCGCCGGACGATGTCGTAGGTCCACAGGTCGACGGCGCCGGGACGGGCCATCCAGAAGCTCACGCTGCGGCCGACCTCGAGCCGGGCGCGACCGGTGGCGAAGCGGTGGCTCAGTTCGACGAACTGGCTCGCCGTGTCCTGCAGGCCGGGTGGGCGGCGCAGCACGTTGCCGTTGGCCAGCATCACCTCGCTCTCGCCCATGCGCAGGCCGCGAGGCCGGCCGTTGCGGATTTCCTCGTACGCGAGCGGCACCAGCATGTCGCCGCCGACCTCGCCCTGGCTGGTCATCACCAGGCTGGCCAGGAAGGTGACGTCGACCTCGACGCGCACCTGGTAGCGCGTCTCCTGGCGCTGCCACAGCACGCGGGCGTTGCCGTACAGGTCGCCCCCACGGAAGTGCCCGCCCAGCCGGTAGCGCAGGCGGGTGTCGGCCGGCCAGCTGTCGGCGGTCGTGGTGCTGCCGGAGGCCGGCGCGCTGGCCGCCACCACCGGCGCCGAGGCGGCGGGCTGCACCGGCGCGGCAGCGTTCGCGGCGGCAGCGCTCGCCGGGTCCCTGGGCGCCGACGCGGCCCCCTCCGGTGCCTGGGCGACCTGGTCCGCGGCCGGCTCGGGCGGGGACTCGGGTTCGGGCGCGGGCTCCGGCCGTGCTTGCGCCGCCGCGGGCGATGGCGCGGCCGCCGCGTCGGCGGGTGCCGAAGCCGCCGGCGCGGGTGGGAGGGCCCCGGGCTGCAGCCGCGCGGTCGGTCGGCGCGCGGGTGCCGCTGGCGCGGCCGCGGCGGCGGCGACCGGTGCCGGCGCCTGCGGCGTCAGCAAGCGCGTGTAGAGCGGCGCCGCCATCGGCTGGAGCACGCCGGGCTGCAGCTGCAGCCCGGAGGCCCAGTGCAGCACGGCGACGTGCCCGGCGAGCACGGCGGCGACCACCGCGAGCAGGACGCGACGCGGACGCGCGCTCAGGCGTTCGCCGCGAGCCATGGCTGCGCCAGCGCGGCGTCGCGCAGCACCAGGCGCCAGGTCGTCGCGGCGGCAGGCAGGTTCAGCTCGAGTCGCAGGATGCGGCGGTCGCGCGCCACCAGCGCGATCACGCGGCGGTGCGTGCCGGCGTACAGCAGCAGGTCGTCGAGCTTGGCGAGCCGCCAGGCCGTGCCCCCGACCTCGACGCCCAGCCACTCGTCGTTCGCGGCCATGCCGGCCTGCTCGGCCGCCCCGCCGCGCAGCACGGTCTTGAGCTTGACCGAGCCGCCGGCCTCGTCGGCGCGGACACCCAGCCGCTGCTGCAGCTGGGCCGGTTCGTCCAGCGCGAAGATGCCCTGCTTCTGCAGCAGGTCGGCCAGCGGCAGCTCGCGCGTGCCGTGCACCCACGCCGCGATCTCGCGGGCGAAGCTGCGGCCGCCCAGTTCGCGCAGCACGCCGGCGAAGTCGGCCTCCGACATCGGTCCGGCCTTGCAGCGCTGCCACAGCGCGCGCATCACCTCGTCCAGCGTGGTGTGGCCCTCGACCCGCAGCGTGAGGTCGAAGCACAGCGCGACGAGCGCGCCCTTGGTGTAGTAGCTGACCGTCGCGTTCGGCGTGTTCTCGTCCTGCCGGTAGTACTTGACCCAGGCATCGAAGCTCGCCTGCGCCACCGGCTGCACCTCGCGGCCGGGCGTCTGCAGCACCTGGTTGATCGTCTTGTTCAGCAGGCGGACGTAGGTGGCCTCGTCGATCAGCCCGGCCCGGCGCAGCAGCAGGTCGTCGTAGTAGCTGGTGAAGCCTTCGAAGAACCACAGCAGCTGCGTGTAGTTCTCGCCGGTGTAGTCGTAGCGCGCGAACTCCGCGGGGCGCAGCTGCTTGACGTTCCAGGTGTGGAAGTACTCGTGGCTGATCAGGCCGAGCAGCGTGGTGTAGCCGTCGCTCATGCGCGATTCGCCCCGCCGCGGCAGGTCGCGGCGCGAGGCGATCAGCGCCGTGGAATTGCGGTGCTCCAGTCCGCCGTAGCCGTCGTCCACCGCATTGAGCATGAACAGGTAGCTCTTGTGCGGCGGCCGCCGGCGGTCGTGCCAGAAGCGGATCTCGGTCTCGCAGATCTTCTGCATGTCGGCCGCCAGCCGCGCGCCATCGAAGGCGTCGGTCGCGCCGGCGACGACCAGCCGGTGCGGGACCCCGCCCGCGCGGAACTCGGTGCTCCAGAAGCTGCCCATCTCCACCGGGCAGTCGACCAGCTCGTCGTAGTCCTGGGCCAGGTACAGGCCGAAGCCGCGCTTGCCGGTGCGCAGCGGGGTCAGGCCGGTGGCCGCCTCCCAGCCCGGGCGCGGCGACGCCAGCTCCAGCGCGTGCGGCTGCGCTTCCTGCCCGTGCACGCGCAGGCACAGGCTGGTGCCGTTGAAGAAGCCGCGGTCGGCGTCGAGCCAGGCAGTACGGACCGAGTTGTCGAAGGCGTACACCTCGTAGCCCAGGACCAGCGGCGTGCCGGGTGCGCAGTCGACCTGCCAGGTGCACTTGTCCACCTGCTGCAGCGGCACCGCGCGGCCATCCTGCCGCGCCACCAGCCGCTGCAGGTTCTTGGAGAACTCGCGCACCAGGTAGCTGCCTGGGATCCAGACCGGCAGCGACACCCGTTGCGCCGGCTGCGGCTGGTCGATCGTCAGCGTGACGTGGAAGAGATGGGCATGCAGGTCGGCCGCCTCCACCCGGTAGTGCAGGCGGTACGCGGGCCCGCTGTGGGCGCGCGGGCTCACTGGGCTTCGGCCAGCCGCTTCTCGAAGTCGGCGGCGGCGATGGCACCCGAGATGCGCTTGCCGTCGGCGAACACGAGCGTGGGCGTGCCGGTGATCTGGTACTTGCGGCCGAACTCGCGGTTGCGGTCCAGGGCGGTGGTGTCGCAGCCGGGCGCCGGCGCCGGCGGGACGACGATGTCGCGCACCATCCAGTCCTGCCAGGCGCGGCCCTTGTCGCGCGCGCACCAGACGTTGCGCGACTTCACCAGCGAGTCCGGCCCCAGGATGGGGTACAGGAACATGTGGATGGTGACGTTGTCGACCCGCTGCAGCTCGCGCTCGAAGCGCTTGCAGTAGGTGCAGTTGGGGTCCTGGAACAGGGCCACGCGCCGCTTGCCGTTGCCGCGCACGATGGTGAAGGCATCCTTGAGCGGCAGACGGTCGAAGTCGATCGCCAGCAGCCGGGCCATGCGCTCCTCGGTGAGGTTGCGCTGCTTGCGCATGTCCAGCAGCTCGCCGTGCAGGAGGTAGTTGCCTTCCGCATCCGTGTAGTACACCTCGGTGCCGATCCGCACCTCGTAGAGACCCGGCATCGGGGTCCTGGTCACCTCGTCGATCGGTGCGGGCTGGCCCATCTGCGGCAGCCGCTCGCCCAGGTTCTTGCGGATGGCCGCCTCCTGCGCCGCCGCAATGCCGCCCAACAGCAGGCCTGCGGTCAACAGCGCCGCACGCCAACCGTGTCTCGAACTCGTCATCGTCACTCCAAACATCGTTGCGACCGCGACCGGCTCACAGCCGGCCGGCCGCCTGGCGAACCACCCAGGCCTTGAGCGGCCCGGCGGCCTCGAAGCCACGCATGCCCCAGTTGCGCACCGCGGCCCACGCCGGGTGCTCCTGCGCGAAGAGCTGCTGGAGCCCGTCGGTGGCGCCGCCGATGGCCAGCACATCGGCCTTGCGGGCGCGCTCGTAGCGCCGCAGCAGCTTGGCGTCCCCGAGGCCGCGCCAGTATTCCCGCTCGCGCAAGACCTGCGCCAGCGACCGGGCATCTGCCAGGCCGAGGTTCAGGCCCTGGCCGGCGAGCGGATGCACGCTGTGCGCCGCGTCGCCCGCCAGGGCCCAGCCGGCACCGCACCAGCGATCGGCCTGCGCGATCTGCAGCGGCCAGGTCGCGCGCTCGCCGGCCAGCGTGAGCCGCCCCAGGCTCTCGTGGCTCGCGTTGGTCACCAGGGTCTCGAACGCGGCCGGCTCGGCCTGCATCAGTGCGGCCGTGCGATCCTGCCGAACCGACCAGACCAGGGCCACCGTCGATCCGCCGTCCGGTGCCGCGCTGCCGCCCAGCGGCAGCAGGGCGAGCACTTCGCCACCGGCGAACCACTGCCGCGCCACATGACCGTGCGGTCTGTCGCAGCGCAGGCGGGCCGCGATCGCGCACTGCCCGTAGGGGTGCACGTCGTACTGCACGCCGAACTCCTCGCGCGTGCTGCTGCCGCGGCCTTCGCACACCACCGTGAGGGCGGCCGGCTGCGGCTGCTCCAGCAGCGTCACACCGGGCTGGAAGCGCAGGGCGTCGGCCAGGCGCTGCTCGAGCGCGGGGACGTCGACGATCCAGGCCAGCGCCGGATCGGTGCCGGCCTGGAAGCGGACCACGCCGCCGTCATCGCCGTGCACTTCCATGCCGAGCACCGGGGTCGCGTGGGCGTCGTCGGGCCAGGCACGCACCGACTCCAGCAGCTGGCGCGAGGCCGCATTGAGCGCGTAGGCACGCACGTCGGCGGTCGCCGGGGGCGGGCCGCCCTGGACCAGGCCGACCCGCAGGCGTTCGGCCGCGAGCAACAGCGCCAGGGAGCGGCCGACGATGCCCGCACCGCGGACACAGACGTCGAGGGAAAGGGGCATGCCGGATTCTAGGCGGGGGCTTCGGCCTCCCGTGGGCGGGGCACAATGCTCGCCGTCGAGTTCCCGAAGATTCCCATGAGTTCCGAGTCGCCCGAGTTCCTCGGCCGCATCGCGCGGCTGTTCGTCTATCCGGTCAAGTCCTGCGCCGGGGTGGAAGTCGCCGAGGCGGTGCTCACCACGGCCGGTCTCGACCTGGACCGGGCCTGGATGGTGGTCGACGCGCAGGGCCGGGGCGTCACGCAGCGCGAACTGCCGCGCATGGCGCTGGTGCGGCCGCAGCTCAAGACGCTGGAGGTCGTGCTGCGCGCACCCGGCATGCTGGCGCTGCACCTGGCGATCGACTCGGTCGAGGCGGCGGTGCGGGTGCGGGTGTGGGACGACGAGGTGCCGGCCTACGACATGGGCGACGTCGCGGCCCAGTGGTTCACCGATTTCCTCGGCCAGCCGCTGCGGCTGGTGCGCTTCGACCCGGACCATCGGCGCCTGTCCAACCTCAAGTGGACGGGGGGCATCGAGGCTCCCAACCAGTTCAGCGACGGCTACCCGGTGCTGGTCACCAGCGAAGCCTCGCTGGCCGGCCTCAACCGGCGCCTGGCGGCAGCCGGCCACGCGCCCGTCGGGATGGAGCGTTTCCGCCCCAACATCGTGCTGGGCGGCGTGGAGGCGCACGACGAGGACCGGGTCGACCTGCTGCGAGTGGCGGGCGGTGCCGTGGTGCTCAAGCCGGTCAAGCCGTGCCCGCGCTGCCCGATCCCGAACATCGATCCGGCCACCGCGCAGGCGAGCCCCGTCGTCGGCGACACGCTGCAGGGCTACCGCCAGGATGCGCGGCTGGGCGGGGCGGTGAGCTTCGGCATGAACGCGATCGTGCTGGCGGGCGACGACGAACTGCTGCGCGTCGGCCAGACCGTCGCCGGCGACTGGCGCTTCGACTAGGCTGCGCCGGCCGTCGCCGGCAGCGGAAATTCGCTGTCGGGCGCGATGTCCGCCGGCTGCGTGTCTTCCGGCTCGACGAACCGGATCGGACGCCGCGTGCGCGGCGACATCGAGGCCAGCAGCTCGGCCAGCGCATGGGCCATGGCCGCCGGTTCGCCGATGCGCTCTCGCAGCAGCACGGCCGCGACGTGGAAGTGCAGCGTGACATCCGGCTTGAGGCCGGGCAGGGGCATCAACCCGGCGGCGATCAGGCGCGCGGCGCGCTCGGCAACCGCCGGCCGGCTGCTCGCACCTTCGAGGATCAGGCCGAAGCGCGCTTCGCCGATCCGCCCGACGGTGTCGACGTCGCGCACCACGCGGCGCAGCTTGATGACGCTGCGCAGCAGGCTCTGCTCGGCCACCGCCGGGCCGTGCGCGGCCTTGATCCGCGGATGGTTCACCAGGTCGATGAAGATGATCGCGGCGTCGCTGCGGTCACGGTGGAACCGGGCGACCACCTGCTGCAGGCGGTCCTGGAACAGGAGGGGCGCCAGCAGGCCGGTCAGGGCATCCTGGCTCGACAGCGCCTGTTCCCGGATCTGCGCGCCGTGGCGGTCGCGGGTGCGAAGCGACAGCGCGACCAGCAGCAGGGGGACGTCGGCCACCATCGCGACCACTGCGGCGTCCTGCGCCGTGACGGAGATCGCCAGCCAGCCCAGCATGCGCAGCACCGTGGCCACCACGGTTGCGGCCAGTGGCAGGTAGGCGACCAGCACCCAGAACCCGACCGGGTCGCGGCTCCTCCAGGCCGAAGCGGCCAGCACGATGTTGAGCGCCGCGGTCAGCACCAGGTACCCCGACATCAGCTGCACGGCGAGGTGCCGGGGGGCCAGCAGGTAGAGCAACGCGAGCAGCGCGCCGGACCAGCCGGCTGCCGAGGCGAAGCGGCCGATCCGGGGATGCCGTGCCGTGGTGCCCGTGAGGTCGCGCACGAACAGGATCGCGGCGCCCGCGCCCAGGCAGGCCAGGGCGCCGGGGGCCACGTCGCTCAGGAAGCCGGACCAGGGCCACAGCAGCTGCGCCGCCACCCCGGTGTAGGCCGCGGCGCAGAGGGTGCTGATCGCCGCATACAGCGCGTACCACCCGTAGATGCGGTCGCGGTAGGCCCAGCTCTGGACCAGGCATGCGGTCACCAGCAGCAGCAGCGCGCCCAGGCAGGCGCCCAGCAGCAGTGACTCGCGCTGTAGCTGGCGACTGTGCATGGCATCGCTGGTCAGCCGCATCGGCACGGTGGAGCGCACGCCACTGCGGATCTGCACGTACACGTCGCGCACCTGGCCGGCAGGCAGATCGAGCCGGAACGACGGATAGCGTCCCGGTTCGGGCCACAGGTTCACCGCCAGGCTGTTGCCCGCGCTCTGCACCCGCCAGCGGCCGCGTTCGTCCTGCTGCCACAGGTCCACGTGGTCCAGCAGCGGGTTCGGGAACGACAGCAGCCACTGCTGCCGCTCGGCCGGTCCGCGTTGCAGCCGCAGGCGCACCCACAGCGCGTTGTCCGGCCCGAGCGGATGGATGGTGCCGGCCGCCAGCGGTGCAAGCGAGGCGCCGCGCACGACGTCCTCGATCCCGGCGCTGCCATGGGTGTCGAGCCAGGCGCGGGCCAGGACTTCCGCGGCGACCGGCGCTGCGTGATCGGCGAGTGGCACCGGCGCTTGCGGCGGTGCCTGTGCGAGCACCAGCGCGGCCGGCAGCAGCCAGCCGGCCAGCCAGGCGAGGCAACGCGCCGCCGCGCGGGTGCGGCGGGGGCTTGGCATACACTTTCCCGCTTGTCTGTCTGGAACTGCCATGAGCTTGAAGTGCGGCATCGTGGGCTTGCCCAACGTGGGCAAATCGACCCTGTTCAATGCCCTGACCAAGGCGGGAATCGCCGCCGAGAACTATCCCTTCTGCACGATCGAGCCCAACGTGGGCATCGTGGAGCTGCCTGATCCGCGCCTGGACCGGCTCGCCGAGATCGTGAAGCCGGAGCGCATCGTACCGGCCATTGTCGAGTTCGTCGACATCGCGGGCCTGGTGGCCGGCGCCAGCAAGGGCGAGGGCCTGGGCAACCAGTTCCTGGCCCACATCCGCGAGACCGATGCCATCGTGAACGTGGTGCGCTGCTTCGACGATCCGAACATCATCCACGTGGCCGGCAAGGTCGACCCGGTGTCCGACATCGAGGTGATCCAGACCGAGCTGTGCCTGGCGGACCTGGGCACCGTCGACAAGAGCCTGGCGCGCTACACCAAGGCCGCCAAGTCGGGCAACGACAAGGAGGCCGCCAAGCTGGTCGCGCTGCTGACGCGGCTGCAGGCCGCGCTGAACGAGGGCCGGCCGGTGCGCACGCTGGCCTTCAGCGACGAGGAGCGCGCGCTCCTCAAGCCGCTGTTCCTGATCACGGCCAAGCCCGCGATGTTCGTGGCCAACGTCGACGAATCCGGTTTCGAGAACAACCCGTTCCTGGACCGGTTGACCGAGTACGCCGCCTCGCAGAACGCGCCAGTGGTGGCCATTTGCGCCAAGATGGAAGCCGAGATGGCCGACATGGGCGACGAGGACAAGAAGATGTTCCTGGCCGAGATCGGCCAGGACGAGCCGGGTCTGAACCGCCTGATCCGGGCCGCATTCAAGCTGCTCGGCCTGCAGACCTACTTCACGGCCGGCGAGAAGGAAGTGCGCGCCTGGACGGTGCGCATCGGCGCGACGGCACCGCAGGCCGCGGGCGTGATCCACACCGATTTCGAGCGCGGCTTCATCCGCGCCCAGACCATCGGCTTCGAGGACTACGTGCAGTATGCGGGCGAGCAGGGCGCCAAGGACGCCGGCAAGATGCGCAGCGAAGGCAAGGAGTACGTCGTCAAGGATGGCGACGTGATGAACTTCCTGTTCAACGTCTGAAGGGCGGCGCCGCCGCCCGGCGGCCCACCCGCGGCTAGCGGAACGTGATCGTGCGGTCGTTCACCCGCACCTTGCGCACTTCCCAGTGGCCGGCCTTCAGCATGGCGCTGTGGCCCAGGATCAGCCAGGCGCCCGAATGCGCCAGCCCGCAGACCGCCGGCGCGCTGCCGGCCAGGGCCGAAGCCGTGTTGCACGCCGGGTCGGCCGCGCGGTTGCGGAACATGCCCGCATCGGCGGAGATGCCATCGACGATGCACGCGTTCGGGTAGCGGGCGAAATCGAAGCCGGCCAGCGTGGACTGGCTGCCATGCACGCTCTCCTCGACGCCGGTGTCCTGGTCGACCGCGGCCCCGGCCGAGATCCGCCAGCCGCCCGACTCCGGGGTGAAGGTCATGCTTCGGAACTCCGCTCCGATCTGCACCGGCGGCTGCAGGAAGGTGTAGTAGGGATCGAAGGTCAGGATGCGGCGCCGGTTGCGGGCGTCCTGCACGGTGGCGCCGGCCGCCAGCGGCGTGGTGTCGCAGTTCAGGTCGACCATCAGGTTGACGGCGACATACGGCAGGCTGGTGTCGGTCTGCGTCGGCAGGGCACCCAGCGAGCGCAGGTCGAGCGTCATCTGCCGGAAGTCGTGCAGCTTCATGCCCGCGAAACCCGGCAGCTGCAGGATCGCCTTGTTGCCGTTGCCGCCGCCCACGTAGGCGCCCACCGCGCCGGCGCCGGCCGATGTCTTCAGCACCGCGACCCCGTCGGCGACGGTCACCGACGCGGCGTTGAGCTGCGGCATCGCCGCAGCCTGCGCCTGGGTGACCACGTCGGTCTTGGGCAGGTCGACCGGGCCGGTACCGGCCGTCACCACCCGGTGCACCAGGTCCGCGTAGCCGTACCCGTTGTCGGCGGCGCCCTGCATCACGGCCTCGAGCAGGTCGTCATAGGGATCGCCGGCCGCGGGGTTGAACGGGGTGGTCAGGAGGTCCTTGGCCGGGACGTCGAAGCCGGCCTCCGCCAGGTTGCGGGCCAGCGCCTGCTGCGCCGAAGGCAGGTCGGCGACCAGGCCGGCCAGCGCACCCGGGAGGTTACCGCTGTGCGCTGCCAGCCAGGCGGCGGGATCGGAGCGCGCCGCCCCTGCCACGATCAGGTCGGTGATCGGCGTGACGTTGACGGCGCCGGAACTCTGGGCGATGGAGTGCAGCGTGATCGGCGGGGTGCCACCGCTGGCGCGTACCAGGCAAGGCAGCGTCACGCCTTGCAGCGGCACCGACCAGGTGCCATTGGTGGCGGCCGTGGTCGCCAGCGTCGGGCCGGCCGCGCACAGGACGGTGATGGTGGCGCCGGCCATCGGCGCGCCGGTGGCGGCCGTTCCCTGCAGCTGCGGCGACAGGCCGCTCCCGCCGTCACCACACGCCAGCAGGGCGGCGGCAAAGGCAGTGGCGAGGGACCCCGCCACCAGTGCGCGAGGCGCCCGGCGCCGGTGCTGCGGCAGAGCCTGGTCGGCGAATGGTTCCATCCTGCGCTCCTTGCAGTCCGTGATAAAAGTCACGACTAGAGCGGGGTTGTAACGGTTTCGCCGTCACCTGTCTAGGTGTTCTTCCTTCACCCTGGGGAGGGCTGTCAGGCGCCAGAGAACAGGTGTGCGAGCGCGGACGTCATCACCAGGTAGCGCATGAACTTGCCGACCAGCATGTAGCCCACGCAGGGCCAGAACGGCAGCCGCAGCCAGCCCGCCACCGCGCACAGCGGATCGCCCACCAGAGGCAGCCAGGACAGCAGGCAGGCCTTGGGGCCGAGCCGCTCGAGCCATTCGACCGCCTTCACGTGCGCGCGCGAGTGGCCCCAACGGTCCACCACCCGATGGGCGCCGTACCCGAGCCACCAATCGAGCATGCCGCCCAGCGTGTTGCCGGCGGTCGCCACCAGGACGGCCGGCCAGAACAGCTCCGGATTGAGCTTGACCAGCCCGAACAGCGCCGGCTCCGACCCGAGCGGCAGCAGCGTGGCGGAGACGAACGAGACGACGAAGAGCGTCGACAGACCGTAACGGGGAAGCGCCAGGAGCCCCAGCGCGGTGTCGAGCCACTCTTGCATGCGCGCGGATGTTACGGCAGTCAACCCCCGCAAACCTGTAGGTGCATACGCATTCACCCGGGTCCGGATGGGCCAGGTCGCGCGCATACAATCGTGCCTCATTTTTCAGCAGCCTCTCGTCCCGCTCCATGCACATCGGCCCGTACTCCCTGGCGAACAACCTGTTCGTCGCGCCGATGGCCGGGGTGACGGACAGGCCGTTCCGCCAGCTGTGCCGGCGCCTCGGCGCGGGGTACGCGGTCAGCGAGATGGTCACCTCGCGCAAGGAGCTGTGGAACAGCTTGAAGACCTCGCGCCGCGCCAACCATGACGGCGAGCCCGGGCCGGTGGCGGTGCAGATCGCCGGCACGGACGCAGCGATGATGGCCGAGGCCGCGGCTTACAACATCGACCGCGGCGCCCAGATCATCGACATCAACATGGGCTGCCCGGCCAAGAAGGTCTGCAACAAGTGGGCCGGTTCGGCCCTGATGCAGGACGAGCCGTTGGCCCTCGCGATCGCCGAAGCGGTGGTGCGGGCCTGCGAGCCGCATGGCGTGCCGGTCACGCTCAAGATGCGCACCGGCTGGAGCGCCGAGCAGCGCAATGCCGTGCGCCTGGCCCGCATGTTCGAGGCGGCCGGCATCCGGATGCTGGCGGTCCATGGCCGCACGAGGGAGCAGGGCTACAAGGGCCTGGCCGAATACGACACTGTCACGGCCGTGAAGGCCGCGGTGGGCATCCCCGTGGTGGCCAACGGCGACATCGATTCCCCGCACAAGGCCCGTGCCGTGCTGGCGGCGACCGGCTGCGACGCGGTGATGGTCGGGCGCGCCGCCCAGGGCCGGCCCTGGATCTTCCGCGAGATCGCCCATTTCCTGGCGACCGGAGAAGAGCTCGCGCAGCCGCTGGTGGCGGAGGTGCGACGCCTCCTGCTGGACCACCTGCAGGAACACTACGCGCTGTACGGCGAGTTCACGGGCGTGCGCAGCGCGCGCAAGCACATCGCCTGGTACGTGCGCGGGCTGCCCGGTGCCGACGCCTTTCGCGCCGCCATGAACCGGATCGAGGCGGCGCCGGCGCAATGGCAGGCCGTGTCCGACTACCTCGACGGCCTGGCGCTGCTGGGCGACAGGTTGCCCGCGGTCCGGCGAAACGAACAAGAACAGAACGAAGAACAAGACGCATGAGCAAGAAACAGATCGAGGAGTGCGTGCGCACGAGCCTGGAGGGCTACTTCCGCGACCTGCGCGGGACCGAACCTGACGGCATGTACGAGATGCTGGTGAAGGTGGTGGAAAAGCCGCTGCTGGAGGTGGTCATGGCCAAGGCCGACCACAACCAGTCGCGCGCGGCAGAGTGGCTGGGCCTGAACCGCAACACGCTGCGCAAGAAACTCGTCGAACACAAACTCCTGAAAGGTTGAGACGCCGTCCGCCGGGCCTTGTCCCGGTGCCTGCGACGCTCGACACGCACCCCATGAACGCACTCCTTTCCGTCTCGGACAAGACCGGGATCCTCGACTTCGCCCGCGGCCTGCACCAGCTGGGCGTCCGCCTGATCTCCACCGGCGGCACCGCCAAGCTGCTGGCCGACGCCGGCCTGCCGGTCACCGAAGTGGCCGAGGTCACGGGCTTTCCCGAAATGCTCGACGGCCGCGTCAAGACGCTGCACCCGAAGGTGCATGGCGGCCTGCTCGCGCGCCGTGACCTGCCCGAGCACATGGCCGCGCTGCAGCAGCACGGCATCGACACCATCGACCTGCTGGTGGTGAACCTCTACCCGTTCGAGGCGACGGTGGCCAAGCCCGGCTGCACGCTGGACGAGGCGATCGAGAACATCGACATCGGCGGCCCGGCGATGGTGCGCAGCGCCGCCAAGAACTGGAAGGACGTCGGCGTGCTGACCGACGCGGCCCAGTACGAGGCCGTCCTCGCGGAGCTGCGCAGCGCCGGCCGGCTGTCGGACAAGACGCGGTTCGCACTGTCGGTGGCGGCGTTCAACCGCATCAGCAACTACGACGCGGCGATCAGCGACTACCTCTCCAGCCTGCAGGAGGACGGCAGCCGCGCGCTGTTCGGCCAGCAGGCCAACGGCCGGTTCGTCAAGGTCCAGGACCTGCGCTACGGCGAGAACCCGCACCAGCAGGCCGCCTTCTACCGCGACCTGTCCCCCGCCCCCGGTTCGCTGGTCACCGCCCGCCAGCTGCAGGGCAAGGAACTCTCGTACAACAACATCACCGACGGTGACGCGGCCTGGGAGTGCGTCAAGAGCTTCGACACGCCCGCCTGCGTCATCGTCAAGCACGCCAACCCGTGCGGCGTCGCGCTGGGCAGGGATCCGCTGGAGGCGTATTCGAAGGCGTTCCAGACCGACCCGACCTCGGCCTTCGGCGGCATCATCGCGTTCAACCGGCCGGTCGACGGCGCCGCGGCGCAGGCCGTGGCCAAGCAGTTCGTCGAGGTGCTGATGGCACCCGGCTTCTCGCCGGAGGCGCTGGACGTGTTCAAGGCCAAGGCCAACGTCCGCCTGCTGCAGATCGACCTGCCGCCCGGGGGCGCGACCGACTGGGACCGCGGCCGCAACATGATGGACGTCAAGCGAGTCGGCTCCGGCCTGTTGATGCAGACCGCCGACAACCGCGAGATGACGGTCGGCGAACTGCAGGTCGTCACGCGCAAGCAGCCGTCGCCCGAGCAGCTGCAGGACCTGCTGTTCGCCTGGAAGGTCGCCAAGTACGTCAAGTCCAACGCCATCGTGTTCTGCAAGGACGGCATGACGGTCGGCGTCGGCGCGGGTCAGATGAGCCGAGTGGATTCCGCCCGCATCGCCAGCATCAAGGCCGGCAATGCGGGCCTGTCGATGGCCGGCACAGTGGTGGCGAGCGACGCGTTCTTCCCCTTCCGCGACGGCCTGGACGTGGTGATCGATGCCGGGGCGACCTGCGTCGTGCAGCCGGGCGGCAGCATGCGTGACGCCGAGGTGATCGGCGCGGCCGACGAGCGCGGCATCGCGATGGTGTTCACCGGCGTGCGGCATTTCCGGCACTGAGCCAGGGGCAGCTGCAATGAAGAAGGGGCGCCGCGTGGCGCCCCTTCTTCATTGCCGGACCGCCGGCGCTCAGGCCAGGGCGCGGAACACCTCGCGCGCCGCCGCGACCGTCTCGGCGATGTCCTGCTCGCTGTGCGCGGCACTGACGAACCCGGCCTCGTACAGCGCCGGCGCGATGTACACGCCCCGCTCCAGCAGGCCGTGGAACAGGCGATTGAACCTGGCGCCGTCGGTGGCCATGACCTGCGCGTAGTTGCGTGGCAGCTGCGGCAGCAGGAAGAAGCCGAACATGCCGCCTTCGCTGTCGGCACTGAACGGAATGCCTGCATCGCGGGCCGCCCCCGCCAGACCTTCCACCAGTGACCGGGTGCGCGCCGCCAGCGCCTCGTAGAAGCCCGGGCGACGCACCTCCGCCAGCGTGGCCAGCCCACAGGCGGTGGCCACCGGATTGCCCGACAGCGTGCCGGCCTGGTAGACCGGCCCGAGTGGCGCCAGTTGCTCCATCACCGCGCGGGGGCCGCCGAACGCCGCGAGCGGCATCCCGCCGCCGATCACCTTGCCCAGCACCGTGAGGTCGGGCCGGAAGCCGGCGATCCGCTGCGCGTAGTGCGCCTGCGCGCCTCCGAGGCCGACCCGGAAGCCCGTCATCACCTCGTCGAACACCAGCAACGCGCCGTGCTGCGTGCACAGCTCGCGGCAGCGCTGCATGAAGGCGGTGTCGGCGCGCACGAAGTTCATGTTGCCGGCGATCGGCTCGATCATCAGGCACGCGAGGTCGGCTCCGTGCACCGCGAACGCTTCCTCGAGCTGCGCGAGGTTGTTGTATTCGAGCACCAGCGTGTGCTGCACCACCTCGGGCGGCACGCCGGCGCTGGTGGGATTGCCGAACGTGGCCAGGCCCGAGCCGGCCTTCACCAGCAGGGCGTCGGCGTGTCCGTGGTAGCAGCCCTCGAACTTGATCAACTTGCTGCGTCCGGTGAAGCCCCGCGCCAAACGGATGGCACTCATCGCGGCCTCGGTGCCGGAGCTGACCAGCCGGACCATGTCCAGGCCCGGCATCACGCCCGCGATGGCCTCGGCCAGCTCGATCTCGCGCTCGGTCGGCGCGCCGAAGGAGAAGCCCTCGAGCACCGCCTTCTGGACCGCCTCGACCACCGCCGGGTGGCCATGGCCGAGGATCATCGGTCCCCAGGACCCGATGTAGTCGATGTGGCGGCGGCCATCGGCGTCCCAGAAATACGCACCCTGCGCACGCTGCACGAAGCGCGGCGTGCCGCCGACGGCGCGGAAGGCGCGCACGGGTGAATTGACGCCGCCGGGGATGATGCGGCGGGCGCGCTCGAACAGTTCTTGGTTTCGGTCCATGGGGTTTGCTTCAAGCCACGTCGGCGCAACTGGCTGCCGGGCCGCCTGGGTCGGTGGCGCCGCCCTGCAAGGTCGGGGCCGCGGTCGCCTGGAAGGTGGATGTCGTCGTTCAGTGTTTGGTGTCGTGGGCCGGCATGTCCAGCACCTGCAGTGCCTGGACCTCTTCCTCGGTCAGTTCCTCGGGCTCGGCGTCGGGCTGGGCCCAGAACAGGCGATCGGGCACCACGTTCCCCATGCCCGGGCGGAAGCCGGCGTCGAGGCAACGATCGAGGTAGGCCAGTGCTTCCGAGGTGGCCGCCGCCAGGTCGCTGCCGCTGGCCACCAGCGCGGCGAGGGCCGCCGACAGCGTGTCGCCGGCGCCGGAGAAGACGGCCTCGAAGCGTTCGAACTTCTCGCCGCCCAGCACCGCCTGGGGGGAGGCCAGCACGTTGTCCAAGTGCTGCTCGGGTGCCGGGATGCCCGTGACCAGCGTGTAGGCCACGCCCATCTCCGCGGCAGCCTTGGCGATGTCCCTGGCGCCGGGACTTCGGTCGCTGCTCCAGTCCGGAAGCAGCCATCGCCACAGCGTGCTGTGGTTCCCAACCAACACTGTTGTCTGCGGCAACATCAATTCGCGAAACGCGTCGAGATAGAGGTCGATCTGCGATTCGTCCCACCACGACAGGTTCGGCATGTAGGCGATCAGGGGCACGTCGGCGTAGTCGGCGGCGATCTCCGCGATCGCGCTCACGGCCTCGGGGCTGCCGACGAATCCAACCTTGAACACCTGCGCCGGGCTGTCCTCCAGGATGGTGCGCGCCTGCTCGGCGATGGCTTCCTCGTCGAAGGGGAAATGGTCCATCACTTCAGCGGTGTCGCGGGCATAGGCGCCTGTTACAACCGGGAGTGCATGGGCGCCGACGGAGGCAATCGCTGTTACATCTGCAGCCAGTCCGCCCGCACCGCTTGGATCGCTGGCGTTGAACACCATGACGCACGCCGGACTCGCATCGTCGTCGGCATCCTCATGCTCGGACGCGGGGCTGGTGGGGGTCTGGTTTGTCATAAGCCTGAATCATCCAGGCGTCGGCACTGTGCGGTATCTCCGCAGGTGCGGTCGATACAATCGTTGCATTCTATTCGAACCCCCTTTAAGCTGTGACTGAAGCAAAAACTTGGATGTGTCTGATTTGCGGGTGGATCTATGACGAATCCACCGGCGCTCCCGACCACGGCATTGCACCCGGAACACCTTGGGAGAAGGTCCCGATGAACTGGACTTGCCCCGAATGCGGAGCTCGCAAGGAAGACTTTGAGATGGTGCAGATCTAGAGGGCGAGGGCGTTCGCGTTACATCTTCGGATGACGATGCAGTCCCCGGAAGTTACAAATGAGGAGCAGCGTCAAGTGAGCACAAACGGGCTCAAGGTGCTTGTGATCGATGACAGCAACACGATCCGCCGCAGCGCCGAAATCTTTCTGAAGCAAGGCGGACACGAGGTCATGCTGGCCGAGGACGGCTTCGATGCTTTGTCCAAGGTCAACGATTACCAGCCGAACCTGATCTTCTGCGACATCCTCATGCCCCGTCTGGACGGCTACCAGACGTGCGCGATCATCAAGCGCAACGCTCGTTTCGCTTCGGTCCCCGTCGTCATGCTCTCCTCCAAGGACGGCGTGTTCGACAAGGCGCGCGGCCGCATGGTCGGCTCCGAGGACTACCTGACCAAACCCTTCACCAAGGACCAGCTGCTGCAGACCGTGCAGCAGTTCGGTGCCGCGGCGCAATAGAGAGAAATAGGAGTGTGATGCCCATGGCAATCAAGAAAGTGCTCGTCGTCGACGATTCGAAGACCGAGCTGATGTTCATGACGGACCTGCTGCAGAAGAACGGCTTTGCGGTGAAGACGGCCGAGAACGCGGACGACGCGTTCCGCCGGCTCGGCGAAGACAAGCCCGACCTGATCCTGATGGACGTGGTCATGCCCGGCCAGAACGGCTTCCAGCTCACGCGCGCCATCAGCCGCGATCCCCTGTACGCCGACGTGCCGATCATCATGTGCACGAGCAAGAACCAGGAGACCGACCGGGTGTGGGGCATGCGCCAGGGCGCCCGCGACTACATCACCAAGCCCGTCGACTCCGACGAGCTGATGGCCAAGATCAAGGCCCTGGGCTGAAGCCCGGCACGCTGGACCCATGGCCAATCGCGAAGCGCTGCGTGAACTCCAGAGCCGGCTGGCGGACCGCCTGCAGGCTGCCCGCACCGAAGGCGTGCAGGCGTCCTGGCTCGCCGTCGAGTCGGCCGGTGCACGCTACCTGTTCCCGCTAGCGCAGTCCGGCGAGATCTTCCCCTTCTCCAGCGCGCAGCGCGTGCCGTACACCCAGGGCTGGTTCCTGGGTGTGGCCAACCTGCGCGGCGGCCTGTACGGCGTGGTCGACCTGGCCGGCTTCATCGCCGGCGCGGCCCCCATGCACCGCAACGAATCCGGTCGCGCCGAGTCGCGGCTGGTGGCGCTCGGGCCGGCGCTGGAGGTGAACTGCGCGCTGCTGATCGACCGACTTGCCGGTCTGCGCAACCTCGATGCCTTCACTTCGTCGAGCGAGCCCCCCGAAGGCTCGCCCGACTACTTCGGCGGCGGCTACACCGACGCCAGTGGCGCCTATTGGCAGGAGATCAACCTGCAGGCCCTCTCCCAGCAACCCCAGTTCCTGAGCATCAGCGCTTGACGCATCCCCGGAAGGCTTTGCATCCATGTCCCTGAAGAACCTGTTTTCGAAGAAGTCCACGGACGCGGAGTCCACCGGCGAGCTGAGCCTCGCGACCCCGGACCTGTCCAGCGTCGACCCGGCCGGTCGTGCGGCGTTCGCCGGCGGCGACAGCGTCGACGATCCCGATTCGCTGGGCGAGCTGCCCCAGATCGAGGTCGAGCTGGTCAGCGTTCCGCTGCTCGGCCGCCGCAGCATCGTCACGCACCAGCGCATCCTGTTCTCCATGCTGACCCTCTCGCTGGTCGTGCTGGGTTCGGTCGCGGTGTACGCGGTGAACCAGGCCGACAAGGTCGCCCAGCAGGTGAAGAACACCGGTGACTCGCTCATGCAGTCGCAGCGACTGGCCAAGTCGGTCTCGCAGGCGCTGGTGGGCAGCCCCCAGGCCTTCCCCGACGTGAAGGACAGCGCCAGCGTGCTGGCCAAGTCGGTGCGCGGCCTGCGCGGCGGCGACGACTCGCTGCGCCTGCAGCCGGTGTCCGACGTCTACCAGCCGGACATCAAGAAGATCGTGCCGCTGATGGAGCGTGCCGAGAAGCACGCCGGCACGGTGATGAGCCAGCAGAAGATCCTGACCCAGGTGGGCGCCGCGCTGCGCACCATCAACCGCCAGTCGTCCGACCTGCTGGAAATCGCCGAGACCGTCTCGTCCCTGAAGCTGCAGCAGAACGCCGCGCCGGCCGAGATCTCGGCCGCCGGCCAGCTGGTGATGCTGACGCAGCGGATCGGTAAGTCGGCCAACGAATTCCTGACCATGGAAGGCGTGAGCCCCGAGGCCGTGTTCCTGCTGGGCAAGGACCTGAACTCCTTCCGCGAGATCGCGCAGGGCCTGCTGGACGGCAGCCCCGAGCTGCGGCTGGCCGGCTCCAAGGAGCCGCAGACGCGCGAGCGCCTCGAGGCGCTGCTGAAGGTCTACGAAGACACCCGCAAGGAAGCCGGCGCCATTCTGGGCAACCTCCAGGGCCTGGTGTCCGCCCGCGAGGCGCAGTCCGCGATCATTGCCGACAGCGAGCCGATGCGACGCAACCTGGAAGACCTGCAGGCCAAGCTGTCCTCGCAGACCGGTCTGGGCTTCGGCGCGCTGGTCGCGCTGGGCGTCGCCGCGCTGTTCGCCATCGCGTGTTCGATCGGCCTGGCCTACGTGCAGCTGCAGGACAGCCGCACCCGCCAGGAACGCGCCGAATCGCAGCGCCATGAGGCCGAGCGCCAGGAGCAGGAAGCCAAGCGCGTCAACGACGCCAACCAGGCCGCCATTCTTCGCCTAATGAACGAACTGCAGACGGTGGCCGAAGGCGATCTGACGCAGGAAGCCACCGTGACCGAGGACATCACCGGCGCCATCGCCGACTCGGTGAACTACACGGTGGAAGAGCTTCGCCAGCTGGTGGGCAGCGTGCAGAACACGGCGACCAAGGTGGCGCAGACGACGGCGCAGGTGGAAAGCACCTCGACCGAACTGCTCGCGGCCTCCACCGAGCAGCTGCGGGAGATCCGTGAAACCGGCCAGTCGGTGCTCGACATGGCAGGTCGAATCAACCAGGTGTCCGGGCAAGCGCAGGAATCGGCCCAGGTGGCGCGCCAGTCGCTGCAGGCTGCCGAATCCGGTCTCGCGGCCGTGCAGAACGCCATCGGCGGCATGAACTCGATCCGGGACCAGATCCAGGAAACCTCCAAGCGGATCAAGCGGCTGGGCGAGTCGTCCCAGGAGATCGGCGAAATCACCGAGCTGATTTCCGACATTACCGAGCAGACGAACGTGCTGGCCCTGAACGCCGCCATCCAGGCCGCGTCCGCCGGTGAAGCGGGCCGCGGCTTCTCGGTGGTGGCCGAAGAAGTGCAGCGCCTCGCCGAACGCTCCGCCGACGCGACGCGCCAGATCTCGGCGCTGGTGAAGGCCATTCAGACCGACACGCAGGACGCCGTGGCCGCCATGGAGCGCTCCACGCAGGGTGTGGTCGAGGGGGCCAAGCTGTCGGACAACGCCGGTACCGCGCTGACCGAGATCGACCAGGTGTCGCGCCGCCTCGCCGAGCTGATCGAGCAGATCTCGGCATCGGCCTCCAAGGAAGCCGAATCCGCCAACGTGGTGGCCGGCAACATCCAGCACATCTTCGCTGTGACGGAGCAGACCGGTGAGGGCACGCGCTCCACCGCGCAGCAGGTGCGCGAGCTTTCGCGCATGGCCGAGGAACTTCGCCAATCGGTGTCCCGGTTCAAGATCGCCTGACGCCGGGCGTGCCCGCCCCCGCGAGCCGTCCGCACCAGCCAGAGTTTTTCATGCAAGCCAACGAAACCGGTCCCGATCTGGCCACCAATGACCTGGGCCCGCTGGCCTGGGTGCTCGACGAGCTGCGCAAGTCGCTCGAGTCTGCCTCTGCCGCACTGCGCCGATTCGTGCGCGACGCGGGCCTGGCGCGCGGCTCGGACATGGCGTCGGTCGATGACGGCCAGCTTCGCATCGCCAGGCAGCAACTGCACCAGGCGGTCGGCGCCCTCGAGATGGTCGGTCTGGGCGCCCCGGCGCACATGCTGCGCTCGATGGAAGCGGCCGTTCAGAAATTCGTCGAACGGCCCGAGCTGTGCAGCGAGGCGGCTGCTGCCAAGGTCGAGCGCGCCGGTTTCGCGCTGACCGAATACCTCGAAGCCGTTCTGCTGGGCAAGCCGATCTCCTCGGTCGCGCTGTTCCCGCAGTACCGGGACGTCCAGGAGCTCGCCGGCAGCGACCGCATCCATCCGGCCGACCTGTGGTCGTTCGACTGGCGCTGGGTCGAGCCCGAGACCCCCGCCGTTTCGCAGCCGCTGGCCTACGGGCCGGCCGTGCGTTCGCGCATGGACCAGGCGGTGCTGCGCATCGTCAAGTCGGGCGACACGGCCGCCGCTCGCGACCTGGCCCAGTGTGCCCTCGGCCTGGCCGCCGGGCAGACCGCGCGGCCGCCGCGCGTGTTCTGGAAACTCTGCGCTGCCTACTTCGAGGCGATGTCGCAAGGCCTGCTGCCGGCGGACGTCTACGTCAAGCGGGCGGCCTCGCGCGTGCTGCTGCAGTACGCCACGCTCGCCAAGGGCGACACCTCCGTTTCGGAACGCCTGGCCCAGGACCTGCTGTTCTATTGCGCCCAGGCCGTGCCGGCGCGCCCGGTCGACGCACCGTCGCTGGCGGGCGTGCGCGCCGCCTACGAGCTGGGCCGGTTCAAGCCGGTCGACTACCAGACCCAGCAGTTCGGCCGGTTCGACCCGGTGCTGCTCACCCAGGCCCGCAAGCGCATCACCGTGGCCAAGGAAACCTGGTCGGCCCTGTCCGGTGGCGACGCCGGCAAGCTCAAGCCGGTCGGCGACCAGTTCCATGCGATCAGCGATTCGCTGGTCAAGCTGCATCCGCCGAGTGCGCCGCTCGCGCAGAGCCTGAGCGCTGCGGTCGATGCCGTCGTCCGCTCCGGCCAGCCGCCCCGCACCGAGGTGGCGATGGAGGTCGCGACCTCCGTGCTGTACCTCGAGGCCGCGTTCCAGGACCTCGACCCGACCGACGCGCGCCTGGCCGAGCGCACCGCGCGCCTGGCAGAACGGCTCGACCAGGTGCGCCAGGGCGGCAAGGGCCAGGCCCTGGAGCCCTGGATGGAGGAGCTGTACCGACGCGTCAGCGACCGCCAGACCATGGGCAGTGTCGTCGGCGAACTGCGCGGCACGCTGAGCGAACTCGAGAAGGTGCTCGATGCCTTCTTCCGTGATCCGAAGGACAAGGGCCCGCTGCAGAACGCGCCGTCGCACCTGCTGCAGATGCGCGGCGTGCTGTCGGTCCTCGGCCTGGACCAGGCTGCCCAGGCCGTGGTGCGCATGCGCGAAGCGGTCGAGGAGATCCTGCTGACCGAGGTCGACGAGGAGAAGGCCCGTGCGGCGGGCACCTTCGACAAGCTGGGCAACAACCTCGGCGCGCTCGGCTTCCTGATCGACATGCTGAACTACCAGCCCACGCTGGCAAAGAAGCTGTTCGTCTACGACGATTCGACCGGCGAGTTGCGCCCGCTGATGGGACGCGCAGCCGAGCCCGTGGCCGCCGCGCCCACAGCCGAGCCCGCCTTCGAGGAAGACGACACCATCGGCGTCGGCAAGCGCAAGGTCGATCCCGCCGTCGTCGCCGCTGCCGTGGCGGCGGCCCAGCCTGCACCGGCACCGACCGTCGCGGCCGCGCCCGTGCCCGCGCCTGCACCGGCTCCTGTGGCTGCCCCGGTGGCCACGCCAGTCGCGGCAGCCCCGGCAGCGCCGGCCAAGCCGGCCACCCCCGCACCCGCCGTGGCACAGCCGGCGCCGGCGCCGGCGGCCAACGAGGTCGATGCCGAGCTGCTCGAGATCTTCCTGGAGGAAGCGCGCGAGGTGGTCACCAACGGCTTGGCCGCCATCCAGGCGCTGGAAGAGAATCCCGGCGATCTGGGCGAGCTCACCACGCTGCGGCGTGCCTTCCACACGCTCAAGGGCAGCTCCCGCATGGTCGGACTCAACGAGTTCGGCGAGGCGGGCTGGGCACTGGAGCAGGTCCTGAACACCTGGCTGGCCGACCAGAAGTCGTCCACCCACGAACTGCGGACCTTCGCCGCCGACGCCTTGCGCGGCTTCGGCCGCTGGGTCGACGACATCGCCAACCGCACCGACATGGCCTGGAAGGCGTCCATGTTCCGCGGTCCGGCCGACGCCCTGCGGGTCGAAGGCCGGGTGGTCCCGTTCTCGTTGCCGGGAATGGCCGCCGCCGCACCCGTTGCCGAGCCCGTTGCCGAGCCCGTTGCCGAGCCCGTCGCTGCCGCACCGGCGCCTGCCGCACCGGCGCCCGCCATGTCGACCGCGCCCGACGCGTTCTCGATCACGCTCGAGATCCCGGGGGCGGAGCCTGAGCCCGCGGCCGCGCCCGCCACGCCGGCCATCGAGTCGGCGGAAGTGCCGCTCTCCGAGCTGGATCTGGCCGACGTCTTCGGCTTCGCGTCGCCCGACCAGCCCGCCGTCGCACCCGCCGAGGTGACCGTCGTCGAGTCCGCCGAGCTGCCGCCCGAGTTCGACTTCGACCTGTCGGCCCCGGCTCCGGCTGCCGTGCCCGCGGAGCCGCCGATCGAGATCGCCGGCATCGACTTCGGCAGCCTGGCTGCCGTGTCGCAACCCGCCGCCCCGGAACCCACGTTCGACCTGCCGGCCGCTGATCCGGCGCCTGCGGCCGAAGCGCTCTCCGCCGACGCCGGCCTGAACGCGTCGCCCGACGAGCAGGTCAAGGTGATCGGTGACCTGCGCATCGGCATCCCGCTGTACAACGTCTACCTGAACGAGGCCGACGAATGGTCGCGCCGCCTGGCGCACGACATCGGCGAATGGGCACTGGAGCTGAACAAGCCCGTGACCGACGGGATGGTCGGCCTGGCGCATGCCCTGGCCGGCAGTTCGGCCACTGTGGGCTTCCACGCGTTGTCGGACATCGCGCGAACGCTCGAGAGCTCGCTGCAGCACGCCCAGACCCTTGCCTACGGCACGCCGCAGCACGGCAAGGCTTTCCTGCAGGCCGCCGAGGAGATCCGCCGGCTGCTGCACCAGTTCGCGGCCGGCTTCCTGAAGGATCCCGAGCCCGGCATCACCGAGGCCCTGCACGCCCTGGCCGACTTGCGGGTGCCGCCGCGTCCCGACCTGAGCGACTCCACCGCTAGCGGGCTTGAGGCGATCGACTTCGCCGCGCTTGCCGCTGCTGCGGCTGTCCCCGCCGTCGAGCCGGCAGCGTCCGTGCGCGCGCCGGACGTCGCCGCCTCGGCGGCCCCGGTCCACGCTCAGGTCGCCTCGCAACCGGCGCCCGCGGCGGCAGCTCCGCGGCAACCCGTGCAGCTGATCCAGCGCCATGTCGCACCGGCAACGCCTGCGCCGGCTGCCATGCGGGCGCCAGCCGCCGACCTCGAGCTGAACGTCGGGGAAGAGGACATCGACGTCCTCGACGCGATCGACCTCGACCTGTTCCCGATCTTCGAGGAAGAGGCCGTCGAACTGATGCCCCAGCTGGGTGGTGCGCTGCGCCGCTGGGCCGGCCAGGGTGACCGCGAAGCCCGCGATCAGGTGCTCCGTGCGCTGCACACGCTCAAGGGCAGCGCCCGCCTCGCCGGCGCGCTCCGCCTCGGCGAAATGGCGCACCGGATGGAATCGGTCGTCGAGGGCCTGACCCCCGAGGCCGGCGCCGCGGCGGTCGAGCCCCTGCTGCAGCGCTTCGACGGCATGCAGGCCGTGTTCGATCGCCTGCGCGACGGCCCGGGCGAGCCCCAGCCCGAGTTCGTGCCGCCTGCGGCGGCCGCAGCCCCGGCTGCAGCCGCCAACGATGCCGCCCCGGCCGCGTCGACGCCGCCGTCGGGCGCCGCCCCACGTGCGGCGCTCGTGGTGCCCACTGCCAACCAGCCGCTCGCCCCGCGCGTCGTGGCCGGTGGGGCCGTGCGCGTGCGCTCGCAGCTGCTCGACCGCCTGATGAACCAGGCCGGCGAGGTGATGATCACCCGCTCGCGCCTGGAGAACGAGTTGCGCAATCTGCGCGGTTCGCTGTCCGACCTCACGGGCAACCTGGACCGCCTGCGCACGCAGCTGCGGGACATCGAACTGCAGGCCGAGACGCAGATGCAGTCGCGGCTGGCCCAGTCCAAGGAATCGGCCGGCTTCGACCCGCTGGAGTTCGACCGCTTCACCCGCGTGCAGGAGCTCACGCGCATGATGGCCGAGTCGGTCAACGACGTGGCGACCGTGCAGCGCAACCTGCAACGCACGGTGGAAGCCACCGAAGACGACCTCATTGCCCAGGCCCGCCAGACGCGCGAACTGCAGCGCGACCTGCTGCGCACGCGCATGGTGGAATTCGAAGGCATCTCCGACCGCCTCTACCGGGTGGTGCGGCTGGCCTCGAAGGAGACCGGCAAGCAGGTCAAGCTGGACATCACCGGCGGCTCCATCGAAATGGACCGCGGCGTGCTGGATCGCATGACGCCTGCCTTCGAGCACCTGCTGCGCAACTGCGTGGCGCACGGCATCGAGGACCCGGTCGCGCGGACCGCGCTCGGCAAGGACCCGAACGGCACGATCCTGATCCACCTGCACCAGGAGGGCAACGACGTCTCGGTCGAGTTCCGCGACGACGGCGCCGGCCTGAACCTGCCCCGCATCCGCGAGAAGGCGATCCAGCAAGGCCTGCTGCGTCCCGACCAGCACCTGACCGATGCCGATGCCGCCAACCTGATCTTCATGCCCGGGTTCTCCACGGCCGCGCAGGTGACCGAGCTGGCCGGCCGGGGCATCGGCATGGACGTGGTGCGCTCGGAGATCAACGCCCTGGGGGGGCGCATCGAGACCAGCACCGAACCGGGCCGCGGCACCAGCTTCAAGCTGATCCTGCCGCTGACCACCGCAGTGACGCAGGTGGTCATGGTGCGCAGCGGCACGCTGTCCATCGGCGTGCCGGCCAACCTGATCGAGACCGTGCGCCGGGCGTCCGTCAAGGAAGTCCAGCAGGCCTACAACAGCGGCAGCTTCGAGTTCGCCGGCGAGCCGGTGCCGTTCTTCTGGTCCGGTGCGCTGCTGCAGTCCTCGCAGCGCAGCAACGAACCGCAGGCCAAGACGCTGCCCGTCATGGTGTTCCGCAGTGCCGCCCAGCGCGTCGCGGTCCACGTGGACGAAGTGCTGGGCAACCAGGAAGTGGTGGTGAAGAACCTCGGCCCGCAACTGGCCCGGCTGCCCGGCCTGGCCGGCATGACGGTGCTCGCCTCCGGTGCCGTGGTCCTGATCTACAACCCGGTGGCGCTCTCTGCGGTGTACGGCGAGCAGGCCCGCCAGCTCAGCGCCGACAGTGCCCAGGCCGACGTGCTCGGCCAGGCGGTGGTGGTGGTCGACGCGCCGCAAGCGCCGGTGAACCTCGCGCCCGCAGCGCCGCAGATCCCGCTGGTGCTGGTGGTCGACGATTCGATCACCGTGCGCCGCGTCACCCAGCGCCTGCTGCAGCGCGAAGGCTACCGCGTCGCGCTCGCCGCCGACGGCCTGCAGGCCCTGGAGCGGCTGGCCGAAGAGCGGCCCGCCGTGGTCCTGTCGGACATCGAGATGCCACGCATGGACGGCTTCGACCTGGCGCGCAACGTCCGCGCCGACGCACGCTGGCGCGACCTGCCGATCGTGATGATCACCTCGCGCATCGCCGAGAAGCACCGCGAGCATGCCCGTGAGCTGGGCGTGAACCACTACCTGGGCAAGCCGTACTCGGAAGAGGAACTGCTCAGCCTGGTCAAGCACTACTGCACGGCGGCCCAGCCCGCCTGATGCAGCAGCGGGGCAGGGTCAGGGCGTGGCCCTGGCCTGCTCCGGCTTTCTCACCACCGCGTACCGCCGCAGCGTCTGCTCGCGGGCCTCGTCGTGGTCCACGATGGGCATCGGGTAGTCGCGACCGAGCACCAGGCCGGCCGACTCCAGGTCGACCGGGCGCGCCGTCCATGGCGCATGCAGCACGTCGACCGGCAGCCCCGCCAGTTGCGGCAGGTAGCGCAGGATGAACCGGCCTTCCGGATCGAACTTGCGGCTCTGGCTCACCGGATTGAAGATGCGGAAGTAGGGCTGCGCATCGCAACCCGACGAACTGGCCCATTGCCAGCCGCCGTTGTTGGCGGACAGGTCGTAGTCGTTCAGCTGCCGGGCGAAATAGCGTTCGCCCCACCGCCAGTCGACACCCAGGTCCTTGCACAGGAAGCTGGCCGTGACCATGCGCAGGCGGTTGTGCATGTAGCCGGTCTGGTTGAGCTGCAGCATGGCGGCGTCGACCAGCGGATACCCCGTGCGACCTTCGCACCAGGCCTCGAACAGCTGCTTGCCCTTGGCCCCGCGTTCCCAGTGGATGGCGTCGTACTCGCGCCGGAAGCTGTGCCCGTTGCCCTGCTCGTCGGCCACGTGCGGGAAATTGGCCAGCACCTGGAAATAGAAGTCGCGCCAGATCAGCTCGGACAGCCAGGTCGCCGCGCCGGGCTGGCCGGCGGACGCGAGCGCGTGAGCGCGGCCGGCCAGCTCGCGCACCGACACGGTCCCGAAGCGAAGGTGCACGCTGAGGTAGCTCGGTCCCTTGGTCGCCGGGAAATCCCGCGTCAGGTGGTAGCGGTCGATCCGCTCGGCGAAGTCCTCGACCAGCTGGGCGCCGCCCCGCAGCCCCGGCGGCACGGGCAGCTGGGCCAGGTTGCTGGGCTCGAAGCCGATCGCCGCAAGGCCCGGCACGGGCCGCCGGTCCTCCGGCGGTCGTGGCGCCAGCCCTGCCGCATGCCGTTGCACCGGGTAGGGCTTCAGATAGAACGCGTCGACCTTGGCCAGCCACGCATTCTTGTACGGCGTGAAGACCGCGTAGTGCCGGCCCGCCTGCGTCAGCAGTTCCTCGCGGTCGAACACCGCCTGGTCCTTGCTGTCGTGCAGGGCGATGCCCAGGTCGGCCAGCGCCCCGCGCATCTGCGCGTCGCGGGCGATGGCGGCCGGCTCGTAGTCGCGGTTGGCGAACACCGACTGCACGCCCAGACGCTTCGCCAGCCGGGGGATCTCGGCCAGCGCCCCGCCGTGCAGCACGATCAGCCCGGCCGCCGGATCGCCTGCGAGTTCGCGCAGAGCCTCGTCGAGTTGCACGAGCGACTCGCGGATGAACTCCACCCGCCGGTCCTGCCGCGGCAGGGGATCCAGGACCCCGGTGTCGAACACGAAAACGCAATGGACCAGCTTGCAGTGACGCAACGCGTGGTACAGCGCGGCGTTGTCGTGCGCGCGCAGGTCCCGGCGGAACCACATCAGGCCGGCGGCGTAGGGTTTTTCCATGGGCCTCGTTAAAATTGGGCGGATCATGCCCGCCGAGTCCACCACCATCAACCTGACGCATCATTTCCTGATCGCGATGCCGGGCCTGGAGGACGAGTCGTTCGCCCGCAGCGTCGTCTACCTGTGCGAGCACAGCGCCCGCGGCGCCCTGGGTCTGGTCATCAACAAGCCCAGCGACATCAAGCTGAAGAACCTGTTCGAGAAGGTCGATCTGCCGCTCGAGCGCGCCGACCTCGCCGGGGTTCCGGTGTTCCAGGGCGGGCCGGTGCAGACCGAACGCGGCTTCGTGCTGCACGAGGCCGTGCTCACCGGCGAGGACAGGCCCGAGGAGCCGGTGTACGCGTCCACCATGACGATCCCCGGCGGGCTGGAGATGACCACCTCCAAGGACGTGCTGGAGGCCCTGTCCACCGGCGCCGGGCCGCGCAAGGTCCTGGTGTCGCTCGGCTACTCCGCCTGGGGCGAAGGACAACTCGAATCCGAACTGGCCGAGAACAGCTGGCTCACCGTGGGCGCCGATCCGGCCGTCATCTTCGACACGCCGGTCGAGCAGCGCTACGACAAGGCGCTCTCCCTGCTGGGGCTGCAGGCATGGATGCTGTCCCCGGACGCCGGACACGCATGAGCGTGCCGAGCCGGCCCGACGTCCCCCGCCACTTCTCCTCGTTCCTGGCTTTCGATTTCGGCGCCAAGCGCACCGGGGTGGCGGTGGGCAACCGCCTGCTGCGCACGGCTGCCCCGCAGCCGACGATCCGCGCCGAAGCGGGCGAGCACCGGCTGGCCGCCGCCGAGGCGCGCGTGCGCCAGTGGCAGCCCGATGCCCTGGTGGTCGGCGTGCCGTTCCACCCCGACGGCGCGAGCCATGACAATACCGCCCGGGCGCGCCGCTTCGGCCGCCAGCTCGGTGCGCGCGTGAAGCTGCCGGTCTACGAGGTGGACGAGCGTTACAGCACGACCGAGGCGCTGGCCGGCGGCGCAACCGACGCCGACGCGGCATCCGCCTGCATCATCCTGGAGCAATTCTTGAGGAGCATCGAATGAGCCCCGCACGGCCGCCCGAAGGGGCTCGCACCGCAGCGCGCAGCGCGCAGGTGCTTCCGATCCGCCCCGCACGGCCGCCTGAAGGGGCTCGCACCGCAGCGCGCAGCGCGCAGGTGCCTCCGATCCGCCCCGCACGGCCGCCCGAAGGGGCCCGCACCGCAGCGCGCAGCGCGCAGGTGCCGTCATGAGCGAGCTGCGGCTGGACGCCGAGGCGCTGTACCGCGAACTGCTGCGCGGCGTGCCGGCGCTGCGCGGGGCGCACGGGCGCCTGGTGGGCATCACGTCGGGCGGGGCCTGGTTGGCCCGGCGGCTGCAACAGGACCTCGGGCTGGACGGCCAGGCGGGGGTGATCTCCTCGGCCATGCACCGCGACGATTTCGCGCAGCGCGGCCTGTCTGCCTCCAGCGCCCAGACCGAGCTGCCGTTCGACGTGAACGACGCTCACGTCGTGCTGCTCGACGATGTGCTCTACACCGGCCGCACCATCCGCGCCGTGCTCAACGAATTGTTCGATTACGGCCGCCCCGCCAGCGTGAAGCTGGCCGTGCTGGTCGACCGCGGTGGCCGCGAACTGCCCGTGCAGGCCGATTTCGCCGCCGCGCGCGTGGCACTGCCCGACACCCAGTCGCTCGAGCTCGCCCGCGACGACGCCGGCCGTTTCAGCTTCAAGGTGGCCTGATGCTGCACAAGCGCAATCCGCAACTCAATCGCCATGGCGAACTGATCCACCTGCTCTCGGTGGAAGGACTGCCGCGCGACATCGTCACCCACATCCTCGACACCGCGAGCCGCTTCGTCGGCGTCAGCGACCGCGAGGTCAAGAAGGTCCCGCTGCTGCGCGGCAAGAGCGTGTTCAACCTGTTCTTCGAGAACAGCACGCGCACCCGCACCACCTTCGAGATCGCCGCCACGCGGCTGTCGGCCGACGTCATCAACCTCGACATCGCCCGGTCCTCCGCGAGCAAGGGCGAGTCGCTGCTGGACACCATCGCCAACCTGTCGGCGATGGCGGCCGACATGTTCGTGGTGCGGCACAGCGAGTCGGGCGCGCCCTACCTGATCGCCCAGCACGTGGCGCCGCACGTGCACGTCATCAACGCGGGCGACGGCCGGCATGCGCACCCGACGCAGGGCCTGCTCGACATGTACACGATCCGGCACTACAAGAAGGATTTCGCCAACCTCACGGTGGCGATCGTCGGCGACGTGCTGCATTCGCGCGTGGCGCGCTCGGACATCCATGCACTCACCACGCTCGGCTGCGCCGAGGTGCGCGTGGTCGGCCCCAAGACCCTCGTGCCGGCAGACCTGGCCCAGATGGGCGTGCGCGTGTGCCACACGCTGGAGGAAGGCATCCGCGGCTGCGACGTGGTGATCATGTTGCGCCTGCAGAACGAGCGCATGAGCGGCGCCCTGCTGCCGTCGTCGCAGGAGTTCTTCAAGAGCTTCGGCCTCACGCCCGAGAAGCTGCAGCTGGCCAAGCCCGACGCCATCGTGATGCACCCCGGCCCGATCAACCGCGGCGTCGAGATCGACTCCGCCGTGGTCGACGGCAAGCAGAGCGTGATCCTGCCGCAGGTGACGTTCGGCATCGCGGTGCGCATGGCCGTGATGAGCATCGTGGCCGGCAACGAGGCATGACGAGGACGACGGGAGCCCGATGAAGATCCTGATCAAGAACGGCCGGGTGATCGATCCGGCGTCCAAGCGCGACGAGACCGCCGACGTGGCGATCGCCGCCGGCCGCATCGTCGGCATCGGCGGTGCGCCCGCGGGCTTCGCGCCCACCCGCACGATCGAGGCGGGCGGCTGCATCGTCGCGCCGGGCCTGGTTGACCTGGCGGCGCGACTGCGCGAGCCGGGCCACGAACACGAGGGCATGCTCGAGTCCGAGATGGCCGCCGCCATCGCCGGCGGCGTGACCAGCCTGGTGTGCCCGCCCGACACCGACCCTGTGCTGGACGAGCCCGGCCTGGTCGAGATGCTGAAGATGCGGGCGGAGAAGCTGCACCAGGCCCGCGTCTTTCCGCTGGGCGCGCTCACGCGCGGGCTGGCCGGCGAGGTGCTCACCGAGATGGCCGAGCTGACCGAGGCCGGCTGCGTCGGCTTCAGCCAGGCCGAGGTGAGCCTGGCCAACACCCAGGTGCTGCAGCGCTCGCTGCAGTACGCAGCCACCTACGGCTACACGGTCTGGCTGCGACCGCAGGAGCTGTACCTCGGCAAGGGCGTCGCCGCCAGCGGCCCGTTGGCGACCCGGCTGGGCCTGTCGGGCGTGCCGGTCGCGGCCGAGACGATCGCGCTGCACACGATCTTCGAGCTGATGAAATCCACCGGCGCCCGCGTGCACCTGTGCCGCATCAGCAGCGCGGCGGGCCTGGACCTGGTGCGCCGGGCGAAGGACGAGGGACTGGCTGCCAGCTGTGACGTGAGCATCAACTCGCTGCATCTGATCGACCAGGACATCGGCTATTTCGACAGCCGCATGCGCCTGTCGCCGCCGCTGCGCCAGCAGCGCGACCGCGACGCGCTGCGGCAGGGCCTGGCCGACGGCACGGTCGATGCGCTGGTGTCCGACCACAACCCGGTCGACGAGGATGCCAAGACCCTGCCCTTTGCCGAGGCCGAGCCGGGCGCGACCGGACTCGAACTGCTGCTCTCGCTGTCACTGAAGTGGGGCCAGGAGAGCGGGGCCGGCCTGGCCCGCGCGCTGGCGGTCCTCACCAGCGAGCCGGCACGGGTGCTGGGCACGGCGCTCGGGACCCTGCAGGCCAGCTGCGGCCAGCTGGTCGAGGGGGGCGTGGCCGACGTCTGCGTGATCGACCCGCAGGCGCACTGGACCGTGGAGTCCGGCGCGCTGCGCAGCCAGGGCAAGCACACGCCGTTCTCCGGCTACGAACTGCCGGGTCGGGTGCGCTGCACGGTCGTCGGCGGGCAGGTCGTCTTCGACGCTGCGGCGGCCAGCGGCGCGCCGGCATGAGCGGCCTGCGGGCCGGCTGGCGGCTGGCCCGGGCCTTCGTGCATGTGCTGGCGGGGTGGCTGACCATCCAGCTGCTGTTTCCCCGGCTCGGGCCGGCCCAGCGCGAGGCCAGGGTGCAGGCCTGGGCCCGCCGGATGCTGCAGCTGCTGGGCATCGGCCTGCAGTTGCGAGGGCAGCCGCCGGCGCGCGGGCCGCTGCTGCTGGTGGCCAACCACATCTCCTGGCTCGACATCCTGGTGCTGCACGCGGCGCGGCACTGCCGCTTCGTGTCGAAGTCGCAGGTGCGCCAGTGGCCGCTGATCGGCCCGCTGGCCACCGGCGCGGGCACGCTCTACATCGAGCGCGAGTCGCGCCGGGATGCGCTGCGGGTGGTCCACCAGATGGCTGCCAGCCTGCGGGCGGGCGACGTGCTGGCCGTGTTCCCGGAGGGCACGACGAGCGACGGCATGGACCTGCTGCCGTTCCATTCCAACCTGCTGCAGGCCGCCGTCGCGGCGCAGGCGCCGGTCCAGCCGGTGGCGCTGCAGTTCCTCGAAACCCGCACCGGCCGCACCAGCCTGTCGCCGTGCTACATCGGTGACGACACCCTGGTGGGGTCCCTGTGGCGCACCGTCACCGGCCCAGCCATCACGGCGGTGGTCGCCTTCGGCGAGCCGCAGGACGCGGACGGACGGGACCGGCGGGCCTGGGCCGCCGACCTGCGCGAGGCGGTGCAACACTTGCGGCGGTAGCACCGCTGCGGCGGGCAGGAAAGAAGCAGTTCATGGATCTCGACGTTCCCTCCTTCGAGGATCCCCGCGTGCTGGCGGGTGCGATCGTGCAGGCGTCGGACGACGTCGTGTTTGCCAAGGACCTCCAGGGGCGCTACCGCTTCGCCAATCCGGCGGCGCTCGCCGCGCTCGACCGCCCCGCCGCCGAGGTCCTCGGCCGCACGGACGTCGAGATCCTGGGCGACACCGCCGCCGCGCGGCGGATGATGGCGGCCGACCGGCAGGTGTTCACGACCGGGGACGTGCTGGCCACCGAGGTGCCGATGGTGCAGCGCGCTGGCGGCGTGCGCTACTGGCACACCCGCAAGCTCCCGCTGCGGGCCGCCGGCGGCGAACTGGTCGGCGTGCTCGGGATCGGACGCGACATCACCGAGCGCCGGCTCGCCGAGGCACAGCAGGAATCGGCGCGCCTGAAGCTGCAGATGGCGATCCAGGCCGCGGGGCTGGTCACGGCGGAGATCGACTACGTCCACAACGAGAACCACATCTCGGCCGAACTCGCGCGGCTGCTGGAGCTCGGCGACGACGCCATGGTCGTGCCGCGCCAGGCGATCTTCGACCGGGTCCACCCCGACGACCGGCAGCGCTACCTGGATGCCGTCGCCGCCGCGATCGACCCCGCCGGCAAGGGCCACCTGGCGATCAGCGTCCGGGCCCTGCTGCCCAGCGGCAAGCTGCGCTGGCTGCACATCCGGCTGCAGGTCACCTTTGGCTGGCTCGACGGCGAGCGCCGCGCGCTGCGGGGCATGTGCGCGGCACGCGACGCGACCGCCGAGATGGAGGCGCAGGAGGCACTGCGCATCAGCGAGGCGCGGTTCCGCGCGGCGGTGCAGGCGGCCAGCGACATCCTCTGGACCGCCGATCCGGCCGGCCGGATGCACGGGCCGCAGCCCGGCTGGGCCGCCTTCACCGGGCAGACGCAGCAGGCGTATGCCGGCCACGGCTGGGCGCAGGCGGTGCATCCGGACGACGTGCAGCCGACGCTGGACGCCTGGCAGGCAGCGGTGGCGGCCGAGACGCGGTTCGTCTTCGAGCACCGCGTGCGTCGCCACGACGGCGTGTACCGCACCTTCTCGATCCGTGCGCAGCCCACCCAGGAGACCGGCGGCGGCGTGCGCGAATGGGTCGGCGTGCACACCGACATCACCGAGCTGCTGGCAGCGGGACAGGCACGCCGCGAGGCCGAGGAGCGGTACCGGCAGCTGTTCGAGAACATGACCGAGGAGGTGCACTTCTGGCAGCTGGTGCGCGACGCCGCCGGCCGCATCGAGACCTGGCGCCTGGTCGATGCGAACGGACCGGCGCTGGCGACCTGGGGACGGCGCCTGGAGGACATCCGCGGGCGCACCGCCGACGAGATCTTCGGCCCCGGCACCACCGAGGACTACCGTCCGATCGTCGAGCGCGTCTTCCGCGAGCAGCGGCCGGCCAGCTACGACGACTACTTCGAGCGCCTCGGCCGCCACTTCCGGTTCACCACCGTGCCGCTGGGCGAGTCCTTCATCAGCACGGGCATGGACATCAGCGCGATCCATGCGGCGCAGCGCACCATCGAGCGGCAGAACCTGGAGCTGCGCGAGGCCGATGCCCGCAAGGACCGCTTCCTCGCCACCCTGTCGCACGAGTTGCGCAATCCGCTGGCGCCGATCCGCACCGCCGCCGACCTGCTGGGCCGGCCGGGCCTCGCGCCCGAGCAACTGGCCGTGGCGCGGCAGGTGATCCAGCGGCAGGTGCGCCACATGGCGCTGCTGCTCGACGACCTGCTCGACGTGGCGCGCGTCACCCAGTCCAAGCTGGAGCTGCGGCGCGAGCGTGTCGAGCTCGGCGGGATCGTCGACAGCGCGGTGGAGGCGGTGCGGCCGCTGGTCGACCGCAAGCAGCACCGCCTCGAGATCGACCTGCCGGCCAGCATGCCGGTCGTCGATGCCGATCCGTTGCGGCTGTCGCAGGTGCTGGCCAACCTGCTGACCAACGCGGCGAAGTACACCGACCCGGGCGGCCGCATCGCGCTGCGCGCCCGGGTCGAAGCCGACGTGCTCGTGCTGGAGGTGCAGGACGACGGCATCGGCATCGCCCCCGATGCGCTGCCGCGCCTGTTCGAGATGTTCGCCCAGCTGCGCGAGAGCGCCGACCGCTCCGAAGGCGGCCTGGGGGTCGGGCTGGCGCTGGTCAAGGGGCTGGTCGGACTGCACGGCGGCAGCGTGCAGGCGAGCAGCGAGGGGCCGGGGCGCGGCAGCACGTTCGCGGTCCGCCTGCCGTTGCCCGCCGACCCGGCGCGCCCGTCGGCCGCCAGCGGCCCGGCCGCCGCCGCGGGGGGAGGGCGCAAGGTGCTGGTTGCCGACGACAACCGGGATGCCGCCGACACGCTCGCGATGCTGCTGGGCATGGGCGGCCACGACGTGCGGGTGGCCTACGACGGCCTGGCAGCCGTCTCCGCGGCGCAGGCGTTCCGGCCCGAGGTGGCGCTGCTGGACATCGGCATGCCGGGACTGAGCGGGCACGAGGTCGCCCGGGCGCTGCGCCAGGAACCCTGGGCTGGCGCGCTGACCCTGGTGGCCGTGACCGGCTGGGGCCAGCAGGATGACCGCAACGCCGCGCGCGAGGCCGGCTTCGACCATCACCTCACCAAGCCGGTCGACCCTTCTGCGCTCGAGCGGCTGCTGGCCGGGCTTGGGACCGGCTGAGCGTCGGCCGGAGGCGGCAAGCTCGGCACGATTTCACCAAGGGTCACGTCCGCGCCAAAGTGTCAGCGCGACCGCCCGCCGTGGCGGCGCGCCGTTATGGTGGGCGCATGTGGATGTGTTCGGGCCGACGCGAGCGGACGCACGCCCGGGCCGCGTCCAGGGAGTGAGCCGCCGCATGGACCCGGCGATCGCCAACCAGAACCTCGATCCGCCACTGCTGCCGGTGCTGCGGCGCGGCATCGTGCCGGCGCTGCTGGCCCACGTGCTGCTCGTCGGCGCGCTGAGCTGGGGCGTGCAATGGAAGCGTGGCGAGGACCCGCCGCTCGCCGAGGCCGGCTCCCCGGCCAGGAACGGGCCGGCGCCGCGTCTGCCGCCCGCCAGGCCCTCGACGGCCGCGGCCCCGCCGGCCCCGGCCGAGCGGCCCGTCGCCGCGACGGCCGCCCTCGCACGCACGGCGTGTCCGGCGCAGCCGCTGCTGGCCAGTGCGGGCGGCAGGGACGGCCAGCTGGCGATGCCGCCGGCGCGGCCTGCCGCACGCGGCGGTCTGGACGAGATCGACACGACCCTGTGGGCCGGCAAGGAGGCCGCGGCGGCCGGCCGGATGCGCGATGCCGAAGTGGCGTATCTCACCTCCTGCCAACTGGCCGATTCGCTGCGGGGCCCGGGCTCGGTGGAGGCGGCGAATGCCCGCTACCAGCTCGGACGCCACTACGCCTTCGTGGCCGGTGGCGGCGCGCCGGTCGCGCCAGGCCAGCGCCCCGAACTGCTGCGGCGGGCCGAGGCGTTCTACGCGGACAGCCTGCAGAGTTACACGGCCCTGCTCGGCGCCGACCACGAGCGCACGCGCTTTGCCGCCGACGGGTTGGGCGCCGTGCGCGAAACGCTTGCCCAGGCGGGCACCAGCGCCATGGGCGGCGCCGCAGGCAATGCTGCACCGCCGCCGCGTGAGACCGCGCAGCCGGCCCCACGGAGCCCTGGCGTTTCCGCTGCGGCACCGGCCGCTTCGGCTGGTGGCCGCACCGCGCCGGGCAAACCGACGGCCACGGCGGGCGTCGCCAGCAGCCCCGGTGGCGCGGCAGGATCGTCCTCCCGGGTGGGGGTGACGAAGCCGGTGCCGACGGTGGGGGCTGGGGAGGCAAGCGGCTCGCCGCAGGTCGCGCAAGGCGATGCCACGGCGGGCGGTGGTGCAGGTGGCGGGACGGCGGAGCGGGTGGCACCGAGCTTCGATTGCACCCGGGCCCGATCGACCAGCGAGAAGCTGATCTGCTCCGACGCGCAGCTTGCCCGGCTGGACCGGGAGCTCGGGCGGCTGCATGCGCGCGCCAAGGCCGCCGCATCCGACCCGGCGGCGTTCAAGCGGGCCGGCGACGCGGAGTGGCTGCGGCGCGAGCGCGAATGCCGCGACCGCGAGTGCCTGCTGGCCTGGTACGCCAAGCGGCGGGAGCAGCTGGAAGGCCGGATGGCACAGGCGCGCGGCGACGCACAGGGCAGCGCGACGCGCTGAGCCGGCGGCGCGCCGGCGTTCGGGGCTAGGCCGGAGCCGACGGCGCGGGTGCGGACGTGGCGCCGCTGCCGCGCTGGAACGTCACGACGTGGTCGACCTCGGCGCGGATCCCGATCCATTCGCCCACGCGGTGGTCGTGGTGGCTGGGCACGTGGGCCAGCACGGTCTCGCCGCTCGCCAGCCGCAGCGTGTAGAGGAACTCCGAGCCGCGGAACGACTTGCGCACGATCTGCGCCTTCACCGGCGCGGCATCGTCGTGGACGATGTCGTCGGCGCGCAGCAGCACCTCGCATTCGCCCCCGCCGTAGGCCGAGGGCAGGGGGCACTCCGCGACATCGCGCAGCGGTCCGACCGGCGTGTCGACCACCACCTGGCCGGCCACCTCGCGCAGCGTCGCCGGCGCGAACACGCCATGGCCGATGAAGTCGGCCACGAAGCGCGTGGCGGGGCGGTGGTACAGCGTGTATGCATCGTCCCACTGGTGCAGGCGGCCCTGGTGCATCACGCCGATGGCGTCGCCGATCGCGAACGCCTCCAGCTGGTCGTGGGTGACGAACAGGGCCGTGGCCTGCGCCGCCTTGAGGATTGCGCGGACCTCGTGCGCCAGGCGCTCGCGCAGGTCGACGTCGAGGTTGGAGAACGGCTCGTCCAGCAGCAGGAGCCGCGGCCGCGGGGCCAGGGCGCGGGCCAGGGCCACGCGCTGCTGCTGGCCGCCCGACAGCTCGTGCGGCATGCGCTTCTCGGTGCCGGCCAGGCCCACCAGCGCCAGCACCTCCGCCACCCGGGCGGCGCGCTCGCCGCGCGGCAGCGAACGCAGGCCGAACGCCACGTTGGCGCCGACATCCAGGTGCGGGAACAGGGCGTAGTCCTGGAACACCATGCCGATGCGCCGCGCCTCCGGCGGCACGTGCACGCCGGCACTCTCGACCGCCTCGCCCGACAGGCGGATCTCCCCGGCACTGGCGCGCTCCAGCCCGGCGACGGCACGCAGCAGCGTCGTCTTGCCGCATCCGGACGGGCCGATCAGCACGCCGATGGCGCCGGCGGGCAGGCCGAACGAGACCGCATCCACCGCCGGCCGCGACTGACCGCGGTAGCGCACGCTCAAGCCGGCGAGTTCGACATGCATGGGCTGGATTCTAGATGCGTACAATTCTCATTTCGCTCAACGCGGTCCGGCCTGGCGCCGACCCCCCCCAGAACACTCCATGCGCCGGCTCCACCATGCCCTGCTGCTGGCCATCGGCCTGGTGGTGGTCGTGCCGGTCGGCGCGGTGCTGACGTCCTGGCTGCAATGGGACGCGGCGAGCGCCGGCATCCTGCGCGAGATGGCCGCCACGGTGCTGCCTGGCTATGCGGCCACCAGCCTCGGCCTGTGCCTGGCGGTGGCGGTGGGCGTGGCGCTGGTGGGCACCGTCACGGCGGCCGCGGTCACCCTGTTCGAGTTCCCCGGACGCCGCTTCTTCGAATGGGCGTTGCTGCTGCCGCTGGCCGTGCCGGCCTACGTGGTGGCGTATGCCTACACCGACTTCCTGCAATTCAGCGGGCCGATGCAGGGCTGGCTGCGCGCCACCCTGGGCGCCGAGGGGCGCATGTTGCCCGAGGTGCGCAACGTGCAGGGCGCGACCGTGGTGTTCGTCGTCACGCTCTATCCCTATGTCTACCTGCTGGCGCGCGCGGCGCTCGGCGAGCGCGCGGCGCACCTGATGGAGGCGGCGCGCCTGCTCGGCGCGCCGCTGCGCCAGCGCATCGTGCGGGTCGCGTTGCCGCTGGCGCGTCCCGCGGTGGCGGCCGGCGTCGCGCTGGCGCTGATGGAGACGCTGGCCGACTTCGGCGTGGCCAGCTACTTCGGCATCCAGACCTTCACTACGGGCATCTACAAGGCCTGGCTGTCGATGGACAACCGCGTGGCTGCCGCGCAGCTGGCGACGACGCTGCTGGCGGTGGTCGCGGTGCTGCTCGCGCTGGAGCACCGCGCCCAGCGCCGCCTGCGCTTTGCGCAGGCGCGCGGCGCACGCGCCGGCTCGGCTGAAGCGCAGCCGGCGCGGCTGGCCGGGCGTCCGGCGGCGCTGGCGATCGCCCTCTGCACCGTGCCCGTGCTGCTGGGCTTCGTGCTGCCGGTGCTCTTCATGCTGCGACCGCTGCTGGGCGACAGCACCGAGCTGGATTGGGGCCGTTTCGCGCAATGGGCGGGCAACAGCGTGCGGCTGGGCGTGCTGAGTGCGGCGCTCGCGGTCGTGCTGGCCCTGGTGCTCGCCGCCGCGCTGCGCCGGGGCGGCGACGTGCTCACGCGCGGCGTCGTGCGGCTGGCCGGCCTGGGCTACGCCATCCCGGGGGCCGTCATCGTGGTCGGGCTGCTGCTGCCGGTGGGCTGGCTGCAGCAGGCCGCGCCGCAGTCGCCGACCGTCTATTGGGTCACCGGCACCGTCCTGGGCGTCGTGTGGGCCTACCTCGTGCGCTTCATGTCGGTCGCGCTGCAGTCGGTGCAGAGCGGCTACGCGCGCATCCCAGCCAGCTTCGACGACACGGCACGCATGCTGGGCGCCGGGCGCGTGGGCCTGCTGGCCCGCGTGCACTGGCCGCTGCTGCGGCGCTCGACCGCCGCCGCGGCGCTGCTGGTCTTCGTCGACGTGATGAAGGAACTGCCGGCGACGCTGCTGCTGCGGCCGTTCAACACCGACACGCTGGCGGTCGTCGCCTACCAGCTCGCGCGCGACGAACGCCTGGGCGAGGCCGCGCTGCCCTCGCTGGCACTGGTGCTGGCCGGACTGCTGCCGGTGATCCTGCTCAGCCGCACGCTGCGGGCGCGCTGACCTGGCGGCTGCCGGCGGTCACGCTTCGTCCGGCGCTTCGGCGCGACCGGTGCTCTGTTTTCGGAACACGACTTCCCCGGTGGGCACGTGCACGACCCGGATCTCCTGGCCGCCCGGCCGCGTGGTGCTCTTGGCGGCCACGGCGACGGCGAGCGCGCGGTCGCTGACCAGGTACTGCTGGGATCCGGACTGCGGCAGCCACCGGCTGGCGATGGGATGGCTGCTCTCGATGCGGTAATCGGACGTCATGGGGACCTCTTCCTGATGGCTTTGTCGTGGACGCACAAACAGGGTGGCGGGCGTTTGCAGGGGCGAAGGGCTGGCGCATCCGGGCCACCGTCCGCCATGCCCGCCTGGATGGGCGTGGGAGCAGGTTATCTGAGCCGGATGGGGTGTCTGTAGGACTGCACCGCATGGCCGGGAACCCGCGCGTACCGCGGGCTGCCGCCCGAAGAGCGGGGTCAGGTGGCGGTCAGAACGCCCAGAACGGACCGGGGCCGGCGGGGGTCTCGGCGCCCTCCAGCGCGACGAACACCGCCCGGCCGAAGAAGAAGGGCAAACCCCACACGAACCGATCGTTCTCCGGCCCAGCCAGCCCCCCGGCAACGGAGCCGGGCGCGAGCGAGGCGAGGGGTTCGACCAGCAGGTCGACGCCGCGGCTTGCGCCATTCGCCGACGCGATCGTGGTTGCCAGAGGGGTCGGCGCCGGGGGGCAGTAGAAGTCGCCGCAGCGCGGCAGTCCGGTGTCGGGGAAGTAGATGCCGTTGGCGCCGCTGTCGAGGAATGCCGGGACCGTGCGGTCTGCGAAGCGGGTCGACAGCAGTCCGTTGCGGTCCATCGCGAACACCTGCGCACCGCCCAGCTGGTTGTTGGCCTGGGTGCCGATGCCCAGCACCAGCGCACCGGCGACGGCCGCCGCCCCGCCGGGCGCCACCGGCTCCATCAGCAGCAGCACGCCGTTGTTGTCGGACGCCAGGGCCGCGACGGGATTGACCACCTGCGACGGCACCGGCAGCGCCGTCGGGACGCAACCGCCAGCACTGCAGGCGAAGTAGATCGGCGGTGGCGGGAACGAGGCGCATGCCAGCCCGCAGTCCTGCCGGCGCGGGCCGACGCCCAGGATGCCCTTGGCGTCCAGCCGCGTCGCAAGGTCCGATCCCACGTTGCTGCACTGGAGCGGCGGCGCCGCGAAGGGCGGCGCCGGATCGCCGATCAGCTGCACGGGCAACCCGCCGATGCGCTGGCCGCCCAGTTGCACGTCGGCCGTGCGGACCGATCCCCAGGTGAACCCGCTGGCGAACTGGGCGCACTGCGCCGCCGGCGCGCCGCCGTCGGTGGCAACGGCCGGCAGCGGCGTCGACGCCACGGCCGACGCCGCCAGCCGCAAGCCATAGGAGCCGGTGTCGACCAGCACGTGGTCCACCTCCTGGCAGGTGGTCGTGCCCGGCGTGCACACGGTCACCGTGACATAAGGCGAGTTGAAGGCCGTGCCGCGCACGCCACGGTCCACGGTGATCGCGAGCACGTTCGCGGCCGGCGCCGGCAGCACGACCGGACCCGGTCCGGCCGATGCCGAGGCCGGCGCCAGGCCGGCATCACCCGGGGTCCCTCCGCCACCGCCACCGCCGCCGCCGCAGGACGCGATGCCCACCATGGCCAGCGCCGCCGCCGCGTGCCGGCCGGCCCGCAGCAGGCGGCCGCCGAGTGTCGCGGCCCAGGATGGCTCGGCCCGGGGACCGGTGGCGCCCAACATGCATCTCCCTTCGGCGCACGGGGCAGAGCCGTGCTGAGCCAGTGTCGAAGGGGCCGAGGGTTCCGGTGTGTTGCATTCCGTGTGGGTTCACACGGACGCATCTCAAACGGTGACGGCAGGGGTTGCGCCGAGCCCGCGGTCGTTCAGGACCAGGCCAGGCCCTCGATCGAACCGCGCTTGTCGATGTGGGCCGCGATGGCGGCCGCGATCGCCTTGAGCGCGTCGGCATCGGCCTCCCGCAGGTCCGGGCGCGCGGAGTGGCTGAAGCAGCAGACCGTTCCATAGATGTCGCCGCTCCACAGCACGATCGGCGCGCTCAGGTAGCTGCGGATCCGCAGCCGCCCGGTGATCGGCAAGCCGGCGATCGAGGGGATGTCCCGCACGTCGGGCACCACAGCCGGCAAGTCGCCATCGACCACGAGCTTGCAGTAGGTGTCCATCAGGGGATCGGAGTGGCCCGCTTCGATCGCGAGGTCCGAGGAGCCCGAGGCACTCACCACCTGGAAGGCGCGCCGGCCGGCGTCGATCTTCGAGACGAAGGCGATGTCCATCCGGAGCGCCTCGCGCACCTGCGACAGGAACACGCTGACCGGGCGGACCGCCGGCGCGGTGGCGTCGTCCGCCGTGGCCGCCTGCACGCCCGCGGCCATGCTGAAGATCTTCCCGATGTCCTTGGTCGACGGCTCCATGGTTGGACTCCTGCAACTGCTGGCGTGGACCTGGAAGGTACCAGCTCGCCAGTGGCGCGTGGTGGGGAGATGTCCTAATCGCGTGCCGGACGTCTGCGGCTGCACGACGGCGGAGACGCACCGGCCGGTCCGATCGTGCGGGGGGCTGTCCCGGCGGGGCCGGGTGCGCTAGAGGCCGGAGGTGCCGCGCGTGCGGGAGTCGCGCAGGGCTTCGATCGCGCCGACCAGGAGCCGCTCGGACTTTTCCTTGGCCAGCAGCAGTTCGCCGTGCAGCACATCCAGCTCCATCTGCTCGACCGGACGGCCGGAGTTCTTGAGGACGAGCAGCTTGGCTTCCAGGGCCTGCAACTCCGACCGTGCCTGTTGCCACAACGAGAACGTCAGGCTGACTTGGTCGAGGTCACGGATCATGGGGGGCCGCGGGATATGATTTGGACCGGCATTCTACGGCTCCCGGTGCCGGCATCGATGGGTTCGACCGTCCTGGTGTTCCGATGCGCGGCGGAGGGCATGACCGATGACCATCGATCTCGACGAACGACTGTCCCGCGCCTTCGACGCCTGGTCCAGGGCACGGGACGAACTGCACAAGCTCCGCGCCGGCCTGCCGCGCATCGCCGGGCGGCAGCAGCTCGCCCAGGGTCCCGAGGCCGCTGGCCTGTTCCGCCAGGTCGCCGACCAGGAGCGGCAGTGCGAGGTGCTCTTCCACGAGCTGCTGGCGGTGGCCGAGGAGCGGGCGGCGCACCTGCAACAACTGCCGAAGCCGCGCCCAGCGGACCGCCGCCCGGACGGCTCCGGCGACCGCGAAGCCTGAGGACGCCGGCCCGGCGGTGCCGGACGGGCGCCCGCGCGGGTCGCGGGTCTCCCGCCGCCGCGGCCGCCTGGCTGCAAGCCGCAAGCCAACTCGTCTTCGTCCGGTTCCTACATGGGCCGCGGCCGCGGTCTGGGACGATCGGGTGCATGTCGTCCAGCTCCTACCTGGTCTCCACGCTCCCGCAGCACGAATTGGCCGAACTGCACCGCCTGATGAACGAGGAGGTGGAGGAGGTCGCCGTCTTCTTCATGGATCCCGACGGGATCATCACCGTCTGGAACCGGGCCGCCGAGGAGATGAAGGGCTTCACCGCCCAGGACGCCATCGGGCAGCACCTGCGACTGCTCTACACCGAGGAGGACCGCGCGCGCCACTGGGCCGAGCACAACCTCGGCGAAGCCTTGAAGCACGGGTTCTACCGCGAGGAGACCTGGCGGCGCCGCAAGGACGGCAGCCGCTTCTGGGCCCGCATCGCGCTCACGGCCCTGCACGACTCCTCCGGCAGGCTGCTGGGGTTCTCCAAGATCACGATGGACCTGACCGACCACAAGCAGCTGGAGCGCTGCCTGCGCGAGCGGGAGCAGACCCGGCGGGTGCTGCGCGCGGCCAACGCGGGGATGTGGACCTGGCACCCGCAGGCCCAGCAGGTCGAAGTGTCCGAGAACTTCCTGCGGCTGCTGGGCCAGGACGGCGGCGACAGCCGGATGCCGCTGGCGCAGTGGCTGGCCTTCCTCCATCCGGACGACCGGCCCAAGCTGGAAACGCGTTTCGAGGCCGCGTTGCGGCATGGCGCGCGCGAGCCGTTCTCGCTGGAGCTGCGCATGACCAGGCGCACGGGCGGGCACCGCTGGTTCCACGTCCACGCGGAGTGGCACCGCGAAACGCCGCAAGGCCCGTTCGAGCTCAGCGGCGTCAACGTCGACATCGACGAACTCAAGCGGGCCGAAGCGCGCAAGGACGAATTCCTGGCGATGCTGGCGCACGAGTTGCGCAACCCGCTGGCGCCGATCCGCTCGGCCGCCGAAGTGCTGCGGGTGGTCAAGCTCGACGAGCAGCGCGTGCGCAAGACCAGCGAGGTGATCGCGCGGCAGGCTGACCACATGACCAGCCTGGTCGACGACCTGCTCGACGTGTCGCGGGTGACCCGCGGGCTCGTGCAGCTGGCGTCCGAGCCGGTGGACGTGGCGCAGGTCGTCGCCGAAGCAGTCGAGCAGCTCACCCCGGTGATCCGCGCGCGGCAGCACCACCTGACCGTGCGGCAGTCGCCGCGCGTCGCCTCGGTTCTGGGCGACCACAAGCGCCTGGTGCAGGTGGTGGCCAACCTGCTGAGCAACGCAGCCAAGTTCACCGCCGAGGGCGGCAACCTGCTGGTCAGGACCGAGGTGCACGCCGAGGGCGGCAGCGTCGTGGTGAGCGTGAGCGACGACGGCATCGGCATGGAGCCCGCGCTGGCGGCACGCGCCTTCGAGCTGTTCGCGCAGGCCGAGCGCACGCCGGACCGGTCGGCCGGCGGGCTCGGCCTGGGGCTGGCCCTGGTCAAGAGTCTGGTCGAACTGCAGGGCGGCACCGTCACCTGCACCAGCGACGGGCTGGGCAGGGGCAGCACCTTCAGCATCACGTTGCCGCTGGCGGCCCCGCAAGACCGGCACGCCGCCGAGAAGGAGGACGCCCAGCGTCGCACGCCGCGCCGGCTGCGAGCGATGGTCGTCGACGACAACGAAGACGCCGCCGTCATGCTGGCCCTGCTGCTCGAAGGCTGGGGCTACGACGTCGCCGTGGAGCACGATTCGCGGGCCGCCCTGGCGCGCGCGGAGAAGGCGCCGCCCGAGGTCTTCGTGCTCGACATCGGACTGCCCGTGATGGACGGCAACGAACTGGCCAGGCAGTTGCGCGCGCGGCCTGCGACCGCGGGCGCGGTGCTGATCGCGCTGACAGGCTACGGGCAGGACCGCGACCGCGAACTCGCCCTGGCCGCCGGCTTCGACCACCACCTGGTCAAGCCGGTCAATCCCGACAAGCTGGGGACCCTGCTGGCGGAGGTGGCGGCAGGGCGGGGAGCTGGCTGACGCGCGCCTGGCGCCGTGACGGCCCAGCGGCAGGCGGGCCTGTGCCATCCAGGCGACACTCACCGGATGAGGTGCGTGCGACACTGCCCGGCAGGACTTCCGGGAGAGTTCATCGATGCGCCAGCCCCACGGGATCGTGCTGCTTTGTCTGGCCTGCGCCCTGGGCGCCGGGTGCGGTGACAAGGGCGGGGAGCCCCTCCAGCCCGCGGCAAGGCCGGCCGACGCCGCGCGCCCCGCCGCACCCGGCAAGGCCGGGTTCGCAGCGGGGGCCCGCTACCGCATCGTCTACACGGCGTCGGAAACAGGGCAGCGCGGGCTGATCCGCGATGTGCGCTACGAAGCCGAACTCCAGCCCGATCCGCAGGACCCCTCGAAGATCAAGGGCGGCGGCCACTACGCGGGCAAGGTGGTGTACCGCAAGGCCAACTGCCGCAATGCGGAACCCGAGAACACGGTGGAGGTTCCCGTCGCGGGCGACCTGCAAGGCGAGGCCTTCATGCTGGGCGACCGCCTGGGCTACAGCCTGATCACCACCGACTGGCGCCTGATGCCCTTCACCCTGAACCCGGCAATCTACGGCGACACCGACTATTCCAGCCACTACGCCGACACGGCCGAGAAGCTCGATGCCGTGCGTGGCTCGGGCAGCGTGGCCAACATCTTCGAGGGCGTGCCGATCACGGGGCCGAGTTCGGTGCAGGAGCGTGAAGTCGTGCGCTCCGCCGGGGGCTGCGACGGCGACGTGGTCCAGAAGATCCGCGAGGAGGTGACCATCGTCCCGGCGTCGGACGACGTGCTCGCGGTGCCCGACGTCAGTGTGGCCAAGTTCCGGGGCGAGAAGGTGGTGCTGGACGGGAGCCGGTCCACGCCCGCAAACCGGCTTCGCCAGTACGCGTGGACGCTGGAGCCGGATGCGGCCTGCCCACCCGGCATGAAGACCACCCGTTTCGAGGGCAAGCGGGTCGAGGTCCAGTTGCTCTGTCCGGCCCGCGCCACGCTGACCGTGAGCACGGAAGGCGGCGGCCGGGTGTCGGGCAATGGATGGTCGGTCTTCAGCGTGGCGCACGCAGGTGCGCCGGGCAAGACCCGCGACACCAAGGCCGTGGGCGTGCCGCTCAAGGAGCGGCCGTGGACCACGCCGTTCCGCCAGGACTCGAGCTTCGGCAAGCTCACGTCGGTGCCGCCCTTGCAGGCGCTCGTGCGTCCCGGCGACGAATCCGCCTACCAGGAAGGCAACTCCTACGGCAGGAACGTCTGCCGGCACGACGGCCTGGAAGGCGAGCAGTACTCGGGCCACGCCATGCACATGGGACCGCCCGCAGGCAAGACGAACATCGAGAAGGCCGTCCAGCTCGCGCAGGTGACCGACCCCAACAGCCCGTCCAAGGACTGGTGGTTCGTGCAGGACAGGTCCTTCGAGGTCGCGCGCGCCGCGCTGGTCCATCCCGACCTGTGGCAGGGTTCCGCGGTCCATGCGGAGAACATGCGCCGTTGTGCCGGCCTGAAGGGGGACGCGTGCGGCTTCCGGCTCCTGATGGACCAGGTGCGGGTGCACGAGAAGCTGCACGGCGAGCTGATGCAGGAGGCCTTGCTGGCCATGCGCCGGAACAGGCAGGATCCCGCGCAGGTCGTCGAGGCCATGATGCATCGCGACCGCCAGGAACTGTTCGGCCAGGCCCTGGGCCGGATTTCCGCGGCCGACACCGAGCTGGAGAAGGCTGGCGCCGAGCCGCAGGTGCGCGAACGCATGAAGACCGTCGAGAACGGGCGCTTCCAGCAGGATGGCTCGATCTGGCTGCCGTTGGCCGGGTCGAAGCCGCCGCAGTACAGGCAGCTCCGGATCACCGATTTTTCGGGCCTGGGAAGCTGAGGCGCTTGCGCAGGACCGGACCCGCTGGAAGCATCCATGGGGCATGGATGCTCCACGTCGAAAGAGCAAGCGTCGTCTTGCCGGCAAGCGTCGTGCGTGCCGCTACTTTGCCAAGAGAGGGAACGAGGACAATGACGAGGAACATCATGGCGACCCTGGTGGTCGCGAGCGGCACCCTGCTGGCCAGCCACGTGCAGGCGGAAGCACCGAAGGGCTGGAAGACCATCAAGGACAACGGCAAGGGCCAGTGCCAGATGGCGGTGCCGGAGAGCTGGAAGCTCGCCATGCTGATGGGCCAGCCGCTGGGCTCGGCCGACAGCCCCGACAAGAAGAGCTCGGCGGTCGTCAACGCCGTCAACATGCCCTTCGCGCAGTCCAAGGGACTGATCGTGCAGTCGCTCAAGGTGACCAAGATGATCGAGGACAGTGCGACGCGGCAGGTGTTCGAGTTCTCCGGCCTGGGCGCCAAGCCGGGCAACCTGAACCTCTACATCGGCATCAAGACCGGCAACGGCACCTGCAACGCCCAGATCTCCGTGCCGCCGTCGCAAACGGACGTCGGCCAGAAGATCGCCGCCAGCCTCGGAGCGAGCTGACGCAGCCGCAGCGTGGCGCGCCTGGCATGCACCGCGCTGCGTGCAAGGGGTCGCGGCTGCGGGCAGATGATCGGGCGGGGCATGCGACCCGGCGACGACTGCCTGGCGCCCCCGACAGGAATCGAACCTGTATCTAGCGCTTAGGAGGCGCTCGTTCTATCCATTGAACTACGGCGGCGGGCGGTTGCCATTGTAGGTGGCTTGGCATGCCGGGCTGGCCGGGCAGCCGGCCGGAACGGGGTGTGCCGGCCGGCTGCGCGCGCGATGGCGTCACGCGCGGGCGGGCAGGCTGGCGCCCTGCCACGCCTTGGCGAGCAGCCACAGCCCGAGCAAGGCGAACAGGCTCACGATCGTGCGCGGCATCCAGGGCGCCGGCTCCAGCCACACCAGGGCCGCCATCGGCCAGCTCACGACGCACCAGGCGCCGGCGAACTGCCACAAGGCCCGACCTTCGAGCTTCCTCCGTCGGCCTGTGGAAGGCCGCAGCGGCGACGCGCGGGCCAGCTCCTGCGCCGGCAGGCGCAGCAGCCGCCAGAACGCCCGCGTGGCGAACCCGCTGACGACCGGGAAGATCAGAGCAAAGGGGATGTGCAGCGCCACCATGGACCAACGCACGCCGCGATCGAGCATGGAGCGCCCGGGCTCGTGCGGATCGACCCAGGCGGTCACCGGACGTCCGCTGGCTTGCGCATCCGCCAGGCGTTCGTGCCAGTCGCGCTGCCAGGTCCCGATGTTGTCGCTGCCGGTGCGGTGGATGCCGACGCGGGTGCCCTCGTGGGAGCGGCCGTCGAATGCGTAGCGGTAGCGCGCCTGCACCATGCGCGTGTTCCTGCGGCCGTGCGCCAGATCCGAGGAGCACCGTGGCGGGCACCGGTTGCCAATCGCGGCTGGCGACCACGTCGCGCGCCAGCCGGGCCAGGGGCAGGATGCCGCCGACGAGGCCACCGGCGCCGAAGCACACGGCGAACAACGCGGCTGCCACGAGCCCGACTGCTTTGCTCATCATCGCGGCAGTCTAGCCGCGCGTGCTACTTGCTCAGAAGCCGCATCGCCTCTTCCAGCCCCTTGATCGTCAGCGGGTACATGCGCTGGTTCATCAGCTGCTGGATGACGGCGATGCTCTGGCGGTACTGCCACACGCCCTGCGGCTCGGGGTTGATCCAGGCCAACTTCGGGAAGGCCTCGGTCAGGCGCTGCAGCCACAGCGCGCCGGCTTCCTCGTTGTTGTATTCGACGCTGCCGCCCGGCTGCAGGATCTCGTAGGGACTCATGGTGGCGTCGCCCACGAACAGCAGCTTGTAGTCCTTGTTGTACTTGCGGATGATGTCCAGCGTCGGGAACTTCTCGCTGAAGCGGCGCCGGTTGTTCTTCCACATGAAGTCGTAGACGCAGTTGTGGAAGTAGTAGAACTCCAGGTGCTTGAACTCGGCCTTGGCGGCCGAGAACATCTCCTCGACGCGGTGGATGTGCTCGTCCATCGTGCCGCCCACGTCCATCAGCAGCAGCACCTTCACGTTGTTGTGCCGCTCCGGCACCATCTTGATGTCGAGGTAGCCTGCGTTGGCCGCCGTCGACTTGATGGTGTCGTCGAGGTCGAGCTCCTCCTCGGCGCCCTCGCGCGCGAACTTGCGCAGCCGGCGCAGCGCGACCTTGATGTTGCGCGTACCCAGTTCCTGGCTGTCGTCGTAGTCCTTGAAGGCGCGCTGGTCCCACACCTTCACCGCGCTCTTGTTGCGGCTCCTGTCCTGGCCGATGCGGATGCCCTGCGGGTTGAAGCCGTAGGCGCCGAACGGCGAGGTGCCGCCGGTGCCGATCATCTTGTTGCCGCCCTCGTGGCGCTCCTTCTGCTCCTCGAAGCGCTTCTTGAGCGTCTCCATCAGCTCGTCCCAGCCCATCTTCTCGATCTTGGCCTTCTCCTCGGGCGAGAGCTCCAGCTCGAGGTTCTTGCGCAGCCACTCCAGCGGGATATCCTTGGTGAAGTCGGCCACCAGCTCCACGCCCTTGAAGTACGCGGCGAACGCGCGGTCGAACTTGTCGTAGTGCTTCTCGTCCTTGACCAGCGCGGTGCGCGAGAGGAAGTAGAAGTCGTCGATCGAATAGCCATCCTGGCTGGCCGGCCCGACCACGCCGGCCTGCAGCGCCTCGAGCAGCGTGAGGTATTCCTTGACCGAGACCGGCAGCTTGGCGCTGCGCAGGGTGTAGAAGAAATCGATCAGCATGGCGGACTCCGTCAGCCGCGCGGCTTGTCCAGCTGGTACCGCAGGTGTGCCCTGACCTCGGGCCATTCGCCCGCCGTCAGGCTGTACATCACCGTGTCGCGCACGGTGCCGTCGCGGCGCGGCGAATGGTGGCGCAGCACGCCGTCCTTCTTCGCACCCAGGCGCTCGATGGCGCGCTGGCTGGCGAAGTTGTAGTTGTCGGTGCGCCAGCCCACCAGGCGCGCGCCGAGCGTCTCGAACGCATGTGTCATCAGCAGCAGCTTGGCGCAGGTGTTCACGTGGGTGCGCTGCGCGCTGCGGGCGTACCAGGTGTAGCCGATCTCCAGGCGCTCGACGCCCGGCACGATGTCGTGGTAGCGGCTGGTGCCGACCACGCGGCCCGTGGCCAGGTCCTCCACCGCGAACGGCAGCATGTGGCCCTCGGCCTGGCCCTTGAGCGCGGCGTCGATGTAGGCGGGCATGTGGCCGGGTGCCGGCACCGACGTGACACGCAGCGTCCAGAGCTCGCCGTCGGCGGCCGCGGCCTCCAGTGCCGGCGCATGGTCGCGCGTCAGCGGCGACAGCCGCACGCGGCCGTCGGACAGGGTGACGGGTTCGGGCCGGTGCATCTCAGCCCTCCTGGCGCGCCCGCAGGCGCGCACGCAGCCGCCGCGCCACCTGCAGGCCGACGCCACCGCCGACGCCCAGCAGCACGATGCCACCGATGCTGGCCGTGTCGTAGCCCGGTGCGAGCGGATCGATCCCCAGCAGGCGCGCCAGGCCGAACGCCAGCAGCGCACCGGCGACGAACCCGATGGCGTCGGTCAGCCCCTCGGCGAGCAGCGCGTTCATGGCCGGCGACGCGCGTTCAGCGGTTGTTCCGCTGCATGAACACGAGCTTCTCGAACAGGGTGACGTCCTGCTCGTTCTTCAGCAGCGCGCCCACCAGCGGCGGCACGGCCACCTTCTCGTCCTTGCTCTGCAGCGCCTCCAGGGGGATGTCCTCGGCCACCAGGAGCTTCAGCCAGTCGAGCAGCTCGGAGGTGCTGGGCTTCTTCTTGAGGCCGGGCAGGTTGCGCACGTCGTAGAAGGTCTTCATCGCGGCCGCCAGCAGCTCCTGCTTCAGGCCGGGGAAGTGCACGCCGACGATCTGCCGCATGGTGTCGGCATCCGGAAACTTGATGTAGTGGAAGAAGCACCGGCGCAGGAAGGCGTCGGGCAGCTCCTTCTCGTTGTTGGAGGTGATGAACACCAGCGGGCGGTGCCGGGCCCGCACCATCTCGCGCGTCTCGTAGACGTAGAACTCCATCCGGTCCAGCTCGCGCAGCAGGTCGTTGGGGAACTCGATGTCGGCCTTGTCGATCTCGTCGATCAGCAGCGCCACCGGCTGCTCCGCCGTGAAGGCCTGCCAGAGCACGCCCTTGACGATGTAGTTGTGGATGTCCTTGACGCGCTCGTCGCCCAGCTGCGAGTCGCGCAGGCGGCTCACCGCGTCGTATTCGTAGAGGCCCTGCTGGGCCTTGGTGGTCGACTTGATGTGCCACTGCAGCAGCGGCATGTTCAGCGCCTGGGCGACCTCCTCGGCCAGCATGGTCTTGCCGGTGCCGGGTTCCCCCTTGACGAGCAGCGGACGCTTGAGCGTGATGGCGGCATTGACCGCGAGCATCAGATCCTGGGTGGCGACGTAGTTCTGGGAGCCTTGAAATTTCATGGGGAGGCGGGCTGCTGGGCCGCTGAGTTCCGGCCCATATAATCGTCGGTTGATCCGAAAACTGAACGCTTGACGATTGTGCGCGCAAAATGAATCAGTTGTTGACCACGCTTTTCGCCCTCGTTGTCGCTTCTGCGACCGGCTTCGCGCACGCTCAGGCGGCTCCTGCCGCGCCGGCGGCCCCGGCGGCCCAGCCCGCGGCGCCCGCCCAGCCGGCCGGTGCGAAATCGCTCGAGGCCAAGGTCGCCATGTGCCTGGGCTGCCACAACATCCGTGGCTACCAGGCCAGCTTCCCTGAGGTGCACCGCGTTCCGATGCTGGCCGGGCAGAGCGCCGGCTACATCGAGGCGGCACTGGCGGCCTACAAGGGCGGCGAGCGCAAGCACCCGACCATGCGCGGCATCGCCGACGCGCTGACCGACCAGGACATCAAGGACATCGCCGGCTGGTACGCCAAGCTGGGCCAGGAAGGCGCCGCGCCGCTGGCGGACAAGCCCAGCCGCGAGCCGAGCCCGCAAGTGGCCGCCCTGCTCCAGAAGGCCGCCTGCGTGTCCTGCCACGGCGCCAACTTCTCCAAGCCGATCGCCCCCAACTACCCGAAGATCGGCGGCCAGCACAAGGACTACCTGTTCGTCGCGCTCAAGGCCTACAAGACCGACAACAACGCCGCCGTCGGCCGCAACAACGCCATCATGGGCAGCATCGCCAAGCAGTTCAGCACCGCCGAACTGAAGGCCCTGGCCGACTACATCGGCACGCTCGAAGGCGACCTGAAGACGGTGCCCGAGAACCGCTTCCGCCACTGATCGCCAGGCGCCGGCCCGCCGGCATGTCCGACGACAAAGGCCCGCTTCTGCGGGCCTTTTGCATGGTGGGCGGGTGGCTGCGGCGTGGGCGGCGCAGGTGTGGTGGCGCGATCCGGCGTCCGCTCAGTCGCGCGTCGCGCGGCGCTGCACGCAGTCGATGTAGGCCTGTCCGTCCGGCGGCCGGCCCGACCGCTGGCTCTCCCACAGCATCTGGCCGAGGCATTCCATGGTCTCGTGGTGCGCGTCGTGCAGCGAGCCGCGCCGGGCAGCCAGCAACTCCACCGCCTGGCGGATGCCGCGCGGCTGGTCGATCGAGCACTGCTCGCTGATCGACAGGTGCATCGACAGGTGCAGGAAGGGATTGAGTCCGCCGTCGGTGCCGTCGTAGACCCGCGCGACGGCGGCCTCGGCGTCGGCCATGTGCGGGTCGTACTCCGGATGCTCCAGCATCCACTGGCTCGCCAGCGTCTCCAGCGCGTCCAGCGGCTGGCCGGCGCGGGCCTTGGCGTGCACGCTGCAGAAGAAGCGACGGACGTCTTCCTGGGAGGGGGTGAACATGGGGGCCAGCGTAGCACGCGCCCGCGCGCTACTTCGGTGGAGGCACCACGCCGCGGCGGGTGGCGGCGGCCAGGAAATCGAAGTCGACGCCGCGGTCGGCCTGCGTCACCGTGTCGAGGAAGAGCTTGCGATAGCCGCGCTCCGCGCTCGGTTCGCTCACCGGCTCGGCCGCCTGCCGTGCGGCCAGTTCCTGCGGCGACACCAGCAGCGACAGCTCCCGGCGCGCGAGGCTGACGCGGATGCGGTCGCCGCTGCGCACCCAGGCCAGCGGCCCGCCGATCGCGGCCTCGGGGGTCACGTGCAGCACGATCGAGCCGAACGCCGTGCCGCTCATGCGGCCGTCGCTGATGCGCAGCATGTCCTTGGTGCCCTGGCGGGCCAGCTTCTTCGGGATCGGCAGGTAGCCGGCCTCGGGCATGCCCGGCGCGCCCTTCGGCCCGATGCGCTTGAGCACCAGCACGTCGTCGGCGGTGACGTCCAGCGCCGGGTCGTCGATGCGGGCGGCCAGGTCGGCCGCGTTCTCGAAGACGACTGCCCGGCCTTCGTGTTCCATCAGCCGCGGATCGGCCGCCGACTGCTTGACGATGGCGCCGCCCGGGGCGAGGTTGCCCCACAGCACCGCCACGCTGCCCTGGGGATGGATCGGGTCGGCCAGCGGCCGCACCACCTGCTGGGAAAAGCCGGGCCCGGCCGCCTCGAGTTCCTCGCCGAGCGTGCGCCCGGTGACGGTCAGGGTGTCCAGGTGCAGCAGCGGCTTGAGCTCGCGCAGCAGCGTGGCCATGCCGCCGGCGTGGTGGAAGTCCTCCATGTAGTGCTCGCCGGTGGGCTTGAGGTCCAGCAGCACTGGCGTCTCGCGGCCGAGGCGGTCCAGGCCGCGCAGGTCGAGCTCGTAGCCCAGCCGTCCGGCGATGGCGGCCAGGTGGACGATGGCATTGGTCGAGCCGCCGATGGCGAGCAGCACGCGCATCGCGTTCTCGAAAGCCTCCGGCGTGAGGATGCGGTCGATGGTCAGCTTCTGGCGCGCCACCTGCACCGCGATGCGTCCGGTCTCCTCGGCCACGCGCATGCGGTCCGCGGTGACGGCCGGCGGGCTGGCGCCGCCCGGCACGGTCATGCCCAGCACCTCGGCGATGCAGGCCATCGTGCTGGCCGTGCCCATCACCGAGCAGGTGCCGACGCTGGCGACCAGCTGGTCGTTGACGTCGGCGATCTCCACGTCGTCGATCTCCTGGGCGCGGAACCTGGCCCAGTAGCGGCGGCAGTCGGTGCAGGCGCCCACGCGTTCGCTGCGATGGGAGCCGGTGAGCATGGACCCGGTGATCAGTTGCACGGCAGGCACGCCGGCCGATGCTGCCCCCATGAGCTGCGCCGGCACGGTCTTGTCGCAACCGCCGACCAGCACGACCGCGTCCATCGGCTGGGCCCGCACCAGCTCCTCCGTGTCGATCGCCATCAGGTTGCGCAGGTACATGCTGGTGGGCGAGGCGAAGCTCTCGTGCAGCGAGATGGTCGGGAACGGCATCGGCAGTCCGCCCGCCAGCATGATCCCGCGCTGCAGCGCCTCCAGCAGCTGCGGCATGTTGCCGTGGCAGGGGTTGTAGGCACTGCCGGTGGCGGTGATGCCGATGACGGGCCGCTCCAGTGCCGCGTCGGTGTAGCCGGCGCCCTTGATGAACGCCTTGCGCAGGAACAGCGAGAAGCCCTCGTCGCCGTAGCTGGTGAGGCCCTTGCGCATGCCGGCGGCTGGGCCCGGCTTGCCGCTCTTGTCCGTGGTGTCGCTCATGGTGGTCGCGGAAATCGGCCCGGCGGGCCTGGAAGGCGGGCCCCGATCATGCCGCCGCCGCACCCGCGGGGTCTGCTGGTTAATCAGGAGCCCGCGTGCAGCAGGGCGGGCACAGAATGGTCCGGCGTCCCACCGCAGGACGTGCGCATGAGTGCTTTTTCATCCGGAGACAAACCATCGTGAGATTCCTCAGAACCGCCATCCTGTTCCTGGCCGCCGTCGCCGGCACCGGGGCCTTCGCCCAGAACATCTCCATCGCCACCGGCGGCACCGGCGGGGTCTACTACCCGATGGGAGGCGGCCTCGCGGCGGTGCTCTCCAAGTCGGTGCCGGGCATGCAGGCCACCGCCGAGGTGACCGGCGGGTCGGTCGACAACCTCAAGCTGATCGGCAGCGGCAAGCCCTACGTGGGCTTCTCCATGACCGACGCGGCGCAGGACGCCTTCAAGGGCGAGGACAAGTTCCGGGGCCAGAAGGTGCCGCTGCGCACGTTGATGATCCTGTACCCCAACCGCATGCACCTGGTCAGCGTCGAGGGCCGCGGCATCAACAAGTTCTCCGACCTCAAGGGCAAGCGCGTGTCCACCGGCTCGCCCGGCAGCGCCACCGAGGTGATGGCCTTCCGCCTGATCGAGGCGGCGGGCCTCGACAAGGACAAGGACCTCAAGCGCGAGCGCCTGGGGGCCGCCGAATCGGTCAATGCCGTCAAGGACGGCAAGATCGACGCGTTCTTCTGGGTCGGCGGGCTGCCCACCGCGGCTGTCTCGGACCTGGCCAACACGCCGGGCAACAAGATCAAGATGATCGACCATGCCGAGCTGGTGCCGGTGATGAACAAGAAGTGGGGCAACCTGTACGTCGAGGACACCATCCCGAAGGACGTGTACCGCGGCATGGACCACGACAACCGGCAGGCCACCGTGATGAACATCCTGGTGGCCCACGAGAACATGGACGACAAGACCGCCTACAACATCGTCAAGACCATCTTCGACAAGAAGGCCGACCTGGTGGCGGTGCACAAGGAGGCCGAGAACTTCAAGCTGGAGAGCCAGAAGGCCAACGCCACGCCGATCCCGTTCCACCCGGGAGCGGCCCGGTACTTCGCCGAAAAAGGCATCAAGCTGAACTGAGCGGATGGCCGGCCACCACCACCCGGCCGACGAGGCCGCGCTGAGCACCGCGGTCAGCGAGTCGGCTCTGCAGAAGGCCGAGGAATACATCGAGCAGGAGGAGGGCGCCGCCAACAGGCTGCGGGGCGGGCTGGCGGCCTTCGTCACGCTCGCGGCCATCGCCATGTCGGTGTTCCACCTGTACACGGCCTACGCGATCGTGCCCACGCAGACGCTGCGTCCGGTGCACGTGGCGTTCGTGCTGTTCCTGTGCTTCCTCGTGTTCCCGGTCGCGCCGCGCTTTCGCCACCGCGTCATGTGGTGGGACTGGATCGCCGCGCTGCTCGCGGTGGCGGCCGCCTGGTACCTGATCCAGGGCGGCGACGACATCACCGACCGCAACACCGCGCCGCTGCCGCTGGACATCGCCTTCGGCATCGCGCTCATCGTGCTGGTGCTCGAAGCCATGCGGCGCACGGCCGGCTGGATCATGCCGGTGATCTGCATGGCCTTCCTGGCTTACGCGCTGGCCGGCCCCATGCTGCCGCCGCCCTGGACGCACAAGGGCTACGAAGTCGGGCGCCTGGTGGGCGTGATGTACATGACGCTCGAGGGCATCTTCGGCGCGGCGGTGGACGTGTCGTCGTCCCTGATCATTCTGTTCACCATCTTCGGCGCCTTCCTGCAGCACTCGGGTGCGGGCAAGTTCTACATCGACTTCTCGTTCTCGGCGATGGGCGGCAAGCCCACCGGCGCCGGGCGCACGGTGGTGCTCGCGTCGTTCCTGCTGGGCGGGCCGTCCGGCTCGGGCGTTGCCACCACGGTCACGCTCGGCTCCGTCGCCTATCCGATGCTCGCCAAGGTGGGCTACGAGCGCAACGCCGCTGGCGGCCTGCTGGCGGCCGGGGGGCTGGGCGCCATCATCTCGCCGCCGGTGCTCGGGGCGGCCGCGTTCCTGATCGCCGAGTTCCTCAAGATCTCGTACCTGGACGTGCTGCTGATGGCGGTGATCCCCACGCTGCTGTTCTATTTCGCGCTGTTCCTGATGGTGGAGATCGACGCGCGCAAGTACGGCATGGGCGACACCGTGTTCGAGAAGGTCGACACGGTCTGGAACCTCACGCGCCGGTACTGGTTCCACTTCCTGTCCCTGGTGTCGATCGTCTTCTTCATGCTCTGGGGCTTCTCCCCCGTGCTGTCGGTGTTCTGGGCCACGGTGGTCTCGTTCGCCACCAGCTTCCTGCGCGCGGACACGTCGCTGCTGCCGCGGGACACCTTCCGGGGCGGGAACGTCTGGCGCAAGCTGGCTGGCTCGCCCCTGGTGAAGGCGATGGAGGGCGGCTCGATCGGCGTGCTGAACGTGGCCGCCACCTGCGCCGGCGCCGGCCTCATCGTCGGCGTGGTCACGCTCACCGGGCTGGGTCTGAAGTTCAGCAGCATCGTGATCGACTACGCCGGCGGTTCGCTGCTGCTCACGGCGGTCTTCACCGCGCTGGTGGTCTGGGTCGTCGGCCTGGCCGTGCCGGTCACCGCGTCGTACATCATCTGCGCCGTGATCGCCGCGCCGGCGCTCACCAAGCTGGGCGTGCCCGACTTCGCCGCGCACATGTTCATCTTCTATTACGCCGTGCTCTCCGAGGTGTCGCCTCCGACCGCGCTGTCGCCGTTCGCCGCCGCCGCCATCACCGGGGGCGATCCGTACAAGACCACCCTGCAGTGCTGGAAGTACACGGTGCCGGCCTTCCTGGTGCCGTTCGTGTTCGTGCTCGACCCCAGCGGGCAGGGCCTGCTGCTGATGGGATCGGCCAAGGCACTGGCCGGTGCGAACTGGTGGTCCATCGCCGAGGTCACGGTCACCTGCGCGCTCGGCGTGGCGGCGCTGGCCGCCGGGTTCCAGGGCTGGGCCCTGCGCCGCACCAGCCGCCTCGAGCGCACGCTGCTGATCGTGGCCGGGTTCCTGCTGGCGTATCCTGCCTGGCTGGCGGACCTGGCCGGCCTCGCGCTGGTCGTCGCGGTCGTCGCCATGCAGCTGCTGCGGCCGCAGCCGCAGCCCGCCTGAACCCAGCAACAGAGAGAGCAGTCCGTGAAGCAACTCGACGCGTCCGCCAAGGGCGTCTACCTCATCACCGTCACGCCGTTCACCGACGGCGGTGCGCTCGACCTGGCGAGCACCGACCGCATGGTGGACTTCTGCCTCGACAAGGGCGTGACCGGCCTGACCATCCTGGGCATCATGGGCGAGGCCACCAAGCTCACGGCCGAGGAGTCGCGCACCTTCGTGCGGCAGGTGCTCGCGCGCGTGGACAGCCGCGTGCCGGTGATCGTGGGGGTGTCGTCGCCCGGCTTCGCCGCGATGGCCGAGCTCACCGCCTCGGTGATGGACCTGGGCGCCTCGGGCGTGATGGTGGCGCCGCCGTCCACCGTCCGCACCGACGACCAGATCGTCGCCTACTTCGACATGGTCAACGAAACCCTCGGCCCGAAGGTGCCCTGGTGCCTGCAGGACCATCCGGTGTCCACCGGCGTGCAGATGTCGGCCGGCGTGATCCTGCGCATCCTGAAGAATTCGCCCGGCTGCGTGATGCTCAAGCACGAGGACTGGCCGGGCCTGGCCAAGCTGTCGGCCCTGCGCGCCGCCAGCGACAAGGGCGAGCTGCGCCGCGTGTCCATCCTCACCGGCAACGGCGGCGGCCTGTTCCTGCCCGAGGAGCTCACCCGCGGCGCCGACGGTGCGATGACCGGCTTCGCCTATCCCGAGATGATGGTCGACGTGGTGGCCGCACATGCGCGCGGCGACGTCGAGCGCGCCCACGACCTGTTCGATGCGTACCTGCCGCTGGCGCGCTACGAGCAGCAGGCCAACGTCGGGCTGGCGGTCCGCAAGCACCTGCTCCACCAGCGTGGCGTGATCGCGTCGGCTGCGGTGCGCAAGCCCGGCCCCAGGCTCTCGCCGCAGGACGTCGCCGACATCGATCGCCTGGTGCGCCGGCAGGAGCGCCGGCTGCGCGAACTCGGCTGAACATCGACCCGGGACCCCACATGACCCACGACACTCCCAGCATGGACCTGGATCCGCAGGCCATCCAGATCCTCTCGCAGGTGACCACGGCCACGTTGACCACGGTGCTGCTCAAGAAGGGCTTGCGCAACCTGTGGCTGCGCGGCCCGCGGCCCATCCGCACCGGCCAGCCGCGGCTGGTGGGCCGTGCGTTCACGCTGCGTTTCGTGCCCGCGCGCGAGGACCTGGCCACGCCCGAATCGTGGTCCTCGCCGATCTCCACGCGCGCCGCGATCGAGGCCATGCCCGCCGGTTGCATCGCCGTGGTCGATTCGATGGGCGTGCAGGATGCCGGCATCTTCGGCGACATCCTGTGCGCGCGGATGGCCCGGCGAGGCATCACGGCGCTGGTCACCGACGGCGTGGTGCGCGACGTGCACGGCGTGCTGGGCACGGGCCTGCCGGTCTGGTGCAGCGGTGCCGCCGCGCCGCCCTCGGTGGCGGGCCTGACCTTCGTCGACTGGCAGCGGCCGATCGGCTGCGGTGGCGTCGCGGTGTTCCCCGGCGACGTGGTGGTGGCCGACGACGACGGCGTGGTGCTCGTGCCCGCCGCCTTGCTCGACCACGTGCTGGCCGAGGGCCCGGAGCAGGAGCGCCTGGAGGGCTGGATCATGCAGGAGGTCGAGCAGGGCGCCGCGCTGCCCGGGCTGTATCCGCCGAATGCGCAGAACAAGGCGCGCTACCAGGCTGCTGTTCGCGACAAGAGCTGAATCGGCCGCCACGGCCCTTGAACGGGAGCGATGCCGGCCGGCGAGCCTGGACTGGCGATCGCACGCCGGTGGGCCATCATCCGGTGGTCGCCGGGTGGGCACGCAGGTGCCCTGGCTTCGCGGCAGCCGCGTCGCGGCACAAGGTCCGCCCGCGCCGCTCAGGCGCCGGCGAGCCGCTGCGAGATCCGCAGGGCCGCCTCGCGCAGCGGCGCCAGCATGGTGTCCTGCATCTGCCGCGCGGAGGTGCGGTTGGCCTGCCCGCTGATGTTGATCGAGGCGATCGTCCGGCCGGCCCGGTCGAGCACCGGCGCGGCCATCGAGACCAGGCCTTCCTCCAGCTCCTGGTTGACCAGGCACCAGCCCTGGCGCCGGGCCTGCTGGACCTTGCCGAGCACGGCGTCGGGGTCGGTGAGCGTGTGGCGCGTGCGGCCCTCGAGCGGCGCCGCCCGCAGCAGCTCGAGCACCTGCGCATCCGGCAGGCCGGCCAGCAGCACCCGTCCCATCGACGTGCAATAGGCCGGCAGCCGCGAACCCACGCCAAGGCTGTTGCGCATGATCTTGCGCGTCGACACCCGCAGCACGTAGAGGATGTCGGCGCCTTCGAGCACCGCGGCCGAACACGATTCCTTCACCTGCTCCACCAGACCCTCCATCTCCGGCTCGGCCACGTTCCACATCGGCATCGAGGAGAGGTAGGCGAACCCGAGGTCCAGGATGCGCGGCGTCAGGCGGAACAGCTTGCCGTCGCTCTCGACGTACCCCAGGGTCTGCAGCGTCAGCAGGATCCGGCGCGCCCCCGCCCGCGTCAGGCCGGTGCGGCCCGCCACCTCGGTCAAGGTCTGCCGGGGCGCAGCCGCGTTGAAGGAGCGGATCACCGCCAGCCCGCGGGCGAACGACTGCACGTAGGCGTCGCCGGGGCGCACGGGGACGTCAGGGTCTTGGCGGTCCATCGGTGTTCGGGGTTGTAGAATTCATTATACGAACAGTTGTTCGCATATCGAACAACGCAGTCAAGGACCTCCATGATCAACAAGATCGCGGCTTCGATCGCCGAGGCGCTGCAGGGCGTGCGCGACGGCGCCACCGTGCTGATCGGCGGCTTCGGCACCGCCGGCATCCCGGCCGAGCTGATCGATGGCCTCATCGCGCAGGGTGCGCGCGACCTGACGGTGGTGAACAACAACGCCGGCAACGGCGACCACGGGCTGGCGGCGCTGCTCAAGACCGGCCGCGTGCGCAAGATCATCTGCAGCTTCCCGCGCCAGGTGGACAGCTGGGTGTTCGACGCGCTGTACCGCAGCAGCAAGCTGGAGCTGGAGCTGGTGCCGCAAGGCAACCTGGCCGAGCGCATCCGCGCCGCCGGTGCCGGCATCGGCGCCTTCTTCTGCCCCACGGGCTACGGCACTGAGCTGGCCCACGGCAAGGAGACCCGCGTGATCGACGGCCGGCCGCACGTGCTGGAGTACCCGATCCACGGCGACGTCGCGCTCATCAAGGCTGAGGCCGGCGACCGCTGGGGCAACCTGGTGTACCGCCAGTCGGCCCGCAACTTCGGCCCGGTGATGGCCACCGCCGCCAAGCAGACCATCGCCACCGTGCATGAGATTCGCGAGCTCGGCACGCTCGACCCCGAGGCCATCGTCACGCCCGGCATCTATGTGAGCAAGATCGTGCAGATCCCCCGCGTGGCCACCCAGGCCGGCGGTTTCAGGAAGGCCGCATGACGTACCAGAAACGCACCAAGGACCAGCTGGCCGCGCGCGTGGCGCAGGACATCCACGACGGCGCCTACGTGAACCTGGGGATCGGGATGCCGACGCAGGTGGCCAACCACATCCCGGCCGGCCGCGAGGTCATCCTGCAGAGCGAGAACGGCATCCTCGGCATGGGGCCCGCCCCGGCAGCCGGGAACGAAGACTTCGACCTGATCAACGCCGGCAAGCAGCCCGTCACGCTGCTGCCCGGCGGTGCCTTCTTCCACCATGCCGACTCGTTCGCGATGATGCGCGGCGGCCACCTGGACATCTGCGTGCTGGGGGCCTTCCAGGTCTCGGCCACCGGCGACCTGGCCAACTGGAGCACCGGCGAGCCCGGCGCCATCCCCGCCGTCGGCGGTGCGATGGACCTGGCCATCGGCGCCAAGCAGACCTGGGTGATGATGGACCTGCTCACCAAGAAGGGCGAGAGCAAGGTGGTGGAGCGCTGCACCTACCCGCTGACCGGCATCGGCTGCGTCAAGCGCATCTACACCGAACTCGCGACACTGGAATGCACGCCCGGCGGGCTGAAGCTGGTCGACACCGTCGACGGCCTCTCGCACGCCGAACTCGAACGCCTCGTGGGCCTGCCCATCGCGGCCTGAACCGGAGACTCCCATGACCCGACAAGCCTTCATCTGCGACGCCATCCGCACGCCCTTCGGCCGCTACGGCGGTGCGCTGTCCTCCGTCCGCACCGACGATCTGGGCGCGATCCCGCTCAAGGCGCTGATGGCGCGCAATCCCAAGGTCGACTGGGCGGCGGTGACCGACGTGCTGTACGGCTGCGCCAACCAGGCCGGCGAGGACAACCGCAACGTCGCCCACATGGCCTCGCTGCTGGCCGGCCTGCCGATCGACGTGCCCGGCGCGACCATCAACCGCCTGTGCGGCTCGGGGCTCGACGCGGTGGGCACGGCCGCACGTGCCATCCGCGCCGGTGAAGCCACGCTGATGATCGCCGGCGGCGTCGAGAGCATGAGCCGCGCGCCGTTCGTGATGCCCAAGGCCGAGTCGGCGTTCAGCCGCACCAACGCCGTCTACGACACCACGATCGGCTGGCGCTTCGTCAACAAGCTGATGAAGGAGCAGTACGGGGTCGACTCCATGCCGGAGACCGCCGAGAACGTCGCGACCGAGCACAAGATCGAGCGCGAGGCGCAGGACCGCATGGCGCTGGCCTCGCAGCTCAAGGCGGTGGCCGCGCAGAAGTCCGGCTTCTTCGACGCCGAGATCACGCCGGTCACCATCCCGCAGAAGAAGGGCGAGCCGCTGGTGGTCGGCCGGGACGAGCATCCGCGCGAGACCTCGCTGGAGGCGCTGGCCAAGCTCAAGGGGGTGGTGCGTCCCGACGGCACCGTGACCGCAGGCAATGCCAGCGGCGTGAACGACGGCGCCTGCGCCCTGCTGCTGGCTGACGAAGCCACGGCGGCCCGGCACGGCCTCACCCCGCGCGCCCGCGTGGTCGGCATGGCGACCGCCGGCGTCGCCCCGCGCGTGATGGGCATCGGCCCGGCGCCCGCCACCCAGAAGGTGCTGGCGCTCACCGGCCTCAAGCTCGAACAGATGGACGTGATCGAGTTGAACGAGGCGTTCGCCGCCCAGGGCCTGGCCGTGCTGCGCATGCTGGGCCTGAAGGACGACGACGCGCGCGTGAACCCCAACGGCGGTGCGATCGCCCTGGGCCACCCGCTCGGTGCCTCGGGCGCGCGCCTGGCCACCACCGCCGTGAACCAGTTGCACCGCAGCGGCGGCCGCTACGCGCTGTGCACGATGTGCATCGGCGTCGGCCAGGGCATCGCCGTGATCCTCGAGCGGGTCTGACGCGGCCACACCGGTCTTCCGAGCTCCGAGCTTCTCCCTTCCGGCCCGCCGCGCCCGCGCGGCGTCGCCGCTGCTTTTCCCTTTTTCCATGCGCAAGCAAGAAGTCACCCTGGTCACCGGCGGCAGCGCCGGCATCGGCCGCGCCATCTGCGAAGCCCTGCTGGCCCAGGGCCGGCACGTGGTCAACATCGACGCCCGGCTCCCCGCCTGGGAGCACGCCCGGCTGACGTCGCTGCAGGGCGACCTCACCGACGAGGCCGCGACCCGCGCGATCGGTGAACGCGTGGCGCACGGATACGAGGTCACGGCGCTGGTGAACAATGCCGGCGCGACGCGGCCCGGCACCATCGGGACGCAGACCGTGGCCGACCTCGACTACGTCGGCGCGCTGACGCTGCGGGCCACCATGCTGCTGACCCAGGCCTGCCTGCCGACGCTGCGTGCCTGTGGCCGCGGCCGCATCGTCAACATGGCCTCGCGCGCCGCCCTGGGCAAGACCGAGCGGATCGCCTACTCGGCGGCCAAGGCCGGCCTCGTGGGCATGACGCGCACGCTGGCGATGGAGCTGGGCGGCGACGGCATCACCGTCAACGCCGTCGCGCCCGGCCCGATCGCCACCGAGCTGTTCCGCCAGAGCAACCCCGAGGGCGCACCGCGCACCCAGCGCATCCTTGACAGCATCGTGGTGCGGCGCATCGGCACGCCCGAGGACGTGGCCCGGGCCACGCTGTTCTTCCTGTCGCCCGACAACGGCTTCGTCACCGGCCAGGTGCTGTACGTCTGTGGCGGCACCACCCTGGGCCTCGCGCCCGTCTGAGTTGCCCCGTTTTTTCCTTCCAAGCAGTCCGAGGATCTTCCCCTATGCAACGCACTTCCACCACCACCCGCCGTGCCGTCGTGGGCGCGATCGCGGCAGCCGCCGCCCTCGCCGCGCTGCCCGCCGCCGCGCAGCCGGCCTTCCCGTCCAAGGCGATCACCATCGTCGTGCCCTTCGCGGCCGGCGGCACCACCGACATCCTGGCCCGCGTGGTCGGCCAGGCCCTGGGCGCCGAGCTGGGCCAGTCGGTGGTCATCGACAACCGCGCCGGCGCGGGCGGCAACATCGGCGCGCAGCTGGCGGCCAAGGCGCCGGCGGACGGCCACACGCTGTTCATGGGCACGGTCGGCACGCATGCCATCAACCAGAGCCTGTACAAGAAGCTGCCGTACGACCCGATCGAGGACTTCGCGCCGCTCACCCGCGTGGCCATGGTGCCCAACCTGCTGGTGGCCAACCCGACCAAGCCGTTCAAGACGGTCAAGGAACTGATCGCCCACGCGAAATCGCATCCCGGCCAGGTGAACTTCGGCTCGTCCGGCAGTGGCAGCTCGATCCACCTGTCGGGCGAACTGTTCAACGCGATGGCCAAGGTCAACATGGTGCACGTGCCCTACAAGGGCAGCGCACCGGCGGTGACCGACCTCATCGGCGGCCAGATCGACGTCATGTTCGACAACATGCCCTCGGCCATCCAGCACGTGCGCAGCGGCCGCCTGCGTCCGCTGGCGGTGACCACGGCCAAGCGCTCGCCGGAGCTGCCGGACGTGCCGACCATCGCCGAGGCGGGCGTGCCCGGCTACGAGGCGACCTCCTGGTTCGGCATGTTCGCGCCGGCCGACACGCCGGCACCGGTGATCGCGCGCCTGAACTCCGCGCTGGTCAAGGTGCTGGCCCAGCCGGAGGTGCGCAAGAAGCTGGCGGAGCAGGGCGCCGAGCCGGTGAGCGAGAGGCCGGAGCAGTTCGCCGCCTTCATCCGCAAGGAGACGGCTAAGTGGAGCCAGGTGGTGAAGGCCTCGGGCGCCAGCGCCGACTGACGTCCCGCGCGCCGGACGTGCCGGCCGCGCCGACCGCCGGCCGCGCGAGCAGGGGGCGGCCCGGCTTCAGGTGCTTGGCAGGCGCCACTTCTCCAGCACCCGCTGGACGCGCGCGGGGCCGCCGGCCACGTGCTCGACCAGGCTCAGGCGCGCATGCCGGAAGGCGTCGAGCACGGCCAGCATGTCGTCGGCGCTCGACGGGTCGGGTCCCCGCAGCGTGCCCAGCGGCAGCGGCTTGCTGCCCCACAGTGCGGCCACGAAGGTGGCGATGTCGCGCGCCTGTGGCGAGGTGCGGTCCTCGGCCATGCGCAGCAGTCGGTCGAGCGCCAGCAGGCCCTGCTCGGTGGCGCGGTGCGCGCTGAGTTCCTCGGCCAGCAGGCGCGCCCGCTCGAGCAAGGTGCCTTCGTGGTCGACGCGCGGCCGGTCGGCGCGGCCGACCACCAGCTGCACCTGGTTGATCTTGTCCAGCGTGGCACGGTGCCGCCGCTCGCGTTCGGTGTGGGTCATGGCAGGTTCCCTGGTTCCGGACGAGGACGTCCGTCGCTGGTTCACGTGCCATCCGTTGTACTCCGCGCCGGCGCCCGGCGGAACCCGGTCCTGTCCTTCCTTTGGCGCCCAGGCAACGCCCCGGCGGCACCCGTCACGCGGCAAGCCGGGACGGGCGCGCCGCGATCCCTCGCGTCAGGGCAGGATGCGGTGGAACGTCGCGTCACCGACCGTGAACTGCGACTTGTCGGCGTTGAACACCAGCGTCTCGTTGATCCCGAACGGCGGCGTGCTCACGCTATCCCAGAGACCGGCGCAGCCGTTCGTGTCATACAGCGGCGGCTGGGTGACGGCCAGCGTGCCGGCCGCCGCATCGAAGGTGTAGCTGCCGTACTCGACGCCGCGTACCACCGGGCAGTTGCCTCCGGTGTCGCCCACCGGGTCGATCATCATGAAGCGGTTGTTGCCGAAGAACACCAGCGTCTGCACGTTGAGCCCGGTGGGAGAGCCGAGTGCCCACATGCCGACCAGGCCATCCGGATCGTTGGGCACGCGCACCAGCGTCGTGGCGGCGCCGTCGTCACCGTCGGTGAAGACCAGCCCGGCGCCGTCCAGTCGCATGGTGTCGGCCGCCCCCGCGTGGGATGGCCCCCACTCCCCGTTGGTGTCCAGCGACGGCGTGCTGGTGAACCGGCCGGTGGCGGCGTCCCAGGTGAGCTGGCCAAGCTCGATGCCGGACGATCCGCTGCTCTCGGCAGGACCCACTTCGCCGTACGCGTAGCGGCCGTTCGTGCCGAAGCGGAAGACGAAGGCCGTGCTCGCATCGCGGTAGACCCACCCGCCGCGCAGCTGCGAATAGAACTGGTCGCGGAAGTGCGCAAGCGCATCGGCGGTCGACACGGGGGTGGACGGCAGGCCCGCCGATGCGAGCAGCGTGCCGAGCGCCGGCGCGGCGACGAAGGTGGCGGGCGCCACCGACAGGTCCAGCGGCGCGGTCGCGGCGGCCCGCGCCGCCGCCGTGATGCGGATGCCGCCGGCCGCGGAACGGTCCTCGTCCAGCGACTGCAGCAGCACCAGCAGGTTGGTGGTCTTGCTGGCGGCATCCGGACCCGTGCCGGCGAGTTCCAGCGGCGTCACGGTGCCGGTCGCGGGCACGGTGCCGAGCACGATCGCTCCGATGCGGAAGGTGACCGTCTCGCCGGGGTTGTAGTTGTAGTGGCCGGCGCCGTCGGTGAAGCCGGTGAAGCCGCCACTGGTGGTGTATTCGACGCCCTCGATCGGGCTGTCGGTGAGCACGCCCACCGCGGCACCGGCGGGCGCGGCCGACGGGGTGGCGGCGACGGGCGCACTGCTGCCGCCACCGCCACCGCACGAGGCGATGAGCATGGCGGTCGCGCAGGCGATGAGGGTGCGCGCAGCCAGGCGTGGAACGCGCAGGGCTGCGCCAGCGCGGGCTGCGCGGACGGAAGACGGGGGGAGCTGGGCGTCGTCGTGCATCGGGGTCCTCTGGAAGGGTGGTACAGGGCACCCGCGCCGGATGCCTCAGCCATGAATCGTCGCGGCACCCGGCTGCGCGTCGTATCCCGTGAACAGGGGGGTTGACAGCCGCAGGGGCGCGGCTGGCGGCCACGGTTGGGTACAGTGGCTCACCTTGCCCGGATCGAACCGTCTCCTGCTGTACGCGCTGCGGTGCCTGGCCGTGCTGCTGGCACTGGCCGGTCTCTCGCAGGCCCGGGGCCAGGTCGTCACGCTCACCCGGGCGCAGGTCTCGACCGGGGGGGCGGCCGCCGCGCCGGTGACGCTGCCGCACGAATGGCAGAACAGCTTCCCGCGCTTCGGCGGCGTCGCGGAGTACCGCTTGCAGTTCGACGTCCCGGCCGGCGAGGACCTGCTGGCGGTCTACGTCCCGCGTGCCTGCAGCAACCTGGAGGTGGTCGTCAACGGCCAGCTGGTGGGGTCGGGCGGGCGCATGACACCGCCCTACGCGGCCAACTGCTACTACCCGAGCCTGTTCCCGTTGCCGCGTCCGCTGCTGCGCGAGGGAACCAACGACCTGCGCATCCGCGTGGCCGGCTATCCGGCGGGCGAAGCCAGCTCGCGCCAGCGGTCCAGCGGGCTGTCGGCGGTCCAGGTCGGGCCCATGGCGCAGCTGCGCCCCGACTACGACAGCCAGCGGTTCTGGAACATCACGGTGTCCCAGATCATCGCCACGGTCCTGACCGGCCTGGGCCTGGCGCTCCTGGGGCTGTGGCTGGCCCGCCGCCGCGACCGCTACATGCTGTTCTTCGGCCTGTTCGCGATCGGCTGGGCGGCACTCACCACGCGTCTGTTCGTGCAGCACACGGGGCCGTCGCACCATGCGACCGAGGTGCTGATCGGCTTCGCATTCTTCCCGGTCGTCTCCTGCGCGATGCTGTTCCTCATGCGGCTGCTCGGACGGGCCTGGCGCTGGATGGACATCGGCCTGGCGCTGCAGGCCCTGGCCGTGCTGCTGGTGCTGTGCGCCGTGCCCCCCGGGCGCCTGCTTGATGCGTCCACGGTGCTCTATGCGGCCGGCGGCCTGGAGTTCCTGGCCTGCGTGGCGGCTTTCCTGGTGCTGTCCTGGCGCACGCACCGGCAGGACTTCTGGCTGGTCGGGGGGGTGCTGCTGCAGTCCAGCGCCTTCCTCGGCCTGGAGCTGCTGCAGCAGGCCGAGCTGCTGCCGCTGCCGCGCGTGCACTTCGTCCACTTCGCCATGCCGCTGGTGTTCGCCGTCGTGGCGGTGCGCCTGATCCAGCTGTTCGTGCGTGCGGTGCAGCGCGCCGAGACGCTCAACCTCGAGCTGGAGCAGCGGGTGCGGGAGAAGTCACGCGAGATCGAGCGCAACTGGCAGCACATCGCGCAGCTGCAGACCGCGCAGGCCGCGCAGGACGAGCGCCGCCGGATCGCCTCCGACCTGCACGATGATCTCGGCGCGCAGCTGCTGACCATCGTGCAGGCCAGCCAGCGTGGCGGCGAGCCCGAACGCATCGCGGGCATGGCACGGCAGGCGATGGAGGAGATGCGCCTGTCGGTGCGCGGCATGACCGGGCACGTGACTGCGGCCGAGGAGGCGCTGGCCGACTGGCGCGCCGAGACCGTCACCCGGATCGTCGACGCCGGGCTGCAGGTGCGGTGGGAGGCCCAGGAGCCGCCGTCCGGGCTGATCCTGCCGGCCCGCCTGCACGTGCAGGTGACCCGGATCCTGCGCGAAGCCGTCTCCAATGCCATCCGCCACAGTGGCGGCAGCTGCTGCGCCGTGCAGATCGCGTTCGAGCCCGACGGCCTGCGGCTGCAGGTCGAGGACGACGGCCGTGGCCTGCCGGCCGGCACGGGCGCGCGGGGCAGCGGCCTGCCGAACATCGAGCGGCGCGTGCGGCTGCTGGGTGGCGAGCACGCCTTCGACGCCGCGCCGGGCGGCGGCACCCGGCTCGTGGTCCGCATCCCGCTGGCCGCGGCCCTTTCCCCGCAGGAGGTTCCATGAAGCAGGCCCTCGTGGTCGAGGATCTCGGCGACGTGCGCGACTGGCTGGCCGAGATCGCGCGCGCCGCGTTTCCCGGGCTGGTGGTGTCGGCCGTCGGCCGCGCCGAGGACGGCATCGCCGCCGCGGCCACGCAGCAGTTCGACCTGGCCCTGGTGGACCTCGGCCTGCCCGATGGCAGCGGCATGGAGGTGGTGCGTACGCTGGCGCACCGGCAGCCGCAATGCCTGGCCGTCGTGGTCACCATCTACGACGACGACGGGCACCTGTTCCCGGCGCTGCAGGCGGGCGCGTTCGGCTACCTGCTGAAGGAGCAGCCGCGCGAGGCCCTGACCGCGCAGCTGCTGCGCATCGCGCAGGGCGAGCCGCCGCTGTCGCCGCCGATCGCGCGGCGCGTGCTGTCGTACTTCGGCCAGGGCGCTCGGGTGCCGGCGGTCTCCGCCGCGCCCCTTGCAGCCCCGCCTCCGGTCGAGGGTGTGCGGCTGACCGAGCGCGAGACGGTGGTGCTGCAGCGCGTGGCCAAGGGCTACACGCTGCCGGAGATCGCGCAGCAGCTCGGCCTGTCGCGCCACACGATCGCCGACCATATCAAGCAGATCTACCGCAAGCTCGACGTGTCCTCCCGCGCCGAGGCGACGCTGGAGGCGGCGCGCCGCGGGCTGGTCCGGCCCTGAGGGTGGGGGCCGGGCGCGCCACCGGCGCGCGGTCGGCGCCAGGCGTTCGTGCGCCACGCTGCGCGGCAGCGCAGGCCTGCGCACGCCCCGACGCGGGTGCCGCGCGCTGGCGGTCACGGCGGTCGCCCACGCGAACCAGTCGTCGCCAGGGTCCCTGCCTTGCCGCGGATGGGTCTGCGCTCGCGTCCGCGCGGCTTGTGCGGCGCCGTTCCCGGGTGCACAGTGGCCCCATGACACTGCACGACGACTTCCGCGCCGATCCCCGCGAGGACCCGGCGCCGCGCGCCCGCCCGGCCGACACCGGCCTGCGTTGGGCGCTCGCCCTGCTGATCGCCCTCGGCCTGGCCGGTGCCTGGTGGATGTTTGCCCGGGGGCCGGCACCCGAGTGGCCGAGGCCGGGGCCGGCCGCCCCGGCTGCGGCCGCCGCGGCCGACCCGACCTCGCCCGTGGCGGCGCCGGAGCCCCCGCCCCCGGTCGCCGAAGGTGGTGCGCTGGCGGCGTCCCAGGTGCCGTCCGCACTCGAGGCGCTCCTCGGCCGCGAGGCGATCGCCAGGTTCGTGGTCCTCGACGACTTCCCCCGCCGGCTGGTGGCCACCGTCGACAACCTCGGCCGTGCCCACGCGCCGCCGTCGGCCTGGCCACTGCACAAGGCGGGCGGCCGGTTCGAGACGACCACCAGCGGTGGCGCAACGGTCGCAGCGCCCGAGAACGCCCGGCGTCATGCGGCCCTGGTGACGCTGGCCGAAGCCGTCGACGTGCCGGCGGCCGCCCGTCTGTACGCCCGCCTGTACCCGTTGCTGCAGAAGGCCTGGGGGGACCTGGGCCTGGGCCGCCGCGAGTTCCATGGCCGGCTGCTGGAGGTGATCGACCTGCTGCTCGCGACCCCGGAGCCGGCCTCGCCGCCCGCACTGCAACTCACGCCGGTCAAGGGTGACGTGCCCTCCACCCAGCCGTGGACGCGCTACGAGTTCGCCGACCCGGCGCTGGAAGCGCTGCCGGCCGGCCAGAAGGCGCTGCTTCGCACCGGCCTGTCGAACGAGCGCCGCCTGAAGGCCGTGCTGCGCCAGCTGCGGCGGGAGCTCCTGCCTGCGCCGGAGGGCGGCAGCCAGCGGCCCTGAGCAGCCGCCGGCGGCGCCGCCTGTTGCTGCCGGCGGCTGAGACAATCGCCGCTTGGACTTCCCGCTCATCACCGATCCCGGCTTCTACGCCGTCGCCGTCCCGGCCGTCCTGCTGCTGGGCATCAGCAAGAGCGGCTTCGGCTCCGGCTTCGGCTCGCTGGCCGTGCCGCTGATGGCCATGGCCGTGACCGTGCCGCAGGCGGCGGCGATCCTGATGCCGGTGCTGCTGGTGATGGACATCCTCGGACTGCACGCCTACCGCGCGCATTTCGATTGGAAGCTGATCCGCTTCCTGCTGCCCTTCGGGCTGCTCGGCACGGTGGTCGGCACGCTGCTGTTCAAGGTGCTCGACAGCCACCTCGTGGCCGGCATCGTCGGCGCGTGCACGCTGCTGTTCCTGGCGCAGCGGTTGCTGTTCCCGCCCAGGCCTGGTGCCGGGGCGCCGCCCAGGTGGCTGGGCGCGGTGCTCACCACCGTGTCGGGCTTCACCAGCTTCGTGGCGCACGCGGGCGGGCCGCCGATCAATGCCTACGCGATTCCGCTGCGCCTGCCGCCGCTGGTGTACACGGCCACGATGGCGGTGTTCTTCTTCGTGCTGAACCTGAGCAAGTGGATCCCGTACGCCTGGCTGGGCCTGCTGGACATGCGCAACATGGCGACCTCGGTGGCGCTGCTGCCGCTGGCGCCGGTCGGCGTGCTGATCGGGGTGCGCCTGGCGCGGCGCATCGACCCGGTGCTGTTCTACCGGTTCGTCTACGCCGGCATGCTGCTGACGGGCGTGAAGCTCCTCTGGGACGGCTTCTTCGCCGCCTAACCGCGGCGGCGGCGGCGCCGCCGCGGCGAGCGTCCCGCAGCGCGGAAGCAGGCACCCGGTCGGGTGCCCGCGACGGCATCAGCTCTCGGCGGTGAAGCCGATGGTCTTGACGATCGGCGCCCACTTGGCGGTGTCCTGCTTCAGGAGCGTCGACAGTTCCGTGGGCGAGCTGGACATCGCTTCGAGGCCGAAGGTGGCCAGGCCGTCGACCACGTCCTTGTGCGCCAGGGCGCTCTTGAGCGCCGCGTTCATGCGCGAGACCAGCTCGGGCGCGGCCTTGGGCGGCAGCCAGAAGGCGAACCACTCGCTGTGCTGCAGGTCCGCGAAGCCCTGCTCGGTGTAGGTGGGCACGTCGGGCGCGAAGCGATTGCGCTTGGCGCCGGAGGTCGCCAGGATGCGGATCTTGCCGCTGGCCAGGTGCTGGGTCAGGTCGCCGATCGGGCCGCTGACGGCGGCGATCTGGCCGCCCAGCAGGTCCTGCATCGCCGGCTGGGTGCCGCGGTACGGGGCGTGCTTGAAGTCGAAACCCCCCTTGATGCCCAGCAGCGCGCCGACGAAGTGCGGCGTCGATCCGGCGGCCGGCGAGCCGAAGCTGGCCTGCGTCGGGTTGGCCTTGCACCAGGCCACGAAGTCGGCCACGGTCTTCACGTTGGCGGACACCAGGGGGCCGACGGCCAGGCCGAAATCGAACACGCAGCCCAGCGAGACCGGGGTCACGTCGGCGATCGGGTCGTACGGCAGCTTCTTGTAGATGTGCGGGTAGATCGTGAACATCGACGTGGGCGACTGCAGCAGCGTGGCGCCGTCGGCCGGCAGGGCCTTGACCGTCTGGATCGCGATCTGGCCGCCCGCGCCGGTCTTGTTCTCCACCACCACCGTCTTGGCGTACGGGCCGGTCAGGCGGGTGCCCACGCGCCGGCAGGTGGTGTCGGAGGTGCCGCCGGCCGCGAAGCCGGTGACGATCTTCAGGGTCTCGATCGGGGCCTGCGCCTGGGCCAACGCGTCGCGGCCGATGCTGGCGAGGAGGGCGGCGCCGCTGGCGGCTTGGATCAGGTGGCGGCGGGAAAGGGTCATGTCGTCTCCAGGAATGTCTTCGAAAGGCCCGGTTCGGGGCGATCGATTCTGGCAGTCGTCCCGGCCGCTGCCCACAGGGAGAACCATGGGAAAACCCGGCTGCGGCGCGGTCGGGACGCGGCGCGCCGGCTGCCTCGGCCGGCCGGCGTCCCGTATCCTGCGCGCCGATGGACGATTCCAACCAGATCGACGTGCCGCCCTCGTTCACCGCGCTGTTCGCCAGCCCGTCCGGCCACCGGCTGACCGAGCCGATGGCGGTGGTGCGCGAGCGCTACGAACTCTGCGAGGACCTGGCGCAGATGCTCACCGACGAGGCCTCGACGGCGCAGTTCCGCTCCGGCGCGGCCGAGGCCGAGGTGCTGCAGGTGCTGCTGGCGGGCCTGCAGGGCGAGGGCTCGCCGGTGCAGCCGCCGGAGGCTGAGTGGGTCATCCGGCGGCTGGCGGAGCTGCTGCAGTGGCGGGCGCCCTGAAGCACGCCGCGGCGGGCAGGCGCTGATCGCCACGACAGCGGCGGCCACGGCCCGCCGTCAGTCGTCGCCTTCGCCCCGGTCCCAGCCCCCCGGCCGGTCGGTCCCGGCGACCCGCCGGGCCGTCGCCTCCGCCCGTTCGCGCGCCATCTGCTCCTCGAGCTGGCGGCGCCCCTGCTTGACGACGGCGATCAGCTTGGAGCGGTCCTTGTGGTGCGGGTACATCTGCTCGAACAGCTGGACGTTGTGCCGGCGGAAGCGCATGGCCAGGCGCCGCGCCTCGTGCGGCGACTGGCCCAGCAGCTCCAGGACGGCGCGGCCACTGCGCAGGCTGGCCTCGAACAGCTCGCGCTCGACGTTCAGCACGCCGCGGTCGCGCAGCTCGTTCCAATGGGTCACGTCGCGCGCACGCACCACCAGCTTCAGGTGCGGGAAGTGCTCGCGTGCCAGGTCGACGATGGCCAGCGACTGGCGCACGTCGTCCACCGCGACCACCAGGATGCGCGCGCCTGCGGCGCCGGCCATGCGCAGCAGGTCGAGCCGGGTGGCATCGCCGTAGTACACCGTGTAGCCGAACGAGCGCGCCGCTTCCACCATGTCCGCGTCGTGGTCCAGCACCGTCGCCGGCACGCCCTGCGCCAGCATCAGCCGGCCGATGATCTGGCCGTAGCGGCCGTAGCCCGCGATGATGACCGGCGCCTCCTGCGGCTCGCTCAGCTCGTCCGGCGTCTGCCCGCGGGCCCGCGTGAAGCGCGCCAGCACGAAGCGGTCGATCGCCACCAGCAGCAGCGGCGACAGCAGCATGGAGATCGCCACGGCCCCGATCAGCAGCGAAGCGGTGGCGCCGGAGAACACCGAGGCGCCGGCGGCGGCCTGGAAGACCACGAACGCGAACTCGCCGCCCTGCGCGAGCAGCAGCGTGAACACCGGCCGGTCCTGCCGCTCGATGCCCATCGCGCGGGCGAGCAGCCACAGGACCACGACCTTGACCAGCAGGAAGCCGGCGACCAGCCCGGCCATGCGCCAGGGCTGGGCGAGCAGGGCGCCGAAGTCGATGCTCATGCCCACCGCAATGAAGAACAGTCCGAGCAGCAGCCCCTTGAACGGCTCGATGTCGGTCTCGAGTTCGCGGCGGTACTCGCTCTCGGCCAGCAGCACGCCGGCCAGGAAGGCCCCCAGCGCCATCGACAGGCCGACGATCTGCATCAGCGCGGCGATCGCCACGACCAGCAGTAGCGCCGCGGCGGTGAAGATCTCCGGCGTGCGGCTGCGGGCGATCCAGCGCAGCAGCGGCCGCAGCGCCAGGCGGCCACCCAGGATGATGGTGGCCACCACCGCCACGATCCTCAGCCCCTGCAGCGCCGCGCCGCCGCCGTCCAGCGCAGCGTCGCGCGGCTGCGATCCGAGCAGTGGCAGCAGGGCCAGGATGGGGATGGCGGCGACGTCCTGGAACAGCAGGATGGAGAAGGCCGACTGGCCGCTGCTGGTGCGCAGCAGATTGCGCTCGCCCATGACCTGCAGCGCGATGGCGGTGGACGACAGCGCCAGGCCGAGCGCCGCGACCAGGCTCACGCGCCAGTCGGCCCCCACGGCCAGGCCGCCGGCCAGCAGCGCCAGCGCGCAGCATCCCACCTGCGCGCCGCCCCAGCCGAAGATCGGCCGGCGCAGGTCCCAGAGCCGGCGCGGCTCCAGCTCCAGGCCGACCAGGAACAGCATCAGCACGACGCCGAATTCGGCGAAGTGCAGGATGTCCTCGACATGGCTGACCAGGCCGATGCCCCAGGGGCCGATGACGATGCCGGCGGCCAGGTAGCCGATGATGGAACCCAGGCCCAGGGCCCGCGAGACCGGCACGGCGATGACGGCGGCGCCGAGGTAGATGAGGCTGTTGCTCAGCCAGAGAGGCACATGGTCCATCAGCGCACGTGCTCCACGCGGCGCGCCGGCTCGGCCGGCCTGTCGGTCTCTGGCACTTCGCAGGCCGGGCAGGCGTCCAGTTCGTCGAGCTCGGGCCAGTGCGGATAGCTGGCCAGGCGCTGCGCGAAGACGCCGGCATGGTCGTCGATGGCGGCCGCGTCTGCACGATGCGCGCCGTGGAACAGCATCGGCGGCAGGAATCGCATGCCGCACAACGCCGCGGCCTGCTCGTAGGGCGGCAGGAACGCGTCGAAGAAGTAGCGGTTGTAGCCCTGGGGGTGGTAGGACGCCTCGGGGCCGCCGGTGCTGGCCACCAGCCACAGGTCCTTGCCGTGCAGCGCGGTGCCGCCGTGGCCGTAGGCCCAGCCGTGCGTCAGCACCTCGTCCAGCCACAGCTTCATCAGGGCCGGCATCGAGTACCACTGGATCGGGTGCAGGAGCACCAGCAGCGAGGCCTTCGCGGCCCGGGCCTGCTCGGCCTGCACGTCGATGTCGTAGTCGGGGTAGCTGCCGTAGAGATCCTGCACCTGCACGCCGGCAGTGGCCTGGGCGACGGCGAGGAGCCGTCGGTTGACGCGTGACTCGCGCCAGTTCGGGTGTGCGGCCAGCAGGTAGGCACCCGGGCCGGCGGCGGTTCGTCGCTCATCCATGCGGCTAACATAGCGCAAAACCGGTTCGCGCGCGGCGCGGCCGTCCCTTTCAGGAGGTGCTCCATGCCGGTCGTGGTCGTTGCCAATCCCAAGGGAGGCGTCGGGAAGTCGACCGTCGCCACCAACATCGCCGGCTACTTCGCCGGGCAGGGCCATGCGGTGATGCTGGGCGACGCCGATCGCCAGCAGTCCAGCCGGCTCTGGCTGGGGCTGCGTCCGGCCGGCGCCCGCCCCATCCAGAGCTGGGAGGTCGGGGATGCCCACGTGGCCAAGCCGCCCAAAGGGACCACGCACGTGGTGCTGGACACCCCGGCCGGGCTGCACGGCAAGCAGCTGCGCGACCTGATGATGGCGGCTGACAAGGTCGTGGTCCCGCTGGCGCCCAGCGTGTTCGACATCTTCGCCACCCGCGCCTTCCTCGACGAGCTGGCCGAGCACCGCAAGGCCTCAGCGCTGCAGGTGGGCATCGTGGGCACGCGGGTGGACGGGCGCACGCTGGCGGCCGAGCAGCTGCATGCGTTCGTCAAGGCGCTGGGCCTGCCGGTGCTGGGGGAGCTGCGGCCGACGCAGAACTACGTGTACCTCGCCGCGCGCGGGCTCACGCTGTTCGACGTGGCACCGGGGCGCATCGAGCGCGACCTGGCGCAGTGGACCGGCATTTGTCGCTGGCTGGACAGCTGAGCAGCGCGTCGCGCGCCTACAGTGGCGGCATGAGAACCATCGCCTCCCTCGCCGAATTGCCAGCCCTGGTCGGGCAGGAAGTCGCCGTCAGCGACTGGATCACCATCACCCAGGAGCAGGTCAACCTGTTCGCCGACGCGACCGGGGACCACCAGTGGATCCACGTCGATGTCGAGAAGGCCAAGGCCGGGCCGTTCGGCAGCCCGATCGCCCATGGGTTCCTCACGCTGTCGCTGCTGCCGAAGTTCTTCGAGTCGGCGCTGGCGATCCATGGCACCCGCATGGGGGTGAACTACGGACTCAACAAGGTGCGGTTCACCTCGCCGGTGCCCGTGGGCAGCCGCCTGCGGGCGCGCATGGTGCTGCTGGCCTGCGAGGCCGTCGACAACCAGGGCGTGCAGATGACCTGGCAGGTCACGGTCGAGCGTGAAGGCGCCGGCAAGCCGGCCTGTGTGGCCGAGTCGCTGACCCGCCGCTATCCCTGAGCCGGACGGCGGCAGCCGGCGAACGAAAAAGGCCCGCACCGGGCAGGCGCGGGCCGAAGGGAGTGTGCACAGGCCCGCCCTGGGACAGATCTGCCCCCAACAGTTGCCGGTCGCCCAAGCACATTCAAGCGCTGCCGCTGGCAACCACACGTTGCTTCGGTGAGCGGCTGGCGCTCAGGCAAAGCCGTTCTGGCGCCACGCCTCGAACACCGTCACGGCCACCGCGTTCGACAAATTGAGGCTGCGCTGGCCGGGCCGCATCGGCAGCCGCAGGCGCTGTGCCGGCGGGAAGCTCTCGCGCAGCTCGGGAGCCAGGCCGCGGGTCTCGGCGCCGAACACCAGCCAGTCGCCCGGCGCGAAGGCGACCTCGTGCACCGGCCGGCTGGCGTGCGTGGTCATGGCAAAGAGCCGCGCCCGGTCGGGCCGCTCGGCCTGGAGGAACGCCTCCCATCCGGCATGCCGCACCACCTGCGCATACTCGTGGTAGTCGAGTCCGGCGCGCCGCAGCAGCCGGTCGTCCATCGAGAAGCCGAGGGGCTCGATCAGGTGCAGCGCACACCCGGTGTTGGCGGCCAGGCGGATCACGTTGCCGGTGTTGGGCGGGATCTCGGGTTCGACCAGGACGATGCGGAACATCGGGCTCAGGGCTCCTCGGTGCGAGCCAGCACCACCGCCGCCACAGCCGATGCGCCAGCGGCGCGGAACACGCCGGCCAGTGCGAACAGCGAGGCGCCGGTGGTCATGACGTCGTCGACCAGCAGCACCGCGCGGCCGCGCACGTCGGCGGCGCGGGCGGGCTCCAGCGCGAAGGCGTTGCGCACGTTCGCGCGGCGGGCGGCGAGGTCGAGTGCCGACTGCGGCGGCGTGTCGCGCAGCCGCACCGCCAGATGCGGATCCGCCTTGGCCGGCGCCAGCCGGCGCGCGAGTTCGTGGGCCTGGTTGAAGCCGCGTTGCGCCAGCCGCTCGCGCGACAGCGGCATCGGCACCACCCGGTGCGCGGCCGCGCACAGCGAAGCCACCGCGGGCGCGCGCGCTGCCAGGGCGGCGAACGTCTCGGCCCAGCCCGCTTCGCCGGAGAACTTGTAGCGCCCGATCAGGCCGGCCCAGGGGTAGCCGTAGCTGACCGCCGCATGGCAGGCGTCCAGCGGTGGCGGCGACCGCAGGCACGTGCCGCAGACCGGCACCCCCTCGGGCAAGCCGATGGCGCAGCGCAGGCAGCGGTGCCGCGGCGCCCCGAAGCCGGCGATGCAGGTGCCGCACACGGGCCCGGCCGGCCAGGCGTGGCACACCTCGCACAGGGCGGGGGTGGCTTGCGAGCAGCGCCGGACGAGCTGGGTGAACATCGGCTCAATATACTGTCCTGTGCCCAGCGAGCGCCCCCCGACCCTCGACCCCATCGCCACCGAACGGTGGAGCCGGATCGCCCCCGCGCGGTCGCCGTGGCTCCACGAGGAGGTCGCGCGCCGCATGGCCGAGCGCCTGGAGTGGATCCGGCTCGCGCCGCAGGCCTGGGCCCACTGGGATCCCGTGCGCGGCGGGATGGACGCGCAGGCGCTGCTCGAGCGGCGCTACCCGCAGGCGCGCAGCCTGCTGGTGGAAACCATGCCCGGCCGCCTGGACGCTGCACGCGCCGCCCTGGGCCGCGCATGGTGGCAGCGGTTCGGCGGCCCGCGCCGCGAGTTCTCGGCCAGCGTGCCCGATGGCGCGGTGCAGATGCTCTGGGCGAACATGGCGCTGCACCTGGCACCCGATCCGCAGGCACTGATGGCGCGCTGGCACCGGGCGCTGGCGACCGACGGTTTCCTGATGTTCTCCTGCTTCGGCCCCGACACGCTGCGCGAACTGCACGCCCTGTACGCAGCCCTGGGCTGGGGGCCGGCCGGCCCGCTGTTCACGGACATGCACGACTGGGGCGACATGCTCGTGGCGGGGGGCTTCGCCGAGCCGGTGATGGACATGGAGCGGATCACGCTCACCTGGGAATCCCCGGCCCGGCTGCTGGCCGAGTTGCGCGAGCTGGGCGCCAACGTGCATCCCGGACGGTTCGCCGCGCTGCGCGGGCGACGCTGGCGCGCCCGGCTGGACGAGGAGCTGGCGGGCCGGCTGCGCGGCAGCGACGGCCGGCTGGCCCTCACGTTCGAGATCGTCTACGGCCACGCCCTGCGGCCCGCGCCCCGCGCGCGCGTCGCCGGCGAGACAGCACTCACGGTCGACGACATGCGCAGCCTTCTGCAGGCGGGGCGGCGCGCAGGCAAATAGTCGGCCATCGGTCTTGACGCATGTCAACACCGCTACAATGCCCGGTTGTTTTGTGAGCGTCACCGTCGATGCCGGTTTTTCGTTTCGCGACTGTCCAGGGCCAGAACATCGTCTGGTTCCTTCAACGCAACTGCTCGGTCACGCCGGCCCAACTGGGCTGGTTCTATGCCTCGTTGTGCGTCGTGTCGCTGTCGATCGCCGCGTTCTTCTGGCTCCACGGTGCGACCCTGATCCTGCCCTTCGCCTGGCTCGAGCTCGGTGCCGTCGGGCTGGCTTTCCTGGTCTACGCGCGCCACGCCGCCGACCGCGAGCGCATCTCGCTGCAGGGGCGCCGGCTGGTGGTCGAACTGGAGAGTGCCGGCCACCTGCAGCGCACCGAGTTCGATCCGCACTGGGTCCGTGTCGAGCCGCGTGCCGACGGCCGGTCGCTGATCGAGGTGTCGGGTCGTGGCCAGTCGGTCAGCGTGGGGCGCTTCGTGCGGCCGGAGTTGCGGCCGCTGCTGGCGCAGGAGATCAGGAGCGCGCTGCGCGAGTGGGGAGCGGCGGCTCGCTAGGGCGCCGGATTCTTTGTGATTGAGTCAACGGAACGAGAAACGATGAAGAGCCTTTCGATCCTGGCCCGACTGCTGCCGCTGGCGGCCCTGGCCGCCGGTGCCGCGCAAGCCCAAGACCTGCCCGGCGGGCCGGGGGTGCGCCAGCTCAATCTGCACGGCGCGGCCACGCGGATCGCGGTCGAGCAGAGCTGGCTGCACTGGTTCATGCTGATCACCTGCATCGTGATCTTCATCGCCGTGTTCTCGGTGATGTTCTATTCGATCTGGAAGCACCGCAAGTCGGTCGGCCACAAGCCGGCGAACTTCCACGAGTCGGTGACCGTCGAGGTCATCTGGACGCTGGTGCCCTTCATCATCGTCATCCTGATGGCGCTGCCCGCCACCAAGGTGCTGGTCGCCGCCAAGGACACCAGCAACGCCGACCTGACCATCAAGGCCACCGGCTACCAGTGGAAGTGGGGCTACGACTACCTCAACGGCGAAGGCGCCGGCCTGTCGTTCCTGTCCACGCTCGACGGCACCCACCGCGAGCTGTCCAACGACGGCGCCAAGGGCCAGGTGCCGACCGACTACCTGTTCAAGGTCGACAACCCCCTGGTCGTGCCGGTCAACAAGAAGGTGCGCATCATCACGACCGCCAACGACGTGATCCACGCCTGGGGCGTGCCGGCGTTCGGCGTCAAGCAGGATGCCATCCCCGGCTTCGTGCGCGACACCTGGTTCCGCAGCGAGAAGACGGGCGACTTCTACGGCAACTGCTACGAGCTGTGCGGCAAGGAGCACGCCTACATGCCGGTGCACGTGAAGGTGGTGACGCCGCAGGAGTACACCGCCTGGGTCGGCGAGCAGCAGAAGAAGATGGCCGCCCGCCAGGACGATCCGAACAAGGTCTGGCAGCTGGCCGACATCACCGCGCGCGGCGAGAAGATCTACGCGGCCAACTGCGCCGCCTGCCACCAGCCCAACGGCAAGGGCGCGGGCCCGATCAAGGCGCTCGACGGCTCCACGATCGTGCTGGACGCCGACAAGTCCAAGCAGATCCAGATCCTGCTCAACGGCAAGGGTGCCATGCCGGCCTGGAAGCAGCTGTCCGACACCGACATCGCGGCGGTGATCAGCTACACCAAGAACAACTGGTCGAACAAGACCGGGCAGGTGGTCCAGCCGTCCGAAGTGCTGGCGCAGCGCGGCAAGTAAGCCGAACCGGATTCAACGAGGTATTCCATGAGCGCAGTTCTCGATCCCCACGGCCACGCGGCGGGTGACCACGCCCACGACGACCATGGCCACGCCCCGACCGGCTGGCGCCGCTGGGTCTACGCGACGAACCACAAGGACATCGGCACGCTGTACCTGCTGTTCTCGTTCACCATGCTGATGGTGGGCGGCGTGCTGGCTCTGGGCATCCGCGCCGAGCTGTTCCAGCCCGGCCTGCAACTGCTCAATCCGGAGCTGTTCAACCAGCTGACCACCATGCACGGCCTGATCATGGTGTTCGGCGCCATCATGCCGGCCTTCGTCGGCTTCGCGAACTGGATGATCCCGCTGCAGATCGGCGCCAGCGACATGGCGTTTGCGCGGATGAACAACTTCAGCTTCTGGCTGCTGATCCCGGCCGGCCTCATGCTGGTGGGCTCGTTCTTCATGCCGGGCGGTGCGCCCGCCGCGGGCTGGACGCTGTACGCGCCGCTGACGCTGCAGATGGGCCCGTCGATGGACGCCGGCATCTTCGCGATGCACATCATGGGCGCCAGCTCGATCATGGGCTCGATCAACATCATCGTGACCATCCTCAACATGCGCGCCCCGGGCATGACGCTGATGAAGATGCCGATGTTCGCCTGGACCTGGCTGATCACCGCCTACCTGCTGATCGCCGTGATGCCGGTGCTGGCCGGCGCGATCACGATGACGCTGACCGACCGCCACCTCGGCACGACGTTCTTCAACCCCGCCGGCGGCGGCGACCCGGTGATGTACCAGCACATCTTCTGGTTCTTCGGCCACCCCGAGGTCTACATCATGATCCTGCCGGCGTTCGGCATCATCAGCCAGGTCGTGCCCGCATTCGCCCGCAAGCGCCTGTTCGGCTACGCCTCGATGGTGTACGCCACCAGCTCGATCGCGATCCTGTCGTTCATCGTCTGGGCGCACCACATGTTCACCACCGGCATGCCGGTGACGGGGCAGCTGTTCTTCATGTACGCGACCATGCTGATCGCGGTGCCGACGGCCGTGAAGATCTTCAACTGGATCGCCACCATGTGGCAGGGCTCGATGACCTTCGAGACCCCGATGCTGTTCGCGGTCGGCTTCATCTTCGTGTTCACCATCGGCGGTTTCACCGGGCTGATCCTGGCCATGGCGCCGATCGACCTGGTGCTGCAGGACACCTACTACGTGGTGGCCCACTTCCACTACGTGCTGGTGGCCGGCTCGCTGTTCGCGCTGTTCGCCGGCTACTACTACTGGTCGCCCAAGTGGACCGGTGTCATGTACGACGAGACGCGCGGCAAGATCCACTTCTGGTGGTCGCTGATCGCGTTCAACGTCACGTTCTTCCCGATGCACTTCCTCGGCCTGGCCGGCATGCCCCGCCGCTACGCCGACTACGCGATGCAGTTCGCCGACTTCAACGCGCTGGCCTCGGTCGGGGCGTTCGCGTTCGGCTTCGCACAGGTCTACTTCTTCTTCTTCGTCGTGCTGCCCACCATGCGCGGCCAGGGCCAGCCGGCGCCCCAGCGTCCCTGGAACGACGCCGACGGCAAGGGTGCCGAAGGCCTGGAGTGGGAAGTGCCGTCGCCGGCGCCCTTCCACACCTACGAAGTGCCGCCCCGGCTCGACGCGAGCGCCACGCGCGTCCTCGACGCGGTGCCGTCCGGGGTGAACCGCAACGCGGGCCCGGGCGCCGTTCCGCACTGACCGACGCGCACGAGCCGCCGACGCCATGGCCAGCGAAGACCAGAAGAAAGCCAATCGCCGCCTGGGCCTGATCCTGGCGTCGATCGCGCTCGTGTTCTTCATCGGCTTCCTGGCCAAGATGGTCCTGCTCAAGGGTTGACGCCGTGGCCCTGCGCGCCGAGAACCTCAAGATGGTCGGCAAGCTGTGCGTGGTCGCGGCGGGCATGTTCGCGTTCGGCTACGCGCTGGTGCCGATCTACAAGCACATCTGCGAGGCGCTGGGCATCAACGTGCTCGCCGTCGGCGAACGGCAGGTGCCGGGCGGCTCACGCGCCCCCGCCAACAGCCAGGTCGACCGGTCGCGCACCATCACGGTCGAGTTCGACGCGAATGCCCGCGGCCCGTGGCAGTTCAAGCCCGCGCAGCGGACCTTGCAGGTGCATCCCGGCGAGCTCGCCACGGTCATGTACGAGTTCCAGAACGTGCAGGACCGCCGGATGTCGGCGCAGGCCATTCCGAGCTACGCGCCCCGCCAGGCGGCCGCCCACTTCAACAAGCTCGAGTGCTTCTGCTTCAACCAGTACACCCTGGAGCCGGGCGAGAAGAAGCAGTGGCCGGTCGCGTTCGTGATCGATCCGAAGCTGTCCAAGGACGTCACCACCATCACGCTGTCCTACACCTTCTTCGAGGTGGGGGCCAAGACGCCGCAGGCGCCGGCAGGCCACCGGGCCGCGGGTCCCGCGCCGGTGCCGTCGTCGGAGGCGCGGTCATGAGCGTGCTGCGCACTGCCAAGGCCGTGGCCTGGTCGTTCCTGGGCATCCGCAAGAGCAGCGGCCTGCAGGACGACATGCAGCGGCTCAATCCGCTGCACGTGATCGCCGTCGGGCTGGTGGGCGTGGCGTTGCTGGTCGGCGCGCTGATCGCCCTGGTCAACTGGATCGTCTAGAACCCAATACAGAATCGAAAGCAGGAGTCGAGAGAGATGAGTTCCACCCCGAGCGGCACCACGCCCTACTACTACGTGCCGCATGCCTCGCGGCATCCGGCCTTCGCCGCCTTCGGCCTGTTCTGGGTCATCCTGGGGGCCGGCCAGTGGATCAACGGCGTCGACTGGGGCAAGTGGTCGCTCCTGTTCGGCATGCTGTGGCTGTTCTGGGTGCTGTTCCAGTGGTTCGGCGACGCCATCAGCGAGAGCGAGGGCGGCCAGTACAGCCGCAAGATCGACCTGAGCTTCCGCTGGAGCATGAGCTGGTTCATCTTCTCGGAGGTGATGTTCTTCGGTGCGTTCTTCACCGCCCTGTGGTGGCTGCGTTCGCACTCGGTGCCCGCACTGGGCGGCCTCGACAATGCCCTGCTGTGGCCTGACTTCAAGGCTGTGTGGCCGAGCGTCTCGCCGGGCGCCACCGCCTCCCCGGCCGGCATCATCGAGCCGTTCCAGACCATGGGCCCGTGGCCGCTGCCGACCATCAACACGGCCCTGCTGCTGACGTCCGGCGTCACGCTGACGATCGCCCACCATGCCCTGGTGGCCGGCAACCGTGCCCGCACCATCCTGTGGATGTGGATCACCGTGCTGCTGGGCGCCACCTTCGTCTGCGTGCAGGCCTACGAGTACATGCATGCGTACAGCGACCTGAACCTGAAGCTCACGTCGGGCGCGTACGGCTCCACCTTCTTCATGCTGACCGGCTTCCACGGCTTCCACGTGATCGTCGGCATGCTGATGCTGCTGTTCATCACGCTGCGCCTGATGAAGGGGCACTTCACGCCGCAGCGCCACTTCGGCTTCGAAGGCGCCGCCTGGTACTGGCACTTCGTCGACGTGGTCTGGCTCGGCCTCTACGTCCTGGTGTACTGGTTCTGACCACCGGCCGCGCACCCCAATCCGCTCAAGGGCCGCGCAAGCGGCCCTTGTCGCGTGGCGATGCCCCGCTCGGGGCGCCGCGGGGCGGCACGGCCCCGCGCGGCCGAACCGCGCGCCTCACTGGCCCGACTGGATGCCGGTGGGATGGATGTAGCCCAGCTTCCAGGCCAGCAGCAGGCACAGGAACAGCACCACGGAGAAGCCGACGCGGAACGCGAGCGCGCGCGCCATGCTGCCGGCGCGTGGCTTTGCCTCGGAGCCGCCGCGCATCATGAAGAACAGGGCCGACGCGAGGCTGCCGAGGATGGCCAGGAAGGCCAGGAGCACGAGAAGCTTCATGCGGCCCATGATACGAGGCGCCGCATGACAGGCCCGCGCCCGTGGGTCTTCGCCGTCGCTGCCGCGCTCGGGATTGCGGCGACCCTGTCGCTGGGTGCCTGGCAGCTCGGCCGCGCCCACCAGAAGGAGGCGCTCGCCGACGCCATCGCGCAGCGGCGCGCGGGCCCGGTCCTGCCGCAGCAGGCCCTGCTCGCAGCGGACGCGCCGGCCCAGGTGTACCGGCCGGTGCGGCTGCGCGGCACCTGGGTGGCCGATCGCACCGTCTTCCTCGACAACCGGCAGATGGACGGGCGGGTCGGCTTCTATGTCGTCACGCCGTTGCGGCTGTCGGGCAGCGATCGCGTGGTGCTGGTGCAGCGGGGGTGGGCGCCGCGCGACTTCGAACGGCGCGAACGCCTGCCGGCCGTCGACACGCCGCCGGGCGACCTCGAGGTCGTCGGGCGCATCGCCCCGCCGCCGGCCAAGCTATACCAGCTCGGCTCGGCCGCGGGCGGCCCCATCCGGCAGAATCTCGACCTGGCCGCGTTCTCGGCCGAGACCGGGCTGGCGCTGCTGCCGGTCTCCGTGCAGGAAACCGGCGCGCCCTCGCAGGGCCTGCTGCGCAACTGGCCCGAGGGTGTCGGCAGCGGCCCCGAAAAGAACTACGGCTACGCCTTCCAGTGGTGGGCCCTCAGCGGCCTCATCGCCTTCCTCTATGTCTGGTTCCAGTTCATCCAACCCCGCCGCCGGCAAGCCCGAGCGGAATGACCAGCCGCTGGACCTGACCGTCCACGCGTTGCCCGGTCCCCGCGAGGTCGAGGAGGCGCAGCGCACGTCGCGCGGGCGCTTCAAGATGCTCGTGGTCATGCTGATCTGCGCGGCGCCAGTCATCGCCTCGTACTTCACCTACTACGTGGTGCGTCCGGAGGGCCGTCGCAACTTCGGCGAGCTGATCGAGCCGCAGCAGGCCATGCCGGCCCTGGCGGCGCGGACGCTGGACGGGCAGCCGCTGCCGCTGGCGTCGCTCAAGGGCCAGTGGCTGCTGGTGAGCGTGGCCGGCGGCGCCTGCGCCGAACAGTGCGAGAACCACCTGTACCTGCAGCGCCAGCTGCGCGAAAGCCTGGGCAAGGACAAGGACCGGATGGACTGGGTCTGGCTGGTCGACGACGCCGCGCCCGTGCGCGAGGCGCTGCGTCCGGCGCTGGCGCAGGCCACGGTGCTGCGCGTCTCCCGCGAGCAGCTGGCGACCTGGCTGCAGCCGTCGAGCGGCCGCGCGCTCGGCGACCACCTGTACGTGGTCGATCCGATGGGCCACTGGATGCTGCGATTTCCGGCCGGCCTCGACCGCCAGGGCGCGGCCAAGGCCAAGCGCGACCTGGAGCGCCTGATGCGGGCGTCGGCAGGCTGGGACCAGCCGGGGCGCGAGCGATGACCGCGCTGGTGGACTTCTCGCCGGTCGCGCGGATGATGCTCATGGGCGTGGTCGTCGCGCTCGGGCCGATGGCCTGGCTGTGGCTGCGCAACCGTCGTGCGGCCCCCGCGCAGCGCCTGTCGCAGCTGACGCTGCTCACCCTGTTCCTCACCTTCGACCTGGTGCTGTTCGGCGCCTTCACCCGCCTGACCGACTCGGGGCTGGGTTGCCCCGACTGGCCCGGTTGCTATGCGAGCGCCAGCCCCGCCGGCGCGCATGCCGAGATCAGCGCCGCCCAGGCGCAGATGCCCACCGGACCGGTCACGCACACCAAGGCCTGGATCGAGATGGTCCACCGCTACCTCGCCACTGGGGTCGGCGTCCTGATCATCACGCTGGCGGCCGGTACCTGGCTGCTGCGCCGGCGGCAGGCGCTGCCGGTCAGTCCATGGTGGCCGACGGCGACGCTGGTGTGGGTCTGCCTGCAGGGCGCCTTCGGCGCGCTGACGGTGACCATGAAGCTGTTCCCGGCCATCGTCACGCTGCACCTGCTGGGCGGACTGGTGCTGCTGGCCCTGCTGTGCCGCCAGGCCGTGGCCTACCGGCAGGCACACACCGGCACCCCGCGCTTGCCGCTGTCGACCGGTCGCTACGGCCTGCTCGTGCTGGCCTTCGCGGCGGTCTGGGTGCAGGTCGCCCTGGGCGGCTGGGTGAGCACGAACTACGCCGTGCTCGCGTGCCAGCAGTTCCCGGCCTGCCAGGGCAGCTGGTGGCCCGCGATGGACTTCCGCCAGGGCTTCGAGCTGTGGCGGCCGCTCGGCCTGACCGGCACCGGCGAGCACGTCTCGTTCGCCGCGCTGACCGCCATCCACTACGCGCACCGGCTGGCGGCGTACGCCGTGCTGCTGCTGCTGGTCGTGGCGGCCTGGCGCCTGCGTCATGCGCTGCCGGCGCAGGCCCGCGGGCTGGGGCTGCTGGCCGCCTGGCAGCTTGCCAGCGGCCTGTCGAACGTCGTGCTCGGCTGGCCGCTGGTGGCCGCGCTCGCCCACACCGGCGGGGCCGCGGCGCTGGTGGTCGTGCTCACCTGGGCCTTGTGCGAGAGCCGGGTGGCGTCGGCGCTGCCCGCTGGCCGCCCCCGTCCGCCGCTCGGCGGGCACCAGGAGGCCCGGCCATGAACCGGCTGACCCAGTTCTACGCGCTCACCAAGCCGCGGGTGGTGCAGCTGATCGTCTTCTGCGCCGTCATCGGCATGGTGCTGGCGGTGCCCGGCCTGCCTTCGGCCGACGACATCCGCGTCGCCGCCTTCGCGGCGCTCGGGATCTGGCTGGTCGCGGGTGCGGCGGCGGCGTTCAACTGCCTGATCGAGAAAGGCATCGACGCCAAGATGAAGCGCACCTCCTGGCGGCCCACCGCCAAGGGCGAGCTCTCCGACACGCAGACGCTGCTGTTCTCCGCCGTGCTGTGCGCACTGGGGTCGGCGGTGCTGTACCTGACGGTCAATCCGCTGACCATGTGGCTGACCTTCGCCACCTTCGTCGGCTACGCCGTCATCTACACCGTCGTGCTCAAGCCGCGCACGCCGCAGAACATCGTCATCGGCGGCGCGTCCGGGGCGATGCCGCCGGTGCTCGGCTGGGCTGCGATGCGCGGCGACGTGAGCCCCGAGGCGCTGATCCTGTTCCTGATCATCTTCCTGTGGACGCCACCGCACTTCTGGGCGCTGGCGCTGTACCGCGTCGAGGACTACCGCAAGTCGGGCCTGCCGATGCTGCCGGTCACCCACGGCAACGAGTTCACCCGCCTGCAGATCCTGCTGTACACGGTGGTGCTGTTCGCTGCCTGCCTGCTGCCCTTCGCCTACGGCATGAGCTCGTGGCTGTACCTGGTGGCGGCGCTGGTGCTGGGCGCCGGCTTCACCTGGTACGGTTTCCGCCTCTGGCGCCACTACTCCGACGCGCTCGCCCGCCAGACCTTCCGCTTCTCCCTGATCCACCTGAGCGTGCTGTTCGCCGCGCTGCTGCTGGACCACTACCTGCTCTGAGGTACCCCCATGGAACGTCGCGCTGTCCTCCATCTCCTTGCCGCCGCAGCGCTGCCGCCGGTGCTGGTCGCCTGCGGTGAGCGCAAGCCGCAGTTCTCGGCGGTCGACCTCACCGGCGCGGATTACGCGAAGGACTTCCAGCTGCCCGACGCCGATGGCCGCCCGCGCAGCCTGAAGGACTTCCGCGGGAAGGCGGTGGTCGTGTTCTTCGGCTACACCCAGTGCCCCGACGTGTGCCCCACGACCCTGGCGGAGATCGCACAAGCCAAGACGCTGCTGGGCGCCGACGGTGCCCGGGTGCAGGGGGTCTTCATCACCGTCGATCCGGAGCGCGACACGCCCGAACTGCTCAAGGCCTACATGGGCAACTTCGGCACCGATTTCGTGGCGCTGCGCGGCACCCCGGAGCAGACGGCCGCCCTGGCCAAGGACTTCAAGGTCTACTTCAAGAAGGTCGAAGGCAAGACGCCGGGCAGCTACACCATGGACCACTCGGCGGCCAGCTTCGTCTACGACCCGCAGGGCCGTCTGCGGCTGTATACCCGCTACGGCAGCGGCGCCCAGGCGCTGGCCGGCGACCTGCGGCTGCTGCTCCAGACCAGCGCCTGACGTGGTGCAGCACCTGCTGCAGCGGCGCGGCGCGGCACGCATCGCGCTGATCCCGCCCGAGGTGCTGGAGGCGCTGAACGACGGTCTGGTCCCCACCGTCAACCTCAACGAGTTTCTCGCGCTCGACGTGCCGCGGCTGGCACGCCGCGTCGCCGCGTCGATCGGGCTCGATCCCCGTGCCGAGCGTCTGGAGGACACGCTGGCCATGCTGGGCGCCTTCAAGCCGCTCAAGCGACACCTGCACGTCGCCCGCGCCTTCTACGACATGACGGCGCCCCGGCCGGACCGTGACCGCATCGCACACGCGCTTGCGGTGCATCCGAGCGACGTCGCACGGTCCTGGGCGGCGCAGTGGGTGGCGTTTCCCGATCTCGGGTTCGCCGAGCGGCTCGCGGCGGTGCGGCGCTTCGCCGCCGATCCGCACTTCGGCGTCCGCGAGATGGCGTGGATGGCAGTGCGCGCAGACGCCGGAGCGGACATCGATCGCACGGTGCGCCTGCTGCGTCCCTGGGTGCTGGATCCCGACCCCAACCTGCGCCGCTTCGCCTGCGAACTCACCCGGCCGCGGGGCGTGTGGTGCGCGCCCATCGAGGCGCTCCAGGCGCAGCCGTGGCGCGCGCTCGCGCTGCTGGAGCCGCTGAAGTCGGACCCCAGCCTCTACGTGCGCAACTCGGTGGCCAACTGGCTCAACGACGCGGCCCGTTCGCAGCCGGGCTGGGTGCGTGGTCTGTGCGCGCGCTGGTGCCACGAGTCGGCCACCCGCGAGACGGCGGCCCTCACGCGCCGTGCGTTGCGGTCGCTGCGCGACGTGGCCGACTAAGGGCCCCGGGCCGGGTCACTCGGCCTTGATGCCCCGCATCTGGATCACCCCACCGAGCAACGCCGTCTCGCCGCGCATGCGGTTGGCCAGGCCTTCACTCGAGGTGCCCGCGACCTGCCAGCCCTGCTGGAACAGCTTCTGCCGCACTTCGGGTGTCCGCGCGATTTCCGCGACCAGCGTCGACAGACGCGCCACCAGGGGCTTGGGCATGCGCGCGGGGGCCGCCGCGGCGCACCAGATCTCCAGCTGGAAGCCGCGCGTCACGCCGCCTTCGTCCAGGCTCGGGAACTCGGGCACCAGGGGGCTGCGGGCCGTCGAGGTGACGCCGATCGCCTTGAGCTTGCCGGCGCGGATCTGCGGCGAGGCCAGGCCCGGCGGCAGCAGGGCCAGCTGGACCTGACCGCCGATCATGGCGTTGATCACCTGCGGGTTGCCGGGGTAGGGCACGTGGACCGGGTCGATGTTCGTCTTGGTCTTGAGCAATTCCATGCCGATGTGGCCCACGGTCCCGACGCCGGGCGTTCCATAGCTCCACTTGTTGCCGGCATTGCGCGCGGCCAGGAAGAACTCCTGGGCGCTGTGCCCCGGGGCGCTGGCCGGGGCGGTCAGCAGCAGCGGCGCGGTGGCGACCAGGCTGATCGGCGCCAGGTCGCGCGACGGATCGAAGGGCGTGGCGGGATTGAGCAGTTTCGCGATGGTCAGGTTGCCGTTGATCATCACGCCGATGGTGTGGTCGTCGGTCGCCTTGGCCACGGCATCGGCTGCGATGTTGCCGCCGGCGCCCGGGCGGTTGTCGACCACGACCGGCTGCCCGAGTGCGCGGGACAGCGGCTCGGCGATGGTGCGCGCCACGAGGTCGGGCGTCGAGCCGCCGGGAAAGCCCACCAGGATCCGGACCGGCCGGCTCGGCCACGCGGGTGCCGCGACAGGCTTGGCGGTCTGGGCCAGGGCGGGCGCGCAGGCGCCGGCAAGCGCCCATCCGAGAGTGGCGCGTCGGGAAATGCGGGGATCCATCGTCATCGTCATCGGCTGGTGGTGCTCCCAGGGAGCGGGGCCAAATCCTAACCCGCCCTCGAGTCGATGCTCTTCGGGCAGCCGCCCTGGCCTGGCGGCCTGCCGTGCCTCAGATGTTGAGCGCGCGGATCTGCTTGCGCGAATCCGGGCGGATGGCGCCCAGCGCCTCCAGTACCCAGTCCAGCGTGGACGAGGCGTCGGGACGCTCGTCGGGCAGCAGGGCAATGACCACCACCAGGCGCAGCGTCAGCTCGGGCGCCAGCGCACGCGAGCTGCGCAGCCCGCTCGCCACGACCTGCTGGGCGCGCGAGGACACCACGTCGGGCGTGGTCGGCCCTTCGATCAGCAGCGCGAACTCGCGCTCGCTCACGCGCGCTGCCAGGTCGATGTCGCTGGCCGCCCGCCGCAGGTGCGAGGCGGTGACCACCAGCGCCCGATCGAGCATGTCCCGGCCGTATTCGGCGGCGATGGCGTCGTAGTTGGCGACCTTGGCCACCAGCAGGGCGCAGGGATGCTTCTGGTTGCGGGCGCGGTGCAGCGCGGCGTCCAGTCGCTGCAGCAGGTTGCGCCGGTTGGCCAGTCCCGTCAGCGCGTCGGTGTAGGGCAGCGCGGACGCGCGCAGCTGAGCGAAGCGGCGGCGGTTGCCGCGCAGGCTGAGCGCGTAGAACAGGATCGGCATCTCCATCGCGGCGCCGATCGCCAGGCCGTAGCGGGTCAGGATGCTGTTGGGGAGCAGCGCGAAGCCCCGCGCGATCGGGAACATGGCCATCACCAGCACCGGCACGAAGCCCAGCGCGATGATGCGGATGTCGGGATCGTCGCCCTTGAGCCAGACCAGCCCGATCAGCACGCCCACCAGCAGCAGCGCGGTGCTGGTCAGCGCCAGCCGGAACACGATGGTCAGGCGTGACGACATGACCGTGTCGAGCACGGCGGCCAGCAGCAGCATCACGATCAGCGCCAGGACCAGCTGGTTGAGTGCGCGCGAGAAGCGCGCCGGCTCGGTGACGACCTGCACGAACCAGAGCGCGGCGGGCGCCGAGAGCGCGGGCAGCAGGAAGGTCGATTGCGCGTTCCAGGCCAGCCAGTCCTCCCAGATGTACTGTGCCCCGAGGCCCAGGTAGGCGGCCTGGCCCATGGTGAACGTGATGAGGTAGACGGCGTAGGCGATGAAGTTGCGGTCGCGGTACCCGACGGCGTTGAACATGGCCACCACGGCCAGCAGCGAGGCCAGCCCGAAATAGGCCCCCAGCATGAACTGCTCGCTCTCGCGCTCGCCGAACATGCGGCTCTGGCTGAACAGCGTGAGCGGCGCCGCGTAATCGACGCGATCATGTTCGATGCGCAGCCAGTAGGTCGTCGCCGGGCCCTGGCCGGGCGACAGGTCGAAGGTCGGCACGCGTCCGGGCAGCGGCCATTCGGACACCGGCCGGGTGTCACCGGCTTCTTCCACCACCCACTGGCCGTCGGCGCCCTGGAAGTAGAACTGCGCCCGGTCGATGCCGGACGAGCCCACGGCCAGGTACCAGCGTTCGGCGTCGCGCGACTCGGCGCGGAAGCGGATCCACAGGGCCCGTTTGCCCAGCCGGTGCTGCTGGCCGGGCGCCAGGGTCACCCAGGGGAGCGCATTGCCGGCGGCGGCGATCTCGTCGATGGTGCGTGACTTTCCCGGCTCGATCCAGTACTGGGACTGGCCCTCCAGCGAGATGTTGCCGGCTTCGGGCGAGAGCTGCAGGACCGGCGGTTCAGGAGAAGGGGACTGGGCTGCCGCGAGGCTTGCCGCGAGCAGCCACGACAACGCGAGAAGGAGCCGGAGGAAAAGCTGAGCCGCCACGGCCGCGATTCTGACAGTTTTGGCGGCCAGCTCATCCTGACGAAGGCGGGAACGAAAAAAGCCCGGCCATGGCCGGGCTCGATGTCACGTCGGTGTGGTTCAGGCGTAAGCGGCCAGCGCCTTGCGCATCTTCTTCATGGCCGCCGACTCGATCTGGCGGATGCGCTCGGCCGACACGCCGTACTCGGCCGCCAGCTCGTGCAGGGTCAGCCCGCCCGAGCCGTCGTCGTTGACCTTCAGCCAGCGCTCCTCGACGATGCGGCGGCTGCGCGGATCCAGGCCCTCCAGCGCGGCGGCGATGCCGTCCGTGGCCATGACGTCGCGCTGCTGGGATTCCAGCACCGCCGTCGGCTCGTGGCTCGCGTCCGCCAGGTAGGCGATCGGGCCGAACGCCTCCTCGCCGTCGTCGCCGGGGCTCGGGTCGAGCAGCACGTCGCCGCCCGACATCCGGGTCTCCATCTCGACCACTTCCTCGCGCTTGACGTTCAGTTCACGCGCCATCACGTCGATCTGGGCATCGGTGAGGGTCTCCCGGTGGGTCTGGGCGTCTTCCTCGTCCTTGAAGCCCTGCTTCATCGAGCGCAGGTTGAAGAACAGCTTGCGCTGGGCCTTGGTGGTTGCGACCTTGACCATCCGCCAGTTCTTCAGGATGTACTCGTGGATCTCGGCCTTGATCCAGTGCAGCGCGTAGCTCACCAGCCGCACGCCCTGGTCGGGGTCGAAGCGCTTGACGGCCTTCATCAGGCCGATGTTGCCTTCCTGGATCAGGTCGCCGTGCGGCAGGCCGTAGCCCAGGTACTTGCGCGACACCGACACCACCAGGCGCAGGTGCGACAGCACCAGCTTCCCGGCGGCGTCCAGGTCGTCGTGCTCCCTGAACTTGCGGGCGTAATCCTTCTCTTCCTCGGCCGTGAGCATCGGCAGGCGGTTCACGGCCGAGATGTAGGCATCGAGATTGCCCAGCGACGGAACGACGGCCCACGGGCTGGCGACGGCCAGCGCGCCAGAGGCTGCGATCGAAGCGGTCATACCGGGGGTTCCTTTCAATTGGGATTTCATATTAGCACTCGGTTCGATCGAGTGCTAAACCCGAAGTTCAATGGCCCCGGGGCCAAAACCAGGGTTTACCCGATGGAGCCAGCGGCGCCCGCGACGTTCGGCCCAGCCGGCGCCGAGATCGCAACCATTTGTAGCGGGCCGGCGTCACCAGCGGACGTGCAGCTTGCGCAGGCCCAGGCTGAGCACGAACAGGGGACCCACCCACAGGTACTGCAGGTCCTCGAAGAACGAAGGCTTGCGGCCCTCCAGCTTGTGGCCGACGAACTGCGCGATCCAGGCCAGCACGAAGATGCCGGCCGACCACGGCAGGACCCGGTCGCCCATCGCATGGACCAGCACCAGCGCGAGGGCCGACAGCCCGGCCATCACGACCAGGAACACGGCCGACAGGCGCGCGTAATAGACCAGGCTGGCGGCCACGAAGGCATAGGCGATCCAGGGGTGCAGCGCGAACAGCAGCCCGACGAGGCTGAGCATGATGAGCGGGATCGCGACGCAGTGGATGGCCTCGTTGCGTGGATCCTGGTGGCTCAGCGCGTAGTGCGCCAGCAACTCGTCGACGCGGCGCGGCGTGGCATGGGCAGGGCCTTCGGTGGTCGCTTGCATGGTGTCTCCTGTCGTCGTTTTGGAAGAATGCCCGATTTTGGGGGCACTCGCGATGCCATGGCACGACACCGACATCCTGGCCTTGACCACGACCGTGGGCACGGAAGACGACGCCCGCCGGCTGGCCCGTGCGCTGCTCGAGCGGCGCCTCGCTGCCTGCGTGCAACTGGACCGGTTGGAGTCGCACTACCGGTGGGAAGGCTCGGCCTGTGCCGAGGCCGAGTGGCGGCTCACCGTGAAAACGCTTCCCGAGCGGCTGGACCCCTTGCGGACATTCCTGGGTGCCGAGCATCCCTACCGCCTGCCGCAGCTCGTCTGGCAACGGCTGGACGCCTCGCCGGAGTACGCGGCCTGGGTGCGCGCCGAAGTCGGCGCTAGCGCACCTTGAGCCGTGGCCCGTCGTCACTGGCGACCACCTGGCCGACGACGGCGGCGCCATCGAATCCATGCTGCCGGAAGACGGCCAGCACCCGGTCGAGCGACTGCGGGGTGCACGACACCAGCAGCCCGCCGCTGGTCTGCGGATCGGTCAGCAGTGCCCGGGCCGTCTCGGGAAAACCGGTGGGCAGGGCCACATCGGCCCCGTAGCCGGCCCAGTTGCGGCCGGAGGCGCCGGTCACGTGGCCGGCGGCAGCCAGTTCGGCCACGCCCGACAGCAGCGGCACGCCCGCCCACTCCAGCTCGACGGCCAGTCCCGCGCCGCGGGCGAGCTCCAGGGCGTGGCCTGCGAGCCCGAACCCGGTCACGTCGGTCAGTGCATGCACCCCCGCCAGCGCGGCGAGTTCCGGCCCAGGCGTGTTCAGCCGCGTGGTGGACGCGATCATGCGGGCGTAGCCGTCGGCGTCGAGCTGCCCCTTCTTGAGCGCCGCCGACAGCACGCCGACGCCGAGCGGCTTGCCGAGCACCAGCAGGTCGCCGACCTGCGCGTCGGCATTGCGCTTGACGCGGTCGGGATGCACCAGACCGAGCGCGACCAGGCCGTAGATAGGCTCCACCGAGTCGATGGTGTGCCCGCCCGCGATCGGGATGCGCGCCTCGCGGCAGACCGACTCGCCGCCGGCCAGGATGCGGCCGATGGTGGCGGTCGACAGCACGTTGATCGGCATGCCGACCAGCGCCAGCGCCATGATCGGCCGCCCGCCCATCGCGTACACATCCGAGATGGCGTTGGTGGCGGCTATCCGGCCGAAGTCGTAGGGGTCGTCGACGATCGGCATGAAGAAGTCGGTCGTGGCGATCAGCGCCTGCTCGTCGTTCAGCCGGTACACCGCGGCGTCGTCGGCGGTTTCGATGCCCACCAGCAGCTCGGGCGGCATCGGCATCCGTGCGGTGTCCTTCAGGATGTCGGCCAGCACGCCGGGCGCGATCTTGCAGCCGCAGCCGCCGCCATGCGACAGCGAGGTGAGGCGGGGCTCGGCCGTGGCGGCCGCGGAAGGAGGCAAGGGGGGGGTCATCGGGTGTCCTGCAGTTCCTGCACCAGTTGCAGCAGCGCCGCGCGCTCGGTGTCCGGGTCGAACAGCCCCGCGCGGCGCCCGCATTGTGCGCGCAGCCGCGCCAGCAGGCCGGTGTCCGGGTCTTGTCCGGGCTGCTGCTCCCGGCGGCAGCGCAGCACCAGCTCGGCGAGGCCGGCGGCGTCGGCCTGCGCGAAGTAGCCCTCGTAGTCCGGGCCCAGCATGCCCACATTCCCCGGGATGCGCGAGGCCAGCACCGGCGTGCCGCTGCGCACCGCCTCCATCACCACATGCGCGCCGCCTTCGGCCGCACTCGGATGCAGCAGCAGGTGGGCGCGCTGGATCAGCCGCCGCGCCGCGCCATGCGACAGCGGCCCGAGCCAGCGGTAGCACGCACTGTCCGCCTCGGCCTGGCGGGCCTGCGCCGCCCATCCGGCGTCGGCCCCGCCGGCATGGTCGATGCGCACGTCCGGGCGAGCCCCCAGCTGCCGGGCCAGCGCGAACACCGTCTGGGGGCTCTTCACCTCGCGCAAGTGGCCCACCACGGCGATGCGAAGCTGGTGCGCCGTCTTGGGCAGCGGCTGCCGCGCCGGCGTCGACTGGTAGATGGTGCGGGCCTTGTTCCGCAGCAGCGCGGGCAGGGCGGCAAGCGCCTGGTCCTGCAGCACCACCAGCCGGGACGCGCGCTCGAGGGAGTGGAGGACGGCAGGGTCCCGGTCCAGTCCACCGTACAGGTCGGTGCCGGTCAGCACCACGCCGAGCCCGGCGCTGCCATGCCGGCCGGCCCAGGCCGCGATGGCGTCGGCGGAGCGCGCCGCGTGCAGTGCCAGCATCACGTCGTCGGTCGGCAGGGCCGCGTCGGGCCAGCGGTCGGTGATGCGCACGCGATGCGTGGCGCCGAGCAGCTCGCGCCACCGCCGTGCCGTCTGCCAGTTGCCGTTGTTGGCCGCCTTGAGCGCGGGGCTTACGATGACCAGCGATGAGCGATGCACCCCTGGTTTATAGCGCCGCGACCCGGCTGCGCTGCGGCGGCCGCGACGACGTGCGCGCGGGGCTGCTGGCCGTGCGGGCCCGCACGCTGGCCATCGCCGACGTGTACCGCGAGGCGCTCGGCCCCGGGCTGGCCGTGCCGCTCGATCCGGGGCTGAACCCGCCCCGCTGGGAGCTGGGTCACCTCGCGTGGTTCCAGGAGTGGTGGGTCGCCCGCAATCCGCAGCGCGACCTCGGAGCGGCGGCCGACCCCGATGCCGCCCGCCCGCCCTCCAGCCTGGCGGCGGCCGACGACTGGTTCGATTCCGGCCGGATCGGCCACCACAGCCGCTGGAGCCTGCCGCTGCCTCCGCTCGACGACCTGCGCGGCTGGCTGGCCGACACGCTGCAGGCCACGCTGCGGCGGCTGGACGCCCTGCCGCCCGATGCCGGCGCCGACCTGCTGTACTTCTTCCGGCTGGCCTGCCTGCACGAGGCGATGCACGCGGAAGCGGCCTGCTACATGGCGCGCACGCTGGGCTTCACGATCCCTGTGGCGCAGGCCCCGTTGGCGCCCCCGCAGCTGCTGCAGGTCCCGGCCACGCGGCTGCGCCTCGGCGCGCAGGACGGCGGCTTCGCCTTCGACAACGAACTGGGCGGGCACGAGGTGGAGCTGCCGGCCTTCGAGATCGACGCGCAACCGGTCAGCTGGTCCCGCTTCGCGGCGTTCGTCGACGATGGCGGCTACCAGGACCCGCGCTGGTGGACGCAGGAGGGCTGGCAGTGGTCCCGCAAGGAGCGGCACGCGTCGCCGCGTTTCCCGCGCGGCCACGGACCGGCGGTCCACCTGAGCGCCCACGAGGCCGAGGCCTGGTGCCGCTGGGCCGGCCGGCGGCTGCCCACCGAAGCCGAATGGGAGTGCGGCGCCCGCACGGCCACCGGGTTCGGCTGGGGCCAGGTGTGGGAATGGACCTCCTCGCGCTTCGAACCGTATCCGGGCTTCCGGCCGCACCCCTATCGCGACTACTCGCTGCCCTGGTTCGGCAGCCGGCGCGTGCTGCGCGGCGCCTGCGCGGCCACCTCCGACCTTCTGGCCCACCCGAGCTACCGCAACTTCTTCGAACCGGGCCGCAGCGACATCTTCTCGGGCTTTCGCAGCTGCGCTGCGACGTCCCGCCACGTTGGGGTCTAATCGCCGGCTGCCAACCGACAACAAGACCGGAGGAGTTCCATGTCGCATCCCGTTTCCCTCAGCCGCCGCACGGCGATCGCCGCCTTCGCCGCCCTGGCCGCCACCGGCGCCCGCGCGCAGGGCACCCAGCGGGTGTTCCGCGTCACCGCGATTCCCGACGAATCGCCGACCGAGCTGGCCCGCAAGGCCGCGCCGCTGATGAAGTACCTGGAGCAGCGACTGGGCGCGAAGGTGGAGTACACGCCGGTGACCGACTACGCGGCGGCCGTCGAGGCCCTGGCCAACCAGCAGGTCGACCTGGCCTGGTTCGGCGGCTTCACCTTCGTGCAGGCGCAGCAGCGCTCGGGCGGCAAGGTCGTCCCGCTGGTCCAGCGCGAGGAGGACGAGAAGTTCCGCTCGGTGTTCGTGACCACGAACGACGCGATCCGCTCGCTGGCCGACCTGAAGGGCCGCACGCTGTCCTTCGGGTCCCAGTCCAGCACCTCCGGTCACCTGATGCCGCGCAGCTTCCTGCTGGCCGCCGGCGTCGACCCGGACCGGGACCTCAAGCGCGTGGCGTACTCGGGCGCGCACGACGCCACGGTGGCCGCGGTCGCGTCGGGCAAGGTCGATGCGGGCGCGCTGAACATCTCGGTCTGGGAGAAGCTGGTGGCGGACAAGAAGGTGGACCCGGCCAAGGTGCGCGTCTTCCACACGACCCCGCCCTACTACGACTACAACTGGACCGTTCATGCCGAACTGCCGGCGCCCCAGCGCGAGCGGCTGCAGAAGGCGTTCCTCGACCTGAACAAGGAGACGGCCGAAGGACGCGAGATCCTGGAGCTTCAGCGCGCGACGCGCTTCGTGCCGACGCGGCCGGAGAACTACCGCGCCATCGAGGCGGCGGCGCGCAACGCCGGCCTGCTCAAGTGAGGCCCCGCGGCAGCGACAGGGCGTGAAAGTCTCGCTCCAGGATCTGAGCGTGCGCCATCCGGCCGGACGGCGTGATGCACCGCCGGCACTCGCGCCCCTGACACTCTCGCTCGGGCAGGGGGAGCAGGTGGCGGTGATCGGGCCGTCGGGCGCGGGCAAGACCACGCTGCTGCACGCGCTGGCCTGCGCCCTGCCACCCGCGGCCGGGACGCTGCTGCTCGGCGACCGCGACCCCTGGGCGCTCTCCGCCCCGGCGCTGCGCCAGCTGCGCGGGGAGCTGTTCCTGGCGCCCCAGGTGCCGCCGCTGCCACCGCGCCAGCGCGTGGTGACGGCGGTGCTCGCGGGGCGGCTGCCGCACATCGGCCTGCTGCGCAGCCTGCGCAACCTGTTGCTGCCGACCGGCCTGGACGAGGCGCACGCGGCGCTGGGCCGCTTCGGGCTGGCGGACAAGCTGTTCGAGCGCGTCGACCGTCTCTCGGGCGGCGAGCGGCAGCGGGTCGGGCTGGCCCGTGCCCTGGTGGCGCGGCCGCGGCTGCTGCTGGTCGACGAGCCGCTGTCGGCGCTCGATCCTGCGCGCGCCAGCCAGGCCATGGAGACGCTGACGCAGGCCGCGCGCGAACGCGGCGCCACCGTGGTCTGCAGCCTGCACGACGTGCCGATGGCGCTGCGGAACTTCCCGCGCGTGCTCGGCCTGCGCGAGGGCGCGCTGCAGTTCGACCTGCCTTCGGACCAGGTCACCCCCGAACGCCTGCAGGCGCTCTACGCGCAGCGCTGGGACGAACTCGCCGGCCCTGCGCCGTCCGCACTGGACACGCCGCCGACGGCGCCGGCGGTGTCGTACTGCCGCTGAAGGAGGCAGGCGTGGCGCACACCGTGACCGCACCACCGCGCCTGCGCGACCCGGCGTGGGTCGGCCGGCTGTCATGGGGCCTGCTGACCCTGGTGGTGCTCGCGCCCCTGCTGGTGGTGACCGAGTTCAGGCCGTGGCAGCTGTTCGAGCCGGCCAGCCTGCAGGCGACCCTGCGCTTCCTCGCCGACTTCTTTCCGCCGCGGCTGGATCCGGACTTCCTCGCCCTGGTCGCCCGCGAGACCTGGCGCACGGTCGCCATCGCCACCGCGGGCATGGCGCTGGGCCTTCTGTTCGGCTGGCCCCTGGCATTGCTGTCTGTGCGTGCGCTGTCGCTCTCCGCGCTGACCGGCAGGATGGCGCCGGGGGCGGCGATCGTGCGCGGCGTCGTGCGGGCGGTGCTGGTGCTGCTGCGCAGCGTCCCCGAACTGATCTGGGCGCTGGTGTTCGTGCGCGTCGTGGGGCTGGGCCCGACGGCCGGCGTCCTGGCGATCGGCCTCACGTACGGCGGCATGCTGGGCAAGGTCTATGGCGAGATCCTCGAGAGCGGCGAGCCCGAGTCGGCGCGCGCGCTGCTTCGCAACGGAAGCGGCCGCATGCAGGCGTTCTTCTACGGGCTGCTGCCGCAGAACGCGGCCGAGCTGACCAGCTACACCGTGTACCGCTGGGAGTGCGCGATCCGGTCGTCGGCGGTGCTGGGCTTTGTCGGCGCGGGCGGCCTGGGCCAGCAGATGGACAACGCGATGAAGATGTTCAGCGGCTCGGAGGTCAGCACCCTGCTCATCGTCTTCGTGCTGCTGGTGGCACTGACCGACCGCCTGAGCGGCTGGTTGCGCAGCGCGCTGGGTTGACACGGTGGCGAGCCCCCCACCACCGCTGCAGCTGCCCGCCACCTGGTGGCGGCCACGCCTGCGCATGGCGCTGTTCCTGGCCGCGCTGCTCGCCCTGGTGGTCCTGAGTTTCGCGTCGCTCGACCTGCAGTGGTCCCGCTTCTTCGGCCCGCAGTCGCTCTCGCGGATGGGGCGCTTCCTGGGCGAACTGCTGGCACCCGACCTGGCGCCGCGCTTCCTTGCGCGCGTCTGGCCCGCGATGCTGGAGACGGTGGCGATGTCCGTCCTCGGCACGCTGCTGGCGGCGGTGGGCGGGTTGTGGCTCGCGCTGCCGGCCAGTCGCACCCACGAGGCGGACCCGGCCCGCTGGCGCGGCGCCAGCCGGCTGGTGCTCAACGCGCTGCGCAGCGTGCCCGAGCTGATGTGGGCCGCGCTGCTGCTGGTCGCCGCCGGCCTGGGGCCATTCGCCGGCACGGTGGCACTGGCCCTGCACACCACGGGCGTGCTGGGGCGCCTGTTCGCCGAGGCGATCGAGAATGCGCCGCCGGGCCCCGGGTTCGCGTTGCGCACGCGCGGCATCGGCGAAGGCCGGGTGCTGGCCTATGCGGTGCTGCCGCAGGTGCTGCCGCAACTGCTCAGCTACACCTTGTACCGGTGGGAGAACAACATCCGCGCGGCTGCGGTGCTCGGCGTGGTGGGGGCCGGCGGCCTCGGGCAGCTGCTGGCCTTCCACCTCGGGTTGTTCCAGATGCCCGAGACCGGCACCGTGCTGGCCGCGATGCTGGTGCTGGTGCTCGCGGTCGATGCCGCCAGCCACGCGCTGCGCCGCGCGCTCACGCTGTGACGGTCCGCCGCCTCAACCGAGCAGGGCCTGCGCGAACTCGCGCGCGTTGAAGGTCTCGAGGTCCTCGAGCTTCTCGCCGACGCCGATGAAGTAGACGGGGATCGGCTGCTCCTGCGCGATGGCGGCGAGCACGCCGCCCTTGGCCGTTCCGTCGAGCTTGGTCACCACCAGCCCCGTCAGGCCGAGCGCCGCATCGAAGGCCTTGACCTGCGCCAGCGCGTTCTGCCCGGTGTTGCCGTCGATCACCAGCAGCACCTCGTGCGGCGCATCGGGCTGCGCCTTCTGCACCACCCGCTTGATCTTGCGCAGCTCCTCCATCAGGTGCAGCTGCGTGGGCAGCCGCCCCGCGGTGTCCACGATCACCACGTCCTTGCCGCGCGCGCGGCCGGCGCTCACCGCATCGAAGCTGACCGCGGACGGGTCGCCGCCTTCCTGGCTGACGATCTCGACCATGTTGCGGTCGGCCCAGATCGCCAGCTGCTCGCGCGCCGCGGCGCGGAAGGTGTCGGCCGCGGCCAGCAGCACCGAGCAGCCTTCGCCGGCCAGGTGCTTGGTGAGCTTGCCGATGGAGGTGGTCTTGCCCGCGCCGTTGACGCCGGCGACCATGATCACCGTCGGCTGGCGCTCGCCGATGACCAGCGCCTTCTCCAGCGGCCTGAGCAGCTGGGCCAGCGTCTCGTTCAGGATGTTCTTCACCTGCACCGGCCGGGTGGCGCCGCTGGAAGCGACCTTGCGCTTGACCTCGTCGAGCAGGTGCTGCGTCGCCTTGACTCCCGTGTCCGCCATCAGCAGGGCCGACTCGAGCTCCTCGTACAGTGCGTCGTCGATCTGGCCGCCGGTGAAGACCTGGGCCAGGTTGGAGCCGGTCTTGCGCAGGCCGGCGCTCAGCCGGTCGACCCAGCGCTGGCGTTCCGGCGCAACCGGCTCGGCCGGCGCAGGCGCCGGGATGTCCATCGGTCGCACGAGTGCGCTGCCGATCAGCCCGCCACCGAAGGCCGGCTTGGCGGCCGGCGCCGGTGCCGGGGTCACGGCGGGTCGCGGAGCGACGGGCGCGGCAGGTGCTGCGCTCGGCGCGGCGACGGTGGGAGGGGGCGGCGCGGGTGTGGGCGTGGGCGCGGCGGGAGCGGCCGCCGGCGCCGGTGTCGCCGGAGCCGGCGTCGCTGCGGGAGCCGCAGCGGGCGCTGCGACCGGGGCCGGCGGCGGTGGCGGCGGCTTTCTGCGAAAGAAACTGAACATCGAGCGTGTTTCTAGAATCAAGGGATTCTATGAAACACCCCCTGCGACGCGCGCTGGCCGCCTGCTGTGCCACGCTGCTCCTGGCTGGGCCTGCGCTGGCGCAGTCCCCGGCCGACCTGCCGGCCAACCCCTCCGCCGCGGCCCCGGCAGCCGCCAACCGTCCCGTGCAGTTCACGCTGGACAACGGCCTGACGGTGATCGTTCAGCCCGACCGGCGTGCGCCGACCGCCGTCCACATGCTGTGGGTGCGCGTCGGGGCGATGGATGAGGTCGACGGGACCAGCGGCGTGGCCCACGCCCTCGAGCACATGATGTTCAAGGGCACCGCCAAGCTCGGGCCGGGCGAATTCTCGCGCCGCGTCGCGGCCATGGGCGGGCGCGAGAACGCGTTCACCGGGCGCGACTACACCGGCTACCACCAGCAGATTCCCGCTGCCCGCCTGGAAGAGGTGATGCGGCTGGAAGCCGACCGCTTCGCCAACAACCGCTGGGCCGACGACGAGTTCACGCGCGAGATCGAGGTGGTCAAGGAAGAGCGGCGCCTGCGCATCGAGGATTCGCCGCGCGCCATGCTCTACGAGGTGATCAGCGGCACGACCTTCCTGGCGTCCTCCTATCGCCGGCCGATCGGGGGCTGGATGAGCGACCTGCATGCGATGACGCCGAAGGACCTGCGCGACTTCTACCGGCAGTGGTACGTGCCGGGGAATGCCGCCGTGGTGGTGGCAGGCGACGTCGATCCGCAGCAGGTGCTGCGGCTGGCGCAGAAGTACTACGGGGCCATCCCGGCGCGTGCGGTTCCAGTGCGCAAGCCGCGCGCCGAACCCGTCCAGGCCGGCTTGCGCCGGGTCGAGCACAAGGCGCCGGCCGAGCAGTCCTATGTCGCGCTGTCGTTCAAGGTTCCGCAGCTGCGCAGCTTCGAGCCGAACGCCGAAGGCGACGACGCCCTGGCGCTGACGGTGCTGGCCGCGGTGCTCGACGGCTACAGCGGCGCCCGGCTCGACCGCGGCCTGACGCAAGGGCCGGACCGGGTGGCCGACAGCGCCGGCGCGGGCAACGGCCTGTGGGGTCGCGGGCCGCAGCTGTTCACGCTCGACGGCGTGCCGGCGCCGGGCAAGACGCCCGAGCAGGTCGAGGCCGCGCTGCGCGCCGAGGTGGCCCGCGTGGCGCGCGAAGGCGTCAGCGCCTCCGAGCTGCAGCGGGTGAAGACGCGCTGGATCGCCGCCGAGACCTACAAGCTCGACTCGGTGTTCAACCGTGCCAACGAACTGGGCGCCTTCTGGATCTGGGGCCTGCCGCTGGACGCCGGCGAACGGCTGATCGAACGCCTGAAGGCGGTGACGGCCGAACAGGTGCAGGCAGCCGCCGCCAAGTACTTCGGCGACGACCAGCTCACGGTCGGCATCCTGCGCCCGCTGCCGCGCGATCCCGGCGCGCGGCCGCGCACGCCGGCGGCCGGGCTGCGGCATTGAAGGCCCCGACCATGCAGAACCTCCCCCATCTCCTGCGCGCGTTCGTCCTCGGCGCCGTCCTCGTGTCGGGCCTCGGCACCGCGCTGGCCGCGCTGCCCATCCAGCACTGGCGCCAGGCGAGCGGCGCGCGCATCTATTTCGTCGAGAGCCGCGGCATCCCGATGGTCGATGTCCAGGTCGACTTCGACGCCGGCAGCCGGCGCGACCCGGCGCCCCAGGCGGGCCTGGCCGGTGCCACGGCGGGCATGGCCGGCAAGGGCGTGCTGCCCGCAGCCGGCGAACCGGCGCTGGACGAGAATCAGCTGGGCGAGGCCTGGGCCGACCTGGGGGCCGGCTTCGGCGCGGACGCCGGCTGGGACCGCATGAGCTTCACGCTGCGCTCGCTCACCGACCCGGCGCTGCTCGACCGCGCCGTCCTGCTGGCCTCGCGCCAGCTCGGCGAGCCATCCTTCCCGGTCGACGTCTGGAACCGCGAGCGCCAGCGCATCGGGGCCGCGATCCGCGAGAGCGACACCCGGCCGGGCACCGTCGCCTGGAAGGCCTTCCAGAAGGCCGTGTACGACAGCCATCCCTATGGCCAGGACACGACCGTGGCGACGCTGGCGGCGATCGGCGTCGAGGACATGCGGCGTTTCCACCGCGCGCACCTGCTCGCGTGCCGGGCCAAGGTGACGATCGTGGGCGACCTCGACCGCACGCGTGCTGATGCCATGGCGGCCCGACTGCTGGCACGCCTGCCTCGGCTGCCCGACGGGGCCGGCTGTCCCGAGCTGCCGGCGGTGCCCGAGGTGCAGCCGATCGCCGCGCCGGCGATGCAGAGCATCCCGTTCCAGTCGGCCCAGGCGCATGTCCTGTTCGGCGAGCCGGGCTACAAGCGCAGCGATCCCGACTACTTCCCGTTGCTGGTGGGCAACTACGTGCTCGGCGGCAGCGGGCTGGTGTCGAGGCTGAACCAGGAGGTGCGGGAAAAGCGCGGGCTGACGTACGGCGCCTCGAGCTCGTTCTCGCCGGGACTGCATGCCGGTGCCTTCACCGTGTCGCTGCAGACGCGACCCGACCAGGTGCAGCAGGCGCTGCGCGTCGCGCAGGAGGTGGTGGCGGGCTACGTGGCGCAAGGCCCCACGCCGGCCGAGTTGCAGGCGGCCAAGGACAACCTGATCGGCGGCTTCCCGCTGCGCATCGACACGAACCGCAAGTTGCTGGACAACGTCGCCTCGATCGCCTGGCACGACCTGCCGCTGGACTACCTGGACACCTGGACGGCGCAGGTCGCCAAGGTCACCGCGCAGGACGTGCGCGCCGCGATGGCGCGCAAGCTGCAGCCCGGCCGGATGGTGACGGTCGTCGTCGGCGCAACGCCGTCCGTCCGGCCATGAGGGCCGCCCCTGTCAATCTTGACAGGGGCGCCGCTTCACTCCTGTCCGGTTTGCCCAAGAATCCAACCACCTGCTGTCACACAGGTTCGGTTCACAGAGTTACTCCAAGCACTTCGAGAGGAATTGGGCGCAGCGTCTTCGGACCCTGCGCCTTTTTTTTGGCCTGCCGCTTTCCAGGCGCGGGATGCCGCCCCGATGCTGCCGGTAAGCTGCTGGCATGCCACGCCCGCGCGCTTCCGCTCCCTCGTCCGCCCGCCGTCCGCCGCAGGAGGTCCGCATCATCGGCGGACTGTGGAAGCGCACGCGACTCGCGGTGGCCGACAAACCCGGCTTGCGGCCCACATCCGACCGGGTGCGCGAGACCCTGTTCAACTGGCTCGGTCAGGACCTCGACGGCTGGCGCTGCGTGGACGTCTTCGCGGGAACCGGCGCGCTCGGGCTGGAAGCCGCCTCGCGCGGGGCAGCCCAGGTGCTGCTGGTGGAGCAGGACCCCGATCTCGTCGCGGCGCTGCGGGCTGTCAAGGCCCGGCTCGCCGCCGATGCGGTCGAGGTCCGCCGGGCCAACGGCCTGAGCGTGCTGAAGGACCTGGCCGGCACCGGCCAGGACCTGGTGTTCCTCGATCCGCCGTTCGACGCCGACCTGTTCGACAAGGCCGTCGCCGCCGCCGTGCCGGCCCTGGCCGAGGAGGGCAGGCTGTACCTCGAAGCACCCACCGCATGGTCGGAAGCGGCCGCCGCGGCGCACGGCCTGGTGCTGCAGCGCCACGTGAAGGCCGGGGCCGTGCACGCCCACCTGCTCGGCCGCGCGCCGGCCGCCGCCGCATAATCGCCAACGGCTCGACCACGAGGCAAGCTCCATGCCCCCCATCCACCCCGTCATTGCCGTCTATCCCGGCACCTTCGACCCGATGACCCTGGGCCACGAGGACGTCGTCCGGCGCGCCACCCAGCTGTTCGAGAAGGTCATCATCGCCGTGGCCGCCGGCCACCACAAGAAGGCGATGTTCACGCTGGCCGAGCGCATCGACATGGCGCGCGAGGTGGTCAAGGCCTACCCCGGCGTGGAGGTGGAGAGCTTCTCCGGGCTGCTGCGCGATTTCGTCGTCGCCCGCGGCGGCAAGGCGATGGTGCGCGGCCTGCGCGCGGTGACCGACTTCGACTACGAGTTCCAGCTCGCCGGCATGAACCGCAGCCTGATGCCGGATGTGGAGACCGTGTTCCTCACGCCCAGCGACAAGTACCAGTTCATCAGCAGCACCTTCGTGCGCGAGATCGCGGTGCTGGGCGGCGAGGTCGACAAGTTCGTCTCGCCGATGGTCCAGCGACGCCTGACCGAGAAGGTCCGCAGTCTCGGTGGACCCTAGGCCCAGGCCGGCAGGCTCTCCAGCCACTCCCGCAGCAGCGTGTTGACGGTCTGCGGCTGCTCCATCGTCAGCATGTGGCCGCATCGCGGCAGCAGCACCAGCCGGGCGTGCGGCACCAGCGACGCGATCTCGCGCGAGCGCTCCGCGGGCGTCAGCTGGTCGTCCTCCCCGCAGACCACCAGGGTCGGGCAGCGCAGTCGCGCCAGGTGCGGCCGGGCATCGGGACGCTCGACGATGGCCCGGTTCTGGCGCACCAGTTGCTCGCCACCGGCTTGCAGGACGAACGCCAGGTAGCGGCCCACGAGGTCGGCATCCTGCGCGTGGTCGGGGTGGAAGGCCATCGCCGCATTCGGCTCGATCACGTCGGCCACCCGGCCTTGCGAGAAGAGCGCGATGGCGCGCTCGCGCACCTGGCGCATCTCGTCGGTCTCCGGCTGTGCCGTCGTGCCGAGCAGGGCCAGCCCGGCCACCCGCGTGGGTGCCTGGCGCGCGACCTCCATGGCCACGATGCCGCCCATCGAGGCGCCGCACAGGACCAGCGGGCCGGGGTGCCGCACCAGCAGCGCCGCCGCCATCTCGGCCACGGTGGGATGCCGCATGTGGACATCGGTCACCACCGGTCGCCATCGCGCCAGGGCGGGCAGCTGGTCGCGCCACATCCGGGCATCGGCCGCCAGGCCGGGCAGCAGCACGAGCGTGGTCACAGGAACTGGTGCGCCACGGCCCGCAGGCCCAGCGATGTGTAGAGCTGCGCCGCCTGCCGCCGCAGCCGGCGCGACTCGGGTTGGGCGCGCAATTGCGGCTGCAGCAGGTTCTGCGCCCCGCTGCCGTGGCCGCTGCGCACCAGCGCGTCGAGGTGGACCTGCGCGAACAGGTCGCGCTGGGCGTGGCTGCCGCCGATCTCCTGCAGCCGGGGCAGGGCCTCGCCCAGCGACCGCACCGCCTGCGGGTGGTCGCCCCGCGCCCACGCCAGCAGTCCGCGGCTGGCCGGCAGGCAGACGTCGCGCCAGACATGGTCGTCGTCGCCCGCCTGCGCGGCGCGGCGCTCGATGTTGCGCATCAGCGCGTCGGCCTCGGGCCGGCCGGCGCGGGCCAGTCCCAGCAGGTACTGCATGTCCAGGAAGGGCAGGACCTGGTCGGCAGTGCGGCCCGCCAGGTGATTGCCCACGTCCTGCCAGCGATCGCCGACGTCCACCCCGGCCAGCTCCAGCCGCGCGAGCAGCGACACCGCGTTCACCTGGTCCTGCGTGTAGTCCTTGGCGACGCCCCACACCTGCCGGTCGTGCAGCACCAGCACCTCGTCGGCGCGGTCCAGTTCGAGCGCGAACAGCGCCTGGTGCCACCAGTTGTGCGTGGCCATGAACGAGTTCAGCCCGGTCCAGGTCGCGCTCACGTCGGCCAGGAAGGCGTGTCCCTCGTGCAGGCGGCCATGCGTGAGCATCACGTGGGCGAGCGCGTGGTGGGCCCACGGCTCCTTGCGCCGCAGCCGCATCGCCTGCCGCGCGGCCGCCTCTGCCTGCTCGAGCCCGTGGCACTGCTCCCACGCGAACGCCAGCATGCCGTGCAGATAGGGCACGTCGGCCGCCGCCGGCAACGCGGCCAGTGCCAGCCGCAGCATGCCGGGCGCATCGCCCCGGTTGAAGAGGTGGTACTGCGCGAGCTTCAGCGCCGCCAGGTCCCTCGGATGCTCTTGCACATGGGCCTCGTGCCGCGCCAGGGCGAGCGGCAGGTCGCCCTCGACCCACGCGCCGACGGCCTCGATGAAGCTGCGCTCACGCGGCGTGACGGCGCCAGCGCCCGCCCGGGCGCGCGCCAGGAACGGCCGGGCGTTGGCCGGTGCCGCCGCGGACTCGGCGAACATGTGCACCGCCGCGATCGACGCCTGCACGATGGGGCTCGGGTCATCGGCGGCGGCCAGGATGCGGGTGGCCCGCGCCTCGCTGGCGATGAAGCCTTCGACGAAGTCGTTCAGCGCTCCCAGGCCCGTGCCGCCCGGCTCCAGCGTGACGGCGTTGCCGAGGCTGTCAGTCCACATGGTCCAGCGCCTCGGACGGCGGCTGCGGCCAGGGCCGCTGCGGGCCGCGCAGCAACTCGAACGCGCGCGCCACCTGCAGCACGCCGAGATCGTCGAAGCGCTGGCCCGCGATCTGCAGGCCGATCGGCAGGCCCTCGGCGGTGAAGCCGCAATGGACCGACGCGGCAGGCTGCTCGGACATGTTGTACGGGACCGTGAAGCCGATGTGCTCGAGTGGTCGCAGGGGATCGTTGGTGGGCGAGGGGAGCCGGGCATCGAACGCCGGCACCGGCGACACCGGCGAGATCACGTAGTCGAACGGCCGGCAGGCCTCCACGGTGGCGACGCGCGTCAGGTGGAACTGGTGGAAGGCGCGGAACACCGCCTCCCCGTCCATGCCGGCGGCGCTGTCGGCCCACTGCCGGATGTAGGGCAGCACCTTGGCGCGGCGCTGCGCGGGGAGCATGGCCATGTCGACGCGCGACCGCATGCGCCAGAAGTGGTCCATGCCGTCGAGCATTCCCTGCGTCATGAACGGCGCCATCGGCGCGATGCGGGCGCCCGCGCGCTCGAACAGCCGCGCGGCGTGTTCGACGGCCGCGCGCACCTCGGGGGACACCGCCAGCCCGCAGCCGGCTTCCAGCAGCAGTCCGATGCGCAGGCCGGCGAGCCGCTGCGCGCCGCGGTCGAGGTCGCTCCAGGCGATGTCCTGCCAGGGCAGGCTCATGCTGTCGCGCGCGTCGGGACGCGAGAGCACCGACATCGCCAGGGCGGCGTCGGCCACGGTGCGCGTCATCGGACCGGCGGCACGTCCGATGTAGGGTGGATCGATCGGGATGCGGCCCAGGCTGGGCTTGAGGGTGAAGATGCCGCACCAGCCGGCCGGCAGCCGCAGCGAGCCGCCGATGTCGGTGCCCACGTGCAAGGGCCCGTAGCCCGCGGCCGCCGCCGCGCCGGCCCCGGCGCTGGAGCCGCCGGGCGTCTTGCGCAGGTCCCAGGGATTGCGTGCCAGGGCGTGGAAGCTGGACAGTCCCGAGGACAGCATGCCGTAGTCGGGCATGGTGGTCTTGGCCAGCAGCACGGCGCCGGCCTCGCGCACACGGGCTGCCGGCGGTGCATCGGCGGTGGCCGGCAGCAGGTCGGTCGCGGCGGTGCCGAGCGGGAGCGGATCGCCCGCCGTCGCGATGTTGTCCTTCAGGGTGAGCGGCACGCCATCGAGCGGGCCGAGCGGTTCGCCGCGCAGCCAGCGCGCTTCGCTGGCGCGCGCCTGTTCCAGCGCCCGCTCGGGTCGCAGCAGGTACAGCGCGCACAGATGCCGCTCCCAGCGCTCCACGTGGCCCAGCACCGCGCGTGTCGCCTCGACCGGCGAGAACTCGCGGCGGCGGTAGCCCTCGAGCAGGGCCGTGGCGGACAGCTCGTGCAGCGGCGTCATGCGGCACCCCGCGCGGCGCCGCAGCAACGCCGCGCGGGGTGCGGCCAGGCCGCGGTGAATGCGATCGCGAAGGGCACCGGAGACCTCAGGTCCAGGCGAGCGCCGACAGCTCGTTGCAGAAGATCGGCATGTCCTTCCACAGCCCCTTGAGGTTGCGGTTGGCCACCGTCACCCACTGCGCCTGGTACAGGAAGGCGTGCACGCAATCGTCGGCCAGCAGGCGCTGGGCGTCCGCGAGCAGCTTGTTGCGGTCGGCCGCCCGCTGCGACGTCTTGATGCGGTCGTAGATCTCGTTGAACTTCGGGTTCTGGTAGTTCCAGTAGTAGTCGGGCTTGGCGAAGTTGCCCAGGTCGAACGGCTCGACGTGCGAAATGATCGTCATGTCGTAGTTCTTGTTGCCGTACACGCCCGAGAGCCACTGCGCCCATTCGACGTTCTGCAGCTTCGCGTTGATCCCCACCTTGGACAGCTGCGAGGCCAGCACCTCGCCGCCCTGGCGTGCATAGGGCGGCGGCGGCAGCGTGATCGTCAGTTCCAGCGGCGAGGTGATGCCCGCTTCCTTGAGCAGGGCACGTGCCTTGTCGGGGTTGTACGGATTCACGCCGGTGGTGTCGACATAACCGGGTGCGCCCGGCACGTAGTGGCTGCCGATGGGCACGCCGTAGCCGTCCGCCGCGCCCTGGATGAAGGCCTGGCGGTCGATCGCCGCCGCGATCGCGCGGCGCACCCGCACGTCGTCGAGCGGCTTGCGACGGTTGTTCAGCGCCAGGATGGTCTTGGCCCGCGAGCCGGCCACCACCAGCTGGTAGCGCGGGTTGTCCTTGAACTGGGCGACGCTGCGCGGCGTGACCCGCGGAAAGACGTCGACGTCTCCGGCTAGCAGCGCCGCGACCTGGGCCGCCGGGTCGGGGATGAAGCGGAAGGTCGCACGCCTGAGCCGCACGTTGGCCGCGTTGCGGTGGCCATCCCACTTGGTGAGCGTGATGGCGGAGCCGCGCATCCAGTTCTCCAGCCGGTACGGACCCGTGCCCACGGGACGCGTCGCGTTGGTGTCGGCGCTCTTGGGCTCGACGATCGCGGCCGTGGCCTGTCCGAGCAGGAAGGGGAAGTCCGGGTCGATCTCCTTGGTCAGCACCACCACCGTGTGCTCGTCCACCACGCGCGTGGTGAGGTTCGCGAAGGTGCGCTTGTCCTTGTTGGTGCTGCGCTCGCCGCCGGCCCGGTCGAAGGAGAATTTGACCGCCTGGGCATTGAATGGCTCGCCGTTGTGGAACCGGACGCCCTTGCGCAGGCGGAAGGTGTAGGTGGTCAGGTCGGGCGAGACTTCCCAGCTCTCCGCGAGCAGCGGCGTCACGCCGCCGTCCGCGCCGATCTTGGTGAGCGTCTCGAAGATGTTGTAGAGCGTGACCTCGCCGATGGAGGAGGCCGCGCCGGCCGTGGGGTCCAGTCCGGGGCTCGGCTCGAGCGCCATGGCCAGCACGACGGCGTCCTTGCGTCCCTGGGCCCATGCCAGCTCCGGCAGTGCAAGCGGCAAGCCCGCGGCAGCGGCGGAAGAAAGGACGGTCCGGCGATTCAGCATGTGAAGGCTCCAGGCAGGTTCAACGGGTGCACTGTAGTGCGTGCGGCAAGGCGCCGGATCATCCGGCACATGGGCGTCGGGCGGCAAGGGGCATCGCTCAGCCCGCCACCGCCGGCGACGCGATGCGCGGCACCGAGGCCACCAGCGCGCGGGTGTAGGGGTGTTCCGGCGCGTGGAACAGGCGGGCCGGCGGGCCTTGTTCGACGATGCGGCCCTGCTGCAGCACGGCGACCTCGTCGCACAGGTGCTGCACCACGGCCAGATCGTGGCTGATCAGCACGTAGGTCACGCCGAAGCGGGCCTGCACGTCCTGCATGAGGTTGAGCACCTGCGCCTGCACCGAGACGTCCAGGGCGCTCACCGGCTCGTCGGCGACGATCAGGCGCGGCCGGGTGATGAGTGCCCGCGCGATCGCGATGCGCTGGCGCTGTCCGCCCGAGAACTCGTGGGGGTACTTGCGCAGGTCGCTGGCCCGCAGGCCGACCGACTCGATGGCTTCAGCCACGCGCGCCCGCCGCTGCGACGCCGTGGCGTCCCCCTGGGCAGCCAGGGGCTCGGCGACGATGCGGTCGATGGTCTGGCGCGGATCGAGCGATCCGTAGGGATCCTGGAAGACCATCTGGAAGTCGCGCCGGGCCTGCCGCAGCGCCCGGGCAGGCAGTGCGTGCAGGTCGCGGCCGTCCAGGAGCACCCGTCCCGCCGTGGGCCGGTCCAGCGCCATCACCAGCCGGGCCAGCGTGGACTTGCCGGAGCCGGATTCGCCCACGATGCCCAGGCTGCGGCCCGGGTGGACCTGGAAGCTCACGCCGGCCAGCGCGTGCACGACCGGCGGGGGCGAGAACAGCCGCGCGCGCGGCAGCGTGTAGTCGCGCACCAGTTGCTCGACCTGCAGCAGCGGCGCGCTCATGCGGTGTTCCGGCCGGGCGCCGCCCTGGCGGCCGCGACGGCGTCGAGCCGGATGCAGCGCGCGTGGTGCCCGGGACCCACCGGAGCCGGCGGCGGCACGGTGGTGTGGCAGTCGGGGATGGTGAACGTGCAGCGGCCGGCGAACGGGCAGCCGGGCGGCAGGTCGGGCAGGTCGGGCACGGTGCCGGGAATGGTGGCCAGCCGTTCGCCGCGCGCCCGGCCCAGGTGCGGCCGCGCGCCGAACAGCCCGAGCGTGTACGGATGCATCGGATCGGCGAACACCGTGCGCGTCGGGCCGCCTTCCACGGCGGAGCCGCCGTACATCACGATGAGGCGGTCCACGTGTTGTGCCACCACGCCCAGGTCGTGCGAGATCAGGATCAGCGCCATGCCGCGCTCCTGCACCAGGCCGCGGATCAGCTCCAGGATCTGCTGCTGCACCGTCACATCGAGCGCCGTGGTCGGCTCGTCGGCGATCAGCAGGTCGGGCCCGCAGGCCAGCGCCATCGCGATGGTGATGCGCTGGCGCTGGCCGCCCGAGAACTGGTGCGGGTAGCCGTCGATCCGGCGCGCCGCGTCCGGGATGCCGACCCGGTCGAGCAGCGCCACCGCCTCGCGGCGCGCCGCCGACGCCGACAGGCCCCGGTGCAGCCGCAGCGGCTCGGCCACCTGGCGGCCGATGGTGTGCACCGGATTGAGTGCTGTCATCGGCTCCTGGAACACCATGCCGATGCGGTCGCCGCGCAGGCGGCGCAGCTGCGACTCGGGCAAGCCGAGCAGCTCCTGCCCGTTCAGGCGCACGCTGCCGGTGGCGCGCGCGTTCTCGGGCAGCAAGCCCATGAGGGCCAGGGCCGTGACCGACTTGCCGCAGCCGGACTCACCCACCAGGCCCAGCGTCTGGCCACGCTCCAGCGTGAATCCCATGTCGCGGACCGCCCGCACCGGGCCGCGCTGCGTCTGCAGCGTGACGGCGAGGTCCTGGACGTCGAGCAGGGGCATGCGTCAGCGGCGGCGCGCCAGGCGGGGGTCGAGCAGGTCGCGCAGGCCGTCGCCGAGCAGGTTCAGGCCCAGCACGGCCATGGCGATCGCCACGCCGGGAAAGACCGCGAGCAGCGGCGCCTGGAACATCAGTGTCTGCGCCTCGGCCAGCATGCGGCCCCAGGACGGCTGCGGCGGCTGCGTGCCCAGCCCCAGGTACGACAGCGCGGCCTCGGCCAGGATGGCGATCGCGAACCGGATGGTGGCCTGCACCACCAGCACCGAAGCGATGTTCGGCAGCACGTGCTCCAGCGTGATCGCCAGCGTGCCCTTGCCGCAGGCGCGCGCGGCCAGCACGAAGTCGCGCGACCAGATCGCGTTGGCCGAGGCCCGGGTGATGCGGGCGAAGGTCGGGATGTTGTAGATGCCGATCGCGACGATGGCGTTGACCATGCCGGGCCCGAACACGGCCGTGAGCATGATGGCCGACAGGATGGCGGGGAAGGCGAAGCCGAAGTCGGCCACGCGCATGATCACCTCCTCGACCCAGCCGCGGCGCGCCGATGCCAGCAGGCCGAGCGCCGCGCCGACCACGAGGCCGATGCCGACGGCGATCACGCCCACCAGGATCGAGGCGCGCGCGCCCACCAGCAGCAGCGAGGCGACGTCGCGGCCGTACGGATCGGTCCCCAGCCAGTGCGTGCCGCCCGGCGGCAGCAGCTTGCTGGCCATGTCGACGTCGTATGGCGAATGTGGCGTCCAGCCGAGCGAGAGCGCTGCGGCGGCGGCCAGCAGCAGGCTGAGCACCGCGCCCACGACGAAGCTGGGATGGCGCAGCGCACGGCGGCCGAAGCCCGGACCGTCGGCCGGCGGCGGGGGCGGGGAAGGCAGGGGCACGGCATCCATCGGCTCGACCTCAGATGTCGCTCGCCTGGACCCGCGGGTCGATGGCCGCATACAGCAGGTCGACGACGAAGTTGACCACCACCACCATCGCGGCCAGCAGCATGACGCAGTTGCGCACCACGATCAGGTCGCGGTTGGCGATCGACTGGAAGATCAGCCGCCCCAGCCCCGGCAGGTAGAAGACGCTCTCGACGACGATGGTGCCCGCCAGCAGCTCGGCGAACTGCAGGCCCATGACGGTCACCACCGGCACCATGGCGTTGCGCAGCACATGCCCCCACAGCGTGCCGCGCCGCGAGACGCCCTTGGCGCGGGCCGTCCGCACGAAGTCCTCGCGCAGCACGTCAAGCACCGCCGAGCGCGTGATGCGCGCCAGGATGGCGGACTGCACCACGGCCAGCGAGAGGGCCGGCAGCAGCAGGGCCCGCAACCCCGGGAGCAGTCCTTCGCCCCACCCGGGGAAGCCGCCCGCGGAGAACCATTTCAGGTGCACCGAGAACAGCAGGATCAGCAGGATGGCGAACCAGAAGTTGGGGATCGCGACGCCCAGCTGCGACAGCCCCATCACGCCGACGTCGCCCAGCCGGTTGTGGCGGGATGCGGCGTAGACCCCCGCGACGAGCGCGATGACCGCGGTCAACGCCATGGCCATGACAGCCAGCGGCACCGTGACCTCGAGGCGCTCGAGCACCAGTTCGGACACCGGCGTGCTGTAGGCGTAGCTGTTGCCCAGGTTCCCGGTGAGCAGGCCGCCGATCCAGTCGGCATAGCGCTGCAGGGGCGGGCGATCCAGCCCGAGCTGGCTGGCCAGCTCCTGGACCGCTTCCGGCGAAGCATCAGGACCCATGAGCAGCTGAGCGGCGTTGCCAGGCAGCACTTCCAGCACCAGGAAGACCACGGCCGAAGCGCCAACCAGTGTCGCAACCAGGGTGATCAGCCGCTTGAACAGGAACACGCTCATGCAGCGCGGGATAATGCCAGATCAGGTCTGGACTCGAGCTGCTGCAAGGACACGTACATGGCATTGATGATCACGGATGAGTGCATCAACTGCGATGTCTGCGAGCCCGAGTGCCCGAATGCGGCGATCTCGCTGGGCCCGGAGATCTACGAGATCGACCCGGGCAAGTGCACCGAGTGCGTGGGCCACTTCGACGAGCCGCAGTGCGTGCAGGTGTGCCCCGTGGCGTGCATCCCGCCGAACCCGGCGCACATCGAGGACCGCGAGACGCTCTGGCTGAAGTACCGGCGCCTCACGCTGAGGGTCGAGCCGGTGGTGGTCCCCTCACCCGACGCCAAGGCCTAGGGCCGGCGACCGCCCGCGGCCATCCGCCCCGGTTCCGCTGTCGCGGCCGCCTTGTCGGTCGACGGCTTCGCGGTCTTGGCTTTCTCCTTCTTCCTGGCTGCGGCGCTTCCCGGCACGGTCGCAGTGAAGACGTCGAGCTTGCGCGTGCCCGCCTTGTCGGGCCACTTGTGGGCTTCGGGGCGCGGCAGGTCCGATGCCGGCACGACGGACGTGGCGCGCGCGGCGGTTTCCTGCCGGAGCCTGTCCTTTTCCATCGCGTCGGCCAGCCGTGCATCGCGCTGGGCGGCGGCCTGGCTGCGCGCCCTCTCGGCGGCCGTCGGGGGCGCAGGCGCGTCCGCCACGCTGCTGCCCCGTTCGCAGGGTTGCTGGCTGTAGGTGTTGTCGGCGCAGCGCCAGATGGTCTGGGCGCCGGCGCCCGCGGATGCGGCGGCGAGCAGGAGCGGGGCAATGGCCCGGATCGATGGCATGGTGGTCCTCCCTGCCGCCAGCTGTCGGTTCAGGCCTCCGGCGGCCGTGGCGGCTTCGGTCGCGGAGGCTTGCTCGTGTGCACGAGCAGGGTGGCCTTGTCCATCTCGCCCGCCAGCAGGGCGGGGAATGCCTGGAGGGTGCGGGCGATGCAGGCCTGGATCGCGTCGCGCTGGTCGGGCGCGGGTTTCTTCAGGACCCAGTGGATCACCTCGGACTTGACGCCCGGATGGCCGATGCCCAGCCGCAGGCGCCAGTAGTCGCCCGTGCCCAGCTGGGCATGGATGTCGCGCAGCCCGTTGTGGCCGGCATGGCTGCCTCCGAACTTGAGCTTGGCCTGGCCCGGCACGACGTCCAGCTCGTCGTGCACCACCAGGATCTCCTCGGGCTGGATCTTGAAGAACCGGGCGAGGGCGGCGACCGACTTGCCCGAGAGGTTCATGAACGTCTGCGGCTCGAGCAGCCACACGGTCTGGCCGTGCACCGTGCCACGCGCCACCAGCCCGTGGTAGCCCCGGTCCATCGTCAGGTGCAGCTTGAGGTCGCGTGCGAGTGCGTCGATCCACCAGAACCCCGCGTTGTGGCGCGTGTCCTCGTACTCGGAGCCCGGGTTCCCCAGGCCGACGAACAGCTTGATCATCGGGCGATGGTAAGTGCAAACATGGCGGTCCCCAGACGCAAGAAGGCCCGCCGAGGCGGGCCTTCTTCCTTCAGCTGAAGGGGCTTACTTCTTGGCGGCAGCCTTGGCCGGGGCGGCGGCCTTGGCGGGCGCAGCGCCCTTGGCCGGAGCAGCCTTGGCATCCGCGGCCGGGGCGGCGGCGGCCTCGGCGGGCTCCTCGGCCACGGTGGCCACGACGGAGACCAGCACCGGGTCCTTCTTGCCGTGCAGGACCGGGGTCACGCCCTTGGGCAGCTTGACTTCGGACAGGTGCAGCGACATGCCCTTCTTCAGGCCGGACAGGTCGACTTCGATGAACTCGGGCAGGTCGCCGGGGAAGCAGGCGACTTCCAGCTCGGAGATCACGTGGTTCACGACGCAGTGCTCGAACTTGACGGCCTGGGACTCCTCGGCCTTCACGTAGTGCACCGGCACCTTCATGTTCAGCTTGGTCTTGGCGTCCACGCGCTGGAAGTCGACGTGCTGCACCAGCTGCTTGAACGGGTGCATCTGCACGTCGCGCAGCAGGACCTTGCTGGTGTTACCGGCCATTTCCATCTCCAGGATGGTGGAGTGGAAGGTTTCCTTCTTCAGCGCGTGCCACAGCGCGTTGTGGTCCAGCTCGATCAGCTGGGGCTGGCCATCGCCACCGTAGACGATGCCGGGCGTGCGGCCGGTGTTGCGCAGACGGCGGCTCGCACCCGTTCCCTGCTTGGCGCGCTCGAAAGCGACGAATTTCATGTTTGACTCCGTGAAGAACCCACCGCGACCAGTGTGGCTCCGGTTGAAAAAGGCCCCCGACAGCGGAGGCCGCGATGCCTCAGAACAGGTTTTCCTGGTCCGAGAACAGACTCATCACCGACTCGCCCTTGGCGATGCGCTGGATCGTCTCGGCGATCAGCGGGGCCACGGTGAGTTGGCGGATCTTGCCGCAGGCGCGCGCGCCGTCCGACAGCGGGATGGTGTTGGTGACCACCACCTCGTCGAGCGCCGAGCCCTTGGCGATGCGTTCGATCGCCGGGCCCGAGAAGATCGGGTGCGTGCAATACGCGTAGACCTTGCGGGCGCCGCGTTCCTTGAGCACTTCGGCGGCCTTCACCAGGGTGCCCGCGGTGTCGATCATGTCGTCCATGATCACGCAGTTGCGGCCCTCGATCTCGCCGATGACGTGCATCACCTCGCTGACGTTCGCGCGCGGGCGACGCTTGTCGATGATGGCCAGGTCGGTACCCAGCTGCTTGGCCAGCGCGCGGGCGCGCACCACGCCGCCCACGTCGGGCGAAACCACGATCAGGTTCTCGTACTTCTTGGAGCGCACGTCGGCCAGCAGCACCGGCGAGGCGTAGATGTTGTCGACCGGGATGTCGAAGAAGCCCTGGATCTGGTCGGCGTGCAGATCCATCGTCAGCACGCGCGAGACGCCCACGGTCTGCAGCAGGTTGGCCACCACCTTGGCCGAGATCGGCACGCGCGAGGAGCGCGGGCGGCGGTCCTGGCGGGCGTAGCCGAAGTAGGGGATGACGGCGCTGATCCGCTCGGCCGAAGCGCGCTTGAGCGCGTCGACCATGATCAGCAGTTCCATCAGGTTCTCGTTGGTCGGAGCGCAGGTGGACTGCACGACGAACACGTCGCGGGCCCGCACGTTGGTGTTGATCTCGACCGTGACTTCGCCGTCCGAGAACCGCCCGACGCTGGCCGCTCCGAGCGAGATGCCCAGGTGGCTCGCGATCTCGGCCGCGAGGCCGGGATTGGCGTTGCCGGTGAACACCATGAAGTCGGGAGTCTGAGCAGACTGCATGTGCGGTCCCAGCGATCAGTTAACCAATGTGTGCCAATGAATTTGGCAGGGGAGGAAGGACTCGAACCCTCGCATGCCGGAATCAAAATCCGGTGCCTTAACCAACTTGGCGACTCCCCTACACGGGTCGACCGCTGCAATCAGCGGCAAACCGATGAATCGTCGCTGGGTGCCCATCCCACGAGTGGATGGACCTCCATGTTGCTGCACTCCCTGACCGCCCAGCCGTCCGGTGCCTGCGCCATCGACTGTCCCGGCGGAAGCGGCGCGAACACCGCGCTCCCCGAGCCTGTCATCCGGCCGGCCAGCCCTTGCGAGGCCAGCCATTCCAGAGCCCGGCCCACATCGGGGCAGAGCCGCTGGGCCACCGGCTGCAGGTCGTTTCGACCGAATTGCAGCGGGTCTGCAGCAAAGCCCGAGAGTATAGCAGGCTCCGAGTCGCGCTTGAGCGCCGTGTCGCGAAAGATCGACGCGGTCTCCAGCCCGCTGGGTGGCTTGGCCACCACGAACCGGGTGATCGACACGTCGATGGGCGTGATCTGCTCGCCCACGCCTTCGACCCAGGCATTGCGTCCGCGCAGGAAGAATGGCACGTCGGCACCAAGCGCGAGCCCCAGGTGCTCGAGCTGCGCGAGCGGCAGCCGGGTGTTCCACAGTCGGTTCAAGGCCAGCAGGCAGCTGGCCGCGTCGGAGGAGCCGCCGCCCATGCCGGCCTGGGCGGGCACCCGCTTGTCGAGCACGATGTGCGCGCCGGCCGTCGTGCCGGTGGCGGCCTGCAGCGCGCGAGCGGCGCGCAGCACGAGGTCGTCGGCCGGGACCGGCGCGCCGATGTCCTCGCGGCTGAGCGCGCCACCTGGCCGATGCTCGAAATGGAGCGTGTCCTGCCAGTCGATCAGCGTGAACACCGACTGCAGCAGGTGGTAGCCGTCGGGCCGCCGTCCCGTGATGTGCAGGAAGAGGTTGAGCTTGGCCGGTGCCGGCACGTCGTGCAGCGAGCGCATGGATCAGCGATCCAGTACGACGCGCAGGTCCGCCTGGGGCGGCGGCGACTTGCGCTGTGCCCGCAGGCGCCCGTCGTGCAGGGCCGTCAGGTCGGCCTCCCAGCCAGGCACGGGTGTGGCGATGCCGGCCAGCCAGTCGAACAGCGCGCCCAGCGGCAGGGCGGAGCCGGTGGCCTGTTCCACCATGGCGTCCACAGATGGAAAGCGCTGCGGCTCGCGGCCCTGGGCCGACAGCACGGCCTCGCCGGGCTGCCACCGCAGGACCGCGACCGTGCCGCCCAGCGGGTTCAGCAGCGTCAACTCGCCCGCCTCCGGGCGGCCACGCAATTCGAAGGCCGCGGAGAACGACTGGCCCGGCTGGTCCTGCACCGCCAGCGCCAGCCGGCCGGTGCGCACGTCGCCCGCCGGCGCGGTCTCGGGGCGGTGCGGTGGCGCCGCGCAGCCGGCCAGCAGGAGCGCCACGACGACAGCCGTCGCGGCCCTGCGCTGCCTGCCGCGCAGCAGGGCGCGCAGGCGTGGGCTCATGGCTTGAAGCGCAGGCGCTTGAACGTTTCCTGCAGTGTCTCGTTGTCCGGTGCGGCCAGGGCGCCTTCGCGCCAGACCGCCCGCGCGCGCTCCTGCTCGCCCAGGCTCCACAACACCTCTCCGAGGTGCGCCGCGATTTCCGGATCGGGCTTGGACCGGTAGGCTTCCTCGAGGATGCGCTTGGCCTCGGCCTTGTTGCCCATGCGGAATTCGACCCACCCCAGGCTGTCACTGATGAACGGATCGCCGGGGGCGTACTCGAGCGCCTTCTGCACCAGCTGCCGGGCCTCGGGCAGGCGGACGTTGCGCTCTGCCAGCGAGTAGCCGAGGGCGTTGTACGCATGGTGGTAGTCGGGCTTGAGCTCGATCACCTGGCGCAGCAGCCGCTCCATCTCGGCGTGGTTCTCGAGCTTGTCGGCCAGCATCGCCTGGTCATAGAGCAACTCGGTGTCGCGCGGCTCCTTGGCCACCGCGTCGGCCAGCAGGTCGTAGGCGGCCCGGTACTGCTTCTGCTCGCGCAGCAGCTGCACCTCGGCGGTGAGCTTCATCCGGGCGTCGGTGGGAGCGCGCTCGGGAATCGAGCGGATCAGCTTGCGTGCGTCGTCCAGCCGGCCCTGGCCCGCCAGCAGCGAGGCCCGGCGGCTCTGCGCGGACACCAGGTCCTGGGAGTTCTCGATGCGGTCGAGCCACGCCGTCGCACCCGCGAAGTCGCGCCGTTTCTCGGCGATCTGGGCCAGCGCCAGGTAGGCCTGGGCCAGGCCCCGGCTGCGGTCTTCGGCGCCGCGCTGCTCCTGCGCCAGCTCGACGTACCGCTTGAGCGCCGTCTCGGCGCCGGGCAACTGGTTCTCCTGGACCTGCAGCGTGCCGAGCACCAGCCACGCCTCCGCCAGCTCGGGGCGCTCGGTCGTGACGACCTGCAGCTGCCGACGGGCCTCGACGTAGCGCTGGGCATCGAGCAGCGCCCGCGCATACCCCATGCGCATCTCGGGCAGCGGCTTGCCGTCCATGTACTGGCGCACGATGGCCTCGGCCTGCGGCTGCCCCGGCTCCATCAGCTCCAGTGCGAGCAGCACGGGCGCTTCGGCCGCGGCATCCGCGGCCTGGCCGCGGCGGGCGGCGTCCAGCGCCCCGGGCGTGTCGCCCGCCGCCAGCCGCACGCGCCCGACACTGGCCCAGGCGGCCGCCGCCGTGGCGGGCTGCGCCAGGGGTTCGGCCAGTGCCTGTTCGACCACGTTCGCGGCCAGATTCTTGTCGGCCACCCGCGCATACAGGCGCGGGATCGCCGCCAGCAAGGCGCCGCGCTCGCGCGGCTCGGACAGCGCGAACTCCGTGCGCAGTGGATCGGTGCTTTCGGTGATCCGGTTCAGCGCCAGCAGGATCTGCAGCACGTAGCGGTTCGCTTCGCGCGACTTCGGCTGCGCCTGCTTCCAGGCCCGGGCGGCTTGCAGCGCCGCATCGCCGGAGCGGCCCTGGAAGGCGATCTCCACCGCGCGCTGGTACAGCTCCGGATCGTTGGTCTTGCGCGCGGCATCGAGGACCAGCGCATAGCCGGTGGCCGGCTCGGTGCCGCGCGCGTTCAGCTCGCCAAGCAGCACTTCGTAGAACAGCTCGGCGTCCAGTGCACTGGGAACAGGCGCGGGCTCGGCGCTGGCTTCGGGCCGTTCGGCCTGCTGGGCTAGGCCCGTCTGCACCAGGGCGAGCAGCAGGAGTGCGCCCGTGGCCAGGCGGAAGCGGGATTTCATCCGGACCATCATAATCCCGGCTCCACGCGCCCGCAGCGATGCCTGAATTGCCCGAAGTCGAGGTCACGCGCCTCAGTTTTGCCGACCGCATCGCCGGCGCCTGCATCGAGCAGGTGCGACTGGGCAAACCCCTGCGCTGGCCGCTCGGATGCCTGCCCGCGCAGCTCCAGGGGCGCACCGTCCGCGCCGTCCGGCGCCGCGGCAAGTACCTCCTGATCGACCTGGACGACGGCCTGCTGCTGTTGCACCTGGGCATGTCGGGCAGCCTGGCCTTCGTGGCCACCGCGCCCGACCCGGGCGTGCACGACCACTTCGACCTGGTGACCACCCGGGGCGTGCTGCGGCTGAACGACCCGCGCCGGTTCGGAGCGGTCGTGTATGCCTCGGGCGAGCAGTCGGCCGAGGCTGCCAAGCTGCTGGGGGCCTTGGGCGTGGAGCCGCTGGGCGACGACTTCGAGCCCGAAGCCTTCCACGCGGCGCTGCGCCGTCGCAAGGCGCCGATCAAGCAGGTGCTGCTGGCCGGCGACGTCGTGGTCGGCGTCGGCAACATCTATGCGTCCGAAGCGCTGTTCCTGGCCGGGATCCGCCCGACGCTCGCGGCTTCGCGGGTCAGCGGACCGCGGGCCCGCAAGCTGCATGCCGCCATCCGCGACGTGCTGGCCAGGGCCGTCCGCAAAGGCGGCAGCACGCTGCGCGACTTCTCGAACGCGAACGGCGAGTCCGGCTACTTCCAGCTGGAGGCCGCGGTCTATGGCCGGGCCGGCCAGCCGTGCCGTGTCTGCGGCACCACGGTCCGTGGCATTCGGCAGGGCCAGCGGGCGACCTTCTTCTGCCCGTCCTGCCAGAAAGTCTGAGCTGGCCGCCCCGGTGCTATATTCAACCCGGCAATACGGGGGCACAGTGGGCACTTCCTTCAACGAGCAGTTCGACCAGCACGGCGCATGGCGGCGTGAGTTCGCTCTGCGCCTGAAGCTGCTGTCCGAGTGGCTCAAGGACCACGACCTGCTCGACTCCGCGATCGAGGAGCGCCTGCGCCGCCTCGAGACGCAGGTGCGTTCGGACAAGGTCATGGTGGCCTTCGTCGCCGAGTTCTCGCGCGGCAAGTCCGAGTTGATCAACGCGATCTTCTTCGCCGGCTACAAGCGCCGCATCATGCCGGCCAGCGCCGGCCGCACCACGATGTGCCCCACCGAGCTGGGGTACGACGCCGAGGTGCCGCCCTGCCTGCGTCTGCTCCCGATCGAGACGCGCCTGCAGCCGCAGCCGCTGATGGAGTGGCGCCTCGCGCCCGAGAAGTGGACCCGCGTCGATCTGGACGTGAACGACTCGGCGCAGCTGGCCAAGGCCTTCGAGAAGGTGGCCGAGGTGCGCCACGTCAGCAAGGACGAGGCGCGTGCGCTGGGCTTCTGGCACGACGACACGCCCGAAGACAACCCGATGGTCGCGGCCGACGGAACGGTCGAGATCCCACGCTGGCGCCATGCCCTCATCAACATCGCCCACCCGCTGCTCAAGCAGGGGCTGGTGATCCTGGACACTCCGGGCCTGAACGCCATCGGCGCCGAGCCGGAACTGACGGTCAACCTGATCCCGCAGGCGCACGCCGTCGTCTTCATCCTGGCCGCCGACACCGGCGTCACCAAGTCCGACCTGGCGATCTGGCGCGAACACCTCATCGCCGACAGCCCGGAGAGCGACTCCCGCCTCGTCGTGCTGAACAAGATCGACACGATGTGGGACTCGCTCAGCACCACCGTCCAGGTCCAGGCGCAGATCGAGCGCCAGCGCGCCACCTCGGCCGAGATCCTGGGCCTGCGCCCCGAGCAGGTGATCCCAGTGTCCGGCCAGAAGGGCCTGGTCGCCAAGGTGAACAACGATGCCGAGCTGCTGGCTGCTAGCCAGTTGCCGGTGCTGGAGCGGGCGCTGGGCCAGGGCATGATGGGCCAGCGCCAGAAGATCCTGCGCACGGCCGTCGCCACCAGCATCAACGATCTGCGCACCGAGGCCGGCCGCTCGCTCAACATCCGCCGGCGCGACCTGGCCGAGCAGATGATCGAGCTGCGCGGCCTGCGCGGCAAGAACACCTCGGTGATCCGCCACATGCGGTCGCGCATCGAGCAGGAACAGCGCGATTTCGACGTCAGCGGCGCCAAGATCCACGCCGTGCGCTCGGTGCACCTGCGCCTGCTGCGCGAAGTCTTCACCCTGCTGGGCACCTCCACCCTGAAGGCCGAGATGGCCGAGCTCACGCGGGAGCTGCGCCAGCCCGGCATCAAGCTGGGCGTGCGCAAGGCCTACGGGGCCACGTTCGACCGGCTGCGCGAGGGCCTGCGCAAGGCCCACAAGACGGGCGGCGAGATCCAGTCGATGCTGACCGGCACCTTCCGCCAGCTGAATGCCGAGTACGGCTTCTCGCTGCAGCCGCCCAAGGAGCCCGACCTCGCCAGGTTCGAGCGTGACCTCGAGCTGGTCGAGCGCAGCCACCAGCAGTACCTGGGCATGACGAACGCGCTGCGCCTGGCGCAGCCCGAGTTCGCCGACCGCCTGGTGCGTGCGCTCACCACCCGCCTGCGCGTGATCTACGAATCGGCGCTTGGCGAGGTCGAGCTGTGGAACAAGGGCGCGGCCGCCCAGCTCGACGCGCAACTGCGCGAGCGTCGCCGCAACTTCGTGCGCCGCATGGAAGCCATCGAGCGGATCCAGCAGGCCGCATCCGGGCTGGACGACCGCATCGCCGAGATCGAAGCCCAGGAAACCGCGATCAGCGAACTCGACGCCAAGCTGGGGGAACTCACCCAGCACCTGCTGGCGCCGCCCGCGGCCGAGCAGCCCGAACTCCAGCGGGCATGACCCTCCCGGAAGGTTTCGCCAGCCAGGTGGTGCGCTGGCAGCGCAGCCACGGCCGCAGTGGCCTGCCCTGGCAGGCCACGCGCGACCCCTACCGGGTGTGGCTCTCCGAAATCATGCTGCAGCAGACCCAGGTGTCGGTCGTGCTGGGCTACTACGACCGCTTCCTGCAGCGATACCCCGACGTCAGTGCCCTGGCCGCCGCACCGCTGGACGACGTGCTCGCACTCTGGAGCGGCCTGGGCTACTACAGCCGTGCCCGCAACCTGCACCGCTGCGCACAGGACGTCATGGCGCGCCACGGCGGTGCATTCCCCGCAGCGAGCGCGCAGCTGCAGCAGCTGCCGGGCATCGGCCGCTCGACGGCGGCGGCGATCGCGGCGTTCTGCTTCGGCGAGCGCGCGGCCATCCTCGACGGGAACGTGAAGCGGGTGCTGGCCCGCACGCTCGCCTTCGGCGACGATCTGGCGAGCCCGGCGGCCGAGCGCGCGCTCTGGCAGCGTGCCACCGAACTGCTGCCCGAGGCGGCGGACGACATGCCGGCCTACACCCAGGGGCTGATGGACCTGGGCGCGACCGTGTGCCTGGTCCGCCAGCCCAGCTGCCTGCTGTGCCCGGTGCAGACGCTGTGCGCCGCGCGGCGCGAAGACCGCCCCGAGGCCTACCCGGTCCGCACGCGCAAGCTCAAGCGCTCCTCGCAATCGCTCTGGTTGCTGCGTGCGCAGGCGGACGACGGCTCGGTCTGGCTGGAAAAGCGCCCGGTGCCGGGCGTCTGGGCCGGGCTGTACTGCCTGCCGCTGTTCGATTCGCGTGAGGCGCTCGAGGCGGCCGTGCCCGCCGCCGACCGCGCGGCGCTGCTCGACGAGGCGGCGTTCCTGCACGTGCTCACCCACAAGGACCTGCACCTGCACCCGGTGCGCGCGCAGTTCGCCGCCGATGGCTGGTCACGTGCGGAGGGTGGCTGGTTCGCGCCGGCGCAATGGCCCTCGCTGGGGCTGCCCACGCCGGTGCGCCGGCTGCTCGGGGCCTAGGCCCGCTCCATCTCGCGGTGCCGCTTCAGGGTGGTCCAGCGGCTGCCGAACGCGGCGGCCAGCCGTTCCACCAGGTAGACCGAGCGGTGTTGCCCACCGGTGCAGCCGATGGCCACCGTGACGTAGCTGCGGTGGTCGCGTGCGAGCGGATCGAGCCAGGTCTGCAGGAAGCCTTCGATGCAGCGGTACATGTTCTCGACGCTCTCCTGCCCATGCAGGTAGTCGGCCACCGGTGCGTCCATGCCGGTCAGGTCGCGCAGCGCCGGCTCGTAGTGCGGATTGGGCAGCATGCGCACGTCGAACACGTAGTCGGCATCCACCGGAATTCCGCGTTTGAAGGCGAACGATTCGAACACCAGCGTCAGCTGGTTGGTCGGCGCCGAGAGCAGCGCCTTGACCTGGGCCTGCAGCTGCGCCGGCCGGATCGTGCTGCTGTCGATCACGTGCGCCTGCTCGCGCAGGTCGGCCAGCAGTTCGCGCTCCAGCTCGATGGCGTCGACCAGCGCGTGCTCGCGCTGCAGCGGGTCCTGGTCGCCGGTCTGCTGCCGCGACAGCGGATGGCGGCGACGCGTCTCGGAGAAGCGGCGCACCAAGGTGTCGGTGGTGGAGTCGAGGAACAGTGATCGGATCTGCACGCCCTGCGCCCGCAGTTCGCGCAGCTGCGCCGGCACCTGCGGCAGCGACGTGGCGCTGCGCACGTCCATCGCGATGGCCACGTGCTTGCCCTTGTTCGCCTGCTCCAGCGCCACGAACGAGAGCAGCAGCTCGGGCGGCAGGTTGTCGACGCAGTAGAAGCCGGCGTCTTCCAGGGCGCGCAGGGCCACCGACTTGCCGGAACCCGACATCCCGGTGATGAGGACCAGGTCCAGGCTCATGGCGCGGCGCTGCCCAGCATTTCCTTGGCGTGGGCGAGGGTGGTGCCGGACAGTCGTTCGCCGCCCAGCATGCGCGCGACCTCGGCGACCCGCTGCTCGCCCTGGACCGGCTCCACGCGGCTGGTGGTGCCGGCCTTGTCGCTCTGCTTGGACACCACGAGGTGGTGGTCGGCGCAGGCGGCCACCTGCGGCAGGTGGGTGACTGCCAGCACCTGGCGATCGCGGCCGAGCTGCTTCATCAGGCGCCCGACCGTCTCGGCGACCGCGCCGCCGACGCCCGAGTCGACTTCGTCGAAGATCAGCGTCTGCGCCGTGCCCAGCTCGCTGGTGGTGACCGCGATGGCCAGCGCGATGCGCGAGAGCTCGCCGCCGGAGGCGACCTTGCCCACCGGCCGCGGCGTGGCGCCCGGATGGCCGGCCGCGAGGAAGCTGACGTCGTCCAGGCCCCACTGCGCAGGCTGAGGCAGTGCCTGCAGCTGCACCTCGAAACGGCCGCCCTGCATGCCCAGGCCCTGCATCGCCTGCGTGATCGCCTTGGCCAGCTGCGGCGCGGCCTTGGCGCGCGCCTTGGACAGGGTCTTGGCGGCCGCCAGGAACGCTTGCGCATGCCGCTGTTCGGCCGCCTCCAGTGCCTGCAGGTCGGCCGCGGCATCCAGCCGGGTCAGCTCGTCCTTCCAGCCGGCCAGCAAGGCCGGCAATTCGGGCGGGGTGCGCTTGTAGCGGCGCGCCAGCGAGAGCCACAGCGACATGCGCTCGTCGAGTTCGGCCAGCCGGTCGGGGTCGAGGTCGGTCTTGCGCAGGTACGCGTGCAGCGAGTGCGCGGCGTCCTCGGCCTGCGCCAGGCTGGACGCCAGCACCTCGGCCAGCGCTTGGAACTCCGGCTCCAGGTGCTCCTGTGCCTGTAACGCGCCATGGGCCTGCGCGAGCCGCCCGGTGGCACCGCTGTCCTCGCCCTCCAGGGCCTCCAGCGCGCCGCGTGCGGCTTCCAGCAGCGCCTGCGCGTGCGACAGCCGCGTGTGCCCGGCGTTGAGCTCGTCCCATTCGTCGGCGCCAGGCGCCAGCTTCTCGACCTCGCCGATCTGCCAGGCCAGCCGCTCCCGTTCGCGCTGCAGGGTGTCCTGCGCCTGGCGGGCGTCCTCGAGCTGCTGCTGCGCGCTGCGCCACGCCTGCCAGAGCCGCTGGATCTCGTCGGTCGACACGCCGGCGTACGCATCGAGCAGGCCGCGCACGGCGTCCGGCCTGGTCAGGCTCTGCCAGGCGTGCTGGCCGTGGATGTCGACCAGCTGCTCACCGAGTTCGCGCAGCTGGGTGGCGGTGGCGGGGCTGCCGTTGACCCACGCCCGGCTCTTGCCCTGGGCGTCGATGTTGCGGCGCAGCAGCAGCGTGTCGCCCGGCTCGAAGCCGGCCTGGTCGAGCCAGCCGGCAAGCGCCTGGGGATGGTCGAACTCGACGCTGATCTCCGCGCGAGCGGCGCCTTCGCGCACCACGCCCGCGTCGCCCCGGGCGCCCAGGGCCAGCTGCAGCGCGTCGACCAGGATCGACTTGCCGGCGCCGGTCTCGCCGGTCAGCACGGAAAAGCCCGAATCCAGGTCGAGCTCGAGTTCGCGCACGATCACGAAATCGCGCAGGTTGATCCGCCGGATGCTCACGATCCCCCCTCGTTCCAGTGCAGCTTCTTGCGCAGCGTGTCGTAGTAGGTCCAGCCCCGGGGATGCAGGAAGCGCGCCTGGTGCTCCGAGCGGCGCACCAGGATGCGGTCGCCGTGCAGCAGCGACGCCAGGGACTGCATGTCGAAATTGGCACTGGCGTCGCGCCCGGCCACCAGTTCGATGGCGATCTCGCCGCTGTCGGGCAGCACGATCGGCCGGTTCGACAGCGTGTGCGGCGCGATCGGCACGAGCACCCAGGTCGGGTTGGCCGGATGCAGCAGCGGCCCGCCGGCCGACAGCGAATAGGCGGTGGAGCCGGTCGGCGTCGCCACGATCAGGCCGTCGGCCCGCTGGTTGGCCACGAAATGGCCGTCCACCTCGACCCGCAGTTCGACCATGCCGGAGGTGGCGCCGCGGTTGACCACCACGTCGTTCATCGCGAGGGCCTTGAACACGCATTCGCCGTCGCGCATGACGCACGAGTCGATCAGGCTGCGGCGGTCTTCCTCGTGCTCGCCGCGCAGCATGGGCGAGAGCACCTGCCGGTAGCGGTCGAGGGGGATGTCGGTGATGAAGCCCAGGCGGCCCTGGTTGATGCCGATCAGCGGCACGCCGAAGCGCGCCAGCTGCCGGCCGATGCCCAGCATGGTGCCGTCGCCGCCGACCACCAGGCCCAGATCGCACTTCGCGCCGATGCCGGGGACGTCGAGCACCGGATAACCGGTGATGCCCGACGTTGTGGCCGTGTCGTGCTCGATGGCGACATCGCAGCCCTCGCCGGCCAGGAATTGTGCGATGTCCTCCAGCGCGGCCCGGTTCCCCGCTGCCGCTGCCCCGCCGGCGACGGCGTGGTACTTGCCGATCAACGCAACCTGGCGAAACAAGGTCTTCATTGGCGCAAATTACATCATTAAAATCTCAGCAAAGCCTGCTCACCATGCTCGATGACCGTGCCAAGTTGTTGTTGAAAGCGCTGGTCGAGCGCTACATCGCCGACGGCCAGCCCGTCGGCTCCCGCACGCTCTCGCGTGCCTCGGGGCTGGAGCTCTCGCCAGCCACCATCCGCAACGTGATGTCCGACCTGGAGGACCTGGGGCTGATCGCCAGCCCGCACACCTCCGCCGGGCGAATCCCGACGGCGCGCGGCTACCGCCTGTTCGTCGACACCATGCTCACCGTGCAGCGCGAGCAGTTCAATGCGCCCACGCTGCCGGCCGACCAGCCGCAGCGCGTGATCGCCAATGCGGCCCAGCTGTTGTCGAACCTCTCGCAGTTCGTCGGCGTGGTGATGGCGCCACGCCGCACGTCGGTGTTCCGGCACATCGAGTTCCTGCGGCTGTCGGAGCGGCGCTTCCTGGTCATCATCGTCTCGCCCGATGGCGACGTGCAGAACCGGGTTGTCTTCACGCAGACAGACTACACCCAGCAGCAGCTGGTCGAGGCGTCGAACTACCTCAACACGCACTATGCCGGGCTGGCCATCGAGCAGGTGCGCGAGCGCCTCAAGGGCGAGGTCGAGCAACTGCGCGGCGAGATCGCCCAGCTGATGCAGACGGCGGTGGACGCCAGCTCCGAAGCGATGAGCCAGGCCCAGGACGACGTGGTGATCTCCGGCGAGCGCAACCTGCTGGCCGTCACCGATTTCTCCAGCGACATGTCGCAGCTGCGCAAGGCCTTCGAGCTGTTCGAGCAGAAGACCCAGCTGATGCGCCTGCTCGACATCTCCAGCCAGGCCGCGGGCGTGCGCATCTACATCGGCGGCGAGAGCCAGGTCGTGCCGTTCGAGGAGCTGTCGGTGGTCAGCTCGCCCTACGAGGTCGACGGCCAGGTGGTGGGCACCCTGGGCGTGATCGGCCCCACGCGCATGCCCTACGACCGCATGATCCAGATCGTCGACATCACCGCGCGGCTGGTCAGCAACGCGCTGAGCCACCACAAGTAGCCCGCCTACAATCGTCCGCCGCACAGGGGGCGTTAGCTCAGTTGGTCAGAGCAGGGGACTCATAATCCCTTGGTCGCTGGTTCAAGTCCAGCACGCCCTACCCGTCGGCGCAAGCGTGTTGGCGCTCCGGAAGGAGCTCGGACGCTCACGTTGAGCTCGTATAGCTACCATGTAGCCCGTTACAGGCGGATGACAGCAATCAACTTGCGCCTTTCGTTTGGCGCAGGCGCAGCTAGGGGTGTGAACTGAGGTCCTCATGGCGTCCGTCCGTGCGGTCGCTGGCCGCTTTCGAGGATCCTCGCTCCCGGTGCTTTCTCCATCTGGTACTGGCAAATCTGCGCCTCGCAAACAGCGCACCAGTTTGCAGACCATTGATGAGTCAGAACGCGCGTGACCATATGTTGAGGACGACCTTCGCCGTCGCTGTGAACGCACCGCTTTACATCAGCATGTTCATCTGGTGCATCAGTCGCATCCGGATGGAGTGAGATTCAATATTACGATCGCAAGAAGAAGCCGTGGGAACGACATGGGACAGCTTGGGACCAAATCACTCTTCGCCATCCTGTTAGGGCTTGCTTCTCTTGCCGCGCTTGGGGACCAGACGCTGCCTCCGGATGTCGCGCGCTTCGTGCAGCGGCGGGATCTCTGCGATCACTTCCGCGGTGAGGAACCGTACGATGCTGAACGAAGAGAGTTCTTGAACAAGAGCATGCGCGAGTTCTGCATTGGCACAGATGCGGAGCTCGCCACCCTCAAACGGAAGTACAAAGACAAGTCCGACGTGATGGCGAAGCTGGCTGAATATGAAGCAGCCATCGAGCCACGTTAAGGCCCGTGCTCGTTGTTGCGCGGCCTAGCCGCTATTGCGCAACGGTCGAATACTGGGGCAGGGAGCATGCCACCGCCGCTTCAGGTGCGTCAGCGCAACTGACCGTCCAGTCCGCGCCACTCGCCACCTCGCCGAACTGCTCCCACGCGTTTGGCATGGACACGCAAGCAGGTGCCACAGGGCCCAGCGGCGACCTTCGTGTAGTCGTGCACCAGTCCAGCCTGGGTCGCACCTGTGCTGTCGCCGATGAGGCGATCGCCGTGCGTGTCCTTGCGCCGCGCAGGCGATTCGGCGCCGAGACCGCTGGCTCGCGCTCCACCGCCTGAGCGGGCTTGTCCGCGCGCGGCCCCTTGAAAGACGCATGCCGCAGCGAGCCTCCCTCGTGCCACTCGCTGAAGGTGCCCAGGGTCCCCGGATCTCCTCGTTGAAACGCAGCCGATCGGCTGGGCGCAGCGCCGCCTGGAACGCGTGGCGCCGTTGCTCCACGGGCAGATGCTGCAGATCGTGCCCGCCGATGAACGGCGCATCGAACAGGTAGTAGCCAATCTCCTCGTTGGCGGCCCGATCGCGTTCTGCGGGGCGTTGGAGTTGGGCTGACCGAGCTGACGGGTGTGGCTGATCCTTTAGCCCGCGAGCGCGCCCAGTAGGTCTTTCACCTTCACCGGCTTGCGCAGCACCGTCACCCCGTCGGGCGCGGCCTCGCCCGGGGCCAGCAGCAGGATGCGCCGCGCTGCCTGGGCGGTGTCGGCCAGCTGCTGCAAGGCGCCGGGCGCCGCAGCTGGCGCGGCTTCCTGCGACAGCACCACGGCCGCGTAGGACTGCAACGCAGCCAGCCGTTCGGCGGCGCCGAGGTTGGCGGCCTCGTGCACCTCGGCCAGGCCGAGGTCGCGTGCGGCGGCGGCGAAGGTGCGCCGCAGCACGAACTGCGGCTCGACCAGCAGCACGCGGGGCAGGGCAGGGCTCATGGCCGGTACCCCGCCGCAAGTTCCTCCTGCACCAGCTGGCGCATCGCGCGCAGGATGGCGAGGTCGGCCGCATCGGGCGAGCGTGGGCGGGTGTCGATCAGGCACAGGGTGCCGACCGCCTGGCCCCCGGGCGCGAGCAGCGGCGCGCCGGCATAGAAGCGGATGTGCGGCGGGCCCACCACCAGCGGGTTGTCGGCGAAGCGCGGGTCGCGCGACGCGTCCACCACCACCAGGGTCTCGCGGTCAGCGACTGCGTGGCCGCAAAAGGAGATGTCGCGACCGGTCTCGCAGGCTTCCAGGCCCACGCGGGCCTTGAACCACTGGCGGTCCGCGTCGACGAGGCTGACCAGCGCGATCGGGCAATCGAACTGCTCGGCGGCGAACTGCACGATGCGGTCGAACCGTTCCTCCGGTGGCGTGTCCAGCAGGAGCAGCTCACGCAAGGCGCGCACGCGGGCCTCGTCGTCGGCGGGAATGGGGGCAGGAATCATGGCTGCAATGTGTCGTGTGGATGCCGGCTCACGCCAGCGCATAGGCGACCTCGGCGAGGTCGACCACCATGTGGCTGCTGCGGGCGGCGCCCTCGCCCACCGTCAGCAGCGAGAGTTCGCCCAGGTTGGCCACGCGCATGCCGCTGGCCCGCTGGCCCGTGGCCCAGCCGCGCAGCCCGGCCACCGCGATGGCCACCGCGGCGCCGTCGCCCGGGTCCACGAGCAGCGCCACGCGGGGTGCGTTGGCCGGCGAGCGGCCGCTGTAGCAGGGCAGGGCGTGCACTGGCACCAGCCGCTCGCGCCAGCGCAGGTGCAGGGGCTCGCCGGCAGCCGCCGCGCGCCCTTGCTCGGCATCGAGCGCCAGCACGCACAGCACCGCCTCGGCCGGCGTGGCGTAGATCGCGTCGTGCTCGAACAGCAGGTGGGCTGCCGACGACGGCGCCTCGGCGTTCGCAGACGCGGGTCGCGCAGGCTGGCCCGTGGACGGCCCGGCGAGCACCGCCTGAGGAAGCCCCCGCAGCAACGCCGCGGCGTCCACGCGGCGCACTTCGCCCAGGCCTGGCACCCATTGGGGCGCTCCGTCAGCGGGCTGCGCCACCGGCAACCGGTGCACCTGGCGCACCGCATCCACCAGCAGCGCCACACCGTGGCTGCCGTCGGTGGCAAGCGCCATCAGTGCGCCGCCAGCAGGCGGAAGGCCGTGCAGGCGGCCGAGGTCGAGCACGGGCAGCTTGTTGCCGTCCCAACTGCAGAAGCCGCGGGTCGCGCCATCGCCGGGGAAGGCGTACTCCAGCGGTGCCGCGGGGCGCACCTGCACCACGGCGCCGACCGGCAGCGCCCACAGGTGGCCACCGGCATCGAACACGGCATGCGGCAGGCGTTCGCCGCCCTCCTGTGCTGCAGCGGGCTGCAAGGCGTCGCCGGGCAGGGCGCAGGCGGCGTCGGCGTCCGCGTCGGCCCACGCGCGTGCCAGGTCGGCCAGCCGCCCGACCTCGAGCAGGGGCGAGAGGCCGCCGCCGTCGGGCCATTGCACGGCCGACTGGAACAACTGCTGGGGATCGTCGTCCTGGTGCAGGCGCTGCACACAGCCGCCGCGGACCACGCCGTGCAGTCCGTCCGCGCGCACGGCCACCCGCCGCGACCCCTCCTGCAGGACCAGCACCTCACCGGTGCTCGCACCGGGAGCCTGGCCCATGTCGATCCAGCGGGAGAGGTCAACCACCGGCACCACGCCCCAGGGCGTGGGGCAGGCACCGACCAGCGCGCCGCCGCGGCGTGGCAGCGTCGCCGGCGGCCCCTCGGGCTGGACGGCGGCGAGCACGGCCTGCGCGGGCACGGCGAGGTCGTGCGCCCCGACGCGCACGCGCGCATGCAGCCGGGCGTGCATCAGTGGCCCACCGCCACCGCCTGCAGGTCCCGCAGCAGGCCAGCCACATTGCGCGTGGAGGTCGACTGCTCGGCCATGGCCCGGTCGATCTCGCCGACCGCCTGGCTGGTGTCGCCGACCTGGCGCAGGATGCGTCCGAAGGCGGCGTCCACGTCTTCGGACAGCCGGCCGCCCTCGGTGACCTGGCCCATGTTCTGGCTGATCTGCCGGGCGATCTCGCGCGCCGCCTTGGCTGACTTTTCGGCCAGCTTGCGCACCTCGTCCGCGACCACGGAAAAGCCGACGCCGTGCTCGCCGGCACGGGCCGCCTCGATCGCGGCGTTGAACGCGAGCAGGTGGGTCTGGCTGGAAATCTCGCCGATCGTGTCGACGATCTCGTGCACCGCGTCCGCCGACTTCTGGATGCCGATGATGGCCTCCCGCGAGCGCTGCAGCAGCTGGCTGCCTTCGCCAGCGGCGCGCTGGGTCTCGCCAGCCAGGTGGCTGGTGCGCTCGGTGGTGCGCGCCACGGTCGCGATGGACGTGGCCAGCCCCTGCAGCTGGCCGGTGATGGCGTCCAGCTTGCGGGCGACCTCGCGCTCGCGCACGACCTGCGCGGTGATGTCGACGGCGAACTTCACGACCTTGTACGGCCGGCCGTCCATGTCGAGCACCGGGTTGTAGGTGGCCTGGATCCACACCTCGGCGTCGTGCTTGCCGCGGCGGCGGTAGCGGCCCGACTTGAACTGGCCCTGGCCGAGGTCGGCCCAGAAGTCGCGGTACTCCTGCGTGCGCACGTGCTCGGGCTCGCAGAACATCGCGTGGTGCTGGCCGATGATCTCCTGGGCCGTGTAGCCCATCGCGCGCAGGAAGTTGGCGTTGGCTGCCAGCACGTTGCCCTGCATGTCGAACTCGATGGCGGCCTGGGAGCGGTCCAGCGCGTCCAGCTTGGCCTGCGTCTCCGTGCCGCGCACCACGTCGGCGGTGATGTCGGTGGCGTACTTGACGATCTTGGCCGGCTTGCCGTCGACGCCCAGCACCGGGTTGTACGAGGCCTGGATCCAGACATCGGCACCGTCGCGCGTGCGACGGCGGTAGCGGCCGGCGTCCGCTTCGCCGCGCCCGAGCCGCTGCCAGAACTGCTGGTACTCGGGCGAGCGCACGTGCGCCGGATCGCAGAACAGGCGGTGATGCTGGCCGCGCACCTGCGCCAGCGAGTAGCCGAAGGTGGCCAGGAAGTTGTCGTTGGCCCACAGCACGTGGCCCTCGAGGTCGAACTCGATGACGGCCTGCACCCGGTCGATGGCGGCGATCTTGGCCTGCGTCTCCAGCTCCTTGCGGCGCGCCTCGGTCACATCGGTGGCGAGCTTGACCACGCCCACCGGGCGGCCGTCCTCGTCGTACACCGGGCTGTAGGAGGCCTGCAGCCAGACCGGCCGACCCTGCTTGTCGACGCGCATGAACAGGCCCTCTTCGGCCTGGCCGGCGCGCAGGCGGTTCCAGAAGGCGCCGTACTGCGCGCTGCCGGCCTCCTCCGGCGTGCAGAAGATGCGGTGGTGGCGGCCGGCCACTTCGTCGAGGGCATAGCCCATGCACTGCAGGAAGCGCGGGTTGGCGTGCAGCACGTGGCCGTCGAGGTCGAACTCGATCACGGCCTGTGTGTGGTCGAGCGCAGCCAACAGGCCACGCGCCCGGCGCTGGTCTGCGGACGGTGCGGAATCGGTCATCGGGTGGGGCTTTCGAAGGTCTATGTAGCCTTTCGGCTTCTTCGCCCGCGACTTGAGCCCGCCCATGGCATCCTCCAAGAACGCTGCGCAACCGCCGGGGCGACCACACGGGTGTCGGCTGCCTGCAGCGCGCGTGGCTCTGCAGACGCGGCACTACACTGGCAGGATGAGCTTGAAGATCGTCGTCTACTCCAAGTCGGCCTGCCCTCAGTGCGAGTCCGTCAAGATGCTGCTGAAGTCCCGGTCCCTCGCGTTCGAGGAAATCCGGATCGACGACGAGGCCGAGCGCCTGGCCTTCTACGCCAAGTGCGGGCCCGCGGTGCGTCAGATGCCGCAGGTCTTCATCAACGATCAGCGCGTCGGCGGTCTGGCAGGCCTGCAGGCCGCGCTCGGGCAGCTGTCGTCGTGAACAACGGGCGGGCGTTGGCCTGCCGATGGCCCGCCGCCATGAGCACCGGCGGGCGCTGAGCAAAGGAGGCGCATCCATGGGAGTCGTTCAGTTGCTTCGCTGGCAGTGGGACGGGTACCAGCGGTACCACCAGTCCCGGGCGAACCTCGTCCTGCACATCCTGGTGGTGCCGCTGTTCCTCGCCGGGAACATCCTGCTGGTCGTGGCGCTGGCGCGCGCCTGGTGGCTGACGGCGCTCGTGTCGCTCGCGGCCATGGTGGTGTCCGTCGCCTTGCAGGGGCGCGGGCACGGCCGGGAGGCGATGCCACCCGAACCATTCACCGGTCCGGCCAACGCCGTGGGCCGCATCTTCCTGGAGCAATGGGTCACCTTCCCCCGGTTCGTGCTGTCGGGTGGCTGGTGGCGAGCCCTCCGGAATGCGTCAGCGCGCTGACGGTGGGCTGCCGCGGGGCAGGCCACCGCCGCGCTGCTCCCGCCGGCCGCCCCGCGCCCACGCTGAGTCGCCGGGCAGCAACCGCCTGACGGGCCCATTGCCGGTCGAGTCGGACGCCGCTGTCGGCCGTCGCGTGCGCTGCGTCTGCGGAGCGCTCCTGGGGCTGGTGCTCACGCTCTGGCTGTTCTGCCACGCGGGTCCCTTCCATCCTGTCGCGGCGCTGGCGCTGGCGTCCGCATGCGCCGCTGCATGCGGCATCGCAGCGATGCGCGAGGGCGACGCTTTCTGGCGGCGGGTGATCGCGGTCCTGGGCGTCTGGCGCTAGCAACCTGCGGGTGGCGCAGGCAGCTCCCCGCCCGGCATCGGCCCGGTGCCGCGACCCGATACTCCCGGCATTCCAGGGCCGGACTTCGAAGCAAATCCGCCGCGCCCGCGATGCGCGCAAGAGACACTCCGCCCGAACGTGGCCTACGCAAGGCTAGACTGGAGCGGAGGATGAAGAGCAGGAGTTTCGGCATTGCCGGGAGCGCGGTGGCGCATCCCCGGCGCTCGGTCTCGTCGCGCGAGGTCGATGAGCGCCTCGGCATGCCGCACGGGCATGTCGAGGCGACGTTCGGCATCCGCCGCCGGCAATGGGCCGACCCCCAGGAGACCAGCTCCGCGATGGCCGCCGCCGCCGCGGCGCAGGCCCTGGCGGAGGCAGACTGGTCCGCGGACACGCTGGACGTCATCGTCGGTGCATGCGGGGTGATGGAGCAGCCGATTCCGGGCACGGCGCCGCTCGTGCAGCGCCGCCTGGGGCTGGGGGGCAGCGGCATCCGCGCCTACGACGTGAACGCGACGTGCCTGTCGTTCCTGGTGGCACTGGAGCACGTGCTCGATGGGTTCGCACTCGGGCGGTGGCAGCGCGCGCTCGTCTTCACGGCGGACATCGCGTCGGCCGCCCTGGATTTCCGGGACCATGAAGCCTCGGTGATTTTCGGCGACGGTGCGAGCGCCTTCGCCCTGGCGGCGGACGGTGCGCACCGATGCCGCGCGCTCAGGATCGAGACGTATGCCGACGGCGCCGACCTGTGCCGCCTGGAAGCCGGTGGCACGCGGCTGCGCCCGCACGAGGACATCGACGGCTTCCTGGCCGCGTCGCGGTTCCGGATGAACGGCCCCGGCGTGTTCCGGGCCGCCGGCCGCCGGTTGCCACGCTTCCTCCAGACGCTGCTCGGCGAGGCCCGCACCGCCCCGCACGAGCTGGCCACCATCGTGCCCCACCAGGCCAGCGCACCGGCGCTGGAGCACCTGAAGCGCATGCTGCCTGACGGCCATGCCCGCACCATCGACATCTTCGCCGAGCACGGCAACCAGATCGCGACCAGCCTGCCGCACGCCCTGCATGTCGCCCGTACGCGCGGGCGCCTGCGTACGGGGGAGCAGGCCCTGATGGTCGGCACCTCCGCCGGCATCTCCCTGGGCGGGGCGGTGTTCCAGTGGTGACGGGCCGGGTTCTCGTGACCGGCGCCACCGGCGGGCTGGGGCGGGTGCTGGTGCCGGCGCTGCGCGAGCTGGGCTGGCAGGTGGTCGCCACCGGCCGCCGAGCCGAGGCGCCGCCCGAGTGGTCGGCTCCCGGCATCGCGTACCGTCCCGCGGACCTGGCGTGCGATCCTCTCCAGCAGCTGACGGACGGCGTCGACACCGTGTTCCACCTCGCAGCCCTCTCGGCACCGTGGGGCAAGCCCGAGGCCTTCGCCGCCGCCAACGTCACGGCGACGCAGCGGCTGCTCGATGCCGCTCGCGTGGCAGGCTGCCCCGCGTTCATCCACGTTGCCACGCCCTCGATCTACACGGAAGCACGCGACCGCCTCGAGCTGACCGAGGCGTCTCTCTTGCCGCGCCGCTGGCCGAACGACTACGCGCGCACGAAGTTCGCCGCCGAGCGGCTGGTCGCGGCCGCCGCGTCGTCCGGCATGGCGACGGTCGTGCTGCGGCCACGGGCCATCGTCAGCCCATTCGACACCGTCCTGCTTCCCCGGCTCTTGCGCGCGGCACGCAGCGGCACGCTGGTCCTGCCCCACGGCGGCCGCGCCCTGGTGGAGCTGACCGACGCCCGCGACGTGGTGTCCGCCCTGGTGGCGGCCCGCACGCGCAGCCAGGCCCTGCGTGGACAGGCCTTCAACATCTCGGGCGGCATGCCGCTGCCCCTGGGCCAGGTGGCGGCGCTGGTGTTCCGCCTGCTCGACCGGCCGGTCCGCATCCGGTCGGTTCCTCGCCGTGTCGCACTCGCGGTCGCCAGCGTGGCCGAGCGCGTGGCGGCCACCTTGCCCGGCCGGCCAGAGCCCGCGCTGACCCGCTATGGCGCAATGGTCGCCGGCTGGTCGCAGACCTTCGACCTGACGGCCGCACGTGAGAGCCTGGACTGGCGCCCGCACCATGCGCCGCAAGAGGCGCTCGCCTGGGCGCTGGCGGGCATGCGGCATGCGTGAGGTCTCGGTCCACGTTCTCACGGCAGGCGGCTGCCGACACCCGCAGGCGATGACGCTGCGCGGCGGGGCATGGCGCCCGGTGGAGTTTCCTGCGCGGCCCACGCTGCTGGTCCACCCCGAGGAGGGGCCGGTCCTGTTCGACACCGGCTACGCCGACGCGTTCACCGAAGCCACGCGGCCGGTCCCGGAGCGCTTCTACCGCTGGCTCACGCCGATGCGCCTGCCGCCGGGGCTGGACGCGGCCAGCCAGTGCCGCTCGCTCGGCATCGAGCCTGCCGAGGTGCGCCACGTGGTGCTCTCGCATTTTCACGCCGACCATGTGGCGGGGCTGAACGATTTCCCGGCGGCGCGTATCCATTGCGCGCGCGCGGGCCTGGCCGATGCGACGCGCGGCGGGCGCTGGCGCAGCGTGTGCGCGGGCGTGCTGCGCGGGCTCCTGCCCGCCGACATCGCGTCACGCGCCCGGTTCTTCGAGGAGCGCCCGCGGGTGGCGCTTCCGTCGGACGCCAGGCCTTTCACCGAGGGCGCCGACGTGCTGGGCGACGGCTCGCTGCTGGCCGTGGAGCTGCCTGGGCATTGCCCGGGCCATTGGGGCTTGCTGGTGGCCGACGCGCGGCGCGGTCTGAACTTCCTGGTGGCCGATGCCACCTGGTCGGTGGAGGCCGTGCGCACCAACACGCCGCCGCCGGCACTGACCACCGGCTTCCTGGGCTCGACGCGCCGCTACCGGGCCACCCTCGGTGCGCTGCACGTGTTGCATGTCCGCAATCCGGACCTGGTGCTGACACCGTACCACGGCGCCGACGACGTTCCGGCGCGGCCAGCAGGGGCCGTCGCGTGAAGCGCGACGTGCTCGTGACCGGCGCCCGTGCCCCGGTGGCAACGGACCTGGCACGGGCCTGCCTGGCCGCCGGGCACGCGGTCCGGCTCGCCGACTCCGTGACGCCGTACGCGGCGAAGTGGTCGACCGTCGGTCGCGGCCGCGTGCTGCCGTTGCCTTCGCCGCGGCGCGATTTCCCGGCCTACCGGAATGCGTTGCACGCGTGGGCGCGCTGCCATCCGGCCGGCGTGGTGCTGCCCACCTGCGAGGAGGTGTTCTACGTCGCGCAGGCGGCGGCGCAATGCGGTTTCCAGCGGCAGGTGCTCGCCCCCACGCCGGAGGTTCTGCGCCGACTCCACTCCAAGATCGAGTTCCCGGCGTGGGCGCGCCGGCTCGGCATCCCCGCGCCCGAGACCGAGGCGATCGCGTCGCCGCAGGAAGCCCGCGCACTGGCGGCGCGTCCGTCGTCGGGGCTGGTGCTCAAGCCCGAGTTCTCCCGTTTCGGCACGGCCACGCTGATCCGGCCCACGGCCGGCCAGCTCGCGGCGCTCGACGCCCGGCCCGGCGGTCGATGGGCGGCGCAGGCTCACGTGGCGGGCGAGGAGATCTGCCTCTGGTCCTCGGCGCGCGACGGTGAGATCGTCGCGAGCGCCGCGTACCGGCCGCTCTGGCGACTGGGCCGGTCCGCCTCGTTCGCCTTTGAAGCGATCGATTGTCCGGCCGCCCTCGACGTGGCCCGCACCCTGGCGGCGGACGCCAGGATCACCGGGCAGCTCAGTTTCGACATCATCCTGCGTCCCGACGGGCAGGCCGTGCCGATCGAATGCAACCCCCGCGCCGTGAGCGGCGTGCACCTGTTCGGCGGCGCGGCGCGGCTGGCCGACGCCCTGCTGGGGGACGGACCGCCGGTGCATGCCACCGAAGGCCTGGCGTACCTCCGGCCGGCCATGCTGCTGTTCGGAGGGCCGCAGGCCCTGCGGCAGGGGCGCTGGCGGCAATGGCGCCACGACCTGCGGCGCGGCACGGACGCACTCGCCGCGGCGGGCCCTGCCGTGCCGCTCGGGGCGCTGCTGGATGCGACGCGTTTCGCCTGGGTGGGCCTGTCGCGGCTGCGCAGTCCCACGCGCCAGAGCACCGACGACATCGAGTGGAATGGGGAGCCGATCGGGTGAGCCTGCTGCTGTTCGATCCGTTGCAGGCGCCTGCGGACGCCTGGCCCGAGGGCCGCGAGATGGAGCGGCGCTACATCGAAGCGGTGGCGCACGCGGGGCCCGGCCTGGTCGCGAACGTCCGCACCCGCTGGATGGCCTTGCGCAGCGGCGGGCGGCTCTACCCGGTGACGGTGAACGACGGCGAGTACGGCGACAGCTATGTCTGCCTGCCCCACAGCGGCTATGTGCTGTACGGCCGGCGGGAGCTCGACCTGGTGGACGTGGGCCGCCTGCGCCCCTGGCTGCGAGCCGGCCTCGGCATGTTGGACGTCCTGCTGCGCGCGGCCCGCGTCAACCGCATCGTCCACGTCGACAACTGGCTGCTGTCCACCAACCTGCACGGCGACTGGAATGGAAGCGATGCCCGCGCCATCCGCGAGTTGCTGCAGGAGCGCTACCCGGGCCACCTCATCGCCGTCCGGTCGGTCGATCCCTGGTCCTCGCCCCAGCTCGATGCCGCGTTGCGGGCCGACGGATGGCTGATGCTGCCGAGCCGGCAGCTGTGGGTGCTGGACAGCCTGCCCCGCCAGTGGCGTCCCCGCAGGGCGGCCCGCCACGATCGCCGGCTGCTGACCGACAGCGGACTGGCCGTCGAGGACCTGCGGCAGCTGCAGCCCGGCGATGCCGAGCGGATCGCCACGCTCTACCGCATGCTCTACGTCGACAAGTACTCGGGACTCAATCCGGTCTTCACGCCCGCGTGGATCACCTGCACGCAGCGCAGCGGCGTCATCCGCTACCGGGTCGCGCGCGACAGCGGCGGCACCATCCAGTCCGTCGCCGGCAGCCTGGTGCGGGGCGACGTGCTGACGCCGCCGGTCGTCGGGTACGACACCTCCAGGCCGCGCGAAGACGGCCTGTACCGGATCGCGAGCTACCTGTTCTGCGAGCAGGCCGAAGCGCTCGGGCTGCGACTGAATGCCTCGGCGGGTGCGGCGGATTTCAAGCGCACGCGCGGTGCCCGCCCCGTCATCGAGTGCTCCGCGGTCTGGGCGGGTGGCGTGGCGCCCTGGCGGCGCTGGCTGCTGCGGGTGTTCGGCATGCTGCTGTGGCGCGTGGTCGTGCCCGTCATGCGCAGGAGGCAGCTGTGAACGGTGACTCCTGGCCATGCGCCCTCGCGAGCGGCTGGCATCCGCTCGCGCATGCGCGCGAGCTGGGCGCCCGGCCGCTGGCGCGGACCCTGATGGACGTGCCGGTCGTGCTGTTCCGAAGTGGCGGCCAGGCGGTCGCCCTGGTGGACCGCTGCCCGCACCGCAACGTTCCGCTCTCCTGCGGACAGGTCCGGGACGGCGCGATCCACTGTCCGTACCACGGCTGGGCTTTCGATGCGGGGGGGCGCTGCGTGCGGGTGCCCGGGGCGGAGGCGGTGCCCGATGTCGCGGCGCGGGCGCTGGCCGTGCAGGAATGCGCAGGATTGGTCTGGGTCAGCCTGGCGCCGATCCCCGCCGCGTTCCCCGGACTGCCACCGGTCCTGGACGAGCCGACCCGGGACGGGTTCTGGTGGCCGCTGCCCGCAAGCCGGGCGCGCGTGCTCGACGCCATCGAGAACCTGCTCGATCCGGCGCATCCGCACTTCCTGCATCCCTACCTGGTGCGGCGCCCTGGCGCGCGCCGGGCCGTGCGCGTGCGCTTCACCAGCGACGAGCGGGGCGGGGAGGCCCGCTACGACGAGGCCGAGGCCAGTCTCGCGTGGCTGCCGCAGCTGTTCGAGGGTCGGCGCACCACCGTGGTCGGCCGCTATCTCGCGCCGAGCATCGCGCAGCTGGCCTTCGACAGCGACGCAGGATCGACGCTGACGTTGACGGTGATCTTCACGCCCGAATCGCAGGAGCGCACCCGGCCTTTCGCGCACTTCTCCACCCGACGCGGGCTGCTGCCCGCCTGGCTCAAGCGCTGGCTGCTGATCGCGTTCCACCGGCCCGTGCTGCACCAGGACCGCGTCATGCTCGCGCGCCAGGCCGCCACGATCGAGCGCTTCGGCGAAGCGGCCTTCAGCGTGGGACCGATGGACTTGTTCGGGCCGCTCATCTGGCGGCTGGCGAACGGGCGGGCGTCGTCTGCGCAGCAGCGCGAGCTTCAGTTCTGGCTCTGAAGGCCCGGCGGCGGTGTCCAGGCGCGGCGCACGCGCCGCAGCTTGCGGTCCATCGGCGCGTCGATCCCGCGAACGACCGTCAGGCGCAGATCGCCGGCGCCGAAAGGCGCCAGGCGCCCGCGCAGGGCCTGGACGACCGCGGCATCGACGCCGGCCGGCAGATCAGGGGGCAGCGCCACTTCGATGCTGTGCGCATCGGCCTGCACCGCGCGGAAATCGCGGATCGCCGGCGACGCGTCGACGATCGCATTGCGCACGACGTCGGGCGTGACGAGACGCCATCCGCCCGGCGCCTGCAGCCAGAAGACGTCGTCCTGCCGACCCTCGATGCTGCGGACCGGCTGGAGCGGTGACCCGCAGGGGCAGGGCCCGGGCGCCAGTGCCAGCAGATCGTTCATGCGGTAGCGGACCATCGCCTGCGCGCGGCGCGTGAAGTCAGTCACGAGCGGGATCCGCAGCTCGGAGTCGGCGCTCGCCCGCTGCCACTCGAAATGGACGACGTCCTCGGCCAGGTGGAGCGTCCCGTGCGGGCAGGACACGCCGAACAGGCCTTCGGTGGCCATGTAGATCTCCCGCACCCGCACGCCGGTGGCTTCTTCGATCACGGTGCGGTCCAGCGGGTCCAGGACCTCGGCGCCGCTGAAGACATGGCGGGCGTGCAGGTGCCCCTGTTCCGCCAGCCGGCGGAGCACCTTGGGGGTTCCGACCACGGTGTCCGGCGCGAACTCGCAGAAGGCGGGCGCCCACGCGTCGACCCCCTGTGCGAGATCGAAGAAGCCCAGGACGATCCGGCTGCCGGACGAGGCCGACCGGTACAGCCGCGACAGCCCGGGAAGGGCCAGCGCCACGCGGTGCCGGCGCCACAGCGCGTCCGGCAGCGCCTTGGCCAGCAGGGTGCCGAGCCATTCGTAGCGCTCCAGCTCGGTGATCACGTAGTAGCCGCGGTTGCCCGACGTTCCCGTGCTCTGGCCGACCACGTGGCCGGCGATCCGCTCGTCTCCCCGGGCGAGCGCGGCCCGGATCTCCGCCAGGTCCAGGCCCGGGCGGTTGAGCTCCGGGAAGTGGGCCAGCAGGCGGGTCTTGTCCATCACCGGCAGGTCGGCCAGCCCGGTCGCGCGCAGGCCGCTGTAGAAGGGGAACTCGCGACCGCAGCGCTCCAGCAGGCGTTGCAGCCGACGATCCTGGTGCCGCTCGATGTCCGCGCGCGACCGCAGCTGCCGGCTCCACCAGCGTGTGCGGGCGAACGCGGCAACTGCGACGGCGAGGCCTTGGAGCATGGTGCGGGGTTCGGACGCGAGGTGGTGGGGCGCGCGTCGTGTCAGGCGCTTGTCGCCGGGAGCTCGAAGATACCTTGGGACTGGCCGCACGCGCACGCCACGCTCACGGTGGCAAGGCCGCCCGCCTGCTGGGGCGTCGCCGCGGCCACCTGGAGCGTGTCGGCGCAGGAGGGACAGCGGGCCGTCACGCGCTCGCCGTGCGGTGGCTCGCCTGCGCGCGAACCACCGGGTCCTCGCCGGGCGATGCAGTCGCGGCGCCATACCGCCTGGCGGCGGCGTGCTCGGCGCCTTCCTGGAGAACAGCGCGTTCCGGCTGCACACGAACAGGACAAGCCTCATCCGTGCGACTGCCATGGAGACCACAGGGCCGCCCGGTGCCGCGCCGGCCGGGGACGCACCGCCGCGGGATCGTGCACGTCATGTCTTGCGCATGAATGATCGCTGCGCAAGCTCCGCCGGCGTGCCACCCGCGCCGGCCGGCAGCCAGCCGTCAGCGCAGGATCCGGTACAGCACCAGCGCGCCCAGTGCCCACATCCAGGGCCGCACGCTGGAAGCTCGGTCGGTGCCGCGCGGCACCGACCAGGCAACGGGGTCGGCGTCCTGCCGTCCCAGTTCGCGGTCGAAGCTGAGGGCTGCGCGGGGGTGCGGCCGCGGCTGGGCGCCATCGGCGCCGCCCAGGCCGGCCGCGACGCTGCGCGCTGCCGGACGGGCGACCCGGTCCGCTGCGCCGGCGTCCTTGGTCGTGGCGTCATCGGCGGTGGTGTCGTCGGTCGGAGGGTCGTCGTCCCGGCTCGCAACGTCGGCGGCCACTGCGTCGCCGCTCGCGTCGACGTCGTCGACCAGCCTGCCCGCCTTGCGGACGCCGGCCCGGCCTGCCTGCGTCCGCTCGCGCGCGAGGTTCTCCAGGCCGGACAGGCCTTCCTCGACGGCCAGGTCCGGGGACTCGGCATCCGGCAGGTGCACATCGCCGCTCATCTTCACGGGGCCGCCGCGGTTCGTCGCCATTGCTGTCTCCAAGTCAGTGAGGCGACCAATCTAGGCGCAGTGGCACGACCGGCGTGTAGGAGCCGCCCGCACGGCGTTCGCAGTGCAATCCCGCAGCGGCCACGGCCTCGTCAGGACGGCTGGACGGCAGCCGGGCGCCGGCCAAGGGTCAGCAGCAGCGACGCGCTGACCATTCCCAGCGCGGCCGTTCCCCAGAGCGACGCGGCGCCCCAGCGCTCCAGCGCCAGCCCGAACAGGAACGGTGCGCTGGCCTGCGCCATGCGGGCCGGCAGCATCAGCCAGCCCTGGCGCGCGCCATAGCCGCGCGGCCCGAACAAGGCCAGCGGCAGGGCACCGTTCGCGATGGTCATGATGCCGTTGCCCATGCCGTGCAGCACCGCGAACGCCGGAGCCGCCACCGGCCCCAGTGCGAACAGCGCCAGCGCGCCGGCGGGGTGGCCCAGGGCTGCCAGCCGGGCCGCCAGCAGTGGGTGGAAGCGCTGCAGCACCCCGAATTCCAGCAAGCGGGCCACCACCTGCGCCGGCCCGATCAGGGCGCCGACCAGCACCGCGGTCGCCAGCGTCACGCCCGCGGCCTGCAGCAGCCTCGGCAGGTGCGCCGCCATGGCGGTGCTGGTGAACCAGGTGATCGCGAAGATGGCGGCCAATGCGGCTGCGGTGGCCAGCGGCACCGGCGTGGCCGGCTCGGCCGCCTGGCCGCGGTCGTCGGGCCGCTCGCGCACGGCCGGTGCGCGCGGCAGGCTGAGATACAGGGGAAGCGAGACGAACAGGTGCAGCGCGGCCCAGCCCAGGCAGGCGCCGCGCCAGCCCCAGGCGGAGGCCATCCAGGCCGACGCCGGCCAGCCGACGGTGCTGGCGAAGCCGGCCATCAGCGTCACGCCCGTGATCGAGGGGCGCGCGTGCTGGCCGTGCAGCCGCACCAGCGTGGCGAACGCGGCGTCGTAGAGCCCCGCAGCCATGGCCACGCCGAGCAGCGCCCAGGCGCACAGCAGGCCGACCAGCCCGCTCGCGCGGGACAACAGGGCCAGGCCGGCAGCGAAGGCGATCGCGCTGCAGGCGAGCACGGCCCGCCCCCCGATGCGGTCGATCGTGCGACCGGCCCAGGGTCCGGTGCAGGCCGAGACCACCAGCGCCAGCGAGAAGGCGGCGAAGACCAGGGGCAGGGGCAGCGCCAGTTCGTGCGCGATGGGCTCGGCCAGCACCGCGAGCAGGTAGTAGCTGGAGGCCCAGGCGAGCGTCTGCGCGGCGCCCAGCGGCGCGGTGATCCGAAGTTGCGGCTCGACCATCGGCGGCAGTATCGTCGCGCACCGGGTCGGCGCGGTCCGCGACACCAGATGCGGAAACCCCCGCGCAAGTGCTGTATACTTGCAGGCTTCGCGGCTGTAGCTCAGTTGGATAGAGTACTTGGCTACGAACCAAGGGGTCGTGGGTTCGAATCCTGCCAGCCGCACCACTCTCACGGCACCAGCAGCCTCGCTGCTGGTGCCGTTTTCCTTGGCGCGCCACGTCGCGCTGCCGCCGGAGAGGGCGATCCCCACGTAACAGATCGACAAAGCGGCTTTTTGCCGCGGGCGTGTCCACTGCCCGCGTCCGTGCCGCCACTGTCGCGTTGATAAAATTCGCCCACCTTGCGTCTCTGGCAGGGGCGATCGACCGTGCATATGAAGACTGCCGACAGCCAGTTGCTGCAAGAGATGGCGAGCTTGCTGGTGACCGAACTCAACCTCGAGATGTCGCCGCAGGAGATCGATCCTGCGGCTGCGCTCTATGGGGATGGCCTCGGCCTGGATTCGATCGACATCCTGGAGGTGTCGCTCGTCGTGTCCAGGCGCTATGGCGTCCAGCTGCGCTCGGACGACGAGAACAACCAGAAGATCTTCGCCTCGCTGTCCAGCCTCTGCGACTACATCGCGGCGAACCGCACCACCTGAGATGCCGCGCCCGAGCCGCGCGTCCTCCGGCCAGCGCTGGATCCTCGGCGCGCTCGCGGCCGTGGCCTACGCCGTTGCCTCGCACCTGGCCATGACGCTGGCCGGCCACTCGCCGGCGGCCCTTGCCCTGGTGCTCGGCCCCCTGGTGACGGTCGGCCTGTGCGGCCTCTGGGCAGGTGGTCATCGCGCACTCGCGCTCGCGGCCGGCCTCGCCGCGGCGGGCATTGCCGCCATGTCGGCCCGCGGCGGCGCGCTCGACCCGCACCTGCTCTACCTGGCGCAGCACGCCGGCGCGCACCTGGCGCTGGGTGCCTGGTTCGGCACCACCTTGCGGGCCGGCCGCCAGCCGCTGATCTCGTCGCTTGCCGCGCGGCTGCACGGCGGGCTGACGCCGGCACTGGCCACCTACACCCGGCACGTCACGCAGGTCTGGACCGGCTACTTCCTGCTGATGGTGGCGTTGTCGCTGGGCCTGTTCTTCGGCGCCGACTTCGACCGCTGGTCGATGTTCGCCAACCTGGTCACCCCGGTCTCGGCAGTGGCCCTGTTCACGGGCGAATACCTGCTGCGCTACCGGCTGCATCCGGAGTTCGAGCGGGTGAGCCTGGCCGACGGCCTGCGGGCCTACCGTGCCCATGGCAACGCGCCCGCCCGCGAGCAGGAGGCGCCATGACGCCCGGCCTCGCGGATCTGCCGCTGCTGCCGACCGGCCTGCCGCCGGACACCCCCGTCTGCTGGCACGCGGGCCATCCGATCTCGCGGCGGCAGTACCTGGGCGACGTGCAGCATCTGGCCGGGCTGCTGCGGCCGGGCGGGCCCGTGCTGGCGCTCACCGCCGACCGCTATCGCTTCGCCGTGGCGTTCGGCGCCGCGGCCGTGCGCGGCCAGGCTGGCCTGATGCCGCCGAACCACACGGCGGACACGTTGCGGCGCCTGCACGACCTGTTCCCCGGGGCCTATGTGCTGGCGGACGAGGCGGCGCCGGCGGTCGGTCTGCCCACGCTGCCGTATCCGTCGGCGCCGGGCGATGCGAACGCCTCGGCCAGCCTGGCCGGCGCGCAGGCCGGGCCCGACATTCCTCTGGTGCCGCAGGCGCAGCCCGTGGCGCACGTGCTCACCTCCGGCTCCACCGGGCAGCCGGTTCCGCACGCGAAGCACTGGGGCCTGCTGCAGGCCAGCATCCGCGCAAGCGCACAGCGCGTGGCCGAGCACCTGGGCCGGCCCGACCTGCACGGGGTGAGCTTCGTGGGCACCGTGCCCCCGCAGCACATGTACGGCTTCGAGTCGACGGTGCTGCTGCCGCTGCTCTCGGGGGCCGCCTTCGCCGCGGAGCGCCCGTTCTTCCCGCAGGACGTCGCGCGGGTGCTCGCGCTGGTGCCGCGCCCGCGCGTGCTGGTGACCACCCCGGTCCACCTGCGGAACCTGACCGAGGCGGGCATCGCGCTGCCGCCGGTGGACCTGGTCATCTCGGCGACGGCGCCCCTGTCGGTTCCCGTGGCGGGGCAGGTGGAGGCCGCGCTGGCCGCTCCGCTGATGGAGATCTACGGCTGCACCGAGGCCGGCCAGGTGGCGACCCGTCGCACCACCGCCTCGACCGAATGGCGCACGTTCGACGGGCTGAGCCTGACCGGCGATGGCGACCGCACGCTCGTGCAGGGAGGGCATGTCGGCGAACCCACCCCGCTGGCCGACGTGCTGGAGGTGCTGTCGCCCACCCGCTTCCGCCTGCTGGGGCGCAGCAACGACATGGTCAACGTGGCGGGCAAGCGCACGTCGCTGTCCCACCTCAACCACCAGCTGCTGTCCATCCCGGGCGTGATCGACGGCGCCTTCTGGCTGCCGCCCTCGCGCCGGGACGAGGACGTGGTGCGGCTGGTGGCCCTGGTGGTGGCGCCGGGCCTGGACCGCGCCCGTCTGACCGCCGCGCTGCGCGAGCGCATCGACGCGGCGTTCCTGCCGCGGCGCATGGTGTGGCTCGATTCGCTGCCGCGCGACCCGAGCGGCAAGCTGCCGGCCGACCGGCTCGCCGGGCTGGCGGGCCGGCTGGTGGGGGAGGACACGCGTGCCTGACGCCCAGCAGCGCGTGCGCGTGCCGATCGCCCCCGACCACCCGGCGTTCGCCGGCCACTTCCCCGGCCAGCCGCTGCTTCCCGGGGTGGTGCTGCTCGCGCAGGCGATCGAGGCATTGATCCAGGCACCCGACTGCGCAGCCTGGGTGGCGGCCGGTGCCTCGCTGGGGGCGGTGAAATTCCTGGCGCCGGTGCCGCCCGGTGCCGACCTCGACGTGCGTTGGACGACCGACCCCGGCCGCCGGCGTGCCCACGTCGAGGTCTGGCGGCTGGGCCCCGGCGACGGCACCGCGGGCGTGCTGGCCGCGACGGCGCAGCTGCAGGCGCCGCCGGAGCCTGTCGCATGACGTCCGGCTCGCCGCGCGCGGGCGCGCACACCGCCGCCTGGACGAGCCAGCCGGAGCGCAGCAGCAGGTGGGTCCTGCAGCTGATGCGATGGATCGCCGTCACGTTGGGGCGGCGCACCTCGCGGGTGGTGCTGCATCCGATCGTCCTGTACTTCCTCCTGTTCGGCGGCACCAGCGCGCGGGCCTCGCGCGACTACCTTGGCCGGGTGCTCGGACGCCGCCCCGGCTGGATCGACCGGTACCGCCACCTGCACCGCTTCGCCAGCACCGTGCTGGACCGGGTGTACCTGCTGCGCGGCGAGTTCGGACGTTTCGACATCCGCGTCACCGGCACCGAGCACCTGGAGGCGGTGCTGGCCCTGGGACGGGGCGCCTTCCTGGTCGGGGCGCACCTGGGCAGCTTCGAGGCGCTGCGCGCCGTCGGGGAGAGCCGGCGCGGCCTGCCGATCGCGATGCTGATGTACGAGGAGAACGCGCGCCTGATCAACAGCACCTTGCGCGCCATCGCCCCCGAGGCCGAACTGCGCGTCATCGGCCTGGGCCACATGGGCGCCATGCTGGAGCTGCGCGACTGGCTCGACGCCGGCGGCGTGGCCGGACTGCTGGCCGACCGCAGCCTGGAGGCCGCGGGGGCCGAGGCGGCCTCCCAGCGCACGGCCACCCACTGGATCGACTTCCTCGGCCGGCCCGCCGCCTTCTCCGATGGCGCCTTTCGGCTGGCCGCGCTGCTGCGCCGTCCCGTTCTGTTCATGACCGCGCTGCACACCGGCGCGAACGGCTACGACATCCGCTTCGTGCCGCTGGCCGATTTCAGCCAGGCGCGCGGCGGTGGCAAGCGCGACGTCGCGCCCGCCGTGCGCGCGGCGCTCGAGCGCTATGTGCGCCTGGTCGAAGCGCATTGCCGCGAAGCACCCGACAACTGGTTCAACTTCTTCGATTTCTGGGCTGACCCGGAAGTCGCTCCATCGAGTCCTTCCGGGAGCCCGCCATGAAGCGAACGACCCTGGTGCGCGGCATCCTGCTGGCGCCGCTGCTGTGCATTGCCGGCCACGCCGGTGCCGCCGGCTTCGACCTCGACGCGCTGATGCGGCTGCTGGCGCAGACCCGCTCCGGCGAGGCGACCTTCACCGAGGAGCGCCACGTGCAGCAGGTCGAGCAGCCGCTGCGGTCCAGCGGCCGCCTGAGCTTCTCGGCGCCCGACACCTTCGTGCGCGAGACCCTGGCGCCGCGCCGCGAGCGACTCGCCGTCGTCGGCAACGAGCTCACGATGACCCAGGGCAGCCGCACCCGCACCGCGCAGCTCGATGCACTGCCGGAGGCGGCGGTGGTCGTCGAGGCGATCCGCGGCACCCTGACCGGCAACCGCGCCCTGCTGGAGCGCGACTTCGCCCCCCGGCTGCAGGGCGGCCCCGAGCGGTGGCAGCTCGAACTGGTCCCGCGCGAGGTCCGCCTGCGCGGGATCGTCGCGCAGGTGCAGGTGGAAGGGCGCCAGGACCAGGTGCGCGAGGTGCGCATCACCATGGCCGACGGCGATCGCTCGGTGATGCAGATCCAGCCGCTGCCGGCCGCCCCGGCCGGGACCTCCCGTTGAATTCCCCGGTCCCGCGGCGCGCGGCCTGGCGCGATCCGCTGCCCTGGCTGTGGCTGGCGCTGATGGCGCTCGGGCTGTGGCTGTGCACGCGCGCGAACTACGTCGCCGACCTGTCCGCCTTCCTGCCCGCGGCCCCGACGGCCGAGCAGCGTGTCCTGCTCGCCCAGCTCAGATCGGGTGCCACCGCGCGCGTGCTGATGATCGGGCTGCGCGGCGGCGAGGCGCCGGCGCGGATCGACGCGTCCCGTCGCCTGGCCGCCGCACTGCGCGAGAGCGGTGACTTCGAGTCGGTGCACAACGGCGACCGTGCCGGGGGCGACGACGTCGCGCGCCTGGTGTTCGAGCGCCGCTACCTGCTCAGTCCCGGCGTGGACGAACAGCGGTTCACGACGGCGGGCCTGCGCGACGCGATGCAGGACACGCTCGGCCTGCTCGGCACGCCGGCCGGCGCCCTGGTCAAGCCGCTGCTCTGGCGCGATCCCACCGGCGAGGCGGTGCGGCTGGTGGAGACCATGCAGCCGCCCAGTGCTCCCCGCGTCGAGGGCGGCGTGTGGGTGTCGCGGGTCGCGCCGCGCGCCGTGCTGCTGGCCACCACCCGGGCCGGTGGCGAGGACCTGGACGCCCAGGCACGCGCGCAGTCCACGGTCCGCACGCGCTTCGCTGCGCTGCAGGCGCCGGGCGTGGTGCTGGAACTCTCGGGACCTGGCGTCTTCGCCGTGGAGGCCCGCGAGACCATCCGTGCCGAGGTGGAGCGCCTCTCCATCCTCGGCAGCCTCGCCATGCTGGCCTTGCTGGTGGTGGCATTCGGCTCGCTCAAACCCCTGGGGATCGCGGCCCTGCCGGTGGCCAGCGGCGTGGTCGCGGGCATCGCCGCAGTGAGCCTGACGGCGGGGCAGGTCCACGGCATCACGCTCGGCTTCGGCGCCACGCTGATCGGCGAAGCGGTCGACTACGGCATCTACTACCTGGTGCAGGCGCGCGGACTGGGGCGCGAAGGCTGGCGCCGCGAGCACTGGCCGACGGTGCGGCTCGGGCTGTTGACGTCGCTGGCGGGGTTCTCGACCCTGGTGGCCTCGGGATTCGACGGGCTGCAGCAACTGGGCGTGTTCTCCCTCAGCGGCCTGCTGGCTGCCGCGGCCACCACCCGCTTCGTGCTGCCACGACTGGCGCCGGACGGTGCGCCCGGGCTGGGATTGCGCACCGCCCTGGGCGAATGGACGCGCCGCGCCAGCATGGCGGCGCCGCGCTGGCGACGCCCGCTGGCCGTGCTCACCGTGGCCGGGGTGGCGGTCCTGCTCCTGCATCCGACGCCCTGGCGGGGCACGCTGGCCACGCTCAGCCCGGTTCCGGCCGATGGTCTCGCGCTCGACGCCCTCCTGCGTGCCGACCTGGGTGCGGCCGATGTCGGAACGCTGGTGGCGGTGCAGGGTGCCGACGAAGCCGGGGCGCTCGAGGCGGCGGAACAGGCCGGCGCCCGCCTCGATCCTCTGGTCGAGCGCGGACTCCTGCGCGGCTACCAGTCGCCCGCGCTGCTGCTGCCGAGCCCGCGCGCACAACGTGCCCGCCAGGCCGTGCTGCCGGATGCGCCCACGCTGCGCGAACGGGTGCATGCGGCGGCCGATGCGGGCGCGCTCCCCGCGGCCAGGCTGGAGCCCTTCGTCGAGGACGTGCAGGCGCAGCGCCGGCTCGCGCCGCTGACGCGCGCCGACCTGCAGGGCACGCCGCTGGCCGGCGCACTCGATGCGCAGCTGGTGCGCTCGGCCGACGGCCGCGGCTGGATCGCGCTGCTCAGCCTGGTGCCGGCGGCCGACCGGCACGACGCGGCCGCCCAGGCGCTGCCTGTCGCACTGGCCGGATTGCCGAACGCGCGCGTGATCCGCGTGCAGCAGGAGCTCGATGCGATGTACGCCGACTACATGCGCCAGGCCCGCTGGCAGGCCCTGGCCGGCGCGTTGGCGGTGGTGGCCCTGCTGGCCTGGCACCTGCGGTCGGCAGCCCGGCTGCGGCGCGTGCTGGCGCCGCTGGCCGCCAGCGTGGTGCTGGTGCTGGCCGGACTCACCGTCGCGGGCGTCTCCCTGGGCGTGATGCACCTGGTGGGGCTGCTGCTCGTGATGGCGATCGGTTCGAACTACGCGCTGTTCTTCGACCATCTGCACGACCGCGGGGCCGCCGAAGTCGACACGCTCGCGTCGCTGCTGCTGGCCAATCTCACGACGGTGGCCTCGTTCGGGCTGCTGGCCACCGCGGACGTGCCCGCGCTGGCGGCGCTGGGGCGCACCGTCGCGCCCGGCGCACTGCTGTCGCTGCTCCTGTCGGCAGCCTTCTGCCCACCCTCGGCACCCGCGTCCGCGCAGGCGCTTGTGGGACAATCGCCCCCAGCCTGAGCCGGGTGCGCGCACCCGGCACTGCCACTCCAGTCCCCGTGATCCCCACCACCGTCCAAGCGCGGCCGGGGCGTTGGCCCCTCCCGCCGCTGTTGCAGGCCTCCGCGGCGGTCCACCTGGGCGCCGCGGGCGCGTTCCTCGCCTCGCCGGGGCTCTGGCCGCATGCCGCCGGGGCCGTGGCCCTGAACCATCTGCTGCTCGCGGCCACCGGCCTGTGGCCCCGCTCGACCGCCCTGGGCGACAACCTGCTGCGCCTGCCGCCCGAGGCCGTGCAGCGGGGCGAAGTGGGGCTGACCATCGACGACGGTCCCGACCCGCAGGTCACGCCCCGCGTGCTCGACCTGCTGGACGCGGCCGGGGCGCGCGCCACCTTCTTCTGCATCGGCGCCCGGGCCCGGCGCCACCCGGACCTGGTGCGCGAGATCGTGCGCCGCGGCCACAGCGTGCAGAACCACAGCCTGGTGCACCGCCACCATTTCTCGCTGCTCGGCCCGGGGCCGATGCGGCGCGAGATCGTGCGGGCGCAGGAGGCGCTCGCGCAGGCCGCCGGCCAGGCGCCCACGCTGTTTCGCGCACCCGCCGGTTTGCGCAACCCCTTCCTGGCGCCCGTGCTGCACGGGCTGGGCCTGCGGCTGGTCAGCTGGACGCGCCGGGGCTTCGATACCCGCGAGCGCGATCCCGTGCGCGTGCTGCAACGCCTCACGCGCGGGCTGGCCGCGGGCGACATCCTGCTGCTGCACGACGGCAACGCGGCCTGCACGGCGCAGGGCGAGCCCGTGACGCTTGCGGTGCTGCCGACGCTGCTGGCCGACATCCAGCGGCGGGGCCTGCGCTGCGTGACGCTGCCACAGGCGCTGCGCGCGTCCTGAGCACGGATGGACCAGCCCGCCACCGTGCCCGACCTGCGCGCCGACGCCACGGCATGGCGCCGTCTGCTCGAGCGCGCCAGCGCGCCGTACCGGGCCAGCGGCCGCTTCGCCTGGCACTTCGCCCGCGGCAAGCTGCGCGGCGACCCGGTATTTCGCCACCTGCTGGCGGCCGGGCTGATCGCGCCGCAGGCGCGCGTGCTCGACCTGGGCTGCGGCCAGGGATTGCTGGCCAGCCTGCTGCGTGCCTGCTCGCAGATGCGTGCGGCCGGCGAATGGCCCGCCAGCTGGCCGCCCGCGCCGACCGGCGCCCGGGTGGCCGGCATCGACCTGCTGGCGCGCGACATCCAGCGCGCGCGGACGGCGCTCGGCAGCGGCGAGAAGGACGGCAGCGGCGACGCATCGTTCGTCTGCGCCGACCTGCGCCGCACGCCCTTTCCCGCTGCCGACACCGTGGTGCTGCTCGACGTGCTGCACTACATGGACCATGTCGAGCAGGAGGCTGTGCTGCGTCGCGTGTGCGATGCGCTGCCCGCTTCCGGCCGGCTGTTGTTGCGGGTCGGCGACGCGCGCCGCGGGGGCCGGTTCCGCGCCAGCCAGTGGGTCGACACCCTGGTGGCGTGGCTGCGTGGGCACGGCCTCTCGCCAGCCCACGGCCGTGCCCTCGACGAATGGATCGCGCAGCTGCGCTCGCTCGGCCTGGCCGTGCAGGCCCGTCCCCTGAGCGAGGGCACGCCCTTCGCCAACGTGCTGCTGGTGGCGCAGCGCGCCTGAACGATCGGATCCCACACGATGAAGTCCCTTCCCATCACCCATGCGACGCTGATCACCGCGCTCGGCGCCGGTCTCGCGGCGCATGCGGCCGCGCTGCAGGCCGGCGCCTGCGGCCTGCGTCCCTGCGACTTCGAGGACGTGGTCCTCCCCGGCTGGATCGGCCCCGTCGCGGGGCTGGAGCAGGTCGCCCTGCCTGCCGCCCTGGCGGGCCATGCCTGCCGCAACCACCAGCTCGCCTGGCTCGGGCTGCAGCAGGATGGATTCGCGCAGGCGGTGCATGCCGCGCGCGAGCGCTGGGGCGCGCACCGCGTCGCGGTGCTGCTTGGCACCAGCACCTCCGGCATCCTCGAGACCGAGCATGCGTACCGGCGCCGCGGGCCGGATGGCGCGCTGCCTGGCGACTTCCATTACGCCAGCACCCACAGCACCGCCGCCGTGGCCCATTTCGTCCGGCTGGCACTGGGGCTGGAAGGCCCGGCCTGGGTGGTGTCGACCGCCTGCTCCTCCAGCGCCAAGGTGTTCGGCGACGCGGCCCGCCTGATCGAGGCCGGTCTGGTCGACGCGGCCGTGGTGGGCGGGGTCGACAGCCTGTGCCTGACGACGCTGTACGGCTTCCATTCGCTCGAACTGTTCTCGCCCGAGATCTGCCGTCCCTGGGACGCGGGCCGCTGCGGGATCTCGATCGGCGAGGCGGCCGCCTTCGCGCTGCTGCAGCGCGAGGACGGTGCCGACGCCCCGGTGGGCCGCCTGCTGGGCGTGGGCGAGAGCAGCGATGGCCACCACATGAGCTCGCCGCATCCTGAGGGCGCCGGCGCCGCGCTGGCGATGCAGCGCGCCCTGGCCGACGCCGGCCTGCAACCCCCGCAGATCGACTACGTCAACCTGCACGGCACGGCCACGCCCAACAACGACGCGGCGGAAGACCGGGCTGTCGAGCAGGTGCTGGGCCGCGACGTGCCCTGCAGCTCCACCAAGGGCGCCACCGGCCACACCCTGGGCGCGGCCGGTGGGGTCGAGGCGGTCCTCGGCCTGATCGCGATCCGCGAGGGGCTGATGCCGGGCGGCCTCAACCTGCGCGAGCGCGACCCCGGGCTGCGCATCCATTACCTCGGCGCCAACCGCCGCGGCACCGTGCGCCACGTGCTGAGCAACTCGTTCGGCTTCGGCGGCTCCAACGCCAGCCTGGTCCTGGGAGCCGCCTGATGGCCGCGATCGACCTTCACGTGCTGGGCATCGGCCTGGTCGGCCCGGGTCTCGCGTCCTGGCCGCAGGCCCAGGCCGCGCTGCGCGGCGAGTCGCCGTACCTGCCGGCTCCTTGCGCGCTGCCCGCGCTGCTGCGCCTGCCGCCGGCCGAGCGGCGCCGCGCGGGCGCGTCGGTGAAAGTGGCGATGGCGGCCGCCGAGGAGGCCTGCGCCGAGGCTGACGTCGACCCGCAGAAGCTGGCCACCATCTTCACCGCATCCGGTGGCGATGGCGCGAACTGCCATGCCCTGTGCGACGCCCTGGGCGCGCCGGCCTCGGCCGACCGGCTGGTCTCGCCGACCCGCTTCACCAACTCGGTCCACAACGCCCCTGCCGGGTACTGGCACATCGCAGTCGGCAGCCGCGAGGCCTCCACCAGCCTGTGCGCGCACGACGAAGGTTTCGCGGCCGGGCTGGTCGCCGCGCTGGCGCAGCTGCAAGGCACCGACGCGCCGCTGCTGCTGGTCGCGAGCGACACGCCGTACCCGCAGCCACTGCAGGCGGCGCGGCCGCTGCCCGACATGATGGGGGTGGCGCTGCTGCTGCAGCGTGGCGCGCAGCCCGACCGGCGTGCGCGTGCCACGCTGCGGCTGGACCTGTTGCCCGGCGCCGCGCGCCGCGAGGAGACGCCGTGCCGGGACGTCGGGCTGGAGGCCCTGCGGCGAAGCATCCCCTGCGCCCGCGCGCTGCCCCTGCTGGAGGCGATCGCGCGCCGCCGGGCGGCGCGTCTGGTGCTCGCGCTGCAGCCCCCGCTCGGCCTGCAGGTCGATGTCGTGGTTCCGGACGGAGGCGGCCGGTGAGCGCGGCGATCGACCGGCACGGCATCGCGCGCCTGGTGCCGCACGCCGGGAGCATGTGCCTGCTGGCATCGGTGCTCTCCTGGGACGCGGCCGGCATCCGCTGCACCGCGACCAGCCACACCGACCCGGCACATCCTCTGCGCACCCGCAGCGGCCTGCTTGCCAGCGCCGGCATCGAGTACGCCGCGCAGGCTGCGGCGGTGCACGGCGGACTGCGTGCGGCGGCGCAGGGCAGTGCGGCCGTCGCCGGCCGCCTGGCCAGTGCCCGCGCAGTGGCGCTGCACCGCCTGCGGCTGGACGACCTGCCCGGCGAACTGGTGGTCGAGGCGCAGGAGATCGCGGCCGATGCGCGCCAGCTGCTCTATGCCTTCCGCGTCGCGCACGCGGACCAGGCGCTCGTCACCGGCCGGCTCGCGGTCGTGCTTGGCATGGAGGCCCCATGAAGCGCGCTCTGGTCACCGGTGGCAGTGGCGACATCGGCCGGGCGATCGCGCAGCGGCTGGCGCGCGATGGGCTGCACGTCGTGGTGCACGCCAATGCCCGCCTGGCCGCGGCCGAGGACGTGGTGGCGGCGATCCGCGCGGCCGGCGGCTCGGCCGAGGCGGTGGCGTTCGACGTGACCGACCCTGCGGCGAGCGCCGCCGCCCTCGACGCGCTGCTGGCGAACGGCCCGATCCAGGTCCTGGTGAACAACGCGGGCGTGCACGACGACGCCGTGTTCCCCGGCATGCGCCCCGAGCAGTGGCAGCGGGTGATCGACGTCTCGCTGAACGGCTTCTTCCACGTCACGCAGCCGCTCTCGCTGCCGATGGCGCGCACCCGCTGGGGCCGCATCATCAGCATCAGCTCGGTGGCGGCGGTGATGGGCAACCGCGGACAGGTGAACTACGCGGCCGCCAAGGCGGCGCTGCACGGGGCCAGCAAGGCGCTGTCGCTGGAGCTGGCCAGCCGTGGCATCACGGTGAACGTGGTGGCGCCAGGGATCGTGCAGTCGGCGATGGCGGGCAAGTTGCTGGACGCCAAGGTGCTGGCCGAGCTGGTGCCGGCCCGGCGGGCGGGCACACCCGAGGAAGTCGCCGCGCTGGTTGCCTTCCTTGCCGGGCCCGAGGCCGGGTACATCTCGGGCCAGGTGATCTCGATCAACGGCGGGATGGCCTGAGCCGGCCGCTCAGGGCAGGAGCTGGAAGGGCGGGCGCCGGCGCACCCGGCACCAGAACAGCAGCGGCAGTCGCACCAGCGCCTGCAGCACCAGCCGCGTGTGCATCCAGGTCAGCAGGATGTTGTCGCGCAGGTAGTTGAAGTGCGACACGCCGCCCTCGTCGGCCCGCAGGTAGCGCACCGGCGCATCCAGGTTGATCGGCGCGATGCCGCGCCAGGCCAGCCGTACCGCGACCTCCGGATCGAAGTCGAAGCGGCGCATCCAGCGCCCCCGCCGCATGACCTCGACCAGCGGGGCGATCGGGTAGACGCGGAAGCCGAACAGCGAATCGCCGATGCCGGCGCGCAGCGTCTCCACGTGGGTGAAGAAGTTCGCGATGCGCCGGCCGCGCACCCGGATCAGCGGGGCCGACGCGTCGAACACCGGCCGGCCCAGGACCATTGCGTCGGCGTGAGCGAGCGACGCCCGCATGAAGGCAGGGATCAGGTCGGCCGGATGCTGGCCATCGGAGTCCATCGTGAGCACGTGCGTGAAGCCGGCCTGCCGGGCCGCTTCCAGCGCCACCAGCACCGCGCTGCCCTTGCCCTGGTTGCGCTCGAGCACCAGGACCTGCAGCTGCGGGTCGTGCGCGGCCATCTCGCGCAGGCCCTGGGCCGTGCCGTCGGTGCTGCCGTCCACCACCACCCACACCGGCGCCCAGTGGGCGCGCGCCTCGCGCACGGTCTCGTAGACCTTGGCACCGGCGTTGTAGGTCGGAATCACGACCAGGTGGGTGCGCGAGACAGGAGGTGCGCCGGGGGCCGTGGGCGCGGCAGGGGAGGAAGCGGCGACCGGCGGGCGGGCCGGCGGCCGGGCAGGGTGGCTCAACGGATGGACTGCTGGTTCGGGGATCGGGGCGGCCGATGGAGCCCGACGGCGGGCGCCCGGGCGCCAGCGATTCTACGGGAGGGGGTGCGCTACTCCGGTGAGTCCACCAGCGTGGAGGAGCGACCCAGCACCCAGACGTAGGCCACGCCCACCGACAGGGCGCTGCGCTGGCGCACCAGGGGGCTGTCCTCGAAGCGGGCGCCAGCCAGCGAATCGAACCGGGCGAAGCCGCCGAACCAGCCGTTGCGGTGCCGGCGGGAGGTGGACAGGGTCACCTGGGACCCTGCGTACCCGCCGGGCGCGGCGTAGGCAGGGCGCGTGGCCGTCGCCTGCGAAGGTGCGACCGAGTAGTAGTAGCTGTTGAACCGGCGTTCCTGGAACAGGGGCCCTGCCGAGGCGCCGAAGTTCCACCCCGCCAGCGCGCCGCCAGCGCGCATGTCGAGGTTGAGCTGGGGCGACAGCACCCACCCCAGCGAGCGCGGCGACGACTCCACCGTGAAGGCCATCCGAAGCGGGATCCGCAACCCGACCTGCATGTCCCGTTGCGGCGAGCGCCAGAGGTCGACGCCCAGGTTGGCGCCCGCCTCGACGGTGGGTCGCAGGTCCTCCATTCCCTGGCGCGCTTGGTTGCGCCGGCTGCTCACCGGCAGGCTGCCGTTGATGCTGAAGGTGAGGTCGACCCGGTCGCTGTCGAACAGCATGGCGCGCAGGCCGTTGCGATCGGCGCGCAGCAGCTTGCCGCGGTACACGAGATAGGGCACCGGCAGCAGGTAGGTGGTGCGCTGGTCGGAGCCGCGGTAGTCGGGCAGGTTCAGCACGCTGGGGCCGGTGCCGATCTCCCACAGCGGCAACTCGGCGGCCGACGCGTGGACCGCCGGCAGCGCCAGGGCGAGCAGGGCGGACAGAAGCGGCAAGCGCGGCAGGCGCGGCAGGCGCGCGAGGGAGGAAGGTCGGAAAGGCAGGCGCATGGGGCGCTGATTGTGGCCAAGTCTGCTCAGCGGCGTGGGCCGCCCGCGCCGGGCGGCTGGCATGGCGGCTCCGTCCTACAGCGGCACCGGGTCCCGGACGACACGGCCGCAAGCTCGGCAGTTCTTACATTGACTCGGCAATGAAATATCCGCTCACATCTTGCGAAGGCCGAGGACGTGCGGTCCCGCTTCAAGGCCGCGTTGGTGGCTGGCGGGGAGCCGCCTGATGGACCTCGCGCCGCTGCTGCGGCGCGCCCTCGAGCGGCCCGGCCGTTCGAGGCAGGTGCTGCGCATCGTGCGCCAGCAGGCCGGGACGAGGCTGGCGCCGGTGCTGCCGCGCGACGAACCGGAGCGCCTGGCCCAGCTGCACGAGCTCCAGGTCCTGGACACCGAGGCCGACGAGGATCTCGACGGCATCGTGCAGATCGCTGCCCAGCTGTGTGGCACGTCGATGGCCGCCTTGAGCTTCGTCGACGCGGAGCGCCAGTGGTACAAGGCGCGGGTCGGCATCCCCGTGGCGCAGGTCCCGCGCGAGCACGGGTTCTGCGGCCAGGCCATCGTCGGCCAGACGCGGATGCTGGAGATCCCGGACACCTCGCGCGTGGACGGGTTCGACCGCCAGCTGCACGGCCCGGGCGCCCTGCCGGTGCGGTTCTATGCCGGTGTGCCGTTGCGCACCCGCGAGGGCAGCGCGATCGGCACCCTGTGCGTGATGGACACCGTGCCCAGGCAGTTGGCCGAATGGCAGTGCGCCGCGCTGGAGAAGCTGGCGCGCACCATCTGCTCGCACCTGAGCCTGCGGCGCGAGTTGCGCATCGCCACCCAGACCGATCGCCTCACGGGGCTGCCCAACTGGCTGCATTTCGAGAGCCAGTTCGAGACCCTGCGGCCGCGGCGCGGGGTGGTGTGCTTCGCCCGGCTGAAGGCGGTGAGCCAGATCAACTCGGCGCACGGCTTCCGGGTGGCCGACGCGATGATCCAGCAGACCGCGGCGCGGCTGCGCAAGCTGGCCGAAGGCGACGTGCTGATGGGGCGGATCAAGCGCGGCCTGTTCATCCTGTTCTTTCCGCAGCTGGAGGTCGAGAGCTTCGCCCGCGACAAGGCCCGCGTGCTGGCGGCCGCCCTGCAGGAGCCCTACGCGGTCGGCCCGCTCACGCTGGTCTGCCCGGTCAACCTCGGCTTCGCGGCCTATCCGCGCGACGGCCGCACCCTGGACGAGGTGGTCAATGCCGCCGACGCGGCGCTCCAGCTCGCGATCGAACGGGACGAACCCGCCGCGTTCTTCGACAGGGCGGTCGACGCCGCGGCCAGCGCGCACTACCGCCTGGAGCCGCAGCTGCGCGACGCGCTCGAGCGCAACGAGTTCGTCAACTACTACCAGCCGAAGGTGGACATCGCCACCGGCCGAATCGTCGGCGTCGAGGCGCTGATCCGCTGGGTGCACCCCGAGCGGGGGCTGGTCCATCCGTCGGAGTTCGTGCCGGCGCTGGAAGCCACCGGGCTCATCCGCGAGGTGGGTCGCCACATCCTGCTGCGCGCGGTGGCCGACTGGCAGCGCTGGCGTTCGGCCGGGCTGCCCGCGCCACGCGTGGCCGTCAATGTCGCGGCCGCACAGCTGCGCCACGGCGAGTTGATCGCCCACCTGCGCGAAGCCCTGTGCGCCATCGGCAACCATGCGGGCGCGCTCGGCATCGAGGTCACCGAGTCGGTGCTCATCGGCGACATGGAACGGGCCGTGGAGCTGCTGAGGCAGGTGCGCGCCCTCGGCGTCCCGGTGGCCATCGACGACTTCGGGACGGGGTATTCGTCCCTCTCGTACATCGTGACGCTCCCCATCGACGAGGTGAAGATCGACCGCTCCTTCGTGCGTCGGATCGCGACCGACCCCGCCTACCGCGGACTGGTCGCCGCCTGCGTCGGGCTCGCGCGCAATCTCAACCTCAAGGTGATCGCCGAAGGGGTGGAGACGCGCGAGCAGGCCGACGAACTGCTCGCCCTTCGCTGCGAGCAGGCCCAGGGCTTCCTCTACAGCGCTCCCGTGCCCGCCGACGAGCTGGCCGTCCTGCTGCGCCGGGGGGCGCCCCTGGGGTGAGCCCGTTGCAGGGCGCCGTCCGCTTCAGGCCTGTGCCGGCTGGATGGTGGCGGCATGCTGCGCGCACCGCCGTGCGCAGTAGTCGACCAGCGCATCGATCTCGGTCGACTTGTCGAACACCGCATCCACCCCGAGCTGCGCGCAGCGCTTGCGCACGCTCGCGTTCACGTAGTTGCTGAACACCACCACCCGCTGGCCCGGACGCTGCCGGGCGATCCGCTGGACCAGGCCCATGCCGTTGCCCTTCTTCAGGAACAGGTCGACGATGATCAGGTCCCAGAGGTGCTCGGGTGACGCCAGCCAGGCCAGCGCCTCTTCCTCGGTGCCGCAGCTGCCCACCACGCGCACGCAGGTCAGTTCCTCCAGCGCGCTCGCGAGGTTCTCGCGGATGGTGGCGTTGTCTTCGACGACGAAGGCGCAGAGAGTGGCGGACACGGCCGGAGTGGAGCGGAGGAGGGATCGGAGCGTAAGGAAGGGTATCAGGCGTTACCCACTCTATGCGGCCGCGATCCAGCTCAGTTGCGAAGTGCGCGCAAACGGCGGTAGGACAGCGCCTACCGGCGCCCCCATGGGAGCGACTTACCATCGCGTACGGGCCTGCGCCCGCAGAACGATTTCCCAGACGGACAGTGATGCAGACCAGTGAAACGGTGAAGGGCGGCAGCCTTCTCGCCATGCTCGAGCGTGCGGCCTCCATCGGCGTGTGGCGGCTCGCGCTCGCCGACGGCACCCTCGAGTGGTCCCCGCAGCTGGACGAGATCCACGGCGCCCAGCCGGGCTACGTGCCGACTGGCGAGCCGCTGCGCCATTACGCGCCGGAGGATCAGCTCAAGCTGCAGAGGCTGCTCGATGCCTGCGCGCGCGAGGGCACGCCGTTCGATGAGGAGGCCCAGGTCGTCCGGCTGGACGGCCGGCGCGCGTGGGTGCGCACGCTCGGCGAGCCCGTGCGCGACGAGGCCGGCACGGTGGTGGCCCTGCAGGGCGCGGTGCAGGAGATCGCACCGCGCGGGCGGCCTGGCACCCTGCTGCGCATGGGGGCGGCGCTGGGCAGTGGCGAGGCCTTCGCGACCGTCGACCGCAACGGGCAGTACACCTATGTCAACGAACAGGCCGAGCAGCTGCTGGGCGCCGACAGCCGCCATCTGCTCGGGCGCCGGCTGTGGAATTCGTTCCAGAAGACGGTCCGCCTGCGGCTGGACGAGCAGTTCCGCGCCGCCTTCGAATCGGGGCAGCCGCTGGAATTCGAGGAGCTGGACGCGCGCCTGTCGCACTGGTTCGAGGTGCGCGGATTTCCGTTCGGCAGCGGCATGGCGATCCACCTGCGCGATGTCACGGCACGACGCAAGGCGCAGGAACAGCTGCGGCTGCTCGAGGGCAGCATCTCGCGGCTGAACGACATCGTCATCATCACCGAGGCCGGGCCGTTCAGCGAACCGGGGCCGCGGATCGTCTTCGTCAACGAGGCCTTCGAACGCCGCACCGGCTACAGCCGCGACGAGGTGCTCGGGCGCACGCCGCGGCTGCTGCAGGGCCCCAACACCCAGCGGCGCGCGCTCGACAAGATCCGCGCGGCCCTCGAGGAGTGGCGGCCGGCCCGGGTGGACCTGATCAACTACAAGAAGAACGGCGAGCCGTACTGGGTCGATCTGGACGTGTCGCCGGTCTGGGACAAGCAGCGCAAGCTGACGCACTGGGTGGCGGTCGGGCGTGACGTGACCGAACGCAAGATCGCCGAGGAGAAGATCCAGCACCTCGCCTTCTATGACGCACTGACCAAGCTGCCCAACCGCCAGCTGCTGATGGACCGGCTGCACGCCGCGCTGGCCGATCCGTCGCGGCCGCGCGAAGGCGCCCTGATGTTCATCGACCTGGACAACTTCAAGGTGCTCAACGACACGCTGGGCCATCAGAAGGGCGACATGCTGCTGCAGCTGGTGGCCGAGCGGCTGCGCTCCTGCGTCGCCAAGGGCGACACCGTCGCGCGGCTGGGCGGCGACGAGTTCGTGATCCTGCTGGAGAACCGCGGCGACAAGCCGCTGGAGCCGTCCAAGGGCGCACGGGCCGTGGCCGAGCGCATCCTGGCCGCGCTGGGCGAGCCTTACGTGCTGCCCGGCTACCTGCACCACAGCACCTGCAGCATCGGCGTGACGCTGTTCGGCAAGGGCGACCGCACGGTCAGCGAACTGCTCAAGCAGGCCGACCTGGCGATGTACCAGGCCAAGCGCGCCGGCCGCAACACGGTCTGCTTCTTCGATCCCGAGATGCAAGCCGTGGTCAGCGCCAACGCGGCCCTGTCCTCGGACCTGCGGCAAGCCTGGCGCGAGAACCAGTTCCGCATCGACTACCAGCCGCAGGTCAGCGCCGCCGGCCGTTTGATCGGGCTCGAGGCGCTGCTGCGCTGGCAGCACCCGCAACGCGGGCTGGTGCCGCCCGACCAGTTCATCCCCGCGGCCGAGGAGACCTCGCTGATCGTGCCGATCGGCCGCTGGGTCCTGGACGCGGCCTGCGCCCAGCTGGCCGCCTGGGAGCACCGGCCGGACCGCCGCCACCTGAGCATCGCGGTGAACGTCAGCGTGCGGCAGTTCCGGCATCCGGAGTTCGTCGACGAGGTCATGGCCGCGGTCCAGCAGTTCGGGGTCAAGCCCAACAAGCTCAAGCTGGAGTTGACCGAGAGCCTGCTGGCCGACGGCATCGACGTGACCATCGCGAAGATGGGCAGCCTCAAGGAAATGGGGGTGGCGCTGTCGCTCGACGATTTCGGGATCGGCTACTCGTCGCTGTCCTACCTCAAGCGGCTGCCGCTCGACCAGCTGAAGATCGACCGCGAATTCGTCAAGGACGTGCTGACCGATGCCAACGACGCCGCGATCGCCAAGACGGTGATCAACCTGGCGCACAGCCTGGACCTGGACGTGATCGCCGAGGGCGTGGAAACGCAGGAGCAGCGCGACTTCCTGGTCAGCCAGGGCTGCCTCGCGTTCCAGGGCTACCTGTTCTGCAGGCCGCTGCCCCTGGACGAGCTGGAGGCGTATCTCGACCGCCAGGCGGCACAGGTCGAGGCGGCGGCGTAGCGGACGGCAGGCGGGCAGGCCGCAGCGCCCAGCGGCCGGTCCCGCTCGCCGGGCCGGTTCAGAGCGGCGCGATCTGCAGCGGCGTGGTGGCCACCATGCGCGGGATGCGCATCACGATCTGCTCCTGGGTGCGGAACAGCTCGATGCTTTCGGCCAGGGCCAGCGCCTGCACATCGGTCCAGTCCAGCGCACGGTAGCCCGTCTGGGCGGCGATCGCGTCGATGGCCATGGCGTCCTCGTCGGTGCGCACCGTGCAGCGCACGGTCAGCACGGCAAAGCCCGGCGAGATCTCGGCGGTGACCACCAGGTCGCTCGGCACGGCCGCGGCATCCGCCAGCGACAGCAGCGACGCGGCGACCAGATGGCGCAGCGCGACGCGCGACACCTCGAACTCGGACTCGGGCACCTCGTTGGCGAGGGTGCAGCCGCGGAAGTTGAAACTGCTGCGCAGCAGGGCCACGCAATCGTCGACGCCGTCGCGCAGGCGGACCGTTTCGTCCTCGGACGGGGAGATCCAGTTGGCGACCTTCAGCGAGGTCATCACCGCCTCGCGCGCCAGCCGGTTCATCTTGTTGATGCTGGCCTCGAAGTCGGCCGGATTCGGCGTGCCGCGCTCGAGCTTGGCGCTGAGGACCTCGGCCAGCATGGCGACGGCCTGCAGGTTGACCACCATGTCGTGCTTCAGCGCAGGCGCAAGGCGGCGCAGCACGCCGTAGCGCGCTGCCTCGGCATTGGTGCGCGGACGGCGGCCGGAGGCCTGCGCCGCGGTGGTGCCCTGGGTGTGGGTGGCGACGCTCATCGGGTGGGGCTCCCCGCGATCGTTGCCAGGGTCGGGGCTACTTTTGTCATCGGAAGAGGATTGTTTGCAGCAGGGCCGTTCGCCACCGTCAGGCGATCACAGCGCGCCCTGTAGGAGACGGCCTGCGTCGGGTTGCTGCACCGCGCGGGAGATGGGAATCGCTTCGGCCGTCAGGCCGGCTGCGCCGCCGGGCACACCCGGTCCCAGGCGGCCTCAATCGCCTGGCGGGCTTCCGACCAGTCCAGCCGGGAGGTGCCGCGCACCCGCTCCCAGTCCTCCTGCAGCACGCCCTCGAGCTCGTGGAACCGGCCGCTGCGACGCATCGGCGCCGTGTAGCCCACCCGGAACGCCGGACCGTAATCGCGGTAGTCCAGACCAGCGCGGTAGTACGGCTCGTCGCGGAAGGCGCGGTGCCAGTGCGCGTCCTCGAGCGTCGGATTGATCAGGGTCGGGGCGGTGGCGGGCATGCGGGCGTCTCCTGGCAGCCCAGGGATCATCCGACGCCGCCGGGCCAGCGGGCGTTCAAAGCGGCCCATGCCGCTGTAGGACAACGTGCATGAGCTTGGCGGTGCCGCTTGGCTATGCTTGCAGCCTGAGCACCGCGCGCCCGGGCGGTGCACCGGAGACACCCATGAGCAAGGCGTTCACCCGAGAGGGCGCCACCGACACGGACGATGACGAGGAAGCCGCCGCGCCCCTGCTGCCCGGCGGCCGCAACTACATCACGCCGGCCGGGTATGCCCGCCTGCGCGCGGAACTGCTGTACCTGATGGACGACGAGCGACCCAAGGTGGTCGACGTGGTGCACTGGGCGGCCAGCAACGGCGACCGGTCCGAGAACGGCGACTATCTGTATGGCAAGAAGCGCCTTCGCGAGATCGACCGGCGCATCCGCTTCCTGACCAAGCGGCTGGAGATCGCCGAGGTGACCGATCCGTCCGTGCACCATGGCCGCACCCAGGTGTTCTTCGGCGCGACGGTCACCTACGCCGATGCCGCCGGCCAGGAGCGCACCGTCACCATCCTCGGGATCGACGAGGCCGACAGCGCGCGCGGCCAGGTGAGCTGGATCTCGCCCATCGCCCGCGCGCTGCTGAAGGCCCAGGAGGGCGACGTGGTGAAGCTGGCGACCCCCGCCGGCGTCCAGGAGATCGAAGTGCTGGAGGTGCGCTACCCCGCACCTGGCGAGGCATCAGCCGCCTGAGTGGCCGGCGCGCAGGCGCTGCGCGCGCAGCACCGAGGGCGTGCGCTTGAGCGTGCGCATCACCGTGTCGAGGTGGGCGCGGTCGCGCACCGCGATCAGGAACCGCAGGTCGGTCGCGTCCTGCGCCCGCTCGTCGTCCATGTCGACGTGCGTGATGTCGGCCTCGACGCTTGCCAGGGCCGAGGCCACCCGCGCCAGCACGCCCTTGGTGTTGACCACGGTGACCAGCACGTTGGTCTCGAACGGGCGGACCGGCTCGTCGGCCCACTCGACCCCGATGAAGCGCTCGCTGTCCTTGTGCTGGAGCCGGCGCGCCACCGCGCAGTCCTCCAGGTGCACCACCAGGCCTTCGCCGCGCCCCAGGTAGCCCAGGATCGGGTCGCCGGGCACCGGGCGGCAGCAGGCCGCGAACTGCACCGAGGCGTTCTCGCTGCCGTCCAGCACCACGCCGCCCTGCGAGACGTTCTCGTGCGCGGTGTAGCGCTCGCGCGTGATCAGCAATGCATCGGGCCTCTCGCCGCGCTCGGCCATGAGCGTCATCAACCGCTTGGCGACGATGCCGGCGATGCGCTTGCCCAGGCCGAGGTCGGTCAGGAGTTCGGGCCGGCTCTTGTTGCCGGTGAAGCGCAGCAGCTTCTCCCAGATCGCGTGGTGTTCCTCGTCGTCGGCCGGCAGGCGCTCCAGCCCCTCGGCCCGCAGCGCCTGGGCCAGGAGCTTCTCGCCGAGCTCCTGCGATTCCGCTTGCGCCAGCGTCTTGAGGTGGTGCCGGATCTTGGAGCGGGCCCGGCCGGTGCGCACGAACCCGAGCCAGGCCGGGTTCGGCGTCGACACGGCGGCCGTCACCACCTCGACCACGTCGCCGTTCTTCAGCTCGGTGCGCAGCGGCACCTGCATGCCGTTGATCTTGGCCGCCACGGTGCGGTCGCCGATGTTGCTGTGGATCGCGTACGCGAAATCGACCACCGTGGCGCCGCGCGGCAGCGCCATGATCTGGCTCTTGGGCGTGAACACGTACACGGCGTCCGGGAACAGGTCGATCTTGACGTGGTCCCAGAATTCGGCGGCGTCGCGCGTCTCATGCTGGATGTCCAGCAGCGACTGCAGCCACTTGGTGCCCAGCCGCTCGGCGGTGTCGGTGTCGGCGGGGCTGGCCTTGTACAGCCAGTGCGCCGCCACGCCGGACTCGGCCACCACGTGCATGGCTTCGGTGCGCATCTGGAATTCGACGTTGACGCCCGAGGGGCCCACCAGGGTGGTGTGCAGGCTCTGGTAGCCGTTGACCTTGGGGATCGCGATGTGGTCCTTGAAGCGGCCCGGCACCGGCTTGTACATCTGGTGCAGGATGCCCAGTGCCGTGTAGCAGTCGGTCACCGTGGGCACCACGACGCGGAAGCCGTAGATGTCCGTCACCTGCGCGAACGACAGGTGCTTCTCGTCCATCTTCTTGTAGATGGAGTACAGCGTCTTCTCGCGGCCGGCGATACGCACCTGCATGCCCATCGTCTCGAAGGCAGCCTCGACTTCGCGCTGCACCTTCTGGATCAGGTCTCGGCGGCGGCTGCGGGCCTTGGAAACGGCCTTGGAGAGCACCTGGTAGCGCCACGGGCGCAGGTGCCGGAACGCCAGTTCCTGCAGTTCGCGATAGGTCTGATTCAGACCCAGGCGGTGCGCGATCGGCGCGTAGATCTCGAGCGTCTCGCGGGAGGTGCGACCCCACTTCTCGCGGGCCACGTCGTCCAGCGTGCGCATGTTGTGCGTGCGGTCTGCCAGCTTGATCAGGATGACGCGGACATCGCGCGCCATGGCCAGCAGCATCTTGCGGAACGACTCGGCCTGGCTTTCCTCGCGGGTGTTGAACTGCAGCTTGTCGAGCTTGGTCAGTCCGTCGACCAGTTCGGCCACCGGGGCGCCAAAGCGCTCGATCAGGTCGGGCTTGGTGACGCCGCAATCCTCGATCGCGTCGTGCAGCAGCGCTGCCATCAGCGCCTGCGCGTCCAGCTTCCATTCGGCGCACTGGGCCGCCACGGCGATCGGGTGGGTGATGTAGGGCTCGCCGCTGGCGCGCATCTGGCCCAGGTGGGCCTCGTCGGCGAAGCGGTAGGCCTGCCGCACCTGCTCCACGTCGGCAGGATCGAGGTAGTCGAGGCGGGCGGTGAGCGCGGCGAAGCTGGCAGCCGCCGCGTTGGCCGCCGCCGGGCTGGGCAGCGACGCCGGCTTGTGGCGCTGTCCCTGACCCGCCGCGGAGGGGAGCACGGCACTCATGCCTTTAATGTAGCCGCAGGGCGAACGCGGCGCGAGCACCAACGAAAAAGCACCGCGTCGCGGTGCTTTTTGCGTGGAATTTCCGGCGAGGACCTCAGCCCGGAACCTTCTTGAGCATCTCCAGGCCGACCTTGCCGTCGGCGATCTCGCGCAGGGCGGTCACGCCCGGCTTGTTCTTGCTCTCGATCTTGGGCGCGTGGCCCTGGCTCAGCATGCGGGCGCGGTAGGTCGCGGCCAGCACCAGCTGGAACCGGTTCGGGATCTTCTCGAGGCAGTCTTCGACGGTGATACGGGCCATGGATTACTCGCGGTCGGGGAGTCAGGGGATGTGGAGGGCCTTGAAGGTCTCGGCCCGGGCGCGGCGCTGGGCGGAATACTTCAGCCGCTGGGCGTGCACGATCGCCTTGAGATCGAACAGCGCCCTCTCGAACAGTTCGTTGATTATAACGAAGTCGAACTCCGGAGCCTTGGATAGCTCCTCCCGGGCATTGCGCAGGCGCAGCTCGATCACCTCGGGCGCATCCTCGCCGCGGCGCTCCAGCCGCGAGCGCAACTCTTCCCAGCTGGGCGGCAGGATGAACACCAGCACGGCGTTGGTGAAGATGCGCTTGATCTGCAGCGCGCCCTGGTAGTCGATCTCCAGGATCACGTCGGCGCCGCGAGCGATGCGGTCCTCGATCATCTTCTTGGACGTGCCGTAGCGCTTCTTGTGCACGTTGGCCCACTCGACGAAGGCGTCGGCCAGCACCATCTGGTCGAATTCGGTGTCCGAGACGAAGAAGTACTCGCGCCCGTGCTTTTCCTGGCCGCGCGGCGCGCGGGTGGTGTGCGACACCGACGGCTGCACCTGCGAGTCGAGTTCCAGCAGGGCCTTCACGAGGCTGGACTTGCCTGCCCCGCTGGGCGCGGCCACCACGAACAGGTTTCCGGGGTAATCCATCAGTCGGTTCTCTGGTGCGTCAGCCGGCCTGTGCCGGGCCACCCCAAGCGGGCTGGCCCGCTCGGGGGGCAGCAACCCACACGGGGCGGGGGAGCGTGGGGGCGTCGTGTCATTCGATGTTCTGCACCTGCTCGCGCATCTGCTCGATCAGGACCTTCATGTCCACCGAGATGCGGGTCAGCTCCAGCGCGGCCGACTTCGATCCCAGGGTGTTGGCCTCGCGGTGCAGTTCCTGGATCAGGAAGTCCAGCCGCTTGCCGACCTCGCCGCCCTTGCGCAGCAGGCGCTCGATCTCGTCCAGGTGTGCGGCCAGCCGCGTCAGCTCCTCGGCCACGTCGATGCGGATCGCGAAGGCGGTCGCCTCGGTCAGCGCGCGGTCCTGGGCAGCCTCGGGCGACGTGCCGCCTTCGGCCAAGCCCATGGCCTCCTTCCAGCGTTCGAGGAACCGGGCCCGTTGCTGTTCGACCACCTTCGGCACCAGCGGCCGGGCCTGCTGCGCCAGCTCCCGCAGTTGCTGCAGGTGCCCGAGCAGCATCGTGGCCAGCCGCTCGCCTTCGCGTTCGCGGGCCCCCAGCAGGTCCGTCAGCACCTTGGACGCCAGGGCCTGCAGGGGCTCCGACAGGTCGCCGGGGGCGGCCTCGTCGCTCGTGCCCAGGCGAAGGATCTCCGCGACGGTCAGCGGCGACGCATCCGGCAGCCAGCCGCGCACGGTGTCCTGCAGGGAGGACAGGCGCTGCAGCATGCGGGGCGAGGGGTCGCGCATCGCCTCCGATTGCGTCGACTCGAGCCCGGCGCGCAGTTCGACCTTGCCGCGCTTGAGCCGCCCCTGCAGCAGTTCGCGCAGGGCGGGCTCGTGCTGGCGCAGTTCCTCGGGCAGGCGGAACGACAGGTCGAGGAAGCGGCTGTTGACCGAGCGGATCTCGAGACCGAGGCGTCCAGACGACACACCCCTGGAATCCTGACCGGGCGCGGCTTGCGCCAGGCTGTGCTGGGCGCTCGCGTAGCCGGTCATGCTGTAAACTGGCATCGACTCTTGGGGGTGTTGAGGGATTGCGAGGATAAACGGGGCGCCTGCGGCGACCTAAAGTCTGAAATTATGTCAAAGGTCAAGCCCGCACCCTTGCCCCCGGACACCGTCATCGGCGGTTACCGCGTGGTCCGCAAGCTTTCAGCCGGCGGCTTTGGCGTCGTGTACCTCGCGGTCGACAACGAAGGCCAGCAGGTCGCGATCAAGGAATATCTGCCCGCCTCGCTCGCCGGCCGGGCGCCGGGCGAGCTCCTGCCCCAGGTCCAGCCCGAGAAGCTCTCGCTCTACCGGCTCGGCCTCAAGAGCTTCTTCGAGGAGGGCCGCTCCCTCGCGCAGATCTCGCACGCCTCGGTCGTGAGTGTGCTCAACTTCTTCCGCGAGAACGAGACCGTCTACATGGTGATGAACTACCTGGAGGGCGCGACCCTGCAGGACTTCATCATCACCGCGCGCGAGCTGAAGAAGCAGAAGGTGTTCCGCGAGTCCACCATCCGCTCGCTGTTCGACGAGATCCTGCGCGGCCTGCGCATCGTGCACCAGCACAAGATGCTGCACCTGGACATCAAGCCGGCCAACATCTTCATCACCGACGACAACAAGGCGGTGATGATCGACTTCGGCGCCGCCCGCGAAGTGCTGTCCAAGGAAGGCAACTTCATCCGCCCGATGTACACGCCCGGCTTCGCCGCGCCCGAGATGTACCGGCGCGACTCGTCGATGGGCCCCTGGACCGACATCTACGCCATCGGCGCCTGCATCTACGCCTGCATGCAGGGCTATCCGCCCAACGACGCGCCCCAGCGCCTGGAGAAGGACCGGCTGGCGCTGGCCCTCTCGCGCTTGCGCGGCGTCTATTCCGACAACCTGATCGAGGTGGTCGAGTGGTGCATGTCGCTCGACCCGCTGTCGCGCCCCCAGTCGGTGTTCGCGCTGCAGAAGGAGCTCAGCCGGGAAGGCGAGCGCCGCTACACCAAGCTGACCGTGGGCGAGAAGATGCGCCTGCAGTTCGACAACATGGTGTCGGACACCCGCCGCAAGGCACCCGCCACCGGCGCGAAGCTCAAGTGAGCACGCGCGCGGCGGCGGCCGTTCTCACGATCGCCCGCCGCCGGCGGGCTGCCCGCCACGCAGCGGTGGCGACCTGGCGCGGAGGTGCCGCATGAAGTTTTCCGTCTTCCAGATCAGCCGGCGCGGCGGGCGCGAGAAGAACGAGGACCGGATGGGGTACTGCTACACGCGGGAATCCGGGCTCTTCGTGCTGGCCGACGGCATGGGTGGCCATCCCGAAGGGGAGGTCGCCGCCCAGCTGGCGCTGCAGACCATCTCTGCGCTGTACCAGAAGGAAGCCCGGCCGCAGGTGCGCGACCCCGCCGAATTCCTCTCGATCGCACTGATGGCGGCGCACCACCAGATCATCCGCTACGCCGGCGAGAAGGGCATGCTCGACACGCCACGCACGACGCTGGTGGCCGTGATCCTGCAGGGCACGTCGGCCACCTGGGTCCACTGCGGCGATTCCCGGCTGTACGTCGTGCGCGAGGGCGAGCTGCTCACCCGCACCCGCGACCACTCCTACATCGAGCAGCAGGGCTCGTCGGTCGTGCGCATGGAGCGGATCAACCGCAACATCCTGTTCACCTGCCTGGGCTCGCCCACCAAGCCGGTGTTCGACGTCACCGGTCCCGTCACCCTGCAGCAGGGCGACAAGCTGCTCCTGTGCTCGGACGGCCTGTGGAGCTCCATCCCCGACGAGGACATCGTCTACCAGCTCGGCTCCAAGATCGTCTCCGAAGCCGCGCCTGACCTGGTCGAGATGGCGCTGCGCACCGGTGGGCCGACCGGCGACAACGTCACCGTGATCGCGCTGGAGTGGGAAACGCCCGACGTGTTCGAGTCCACCCACGGGGTCTCCACCGACAGCATCTCCGACGGGGTGTTCGCGTCCACCATCCAGGCCGGCGTGCTCGACACGATGATCGATGACCTCGACGACGCCGCCATCGAGCGCTCGATCGCCGAGATCAACGAGGCCATCAAGCGCTCCGCGGCGCGCAAGGGCTGAGCGCTTCGCGCCGGCCGGGGCCGCCCTGCCGCGGGTCCTTAAGATCGGCCCCATGACGACGTTCCTTCGCAGCGGCGCGCGCGCCGCCGACCAGCTCCGCCCCGTGCGCATCACGCGCGGCTTCACCATCCATGCCGAGGGCTCCGTGCTGATCGAGTTCGGCCAGACCCGGGTGCTGTGCACCGCCTCGGTCGAGGAGAAGGTGCCGCCGCACAAGCGCGGCAGGGGCGAGGGATGGGTCACGGCCGAGTACGGCATGCTGCCGCGCGCCACCCACACCCGCGGCGACCGCGAAGCCGCGCGCGGCAAGCAGAGCGGCCGCACCCAGGAGATCCAGCGCCTGATCGGCCGCTCGCTGCGGGCGGTGTTCGACCTCAAGGCGCTGGGCGAGCGCACCATCCAGCTCGATTGCGACGTGCTGCAAGCCGACGGCGGCACGCGCACCGCCGCCATCACGGGGGCCTACGTGGCCGCGCAGGATGCGGTGCGCAAGCTCCTGGCCGCCGGCAAGCTGGCCGCCTCGCCGATCACCGGCCCGGTGGCGGCGGTCTCGGTGGGCATCGTCGACGGCACGCCGCTGCTCGACCTGGAGTACGTGGAGGACGTCGCCTGCGACACCGACATGAACGTGGTCATGACCGGCGCCGGCCACTACGTGGAGGTGCAGGGCACGGCCGAGGGCGTGGCGTTCACCCGCGCCGAGATGGACGAACTGCTGCGCCTGGCCGAGAAGGGCATTGCCGAACTCGTTCAACTGCAGCAGAAGGCCCTGGCCGCCTGAGCCCACCCGGGCCGCGGCGGGCGGGCGCAGCGGGGCGCGGGCACAATCCGCGACCCATGTCCTCCCGCATCGTCCTCGCCTCCAACAACCGCGGCAAGCTGGCCGAACTGCAGGCCATGCTGGCGCCCCTCGGCCTGGAGCTGGTCCGCCAGGGCGACCTCGGCATCCCGGAAGCCGAGGAGCCGTTCCGCACCTTCCTGGAGAACGCGCTGGCCAAGGCGCGCCACGCCGCCCAGCACAGCGGCCTGCCGGCGCTGGCCGACGATGCAGGCCTGTGCGTCGATGCGTTCGGCGGCCAGCCGGGCGTGGACACCGCCTACTACGCCACGCGGTTCGGCTACGACAAGGGCGACGACAACAACGTGAAGGCCCTGCTCGAGCAGATGCGGGGTGTCGACAACCGCCGGGCGGCGCTGGTCAGCACGTTGGTCGCGGTGCGCTCGCCGCAGGATCCGGAGCCCCTGGTGGCCGTGGGCCGCGCCGCCGGCGAGATCGCCCGCGAACCGCTCGGCGCCAACGGCTTCGGCTTCGATCCCGTCATGTTCATCCCGGCCTTCGGCAAGACCTTCGCGCAACTGCCGCCCGAGGTGAAGAACGCGAACAGCCACCGCGGCCAGGCCGCGCGCCAGATGGTGCAGCTGATCCGGGAGCGCTGGCTGTGAGCACCCTGCGCGATCCGGCCCACTACATGCGTCCGGGCCTGCTGCAACTGCCGGCGATGCCGCCGCTGTCGTTGTACGTGCACCTGCCGTGGTGCCTGCGCAAGTGCCCCTATTGCGACTTCAACTCGCACGAGGCGCAGCCCGGCGCGCTGCCCGAGCAGCGCTACCTCGATGCGCTGATGGCCGACCTGGAAGCCGCCCTTCCCCTGGTGTGGGGGCGCGTCGTGCACAGCGTCTTCATCGGCGGCGGCACGCCCAGCCTGTTCTCGCCGGCAGCCATCGCGCGCCTGGTGGGCGACCTGCGTGCGCGCCTGCGCCTGGAGCCCGATTGCGAGATCACGCTCGAGGCCAACCCCGGCACCTTCGAGAAGGACCGGTTCCGCGGGTACCGCGACGCCGGCATCACGCGGTTGTCGATCGGGGTCCAGAGCTTCCACGACGGGCACCTGAAGGCCCTGGGGCGCGTGCACAACCGCGCGCAGGCGATCGCCGCCGCGGAGGAAGCTGCCCTGGCGTTCGACACCTTCAACCTGGACCTGATGTACGCGTTGCCGGGCCAGGACCTGGCCCTGCTGGAAGAGGACCTCGTGCAGGCACTGGCGCTGATGCCGCCGCACCTGTCGGTCTACCACCTGACGATCGAGCCGAACACGGTGTTCGCCAAGTTCCCGCCGACGGTGCCGGAAGACGACCTCGCGTACGCCATGCTCGACCGCATCACCGAAATGACTGGCGCGGCCGGGCTGGACCGCTACGAGGTCTCCGCCTATGCCAAGCCGGGGCATGCCTGCCGCCACAACCTGAATTACTGGCAATTCGGGGACTACCTCGGCATCGGCGCCGGGGCGCACAGCAAGCTGAGCTTTGCGCACCGCGTGGTGCGGCAGATCCGCTACCGGGAGCCTCGGCTCTACATGGACAACGCGCTGGCCGGCCAGGCCGTCGCGCAGGACGAGGAGGTGGCGCGCGCGCAGCTGCCGTTCGAGTTCATGCTGAACGCGCTGCGGCTGCGACAGGGGTTTACGCTGCAGTCGTTCTTCGAGCGCACGGGCCTGCCGCTCTCGGCCATCGAGCCGCAGCTGGCAGAGGCCGAGCGCCGCGGCTTGCTGGTGCGCGAGGCCGGCTGGGTGCGGCCGACCGAACGGGGTTTCGATTTCCTGAGCGACCTGCAGGAGCTGTTCCTGCCGCAGTGAGCCGCGGAATGTCGTGCGGGTGGCGCGACTGTCGGGGCAGGCAGGTGGCGGAAGGCGTGGGATTCGAACCCACGGAGGACTTGCGTCCTCGCCGGTTTTCAAGACCGGTGCCTTCAACCGCTCGGCCAGCCTTCCAGTGCTGGATAGTGTAGTGCCGGGGACACGCCGTTTCGGCGACATCCCCCGGAGCAATGCCTCGCGACGAGGCCGGGGTGGCGTCACGGGCGCGCGGCGCGCCGCCTATGCGCCTTTGCGCGATCAGCAGTTGGTGGAGGAGCTGGAGGACCCGCCCGAGCCCGCGGTGCGGCTGGACGAGCCGCCGGAGCTCGCGCCCGCGCCGCCACCCGAGCCGCCGGCCGCCGTCGAGCTGCCGCCCGAGCTGCCCCCGGAGCTGCCGCCGGAGCTGCCGCCCGAGCCACCCGAGGCCGACGAGGAGCCGCCCGAGCCGCTGCTCTTGCCGCCGGAACTCGCGCTGCTGCCGCCCTTCATGCACGGATTCGAGCTCGAGCTGCCCGTGCCCGAAGCGCCCATCGAGCTGCCCGAGCCGCTGGAGCCGCCGGAGGCGCCGGAGCTGCCCGAGCCGCTGGAGCCGCCGGATGCGCCCATCGAGCTGCCGGAGCTGCCCGAGCCACCGGAGGCGCCGGAACTGCCCGAGCCCGAGCTGCCCGAGCCGCCGGAAGCGCCCATCGAGCTGGAACCAGCGCCGCCGGAGCTGCCCGAGGCCCCCGAGCTGCCCGACGATTGGGCGAACGTGAGCGGCGCCGCGCACAGGGCCACGGTGGCCACCAGCGTGCCCACTTTGTTGGTGATGCTTGTCATGTCAGAAGTCCTTTGGATGGATGAGAAAAACAGGTTGTGGAACCCAAGCGCGGCAGCGTCGGGGAAAGGACGCCGCACGTGCCGGGGCTGCTGCTGGGCACCTTGCGAAGCTCCACGCCTCCTCGCTGCGCCTTCGAGTTGTGCAAGCCGAAAGGCAACCGGTGTGCCCGGCCTCCACCGCCGCGGCGATCCCGAGGGCCGTGCGCGTCTGCTGGCCATGGCCGGCGTGCAGCGTGCAGCGCGGCAGGGACCCCCGCGGCTGCTCGTCGTCAGGTTTGTCTGATTGCCAGGGCGCCGCAACGGCGCGAGCATCGAGGGCTGACCACAAGAGGCGGGCTCCTTCGGTGTCGGCGCATCCCGCGCCGGCCGGCGCGGCGCGCCCATCCAACAGCACGATGCGCAACTCCGCTCCCGACCTCACCCTGCTCGTCCGCAACCTCGTTCGCTATGCCGGCCGCCACCCGCAAGGGTTCGAAGCCAGCGTCCTGCAGGACGGCAGCATCCGGGTGCTGGGGCCTTTCGGCGCGGTCTTCTATCCCGCCGAAGCCTGGACGAGCCGGTTCATGCGCCACCTGCACAAGGGGTACTTCGAGGCCGCGGTCGTGGCGCGCCGCGTGGCGCAGGCCGCCTAGGGCCGGCGAGCCGGGCGATCAGCCGGCAGCCAGCAGTCCCTTGCGTTCGATGAACGCGACCACCTCCTGCACGCCCGAGAGCGTCTTGAGGTTGGTCATCACGTAGGGCTTGCCCCGGCGCATCCGCTGCGTGTCCGCTTCCATCACCGACAGGTCGGCGCCCACGTGGGGCGCCAGGTCCGTCTTGTTGATCACGAACAGGTCGCTCTTGGTGATGCCGGGGCCGCCCTTGCGCGGGATCTTCTCGCCCGCGGCCACGTCGATCACGTAGACCGTCAGGTCGCTCAGCTCCGGGCTGAAGGTGGCGGCCAGGTTGTCGCCGCCGCTCTCGACGAACACGATGTCGGCATCGGGGAAGTCGCCCAGCATGCGGTCGATGGCCTCGAGGTTGATCGAGGCGTCCTCGCGGATCGCGGTGTGCGGGCAGCCGCCCGTCTCGACCCCGAGGATGCGTTCGGCCGGCAAGGCGCCGCTCACGGTGAGCAGGCGCTGGTCTTCCTTGGTGTAGATGTCGTTGGTGATGGCCACCAGGTCCCAGCGCTCGCGCATGGCCTTGCACAGCATCTCGAGCAGGGTCGTCTTGCCCGAGCCGACCGGGCCGCCGATGCCCACCCGCAGCGGCGGCAGGGGCTTGGTGCGGCGGGGGATGTGGTGCAGGGCAGTGGAGGTCATGAGCGGAACAGGCGGGAGTACTGGATTTCGTGCTGCGACGACAGGATCGCGAGCATGGGAGCGAAGGCCTGGCGGTCGTCGTCGCCCAGCGCCGTGGCACGGTCGACGGCTGCCGGGATGGCGGCGGCCAGCCGCTGCAGGATGCGCTGCCCCGCGCCCTGGCCGAGCGGCACGGCCTTGATCGCCGCCTGTGCCATGTTCTCGGCCCAGCCGAACGCGAAGGCCAGCGCCACGTCGCGCGCCGGGGCCTCGATGGAGGCGGCCGCGTGCGCGAAGGCGACGGGATAGGTGTGCGGGGCGGCGGCCGCCTGGCCGCCGAGCGACCGTTCCCAGTCGCCCAACGAGCGGCCCATCTGCTCGGCCTGCAGGCGCAGCTCGCTGGTCTCGCGGGTGCGGCGGACCCAGGCATCGAGTTCGGCCACCCGGGGGGCGTCGCCGGCGCGCCATGCCAGCACGGCGCTCGCGACCACGGCCAGGTCCGATCCGGCCAGCGCGAGATGCAACTGCTCGTCCAGCCAGGCGGCGGCGGTCGCCTCGTCCACCACCAGGCCGGCCTCGACGGCGGCCTCCAGGCCCTCCGAGTACGAGAAGCCGCCCACCGGCAGGGCGGGCGAGGCCAGCCAGATCAGCCGCAGCAGCGCCGCGTCAGTGCGCAGGGCCGTGTCCGCCATGGCGCGTGGCATCGGCCGGCCCGCCGGGGCCGGCATCCTGGGGTCCCGGACCGTGATCGTGATCGTGATCGTGATCGTGATCGTGGGCATGCCCATGGCCGTGTCCGTGCGATCCCGCGGCATAGGCGCCGCCTTCGGGCTCGAACGGCTCCTGCACCTCGTGCACGATCAGGTGCATGCCGCGCAGCATGGCGGCCAGCACGTGGTCCGGCTCGATCTTCAGGTGCGTCGATTGCAGTTCGATGGCGACGTGTCGGTTGCCCAGGTGATAGGCGGCGCGCATCAGGTCGAACGGCGTGCCGTGCTCGCTGCAGTGCGTGATGCGCAGCACCGGCTGCGGCGCCGCCACCACGCGCACCAGCGAGCCGTCCTCGGCCACCAGCACGTCGCCGCCGCGCACCACGCTGCCGCGCGGCAGGAACACGCCCAGCGTGCGGCCGAGCGAGTCGGTGGCCTCGAAGCGGCTCTTCTGGCGCACGTCCCAGTCCAGCTCGACGCTGCCGGCCCGCTTCAGGAGAACGGGTGCCAGGCCTTGCCCGGCGGGCAGGCATTTGGAGACGGTCAGCATGGTGCTAGAACAGGAAGTAGCGTTGCGCCATCGGCAGCACGCTGGCCGGCTCGCAGGTGAGCAGCTGGCCATCGGCCCGCACCGCGTAGGTCTGCGGGTCGATCTCCATGACCGGCAGGTAGCCGTTGTGGACCAGGTCCTGCTTGCGCACCTGGCGGATGCTGCGCACCGCCGCCAGCGTCTTGGCCAGGCCGTAGCGGCGCCCCACGTCGGCATCCAGCGCGGCCTGCGACACGAAGGTGAGCGATCCCTTGCCGACCGCCCCGCCGAAGGCGCCGAACATCGGCCGGTAGTGCACCGGCTGCGGCGTCGGGATCGACGCATTGGGATCGCCCATGGCGGCCATGGCGATGCTGCCGCCCTTGAGGATCAGCGACGGCTTGATGCCGAAGAAGGCCGGCTTCCAGAGCACGAGGTCGGCCCATTTGCCCGGCTCGATGCTGCCCACCTCGTGGCTGATGCCGTGCGCGATGGCCGGGTTGATCGTGTACTTGGCCACGTAGCGCCGGGCGCGGAAGTTGTCGTTGCGCGGCGTGTCGGCCGGCAGCTTGCCGCGCTGCAGCTTCATCTTGTGCGCCGTCTGCCAGGTGCGCAGGATCACCTCGCCGACGCGCCCCATGGCCTGCGAGTCGCTGGACATCATGCTGATGGCGCCCAGGTCGTGCAGGATGTCCTCGGCCGCAATGGTTTCCTTGCGGATGCGGCTCTCGGCGAAGGCGAGGTCCTCGGCGATGGCCGGGTCCAGGTGGTGGCACACCATGAGCATGTCGACGTGCTCGTCGAGCGTGTTCACGGTGTAGGGCATCGTCGGGTTGGTCGAGGACGGCAGGAAGTTCGCCTGCCCGACGACCCGCAGGATGTCGGGCGCGTGGCCGCCCCCCGCGCCCTCGGTGTGGAAGGCGCAGATCGAGCGGCCGCGGGTGGCGGCCATGGTGTTCTCGACGAAGCCCGACTCGTTGAGCGTGTCGCTGTGGATCGCCACCTGGGTGTCGGTGGCGTCGGCCACGTCCAGGCAGGTGTCGATGGCGCTCGGGGTGGTGCCCCAGTCCTCGTGCAGCTTCAGCCCGATCGCACCGGCCTCGATCTGCTCGTGCAGCGGCGCATGCAGGCTGGCGTTGCCCTTGCCCAGGAAACCCAGGTTCATCGGGAACGCGTCGGCTGCCTGCAGCATGCGTTGCATGTTCCACGGTCCCGGCGTGCAGGTGGTCGCGAAGGTGCCGGTGGCCGGGCCCGTGCCGCCGCCCAGCATGGTGGTGATGCCCGAGGCCAGCGCCTCCTCGATCTGCTGCGGGCAGATGAAGTGGATGTGGCTGTCGATGCCACCGGCCGTGACGATGGCGCCCTCGGCGCTGATGATCTCGGTGCCCGGGCCGATGACGATGTCGACGCCGGGCTGGGTGTCGGGATTGCCGGCCTTGCCGATGGCCGCGATGCGGCCGTCCTTCAGGCCGATGTCGGCCTTGACGATGCCCCAGTGGTCGAGGATGAGCGCATTGGTCAGCACGCAGTCCATGGCGCCCTGCGCGCGCGTGCGCTGGCTCTGTGCCATGCCGTCGCGGATGGTCTTGCCGCCGCCGAACTTCACTTCCTCGCCATAGCCGCCCGCGCGCAGGGTGTAGTCGTCCTCGACCTCGATCACCAGGTCGGTGTCGGCCAGGCGCACCCGGTCGCCGGTGGTGGGACCGAACATCTCGGCGTAGGCACGCCGCCCGATGGTGGCCATCTACACGCCCTCCCGCGGGATCCGGTTGAGGGCCTGGACAGTGCGCTGGCTCATAGGGCTCCTTGGACCTGGGCTTGGAAGCCGTAGACCATGCGGCTTCCCGCGTAGTCGACCAGTTCCACCGTGCGTTGCTGGCCCGGCTCGAACCTCACGGCGGTGCCGGACGCGATGTTCAGCCGCATGCCGCGGGCGGCGGCGCGGTCGAAGTCGAGCGCGGCGTTGGTTTCCGCGAAGTGGTAGTGCGAGCCGACCTGGATCGGCCGGTCGGCGGTGTTGCGCACCACCAGCGTGGCCGTGCGCCGGCCGGGGTTGAGCGCGTGCGCGCCGTCGTCGGTGAACAGTTCGCCGGGGACCATGGCCATCGGATCAGCCCAGCCCGAGCAGCAGCGTGGCACCCAGCAGCGCGACCGACGCGCCCGAGACCCGGGGCAGCCAGCGGTGGCGGGCCAGCAGCAGGCGTCCGATCCCGATGCCCGCCGCATGCAGCGCGGCGGTCGCCAGCAGCATGCCGGCAAGCGCGGCCGCGCCGCCGCCCAGTTCCACGCCGTGCGCGGCACCGTGGAAGAAGGCGAACGCGCCTGCCACCGCCGCGGCCAGCAGCGCCGGGACGCGGTGCACCGTGGCGAGCAGCAGGCCGACCACCAGCAGCGAGGCGGCGATCATGGGTTCGATGCCCGGCACCGCGAGCGCGGCGGCGCCCGCGAGCGCGCCGCAGGCCAGGAGGGCGACGAAGGCCAGCGGCGCCGCCCAGACCCGGCGCACCGCGATCGCGCTCCAGGCGCCGACCGCGACCATGGCCACCAGATGGTCGGCGCCGGTGAACGGGTGCAGCCACCCCGCCAGGAAGCCGGCGTGGGCGTGGGGCTGGGCACCGGTGTGGGCCAGCGCGAGCGGAGACGCCAGCAGCGCGGCGGCAAGGAGCAGGATGCGACGGGCGGGGGTCATGCGCGGTCTCCGGAGTGGGTTGTCAGACGATGGGTTGGTGGACGGTCACGAGCTTGGTGCCGTCGGGGAAGGTGGCCTCGACCTGGATGTCCGGGATCATGTCCGGCACGCCGTCCATGACGTCGGCCCGGGTGAGGATGGAGCGGCCCTCGCTCATGAGCTGGGCGACGGTGCGGCCGTCGCGCGCGCCCTCCATCACCGCGGCGGAGATCAGGGCCACGGCCTCCGGATAGTTCAGCTTCAGGCCGCGCGCCTTGCGCCGTTCCGCCAGCAGGGCGGCGGTGAAGATCAGCAGCTTGTCTTTCTCGCGGGGGGTGAGTTCCATTCCGGTGCGCGCAGGGAGTGTCCGTCCATCCTAGTGCAAGGGTTGTGCCGGGCCGTGGCAGCTCGGCACGGAACCTGCACGACCGGCGTGTGCACGAGGTCATTCCCATCCTGCCGGCCGACGCGCCGCAACGCGTGGTCAAGGTGCGCCGCGATTACAACAGCTGGGTGGCGCGCGAGACCATGGAGGACTACGCGCTGCGCTACGCGCCGCAGCGCTTCCGGCGCTGGTCCACGCTGCGGGTCGCCAACACCGCGTTCGGCGCGGCCTCGTTCCTGATCCTGGAGGCGGTCGGGGCCACGCTGCTGGTGCAGTACGGCTTCCTCAATGCCTTCTGGGCGATCGTCACCACCGGCGTGATCATCTTCCTGGCCGGCCTGCCGATCAGCATCTACGCGGCGCGGCACGGCGTCGACATGGACCTGCTGACCCGCGCGGCCGGCTTCGGCTACATCGGCTCCACGGTCACCTCGCTGATCTACGCCTCGTTCACCTTCATCTTCTTCGCGCTGGAGGCCGCCGTGATGGCCTATGCGCTGGAGCTGGCGCTGGGCATCCCGCCCCGTTGGGGCTACCTGGTCTGCGCGCTGGTCGTCATCCCGCTGGTCACGCATGGCGTCTCGGCCATCAGCCGGCTGCAGGTGTGGACGCAGCCGCTCTGGCTGGTGATGCTCGTGGTGCCTTTCGCCTTCGTGCTCGCGCGCGATCCTGGTGCCTTTTCGGCGGTTTCGCACTACATCGGGGAAAAAAGCGGCACGGCGGGGTTCCAGCTGCACAGCTTTGGTGCCGCCCTCACCGTGGGCATCGCGCTGATCACGCAGATGGGCGAGCAGGCGGACTACCTGCGCTTCATGCCCCAGCGCACCGAGGGCAATCGGGTGCGCTGGTGGCTCGGCGTGCTGGCCGGCGGCCCCGGCTGGGTGGTGCTGGGCGTGCTCAAGATGCTGGGTGGCGCCCTGCTCGCCGCACTGGCGATCAGCCACATGGTGCCGGCCGATCGCGCCGTCGATCCGAACCAGATGTACCTGGCGGCCTACGAGTACGTGTTCCCGCGCTATGGCTGGGCGGTGGCCGCCACCGCGCTGTTCGTGGTGGTGTCGCAGCTGAAGATCAACGTCACCAATGCCTACGCCGGGTCGCTGGCCTGGTCGAACTTCTTCTCGCGCGTGACCCACAGCCACCCCGGGCGGGTGGTGTGGGTCGTGTTCAACACGCTGATCGCCTTCATGCTGATGGAGATGAACGTGTTCCAGGCGCTGGGCGACGTGCTGGGCCTGTACTCCAACATCGCCATCGCCTGGATCATGGCGGTGGTGGCGGACCTGGTGGTCAACAAGCCGCTCGGGCTGTCGCCGCGCGGCATCGAGTTCAAGCGGGCCTACCTGTACGACATCAACCCGGTCGGGGTGGGCGCGATGGCGCTCGCGTCGGCCACGTCGGTGGCGGCGTGGCTGGGCGCGTTCGGACCGGTGGCGCAGGCCTTCTCCGCCCTGATCGCGATGGGCGTCGCCTTCGTGGCCTCGCCGGCCATCGCCTGGGCCACGGGCGGCCGCTACTACCTCGCCCGGCCGCAGGAGCCTGCGGCCGACCCGGCGGCGCTGCACCGCTGCGTGGTGTGCGAGCGCCAGTACGAGGCGCCCGACATGGCGCAGTGCCCCGCCTACCAGGGCCGCATCTGTTCGCTGTGCTGCACGCTCGACGCACGCTGCGGCGACGCCTGCAAGCCGCGCGCGCGGCTGGCCTGGCAATGGTCGGCCACGCTGCGCACGCTCCTGCCGCAGCGCATCTGGCCGTACCTGGACACCGGGCTCGCGCACTTCCTGCTGCTGATGCTGGTGATCGTGCCGCTGCTCGCGTCGGTGTTCGCGCTGCTGTACCACCAGGAGCTGCGTGCGTTGGAGGCGCTGGCCGCCGGGGTCGCCACGGCTGCGCGCCAGTCGCTGTCGGCCGGTTTCCTGAAGGCGTACGTCGCCCTGCTGGTGATCGCGGGCATCGTGGCGTGGTGGCTGGTGCTCGCGCACAAGAGCCGCCAGGTCGCCCAGGAGGAGTCCAACCGCCAGACGCACCTGCTGATGCGGGAGATCGAATCGCACCGGCAGACCGACGAGGCGCTGCAGCAGGCCAAGCGGGTGGCCGACGAGGCCCGGCGTGCCGCCGAACAGGCCAACCAGGCCAAGAGCCGCTACATCGGCGCGATCAGCCACGAGCTGCGCACGCCGCTCAACAGCATCCTCGGCTACGCCCAGCTGATGGGCGAGGACCCGAACCTGCCGCTGCACCGCCGGCAGGCCGTCACCGTCATCCGCCGCGGTGGCGAGCACCTGCTGTCGCTGATCGAGGGCACGCTGGACATCGCCCGCATCGAGGCGGGCAAGCTGCGCCTGGACGTCGGGCCGATGCAGTTCGCCGACAGCGTGCACGAGATGGCCGGCCTGTTCGAGCTGCAGGCCGCCGCCAAGGGGCTGGCGTTCCGCTTCGACGTGGAGGGCACCATTCCGGAGACGGTGCGGGCCGACGAGAAGCGGGTGCGCCAGATCCTGATCAACCTGCTGGGCAATGCGGTCAAGTTCACCACCGAGGGCCAGGTCACGCTGCGGGTGCGGCATGCGCGCGAGATGGCGGACATCGAGGTGGCCGACACCGGCCCCGGTCTGTCGGCCGCCGAGATCGCACGGGTGTTCGAGCCGTTCGCCCGGGGCGAGGGTGCCGGCCGCTCGGCGCCGGGCGCCGGCCTGGGCCTGACCATCGCCAAGATGCTGACCGACCTGATGGGCGGCGAGCTCACCGTCCAGAGCCAGCCGGGCCGCGGGGCGGTGTTCCTGGTGCGGCTGTTCCTGCCGCAGGTGCATGGCCCGCGCCGCGTGGTCAGCGCCGCCGCCCGGCCGGCCGGCTACGAGGGCCCGCGGCGCCGCGTGCTGGTGGTCGACAACGAGGAACCGGACCGTGAGCTGCTGGTGCAGTTGCTCGAACCGCTGGGGTTCGAGCTGCGCACCGCGGCCAGCGGCCATGACGCGCTGGACCTGCTGGCGGCCGGACTGGATCCCGATGCCATCCTGATGGACCTGGCCATGCCGGGCATCGACGGCTGGGAGACGCTGCGCCGCGCGCGCCAGCTCGGGCCGCTGCGGGCCCGGGTGGCGATCGTCTCGGCCAACGCGTTCGACAAGGGCCTGGACAACGATGTCGGCGTCCCGGCCGAGGACTTCATCGTCAAGCCCGTGCGCCACCCCGAGCTGCTCGGCTGGCTGCAGCGGGCGCTCGGGCTGCGCTGGCTGGAAGCCGCCGCGCCGGCCGTGCTGCCGCCGGCGTCTGCGGCCGCTTCCGGGCCGCTGCCCGACGCGGAGTCCCTGCAGGCGCTCGCACAGCTGGTGCACCTGGGCTACCCGCGCGGGGTGCTGAACAAGCTGGACCAGATCGCGGCGTCGCAGCCCGAGGCGGCGGCGTTCTGCCAGGGCCTGCGGGCGCTGGCGCGCGCCTTCGAGTTCGACGCACTGGCCCGCCGGCTGGCGGAAGCGGGCGTGTCCGCCGCGGAGACCGGGAAATGAGCGCCAGCGTCGAGCAGGCCCTGGACCGCTCCAACAGCGAGGTCGTCCTGATCGTGGACGATGTCCCGGACAACCTGGCGGTGCTGCACGATGCGCTCGACGAGTCGGGCTACACGGTGCTGGTCGCCACCAGCGGTGGCGCCGCCCTGGCCCGTGCGGCGCAGGCAGTGCCCGACATCGTCCTGCTCGACGCGATGATGCCGGGGATGGACGGCTTCGAGGTGGCCCGTCGCCTCAAGGCCGAGCCCCGCACGGCGCACATCCCGATCATCTTCATGACGGGGCTGACCGAGACCGAGCACCTGGTGGCGGCCCTGGAGGCCGGCGGCGTCGACTACGTCACCAAGCCGATCAAGCCCAAGGAGGTGCTGGCCCGCATGCACGTGCACATGCGTGGAGCCCGGCAGGCGCGCCAGACACGCAACGCACTCGACGCCTTCGGCTACGCCAGCATCGCGGTGCGCGCCGCGGATGGCCGCCTGCTCTGGCAGACCCCGCTCGCGCGCGACCTGCTCGCCACCTACTGCGGCATCGCCCCCGCGCCGGCGCAGCCCCAGGCGCCGCAGCCCGTGGTCGAGTGGCTGCGGCGGCACCTGCGCGACGCCATGCAGCAGATCGAGCCGCCGCGGCTGACGATCGAGCAGGGCGCCCGGCGCCTGAGCTTCCGCCTGCACCAGCAGATCGGCCAGGACGAGGAGGGCGGCGAGTGGCTGATCGTGATGCGCGAGGTGTCGGACGCCGGCGTCATCGAGGCCATGAGCCTGTCGTTCAAGCTCACCGCGCGCGAGGCCGAGGTGCTCTACTGGGTGGTGAAGGGCAAGATCAACCGCGACATCGCCGACATCGTGGGGTCGAGTCCGGCCACCGTGAAGAAGCACCTGGAGCGGATCTTCGCGAAGCTGGGCGTGGAGACGCGCACCGCGGCCGCCGGGATGGCGATGAACCGGATCCGGCAGCTGCAGCCCGGGTTCGGGGAGTAGGCCGGCGCGGCGGCCGGCCGCCGCGACACACGCCGCGGGCAGCGGCGCGACCCAAGGCGGGCGCCGTGGGGAACCGGAAGGTCAGTGGCCCCAGCGGGCCGGATTGAACCAGCCGGCGCCGCGGCTCGAGGCGGCCGAAGCGCCCGTGCGCCGCGCCAGCAGCAACCCGCCGGCGGCGGCCACCGCGCCCGCCGCCGCCAGCATGGTGCCGGCGCTCATCGAACGCGCCATGCTCCCCGCCAGCTCGCCGCTGCGCGGGCCGATCAGCTCGAGGCGGCGGCGCGTCATGCGCGCGCCCATCTCGGACAGCTGCCCGGACAGCAGGCGTTCGGCCTTCGGCAGCAGCTGCGTCTCCTCGTCTGCGACGTGGTGCATCACCACGCGCATGAGGTCGAACAGCGTGGTGTCGAACGCCGGATCGGTCGGCTGCAGCGCACGCAGGCGCGCGATCAGGTCGCGCATCTCGTTGTGCTCCGGCTTGGACTTCTCCAGCGTCGCATCGGGCGACACCTCGCGCAGTGCCGGATAGAAGATCTCTTCCTCCAGCTGCGCGTGGACCTCGAGCGCCAGGCAGATGTTGTCGGCCAGTCCCTTCTTCACGCGCGCGGGCGTGTCGACCTGGTACTGGTGGAACGCGGCCAGCACGTGCGTGTGGTCCATCCGGATCATGTTGGTGATCGATGGCGACATCCTGCTCAGCATGGAAGCCATGGTGGTCCTCCTGGCGTGCGGCCGGTCAGGCGACCCGGGCGAGGGTGGCGCCCTCGGATTCGTCGGCGGCCTCGCTCTCGCTGCGGGCACGGTCGGCCTGCTCGATCAGGGCGGCCATGGCCTGGGCGGTGCGGTCCCAGGACGTGCGGGCGATGGCGCGGGCCAGCTCGGCCGAGTGGGCCGCCTGCTGCTCCGGCGTGCGGGCAAGGATCGCCTCGCAGGCCGCCACGTAGTCCTGCGGCGTGTCGGCAATGGACACCACGTGACCGTACGGTTCCACCACGTCGCGGATCGACGTGCTGACCGACGGGCGGCCGCAGGCCATGTACTCCAGCATCTTGGTCGGGCTGATGAAGCGGGTCGCCTCGTTCAGGGCGAACGGCATCAGGCACACGTCCCAGCCGTTGATGAACGACGGCAGGTCGTTGTAGCTCTGCTGGCCGAGCCAGTGGATGTTGGCGTGCCGGGGCAGGCCGTTCGGGTCGATCTTCACCACCGGGCCGACCATGACGATCTGCCAGTCCGGGTGGCGCGTCGCCATCGCGTCGATCAGCTCCATGTTGATGCGCTCGTCGATGACCCCGCAGTAACCCAGGCGCGGCCGGCCCAGGCCGGACTGCAGCGGATGGTCGCCCTTGGCCGAGCTGAAGTGCTTGGCGTCGACGCTGCTGGGGAAGCAGTGCACGCTCGGATGCCGGTTCTTCTTGGAGTTGTAGAGGCTCGGGCCGCCCGTGAACACCAGGTCGGCGTCGCGGAACAGCACGTTCTCGCGCTGCACCAGTTGCCGCGGCGCGTGCTTGAACAGGGTCAGTTCGTCCATGCAGTCGTACACGATGCCGCGCGGCTCGAGCTCGGCAGCCAGCGGCACGGCCATGGGCGTGTAGAACCAGACCCAGTAGTCGGTGATCTTCTCCTCGCGGATGGCGTCCTGGATGAACTTCTGCAGGATGGAGATGTGGTCGTCATGGAAGCCGGGCGCGTCGGCGGTGACGTGCGGCCGCCAGACTTCCACCCCGTCGGTGGGCGAGAACTTCTCGAGGCGCTGCTCGGCTTCCCCAGGCACCGGCTCTTCCACGAACACCACGCGCCATCGCGAGGCCAGGCGGGACAGCAGGTGTTGCGGGCGCTGGTAGACGAAGTTCCAGCGCAGGTGGGAAAAGACGATCAGTGTTTGCATTGGCGGCTCCTGGTTTCGGTGCCCATGGGTGGGCAACTGGCGTGCCGGACGATGATGCCGAGCCCCCGGCCAAGCCCCTGTAGGAGCAGGGCTTTTTTGCTGCACTGCCGCGCACAACGTGCGCGGCCGTACGCCATGCGGCGTATTGGCCGCACCTCATCGGCTGCCTAGAGTGGACCCCATCCCAGCCGTCGCACGCGCGGCAGCGGGGACACCAACCCGGACCACTTTCCTTTCCTGGAGCAGCTGATGCAAAGACGATTCACCCTCAAGGCGCTGACCGCCGCGGTGGCCCTGGCGGGCACCGCCACCCTTCCGGCCTTCGCGCAGTCCGGCGACACCATCAAGGTCGGCATCCTGCACAGCCTGTCGGGCACGATGGCGATCTCCGAGACCGTCCTGAAGGACACCGCGCTGATGGCGATCGAGGAGATCAACGCCAAGGGCGGCGTGCTCGGCAAGAAGCTCGAGCCGGTGGTGGTGGATCCCGCGTCCAACTGGCCGCTGTTCGCCGAGAAGACCAAGCAGCTGCTGACCCAGGACAAGGTCGCCGTGATGTTCGGCTGCTGGACCAGCGTCAGCCGCAAGTCGGTGCTGCCGGTGGTCGAGGAGCTCAACGGCCTGCTGTTCTACCCGGTGCAGTACGAGGGCGAGGAGCTGTCCAAGAACGTGTTCTACACCGGCGCAGCGCCCAACCAGCAGGCAATCCCGGCCGTCGAGTACCTCATGAGCAAGGAAGGCGGCGGCGCCAAGCGCTTCGTGCTGCTGGGCACCGACTACGTCTATCCCCGCACCACCAACAAGATCCTGCGCGCCTTCCTGAAGTCCAAGGGCATCAAGGACAGCGACATCGACGAGAAGTACACGCCGTTCGGCCACAGCGACTACCAGACCATCGTCGCCGACATCAAGAAGTTCTCGGCCGGCGGCAAGACCGCGGTGATCTCCACCATCAACGGCGACTCCAACGTGCCGTTCTACAAGGAACTGGGCAATGCCGGCCTGAAGGCCAAGGACGTGCCCGTGGTCGCCTTCTCGGTCGGCGAGGAGGAGCTGCGCGGCGTGGACACCAAGCCGCTGGTGGGCCACCTGGCCGCGTGGAACTACTTCATGTCGGTCAAGAACCCGACCAACGACGAGTTCACCAAGAAGTGGGCGGCGTACGCCAAGGCCAAGAACATCGCCGGCCACAAGGACAAGCCGCTGACGAACGACCCGATGGAGGCCACCTACATCGGCGTCTACATGTGGAAGCAGGCCGTCGAGAAGGCCAAGTCCACCGACGTCGACAAGGTGATCGCCGCGATGGGCGGCCAGACCTTCAAGGCGCCGTCCGGCTTCACCGCCAAGATGGACGAGAAGAACCACCACCTGCACAAGCCGGTGTTCATCGGCGAGGTCAAGTCCGACGGCCAGTTCAACGTGGTCTGGAAGACGCCCGGCCCGGTCAAGGCCAAGCCGTGGTCGCCCTACATCGAGGGCAACGACAAGAAGAAGGACGAGCCGGACGGCAAGAGCCGCTCCTGATCGCGCCACGGGCGGGCCGCCGGTCGGTCCCGCCCGGCGCGTGGCGCCACGACACCGCGGCGCCGCGCGGTCCCTGCGCAATGGGTGGCGTGCCGCCCATTCCACAGGTTCCTGCATGAAGCGACTCCTCCTCCTCCTTGCGGCCACATGGGCCGTCCACGCGCAAGCGCTCACCCCCGACGAGGCCCGCGCCATCGCCGTCGGCGACAGCGATGCCCGCATCGAAGCCCTGAACAGGGCCGTGGCCGCCCCTGACGACCGCACCGCCGCCTACCTGCAGGCGCTGGCCGACGACGCGGTGAAGACGGCCGGCGACCGGGTCTTCATCGTCCGCGACGGCCAGGGCACCGATCCCGCCACCGGCGCCCCGGTGGACGTGCCGGCCGAGGCGGAAGACGTGGTCAGCAACAACCGCATGCGCGGCGAGATCGACACCGCGCTCGCCGCACTCAAGCTGTTCTCGCCCGACGTGCGGCGGCGCGCCGAAGCCGTGCAGGCGCTGCAGCGCGAGGCCGACGAGTCCAAGCTGCCGCTGCTGGACAAGGCCTACGCGGCCGAGCAGGACGCCGGCATCAAGGAGCAGCTCGCCCTGGTCCGTGCCGCCGCCCTGCTGGGCAGCAGCGACAAGGACAAGCGGTTGGCCGCGGCCCGGCTGCTGGCCGGCAGCCGAAGCCCCGCCACCAAGACGCTGCTGGTCGAACGCCTGCGCGAGGAATCCGAAGCCGACGTGAAAGCCGCGCTGCAGGCCTCGCTGCGCGAGGTGGATGCCGCGCTGGCATGGGGCGACCGCCTGGGGGCGCTGTTCTCCGGCATCAGCCTGGGCTCGATCCTGCTGCTGGTGGCGCTCGGCCTGGCCATCACCTACGGCCTGATGGGCGTGATCAACATGGCGCATGGCGAGCTGATGATGATCGGCGCCTACGCGACGTATGTCGTCCAGGGCCTGTTCCGCCAGTACCTGCCGGGCGCCTTCGACTGGTACCTGGTGGCGGCGGTCCCGGTCGCGTTCGCCACCTCGGCGCTGGTGGGCGCGGTCCTCGAGCGCGGCGTGATCCGGTTCCTGTACGGCCGTCCGCTGGAGACGCTGCTGGCCACCTGGGGCATCAGCCTGGTGCTGATGCAGCTGGTGCGCACGCTGTTCGGCGCGCAGAACGTCGGCGTGGAGAACCCGCGCTGGATGAGCGGTGGCGTTGCCGTGCTGGGCAACCTGCAGCTGCCCTGGAACCGCATCGTCATCGTCGGCTTCGCCTTCGCCGTGCTGCTGGGCATGGCCTTCATGATCTCGCGCACCCGACTCGGGCTGTTCGTGCGCGGCGTCACGCAGAACCGCCCCATCGCCGCGTGCATGGGCGTCAACACGGCGCGCGTCGACATGTACGCCTTCGCGCTCGGCTCGGGGATCGCCGGGCTGGCCGGCTGCGCCTTGAGCCAGATCGGCAACGTCGGCCCCGACCTGGGGCAGGCCTACATCGTCGACTCGTTCATGGTGGTGGTGCTCGGCGGCGTCGGCCAGCTCGCCGGCACGGTGTACGCCGCGCTCGGTCTGGGCGTGCTGAACAAGTTCCTCGAAGGATGGGCCGGCGCGGTGCTGGCCAAGATCGCCGTGCTGGTCTTCATCGTGGTCTTCATCCAGAAGCGGCCGCAGGGCCTGTTCGCGGTCCGTGGCCGCAGTGCGGAGGCCTGATGGATCGCGCTCCTTCCGTCGTCGCCCAGGCCGCCGTGTCCGGCACCGTCCTGCCCGCGCCGCTGCCGTTGCTGGGCCGTGGTGGCTGGGCCGCCTTCCTGCTGGCGCTCATCGCCGTCTGCGCGCTCGCGCCGGTGCTCAACCTGGTCGTGCCACCCGACAGCCCGTTCCACATGGGCGAATACGCGGTGGCGCTGCTGGCGCGGATCATGTGCTACGCCATCTGCGCGCTCGCGATGGACCTGATCTGGGGCTACACCGGCATCCTGTCGCTGGGCCACGGCCTGTTCTTCGCGCTGGGCGGCTACGTGATGGGCATGTACCTCATGCGCCAGATCGGGCGCGACGGCAACTACAAGAGCGACCTGCCGGACTTCATGGTGTTCCTCGACTGGAAGGCGCTGCCCTGGCACTGGCAGCTGTCCGACAGCTTCGTCGCCACCTGCGTGCTGGTGGTGGCGGTGCCCGCCCTGGTCGCCTTCGTGTTCGGCTTCTTCGCGTTCCGCTCGCGCATCAAGGGCGTGTATTTCTCGATCATCACGCAGGCACTCACGTACGCGGCGATGCTGCTGTTCTTCCGCAACGAGACCGGCTTCGGCGGCAACAACGGCTTCACCGACTTCAAGCGCATCCTGGGCATCCCGTTGCAGACGCCGGGCATGCGCATGACCCTGTTCGTGGTCACCGGCCTGACGCTGCTCGGCTTCTTCCTGCTGGCGCGCTGGCTGGTCAACGCCAAGTTCGGCCGGGTGCTGCAGGCGATCCGCGACGCCGAGACCCGCGTGATGTTCTCCGGCTACAACCCGGTGGGCTACAAGCTGGCGATCTGGACGCTGTCGGCCGCCATGTGCGGCGTGGCCGGCGCGCTGTACGTGCCGCAGGTGGGCATCATCAATCCCGGCGAGATGAGCACGGCCGCCTCGATCGAGATCGCGGTGTGGGCGGCGGTGGGTGGGCGCGCCACCCTCATCGGGCCGATCGTCGGCGCCTTCCTGGTCAACGGTGCCAAGAGCTGGCTGACGGTGAGCGCGCCGGAGATCTGGCTGTATTTCCTGGGCGGCCTGTTCATCGTCGTCACCCTGTTCCTGCCGGACGGCGTGGCTGGGCTGGTCCGCAAGCTCAAGAGGAATGCCGCATGACGCCGGACCTGATGGAAGAGGGCGCGCGCCGCGCCGCAGCCCGCGCGTCCGCGGCTCCCGGCAAGACCGAGTCCGGCGGGCGCGCCGCCGGCTTCGCCCACCCCGTGCGCGCGGGCGAGGTGGATGTCAGCCACGGCCGCATCCTGTACATCGAGGACGTGTGCGTCAGCTTCGACGGCTTTCGCGCCATCAACAAGCTGTCGCTGGACATCGCGCCGGGCGAGCTGCGCTGCATCATCGGCCCCAACGGCGCGGGCAAGACCACGATGATGGACATCATCACCGGCAAGACCCGGCCCGACAGCGGCACCGTCTTCTTCGGCAGCACCATCGACCTCTTGCGCTACAAGGAGGCCGAGATCGCCGGCCTGGGCATCGGCCGCAAGTTCCAGAAGCCCACGGTGTTCGAGCAGCTGACCGTGTTCGAGAACCTCGAGCTCGCCCTCAAGGCCGACAAGGGCGTGAAGGCCTCGGTGTTCTTCCGGCTCGATTCAGCGCAGGCCGACCGCCTGGCCGAGGTGCTGCGCACCATCCACCTCGCACCCAGCGTCAACCGCCTGGCCGGCACCCTCAGCCACGGGCAGAAGCAGTGGCTGGAGATCGGCATGCTGCTGATGCAGGACCCCAGGCTGCTGTTGCTGGACGAGCCGGTGGCGGGCATGACCGACGACGAGACCGCGCGGACCGCGGAGTTGTTCCTGTCGCTCAAGGGGCGCCACTCGCTGATGGTGGTGGAACACGACATGGGCTTCATCAGGACCATCTCGGAGAAGGTCACCGTGCTGCACGAAGGATCGGTGCTGGCCGAAGGCTCGCTCGACCAGGTGCAGAACGACGAGCGGGTGATCGAGGTCTACCTGGGCCGCTGAGGAGCCGCAATGCTTTCCGTCAAGAACGTCAACCAGTACTACGGCGGCTCGCACATCCTGCGCGACGTCTCGCTCACCGCCGAGCGTGGCAAGGTCACCGTGGTCCTGGGCCGCAACGGCGTGGGCAAGACCACGCTGCTCAAGTCGCTGATGGGCCTGGTGCCGATCAAGTCCGGCAGCATCGAGCTGGAAGGCCGGCCGATCCAGCAGTGGACCCCCTACCAGCGTGCCCGCGCCGGCATCGGCTTCGTGCCGCAGGGTCGCGAGATCTTCGCGCGGCTGTCGCTCGAGGAGAACCTGCGCATGGGCCTGGCCGGGCGCCCGGCCGGCACGCCGATCCCGGGCGAGCTGTTCGAGCTGTTCCCGGTGCTGCGGCAGATGCGCGGGCGCCGCGGCGGCGACCTCTCCGGCGGGCAGCAGCAGCAGCTGGCGATCGCGCGGGCGCTGGCGGCCGGCCCCAGGCTGCTGGTGCTGGACGAGCCCACCGAAGGCATCCAGCCCAGCATCATCAAGGACATCGGCCGGGTGATCCGGATGCTGGCCGACCGCGGCGACATGGCCATCGTGCTGGTCGAGCAGTACTACGATTTCGCGCAGGAACTGGCGGACCACTACGTGGTGATGGAACGGGGCGAGGTGGTGGCCCGCGGCGAGGGGCGGGACATGGAAGCGCAGGGCGTGCGCCGGCTGGTCGCGATCTGACGCCAGCCGCCCGACGACAGCTGCATTCGGCGGCAGCCTACCGCGGCTGCAGCACCTGCCCGGCAATCGGACGCCCGCCCGGGCGGTACCTTGGGTCATCGACAACCCAAGGAGAGATCACATGCCCGTCATTCTCTGGCTGCTCGGCGTCCCGCTGACCGTGGTCGTGCTGCTGATGCTGTTCCACGTCATCTGACGCGGAACGCCCGGCGCGCCGTTCAGGGCTTGGACTTGACTCGCTCGAGCTGGTCCAGGTTCGTCCCCGAACGCGCGCCGCGGTTGCCTTCGGCCACCTCGTGGCCCGCAGCCGGGCTCGGCGTTTCGCGTCGGCCCTGGTTGCTGTAAGGCTGGCGGCCGGAGCCGCCCTCCCACGTGACTTCGTTGCGGTACCCGTGCCGTGCCTGGGCGCCAGCAGCGGTCTCCCCCGGGGCTGCCGCCTGCTTGCGGGCAGCGTCCACCGGTTGCTTGCTCGATTCCTGCTCTCTCATCGGTACTCCCGGGCCTTCGCCCTCCTGGATGGCGCCTGCCACATCCTGGGGCAGACCACTGCACAGGCTAGCGGCGGACACGGCTGCGCCTGTCGGACAGTTCCCACAGAACGGACTGTTACGAATATGCGTCGCCTTCGCGCGACGGTGGGGCAGACGCCAGAGGACCGGTCGCAAGGCGATGGCGTGCCGAACGGTCGCGGCCGCGCGCTCCGGTCCCGGTGGATTGCCAGGAGCGCGGCGTCAGCGCGCCGGGACGATGACGACCGGCTCCGCGGTCTTGGGTTCGACGGTGATCTCGCTCTGCCCGGGTGGCATGACCACCGTCTCGACCGACCGCAGCACGCCACCACCGGCCACGCTGCCGCTGGTTTCCCCATAGCCCATCACCCGGGCCTGGCAGGCCGCCTTGTCCTCGCCGCCGAGCGGCGCGCAGCGGGCGGCGGCATTGGCCTGGAAGTCGGCGCCAGGCACCACCAGCCCGCCGCGGCGCTGGTCGGCCTGCGCGTTGCGGATCTCGCGCTGGCAGGCCTCGCGGTCCTGCGCGCTGGCGACCATGCAGGCCTGGAGCTGCTGCTGGGGGCTCCCGCTGGTCTGGGCCTCGGCCACGACCTGCGCGGTGGCCGCCGTCATCGCCAGCACGGCGGCGGCGCCGAAGCCGACCAGGCTCTTGCGCGAACGGGGCGCGCGTCGTTGGGCTTTCACGGGGACTCCTTGCGATTCTCGATGCCTGCAGGATAGGCAGGCACCCGGCGCGCGGTTGCCGGAAGAGCGGCCACCCGCGGGGCGGCGCAAGGCAACGGGGCAGGTAGGACGGAACCGGCAGGCCCGCTACAGGGACCAGAGCCGCGGCTGCGTCGCAGGCAGTTGCCACAGCTGCGTCCGCCAGGCCGAACGGATCGCCCGCAGCAGCGCCATGGCCGGCTCCACCAGGGGCGCCAGGACGCGGACCGCCACCACGCGCCCGCACGGGCTGGTGGCACCGGCGGTGCGCGCCAACGGATGCCCGGCGATCACGGAGCGGGCCGCCTCGAGGGCCAGCTCCCGGCGCTCGCGTCCCAGCTCGCTGCCGGTCGCGAAGTACAGCGTGCCCAGGCAGCGGTGCCCGGCCAGCCCCAGCGGGCCGTCCATCAGCCGCCGGTCGTCCGCGCGCAGGCAGCCGCGTTCGAGCCAGACGTCCTCCAGGGCCAGGTGCTGCAGCACCTGGCCGCGCTCGAAGGGCTGTCCGGAGGCGGGCAGGCCCAGGGCGCACACGTCCCAGCCGACCAGCTCCGCGTGCGGGGCCAGCCGCAGGTCGACGCGGTTCTCGGCATGGCAGCCGCTGTGGAAGATCGTCTCCAGCGGCAGCCACTCGAATCGCGCGCCTTCGGCCAGCTCGATGCGGGTGTGCTGCACCGCGGCCGGACCCTCGGAGCGGTAGAAGCGCCCGGCGCCTGGCGTGGTCAGCAGGCCATGCGCGCCGGCAGCGACCCGGATGCGCACGTCGACCACGTCGCCGTTGACCAGGCCGCCGGGCGGGTGCACCAGCACGTTGTGGCAGATCGCGTCGCCCTCCGGGTACAGCGTCTGCAGGATGCGCAGCGGCCCCTCGTGGGCGAAGCGCGCGACGCTGCGCCCTGCCTCCGATGCCAGGTCCAGCCGCAGGCTGGCGTGCCACCCCATCGCTAGCGGCTCACTGGCCCTGGGAGCCGCGGTGGGCCCAGGCGGTGGTGTGCCGCTCGACGAAGCTGAACAGCTCGTACATCACCATGGCCATCGCGCCGACCACCATCAGCCCGGCGAATGCCAGGCCCATCTGCATCGCCGACCCGGCCGAGATCAGGAGGTAGCCGATGCCTTCGTTGGCCGCGGTCATCTCCGAGACCGTGGTGCCCACGAAGGCCAGCGTGATCGCCACCTTGAGCGAGCCATAGAAGTACGGCATCGAACGCGGCAGGCCGACCTTGACCAGCACGTCCCAGCGCTTGGCGCCCAGCACCCGCAGCACGTCCTCCAGCTCGGGTTCGAGCGTTGCCAGGCCGGTGGCGATGTTCACCATGATCGGGAAGAACGAGATCAGGAACGCCGTCAGGATCGCCGGGCCGATGCCGATGCCGAACCAGACCACCAGGATCGGCACGAAGGCCGCCTTGGGCAGCGCGTTGAAGGCCGTCATCAGCGGGTAGACGGCCGCATAGGCCAGGCGCGAACTGCCGATCAGGAAGCCCAGGAGCACGCCGACCACGATGGCCAGGCCGAAGCCGGCCATGGTGACCCAGAAGGTGCGCCAGGCATGCGCGGCGATCGTGCCGCGGAACTCCAGCAGCTGGTTCCAGATCCGCAGCGGGCTCGGGAAGATGAACTCCGACACGCCGAACGCCGAGCACACCAGCTGCCAGACGACGATCACGGCCACCAGCAGGATCCAGGGCGACCACTGTTCCAGGCGCCGGTTCCTCATGGCGCGACCTCCGGCCCGGGCGCCGCCGCGACCGGACGGCCGGCCCCAGCGCGCACGCCGGCCGGCAACCCACCCGCAGCCGCAGCCGCGGGTGCGCCGGCGCCGCCGCGGATCGCCCCGATGTGCCCGCGCAGTTCCAGCACGATGTCGGTGAACTCCTTCGTGTAGGTCACCTCCAGCTCGCGCGGGCGTGGCAGGTCGATCTCGCGGCGCACGACGAAGCGGCCCGGGCTCTTGCTCATGACATAGACCGTGTCGGCGAGGAACACCGATTCGCGCAGGTCGTGCGTGACCAGGATCACGTTGAACCGCTGCTCGGTCCACAGGTCGCGCAGGATGCACCACAGCTCCTCGCGGGTGAACGCGTCGAGGGCGCCGAACGGCTCGTCGAGGAGCAGCATCTTGGGCTCGTGGATCAGCGCGCGGCAGATGCTCGCGCGCTGCTGCATGCCGCCGGACAGCTGCCACGGGAACTTGTCCTCGTAGCCACCCAGGCCGACCTTGCGCAGCAGGGCGCGGGCACGTTCCTCGTATTCCGCCCGCCGCGCCTTGAAGCGGCCGCGGTGCGGCTCCACGATCTCCAGCGGCAGCAGCACGTTGTCGACGGTCGTGCGCCAGGGCAGCAGCGAGGGGGCCTGGAACGCCATGCCGGACACCTTGAGCGGGCCGGTCACCGGCTGGCCGTCGATGCGGATGCGGCCCATGCTGGGCATCTTCAGCCCGGTGGCCAGCTTCATGAAGGTGGACTTGCCGCAGCCCGAAGGCCCGACGATGGCGATGAACTCGCCCTGCCGCACCTTCAGGTCGATGGCCTCGACCGCGAAGTGGTTCTGCCGCAGCTGCTCCTCGTTGTAGGCCAGCCAGACGTCCTGGAAGTCGACGAAATGTTCCATGTGCGTTGCGGCAGGACGGTCTTGCCCTGGCAGGCGGCGGGCACGGCCTCGCCGCCTGCAGGGACCGGGCTCGCCCGGGAACCCTCTGCCTGCGATCCTCTACTTCTTCGGTGCCGGCAGGACGTTGAGCTCGGCCCGGGCCGGCAGGAACGAGCCGTTCCACACCGCCTCGGGGTTCACGCGGGTCTTGGTGTTGAACGCGTCGGACACCTGCGACGCCATCAGCGACAGGCGCGCCGGGTTCACCTGGCCGAAGCCTTCGGCCCGCGCGTCGGCGCTGTTGATGACCGTGTCGATGGCCAGCTGCAGCCGGCGGGTCTCGAGGTCGGCGTTGATGATGCCGTCGCGCGCCTTGACGTCGGCCACCGCGGCCTTGGGGTTGGCGATCACGTCCTTCACGCCGCGGGTGAACGCCGAGAGGAACGACCGGATGGCGGCCGGGTTCTCGCGGATCAGCTTGGGGTTGACGATGATGACGTTGCCGTACAGCTTGACGCCGTAGTCGGGGTACTGGAGCACCACCACGTCGCTGGCCTTGACGCCGCGCGCCTCGAGGTTGAGCAGCGAGGTGAAGGTGAAGCCCGTGATGGCGTCGACGTCGCCGCGGGCCAGCATGGTCTCGCGCAGCGGCGGATCCATCGCGGTCCAGTTCACGTTGCCGACCTGGTTGGCCTTGGCGAAGATCGGGAACGCGCGGCGGCCGGCGTCGAACACCGGGGCGCCCAGCTTCTTGCCGTTCAGGTCGGCGGGGCGCTGGATGCCCGACTTCTTCAGCGCCATCACCGAGGCCGGCGTGTTGTTGTAGACCATCATGACGGCCACCGGCTTGCTCGGCGCGTCGGGATTGTTGGCGTGGAATTCCATCAGCGCGGCCAGGTCGGCGAAGCCGATGTCGTAGCTGCCCGATGCCACGCGCGTCACGGCCCCGCCGGAGCCGTTGCCGGCGTCGATGGTCACATCGAGCTTGGCGTCGCGGAAGTAGCCCTTGGCGGCCGGCGTGAGGAAGAGCGCGGCAGGCCCTTCGAAGCGCCAGTCCAGCTGGAACTTCAGGGGCGTGGTCTGGGCCGTGGCGGCGCCGAATGCCGACGCCAGCACACAGGCGGCGGCGGTCTGCAGGAGATGTCGTTTCTTCATGGATCCTCGGAGTCGAAAGGCGGAACTGCTCGCCGACAAGGCGGAAGCAAGAACGATGCCGCGGACCCATCGTGCCTGCCGCGGGCCGCGGCTGCCTCCGGACTTTCCCGCTGCCCACCTGGCCGCGAAATAGTCGAGCGCGGGTAGGGGTTGTCTGACGTTTCCACTGGAACGGCCCGCACGGTGAGCCTGTGTGGCCGACTACGCCCGCGCTTTGGCGGCGCGACCATATTGCCCATCACCGGCTGCCGGTATTGGGGTGGCAGGGGGTCGGAGTCGAGAGACGCCGGCCAGCTTCAACAACACGCCGTTCGCGGCTTCAAGGAGTGCAACATGGGCTTTCTGATTTGGTTGATCGTGGGTGGAATCGTGGGCTGGCTCGCCAGCCTGATCATGCGCACCGACGGCCAGCAGGGCATCCTGCTGAACGTCATCGTCGGGATCATCGGCGCCTTCATCGGTGGCTGGGTGATCTCTCCGATGGTGGGCGTGGGCACCATCAACGAAGGCATCAGCATCGGCTCCGTCCTGGTGTCGCTGGTCGGCGCAGTCATCCTGCTGGCCATCGTGAACCTGTTCCGCCGCGGCCGCGTCCGCTAAGCGGGCCACGATCCGCTGCGGGCCACAAGGGTCCGCGGGAAGGGGGCGCGATACGCCACTCGCAAGAGAGGCGTATCGCGCCCCTTTTGGCGTGCGCGGAGGCGCCACCGGCCGCCACGGGCGCCCGTCAGCGCTTCAGGGACGCCGCAGCAGGTCGAGCAGGGTGCGCGCGACCACCTTGGTTGCGCGGCGCAGGTCCTCGAGCGCCAGGCGCTCGTCGGCGCGCTTGGCATTCGATTCCAGCACGGTGCGCGGCCCGGCGCCGTAGATGACGCCCGGGATGCCGGCCTCGGTGTAGAGCCGCACGTCGGTGTAGAGCGGGGTGCCGACGGCGGGGACCGGCTCGCCGAACACGGCCTGGCCGTGCTGCTGCAGGGCCTGGACCAGCGGCCGGTTGCCGGGCAGCGGCACCATCGCCCGGGCCAGCAGCATGCGCCGCACCTCGACCCGGATGCCGCGGCCACCCCGGGCCGGTGCGAACGAGCGGGCGGCCGCTTCGATCGTGGCGCGCAGGTCGGCCTCGACCTGAATCGGATCCTCCTCGGGGATCATCCGGCGGTCGAGCTTGAACGTGACCTTGCCGGGGATGACGTTGGTGTTGGTGCCGCCACCGATCAGGCCCACGTTCAGGTAGGGATGGGTGATCCCCTCCACCTTGGAGCGCACCTGCGTGTACCCGTGGTTGAGCGCGTACAGCGCCTGCAGGATGTGGACGGCGCCCTGCAGGGCATCGGTGCCGCTGTCGGGGATGGCGGCATGGCTCATCTCGCCCTGCACGGTGACCTCCAGCTGCAGGCAGCCGTTGTGCGCCACCACCACCTGGTAGCTGAAGCCCGCGGCCAGCATCAGGTCGGGCCGCGTCAGCCCCTTGCGCAGCAGCCAGCCGGGTCCCATCTCGCCGCCGAACTCCTCGTCGTACGTGAAGTGCAGCTCGATGCCCCCCTGCAGCGGTGCGGCCAGCGACTCCAGCGCGCGCACGGCGAAGCTGAAGGTGGCGAAGTCGCACTTGCTCACCGCCGCGGCCCGGCCGTACAGGAAGCCGCCGTCGATCTCGCCGCCGTACGGATCGTGCGTCCAGCCCTCGCCGGGCGGCACCACGTCGCCGTGGGCGTTGAGCGCCACGACCGGGCCGTCGCCGTAGCGGCGCCGCACGATGAGGTTGGTGATCGATTGCAGGCCGTAGGCCTTGACGTCGTCGTCGGGCACCGGATGCCGCTCGGCTTCGAATCCGAACTCCGCCAGGAGCTGCGCGGTCCGCTCGGCGTGCGGCGCGTTGTGGCCGGGCGGCGTGTCGGTGGGCACGCGCACCAGCGCCTGCAGGAAGCGCACCTCCTCGTCGAAGTGGGCGTCGATCCAGGCGTCGAGTCGTTGGTGGTCGGTCATGTGGCGCTCGTCTCGTGGGCAAGTTGGTCGAGCAGGAGGCGGAACGCCTGCACCGACAGGTCGATGTCGTCGGCGCTGGTGCTCTCCAGCGGGTTGTGGCTGATGCCCGCGTTCTGGCCGCGCACGAACAGCATGGCCTGCGGCATCACCTCGTGCAGCTTCATCGCGTCGTGGCCCGCGCCGCTGGGCATCCGGTGCAGCGGCACGCCCAGCCCCTGCACGGCCTGCTCCCAGCGCGCCTGCCAGCGGGCGTCGCTGGGCGCGGCGGCCGCGCGCATGGTCCGCTCCGTGGTGAAGCGCAGCCCGCGCCGGTCGCAGATCGCCTGCAGTTCGGCCAGCACGTCGGCCACCATGGCATCGCGCTGGGGGTCGTTGGGCGCGCGCAGGTCGAGCGTGAACTGGCAGCGTCCCGGCACCACGTTGGTGGAGCCTCCCGGCACGTTCAGGATGCCGATGGTGCCGACCGAATCACCGTCGCGTGCGGCGCGGCGCTCCACGAAGAGCGCGAGCTCGGCGACCGCCACGGCGGCGTCGCGCCGGCGGTCCATCGGCGTGGTGCCGGCGTGGCTGGCCATGCCGACGACCTCGCACAGGTATCGCACGCCGCCGTTGATCGAGGTGACCACGCCCAGCGGGAGGTCCAGCTCCGTCAGCACCGGACCCTGCTCGATGTGGACTTCCACGAACCCGAGGTAGGCAGCCGGGTCGCGCCGCAGGGCGCCGATGGCCTCGAGCGTTCCGGGCAGCCCGGCGTGGTGCATCGCCTCGCGCATGGTGATGCCGTCGGCGTCCTTCTGGTCGAGCCAGGCCGGATCGAAGGCACCGATCAGCGCACCCGACCCCAGGAACGTGGCCTTGTAGCGTTGCCCCTCCTCCTCGGCGAAGGCGACCACCTCGATGCCGAAGGGCAGGCGCCGGCCAGCAGCCGCCAGCTCGCGCACGCAGGCGAGCGGCACGTAGATGCCGAGGCGGCCGTCGTACTTGCCGCCGTTGCGCACGGTGTCGTAGTGCGAGCCGGTCAGCAGCGCCTTGGCGCCTGGCGCCAGGGCGCGGTAGCGGCCCACCACGTTGCCGACCGCATCGACCGCCACCTCGTCGAAGCCGGCCTCCCGCATGTCCTGCGCGATGCGGGCGGCCGCCGAGCGGTGCGCATCGGTGAGGTAGGTGACGGTGAGCTGCCCCTTGTCCTTGAAGCCCGGGTCGCTGAACTGCGCCAGTTGCTCCAGCTGGTCCCAGACCCGCTCGCCCGATGCCGGGGACACGCCGAACTTGTCGTTCAGGCGGATCTCGACGATGCGGTGCACGTTGCGCAGGCACTCGGCTCGCTCGAAGTCGACCGGGTTGGCCAGCCGCCGCTCGAAGGTGTCCAGGATCTCGGTGCGCGACAGCCCGGTGCCGCGCGGACCGCGCACCGCCAGGATGAAGGGGAAGCCGAACTTCGCGTTGTAGTCGGCGTTCAGCCGCTGGATCTTCTCGAACTGCGCCGGCGTGCAGTCGGCCAGCCCCGCCTTGCCCTGCTCGGTGGTCGACTCGGCGGTCAGCGTGCGGCTGACCATGGCCTTGCCGGCCAGTTCGGGATGGGCGCGCAGCAGCGCCAGCTGGCGCTCGGCGCCGCTGCCATCGACCACGCGCGCCATCGCGTGCTTCAGGTGGGCGAGCGAGCGGAACGGCCGCTGCGCCAGCGCCTCGCGGGCGATCCAGGGCGAGTGTTCGTAGAGGCCGTCGAGGAGCGCGGCGGCGGCGTCGGTGCTGGCGGCGTTGAGTTGGTCGAGGGTGATCGGCATCGGGTCAACCGCGGTAGGGGTGAATGAGCTTCCAGTGGCGAGCCAGGTCGATGCGCCGGCAGACCCAGACCCGGTCGTGCTTTTCCACGTGGTCCAGGAACTTCTGCAGCGCGACGATCCGCCCCGGCCGGCCGAGCAGGCGGCAGTGCATGCCGACGCTCATCATCCTGGGCTGGTCGAGGCCATCGGGGTCGCCTTCGGCATACAGCGCGTCGAAGGTGTCGCGCAGGTAGACGAAGAAGTCCTCCGCCTGCGAGAACCCCTGCGGCAGCGAGAACCGCATGTCGTTGGCGTCCAGGGTGTAGGGCACGACCAGGTGCGGCACCACCGATCCGTCGGTGCGACGCACCTTCATCCAGAACGGCAGGTCGTCGCCGTAGTAGTCGCTGTCGTATTCGAAGCCGCCGTCGTCCACCACCAGCCGGCGCGTGTTGGGGCTGTCGCGGCCGGTGTACCAGCCGGCGCCGTGGACGGCACCGGGCGCGCCGTGGCGCTGCCCCGTGAGCTGCTCGATGGTGCGGATGGCCAGCCGCATGTGCTCGCGCTCGACCGTCTTGTCCACGTCCTGGTAGTGGATCCAGCGCCAGCCGTGGCTGGCGATCTCGTGGCCGAGCTCGACGAAGGCCGCCGTCACCTCCGGGCTGCGCTGCAGCGCCATGCCGACGCCGAACACGGTGAGCGGCAGCTGGCGCTTCTCGAACTCGCGCAGGATGCGCCAGACGCCCGCGCGCGAGCCGTACTCGTAGATGCCTTCCATGCTCAGGTGCCGTCCCGGGTAGCTGGCCGGGTTGAACATCTCCGAGAGGAACTGCTCGGAGCCGGGATCGCCGTGCAGCACGGCGTTCTCGCCGCCTTCCTCCCAGTTCAGCACGAACTGCACCGCCACCCGGGCCTTGCCGGGCCATTGGGGATGCGGCGGGTTGCGGCCGTAGCCGGCCAGGTCGCGCGGGTACGCGGCGGTGCTGTCGTAGATGGTGCTCACAAGGTTCTCCGCCTCCAGTGGCGTGTTGGGCTGCCGCGGGCCGCCTTCATGCGGCCGCGAGCGCCTGGGTGATGTCGCTCGAGGGGCGCGGGCGGTCGAACGCCAGGCTGGCCTCGACGTGGCGCAGGTGCTCCTCCATCAGCTGCACCGCGCGCTCCGCGTCGCGGCCGGCCAGCGCCCGGACGATCTCCACGTGTTCCTGCTGGGAGTGGCGGGCGGCGCCGGCGCGCTGGTACATGAGCGTGATGAGGGAGCTGCGGGAGATCAGGTCACGCAGGATCTGCGCCAGCACCTCGTTGTCCAGGAGTTCGGCCATCCGCACGTGGAAGTCGCCGAGCAGCTCGATGCTCTCGGCCGTGTCGCTGTCGTCCAGCGCCGCCTTCTCGCGTGCCACGTGCTCGCGCAGGGCCTTGATGCGGGCCGGCGTCGCCTCGCGTGCGAAGGTGCGGGTCATCTCGGCCTCGAGCATCCGCCGCACCGCGAAGACCTGGCGCGCCTCGTCCACCGTCGGGGCCGCCACGAACGCGCCGCGCGCCGGCTCGAGCGTCACCAGCCGGTTCTGCGCGAGCTGGTGCAGGGCCTGCCGCACCAGGGTGCGCGAGACACCGAAATGGTCGGCCAGCTTCTGCTCGGCCAGCTTGGTGCCGGGCTGCAGCCGCTGCCCGGCGATGGCCTGGGTCAGCTCGCGGGCGATGACGGCGGTGGTGGACGGCTGCATGGCAGGCGCGATGATAGCGGGCCGGGCAAAACTGTATACACTCCTGTCGACCATTGAGGAGCGCCGCATGGGCCTGAGCACCCACGTCCTGGACACGATGCATGGAACGCCGGCCGCGGGCATGGGCGTCGAGCTGTACACGCTGCAGGACGGCCAGGCGGCGCTGGTGCGCCGCTTCGCGCTGAACGCCGACGGCCGCAGCGCGGACGGACCGCTGTACCGGGACGGCGAGCTGAAGGCCGGCCGCTACCGGCTGGTGTTCGACGTGGCGGCGTATTTCCGCGGGCGCGGCGTCGCGCTGCCCGACCCGGCGTTCCTGGACCGTGTGTCGCTCGACTTCGGGATCGCGGCGCCGCAGGAGCACTACCACGTGCCGCTGCTGGTCAGCCCATGGAGCTACTCGACCTACCGGGGATCATGAACGGGAACGGCCGGTTCCCGGGAGAGCGGGGCGGCGGCCCCGCGCGGGCGAAGGACCCCGGTCTGCGCCGGGATCCCGCCGGGTCCTCAGTCCTGGCCTTCGGTCAGGGTGTCCAGCTGGAAGCGGCCGCTCTTGTGCCACAGCCAGGTGTCGGTGTAGACCACCTTGCCCATCTGCGCCGGCGCCGGGTACGGCGCGGCCTGGCGCACGGTGCGCTCGATCTCGGCCATCACCTCGGGCGCATGCTTGGGCGCGCGCATCCAGCTGACGTTCTGCACCTGGCCCTGGCGGTCGACCTCGACCTGCAGCACGCCGACGGCGTACAGCAGCGGGGGCATGCGACCTTTGTAGATCCGCTCGCGGTTCAGGCCGTACAGGTGCTTGGCGGCGTCCTGCCGGTAGGCGCGCGGATTGGCGGCGCCCGAGACGTTCCTGCTGGCGGGCTGGGCCGCGGCGACCGGCGGGGCTTCGACCGCCGGCGGCGGCGTCACCGCCACCGGAGCCTCTTCCTGTGGCGGCTGCGGGGGCGGCGACGAGCAGGCGGCCAACAGGGCGGCGGCCAGGGCCCCCAGCGGCAGCAGCAGGGCGCCGGTGCGGCGCGGTTGCGAGCGCTTCATGACTTCTCCTCCTTGCGCCGGACGGGCGCGAATCTCGTGGGCGGGCGGCCGGGCCTCCCGCCGCGCAACGCCATCCACGGACCCCGGATGGCGCTGCCGACAGCTGAGGTTCAGTGTTGCCGAGCGCCGCGCCCGGGCGGGAGTGCGTGCGGATGAGTGGCTTTTCGCTTCCGACGTGCGGTCGGGCCGTGCTGGTGACCGTGACATCCGTCGAAGGCTCGGGGCCGCGCGAGCCGGGGGCCTGGATGCTGGTCGCCGACGACGCGGTGGACGGCACCGTGGGCGGCGGCCGCCTCGAGTTCGACGCCATCGCGGCGGCCCGTGCGATGCTGGCCCAGGGCGTCACGGTGCCCGCCACGCGGCGGTATGCGCTGGGACCCAGCCTGGGGCAGTGCTGCGGCGGCGTGGTGCACCTGGGCTTCGAGCCGGTCGTTCCCGGCGATCTGCCCTTGCTGCGGCAGCGGCTGGCCCCGCGCGGCCGGCCGGTCGCCCTGTTCGGCGGCGGCCACGTCGGCGCCGCGATCGTGCGCGTCTGCGACGGCCTGCCGTTCGAGCTCACCTGGATCGACAGCCGCGACGGCATCTTCCCGGCGGAGGCGCCGGCCAACGTGCGGTGCGAACACTCCGACCCGGTGCAGGACGCGGTGCGCGACCTCGCGGCCGGCAGCCTGGTGCTGATCATGAGCTTCAGCCACGCCGAGGACCTGGACGTCCTGGCCGCCTGCCTGCAGCGGCGGCGCGAGCGCGACGACCTCCCGTTCCTCGGCCTGATCGGCAGCAGGACCAAATGGGCGACCTTCCGCCACCGGCTGGAACACCGCGGCTGGAGCGCCGCCGAACTGGACCGGGTGCACTGCCCGATCGGCGTGCCGGGGATCGCCGGCAAGCAGCCGGCCGTCATCGCGGTCGCCGCGGTGGCACAGCTCCTGCAGGCAACCGGGACACAGACCTGACACACACATGGACAGCTACCTCTTCGACTGGGCCAACCTCCTGCTGCGCTGGGCGCACGTGATCACCGCGATCGCGTGGATCGGCTCCTCGTTCTATTTCGTCTTCCTGGATTCCAGCCTCACGCCGCCGGTGGACGACGACCTCAAGCGCCAGGGCGTCAGCGGCGAGCTGTGGGCCGTGCACGGCGGCGGCTTCTACCACCCGGTGAAGTTCGCCGTGTCGCCACCGGCACTGCCGCCGCACCTGCACTGGTTCTACTGGGAGAGCTACACCACCTGGATGTCGGGCTTCGCGCTGCTCACCGTGTCCTATCTCTGGAACGCGGGCACCTACCTGGTCGACAAGTCCCTGGTCGACTGGTCGCCGCAAGCCGCGGTGGCGGCGGTGCTGGCCTTCCTGGTGGTCTTCTGGCTGGTGTACGACGTCATCTGCCGCATGGTCGGCGAACGCAAGGGCGGCGACACCATCGTCGGCGCGCTGGTCGCCGTGCTGGTCTGCCTGGCCGCCTGGCTGGCCTGCCAGCTGTTCCCCGGCCGCGCCGCGTTCCTCGTCGTGGGCGCGATGCTCGCCACCACCATGACGGCCAACGTCGCGATGCTGATCATCCCGGGGCAGCGCAAGATGGTCGCCGCGATCCGCGACGGCCGGCCGGTCGACCCGATCCACAGCCGGCGCGGCAAGCAGCGCAGCGTGCACAACACCTACTTCACGCTGCCCGTGCTGCTGGCGATGCTGTCCAACCACTACAGCTTCCTGTGGAGCCACCCGCGCAACTGGTTGGTGCTGATCCTGCTGATGGCGGCGGGCGCGGCGATCCGCCAGTTCTTCGTGCTGCGGCACGGCTGGAAGCTGGGGCGCCACCGCCATCCGCTGCCCTACGCCCTCGCCGGCGTGGCGTTGATCGCCGCGACCGCGGTCTGGCTGGCGCCCGCGCCCCGGTCGGCAGCTGCCGTTGCCGCCGACGCCGCGCCGGTGGGCTATGCGCAGGTGCGGCCGATCCTGGAGCAGCGCTGCTACCTGTGCCACGGCGCGCAGGTGCAGATGAAGAACGTGCGCCTCGATTCGCCGGACGGCGTGCGCCAGCATGCCGCGTCGGTCTACCAGCAGGCCGTGGTGGCGCGGCTGATGCCGATGAACAACGCGACCGGGATCACCGAGGACGAGCGCGCGGTGCTCGGCCGCTGGTTCCAGCAGGGCGCCCGGGTCGACTGAACGCCGCGGCCCGCAGGCACAATCGCCGGCGAATGGCCCACCAGTCCACGCTCGAGTTCGCCACCCCCGGCCGTGGCACCCGCAATGTCACCGAGGCGGTGGCGCGCGTGGTCGCCGCCTCGGGCGTCCGCACCGGTGTCGCGCACGTGTTCGTCCAGCACACCAGCTGCTCCCTGGCGATCACGGAGAACGCCGATCCCGACGTGCGCCGCGACCTGGAGACGGTGCTGGGCCGGCTGGCGCCCGACGCCGACCCCGCCTACCGCCACGACACCGAAGGCCCCGACGACATGGCGGCGCACGCGCGCACCGTGCTCACCGGCAACGCGCTGAGCGTGCCGGTCGGCGGCGGCCGCCTGCTGCTGGGGACCTGGCAGGGCCTCTTTCTCTGGGAGCACCGAACCGACCCGCAGCAGCGCCGCGTGGTGGTGACGGTGCTCGGTGACTGACATCCTGCACCCGCCATGACCGCTTCCGCCCCTTCCGCATTTCCGTCCGCTGCCCCCGATCCGCGCCAGGACCCGCGCGGCTTCCTGGAACACCTGTACCGGGCCGCGGTCCACCGCGCGATGCCGCTGCACCACACGGCTGCCTTCCTGCCGCCGCCGCCGCCGGGCAGGACCGTGGTGCTCGGGGCCGGCAAGGCTGGCGGCTCGATGGTCCACGCGGTCGAGGCGCTGTGGCCGGCGGACCGGCCGCTGTCCGGCCTGGTCGTCACGCGCTACGGCCACATCCCGCCCCGCCCCGACGGCGTGCCCGCCCGCATCGAGCTGGTGGAGGCGGCGCACCCGGTGCCCGACGCGGCCGGCCTGGCGGCGGCGCAGCGCATCCTCTCGCTGGCCCAGGGGCTGACCGGGGACGACCTGGTGCTGTGCCTGATCTCCGGTGGCGGCTCGGCGCTGCTCACGCTGCCGGCGCAGGGCCTGACGCTGGAGGACAAGCAGCGCATCAACCGCCAGCTGCTGGACTCGGGCGCCAACATCGCCGAGATGAACTGCGTGCGCAAGCACCTCTCGCGCATCAAGGGCGGGCGGCTGGCTGCGGCCTGCGCGCCGGCCCGCGTGGTCACCCTCACGATCAGCGACGTGCCGGGCGACGACCCGTCCATCATCGCCAGCGGCCCCACCGTGCCCGATGCGACCACGTGCGCCGACGCCGTGGCGATCCTGCAGCGCTACGCCATCGACGTCCCGGGGGCGATCATGCGCCTGCTGGAGCAGGGCGCGCTGGAGACCCCGAAGGCCGCTGACGGAGCGTTCGCCGGGCAGACGGTCCACCTGATCGCGACGCCGCAGCAGTCGCTGGAGGCGGCCGCCGCGCAGGCGCGGGCCGCCGGCCTGGACGCGCACATCCTCAGCGACGAGATGGAAGGCGAGTCGCGCGAGGTCGGCAAGGTGCACGCGGCGCTCGCCCGCGCCGTGGCGCAGCGCGGCCAGCCGTTCCGCCGCCCCTGCGTCATCCTCTCCGGGGGCGAGACCACCGTCACGGTGCGCAAGCCGCCCGACGGCACGCCGCGCGGCCGCGGTGGCCGGGCCGGCGAGTTCTGCCTCGGGCTGGCGCAGGCGCTGCAGGGACAGCCCGGCGTCTGGGCGCTGGCCGCCGACACCGACGGCATCGACGGGATGGAGGACAACGCCGGCGCCTTCGTCGCGCCCGACACCCTCCAGCGTGCAGGGCGCGCCGGACTCTCGGTCGAGCGGCACCTGCAGCGCAACGATGCGTACGGCTACTTCAGTGCGCTCGGCGACCTGGTCGTGACCGGACCGACGCACACCAACGTCAACGACTTCCGGGCCCTGCTCGTCTTGTAAGGTCCTGCGGGCGGCGGCCCACGGGCGGGCCGGCCCGCAAGTCACGGCCGGGTGCTCGTTCCCCGGAACCCGTCGTGCCGTCCGGCCTCCAAGCAGACATGAACCGGCGACGCGCGCTCCTGCTGCCGGCCCTGCTGGCGGGACCGCGGGCCCCGGCGCAGGCGCAGGCCCCAGGGGCGGCTCAGGCGGTCCACGGAGTGGCGTGGCAGCCGCCGGTCGAGCTTGCCTCCGGGCCCGGCGAGCGCGGTCCCTGGCAGCAGAACGACTCCGCCTATGCCTTCGTCGACGACCCGGCGGTGGCGTTCGCCGGGGACGGCGCGCTGCTGCTGGCCTGGGTCGACCAGCAACGCAAGGCCGTGCTGGTGCAGCGGCGCTCCGCGCAGGCGGCCGCCCTGGGCCCTGCCGTGCCGGTCGATCGCGACCCGCAACGGTTCTCCTGGCTGCCGCGGCTGGCCGTGCCGCCGGACGACCCGGCGACGGTCCTGGTGCTGTGGCAGGAGATCATCTTTTCGGGCGGCTCGCATGGCGGCGAGATGCTGCTGGCACGGTCCACCGACGGCGGCCGCAGCTTCACGCCGCCGCTCAACCTGTCGTCGTCGACCGGCGGCGACGGCAAGGGCCGCATCACGCCGCAGGTCTGGCACAACGGCAGCTGCGACCTTCTCGCGATGCCCGGCGGCGCCGTGCTGGCGACCTGGACCGAGTACGACGGGCCGCTGTGGGCGAGCCGCTCGTCCGATGGCGGACGCACCTTCTCCCGGCCATTGCAGCTGGCTGGCGGGGGGCGCCGCCCCGCTGCCCGCGCACCCTCGCTGGCGCTGGCGCCGGACGGCACCGTCTGGCTGGCCTGGACCGAAGGCAGCCGGCCGGGCGCCGACCTGCAGCTGGCCCGCTCCGGCGACGGCGGCCGCACCTTCGACCGGCCGCGGGCCGTCGCGCCCAGTCCCGCCTTCTCGGATGCGCCGAGCCTGGCGGTGGACGCGCGCGGCGTGCTGCACCTGGCCTGGGCCGAGAGCGGCGGCGGACCGTTCGAGGCGCATCGCATCCAGATCACGCGCTCGGCCGACGGCGGCCGCAGCTTCGAAGCGCCGCGCGTGCTCACGCCGACGCTGCCGGCGCCGTTCGTGGGCGCCGGCTATCCCGTGCTGGCGGTGGACCGCAGCGGCACCGTGCTGGTCGCCTGCGAACTGTTCGAGCACCCGCGCCAGCGGTCCCGCGGCATCGCGCTGCTGGTGTCGGCGGACGGCGGCAGCCAGTTCGGCGAGCCGGCCGTGGTGCCCGGCAGCGTCGATCCCGACGGCGGGTTCAACGGCAGCACGCAAGGGCTGCTGATGAAGAAGCTGGCCCTGGGTCCCGGCGGCCGCGTCGCCCTGGTCAACAGCAGCCTGCTGGAAGGGCGGCGCAGCCGGGTGTGGCTGCTCCCGGGGCGGCTGGCGCGCTAGGCCGGGCTGGGACTATCCGCAGGCCGCCCGGATGGCCGGCGGCACCGGCAGCGCGAAGATGCCGCCGTCCTCGCGCCGGCCGGCGAAGATGCGCACCTCGTCGCATTCCATCAGCAGGTCGTCGCCGCGCATCACGCGGTAGCGCTGCACGAAGCTCTTGCCGCGCCATTCGGCCACGCTGGTGTGGATCTGCAGCGTGTCGCCGTAGGTGGCGGTCTTCATGAACTTCGCGTGCGTGTCCACCAGCGGCGTGCCGATCACGCCCAGCGTCTGCTCGGTCTCGGTCCAGGGCGGCACGCCGCATTCGACGAAGAAGTGCCGCGACGCGGCATCGATCCAGCGGAAGAAGTTGGGAAACCAGACGATGCGCGCGGGGTCGCAATCGCCGAACTCGACGCGCACGGTGTAGACGACGGATCGGCTCACGGGCTCAGTCACCCTGGATGTTGCGCGAGCGGATCAGGCTGCCGAAGCGTGCGCTGTCGGCCTGGGCGCGGGCGGCGAAGTCCTGCGGCGCCATCGGCGCAGGCACGCCGCCGATGGCGTTCATGCGTTCGGCGAACGCGGGCGTGCGCAGCACCTTGTTGATCTCCGCGTTCAGCCGGGTGATCACCGCCGGCGGCGTGCCGCCGGGTGCGTAGAACCCGAACCAGGTGTCGGCATCGAAGCCCTGGAGGCCCGCCTCCTCCATCGTGGGCACGTCGGGGAACTGCGGCGAGCGCTTGGGGCTGCCCACGGCCAGCAGCTTGAGCTTGCCCGCCTTCACGTGCTGCAGACCGATGCCGGGATCGAACATGAAGTCGATCTGCCCGCCCAGCAGGTCCTGCATTGCCGGCGCTGCGCCGCGGTACGGGATGTGGGTGGCGTACACGTTCGCGCTGGCCTTCATCATCTCCGCCGCCAGGTGCGGCGAGCTGCCGTTGCCGGGCGAGCCGTAGGTCAGCCTGCCGGGGTTGGCCTTCACGTAGGCCAGGAACTCCCGGGCGCTGGCCACCGGCACCTTCTGCGGGTTCACCTCCAGGTACACCAGCACGCGCGCGGCGGCGGCCACGGGCACCAGGTCCTTGACCGGATCGAACGGCATGCGGGGATACAGGTGCGGGTTGATCGACACCGTGCCGCCCGAACTCATGAGCAGGGTGTAGCCGTCGGCCGGCTGCTTGGCGACGTAGTCGCCGGCGATGTTGCCGTTGGCGCCGGAGCGGTTCTCCACCACCACGGGCTGGCCCAGCGCCGCCTCCAGGGGCTGCGCGATCGCGCGGGCGATCTGGTCGGCCGCGCCGCCCGGCGGGAAGCTGACGATCACGCGGACCGGCTTGGCCGGATAGCCGCCCTGCGCGAGCGCCAGGCCGGGCAGGGCACCTGCGGCCAGGAGGGCGGCCAGTGCGAGGCGGCGGCCAAGGGTCGGGATGCTGGGCTTCATGGTGTTGTCTCCTTCATTGTTGGAAGCGGAACCGGGCGGCGGTGCCCGGCGTCGTCAGGGCGCCTTGGCAGTGCCGGCGGCCAGGCCGCGCGGCGTGCGGGACCAGCGGATCGGCACCGCCTTGACCGGCCGCGCCGGCGCGCCGTGCTGCAGCAGCGTGGCGTCGAGCGCCTTGCCGGCATCGTCGGCCAGCGCGGCCTGCCGGGCCGCCGCCACGGCCCGCGCGGCGGCCGCCGCATCCGGCCCGTGCGCCAGATGGTCGAGCACGTGGAGCAGGTTCTCCTTGCCCCGCTCGTTGGTGGCGCCGTAGCCCTTGATCAGGCGGCCGCACAGCGCGATCTCGTGGCCGAGCCGCCAGTCGCGGCGGCTGCCCTGGAGCACGCCGTCCAGCCAGCGCGCGATCATCTGCTGCTCGAGGGCGAAGCGGCTGCCGCGGACCCGCAGCCACTTGAGGCTGGCCAGCGTGCGCAGCGCGAGCATGCCGAACGCCGTGTGCGTGCCGACCTTGAGCGGCAGCGCCCAGGGTTCGCGGCCCGCCGCGACGCGCCGGCGGTCCCAGGCGAGCACGCGCTCGGCCGGGCCGGCCGGCAGCAGCGCCGCGAACTCCGGGATGCCGGGCTTGAAGTGGTCGAAGACCTTGAGCAGGTCGGCCTCGGCCGGCTTGACCTCGCGCTGCACGCGCTGCCAGCGGCTCGCGCGGCTCTTGAGGTCGGCCACGCGGACGATGTCGTCGAACGCCATCCACAGCGCCAGCCAGCGCGCCATCTCGGCGGTGATGGCGAAGCCGTGGGCACCCGCGGGATCGGCCTGCCGCTCGGCGGCCAGCACCGACTGCAGGCGCTGCGTGTACAGGTCGGCATAGGGGGTGCCCTGGTACTCGACCAGGCGTGCGTGGCCGAGCACGTACATCTCGCGGACCGGCTCGGGAAAGGCCGGGGCACTCGCGGGCACCGCAGCGGCGGTCGGGCCGGTCGCCGGTGCCGGGCCTGCGGTCGCCTGCTCGGGGGCGAGCAGCTGGGCGACGAAGGCGGCCTGCGTCTGGCGGCCCTGCACCAGGGCGCAGGCCTTGTCGAAGCCGCGCAGGCTCGCCCGCGCCATGCCGCTGGCCTGGTCGGCCGGCGCGCCGCCCCGCACGGCCTGCTCGAAGTGGCGCCGCTCGAACGGCAGCAGGCCGCTGCCGGCGATGGCTCCCAGCAGCACCGCGCTGACCACCGTGCCGGCCTCCTTGGCCATCGCCCCCATGTCGAACACCTGGTGCTCGCGGCTGAAGGCCTGCACCAGCTGCAGCAGCTCGGCGGCATCGGCGCGGCCGTCGCCAAGCTGCATGCGCTCCTGCGTGGTCAGCAGCCGCGCCGTGGAGCTGATGACCAGCGTGCGGTCGGGCGACGCCATGCCGGCGGTGACCTGGCGCGCCGTCTCGAGCAGCTCCGAGGACACCAGCGCGTCCAGCGCGCCGGGCACCGGGCTCAGGCCGAACACCGGATGGCGCCCGCCCAGCTGGGCGAGCGGCACCGGGAACACCTCGAGGTAGTACGTGGTGGCGCCGGTGCGTTGCGCGACGCCGGGGATCGAGGTGGCCTGGGCCGGGTAGCCGGCGATGCGGGCCGTCTCGACCAGCCATTCGGTGAGCACGCCACCGCCTTCGCCGCCGAGGGCGCAGACCAGCAGGGTGATGGGTCGGGTGGTGGTCATGTCAGGCGGGCTGGAGCGCGCGGACGAAGGCGCCACGCAGCGAGTGGAGCAGGCGCTCGTGCCACTTGGGGTTCTGCACGACCTCGGCGCGGTAGAAGCTGGGGCACAGCGTGGCGGCGTGGGCGTTGGCCCCGCACAGGCCGCAACCGACGCAGCCGTCGACCACGGTGGCGACCGGGTCGACCTTCAGCGGGTCGGGATTGTCCTTGAGGGTGAGCGTCGGGCAGCCGGACAGCCGGATGCACGCGTGGTCGCCGTTGCAGACGTCCTCGTCGACGCCGTACTTCACCCGCACCACGCGCTTGCCGGTCTTGAGCAGGTTGGCGATCCAGGGCTTGATGCGGCGCTGGCGCTCCAGCTGGCACTCGCCCTCGGCGACGATGACCTTGAGGCCGTCGAAGTCGCTGGTGAAGGCCTCGACCAGCGTGCGGCGCATCTCGTCGACGTGGTACGTGTGGACGGTGCGCATCCACTTGACGCCCAGTCCCTGCAGCGTCGATTCGATGGTCTGGTTGGTGTGCACCAGGCTCTGCGCCTTGTCGCCGCTGGCGAACTTCGCCTCCTCCTCGGGGGTCGAGATGATCTCCTGCGTGCCGGTGGCGGAGGTGTAGCCGTTCTTGAAGATCAGCAGCACCGCGTCGTCGCCGTTGAACAGGGCGCTCTGCACGCCGGTGAGCAGGCCGTTGTGCCAGAAGCCGCCGTCGCCCATGATGGCCAGCGTGCGCCTGTTCATCATCGGCGAGACGCCCGCGCGGCTGGCCAGGCTCATGCCGTAGCCGAGGATGGAGTGGCCGGTCGAGAACGGCTCGAAGGTGCCGAACGCGTGGCAGCCGATGTCGGCGGCCACGTGCAGCGGGCCGGTCTGCTGCTGCGCGAGCTTGAGCGCCGCGAACACCGGGCGCTCCGGGCAGCCGACGCAGAAGCTCGGCGGGCGCGTCGGCAGCGGCTTGGCCAGCAGCGCGGCCGCGGCGTCCCGCCGTTCGCGGTTGGCGGCCAGCCAGCGCCGGGCGCCCTCCGCGACCGCGCCCGGCAGGTAGCTGGCGGCGAACTGCACCAGGCCCTGGGCGAGCACCTCGACGCCGTACTCGCCGCCCATCGGCAGCAGGTCCTTGCCGTGCAGGCGGGTCTGGATGTCGCGCCGGCGCAGGTGGGTGGCGATCTCCTGCTCGATGTATTCGGGCTGGCCTTCCTCGACCACCAGCACGCCACGCTTGCCGATGCAGAAGTCGGCGATCTGCTCGGGCACCAGCGGGTACGTGACGTTCAGCACCAGCAGCGGGATGTCGCTCTGGCCGAACGCGTCGGCCAGCCCCAGCTGCTGCAGGCTGCGCACCAGGGCGTTGTACAGCCCCCCCTGCACGATGATGCCGACGTCGGCGTGCTGGCCCGGCATCAGCTCGTTCAGGCCGTTCTCGACGATGTAGCGGCGTGCCGCCGGGATGCGCTCCTCGCTCTTGAGCTTCTCGTGCCGGAACGTCACGGGCGGATGCGCCAGCCGGCTGTAGTCGAAGGCGGCGGGGTTCTCCATCAGCTGGCGCGTGGACACCGGCGGCGGGAGGTTGTCGCTCGCCTCGAAGCTGCCGCGCACGTGGCAGGCGCGGATGCGCAGCTCCAGGATGGCCGGCATGTTGGAGGCCTCCGACAGCCGGAAGCCGTGCTCCACCATCTTCACCATCTGCGGCAGCTGCGGCCGCGGATCGAGCAGGCACATGGTGGACTTGAGCGCGTAGGCGTGCGTGCGCTCCTGGATCACCGAGGCGCCCTCGCCGTAGTCCTCGCCGACCACGATCAGCGCGCCCCCCTTGACGCCGGGGGACGACAGGTTGGACAGCGCGTCCGAGGCGACGTTGGTGCCGACGATAGACTTCCAGGTCACGGCGCCGCGCAGCGGGTAGTGGATCGACGCGCCCAGCATCGCCGCGGCCGAGGCCTCGTTGGAGCAGGCCTCGACGTGCACGCCGAGTTCGTCCATGTAGGGCTTGGCCTGCACCATCACGTCCAGCAGGTGCGACACCGGCGCGCCCTGGTAGCCGCCGACGTAGGCGACCCCCGATTGCAGCAGCGCCTTGGTGATGGCGAGGATGCCCTCGCCGTGGAAGGTCTCGCCGCGCTTCTTGCGCAGGAGCTCGATTTCCTTGCCGAACGAAACTTCCAAGGTGGTGACTCCGCAGTGACCGACGAGTGTCCCAAGCCGCGCGGCATCCATCAATACAATGAGCCGACTAAGCGTCATAAGCTCCATGCATCTCCACGCGGTCGACCTCAACCTGCTGCGGCTGTTCGACGCGGTCTACCGCGCCCGCAGCGTGACCCGGGCCGCCGAGCGCCTCGGCCTGACGCAGCCGGCCGCCAGCCAGGGGCTCACCCGCCTGCGCACGCTCATCCACGATCCCTTGTTCATGCGGGCGCCGGGCGGCGTCAAGCCGACGCCGCGGGCCGACCGCCTGGCACCGGCCGTCGCCGCGGCCCTGTCCACGCTGGAGCTGGCGCTGGGCGAAGCCGCTGGCTTCGATCCCCGGCACTCGCAGCGCACCTTCCGCATCCACATGAGCGACATCGGCGAGGGGCGCTTCCTGCCCGACCTGATGGTGGCGCTGCGCGAGCAGGCGCCGGGCGTGCGCATCGAGACGCTGCCGCTGCCACGCGGCGAAGTCTCCGACGCGCTGCACGGCGGCCGCATCGATTTCGCGTTCGGCTTCCTGCCCATGGTGCGCGACAGCGAACGGGTCGAGCTCCTGCGCGACCGCTATGTCGTGCTGCTGCGCGCCGGCCATCCGTTCACCCGCAGGCGGCGACCGGCATCGGGCCTGCTGGCGGCCCTGCGCGAGCTCGAATTCGTGAACGTGCGCACCCATGGCGACACGCTGCGCATCCTGCAGCAGCTGCAGGTGGAAGACCGGCTGCGGCTGACCACCGAGCACTTCATGGTGCTGCCGGCCATCGTGCGCGCGACCGATCTGGCGGTGGTGATGCCGCACAACATCGCCGAGGGCTTTGCCGCCGAAGGCAGCTACGCGATCGTCGAGCCGCCGCTGGCCGGACGCGAGTTCGCCGTCTCGCTCCACTGGAGCCGGCGGTTCCAGGCCGATCCCGGCAATGCCTGGCTGCGCGAGCTGGTCACCGGCCTGTTCCGGCAGCCCGCCTGAGCGCGGCCGCGCAGTTCAGCCGGCGAAGCGCCGGGCACCGCGGCGTCGCGTCGAGCGGCCCGGTCGGGCGCCACCGGCGCAAGCCCGGCTTGCCAGCCCGATGGTGCACGGCGCGGACCGCCCGGCGAGGGGCGGGACGGGGCGCGCGTGCGGGTCCCGGTCCGTCCTGGTCTCCCGGTGCATCGTTCAGCCGACGACGATCACCCGCATCTGCGGCACGCGGGTGTCCGGCTGGTAGCCCAGCATGCCCGCGCGCACCACGTCGTCGGCGCTGTCGGCCAGGGTGGACCGGGCGTCGGCGGTCGCGGCTTCGAAGCTGCGCAGCCAGCGCGGCTCGAACCGCACCAGGATGGGGGTGGCACAGCGGGCCGGCGCGTCTTCCAGGGCCCAGGTGATCGCCAGCGAGCCCGCGGCCGAGGTGGAAGCAACCGCATGCGGGGGGAACAGCCGCCGCAGCCGCTCCCAGAGGATGCCCTGCGTGCCCCCGGGGCCGGCCATCGGGCAGGGAGCGGTGCTGCTGCGCTGGGACGGGTGCACGGGATGCATGGTCGCCTCCGTTTCGTGGCTCTCGTCGCCCTGGCCGAGCGGTCGCCCGGCGCGCACGGCAGGGTGCCGCGTGGGCCAGGCACAGCTCGACGTGGGCGCTACCTCGGCTGTCTCCACCGCGCATCATGGCTGCCAGCCCTTGCACGCGCAAGGGGTTTTGCGCGCATTGGCGCGGCCTGCAGCGCGATGGCGCGGTCGCGCCCGGCATGATGAGCTGATGCTCGATGCGATCACCCGCCGCCTGGCCGCCAACCCGCGCCGCCTGGTGCAATGCGGCCTGTGGATGTTCTTCTCGGGGTCCGTGGCCCTGCTGTTCGGCGCCCTCGTGCGATGGGAGGAGGTGTCGCCCGGTCGTGGGCCGGAGTGGCCAGCGGTGGCCAGCTGGTTCGTGCCCGAATCGGCGGCTGGCTACACCGCGGCCGCGACGCTGGTGTGCTGGGGCGTGTGGGCCATGGGCGCCGGGTTGCGCCAGGCCCGCGCCAGCCGCGACCCCCGCGGCGCCCGACGCCCCTGACCGCGCCCGCCGCGCCCGCCGCGCGCTGGCTGCGACCGGCTCCCGGCAGAGCGCCGATGGCTCGCGGCGCCGTGCCCGGGTCCCCGAGCCGTCCGATCATCTCGCCCCAGCCGCGGGCAGCGACCGGACGGCGGAACTCATCGACGCTGGCCAGTGCCATGGCGGCATTCCTGCATGGCTGTCTTGCGCGCGCAGGCGGCGCCCTCCGGGTGCAACACCGGCACGACTCCTACACATCGCGGGGTGCTCGCCGCGCAACCTGGGTCCATCGACGAACCGGGTGAGCACCATGCAACGAGAGCTTGTCGTCACGACGCGCCACCGCAGTGGCTGGGGACCGTGGAGCCACGAAGCCATCGACCTGATGGCCGAGCCGACCAGCGGGGGCAGTCCGCTGCTCTGGCTGGGGGGCGGCCTGTCCATCGCGCTGTGGGCCTGGGCCACGGCGCTGGCCTTGCAGTTCCTCTGAGCGCGGTCAGCCGCGCAGCAGGCGCTCCGCCTCCGCCTCGGACACGCGCAGCAGGTACCCGCGCGCGATCGCGCGGGCGAAGTGGCGGATGCCGCCCGGCTGGTAGCGCAGCGACACGCGGTAGGCCTCGACTTCGGCCCACAGGCGGAACGCCGGACAGGTGAAGTAGAGCCACCAGAACCGCAGCATGCCGACCTCGCGCATCTGGCGGCAGTGGACCGCCTCGTGCGCCAGCAAGCCGGCATCGGAGCGCACCCGGGGATGCACGACGACCAGCCCCGGGGAGACCGTCATGCCGTCGGCCCAGAAGAGCAGGGGAGTGGCGAGCACGCGCATGCGGGCCATTCTGCCAACGGCCGCGCTTGGCGTGTGCTCATCCGGGCATTGACGCGTCCGTTTGCAGGGCCTTCAGCACGTTTTCCGCCGTCGCGGGCGCCACCAGCGGCGCCCGGCCGTCGCCGCGGGCGGCTGCCACGGCCTCGCGCAAGGCCTCCCAGGCGCTGATCGCCAGCATGAACGGCGGTTCGCCCACGGCCTTGCTGCCGCCCACGTTGTCCTCCGGGTTGGCTTCGTGCCAGAGGTCGACGCGGAAGTGGGCCGGGATGTCGCCGGTGGCGGGGATCTTGTACGTGCTCGGCGCGTGGGTGGCCAACGCGCCCTGGGCGTTCCACACCAGCTGCTCGGTGGTCAGCCAGCCCAGGCCCTGGACGTAGCCGCCCTCGATCTGGCCGATGTCGATGGCCGGGTTCAGCGAGGTGCCCACGTCGTGCAGGATGTCCACTGCCAGCACGCGGCTCTCGCCGGTCAGCGTGTCGATCGCCACCTCGGTGCAGGCGGCGCCGTAGCTGAAGTAGTAGAACGGCCGGCCGGTGAGCGTGGCCTTGTCGTAGTGGATCTTCGGCGTCCGATAGAAGCCGTCGCTCCAGAGCTGGATGCGGTTGGCGTACGCGGCCTTGACCACCTCGTCGAAGCTGCGGGTCTGCCGCGGCGAGATCACCTGGCCGCCCCGCAGGGTCACCGCGCCGGCGCCGCAGCCGTCCAGGCCCGCCACGAACGCCGCCAGGTTGTCCCGCACGTGGCGCGCGGCGAACTGCGCTGCCCGGCCGTTGAGGTCGGTTCCGCTGGAGGCCGCGGTCGCCGAGGCGTTGGGCACCTTGCCGGTCTCCGTGGGGGTGCAGCGCAGGCGCTCGAACGGCACGCCCAGTTCGTCGGCGACCACCTGCATGATCTTGGTGTGCAGGCCCTGGCCCATCTCGGTGCCGCCATGGTTGACCTGCACGCTGCCGTCGGTGAACACATGGACCAGCGCGCCGGCCTGGTTGAAGAAGGTGGCGGTGAAGCTGATGCCGAACTTGACCGGGGTGATCGCGATGCCGCGCTGGATCACCGGATGGCCGGCGTTCCAGCGCGCGATGCGTTCGCGCCGCTCGCGGTAGCGCGAGGTGCGCTCCAGCTGGCTGATCAGCGGCTCGAGGATGTTGTCCTCGACGGTCATGCCGTAGTGGGTGACGTTGCGCTCGCGCGTGCCGTACAGGTTGGCCTTGCGCACGTCCAGCGGGTCCAGCCCGAGGTGCCGCGCGATCTCGCCGAGGATGGCCTCGATCAGGATCACGCCCTGGGGACCGCCGAAGCCGCGGAACGCGGTGTGGCTCTGCGTGTTGGTGCGGCAGCGGTACGAGGCGATCTCGACGTCGCCCAGGTGGTACGCATTGTCCGTGTGGAAGATCGCCCGGTCGGCCACCGGGCCGGACAGGTCCGCCGAGAAGCCGCAGTTGGCCAGCATGGCGATCTTCACGCCGGCCAGGCGGCCGGCGTCGTCGAAGCCGGCCTCCCAGTCGTAGGCGAACGGATGCCGCTTGCCCGTGATGAGGAAATCGTCGTCGCGGTCCAGCCGCAGCTTGACCGGCCGCCTGAGCTTGTTCGCCGCCAGCGCGGCCCACACCGCCAGGTGCCCGGCCTGGGTCTCCTTGCCGCCGAACCCGCCACCCATGCGCCGGCATTCGACCGTCACCGCGTTGTTCTCCAGGCCGAGCGCGTGCGCCACCCAGTGCTGCACCTCGGCGGGGTGCTGCGTGCTGGAATGGATGCGCCACTGGCCTTGCTCGAGCGGCTGCGCGTAGGCGATCTGCCCCTCCAGGTAGAAGTGCTCCTGGCCGCCCACCTCCAGCTGCCCGGACAGCCGGTGCGGTGCACCGGCCAGTGCCGCCTCGGGCTCGCCGCGCCGCACCACCACCGGCGGCAGCACGTAGTGCTGCACCGCATGGGCCTGGCGCGCGTCCAGCACCGCCGGCAGCGGCTCGATGTCCAGCACGACCCGCCGCGCCGCGCGCCGGGCCTGCATCACGCTGTCGGCGACCACCAGACCGACCACCTGGCCGACGTGCTCCACGGTGTCGCGGGCGAAGATTGGCTCGTCGTGCACGAAGGTGGCGAGCACCGGATCGCCCGGGATGTCGCCGGCCAGCAGCACGCCGCGCACGCCCGGCAGGGCCAGCGCTGCGCGGGTGTCGACCCCGCGCAGCACGCCGTGCGCGACCGTCGACAGGATCGGCGCGGCGTGCAGCGTGCCCCGCAGCTCGGGGATGTCGTCGATGTAGGTCGCCGCGCCGGCGACCTGGGCCCGGGCGCTCTCGTGCGGACGCGACCGGCCGGTCGCCGGCTGGCCCGAGGGCGGCGCGTGGGGCGAGTGCGTGCCGGGGGCCAGGTTGCGTTCGCCGGCATCGGCCGGCCCGGCCGGCCCACCGCCGGTGGCCGAGGTGAAATCGTCGTCGCGCGCCGTCATGCGTCCACCTCCTCCAGGCTGAACTGCTCCAGGTTGATGCCGGTGGTGCCCTGGCTTTCCAGCCAGAACCGCTGCAGCAGGTTGCCCAGCACCTGCGACCGGTAGGCGGAGGACGCCCGCATGTCGGTGATGGGCTGGAACTCGCCACGCAGGACATCGGCCGCGGCCCGGACCGTCTCGGCCGTCCACGGCTTGCCGGCCAGGAAGGCCTCGGTGCGCGCGGCGCGCACCGGCGTCGCGGCGACGCCGCCGGCGCCGACGCCGATCCGGGCTACGGCGCCGTCCTGCAGCTCCAGCCGCAGCACCAGGCACACCGCCGAGATGTCGTCGTCGTAGCGCTTGGAGATCTTGTAGGCGCGCAGGAACTCCGCCGGCTGCGGCCGGGGCACCAGGATCCAGGCGACCAGCTCGTCGGGCGCCAGCACGGTCTGTCGGTAGCCCGTGTAGAAGTCCTCCAGCGCCAGATGGCGGTGGCCGCCCTCGCGCATCAGCACCAGCTGCGCGTCCAGCGCGATCAGCAGCGGCATCGAGTCGCCGATGGGCGAGCCGTTGGCGATGTTGCCGCCCAGGGTGCCGGCATTGCGCACGGGCAGGCCCGCAAAGCGGCTGGCGAAGGTCTTCAGCGACGGCCGCTGCGCGACCAGCGCGGCGAAGGCATCGGTGAGTGTCACCGCGGCGCCGATCGCGACGTGGTGCGGGTACTCCTCGATGCGGCGCAACTCGCGCGCCCGGGTCACGTCCAGCACCTGGCCGAACTGCCGGTGCTGCTTCGTGACCCACAGGCCGACGTCGGTGCAGCCGGCCACGACCTGCGCCTGTGGGTGCGCCGCGCGCGCCGCGAGCAGCTCGGGCAGCGACTCCGGGGCCAGGTAGGCCAGGGTGGACGGCGCAGTGGGCTGGCCGGCGAGTGCTTGCAGCCGGGCGAGCAGCGCCGCCTCGTCGATCCGCGCGGGCGGCAGCTGCTCCATCTGCTGCGCCGCGTCCAGGATGGGCCGGTAGCCGGTGCACCGGCACAGGTTGCCCGACAGCTCCTCCTGTGCCAGCGCGCGGGTGACGGGTTCGCCGCGGCAGACATGGTTCTGGTACATGCCGAACAGGCTCATCACGAACCCCGGGGTGCAGAAGCCGCATTGCGAGCCGTGGCAGCGGACCATCGCCTCCTGCGCCGGGTGCAGCGCGCCGTCGGCGGCCGCGAGGTCCTCCACGGTCCACAGCGCCATGCCGTCGATGGAATGGGCCAGGCGGATGCAGCTGTTCACCGCGCGCCAGCGCAGCCGGCCGCCGTCCGGCTCGGCCAGCACGACGGTGCAGGCGCCGCAGTCGCCCTCGCCGCAGCCTTCCTTGGTGCCGGTGGCGCCCAGGTCCTCCCGCAGCAGCTCGAGCAGGGTGCGCTCGGGTGGTACATTGCCCAGCGAAATCAGCTCGCCGCGGCGCATGAATCGAATCGTCTTGGTGTCCATGGGAAGAGGCAAAGGGTAAACCCAGGTGACGGTGGAGGGTAGGGCGTCCGAGTGTTGCCGGCATAAGCGCTGCCATATGCAATCGATGCCGGGCCGGGTATGAGAGATCAAGCCCTTTTCGACAAGATCGACCTCCATCTCATCCGAGTCCTGCACACGGTGTTGACTGAACGCAGCGTTTCCCGGGCCGCCACGCGCCTGGGCATGTACCAGCCGCAGGTCTCGGCGGCGCTCAAGCGGCTGCGCGAGCTGTCCGGCGACCCGCTGCTGGTGCGTTCGGGCGCCACCATGGTGCCCACCGAAGCCGCGTTGCGCATGATCGAGCCGAGCGCAAGCATCCTTCGTGCCGCCGAGGCGCTGTTCACGCCGACGCGCGGCTTCGACCCGCAGACCGCCACCCAGACCTTCCGGGTGGCCGCCAGCGACTACCTCGACCCGAACTTCCTGCCGGCGCTGGTGGCCGACCTCAAGCACGCGGCGCCCCGCACCCGCATCGAGATCCATCCGCTGTCGCCGGACGGCCACTACCACGCGCGGCTGGCGCAGGGCGACGTCGACGTCGTCGTGGGCAACTGGCTGCAGCCGCCCGGGGACCTGCACCGCGGCGAACTGTTCACCGACGAGGTCGCCTGCCTGGTCGCGCGCGACCATCCGGCGGCGCGGCGGGGCTGGTCGGCCGACGACTGGCTGGTGGCCGAGCATGTCGCGCCGACGCCCACCCATCCCGGCGCGCGCGGCGTCATCGACGAGCACCTCGAGGGCCTGGGCCTGGCACGCAACATCACCGCGCGCTGCGCCCATTTCGGCCTGATCCCGGCCATGGTGGCGTCGAGCTTGCTCGTGCTGACCACCGGTCGCCTGTTCTGCGAGCGCTACGCGGGGCGGCTGCCCGTCACAATCCTGCCGCCCCCGATCGACTTTCCGCCGCTCACCTATTACCAGCTGTGGCACGAGCGCAGCCACGGTTCGGCCGCCGCCCGATGGCTGCGCGGCCGGATCAAGGCCTGCGCCGCCGACCTCCGACAAGAACGATGAGTCCACCCGCCCGCCTGCAACTGCAAGGCATCACCAAGCGCTACCCCTCGGTCGTGGCCAACGACGGCGTGGCGCTGTCCGTCCTGCCCGGCCAGACCCACGCCGTGCTGGGCGAGAACGGGGCCGGCAAGTCGACGCTGATGAAGATCATCTACGGCTCGGTGCGGCCCGACGCCGGCCAGCTGTGGTGGAACGGGCGGCCGGTGCAGGTGCGCCATCCCCAGGAGGCGCGCGCGCTGGGCATCAGCATGGTGTTCCAGCATTTCAGCCTGTTCGACACGCTGACCGTGGCCGAGAACGTCTGGCTCGGGCTGGACAAGGGCCTGCGGCTGGCCGACGTCAGCCGGCGCATCGAGGCCAAGGCCGCCGAATACGGCCTGGAGGTCGACCCGTCGCGCCCGGTGCACACGCTGTCGGTCGGCCAGATGCAGCGGGTGGAGATCATCCGCGCCCTGCTCACCGACCCGCAGCTGCTGATCCTGGACGAGCCGACCTCGGTGCTCACGCCGCAAGCGGTCGACAAGCTGTTCATGGTGCTGCGCAAGCTGGCCTCCGAGGGCTGCAGCATCTTGTACATCAGCCACAAGCTGCACGAGATCCGGGCGCTGTGCGACGCCTGCACCGTGCTGCGCGGCGGGCGCGTCACCGGCGAATGCGACCCGCGCCAGGAAAGCAACGCGTCGCTCAGCCGGCTGATGATCGGCGCCGAGCCGCCGCAACTGGAGCACCACGACCGCCAGCCGGGCGAGGTCGTGCTGCGGGTGCAGGGGCTGTCGCTGCAGCGCGAGTCGCCGTTCGGCATCGACCTCGATGCGGTGTCCTTCGAGGTGCGCGCCGGCGAGGTGGTCGGCATTGCCGGCGTCTCGGGCAACGGCCAGCGCGAGCTGCTCGCGGCACTCTCGGGCGAGGACCGGCGCGCCGGCGCGGATGCCGTGCAGGTCGCGGGCCAGCCGGCGGGCCGCCTCGGGCCCGCGCACCGACGGCACCTGGGCCTGCACTTCGTCCCGGAGGAGCGCCTGGGCCGCGGCGCGGTGCCCTCGCTGGGCCTGGCGCACAACCTGCTGCTCACCCGCACCGACGCGGTCGGCCGGTCGGGCTGGATCGACGTCGGGTCGCTGCGCGCGCAGGCCGCCGACATCATCCGGCGCTTCAACGTCAAGGCTGGCGGGCCGGGCGCGGCGGCACGGTCGCTGTCCGGCGGCAACCTGCAGAAGTTCATCGTCGGCCGCGAGATCGATGCCCGCCCGAGGCTGCTGGTCATCTCGCAGCCGACCTGGGGGGTGGACGTCGGTGCCGCCGCGCAGATCCGGGCCGAGATCCTGCAGTTGCGCGATGCCGGCTGCGCCGTGCTGGTGGTCAGCGAGGAACTCGACGAGCTGTTCGAGTTGAGCGATCGCCTGCACGTGATCGCCAAGGGCCGGCTGTCGCCCTCGCTGCGGCGGGCCGACGCCACCGTCGAGAAGATCGGCGAGTGGATGAGCGGCCTCTGGGCGCCCGCCGCGGCGCCCCCGGTCACGGCGATGGAGGGCCGCTGACATGCTCAAGCTCGAAGCCCGCCCCGAGGCCTCCCGGGCCTGGAGCATCGGCTCGCCGCTGCTGGCGCTGGTGCTCACCGTCGTGATCGGGACGCTGCTGTTCGTCGCCCTCGGCAAGGACCCGGTGCGCGGCCTGCAGGTCTTCTTCTGGGAGCCGGTCCGCTCGGCCTATGCGCTGGGCGAGCTGACGGTCAAGGCCACGCCGCTGCTGCTGGTGGCCCTGGGGCTGGCCGTGTGCTTCCGCTCCAACGTGTGGAACATCGGCGCCGAAGGGCAGTTCGTGCTCGGCGCCATCGCCGCGGGCGGCGTCGCGTTGCTGGCCGACAAGACGACCGGCCGCTGGATCGTGCTGGCCATCCTGCTGGCCGGCGTGGCCGGCGGGATGCTGTGGGCGGCGCTCACCGCCTTCCTGCGCGACCGCTTCAACGCCAGCGAGATCCTGGTCAGCCTGATGCTGGTCTACGTGGCCGAGCAACTGCTGTTCTGGCTGGTGTTCGGCCCCTGGAAGGACCCGGGCGGCTACAACTTCCCGCAGACCCGCAGCTTCGAGGCCGTGACGCAGGTTCCGCGCCTGCTGCAGGGCTCGCGGGTGAGCATCGGCGTGCTGATCGCGCTGGCCGGTGCGGCCGCCCTGTGGATCTTCCTGTTCCGCACCCGCGCCGGCTTCGCCCAGCAGGTTGGCGGGCTGGCGCCGGCGGCGGCCCGCTACGCCGGCTTCTCCTCGCGGCGCGCGCTGTGGCTGGCCCTGCTGGTGTCGGGCGGCGCCGCCGGCCTGGCCGGCGCGCTCGAGGTGGCCGGTCCGGTGGGGCAGCTCACGCCCTACGTGCCGGCCGGCTACGGCTTCGCGGCCATCATCGTGGCCTTCGTCGGCAGGCTGCATCCGGTCGGCATGGTGTTCTCGGCGATCCTCATGAGCATGTTCTACATCGGCGGCGAGCTGGCGCAGTCGCGCCTGGGCCTGCCCAAGTCCCTCACCGGCGTGTTCCAGGGCCTGCTGCTGTTCACGCTGCTGGCCTGCGACACGCTGATCGCCTACCGGGTGCGCTGGCAGGGCGGCACCAGCCCGAAAGGAGCGGCGTGATGGAGTCCTATGCGCTGCTGTTCGCGGCGACGCTGAACGCGGGCACCGTGCTGGCGCTGGCCGCGCTGGGCCTGCTGGTCAACGAGAAGGCGGGCGTGGTCAACCTGGGCGCCGAAGGCATGATGCTGTGTGCCGCGCTCGCCGCGTTCGTGGCCGTGGTGCACACCGGCAGCGACGTGCTCGGCTTCGCGGCCGGGGCCGGCGCCGGTGCGCTGCTGGCGGCGGTGTTCGGGGTGCTCGTGATCTGGCTGAACACCAACCAGTACGCCACCGGCCTGGCGCTCAGCCTGTTCGGCGCCGGCTTCTCGGCTTTTGCGGGCATCCGCTACGTGCAGGAGAAGCTGCCCGAGCGGCCGCACTTCGCCATTCCCTGGCTGGGCGACCTGCCGCTGGCGGGGCCGGCGCTGTTCCGACAGCATCCGATGGTCTACCTGGCGGTGGCCCTGGTGCTGTTCCTGGTCTGGTTCCTCTGGCGCTCGCGTGCCGGGCTCGTGCTGCGCTCGGTGGGCGAGTCGCCCGAATCGGCCCATGCGCTGGGCTACCCGGTGCGCTGGATCCGGCTGGCGGCCGTGGTGGCGGGCGGGGCGCTGTGCGGGCTCGCGGGCGCCTACCTGGTGCTGATCTACACCCCGCTGTGGGTGGAGGGCATGGTCGCCGGGCGCGGCTGGATCGCCCTCGCGCTGACCACCTTCGCGACCTGGCGGCCGGCCCGCGTGCTGCTCGGCGCCTATCTCTTCGGCGGCGTGACCATGCTGCAGTTCCACCTGCAGGGCGCCGGGGTCGAGATCCCCAGCCAGTTCCTCACGATGCTGCCCTACCTGGCCACCATCGTGGTGCTCGCGCTGATCTCGCGCAACCCCGCCTGGATCCGGATCAACATGCCCGCGTCGCTGGGGAAACCCTTCCATCCCGGCTCATAATCCCGGCTTTCGTCGCCACCCCATCCAGAGGATTCCCATGACCGATCTGAAGAAACGCTCCCTGCTGCACGTCGCGGTGCTGTCCGCGCTGGCCGCCACGGCCCTGGTCGGCTGCGGCAAGAAGGAAGAGCAGGCTGCCGCCCCGGCCGCCGCGCCCGCCCCCGCCGCGGCCGCCAAGCAGGAGCCGCTGAAGATCGCGTTCGCGTACGTGGGCCCCGTGGGCGACGGCGGCTGGAGCTTCGCCCACGACAATGGCCGCAAGGCGCTCGAGAAGGAGTTCGGCGACAAGGTCCAGACCTCCTTCGTCGAGAAGGTGCCCGAGTCGGCCGACGCCGAGCGCGTGCTGCGCGACATGGTCGGCCAGGGCAACAAGCTGATCTTCGGCACCACCTTCGGCTACATGGAGCCGATGCTCAAGGTCGCCAACGACAGCAAGGGTGTCCGCTTCGAGCACGCCACCGGCTACAAGACCGCCGAGAACCTGCGCACCTACGACAGCCGCACCTACGAGGGCGCCTACATGGCCGGCGTGGTCGCCGGCAGGATGACCAAGAGCAACGTGCTCGGCGTGGTCGGCTCGGTGCCGATCCCCGAGGTCGTGCGCAACATCAACAGCTTCACGCTCGGGGCCCAGTCGGTCAACCCGAACGTCAAGACGCGCGTGGTCTGGGTCGGCGAGTGGTTCAGCCCGCCCAAGGAGACCGAGGCTGCCACCTCGCTGATCAACGGCGGCGCCGACGTGCTGATGCAGAACACCGACTCGTCGGCCGTGCTCCAGACCGCCGAGAAGATGGGCAAGCGTGCCTTCGGCTGGGACAGCGACATGACCGCCTACGGCCCCAAGGCCCACCTCGGCTCCGCGGTGATCAACTGGGGCCCGTACTACATCAAGGCCACGCGCGACGCGCTGGAAGGCAAGTGGGCCACCGGCCAGAGCTGGTGGGGCGTCAAGGAAGGCGCGATCGACTTCGTGTCGCTGGCCGCCGACGTGCCGGAAGACGCCAAGAAGAAGCTCGAGGAAGTCAAGGCCGGCCTCAAGGACGGCAGCTTCGCCATCTGGAAGGGCCCGATCGTCGACAACACCGGCAAGGAAGTCGTGGCCAAGGACGCGGTCGCGGACGACAAGTTCCTGGGCGGCATCAACTTCTACGTCAAGGGCGTGGAAGGCAAGGTGCCGGGCGGCGACAAGAAATAAGCCCGCAGGGCCGACACCATCGATGGCCGCTTGCGCGGCCATTTCTTTTTCGATGCGCGCGAAGGTGCAGGGATGATCCGGACGGCGACAACCACCGAAGGCAGGACAACGAGGAAGCCCAGGAAGGCAGCCATCTTCCTGGCCGGCGCGGCCTACGGGCTGGCCATGCGGCTCGCGTTCGGGATGCTGCCGTTCTTCGCGGCGGCCAAGCCGACCGCCGCGAGCGGGCCGATGCTCGCCTCGTTCGTGCTGCTGGTGCCGCTCGGCCTGGGCGCCTGGACGGTGCTGGCCGCGCGCGATCCCAGCCCCGACTGGGGCTGGTCGCTCACCGCCCCCTGGATCCCGACCCTGTGCTTCGTCGCGGGCACGGCGCTGCTGCTGCTGGAAGGCAGCATCTGCATCGCCCTGGCGCTCCCCATCTTCCTGGCCATGGCGACGCTGGGCGGGCTCGTCGGCCGGGTGTCGCTGCGCTTCGTGCGGCTGCCGCGGCATGCCGCGCATGCGCTGCTGCTGCTGCCGCTGCTGGCCGGCACGGCCGAGACGCACCTGCCGGTGACGCAGCAACTGGCCGAGAGCCGCGCCAGCACGGTGATCGCGGCGCCGCCCGAGGCCATCTGGTCGCTGATCAACCGCGCCACCGACATCCGCCCGCAGGAGATGGCGCAGGGAATTGCCTTTCGCATCGGCGTGCCCTCGCCGATGGAGGCCGTGACGCAGGACACGCCGCAGGGCCGGTTGCGCCGGTTGCGCTGGGCCCGGGGCGTCAGCTTCGACGAGCCGATCGAGGCCTGGGAGGAGAACCGCTTCATCCGCTGGCGCTACGCGTTCGCGCCGGACTCGTTTCCACCCGGGGCGCTGGACGACCACGTGGTGATCGGCGGCCGCTACTTCGACCTGGTCGACACCTCGTACGCGCTCACGCCAGTGCCGGGCGGCACCCGCCTGGACATCGTCGTGCACTACCGCGTGGGCACGAACTTCAACTGGTACGCGGGCTGGTGGGGGCGGCTGCTGGTCGACGACGCGGCGGCCACCATCCTGCAGTTCTACAAGGCTCGGGCCGAAGCGGCCGGGGTGCGTCCGGCGCCGTCCGCCTGAGGCGGCCGGAACACCCGGCAGCACCGTCGGCCCGGCCGGTGGTCGGCGGCATACTGCGCGCATGACCTCGATCCCGCCGATCCCCGCCGAGCGCCTGCCGCAGCTGCTGCGCCGCATGCCCAAGGCCGAGCTGCACATCCACATCGAAGGCTCGCTCGAGCCCGAACTGATCTTCGCCATGGCCCAGCGCAACGGGGTGGCGATCCCGTACGCCAGCGTGGACGAACTGCGCCGCGCCTACGCGTTCACCAACCTGCAGAGCTTCCTGGACATCTACTACGCTGGCGCCAGCGTACTGATCACCGAGCGCGACTTCTTCGACATGGCCTGGGCGTACCTCGAGAAGGCCAGGGCCGACAACGTGGTGCACGCGGAGATCTTCTTCGACCCCCAGACCCACACGGCGCGCGGCGTCGCGATGGAGACCGTCATCCACGGCCTGCACCGCGCGTGCGAGCAGGCCCGGCAGCAGCTGGGCGTGAGCGCGTCGCTGATCCTGTGCTTCCTGCGCCACCTGAGCGAGGTCGACGCCTTCGAGACGCTGGAGCAGGCGCTTCCGTTCCAGGACAAGTTCATCGGCGTCGGGCTCGATTCCAGCGAGGTCGGCCATCCGCCGGAGAAGTTCGCCAAGGTGTTCGCGCGCTGCCGCGAGCTCGGCCTGCACCTGGTCGCCCACGCCGGCGAGGAGGGGCCGCCGGCCTACGTCTGGACCGCGCTCGACCTGCTGAAGGTGGAGCGTATCGACCACGGCGTGCAGTCGAGCAGGGACCCGCAGCTGATGCGCCGGCTGGCGCAGGACCGCATCCCCCTGACCGTGTGCCCGCTGTCCAACCTGAAGCTGTGCGTCTTCCCCAAGCTGGAGCAGCACAACATCCGGGAACTGCTCGACGCGGAGCTGATGGTGACCGTGAATTCGGACGATCCGGCCTACTTCGGCGGCTACCTGAACGAGAATTTCGAGCAGACCTTCGCCGCGACCGGCCTGTCGGCGGCGCAGGCCTGGCGGCTGGCGAACAACAGCTTCGAGGCCAGCTTCATCGGGCCGGCGCACAAGCGCAGCTTCCGCGACCGCCTGGACGCGGTGTTCGCCGAGTTCGCCTAGGTTCGCGTCGCCTGCGCGGCGAGCGGGCCGCGCAGGCGCCGTTCGAGCGCATCGAAGCCCCACTGCAGCAGCAGCGCCAGCGCCGCGGCCGGCACGGCGCCGGCCAGCATGAACGCGGTGTCGTTGACGGCCAGGCCGGCCACGATGCGCTCGCCCAGGCCGCCCGCGCCGATGAAGGTGGCCACCGTGGCCGTGCCGACGTTGAGCACCGCCGCCGTCTTGATGCCGGCGAAGACGACCGGGGCCGCCAGCGGCAGTTCGATGCTCCCGAGCACCTGCATCTCGCGCATTCCCAGCGCCAGTCCGGCCTGGCGCACGCCGACCGGCAGGGAGGCGAGCCCCGCGTGGGTGTTGCGCACGATGGGCAGCAGCGCATAGACCGACAGGGCCAGCAGCGCCGGCGCGAAGCCGATCGTGCCCAGCAGCGCGATCAGGAACGCCAGCAGCGCCAGCGAGGGCAGCGGCTGCACCAGCCCGGCCGCTGCAAACAGGACGCCGGCCAGGCGTGGGCGACGGTGCGCGAGAACGCCCATCGGCACGCCGATCGCGGCCGCGATGGCGGTGGACGCGAACACCAGGGTCAGGTGCTCGCGCAGCAGGCGCGGCAGGTCGGGCGCGAGCAGGTGGGCCCAGAAGCCGGGCCGCCGCGGCGTCGCCGCTGGTGCGCCGCTGCTGCCCGCGGCGGACCGGCTGGCGCGGCCGCCGAGGAAGTCGCGGGCGACGGCATCGAACGGCTGGCCGTCGATCTCGACCTGGGCGTTCATCGCCCGCATGGCCGCCGCATCGATGCGGCCGGCCAGCGCGCGTTCGAGCGGCGCCGGATCGACCGTCGACCGCATCAGCAGCACGGCGTCGTAGCGCGGGAAGAAGCCGCGGTCGTCGCGCAGCACCCGCAGCCGCAGCCGCGCGATCTGCGCATCGGTGGTGTAGGCGTCGACCACGTCGACCTGGCCGCTGGCCAGCGCCTGGTACGCCAGCCCGTGGTCCAGGCCGGCCCCGGGCGCGAGCGCCAGGCCGTAGGCGCGACGCAGGGCCGGCCAGCCGTCCTCGCGCACCAGGAATTCGTGCGACAGGCCCAGCCGCAGGCCAGCCCCGGCACGCGCCAGGTCGGAGAGCGTGGCGATGCCCAGTCGCTGGGCGAGGTCTTCGCGCATGGCCAGCGCATAGCTGTTGTCGAAGCCGAGCGGGACCGCCACCTTCAACCCGCGCGGCGCCAGCCAGGCGTTCAGCTGCGCCAGCGACGGCGCGCCCGGCGCACCGGGCCGCTTGAGCAACTCGCGCACGATGGTGCCGGTGTACTCGGGATAGAGGTCGATGCTGCCGTTGGCGAGCGCCTGCTCCATCACGGCGGTGTTGCCCAGCCCCTGGCGGTGTTCGGCCGGCAGGCCGGCCGCGACCAGCGCCTGCCGCGCGAGTTCACCCAGCAGGTAGCTCTCGGTGAACCGCTTGGAGCCGACCACGGCGGCCGCCTGCGCCGTCGACACCGCCGCCAGACAGGCCACCACGAGGACGAGAGCGCAGGCAGCGAAGCGCGCGATGGCAGGCATGCGCGGCAGGACGGTCGGCGGGGCCACGTGCAGGCGCCCGTCCGCCGCTCAGACCGCGGCCAGTCCGTCGACCGCCTGGCGCATGGCTTCCTGGGCCTGCTCGAGGATGCGCTGCTTCCACTCGGGCGTGTCGGTGTAGAACGCCGCGAGCATCTGCTGCTTGATGGCCTGCGCCTGTTCGCGCGGCGCCTCGGGATGCTGGTGCAGCCAGTGCTCGGCGCGCAGTGCATCCAGCACCTGCATCAGCGGCTGGGTGCCGTATTCCAGCGCGATCCCCGTGTACTCGGCCTGCGGGCACTCGTCCAGGATGCTCGACCACATCATCCCGGTGAGCCGGGCCGAGGTGGAGGAGCCGTCGTAGATCGAGGTCACGGGCGTGCGGCCGCCGCCGGCCCACCAGCCGCGGGCGCGCGCCACCTGGGTGATGTCGTCGGGGCCAGCGAAGATGCGCTCTCCGAGCCCGCTCGGGCCGAGGCCGGTGTGGAAGTCGATCCAGGCGATGCGGCCGGCCCGGCGGCCGTGCGTGCGCAGCACCTCGCGCAGCGTCCTGTTGCTCCAGGTCGGTGCCTGGCCCCCGAAGTACATCCCCTCGGGGAACTCGTACTGCCCGCTGCTGATGGCGGCCTGGTAGGCGGGCTCGCCGTGCTGGCCGACCCACTGGGCCAGCGCCCGTTCATTGGCGGCATCCGGGGGCCACTGGTCGGGGAACAGCAGCGGGTGCAGCGCGCGGTAGCCCGGGTTGGGCGGCAGCGGCCGCAAGAAGTCGTGGAAGTTGCGGTTCAGGTCGACGTTCTCGTGGGTCGTGCGCCGGATGTGCGAGAAGCCGTAGGGATTCAGCGCGTGGATGTAGAGCACGGCGACGTCGTGCCGGCGGGCGTGGTCGCGCCAGGCTGCATCGCGCAGGGCGGCGACCTGCACGCCGCTGCCGCAGTAGCCCTCGACGCCGTGGCAGGCACTGGACAGGATCAGCAGCCGCGACGCGCTCGGGTCCCCCTCGCGCGCCACGTCCATGGCGAGTTCCTCGCCGTCGCGGCCCGCCTCGGGGTGCCGCTTGGACTCCACCAGCAGCCCGGCGCTGCCGGCGGCCTCGAGGAAGCGCTGGCGCGCCTGCGCGTAGCTGCCCGAGAAGTAGTCGTCGCCCGGCATCAGCGGTCCTGCGCCAGCCAGGCCTCGGCCAGCCGCACCCAGTAGGTGGCGCCCAGCGGGATCAGGTCGTCGTTGAAGTCGTAGCTGGGGTTGTGGATGACGCAGGGACCGCCGCCGTGGCCGATCTCGCGGTGGCTGCCGTCGCCGTTGGAGATGAAGCAGTAGGCGCCCGGCTTGGCCTGCAGCATGAAGGCGAAGTCCTCGGCACCCATGGTGGGTTCCTGCACGTTCACGTTGGCCTCGCCGACGATGGAGGCCATCACCTTCCGGGCGAACTCGGCCTCGGCGGCGGAGTTCACGGTCGGCGGGTAGTTGCGCACGAACTCGAACTCGCACTGCGCTTCGTGGGCGGCGCACACGTGCTCGGCGACCTGCTGCATGCGCCGCTCGATCATGTCGAGCACCTCGTTGGTGAACGTGCGCACCGTTCCCTGCAGTTCGCAGCTGTCGGGCACCACGTTGGTGGCCTCGCCCGCGTGGATCATGGTGACCGAGATCACGCCGGCGTCGACCGGCTTCTTGTTGCGGCTGATGATGGTCTGGAACGCCTGCACCATCTGGCACGCGATGGGCACCGGATCGATGCCGTTGTGGGGCAGGGCGGCGTGGCTGCCCTTGCCGCGGATCGTGATCTTGAACTCGTTGGACGAGGCCATCACCGGGCCCGGGCTGACCGCGAACTGGCCCACGGTGGGGCCGGCCCAGTTGTGCATGCCGAACACGGCTTCCATCGGGAACTGCTCGAACAGCCCGTCGCGGATCATCTCGCGGGCGCCGCCGCCGCCCTCTTCGGCCGGCTGGAAGATCAGGTACACCGTGCCGTCGAAATTGCGGTGCCGGGCGAAGTGCTGGGCTGCCGCCAGCAGCATGGCGGTGTGGCCGTCGTGGCCGCACGCGTGCATCTTGCCGGGGTGGCGGCTGGCGTGGGCGAAGGTGTTGAACTCCTGCATCGGCAGCGCGTCCATGTCCGCGCGCAGCCCGACCGCGCGACTGCTGGTGCCGTTCTTCACGATGCCGACGACGCCGGTCTTGCCCAGGCCGCGGTGGACCGGGATGCCCCACTCGGTGAGCTTGGCCGCCACCACGTCGGCGGTGCGGTGCTCCTCGAAGCACAGTTCGGGGTGGGCGTGGAGGTCGCGGCGGATCGCGGTGATCGTGGCCGCCTGGGTGACGATGGAATCGAGGACGTTCATGGGAGGACTCGGAAGGTCAAGCGGAGCAGTCTAGCGTCGTGCGCCCGGCGGGCGCATCGGGGCTTCTCCGCGACAATCGTGCCATGTCTGCCCCGAACCCGACGCTTTCGCCGCGCGCCCTGGAACTTGCGCAAACTTTGGTGCGCATCAACACGGTCAGCGCCAACAGCAACCTGCCGCTCATCCACTTCGTCCGAGACGAACTGCACAAGCTCGGGGTGCGCTCCCGCCTGACCTACAACGCCGAGCGCACCAAGGCGAACCTGTTCGCGACGCTGGGCGAAGGCAAGCCGGCGGGGGTGATCCTGTCCGGCCACACCGACACGGTGCCCTGGGACGGGCAGGACTGGAGCGTGGATCCGCTGTCCGCAGCGGTGCGCGACGGCAAGCTCTACGGTCGCGGCTCGGCCGACATGAAGGGTTTCATCGGCCTGGCCCTGGCCCAGGCCGAGGCCTTCCTGGCCAGCGATGCGCCGTTCGCGGTGCACCTGGCCTTCAGCTTCGACGAGGAGGTTGGCTGCTTCGGGGTGCGCGAGCTGATCGCCGACCTGCGCGACGCCGGCGTGAAGCCGCTGGCCTGCATCGTCGGCGAGCCCACCAGCATGATCCCGGCCATCGCGCACAAGGGCGTGTACCGCTACAAGTGCTGCGTGCGCGGCAAGGAGGCACATTCGTCACTGACGCCGCAATCGGTCAACGCGATCGAGATGGCGGCGCGTGTGGTCGGCAAGCTGCGCGACATGGCCGAGGGGTTCGAACGCGAGGAGCCCCGCTTCGACGGCTTCGACGTGCCGTTCTCAACGGCCAGCGTCGGCCAGTTCCATGGCGGCATCGCCGACAACGTCGTGCCGCGCGATGCCGAGTTCCGCTACGAGTTCCGGGACCTGCCCACGGCGGATGCCCGCGCGATGCAGGAGCAAGTGCTCGCCCACGCGCGATCGCTGGAGCCGGCGATGAAGAAGGTGGCGCCCGAGGCGGGCTTCCGATTCGAGACGATCTGCGAGATCCCGAGCTTCCTCGGGTCGGCCGACGATCCCGTCACCCGCCTGGCGCAGCGCTTGGCGGGCGAGCGGCGGACCACGCTGGTCGCCTTCGGCACCGAAGCAGGGCTGTTCAAGCAGGCCGGCATCCCGACCGTGGTCTGCGGGCCCGGCAGCATCGTGCAGGCGCACCAGCCGGACGAATACGTCAGCCTGGAGCAGCTGGCCCGCTGCGAGCAGTTCCTGCGCGGCCTGGCGGCCGCGCGGGAAGTCGGCTGAGCACGCTTCCCGCGCGGGCCTGGCGGTCAGCGCTGCGGCGTGGCGGTCGGCGCGCTCGGGCTCGAGGCCTCGCCACCGGTACCGGTGGTGCCGGCGCCGCGCTGCGGCAGGCGCTTGCTCACGGCTTCGCCCGTGCCGCGAACGGCGCCGGCGGTGGCACTGCCGGCACGCTTGACGGCGTTGGTGCCCTTCTTCGCGACACGCTTGGTGGCCTTGGCCGGACGCGAGTTCTCCGCCTTCTGAATCACGCCCGGGGTCGGGGCGCGGGTGCCGGCGTTCGGGTCCTGCGAGGTCTGTGCCGGGCGGCCGCCGGTGTTCGGGTCGGTGGCGGTGGTCTGCGCCTGGACCGGCAGGGCAGCGGCGAAGGCCAGGACTGCGGCGGCCGGCAGGGCGCGCGAGAGGATCGATGCGTTCATTGGGGTTCTCCCTTTCGTGTTTGGACGCAGCCAGTATGTCGCGGCCGCGGGCCCATGTGGCCGCCGCTGCTCGACTCCTGAGCCATTCCTACATCCGGATGCGCGGCGTGACTACACCGTGCATGGTCGAGCTCGGGCGGCGCGCCGTCGCGTCCGGCGCGAGGGCGGCGCCGCCGCTACCATCGCGTCTGCGCAGCACCGGCCCGCGGCCGCAGGACTTCGGTGCGCAGAACCCAAGGACACGATGTGACGGCAGCCCTTCGCACTCTTCCCGGCGGCGACGGGCCGTCCACCGGCGCCCGGGTGCTGGGCGCCTGCCCGCACGACTGCCCGGACACCTGTTCGCTGGTCACCACGGTCGAGAACGGGGTGGCCGTGCGCGTGCAGGGCAACGCCGACCATCCAGCGACCGCCGGCGTGCTGTGCGCCAAGGTCTCGCGCTACCCCGAACGCACCTACCACGCCGAGCGGCTGCTGCACCCGATGCGCCGCACCGGCCCGAAGGGCGCGGGCCGCTTCGAGCCGGTCGGATGGGACGAGGCGCTGGCGGACATCGCCGCGCGTCTGCAATCGATCGCCGCGCGCGACCCGCAGGCCATCCTGCCGTACAGCTACTGCGGCACCATGGGCCTGGTGCAGGGGGAAGCGATGGCCGGCCGCTTCTTCCACCGGCTGGGGGCCTCGCTGCTGGAGCGCACCATCTGCGCCAGCGCCGGTGCCGCCGCGCTGACCCACACCCTGGGGGGCAAGGTCGGCATGAAGGTGGAGTTCTTCGCCGAGTCACGGCTGATCCTGATCTGGGGCAGCAACTCCATCACCAGCAACCTGCACTTCTGGCGCCTGGTGCAGGAGGCCAAGCGCCAGGGCGCGAAGCTGGTGTGCATCGATCCGCGCCGCACCGAAACCGCCGAGAAGTGCCACGAGCACCTGCAGCTGCTGCCCGGCACCGACGCTGCGCTGGCGCTCGCGCTGATGCACGAGCTGGTCGCGAACGACTGGCTCGACCATGACTACATCGCCCGGCACACGCTGGGCTGGGACGCCCTGCGCGAGCGCGCGCTGCGCTGGACGCCGGAGCGTGCGGCCGAGGTCTGCGCCATCCCGGCCGACCAGATCCGTCGGCTGGCGCGCGACTACGGCACCACGCGTCCGGCGGCGATCCGGCTGAACTACGGCATGCAGCGCGTGCGCGGGGGCGGCAACGCCGCCCGGGCCATCGCCTGCCTGCCGGCCCTGGTCGGCGCCTGGCGGCATCGGGCCGGCGGCCTGCTGCTGTCCAGCTCCGGCTGGCCGGCGGTGGACCGCGCTGCACTGCAGCGGCCCGACCTGCTGGGCGGCCGCACGCCCCGCATGCTCAACATGAGCACGATCGGTGACGACCTGCTGCGGCCCGCGTCGCCGGCGTTCGGCCCGAAGGTGGAGGCCGTGGTGGTCTACAACAGCAATCCGGTCGCGGTCGCCCCCGAATCGTCCAAGGTGGCCGCCGGCTTCGCGCGCGAGGACCTGTTCACCGTGGTGATCGAGCAGTTCCGCACCGACACCGCCGACCATGCCGACTACCTGCTGCCGGCCACGACGCAGCTGGAGCACTGGGATCTGCACACCTCGTATGGCCACACCGACGTGCTGCTGAACCGGCCGGCGATCGCGCCGGTGGGCCAAGCCCGCCCGAACACCGCCATCTTCCGGGCGCTCGCGCGCCGGATGGGGTTCGACGATCCGTGCTTCGCCGACACCGACGAGCAGATCTGCCGGCAGGCCTTCGGCGACCGGCTCGATTTCGCGGCGCTGCTCGAGCGTGGGTTCGTGCCGCTGCAGGTGCCGGACGCGCCGTTCGCCGAAGGCCGTTTCCCGACCGCGTCCGGCCGCTGCGAATTCTTCAGTGCCGAACTCGCCCGCCGCGGGCTCGACGGCCTGCCGGACCATCTGCCGAACCACGAACCCGCGGGCTCCTCGTCCACCTACCCGCTGGCCATGATCTCGCCGCCGGCGCGCAACTTCCTCAACTCGACGTTCGTCAACCTGCGCAGCCTGCGCGACATCGAAGGCGAGCCGGTGCTGGAGATCCACCCGCAGGATGCCGCCGTGCGCGGCATCGCCAGCGGCGACGTGGTGCGGGTGTTCAACGACCGCGGCACCTACCGCTGCAAGGCGCAGGTGAGCGGGCGTGCCCGCCCCGGCGTGGTCAACGGCCTGGGCATCTGGTGGCGCAAGCTGGGCCTGGACGGCACCAACGTCAACCAGCTCACCAGCCAGCGGCTCACCGACCTGGGCAACGGGCCGGTGTTCTACGACTGCCTGGTCGAGGTGCAGGCCGCAGCCGGCACCGCGGGCGCGCCCGCGGCGTGAGGAGGGGCTGGCTGGTGGCGTCGCTGCTGGGGTCGGTCGCGCTCGGCGCGTCGCTGCTGTGCCTGTCGGGGTGCGCCAACCTCGGCTACTACTGGCAATCGGCCACCGGGCACATCCGCATCATGCAGGCGGCCCGGCCGGTGGAGGAGTGGCTGGGCGATGCGCAGGCGCCGCCGCGGCTGAAGGAAAAGCTCGCCCTCAGCCAGCGCATCCGCCGCTTCGCCTCGCAGGAGCTGCGGCTGCCCCGCAACCCGAGCTACACCCGCTACGCCGACCTGCAGCGCAGCGCGGTGATCTGGAACGTGGTGGCAGCACCGCCGTACTCGCTCAAGCTCAAGACCTGGTGCTTCCCCGTCACCGGCTGCGTCGGCTACCGCGGCTACTTCGACGAGACCGAGGCTCGCGCGGAGGCCGCCCGCCAGCGGGCCCAGGGCTACGAGTCCGATGCGTATCCGGTGCCGGCCTACTCGACCCTGGGCTGGACCAACTGGGCCGGCGGCGACCCGCTGCTGAACACCTTCATCGCCTATCCCGAGGGCGAGCTGGCGCGCCTGATCTTCCACGAACTGGCGCACCAGGTCGTGTACGTCGCGGACGACACGATGTTCAACGAGTCGTTCGCCACGGCCGTCGAGCGCCTGGGCGTGCGGCGCTGGCTGGACACCGAGGCCAGCGACGCCGCGCGCGCCGACTACGCGCGCTACGACGCGCGCCGCAGCCAGTTCCGCGGCCTGACACAGGCCACGCGCCGCCGGCTGGAGGCCGTGTACGACGAGCAGGCGCCCCTTTCGCGCGAGGAGCGCGAGCGCCGCAAGGCCGAGGTCTATGCGGGCTTCCGGGCCGAGTACGCTGCCCTGCGCGACAGCTGGAACCTCGATCCGGCCCGCCTGCGCCTGACCGACCTGTGGGTGGCACAGGCCAACAATGCCGCATTCGGCGCGCAGGCCGCGTACGACGACCTCGTCCCCGGCTTCGAAGGGCTCTTCGCCGCGCTCGGCGGCGACTGGACCCGTTTCTATGATGAAGTGCGACGGCTGGCGACCGTGCCCAAGGCCGAGCGCCACCGATTTCTCAAGGACAAGGAGACTCCCCGTGCCTGACATCCACATCGAGCGGGCGCACGCGCTCGGACTGGCCGGTGCCCGCGCGCTGGCCTTCAAGTGGGCCGAGACCGCCGAGGCCAAGTTCGACATGGCGTGCACCTACGAGGAGGGGCAGCAGGGCGACCTGGTGAGCTTCACGCGGTCGGGCGTCAACGGCGAGCTGCGCGTGCTGCCCGACCGGTTCGAGATGCATGCCCGCCTGGGCTTTCTGCTGGGCGCGTTCAAGACCCGCATCGAGGCCGAGATCGTCAAGAACCTGGACCACCTGCTGGCGCAGGAGGACCCGCTGGGCGCGTTCGAGAAAGGCGTGTCCGAGGCGACGGCCCGGCACAAGGCCAAGGCCGCCCCCAAGCCGGCGGCCAGGCCGGCCAAGGGCCGCAAGGCCTGAGCGCCGCAGCACGGGCGCCTGTCGTGCGGACCCGCCGATGAACCTCCACCGGCTCGACCTGGTCTCGCTATCGCTGTTCAGCCTGGTGGTGCGGGCAGGCAGCATCAGCCGCGGCGCGGAGCTGGCGAACCTCGCGGTCGGTGCGGCCAGCAAGCGCATCTCCGACCTAGAGGCGGCGGTCGGCGCGGAGCTGTTCGACCGCCACTCGCGCGGCGTGACGCTCACGCCCGCGGGCATGGCGCTGCAGCGCCATGCCCAGCGCATCCTGAGCGACATCGACCAGCTCGCCGCCGACCTGTCCGACCATGCGCGGGGGGTGGTGGGCGTGGTGCGCCTGTGGGCCAACACCTCGGCCATCACCCAGTTCCTGCCGGGCGACCTGGCGCGCTTCGTCGGGCAGCATCCGGGCATCCGCATCGAGCTGCACGAGGGTGACAGCAGCGACGTGGTGCTGGCGGTCCTGGACGGCCGCGCCGACCTGGGCATCTTCGCCGAGCGCACGCCCGCGCTCGGGTTGCAGACGCTGGCGTGGCGCCGCGACCGCCTGGTGCTGGTGGTGCCCGCCGGACACCCGCTGGCGGGCCGACGACAGCTCGCCTTCGCCGAGGCGGCCGGGTTCGACTTCGTCAGCCTGTCGGAAGGCACGTCCTTGGCGCAGCGCCTGGCACTGGAGACGCAGGGCCTGGGCCTGGCCCTGCGCATCCGCATCCACGTGCGCAGCTTCGACGCGATGTGCCAGATGGTGGCGGCCGGGCTGGGTGTTGCCGTGCTGCCCGACGCGGCTGCGCGGCCGATGCTGCGGGCGCTGGACCTGCGCAGCGTCGAGCTGACCGATCCCTGGGTGGAGCGCGAACTGCTGCTGGGCGCGCGCGACCTGGCCGCCCTGCCACGGCCGGCGCGTACCCTGCTGGACCACCTGACCGGCGCACGCGCGGACGGCCGGACCTTGCGCTGAGCCACGAGGCTGGCCTCGCTTTCGCCTTCCGCGAAGGCTGCGATCACGCCTGCGCCCTTCCGCGCCCCGCGAGCCGTCCCTAGACTGCAGGCGCCGCGCGCGCGGCAGCACGCAGCCTTTCCATCCGAGAGCGAACCGACATGACCATGAACCTGCCGAACGGCCTGGGGCCCGGCGCACTCGCCGGCCTGAAAGTCATCGAGATGGGCCAGCTGATCGCGGGGCCGTTCGCCGGCAAGACGCTGGGCGACTTCGGCGCCGACGTCATCAAGATCGAGGCGCCGGGCACCGGCGATGCGCTGCGCAACTGGCGCCTGCTGCAGGAGGGCACCTCGGTGTGGTGGCAGGTGCAGTCGCGCAACAAGCGGTCCATCGCGCTCGACCTGCGCGATCCCGAAGGGCAGCGGATCGCGCGCCGGCTGATCGCGCAGGCCGACGTGCTGATCGAGAACTTCCGGCCGGGAACGCTGGAGGGCTGGGGCATGGACTACGACTCGCTCGCGCAGGACAACCCCGGGCTGGTGATGCTGCGGATCTCGGGCTACGGACAGACCGGACCGTACCGCGACATGCCCGGCTTCGGCGTGATCGGCGAGGCCATGGGCGGGCTGCGGCACCTGACCGGAGAGCCCGGCCGGGTCCCGGTGCGCTGCGGCGTGTCCATCGGCGACACGCTCGCGGCGCTGCACGGCACGATCGGCGTGCTGACGGCCCTGTACCACCGCAAGGTCAACGGCGGCAAGGGCCAGGTCATCGATGTGGCGCTGCACGAGGCGGTGTTCAACGTGATGGAGAGCCTGGTGCCCGAGTACAGCGCGTTCGGCGTGGTGCGCGAGCCGGCCGGCTCGGCGCTGCCGGGGATCGCACCGACCAATGCCTACCGCTGCTCGGACGGGGTGGTGCTGGTCGCCGGCAACGGCGACAGCATCTTCAAGCGGCTGATGCAGGCGATCGGGCGCGACGACCTGGGCGGCGATCCGGCCCTGGCCGACAACGCCGGCCGCGTGCGGCGCGTGCAGGAGATCGACGCCGCGATCGAGGCCTGGACCTCGGATCGCACCGTCGCCGACGTCCTCGACCAGCTCGGCGCCGCGCGGGTGCCGGCCGGGCGCGTGTACACCGCCAGGGACATCGTCGAGGACCCGCACTACCGGGCCCGCGAGATGATCCTGAAGCAGCAGACGCGCGACGGCCACGAGATCGAGGTGCCCGGCATCGTGCCCAAGCTGCTGGGCACGCCGGGCCGTGTGCGCAGCTCGGCGCCGGGCCTGGGCGACGACACCGATGCCGTCCTGGGCGAGCTGGGCTTGTCGGCCGCCGAGATCGACGGCCTTCGCGGCAGGAAGGTGGTGGCATGACCGCGGCCCGGTGCGCGGCGGGCCATCGGCCGAAGGCCGCGGGAGAGTTGCGATGACGGGCAACGTCTGGCGCGGCGCCGGCCGCCGCCTTCAGCTGCAGGAAGTGGGCACCCGCGATGGCCTTCAGGCCGAGCCGGTGTTCGTGCCGACCGAAGAGAAGATCGCGCTGGTGGATGCGCTGTCGGATGCCGGGCTGGCCAAGATCGAGGTCACGGCGTTCGTCTCGCCCCAGGCGATTCCGGCCCTGCGTGACGCCGAGCAGGTGATGCGCGGCATCCGCCGCCGACCGGGGGTCGTGTACACCTGCCTGGTGCCGAACGTGCGCGGCGCCGAGCGCGCGATCGCGGCCGGCGCCGGTGAGCTGAACCTGGTCATGTCGGCCAGCGACAGCCACAACCTGTCGAACCTGCGCATGACGCGCGAACAGTCGTTCGCCGGCCTGGCGCAGGTCGCCGCGGCGGCGCGGGCGGCCGGGGTGCCGGTGAACGTGTCGTTGTCGTGCAGCTTCGGCTGTCCGATGGAGGGCGACGTGCCCGCCACGGAGGTGCTCGGCTGGTGCGCGCGCGTCGTTGAGGAGCTCGGTGCCGGCGGCGTGACGCTGTGCGACACCACCGGCATGGCCTTCCCCACTCAGGTGGCGGACCTGACGGCGGCGTTCCGCGCGCGCTGGCCCCGCACCGACCTCACCCTGCACTTCCACAACACCCGCGGCCTCGGCGTGGCCAACGTGCTGGCCGCCATCGACGCCGGCGCCGACCGCTTCGATGCCTCGCTGGGCGGCATCGGCGGCTGCCCCTACGCGCCCGGGGCGAGCGGCAACGTCTGCACCGAGGAGGTCGTCCACGCGCTCCAGCTCATGGGCTACGACACGGGGGTGGACCTGCCGCAGCTGCTGGCCGCGGCGCATCGCCTGGCCGGGCTGATCGGCCATGACGTGCCCGGCCAGATCACCAAGGCCGGGCGGCGGCTCGATCTGCATCCGCGCCCGGCCGATTTCGATGCCATCCGGGAGCGGGCACTGGCCCGCGCCGCCGGTTGAGGATGCGCCGGTGATCGACCACCTGGACCACCTGGTGCTGACCACCTCCCGCGAGGCGGCCTGCATCGACTTCTACACGCGGGTGCTGGGCATGCGGCTCGAGACCTTCGTCGGCGGCACGCCGCCGGTCACGCGCCGGGCCCTGGTGTTCGGTGCGCAGAAGATCAACCTGCACGTGCAGGGCGCCGAGTTCGAGCCGCACGCGCACCTGCCGGTGCCGGGTGCGCTCGACCTGTGCTTCATCGCCGCGGTGCCGCTCGCCACCGTGATGGAGCGGCTGTCGACGCACGGCTGGCCGATCGTGGAGGGGCCCGTGCTGCGCACCGGCGCCACCGGGAAGATCCGCTCGGTCTACGTGCGGGACCCGGACTTCAACCTGATCGAACTCTCGGAGCCGGCCGGCGGGCCTGCAGCCGGGGGCAGCGGCCCGGCGTCCTGAACGGCGCGGGCGCGGGCGTGAAGGGCGTTCAGCTGAGCGACTGGATCAGCTCGATGTACTGCTGCTTGGCGTCGTCGTTCGACGTGCCCTTGACCGCGTTCCAGGCGTCCCACTTGGCGCGGCCGACCATGTCGCCGAAGCCCGGCTTCTTCTCGGTGACGTCCCCCTGCGTGGCCTGCTTGTAGAGCCCGTAGATCTTGAGCAGGGTCGCGTTGTCCGGCCGCTCGCTCAGGCTCTTGGAACTGGCGACAGCGGCTTCGAAATCGGATTGCAGGTCGGACATCGGCGGGGGCTCCTCTCGGAAAAGTTCGCCGTATCTTAAGCGGTGGCTCGCCTGCAACGGGGCGAGGCGCGTGGCCGCGCCTCGCCAGCTTGCGGGTCGGCCGGATCCCTCCCGGGCGGCCGCGCACCACAGCCCCAGCTGTGCGTCAGCAGATCACTGCTCGGCTTCGGCCTTGGCGTACAGCCGCTCGTGCTCGTGCACGTACAGCTGGCCGAGTTCCTGCTGCCGCTCGCGCGAGAGCACCTTCTTGGCCTCGGGGAAGAACTTCTCTTCCTCTTCCTTCAGGTGGTGCTCCACCTTGTGGACCAGCTTGCCGACGGTCTCGAGCCACCCGGACGAGCCTTCCTCGGCTTTGTCGAGGTCCTCGACCATCTCGTCCATTTCGTGATGCTCGGAGATGCCATGGCGCGCCGGGTCGACCGTGTCGTCGTGCTCGATCAGCGGCACGTAGAACGTGCGTTCCTCGGCGGTCTCGTGTGCGGCCATTTCCGCCTTCAGTTCGTCGAACGCCTGGCGGCGTTCCTCGTGGTCGCCGATGCCCGACAGCAGGCGGGCACAGGTGGCGCGCTGGCGCTGGTGGCTCTGGAGGAGGGCTTCGAAGATGTCCATGGGCGCAGTCTCGCGGGCCGGCTCCGGCCCCAATGTAGGCCGATGCGCAGACAGCAGCCCAGCCGTCGCCTACTCCTGCAGCTCCGCCTGGGCCAGCGCGACGTTCAGGCGCTCGGTGGCGTCCACCGGGCGGATCGCCGCCGCCTGCTCGTAGAGCGCGGTGGCGTCGGCCAGTCGGGATTCCCCTTCCAGCATCACCAGGCCGTTGGCGTACTCAATGAGGGCGATGGCCGAGTGCGGGTTCAGGCGCAGAGCTTCCTGGAACAGCTTGAGACCGGTTTCCTTCTTCGCGCCATAGGTCATCCCGCCGATCAGCGCGCCGACCTTGTCGATCACCTCGGCATGGAAGGCGCCGAGCGCGATGTGCGCGTCGGCCAGCCGGGGCCGCAGCTTCATCGCACGTTCCAGCGATTCCTTCACCGTGCCGCCCAGGCCCTGCGCCAGCGCCCGCGCCACGCTGATGCCCTGGCTGTAGCGCCCCAGCGCGTAGCCATGCAGGTACCAGGCGGTGGCGTTGTGCGGCTCCCGCAAGGCCTGGGCCTGGGCGCGCTGCGCTGCCTCGAGGAACAGGTCGAGCTTGGCCTTCTCCTTCTTCTCGAGGTAGGTGGCGTAGATGCAGGTGGCCTTGTTCGCGGCCGTGACGCCGGCGCCGCCGGCCTGCAGGCCGACCTCGACCGCCTTCTGGAATTCGCCCCGGTGGTAGTGGGTCCAGGCCTGCAGCACGCCCTCGTCGGTGGGCAGCGGCTCGGCATCGCCGGCGTGCAGGACCGCCCATTGGCGGCGCACCTCGGCCGCGTCGAGGTCGAATTCGCCTGGGTGCGGAAAAGCCGACCACTTGCCCACGTTGTCTCCTGTCGTCCGCCCGCGCGGGGCCGTCTTGGCGCCTGTTCCGGCCGGCCGGTGGTGGTTCGGCTGCCGTGGTCCAGAGGGTACCAGCAGACGCTGCGCGGGACGCCGGCCGGCGGCCCGGAACCAGCACGCCCGGGCGGGACATGCGCACCCGCCTGGCGGCCGCGACCGGCGCGGTCAGGCCGATCAGTCGATCTTGCGCGCGGTGCGCTTGCGCGGCGCCGGCCGGGCAGGCCCGTTGGCCGGCGCGGTGGCGCGTGCCTTGCGGGCGGGTGCCTGGCGCGCCGCTCCCAGCTGGGCCAGTGCCGATGCAGTTCGTCGATGCGCGCGGACAACGCGTCGATGTCGCGTGCCGTCGGCACACCCAGCTTCTTCAGTGTGCGCGACACCCGGTCCTCGGCGAGGGACTCCAGCTTGTCCCACTGGCCGGTGGCACGCGAGGACAGCTCGGGGGCCACGCCGGCCATCCGGCTGGTCGCTTCCGCCAGCTTCTCCTCGGCGGCCGACTGCGTCTTGCGCTGGATGGCCAGGCCTTCCTTCACCAGCGAGTCGAACACCTTGCCGCCTTCCTCCTGCGCCCTGGAGAACGCGCCCAGCCCCGCCAGCCAGATCTGGCTGACCGACTCGCGCACCGTCTCGCCCCATTGCGCCGCGCTCTTCTTTCCCGCGGCAGCATCGTCGCTGCCAGCCTGCTGCGTCTTCCTGACCATGTCATCTCCTTCGATGGATGGATGCGCATGGGGTGCCGGCGCAGGGTGCAGTTGACGCCGCAACAGGGCGGCGTCTTAGGGGGGCGCATTAGGAGAGGACCGAAAGCTTCCTGCTGGCAGGCACGGACGGGAGGAGGGGATGGCCGACATCCCTGCTCTGGCGGCAACGAGTGGAGGACTTGATGCGGGTGATCCACTCCCAGCGGGATTGTTCACAAGGAGGGGGGGCAGCGAGCCTTCGGGCGGGTTCTTGCGCTGTTGAGATGGGATAATCGACAGTTGCCTGCATTCCTCAGGCCCACTGACGCGAACCTCCCATGATCCTTGTCACCGGCGGTGCCGGCTTCATCGGTGCCAATTTCGTTCTGGACTGGCTCGCCCAACGCGACGAGCCGGTGGTCAATCTTGACAAGCTGACGTACGCGGGCAACCGCGAAAATCTGGCCAGCCTGGAGGGCGACGCCCGGCACGTCCTCGTGCAGGGTGACATCGGCGACCTGGACCTGGTGGGCCGCCTGCTGGCCGAGCGCCAGCCGCGCGCCGTCCTCAACTTCGCGGCCGAGTCGCACGTGGACCGTTCCATTCACGGCCCGGCTGACTTCATCGAAACGAACGTCGTCGGCACGTTCCGGTTGCTGGAAGCCGTGCGCGGCTACGTCATGTCGCTGCCCGAAGACCGCAAGGCAGGCTTTCGCTTCCTCCACGTTTCGACCGACGAGGTCTACGGATCGCTCGAGCCCGGGGCGCCCGCCTTCACCGAGGCGCATGGCTACGAGCCGAACAGCCCGTACTCGGCCAGCAAGGCGGCGAGCGACCACCTCGTACGCGCGTGGCACCACACATATGGCCTGCCCGTGCTCACCACCAATTGCTCGAACAACTACGGACCGTTCCATTTTCCCGAGAAGCTGATCCCCCTGATGATCGTCAACGCCCTGGCCGGCAAGCCGTTGCCGGTCTATGGCGACGGCATGCAGGTGCGCGACTGGCTGTACGTCAAGGACCATTGCAGCGCGATCCGGCGAGTCCTCGAAGCGGGCCGTCTTGGAGAGACCTACAACGTGGGCGGCTGGAACGAAAAGCCAAACATCGAGATCGTGCGCACGGTCTGCGGCCTGCTCGATGAATTGCGCCCGCGCACCGACGGGAAGTCGTATTCGGAGCAGATCGCCTATGTCAAGGATCGGCCCGGCCATGACCGCCGCTACGCAATCGACGCCCGCAAGCTCGAGCGCGAACTCGGCTGGCGGCCGGCCGAGACCTTCGAGACCGGCATCCGCAAGACCGTCCAGTGGTATCTCGAAAATCCGGAATGGGTGCGTCGGGTACAAAGTGGTGACTACCGCAGCTGGATGCAGCGGCACTATGAAGGCGGCGTCACCGCATGAAGATCCTGCTGTTCGGCAAGGATGGGCAGGTCGGCTGGGAACTGCAGCGCAGCCTAGCGCCGCTGGGTAACGTTGTGGCGCTGGGGACGAAGGGCGATGGCGTCATGGCGGGCAACTTCCTCGATCCCGAGGGCATCGCGCGCACCGTGCGTGCCGTGCAGCCGGAAGTCATTGTCAATGCCGCCGCCTACACAGCTGTCGACAAAGCAGAGTCCGATCAGGTCGTGGCACGCCAAGTCAATGCGTTGACCCCCGGCGTGCTGGCGCGCGAGGCGCAGGCCTGCGGCTCGCTGCTGGTGCACTACTCCACCGACTACGTGTTCGATGGTTCGGGCCAAGCGCCCTGGCGTGAGGGTGACGCGACCGGACCGCTGAACGTGTATGGCGCCACCAAGCTGGAAGGCGAGCGCCTGGTGGCGCAACACTGCCCGCACCACTTGGTGCTGCGCACCAGTTGGGTCTATGCCGCGCGCGGCGGCAACTTCGCCAAGACCATGCTGCGACTGGCCCTCCAGCGCGAGCGCCTGACGGTGATCGACGACCAGCACGGAGCGCCCACCAGCGCCGACCTGCTGGCCGACCTCACGGCCCACATGGTGCGCGCCGCCCTGGACCGCTCTGCCCTCGCGGGCACCTACCACGCAGCCGCAGCCGGCGAAACCACCTGGAACGGCTACGCACGCCTCGTGTTGCAACAGGCGGCGCAGGCCGGCGTGGCCCTGAAGGCGCCTGCCGACGCAGTTGATCCGGTCACCACCGACGCATTCCCGGCCGCCGCCCGCCGGCCGCTGAATTCCCGCCTGGACACCGCCAAGCTGCGCCGCACCTTTGGCCTGCAGCTGCCGCCCTGGCAGGCGGGCGTGGCGCGCATGCTGGCCGAGGTGCTGCGGCCGGGCGAGGAGATCTCCATATGACACGACGCAAAGGCATCATCCTGGCCGGGGGCTCGGGCACGCGCCTGCACCCGGCGACGCTGGCAGTGAGCAAGCAGCTGCTGCCCGTCTACGACAAGCCGATGGTGTACTACCCGCTGTCCACACTGATGCTCGGCGGCATCCGCGAGATCCTGGTGATCAGCACGCCGCAGGACACGCCGCGCTTCTCGCAGCTGCTGGGCGACGGCTCGCAATGGGGGCTGAACATCCAGTACGCGGTGCAGCCCAGCCCCGACGGCTTGGCGCACGCCTTCCTGATCGGTGAACAGTTCATCGGCCGCGACCCCTGCGCGCTCGTGCTGGGCGACAACATCTTCTACGGGCACGACCTGGCGGTGTTGCTGAACCGCGCTGACGAGCAGCCGCAGGGCGCCACCGTGTTCGCCTACCATGTAAAGGACCCGGAGCGCTATGGCGTGGTGGCCTTCGATGAGCATGGCAAGGCCAGCAGCATCGAGGAGAAGCCGGTCAGCCCCAAGAGCCACTTCGCGGTGACCGGCCTGTACTTCTACGACAACGGGGTCGTGGACATCGCCAAGGCCGTGAAGCCGAGCAAGCGCGGCGAGCTGGAGATCACGTCGGTGAATCAGGCCTACCTCGAGCAGGGTCAGCTCTCGGTGGAGATCATGAAGCGCGGCTACGCGTGGCTGGACACCGGCACACACGAGAGCCTGTTGGAAGCCGGCCAGTTCATCGCCACGCTGGAACACCGGCAAGGCCTGAAGATCGCCTGCCCCGAGGAGATCGCATGGCGTGCAGGGTTCATCAATGACGCCCAGCTGGAGCGCCTGGCCAAGCCGCTGGCCAAGAGCGGCTACGGCCAGTACCTGCAGCACGTGCTGCGCGACAGAGGCCGGGCGTGAAGGTCACGCCGACCGCCATTCCCGACGTGTTGATCCTCGAGCCCAAGGTGTTCGGGGATGCGCGCGGCTTCTTCCTCGAGAGCTTCAACGCTCGCACATTCCGCGAGCTGACAGGCCTGGACGTGCAGTTCGTCCAGGACAACCACTCCCGCTCGACCAAGGGTGTGCTGCGCGGACTGCACTACCAGTTGCAGCAGCCGCAGGGTAAGCTCGTGCGCGTTGTGCGCGGCCGCGTGTTTGACGTGGCCGTTGACCTGCGCCGCTCATCGCCGACCTTCGGCCGCTGGGTCGGCGCTGAGCTATCGGAGGAGAACAATCGCCAGTTCTGGATGCCTCCCGGCTTCGCCCACGGTTTTGTGGTGCTTAGTGACTCTGCCGATTTTCTCTACAAAACGACTGATTACTATGCACCTGAGCACGAGCGCTGCGTCGCGTGGAACGACCCCTGCATTGGTATCGACTGGGGAATGAGTCAAGCCGGGATCGCGACGCCGGTGCTGTCGGCCAAGGATGCTGCTGCTCCCGAACTTGCCCAAGCCCAGCTATACAGCTGAGCGACCGTCGAGCCACCGCCGTAGAATCTGCCGCGCCACCTAGAGGCCCGCGAGCCTGCCCCAGGTGACGCCTAGGCGCGGCCGCCGCGCCAATCAACCGCTCCACCGACTTTGAACCCGCACGCAGCTCACCCCCATGGATTCCGGGCGCTCGCGCGCTCGCTCCACACCCACGCTGACCTCATTCAGCAGCTCGTGCGCCGCGAGGTGGGCGGCCGCTACCGAGGCTCTGTTCTGGGTTTGCTGTGGTCGTTCTTCAACCCGGTTCTGATGCTGATCGTGTACACGATCGTCTTTAGCGTTGTGTTCAAGGCTCGCTGGCCCGGCGGCAGCCAATCCCGCGCCGAATTTGCGCTAGTACTGTTTGCCGGGCTGATGGTCTTTAACTTCTTCTCGGAATGTGTTAACCGCGCGCCATCGCTGGTGGTGGGCAATGTCAACTACGTGAAGAAGGTGGTGTTTCCACTTGAAGTGCTGCCGGTCGTCTCAATGGGAGCCGCGGCATTCCACCTGCTGGTCAGCATGGCGGTGTGGCTGGTCTTCTACATGCTTTTCTTTGGCATACCGCATCCGACGTTACTGCAGCTGCCACTGGTGCTAGTGCCGCTGGTACTGCTGACCGCCGGCTTGAGCTGGCTGCTGGCGTCGCTCTCGGCTTTCCTACGCGACGTTGCCCAGGTGGTGTCGGTGGCTACCACCGTGCTGCTGTTCCTGTCGCCGGTGTTCTTTCCTGTGTCCGTTCTTCCCCCCGCATATCAATCGCTGGTACGCCTGAGTCCGTTGACTTACGTTGTCGAGCAGGCCCGTGATGTCATGGTGTGGGGCCGCGGCATTCACTGGGTCTCCTGGTCCGGCTACACCGCAGCTTGCGCCTGCGTCGCATGGTTGGGCTTCGCCTGGTTCCAGAAGACGCGGAAGGGATTCGCCGATGTCCTCTAATTCGGTGATCGAGGTGGCCGGGCTGGGGAAGTGCTATCACGTCTATGACAAGCCACGCGACCGCCTGCTGCAGATGCTTGCCCGCGGCCGACGGCGTTACTACCGAGAGTTCTGGGCGTTGCGCGACGCGAATTTCCGCATCGGCCGAGGCGAGACAGTCGGCATCATCGGCCGCAACGGAAGTGGCAAATCCACGCTGCTGCAGATGATCTGCGGCACCGTCACCCCGACCAGCGGGAGCGTGCGCACGGCTGGCCGTGTCGCAGCGCTGCTGGAACTTGGTGCCGGTTTCAACCCGGAATTCACCGGGCGCGAGAACGTGCTCTTGAACGCGGCGATCCTGGGCGTGCCGAGAGAGGCCATGACTAGGCGTATGCAGGAAGTGGCCGAGTTCAGCGAACTGGGCGACTTCCTCGACCAGCCTGTCAAGGCTTACTCGAGTGGCATGTTTGCGCGGCTGGCCTTCTCGATCGCCATCCACGTCGATCCGGACATCGTTGTCGTTGACGAGGCGTTGGCGGTCGGCGATGCGCGCTTTGTCGCCAAATGCATGCGCCGCATCCGCGACTTGCAGGAGCGTGGCGTCAGCATCCTGTTTGTGAGTCATGACACGACCGCCGTGCGGACTTTGTGCCAGCGTGCCATCTGGCTCGACAAAGGGCGCCTGATCGAGGATGGTGAGGTCTTCCCAGTCACAGGGCGCTACATGTCCTATATGTTCCGAGAGGATGGTGCGGCCAGTGTTGAACTGGCGTCCCCACATCCTCAGTCGCCATCTGCGCCGAATCCTGTCGTCGAGACCAATTCGGCACCGGGCCTGGATGACCGGCCAGTTACGCATTGGGGCTCCCGCAAGGGCTTGGTCACACAAGCTTGCATCTGCGACGCCGGTGGGCAGCGTCGCGACGTCATCGAATGGGGCGAGTCGGTGGAGGTGCGCGTCTGGCTGGCATTGCCGCCCGAGCTGCCGCGAGCCGGGTTGAGTGTCGCGATCTCGATCAAGGACCTTAAGGGAAGCGACCTAGTGGTGGCGACCACCCAGGAGACTGGGTTGGTTCTGCCGGAGCAGCACCGGCTGTGCGTGGTGTTCCGCTTGTGCAACCTGCTGCTGGAGGGACGCTATCTGCTCGTCGCAGCGGTTGAGAATCGCAGCGAAGCCGAAGTTTATTACTACGAATATGTCGAGGGGGCGCACTACTTCGCCTCCCATTCCGTCCAGCGGTCGGGAGTGTTCCAGCCGTACGTCGAGCAGCATGTGGAGATCATGTGATGGCAGACCAAGTCAATACCGAGGGCTACTGGGATGCTCGCTTCAGCACGGACTGGGAGTCGATGGACGGGCCCCGCCAGTCCCGCTTTTTCTCACATGTGGCGATTGAACTCATGCCGCCTTGGCTGCTGGAGCGGATGCGGCAGGAGCTGACGGTCGCCGATTGGGGATGTGCTCAGGGCGACGGCACGGTGGTTTTCAGCGAGTTTGTGGACTTTTCGCGCTTGACCGGCATCGACTTCTCGCCGGTGGCTGTGGCGCAAGCTGCAAAACGGTATCCGCAGATCGTATTCAAGGCGCAGGACTGGCTGGCTGGCGAGGACGACAAGGTGCGGTACGACGTAGTGTTCTCCAGCAACACGTTGGAGCATTTTGAGCAGCCGTTCGAAGCGTTGGCGGTGCTCTCCCGGCGTGCAACCAAGGCGGTTGTCCTGGCATTGCCGTACCGAGAGTTCAATCGCATTGAAGAGCATTTTTCGACGTTCACGCCGCAGAACCTTCCTATCGAGCTGGAGAGCGGTCAGCGGTTGGTATGGGCCCGCGTCACCGACTGTCGAGGCCGGCCGGGTGCACTCTGGCACGGCGAGCAGGTCCTGCTGGTCTACGCCAACGCGCAGTGGATGAATTCATTGGGCCTGACCATCGACGCCTTGCTGGTCGAGCACGAAGATCCGGCAAGGACAGGCTCTTCTGCCGCCGTGATCGCCAAGCTAGAGGGCGACCTACAGAAGGCACGTGCCCAGGCGGTCAACCAGGACTATGAGCTGCAGCAACTGCGCTCGCGTGTGCACGGACTGCAAGTGCAAGTCGAGGAGGTCTCTGCCTGGGCGACTCGGATGGATAAATCGCCGATCAGCTACGGTGTCAAGCGACACACAATGCGCGTGGCCAAGGCGGTATGGCGGCGGCTGCCGTTGAGCCAGCGCGGGCGCCAGCGCGTGCGCAGCGCTGCCGACCGAATCGTTGGTGCGTTGCGACGCGCGGGGGCTCGGGCACAGGCCGAGGCGCCGCTGAACTTTGATGTGGTCACCGACCCCAACCAGTACCGTTCCGAGCGCGACATCTTCGTGTTCGCGGTGATCGACTGGCACTTCCGGATACAGCGGCCGCAGCACCTTGCCCGGGGCTTCGCCCGTACCGGCCGGCGCGTGTTCTACATCAGCAGCACGTTTGTCGACTCGGTGGAGCCCGGCTTCCGCATCGAACGTCTCGATCCGGAACTGGAGCTGTACCAAGTGCAGCTTCACGTGCCTGGCGCTCCGGCGATCTATTTCGCGCAGCCCACACTGGCGGTGCGGCGCACGCTGGAGCTCGGCCTGGCTCGCCTGATCGGCCAGTATGGCGCGACATCGTCCGTGTCGCTGGTGCAGCACGCCTACTGGCACCGCATCGCATACGGCATGCCTAACAGCCTTCGCGTCTACGATTGCATGGACCATCACGAAGGGTTTGGGAACGTTCCCGCCGAGCTGCTTGCCGCCGAGAAGGAGCTGCTGCGTACCAGCGATCTGGTAGTCGTCACCTCAGGCTGGCTGGAGGAGATTGCGCGGGAGGAGAACGCGTCCGTCGCAGTGGTGCGCAACGCCGGCGAGTACGCCCACTTCGCTACTCCGCCCGCCGAGGTCTTCCGGGATCCCCAAGGCCGACGCGTGATTGGGTATTACGGCGCGATTGCAGAGTGGTTCGATCTGGCCCTGCTAAGGGCAGTCGCACAGGCACAGCCTGACTGCCTGGTGCTGCTAGTGGGGAATGACACGGCGCAAGCTGCGCGGACCCTGGCCGATCTGCCGAACGTCCACTTCACCGGCGAGGTGCCCTATGCCAAGCTGCCGTACTACTTGTGGGGGTTCGACGTCTGCCTGCTGCCGTTCCAGGTGATCCCGCTGACTTTGGCCACCAACCCCGTCAAGGTTTACGAGTATCTGTCTGCCGGCAAGCCGGTGGTCGCCGTCGACCTTCCCGAGATCGCCCAGTTCGGTGACCTGGTCCGCAAGGCCACTGACCACAAGGGCTTCGTCGCCCAAGTCGCCCACGCCCTGGAGCAACCGGGCACAGAGCAGCAGGTCGAGGCGCGCCGGGTATTCGCGCGTGAGCAGACTTGGGACCATCGTGTCGCAACCATGGCGGCCGAACTGACGGATCTGCAATTGCCGCGCATCAGTGTGGTGGTGCTGACGTTCAACAATCTGGCTCTGACCCAGGCCTGCCTGGATAGCCTTCTGACCGAGAGTGACTACCCGAGACTGGAGATTGTCGTGGTCGATAACGCGTCGACCGACGGCTCACCCGAGTGGCTGCGGGAGTGGCAGGCCGCACACCCCGAAGCGAAGGTGATTCTGAACGAGCGCAATCTTGGATTTGCGGCCGGCAACAACGTCGGCTTGGCGGCGGCAACTGGCGACTACCTCGTCATCCTGAACAATGACACGGTGGTCACGCGCGGCTGGGCTTTGACGTTGTTGCGGCACCTGCAGGCTGACCCGCAGGTGGGACTGGTGGGGCCGGTGACGAACAACATCGGCAACGAGGCGCGGGTGGAGACCAGCTATGGCAACGACCTGCAGGCCATGCGGCCCCAGGCCCTGCGCCACACGCTCACCAACATGAGCCGCCATTTCCGCATTCGGACTGCCGCGTTCTTCTGCGTACTGTTTTCCAGGGCGGTCTACGAGGCCGTCGGCCCTCTGTGCGAGGACTACGGACTCGGCTTTTTTGAGGACGACGACTACTGCCGCCGGATCGAGGCCCAGGGCCTCTACAGCGCCTGCGCGGAGGATGTGTTCGTACACCATCACCTCTCTGCGTCCTTCAACAAGCTGCCGAGCCGAGAACGCGAAGAACTGTTCGCACGCAACAAAGCCGTCTACGAGGCCAAGTGGGGTCGCTGGGAGCCTCACTCATACAAGCGCGGGAGACGGGCGTCTGCCTGAGGTCGATGCCTGTAGCGATGCGTTTCTCCCGCTTCTTGGTGGCCGGGCTCGCCAACACGGGCATTACGTACCTTGTGTACCTGGCGCTGGTGCAGCTGATGCCGTATGCGACCGCATATTCGCTGACGTACGCGCTTGGTATCTTGCTTGGCTATCTGATCAACGCCACCTGGGTGTTCAGCCAGCGGCCGTCCGCGTCCAGCGCCTTCCGGTATCCGCTAGCCTACCTGCTCAATTACGTGCTGGGGCTGGGGTTGCTGTGGTTGTTGGTGGACCGCCTCCGCATGCCCAAGCAGATCGCTCCGTTGGCCATCCTGTTCATCACCACGCCGGCCATGTACGCAATGACGCGCTATGTCTTCACTCCCCGCAACAGCCATGATCAGATCGACCGTTGACGACTGCAAGACGATCGCTTTGCCCAGGATCGACGACCCGCGCGGGAAGTTGACCTTCATCGAGGGCGGTCACCACCTTCCGTTCGAAATCCGCCGGGTGTTCTACCTGTATGACGTGCCAACCGAAGAAAGCCGTGGCGCGCATGCCCACCGCGACCTGCACCAGTTCCTGATCTGTCTGTCGGGCAGCTTCGATGTCGCATTGGATGACGGCCTCAAGAGGGCGACCGTGCACCTGAACCGCCCTTGGCAGGGCCTACACATACCGCCGATGATCTGGGCTGCCGAGGTCAACTTCGACCCCGGTTCGGTGTGCCTGGTGCTTGCTTCGGACCGCTATATCGAATCGGACTATATCCGGGACTACGACCAGTACCTGTCGATGGTTCGGCCATGAGCGGCGAACGCGTATCCTTGATGACGGGGGGCGAGCAGCGCGACCTCTTGGCCGCTCTGCTTGGCGCAGTGCTGAGTTGTTGGGTCATCGACTGGGTCCTGACGCCCACAGCGGTCTTCCCGATGCACCACGACGACTACGCGGTGCTCGGAGCATCCCTGCGCAACATCTTGGCGCTGGTGGAGCGGCCCGTCTCGACTTACCTTGCCTACGCGATGGGACACTTCGGCATTGGCTTCAGCTACTCGTTGCTGAACCTACTGACGGCCATCGTGCCGGGCCTGGTGTTGGCCTTCGTGCTGCAATTATTCCATGTGCGGGGGTCGCTGCTCGCGGGCGCTGCCTTCGGTCTCGTCGTGTTCGGCCATTCGTCGGCCATCGAGCACGGGCGGTACCTCGGCCTGATCACGAACCTCACCTCGCACGCGTTCGGTGTCGGTGCGATGTTGCTGCTTCTATCCGGTTGGCGCAGCAAGGCTTGGTTGTCGTTAGCCGCCGGCATCTTGTCTTATGCGCTGTCGGCGTTCGCCAAGGAAGATTTCTTGCTGCCGCCCCTGCTGCTGATCGCCCACCTGATGCTGGAGGATCGCATGCGGCAGCCCGCCGATCTTGCTACCAAACCGCATCGATGCCCTTTGCAGTCCGTGCTGATGGCCACGTTCGTCGGCATCGCGATTGTGAGTGTCGGCTACAACTTCTTCGTACGCAGCCCATTCCTGGCAGGTCTTGCTAATCCAGCCGCTGCGGCCGATCCGTATGCGCTCACATTGACCCCGATGGCACTGTGGAGCAACTTTCTCCGGCTCACTTGGGAGTATGCGTACTGGCAGTGCCTAGTCTGGATTGGAGGGATGCTGCTACTGGTGATATTCTGGCCGGCGCGCTTCCGGACGTGGGTGTTCCTGCTCGCGACCACCATCGCAGTCGTGTTGCCGTATGTGCCGCTGGGCAACAATGCCCCGGAGTACCGAGCATTCGCTTGGCTGCCATGGCTCTGCGCACCCGCGTTCGTCGCGGCCTCGCTCGGATGGTCCGAGCGAAGCTGGGTGCCGGGTTTTGCGATTGGCGGGAAATTGCTTGCGCCCACATGCCTCGCAGTGGCTCTCGCCGTTTCGAGCATGGATGCGCCACGGCGATCGACCGTGGCCGGCTGGTACGCGGCCATCCAGGCGCGCAACGCGCGCATGGTCCACTTCATCACGACCTACAAGCCTGCGATCGACCACGACCGCGTCGTCGGTGTTGCAGGCGTAGAGGGGCTTTCCCCCTGGTCCAAGACCAGTGGTCGCTTCTTGCAGCGGAAGCTGGGGCTCGTGAACGACTGGGTGGTGTTCGTCGACAAGCCGAATATCTTCTTTCCCTTAGGCCCGGGTCATGCCGGTTCCAAGATCACGGTGGTGCTTAGCGCCGCTGCATGCGAAGCACCTGACATGCTAGTCGTGCGCTTTGATGCCGAAGGAAACGGGGCTCTGGTGCGCGGGCGGCAAGTTTGTGACGAGGCCAAGGTTAACCGGGGCTCATGATGTGGAATATCGACGCAGCGAACCGCGCAGGGGCTGGTGGGTCAATGTCGGTGAAGCCTGCCCTAGAACGCGGCGAACTCCTGGGTTTGCCAAGTGACTGGAGCTGGATTTGCTGCTCCACTCTGATTCTGGTCACGTTCGCCTTCGTCTTGGCCAACGGATCGGAATTTGCCTTTCCATACCTGGCCTGGATGAAGACATACAGGGAGATGGGGTTAGTAGCCGGGTATTACTCCATTCCGGATGTGTATCCGCCGGGCACCTTCAGTGCGCTTGCGGTTGCCGCGAAACTCGCTACCACGTTCTCGATCACGGACTACGAAGCTTTCAAGATCCTGCAGATCTGCGGCTTCGTGCTCGCCTCCTTTCTGGCCTACGCCTATAGCCGTGACTTGGTTCTAACGTCAGTTTTCCAGCTGTCCCAGTTCGCCAATTCTCTTGTCTTCTCTTCGGTTGACATCTGGTTTATTCCCCCGTTGATTCTGTCGCTCTGGGCATTGAAGAAGCATCGACTGGCCCTGAGTGCTGCGGCATTTGCACTGACGCTGGCCTTCAAATGGCAGCCCGTCTTTATCGCGCCCGTGCTGGTGCTCCACCTGATCCAACTGGCGAAGCGAAATCACAAGAAGCTCTATCTTGCTGCGGCCGGGATTGCGGTCGGGCTCGCCGTTCCAGTGTCGATCTTCGGCCCTGCCTACATCCTCAAGCTCTTTGCCGCCGGCGGAGGGAGCGCCACTTCATATTCGGCGTGGACGTTCAATCTGGGGTGGATCATCGGTGCGATCGTTGACGGGGGATTGCACCCAGTGAAGATCATCTTTGCCGACCCGGGTTCATGGCAGATCCGGGCGTTGCAGCTGGTCTTCGCTGCCAACCTTCTGCTCATGCTGGCCCTTCAATGGCGTTGCAAAGGTTCATACGAGTCGATGATGATCGCTGCCTGCGGCGCGTTCGCCGGCTTCGTCATCCTGTACCCGGGCGTGCACTCGAATTATTGGGTCACCCTGAGCGTCTTGCTGTTCGTCCTCGCGGCGGGCGACCGCTCCGCATCGAAGCTCTTGCAGTATGTGGCGGTCATGTCCTGCTTCAACATGCTTTTTATCTACACATGGCCTTCGGGCAAGACGGTGACGGGGCTCTTCATCTCGCTCGCTGTGTCGCTGTTGAACCTGGCTGTCTTCCTCCTTGCGACCAGCCATGCCTTCAGCAGGCGCACTGCTCCGGTGTTAAGCGAACAAGGCTGAAGCACCACCATTGAGCCCTCGTTCAGGTCCATTTGAGTCCTACGTAAAATGCCGGCGACCCCATCCCCGCTTGCCCCTATGCTGATCAACGACCTATCCGCCCGCATTCGCGCGCACGAACCCGCGCTGCACGCGGCCGCGGAGCGCGTGCTGCGCAGCGGCTGGGTGGTGCTGGGACCGGAGGTCAAGCGTTTCGAAGAACAGTTTGCTACCTATCTAGGTGTGCGCAACTGCGTCAGTGTTGCCAACGGGACCGACGCGATCGAGTTCGCGCTGCGAGCCTTCGCATTGCGTGCTGGCGAGCGGGTGGCGACCGTCGCCAATGCCGGCATGTACGGCACGATCGCCGCCGCGGCCGTCGGCCTAGAACCGGTATTCATGGATGTCGCCCTGGATACCAGGAACGTCACTGTTGCCGAGGTGGAGCGCGCCATCCAAGTGGGCGCAAGGGCGGTGATCGTGACGCATCTCTACGGCAACCCCGTTGCCGAGATCCGTGAGATCGCCCAGCTGTGCCGTCGGACGAGCGTGCCGCTGCTCGAGGATTGCGCGCAGGCGCACGGCGCCAGCGTCGACGGTCGTGCGGTCGGCTCCTTCGGCGATGCGGCGTCGTTCAGCTTCTACCCGACGAAGAACCTCGGCGCACTGGGCGACGGGGGCGCCGTGACCACCGACGATGCAGACTTGGCCAAGAGGCTGCGGGCGCTGCGCCAATACGGCTGGTCCGAGAAGTACCGCGTCGAGATGGCCGGCGCCCGCAACAGCCGCCTGGATGAACTGCAGGCCGCGTTCCTCAACGAGTTCCTCCCCGGCCTCGATGCGCTGAATGCGCGTCGTCGTGCGATCGCCCAGCGCTACGGGTCGCTGCTGCGGCATCCGTCTGTGGAACTGCCGAACTGGCAGGCCGGCAGCGTGGCGCACCTGTACGTGGTGCGCACTACCTGTCGCGCCGCTCTGCGCACCCATCTGTCGGCTGCGGGCATCGGTTGCGACGTGCACTACCCGATCCCGGACCATCGTCAGCCTGTGTTCGGTGAGACGTACGCGCATGTGCGCCTGCCGAACACCGAGAAGCTCGCGGGCGAGGTGCTGACACTCCCTTGCTACCCGGAAATGACCGATGCGGACGTTGCGCGTGTCGCGAACGCCATCAATGCCTGGGACGCCCAGGATGCGGGACATTGACCATGGCAACCAGCGCACCGAACCCGTACGCCAATATCGGCTTTGAGGATTTTCGCCGCTTGGCTCAGCAGCCGGGGCTCTCGAAATACGAGCGCATCGGTTTTCCAGACAGTTACCGCGAAGGTTTTGAGGCCGAGATCTTCCGGGACATCTTGGGCAAGCTGCCCCGATTGAATGAGGACCGCCAAGTGATCCTCGACGTCGGCCCAGGTTGCAGCGATCTGCCTGTGATGTTGATCGAGCACTGCGCCGCCCGTGGCCACGAGTTGCACTTGGTCGACAGCGCCGAGATGCTGGGGCACCTGCCCGATCGTGCGGGCACTCACAAGCATGCAGGCCTGTTTCCGAATTGTCCCGATCTCGTCGCGGCCCAGCAGGGGCGCGTGAACGTCCTGCTCTGCTACAGCGTGCTGCACTACGTCCTGGTGGACGCGGCATTCTTCCGGTTCCTCGACACCGCGCTGTCGCTGCTTGCCCCTGGCGGGGAGTTCCTGATCGGCGACATCCCGAACATCTCCAAGCGCAAGCGCTTCTTCGCGAGCGAGACCGGTGTGCGGTTCCACCAGGAGTTCATGAAAACCGCCGAGCGGCCCGAGGTTCGTTTCAACCAGATCGAGCCAGACCAGATCGACGATGCCGTGGTGATGGCACTCCTGCAACGGGCCCGTGCCCAGGGCTTCGACGCGTATGTGGTCCCGCAGTCCCGAGCGCTGCCGATGGCCAACCGGCGGGAAGACATCCTCATCGTGCGGCCCTGACCTGCCATGAATAAGACTCAGACCAAGACCAAGAAGATCGTCATCCTGGGTGACTCGGCATTCGCCGAAGTGGCTTACGAGTGCTTCACCCACGATTCCGAGTACGAAGTCGTCGGCTTCGCGGTCGAGGGTGCCTATCTCAAACAGGACAGGCTGTTCGATCTGCCGGTCGTGGCATTCGAGACACTCGAACAGGTTTTCGACCCCGCGCAAGTGCACTTCTATGCCGCACTGGTCTACACGCAGCTGAACCGGCTTCGCACCCGGCTCTACCGCGCGGCCAAGTCCAAGGGCTACATCCCGGCCAGCTATGTCAGCTCGCGCGCCTTCGTGTGGGGCAACGTGCAGCTGGGCGAGCATTGCTTCGTCTTCGAGGACAACACGCTACAACCTTTTGCGCGTATCGGCGACAACGTGGTGCTCTGGAGCGGCAACCACATCGGCCACCACAGCCGGATCGGCGACAACTGCTTCGTGTCGTCGCACGTAGTGGTGTCCGGCTTCTGCGAGGTCGGCGAGAACTCGTTCCTGGGCGTCAACTGCTCGTTGGGCAACAACGTGGCCGTCGGTCGCGATAACTGGCTTGGTCCAGGCGTGGTGCTCACCAGCGGCACCGAACCCAACCAACTGTTTCGACTTGAGCAGCCCGAAGCTGCGCGCGTGTCTGCCACGCGATTTTTTAGGGTGAAGGAATGAAGTGGCGCAAGCGAGGCGTCGTCTGGAACACCGACGGGCAACGCTGGTGGTCGCGCACCCATGCGATGGGACCGACGCCCGTGGTCATGGGCGACACGATCCGACTGTTCCTGACCACGCTGGACGAGCAGGGCAGGGGACGCCCCACCTTCATCGACGTGGCTGCTGAGGATCCCACCCGGGTGCTCCGCGTAGCCGACCGCCCGCTGATGGACATCGGGCAGCCGGGCACCTTCGACGACAACGGCTTGATGGCGGTGAGCATCGTTGCATCGGCCGATCGCCTGCTGATGTATTACGCCGGTTTCGAGCTGTGCACCCACGTGCGATACCGGATCTTCACTGGACTGGCCATCAGTCGTGATGGTGGCGAGTCCTTCGAGCGCGTGAGCCGCGTGCCGGTGCTCGATCGCTCCTCGCAGGAGCTCTACTTCCGTTGCGGCCCGTTCGCCATGCTGGATGGGGACGCTGTGCGTCTGTGGTACGTCGGCGGCAGTGAATGGACAGAGCTGAACGGCAAGCCAATGCCGATCTACGACCTGCGTTATCTGGAGTCCAGGGACGGTGTGCACTGGCCCAACCAGGGACGTGTGGTAATGGACATCACCGACCCGGACGAACATGGATTCGGCCGCCCCTGGATCCTGCGCGATGCTGCGGGCGGGTACCGGATGTTCTATTCCATCCGCAAGCGGTCTGCCGCCGCGTACCGGCTTGGGTATGCCGAGTCCGCTGATGGCCTGGACTGGAAGCGGATCGACGAGCAGATGGGACTGGAGCCCTCGCCTGGCGAGTTCGATTCCGACGCCATCATGTATTCCGCCGTCATCGAGGCTGCGGGCCGCACTTGGTGCTTCTACAACGGCAACAACTTCGGGGCGACCGGCGTGGGTGTGGCGGAGCTGCTCGGTGATTGAGGCGGCATTCCTGACGGACGGGCAGAGCGCCGAGTGGGATCATTTCTGCAAGGGTGGGCTCAACGGCACGTTCCTTCACTCCCGCCGCTTCCTTTCCTATCACGGGACGAGATTTGTCGATCGCTCCCTGATGGTGCGTGAAGACGGCCAGCTGGTGGCGGTACTTCCCCTGGCCCAGTCAAGCGGTGACGCGACGGTCGTCGTCAGTCACCCGGGTGCCACGTACGGCGGCCTAGTCCACCAGGGCAAGGTGCGCGGCATGCGGACCATCGAGGCCCTGGAGGCCTGCGCGTCGGCGCTGCACGCTGCAGGCTACATGCGCATGCAGTACAAGCCCGTGCCGCATATCTACCACCAAGTGCCGGCCCAGGATGATTTGTATGCCCTGTTCCGGCTGGGCGCGCGGCGGTTTCGATGCGACCTGTCCAGTAGCATCGACTTAACTAACCGCGGCGCGCCGAGCGAGCGGCGGCGCCGGGGACTGAAGAAGGCGCTGCGCAGCGTCGAGTTGCAGGACGGCGCGGAGCAACTGCCCGCCTTGTGGGCCGTCCTGCAGGACAACCTGGCACGCAAGCACGACGCGCAGCCGGTGCACTCGCTGCAAGAAATGCTGGAACTGTGCCAGCGGTTCCCACAGGAGATTGCCGTCCGCGTTGCCTGCATTGCGGGTCGCGTAGAAGCCGGCGTCGTCCTGTTCCGCTGTGGCCCGGTCTGGCATGCGCAGTACATCGCAGCGAGCCAGGCTGCGTATGACGTGAGTGCGCTGGACGCCGTCTTCGACGGCGCCATCACCGAGGCGAAGGGCGCCGGCGCGAGATACTTCGATTTTGGTACCAGCAACGAGGAGGGAGGACAGGTGCTGAACGACGGCCTGTACCGATTCAAGACCGAGTTCGGAGGCGGTGGCGTGGCCTACGAGCAATACGAGATCGAGCTTGTGCGATGACCAGCAAGACCCTGTCCGTGGTGACCCCGGTGTACTTCAACGCCGGCAGCCTTCCACGGTTGTTTGAAGAATTCGGCAAGCTCGAGGACCAACTAGCGGGGCGCGGCGTCGCGCTGGAACTGATCTTCGTTGACGACGGCTCGAAGGATCGCTCGTTGGAGCTGCTGCTGGAATTCAGGCAACGCAGGCCGGCCACCAAGGTGGTCAAGCTGACCCGCAATTTCGGCGCCGTACACTGCTCGAAGACCGGCTTCCGTTTCGTCACGGGCGACGCCTTCATGATCGTGGCGGCGGACCTGCAGGACCCGCCGAGTCTGATCGTCGACATGGTCGAGCGCTGGGAGCAGGGCGCCAAGTTCGTGATCTGCGAACGCAGCACCCGGGAAGATCCGCTCGTATCGCGCATCTACTCGAGGATCTACTACAAGCTGCTCCGCGCGCTGGTCATCCGCGACTATCCGCAGGGCGGCTACGACATGGCGCTGATGGACCGAGCTCTCCTTGAGCCGATGACGCACAGTGCCAAGTCCGTGTTCACGCCTCTGCTGGCCTACTGGCTGGGATACACGCCAGAAGTGATCAAGTACCACCGGCCCAAGCGCGAGCACGGCAAGTCTGGCTGGACGTTCCGCAAGAAGCTCACCGCCTTCCTGGACGTGATGCTTGGCTTCTCAATCACCCCGATCCGGCTGATCTCGGCCGTGGGTGCATTCACTGCGCTGTTCAGCTTCTTGTACGGTGGCGCGGTCGTGATCAACGCGCTGCTCAATCGCATCCCGGTGGAAGGATTCGCGACGGTCGTCGCGCTGATCACGTTCCTGCTCGGCCTCATCATCCTGATGCTAGGCGTGATCGGCGAGTATTTGTGGCGCATCTTCGAGGAAACGAACAAGCGGCCGGAAACGGTCATCGAGCAGGTGTGGTGACAGCACCGACAAGGACACACAGCTTTGAAGCCCAAGATTCTCTGTACCGTCGGTACCCGTCCCGAGGCCATCAAAATGGCCCCGGTTATCCTCGCCCTGAAAGCTTCCGACCGGTTCGATTGCCGCGTGCTGGCGACTGCACAGCATCGGCAGATGCTGGACCAGGTCCATGCGTTCTTCGGGATCGCGGCCGACATCGACCTGGACATCATGCGTCCGAACCAGGCGCTGTCGGTGTTGACCGCCCGGTTGTTGACGCAACTCGACGAGGTACTAGAGCGCGAGGCGCCCGACGCGGTGCTCGCCCAGGGCGACACGACCACTGTTATGGCTACGGCGCTCGCCTGCTTCTACCGCCGGATCCCGTTTGGTCATGTCGAGGCGGGCCTGCGGACCGGCGACATCCAGAATCCCTTCCCTGAAGAGGCTAACCGCGTCATTGCGGGGCGACTCACCCGGTGGCATTTCGCGCCCACGCGCAGCTCGCGCGAGAACCTGCTGCGGGAAGGCGTGAATGAGGCCGACATCCTGGTGACCGGGAATACGGTGATCGACGCCTTGCTAATGACGGCAGGCCGCACCGACGTCGATTTCGGCGTTAAGTTGCCCGCCGACCAACGCATGGTGCTGGTCACCGCGCATCGACGCGAGAATTTCGGCCCGCCCTTCAAAGAGGTCTGCCGTGCATTGCGGCACTTGGCCGAGGCCAATCCTGCCGTCCGGTTCGTCTATCCCGTGCACCCCAACCCGAACGTTAAGGGCGTGGCGTATCCGGCCCTGTCGACGGTGCCGAACTTCACGCTCATCGAGCCGCTGGACTATGCCCCGTTCGTCGCTGCCATGAAGCGCGCCCACCTGATCATCAGCGACTCGGGCGGGGTCCAGGAGGAAGCTCCGGCGCTGGCGAAGCCGGTCCTCGTCTTGCGCGACGAGACCGAGCGGCCAGAGGCCGTCGACGAAGGCGTGGTGAAGCTGGTAGGTCCGCACTTCGACGCCATCGTGCAGAACGCGCAGCGCCTGCTCGACGATCCGCGGGCTTATGCAGAGATGGCGCGCGGCGTCTCTCCCTACGGGGACGGCAAGGCCGCCGGTCGCATCGTGCAGAGGCTGGTGGACGACCTCACTTGAAGTCGCTCGTGTATCTGGCGCCGGTCCCTTGGTCCGCCGTCGCCCAGCGGCCGCATAAGTTCGTGGAATGGTTCCACGCGGCCCACGGAGGACGCGTCCTGTGGGTGGATCCATCGCCATCGCGCCTGCCGCAACTGCGCGACCTGCAGCGCTTCGTGCGGCCGGTGGTGGAGCCTGCGGCAGCCGTCCCGCCCTGGATGGAGCTGTCGCGGGTGCGGGCGCTTCCCATCGAACCGCTCCCCGGCGCCGCGCAGCTGAACGCGTCCCGATGGGCTTTCACGCTGTCGGCAGTGCGTCGATTCACCGAGCAGGGTGCATGCGACCTGGTGGTCGGCAAGCCATCTAAGCTAGCCCTGGCCGTGCTTGCACGGGGCGCCTTCGCCCGGACCGTGTACGACGCGATGGACGACTTCCCCTCGTTCCACCCGGGGTGGGCCGGCCGGGTAATGGCCGAGGTCGAAGCGGCTGTGGCTGGCTCGGTGCAGGTGGTGTACGCGTCGGCCACGCTGTTGCAGCGCAAGTTCACTGCGGCTGGCCGGCCGGTGCCCCTGGTGCGCAATGCCTGCGACCCCGCGTCTTTGCCTGTCCTGAACCAGGTGGCCGCACTGCGCGAGCCTGGCCTGGTGGGTTACATCGGCACGCTGGCGCGCTGGTTCGACTGGGGGCTGCTGGAGTCGCTCGCAAGGGCGCATCCGCATCGGCGCTTCCGTCTGATCGGGCCGTTGCACACGACCGTGCCGCGTTCCTTGCCCGGCAACGTCGAAGTGCGTGGACCGTGTGCCCACCGCGAAGCCATGCAAGAGATGGCACGGTTTTCGATCGGACTCATCCCGTTCCACCTCGACTCGCTCACGGCGGCCGTCGATCCGGTCAAGTACTACGAGTACCGCGCTCTGGGTATCCCCGTGCTGTCCACTCCGTTCGGTGAGATGCCCCAGCACGCCACGCAGGACGACGGCGTGGTCCTCGTGCGGGGCGATACTAGCCTGCGTGAGGCACTCGAGGCGGCCGAGCGCGTCATGGATGGCGCCGCCAAGGTCCAGGCTTTCCGCGACGCCAATGCCTGGGAGCGCCGTTTCGCGGACGCGGAGGCCGCCTGCTGATTCAAACTGCCAGCAGCCGGCGATAGCGCCAGAACGCCCCCGACGTCCACACCCGCGCCAGGCTGCCCAGGTGCCACGCCAGCGGCCGCAGTGACGAGTTGCTGGCCCGCTGCGCCTCGTGCAGCACCTCCACGCCGGGCGTGACCTGCAACTGCCAGCCGGCCAGGCGCAGGCGGGCGCAGAGGTCGAAGTCCTCGCAGTACATGAAGTAGCGCTTGTCGAAGCCATGCAACTGCGCGAAGGCCTCGCGCCGCAGCAGCATGAACATGCCGGCCACCCAGGCCGGCGCGGGCGGCGCGCGGTGGCCGGCGCGGCGCTTGCGCAGCAGCTCCAGGGGCGTCAGCAGGTCTCGGTAAGGCTCGGGTGCGGGCTTGCCGGGCTCGCGGATGCGTGGCGCAAGCAGGCCGGCGTCCGGGCGCGCCTGCTCCAGCATCGCCGCGAGCACGTCGCGGTCGAGGCGGATGTCCGGGTTGAGCACCAGGAACCACGGCGTGCGGCACTGTGCGAAAGCCGCGTTGTGATTGGCGCCGAAGCCGCGCGCCGTGTCGTTGTCAATGCGGGTGAGGGGGAAAGCCAACGGCGGCAGCCGGATGCCGGGCTCGGGCCGGTTGACCGTCAGCAGCACCTGGGCGATGTGCGGCGCGCACCAATGAGACAGTTGCGCGAGCAGCGGCTCCACCAGGGCCCACTGCCCGTGCGATACCACCGATACGGTGACGGGCGGAACGGAAACGCTGGGAGAGGCCATCGGTGTCGACCATTCTAGTGAGGCCCGAAGAGCTCAATGCGGCGTAAGCTGCGTGCGACAATTGAACTCAACCAGAAGGACACACCGGACGAGGCATGCTGTTTCTGCTGATCATCTGCGGCGTCGTGTCGTCGTTTGCATGCGCGGCGCTGATCCGCTCGGGACGCCGCATCGCGCATCGGTACGGCCTAGACATGCCGCAGCGGTTCCACGCCGGCCACATTCCCCGCCTGGGCGGGGTGGCCATGCTAGCCGGCTGCTCCATCGGATGGCTCTGGATGGTCATTGCTTCCAAGTATTTGGGCATCGCCAACGGCATCCAGTTCTCGCCCGCGCAAGCGCTGGCGTGGTGCATCCCCGCCATGATCGCGGCGGGCTGCGGCGTCGCGGAAGACGTCTGGCACCAGTTGCGGGCACGATGGCGCCTGGTGTTCACGCTCCTTGCCGGCGTGACCGCCGTGCTGCTGCTGGACCTGCGGATCGGCAGCCTCGGCCTGGCATGGCTGGATCGCGGTTGGACTGCCTCGACTTGGCCGGCCATCGCGTTCGCAGTGCTCGCGATTGCCGGATTGCCGCATGCCTTCAACCTGATCGATGGCTACAACGGGCTGGCCGGCACTGTGGCCATGATCTGCAGCTTCGCGATTGCGTATGTGGCCCTCCAGGTGGGCGATCGCGAGATTGCCGGGGCCGTGCTCGTCCTGGCCGGTGCGACCGCAGGCTTCCTGGTCTGGAACTATCCCCGCGGTCTGATCTTCGCAGGTGATGGCGGTGCCTATCTCTGGGGCGCGGTGATCGCGATGGCGAGCATCTTGCTGACGCAACGCCATCGAGAAGTGTCTCCATGGTTCCCAATGCTGCTGCTGGCCTACCCCGTGCTAGAGACCGTGTTTTCCATCTACCGCAAGGCCGTGCGTGGACAGTCCCCCAGCATGGCCGACGCGCTGCATTTTCACCAGCTGATCTATCGCCGGATCGTTCGCGAGGTGTTCCACGACGACGAGAGCCGGCGCATGCTGATGAGAAACAACCGGACGTCCCCTTATCTCTGGGGTTTTGCGGCGTTCACCGTTGTCCCCGCCGTCTTGTTCTGGCAGTCCACATACATGCTGATGGCTTGCACCTTCGGGTTCGTCACCTTGTACGTCTGGGCATACACGAGCATCGTGCGCTTCAAGGTGCCGCGCTGGGTGCGCAGCCGGAGCAGTCGTTTCTGAGCTCCCGTCTCACGGCGATCGTCGGTCCACTCGCAGCTCAAGGCACCGCTGCAACAACGCGTTGTGGACTTCGAACAATCGGGCCGCCACCGGGTCGACATGTGTCGGAGGGCGTTGGGCCTTGAGTGTCTCGGCGCAGTTGTCCCGTTTCAGGTCAGGTCCGACCGCCAGGAGGTAGCGCTCTGTCACGGCCAGGCTGCTGTCCGGCAGCCCGGCACGGCGGCGGCGCAATTCGGCCGCCAGTTGCATCCAAGCCTGCGCGGCGGTGTTCCCCGCCAGCGCACCGCCCGCCGCCACGATGTAGGCTTGTGCCTGGTCCGTCATGATCGCCAGCCGGCGTTGCTGGTCCGCGAGCGCGGCTTTGAGGGTGGTCGCATCGCGCGTGCCTAGCGAGCGCAGCAGCGGCGCCGGTTCGCCTCGCCACCAGGTGTAGTCACTGGCTTGCGGGGCAAACAAGGGCAGCCGGCGAAGCTGGCCTTGTGCTGCGGAGAGGCGGGCGCCGAGCTCCGCCGCCTGCTGCGTGCTGAGGCGGTGCGCGAGGTCCGGAGCCCCGAACGACATCAGCAGCTTCTGAACCTGCATGACCTGCTGTTGCTGTGCCTTCAACGCCCTGGCATCCAGCGCCAGCGTGGCGTGAGCAGGGAGCGATGCCCGGATCGCCAGCACGGCACTGTCGTGCGCGAGCAGCGCCAGCCGGTCGTCGACGAGTCTGGCCAGCGCGGGCCGGGCGAACGCCGGTAGCTGCTCGAGGACCTCGCGACCGAGCAGTCGTCGGGTATCGCCCGTCGCGAAAGCCGCTTGGAAACCCGGGGTCGCCGCCGGGGGCGCGCCGTCGTCTTGCAGCCGCATCGACGGATTGGCCAGCAGGCGCCCCAACGCCAGTCGCAGTCGGTCCCGTTCCGGCGAAAAAGCGAAGTGCTGGCGTGACTCGCTCCACACCAAGCCGGGCTGCTCCTGGTCATCGACCAACGCCTCGAACTGCAGTCTGAACTCCGCAAGTGCTGCGGCCCTCTGCACTTGCACCGCCTGAACGACCTCGGGGCCAAGGAGCGGAAGATCGGCGATGCGCGACAGCAGTGATCGATCGGGACCATCCGCCCCATGCTGCATCCAATCCATGTCGCCGCGAGCGAGCAGGGCCTCCTGGCGCTGAAGCAGATCGTGCACGGCCTGCAGTCGCCGCACCGTCGGCGCGAAAGGCATGCGTTTGCGCGCCTCGAACAGGCCGTCACTCTCTCGCGCGAGCGAACGCTCCAGCTCCAGCAATGGGTGTTGCGACAGCAGTCTTGTGTACAGGGCTGACGCGCCCCTCTCCAATGTGCATCGGGCTGCTGCCCGGATCGACGCCGGGGTGGGGTCCCAGCGCCGGACGGACTCCGAGCCTCGCCGCTGCGTGCCGAACAGCATGACGGCCCGCGATGACGTCGCCGGCAGATCGGCGCCCAGTGTGTAGTGCACCAGGTGTCGCAAGTGCCCAGGTCCGTCGGCGGCACCGTCCTGCTGCAGAACTTGCCACGACTGCAGTGCCCGGTCCAGTGGACGGAGCGCCTCCACGTAGTCACGCAGCGCCACGAGCTCCGCCAGGTCCTGTGTCGTACCTCCGGACAGTCGCCGAGCCTTCAAGGGCAACGGCGCTGCGCACTCCAAAGGCGACCGGATTCTGCCGTCATTGCCAATCGGCGCGCCCGTGAGCTCGCTGGCGCGAAGATGCAGTTCGCGCCGGATTGTCTCTAGCACGATGTCTCCAAACTCGCGCTCCATGCGCGCGGCAAGCCGTTGCTCCAGATCGTCAAACACGGCCCACGACCCAGGCATGAACGCTGTCCACAGCGTGCCGCCATGGAGTTGCTCCATCGCGCCTAGCAGCGCCAACGCCTTGCGCCGATACCACTCCGGATCCACTTGGTTGCGATCCGTGGCGCGCGACCGGAATTGCGAATCGGCCGAGAGCTGGACCAGCGTGCGCGTCATCTGGGATTGCCAGCGCTCCAACTGCACGGATGCCGCGACCAGGCCCAGGCACCAGAGGCCCAGCACAGCCCACGCCACCTGACGGGCATCCAGCGCAGGCAGCCAATGCCGAGCACGAGACAACAGCCGCCCGGTCATTGCGTGGCGCCGACGGGCGGCGACAGGTCGACCAGTTGCCGAACCGGCCACGTCTGCCACCACCAAAGGCCTTGCGACAGCAGCAGCACGACCATCCCGGCCGCGGCGATCGCGCCCCAGCGCCGCAGCAGGTTCGCGAGCTTGCGAAGCCAAGGTTGGTCGTGTAGATCGGACAAGTCGCTTCCCTGCAGTCAAAGGCTCAGCCTGAAGGGGAAGGCTAGCCACGGCCGGGATGAAGGTCGCCGGAAAAGTTCAAGCGGCTGTGTAGGACTGCGGCCAGGCCCGCAGCGATGTGCGGCCTTTTGCGCTCAGATGCCGGCGGGCTTGGCAATCGTGGTCGTCCTATCCACGCCTCTGAGCGTCACGGCCCTGGTGATCGACCCGCGAAGCACCGTGAGGCGAACTTCCGCGTCAGGGCTGGGCCGCGCCCAGAGGTTTTTGTAGAACGTCTCCAGGGTGGCGACCTCCGTTCCGTCCACGGCGACCACCACGTCGCCGGGCTCGAGTCCCGCGGCTTCGGCGGGACTGTCCTTGGTGACGCGCACCACCTGGACGCGCCCCTGGCGCTCGGCCGACGTCAGGCCCAGCCAAGGTCTGCGGCTCTGTCGCGACGAGCCGTTCTGCTGCAACTCCGCCAGGATGGGCTTGAGCAGATCGACGGGAACGAACATGTTGCCTGGCAGTGGCTTGCCTTCGCCGCTCGCATCGCCGACCAGAAGGCTGCCGATGCCCAGCAGTTCGCCGCGCGAGTTGAGCAGCGCTGCCCCACTGTGGTTGCCGACCGGCGGACTGGTGAAAAACGCGGCATCGATGTGGTACTCCCAATAGCCGGAGAACGGCCGCTTCCCGACGACCTGGGCCATTGCGACCTCGCCGTCTTCACCACCGGTGGCGACAATCACCGCATCGCCCGGATGCAGGTCGGCCAACGCACCCATCTTGACCGGTCGAACCCCGCGCAAGGGCAGCAAGGGACGCACCAGTCCGAATCCCGTGGCCAAGTCGTAGGCCACGACGCGCGCTGGCATGCTTTGATTCGCATGCGTTGTGAGTTGGATTGTTTCGGCTTCAAGCACCAAGTAGCCGATGGTCAGGATCAGCCCATCGGCACCGATCACGACGCCGGAACCGCTGCGGCGCTGGCCCAGCGTGTCCGCCGAACGCGCCCCTCCAACTGCTGTGACCTCCACCCCGACGACCGCCGCGCGGCTCCGGGTCAACGCCTCGATGGCGGCTTGCTGTTGCGACTCGACGTTGGCGGCATGGGTCGGGATGCCGGGGACGGAGATCAGTGCCAGGGTACATGCCGCGAGCACCTGGCGGGCGGCTGGATGGAGAAGAGCTCGGAGGGCGCGGACCATGGAGACTCCTGGCAGTGGTCCCCCAGAATGCGCCGAAGCAAAGACCCCTGCAATCCGTCGACCGCCATTGCACGAAGTGGTCAATGATCAGCTGCCGAGCAGCCAAATGTTGCGCTAGCATCCTTTGAACACAGGAATCTCATGGCCTCCATTCAGCCCGTCATTCTCTGCGGTGGGTCCGGCACCCGGTTGTGGCCGCTCTCCCGCAAGGCATTCCCCAAGCAATTCGTTCCACTCGTGGATGGCCGGAGCCTGCTTTCGCTGACGCTGCAACGGGTCGGCAGCTTGGCAGACCCGGAGATCGGAGTCATCTGTGTCGGGTCGGAGGAGCATCGCTTCCTGGTGCAGGAGACACTGACCGCAACGCAGTTGACGGGCTCCATCATTCTCGAGCCGGTCGCCCGCAACACCGCGGCCGCGATGACGCTGGCGGCGCTGGCGGCGCATACTGGAGGCGAGCATGTCCTGCTCTTCTGTCCTTCCGACCACCACATCCCCGATGCCTCCGCGTTCGGGCGGATGGTCCGGGAGGCTGTGCCGGCCGCGCTCGAGGGGGCCATCGTCACATTCGGCGTTCAGCCGACCTTCCCGAGCACGGCCTATGGCTATATCAAGAAGGGCCAGCCGCGGGAAAACGGCGGACACACCGTTCGGCAATTCCTCGAAAAACCGGATGCATCTTCCGCCGAGCAATTGATCCTCGGCGGTGACGTTCTGTGGAATGCCGGAATCTTTCTCTGCACACCCGCAGCGTTTCTGGAAGGAATGGCGCAGCATGCTCCGGACATCTTGGCCAGCTGCCGTGTGGCCATGGCGGAGGCCAAGGTTGACGGCTCCTTTCGCCGGCCTGCTGCCGAGCCGCTGCAGCCCTGCCGATCGCAAAGCATCGACTACGCCGTCATCGAACGGCACCCCAATGTCGTGGTGTATCCATTCTCCGGCGCGTGGAGCGATGTCGGCAGCTGGAATGCCGTCGCGCAGATGTCCGCTGCTGACGCCGATGGAAATCGCGTCGAAGGCCGGGGATACGCGGTCGCCGCCAGGAACAACTTCATCCACGCACCGCACCGCTGCGTCGTCGCGCTCGGGGTGGATGACCTGCTGATCGTCGACACCCCCGACGCGGTGCTCGTGACCCGGCGCGACGCTGCCGAACAGGTGAAGGATGTGGTGGCCGAGTTGGAGCGGCGCGGCAGCCCAGAGGCCGTGAGTCATCGAAAGGTGGCGAGGCCGTGGGGGTTCTACGACTCGATCGAGGCGGGGGAGCGCTTCCAGGTCAAAAGGATCGTGGTCAAGCCACTCGCCTCCCTCAGCTTGCAACTGCACTACCACCGTGCCGAGCATTGGGTCGTCGTGCGCGGCACGGCAGAGGTCACGCGCGGCGCCGAGACCTTCCTGTTGACCGAAAACCAATCAACCTACATTCCACTGGGCGAAGTGCATCGCTTGCGCAATCCTGGCAAGACGCCGCTCGAGATGATCGAGGTGCAGTCCGGAAGCTATCTGGGCGAAGACGATATCGTTCGTGTCGAAGACGACTATGGACGGACGCCCGGCCGCCGGGATGGCTGAAGTATTTCAGAACACCATGCTTTCCATTAAATTCGGATTCCCGAACAAAAAGGAATTCGAAAATGGCGACGTATCTTGAGCTGAAGGAACAGGCCGAAAAGCTGATGGCCCAGGCCGAGCAGTTGCGGCAGCAGGAAACCGAGCAGGCGATTGCGGACATCAAGGACAAGATGAAGGCCTATGGTCTGACCGTGCGCGATCTCGGCTTCGGCGGCTCGCCACCCCCGGCAAGGTCCGGCCGCCGAAATGGCAATTCACCGAAGGCGCCTGCCAAATACCGCGGCCCGAATGGCGAAAGCTGGTCCGGCGGGCGTGGCCGCAAGCCGCAATGGGTCGTGGACGCACTGGCCCAAGGCAAATCGCTCGATCAATTCGAAATCCGCTGAGGCGCCCGCCCCGGGGCTATTCGGTGGCGACACGGTCCTACGCCATGATCGGAAACGGCCGAGCCAGGCATTGAGGCTCAGCCTGACTCGGCGGCTCTGCCACGCTGGCGATCATCTGTCCGGGGTCGATCTTGGTTGCGACCCCAGCCATGGAGGTTCCTTCGCCCGGCCCAGTGCCGGGCGTCTTTTTTGGACCGCAAGAAGGGAATGCTGCTGGCGCCCCGGCGTCGCATTTCTGGCACGTCCGGCGCGAAGAATCCGCATGGCGGGCCGATCCTGCGGCTTGCGCCTCGCTGCTCGACGGTGCGCCTCTACACTGCCGCGATGGAGCAATTCTGTCGAACCTGCCGCTTCAAGGGGCCCGCGATCGTCCAGGTCGAGAAGACGGCTGGTGCCGGCAGCCTGGTGGCCGCAGCCACGGCCTACTCGCTCTGCACGGCAATCCGGCACATGGGCACGGTCCGGGTCGGGCCGCACGACGTGTCGACGCAGGCAGACCAAGCGCAGCTGGCCCGAGCCGGCGGCGCCGGCGTTGCCGACCGGACCGGGCACGGCGCATCGCTGTGCATCACGGACGACTTCGGGTGCAATCGCTGGCTGCCTGCAGCGGCCTGAGGGACGCCTTGCCTGGTGCCGCATGTGAGATCGCAGCGGCCATGTGACCGATGCGATGTGGTGCCGGAGGCCGGAATCGAACCGGCACGGTGTTGCCACCGGCAGATTTTGAGTCTGCTGCGTCTACCGATTTCGCCACTCCGGCGGCGTTGAGAGCGCAAGCCAAAAATTATGGCACAGTGGTGCGATGGATCCGCGCCGCTATCCCACCATTGAAGACGCCGTGGGCAAGACGCCGCTCGTGGCGCTGCAGCGCATCGGCGCTGCCGAGAACCAGGCCCGCCGCAACGTCGTGCTCGGCAAGCTCGAAGGCAACAACCCTGCCGGTTCGGTCAAGGACCGGCCCGCGCTGTCGATGATCCGGCGCGCGGAGGAACGCGGCGAGATCAAGCCCGGCGACACCTTGATCGAGGCCACGTCCGGCAACACCGGCATCGCCTTGGCGATGGCCGCGGCGATCAAGGGCTACCGCATGGTCCTGATCATGCCGGAGGACCTGTCCATCGAGCGTGCGCAGACCATGAAGGCGTTCGGTGCTGAACTGGTCCTCACGCCCAAGAGCGGCGGCATGGAGTATGCCCGCGACCTGGCCGAGAACATGCAGCGCGAAGGCAAGGGCAAGGTGCTCGACCAGTTCGCCAATCCCGACAATCCGCGCATCCACTACGAGACCACCGGTCCCGAGTTGTGGGAGCAGACCGGCGGCCGCATCACCCACTTCGTGAGCGCCATGGGCACCACCGGCACCATCACGGGCGTGTCGCGGTACCTCAAGGAGAAGAGTCCGAGAGTGCAGATCGTGGGTGCGCAGCCCAGCGAGGGCTCTCGCATCCCGGGGATCCGCAAATGGCCGCAGGAGTACCTGCCGAAGATCTATGACCCCTCCCACGTCGACCAATTGGTCCTGGTGAGCCAGGACGATGCGGAAGAGATGTGCCGCCGCCTCGCGCGTGAGGAAGGCATCTTCGCGGGCATCTCGGCGGCGGGGGCCTGCTGGGTGGCGCAGCAGATCGCCGCCCAGGTGGAGAACGCCACCATCGTGTTCGTGGTGTGCGACCGCGGCGACCGCTATCTCTCCACCGGCGTCTTCCCGGCCTGATCGACCGCGCTCCCTCAGGACAGGACCCATGACCTCGCCCTACAAGTTCTGCCCGGCCTGCGCCACGGCGTTGCAGCCGATCGTCCTGCAGGAGGATGGCGGACCCAAGGAGCGCCTGCGCTGCCCAGCCTGCGGCTGGACACACTGGAACAACCCGACGCCGGTGCTCGCGGCGGTGGTGGAGTACCAAGGACAAATCCTGCTGGCGCGCAACGCCGCCTGGCCGGGGAAGATGTACGCCCTGATCACCGGTTTCATGGAAGCCGGCGAGACGCCCCAGGATGGCATCTCGCGCGAGGTGAAGGAAGAGACGAACCTCGACGTGACCTCGCTCTCGCTGATCGGCGTCTACGACTTCCGGCGCATGAACCAGGTCATCATCGCCTATGCGGTGCAGGCGCGCGGCGAGGTGCGGCTGTCGCCGGAGCTGGCGGACTACAAGCTGTACGACCACGGCCAGGTGAAGTGCTGGCCGGCCGGGACCGGCTACGCGCTGGCCGACTGGCTGCGCGGCAAAGGCTACGAACCGCAGTTCATCGAAGGCTTCAAGCGGCCAGATTGAGCCAGGCGCGAGCGGGAAACGGCTGACCTACGTCGGCTGCGGCGTCGATGCCCCGAGCGCGTTTCGCAATAATCGGCCCAATGTCCCACCGCCTGCACACGTTGACGAGCCCGCAATGACCGATCCCGAGTACATGGACCATGCCGAAGCCCTGCTGCGAGCGGTGGAGGCGAGTTGCGACCGGATCAATGACGCCACCGATGCCGACGTCGACAGCCAGCGGGTGGGTGGCATGGTCACCCTGACGTTCCGCAACGGCAGCCAAATCATCGTCAATCTGCAGAAGCCGCTGCAGGAGGTGTGGCTCGCGGCCAAGGCCGGCGGCTTCCATTACCGCTTTGACGGGACCCGCTGGATGGACACGAAGGGGCAGGGCGAGTTCTTCGAGAACCTCACCCTCCAGGCCTCCCACCAGGGCGGCCAGCCGCTCACCTTCAGCGCCTGAGCGGCGCTTTCCGCACTCAGTTGCGGAACAGGTCGAGAATGCCGCGACGCTCTTCTGGAGGGCGCTGCGGGGCGGGCGGCACGCCGCCCGAGTTCAGCAGGCTCTTGTCGGCCGCCGCTCCCACGCCTCCCGGCGTGCCGGCTTCGCCCCCGGGGCTGACCGGCGCCGGAACGGCGGGGTCGCTGGGGGCGGGCACCGGCAGGCCCAGGCTGCTGACACCGCCGCCGCGCGAATACTCTTCGTAGAACCACTCGCCGCCGACGTTGACCACGCCTTCCGGTGCGGCCGGCGAGACCTCGGGCACACCCTTGAGCGCCGATTCCATGAAGTTGATCCAGACCGGCAGGCTCATGCTGCCGCCCGTCTCGCGGTCGCCCAAGGGGCGCGGGTTGTCATACCCCATCCAAACGACCGCGACCAGGGACGGATGGAAACCGTTGAACCAGGTGTCGATCGAGTCGTTGGTGGTGCCGGTCTTGCCGTAAACGTCTCCCCGCTTGAGGATGCGCTGGGCCGCGGCGGCCGTGCCCGAGCGGGTGATCTCCTGCAGCAGCCGATCCATGATGAAGGCATTGCGTGCATCGATGGCGCGCATCGCCTCGGTGGGCAGCGGCGGCTGGGTCTCCACCAGCACCTTGCCGCGGTGGTCGGTCACCTTCCGGATCAGCCACGGGTTGACGCGGTAGCCACCGTTGGCGAACACGGCATAACCGGTGGCCATCTGCATCGGCGTGACGGACCCGGCCCCCAGCGCCATTGTCAGGTAGGCCGGATGCTTTTCCGCCTCAAACCCGAACCGGGTGATCCAGTCCTGGGCGTTCTGCGTTCCCACCGCCTGGAGGATGCGGATGGACACCATGTTCTTGGACTTCGCCAGAGCCGAGTGCAGCGGCATCGGTCCTTCGAACTTGCCGTCGTAGTTCTTCGGTTCCCAGGGCTGGCCGCCGGTCACGCCCGCATCGAAGAACAGCGGCGCGTCGTTCACGATCGTGGCCGGCGTGAAGCCCTTCTCGAGAGCGGCGGAATAGATGAACGGCTTGAAGCCCGAGCCCGGCTGCCGCCAGGCCTGGGTCACGTGGTTGAACTTGTTCTTGTAGAAGTCGAATCCCCCGACCATCGCCTGCACGCCACCGGTGCGTGGGTCGAGCGCCACGAAGGCACCTTCGACCTCGGGGAGCTGGGTGATCTCCCAGGTGTTCTTGGGTGTGCGGACGACACGGATCACCGCGCCGGGGCGGATCTTGATCTTCGGCGGCGCCTTGTCGGACAGGCCCGACTGGGCCGGGCGCAAACCTTCGCCCACGATCTCGAAGCGCTCCGCGTTCTGGCGGATCGCGACGATGCGCTTGGGACTGGCCTCGAGGACCACGGCCGCCATGACGTCGCCGTTGTCGGGGTGTTCGGCCAGGGCGTCGTCCACGACGTCGTCCAGGTCCTTCTTGTCGGCCGGCAGATCGATGAACTCCTCGGGGCCGCGGTAGATCTGGCGGCGTTCGTAGTCCATGATGCCCTTGCGCAGGGCCCTGTAGGCGACCTCCTGCTGGGCGGCGTTCACCGTGGTGACCACGTTCAGGCCGCGTGTGTAGGCCTCCTCGCCGTACTGGGCGAACACCAGCTGCCGCACCGTCTCGGCCACGTATTCGGCGTGCACGCGGCCATGGTCGCTGGCGGGTCGGATCTTCAGTTCCTGTCGCTTGGCGGCTTCGGCCTGATCGGCCGTGATGAAGCCGTTCTCGGCCATGCGCTCGATGATGTACTGCTGGCGGGAGCGGGCGCGGCTCGGGTTGCTGATCGGGTTGTAGGCCGACGGGGCCTTGGGCAGGCCGGCCAGCATCGCCGCCTCGGCGATGGTCAGGTCCTTCATGGGCTTGCCGAAATACGCCTCGGACGCCGCCGCGAAGCCGTAGGCCCGGTTGCCCAGGAAGATCTGGTTCATGTAGATCTCGAGGATCTGGTCCTTCGTGAGCAGGTGTTCCAGCTTGAAGGTCAGCAGGACCTCGTACAGCTTGCGCGTGAAGGTCTTCTCCGACGACAGATAGACGTTGCGGGCCACCTGCATCGTGATGGTCGACGCGCCCTGGCTCTTGGCTCGCCCCATGTTCGCGACGGCGGCGCGCAGCAGGCCCCGGTAGTCGATGCCGCTGTGCGAGTAGAAGCGGGCATCTTCGATCGCCAGCACGGCGTTCTTCATCACGGCCGGGATCTGCGCGATGGGGGTCAGGTTGCGGCGCTCCTCCCCGAACTCGCCGAGCATCACGCCGTCGGACGAGTACACGCGCAGGGGCAGCTTGGGCCGGTAATCCGACAGCTCCGAGATGTCCGGCAGGTTGGGATAGGCCACGGCAAGCGCCACGGCCACCAGGATGAGGACCGACAGCGCTGCAGCAGCAACGGCGCCGGCGCACCACAACAGGGCGCGGCCGATCCGGCTCTGCCAGGTGCCGTCGCCTCCCGTCTTGCGGCGGCGGGCGGATGAGTCGTCAGAGCGGGAATCGGTGGGCATAAGACAAAGGGCTGAAGCCCGCGCAGATTATAGAAATCGACCTGCAGCTCACTGTCGGGCTGGAAAACGTCGGGCCAAGGCGAACCTGCACGAACCTCGCAACACCTGCTGCCGAGGTTGCGCATGAGACCTCATCCACGTCGGTTTTTGGCAACGGTCTGTACAGGGCTCGCCGGGAAATTCCTTTGGGCGACAAGGATGTTACTGCTAGCATTGAAGTGGAATCTTAAGTTTGTTACCACTCGCAGACATGCGGGGGAGGAGTTCCAAGTTGATCTCTCTGGGATCGTTGTTGAGCCGGCAACCGGCGCCCCTGCTGGGCATGGACATCAGCTCATCGAGCGTGAAGCTGGTGGAGCTCGGGCGGGATAAGTCGGGCACTCTGGTGCTCGAGCGTTGTGCAATGGAGCCGCTCGAACGCGGCTGGATCACGGACGGCAACGTCGAGAAATTCGACGAAGTCGCGGACGCGATCCGGCGGCTGGTCAAGAAGAGCGGCACGCGCACGCGCAATGTGGCGATGGCGTTGCCGCCATCGGCCGTGATCACCAAGAAGATCATTCTTCCGGGTGGGCTCAGCGAGCAGGAGCTGGAGGTGCAGGTCGAGGCCGAGGCCAACCAGTACATCCCGTTCTCGCTGGACGAAGTGAGTCTCGACTTCTGCGTGGTCGGGCCGAGCCCGGCGTCTGCAGGCGATGTCGAGGTGCTGATCGCCGCCTCCCGCAAGGAGAAGGTTCAGGACCGCCAGGGTCTGGCCGAGGCGGCAGGACTCAAGCCGGTCGTCCTCGACATCGAGTCCTACTCGTCGCGCCTGGCTGCGGGCCGCCTGATCCAGTCGCTGCCCAATGACGGTGTCGACACCATGGTGGCGCTGTTCGAAGTCGGTGCGTTCACCACCAGCATGCAGGTGATCCGCAACGACGAGGTCCTGTACGACCGCGACCAGGCCTTCGGCGGCGCCCAGCTCACCCAGCTGATCGTGCGCCAGTACGGCTTCTCGCCCGAGGAAGCCGAAGCCAAGAAGCGCAATGGCGAGCTGCCCGACGATTACGAAGGCGCCGTGCTGCGCCCCTTCGTCGACAGCATGGCCCAGGAAGTGGCCCGCGCGCTGCAGTTCTTCTTCACCAGCACGCCCCACAACCGCGTCGACCACATCATGCTGGCCGGTGGGTCCGCGGCCCTGCCCGGGCTGAACGACGCCGTGACGGCCCAAACGTCCTTCCCGTGTGCCCTGGCCGATCCCTTCGACGGCATGCGCCTGGGCAGCGGCGTGCGGGAGAAGAAGCTGCGGCGCGAAGCGCCGTCCTACCTGACTTCGTGCGGTCTGGCGATGCGGAGGTTCCTGCAGTGATCCTGATCAACCTGTTGCCGCACCGCGAGGCGGCACGCAAACGCCGGCGCGAGACATTCTTCGCGTCGCTTGGCCTCGCGGGGCTTGCAGCCGGCGTCGTCGCGGGCGTCATCTTCCTCTGGTACCAGACCCAGATTTCGCACCAGCAGACCAAGAACATGGTCCTGCAGACCGAGATCAAGCGGCTGGAAAACCAGATCAAGGAAATCTCGACCCTCCAGCAGGAAATCGCCTCGCTGCGCGCTCGCCAGCAGGCCGTGGAAGACCTGCAGGCCGACCGCAACATGCCCGTGCACCTGCTCAACGAGCTGGTGCGCCAGCTGCCGGATGGCGTCTACATCACCAGTGTCCGCCAGGACAACCAGCTGGTGAACCTGACCGGGGTGGCGCAATCCAACGAGCGCGTGTCCGAGTTGTTGCGCAATCTGGGTGGCAACAGCCCTTACCTGACCCGTCCCGAGCTGGTCGAAATCGTGGCGGCGTCGGTCGCGCTCAGCCCGCGCGACACGCGCCGTGTCGCCAACTTCAACATGCGCGTGCGTCTGCTGCGGTCCAGCGAAGTCAACAAAGCGGCCGGTGCGGCATCCGCCGCCTCGGGAGCGTCGGCCGCAGCCCTGGCCGCACCCGCGGCGCCTGCCAAGAGCTGATCCACCATGGCCAATACCGCCCCCAAATTCGACCTGGCCGCCCTTCAGCAGAAGGTCGTTTCCCAGTTCCAGGGACTCGATCCCAACGATCCGGCCACCTGGCCGCTGCTGCCGCGCCTCCTGGCGTGCCTGGGCCTGATGGTCCTCATCGTCGCCGGCCTCTGGTTCGCCTGGCTGGAAACATCTGACCAGGAACTCGAAGCCGAGCGCAAGAAGGAGCAGGCGCTCAAGGCCGACTATTCGCAAAAATTGGCGCAGGCCGTCAACCTGGAAGCGTTGAAGAAGCAGCGCGAGCAGGTGCAGCAGTACGTCACCCAGCTTGAAAAGCAGCTGCCGAGCAAGGCCGAGATGGACGCGCTGCTGTCGGACATCAACCAGGCGGGCCTGGGGCGCAGCCTGAGCTTCGAGCTGTTCCGCCCCGGGCAGGTCAGCGTCAAGGAGTACTACGCGGAGCTGCCGATTTCGGTTCGCGTGACCGGCCGCTACCACGACATCGGCGCATTCGCATCTGACATCGCCAACCTGTCGCGGATCGTGACCCTCAACAACCTCAACGTCTCCCCCGCCAAGGACGGCGCGCTACTGATGGATGCGACAGCCAAGACCTTCCGCTATCTCGATGCGGAAGAAGTCGACAAGCAGCGCAAGGCAGGAGGACCCAAGAAATGAACGCCATCCGCATGGCGCCCCTGTTGCTGGTGCTGACCCTCGCTGCCTGCGCCTCGTCGCAGCAGGAGGAGATCCAGCAGTGGATGAACGAGCAGCGGGCACAGACCAAGCCGAAGGTGCAGCCGATTCCGGAGCCGAAGAAGTTCAGTCCGCAGGCCTACATCATGGAGGCGGCCTTCGACCCGTTCAGCAACCAGAAACTCACGCAGGCACTCAAGCGCGAGACGGCGCAATCGACGTCCAGCGCGGCGTTGCTGGCGCCTGAACTGGCGCGCCGCAAGGAACCGCTGGAGAGCTATCCGCTGGACACCATGGCGATGGTGGGAAGCCTGCTCAAGCAGGGCCAGCCGGTCGCGCTGGTGAAGGTGGACAACCTGCTGTACCAGGTCCGCCCCGGCAACTACCTTGGCCAGAACTACGGCCGCATCCTCAAGGTGAGCGAGGCGGAAGTGGTGCTGCGGGAAATCGTGCAGGACGCGGCGGGCGAGTGGATCGAGCGCCCCGCGACGCTCCAATTGCAAGAGAGGTCGAAATGAACAAACAGAAACTGATGGCTTGGGGGAGGCTCCTGGCCTGTGTGGGGGGCTGCTGGCGTTCGCCCAGACGGCCATGGCGCAGGCGCAGACACTGGTGGAGTCGGTGAGCACTTCGGTGCAGGGTGGGGTGGAGGTCGTGCGCATCGACTTCTCGCAGCCGCTTCCCGCCGTGCCGGCCGGCTTCACGATCCAGTCGCCCGCCCGCATCGCGCTCGATGTGCCCGGGGCCGGCAACGGCATGGGCCGCGCCTCGGTCGAGATGAACCAGGGCAACGTGCGTTCCGTCAACGTGGTCACCGCAGGTGAGCGGACGCGCCTGGTGCTCAACCTCAAGGCCGCCACGGGCTACAAGGCCCAGCTGGACGGCCGTTCGCTGCTGGTCGCGCTCGACCCGGTCGGCGCGTCCGTCGCGCCGCTGGCGAGCAGCCAGGGTGCATTTGCCGAGAGCCGCAGCCGGGATGCGCAACCAATCAAGGACCTCGACTTCCGCCGTGGCGCCGACAGCGCTGGCCGCGTGGTCGTGGAACTGCCGAATAACCAGGTCGGTGTGGACATCCGCCAGCAAGGCCAGAACCTGGTGGTGGACTTCCTCAAGTCCACCCTGCCGGAAGGCCTGCGCCGTCGCCTCGACGTGACGGACTTCGGCACGCCCGTCCAGAGCGTGACCACGACCCAGGTCGGCGATCGTGTCCGCGTGGTCATCGAGCCCAAGGGCACGTGGGAACACAGCGCCTACCAGAGCGACAACCAGTTCGTGGTCGAGGTCCGCCAGCCGAAGATCGACCCGAACAAGCTGTCGCAGGGTCCGGGCTACACCGGCGAGAAGCTCTCGTTGAACTTCCAGAACATCGAGGTGCGTTCGCTGCTGCAGGTGATCGCCGATTTCACCAACTTCAACATCGTGACCTCCGACTCGGTCACCGGCGCGGTCACGCTGCGCCTGAAGGATGTTCCCTGGGACCAGGCGCTGGACATCATCCTGCAGGCCAAGGGCCTGGGCCTGCGCAAGACCGGCAACGTGCTGTGGATCGCCCCGAAGGACGAGATCGCTGCGAAGGAGAAGCTGGACCTCGAGGCACGCGCCGCCATCCAGAGCCTGGAGCCGCTGCGCACCCAGTCGTTCCAGCTGAACTACACGCGCGCTGCCGACATCGCCGGCCAGCTCACCGCCGGGCCCGTCGCCAACCGCGTGCTCAGCGCCCGCGGCAGCGTCATCGCCGAACCGCGCACCAACCAGCTGTTCGTGACCGACATCCCGAGCCGGCTCGAGAGCGTGCAGGATCTGATCGGCAAGCTCGACATCGCCGTGCGGCAGGTCCTGATCGAGGCCCGCATCGTGGAAGCCTCGGACACGTTCGGCAAGTCGCTGGGCGTGCGCCTGGGCGGCCGTCCGTTCACCCTGAACGGAAGCCAGAACACGATGTTTGGTGCCACGTACATCAACCCGAACGTGCCCACCGGTACGACGCCAGTCCTAGGCGAGAACATCGGAACGACGGCAGGAAGCTTCGTGAACCTTCCGTCTGCCGGCGTCGGGGGCTTCGCTCCCGCCACATTCGCGCTGTCGCTGTTCGAATCGCGTCTGACACGTCTCTTGAACCTCGAGATCTCGGCCCTGGAAGCGGACGGCAAAGGTAAGCTGGTGTCCAGCCCCCGCGTCGTCACCGCGGACAAGACCAAGGCGCTGATCGAGCAGGGCACGGAGTTCCCCTACCAGCAGGCCACGTCCAGCGGCGCGACCTCCGTCGCATTCCGCCGGGCCACGCTGAAGCTGGAGGTCACGCCCCAGATCACGCCCGAGGGCAACGTGATCCTGGACCTGGACATCAGCAAGGACAGCCGCGGCGAGACCACGGCCGCGGGCATCGCCATCAACACCAAGCACATCCGCACCCAGGTGCTGGTGGAGAACGGCGGCACGGTGGTGATCGGCGGCATCTTCGAGATGAACGAACTGGAGAGCGAAACGAAGGTGCCGGTGCTGGGCGACATCCCGGTGATGGGCAACCTGTTCAAGAACCGCGAGCGCAGCTCCAACAAGCAGGAGATGCTGGTGTTCATCACGCCGAAGATGATCGCCGACCGCGGCGCGGCGCGCTGACCTGACTTGATCCCCCGGGCCGACCACCTCCACACGCTGGTGCTGGTCGGCCTGCCCGGCTCGGGCAAGTCGACGGTCGGACGCCAGCTCGCCCGTCGGCTGCGGATTCCCTTCACCGACTCCGACCACGTCATCAAGCAGCGCATCGGCTGCTCGATCCGCGAGTACTTCCAGCGCGAGGGGGAGGCGAGCTTCCGCGATCTCGAGCAGCAGGTGCTGGCCGAGATCGTTGCAGGCCGCCAGTGCGTGCTGGCCACCGGCGGTGGCGCCGTGCTGCGGGAAGCCAATCGGCAGAAGCTGCGGGAAGCCGGCCCGGTGGTCTACCTCCATGCCACCGCCGGCGAGCTCTGGCGGCGGCTGCGACGGGACGCCCAGCGTCCGCTGCTGCAGGTGCCCGATCCGCAGGACAAGTTGCGCCAGCTGTTTGCCGAGCGGGATCCGCTGTACCGGGAAACGGCCGACTTCGTCGTCGAGACCGGCCGGCCATCGGTGAACACGCTGGTCAACATGATCACCATGCAACTGGAGCTGGCAGGCCTGCTGGGCACCGGCTGAGGCGCGGTCGGCCGCTTACACTGCGGCCCTATGTCCGCCGCATCGCACGAGCCATCCGTGCTGCACGAGGTCGCCATCGATCTGGGCGACCGCAGCTACCCCATTCGCATCGGCACGGGCCTTCTCGGGGCGTTCGGCACCTGGTCGGGCCTGCCACGCTCGGCGGCGGCGCTGGTGGTCACCAACGACACCGTTGCACCACTGTACTTGGAGGCACTGTGCCTGGCGCTGCGGCCGCACTACGCCACGGTGCACAAGGTCGTGCTGCCGGACGGCGAGGCGCACAAGGACTGGCAGACCCTCAACCGCATCTTCGACGGCCTGCTGGGACATGCGTGCGATCGCAAGACGGTCCTGTTCGCGCTGGGCGGGGGCGTCGTCGGCGACATGACGGGGTTCGCGGCGGCGTGCTACATGCGCGGGGTCCCGTTCGTGCAAGTACCGACCACGCTGCTGGCGCAGGTCGACTCCTCGGTAGGAGGCAAGACGGCCATCAACCACCCGCTCGGCAAGAACATGGTCGGCGCGTTCCACCAGCCCGCGCTGGTCGTCTGCGACCTTGACACCCTGGTCACGCTGCCGGATCGCGAGTTCAGCGCCGGGCTCGCCGAGGTGATCAAGTACGGGCCGATCGCCGACATGGCCTTCCTCGACTGGATCGAGGCCCACCTCGGCGAACTGCTGCGGCGCGAGTCGCAGGCCGTCGCGCATGCGGTGCGCCGCAGCTGCGAGATCAAGGCGTGGGTGGTGGGGCAGGACGAGCGCGAGGCCGGCCTGCGCGCGATCCTGAACTTCGGCCACACCTTCGGACATGCCATCGAGGCCGGACTGGGGTACGGCGAGTGGTTGCACGGCGAGGCGGTCGGGTGCGGCATGGTCATGGCCCTGCAACTGTCGCAGCGTCTCGGACTGGTCGATGCGGGTTTCGTCGAGCGCCTGACCCGCCTGATCGAGGCGGCCGGCCTGCCGGTGCGCGGGCCCGCCCTGGGGCCGGATCGCTATCTCGAGCTGATGCGCCTGGACAAGAAGTCGGAAGCCGGCGACATCCGCTTCGTCGTGATCGAGGCCCCGGGTCGGGCCGGCGTGCGGGCCGCGCCCGAGGCGCTGGTGCGGGACGTCGTGCGGCACTGCACGGCCTGAGGCAGCTGGCCATGTCGCATCCGGATGGGGCAGAGCAGGGACGTCCGGCACGTGCCGCGTACGCCAGCGACCCGTCACGTTCGCGCGGACGGCGCCACCCGGAAGCCGCGGCCCCGACACGGACCGAGTACCAGCGCGATCGGGACCGAATCGTCCATTCCACCGCTTTCCGCCGACTGGTCTACAAGACCCAGGTCTTCCTGAACCACGAGGGCGACCTGTTCCGCACCCGCATGACGCACTCGCTGGAGGTCGCGCAACTCGGGCGGTCCATCGCGCGCCCACTGGGCCTGGACGAAGACCTCGTCGAGGCGATCGCGCTGGCGCACGACCTCGGGCACACACCGTTCGGCCACGCCGGCCAGGACGCCCTGGACGACTGCATGGCCGGCCACGGCGGGTTCGAGCACAATCTGCAGAGCCTGCGGGTGGTCGACTCCCTGGAGGAGCGCTACCCCTGCTTCGACGGTCTCAATCTCACCTTCGAGACGCGTGAAGGCGTGCTCAAGCATTGCTCGCGGGCCAATGCGCAGCGGCTGGAGGAGCTGGAGCCCGGCGGTGTGGGCCGGCGCTTCCTGGAGCGCACGCAGCCTGGCCTCGAGGCGCAGTTGTGCAACCTGGCCGACGAGATCGCCTACAACGCACACGACATCGACGACGGCGTCCGTTCCGGGTTGCTCACCCTCGAGCAGCTGGACGCGGTCGAGCTGTTTGCCAGCTTCCGCGACGAGGCGCTCGCCGATCATCCGCACCTGGAGGGGCGCCGACTGCTCTACGAAGCGATCCGCCGCATGCTGAGCGCGCAGGTCTACGACGTCATCGCGGCCACGCGGCAGGCCCTGGAGGACGGCAAGGTGCGCAGCGCCGACGAGGCGCGGCGCTCATCGCCCGTTGTGCGCTTCAGCGAGCCGATGCGGACCCGCTCCTCGGCCCTGAAGCACTTCCTGCTGCGCAACCTGTACCGGCATCCGCAGGTGGTCGAGACCACCGGCCAGGCCAAGCGGGTCGTGCGCGAGCTCTTCGCCGCCTACGCCGACGACCCGTCGCAACTGCAGGCGGGATTCGCGGCGCGGCCCGACCGCGAGCGGGCGATCGCCGACTACATCGCCGGCATGACCGACCGCTTCGCGGCGCGCGAACACGAGCGGCTCACCGGTCGCCGGCTGCTGCCCTGATGCGGCGGCTCCAGGGCGTCCCGGCGGCATGGCTGGTCGTGCTGGGCGGGGTGGCCGCGGCCCTGCACGTCGGCAAGCTTCCGCCCGCCCTGCCCGTGCTGCGGCAGACGCTGGGGCTGGGCCTCGTCGAAGCCGGTTTCCTGTTGTCCCTGGTCCAGCTGGCGGGGATGACACTCGGATTGCTGGTCGGATTGGCGGCAGACCGCTTCGGCCTGCGCCGCACCATGCTCACCGGCCTGCTGGTCACCGGGGCGGCCAGCCTGGCCGGCGGCCAGGCCAGTTCGGTGCCGCTGCTGCTCGTGCTCCGGGGCCTGGAAGGTCTGGGGTTCCTGCTCGCTTCGATGCCCGCGCCGGCGTTGATCCGCCGGCTGGTGCCTGCGCAGCGCATGAGCGCGATGCTGGGCGTGTGGGGCGCCTACATGCCGTTCGCGACCGCGGCGGCTCTGCTGGCCGGCCCCGCCTGGATCGGTTGGGCGGGCTGGATGGCCTGGTGGTGGCTGCTGGGCGTGCTGTCGCTCGGCGCCGCGCTGGCCCTCGCCGTCGCGGTGCCGCCCGATCCGGGGTCGCCCGGCCCGCCCCTTCCCTGGCGTGCCGCCATCGCGCGGACACTGCGCGCCCCCGGGCCCTGGATGGTCGCGCTTGCCTTCGGGGCCTACTCGGCGCAATGGCTCGCGGTCGTCGGCTTCCTGCCGGCGATCTACCTGGAGGCGGGCCTTGCACCGGCCACCGCCGCGGTCGCCACCGCACTTGCCGCCGCGGTGAACATGGGTGGCAACCTCGCATCCGGGCGGCTGTTGCAGCGGGGCGTGGGCGCGCGGCAACTGCTCACCGCAGGTTTCCTGACGATGGGCGCCGGCAGCATCGTCGCGTTCGCTCCCTGGGGTGGCGACGGCGCGCCTGCCGCAGCGGTGCGCTACGCCGCCATCCTCGCCTTCTCGCTGGTGGGCGGCATCATCCCGGGCACGCTGTTCTCGCTTGCCGTGCGTGTCGCGCCGGGCGAGGGGACGGTCTCCGCGACGGTGGGCTGGATGCAGCAGTGGTCGGCGCTCGGGCAGTTCGCCGGACCGCCGCTGGTGGCCTGGGTCGCCGCGCGCGCGGGCGGCTGGCAGTGGAGCTGGACCGTCACGACCGGCTGCGCGGCCTGCGGCCTTGTGCTGGCGCGCTGGGCGGGCCTGCTGGAGGCACGGCGCGGCGCCTAGAATCGCCGCTCCCCATGGACGCCATGACTGCCGCTTCCCCGTCGCCCTCCCGTGTCGTCGCCGACATGCAGCGCTGGCTCGAGCGAGCGGTGATCGGCTTGAACCTGTGCCCGTTTGCCAAGGCGGTGCACGTCAAGGGGCAGATCCACTACGCCGTCAGCGCGGCATCCGACGTGGCGGGCGTGCTCGACGACCTGGTGGCCGAACTGCGCGAGCTGGTGGCGCGCTCGCCGGACCAGCGCGACACGACCATGCTGATGGTGCCCGCCGGATTCGACGATTTCCTGCTGTTCAATGAACTGGTCCGGCAGGGCGAGCGCCGCCTGCGGCGCGCCGGCTGCGAAGGCACGGTCCAGCTGGCCAGCTTCCATCCGGCGTTCCGCTTCGCCGATGCCGCCGAGGACGACATGGGCCACTGCACGAACCGTGCGCCCTGGCCGACGCTGCATCTCCTGCGTGAGGCGAGCATCGACCGGGCCGTCGATGCCTTCCCGGATGCCGAGGCGATCTTCGGCGCCAACATCGCCACCCTGCGGCAACTCGGCCCCGACGGCTGGCGCGCCCTCGGCGTGGAGCGATCATGACGGCGGTGACCGATCCGGACCTGCGTCCCGGCCAGTCCGTGGATCTGCTCAAGGAGCTGCACATCCTGACCCGGGAAGGTAAGCTCAACCAGGATTCGCGTCGCAAGCTCAAGCAGGTCTACCATCTGCACCAGTTCATCGCCAAGCTGCTCGACGAGCTCCCGGCGGAGGACGGCGGGCCGACCATCGCCGACCATGGCGCCGGCAAGTCCTATCTGGGCTTCATCCTCTACGACCTGACCTTGCGGACCCTTGGCCGCGGCCATGTCTACGGCATCGAGACCCGGTCGGAACTCGTCGCCCGTTCGCAGCAACTGGCCCATCGCCTGCGATTCGAGCGGATGAGCTTCCTGGCCATCAGCGCGGCGGACGCCGCGCAGGAGCAGGCTCTGCCCGAGCGCATCGACCTGGTCACGGCGCTACACGCTTGCGACACCGCGACCGACGACGCGATCGCGTTCGGCCTGCGGAAGCAAGCCCGGGCCATGGTGCTGGTGCCGTGCTGCCAGGCCGAAGTCGCGGCCACGCTGCGCCAGAACAAGGCGCTGTCCCTGTCGCGCACGCCACTGGCAGAGCTCTGGCGGCATCCCCTGCACACGCGCGAGATCGGCAGCCAACTGACCAACGTGCTGCGTTGCCTGTACCTGGAGGCCAGCGGCTACCAGGTCACCGTGACCGAGCTGGTCGGCTGGGAACACAGCCTCAAGAACGAGCTGATCCTGGCCAAGTTCACCGGCCAGAAAAAGCGCAGCGCGGCGCAGCGCCTGCGCGCGCTGCTTGGCGAGTTCGGGCTGCAGGAGCTCGAGGCGGGCCGCTTCCCAGGGCTGCCGGCCTAGAGCCGTCGGCTGGGCGGGAGTCGGCGGCTGCGCGTCACGACGAAGACGATCGCGACCGCCAGCAGCACCACCGCGCCGATGGCGATGTACGCCTGCGGCACGCCCACGACGACCGCGGCCCAGACCACGCCTGCCATGAACACCAGGAACCCGATCATGTAGATAGCGAATGACATGGTGCGTGCTCCGAAGGTCCTGTGGGCGATGTTCACGGGGCACTGCGCGCCCGTCTGTCGGCAGCCGGCGCGCGCGGCCGTCAGAAGCTGCTGACCGACAATGGCGACCCGATCCTCCTTGCTTCCATGGCCCGTCTTCCGCGCCTGACCGTTCCCGGCTTGCCGCACCACGTGATCCAGCGTGGCCACAACCGGCAGTCGATCTTCGCCGACGACGCCGACCGGCGGCTCCTGCTGGACCTGCTCGATGGCGGCAGCCGAGAGTGCGGCGTGGCGGTTCATGCCTACGTGCTGATGGACAACCATTTCCACCTCCTCGCGACGCCCAAGGAGGCCGGAGCACTCGGTGCCTTGATGCAGTCGATCGGCCGCCGCTACGTTCGCCATTTCAACGACCGGCAGGGGCGCACCGGCACGCTCTGGGAAGGGCGGTACCGCTCGACGCTGATCCAACCCGAGCGCTACCTGCTTGCCTGCATGGTCTACATGGACCTCAATCCCGTCCGCGAAGGTCTGGTGTCCGTGCCCGCGGACCACGCGTGGTCGAGCCACCGCCTCTACATCGGCGGTGCGCCGGACCGGCTGGTCACGCCCCACCCGCTGTATTGGGATCTGGGCAACACGCCGTTTGCGCGCGAGCAGGCTTATGCGGAACTGGTCGCCCGAGGGCTGCCGGCCGACGTCCAGCGACGTCTGACCGACGACACCTTCCGCGGCTGGGCGGTCGGCGACGACACCTTCATGACCACGCTGGCTGAGCGGACGGGCCGGCGTCCCGCGCCACGCGCGCCTGGGCGACCCCGGAAGCCCACACAGTCCTCTTGATCTGTCCCCCATTTAGGTGCGGTAGGCGACCGTAGTCTCGAAAACGGAGTCTGACCCCATTTCTTTTCGCTTGGCATGGATGCTGCGGTGCCGTATCCTCGCAAACCCTGATTTTTGGACTGGAGCGAGCCATGGCGTCGGCTGCCGAGATTTCCCACCTGCAAGACCAAGGGCTGTATTCGGCGGCCAACGAGCATGACGCCTGCGGCGTCGGCTTCGTGGCGCACATCAAGGGCGAGAAGAGCCACAACATCGTCCGGCAGGGTCTCAAGATCCTGGAGAACCTCGACCATCGCGGCGCCGTCGGCGCCGACAAGCTGATGGGCGATGGCGCCGGCATCCTGGTCCAGCTGCCCGATGCGCTCTACCGCGAAGAGATGGCCAAGCAGGGCGTCGCGCTGCCGCCGCCGGGCGAGTACGGCGTCGGGATGATCTTCCTGCCCAAGGAGCATGCCTCCCGGCTGGCCTGCGAGCAGGAGCTCGAGCGGGCGATCAAGGCCGAAGGCCAGGTGCTGCTCGGGTGGCGCGACGTGCCGGTGAACCGCGACATGCCGATGTCGCCCGCCGTGCGCCAGAAGGAGCCGATCCTGCGGCAGGTGTTCATCGGCCGCGGCAGCGACGTGATCGTGCAGGACGCGCTCGAGCGGAAGCTGTACGTCATCCGCAAGACCGCCAGCGCGGCCATCCAGAACCTGCGCCTGAAGCACTCGAAGGAGTACTACGTTCCGTCGATGTCGAGCCGCACCGTGGTCTACAAGGGCCTGCTGCTGGCCGACCAGGTGGGCACCTACTACCTCGACCTGCAGGACGCCCGCTGCGTCTCGGCCCTGGCGCTCGTCCACCAGCGCTTCTCGACCAACACCTTCCCCGAGTGGCCGCTGGCCCACCCCTACCGGTACGTCGCCCACAACGGCGAGATCAACACCGTCAAGGGCAACTACAACTGGATGAAGGCGCGCGAAGGCGTGATGTCTTCGCCGGTCCTCGGGGCCGACCTGCAGAAGCTCTATCCGATCAGTTTCGCCGGCCAGTCCGACACCGCCACCTTCGACAACTGCCTCGAGCTGCTCACGATGGCCGGCTACCCGATCAGCCAGGCCGTGATGATGATGATCCCCGAGCCGTGGGAGCAGCACACGCTGATGGACGGCCGACGCAAGGCCTTCTACGAGTACCACGCGGCCATGCTCGAGCCCTGGGACGGGCCGGCCTCGATCGTCTTCACCGACGGCCGCCAGATCGGCGCCACGCTCGATCGCAACGGCCTGCGTCCGTCGCGCTACTGCGTGACCGACGACGACCTGGTCATCATGGCCTCCGAATCGGGCGTGCTGCCCGTGCCCGAGAACAAGATCGTGCGCAAGTGGCGCCTGCAGCCGGGCAAGATGTTCCTGATCGACCTGGAGCAGGGCCGCATGATCGACGACGAGGAGGTCAAGGCCTCGCTCGCCAACAGCCGCCCGTACAAGCAGTGGATCGAGAACCTGCGCATCAAGCTGGACGACCTGTCGCAGGACACGGGCGAGGCATCCGCCAGCGACGTCTCCCTGCTCGACCGCCAGCAGGCGTTCGGCTACACCCAGGAAGACATCAAGTTCCTGATGTCGCCGATGGCCCAGGCCGGCGAGGAAGGCGTGGGCTCGATGGGCAACGACAGCCCGCTCGCCGTGCTGTCCAACAAGAACAAGCCGCTCTACAACTACTTCAAGCAGCTGTTCGCCCAGGTGACCAACCCGCCGATCGACCCGATCCGCGAGGCGATCGTCATGTCGCTGGTGTCCTTCATCGGCCCCAAGCCCAACCTGCTGGACATCAACCAGGTCAACCCGCCGATGCGGCTGGAGGTCAGCCAGCCGATCCTCGACTTCGCGGACATGGCCAAGCTGCGCAGCATCGAGAAGATCACGCAGGGCAAGTTCCGCAGCTACACGCTGGACATCACCTACCCGCTGGCCTGGGGCCATGAAGGCGTCGAGGCCAAGCTCGCCTCCCTGAACGCCGAGGCCGTCGACGCCATCCGCAGCGGCAAGAACATCCTCATCATCAGCGACCGCGCGGTCGGCCCCGAGCAGGTGGCGATCCCGGCGCTGCTGGCGCTGTCGTCGATCCACCAGCACCTGGTCCGCGAAGGCCTGCGCACCACGGCCGGCCTCGTGGTCGAGACCGGCACCGCCCGCGAAGTGCACCACTTCGGCGTGCTGGCCGGCTACGGCGCCGAAGCCGTGCACCCGTACCTGGCGATGGAGACGCTGGTCTCGATCCACAAGGACCTGCCTGGCGACCTGTCGGCCGAGAAGGCGATCTACAACTACGTCAAGGCGATCGGCAAGGGCCTGTCCAAGATCATGTCCAAGATGGGCGTGAGCACGTACATGAGCTACTGCGGCGCCCAGCTGTTCGAGGCCATCGGCCTGAACAGCGACACGGTCGAGAAGTACTTCTCGGGCACCGCCAGCCGCGTCGAGGGCATCGGCGTGTTCGAGATCGCCGAGGAGGCGATCCGCATGCACAAGGCCGCCTTCGGCGACGACCCGGTGCTGGCCAGCATGCTGGACGCCGGCGGCGAGTACGCCTGGCGCACCCGCGGCGAAGAGCACATGTGGACACCCGACGCCATCGCCAAGCTGCAGCACTCCACGCGTGCCAACAACTGGAGCACCTACAAGGAATACGCGCAGCTGATCAACGACCAGAGCCGCCGCCACATGACGCTGCGCGGCCTGTTCGAGTTCCGCGTCGACCCGTCCCGTGCGATCCCCGTCGACGAGGTCGAGCCCGCCAAGGAGATCGTCAAGCGCTTCGCGACCGGCGCGATGTCGCTCGGCTCGATCTCCACCGAGGCGCATGCGACCCTGGCCGTGGCCATGAACCGCATCGGCGGCAAGAGCAACACCGGCGAGGGTGGCGAGGATCCGGCGCGCTACCGCCAGGAGCTCAAGGGCATCCCGATCCGCGATGGCCAGACGATGGCCCAGATCATCGGCAGCGACGTGGTCGAAGTCGACATCCCGCTGAAGGAAGGCGACTCACTGCGCTCGCGCATCAAGCAGGTGGCCTCCGGCCGCTTCGGCGTGACCGCGGAGTACCTGTCGTCGTCCGACCAGATCCAGATCAAGATGGCGCAGGGCGCCAAGCCCGGCGAAGGTGGCCAGCTGCCCGGCGGCAAGGTCTCCAAGTACATCGGCAAGCTGCGCTACTCGGTCCCTGGCGTGGGCCTGATCTCGCCGCCGCCGCACCACGACATCTACTCGATCGAGGACCTGGCGCAGCTGATCCACGACCTGAAGAACGTGGCGCCTCACGCATCGGTGAGCGTCAAGCTGGTGTCCGAGGTGGGCGTGGGCACCATCGCCGCCGGCGTGGCCAAGTGCAAGGCCGACCACGTGGTGATCGCCGGCCATGACGGCGGCACGGGCGCCTCGCCCTGGTCGTCCATCAAGCATGCCGGCTCTCCCTGGGAGATCGGTCTGGCCGAGACCCAGCAGACCCTGGTGCTCAACCGCCTGCGCGGCCGCATCCGGGTGCAGGCCGATGGCCAGATGAAGACCGGCCGCGACGTCGCCATCGGCGCGCTGCTGGGCGCCGACGAATTCGGCTTCGCCACCGCGCCGCTGGTCGTCGAGGGCTGCATCATGATGCGCAAGTGCCACCTGAACACCTGCCCGGTGGGCGTGGCGACGCAGGACCCGGCGCTGCGCAAGAAGTTCGCGGGCAAGCCCGAGCACGTCGTCAACTACTTCTTCTTCGTCGCCGAGGAGGTGCGCCAGATCATGGCGCAGCTGGGCATCCGCAAGTTCGACGAGCTGATCGGCCGCACCGACCTGCTGGACATGAAGAAGGGCATCGAGCACTGGAAGGCGCGCGGCCTGGACTTCACCCGCCTGCTCGCGCAGCCGCTGGTGCCGGCCGAGGTGCCGCGCCTGCATGTGGAGAACCAGGACCACGGCCTGGACAAGAGCCTGGACAACATCCTGATCGAGCGCAGCAGGCCGGCCATCGAGCGCGGCGAGCGCGTGCAGTTCATGGAGGTGGCGCGCAACGTGAACCGTTCCGTGGGCGCCATGCTCTCTGGCGCGGTGACCAAGGTGCACCCCGAGGGGCTGCCCGACGACACCATCCGCATCCAGCTGGAAGGCACGGGCGGCCAGTCGTTCGGCGCGTTCCTCACGCGCGGCATCACGCTGTACCTGATCGGCGACGCCAACGACTACACGGGCAAGGGCCTGTCGGGCGGGCGCATCGTGGTGCGGCCCAGCATCGACTTCCGCGGCGAAGCGATGCGCAACATCATCATCGGCAATACCGCGCTGTACGGTGCGACCACCGGCGAGGCGTTCTTCAGCGGCGTGGCCGGCGAGCGTTTCGCCGTGCGCCTGTCGGGCGCGACCGCGGTGGTCGAGGGCACCGGCGACCACGGGTGCGAGTACATGACCGGCGGCACCGTCGCCGTGCTGGGCAGGACGGGCCGCAACTTCGCCGCCGGCATGTCGGGCGGCGTGGCCTACGTCTACGACGAGGACGGCCAGTTCGCCAGCCGCTGCAACACCTCGATGGTGTCGCTGGAGCGGGTGCTGTCGGCGGAGGAGCAGAAGGCCGCGGCGCCGCGCACCAAGCTGCACGCCGACCAGGCCGACGAGGTGCTGCTGCGCAAGCTGCTGGAGGACCACAACCGCTGGACCGGCAGTCGCCGCGCCCGCGAGATCCTGGACAACTGGAAGGAGACGCGTGGCAGGTTCGTGAAGGTCTTCCCGAACGAATACAAGCGCGCGCTGGCCGAGATGCACGGCCGCGAAGTGGCGGCCGCCAGCGCCGGCAACGACACGAAGCTGGCGATGAAGACCGACGGCGTCGCCGCCGCCTGAGCCCAAACGAAGAGACGGAGCGAGAGCAATGGGAAAGATCACCGGCTTCATGGAGTACGAGCGCGTCGAGGAGGGCTACAAGCCTGTCCCCGAGCGGGTCAAGCACTACAAGGAATTCGTCGTCGGCCTGACCGACGAGCAGGCCAAGGTGCAGGGCGCGCGCTGCATGGACTGCGGCATTCCGTTCTGCAATTCGGGCTGCCCGGTCAACAACGTCATCCCCGACTTCAACGACCTGGTCTACCGCCAGGACTGGAAGAACGCGTGGACGGTGCTGGACTCGACCAACAACTTCCCCGAGTTCACCGGCCGCATCTGCCCGGCCCCGTGCGAGGCAGCCTGCACCCTCAACGTCAACGATGTGGCGGTCGGCATCAAGTCGATCGAGCGCGCCATCGCCGACCGCGCCTGGGACAACGGCTGGGTGCAGCCGCGTGTCCCGCGCATCAAGACCGGCAAGAAGGTGGCCGTCGTGGGCTCGGGCCCCGCGGGCATGGCGGCTGCCCAGCAGCTGGCGCGGGCGGGCCACGACGTGACCCTGTTCGAGAAGAACGACCGCGTGGGCGGCCTGCTGCGCTACGGCATTCCCGACTTCAAGATGGAAAAGCGCGACATCGACCGCCGCGTGGAGCAGATGAAGGCCGAGGGCGTGACCATCCGCACCGGCGTGATGGTGGGCGAGCTGCCCAAGGGCTCGAAGGTCACCAACTGGGCCAAGGAAACCATCAGCCCCGAGCAGCTGAAGAAGGAGTTCGACGCCGTGCTGCTCACTGGCGGTGCGGAGCAGTCGCGCGACCTGCCGGTTCCCGGCCGTGAGCTCGAGGGCGTGCACTTCGCGATGGAGTTCCTGCCGCAGCAGAACAAGGTGGATGCCGGCGACAAGGTCAAGGGCCAGCTGCGCGCGGATGGCAAGCACGTCATCGTGATCGGCGGTGGTGACACCGGCAGCGACTGCGTGGGCACCAGCAACCGTCACGGCGCCGCCAGCGTCGTGCAGTTCGAGCTGATGCCGCAGCCGCCCGAGGAGGAGAACAAGCCCCTCACCTGGCCGTACTGGCCGTACAAGCTGCGCACCAGCTCGTCGCACGAGGAAGGCTGCGACCGCGAGTTCGCCATCGCGACCAAGGAATTCCTGGGCGAGAAGGGCAAGGTCACCGGCGTCAAGACCGTCCGCGTCGAATGGAAGGACGGCAAGATGCAGGAGGTGCCGGGCAGCGAGCAGGTGCTCAAGGCCGACCTGGTGCTGCTGGCGATGGGATTCGTGAGCCCGGTCGCCACCGTGCTCGAGGCCTTCGGGGTCGACAAGGATGCCCGCGGCAATGCCAAGGCCAGCACCGAGTTCATTGGTGGCTACGCCACCAATGTCCCCAAGGTGTTCGCGGCGGGCGACATGCGCCGCGGTCAGTCGCTGGTGGTGTGGGCGATCCGGGAGGGCCGTCAGGCGGCGCGGTCGGTCGACGAGTTCCTGATGGGATTCAGCGACCTGCCGCGCTGAAGGAGACTGCTGCCCCATCCGGGGAGCAGTCGTCAACCCCGCGTTCGCGGGGGCGTTGGCTGCCCCGCACGGGCGCGCGGCGGGATGCGGATGCGCGCGGCATCCGCGCCACAGTCCCTCATTCCTGTCTAAGGGCGCAGCGCGGGGGAGCCCGTATCATCGGCGTTTCCCTTTCACTGCTGGGCTCACGCCCAGCTGCCCGCACCGCATGCCCCATCCGGACGACAGCGCACTGGTCGAATGCCGCGACCTCAGCTTCGGCTATGGCGCTCGCCGCATCCTGGACGGCGTGAGCTTCACCGTCCCGCGCGGCAAGGTCACGGCCCTGATGGGGGCCTCGGGCGGCGGCAAGACCACGGTGCTGCGACTGATCGGCGGCCAGGTCCGGCCCCAGCAGGGCAGCCTCACGTTCGACGGGCAGGAGGTCGGAGACCTCGATGCGCGCGGCTTGTATGCCGTGCGGCGCCGCATGGGCATGTTGTTCCAGTTCGGCGCGCTGTTCACCGACATGTCGGTGTTCGACAACGTCGCCTTTCCGCTGCGCGAGCACACGGCGCTGCCCGAGGCGCTGGTGCGCGACATCGTCCTGATGAAGCTGAACGCCGTGGGGCTGCGCGGCGCCCGCGACCTGATGCCCAGCGAGGTGTCCGGCGGCATGGCGCGCCGGGTGGCGCTGGCGCGCGCCATCGCCCTGGACCCCGAGCTCGTGATGTACGACGAGCCCTTTGCCGGGCTCGACCCGATTTCGCTCGGCACCGCCGCACAGCTGATCCGGCAGCTCAACGACACCCTGGGCATCACCAGCATCGTCGTCTCGCACGACCTGGAAGAGACATTCCGCATCGCCGACCAGGTGATCGTGCTGGCCAATGGGCGCATCGCGGCCCAGGGCACGCCGGCGCAGGTGCGGGCCTCCACCGACCCGCTGGTCGAGCAGTTCGTCCACGCCCGGCCCGAGGGGCCGGTGCACTTCCACTATCCCGGGCCGACGGTGGCGCAGGATTTCGGCGGAGGCCTCTCGCGATGAGCTGGTACAAGCCCGCCGATGTCGGTTACGCCACCCGCGGCCTGCTGGCCGACCTGGGCCTGGGCGCCCGGTTGTTCGTGCGCCTGCTCGCGCTGGCCGGCACCTGCCTGCGGCGGTTCGGCCTGGTGCGCGACCAGATCCACTTCCTGGGCAACTACTCCCTGGCCATCATCACCGTCTCGGGGCTGTTCGTCGGCTTCGTGCTGGGGCTGCAGGGCTACTACACGCTGCAGCGCTACGGTTCGTCGGAGGCGCTCGGCCTGCTGGTCGCGCTCTCGCTGGTGCGAGAGCTCGGGCCGGTGGTCACCGCGCTGCTGTTCGCCGGCCGGGCCGGCACGTCGCTCACCGCCGAGATCGGCCTGATGAAGGCCGGCGAGCAGCTGTCCGCCATGGAAATGATGGCCGTCGATCCGGTTCGGCGGATCCTCGCGCCGCGTTTCTGGGCCGGGGTCATTGCCATGCCGCTGCTGGCCGCCGTGTTCAGCGCGGTCGGCATCATCGGCGGCTGGGTGGTCGGCGTGCTGCTGATCGGGGTGGATCCTGGCGCCTTCTGGAGCCAGATGCAGGGTGGCGTTGACGTCTGGCGCGACGTGGGCAACGGCGTGCTCAAGAGCCTGGTCTTCGGCCTGACGGTCACCTTCATCGCCGTGCTTGAGGGCTACACCGCCCACCCGACCCCCGAAGGCGTGTCCCGGGCCACGACCCGTACCGTGGTCATGGGATCGCTGGCCGTGCTCGGGCTCGATTTCGTGCTGACCGCGATGATGTTCAGCATCTAGGAACCAACGATGGAACGAACCAAGAACGACGTGTGGGTGGGCCTCTTCGTGTTGATCGGCGCGGCGGCGCTGCTCTTCCTCGCCCTGCAGTCGGCCAACCTGCTCAGCCTGAGCTTCCAGCCGACGTACCGGCTCACCGCCCGCTTCGACAACATCGGCGGGCTCAAGCCCAAGGCGGCCGTCAAGAGCGCCGGCGTCGTGGTGGGCCGGGTCGACGCGATCACCTTCGACGACAAGTCGTTCCAGGCCAGCGTCACCATCGCGATGGAGAGCCGCTACCAGTTCCCCAAGGACAGTTCGCTCAAGATCCTGACCAGCGGCCTGCTGGGCGAGCAGTACATCGGCGTCGAAGCCGGTGCCGACGAGAAGAACCTGGCGCAGGGGGACACGATCACCACCACCCAGTCGGCGGTCGTGCTCGAAAACCTGATCGGCCAGTTCCTCTACAGCAAGGCCGCCGACGGCAACAGCAACACCAACAGCAGCCCTGCACCGGGCCCGGCGAAGAAATGAGAATCCATCCCGTGTCCCTGCAGGCACGCCGGCCGCTGCTGGCGTTGCTGGGCGCCGCCCTGCTGCTGCTGGGCGGCTGCGCGAGCGGCCCCAACGCGAATCCGCGCGACCCGTTCGAGCCGGTGAACCGGCAGGTCAGCATCTTCAACGAGAACGTGGACGCGGTCGTCCTCAAGCCCAGCGCCACCTTCTACCGCGAGAAGGTCCCGGCGCTCGCGCGCACCGGCGTTTCCAATTTCTTCGGCAACATCGGCGACGCCTGGTCGGCCGTCAACAGCCTGCTGCAGTTCAAGCTGCAGTACGCGGCCGAGAACTGGATGCGTTTCTCGTTCAACACGGTGTTCGGCTTCGCCGGCGTGCTCGACATCGCCAGCGAGATGAACATCGACCGCCACCGCGAAGACTTCGGGCAGACGCTCGGGCGCTGGGGCGTGCCTGCAGGGCCGTACCTCGTGCTGCCGCTGCTCGGGCCCTCGACGGTGCGCGACACCGCGGCGCTTCCGGTGGACTGGAACGGCGACCTGCTCTACCACGTGGGGCCGGAAGGCACGCGCGACGTGCTGTACGGGCTGCGCATCGTGGACGTGCGCTCCAACCTGCTGCGTGCCAGCGACGTGCTGGAAGGCGCGGCACTCGACAAGTACAGCTTCATCCGCGATTCCTACCTGCAGCGCCGCCGGGCCGAGATCCTCGAGCGGTCGACCCAGGAGGACGGCGCGGAGGACGACAGCAGCGGCGATCAGGAGCCCGTGGCTGCCACCGCCGACGCCTCCACGCCTACAACGAGCGTCGCGCCGGCGCGGTAGAGTTTGCATCCTGTTGCAAGCGGTCGTGCAGGGCCGGAACCCGGTCACTGTGGCCCGTTCCAACGACAAGCAGAGCGGGAATGCCGCTCCTGGAAAGGACAAGGAATGAAAAGACGTACCCTGGGCCATCTGGCCGTTGTCGCGCTCGCCGCCAGCATGTTGAGCGCCGGGCTGCCCACCCTCGCCTGGGCGGCCGACGAGGCGCCCGACGCGCTGATCAAGCGCCTGTCCGACGAGACGCTGGGCGCCATCAAGTCCGACCGTTCGATCAAGCAGGGCGATCTGGACAAGATCATGGCGCTGGTCGACACCCGGATCATGCCGAACGTCAACTTCCAGCGCATGACGGCGGCAGCCGTCGGCCCGGCCTGGCGCCAGGCCACGCCGGAGCAGCGCAAGAAGCTGCAGGACGAGTTCAAGATCCTGCTGGTGCGCACCTATTCCGGCGCACTCTCGCAGGTGGACGACCAGACCATCAGCATCAAGCCGCTGCGCGCCGGCCCCGAGGACAAGGAAGTCGTGGTGCGCACCGAGATCCGCGGTCGCGGCGATCCGATCCAGCTCGACTACCGCCTGGAGCGCACGCCGGGGGAGGGCGCCGGCTGGAAGATCTACAACCTGAACGTGCTCGGCGTGTGGCTGGTCGAGACCTACCGCAGCCAGTTCGCCCAGGAGATCAATGCCAAGGGCGTGGACGGCCTGATCGCGTCGCTCTCCGAGCGCAATCGCAGCAACGCCGCCGGCGGCAAGAAGGGCTGACGGCGCCCATGCTCGTCCTGCCGGCCCAGCTCACCCACGCCCAAGCGCCGGCCTGCGCCCGCATGCTGGCGCAGGCACTGCGCTCGCAGCCGGCGCGCGAGGCGGTCGCCGATGCGTCGCCGCTGCAGCAGTTCGACTCCTCCGCGCTGGCCGTGCTGCTGGAATGCCGGCGCGAGGCGATGGCCAACGGCAAGACCTTCGCCGTGGCCAACATGCCGCCGCGCCTGCGCGAACTGGCCGCGGTGTACGGGGTGTCCGAGCTGCTCGCGCCCGCTTCCTGAAGCTGTCCCTGGGGCCTTGCGGCCCTCGTCCGGGCCGGTGGCGCCGCCCGGAATAAAATCGCGGGTTCCCCTATGCCCGCGATCTCCTTCCAATCCGTCAGCAAGACCTACCGGTCGCCGCGCGGCAGTCTCAATGCCCTCGATGGCGTGAGCTTCGACATCGAGGAAGGCGAGTTCTTCGGCCTCCTCGGGCCGAACGGCGCCGGCAAGACCACCCTGATCAGCATCCTGGCCGGCCTGTCGCGGCCGACCGCGGGCCGCGTGTCGGTGCACGGCCATGACGTGCAGGTCGACTACGCCCAGGCCCGTCGGCAGCTGGGCGTCGTGCCGCAGGAGCTGGTGTTCGACCCGTTCTTCACGGTGCGCGAGGCACTGCGCATCCAGTCGGGCTACTTCGGCGTGCGCCACAACGAGGCCTGGATCGCCGAGCTGCTGGACAGCCTGGGGCTGGCGGACAAGGCGAACGCGAACATGCGCCAGCTCTCGGGCGGCATGAAGCGGCGGGTGCTGGTGGCCCAGGCGCTGGTGCACAAGCCGCCGGTCATCGTGCTGGACGAGCCGACCGCGGGCGTCGACGTCGAGCTGCGCCAGACACTGTGGCAGTTCATCGCCCGTCTCAACCGCGAGGGCCATACCGTGCTGCTCACCACTCACTATCTGGAGGAGGCCGAGGCACTGTGCGGGCGCATCGCCATGCTCAAGACGGGCCGGGTCGTGGCGCTGGAGCGCACCAGTGACCTGCTCAAGGCGTCCTCCAGCAACGTGCTGCGTTTCAAGGTCGACAGCGCGCTGCCGGCCCACCTGGCCGCCAAGGCCCGCGTGACCGGCCGGATCGTCCAGCTCCCGGCGCACGACGCCCTCGAGATCGAGCACTACCTGGCCGCCGTCCGCGAAGCCGGGCTGCGTGTCGACGACGTCGAGATCCGCAAGCCTGACCTGGAGGACGTGTTCCTCGATGTGATGTCGGCCGAGTACCAGCAACGGGTGACCGCATGAGTGCCACGCGTCCGACCGAAGCCGTGGCCACGGCCGTTCCACGTCCGCTGCCGGTGGCAACCGTCGCGGGCGGCTGGCGCACGCTCCTGTACAAGGAGGTCCTGCGGTTCTGGAAAGTGAGCTTCCAGACCGTCGCGGCGCCGGTGCTCACGGCGATGCTGTACCTGCTGATCTTCGGCCACGTGCTGCAGGACCACGTGAAGGTCTACGACCGGATCGACTACACGGCCTTCCTGGTGCCGGGACTCGTGATGATGAGCGTGCTGCAGAACGCGTTCGCCAACAGCTCGTCATCGCTGATCCAGAGCAAGATCATGGGCAACCTGGTCTTCGTGCTGCTCACGCCCCTGTCGCACTGGAGCTGGTTCGTCGCCTACGTGGGCTCCTCGGTGGCCCGCGGCCTGGCGGTCGGCCTGGGCGTGTTCGTCGTCACCTCGTTCTTCGCGCTGCCCGGCTTCGTGGCTCCGCTCTGGATCCTGGTGTTCGCCGTGCTGGGGGCCGCGATGCTGGGCGCCCTGGGCGTGATCGCCGGCCTGTGGGCCGAGAAGTTCGACCAGATGGCGGCGTTCCAGAACTTCGTCATCATGCCCATGACCTTCCTGTCGGGCGTGTTCTATTCCATCCATTCCCTGCCGGCGTTCTGGCAGCGCGTGAGCCACCTCAATCCGTTCTTCTACATGATCGACGGCTTCCGCTACGGGTTCTTCGGGGTGAGCGACGTCTCGCCCTGGCTGAGCCTGGCGATCGTCGGCGGCGCCATGCTGGCGGTCAGCGCCATCGCCGTGCACCTGCTGCGCATCGGCTACAAGATCCGCGGCTGACACCATGACGCCCAGGGTCAACTGCGCCATTCATCGCCGCCCCACGGGGGAGTTGCTGTGCTCCCGGGCGGCTCGCCGGAGGGCCATCCGCCCATGACTGCCGAAGAACTGCGCTCCATCATCGCCGCCGGTCTGCCGTGCGAGCACCTGCAGGTCGACGGGGACGGCCGCCACTGGTCGGCCGTCGTCGTGTCGACCGAGTTCGAGGGCAAGCGGCCGATCCAGCGGCACCAGCGGGTGTACGCCACCCTGGGTGCGAGAATGCAGACCGACGAGGTGCACGCGCTCTCCATGAAGACGTACACCCCCGGCGAATGGGCCACGGCCCGCCACCAATCATCCTGACATGGACAAGCTACTGATTCGCGGGGGCCGCCGGCTCCAGGGCGAGGTTCGCATTTCCGGCGCCAAGAACGCCGCGCTGCCGGAGCTGTGCGCGGCGCTTCTCACGGCCGAGCCCGTCACGCTGCAGAACGTGCCGCGGCTGCAGGACGTCGCCACCATGCTGAAGCTGATCCGCAACATGGGCGTGTCGGCCGAGCGTGCCGAGGACGGCAGCGTCCGCATCGACGCCAGCCAGCTGAGCTCGCCCGAGGCGCCCTACGAGCTCGTGAAGACGATGCGCGCGTCGGTGCTGGCGCTCGGCCCGCTGCTGGCGCGCTTTGGCGAGGCGACCGTCTCGCTGCCCGGCGGTTGCGCCATCGGGTCGCGGCCGGTCGACCAGCACATCAAGGGCCTGCAGCAGATGGGCGCCGAGATCGTCGTCGAGCATGGCTACATCATCGCCAAGCTGCCCAAGGGACAGGCGCGGCTGCGCGGCGCCAGCATCACCACCGACATGGTCACGGTGACCGGCACCGAGAACTTCCTGATGGCCGCCGCGCTGGCCGATGGCGAGACCGTGCTGGAAAACGCCGCGCAGGAGCCGGAGATCAGCGACCTGGCGGAGATGCTGATCCGCATGGGCGCGCGCATCGAGGGCCATGGGACGAGCCGCATCCGCATCCAGGGCGTGACGCGGCTGTCCGGCTGCACCCACCAGGTGGTGGCCGACCGCATCGAGGCCGGCACCTTCCTGTGCGCCGTCGCGGCCGCCGGCGGTGACGTGGTGCTGCGCCACGGCCGCGTCGATCACCTCGAGGCCGTGGTCGAGAAGCTGCGGCAGGCGGGGGCGACGGTGGACGCCGTGGAGGGCGGCATCCGCGTGCGCGCGGACGGCCGCCTCAAGGCCCAGAACTTCCGCACCACCGAGTACCCGGGCTTTCCGACCGACATGCAAGCCCAGTTCATGGCAATGAACGTGGTGTCCGAAGGGGCGTCGCACGTGACCGAAACCATTTTCGAGAACCGCTTCATGCACGTGAACGAGCTCTCGCGGCTGGGCGCGCGCATCCAGGTGGACGGCAAGGTCGCGATGATCGAAGGCGTCGAGAAGCTGTCCGGGGCCACCGTGATGGCCACCGACCTGCGTGCCTCGGCCAGCCTCGTCATCGCCGGGCTGGTGGCGGACGGCGAGACGCTGGTCGACCGCATCTACCACCTGGACCGGGGCTACGACCAGATGGAGGCCAAGCTGCGTGGCATCGGGGCCGACATCGAGAGGCTCTCGGCATGAACGCGCGCCGCTCGTGCGGAGCAGGCCGGTCGCAGGGGCGTGCCCGATGATCACGCTCGCCCTGTCCAAGGGCCGCATCTTCGACGAGACGCTGCCGCTGCTGCGCGCCGCGGGCGTCGAGGTGCTGGAGGATCCCGAGAAGTCGCGCAAGCTGATCCTGGCCACCAACCACCCGGAGGTGCGGGTCGTGCTGGTCCGCGCCACCGACGTGCCGACCTACGTGCAGTACGGCGGCGCCGACCTGGGCGTGACCGGCCTGGACACGCTCATCGAGCACGGCAACCAGGGGCTGTACCAGCCCCTGGACCTGCAGATCGCCAAGTGCCGCGTGAGCGTCGCGGTGCGCTCCGATTTCGACTACGCCAGCGCGGTGCGCCAGGGGTCGCGGCTGCGGGTGGCCACCAAGTACGTCGCCATCGCCCGTGAGTTCTTCGCGGCCAAGGGCGTGCACGTCGACCTGATCAAGCTGTACGGCAGCATGGAGCTGGCGCCGCTCACCGGCCTGGCCGACGCCATCGTCGACCTGGTGTCCACGGGCAACACGCTCAAGGCCAACCAGCTGGTCGAGGTCGAGCGGATCATGGACATCAGCTCGCGCCTGGTGGTGAACCAGGCCGCCCTCAAGCTCAAGCAGGCGCCGATGCGGCGCCTGATCGACGCCTTCGCCCGCGCCACCGCCGCCCACCAGCCATGACGCTCCAAGCCCGCCCACTGCGCCTGTCCACCGTCGATGCCGGCTTCGATGCCGCGTTCCAGGCGCGCCTGCACTGGTCGGCGGACACCGATGCGCAGGTCGAGCGGGCCGTCACCGACATCCTGGCCGACGTGCGCACCCGGGGCGACCAGGCGGTGCTCGATGCCACGCGCCGGTTCGACGGCCTGGACGCACCGGGGATGGCCGCGCTGGAGCTGTCGCCGGCCGAGCTGAAGTCGGCGTTCGAGGCGCTCCCGGCGGCCCAGCGCGAGGCCCTGGAGACCGCCGCGGCGCGGGTGCGCAGCTACCACGAGGCGCAAAAGCGCGCGAGCGGCGAGAGCTGGACCTACCGCGACGCCGACGGCACGCTGCTCGGGCAGAAGGTCACGCCGCTCGACCGGGTCGGCATCTACGTGCCGGGCGGCAAGGCGGCCTACCCCTCGTCCGTGCTGATGAACGCCATCCCGGCCCAGGTCGCCGGCGTCGGCGAGATCATCATGGTCGTCCCCACGCCGCGCGGCGAGAAGAACCCGCTGGTGCTCGCGGCGGCGCACGTCGCCGGCGTCAGCCGTGCGTTCACGATCGGCGGTGCGCAGGCCGTGGGCGCGCTCGCCTACGGCACCGCCACCGTCCCGCGCGTGGACAAGATCACCGGCCCCGGCAACGCCTACGTGGCGAGCGCCAAGCGGCGCGTGTTCGGGCTGGTCGGCATCGACATGATCGCGGGCCCGAGCGAGATCCTCGTCCTGGCCGACGGCTCCACGCCGCCGGACTGGGTCGCCATGGACCTGTTCTCGCAGGCCGAACACGACGAGCTGGCGCAGAGCATCCTGCTGTGCCCGGACGCCGCCTACATCGACCGGGTCCAGCAGGAAATCGACCGCCTGCTGCCCGAGATGCCGCGCGCGGCCATCATCGCCAAGTCGATGAATGGACGAGGTGCCCTGATCCACACCCGCGGCATGGACGAGGCCTGCGCCATCAGCAACCGCATCGCGCCCGAGCATCTGGAGATCGCCAGCGCGGAGCCCCACCGCTGGGAGCCCTTGCTGCGGCATGCCGGCGCCATCTTCCTGGGCGGCTACACCAGCGAGAGCCTCGGTGACTACTGCGCCGGGCCGAACCACGTGCTGCCCACCAGCAGCACGGCCAGGTTCTCCAGCCCGCTCGGGGTGTACGACTTCCAGAAGCGCAGCAGCCTGATCGAGGTGAGCGAGCAGGGTGCGCAGTCGCTCGGACGCATCGCGTCCGTGCTGGCGCACGGCGAAGGCCTGCAGGCGCATGCCCGCGCCGCTGAGATGAGGCTCAAGCCATGAACGACGCGGCCCGGCAGGCCCGCAGCGCCGCGTGGCGCACCCAGGAGATCCGATGAACGCGCTTCCCGAGCGCCTGGCGCGCCTGATCCGCCGTGACGTGCAGGGCATGCACGCGTACGCTGTCCAACCCTCGGCCGGGCTGGTCAAGCTCGACGCGATGGAGAACCCGCACCGCCTCCCGCCGGCGCTGCAGCGCGAGCTCGGCGAGCGGCTCGGGGCGGTGGCGCTCAACCGCTACCCCGGCGAGCGCATCGACACGTTGCGCCAGGCCCTCCGGCAGCACGCGCAGGTGCCGGAGGGCTTCGACCTGATGCTGGGCAACGGCTCCGACGAGCTGATCTCGCTGCTGGCGATGGCGTGCGACGTGCCCGGCGCCTCGATCCTGGCCCCGGTGCCCGGCTTCGTGATGTACGGCATGAGTGCCCAGCTGCAGGGGCTGAAGTTCGTGCCGGTGGACCTGACGCCGGAGTTCGAGCTGGACGAATGCGCCATGCTCGACGCGATCGCCACCCACCAGCCGACCATCGTCTACCTGGCGTATCCGAACAATCCGACAGCCAACCTCTGGGACGACGCGGTGATCGAGCGCATCGTGCAGGCCGCCCCCGGCCTGGTCGTCATGGACGAGGCGTACCAGCCGTTCGCCAGCCGCAGCTACGCCGACCGGATCGGGCGGCACCAGCACGTGCTGTTGATGCGCACACTGAGCAAGTTCGGCCTGGCCGGTGTGCGGCTGGGCTACCTCATCGGGCCCGCCGCCCTGGTCGCCGAAGTCGACAAGGTCCGGCCGCCGTACAACGTCAGCGTGCTCAACTGCGAAGCCGCGCTGTTCGCGCTGGAGCACGCCGACGTGTTCCAGGCCCAGGCGGCCGAGCTGCGGCGCGAACGGGCCCGGCTGCTGGAGCAGCTGGCCGCCGTGCCCGCGGTGAAGGCCTGGCGCAGCGACGCGAACATGGTGCTGGTGCGCGTGCCCGATGCCGCGCGCGCGTTCGAGGGCATGAAGGCGCGCGGGGTCCTCGTCAAGAACGTTTCTAGAATGCACCCGTTGCTGGCCAACTGCCTGCGCCTGACCGTCGGGACCGCCGACGAGAACGTGCAGATGCTGGCTGCACTGAAGGCCAGCCTGTGAGCCACTGCGCCCCAGGCACGGAGGAGTCCAATTGAACACCGAGCGCACCGCCGAGATCACCCGCAACACCGCCGAGACCCGCATCACGGTGCGCGTCGGGCTGGACGGCACCGGCCAGGCGCGGTTGGCCACCGGCATCGGCTTCTTCGACCACATGCTCGACCAGATCGCCCGCCACGGGCTGATCGATCTCGACATCCAGGCGCAAGGGGATCTGCACATCGACGGCCACCACACGGTCGAGGACGTAGGCATCACCCTGGGCCAGGCGGTGGCCCGCGCCGTGGGCGACAAGAAGGGCATCCGCCGCTACGGCCATGCCTATGTTCCCTTGGACGAGGCGCTCTCGCGCGTGGTGATCGACTTCTCCGGCCGCCCGGGCCTGGTCATGAACGTGCCGTTCAAGAGCGGCATGATCGGCACCTTCGACACGCAGCTGGCGCACGAGTTCTTCCAGGGTTTCGTCAACCACGCATTCGTGACGCTGCACATCGACAACCTGCGCGGCGAGAACGCCCACCACCAGTGCGAGACGGTGTTCAAGGCCTTCGCGCGGGCCCTGCGCGCCGCGGTGGAACTCGATCCCCGCGCCGCCGGCACGATCCCTTCGACCAAGGGTTCCCTCTAGCTTCCGACGGGCCCTGGCGGCCCCTTCCGATCCACATGAAAACCGTCGCTGTCGTCGATTACGGCATGGGCAACCTGCGTTCGGTGTCCCAGGCCGTGCTCCATGCGGCCCAGGACAGCGGATTCCAGGCCGTGATCACCTCGCGCCCCGAGGAAGTCCGGGCGGCCGATCGCATCGTGCTGCCAGGGCAGGGCGCCATGCCCGATTGCATGCGCGAGCTGCGCGACTCGGGGCTGCTGTCCGAAGTGCTGGAGGCGGCCGCCAACAAGCCGCTGTTCGGCGTGTGCGTGGGCATGCAGATGCTGCTGGATCGCAGCGAGGAGGGGCCGAGCGACGGTCTCGGGTTGATCGGCGGCCAGGTGCTGCGCTTCGACCTCGCCGGCCGGCGGCAGCCCGATGGCAGCCGCTTCAAGGTGCCGCAGATGGGCTGGAACCGGGTCGCGCAGACGCAGCCGCACCCGATGTGGGACGGCCTCGCCGACGGCGAGTGGTTCTACTTCGTCCACAGCTTCTACGCCAAGCCGTCGGATGCGCGCCACAGCGCCGGGGAAGCGGATTACGGCGGGCGCTTTACCGCCGTGCTGGCCCGCGATAATATTTTCGCGACCCAGTTCCACCCCGAAAAAAGCGCCGACGCCGGTCTGGCCCTCTACCGAAACTTCCTGCGCTGGAACCCCTGACAGCCGCTCGCGCCATCCCCGCGTGCCTTGCGCGCCCCTCGTGACCATCCCCACCGCCCCATGCTCCTCATTCCCGCGATCGACCTGAAGGACGGTCATTGTGTCCGCCTGAAGCAGGGCGACATGGACCAGGCCACGGTCTTCAGCGAAGACCCCGCCGCCATGGCGCGGGCCTGGCTGGACAAGGGCGCGCGCCGCCTGCACCTGGTGGACCTGAACGGCGCGTTCGCGGGCAAGCCGCAGAACTTCGCGGCGATCAAGTCCATCCTCAAGGCCGTGGGCGACGAGATCCCGGTGCAGCTGGGAGGCGGCATCCGTGACCTGGACACCATCGAGAAGTACATCGACGGCGGGCTGCGCTACGTGATCATCGGCACCGCGGCGGTCAAGAACCCGGGCTTCCTGAAGGACGCCTGCAGCGCCTTCGGCGGCCACATCATCGTGGGTCTGGACGCCAAGGACGGCAAGGTCGCCACCGACGGCTGGAGCAAGCTGACCGGCCACGAGGTCGTGGACCTGGCGCGCAAGTTCGAGGACTGGGGCGTCGAGTCGATCGTCTACACCGACATCGGCCGCGACGGGATGCTGACCGGCATCAACATCGAGGCCACCGTCAAGCTGGCCCAGGCGCTGCACATCCCGGTCATCGCATCGGGCGGCCTGTCCTCGCTCACCGACATCGAAAAGCTGTGCGCCGTCGAGGACGAGGGCATCGAGGGCGTGATCTGCGGGCGCGCCATCTACTCGGGCGACCTCGACTTCGCCCAGGCCCAGACCAAGGCCGACGAACTCTCCAAGGGCTGAGCCCGCCACGTGCGGGCCGCCATGCGCTGCGCCCACTGACCGGAACATCCGACATGCTCGCCAAGCGCATCATCCCCTGCCTCGACGTGACCGGCGGCCGCGTGGTCAAGGGCGTCAACTTCGTCGAACTGCGCGATGCCGGGGATCCGGTGGAGATCGCCGCGCGCTACAACGAGCAGGGCGCGGACGAACTCACGTTCCTGGACATCACGGCCACCAGCGATGGCCGCGACCTGATCCTGCACATCATCGAGGCGGTCGCTTCGCAGGTCTTCATCCCCCTGACCGTGGGCGGTGGTGTCCGCACCGTCGAGGACGTCCGCCGCCTGCTCAACGCCGGTGCCGACAAGACCAGCTTCAACTCGGCCGCGATCGCCAATCCGGACGTGATCAGCGCGTCGTCGGCGAAGTACGGCGCCCAGTGCATCGTGGTCGCGATCGATGCCAAGCGACGCTCCGACGAGGAGGCAGCTGCCCGCGGACCCGGCTGGGACGTGTACAGCCACGGCGGGCGGCGCAACACGGGGCTGGATGCCGTCCAGTGGGCGTCCGAGATGGCCCGCCGCGGCGCCGGCGAGATCCTGCTGACCAGCATGGACCGCGACGGCACCAAGTCGGGATTCGATCTCGACCTGACGCGGGCCGTCAGCGACGCGGTCGACGTCCCCGTGATCGCCTCCGGCGGCGTCGGCAACCTGGAGCACCTGGCCGACGGCGTGCAGCGTGGCGGCGCCGATGCGGTGCTCGCCGCGAGCATCTTCCACTACGGCGAGTACACGGTCGGGCAGGCCAAGGCCCGCATGGCCGAGCGCGGCATTCCGGTGCGGCTCTGACCCTCCGGCGCGCCATGCCGCCGCACGCACGGGGCGCTGGCGCCTGAAGCGGCTCCTCGATGAGGGACAATCAGGGCATGGATTGGCTCGACCAGGTCAAGTGGGATGCGGCAGGGCTCGTGCCGGTGATCGCGCAGGAGCGCGCCACCGGCGACGTGCTGATGTTCGCCTGGATGGACCGCGAGGCACTGCGCCGCACCGCGGAGAGCCGCCGCGCCGTGTATTTCAGCCGTTCGCGCCAGCGCCTGTGGCCCAAGGGCGAGGAGTCCGGCCACGTGCAGGAGGTGCACGAGATCCGGCTCGATTGCGACAACGACGTGCTGCTGCTGAAGGTGACGCAGCACGGCCACGACCCGTCCATCGCCTGCCACACCGGCCGTCACAGCTGTTTCTTCCAGCTTCACGACGGCGGCGTCTGGCGTACGGTCGAGCCGGTCCTGAAGGACCCCGGCACCATCTACAAGTGAGGCCATGACTTCCAACGACTCCCTGGCGCGCCTGGCGTCCGTCATCGAAAGCCGCAAGCAGGTCAACGGCGGCGACCCCGAGCGCAGCTACGTCGCACGGCTGCTGCACAAGGGTCCCGACGCGTTCCTCAAGAAGGTCGGCGAGGAAGCCACCGAAGTGGTGATGGCCGCCAAGGACGTCGACCACGGCGGCGACCGGCGCAAGCTGGTCGGCGAAGTGGCCGACCTCTGGTTCCACAGCATGATCGCGCTGGCGCACTACGGGCTCGCGCCGTCCGACGTGATCGCCGAGCTGGAGCGCCGCGAGGGCACCAGTGGCATCGAAGAGAAGGCGCTGCGCAAGGCACAGTGGCGCGAAGGGGCGGGCGAGTGAGCCAGACCGACTTCGCGAACTTCGGCACCAAGACGCCCGGCGACCGCACGGTGATGCACGTGCTCTACGGGTTGCACACGCTCGCATGGCCGAGCCTGGGCACGCTCGCCGTCATCGCCCTCATCGTCAACTACGTCAAGCGCGCCGACGAGGACGATCCCCTCTACCTGGCCCACCACGGCTACATGATCGCCACGTTCTGGTGGTCGTTGCTGTGGATGGTGCTCACCTCGCCGCTGTACCTGCTGTTCATCTTCCCCGGTGTCGCGGCGCATGCCGTCGTGGGGCTGTGGTACCTGTACCGCTGCATCCGCGGATGGCTGCGCTTCAACGACGGCCGGCTACCCCGCTGAGCGCCATGACCCACGACCCGGACTGCATCTTCTGCAAGATCGTCGACGGCAAGATCCCGTCGCGCAAGGTCTACGAGGACGACGAGATCCTCGGCTTCCACGACATCCATCCCTGGGCGCCGGTGCACTTCCTGCTCATTCCGAAACGGCATGTGACGTCGCTGGCGCACGTGGACGATTCCCATGCGCCACTGCTGGGGCGCATGCTGGCGCTGGCGCCGCGCCTGGCCGAGCAGGAAGGCTGCAATCCGTATCCCGAGGGCGGCCACCGCGTGGTGATCAACACCGGGCGCGAAGGCGGCCAGGAAGTCCACCACCTCCACATCCACGTGATGGGCGGCCCGCGTCCCTGGCTCAAGGGCTGAAGCCCGCGCGGGCTGGGGTCTTGGACGACCCCGACAGCAGCGCCGACTAAAATCACCGCATTCATTCAGGAGTAATCCATGGGTTCCTTTTCCATCTGGCACTGGCTGATCGTCCTGCTGATCATCGTGCTGGTATTCGGCACGAAAAAGCTCAAGAACATCGGCTCCGATCTGGGCGGTGCCGTCAAGGGCTTCAAGGAAGGCATGAAGGACGGCTCGGCCCCCGAGACGCCCGTTCCCCCGGCCAGCCAGGTGACCGGCACCACCGCGCAGCCCGAGAAGACGACCATCGACGTCGAGGCTCGCAACAAGTCGTGACGACAGCGGCAGGAGCCTGCGCGAAGTGATCGATCTCGGCATCTCCAAGATGGCGCTCATCGGGGCAGTGGCATTGATCGTCATCGGCCCCGAGAAGCTGCCGCGCGTCGCGCGCACCGTCGGCACCCTGCTGGGCAAGGCCCAGCGCTACGTCAATGACGTGAAGGCGGAGGTGAACCGCTCGATGGAGCTGGACGAGCTGCGCAAGATGAAGGAGAGCGTCGAAAGCGCCGCCCGCGACGTCGAGAACTCGGTGCGCACCGGCGCTGCCGACTTCGAGAAGCAGTGGTCCGACGCGATCGCCGCTCCCGAGGTGCAGCCGCTGCCCGAGCCGCCGGCCGTGCCCGAGTACAAGCATCCCAAGAAGAAGTGGCGCCTCAAGCAGGGCGCCACGCCCCAGTGGTACAAGGCGCGCAACGGCATCCGCACCCGCGCGCTCTCGGGTGCGGCGCGTGTGGCGCGCTACCGCCCGAAGAAATTCGACTGATGTCCCAACCCGAATCGGAAGACGAACTCGCCGGCACCGAGCAGCCCTTCGTCGCCCACCTGGTCGAACTGCGCGACCGGCTGATCAAGGCCGTCATCGCCGTCGGCATCGCCGCCGCCGCACTGGCCTTGTGGCCCGGCCCTTCCGCGCTGTACGACATCCTGGCCGCACCGCTGGTCGCGCACCTTCCGAAGGGCGCCACCCTGATCGCCACCAACGTCATCTCGCCGTTCGTGGTGCCGCTCAAGATCATGTTCATGGCAGCCTTCATGATCGCGCTGCCCGTCGTGCTCTACCAGGCCTGGGCCTTCGTGGCGCCGGGCCTGTACTCGCACGAGAAGCGGCTGGTGCTGCCGCTGGTGATCTCCAGCACCCTGCTGTTCCTCATCGGCGTGGCGTTCTGCTACTACTTCGTGTTCGGGCAGGTGTTCCAGTTCATCCAGAGCTTCGCGCCCAAGAGCATCACCGCGGCACCGGACATCGAGGAGTACCTCAGCTTCGTCATCGGCATGTTCCTCGCCTTCGGCTTGGCCTTCGAAGTGCCGGTGGCGGTCATCCTGCTGGTGCGCATGGGCGTGGTCACCGTGGCGCAGCTGCGTGCCTGGCGCGGCTACTTCTGGGTGGTGGCCGCGATCGGCACCGCGCTGGTCACGCCCCCGGATGCGGGCTCCATGCTCATCCTGCTGGCGGTCGTGGGCGGGCTGTACGAGGTCGGCATCGTCGCGGCCCAGGTGTTCGTCAAGCGCACCGCCGCGCCTGCCGAGAAATCGGCCGCCACCGACGCCTGAGCGGCGCGTCAGCGCTGCTGCTGGGGGCGCTGGGGCCTCGGCCGCAACCCCGGCGTCACGTTCACCTGGACCGACTCGTCGCGGCGTTGCAGGCGGAAGGGCGTCTGGGTGCCGGGCTTGAGGGCGGCCACGTTGGTCAGCAGCTCCGACACGTTGCCGATCTGCCGGCCAGCCACCTCCACGATCACGTCGCCCGGCCGGATGCCTGCCTGGGCCGCCGGGCCGTTCTGCAGCACGCCGGTGATGAGCACGCCCTGGCGCGCCTTGACGCCGAAGGTCTCCATCAGGTCGGGCGACAAGTCCGCCGGCTCGACGCCGATCCAGCCGCGGCGCACGACGCCTTCCTTGACGATGCCCTCGAGCACCTGCTTGGCGGTGGACACCGGGATGGCGAAGCCGATCCCCATGCTGCCGCCCGAGCGCGAATAGATGGCCGTGTTGATGCCCATCAGCTGCCCGTTCACGTCGACCAGCGCGCCGCCCGAGTTGCCCGGGTTGATCGCTGCATCCGTCTGGATGAAGTTCTCGAAGGTGTTGATGCCCAGCTGGTTGCGCCCGAGCGCGCTGACGATGCCGCTGGTGACCGTCTGGCCGACACCGAAGGGGTTCCCGATGGCCAGTACCTGGTCGCCCACCTGCACCGAGTCCGAGTTGCCCAGCGTGATCACCGGCAGCCGTTCCAGTGCGATCCGCAGGACCGCCAGGTCGGAATCGGGGTCCGTGCCGATGACCTTCGCGGTCGCCGTGCGGCTGTCGTTCAGGGTGACCTCGATCTCGTCCGCGCCCTCGACGACGTGGTTGTTGGTGAGGATGTAGCCATCCGGGCTGATGATCACGCCGCTGCCCAGGCCGACCTGCGGCTGGCCGCCCTGCTCGCCGAAGAAGAAGCGGAACCAGGGGTCGTTGGCGTTGGGCCGGCCCGGGGCGGCCTTGCTGGTGTTGATGCTCACCACGGCCGCGGATGCGCGCTGCGCCGCCTGGCGGAAACTGCCGACCGGGGTCGGTGAATTGGCCGGCTGGGGCGCCTCGATCAGCGACACGCCCGTGCTCTGCGTCAGCGTGGTGGGCCGGCGCAGCCACTCGGGCTTGAGGGTGCCGACCACGAAGTAGGCGGCCAGGAGGACGGTGACGGTCTGGGCGAACAGGAGCCAGTAGCGGCGCATGGAGGACAGGTGCGGATGGATCGGGCGAGTGTAGATCGGGGGCCGGCCGCCCGGGTGTGGGCCACAATCGCGCTTTGCTCACCGCTTCCGCCATGGTCCCACGCCAGCGTCTCGCCCAGGCCTTCGACGAGCTGCTCCAGCCGGGGCGGTTCAAGGATTACGGCCCCAACGGCCTGCAGGTCGAAGGGCGCGCGACCGTGCAGCGGATCGTCTCCGGCGTCACCGCCAGCCGCGCGCTCATCGAGTCGGCCATCGCTGACGGCGCCGACACGCTGGTGGTGCACCACGGCCTCTTCTGGCGCGGCCAGGACGGCCGCGTGACGGGATGGATGAAGCAGCGGCTGGCGCTGCTGCTGGCGCACGACATCAACCTGTTCGCCTTCCACCTGCCGCTCGATGCCCATCCCGAGCTGGGGAACAACGCCCAGTTGGGGCGGATCCTCGGCCTGCGGACCACCGGCCGCTTCGGCGAGCAGGAGCTCGGCTTCCTCGGGGAACGCTCCGAGGGGGGCGGGTTCGCCAGTCCGCAGGCCCTGGCCGGGCACGTGCGGCAGGTGCTCGGCCGCGAGGTGACGCTGGTCGAGGGTGCCGCCGGTCCGGTCGAGCGCATCGGCTGGTGCACCGGCGGCGCGCAGGGGTACTTCGAGGACGCCATCCGCGCCGGCGTCCAGGCCTTTCTCACCGGTGAGATCTCCGAGCCGCAGGCGCACTATGCGCGCGAGTGCGGCGTCAGCTTCCTCGCATGCGGCCACCACGCCACGGAGCGCTACGGCGCTCCCGCGCTCGCCGGTCACGTGGCGGCCATGCTGGGGCTGGAGCACCGCTTCATCAACGTGGACAACCCTGCATGAGCGCCGATGCACTGCGTCCGCTGGCCGTCACGCTGGGCGACCCGGCGGGCATCGGCGGGGAGATCATCGCCAAGGCATGGCGCGATGCGCCGGACGTCACGGCCGGCTGTTTCGTGGTCGGCGACCTGGTCCACCTGCGGCGTGCGGCGGCGGTGCTGCAAGGACCTGGACAGCCCTCGCTGCCGATCGCGATGATCGAAGCTCCCGACGAGGTCGGGCACGTGCCGCCGCGCTGCATCCCGCTGCTGCAGGTCGGCCCGGAGCGCGTGGCCGCAGTGCCCTGGGGGCGCGTCGATCCGGTGGCCGGGAGGATCGCCGCCGATGCCGTCGTCTGGGCTGCGCAGGCAGCACTGCGGGGCGACATCGCGGGCCTGGTCACGGCGCCGCTCCACAAGGAGGCGCTCGCCGCCGCCGGGGTGGACTTCCCCGGCCACACGGAGCTGCTCCAGGCCGAGGCTGCCCGGCATGCGGGCGTGGACATCGCGCGGCTTCCGGTGCGGATGATGCTGGCCAATGACGAGTTGCGCACGGTGCTGGTGAGCATCCACGTGTCCTTGCGCGATGCCATCGCGGCCGTCACGCGCGAGCAGGTGCTCCAGACCCTGCGCATCACGCACGGGGCGCTGAGCCGCATGCTGGGGCGGCCGCCGCGCATCGGCGTGGCCGGGCTGAATCCGCACGCGGGCGAGGGCGGCCTGTTCGGGCGGGAAGAGCTAGAGGTGATCGCCCCGGCCATCGGAGCCGCACGGGCCGAGGGCATCCAGGCGAACGGTCCGCATGCTCCCGACACCGTCTTCATGCGGGCGCGCGCGACCGCTGGCCGTCCCGGCGAGTTCGACGTGGTGGTGGCGATGTACCACGACCAGGGCCTGATCCCGGTGAAGTACCTGGGGGTGGAGCAGGGCGTCAACGTGACGCTCGGGCTGCCGCTGGTGCGCACCAGCCCCGACCACGGGACCGCCTTCGACCTGGCAGGCACCGGCCGGGCCGACCCGTCGAGCCTGCTGCAGGCGATCCGGGTCGCCCGCGAGCTGGCGCAGGCGGGCGGGCCGGCTACTTCCTGAGGCTGTCGCGGATCTCGCGCAGCAGCACGATGTCCTCCGGCGGTGCGGACGGCGGCGCCGCGGCGGATGCGGCGGCGGCCGACTGGGCGTGCCGGTGCCGCAGCCGGTTGATCTGCTGGACCATCAGGAAGATCACGAATGCCAGGATGAGGAAGTTGACCACCACGGTCACGAAACTGCCCCAGGCGAACACCGGCACGCCGGCCTTCACCAGGTCGGGCAGGTTGCGCGGGACGCCCTCCGGAATCCGGCCGAGCACCACGAACTTGCTGCTGAAATCCAGATCGCCGGTGACCACGCTCACCAGCGGCATGATCACGTCCTTGACCAGCGAATCCACGATCTTGTTGAAGGCGGCGCCGATGATCACGCCGACCGCCAGGTCGACCACGCTGCCCTTGACCGCGAACTCGCGGAACTCCCTGAGAATGCCCACCACCAGCTCCCTTTTGACTCGGCAGCGGAGTATCGCGGATGCCCGCGATCGGCGCATCGCGGACTGGAATCGAGGGGATACGCTCCGCTACAATCGCGGGTTGACCTTACAAGCGACCCCCATTCGAGGACCCCATGAGTGACACCCCAGTGGACTCCAGCAAGCGGACGTGGTTGATCGCGTCGGGCTGTGCTGGCGCGGCAGGCGCAGCGTTCACCGCCGTACCCTTCGTGAGCAGCTTCCAGCCGTCCGAGCGGGCCAAGGCCGCCGGGGCGCCGGTGGAGGTCGACATCGGGGCGCTCAAGCCGGGTGAGAAGGTCACGGTCGAGTGGCGTGGCAAGCCGGTCTGGATCCTCAAGCGCACGCCCGAGATGCTGGCATCGCTGAAGAAGACCGACGCCCAGGTCGCGGACCCGAAGTCCGAGCGCAAGGCGTTCCCCACCCCCGAATACGCCCGCAATGAATACCGCTCGATCAAGCCCGAGGTGTTCGTTGGCGTGGGCATCTGCTCGCACCTGGGCTGCTCGCCCACCGACCGCCTCCAGGCCGGCCCGCAGCCGTCGCTGCCGGACGACTGGCAGGGCGGCTTCCTGTGCCCGTGCCATGGCTCCACCTTCGACCTGGCCGGCCGCGTCTTCCGCAACAAGCCCGCGCCCGACAACCTCGAGGTCCCGCCCCACATGTACCTGTCCGACACGCGCCTGCTGATCGGCGAGGACAAGAGCACCAAGGCGTGAGCGAGGCGAACATGGCTGAATTCAAGGACATCTCCCCGAACGCCAGCGTCGGCCAGAAGCTGGGCAACTGGTTCAACAACCGGTTCCCCTCGGCCGGCGAGCAGCTGCGCTACCACGTCACCGAGTACTACGCGCCGAAGAACTTCAACTTCTGGTACTTCTTCGGCTCGCTGGCCCTGCTGGTGCTGGTGATCCAGATCGTCACCGGCATCTTCCTGGTGATGCACTACAAGCCGGACGCCAACCTGGCGTTCGCCTCCGTCGAGTACATCATGCGCGACGTGCCCTGGGGCTGGCTGGTGCGCTACATGCACTCCACCGGCGCCTCGGCGTTCTTCGTGGTGGTCTACCTCCACATGTTCAAGAGCCTGATCTACGGCAGCTACCGCAAGCCGCGCGAGCTGGTCTGGCTGTTCGGCTGCGCGATCTTCCTGACCCTGATGGCCGAGGCCTTCATGGGCTACCTGCTGCCCTGGGGCCAGATGTCCTACTGGGGGGCGCAGGTGATCGTGAACCTGTTCTCCGCCATTCCGTTCATCGGTCCGGACCTCGCGTTGCTGATCCGCGGCGACTACGTAGTGAGCGATGCCACCCTGAACCGATTCTTCAGCTTCCACGTGATCGCGGTGCCGCTGGTGCTGCTCGGCCTGGTGGTGGCCCACCTGCTGGCCCTGCACGACGTCGGCTCGAACAACCCCGATGGTGTCGAGATCAAGGGTCCGAACGCGCCGCGCGACGCCAATGGCCATCCGGTCGACGGCATCCCGTTCCATCCGTACTACACGGTGCACGACCTGATGGGCGTGACGGTGTTCCTGATGGTCTTCTCCGCGATCATCTTCTTCGCGCCCGAGTTCGGCGGCTACTTCCTGGAGTTCAACAACTTCATCCCGGCCGACCCGCTGAAGACGCCGCCGCACATCGCGCCGGTCTGGTACTTCACGCCGTTCTATTCGATGCTGCGTGCCATCACCAGCGAGATGATGTACGCGCTCATCCTGTGCGTGGTCGCGGCCGCCGCCTTCGTCTTCATGAAGTCGCGCATCTCGGTGATCGGCAAGGGCATCGTGGCCGTGGCCGCCGCGGTGGCGATCGCGCTCATGCTGGCCATCGATGCCAAGTTCTGGGGCGTGGTCGTGATGGGCGGCGCCGTGATCATCCTGTTCTTCCTGCCCTGGCTGGATGCCAGCCCGGTGCGCTCGATCCGCTACCGCCCCAACTGGCACAAGTGGATGTACGGCCTGTTCGTGGTGAACTTCCTGGTCCTGGGCTACCTGGGCGTGCAGCCGCCGTCGCCGCTGGGCGAGCGCGTCTCGCAGATCGGCACGCTGTTCTACTTCGGCTTCTTCCTCCTGATGCCGTGGTGGAGCCGGCTGGGTGCCTTCAAGCCCGTGCCGGAGCGCATCACCTTCGCCGCGCACTGATCCGGGGACGTCAAGAATGAAAAAGCTGCTTCTTTCCCTGGCGCTGTCGCTGGCCGCGGTGCTCCCGTTCACGCCGGCCCAGGCGGCCGGCTCCGAAGGCGTGGCGTGGGACCGCGCGCCCAACCTGACCAACGATCTGCCGGCCCTGCAGAACGGCGCCAAGATCTTCGTCAACTACTGCGTGGGCTGCCACTCGGCCGCGTTCATGCGCTACAACCGCCTGCGTGACATCGGCCTGTCCGAGCAGCAGATCAAGGACAACCTGCTGTTCACCACCGACCGGGTGGGCGACACGATCAAGGCCGCCATCGACCCGAAGCAGGCCAAGGAATGGTTCGGCGCCAACCCGCCCGACCTGACCCTGATCGCCCGCTCGCGCTCGGGGCACGGTGGTACCGGCGCCGACTATCTGTACACCTTCCTGCGCACGTTCTACCGCGACCCGACCAAGGCCACGGGCTGGAACAACCTGGCGTTCCCGAACGTCGGCATGCCGCACGCGTTGTGGCAGCTGCAAGGCGTGCGCGAGCCGGTGTTCGAGCAGGAGAACAGCCATGGCCACGAGGTCCAGGTGTTCCGCGGCTGGAAGCAGGTCACTCCTGGGGCGATGACCCCGGTCCAGTACGACCAGGCCGTCGCGCAACTGGTGGCTTACCTCCAATGGATGGGCGAGCCGACCCAGAACGATCGCGTCCGCATCGGTGTCTGGGTGCTGCTGTTCCTGCTGGCCTTCACGGTGATCGCCTGGCGCCTGAACGCCGCATACTGGAAGGACGTGCGCTGACGCCGCGCACGGGCTGTTGTCGATGAAGGACACGGTCTGGCGCCAGCCAGACCGTGTTTTCACTTTGGTTTGAATTGAGGAGCCATTGACCATGATGGTGCTGTATTCGGGCACGACCTGCCCCTTCTCCCACCGCTGCCGCTTCGTCCTGTTCGAGAAGGGCATGGACTTCGAGATCCGCGACGTGGACCTCTACAACAAGCCGGAAGACATCAACGTGATGAACCCGTACGGCCAGGTCCCGATCCTGGTCGAGCGCGACCTCATCCTGTACGAGTCGAACATCATCAACGAGTACATCGACGAGCGCTTCCCGCATCCGCAACTCATGCCTGGCGATCCGGTCGACCGCGCCCGGGTGCGCCTGTTCCTGCTCAACTTCGAGAAGGAGCTGTTCGTGCACGTCAGCACGCTCGAGTCGCGCGCTTCCAAGGGCAACGAGAAGGCGCTGGAGAAGGCCCGTTCGCACATCCGCGACCGCCTCACCCAGCTCGCCCCGGTGTTCCTGAAGAACAAGTACATGCTCGGCGAGAACTTCTCCATGCTCGACGTCGCCATCGCGCCGCTGCTGTGGCGCATGGACTACTATGGCATCGAGTTGTCCAAGAACGCCGCGCCGCTGCTGAAGTACGCCGAGCGCATCTTCTCGCGCCCGGCGTACATTGAAGCCCTGACGCCCTCCGAGAAGGTGATGCGCAAGTAAGCGCTGCGCCCGAAGACACGATGAACGCCCTGGAATCCACGTCCACGCGCCCGTACCTCATCCGGGCGCTGTACGACTGGTGCACCGACAACGGACTCACGCCGTATGTCGCGGTGCAGGTCGACGACACGGTCCAGGTGCCGCGCGAATACGTCAAGAACGGCGAGATCGTGCTGAACATCAGCTTCGATGCGACGAGCTCGCTCAAGCTGGGCAACGAGTTCATCGAGTTCAAGGCCCGCTTTGCCGGCAGCGCGCGCGAGATCATCGTTCCCGTCAACCGGGTGATCGCGATCTACGCGCGCGAAAACGGACAGGGGATGGCGTTCCCGGTGCCGGCCGCCGCTGCCCTGCCGGGCGAGGAGCCGCAGCGGCCGTCCCCGCTGTCCAGCGTGCCTGCCGCCGGCGCACCTGCCGACACCGAAGCCAAGATCGTCCAGCTGGTGACACCCGAGGCGCCTGCCGGCTCGGGCACCGAGCCGCCGAAGCCGCCGTCAGGGCCGCGTCCCGCCCTCAAGCGGGTCAAGTGACCGCCCCGCGGCCGCGTCCTAGAATCAACCCGCGCCGATTTAGCTCAGTGGTAGAGCAACCGCCTTGTAAGCGGTAGGTCGTCAGTTCGATCCCGACAATCGGCACCATTCGCCGCCGGTCCTCCCGGCCGGCCCGGCGCCACGCCACTCCGTCCCACCCGCCTGTCCGCGCTGCGCATCCGCGCTGCGTGAACGCGCCTGCTGCAATGCGCTGCAGCTGCACGCCGGCCTTGCTGTCAGGATGATCAAGTGTCGTGATCGCCACTGCCCCGGCCCGGCCAACGTGCGATGCACCGTGCAGAACCGATGGTCGCCGTGCGGGCCCGACAACCGGCGCGCGTCGGCCGCCGGACGGCGGCGCCCTCACCGGGTCCGCGCTTGGACCTTGATGCGGATTCCGCTAACCTGCCAGCCAAGGCTGTTGAGCTTGGTCTGCAGTGCAGGGAGCACCTGCCGCAGCTTCGCAGCCGCGGCGTTGCCCTCGACCAGCAGGCACCAGTCCCCACCATCGATGGGACCGGGCTTGATGCAGGAGCGCAGCGTCGGAGGGATCAGGGATTCGACTGCCTTGAGCCGCTCCCCGGAGTCGCGCGCCAGCTCCGCCAGCCTCGCCAGCGTCGGCGAGTCCTCGGCGGCCTGGAGCACGGAGACCGGGTGCAGTTTGTGCGTCATGGCAGCGTCAAGGAGGAGAGGGAAGTGAATTTCATTATCACGGACACGTGGCTCGCAAGAAGCCGCGCCGTCCATCTGAGCGGTACGCGGCTGATGCTGGTGCTGGCGGCGGCCTCGCTGGCCCTCATGCTGACGGCAGCGGCGCTCTACCACCTGGTGATCGTGACGGGAGCGCGCGAGGGCTGGCCTGTGATCGGGACGCTCGGGCGCCTGGTGGTCAAGGACGAGTCCGCGCAGCGCGACCGCTTCCTGCGCGAGAACCTCGACGCCATGGCGCGCAAGGTCGGCGAGATGCAGGCCAAGCTCGTGCAGCTGGAAGCGCTGGGCGAGCGCGTGTCGGGCCTGGCGGGCGTGAACCCGGCCGAGATCAAGACGGCACCCGGCCGAGGCGGCGCACTGGTGTCGGGGCATCCGTTGTCGATGGAAGAACTGCAGGCGACGCTGGCCGACCTGGACGAAGTGACCGGTGAGCGCGTGGACCTGCTGACGGTGATCGAGTCGCGGCTGCTGGACCAGAAAGTGCGCAAGCTGATGATCCCGACCCAGCACCCGGTGCGGCATGGCCACCTCGGCTCGCCCTTCGGGTGGCGCATCGACCCGTTCACCGGCCGCCAGGCGCTGCACACCGGACTGGACTTCCAGGCCGAGACGGGCACGCCGATCGTGGCGGCGTCCGGCGGCGTGGTGGTCACCCAGGAGCTGCACCCCGCCTACGGCAACATGGTCGAAGTCGACCACGGCAACGGCCTCATCACCCGCTACGCCCACGCCTCGCGCGTGTGGGTCCGCCGCGGCGACATCATCAAGCGCGGCCAGAAAATCGCCGACGTCGGCACCACCGGCCGCTCCACCGGCCCGCACCTGCATTTCGAGGTGCTCGTCGGCGGCATTCCGCAGGATCCCCAGAAGTTCCTGAACGCCGGGTTGAACCTCAAGGACCGTGACCCCGTGGCCAGCGCGGCCGCACGGGTGCTCGGGGAACACGCCGGACGGTAAAATCGCCAGCTTTGCCGCGGACCGGTGCTTGCACGGGTCGGCGGCAGCCCCATCTGCTGCAGCATAAGGATTGCGCTGCCCTGCGGGCCCGCTCGGGCGGCAGGGCAGCATCGCGTTCATGGCCAAGAACTTCCTCACCCAGATTTTCGGTTCCCGCAACGACCGCCTGCTCAAGCAGTACCGCCGCGTGGCGGAACAGATCGGCGCGCTGGAGCCGCAGTACGAGAAGCTGAGTGACGAACAGCTGCGCGGCAAGACCCAGGAACTGCGCGACCGGGTCGCGGGCGGCGAGACGCTCGACGCCCTGCTGCCCGAGGCCTTCGCACTGGTGCGCGAGGGCTCCAAGCGCGTCATGAAGATGCGGCACTTCGACGTGCAGCTGCTGGGCGGCATGGCGCTGCACAACGGCAAGATCGCCGAGATGCGCACGGGCGAGGGCAAGACGCTCACGGCGACGCTGGCCGTCTACCTGAACGCGCTGTCTGGCAAGGGCGTCCACGTGGTCACGGTCAACGACTACCTGGCCAACCGCGATGCGCAGTGGATGGGCAAGCTGTACAACTTCCTCGGCCTGACCGTCGGCGTCAACCTGCCGCAGATGGCACGCCCCGAGAAGCAGGCGGCCTACGCCGCCGACATCACGTACGGCACCAACAACGAGTTCGGCTTCGACTACCTGCGCGACAACATGGTGTACGAGCCCGGCGACCGCGTGCAGCGCGGGCTGAACTACGCCATCGTCGACGAGGTGGACTCCATCCTGATCGACGAGGCGCGTACGCCGCTGATCATCAGCGGCCAGGCCGAGGACCACACCGAGCTCTACGTGGCGATGAACCAGGTGGTGCCGCTGCTCACGCGCCAGGAAGGCGAGGCCGACCCGCGCACCGGCGAGGGCGTCACCAAGCCCGGCGACTTCACCGTCGACGAGAAGACGCACCAGGTCTTCCTGACCGAGCAGGGGCATGAGAACGCCGAGCGCATCCTCAGCAGCCTGGGGCTGCTGTCCGAGGGCGCGTCGCTCTACGATCCGGCCAACATCACGCTGATGCACCACCTGTACGCGGCGCTGCGGGCCAAGCACCTGTACCACCGCGACCAGCACTACGTGGTGCAGCGCGGCGAGGACGGCCAGCCCGAAGTGGTGATCGTCGACGAGTTCACCGGCCGCCTGATGGCCGGCCGCCGCTGGAGCGACGGCCTGCACCAGGCCGTGGAAGCCAAGGAAGGCGTGCCGATCCAGCCGGAGAACCAGACACTGGCCTCGATCACGTTCCAGAACTACTTTCGCCTCTACACCAAGCTGTCCGGCATGACCGGCACGGCGGACACCGAGGCCTACGAGTTCCAGGAGATCTACGGCCTGGAGACGGTGGTGATCCCGCCGAACCGCCAGAGTCGCCGCGAGGACCAGCTCGACCGGGTCTACAAGACCACGCGCGAGAAGTACGAGGCCGCGATCCAGGACATCCGCGAGTGCCACGAGCGCGGGCAACCCGTGCTGGTGGGAACGACTTCGATCGAGAACTCGGAGATCATCGACCAGCTGCTCACCAAGGCGGGCCTGCCGCACCAGGTCCTGAACGCCAAGCAGCATGCCCGCGAGGCCGACATCGTCGCGCAGGCGGGTCGCCCCAAGATGATCACGATCGCCACCAACATGGCGGGCCGCGGCACCGACATCGTGCTGGGCGGCAACGTCGAGAAGGCGATCGAGGCGGTGGAGGCCGACGCGTCGCTGGATGCGTCCGCGAAGGAGGCGCGCATCGCCGAACTGCGCGCCCAATGGCAGAAGGACCACGAACAGGTGGTGCAGCTGGGCGGCCTGCGCATCATCGCGACCGAGCGCCACGAATCGCGCCGCATCGACAACCAGCTGCGCGGCCGCTCGGGCCGCCAGGGCGACCCGGGCTCCTCGCGCTTCTACCTCAGCCTGGACGATCCGCTGATGCGTATCTTCGCGGGCGACCGCGTGCGCGCCATCATGGACCGCCTGAAGATGCCCGATGGCGAGGCGATCGAGGCCGGCATCGTCACGCGCAGCATCGAGAGCGCGCAGCGCAAGGTGGAAGCGCGCAACTTCGACATCCGCAAGCAGCTGCTCGAGTACGACGACGTGTCGAACGACCAGCGCAAGGTGATCTACCAGCAGCGCAACGACATCATGGACGCGCCGGACCTGGCCGCCCAGATTGCCGCCCTGCGCGAGGGCTGCTTCACCGACCTCGTGCACCAGTACGTGCCGCCCGAGTCGGTCGAGGAGCAATGGGACATCGCGGGGCTGGACAAGGTGCTGGCCGAGGAATGGGGCATTGAGCTCGGGCTGGCCAGGATGGTCCAGGAATCGTCCGCCGTCACCGACGAGGATGTGCTCGAGAAGGTGCTCGCCGCAGCCAACGAGGCGTTCGACCGGAAGGTGGCCGAGATCGGACCGCAGAACTTCACCCAGTTCGAGCGCGTGGTGCTGCTGCAAAGCATCGATTCACACTGGCGCGAACACCTGGCCGCGCTCGACTACCTGCGCCAGGGCATCCACCTGCGCGGCTACGCGCAGAAGCAGCCGAAGCAGGAATACAAGCGCGAGGCATTCGAGCTGTTCGGCCAGCTGCTGGATTCGGTCAAGAACGAGGTCACCAAGGTCCTCATGACGGTGCGCGTGCAGTCGGGCGAGCAGCTCGACCAGGCTGCCGAGGACATGGAGGAACGGGCCGAGCGCATCGCCAACGTGACCTACACCGCCCCGAACGAGACCGGCGAGGCCGAGTCCCGGCTCGACGAGAGCACGGCAGTCCATGCCGCCGCCGGTGCCGCAGCTGCCGTGGCAGCGCCGCGCGTGGGCCGCAATGATCCCTGCCCGTGCGGCAGCGGCAAGAAATACAAGCAGTGCCACGGCAAGCTCGCCTGAAGCGAGCTGGCACGGAGCAGGCGCGGGCGAGAGGCTGCGATGACCGCGCGCCGCCGCGGGATCAGGCGTCGACGCGGCGGCGGGATTGCCGGCCCAGCCAGCGGCTGTAGCAGCCGTCGCCAACGGCGGCGTGCGGCAGGTCGAACATGGCACCCAGCAGTTCCTGCTGGCTGCCGAACGCGATCGCGTCGCTGACCAGCACCGGCCGTTGCAGCACGGCGGCGAGCTCCACGTTCGCGAGTTTGCGACCCAGCGCGATGTCTTCCACCAGCGGGCCCTTGACGCCCGCGATCGCCGCGACCTCCGCCAGCCCGGGCAGGTCCTTCGGCGCTTCCAGCTGCAGCCAGCTGGCGAAACCGGCGGCGTCCAGGCCCAGCACGCCGAACGGCTCGCCGACCACCACGTGCTCGATCCAGCGGCGCGACGCGAACTCCGCCAGTTCCTGGGCCACGGTGGGTTCGCGCAGCACCGCGTGGTGGTCCGGCGTGAGCGTGGCGCGCCAGGTCTGCGCGTGTCGCGGATGCGGGGTGGCCAGCAGGCGCTGCATCACCTGCACCAGGTGACGCGACATGTCGGGCATCTGCTTGGCGATGAACTGCTCGATGAGCCCGCGGTTGAACGCGTTGACCGCGACCTGCTCGTCAGCCTGCCCGGTGAGCAGGACGCGGGCGCCAGACCACTCGGACAGCTCCGACAGGACCTGCAGGCCGTCCATGCCCGGCATCGAGAAATCGACCACGCCGACACGGGTGAGGGCGTAGCGTTCCGTGGCGCGCGCCCAGTAGTCCAGGATCTGCGGCACCAGCGGACGGCCGTTGCGCCACTGGTCGATCATGTCCTGCTGGTTCCACGCGTCCGCCTCCCAGAAGGGCGGCTCGGCCCGCAGCTTGGCGATGCAGTCCTGCGGATGGACGAACAGCCGCACGTGCCACTGGCGCGGCAGGACCAGGGCCAGCATCTCGAGATAGTCCGGGTCGTCGTCGAGGAAGACGATCGTGCCGGGTCGGTGAAACAGCGGGAAACTCATGCGCGGCGGGGAACGCGGGCGACGCGCGCGCCAGGACGCGCAAGCAGGCGGTACGGGGTTCGGTCGGGACGCGGGTTCATGGGGGTGACGTGCGAGGCCTGGCGCGGGGCCGTCTCGTTGCTGCTATTGTCTCAGCCCATTCGATGTCCACACGCTTGCCCCCGGTGACCCCTGTTAACTTTGACAGTGTCGACCTGGACACGGTGCTGAGCGAATGGCTGGGTGCGCTGCAGGAGTTTCCGGTCGAGGCGGTCGTGGTGCTGGGGCCCGATCCGTTCGGCGGCAGGGAGGACCGGCAGGTCCTGGCGGTCCATCCGCCGGCACTCGGCGCGGCCGCGCGGGGCTTGGCCCAGAGCCGCGAATTCGGCGTGACCTGGCGCGATTCCGACGCCTCGCTGGTCGCCTGGCAATCGTTGTCGCGGCCGGATGCGGAGTCGGGTGACTGGCGCGCCCTGTGGCGCGGGCAGGGCTTTCGCAGCCTGGTGCGGGTGGGCCTGCCGCTCCCGGGTGGCCGTGCCTTCGAGTGCTTCCTGTTCAGCCGCCGCGAGCTGAACGACCGGGCGGACGCCGCGGCCCTGGTGTGGTCGACGCTGAACGTGTGGCCGACGGTGAAGCGCTCGATCGGCGGCCAGTGTTCGCGGCTGAGCCCGCGCGAGCGCGAGTGCCTGGCGCTCGCATTCGAGGGCCTGACGGCGCGCGAAAGTGCCGAGCGGCTGCAGTGTTCCGACCGGACGGTGAACTACCACCTGTCCAATGCCATGTCCAAGCTCAAGGTGGACAACAAGCTCGGCGCCATCCAGCGCGCCTGCTGGCTGGGCGCGATCTGAACGCCGCTTGGTCGCGGATCGGTGCGGCGGTATATTGGCGCACCTCGGCCATGCGTCCCTTGTCATGAGCTCCACCGACGATCGCACCGCATCCCTCATGACACCGGCCAAGCTCGCCCAGGTGCAGGGCGCTGCGCGCGCCCCCGTCGATGCCACGGCCTTCCTGGACCGGATGGCGACCGACGTCGGTCACCAGCACCTGCGGCGCCTCTCCCAGCTGCGGTCCGACCTGGCCTCTTCGATCCGCACCGCCAAGGAGGCGTCGGCATTGCCGGCGATGCATCGCCTGGCCGAGGAACTCGAGATGCTGGATTTCGCGCCGCTGAAGGCGGGCGGCTGGTGGGCCGGACTGACAGGCCGCCGACACACCGCGGGCGAGGCGTTCGCGGCCCGCTTCGAGGAGGCCGACCGGGTGGCGCAGGGCCTGGTCACCACGCTCGGGTCCGTCCACAAGCGGCAGCAGGCGCTGGGCGCCTCCTCGGAGCGGATGCTGCTGGAGTTCGAGGTCGAGTACCGGGCGCTCGACAAGATCATGGACCAGGGCACGCGCTGGTTGCAGGACATGCGCGCGCAGTTGCGCGCGCGCGGGGGCGACATCACCGGCGACCCCGATGTGCAGCGCCAGCTCGCTCAGGACGGCGCGCGTTGCGACCTGCTGCTCGAACGCCTGAAGCTGCTGCGGGCGGTCGCTTCGGCAGCGCGCCAGGCGCACGAGGAGCTGCGCGCTGCAGCGGCCCGCCGCGCCGGGATCATGAAGGCAGCCGTCGGCGCGCTCTCGGGCCAGGTCCAGGGCTGGCGTGGACGCGTGGGCGGCCTCGCTGCGCTGGCGCCGGCCGGCAAGGCGGGCCGGGCGGCCGTCGACGAGGCCGCGCAGGTGCACGGCCAGGTCCTGCAGCGGCTGCACGAGCTCCTGGTCGAGGGCGCCGAGCTCAAGCTGCAGGAGAACGCCTGCGCGCAGGCCCTGGCGCAACTCGACGAACAACTCGGCGCGGCCGGTCTGGCGGCGCCGGCGTGACCTTCCTGGCCATCGACATCGGCAACACGCGCCTGAAGTGGGCGTTGTACGAAGACGCGCACCCGGGCGCCACCCTGCTGGCGCAGGGTGCCGAATTCCTGGAGCAGATCGACACGCTCGCCGAGGGGCCGTGGACCGGATTGCCCACCCCGCAGCGCATGATCGGCTGCTCGGTCGCGGCGGACGCGGTGCGCCGCCGCGCCGAGACCCAGATGGACGAGCTGTGGGATGTGCCGGCGCAATGGGTGCACGCCAGCTCGGCCGAGGCCGGGCTCATGAACGGGTACGACCATCCGGCGCGCCTGGGCGCCGACCGCTGGGTGGCGATGATCGGCGCGCGGCATCGCATGCTGGCGCGGGGTGCGGCCCGGCCGATGGTCGTGGTGATGGTGGGCACGGCCGTCACCGTCGAGGCGGTCGACACCAGCGGGCGCTTCCTGGGCGGCTTCATCCTGCCCGGTCACGGCATCATGCTGCGCGCACTCGAGTCGGGCACGGCCGGTCTGCACGTGCCCACCGGCGATGTGCGGGCGTTCCCCACCAACACCAGCGACGCGCTCACCAGCGGCGGCACCTACGCCATCGCCGGGGCGATCGAGCGCATGGTCCAGCACGTGCGCAGCCATTGCGCGGCCGACCCGGCATGCTTCATGACCGGCGGCGCCGGCTGGAAGATGGCGCCCCACATGTCCGTCGGGTTCGAACTGGTCGACAGCCTCATCTTCGACGGCCTGCTCGAGATCGCCCGGCACCGGTTCGCGCCGCTCTGAGCCGGTAAGATCGGCGGGCCGCTGCCATCTGCAGCGGTTTTTTTGCGGCCGGCACGGCCGCGTCCCGCCCCGCTCGCGGGGCCCATGTCCGAGGAACACCATGGTCAAAAACCTCGCCGCCGCACTCGCGGCCGCCTGCCTGCTCGTCCCCGCCGCCGCCCAGACGCCCACGCCGCTGAAGGTCGGTTTCCTGTACGTCACGCCGCTCACCGAGGCGGGCTGGGTGCGCCAGCACGAGGCGGGCCGGCAGGCCCTGCAGGCCGCGCTGGACGGGCAGGTCGACACCCGCTATGTGGAGAACGTGCCCGAGGGGCCGGACGCCGAGCGGGTGCTGCGCGACCTGGTCCGGCAGGGACACCGCCTGATCTTCACGCCCAGCTTCGGCTACATGGAGCCGACACTGAAGGTCGCGCGCGACTTCCCCGAGGTGAAGTTCGAGTCGATCACCGGCTACAGGACGGCACCCAACGTCTCCGTCGCGAACGCCCGCTACTACGAGGGGCGCTACCTCGCTGGCATCGCCGCGGGCCGGATGACCAGGACGCACGTGGCCGGCTACGTGGCCGGATTCCCCATTCCCGAAGTGCTGCAGGGGCTCAACGCGTTCACGCTGGGCATGCGCTCGGTCGATCCGCAGGCGCAGGTGCGCGTGGTCTGGCTCAACGCCTGGTTCGATCCGCCGCGCGAGCGCGAGGCCGCCATGACGCTCATGAACCAGCAGGCCGACGTGCTGGCCTTCCACACCGGCTCGGCGGCCGTCATGACCGCGGCGCAGGAGCGCCATCGCCTGGCGGTGGCCTACCACTCGGACATGCGCTTCACCGCCCCCGACGCCCAGCTGCTGGCCGTGACGCACCATTGGGGCGACTACTACACCCGGCGCGCCAGGGAGGTCCTCGCGGGCACGTGGACCAGCGGCAGTCTCTGGGGCGGGGTGCGCGAAGGCATGGTCCGCGTCGAACATTTCGGGCCGAAGGTGCCCAGGGCGGTGCAGGAGGAGGTGCTCGCGCGGCAGCGGGACATCGGCGCCGGCCGCCTGCGGCCCTTCGCAGGCCCGATCGCGGACAACCAGGGGCGCACTGTCGTTCCGGCCGGATCGGCGCTGACGGACGAGCAGATCCTGTCGATGAACTTCCTGGTCGCGGGCGTCCAGGGCAAACCGGGACAATGACAGGACCGAGTCCCCTGGAACTCCGATGAAAGCCTACCGCGCCGCACTGCTTCGATTCGCCGACGACGGCTCCGCCCTGTACGACGAGGATGGCCTGCTCCTCGTCGGGCCCGCACCGGGTGGCGTGCCGGTGGTGCGGGCCGCGGGTTCGTGGCAGGCGCTCGCGCCCAACTATCCCGGCGTGCCGGTCGAACACCTGCCGGGTCGCATCCTCGCGCCCGGCTTCATCGATCTGCACGTGCACTTCCCGCAGACCGACGTGATCGGCTCGCCCGCCGAGGGCCTGCTGCCCTGGCTGGAGAACTACACGTTCCCGCATGAAGCCCGCTTCGCCGATCCGGAGTACGCGGGCGCGGTCGCGACCGTCTTCCTCGACGAGCTGCTGCGGCACGGCGTGACCACGCCACTGACCTTCGCCACCTCGCACCCGGCGTCGGTGGACGCGCTGATGGCGCAGGCGCAGGCGCGCGGCATGCGGTTGATTGCCGGCAAGGTGCTGCAGGACCGGCACTCGCCCGACGGCGTGCGCGACCAGACCGAGCAGTCGCTGGCCGACAGCGAGGCGTTGATCCGCCGCTGGCACGGCAACGGCCGGCTCGGGTATGCGATCACGCCGCGCTTCGCACCCAGCTGCAGCCAGGCGCAGCTGCATGGAGCGGGCGAACTGGCGGCACGGTACCCCGACGTCTGGATCCAGTCGCACGTGGCGGAGAACAAGGACGAGATCAGGTGGGCGCGCGAGCTGTTCCCGGATGCGCGCAGCTACCTGGCCGTGTACGACGGCTACGGCCTGATGCGCGAGCGCTCGATCTACGCGCACTGCATCCACTTCGACGACGACGACCGCCGGCTGATGCGCAGCACGGGGGCCTCCGCCGCCGTCAGCCCCACCAGCAACCTGTTCCTGGGCAGCGGCTTCTTCGACTACGAGGGCGCGCGGCGCATCGGGTTCCGCCACGGGCTGGCCAGCGACGTCGGTGGCGGCACCAGCTTCAGCCCGTTCCACACGATGCTCGCCGCGTACTACGTCGGCCGCGAAGGGCAGACCAAGCCGGGCGTGAGCCTGTCCCCGCAGGACCTGTGGTGGCAGCACACGGCCGGCGCCGCGCAGGCGCTGGGACTGGAAGGCGTGGTGGGCAACCTGCGGCCGGGCTGCGAAGCCGACTTCCTGGTGCTCGATCCGCACGCCACGCCGCTGCTCTCGCGCAAGGCCACGCACGCGCGCGACCTCGACGAACTGCTGTTCTCGCTGATCGTGCTCGGCGACGACCGGGTGGTCGAGCGCGTGCACCTCGCGCGCGAGGCGGCCCCACCTACAATCGCGCCCCAGGAGCGAGCGACATGACGATCAAGAGCGACAAGTGGATCCGCCGCATGGCCGAGCAGCACGGGCTGATCGAGCCGTTCGAGCCGGGCCAGATCCGGCAGGTCAATGGCCAGCGCGTGATCAGCTACGGCACCTCCAGCTACGGCTACGACATCCGCTGCGCCCCCGAGTTCAAGGTGTTCACCAACATCCACAGCACGGTGGTGGACCCCAAGAACTTCGACGAGAAGAGCTTCGTCGACTTCCACGACGACGTCTGCATCATCCCGCCCAACAGCTTCGCCCTCGCTCGCACGCTGGAGTACTTCCGCATCCCGCGCAACGTGCTGACCATCTGCCTGGGCAAGAGCACGTACGCGCGCTGCGGCATCATCGTCAACGTCACGCCGTTCGAGCCCGAATGGGAAGGCTACGTGACGCTGGAGTTCTCGAACACCACGCCGCTGCCCGCCAAGATCTACGCCGGCGAAGGCTGCGCGCAGGTGCTGTTCTTCGAGAGCGACGAGGTCTGCGAGACCAGCTACAAGGACCGTGGCGGCAAGTACCAGGGACAGCGCGGCGTGACCCTGCCCAAGGCCTGAGCGGAGCCCTGGCGCCTCACTCCGGCAGGAAGCCGGTGGCCCGGAAGGCCTGCTGCGCGGCCGGACCCGCGAAGTAGCGCAGCAGCTCGCGCGCGGCCGCGCGATCGCTGGCCGCGGCCGCGGCATAGCGGGTGGTCAGGGCATACGGAGGCGGCAGCGGTCCCACCAGGCGGATGCCCTCGTGCTGCAGGATCTCGCTCGACTGGCTGACGCCCATGGCGAACTTCCCTTCCGACACCGCGCGGATCACATCGACACCGAAGGGCAGCACGGTGAGCCGCCCCTGCAGCGCCCCGCGCAGCGCCAGCTGGTCGAGCACGCGCGCGAAGTGCGTGCCCGCGGTGGCGCCGCGCGCCGGGTCGGCGTAGGCGATCGAGGGCGTGGTGCGCAGTGCCTCGTCCAGGGCCTGCGGTGTCGAGATGTCCGGCGCCGCCGCGCTGGCCGGGACGGCCAGCGCCACGGCCACCAAGCCGATGTCGACCGTCGGGCCCGGGGCAAGCCGCTCGCCGCGGCGAAGGTCGGCCAGCGCCGCGGCGCTCAGCACCACGACATCGGCCGCCGTGCCGGTGGGCGCTGCAAGCACGCGATCGCGTTGCGCGCCGACCGTGTCGAACGTCGCCCGCAACTGGTGGCCCGTCTCCCGTTCGAAGGCCGGTGCGAGACGCTCGATCGCCATCTTCGCCGCGCCGGCCGCCAGCACGCGCACCTCGTCGGCCCAGGCGGACGGGAGAAGGCACAGGGCCGCGAAGAACATCCCGGCGCGCAGCCTGCGCAGCCTGCGCAGGGTGGGAGAGCGGGTGGGCATGGGCCGATGGTCGCACGCGGGCCCTGGTGCGGCACGCTGGTGAACCCGGACCCGCGTGGCACCGCCCGGAAGGCGGACGGGGACTGGCGGGGGAAGGCACCACGGGCACACCGGCAGCAGGCCCAGGAGGCCGTCGCCGCCGCGTCGCTGCTCAGCGTCCCAGCGCGCAGCGCGCCGCGGCCAGGTCCCAGCCGGCCCAGCCGCAACTCTTGAAGAGAACGGGTCCGCCGGCGGGCGCCGCGCGGCCGAGCACCACATCGGCCAGGCTCGGGAATGCGCCCACTTCCAGCCCGGCCTGGAGCAGGTCGCCCGCCTCGTGCCGGGCATCGGGGGTGTCCACGACGATGCCGCCGTGCGCCGCCACGTGGCGGCACAGCCGAGGCGACAGCTCCACCATCCTCGGGGTGAAGGCGCCGACGGCGGCGACGAAGGCATCGTGCCGAGGCGCGCCGTCCAGCACGACCCCGCTGGCCGGCGTGCAGGTGACCACCAGCGGGCAATCGGCCAGGGCGGCCGCGGGATCGTCGACGACGCTGGCCCGCAACCCCAGCGACAGCGCCAGGTCCACCAGCGCCTGCGCGCTGGCTCGGCTGCGCGAGGCCACCCGCACCTCGCGCAGCGGCAGGCCGGCTGCAAACGCTTCGAGGTGGGCGCGGCCCTGCGTCCCCGCACCCACGATCAGCAGCGGCCCGCCGGGGCAGGGCGCGAGACGCTGTGCCGCCAGCAGGGACACCGCGGCGGTCCGCCGGGCCGTGACCGTCGGGCCGTCGAGCACCAGCAGGCGCTCGCCCGTGCCCACGTCGAAGACGACCACATCGCCCTGGATGGCCGGCCGGCCGGTCCCCGCGTTGGCGGGCGTGTACGTGATCAGCTTGGTGATGGCGACCCGACCGTCCAGGGCGGGCATGACGAACAGGGTGCCGCCGCCGGGCAGCGCCTGGACCAGCCGCTGCGGAACCTCGACGGTGGGATCGCGCAGCAGGTCCTCGATGGCGCGGGCGAGCGCCGCGGGCGCCAGCCGCGCGGCAGTGGTGACGGGGTCGAGCAGTGCGTTCATGGTGCGACGGTCCGCGCCGATTTTGTCCTACAGGAGCTTGCGGGCGCTGCGCCGCCCGGCCGTTTCTGCGGCTGCCTAGCATGGGCCGCATTCGAAGGAGCGACGTCATGCTGTCCCGATTGCTCGACCCCGCCAGCGGCCTGCCGCGCGATCGCGTGTTCTGGCTGGTCCTTGCGGCCGTCGCCTGCAGCCAGCTGCTGGCGTTCTACCTCCTGTGCAGCCACCAGGTCCGCCGCGCCGAGGCCCGCCGCGCGGCCGTGCAGGTGCAGCAACTGGCGGCGCGGGACTGCCTGCAATACCTGGCGAATTCGACCATCGGCAGCTGTGCACCGAGCGGCTTCGCGGCCGCGCAGGCGCGGCCCGCCCCGGCGCAGGCCGGCCATGGCGCCACCCCAGTCAGCCTTGCGTGGCAATGACGGCGGGCGGCCGGCCGACCTCGGCATCGGCGGGCACCGCCCAGGCGTTGAGCTTGCGTCCGACAGCCGCCGACCGTCGCGGCCGACGCGCCTTGTTGCACTGCAAAACCTATCCTGCAGCAGACAGAACGAACAGGGAGCAGCCATGACCCATGTCCCCCTCGCGGATGCCGCGGCCGAGACGGATCCGCAGGAGCCGACCTCGCTGGATGCATCCGACGAGTTCGAGCTGCCCACCGCCAACCGTTACTGCCCGACGCAACTGCTCGGCAGCTTCACGCTCCTGATGGCGGGCCATGGCCGGTGCGTCAGCTCCGCGATGATGCTGGGCGACCGCGAATACGCCATGTGGCAGCTAGCGCGCGCGCAGACACTTCCCGACGAGGCGCTGCATGTCGTGGCCCAGCGCCTGTTCGCCTACTTCGACGATCCCCGCGTGCGCGCCGCGCACCGCACCTCGGTCTAGCCCTCGACGCCCTCGATCAGGAAGCGCACGCGCCGCACGCCCTGCCACTCGTCGGCATCGAGGCGGTAGGCGAGCCGCGCCCGCGGCGGCAGCGGTTCGGTCCGGCCGAACCAGATGCCGTCGACCGGCTGGCCCTGGTGGCGCAGCTTGAGCGCCAGGTGCCGCTCGCCCACCAGCCGCTGCGAGAGCACCTCCAGCTCCTCGCTGAACACCGGCGGCGCGAACCCCTGTCCCCACACCTGCTCGTGCAGCGTGTCCACCAGCTCGGGGCGCCGGTACTCCGGCGCCAGCGGGCCATCGGTGTGCAGCCGGCGCATCAGGGTGGCCGCGTCGAGCCACTCCTGCGCCACCTGGCTGAGCGCCTGCTCGAACGTGTCGAGCTGGTCCTCGGGGATGGTGCAGCCGGCGGCCATCGCGTGGCCGCCGAAGCGCAGCAGCACGCCGGGATGGCGCTTGGCCACCAGGTCCAGCGCGTCGCGCAAGTGGAAGCCGGGGATGGAGCGCCCGGAGCCCTTGAGTTCGTGCTCCTTGCCCGGCGCCTGGCTGGCGGCGAAGACGAAGGTCGGCCGATGGAACCGGTCCTTCAGCCGCGAGGCCACGATGCCGACCACGCCCTCGTGGAAGTCGGGATCGAACACGCACAGCGCCGGCGGCGGCTCCTCGCCTTCCTCGAACAACGTCTCCGCGAGTTCCAGGGCCTGGTCGCGCATCTCGCCCTCGATGCCCTTGCGCTCCCGGTTGATGGCGTCGAGCGCCGCGGCGAGCTCGGCAGCCCGCGCCTCGTCGTCGGTGAGCAGGCATTCGATGCCCAGGCGCATGTCGGCCAGCCGCCCGGCGGCATTGATGCGGGGGCCGAGCGCGAAGCCGAAGTCGAAGGTGGTGGCCGCCCGGGCCTGGCGGCCGGCCGCCGCGAACAGGCTGGCGACGCCGCAGGGCAGGGCGCCGGCCCGGATCCGCTTCAGGCCCTGGGCCACCAGGCGGCGGTTGTTCGCGTCGAGCTTGACCACGTCGGCCACAGTGCCCAGCGCCACCAGGGGCAGCAGCGCGTCGAGCTTGGGTTGCGACTGCAGGTCGAACCGGCCACGTGCGCGCAGTTCGGCGCGCAACGCCAGCAGCACGTAGAACATCACGCCCACCCCGGCGATGGACTTGCTCTCGAAGCCGCAGCCGGGCTGGTTGGGATTGACGATGACCGCCGCGTCCGGCAACTGCGGGCCGGGGAGGTGGTGGTCGGTCACCAGCACCTGCAGACCCAGTGCGTTGGCGGCCGCCACGCCTTCGACGCTGGCGATGCCGTTGTCGACGGTGATCAGCACGTCCGCCCCGGCCGACTTGACGCGCTGTGCGATCGGCGCGGTGAGCCCGTAGCCGTCGACCACCCGGTCGGGCACGAGGTAGTCGACGTGCCTGGCGCCAAGCATGCGCAGGCCGCGCACCGCCACCGCGCAGGCAGTGGCACCGTCGCAGTCGTAGTCGGCGACGACGCACAGTCGGCGGTCCTGCCCGATCGCGTCGGCCAGCAGCACCGCGGCCTGCGCCGCGCCCTTCAGGCCCGCAGGCGGCAGCAGCCGCGCGAGGCCGTCGTCCAGTTCCTCCTTGCCCGACACGCCACGTGCCGCGTACAGGCGGGCCAGCAGCGGGTGGATGCCGGCCTGCTCGAGCGCCCAGGCGGCGCGAGGGGGGATGTCCCGGGGAATGATCTTCATAGTTCGTTCAACCAGTCGATGGGCCGCCGGCGCGAGACCAGGCCGGCAAGCCGCTGGCGCCAGCCGGCCCCGGCGCTGCGCCAGGTCCGCGCCTGGCGCTCGCCGCACAGGGTCAGCGCCACGGGGCGTCCGGTCTCCAGCGCCTGCTGCAGCCGGGCCGCGTCGCGTGCATCGAGCTGCTGCCAGGCTGCGCCCCAGGCGCGCCAGTCCTGCAGCAGCGCTGCATCGCGCAGCGAGTGGGTGATCCGCAGGCCGGCCGGCGTGGCGGGCCTGTCGCCCTCCGCCAGCGCGCCGGTGCCGCTGGCCCAGAAGGAATTGACCGGCAGCAGGCCGCCGCGCGTGCGCTCCTCGTTCACTGGATGGGTGTAGAGCAGCATCTGCATCTCCTGCTGCAGCCGGCGCAGCGGACGTGCCGCGTCGCCACGCGGCATCCAAGGATCGATCACGCGGCCGACCACGCGATCGAGCGACGCCGTTGCAAGCCCCGCGAACAGGGGCCCGCGGGCCAGCCAGCGGGTGGGCGCGTCGTACGACAGCGTGATGCCGTCCTGCTCGAAGTACGGCTGCATGGCCGCCAGCAGCGCCTGCGACTCCTGCGCGTCCAGGTGCAGTTCCTGCGGATGCTGCATGAACACGTGGTCGGCGCCGACCCGCCAGTGGCATGGCGTGATCCACGACCACGCATCCTGCCCCGGGTCGCGGTCGCTCTGGGCCACCTGCCAGGCCGCCCACGGCAGCTGGCCGTCGCTGCCCCGGATGCCGCAGGCGCGGGCCAGGGCCCGCTCGTGCGGCATCGACAGCAAGCGGTCGTCGCCCGCGTCCGTTTCGCCGGGCGCCAGGCGGGCCAGCAGGCGTTCCAGGTGCGGCAGCGACAGGCGCTCCAGCACGCTGCGGCAGCCTTCGGCGCCCGAGGCGGCGAAGGGAATCAGCAAGTGGTCACCGTCCGACATGTCCGGGATTCTCGCGGATGCCACAATGCCGCCCAAACGACAATCCCCTCCATGCCACTCCCCTACGAGCTGGCGCTGGGCTGGCGCTACACCCGGGCAGGGCGCGCCACCCGCCGCAACGGCTTCATCTCCTTCATCTCCGGTGTCTCCATGCTCGGCATCGCCCTCGGAGTGGCGGCCCTGATCATCGTGCTGTCGGTGATGAACGGATTCCAGAAGGAGGTGCGCGACCGCATGCTGGGGGTCGTCTCGCACGTGGAGATCTACGGCCCCGGCGGCAGCGTGCTCCCCGACCTGGAGCGCACGCTGCGCGAGGCGCGGGCCCACCCGCAGGTGCTCGGGGCCGCCCCCTTCATCACGGCACAGGCCCTGCTGGCCCGGGGCGAGGACATGCGCGGTGCGATCGTGCGGGGCATCGACCCGGCCCGCGAGCCGGAGGTCACCGACCTCGGCAAGGGCCTGCAGGCCGACGTGCTCGGGCGACTCGTGCCGGGGCAGTTCGGCATCGTGCTGGGGTCCGAGCTGGCGCGCAGCCTGGGCGTGCGCGTCGGCGATCCGGTGACGCTGATCGCGCCGAGCGGGCAGGTCACGCCTGCGGGCATCGTGCCGCGCCTGAAGCAGATGACGGTGGCCGGCACGTTCGACTCGGGCCACTACGAATACGACAGCGGGCTGGCGCTGCTGCACCAGGACGATGCCGCCCGCATCTTCCGGCTCGAGGGACCGACCGGGGTGCGGCTCAAGCTGAAGGACCTGAACCAGGCACGCGAGGTCGCGGGCGAGCTCGCCGGCAGCCTCACCGGGCCGGTGGTGGTGCGCGACTGGACCCGCCAGAACCGCACCTGGTTCGCCGCCGTGCAGGTCGAGAAGCGCATGATGTTCATCATCCTCACGCTGATCGTGGCGGTGGCCGCGTTCAACCTGGTGAGCACGCTCGTGATGACCGTGACCGACAAGCGCGCCGACATCGCGATCCTGCGCACGCTGGGCGCCAGCCCGCGCAGCATCATGGGGATCTTCGTGGTGCAGGGGGCGGCCGTCGGCGTGATCGGCACCTTGGCCGGCCTGCTGCTCGGGCTCGCAGTGGCGTTCAACATCGACGTCATCGTGCCGGCGCTGGAACGGCTGTTCCAGGCCAGCTTCCTGCCGCGCGACATCTACCTCATCAGCCGGATGCCCAGCGACCCGCAGAGCGCGGACATCGTGCCGATCGCGGTGATCTCGCTGGTGCTGGCGTTCGTGGCCACGCTGTACCCGAGCTGGCGGGCCAGCCGCGTCAATCCGGCCGAGGCCCTGCGCTATGAATGACGCCGTCCACGGGCCGGTGCTGCACGCCCGCGGCCTGGCCAAGCGCTTCAGCGAAGGCGGCCTCGACGTGGAGGTGCTGCGCGGGGTCGATCTCGAGGTGCACGGCGGAGAGACGCTGGCGATCGTCGGCGCCTCCGGCTCGGGCAAGAGCACCCTGCTGCACCTGCTGGGCGGCCTGGACGCGCCGAGCCAGGGCGAGGTGCGCCTGGCCGGGCAACTGCTCGGATCGCTCGGCCCGACCGCGCAGGGCGCGCTGCGCAACCGTCACCTGGGCTTCGTCTACCAGTTCCACCACCTGCTGCCGGAGTTCAGCGCCCTGGACAACGTGGGCATGCCGCTGCGCATCCGGCGCGAGTCGGCCGAGGTGTGCGCGCAGCGTGCCACGGAGGCGCTGCAGGCGGTCGGGCTGGGACACCGGCTGGACCACCGCCCGGCGGAGCTGTCCGGCGGCGAGCGCCAGCGGGTCGCGATCGCGCGCGCCCTCGTCACGCACCCCGATTGCGTGCTGGCCGACGAGCCCACCGGCAACCTCGACCGGGGGACGGCCGATGCGGTGTTCGACCTGATGCTCCAGCTGGCACGCGACCGCGGCACGGCCTTCGTGCTGGTGACGCACGACGAGGCGCTGGCGGCGCGCTGCGGACGCCAGCTGCGGCTGGTGTCCGGGCGGCTGGCCTAGCGCCGCGCCGGCTCACAGGATCCGGTTGAACCAGAGCAGGGACAGCGCGCCCGACACCAGGGCCAGCGCCGCGGCGGCGAGCGCCAGCAGGCCGGAGATCTCGGTTTCCTTCTTCTCGACCGTGAGCTTGGAGCTCAGCGTGTCGTAGACCTTCTTCAGGTCCTGCGCCGTGCCGGCGTAGAAGTACTCGGCGCTGGTCTTGCTGGCGATGGCCTTGAGCGTCTCCTCGTCCAGCCGCACGCGCATGGACCAGCCTTCGAAGCCGATGGTCTCGCCGTCCACGGTGCCGATGCCCACGGTGTAGACCCGCACGCCGCGGTCGGCCGCCATCTTGGCCGCCTCCAGCGGGTCGACCCCGGTGGTGCGCTGGCCGTCGGTCAGCATGATGACGGCCGCCGAGGTGTAGGAGCCCGGTGCGACCGGCGTGAACTCCTTCTTCTCCTTCTTCTCGCCGTCGATGGCGAAGCCGCGCGGCTTCTCGCGGCCGCCCTGCAGCGCCGCCAGCTCGATGCCCTGGTCGGGGAACAGCGTGGCCAGCGAGATCACGATGGCATTGCCGGTGGCGGTGGCGCGCTGCAGCTGGAACCGGTCGATGGCAGTGACCAGGTCCTCGCGGTTGACCGTGGGCAGCTGGGCCACCTGGGCCGACCCGGCGAACGCGACGATGCCCACCTTGACGTGGCGCGGCAGCTCGGCCAGGAACGACTTGGCCGCGGCCTGCGCCGCCTCCAGGCGGCTGGGCTGCACGTCCGCGGCACGCATGCTGCCCGAGACGTCCATCGCCAGGATGATGGTCTGCTGTTGCGACGGCAGTGTCACCACCGCGGTCGGGCGGGCGCCGGCCACCAGCATGGCGACCAGCGCGAGGAGGAACAGCGCCGGCGGCACGTGGCGGCGCCAGCTCTGGCCCGGGCCCATGGCCTCCTTGACGATCGACAGCGAGGCATACCGCACGGCCATCTTCTTCTTGCGCCGCAGCAGCCACAGGTAGAGCAGGATCAGCAGCGGCGCCGCCAGCAGGAGCCAGAGGAACTCGGGCCAGAGGAAATTCATGGGATCTTCCTTCTCAGGCGGCCTGCCGCAGGTGCACGGGCATCCCGCCCGACGACAGCCGGGCGCGCCGCTTGCGGATCTCGGTGAAGCGGACCATGGCCTCGACCAGGTCGGCGTCGGTCGACAGCTCCAGCGCATCGACGCCGGCGCGCACCAGCGCTTCGCGAAGTTCGGCCTCGCGCTGGGCCGCGATGCGGGCAAAGCGCTTGCGGAACCCCGCATCGTGCGTGTCGACCAGGATCTGTTCGCCCGTTTCGGCATCGCGCAAGGTGAGCAGCCCGAGGTCGGGCAGCTGCAGCTCGAGCGGATCCAGCACGCGCACCGCCACCACCTCGTGACGCTGCCCCAGCAGCCCGAGCGAGCGTTCCCAGCCGGGCTCGCTGATGAAGTCGGAGACCACGAAGATGGTGGAGCGGCGCTTGATCACGCCGGCGGCGGAGTCGAGCAGTTCGCGCAGCCGCGTGGGCCCGGTCTCGCCACTGCCGTGCTGTGCCTGGATGCTGTGCAGGATGTGCAGCACGTGGCGCCGGTCGGCACGGCTGGGGATCATCATGTTGGTGCCGCCGCCGTGCAGCACCGCGCCCACGCGGTTGCCGTGGCGGGTCAGCATGCGCGCGAGCACCGCCACGAATTCGGCCGAGACATTGCGCTTGCGCAGCTCGCCCGAGCCGAAGTCGACCGACGGGCTCAGATCCAGCAGGAACCACGCGGCCATCTCCCGGTCTTCCGTGAAGACCCGCACGTGTGGCACGTTCTGCCGGGCGGTGACGTTCCAGTCGATGTGGCGCACGTCGTCGTGGTGCTGGTACTCGCGCAGGTCGGCCAGGTCGAGCCCGGCGCCGCGCATCAGCGTGCGGTAGTCGCCCTGCAGCAGGCCGTCGAGCCGGCGGATGACCGTCCACTCCAGGCGCTTGAGCACGTGCTCGGCCGCCGCCGCAGGCGCGGCGGGCCGCGAAGCCGGTGGCTCGGCCTTCGGTGTGGACCTACGCAGCCAGCTTTTCATGTTCGAGCAGCCGGGCTGGCGCCGGCACCTTGGCCATGATGCGTTGGACGACCGCGTCGGCGTTCAGCCCTTCGGACAGTGCCTCGTACGACAGCACCACGCGGTGGCGCAGCACGTCGGGCACCAGGTCGGACATGTCCTCGGGCAGCGCATAGGTGCGCCCGCGCAACATGGCCAGTGCCCGGGCGCCCTCGGTGAGGTTGATCGTGGCGCGCGGACTGGCGCCGTAGGTGATGAACTTGCGCAGGTCCTTCAGGTCGTGCCGGTCCGGGTTGCGCGTGGCCGACACCAGCCGCACCGCATACTGCACCAGCGACGGATCAACGTACACCCGCCGGCACTCGTGCTGCAGCGCCGCCAGCTGCTCGGTGGTGGCGACCGGGGTGACGTTCACGGCCGGGCCGGTGACGCGTTCGACGATGACGTACTCTTCCTCGTCGGTGGGGTAGTCGACCAGCACCTTCATCATGAAGCGGTCGACCTGGGCCTCGGGCAGCGGGTAGGTGCCCTCGGTCTCGATCGGGTTCTGCGTGGCCATCACCAGGAACGGCTCGGGCACGCGGTGGGTTTCGCCGGCGATGGTGACCTGGCGCTCCTGCATCACCTCGAGCAGTGCGCTCTGCACCTTGGCGGGGGCGCGGTTGATCTCGTCGGCCAGCAGCAGGTTGGTGAACACCGGCCCGAGGCTGGTGCTGAAGTCGCCGCTCTTCTGGTTGTAGATGCGGGTGCCGACCAGGTCGGAGGGCACCAGGTCGGGCGTGAACTGGATCCGCTTGAACCCGCCGCGCACGGTGCTGGCCAGCGTCTTGACCGTCAGCGTCTTGGCCAGGCCCGGGACGCCTTCCACCAGCAGGTGGCCCTGTGCCAGCATGGCCACCATGACCCGCTCCAGGAACCGGTCCTGCCCGACCACCACGCGCTTGACCTCGTAGAGGATCTGCTCCATGAGCTTGGCGGTGGCGCTGTCCTGGCGGGTGCTTTGATCCATCGGTGACCTCTCGTGCGGCGAAGGGGCAGGTTCTCAGAAGGGCGGCAGCCCGGCCGCGGAAGCGGCGTTCTCGATGGGCACGGCAAACCCGATGCCCAGGAAGGTGCGAGCCGGCGTGGGATTGAGGATGGCGGTGACGATGCCCACCACCTCGCCATCCATGGTGACGAGCGGGCCGCCGGAGTTGCCCGGATTGGCCGCCGCATCGAACTGGATGAGGTTGCTCATCTCCTGCTTGCCCTCGGGCGAGCGGAACGAGCGCTTCAGGCCCGACACGATGCCCCCGGAGGCTGAAGGACCGATGCCGAACGGATAGCCGACGGCCAAGACCTTGTCGCCGGGCAGCAGGTCGCCGGCCGAGCGCATCGTCGCGGCGATCATGTCGTCGGGGATCTTCTGCGCCTGCAGCACCGCCAGGTCGTTCTCGGGCTGCACGCCGGTGACGGTGGCGGTGGCCTCGAGGCCGTCGAAGAACGTGACCTTCACGGTGTCCGAGCCCGACACCACGTGCAGGTTGGTCAGGATGATGCCCTTGTCGACGATCACCACGCCGGTGCCGACGCCGGCCTCGATCTCATCGTCGTCGGCGGCATTGCCGTCCGCGCCCTGCGCGGGCCCGAGCGGCTTGGGCTTGGCGCCATGGCCGCGCAGCGCCTTGTCGTCCTTCACGCGACTCTTCTTCACGTAGCTGACGACGCGCACGACCGAGGGGCGGATGTTCTCGTAGGCCTTCGCGTACTCGGACGGCAGGTTCTGCGTCTCGAGCGTCTTGAGGACCGCGGCATTGATGTCCTGCTGCGTGATCCTGCGTTGCGAGGGCTTCAGGTTGAGCACGAGGCTGGTGGCCAGCAGGGCCGCCAGCACCGCGATGGCGGCCCACAGGAGCATCGGACTGGAGGCGGACAGCCGCGATCGGCGCGAGGGGGCGGGGGAGGTCGCGGCCGTCTCGGGCGCGGGCTGCGCGGCGGGAGTCTCCTGCTGCGCAGGGGCCGGACGGCTGGAGCTGTAGAGAGCTGGCCTGCGCATCGGAACACCTTCCTGGGACTGCGGTGGGACACCGCCGGATCGTCGACGCACGGTAGCACGGTTTGAAGCGGCCTGCACGGGTGTTGCGGCATGATGCAGGCCATGCCGGCGCTGGTCGACACCCACTGTCATCTCGATGCGCCCGAGTTTGCTCGCGACGCCATGGATGTGCGGCAACGGGCCCGCGCCGCGGGCGTGCGCCACTGCGTGATCCCAGCGGTCGAAGCCGCGAACTTCGACACGGTCCGCGCGCTCGCGCGCGCCACCGGCGACAGCCACGCGCTCGGGATCCATCCGCTGTTCACGCCGTCCGCGCGGGAGGACGACCTCGCATTGCTCGACAGGGCGCTTGCGCACCACGCCGGTGACCCGGACCTGGTGGCCGTCGGCGAGATCGGCCTGGACTTCTTCGTGCCCGGCCTCGATCCCGCGCGGCAGGAGCACTTCCTGCGCGAACAGCTGCTGCTGGCCAGGCGCCATCGGCTGCCGGTGATCCTGCACGTGCGCCGCTCGGCCGACCGGCTGCTCAAGCACCTGCGCGAGATTCCGGTCACCGGCATCGCCCATGCGTTCAACGGCAGCGAGCAGCAGGCCAGGCAGTTCATCGACCTCGGCTTCAAGCTGGGCTTCGGCGGTGCCGTGACATACGACCGCGCGCTCCAGTTGCGCCGGCTCGCCGCGGCGCTGCCCCTGTCGTCGCTGGTCCTGGAGACCGATGCGCCGGACATCCCGCCGCACTGGCTCTACCGGACAGCGGCGGAGCGGGCGGACGGCGGGGCGCAGGGGCGCAACGAACCCGGCGAGCTGCCCGCGATCGCCGAGGTGGTCGCGCGTCTGCGCGGCATGCCTGTGGACGAGCTTGCGCACGCCACCACGGCCAACGCGGTGGCTGCGCTGCCGCGCCTGCAGCCGCTGCTCGCGCAGCGCTGAAGCGGCTCCGGGAGAACCCGCATCTGCCGCCTGCGTGCTTGGCAAGCGCGGCGGGCGCGTGCGATAAGCGCGCCTTCAACACAAGGAGACATCGGATGACGATCACCACCCTCTCGCGGGCCTGGCGCGGCTGGCTCGCGGGCGCCACGCTCGCCTTCGCCGCCCATGCGGGCGCGAGCGCGCAGGCGCTGCCCACCGCCAGCCCGGAAGAGCTGGGCCTGTCCTCGGAACGGCTGGGCCGGGTGGGTGCCTGGCTGCAGGCCGAGGTGGATGCCAAGCGCATCCCCGGGGCGGTGATCATGGTGGTGCGCAACGGCCGGGTCGGCTACTACCAGGCGGTCGGGCGGCAGGACCCCGCGCGCCCCGACCCGATGAGCCGAGACAGCATCTTCCGCATCTATTCCATGACCAAGCCCCTGGTGTCGGTGGCGACGCTGATGCTGGCTGAGGAGGGCAAGCTGGTCCTGGAGGCGCCGGTCTCGCGCTACATCCCCAGCTTCGCCAACACCCGCGTGGGGGTGGAGAAGACCGATCCGGCCACCGGTGCCAAGTCGCTGGAGCTGGTGCCGCAGCGGCGGCCCATCACGGTCCAGGATCTGCTTCGCCACACCTCGGGCCTGACCTACGGCTTCTTCGGTGAATCGCTGGTGAAGAAGGCCTACCTCGACGCCGGGGTTGGCGCGGGGGACTTCACCACCGCCGAGTTCGCCGAGAAGCTGGCCACGCTGCCGCTGCACTACCAGCCGGGCAGCACCTGGGACTACAGCTACTCCACCGACGTGCTCGGACGCGTGCTCGAAGTCGTCACCGGCCAGAGCCTGTACTCGGTGCTGCGCGGCAAGCTGCTCGATCCGCTCGGCATGAAGGACACCAGCTTCTACGTCACGGAGCCGGCGCGCCAGGCGCGCATCGCCGAGCCCCTGCCCGAAGACCGCGTGATCGGTGCGGGCGCCACCGTCGGCAACCCGCGGATCCCGACGAAGTTCGAGTCCGGCGGCGGCGGCCTGGTGTCCACCGCGACCGACTACGCCCGCTTCCTGCAGATGATGCTCAACGGCGGCTCGCTGGACGGACGCCGCTACCTCAGTCCGACCACCGTGCGCTACATGACGTCGGACCACCTGGGCACCAGCGTGGCAACCACGCCGCTGTACCTGCCGGGCGCCGGCTACGGTTTCGGCCTCGGATTCGCGGTGCGCAAGGTCGACGGCGAGGCGCCCTACAACTCGCCGGCCGGCGAGTACAACTGGGGCGGCGCGGGCGGCACGTACTTCTGGGCGGACCCGCGGCACAACATGTTCGTGGTGTTCATGATGCAGTCGCCCAAGCAGCGCGTGCCCTATCGCTCGGTGCTGCGCAACATGGTCTACGCGGCCGTCGAGAAGTAGGCGGGCACCCGGGGCGGCGTGTGGCGCGCGCGTGAGGCTGGTGCGGAACGCGGCGGATAATCCGCGCCCGTGAAGACCCGCCCCGACCCACTGCCCGAGGTCAATTTCTCCGACCACGGCGACATCCGCTACCTGCACCTGGGCACCGAGTGGGTGCAGGGCTCGATGCGGCTGGACGAGCCGTTCGAGATCCACCTCGAATACGTCCAGCGCATGATGGCCTGGCTGCTGTTCGTGGAGCCGGCCTCGGTGGCCCGGCGCCACGCGATGCAGCTGGGCCTGGGCGCCGCGTCGCTGACCAAGTTCTGCCACCGCAAGCTGCGGATGAAGACGACGGCGATCGAGCTGAACCCGCAGGTGGTCGCCGCGTGCCGGCTGTGGTTCAAGCTGCCGCGCGACGATTCGCGGCTGTCGGTGGTGCTCGGCGATGCCGCGGAGGTCGCGGCGCACGAGCACTGGCGGGGCCAGGTCGATGCGCTGCAGGTCGACCTGTACGACCACGAGGCCGCCGCTCCCGTGCTGGACAGCGAGGCGTTCTATGCCGACTGCCGCCGCCTGCTCACCGAGGACGGCTGCATGACCGTCAACCTGTTCGGGCGCTCTTCCAGCTACGAACGCAGCCTGGCGAGGATCCGGGCCGCCTTCGGAGCAGAGGCCGTCTGGGCCTTCCGGCCGACCCGGGAGGGCAACACCGTGGTGCTCGCGCTGCGGACGCCGCAGATCCCGGTGCGTGGCGAACTTGCCGCACGCGCGGACGAAATCCGCGACCGCTGGGGCCTGCCGGCGCCGAAATGGTTGCGCGTCTTCCGCCGTGTGGAATGATCGCAGGATGAGCTCAGTCCGCCTCCAGCCCGCAGTCTCCCGCACCCCGTTCAGCGGCCCGGTCGACTGGCGCCGGCTGGTCGAGTGGCTGAGCGAGGATGCCGTCATCAGCCCCGAGGAGGCGCGCCGCACCATCGCGCGCTGCGCCCAAGCCGAGAGCATGCAGCACCCGCTGGTGCGGCTGGCGGCGGTGTCGATGACGCGCGCGTCCGACGGCAAGCCGCTGGACATCGAGACGCTCACCCAGTACCTGGCGCAGCGCGCCGGGCTCGAGTACCTGCGCATCGACCCCCTGAAGGTGGACGTCGGAAGGGTGTCCGAGACGATGAGCGCCGCCTACGCCGAGCGTCACCGCGTGCTGCCGGTGCAGGTCACCACCAGCGAGGTGGTCGTCGCGACGGCCGAGCCCTTCGTGACCGACTGGCTGGCCGAGGTGGAGCGCCAGGCGCGCCGGTCGGTTCGCCGCGTCGTCGCCAATCCGCAGGACATCCACCGGTACACCGCCGAATTCTTTGCGCTCGCCAAGTCGGTGCGCGCCGCCCAGAAGTCCGGCGGCAACGCCGGCGGCGGCAGCTTCGAGCAGCTCGTCGAACTGGGTCGCAGCACCAAGCAGCTGGATGCCAACGACCAGGGCGTGGTGCAGGTGGTCGACTGGCTCTGGACCTACGCGTTCGACCAGCGCGCCAGCGACATCCACCTGGAGCCCCGGCGCGAGCAGGGCGTGATCCGCTTCCGCATCGACGGCGTGCTGCACCCGGTCTACCAGATGCCGATGGGCGTGCTCAACGCGATGACCGCCCGCATCAAGCTGCTCGGGCGCATGGACGTGGTGGAGAAGCGCCGCCCGCAGGACGGGCGCATCAAGACGCGCAATCCGCGTGGCGACGAGGTCGAGATGCGGCTGTCGACGCTGCCCACCGCCTTCGGCGAGAAGATGGTGATGCGCATCTTCGACCCGGACACCGCGGTGAAGGACCTGGATGCGCTCGGCTTCTCCCAGCACGATGCCCAGCGCTGGGAGGCGCTGGTCAAGCGCCCGCACGGGATCATCCTGGTCACGGGGCCCACCGGCTCGGGCAAGACCACCACGCTGTATTCCACCCTCAAGCGCATCGCCACCGAGGAAGTGAACGTCAGCACGGTGGAGGACCCGATCGAGATGATCGAGCCGGCCTTCAACCAGACCCAGGTGCAGCCCCAGCTGGAGTTCGGCTTCGCCGAGGGCCTGCGCGCCCTGATGCGGCAGGACCCCGACATCATCATGGTGGGCGAGATCCGCGACCTGGAGACCGCCGAGATGGCCGTGCAGGCGGCCCTGACCGGCCATCTGGTGTTCTCCACCCTGCACACCAACGACGCGCCGTCGGCCGTGAGCCGGCTGATGGAGCTGGGCGTGCCGCCCTACCTGCTGAACGCGACAGTGCTGGGGGTGCTGGCCCAGCGGCTGGTGCGCACGCTGTGCCGCCAGTGCCGCGAGCCCGACGACGCGGCGTCGCGGGAGCCGGTCGAGGAGGTGATCCGGCCCTGGAAGCTCACCGGCAACTGGCGGCCGTACCGCCCGGTCGGCTGCGTCGACTGCCGCATGACCGGCTTCATGGGCCGGATGGGCCTGTACGAGCTGCTCACCGTGAGCGAGGCCTTCAAGGAACGGGTCACCCGCGACCCCTCGATGGAGTCGCTGCGGCGCCAGGGCATGGCCGACGGCATGCGGCCGCTCCGGCTGGCCGGGGCCCTGCGCGTGGCCGAAGGGGTCACCACGCTGGAGGAAGTGCTGTCGGCCACCCCGCCGCTCGACGGCTGAAGTTTCTCCTCACACCGCCGGGTTGCCGCACCCAGGATGGGCGCCCCCGGCGCTCGGCCGGTCCGCAGCCGACCGCCCGTCCGCCCGTGGCCCTATAGGTGAAATCCACATCGGCTGACCGGGGCCTGACCGCAACAATCCGAAGCTTCGGTCAATCCGAGGAGACAGTCATGAGAATCAAGAGCCAGAAAGACTTCCTGGCGGGCGTGATGTTCACGGTGGTCGGCGTCGGTTTCGCCTGGGGCGCCACCAACTACTCGATCGGGCAGGGCGCCCGCATGGGCCCCGGCTACTTCCCGCTGATGCTGGGCATCCTGCTGGCCATCCTGGGCCTGCTCGTGATGTTCAGCGGCCTGGTCGTCGAGACGGAAGACGGCGACAGGGTCGGCTCGATCGCCTGGAAGCAGCTGGGCTTCATCATCGGCGCCAACGTGCTGTTCGGCATCCTGCTGGCCGGCATTCCGCGCTTCAACATCCCGGCCATGGGCCTGATCGTCGCCATCTACGGGCTGACCTTCGTGGCGGCGCTGGCGGGCGACGAGTTCAAGGCCAAGGAAGTCGCGGTGCTGGCCACCGTGCTGGCCGTCCTGAGTTACGTGGCTTTCGTCTGGCTGCTCAAGCTGCAGTTCCCGGTGTGGCCTTCCTTCATCACCGGCTGACCCGGGGCACGTCATGGATCTGATCGCAAACCTGTCCCTCGGCTTCGGCGTGGCCTTCACGCCGATCAACCTGCTGTACGCGTTCGTTGGCTGCCTGCTGGGCACGCTGATCGGCGTGCTGCCCGGCGTGGGCCCCGTGGCCACCATCGCCATGCTGCTGCCGGCCACCTACGCGCTGCCGCCCGTGTCGGCGCTGATCATGCTGGCGGGCATCTACTACGGCGCCCAGTACGGTGGCTCCACCACCGCCATCCTGGTCAACCTGCCGGGCGAGTCATCCTCGGTGGTGACTGTGATCGACGGCTACCAGATGGCGCGCCAGGGCCGCGCGGGGCCAGCCCTCGCGGCGGCGGGCCTCGGCTCGTTCTTCGCCGGCTGCGTGGGCACGCTGATCCTGGCGGGCTTCGCGGCACCGCTGACCGAAGTCGCCTTCAAGTTCGGCCCGGCCGAGTACTTCTCGCTGATGGTGCTGGGCCTGATCGGCGCCGTGGTGCTGGCCTCCGGCTCGCTGATCAAGGCGGTCTCGATGATCGTGCTGGGCCTGCTGCTCGGCCTGATCGGCACCGACGTCAACTCGGGTGTCGCGCGCTACTCGTTCGACATCCCCGAGCTGACCGACGGCATCGGCTTCATCGTGATCGCCATGGGCGTGTTCGGCTACGGCGAGATCATCATGAATCTCTCCAAGCACGCCGACGAGCGCGAGGTGTTCACCTCCAAGGTGACCGGCCTGTTCCCGAACAAGGAAGACTTCCGCAACCTGATTCCGGCCGTGCTGCGCGGCACTGCGCTCGGCGCGGCGCTCGGCATCCTGCCGGGCGGTGGCGCGCTGCTGTCGGCCTTCGCGGCCTACACCATCGAGAAGAAGACCAAGCTGCGCCCGGGCGAAGTGCCGTTCGGCAAGGGCAATATCCGCGGCGTCGCGGCGCCCGAGTCGGCCAACAACGCCGGCTCCCAGACCTCGTTCATCCCGCTGCTGACGCTGGGCATCCCGCCCAACGCCGTGATGGCGCTGATGGTGGGCGCCATGACCATCCACAACATCCAGCCCGGGCCGCAGGTCATGACCAGCAACCCGCAGCTGTTCTGGGGCC
>NZ_DASRTN010000014.1:0-465698 GCF_035655895.1 Ramlibacter sp.
CTTGAACCTGGCCTGCTCGGTCCAGATCTCCGGCTTGGCCTTCTGCGACAGCTTGTCGGTGCCGGGCCCGAAGCCGGCCCAGGGCAGGCGGGCCAGTTCGGCCACGATCTCGGCGTTCTCCAGCGCCACCTTGGCGTCGTAGGGCGCGCGGCCGTTGGCCATGGCGCCGATCCGCCCGAAGTGCTGGGCCATCACGAACAGCGCGCTCTGGCGGTACTTCACGGCGTCTTCGGGCTTGGCGAACTGGGCCGAGGCCGGGGCGGCCAGCACGGCGGCCAGGCCGGCGATGGCGAGAGAGGCGGCGAACTTCATCAGGTCTTCTCCAGGGTCTTCACGGATGGGAGCCGGTGGGGCGGCCCCACCGGGCGTGCGGGCGGCGCAACGCCGCCCGCAGAAGGACCAACGACGGCGCGGCCGGGTTTATTCCGTGCCGTTCAGCGGACTTCGAGCCGGACCACCGCCACCTGCGCCGCATCCAGGCGCGAGGTCGCGGTCAGCGTGACGAAGGCGGGCAGGACGGGCGTGCCGACGATCGCCGTCTGCAGCACCACGCGCGAGGACGTCAGCGTCGCCTGGGTGATCTGCAGTCCGCCGACCTGCACGGCGGTGCCGCTCTGGAACAGCGGGCCGCCGTTGACCGAGAACGACCAGGTGGCCGGCTCGTTGGCATCGACCTCGATCGACTCGCCGGCGCGCACCGAGAACGTCACGTCCTGGCCCGCGGCAACGGGTTCGCGCACCGCGAAGCCGCCGACCACCACCGCCAGGTTGAACGAGCCGCCCGAGCCGACCACCACGGCGCCGCCGCCGCAGCCGGCCAGCAGCAGCGCCGCGCAGAGCACGGCGGCGCAGCGTCGGCGCATGGCGGTCATGCTCAGCGGTCCTGGCCCTGGCCGGGCAGTGGTGCATGCTCGCCGATGGCGGGCGCGGGGCGAAAGCGCGCGTCCTCCCATTCGGTGCGGAACGGCGGCGCGGGCAGCTCGGCCGGCTGCCCGTGCACGTCCATGGGCCGGGTGCGCAGCTGCGGATGGCGGATCAGGTCCTGCACGGAGTTGATGGCGCCATAGGCGATCTGGGCCCGCTCCAGCCGCTCGACCGCCTGCGTGGCGTCCAGCCTGGCGAAGGCTGCCTGCACCACGGCTTCAAGCGCCGGCCGGTGCCGCACGCGTGCGTCGTTGCCCGCGAAGCGGGGATCGCCCGCCAGGGCCTCGTCGCCGAGCACGCCGGCGCAGAAGTTCGCCCATTCGCGCTCGTTCTGGATCGACAGCACGAGTTCGCGGCCGTCGGCGCAGGTGAACGCGCCGTAGGGCGCGATGCTGGGATGCCTGAGGCCGACGCGCTCGGGTGCCTTGCCGCCGTACCGCGCCTGCAGGTAGGGCACCGCCATCAGCTCGGCGGCCGAATCGAACAGCGAGACCTGCACGCCGCTGCCGCGGCCGGTGCGCTCGCGCTGCAGCAGCGCCTGCTGGATCCCGATCAGCGCGTTCATGCCGGCCGCGATGTCGCAGATCGACACGCCGACCCGGCCCCACGGCCCGGGCGCGCCGCTCACCGCGACGAGGCCGCTCTCGGCCTGCACCAGCAGGTCGTAGGCCTTGAGCCGGTGCAGCGGGCCCGATTCGCCGTAGCCCGAGATGTCGCAGGTGACCAGACGCGGATGCCGCTCGCGCATCGCCTGCGCGCCGAAGCCCAGACGCGCCGCCGCGCCGGGCGCCAGGTTCTGCAGGAAGACGTCGGCGTGTGCGAGCAGGGCGTGCAGGCGGTCGCGGTCGCCGTCGCGCCGCAGGTCGAGCACCACCGACTCCTTGCCGCGGTTGATCCAGACGAAGTAGGACGACTCGCCGTGCACCGCCTTGTCGTAGCCGCGGGCGAAGTCGCCTTCGGGCCGCTCGATCTTCAGCACGCGGGCACCCGCATCGGCCAGGCGGCTCGAACAGTACGGTGCGGCGACCGCCTGCTCCAGGGCGACGACCACGATGCCGTCGAGGGGCTTGCTGCTCATGCGAGTGTTCCGGAGATGCGCAGCCAGCATAGCAGCCGTCCCGGGCGCTGCGGAGCCCGCTGCGGAGGCTGGCATGATCCCCCCGGATGGACGACGACACGTTGCCTGCCACCACGCCCGCGCTGCATGGCGCACCCGCCGCCGCCGTCGGATCCGGCGCCATCGGCCCTCACGCTGGCGGCGCCGCCGTCGACCCGGGGGCGATCGGCTCCGCCTTCGGCCTGCGCGACTGGCTGCGCGAGGGTGCGCGGGCCGGGCTGCTGCGGCGCCCGCGCCTGCCCGGGCTGGCGCCGACGCCGTGGCAGCTGGTCGCGCTGCTGGCGGGGGCGGCCCTGCTGCACCTGGCGGTCGACCGTCTGGTGGTGCCCGGCCCGGCCGAGTTCAGCCTGCGCGGCTGGCTGGTGCCGTGGTGCACCGTGGCCGCGGCGGTCCTGCTGGTGTGGTGCCTGCTCTGGCGCCGCGACGGCGCCGCTCCGGCGCCCGGCGTGGCCGGATGGTTCGCCCTTGCCGCCGTGGCCGGCGTGCCGGTCGGGCTCGCGTCCCAGGCACTGTCGATCGCCCAGGCGCGCGGGACCCTGCCGGCCGCGTTCGACAGCGTGCCGGCCATCGCCTGGGGCGTGTTCTTCGCCCTCATCGCCTGGCAGGTGGCGGTGAGCCTGCGCATCGGGGCCGCCTTCGGCCTGGGCGCGGCCCGGCTGGGTGCGCTGGCGCTGGGCATGCTGGCGATCCATTGCACGGCGGCTTGGCAATTCGAATGGGACCGGGCCTGGTCGTCGATCTCCGAACCGGACGAGCGGCCGCGGCTGCAACTCTCGCAGGAAACCTTCGAGGAGCAGCAGGCGCTCTGGTCGCGCAGCGTCCAGGCGCTGCCGGCCGGACGCCCCGGGACCGTCGACGTCTATGGCATCGTGTTCGCGCCGTATGCGCAGGACGTCTTCCTGCGCGAGAGCGCCATGGTCGCCGACGTGCTGGCCCAGCGGTTCGATGCCCAGGACCGTGTGCTGCGGCTCGTCAACCACGCCACCACGGCGCAGCAGCTGCCCTGGGCCACGCCCGCCAACCTGCAGCGCGCCGTCGCCGCGGTGGCGCGCCGGATGGACCGCGACGAGGACGTGCTGGTCGTCTACCTCACCTCGCACGGCGGGCGCGACGCCCGGCTGGCCGCGAACCACTGGCCGCTGTCGGTGGCGCCGGTGACGCCGCAGGAGCTGCGGCGGGCACTCGACGAGGCCGGCATCCGGCACCGCGTGGTGGCGGTGTCGGCCTGCTACTCGGGCAGCTGGGTCGAGCCGCTGGCCGACGAGGGCACGCTGGTGATGACGGCTGCCGACGCCACCCACACGTCCTACGGCTGCGGCCGCCGCTCGGAACTGACCTTCTTCGGCCGGGCGCTGTTCGACGAGGAACTGCGCCGCACGCATTCCTTCGAGCAGGCGTTCGCCGCCGCGGTGCCGGTGATCCGCCAGCGCGAGGTCGAGGCGGGCAAGGAAGACGGCTTCTCCAACCCGCAGATCCGCGTCGGGGCCGCCGTCGCGCCGGTGCTGGACGCGCTGTCGCGCCGCCTGGACGGGCCCTCCGCCGCGCCCAGGTGAGCCTGCCGCCCGCCGCTCAGGCGGGCCCGGATGCGCGCTGGATCTCGATGGTCGAGTGCACGATCTCCGGATGCGGCCCGAGCCGATCGCGCACCTGCTGCGCATCCACCGCGCCGTCACGCGTCAGCAGCGTCAGCACGCAGGCATAGGCGGTGCGGCCCACGCGCCAGACGTGCAGGTCGGTCACCCGGTCGCCGCCGGTCTGCACCGCGTCGCGGATGCGCGAGACGATGGCATCGTCCATCTCCCGGTCGAGCAGCACCTTGGCGGTCTGGGTCGCCAGCCCGCGGGCCCAGGCGGCCACCAGCACCGCACCCACCAGGCCCATCAGGGCGTCGAGCCAGTCCCAGCCGAGCAGCCAGCCACCGACCAGGGCAAGGATGGCCAGGACCGACGTGGCGGCATCGGCCAGTACGTGCAGGTAGGCCGACCGGAGGTTGAGGTCGTCCTGGTGGGGCGCAGCGCGGCCCGGACGGTGCCGCGGGTGGTCGCCCGAACCCGGCGCGTGCCGATGGGTTTGCCGGCCGTGAGTGTCGTGGCGGGCATGGGCATGGGCGTGGGCGTGGCTGTCGCCCTGGTGGTGGCCGGCTTCGTGCGCGTGGCCATGACCGTCGTCGTGACCGTGGCCGTGACCGTGACCGTGATGATGGTGCTCGTCCGTTCGCGCCAGGATCAGGGCGCAAGCCAGGTTGACCGCCAGCCCGACGGCGGCGACGAGCAGGGCTTCGCGGTAGTGGATCGCCTGCGGTGCCACCAGCCGCTCCAGCGAGCCGACGACCATCAGCGCGGCGACCGCGAGCAGCAGGATGGCGCTCGTGAAGCCGGCGAGCACCTCGACCTTCCAGGTGCCGAAGGCGAACCGCGCGTCGCTGGCATAACGGCGGGACGTGGCGTAGGCGAATGCGGTCAGGCCGATGGCCAGGGCATGCGAGCTCATGTGCCAGCCGTCCGCGAGCAGGGCCATGGAGTTGAACCACCAGCCGGCCGAGATCTCGACGAGCATGGCGGCCGCCGTGATCCAGAGGACGCGCCGGGTGCTGCTTTCGGCAGCTTCGCTGCCGCTGTGGAACCGGTGCCGGTGGCTGCAGGGCGCGGGCGTGGGATCGCTCGACATCCGGGCATTGTCCGCCAGCGGCGCCGGCCGGGTCAGGCAGGGCGCGAGGAGGCCGGCAGGACGTCTTCGAAGTGGCTGATCGCCTGGCCGAACGCCTGCTCGTCGATCTGCACGCGCGTGCAGGCGATGCGGGCCTGCTCCAGCTGCTCCAGGAGGGCCTGGCGGTCCCGGGCGGTCTGGCGGCCCGGCGGCAGCGCCATCCGCGGCTGGCCGGGGGCACCGGCCAGTTGCGCGAAGCTCTGCTTCCAGTTCAGCCGGGCACGCTCGAACGCGGGACCGAGCAACGCCAGCGTGTCGATGCGGCCGTCGAGCACCCGCCGGCCGATGCGGCAGACATCGCGGGCAGCCGAGCACACGGCCTCGAGCTGCCGCACCGCCACCCGGCGCGCCTCCAGCTTGGACAGCAGGGCGCGCAGCCGCTCGGAGCTGGACGCATCGCCCGAGGGCACCGTCAGGGGCTTGATCTCGTCCCAGATCTGGCCCAGCCAGGCCTCGGCCTGCTGGTAGCTGCGATCCAGGTCGTCGACCCGGTGCTCCAGGTCGGCCAGGCCGGCGCGGGCGCCCGCCAGGTGGTCGTTGTGCGCGGCTGCCAGCTGGTCGCGCCGCCGGCCGAACGGCCCCAGCGTCGCTTCCGCTTCGCCGTACAGCTGCCGCACGAGCGCGCCCTTGGGCCCGGCACGCCGCGTCCAGCGCGAGAGCCAGCTGCCGGAACCGAGCACGCTGGCGTCCAGTGCCCCGACGGCGTATTCCATCTCCTGGAGGGCGCGCAGCAGCGAGGCGACTTCGCAGCACGACAGCTGCTCCTGCACCCGGGCGACGGCTTGCGCGATCGGGGCCACGTGGGTGCCGGACGCGTTGCGCAGCAGGTCGTCGGCGCGGCTCGCCAGCACATGGACCGGAGGCAGGAGGCCGGCCGGCCCTTGGCTGAAGTCAGCCATGAGCGGACTCCCGGGCAGGCAGGCGGGGCAGGTCGGGGGAGGGAAGGTGCCGCACGTCGGGCGTTGCTGGATCAGGTGCGCGACGAGTTTAGCTTTCGGCCCGGCTGCCCCGTCCGGCCCCTGTTGCAGGAACAACCCTCGTCTTCGTGACGCTTGTCACGAAGACGGGCGGCACGCGGGCTTCAGAGCTGCGGCCAGCCGTCCGGCGCGTGGTGGTGCCACTCGGACTCGTTCAGCCCGAGCAGGAAGTCGCGCAGCTCGCGCAGGCCGCCGTGCGCCTGGGCCCATTCGATCTGCTCGCGCAGCCGCAGGCGCTTGTTCAGGTCGCTCGTGACCTGCCAGCTCAGCCGGTCCAGCGGGAAGGCGGCGCGGCTGACCTGCTCGCCCTGGCGCGCCACGGGCAAGAGCATGTACATCTTGCGCCACACCGCCGGCAGCGGGCACACGCGGTCGTTGCGGCGGGCGATGCGCATCACGTCGTCGGCCGAGAGGGTTTCGGTCAGCGTCATGAGGAACTCGCCTTCTGCCACCCGCAGCTGGGCCATGGGCCGGAGTGCCGGCACGGCGCGCCGGGGCCGCGGAAGCCGCTCGAACGCCTCGGTGCAGGCTTCGAATTCCTCCCAGGCGGCGATGCTGTCGTCCTCCACCGGCGCCGGGACCGTGCCACGGTCGAGCCAGGCCCAGTTGGCGGTCGATGCGCTGCTGGAGTCGTGTGTCGGTGCATTCATTTCGCCATTCCTCACAGTCGGTGACGATTCGTCACGAATGGCTTCATGGTCCCGGCGACCCCCAAGTCCAAGGTGTTGCAAACCGTGTCAACGGTGTCGTCGATGCCGACGATCGTTACGTCTTACCCGAACGGGCCAGGCAGGGCTAGCCCGGTGGCCCGTCGCGCGATGCGCAGGGACCAGGTCACGGTGCAGAGAGCGGCGAAGCCGGGAGGCGGGAGCCGGCCACCTGAAGCCGCCCCGGCTGGGGGCGCAAGGGAGAGGTGGCTAGCCGGCCTGCAGCGCCACCGACGCCTTCACCCGCTGCAGGCTCTCCTGGCGGACGAACCAGGCCGCCGAATCGGCCAGGGCGTTGGGGTACGGCGTCCAGTCCATGCGCAGCTCGCGGGTGGCCGACCGCACGTCCAGCCGCAACTGGCGCCGCCACAGGGACAGCAGCGCCGGCGAGGGCAGGGCCTGCGCGCGCGCCGCCGGCCGGCGCAGCACGGCTTGCTCCAGCCGGGCGGCAACCGCGGCCGCGTGCGACGCCAGGCCCAGCCGCCAAGCGGCGGGACGGCGTACCGGCGTCGCCTCGATCGCCAGGGCCAGGTCGATGAAGTACTCGTTCCAGCGCGGGCTGTCCGGGGCCGCGAGGTTGAAGGCCCGGCACTCGCCGGGCAGCAGCGGCAGCTGCAGCGCCCGGATCGCGGCCAGACAGACGTCGTCCACGTGCACCAGGCTCGACCAGCCGTCGCCATCGGCGCCCAGGTCCCCGATGCGGCCGGCGCGCAGCCAGCGGCCGATGCGGCCGACCCAGGGCTCGCTGCCGCTGCCCCAGATGCAGCCGGGACGCAGGTGGACCACGGTGGCGCCATGCGCCGAGAAGCCGTCGATGTGCAGTTCGGCCGTGCGGTGCGCGCGCGACTCGGCGTCGCCCGCGCCGCCGCTGTCGCCCTCGTGCACCTGCCCCTCGACCGCCCCGTAGAACGCCGCCGATCCCAGATGCACCACGCGCGGCTGGCGCAGGCCGGCCGCCTGCCCGGCCAGCCAGCCGGCGCTGCGCTCCACCACCCGTCCACTTCCTTCGGCGCAGTGGATCACGGCGTCCGCGTGGAGCAGTTCGCGGGCGGCGGTCGCCTGGGTCGACGGCGCGGCGACGCTTGCCCACTCGCAGTCGCGCAGCAACTGGCACAACCGTGCCCCCACCAGGCCTTCGGCGCCGAGCACGACGACCTTCATGCGAACAGCTCCTCGGTGGCGGCGCGCCGCGGCTGCAGGCGCCGGGTGAGCCGGTCGGCCAAGCGCAGCGTCAGCGCCAGCACCGTGAGGGTGGGATCGGCCTGCCCGCAGGTGGGGAACACGGCGCTGCCGGCCACGTACAGGTTGCCCACCAGGTGCAGCCGGCAGTCCGGGTCGACGACGCTGGTGCGCACGTCGCGTCCCATCCTGGCCGTTCCGATGTGGTGGCCCGGCGCCGGCCCGTGCGCAAGCAGGTCCTCCTCGAGCTGGTCGCGCTCGTAGGTGAAGCGGCCCGCGCCCGTGCGTCCGAGCTCCTGGGCGACCAGGTCCAGCGTGCGTGCCACCGAGAGGATGTCCGCCAGGCAGTAGCGCCAGTCCAGCTTCAGGCGGCGCATGCCGAGCGCGTCGGTCTGTTCCGACAGCTGCACCCGGCTGGAAGCCAGGGGCTGCTGCTCGGCCTGCACGTGCAGGCCAAGGCCCGCCCGGGGTGGGGGACTGGCAGGAGTTTGCTGTCGCAGGCGCGCGGCCAGCCGGCTGGCGGCGTCGATCGGTTCCCGGGCCAAGCCCAGCGCCTGCCGTACCCAGGCCGGTCGGGCGGTGGGCTGCTCCCGCCGCTGCACCCGGGCCGCGGCGTTGAGCAGACCATGGCGGCGCTGCTGCGCAGGGTCGAGGGCGAAGCGGCGCCGGCAGGCGGTGCCGTCCGGGGCGAGTTCATCGTCCGCCGGGACGTGGGCGGGCATGCCGCGCAGGGCGAGGGTGCCCACCTGCCCGGCCAGGTGGCTCTGGTAGTAGCGGCCCACGACGTCGAGCTGGTTGCCCACGCCCTGGGGCACGACGTCGTCCGAGTTCAGCAGCAGCCGCGCCGTCTCCAGCGCGCCGGTGGCCAGCACCACGACCCGGGCGGAGACATGGAAGCGGTTGCCGCCGAGCGTCGCGACATCCAGCGCGCGCACGTTGCGGCCGCCCGGCTCCAGCCGCACGGCGGTGCAATGCGCGCCGCAGAGCACGCGGACGTCGGACGCGAGCTCCAGCCTGCGCTGGTAGCGCCGGCCGAAATCGGTGGGACCCGAGTAGCGCTCGAGAAGATGGCTGCGCAGCACGTCGCCCTCGAGCCGGCTGAGGGGCGCCGGTGCCGGCGGCAGCACGTTGCGCGCGTCGTAGTCGAAGCGGCCCGCCTCGACCCAGGCGTGGGCCCGCGCGTAGTAGGGCAGCAGCCCTTCATGGGAGATCGGCCAGCCGCTGTGCGGCACGTGGGGCCGCACCTCGAAGTCGATCGCGTCCAGCGGCACGCAACGCCCGTCCCAGCCTGCGCTGGTCCCGCCGAGCCCGCGCAGGCGGTGCAGGTGCGGCGGCGCATGCGGGCGCCCGGGCGCCAGCTCGCCGGCGTACAGGGCCTGGGCCTTCGCGTCCTTCGGCCGCTCCCCCGCCTCCAGCAGCAGCACCGACAGGCCCTTGCCGGAGAGCGACAGCGCCAGCGTGATCCCCGCCGGGCCGCCGCCGACGATGCACAGGTCGGCGGCCAGGGTGGTGCCGCGGGGGACGCGATGCGCGCCGTCGATCATGGCCGGGCCGTGGCCGTCGCCGTGGGCGCCGGCGCGCTGAGCCCGAATTCACGCTGGTGGACGCGCGCCACCTGGGCCGCGAACTGCGGCATGGAGAAACGTTCCTGGTAGAGCATGCGCCCGTTGCGTTCCAGCCGCTCGCGCAGTTGCGGATCGGTGAGCACCTGGGCCAGGCCCCGGGCGATGCTGGCCGGATTGCCGGGCTCGACGAAGCAGGCGCTGTGGCCGTGCGAGAGCACGTTGGGGATCTCGCCGACCGGCGTGCAGACCACCGCGACGCCCTGCGCCAGCGATTCAAGGATCGCCAGCGGCAGGCCCTCGTCGTGCGACGGCAGCACCATGACGTCCGACTGCGAGAGCAGCGCCGTCACCTGCTCACCCGTGGCCCAGCCATGGAAGTGCACGCGGTCGGCGATGCCCAGGTCCAGCGCCTGCGCGGCGTAGCCGGACGCGTCGCCACCGCCCGCCAGGGTCAGCTCCAGCGGCACGTCCGCCAGCGCGGGATGCGCCATCGCCTGCAGCAGGTCGGGCACGCCCTTGCGGTCCGACAGGTTACCCAGGAACAGCACCTTGGCCACCGCGGGCATGGCCGGCCGGCGCGGCACGGTGGGCTCGGGCACGCCGTTGATGATGATCTCCACCCGCTCGGGCGGCACGCGCAGCTCGCGTGTGACGAAATCGGCGGCGCTGCGGCCCAGCACGACGCAGCTGGCCGGCAGCGTGAACATCCAGCGCACGAAGGCCTGCGCCGGTGCCGGCAGCGCCTCGTAGTTCTGCCGCAGCTGCGCCGCATGCAGGTGCAGCACGACGGGGATGCGCAGCAGCCGGCAGGCCGACATGATGACCGCCTTGCGCACCAGGCTCAGCCGCTCGGCCACGTTGACGTGCACGCCGGCCAGGCGGCCGCTGGCGCGTCCACGCACGAGGGCGCCCACGGCACGCGCCAGGTGCAGCGGCGACCAGAGAGCCCGGCCGCCGCCGCGCGTCTCCAGCAGCCGCAGCACCGGGCCGCCTGGCGTGGGCTGCTGCCAGTCGGCCAGGTACTGGGCGACCTTGAACATGCCGCCACCCATCGGCGTGCAGGGGCCGGCCAGGTAGATGAAGCGTCCCTGCGCGGACGGGGCGGACTGCGGCACCACGGCAACGGCGCCAGGGGACGGGCTGCCGTCGCCGGCTTCCCTGCCGACCGGCACCGCCGGCGATGGCTCGAGGCGCGTCGTCATGCGCGGTGCTCCTTTTCCTTGCGGCTGGTGTCACCCGCACGCGCCTCGGGGGCGGGCTCGTGGAGCACCTTGCTCGGGATCCGTTCGTGGGGCGGGACGCGGTGCGCGAGGAAGCCGCGCACCAGCCCGGCGCTGTTGATGCACCAGGAGGCGACCGAATACGTGGCGCGCCGCAGCGAGCGCTTGCGCCAGGTCATGAGCAGCAGGGGAGCGACGGCCACCGCGGCGAACGCGGCGGCGCGCGCACCCGCCGCCAGCGGCAGCAGCGGGATGGCCAGCAGCACCAGCCACCAGGCAAGCACCGCCAGGTACAGCCGCAGTTCGCCGACCTCGCGCGCCACCAGCTTCATGCGCGGCTGGCCGATCGCGCCGCGCACGAGCTCGCCCAGGCCGCAGGCATAGCGCGACTTCCAGCGGCGCAGCAGCAGCCGGTAGGGCGGCGCGTCGTGGCCGTAGTGCGTCACCGCGTCCGCGGGCAGGCGCCAGAGCTTCCAGCCGAGGCTGCGCAGGCGCACGGCCAGGTCGAACTCCTCGTAGCTGTGCAGGTTGCGGTCGGACAGGTAGCCCGCCTCCTGGATGGCGCGGCGGCGGTACAGGCCGCCGCCGTCGAGCCGGTCGACCTGGCCCGGCGCCAGGTGCGGCGCGGCGCGTGCATGCCGTTCGCGGTATTCCATGCTTTCCAGATTCAGCTCGACCACGCGGCCGGCCACCCCGGCGACCTCGGGATGCAGCGCCAGGAACGACAGCGCCTGCTCCAGGAAGCCCGGAACCATCTTCATGTCGCCGTCGATGAGGTAGATGTACTCGCCGCGCGAGTGCTGGTAGCCCAGCTGCGGACCGGCGCCGCAGCCGCGGTGCGCGGCGTGGGCCAGCTGCACGATGCGCACCGGGTACTGGCGGGCCAGTTCGACCGTGCGGTCGGTGGAGCAGGAGTCGGCCAGGATCACCTCGCCGCCGACTTCGGCCACCGCGGCCAGGCAGCTCTCGATGGCCGCGCAGATGTTGTCTTCCTCGTTCAGCGCCTTGATGACGATGGAGACGTGGCAGGTCGCGGGCGTCATTGGGTCGGGCCCTCCGGCGAGAACACCTCGGCGTTGCGCACGCGCCAGCGCTGCCAGCTGCCGGCCACCTGGGTGGGCATGCACAGCGCCATCAGCATGGTCAGCTGCCAGCGGCGCGTGAGGGCCGCCCGGCGTGCCTCGACCAGCCAGCGCAGCGCCTGCAGGCGCTCGCCGGCCGACAGCGCCTCGCGCGCCAGCGTGACCTGCATCTGGCCGACGAACCAGAGGGCCGACTTGCGGTACCGCGCCGGGATCTCGCCCGACAGGGCGCGCTCGCGCATCCGCTTGAGGAAGTTGGGCAGCGTGGCGCGCGGATGGCGGGTCGACAGGCTGTCGGGCAGCACGCGCACCGCGGCGAACGGCGCGTTCACCACCGCCACGGGCGTCATGTCGCCGACGCGGAACCACAGGTCCAGGTCCTCGCCGAACGCCTCGCCCGTGGCGAAGCACGGCTGGATGCCGCGCAGCAGGTCGGCGCGGATCGCCACGCTGCTGGTGCAGAAGGGCGAGTTCTTGAACCACCGCTGGCGCAGGTCCTCGACCAGCTCGACCTCGTAGAAGCCCTCGGTCACCGGCCACGGCTCGGGATCGGCGCCGAAGCGGTGCGGCACCTTGCGGAAGCCCGCGCCGAGCATCGCCGCCTCGGGGCAGGCCTGGTGCGCGTGCGACAGCGCCCCCAGCATCTCGGGGTGGTACCAGTCGTCCGCATCCAGGAAGGCGATCCAGTCGCCGGTGGCCTCGGCGATGCCGCGGTTGCGCGCCACGGACACGCCGGCGTTGGCCTGGCGCACGACCCGCACCCGCCGGTCGGCCAGCGCCTCGACCGCTTCCGCGCTGCCATCCGACGAACCGTCGTCGATCACGATCACCTCGTGCGGCGGCAGGGTCTGGGCCAGCACCGAGCGCACCGCGCTCGACACGTACCGGACCTTGTTGTACAGGGGGATGACGACGGAGATTTTCATGTGGCGGTGCGGAAGGTCGGTTCGACGGGTTTCACGGGGGAGGTCCTGCGCTGGCGGTGGCGTTCGGCGGCGGCGGCCCCGAGCACGACGACGAGCAGCAGGTGGGTGAACAGCTCGGTGCCGTAGCCGGTCAGCACCAGCGGGACCTCGCTGACCGACAGCAGCGCCAGGGTGAGGAACAGCGCGAGCGACAGTCCGTGGGTGGCCCGGGCATAGCGCATCGACAGGCCCATCAGCACCAGCGCGTAGAGCGTCAGCCCGATCGCACCGACCGTGCCGCAGCGTGCCAGCGTGTCGATCATCTGGTTGTGGCCGTGGGTGGCATACGGCATCGCGATCGCCTGGCGGTATTCCGGGTCCCACAGCAGCGGGCCGTAGCCGAACACCGGGTGGTTGCGCCACTCCTGCAGCGCCACCTCCCAGATCCGGTCCCGGCCGGTCATGGTGGCGATCTGGGCGCCCTCCGGCGTGCTGAGGAAGTCGTCGATCATGTCGGGCACGTCGGCGACCAGGACCCCGAACAGGACAGCCAGCACGGCCAGGATGAGGACGAACAACATCACGACGCCGTAGGAGCTGTCGCGCGGATCGCCGACCCGCTGCATCGAGCCGGGCGCGCGCCGCACCATCAGCATGCAGCAGGCGCTGATCAGGAGCGCCAGCCACGCCGTCTTGGACTGCGCGACGAACAGCACGGCCAGGCCGAGCACCCACGCGGCCATGTTGAGCCACCGGCGCTGGAAGGGCCGCGCCCACAGGAGCAGCAGCGCGACCTGCGCCAGCATGCCCATGCCGACCGGGTGGACGGCCAGGCCGCCGAAGCGCGGCAGGCCGGGGATCAGGCCTTGCGAGTACGTGGTGTCGAGCACCAGTGTCGGGTTGACCGGAACCAGGACGGCGCCGGCCAGCATGAACACGAACAGGCCATCGCGCGCCGCCCCGAGGATGCGGTCGCGGTCGAGCGGCCCGGACAGCGTCACGGCCAGGCCGAGCAGGAGGGAGTAGCCGTACTCGTGCGACAGCTTCATGTGCGCGCCGAACAGTGCGGGCATGGCCACAGTGGTCAGCCAGAACAGCACGAAGGTCCCGGTGAGCGCGGCCGACGGCACCTGCTTTTGCTGCGTGAACTGGTTGATGATGCGTTCGAGGGACGCGGCGATGAGCAGCAGCGACACACCGCGCTGCACCCACGTCATCACCGGATGCCGGGTGAACTCGAGCGCACCTTCGGTTTCCTTCGCGAGCTCGAGGTACGCCTGGGTCAGGTCGCGCCCCGACAGCAGGATGTCCAGTGCTGCCAGGCCGAGCATGGCCGGGAACACCCAGTGCAGGAAACCTTTGCGGATCATGGATGGGCCTCGGGTGCGGTGGCGGGCCAGCGGGGGCCGACGCCGGGGATGATGCGGGCGAGCACGCCCCGGGCCTCCGGGCCCAGGACCTGCGGACGGGCGAACACCAGCACGAGCAGGACGGCGACGCTGGCCGCGGCGCCGCACAGCAGCGTGAGCAGCGGGTGGTGCAGCGGCAGCACGGCGTGCCGGCCGGCCAGCACGGCCGTGGCGCACAGCGCGCCGAGCGCCACGCCGCGCAAGGCGAACGGCAGCAGGGCCGACGCCCGCAGGTCGAGCGCGCGCAGGCAGGCGGCGACGATCACGGCGGCACGCAGCAGGATGGCCACCGCCGAGGCGGTCGCGACCGCCCGGATGCCGTGGGGCGCAAGCAGGTACCAGGCCGGCACGGCGAGCAGCAGCAGCGGCAGTTGCAGCAGCACCTCCTGGTGCTTGCGGCCGGTGTTCCAGAGCACCGGGGTCGACAGGCCCCAGCAGGCGAACGCCGGCACGCAGAGGAACAGCACCGCCATCACCCAGCCGGCGTCGCTCCACGCCGGGCCGTACAGCACCTGCACCAGGTCGCCGGCCAGCAGGGCCATGATCACCGAGGCGGGCGTGACGAACACGACGATGCAGGCCAGCATGGTGAGCCACACCTGCGCCAGCTGGCGCGGCTGGCCCTGCAGGCGGGCGCCGGTCGCCAGGAAGGTGGGCTGCAGCGCGCCCACCAGCAGCACGTTGGGGATCGAGGCGAAGTTGTACGCGACGCTGTACAGGCCGACGGCCTGCGTGTTGAGCATGCGGCCGATCAGGAGACGGTCGACGTTGGTGAGCAGCCAGTTGACGACGTTGGTGAGGAACACGGTGCGGCCGGTGTCGAGCGTCTCGCTGGCCATCCGGTGGCGCAGCAGCGGACGCAGCGGATGCGGCCGCACCCAGTAGCTGCCCACCAGGGCCACGGCGGCCTGCGCGACGCAGGCGGCGGCAAGCGCCTGCGCACCCCAGCCGGCCAGCGCCATCGGCACGCCCAGCGCCAGGTAGCCCAGCGCATAGCTCACGAGCTGGATCAGCCCGATCGCGCGGAAGTTCAGGTCGCGCTGCAGCAGGCAGGTGGCAGGACCGGACAGCGCCAGCAGCACGCACGCGGCGGCCATCCAGTGCACCATGCCCTCGACCCGCGCATCATTGAAGAACTGCGCGATCGCGCCCGCGGACAGCAGCATGGCGCCGGCGCAGGCCAGCCCCGCGATGACCTGCCAGGTGAACGCGAAGCGCACGTCCTCGTCGTCGATCTCGTCCTGCAGCATCAGGATGTAGCTGAAGCTGTTGCCCGACAGAAAGGTGGCGAACGTGAGCACCACCATCCCGATGCCGTACACCCCGTAGTTGTCGGGGCCGAGCAGCCGCGCCAGCGCGACCTGGGCGACCAGCTGCAGCCCGAACCGGGCCACGGTGGTGAGTGCGCTCCACTTGAACGCCTTCTCGGCGAGCGAGCGCAACGGTCCTGTCGTCATTGCTGCCCCGTGCCCCATCGGCGCAGCGCGATGCCCGTCATCAGGCCCAGCGCGGCCAGCAGCATGGCGGCGGTGGTCGGGCGGTCATGGGCCTGGGCATCGCTCTTGGCCGCAGCGGCGGCGCCATCGAGGCCGGCCTTCATCGCACCCGTCGATTCGCTCCGGGCCGACACGGCCACCGTGGCGGGGGCCGGACTGCCGCCGACCACCATGGCCGCGTGCATCACGCCGGCCTGCGACGGCGTGGGTGCCTGGGAGGTCGGGGCCGCGGCCGCGGCAGCATGCAGTGCTGCGCACATGGCGGCCACGAGGAGGGCTCGTTGCATCTTCTTGTCCTGGCGTTCGGATCGATGCAGACGATTCTCAAACAAGGGGTCCCGCCGAGGGGCTGGCTCCGCCGAGGGGGCCATGGCTCTTTCAGGCTATGCGGTGGCCGGAACTCCCGAAGGATCGCTGCGCGGGCCGGCATCCCCGCGGCTTCGTCCGTTGTCGCGTTCGATGGGCGACGGCGCCGACACCGGCCGCGACCGAGGTGCGCGAGGTGCGCTGCGCGGCGTGGTCGCCACGCGCGCAGGTTCACCTCACCTGTCGCGTTGCGGCAGGCGCAGCAGGCCGGTCGACAGCGCGGTGCCGCACACGATCACGCCGGCGCACACCACCATCCACGGCGTCACGCGTTCGCCCAGGAACAGCAGGCCGTAGAGCACCGCGAACGCAGGCACCAGGAACGTGACCGCGAGGGCTCGCGACGGGCCTGCCTCCTCGATCAGCCGGAAGTAGAGGATGTAGGCCACGCCCGTGCACAGGGTGCCGAGCGCCAGCAGGGCCAGCCAGGCGCGCGGACCCGGCGTTGCCGCGGGCCAACTCCACAGCGCAGGCACGATGAGCGCCACGGTGGCGCCCAGCTGGCTGCCCGTGGCGGTGACCAGCGGCGGCAGGCCGGCCAGGTGCTTCTTGGTCGCGCTGGCCGCGATCCCGTAGCAGAGCGTGGCCAGCAGGCAGGCCAGCACGGCCCAGCCCGAGGCGACGCCAGCGGCGCCCGGCCGGAAGCTGGCCTTGTCCCAGGCCAGCATGGCCACCCCCGCGAAGCCGACCGCGAGCCCGACAGCGCGGGCCGGCGCCGGCCGATCCTTGAGCCACAGCCAGGCGACCACCGCGCCGAACAGCGGCACCGTCGCGTTCAGGATCGCCGACAGGCCGGTGGTGATGGTGGTGACGGCGAAGGCGTACAGCGCGAACGGGATGCCCGAGTTCAGCGCGCCGACGGCGAAGACCTTGCGCCAGTGCGTGCGCAGCAGCGGGCCGAGGCCGCGCAGCAGGAGCAGCGGCACCAGGAACAGCGACGCGATCCCAACCCGCAGCGCCGCCGTCGGCATCGGCCCGAAGTCGACCACTGCCAGCCGCATGAACAGGAACGAGGCGCCCCACACGGCGCCCAGCAGCACGAAGTCGAGGATCCAGGCCCTGGAACCACGCGGCCGCGACGTCAAAGCGCGCCCTCGAGGCGCAGCAGCGCGGTCTTGCGCTCCACGCCGCCGGCATAGCCGGTCAGCGCGCCGTCGCTGCCCAGCACGCGGTGGCAGGGCACCACGATGCTGATGGGGTTGCGCCCCACCGCCGCGCCGACCGCCCGGACCGCCGTGGGCTGGCCGATGTCGCGGCCGATCGCCCCATAGCTGGTGCGCGAGCCGCAGGGCACGCCCAGCAGCGCACGCCACACGCTCTGCTGGAACGGCGTGCCGCCCTGCAGGTCCAGCGGCAGGTCGAACAGCGTGCGCCGGCCGGCGAAGTAGTCGTCGAGCTGCCGGACGGCTTCGGCCAGGATGGGGTGCGCGGGGTCGAGCGGCCAGCGGTCGGCGTCCGGATGGTGCTTCTGCCCGTGGAACCAGAGGCCGGCCAGGCCCTGGGGCGAGGCAGCCAGCAGCATGGGACCGAGCGCGCCGTCATGGCGGGTCGCGACCAGGGTGGAATGGAACTTCATGGCTTGTCTCCGGAAGAGGTGGTGAGCGCGAGCCGGGCCCAGGCGCGGATCACGGCGTAGCTGCGCCAGGGCTTCCAGGCCTGGGAGGCGGCTTCCGCCTCGCGCGCCGGCTGCCGGGACTGCTGCACGCCGAGCGCCTTGTGCAGCGCGACGTCGCCGGCCGGGAAGGCGTCGGGCCAGCGCAGTGCGCGCATGGCGATGTACTGCGCGGTCCAGTCGCCGATGCCCGGCAGCGACTGGAGCAACGCGACGGTGGAAGGCAGATCGGCGCCGGGATGCAGCTGCAGCCGCCCGTCGGCGACGGCGCGGGCGATCGCCACGATCGCGGCCTGCCGCTGGCGCACGATGCCCAGCTGGCCGAGCGCGTCGGCCCCGGCGGCCGCCAGCACCTCGGGCGTGGGGAAGATGCGCCGCAGCTCGGGCCAGGGCGTCTCGATCGGTTCGCCGAAGCGGTCGACCAGCCGCTGGGTCAGCGTGCGCGCCGCCGCCACCGTGATCTGCTGCCCGAGCACGGCGCGCACCGCGAGCTCGTGGCCGCTGAGCGTGCCCGGCACGCGCAGGCCGTCCGTGCCGGGGAAGCTCTCGTGCAGCACGGCGCCGATGGCCAGCGGGTCGGCGTCCAGGTCGAGCGCCGCGCGCAGCCGCCGGATGACCAGCGGCAGCACCGGCCGCAGCGCGTCGCCGACCCGCAGCACCACCTGGTGGCGCGGTTCGTCGAAGGCCGCCTCCAGCCAGCCAGCGTGGGCCCTGCCGGCCGACGTGACGCTCAGCGTCCGCCGCAGCACGCCCGGGCCGACCCATTCGACGCCGGTGACCACGCGGGTGCGGAAGAACGCGAGCATCGCGCCGACGTCGTAGGGAGGGCGGTAGCCCAGCCGGACGGCGGCCACGCCGCTGCCGCTGCCGCCGTCGCGGCGCAGCCGGCTGGGGCTGAGGCCGTAGTGCTGCAGAAATGCGGCGTTGAAACGGCGCACGCTGGCGAAGCCGCTGATGAGCGCGACCTGTGTGACCGGCAGGTCGGTGTCGGCCAGCAGCTGCTTGGCCGTCAGCAGCCGGCGGGTCTGCAGGTACTGCAGGGGCGAGACGCCGAACCGTGCCTCGAACAGCCGGCGCACGTGCCGGTCGCTCACGCCCAGCCGGCGGGCCAGCAGCTCGACGGAAGGCCCGCCGTCGGCCCAGGCCTCCGGCTCGTCGAGCAGGGCGGCCGCCTGCTGCGCGAGCAGGTCGCTGGCGTCCTGGATCGACCAGCGCGGCGCATGCGGCGCCAGCTCCGGGCGGCACCGCAGGCAGGGCCGGAACCCGGCCCGCTCCGCCTGCGCGGCCAGCCCGAAGAAGCGGCAGTTCTCGCGCTTGGGCGTGCGCACGCGGCAGACCGGCCGGCAGTAGATGCCGGTCGAGGTCACGCCGGTGAAGAAGCTGCCGTCGAAGCGCGCGTCCCGGGCCTTCAGCGCGAGATAGCACGCCTCCGGTTGCAGGGTTTCGGCTTCGAGGTCCATGGCGTCGATCATAAGCAGCGCGACGGCGGGAACTGGCCGTTTCCGGACATGTGCCCGGCACCGGCGCACCTACAATCCGCCGACTTTTCCAAGCACCAGGGAACCGCTCGACCATGCAAGTCTCGTCCTCGATCTTCAAGGCCTACGACGTCCGCGGCATCGTGCCGTCCACGCTCACCGAACAGGTCGCCGAAGGCCTGGGCCGCGCCTTCGGCACCGCGGCCCGGGCGGAGGGGGAGACCACCGTCGCGGTCGGCCGCGACGGCCGCCTGTCCGGTCCCTCGCTGTCGGCCGCGCTGATCCGCGGGCTCGTCGCCGCCGGCGTGGACGTGATCGACATCGGCGTGGTGACCACGCCGATGCTGTACTTCGCGGCCAGCACGCTGTGCCGCAGCGGCATCCAGGTCACGGGCAGCCACAACCCCAAGGACTACAACGGCTTCAAGATGGTGCTGGCCGGCCGCGCCATCTACGGCGAGGAGATCCAGTCGCTGCGTCGCACGATGGAGGCGGAGTCGTGGAGCACCGCCGGCGGCGGCTCGGTCCGCAACGTCAACCTGTTCGCGCCGTACCGCGACCGCATCGTCGGCGACATCAAGCTGGCCCGGCCGATGAAGATCGTGGTCGACTCCGGCAACGGCGTCGCGGGGGCCTCCGCGCCGGCCATCTTCCGCGCGCTGGGCTGCGAGGTGATCGAGCTGTTCAGCGAGGTGGACGGCAACTTCCCGAACCACCATCCGGACCCGAGCAAGCCCGAGAACCTGAAGGACCTGATCGAGGCGCTGCGCACGAGCGGCGCCGAGCTGGGCCTGGCGTTCGACGGCGACGGCGACCGCCTGGGCATCGTCACCCGTGGCGGCAACAACATCTACCCCGACCGGCAGCTGATGCTGTTCGCGCGCGACGTGCTCAAGCGGGTGCCCGGCGGCACCATCCTGTTCGACGTCAAGTGCACGCAGCGCCTGGCGCCGGCGATCCGCGAGGCCGGCGGCCAGCCGCTCATGTTCAAGACCGGGCACTCGCTGATCAAGGCGAAGATGAAGGAAGTCGACTCGCCCCTGGGCGGCGAGATGAGCGGCCACGTGTTCTTCAAGGAGCGCTGGTTCGGCTTCGACGACGGTACCTACGCCGGCTGCCGCATGCTGGAGATCCTCTCGCGCGAGAAGGATCCGAGCGCGCTGCTGGACAGCCTGCCCACCAGCTTCTCGACCCCCGAGCTGAACGTGCAGTGCGCCGAGGGCGAGCCGCACCGCCTGGTCGCCGAGCTGACGGCCAAGGCGAAGTTCGCGGCGCCTGCCGAGGTCTCGACCATCGACGGCGTGCGGGTCGACTGGCCGGACGGCTTCGGCCTGGTCCGCGCGTCCAACACGACCCCCGTGCTGGTGCTGCGCTTCGAGGGCCAGACCGAGGAAGCGCTGCACCGCATCGAGGGCGAGATGCTGGCCCTGCTGCGCAGCGTGAAGCCCGACGCCAAGGTGGGTGCCGCGGCGCACTGACGCCGCGGCGCAGGCCCGCGCACCGGCCGCGCGCCGGCGCGGCGCCGCGCCGGGCTCGTGCATGATCCGCGATCCCCAGCGGGCCGCCGGCCTGGATGGCACGCCCCTTGAACATCCTCATCGTCAAGCTCTCCTCCCTCGGCGACGTGGTGCACGCGATGCCGGCCGTCCAGGACCTCCTGGGCGCCCTGCCGGGCGCGCGCGCCGACTGGGTCGTCGAGCGCGGCTTCGCCTCATTGGTGCAGCGCTGCGCGGGCGTGGGACGGGTGATCCCCTGCGAACTGCGGCGCTGGCGCAGGTCGCCGCTGGCGCGTGACACCCGGGCCGCGTGGCGGGCGTTCCGGCAGGACCTGCAGGCCACCGACTACGACGCCGTGCTCGACCTCCAGGGGCTGACCAAGTCGGCCCTGGTCGCGCGCGTCGCGCGGCTGGCCCCGGGCGGCCGGCGCTACGCGCTGGCGAACCGGACCGAGGGTTCCAGCTACGAGGCGCCGACGCGCTGGGTGGCCGACGTGGCGGTGCCCGTCACGCCGCGCAGCCATGCGGTGGACCGCTCGCGCGAGCTGTGCGCCCGGGCGCTCGGCTATGCGGTGCCCGCCCGGTTGCACTACGGCCTGCGTGCGTCCGCGACGGCCGCCGACCCGGACCGGCCCTGCGTCGCATTCGTGCACGGCAGCTCGCGCCAGGACAAGTGCTGGCCGCAAGCCCGGTGGATCGAGCTGGGCCGTCGCCTCACGGGCGAGGGATTCGCGATCGGGCTGCCGCACGGCAGCGAGGCCGAGGAGCAGGCCGCCCGCGCCATCGCGGCCGAGGTCGGGCCACGGGCCCAGGTCTGGCCCCGGCTGGACCTCGGTGCGCTGACCGATCGCCTGGCAGGCTGCGCCGGCGTGGTGGGCGTGGACAGCGGGCTGTCGCACATCGCGGTCGCGCTCGACCTGCCGCACGTGCAGATCTACAACTTCGACACGGCCTGGCGCACCGGCCCGGCCGGAGGCCGCCAGCGCAGCGTGTTCGCCGCCCCGACGCCGTCGTTCGACGCCGTGTGGGCCGCCTGGCAGGCGGTGCGGGAAGCAGCCTGATGCGCAGGCTCTATTCGCTGCTGATGCACGGCGCCCAGCCGCTGCTGCGGCGCAAGCTGCGGCGACGCGGCGCCGCCGAGCCGGGCTACCTCGACGCGGTCGAGGAGCGGTTCGGCTCCTACGACGGGCCGTGCGAGCCGGGTGCGCTCTGGATCCACGCCGTGTCGCTCGGCGAGACGCGGGCCGCGGCCATCCTGCTGCAGGCCTTGCGTGAGCGGGAGCCGAACCTGCGCGTGCTGCTCACGCACGGCACCGCCACCGGCCGGGCCGAAGGGGCGAAGCTGCTGCGCGAAGGCGACATGCAGGCCTGGTTGCCGTGGGACACGCCGCGGGCGGTGCGACGCTTCCTGGCGCACTTCCGGCCGTGCGCGGGGGTGCTGATGGAGACCGAGGTCTGGCCCAACCTCGCACATGCCTGCCGTCGCGCGGGGGTGCCGCTGGCGCTGGCCAACGCCCGGCTGTCCGAGAAATCGCTGCGGCAAGCGCTGCGGTTGAAGCGCCTCTCGCGTCCCGCCTACGCGTCGCTCGACGCCGTGTGGGCGCAGACGGTGCCCGATGCCCACCGCCTGGTGCGCGCAGGCGCCCGCGTCAGCGGCGTCCTGGGCAACCTGAAGTTCGATGCGCACCCCGATGCGGCCCAGCTCGCCCAGGGCCGGGCGTGGCGCGAGCGGCTCGGCCAGCCGGTGGTGATGTTCGCGAGTTCACGCGAAGGCGAGGAAGCCGAGTTCTTCCGGGTCCTGGCCGCCGACCGGGAGCTCGCCCACGCCGGCTGGGCCCGGCGTGCCACCGATGCCGTCGTCCCGCAACTGCGATGGCTGGTGGTGCCGCGCCATCCGCAGCGGTTCGACGAGGTGGCCGAGCTGGCCCGGCAGGCCGGCTTCACGGTCTCGCGCCGCAGTGGCTGGGACGGGGCGCAGGGGCCGGCGCCTGCCGATGTCTGGATCGGCGATTCGCTCGGCGAGATGGCGCTGTACTACGGCCTGGCCGATGCCGCGTTGCTCGGCGGCAGCTTCCTGCCGCTGGGCGGGCAGAACCTGATCGAGGCGGCCGCCTGCGGCTGTCCGGTGCTCATGGGCCCGCACACCTTCAACTTCGCCGAGGCGGCCGAGAACGCGCAGGCAGCCGGCGCCGCGCTGCGCTTGGCGACGTTGCCGGACGCCGTGCGGGAAGGCGCCGCGCTGGCCATGGACCGCGCACGTCGCGATGAACTCGCAGCGCGCGCGACCGGGTTCGCGCAGGCCCATCGCGGCGCGGCGATGGAAACGGCGCGGGCCGTGCTGCAACTGGCCGCCTCCCGGCGAGCTGCTTAAAACTTTCGATTGGCCGCGCGTGACACGCGCGCCACAAATGTTGTGAGCAGGCGTTCGATTCCTGAAACAGGAAGTAATTTTTCGAGCCTGCATGGCCTTCGCGCTTTCGTCGTCGAGCGCGGTTGAGCACACTGGCCCCGTCGTCGAAGGCACCGGATGTGCCCCAACGTTCAGGGAGAAATTTGAAATGGATCGTCGCACTTTCCTCATGCAGGGCGCCAGCTGGAGCTTGGCCGCCGCCACCGCTTCCTCGGCCTTCGGCGCTTCCGGCACCGCCTCCGCCGGCAATGCCATCCTGATCGGCCAGTCTGCGGCCCTCACCGGGCCGCAGGCCGGCTTCGGCACCGCGATGCGCGACGGCCTGCAGGCCGCCTTTGCCTTTGTCAACCGCACCGGGGGCGTCAATGGCCGCCCGCTGCAGCTGCTCGCGCTCGACGACGTCGGCGACAAGGCCAAGACCGAGGCGAACGTGAAGACGCTGGTGGACGACAAGCGCATCGTCGGCCTGAGCGGCTTCACCACGCGGCCTTGCTCCGAGGCGGGCGCGGCCATGGCGGCCAAGGAGGAGATCGCCCTGGTCGGCGCGTTCTCCGGTACGCCGATGCTGTACAGCGAGCAGGCCGCGACCACGTTCACCACCCGTGCCAGCTACGAAGCCGAACTGCTGGCCATCGTGCGCCACTACCGCATGCTCGGCTTCGAGCGCTTCGGCTTCGTGCACCTCGAGGACGCCAAGTCGACCAACGTGCCGCTGCTGGAGAAGATCCTGGCGCGCGCCGGCGGCAAGCTGGTCGTCACTGCCGGCCTGGACCGCAAGGGGCCGTCGATGAACGACACCGCGCTCAAGACGCTGGACGCCAGCAAGCCCGACATGGTGATCATCCTGGCCAACAACGCGCCGCTGACGGGCTTCCTGCGCGAGTACGCGCCGCGCACGGTGGTCATGCCCAAGATGGTCATCTCGTTCGTCGACCGCGAGAAGCTGTTGGCCGACCTCGGCAAGGACGCCGCGGGCGTCGGGTTCAGCGTCGTCGTGCCGGAGGCCACCCGCGAGAAGTACTGGGTGGTGCGCGAGTTCATCGGCCAGGCGCGCGAGGCCAAGATGGCGATCAACCCGGTGTCGCTCGAGGGCTTCGTCACCGGCCTGGCGGTCGCGCAGGGCCTGAAGCAGGCCCGCAACGACACCCGCGTGTCGTTCATCGAGGGCATGACCCGCGCCGGCGGCTTCGACCTGGGCTACACCAGCCTGCGATTCGGCCGCGGCGAACGCGCCGGCTCGCAGTTCGTCGACCTGTCCCTCGCCACCCGCAACAGCGGCATCATCTGAGCCCCATGGCCATCACCTCCACCCCCATCACGCCCGTGCTGGGCGCCTACGTCCACGGCCTCGACCTGGCCGGCATCACGGCCGAGCAGTTCGCGCAGTTCTATCCGATCTGGCAGAAGCACCACGTGGTGGTGCTGCGCGACCAGAAGCTGACCAATGCGCAGTTCGAGCGCTTCTCGGCCATGCTGGGGGAACTCGATCCGCCGCCCAACCAGGGCGCGGGCCGCAAGAGCGTTCCCGGCCATCCCAACCTCTACGTGGTGTCCAACCGCAAGAGCGAGCAAGGCGAACCGCTCGGCGCGCTCGGCGATGGCGAAGCGCAGTGGCACACCGACATGTCCTACCTGGAGCGGCCGCCGTTCGCTTCCATGCTGTGGTCGGTGGAGCTGCCCAGCTCCGGCGGCGACACCTGGTTCGCCAGCATGCCCGCGGCACTGCGATCGATGCCGGATCACCTGGCGACGCGCGTGAGCCATCTGTCCATCAAGCACGACGGCACCTACGACAGCGGCGGCAACGTCCGCAAGGGCATGGTCGCCAACGACGACCCGACGCAGTCAGCCGGCACGGTGCACCCGGCGGTGATTGTCCAGCCGGAGACGGGCGAGCACACCCTGTACCTCGGGCGCCGGCGCAATGCCTGGATCCCCGGGCTGCCGGTGGACGAGTCCGACCGCCTGCTCGACACCATCTGGGGCTATGCCACCGCCGAGGCGGTCACGCTGCGGCACCAGTGGAAGCTGGGCGACGTGGTGCTGTGGAACAACCTGACCACGATGCACCGGCGCGACGCGTTCCCTCCCGACCAGATCCGCACGCTCCACCGGTCGCAGATCAAGGGGAAGTACACGCTGTCCGGCATCATCCGGCAGGAGGCCGCATGATCCGGCGCCGCGTGTTCAACACGTCGCTGCTCGCCGCCACCGTGGCTGGCGCGACCGCCGCCCGCGCGCAGGACCCGTTCCCGAACCGCCCGATCCGCCTGGTGGTGGGCCTGGCCCCCGGCGGCATCGCCGACATCACCGCCCGCATCGTCGCCCCGCGCCTGTCGGAAGTGCTGGGCCAGCCCGTCGTCGTCGAGAACCGCACCGGTGCCGGCGGTGCCATCGCCACACGGGCGGTCGCCGCCAGTGCGCCGGACGGGCACACGCTGCTCGTGGCGTTCGACGGCACCCACGTCACCATCCCGGCAGCCAATGCCGCCGCCGGCTTCGACCCGGTCGCGGACTTCGCCCCGATCGGCAAGATCGTCGATGCGCCCGTGCTGATCACCGCGCATCCCAGCTTCCCCGCCAACGATTTCGCCGAGTTCATCGGCCTGTCGCGCCGCGTCCTCACCATGGGCGGCGGCCCGCGCATCTTCGACTACGGCACGGCCGGCGTCGGCAGCACCGGCCATCTGACGATGGAACTGCTCAAGCTGCGCCTGGGCCTGTTCGCGGTGCACATCCCGTACCGTGGTGGCGGCGACGCACGGGCGCAGGTCCTGGGGCGGCAGATCCCGCTGATGCTGGCCGCCGTTCCCACCACCTCGGGCGACATCCGCGCCGGCGTCCTCAAGGGCCTGGCGGTCACCAGCGCCAAGCGCTCGCCGGTGCTGCCCCACGTGCCCACGCTGGCGGAGCTGCCGCACCGCGAGCTGAAAGGGCTGGATGTCAATTCCTGGGTCGGCCTGGTCGCCCCGGCGCGCACGCCGGCGACGGTCGTCGCTCGCCTCGATGCGGCGCTGCGCCAGACGCTCGCCACCGAAGAGGTGAGCGCCCGCCTGCTGCAGTCGGGCGCCACGCCGGTGCGCAGTTCGCCCGAGATCTTCTCGCGCCAGATCGCCGCCGACTTCGGGCAGTGGAAGCGCGTGGTCACCGAGTCGAAGCTGCGGCTCGACGCCTGACCGGGCCAGCCGGGCGCCACCGGCCGCCCGGCCACCTGTCCCGGGTCGTCGGGGGACGCGGATCCCGATCTGCTGGCAGCCCCGGCCTCCCGCCTCCACTCGGCACGGAGCCGCCCGACTTGAGTCAGCGGTTCTCCCATCGCAGCGGCGCATTTGGCTGAAGCCATTGGCCCCGCCGCCGCCGACATCCGTGGGAGGAGTGGCAGCCATGGGCTTTCTGGACAACCTGTTTGCGCGAAAGCCGGCCGACCAGCCACCGGCCGGCCCGGCCGTGCCGTGGGCGAACACCGCCTCCAGCCGGCCGGGCGAAGGCTCGGGCCACCAGCTGCGCCGCGAACTGGTGCAGGTGGCCCTACGGGACGCCCTGCGGCGCAACGGCATCCCGGAGCACCTGCTGCAAGCCGAGGCGCTGCGCGCGCAGGCGGCCGATGGCTCGGCGGCCGTCTACATCCGGCTGCGCGTCCTGGAATGGGACCACCGCCTGATGGCGCATGCCATGGCGTTCCAGCAGGAGCTGGAAAAACGGGTGATGACGCTGGACCGCGGCGCCGGCCAGTGGCTGCTCGGGGTGACCTGGCAGCTGGCACTGGCCGAGGGCAGCTACCGGCCGGCGCTGCCGCCGCCGCAGGTCTGGCAACGCTGACCTGGCAATCCAGGACCAGCAAGGCAGGGCAGGGCCCGGCCTGGCGAGTCGCTCAGCGCTGGCCGAAGCTGGCGCCCTCGAACAGGTGCTTGTGCTCGCGCGGCTGGGACCGCCAGTACTGCTTGGGCGCGAACACGCGGGCCCCGAGGGTCGCGGCCGCATGCCAGGGCCAGCGCGGGTCGTACAGCATCGCGCGGGCCAGGGCCACCGCATCGGCCTGGCCATTTGCGACGATGGCCTCGGCCTGTTCCGGCTCCGTGATCAGGCCGACGGCGATGACCGGCAGGTCGACCGCTGCCTTGACCTGTTGCGCGAACGAGACCTGGTACCCCGGCCCGAGCGGAATCGACTGCGCCGGCGAGACGCCGCCGGTCGACACGTGGATGGCCGCACAGCCGCGCGCCTGCAGGGCCTGCGCGAACTGCACGGTCGACTCGACGTCCCAGCCGCCGGCCACCCAGTCGGTCGCCGACACGCGCACCCACACGGGGCGGTTGGCGGGGAAGGCGGCGCGGACGGCGTCGAACACCTCGAGCGGGAACCGCATGCGGTTCTGCAGGCTGCCGCCGTACGCGTCCTCGCGCCGGTTGGCCAGCGGCGACAGGAACTGGTGCAGCAGATAGCCGTGCGCCGCATGCACTTCGATCCCGTCCAGGCCGAGGCGAGCCGCGCGCTGCGCCGCCACGGCGAAGTCCTGCCGCACCTGCGCCAGCCCCTCGCGGTCCAGCGCGGCCGGCGCATCCTCGCCCTCGGCGTGCGGCCAGGCGCTCGGCGCGACGGTCTTCCATCCGCCCGGTGCATCCGGCGCGATCTGGGCGCCGCCCTCCCACGGTGCCCGGCTGGACCCCTTGCGCCCGGCGTGCGACAGCTGGATCGCGAGCGGGATCGGGGACTGGGCGCGCAGCGCCTGCAACACGCGGCCCAGCGCCGCCTCGTTCGCATCGGAGTACAGGCCCAGGTCCTGCGGCGAGATGCGTCCATCGGCCGACACCGCCGTCGCCTCAAGGACGAGCAGCCCGGCGCCGGACAGCGCCAGCTGGCCCAGGTGGATCAGGTGCCAGTCGCCGGGCGAGCCGTCCACGGCCGAGTACTGGCACATGGGAGCGACGACGATCCGGTTGGCAAGGCGAAGTTCGCCGAGGGACAGGGGCTGGAACAACTGGCTCATGGTGGAAGCGGCGCGTGGCACGAAAGAGAAGGGCGATGATCGCCGAGTTCGGATGGGCGCACGGTGCCGCGGGCCGGGCGGCAGGGGGCGCCGCCGTGCCTGCACGGGCGTGCAGGCCGGGCCGGTCGACGTCACGGGCGTGTCTCGGGCGGCACGCGCCGGTAGCGGATCCGGTTGCCGTGGATGTGGTCCACCCCGACGAACTCGTTGCGCGACTCGAAGGTGATCTCGAAGGTTGCGAACGGCAGGTTCAGGCGCGACGGCGGCCGGCCGTCGACCAGCGTGTACTTTCGCTTCAGGTTGGACCCGTCGTACAGCCAGGTGCCTTCGTGGGCGGAGTTGGTGGCCTGGCCGTTCCCATCGACCACGCGCACCCATTCCCGGAAGCTGCCATCGGGCTGCAGCGCGAGCACCCGGCGAGCGGTGATGCCCTGCTCGCTCACCTCGCGCAGCCACGTGCCTCCCAGGCGCTCCTGCACCTCCTCGGCGCTGGGTGCTGGCTCGAGGGGCGGGCCCTGGTCGCAGCCGCCCAGGGCACCGGCCGCGAGCATCAGCGCCAGCACGAACCGGGCACCCGACGGTCCTGGCCGCCTTGCCGTCGTCATGCCGGCGCCCTGCTCAGGTTCGGGCGTCGACGGCCTGTCCTGGGTAGCGGCCCGCCACGCGGCAAGCACGAAAGCCGGATGTGGAGCATAATGTTGGGCGCCTGCGAGCAGGCGCATCTTCTGCGGTGATCAGTCAGCTTCCACTTTCGAACGAAGATCATGAGTTTGTGATTGCATCCGGGCTCCATCGCGGCTTAGTTCCCTTTCATATGGAGTCCTCATGGGCAACAAACTTTACGTGGGCAACCTGCCCTATTCGTACCGCGACAGCGACATGGAACAGGCGTTCAGCCAGTTCGGTGCCGTGCAGAGCGCCAAGGTCATGATGGAGCGCGACACCGGCCGCTCCAAAGGCTTCGGTTTCGTCGAAATGGCCAATGCCGCCGAAGCGCAAGCCGCGATCGAAGGCATGAACGGCCAGCAGGTCGGCGGCCGTGGTCTCGTGGTGAACGAGGCCCGTCCGATGGAATCGCGCCCCCCCCGCACCGGCGGTGGCGGTGGCTACGGCGGCAATCGCGGCTACTGATCGCCACCCGGCGCATGCGCCGGCCTTCGGGTCGGGCGCCTGCTCCGGTTTCCAGCCAGGCCGCCGCGCGGCGGCCTCCCGTGCTGCAGCACCGGCTGCGTTCACCTGCGTGAATGCGGCCGGCTCCAGCGTTCCTGTGTCGAAAACGCACGTCGGAGGATCCACATGGCCAAAGAAGAGTTGATTGAAATGCGCGGCCGGGTGGCCGAAATCCTGCCCGACTCGCGTTGTCGCGTCGTGCTCAGCAACGGGCACGAACTGGTCGCCTACACGGGCGGCAAGATGAAGAAGCACCGCATCCGCATCATCGCGGGCGATGACGTCACGCTCGAGATGTCGCCGTACGACCTGAGCAAGGGGCGGATCATGTTCCGCCATCTGCCCGAGCGTCGACCCGACGCGGGCCCGGCCGTCCGACGCCCGCCCGTGCGCCGCTGAGGCGCAGCGAGGCTGTCCGGGAGCGATCCCGCGGCGGCCGCGCGGTGCTTCTCTCGCGAGAGCCCCCGGCCTCCGCACGGATGGCCGGGCGGCCTCTCCACCCGGTGGCGCAGGTCGTCGCTGGCGTTTCCTGCTGAGCCAGCGCATGGCTCCTGGGTGCCTCGCGATGCGAGGTCTGTTTGCCCAGCACTTCACCACTTCACCTTCACCCTCGATCTCGGGACGCCAGTCAGGCGGTGCCTGGGCACGGGTCAGGATCCTGGGCCCCTGTGCCGTGCACGTGTGCGCGCGTGCGGTGCGCAACACGCCCTACCACAGCGCTTGCGCGCGTCTCCCCACAGCCTGCGTGCAAAACGCTGTGGACAAGCCCGTGGAGATCCCGCGCAAGCCGCGCCACGCCTGCGTTTGCCAGCGTTGATGCTTTCGCAGGCAGTGGCTTGCAGAACCTTGACGATGCCGTCGCGCAGAATCTGCCCGGGCCGCGGACTGCACGCGGCGTCCGTGATCCGCATGTCATCACCAGCTGTCCCTGCCGAGCCTTCCCTCGCCGCCGAGCCGGTGCCGCTGCGCATCCTGCACCTGGATGCGGACCTCGTCGCGATCGACAAGCCGGCCGGGCTGCTGGTGCATCCGAGCGCGCTGGACGCGCACGAGGAGCGCACGGCCCTGCAGCTGCTGCGCGACCAGCTGGGCCAGCGGCTCTGGCCCCTGCACCGGCTGGACAAGGGCACCAGCGGCGTGTTGCTCTTCGCACGCCACGTGCAGGCCGCGCGGACGCACGGCGCGGCGTTCGAGCGCGGCGAGGTGCGAAAGCGCTACCTGGCGCTGGTGCGGGGCTGGCCGGCCGCGTCCGGCACGATCTCGCATCCATTGGCGCGCGATCCGGAGAAGCCGTCGGCCGGCCAGGCGACGCTGGGGGCCTGCACGCGCTTCGAGCAACTTGACTGCTTCGACTGGGCGTTCGCAGTGGACGGTCGGCATCCGACCAGCCGCTACGCCCTGGTCGGCGTCGAGCCACTCACGGGCCGGCGTCACCAGATCCGGCGGCACTTCAAGCACATCGCGCACCCCTTGGTGGGGGACACGACGCATGGCAAGGGTGCGCACAACCGCGCGGTGGCGTCCTGGCTCGGCCTGCAGCGGCTGTGGCTGCATGCGCAGTCGGTGGAGCTGCCGACGCGCGCTGGCCGCTTGCGCATCGTGGCCGAGCCGGGACCGGAGTGGGACGCGCTGCGTGGGCGCGCGCCGCCTACTTCAGCAGCAGTGCGTTGAGCCGCTGCAGGTCTTCCGGCACGAGCGTGCCGTTGGCCTGGCGCAGCCGCAGCTGGCCGATCAGCACGTTGTAGCGGGCCTGGGCGAGGTCGCGCTTGGTCTGGAACAGCTGGCTTTGCGCGTTCAGCACGTCGATGTTGATCCGCACGCCGACCTGGTAGCCCAGGCGGTTGGCCTCCAGCGCGCTCTGGCTGGAGGCCTCGGCGGCCTCGAGCGCGCGGACCTGCCCCTGGCCCGAGACCAGGCCGAAGTAGGCGGTGCGCGTGGCCTGCGCGGCGTTGCGGCGCGCGGCCTCGAGGTCGGCCCGAGCCTTCTCCTCCAGGGACAGCGTCTCGCGGATGCGGTTCTGCGTCGCGAAGCCCCCGAACAGCGGCAGCGTGAAGGTGATCCCCGCCTGGCCGACGTTGGTGCGATTGTCCGCGGGCGACGCAGCGGTGCCGTTGATGTTGCGCTGCGTGGTGTAGCTGGCCGTGAGGTCCAGCGTCGGCTTGTGCCCGGCCTTGGCCTTCTCGGTTTCCCAGGTGGCGATGTCGACGTTGGTGCGGGCCTGCAGGATGTTCGGGCTGGACGCCTCGGCCTGCTCGACCCAGGCTTCCACGCTCGCCGGCTCCGGCGCCGGCACGCTCAGCGGGGTCGCCAGCGGGACCGGTTGCGCGTTGCTGCGGCCGGTCAGGGTGTCCAGCGCGAGCCTCCGCACCCGCAGGTCGTTCTCGGCCTGGATCTCCTGCGCGGTCACCAGGTCGAAGCGGGCCTGCGCCTCGCGCGTGTCGGTGATGGTGGAGGTGCCGACCTCGAAGTTGCGCTTGGCCGACGCGAGCTGCTCGCCCACCGCCGTCTTCTGGGCCCGCACGAAGGCCAGCGTGTCCTGCGCCGCCAGGACGTCGAAGTAGGCCTGGCTCACGCGCAGGATCAGGTCCTGGGTGGCGGCCGTCAGCTGGGCCTGCGCCAGTTCGGCCTGCAGCTTGCCCTGCTGGTAGGTCGCCCAGTTGGCGGGGCGGTACAGCGGCTGCGATGCTGACGCGGTGGTCGCCTGCGTGCCGAAGTAGCGCTCCGCGCCGGGTGGCTTGACCTCGATGCTGGAGCGGCCCGCGGTCGCCGACAGCTGGGCCTGCGGCAGGATGCTGGCGCGAGCCTGTTCGGCGCGCGACAGGTTGGCGTCGTACTGCGCCCGCGCCGACTGCCAGGCGGCGTCGTAGGCCCGCGCGGATTCGTACAGTTCCAGCAGGCTCTGCGCGCCGGCCGGTGTGGCGGCCAGGGCGGCGGCGAGGGCCGCTGCCAGGGGAACGAGCCGCGAGGGTGTCATTGTGTCGGTCCTTGGTTGTCCGTCTTGGGCCTAGTAGCGCGGCACCGTGGGGTCGCGTTCAAGCGACCAAGCATCGATGCCGCCCGCGATGTTGGCCACCTGGCCGAAGCCGTTCTGGGCCAGGAACATCGCCACGCGCATGCTGCGCGCGCCGTGGTGGCACAGGCACGCCACCGGGCGATCCGGATCCAGCTGGGCGAGCCGCCCCGGGATCTCGTTCATGGGAATGGCCACCAGCTCGAATCCCAGCGGGTGGATGCTTGCCGCGCGCAGTTCGGGCACTTCGCGCACGTCGAGCACCACGCCGTTGCCGCCCTGGGCGGCCAGCCACGCGTCGAGGTCGGACGGACGGACCTGGTCGATCATCGTCGGCTCAGAACTGGAAGCGCGAGGGCGCGGGGAAGTGCAGCAGCCGCGGCGCCACGGTGTCCCAGCGTTGCGCGGTGGTGAAGGAGGCTTCGCCGGTGCGGGTGATCAGGTTGGTGCGCATCACCGGGTCCTCGCCCACGATGGCGACCAGCCGTCCGCCCACCTTCAGCTGCTGCAGCAGCGCCGGCGGCACCTCGGCCACCGAGCCCGAGAGCACGATCACGTCGAACGGCCCCTCGGCGGCCAGGCCGCGCGCGCCGTCGGCTTCGCGCACTTCGGCGTTGCGCACGCCGGCCTTGTGCAGGTTCTCGCGGGCCATCTTCACCAGCTCGGGTTCGATCTCGAGCGAGATCACGCGCTGCGCGCGCCCGGCCAGCAGAGCGGCCATGTGGCCGGAGCCGGCACCGACTTCCAGCACCTTCTCGTGCGGCTTCGGATTGACTTCCTGCAGCAGGCGGGCCTCGACCTTGGGCGCCAGCATGATCTGCCCGGCGCGGATCGCCTCCTCGGGGTGGCCGCGCAACGGGATCTCCATGTCGACGAAGGCCAGGCCGCGGTGCGCGGGCGGCACGAACTCCTCGCGGCGGACCGTCGCGAGCAGGTCCAGCACCTGCGGGTCGAGCACGTCCCAGGGGCGGATCTGCTGCTCGATCATGTTGAATCGGAGTTGCTCGAGGGAAGGCTGCGTGCTCATGGCGTGGTTCCGGGGCGTGCGGTCAGGACAAACCGTCGATTTTAGAAGCGGGCACCGGATCGATCCGGCCGCCGCCGCCGCTGCTGCGGCCAACCGGGGCGGGTGACGGATCGGCGGGCGTGCCGCCCGGCCGCTTGCGGCGCAGCCAGCCGGCCAGGTCGTCCAGGTAGCAATAGACCACCGGCACCACCACCAGCGTCAGCAGCGACGAGGTGATCACGCCGCCGATGACCGCTTGGCCCATCGGCGCTCGCTGCTCCGACCCCTCGCTGATGGCGAAGGCCAGGGGAACCATGCCGAAGATCATCGCCAGCGTGGTCATCAGGATCGGGCGCAGCCGCACGCGCGCGGCCAGCAGCAGGGCCTCGGCCCGCTCCATGCCGTCCTCCCGGGCGCGGATGGCGAAGTCGACCAGCAAGATTGCGTTCTTGGTCACCAGGCCCATCAGCATCACCACGCCGATGATGGAGAACATCGACAGGGTCGAGCCGAAGAACATCAGCGCCAGCACGACCCCGATCAGCGTGAGCGGCAGCGAAGTCATCAGCGCCAGCGGCTGCAGGAAGCTGCGGAACTGGCTGGCCAGGATCATGTAGATGAAGATCACCGCCATCGCGAGGGCCGAGACGGCATAGCCGAACGACTCGGCCATGTTCTTGGCCGAGCCGCTGAACTGGTAGCGGTAGCCCGGCGGCAGCGCGACGGTGTCCATCGCCGCACGGATGTCGGCCGATACTTCCCCGGCCGCGCGGCCGGCCGCGTTGGCGTTGATCGCCACCTCGCGCGTGAGGTCACGCCGGTTGATCTGGTTCGGACCCGTGCCCTCGCGCACGTCGGCCACCTGGTTCAGCCGCACGATCCGCATGCTGCCGTCGGCGTTGCCCCCGACAGCGAACGGCACCCGCTCCAGCTGCTGCGGCGCGACGCGGGCCCCCGGCGCAAGGCGCACGTTGACGTCGTAGGTCTGGTCGTCCGGCGCGCGCCAGTTGCCCACGGTCTGGCCGGCCACCAGCGTGCGCAGCGCACTGCCGATCTGGCCGACCGACAGGCCCAGGTCGGAGGCCGCGTCGCGCCGCACCTGCACCTCGATGGTCGGCTTGTCAGGCTTGACGCTCGAGTCCAGGTCGACCAGGCCGGGGATGGGCCGGATGCGGTCCATCACCAGCCGCGACAGCCGCTCCAGCTCCTTCAGGTCGGGGCCTTGGAGCGAGAACTCGACCTGCTTGGCGCCACCCACGGAATCGAGCAGGCCCACGTGGGTGACGGTGATCCCGGGCACCTGCTGCAGCCGCTGGCGCAGCACCCCGGACATCTGGTCGACGCTGCGGCTGCGGTCCTTGCGGTCCACCAGGCGGACGTAGACCGAGGCGTAGATCTTGCCCTGCGCATTGCCGGTGTTGACGGTCGAGAGGGTGTAGCGCACCTCCGGAAACTCGCGCAGGATCGCCTCGACCTGCCGCGCCTTGGCCTCGGTCACCTCCAGCGAGGAGCCCACCGGCGTGTTGAAGCTCACCGTGGTCTCGGAGAAGTCGGCCTTTGGCACGAACTCGGTGCCCAGCAGGGGGACCATGACGATGCTCAGGACGAAGATCGCCGTCGCCATGAGCACCGTGGCCAGCTTGTGGCCGAGCGACCAGCGCAGCAGCGTCTCGTAGCCCCCGGCCATCGACTCGGTGGCCCGGTCGAACCATCCGGTGACGCGGCCGATGGTGCGGTCGTACAGCGTGCGCTGCTCGCGCGGCTTGGCGTGGGCCTCGATCTCCGGGTCGTGCCACACCGACGACAGCATCGGATCGAGCGTGAAGCTCACGAACATCGAGATCATCACGGCGGCCACGATGGTGATGCCGAACTCGTGGAAGAACTTGCCGATGATGCCGCCCATGAAGCCGATGGGCAGGAACACGGCCACGATCGAGAAGGTGGTGGCCAGCACCGCCAGGCCGATCTCCTGGGTGCCGTCGAGCGAAGCCTGGTACGGCGACTTGCCCATCTGGACGTGCCGCACGATGTTCTCGCGCACCACGATCGCGTCATCGATCAGCAGGCCCACGCAGAGCGACAGCGCCATCAGCGTGATCATGTTCACCGTGAAGCCGAACATGTGCATGAACAGGAACGTGCCGATCAGCGCGATCGGCAGCGTCAGCCCCGTGATGACGGTCGAGCGCCAGGAGTTGAGGAACAGGAAGACGATCAGCACCGTGAGCACGGCGCCCTCGATCAGGGTGCGGCGCACGTTCTCCACCGCCACCCGGATCGGCCGCGAGCTGTCCTGGATCGGCTCCAGCCGCACGCCGGCCGGCAGTTGCGGCGTCATCTCCGCCAGCGTCCTGGCCAGGCCGTCGATCACCTGGATGGTGTTCTCGTCCTGCGCCTTCTGGACCGACAGCAGCAGGGTCCGCTCGCCGTTGTAGAGCGCGAGGGTCTCGATCTCCTGCGCGCCGTCGGACACCCGCGCCACCTGGTCGACCCGCACGGCGGCGCCATTGCGGCGCGTCACGATGATCTTGCCGAAGTCCTCGGGCCGCTCCATCCGGGCGTCGATCTGCACCACGCGCTCCTGCGCGAGCGAGCGGATCGCGCCGACCGGCACGTCCTGGTTCTCGTTGCGCACCGCCGCCACCACCTGGTCGGCCGTGACGCCGAACGCCTCCATCGCCTGCGGATCGAGGTAGATGTTGATCTCGCGCTTGCTGCCGCCCACCAGCGTGACCGAGCCGACGCCCCGCACGTTCTCCAGGCGCTTCTTCAGCACCTGGTCGGCCCAGTTGGTCAGCTCGACGGCGGTCATGGGCTTGGCGGCCTTCGCATCGGGCAGCACCGCCAGCGACCAGATCGCCCGGCTCGCGGGGTCGAAGCGCAGCACGCGCGGTTCCTTGACCTCGGTGCGGAACAGCGGACGGATCGCGGCGACCTTCTCGCGCACGTCCTCGGCCGCCTTGCGGCCGTCCAGGTGCAGCTGGAACTCGATGATGACGACCGAGTTGCCCTCGTAGCTGCGCGAGGTCAGGGCGTTGATGCCGGCGATCGAGTTGACGCCTTCCTCGACCTTCTTGGTGACCTCGCTCTCGACCACCTCGGGCGAGGCGCCCGGGTATTCGGTCTGCACGACCACGACGGGGAAATCGATGTTGGGGAACTGGTCGACGTTCAACCTCTGCAGGGAGAACAGGCCGAGCACCACCAGCGCCAGCATCAGCATGGTGGCGAAGACGGGGTTGCGCAGGCTGACGCGGGTGAACCACATGGCGTCAGGCAGCCGCGTGCGGCCGGACGGCGGGCGGCGCCAGCAGGGCGGCTTTCGCTGCCGAGGCCGGCGCGGCCGGAGCCCCGCCGGTGAAGCGGACGGCCGTGCCTTCGCGCAGCGGCCCCACATGGCCCTTGATCACCGTCGCGCCGGCGGCCAGGCCCTCGACCGCCACCCAGGTCTCGCTGGCGGACTCCCCGCGGGCTCCCGGCGTGACCGGCACGTGCACCACCCGGCCGGCATCGACCAGCTGGACGTAGGGTGCGGGCTTGTCGGTGCGGATGGCCGACAGCGGCACGGCGAGCGCCGCCGCGCGTCCGGTGGCCAGGCGGCCCTGCGCGAACAGGCCCTGCCGCAGGCCGGCGGCGTCGGCCAGGGACAGGTAGGCCAGCACGCTGCGGCTGCCCGCCTGCGCGCTCGGATTGATGCGCACCACCCGTGCCGCGACCGGCGCAAGCAGCCCCTCGATCTGCAACTGCGCCTCCTGGCCGACGCGCACCTGCACCGAGTCGGCGGCGCTGAGCGTGGCTTCCAGTTCGAGCCGGGACAGGTCGACGATCTCCAGCACCTTGGTGTCGATGCCGACGCGTTCGCCGGGCTGGGCAAGGCGCTGGGCCACGACGCCGGCGATCGGCGCGCGCAGCACGGTGTCATCCAGCGTCTTGCGCGCCAGGTCTGCCGCGGCGGCGCTCGCCTGGTAGGTGGCCCTGGCGGCGTTCAGGTTGTTCAGCGACGTGTCGAGCGCGCTCTTGGAGATGAAGCCCTGGTCGACCAGCGCCTGGTTGTTCTCCCACTGCCGCTGGGCGATGTCGATCTGCGCCCGCGCGGCACGGGCTTGCTCGTCGGCCTGCCGCACGCGCGCCCGTGACTCGGTGGCGTCCACCGTCGCGAGCACCTGGCCGGCCCGCACCGCGTCGCCTTCGCGCACGGCCAGGCCCTGCAGTTCGCCGGCCACCCGCGCCTTCACCACCGCGCTGTTCACCGCGCGCAGCGATCCCGAGACCGGCAGGCCCTGGGCCAGGTCGACGGTGGTGGCCCGCAGCACGTCGGTCGAGGCAAGCTCGACCAGCGCTTCGGCCTTGGCCGTAGCCGGGACGGCATTGCGCGCCTTGCGCGCCGACAGCGCGCGCAGGGCGCCGGCCGCGGCCAGCAGCAGCACCAGGGCGACGACCAGCCACTTCCAGTGTCGGCGCATCACGAGGGGCTCCCTTCGCCCGGGCGCACGCACAGGCCCTGCAGCAGCGTGTCGGCCTGGCGCTCCACGTAGCGTTCAGGATCCAGGGCGTAGTCCTGCGGTGCGCAGGCGCCCAGCGAGTGCTTCATCATCAGCAGGAAGATCATCGGTGCGACGATGGAGAACACCGCGTAGTCGAGATCGAGCGCGCGGAACTCGCCGTTGTCGATGCCGCGCTGCAGGATCCGGCGGATCAGCTCGGTGCCGGGGCGGATCACCTCCTGCTGGTAGAAGGCCGCCAGCTCGGGGAAATTGCGGGCCTCGCTGATCATCAGCTTGGTGATGCCCGAAGCGCGGGTCGCCCCGATGCGCTCCCACCAGACCCGCATGCAATAGCGCACCATGTCGGCCGCGGTTCCCTCGAAGTCCTCGAACTCCTGGTTCCATTCGGCAAAGCGGCCGGAGATGTTCTCCCGCACCACCGCCTTGAACAGCTCTTCCTTGGTCGGGAAGTACAGGAACAGGGTGCCCTTGGAAACGCCGGCGCGTGCGGCGACTTCTTCCGACCGGGTGGCGGCGAACCCCTTTTCCACGAACAGGTCCAGAGCGGCGTCGAGCAGCTCGCCGGGCCGGGCCTCCTTGCGGCGCTCGCGCCGGGCGGTCTGCGCATCGTCCTGCGCGGCAACCTGCCGGGCGGGTTTTCCGCCGATGAGTTTGGAGAGGGGCGCCATGGACTGCTTAATGACTGACTGGTTAGTAATGTACCCGGGAAGCGCGAGCAGGGTCAAGGCAACCCCGCGTGTTCGCGTCGGGTGCGCAGCCGTCCCCAGGCCAGCGCCAGCGCTTCGCGCAGCACGTTGCGCGACAGCGAGAGGCCTTCGGCCGACGGCAGCCATTCCAGCAGCGGCCGCACCTGGGGCGCCGCGAAGCCGGTGGCGGCCGGCACCACCTGGAAGCCGGCCCGCTCGAACTCGCGCAGCGACCGCGGCATGTGCCAGGCATGCGTGACCAGCGCGATGCGGCCGATGCCGGCCGGCGCGAGCAGCTGGCGCATGCGCTGCGCGTTTTCCTCGGTGTCGCGCGACCGGTCGTCCAGCCAGCGCGGCACGAGCTGCCACTCCTGTTCCAGCACGCGCTGCGCCGTCTGGACCTCGGGCGCGATGCCGGCATCGACCGAGGCCCAGCCGACGCCGCCCGCGAACGCCAGCGGCTTGCCGCTGCGGCGGGCGAGGAGGGCGCCGTAGCGCAGCCGTGCCAGCGTTGCGGCATTGGGCTCGGCCCGGCCGTATTCGGGTGCCTCCCGCACCACGCCCCCGCCCAGCACCACGATGGCCTGGACGTCCTGCAGTTGCGCCGGCTGCAGCGGGGCCACGGCCGGCAGCAGCAGCGAGGACAGCAGGACGGCCGCACCGTGGCAGCTGAGCAGCCAGGCGCCGCCCAGGCCGCCGACGGCGAGCAGCGCGCCGCCGCGCCGCCGCCCCACGGCGGCCAGCAGCAGGCCCAGCAGGACGAGCAGCAGCGGCCCCGCCGGCGGCAGCACCAGTGCGGCCAGGATCGGTTTCAGTTCTCCCAGCATCATGGGGGCATGCTAACGATGTGCGACGGAGCGGCCGGCGCCGGGGCTACAGTTGCTGCTTTTGCGGGAGGACCCCATGAGCGATCTGCAAACCATCGTGCTGGGCGGCGGCTGCTTCTGGTGCACCGAAGCCGTGTACGTGAACGTGCGCGGCGTGCTCGACGTGGAGTCGGGCTACAGCAACGGCACGGTGCAGCGGCCGAGCTACGAGCAGGTCTGCACCGGGACCACTGGCCACAACGAGGTGGTTAAGCTCACCTACGACCTCCGGGAGATCAGCACGCGGCAGATCCTGGAGATCTTCTTCGTCGTGCACGACCCCACCACACTGAACCGCCAGGGCAACGACGTCGGCACCCAGTACCGCAGCGGCATCTACTACACGACCGACGAGCAGAAGCAGGTCGCCGACGACCTGATCCGCTGGATGTCGCAGGAGAAGCTGTTCGGCAGGCCCATCGTCACCGAGGTGCTGGCGCTGGACAACTACTGGCCGGCCGAGGAGTACCACCAGGACTTCTTCGCGAAGAACCCGACCCAGGGCTACTGCATGGCGGTCGCCGGGCCCAAGGTGGCCAAGTTCCGCAAGACCTTCGCCGAGCTGGCGAAGGCATGATCCGCACCCGGTCGCTGGCCTACGCGTATCCGGGCGGCGCGCCGCTGCGGTTCGACGACCTTGACGTCGCGCAGGGCGCGGCGTTGCTGTTGCTGGGGCCTTCCGGCGCGGGCAAGTCGACCTGGCTGGCGCTGGCGGCCGGGTTGCTCACCGCGACGGGGGGCACCATCGAGGTGGCGGGCCAGGACCTGGCCGCGTTGCGCGGCCCGGCGCGGGACGCCTGGCGCGGCCGCGCGATCGGGTTCCTGCCCCAGAAGCTGCACCTGTCGGAAGCCCTCGACGTCGAGGACAACCTCGCGCTGTCGTTCTTCGCGGCGGGTTTGCCGCGCAATGCCGGCGCGATCGCCGCGGTGCTGTCCTCGCTGGGCGTCGGCGAGCTGGCGCGGCGCCGCCCGTCGCAGCTGTCGGGTGGCCAGGCCCAGCGCGTGGCCCTGGCACGCTCGGTGCTGCTCGCACCGCGGGTGATCCTGGCCGACGAGCCCACCGCCAGCCTCGACGACGACGCCTGCGCCGCTTCCGTGGCCCTGCTGCGCGATGCGGCCGGGCGTTGCGGTGCGACGCTGGTGATCGCGACCCACGACCGCCGGGTGCGCGAGGCGCTGGCCGACGCGGTGGTCCACCGGCTGCAGGCGCGGGTGGCGGCATGAACCTGGCTGCGCTGTCGCTGCGCTACCTGTGGTCGCGGCCGCTGCAGGCCGTGCTCAACCTGCTGCTGCTGTCGCTGGGCCTGGCCTCGATCACCTTCGTGATGCTGGCCAGCGCCGAGGTGGAGCGCACCTTCCAGCGCGACCTCGCCGGGATCGACGCCGTCGTCGGTGCCAAGGGCAGCCCGATGCAGCTGATCCTGTCGGGCGTGTTCCAGATCGACGTGGCGCCCGGCAACGTGAAGCTCGCCGAGGTGCAGGCCCTGGCGCGCCATCCGCTCGTCGCGCAGGTGATCCCGATCAGCATGGGCGACAGCGTGGCGGGCTTTCGCATCCTCGGCACCACGCCCGAGTGGCTCGGCCACTACCGGCTGGCGTTCGCGCAGGGGCAGCCCTGGAGCGCCGCGATGCAGGCCGTGGTCGGCGCGCAGGTGGCGCAGGCGACCGGCTGGCACGCCGGTTCCGCGTTCCACGGCAGCCACGGGCTGGGCGGCGGCGACGAGCACGCGCAGGTCTACCGGGTGACCGGCGTGCTGGCGCCGTGCGGCTGCGTGGCCGACCGGCTGGTGCTGACCTCGCTCGAGTCGGTGTGGGACGTGCACGAGAAGCATGGCGCCGCGCCGACGGGCCGGGCCCCGGCGCCAGGCGGCGGGGTGGCGGCGGCGCATCCGGGCCACGACGCCGACGAGGCGCACGACGACCGCGAGGTGACCATGGCCCTGGTGCGGTACCGCACGCCGCTGGCCGCGGTCAGCTTCCCGCGCCTGGTCAACGCGAGCACCGGGATGCAGGCCGCCGCGCCCGCGCTCGAGGTGTCGCGGCTGCTGCGCATGCTGGGCGTGGGCTCGGACGTGCTGCGTGGCATCGGCGCGGTGCTGTTGCTGACCGCCACGCTGTCGGTGTTCATCGCCCTGTGGAACGCCGTGCGCGAGCGCCGCGCCGATCTGGCCATGCTGCGCATGCTGGGCACGCCGCCGCGCCGGGTGGCCGGCCTGCTGGTGTGCGAGGCGCTCTGGCTGGCGCTGTTCGCGTCGGTGCTGGGCCTGGCGGCCGGCCACGGGCTGATGGTTTTGGTAGGCTCGCTGCTGGCGTCGCGCGGAACGCTGCCCCTGTCGGGTGCCGTGCCGGTGGCGGCCGAACTCTGGATCCCGCTGGCTGCGGCAGGGGCGGCGCTGCTGGCAGCCCTGCTGCCGGCCTGGGGCGCCTACCGCGTCGACGCCGCGCAACTGCTCAATTCGAGATGACCATGCACCGCCACACGATCCGACTCCTGGCCGCCCTGGCGCTGGCCGCTGCGCTGGGCGCCCAGGCCCAGGGCACCGCCCCGATCCCGATGGGCACCGGCCCGGGCGTGCACAGCCCGGACAGCCCGTTCGCCCCACTGCCCCAACGTCCGGACGTGGTGCCGTGGTCCATGCTCACTGCGGTCAAGACCAAGGTCGAGAAGAACCGCGTGCTGCCGGTGTTCCAGCAGGAGCAGGTCGCGCTGCAGAACCGGCCGCAGCGCGTGCAGGGGTTCATGATGCCGCTCGAGCCGGGCGAGAAGCAGACCCACTTCCTGCTGTCGTCCGTGCCGCTCTCGTGCAACTTCTGCGTGCCGGGCGGGCCCGAGAGCATGGTCGAGGTCAAGACCAGGACCCCGGTGCGCTACACGCTCGACCCGGTCGTGGTCGAGGGGCGCTTCGCGGTGCTGAACGACGATCCCTACGGCCTGTACTACCGCATCACCGATGCGGTCGACGTGAAGTAAGCTCGCGTCCCCATGGTCCTGCGCCGCCTCCTCGTCCTGCTCCTGCTGCCGGCCCTGCTGCTGGCGCAGTCGCTCGGCCTGGTGCACGGCGTGGCGCATGCCCCGGGCCTGGCCGTGTCCGGCGCGGCCGTCGCTGCGGACATCGACACCTCGCACGCGCAGGCCGCGCAGGCCGACGGCCTGTTCGGCGGCCATGACGGCAGCACCTGCCGCCTCTACGACCAGCTCACGCACGGCAGTGCCGCACCGTGCGTGCCGGTAGTCCTGGCCCCGCTGCTGCCGCCGGCCCAGCTGGTCGCGGTGCTGCACGGCCTGGCGCTCGCGCGCTGGGCCGCGCTGTTCGACGCCCGCGGCCCGCCCGCCCTTCGCTGATCCCCCCCGCCCGCGAGGCGCCGGCCGTGGCCGGCTGCCCGCGCTCGCCAACGATCGCGAAGGTTTTCTCCATGATGTTCCCGTTCCGCCGCGCGGCTGTCGCCGCCGCGGCCTTCTCCCTGGGCGCAACCGCCCTGGCGCAGGCGCCCGCCGCCGGCGCCCTGTCCGAAGTCACCGTCACCGGCAATCCGCTCGGCGCGACCGACATGGTCGTGCCGGTCGAGCAGTCGTCCGGAACCGGCCTGCTGCTGCGCCGGCAGTCCACCCTGGGCGAGACGCTCTCCGGCATGGCCGGCGTGTCCAGCACCTACTTCGGGCCGACCGCAAGCCGCCCGGTGATCCGGGGGCTGGATGGCGACCGGCTGCGCGTGCTGCAGAACAGCGGCGCGACGCACGACGTTTCCAGCCTCAGCTACGACCATGCCGTGGCCGCCGACCCGATCGCGGTCGAGCGCATCGAGGTGCTGCGCGGACCCGGCGCGCTGCTGTATGGCGGCAACGCCATCGGCGGCGTCGTCAACCTGATCGACAACCGGATTCCGCGCGAGCCGCTGCAGGGCGTCACGGGCCGCGTCGACGCCGGCCTGGCGAGCGGCAACCGCGAGCGCAGCGCGGCCGCGCTGGTCGAGGGCGGCACGGACCGCGTCGGCCTGCATGTGGACGCGTTCGACCGCACGGCCGATCCGGCCCGGGTGCCGGTCCCGCTGCCCTGCATCCAGGGCGGGGTGGAGACGGTGGCGCGGCGCCTGTGCAACGCGCAGGCCGACACGCGCGGAGCTGCGGTCGGCGGCTCCCTGTTCTTCGATCGCGGCTACCTCGGCGCATCGGTGGAGCAGTTCCGCAGCGACTACGGCTCGGTCGCCGAGGACGAAGTCACGCTCGGCCTGCGGTCCACGCGGGTGGCGGTGCAGGGCGAGGTCCGCCGGCTGCCCGGCTGGATCGAGAGCGTGAAGGCGCAGGCGGGGCAGACGCGCTACCGCCACACCGAGTTCGATGCTGGCGAGCCGGGCACGCTGTTCACCAATCGCGGCAGCGACCTGCGGCTGGAGGCGCGGCATGCCAGGCTCGGGCCGCTGGAGGGTGTCGTCGGCTTGCAGGCCGAGCAAGGCCGCTTCGAGGCGCTGGGCGACGAGGCCTTCGCGCCGCCGAGCCGCACGCGCCAGCGGGCGCTGTTCCTGTACGAGGAACTGCCCACCGGCTGGGGCAAGCTGCTGTTCGGCGCGCGCCGCGAGTGGGTCGACGTCGAGTCCCTCGGCAGCGACGAACTGCCCCGCTTCGGCGCCGCGCGCCGCAGCTTCGGTCCGGCCAGCGCCTCTGTCGGAGGCCTGTGGAAGCTGGCGCCCGCCTGGCAGCTCACCGGCACCCTGGCCCGCAGCCAGCGCGCGCCACGCGACTACGAGCTGTTCGCCGACGGCCCGCACCTGGCGACCGCCGGCTACGAGGTCGGCGACGCGGCCCTGGGGCTGGAGCGCTCGACCAGCGCGGAGCTGGGCGCGCAATGGACGCAAGGGCACGACAAGGCCCGCGTCGGCGTTTTCCAGACCCGGTTCTCGAACTACATCGCGCTGCTGTCGACGGGCCTGGCGCGCGACGCGCAGGGCAATGGCGCCGGCACCGGCGTGGCCGACTGCGGCGACGGCACCTCGGCCGAATCGGGCTGTGCCTCCGGGGTACTGCCCGAGTTCGCCTACCGCGGGGTGCGGGCCCGCTTCCGCGGGCTGGAAGCCGAAGGCGTCAAGCGGTTGCTGCAAGGCCCGCAGACCCTGGATCTGGAGTGGCGGGGCGACCTCGTGCGGGCCGAGAACGTGACGCTGGGCGAGCCGCTTCCCCGCATCGCGCCGGTCCGCGTCGGCGCCACCCTGGCCTGGGCGCAGGGCCCGTGGGGCGCCCGCGTCGGGGCGGACCACTGGGCCCGGCAGGAGCGGGTGCCGGCCGGCACCGCGCCGGTCGCGGGTTACACGCTGGTGTCGGCGGCCGTGACCTTGCGGGCCAAGGCCGGTCCATCCAACCTGCTCTGGTACCTGCGCCTGGACAACGCCACCGACCGCCTCGCGTACAGCGCCACCTCGATCCTCACGCAGAGCGTGCCGGGACGCGTCCCGCTGCCCGGGCGCAGCCTGAAGGTGGGGCTGCGGGCGGATTTCTAGGCAGGAGCAGAGATGGCGTGGCGGGGGGTCGCCCTTGTTCGGCGAGCCCGCCGGCGCCGCGCGGCTGCCGTGCGGTGCTGATCGTCGCCGGCATCGTGGGCCTGAAGCCCACCCACGCCTGAATGCTGGGCAGTTTGTCACGCGCCGGGGCGTGATGTCGCCGCGGCGTCGTCCAGCGCCCCAGCCCGGCCGTTACCCTCGGACCCAGGAGGAGGCGGACCATGCAACCCAGGCCGCACGGCAAGCGCATGACCGGCGGCTGCCGGCAGTTGTGCGCACACGACCGGGTGCGCGCCACGTGACGACCGTCGCCACATCGGACGCGTGGATGCAGGCGTCCGCGCTGGCCGCGGACGTGCTGTGCCTGCGCGTGCGCCCGGCCGCCGAGCCGCCGGGGGGCGGCGCGCCGCCCCGCGCCGAGGCGCCACTGGCTTCCCTCGTGCAGGAACTGGTCGCCCTGTGGCCCGCCGACAGCCGGGTCGTGCTCGAACTGCCGGATGGCGTGGCGATCGTCGGCCTGGACGGCCCGTCCAGGGTGTTGCGGGCCGCCCGACGGGCCGCATCGGATCCCGACGTCAGCGTCGCGCTCCACCACGGCCCGGTGCAGGCGGCCGGGCCCGGCAACCTGCCGCGGCTCGGGGGCCCCGGCATCGCCCGGGCCGTCCAGGTCGCCGGCATGGCGGGCCCGCATGTCGCCGCCACCCACGAGTTCCGGGAAGCGCTCCTGGCCATCGCGCCGCGGGAGGCCGCCGCGCTGGTCGCCGCGCCCGAGGCCCACTTGCGCGCGCAGCAGCTGTCCATCCTGGATGCGTCGGTGCTCGATGCGCAGCGTCGGCGCGGCTTCGTGCTCGGCCTGGCCGCCGTTGCCGCCGTGCTGGGCGCGGGCGCGCTGGTGCGCGTCGGGCGGGCGCGCTACGCCGCCGCACACCGGCCCGCGCTGGTGCAGCTGGACATCCGCCCGAACGGCGAGGTGTGGCTCGATGGCGTCGCCCAGGGCGCCGCACCACCGCTGAACCTGCTGACCGTGCCGCCGGGACGGCACACGCTGGAAGTGCGCAACGCGCGTGCCAAGCCGTTGCGCCTGGAGATGCAGCTGAGCCCCGGCGAGGAGCTGAAGGTGGAGCACGTGTTCAACCTGCCCGCCCCGCCAGCCCCCGCGCCACGCCCGCAACGTCCGCGCGACCTGCCTTCGCGCGCGCGCGACCTGATCGACCGCTACCGGTTCTGGTGACCCCCATGGACGCGCCGCCTGCCACCATCTCGCGCTTCGGACGCTACCGTGTGCTGCGCGAACTCGGCCGCGGCGCGATGGGGGTGGTGTACGAGGCGCACGACGAGTCGATCGACCGGCCGGTGGCGCTCAAGACCATGCTGCTGCCCGAGGACCCGGCCGAGCGGGCGGAGCACGAGGCCCGCTTCCGGCAGGAGGCGCGTGCAGCCGGTGGCTTGAGCCATCCGAACGTGGTGACGATCCACGACCTCGGCCGCGAAGGCGAGTGGCTCTACATCGCGATGGAGCTGCTGCGCGGCGTCGAGCTGCGCCAGCTGATGCTCACGGGCAGCCTGCCGCTGGAGGTGGCGGTCGACCTAGCCGCCCAGGTCGCCGCGGGACTTGCCGCCGCCCATGCACACGGCATCGTGCACCGCGACATCAAGCCTTCCAACGTGATGGTGCTGCCGGGGCAGCACGCGAAGATCATGGACTTCGGGGTGGCGCGGATGAAGACGTCGGAGCTGCGCACGCAGGCCGGCGTGATGCTGGGCTCGCCCAAGTACATGTCGCCCGAGCAGGTGGGCGGCGGGCTGGCGGACCACCGCAGCGACATCTTCTCGCTCGGCTCGGTGCTCTACGAGATCGCGACCGGGGTTCCCGCCTTCCATGGCGCGGACCTGGCCAACCTGCTGTTCCACATCGTCCAGGCCGCGCCGGTGCCACCGCGCGAGCGCCATCCCGGCGTGCCACCCGAGCTCGAGGCGATCATCCTGCGGGCCATGCACAAGGAGCCGGCGCTGCGCTACCAGGATGCCGCCGAGATGGCGCAGGACCTGGCGCGCTGCGCTGCCGCCCTGGGCGGGCCCGGGCAGGCCCGGCGCGTGGTGGTGCCACCGCCCGCGGCGGCGTACGACCTTCAGCTGGCCCGGACCACCGTGCTGCAGTCGCCGGACCCCGACCCGGAGCGGACCCTCCCGCTCGGCGAGGCTGCCCCGGCCGGCTTTCCGGTGGCGGCCGCATACGACCACGCCGCCGCCTGGCGGCACGTGCAGGCCGGCGCGGCGCTGCCGGCGCAGCGGGGCGGACGGCGCGGGCTGACCATCTGGCTGGCGCTGACCACGGCCGCGGCGGTGGCGGCGGTCTGGATCGCACTTGGCTGACCTCAGCGGCCGTTCCCGGGTTCGCGCGGACCGGCGCCGAGTTCGTCGAGGATCGGGCAGTCCGGCCGCTCGTCGCCGTGGCAGCAGTGCACCAGGTGCTGCAGCGTGCGGCGCATCGCCTCCATCTCGGCCATCTTGCGGGTGAGTTCCTCCACGTGGCGGGTGGCGATGCGGCGCACCTCGGCGCTGGAGCGGCGCCGGTTCTGCCACAGGCGCAGCAGCTGCGAGATCTCGGCCATCGAGAAGCCCAGGTCGCGCGCGCGCCGGATGAAGCGCAGCGTGTGGACCTCGTTCCCGCCGTATTGCCGGTAGCCCGCGTCGGTGCGGTGCACGGGCGGCAGCAGGCCGAGCGATTCGTAGTGGCGCACCATCTTGGCCGAGACGCCCGAGCGCCGGGCGGCCTCGCCGATGTTGAAAGGCCCGGCGGCGGCAGCGACGTCGCCTTCCGGGGAGGGACGGCCCTGGCGGGGCGCGGTCGCCGCGTCGGCGCGGCGCACGGTCTTGCCGCTCATGGCTGCCGCGCTCCCTTCCAGCGCCGCAACATGAGCGCGTTGGCGACCACGCTGACGCTGCTGAAGGCCATGGCCGCGCCGGCGATCACCGGGTTCAGCCAGCCCAGCGCGGCCAGGGGGATGCCGACCACGTTGTAGACGAAGGCCCAGAACAGGTTCTGCCGGATCTTCGCGTAGGTGCGGCGCGAGATGTCGATGGCGTCGGCCACCAGGGCCGGATCGCCGCGCATCAGCGTGACGCCCGCGGCGTGCATCGCGACGTCGGTGCCGGTGGACATCGCGATGCCGACGTCGGCGGCCGCCAGCGCCGGCGCGTCGTTGATCCCGTCGCCCACCATCGCCACCGTGTGGCGCCCCGCGCGCAGCTCGGCGACGATGCGCGCCTTGTCCTGCGGCAGCACCTCCGCGCGCACGTCGTCGATGCCCAGGCCGGCGGCCACGGCGGCGGCCGCGCCGGCGTTGTCACCCGAGACGAGCACCGTCCGCACGCCCTGTGCGCGCAGCCGTTCGACGCCGCGCCGCGCGCCGGCCTTGGGCGTGTCGCCGAACGCCAGCAGGCCGAGCAGGCGGGGGGCGGATCCCGTCTCGGCCAGCCACGACACGGTCCGCCCGGCGGCCTGCGCTGCCTGCGCGGCGGAGGCCAAAGGTCCCGGGGCGACGCCCAGTTCGGCCATCCAGCGCGTGCTGCCCAGCCGCAGGTCGCGCCCGCCGACCCGGCCGGCCAGGCCGCGCCCCGCGACCGCCTGCACCTCCTGCGCGGCGGCGACCGGGAGGCCTTCCTGCGCCGCGGCGTCGAGCACCGCGCGGGCCAGCGGGTGCTCGCTGCCCGCCTGCAGCGCGGCGGCCAGCGAGAGCAGCGACGCCCGGTCGCCTTGCGCCGGCTCGGCGATGACCAGGCGCGGCTTGCCCTCCGTGAGCGTGCCCGTCTTGTCGAAGGCGACGACGTCCACCTTGTGCGCGACCTCCAGTGCCTCGGCGTCCTTGATCAGGATGCCGTGCCGGGCGGCCACCCCGGTGCCGGCCATGATGGCGGCCGGCGTGGCGAGCCCCAGGGCGCAGGGACAGGCGATCACCAGGACCGCCACCGCATTGAGGATCGCGGTGGCCCAGTCGCCGGTGCCCCAGCCCCAGCCGAGCAGCGTGAGTGCGGCCAGGCCGATCACGACCGGCACGAACACCGCGCTGACCTGGTCCACCAGCCGCTGGACCGGGGCCTTGCGGGCCTGCGCCGACTCGACCAGCCGGACGATGCGCGCCAGCGTGCTCTCCGCGCCCAGCGCCGTGGCCCGCACGACCAGCAGGCCTTCGGCATTGACCGAGCCGCCGATGACGCGGTCGCCGGGATGGCGGGCGACCGGCAGGCTCTCGCCGGTGATCATCGATTCGTCGAGGTGGCTGGCGCCCTCGACCACTTCGCCGTCGGCCGGCACGCGCTCGCCGGGACGCACCACCACCCGGTCGCCCGGCACCAGCTGCGCCAGCGGCAGTTCCTGCTCGCGGCCGCCGCGCTGGACGCGCGCGGTCTCGAGGCGCAGCGCCTGCAGCGCGCGGATGGCCGCGGTGGTCTGGCGCTTGGCCCGCCCCTCGAGCCACTTGCCCAGCAGCACCAGCGTGATCACCAGGGCGGACGCCTCGAAGTACAGATGCGGCTGGCCGTGGCCGCCGGCATCGGCGAGCAGCAGGTAGACGCTCAGGCCGTAGCCGGCCGAGGTGCCCAGCGCCACCAGCAGGTCCATGTTGCCGCTGCCGGCGCGCAGTGCGGCCCAGCCGGCCCGGTAGAAGCGCGCGCCGAGCCAGAACTGCACCGGGGTGGCGAGCGCCCATTGCAGCCAGCCCGGCAGCATCCATCCGCTGCCAGCCGCCATCGCGCCCATCTGCAGCAGGAAGGGCAGCGACAGCAGTGCCGCCACGATCACCGGCCACGCCGCGTGCAGCCCCGGATCGGCCGGAGCGGACGGCGACTCGCCGCGGACCACGCGCGCCTGGTAGCCCGCCTTCTCGACCGCGGCGGGCAGCGCCGCCACGTCCGCGGCGGGATCGAGCAGCACCACCTCGGCCGTCTCGGTGGCCAGGTTCACCTCCGCACTGCCGACGCCCGGCACCTTGCGCAACGCCTTCTCCACGCGCGTGGCACAGGACGCGCAGGTCATGCCCCCGATCTGCAGGCGCACGGGAACGGTGGAGATGGCAAGGGGCAGGGCGGCGGTGTTCATGGAAGCAGTGTGAACCTTTCCATCGTGGCAGGGTCAAGCGGGAAAGGCGAATCACCGGCGACGCCGCGGGCGCGCGGGACGGGGTCTTGACCTTGCCACGGTGGCAAGCTCCACAGTCCGACCATCGTCAAGTCCCATCCAGGAGTCTCCATGCATGAATTCAAGTTGCCCACGATGAGCTGCGGCCACTGCGTCCGGGCCGTCACCGAAGCCGCCCAAGAGGTGGATCCGCAAGCCCGCGTCGAGGTCGACCTGGCGCGCAAGGAAGCGCGCGTCGAGTCGTCGCAGGCGCGCGAGCGCTTCGTCGCCGCACTGGCGGAGGCCGGCTACGCGCCGGGCTGAGCCCTCAGACCACGCGCACGGGTCGGCGCGGCAGGTCGGGGCCCCGCAGGCAGTCGGCGTGGCCGACGCCCGGCGCGCCCGGCGCCACCGGCGGCGCTGGTGGCGCGTGCCGGCGCGAGGGCTGGTGGACCAGCACCACCGTGCGTCCGGACGGCTGCTGGGGTGCACTGCGCGACGGGGCGTCGCAGCCGAATGCGGGGACCCCGGCCGTGCCTTGCAGCGGCAGCACCGCCATGGTCAGCAGCCAGGCCGGGAGTCGTCGGTCGAACGCCATGCCCGGTCACTCTAGGACCGCGGTGCGCGCGCCGGTGTAGGAAGCCACGCAGGCTGCGGCGCCGAGGCGACCGACGCCGGCCAGGTCCCGCGGCCTCAGCCGGCGGGCCGGAGGGCGACCGGGCCTGTTCGGGCGGCCCGACGGATCCTCATGACGGAGCAGTGCCGGCCGAGTGAAGACCCATCACGACCCTTTCCAGGGTTGGCTCTCGCTCCCGCGCAGCGGCTCGACAGCGACGTCGCACGGGGGCGCCAGCACCAGCCGTGCGGCGCCGGGTGCCCGGTGCAGGGCCCTCATGCCGTGCCGCCCTGGCGGTTGCCGGCATAGCGCTGGAAGACCCGTGCGCCGCCGCCACGGGCGAGCAGCAGGACCTCGAACGGGTCGCGTCGGCCGCCGTAGGCCGGACCGTCCATGCCCGGCGATCCGACGGGCATGCCGGGGACCGCGAGGCCGATCGCCTGCGGCTTGTCCTGCAGCAGCCGACGGATCTCGCGCGCGGGCACGTGGCCTTCCAGCGCGTAGCCGGCCACCACGCCGGTGTGGCAGGAGCTGTACTTCGGCGCGATGCCGAGCCGGGTGCGCACGGTCTGGTTGCCGCCCTCGTGAACCGTGACCTGGAAGCCGTTGGCTTCCAGGTGGGAGATCCAGTCCTGGCAGCAACCGCAGCCTTCGTCCTTCCAGACTTCGACCGGCACCGGCGTGGACCTGGCCTGCGCATCGGCGCGGGCGGCGACGAACGCGGCGGCGCCGGCCAACAGGCCGCGGCGCGTGAGGTGGATGTGTTCGATCATGGCGTGGTTTCCAAAGGTGGCGGGCATGACCCGCAGGTGCCGGCGCTGCCGGCTGGTTCCGGGCACGGGTGCCTGCAGCATCTTGCCGGCATCGGGCACGCGCAGCTGCACGGTCTCGTGGAGGCCACGACGCGCAGATGGCCGCTCAGGGGGCCAGGCGTTCGCGCAACCAGCCGGTGCTGTCCCTGGTGTACCGCAGGCGGTCGTGCAGCCGGCTCTTGCGACCTTGCCAGAACTGCCACTGGTCCGGCACCAGGCGGTACCCGCCCCAGTGCGGCGGGCGCGGCGGATGGAGCAGGAACTGGGCGCTGTAGCGCGCCGCATTGGCGACCAGCACCGTGCGGCTCGGGATGACCTCGCTTTGCGGGCTGGCCCAGGCGCCGATGCGCGAGTCGAGCGGCCGGCTGGCGTAGTAGGCATCGCTCTCCTGGGCGTCGACCTTCTCGACGCGGCCCTCGATGCGGACGACCCGCTCCAGCTCCACCCAGTGGAACTGCAGGGCCGCGTACGGATTGCCCGCCAGCTCGCGGCCCTTGCGGCTGTCGTAGTTGGTGTACCAGACGATGCCGCGCTCGTCGTAGCCCTTGATCAGGACCGGGCGGGTGCTGGGGCGCAGGTCGCTGCCGACCGTGGCCAGCGTCATCGCGTTGGGTTCGGCGACCTCGCCGGCGATCGCCTCCGACAGCCACCGGTCGAACTGCTGCAGCGGGTCGGCGTGGCTCGCCTCCTCGCTCAGTTCGGCCCGTTCGTAGCTCTTGCGCAGGTCGGCGATGCGGCTGGAGAGATTGCTCATGGCGCGATTGTGGCAGTGGCATCGGCGGCCTTGCCTTGCCTTGTCTTGCCTCGATGCCAGCGGCGCAAGTCGACCGGCGCCCCCTCGGGCGCAACCATCGGCACCGGCGTGGTGCAAAGCCGAGGGCCGGGCAGGGTCGGCTGTCATTGGCGCGCTGCCACGGCGGCGCTACAGTTGCCGCCTTCTTCTTTGTTTGCGCAGGGAGTCTCGATGGCCACGCTCAATGTCAACGGCAAGGACCTCACGGTCGACGCCGATCCGTCCACCCCGATCCTGTGGGCCCTGCGCGACTCGCTCGGCCTCACGGGCACCAAGTTCGGCTGCGGCCAGGCGCTGTGCGGCGCCTGCACCGTGCACCTGAACGGCAGTGCGATCCGCTCCTGCGTCACGCCGGTGTCGGCCGTCGCGGGGCAGAAGATCACCACCATCGAAGCGGTCGGCGCCGACCGCGTCGGCCAGGCGGTGCAGGCCGCCTGGGTCAAGCACGACGTGGCCCAGTGCGGCTACTGCCAGAGCGGCCAGGTGATGAGCGCCACCGCGCTGCTGCGCGCCAAGCGCAGGCCCACCGATGCCGACATCGACCAGGCCATGGCCGGCAACATCTGCCGCTGCGGCACCTACGCCCGCATCCGCGCCGCCATCAAGGATGCGTCGGCCTCGCTGGCCTGAAGGAGCCCGCCATGCACTTCGATCCCGCCATCGCCGCCGATCTGCACAAGGTCATCACCCGGCACCGTCCCGACGCCGCAGGCGCCGCGCCCCTGGAGCGCCGCGCTTTCCTGAAGCTGGGCGCCGCCTCCGGTTTCGCGCTGGGGCTGTTCCCGGCGGGTGCCGCCGCCCAGGGGGCCGCGCCGGCCGGCCTGAAGCCGCACGAGCAGCCCGCCGCCTTCGTGCGCATCGAGCGCGACGGCACCACCACGGTCACCATCAATCGGCTGGACTTCGGCCAGGGCGTGCAGACCGGCCTGCCGATGCTGCTGGCCGAGGAACTCGACGCCGACTGGTCCCAGGTGCGCAGCGTCCACGGTGACGCGAACCAGGCCTACATCGACCCGGCCTTCGGCATGCACCTGACGGGCGGCTCCAATTCGATCAAGAACTCGTACCTGCAGTACCGCGAGCTCGGCGCCCGCACCCGCGCCATGCTGGTGGCCGCGGCCGCCGAGCAATGGAAGCTGGACCCGGCCGACCTGCGCACGGTGCCCGGTGCCGTGGTCGGTCCGGCCGGCCGGCGTGCCAGCTATGGCGAGCTGGCCGAGGCCGCCATGCGGCAGCCGGTGCCGCAGAAGGTCGTGCTCAAGGACCCGAAGGACTTCCGGCTGATCGGCAAGCCCACCGGCCGGCTGGATGCGCGCGCCAAGTCCACCGGCCAGCAGTCCTACGGCATCGACGTGCGGCTGCCGGGCATGCTCACCGCCGTGGTGGCCCGTCCGCCGGTGTTCGGCGCCAGGCTCAAGGCGGTGGACGATGGCGCGGCCAGGGCGGTCAAGGGGGTGCGCGCGATCGTGCGGGTGCCGCTCGACCGCGGCGGCGAGGGCCTGGCCGTCATCGCCGACGGCTACTGGCCGGCCAAGCAGGCGCGCGAGGCGCTCAAGCTGGAGTGGGACACCAGCGGCGTCCAGCGCGCCGACAGCGCGCAGCTGGTCGCGCAGTACCGGGAGCTGGCCCGGCAGCCGGGCCGGCCCCACTTCAACGCCGACGTGTCGCGGCTGGCCGGCGCCCCCCACAAGCTGAGCGCGGAATTCACCTTTCCCTACCTGGCGCACGCGCCGATGGAGCCGCTCAACTGCACCGTGTCCTGGGACGGCAGCAAGGCCGAGCTCTGGATGGGCACGCAGATGCCCGGACTGGACGCGATGGCGGCGGCCAGGACGCTGGGCGTGGCGCCCGCGGCCATCAAGGTGAACACGCAGATGGCGGGCGGCGGCTTCGGCCGCCGGGCCATCCCGACCAGCGACTACGTGGTCGAGGCCTGCCAGGTCGCCAAGGCGGCGCGCGCCGCCGGGGTCGGGGCGCCGGTGCGCACCCTCTGGAGCCGCGAGGACGACATCAAGGGCGGCTACTACCGCCCGCTGCACGTGCACCGCGCCGAGATCGGCTGGGATGCGCAGGGCAACATCGTCGGCTGGGACCACGTGATCGTCGGCCAGTCGATCCTCAAGGGCTCGCCGTTCGAGGACTTCCTGGTCAAGGACGGTGTCGACGGCACCATGGTCGAAGGCATGAAGGAGCCATACGACCTGCCGATGCGCCTGACGGTGCACCACCCGACGGTCAACGTGCCGGTGCTGTGGTGGCGCAGCGTGGGCTCGACCCACACCGCCTACGTGATGGAGACGCTGCTCGACGAGGTGGCCCGTGCCACCCGGCAGGATCCGGTGGCCATGCGCCTGAAGCTGATGGGCGGCAAGCATCCGCGGCACGAGGCGGCCTTGAAGCTGGCGGTGGACAAGTCCGGCTACGGCAAGCGCAAGCTGGCGCCCGGCCGCCAGTGGGGCGTGGCGGTGCACGAGTCGTTCGGCACCGTCGTCGCCTACGTCGTCGAGGCCTCGCTCGACAAGGGCACGCCCCGGCTGCACCAGGCGACCGCCGGCGTGCACTGCAACCTGGCCGTCAACCCGCTGAGCATCGAGACCCAGATCCAGGGCGCTGCGCTGATGGGCCTGGCGACCTGCATGCCCGGCAACGCGATCACCCTCAAGGACGGGGTGGTCGAGCAGAGCAACTTCGGCGAGTACACCGTGCCGCGGATGCCCGACATGCCCCGCGTCGCGGTGCACATCGTGCCCAGCGCCGAGCCGCCCACCGGCATCGGCGAGCCCGGCCTGCCACCCCTGGCGCCGGCGTTCGCCAACGCCCTCTCGCGTGCCAGCGGCAAGCCGGCGCCGCGCGAGCTGCCCTTCCGGTTCGCCTGACGGTGGCGGGTCCGCAGCCGGTCGTGCTGGTGCTGGCGTCGGGCCGCGGCGAGCGCTTCCTGGCCTCCGGCGGCGGCGGCGCCAAGCTGCAGGCCCTGCTCGCCGGCCGGCCCGTGCTCGAGCACACCCTGGCGGCCGTGCGCGCCAGCGGCCTGCCCTGGCACGTCGAGGACGCTGGCCATCCCGGCATGGGCGACTCGATCGCCGCGGCGGTGCGGGCCACGCGGGCCGCGGCCGGCTGGCTGGTGCTGCCCGGCGACCTGCCGCTGGTGCGACCCCGGACGCTGCGCCAGGTGGCCCAGGCGCTGGCGGCCGCCGACGTGGTGGTGCCCACCTGGGAGAGCCGGCGCGGCCACCCGGTCGGGTTCTCGCCCCGCTGCGGCGAGGCGCTGGCCCGTTTGTCCGGACCGATGGGCGCCGCGGCGGTGGTGCAGGCGCATGCACCGGGCCTGACCCTGCTGCCGGTCGACGACGACGGCATCCTGGTCGACATCGACACGGTCCAGGCGCTCGCCCACGCGGAGCAACTGCTGGCCGCGCGCGGCGGCGGCTGACCGCCGGCCCCGGCCGACCGCCGGCTCTGCGCAAGGGTCAGCAGCCTCGACGCACGGGATCGCCCGGGCCGGGCTGTCTGCACAGGGGCACGGCCGCGGCCCTGCGCTGCCGGCGTCAGGTCTTGGTGATCACCGCGCAGGCCAGCCGCGGCCCGGCGTTGCCGGTCGGCTGGGTGGTGTAGTCGTCCGGGTCGCGGTGGACGATCAGGCCCTTGCCGACGATGTCGGCGGCGCCGCTGCCGACGCCGATGGTGGACGAGGTGAAGTCGACCCTGGCCACCCCGTTGGCATCGGCCTTCAGGGTCTGCAGGTCGCCGGCGTGGTGCGTGCCGGCGCCGTGGCGGCCGTGCGGCGCGCCGCCGGGGTTGTAGTGCCCACCCGCGCTCATGCCGTCGCCGCTCGAGCAGTCTCCCTTCTCGTGCACGTGGAAGGCGTGCTCGGCGTTGGGCTTGAGGCCGCGCACCTCGCCCGACACGCGCACCTTGTCGCCGGCCTGCGCGAAGCGCACCTGGCCGCTGGCCGTGCTGCCGCGGGTGGGTTGGAGCTCGGCGGTGGCGGCCGGGCCCGGCGAGGACAGGCCGGCACAGCCGGCCAGGACGAGGGCGGTCGTGGCGGCGACCAGGGGCAGGACTGGGGTCATGGGTGTCTCCGGTGGAAGTGGCCAGGCCGACTGTAGCCGGCACCCGCCGTCGAGCTGGCTCAGCCGCTCACCAGGCGCATCAGCCGTTCGAGGTGGCGGTCGCGGATGTTGTGCCGGCGCAGTTCCTCGAGCGTGCGTGTCGCGTATTCCATGGTGGTGCCGTACTTGCCGCAGGCGTCGCTGAAGATGCGGCGGTATTCCTCGGCCGTCAGGACCCCGGCGTGGCTGGGGCTCTTGCGCGACAGCGTGAAGGCCAGCGCGTTCACCGGGCCGTGCGGGGTCTGGCAGGGGAGCCAGCGCGGGTCGTAGACGGCCATCGCCATCTCGCGTGCCCACAGCCGGGTCATCACCTCGCGGCCTTCGGCCTGGGGGATGCGGAACACCATGCCCTGGCAGCTGCCGCCGGACAGCAGCCCGAACACCAGGCCCGGGCATTCGGGGGTGCCGCGGTTGATGCGGCTCCACATCTTGAGGGCGCGGTGCCAGCCCTGCACGCGCGCCGGGCGTCGCTCGGCGTAGTCGAACTCGGGCCGCCAGATGAGCGAGCCGTAGCCGAACACCCAGAGGTCGCGGTGGCCACCCCACTCGGCAAGGGCCCGCTCCAGCAGGGCTGCCGGATCACGCAGGGGCTGCAGCGCACTCGTCATGGAGTCACTGTAGCGGCTGGCCCGGCCGGTTCGTAACCTGTTCGTCACCGCGGGCCCTGCGCGGCCGTGGCTTGCAGGTAGGATGCCCCGTTCCCTTTGCCAGACTGCAACACCATGCCCCTCCATCCCGTGGTGGCCCGCGTCACCGACCGCATCCGCGAACGCAGCGCGGCGGGCCGCGACCGTTACCTGCGCCTGGTCGACCAGATGGCGGCCCGCGACCGTGGCAGCGACCGGCTGGGCTGCGCCAACGTGGCCCATGCGTTCGCGGCAGCGCCTGCCGACGACAAGTTCAAGATCGTTGTCGAGCGCGCGCCCAACATCGGCATCGTCACCGCGTACAACGACATGTTGTCCGCGCATGCGACGTATGCCCACTTCCCCGACCTGCTCAAGGACGAGGCGCGCCGCCAGGGCGCCACCGCGCAGGTGGCCGGCGGCGTGCCGGCCATGTGCGACGGCGTCACCCAGGGCACGCCGGCGATGGACCTGTCTCTCTTCTCGCGCGACGTCATCGCGATGGCCACGGCCGTTTCGCTCAGCCACGACGTCTTCGACGGCGCGCTGATGCTCGGCATCTGCGACAAGATCGTGCCCGGCCTGCTGATCGGCGCGCTGCACTTCGGTCACCTGCCGACCGTGTTCGTCCCGGGCGGGCCGATGACCAGCGGCCTGTCCAACTCCGAGAAGTCGAAGGTGCGCGAGCTGGCGGCCCAGGGCAAGGTCGGCCGCGAGGCGCTGCTCGAGGCCGAGCAGCAGGCCTACCACTCGCCCGGCACCTGCACCTTCTACGGCACGGCCAACAGCAACCAGATGCTGATGGAGGCCATGGGGCTGCACGTGCCCGGCGCCGCCTTCGTCAATCCGGGCAACGCCCTGCGCGAGGAGCTCACGCGCGAGTCGATGCGCACGGTGCTGCAGCTGACCCGCGGCCGCCGTTTCACCCCGATCGGCCGCCAGGTCGACGAGCGCTGCATCGTCAACGCGATGGCGGCGCTGCTGGCCACCGGCGGCTCGACCAACCACCTGATCCACTGGGTGGCCGTGGCGCGCTCGGCCGGCATCACCATCGACTGGGACGACTTCGCCGAGCTGTCGGCCGTGGTGCCGCTGCTGGCCCGGGTCTACCCCAACGGACAGGCCGACGTGAACCAGTTCCAGGCCGCCGGCGGGCCCGGCTACGTCATCCGCGAACTGCTCGATGCGGGCCTGATGCACGAGGACGTGCTCACGGTGCGCGAAGGCGGGCTGCGCGAGTACACGCGCGAGCCGCAGGAGGAAGGCGGCCGGCTGCAGTGGCGCGACATCGGCCCCAGCCGCGACCTCGGCGTGGTGCGCCCCGCCACCGACCCGTTCAGCCCCACCGGGGGCCTCAAGCTGCTGACGGGCAATCTCGGCCGCAGCGTGATCAAGGTGTCGGCCGTGCCGCAGGACCGCCACGTCATCGAGGCGCCGGCGCGCCTGTTCGACACCCAGGAGGCGCTGATGCAGGCCTTCGCGGCGGGCGAGCTGGAGGAGGCCTGCCGCAGCAACGGGGCCAACGGGCTGGTGTGCGTGGTCCGCTGGCAGGGTCCGCAGGCCAACGGCATGCCGGAGCTGCACAAGCTGACCCCGCCGCTGGCCGTGCTGCAGGGCAAGGGCTACCGCGTCGCGCTGGTCACCGACGGGCGCATGAGCGGCGCCTCGGGCAAGGTGCCCGCCGCCATCCACGTCTCGCCCGAGGCGGCGGCCGGCGGACCGCTGGCGCTGCTGCGCGACGGCGACGTCGTGCGCCTGGACGCGGTGACCGGCCGCCTGCAGGCCGACGTCCCGCACGAGGAGTGGATCCGCCGCGAGCCGGCGCGCATCGATGCCGCCCAGCGCGACGCCAGCGGCGCCGGCCTCGGACGCGAGCTGTTCGCCTCCTTCCGCCGCAACGCCACCGAAGCCGAACAAGGAGCCTGCACATGGGCGTGAACCCCGCCACCCAGCTGACCGCGCTCGACGTGATGCGCGATGCCGCCGTCATCCCCGTCATCGTGCTGGACGACGTGGCCCATGCGGTGCCGCTCGCGCGCGCGCTGGTGGCCGGCGGGATCCGCATGCTGGAGGTGACGCTGCGCACGCCGGCGGCGCTCGCCTGCATCGAAGCCATCTCGCGCGAGGTGCCCGGTGCGGTGGCCGGTGCCGGCACGGTGCGCAGCGCGGCCGACGCGCAAGGGGCGGCTGCCGCGGGCGCCCGGTTCGCGGTCAGTCCCGGCTACACCCGGGCCGTGGGCCAGGCCTGCCGCGACCTGGGACTGCCGTTACTGCCGGGCGTGGCGACCGGAAGCGAGGTGATGGCCGCGCTCGAGGGCGGCTACACCGAGCTGAAGTTCTTCCCCGCGATGCAGGCTGGCGGGCCGGCGATGCTCAAGGCCTTCTCGGGGCCGTTCCACGACGTGCGGTTCTGCCCCACGGGCGGGGTGAGCGCGGCCAACGCCCGCGACTTCCTGGCCCTGCCCAACGTCGTGTGCGTGGGCGGCTCCTGGCTGACGCCGGCCGAGGCGGTGGCGGCCGGCGACTGGGACCGCATCACACGGCTCGCCCGCGAAGCGGTGCAGTTGCGCACCGCCGGCTAGACGCCCGGCTCAGGCGGCACGCAGGCCCGACGGCGAGCCGCCGTGCAGCGTGAACACGCCCACGGCCTCGACCAGCCGCGTCGCCTGCTGGTTCAGGCTGGTGGCCGCGGCGGCGCTCTGTTCCACCAGCGCCGCGTTCTGCTGCGTCACCTCGTCCAGCCGGCCGACCGCCTCGCCGACCTGGCCGATCCCGGCCGACTGCTGCTGGGTGGCGGCGCTGATGTTGGCGATCAGGTCGTTCACCCGGCGGACCTGGCCGACGATCTCGGCCATGGTGCGGCCCGCGCGGGTGACCTGGGCACTGCCCGTCTCGACCTGCTGCACGCTGTCGGTGATCAGCGCCTTGATCTCGCGCGCCGCCTCGGCCGAGCGCTGCGCCAGGCTGCGCACCTCGCCGGCGACCACCGCGAAGCCGCGGCCCTGCTCGCCGGCGCGGGCGGCCTCGACCGCCGCGTTGAGCGCCAGGATGTTGGTCTGGAAGGCGATGCCGTCGATCACGGCGGTGATGTCGGCGATCTTGCGGCTGGCGGCCGAGATGCCTTGCATCGTGGCCACCACCTCGCCGACCACCTCGCCGCCCTGCGCCGCGATCGAGCTGGCCGTGCTGGCCAGGTCGGTGGCCTGGCGCGCCGTGTCGGCGTTGGCCTGCACGGTCGAGGTGAGCTGCCGCATCGACGCGGCGGTCTCCTGCAGGCTGGAGGCCTGCTGCTCCGTGCGCTGGCTCAGGTCGGCGTTGCCGGTGGCGATCTGGCCCGAGCCGGTGGCGATGCTGTCGCTGCTCTGGCGGACCTCGCCGACCAGCCGCACCAGGCCTTCGTTCATCGTGCGCAGGGCCAGCAGCAGCCTGGCGGTCTCGTCCCGCCCATTGGCGCGGATGTCCGAGCGCAGGTCGCCGGCCGCGACCGTCTGCGCGACCTTCACCGCCTGGCCGATGGGGCCGGTGATCGAGCGGGTGACCAGCCAGCCGGCGAGCACGGCGAAGGCGATGGCCAGGGTGGACGCCGCGACCAGGAGCGTGCGGTCGCTGCCGTACCGGTCGTGCGAGGCGCCCACCAGCTCCGACGAGACTTTCTCCGTCAGTGCGGCGTAGTCGTCGGTTGCCCGGATCAGCGCGGCCAGCAGCGGGCGGCATTTCGCGTTCATCTCGGCGATCGCCTCGGGCTTGCGGCCCGTGGTCGCCAGCTCGAGGATGTGCTCGGCCACCGGACCGTAGTTGCGCTCGATGCGCTCGATCTCGGCCACCTTCTCGCGTGCCAGCGGGGACACGCCGGGCGCCCGGGCCATGCTGGTCAGCTGCGCGAGCAGCTTCTGGACGTCGCCGTGGGCCTGCAGCACCACCGCCTTCTCGGCCGCGAGTTCCGCCGGCTGCTCGACCAGCACCAGGTTGCGGGCGGAGATCGCGCGGACGTCGACGGCCTTGCGCAGCGCCGCTGCCGTGTTGGCGCGGGCGTTGACACCTTCCACGAACTCCTGGAACCGCGTGTCCGAGCCGCCCAGCGAGCGCAGGGCGAACCCCGAGACGGCGAGCACGATCAGGACGAGCGCGGCGAAAGTGGTGCCCAGGCGGGCTCCGATGGAAAACTGCGAGAACTGCACGGCGGATCCGGGAAGGAGGAGGGCGGGTCCTTGCATGCTGCGGCGGGCGACGTCCGGGCGATCGTGTGACGAGCGCCGGATCGTCGCCGGACATCGGGGGACTGCGCTGCGGACGGATGTGCCAGCCGCGATGGCGACCGCGGATCAGGCCGCCGAGGCTGCTGCCGCTGCGGCCCCGCCACCAGCACCTGCGCGTAGGCGTCCAGCGCCGCGCGGGCCGCCTGGCGCCAGCCGTCGATCTCGCCGGGGGGCAGCAACCCGGCTTCGGCCGTCCCCAGCAAATGCCCGAGCCGCGCCGCCCCGACCAGCACGGCGGACCCGCGCAGCTTGTGCGCCAGTGCCGCGATGCGGCCGTGGTCCGCGCCCTCCAGCGACGCCTCCACGTCCTGCAGCAGCCCGGTGGCGCTGGCCAGGAACAGCGCCCGGGCCCGGCCGTACAGCCGTTCGTTGCCACGGTAGACACGTTGCACCACGTCGCGCGAGAAGCCTGGCGGCTCGGGCAGTGCCATGGCCATGGCGGGCGGGGCGGCGGACGTCAGGATGGACGCCGCCCCGGCGGCCGCCGCTGGTGGCGTGGACCGCGTCTCCCGGCCGGCGGGGCCGCCGGGGCGTTCTGCGGGGTCGGGGGAAAGGAACGGCATGGGCGCGCTGGTCGACGCCGCGCAGTGCGCGGCAGCAAGCCCGACAGTAACATTTTGTAGCCTGCTGGCGCTAAGCCGTTTGCCTAGCCGCCCGCCGCCGGATTCAGCGGGGCCGCGGGTCGGCAGGACGGGCCGCGCGGCCCAGATGGGTGCCGCTGTCCAGCAGCAGCAGCTCGCCGGTCACGGTGCGCGCGCCGGCCACCAGCCAGACGATGGCCTCGGCCACGTCCTCCGGCGTGCAGGCACGCCCCAGCGGCACCTCGGCCTCGTAGGCACGGCGCACCTTCTCGTAGCCTTCCTCGCCGATGCCGCGCGCGAACCAGCGCGAGGTGATCAGGCCGGGGCAGACCGCGTTGACGCGGATCTCGGGCGCGAGCGTGCGCGCCAGGTGCAGCGTCATCGCGTTCATCGCCCCCTTGGATGCGATGTAGGGCATCGACGACCCGATGCCCAGGGCGCCGGCCACGGAGGACACGTTGACGATGCAGCCCTGCACCGCCTTCAGGTGCGGCACGGCGGCGCGCACCATCTGGAACGTGCCCACGGTGTTGACGCCCAGGATGTGCTGGAACGCCTGCGCATCCAGCGCGTCCCAGCGGGCGGCATCGCCGAACACCGAGGTGCCGGCGTTGTTCACCAGCGCGTCGAGGCGGCCCCAGCGGCCCACCGCCGCGTCGACCAGCGCGCGGCACTGCGCGTCGTCGGCCACGTCGGCCTGCACCACCAGCGCCTCGGCGCCGGCGTCGCGGCAGGCCTGCGCGGTGGCCTGCGCCTCGTCGGCGCTGCGCGAATAGTTGATGACCACGTTCCAGCCGCGGCCGGCCAGTTGCAGCGCGGTGGCGGCGCCGACGCCGCTGGCCGAGCCGGTGATGACGGCGGTCTGCCGGTCCTGCATGGAAGCTCCTTGAACGCGAAAGGGGCCCAGTCTAGGGCCCCTTGCGGCGTCAGAAGCGCATGCCGACGCCGACCCGCAGCACGTCGGGGTTGAGCTTGGTGCTGATGGTCTGGCCGGTGGACAGGGTGGCCGTGGTGCGCAGCAGCGACCGGGCGTACTGCAGGTCGACGAACCAGCGGTCGTCGATGGACGCGGTCACGCCCAGGCCCGGCGTGAAGCCGAACTTCGACTCCACCGACAGGCCCGTGCCGCCGGCCGGGTTCAGCGGATTGAGCGCATTGAGCGTCGCGCTGCCGTGCTCCTTGTGGAAGTAGGCGTAGGTGGCGCCCAGCATCGCGTAGGGCCGGATGCGCGAGGTCGGCGCCAGGAACCGGTACTGCAGGAAGACCGTGGCGGGCAGCACCCGCACGGTGCCGATCGCGCCGACCCCGGCGATGGCGCCGGCGCCGGTGATGGTGTGCTTGAACGCGGGGCCGATCGGCACCTCGACCGACCAGTGGTCCGTGAGCATGCGGCCCACCGCGAGGGTCGGCCGGGTGTCGGCGTCGATGTCGACCGTGGTGCCGGGCGGCGAGGGCGCAGCCAGCGTGCCGCTGGACACGTCGGGCGCGATGCGGGTGATGCCGCCGCTCACCATCCAGGTGCCGGCCGTCTGGCCCTGGGCGGAGAGCGCGCCGGCGGCCAGCGCGGCGGCAAAGGCCACGCGGGCCGGCAGGAATCGGATCGTCATGGAAGCGGTCTCCTCGGGCACGGGGTTCACAGCCAGCCGGCGCGCGCCAGGGCGCGGCTCACGGTGGCGGCCAGCAGGCGGTGGCCGTACGGCGACGGATGGAAGCCGTCGGAGAAGGCCCAGGTCTGCCACCAGCCGGCCGAGGCGCCGGCCGGCGGCGCGGCGTCGAGCGCGGCGGAGGTGCAGGCCGGGAAGCTGTAGGTCGGCAGGCCGGAGCTGTCCGTCCCCGTGGCCGGGCACGACGCCGCCGTGGCATTGGTCAGCCCGTAGGCGGTGAAGTTGGCGACTTCGTCGGTGAGGTCGGCGTAGAAGTCGACCAGCGCGATGCGTGCATCGCCCGCCACGCGGGCACGCAGCCGGTCGTTGAAGGCGGTGATCCACTGGCGGATGGCGCCCTGCAGCGTCGCCGCCGCGGCCGCGCCCGTGCTGCCGCCGCCGCTCGCCGCGGCGACGCCGGCCAGCGCGGCACGGAAGCGCGGCGTCAGGGTCACGTCGGGCATGTTCAGCACCGCCACGTGGGTGGCGCCCTTGTCGAGCGCCTGCGTCTTGATCGCCTCGTAGTAGGTGTCGGCCACCTTCTGCATGTACAGGCCGGCGGCGAGCGCGGGGCCGTTGGTCTGCGGCAGCGTGGCGGCCAGCGTGGCGCTGTCCAGCTGCTGGCCGAGGAAGGCCTGGTAGTTGGCCAGGCCCGGCGCGCCGGCCGACAGGCCCAGGTAGGCGCCGATCAGGTCCTTGGCATCGTTGCCGCCGCCGTCCACCAGGATCAGGTCGCTCGCGGACCAGCGGCCGCCCGCCGCCGTGGCCGCCTGCGACAGCTGCAGCGGGATCGACTGCGGGCCGGCGGCGCCGCCCTGCGACGCGGGATTGACGATGTAGCCGTTGCCGATCGCGAAGTTGGTGCAGCCGGGCGTGCTGTTGGGGGCAAAGGTGGAGCCCGTGAACCGGTAGAAGTTGCACTGGCCGGTCAGGCCGTAGCTCTGCGCGACGATCTCCGGGAACAGCGGGAAGCCCTTGGGGTCGGCCGAGTTCTGCACGGTGGCCTTGGCGCCGAACGTGCCGACATCGGCCAGGCTGTCGCCGGCCACGACCACGCGCGAGAACGAGCTCTTCGGACCCGCGGCATCGCCGCCACCGCCGCAGGCGGTCAGCACCGCGAGCGCGGCGAACGAGGCGGCGGCCAGGGCCGTCGTCGACTTCTTCCAATCCATGGTGTCTCCTGTTGAAGTAGAACGAACCACTGAATAGAACGACCGTTCGTTCTTTTGGGAGGCGCAGGATAGCCCCGCCACGCCGCAGCGGGCCTCAGGGTTTGTGCGCAGGTCTCCTCCTGTCAGAGTTGACAGGGGCGGCGGCCGCCGCGCGCGTATGCTGTGTTCCGTGCGCGTCCCGTCGTTCGACCTCTGGGCACCGAGAACGCTGCGCCGGAGCATCCTGGCGCCGCTGCTCGCCGTGGCCGTGCCTTTGCTGGCGGTCAGCGTCGCGCTGTTCCTGCTGCTGGCGCACGACCAGCGCGAGGAACTCTGGCAGCGCCACTTCACGATGGCCCGCGCGACGTCGGCCGCCGTCGCCCGCGAGATCGACGGAACGCGTGCGCGGCTCGACTCGTTCGCGGCCGGCAGCCTGCTGCTGTCGCTGGAGCCGGGCCAGTTCCGGCAGGATGCCGCCGAGCTCCTGCGCGTGCGCCGCGACTGGCGCACGCTGCTGCTGACCGATGCGCAGGGCAATGCACTCGCGGCCGCGCCCGCCGTCGCCCGGCCGGCCGCACCGCTGGCGCTCGCGGCCGAGGCGGCCCGCACGCAGCGGTCGCTCGTCTCCGCGCTGTACGACTCGGCCGACGGCCGCCAGGTGGTGAGCATCGCGGTGCCGGTGCGTGGCCGCGGCGAACGGCGCGTCATCGTCGCGGAGCTGCGGGTCGAATGGCTGGACACGCTGCTGGCCGACTTCCTCGCGCCGCCGAACGTCGGCGGCCTGCTGGACCAGAACCTGCGCGCGATCGCCCGCAACGTCGATGCACTGAAGTACCGCGGCCGGCAGCCGGCCGAGCCGATGCTCGAGGGCCTGCGCCGTTCCGGGGAGGGCCGGGTGCATGCCCCGACGTTCGAAGGCCGCTCCGCCGACGTGGTCTGGGTGCCGGTCACGGGCACGCCGTGGCGGCTCGCCTTCGCCTATCCGACCGAGGCGCTGCTGGCGCCGGTGCGCAACCGGCTGCTGCTGGTCGCGGTGCTGGCCGGCCTGGCCAGCACCGCGGGCATCGCGCTGGCCCTGGCCACCAGCCGCCGCCTGCGCGCGGCGCTGCGCAAGGTGGGCGCCAGCGCCGAAGGCGCGATCACCGGCCGCGAGATCGACCCGCCGACGACCGGCGTCGAGGAACTCGACCGGATGGGCGAGGCGCTGGCCCAGACGGCGCGCGTCGTGCGGCAGGGCGAGATCCAGCGCGAGCAGCTGCTGACGCGCGAGCACGAGGCCCGGCTGGTGGCCGAGCGCGCCAGCAAGGACAAGGACGACTTCATCGCGATGCTCAGCCACGAGCTGCGCAACCCCGTCACGCCGATCCGCTATGCCGTGCGGCTGCTGCGCGACGACATGCCCCCCACCGCGCTGGCCCGGGCGCGCGACGTCATCGACCGGCAGACGGCGCACCTGGCGCGGCTGCTGGACGACCTGCTGGATGTCAGCCGCATCACGCGCGGCAAGATCGACCTGCAGCGCGAGCCGTTCGACCTGCGCGAGGCCGTGGCGCTGGGGGTCGAGATCGCGCGCCCGCTGGTCGACGCCGCCGGTCACACCCTGACCGTGCGCCAGCCCCCCGGACCGGTGCCCGTGGTGGGCGACAAGGCGCGGATCGCCCAGATCGTGAACAACCTGCTGCACAACGCCGTGAAGTTCACGCCGGGCGGCGGCCGCATCGAACTCGACCTGGCCAGCATCGCCGAGCACGCGGTGATCTCCGTGCGCGACAACGGCATCGGCATCGCGCCCGACCAGATCGAGCGCGTGTTCGGCCTGTTCGCCCAGGCGCACGAGCGCACCAACGGCCCGCAGGGCGGCCTGGGCATCGGGCTGGCGGTGGTCAAGGCGCTGGCCGAGCTGCAGGGTGGCAGCGTCACCGTCACCAGCGAGGGCCGCGGCAAGGGATCGGTGTTCGAGGTCCGCCTGCCCGCGGTGGAACCCGAGCTGCTGGTCTCGATCCCGGCGGCGGGGCTGCCGCAGGCCAGCCCGGGCGTGGCGCAGCTGATGGTGGTCGACGACAACGTGGATGCCACCGACGCCCTGGCGGAGGTGCTGCGCGCGGACGGCTACGCCGTGCAGGTGGCGTACGACGGCATCGCCGCCATGGAGCTGGCGGCCATCGTGCAGCCGCAAGCCATCGTGCTCGACCTGGGCATGCCGCGCGCCTCCGGCTACGACGTGGCGCGCTGGGTCCGCCAGCAGCCCTGGGGGGCGCGCACCTTCATCGTCGCCGTCACGGGCTGGGGGCAGGAACGCGACCGCGAGCGGACGCAGGCGGCCGGCTTCGACGCGCACCTCATCAAGCCGGTCGAGCCGCGGCAGATCGAGGAACTGCTGTCCGCCGCCATCGCCGACCGGGCGCGCACCGCGGCCTGAGCAGGCCGCCTCAGGACATCGACTGGGCCACGCCGCTGATCGCGGCGGCCTGCGGCGCCAGGCCCTCCGTCAACCGCTGCTCGGCCAGCGCCGACGCTGCCGGTGCCGCGGTGGCGGCCGGCGCGGCGGCCGGCATGGACGTGGCGGGCATGGCGGCCGCGGCGCGGCGCAGCCGGCGCGCGATGCGCCAGTCTTCCAGCGGCGTGGTCACGCGGGCCACCAGCATCGCAAGTGGTTCGGTCGCGTGCACCGACAGGCGCGGCAGCCGCAGCGGCTCGTCGTTCCAGCCGGCGCGCGCGCTCACCACCGTGACCGCGCGGGTGAAGCCCGCCTCCCGCACCATCTCCACGTGCTGGGCGGCGTGCAGGCCGTGCGGGTAGGAGAAGCTGCGCACCTCGGCGCCGAGCACGTCTTCCAGCTCCTGGCGGCAGCCGGTGATCTCGTCGCGTGCCTTCGCGTCGGTGCAGGCACACAGGTTGACGTGGTGGCGCGTGTGGCCGCCCACCTCCATGCCGGCCGCCGACCATGTGCGCAGGTGCGCCACGTCCATGAGCGGGGCGGGCGGCACCCCGTTTGCGTGGTCCCACACGTTGCTGCCCCCCAGCTGCGAGCTCACGGCGAAGGCGGTGGCGGTGAACCCCAGCTCGCGCAGCACCGGCAGCGCGTGGTCGAAGTTGTTGCGGTAGCCGTCGTCCAGCGTGATGCCGAACACCCTGCCGGTGAGGCGGCCCGCGAGGTAGGGCTCCAGGTCGCGCAGCGACAGCCCGCGCCATCCGAGCAGGCGCAGGGCGCGCAGCTGGCGTTCGAACTGCGCGGGGGGCAGCACCAGGGATCGGTAGGGTGTGCCACGCGCCGGCGGCGTCGCCGTCTGGTGGTACGACAGGATCGCGATGGGCGCGCGGTGTGGACGGACACCGGCGACGCCCGCGGGGGCGCAGTCCTGGAGCATGGCGTGTCTCCCTTTGTTGTCTCAACCATTCTGGGCGCCTCCACGGCGCTCGGGTAGTAGCCCGGTCGGACTACCCGGCCCGGTCTAGACTTGGCCGCCACACAGGAGACCGCCCATGGCCCTCGCATTGCACGGTTCGCCGATCTCGAACTACTACAACAAGGTCAAGCTCGCGCTGCTCGACAAGGGAGTGCCCTTCGATGAGGTGCTCACCCCGACGGGCCGCACGGACGAGGCTGTGCTCGCCGCCTCTCCGCTGGGCAAGATCCCCTTCCTGCGGCTGGACGACGGCCGCGCGCTGTGCGAGAGCCAGCCCATCCTGGAGTGGATCGAGGCGAGCTGGCCGACGCCGGCGCTGCTGCCCGCCGACGCCTTCCAGGCCGCGAAGGTGCGCGAGCTTGCCACCTTCATCGACTGGCATCTGGAGATCACCGCGCGCAAGCTCTACGGTCCGGCCTTCTTCGGCGCCGACCCCCTGGCGCCCGACGAGGCGGCCCGCCTGCGCCGCGAGCTCGAGGAGCGCATCCGCGCCTTCCGGAGGCTGGCGCGCTTCGCCCCGTTCGTGGCCGGTGACGCGTTCACCCTGGCCGATTGCTGCGCCTTCAACCACCTGCCGCTGGTGGGCCTGGCCACCCGGGCGGTCTTCGGAGAGGACCTGCTGGTGGCCGGTGGCATCGACTACAAGGGCTACCTGCGGCTGGTGGGTGAGCGGCCCTCCGCGCAGAAGGTGGTGGCCGACCGCAAGGCGGCGCAGGCGCTGCTGCGCTGACCGCCTGCTGCGCCCGTCCGCCACCGCAGCGGCGGGCGCGCCGCTTGCCCCTGTCCAGCATGGAGACTCCCCTGATGCCCATCCCGAACGCCGACCTCATCCAAGCCGTGCTCGACGGCAAGGTGGTGCAGGTCACACCGAACGAGGACGGCTGGACCGACATGGAGCCGGGTGCGGCGATCGTGACGCTGGTCCGCGCGGCCCCGGGCCTGCGGTTCCGCGTCAAGCCGCGCGCGGTGGTCAACTGGCTGCCCGTGGTGCGCCACGAGTCGGAAGGCGCGGCGCTGGGCAATGTCTACGTGGACCGCGGCCTGATCCCGCGCGAGCTGCCCTCCGGGCCGGTGGTCAAGGTCATCCGCCTCGAGCTGGATCCGAACACGCTGGAGCCGGTCTCGGTGCGCACCGAATCCCTGCTGCCGCCCGAGGTGCCTCCCCAGGCGTGACCGGGTGCGGGCCGTCGTGCGTCACGTGCGCGCGATGCCGGAGCGCCGGTCTGACGGCAGCCGGTGCGCCGCTGCGGCCAGCGCGTCGGCGCGTTGCAGCGCCGCGTCGAGCGCGGCGGCCACGCCGCGCACCTGCGGGCCCATCAGGTCGAGGTGCCCGCCGGACACCCGCACCACGTCCAGGCCCGAGCGCGCGATGCGGCGCCACACCGGCAGCGGGTCGTCGTAGCCGCCCAGCGGCATCCGGGCCCGCAGGTAGGTGACCGGTGCGCCGGCGAACGGCTCGGGCCGGTATTGCGCCAAGGCCTGCAGCAACGTGTCGTAGACGGCGCGCTGCGCATCGGACAGCCCCGTCGGCGGCTGCAGGCCGGTCGCGGGCGACTCGGCGCCGCGGCCCGCCAGGCGACGCGCGGCTCCCGCGACATAGGCCGGCCACTCGCGCGCGGGCAGGGCGGCCACCGTGCGCCAGCCGCGGCGCCCGCGCGAGAGCGCGCGTGCCAGGGGCGCCAGGTCCTGGTGCACATAGGTGTCGAGCAACGCCACCAGCTCGAGCGTCTCGCCGGCCTGCGCCAGCGCGCGCGCGATCTCCAGGGCGACCAGGCCGCCGAACGAGTAGCCGCACACCGCGTACGGCCCCTGCGGCTGCACGGTGCGCAGCGCCTGCACGTACGTCGCGGCGATGTCTCGCACGTCGCCCTGCGGCGGCTGCGTGCCGTCCACCCCCAGCGCCTGGAAGCCGTACACCGGCCTGGACGTGCACAGGGCCTGCACCAGCGCCCGGCATTCGAGGACGGTGCCGCTCAGGCCGTGGACCAGGAAGAGGGCGGGGCCGGCGCCATCGCGCAGCCGCACCGCCGGCCCCTGGGACATCGCATCGGGCCGGGAGCGAACGAGCTGCGCGAGCTGGCCCAGGGTGGGCGCCTGCAGCAGCGCCGACAGGGGAAGCTCCAGGCCGCTGACCGCCTTCACGCGTGCCATCAGCCGCGCCGCCATCAGCGAATTCCCACCGAGCTCGAAGAAGTCGTCCTCCGGCCGCACCGCGGTCAATCCGAACAGCTCGGCCCAGGAGGCTTCGAGCTCGCGTTCCAGCGGCTGCGTGCCGGCCGCCGCAGAAGCGGCCGCCGTCTGCAGCTGCGCGTGCCGCCGGATGGCGTCGATGCTCTCGGGATTGCGCAGCGCCGACAGGTTGGCGGGGGCGCCGCCCGCGAGGGCGGCGCGCGCGGCGGCATGCGAGAGCTTGCCGTTCTGGGTGACCGGCAGGGCCGGGACTTCGAGGACCCGATCGGGCACGTGCGCCGCCGAGAGCCGGCCCGCCACCTCGCGCCGCACGCGGGCGACGAAGGCCGCACCCGTGTCGACGCCCTCGGCCACGACCACCAGGGCGACGGTCACCGCCTCGCGCGCGGGGGACTGATGCTCCACCACCATCGCTTCGCGGACTCCGGGCATGGTGTGCAGCACCCGTTCGATCTCGCCGGGCGAGACCTTGATCCCGCGCACATTGAGCACGCCGTCCACGCGGCCGTGCAATCGCGCCCCGCCTGCGGGCGAGAACTCGATCAGGTCGCCGTGGCTCCACACGCCGGGGTTCTGCGCGAAGTACGCGGCATGGAAGCACGCGCCGTCGGTGTCGCCGAACAGGCCGAGCGGCCGCGAAGGAAACGGGTTCGCGCACACCAGCTGCCCGATCCCGTCGACCGGGCTGCCGTGGTCCCAGGCCTGCACGTCCAGGCCCAGGCTCCTGCACTGCGCCTCGCCGGGGTGCACCGGCAGGTCGGGGTGGCCCAGGACGAAGCAGCCGATGATGTCGGTGCCGCCCGAAATCGACTGCAGCGGCTGCGGACCGACCGCCTGCGCGACCCAGTCGTACTGCCGGTCATGCAGCACGGAGCCGGTCGAGAGGATCGCGCGCAGCCGCCGCAGGTCGAACTGCGACCCCGGCACCAGGCCGGCCTCCTGCGACATGCGCAGGTAGGGCGGGCTGGTGCCGAAGACCGTCACGGCCTCGTCGGCCGCCAGGCGCCAGAGCCGGTCGACGGTCGGGATGGGTCCGTCCCAGGTGACGATCTCGGCGCCCGACGCGAGGGCGGAGAGCTGCCAGTTCCACATCATCCAGCTGCAGCTGGTGTGGAAGTACAGGCGGTCCTCCGGCCGCAGGTCGGTGTGCAGCCGGTGCTCCTTCACGTGTTCCAGCAACGTGCCGCCGGCCCCGTGCACGATGCACTTGGGGCGGCCGGTCGTCCCCGAGGAGAACATGACGAACAGCGGATGGTCGAACGGGAACGGCTCGAATGCGAACGCGTCGGCGTCCCCGTCGGCCAGCAGGCGGTCCATCCGCTCGACGGCGCAGGTCGCGGCCGCGAGTTCGCCGTCGATGAGGACGACGGCCTGCAGCGAGGGCAGCGCGCGGCACAGGGCGTCGAGCTTCTCGGGCAGGGCCGGACCGCTGTCGAACGGCTGTGGCGCGGCGTGCGCGACCAGGACGCGGGGCGCGAGCGGCGCGAAGCGGTCGATCAGGGCCTCGACGCCCATGTCGGGCGAGGCGGTGGAGAGCGTCGCGCCGACGGCGGCCACCGCGAGCCCCGCCAGGACGGCCTGGCCGTCGTTGCGCAGCACCGCGGCCACCCGGTCGCCCACGCGCAGGCCCAGCGCGTGGAACGACTGCGCGAGCCGCTTCACGGCGTCGCGCAGTTCGCCGCGTCGCCAGCGCACGCGGCGGCCGTCGGCATGCACCGACGTCAGCGCGGGAGCGTCGGCGTCCGCGACGCGCAGGTTCAGGAGGCTGTCGGCGTAGTTCAGCCGCAGCCCCGGGAAGAAGCGTGCGTGCTCGCAGTCGTCGCCGACGCACACCGGCTCGGGCTCGCCCACCAGGCCCAGCGAGTCGCCCGCCCAGTCCACCACCGCGCGCCAGAACCGGCGGAAGTGGCGCACCGAGTGGGCGTGCAGCGCGGCGAAGTCGGTGAACCCGCGCTGCTCCTGCGCGGCGAGCGCGCGGGTGAACTGCGACAGCTGGGAGGCCGGGGCGGGCGGCGGTGCTTCGCGCGCGTGCCCCTCGCTGCCCTCGTCGGCCGGCTCGCGCGGCGGTGTCCCCGCCTTGCCCTCGGATGCGGCCCGTGCCGGCCCGACCACCAACTCGGCCATGCGGTTCTCCCAAAACGACCTGGGAGACAAGTGTGGGCCGAACCCGGCCCGTTCGGGCTGGCCCTAACGGGCCCTTGCGGGCTGCGGACGGATGGGGTCGAGACGGTGCGCCGTCCGGCGCGCCGTCGACGCCTGCCTCAGCGGTAGAAGGCTTCGACCTGGCCCTTGAGCTTGATCATCAGCGGCTGCCCGCGGCGGTCCACCGTCTTGCCGGCGGGCACCCGCACCCATCCTTCGCTGATGCAGTACTCCTCGACGTCCCCGCGCTCCTTGCCGTTGAAGCGGATGCCGACCTCGTGCGCGAAGACAGCCGGCACGTGGAACGGGCTGCGGGGATCGATGGAGAGGCGGTCGGGGAGGGCTGGGCGTGCGGTCTCGGTCATGGCCCGCGATTGTGCCGCGCCGCCGCGGCACGCCGGCGCGCCCGCGCCAGCGCCCCGGCCCGCCCCGGGCTCACTTCACCAGCAGCACGGGGATCGGCGACTCGGCCAGCACGCGCGTGGCCACGCTGCCCATCACCGCACGGCCGAGCATCCCGTAGCCATGGGTGCCCATCACGATCAGATGGGCCTTGGCCTTCTGGGCGGCGGCCACGATCTGCGAGGCCGGTTCGCCCGCCTTCCATTCGCAGCTGGCGCTGATGCCCTTGCGCTGGAGGAACTTCTCGATCGGCGCCAGCACCTTGGCTGCCTCCTCCTCGTGGTAGCCGTTCACCGCGGCGGCGCCGACCATGGTGCGCACCCGTGGTGGCATCGGCGGCTGCACGTTGACGACCACCACCTCGTCGTCGGGGCCGGCCAGGGATTCGTGGGTGGCGAGGAAGGCCAGGGCCTTCTTGGTGAACTTGCTGCCGTCGGCGGCGAGGACGATGCGCATCGGGTCTCCTTCGTGTTGTCGAGGTTGTGCTTGGAACGGCGGTCAGCGTAGCACCAGCACGGGCGTGCTGGCGTGCGTCAGGACATGCTGGGTTTCGCTTCCCAGCAGCACGCGGCTGAGCCCGCGGCGGCCGTGGGAGGCCATCACGATCAGGTCGCACTTGTGCCTGCGGGCGGCGGCGACGATGGCGTCAGCCACGGCGTCGGATCGGGTGACCACGGGCCGCGCCCTGACCCCGGCTTCGCCGGCCTCCTCGGCGACGGCATCGACCACGGCCCGGCCCTTGTCGGCCCATTGCTGCTCGATGCGCGCGATCTGCTCGGGCTCCAGGGCCACGGCGCCTTCGAAGAAGCTCAGCGGATAGCGTGGCACCACGTGCAGCGCCACCAGGTCGGCCCGGGTCGCCGCGGCCAGCCCGATGGCCGACTGCACGGCCTTGCGCGACAGCTTGGAGTCGTCGGTGGCGACGAGGATGCGGCGGTACATGGCGGGCTCCTGCGTTGTCGGATGGCCCGCAGCGTAGGTCTGCGCCGGGTCCCCGGCCTTGACGAAGGTCAACGGCCGGGCACGGCCGTGCCAGGCGCACGGCTCGGACCTGCATGCATCGCGCATGGACCGCGGCCGGCAGCAGCGCCGCAGACCGGGCCGGCGGCTGCCGGCGCGCGCGTGATCGCGTTCCTACTCGCGCGCGCGCCGTCTTCTCACCGCCGGCCCGCCGCCGCGGCGGCAATCTTGGCCAGCCCGCCGCGCGGAAGGCGGGGCAAGGAGTCCCGATGCCTTTCCTGCACCGGCTCATCGCCGTCCTGTTCACGCTGCTCGTCGTCGCCGTCGGCGGCACCGCCGCCCGGGCGCAGTCGGAGCCCACCGTCGACCAGATCTACCAGGCCGCCAACAGCGGCCGGCTGGCGCAGGCCCGGACCATGGTCGACCAGGTCGTGCGCAACCATCCGGACAGCGCCAAGGCGCATTACGTGCGGGCCGAGATTGCCGCCCGTCAGCGCGACGCCGGCCTGGCGCAGCAGGAGCTGGCGGCCGCCGAGCGGCTCGCGCCGGGCCTGCCGTTCGCGCGGTCCGACGCCGTGCAGGCGCTGCGCACCCAGGTCGACCGCCTGGCGCAGGGGCCGGCCGACACCCGCGCGATGGGCGGCCCCGGCGCGCCGGGCGATGTCCGGTCCGCGGCGTCGGCCGGCCCTGGCCTGCCATGGGGCACGCTGGCGATCGGTGCGGCACTGGTGGTCGGGGCGCTGGCCCTGCTGCGCCGGCGCCAGGCCGCACGCACCGCGCCGCTGGGCATGCCGCCCGCGGGCAGCTTCGGCACACCTGGCGCCGGCCCGCACGGCCCGCAAGGCCCGGGTACACCGGGCGCCACGCCCTACGCGGGCCCGGGCATGCAGCCAGGCCCCGCCGGCGCGTGGACGGGCGCGGCCCCTGGCGGTGGGTGGGGACCGGGGGCGCAGGGCCCATCGATGGGATCGGCGCTCGGCCGTGGCCTCGCCACCGGGCTGGCGGTGGGCGCCGGCGCGGTCGCCGCCCACGAGATCGGCCGTCGCATGTTCGACCAGCACCCCGGGCCGCCCGCCCAGCCGGCCGGCAACGACACCGCCGGCTGGTACCCCGGCCCGGACGGCATGGTCAACGCCGACATGGGCGGGCAGGACTTCGGCATCCAGGAGCCGGGGTCCTGGGATGCGGCCCCGGACAATTCGGCCGGGCTGGATGCAGGCGACGTCGGCGGCGGCGGCGACTGGGACACCTGAGCCGCTCGGCGCGCAGGCCCGCGGACGGCCCGCCACCCGCCCTCAGCGCCGGGCCCGACCGGCGCCCCGTTGACCTGCATCAACAGGGTCGGCCGGCTGCGCCGGTAGCCTCCCCGCATGCAGTCCGTCAGCCTTCCCGCGCCCGCGACCACCGTGCCGCCGCCGGCCGCCTGGGTGGCCCTCGACGAGCCCGCCGCCTGGGAGGAGTTCAGCCGCCCGGTGCGCGACCACGAGGGTTGCTGGGAGTCCTACCTCGCGATCGAAGGCATGTTCTGCGCCGCCTGCACCCTGACGATCGAGGAGGCACTGTCGCGCCTGCCGGGCGTGCAGGCGGTGCAGGTCAATGGCGCGACGGCCACCGCGCGCATCGTCTGGGCGCCCGCGCGGACGCGGCCGTCCGAGTGGCTGGTGGCGCTGCAGCGGGCCGGCTACGGCGCGCTGCCGGCCGGCGACCAGCTGGCCGCCGAGCCGCGCCAGCAGGCCCGCCGGCGGCTGCTGTGGCGCTGGCTGGTCGCCGGCTTCTGCATGATGCAGGTGATGATGTACGCGTACCCCGCGTACATCGCCCAGCCCGGCGACATCACGCCCGACATCCAGGCGCTGCTGCGGTGGGCCTCGTGGATGCTGACCGTCCCGGTGGTGCTGTTCTCGTGCTGGCCGTTCTTCGGGTCGGCGCTGCGCGACCTGCGCAACGGCGGCATCGGCATGGACGTGCCGGTCGCCGCCGGCATCGCGATCGCGTTCGGCGCGAGCACGGTCGCCACGCTCGACCCGGCCGGGCCGCTCGGCCGCGAGGTCTGGTACGACTCGCTGACCATGTTCGTGTTCTTCCTGCTGTCGGGCCGGCTGCTGGAGCAGCGCCTGCGCGATCGCACCGCCGGCTCGCTCGAAGCGCTGATGCGCCGGCTGCCCGCCACCGTCGAGCGACGGCGCGAGGACGGCAGCTTCGAGCGCGTTGCCGTGCGCCGCCTGCGGGTGGGCGACCGCATCCGCGTGCTGCCCGGGGAGGCGTTCCCGGCCGATGGCCGCGTGCTCGAAGGCAGCAGCCGCGTCGACGAGGCGCTGCTCACCGGCGAATCCGAACCGCTGCCGCGCACGGCGGGTGACGCCGTGGTGGCCGGCAGCCACAACCTGGCCGGCGCACTGCTGGTCGTCGTCGAGCGGATCGGCGACGACACGCGCTATGCGGCCATCGTGGCGCTGATGGAGCGCGCCGCCGTCGACAAGCCCCGGCTGGCGCAGCTGGCCGACCGCATCGCCGGGCCGTTCCTGGTGGCGGTGCTCGCCGCCGCCGCGGCAGCGGCCTGGGCCTGGTGGCCCGGCGGCGCCGGGCACGCACTGGGCATCGCCGTTGCGGTGCTGATCGTGACCTGCCCGTGCGCGCTGTCGCTGGCCACGCCGGCCGCCACCCTGGCGGCGGCCGGCGCGCTCGCGCGGCGCGGCATCCTGGTGCGGCGCCTGGAGGCGCTCGAGGCCGCCGCGTCGATCGACGTGGTGGTGTTCGACAAGACCGGCACGCTCACGCGCGACCGGATGCAGGTGGCTGCGATCGCCACGCGCGACGGAACGGATGCCGCGCAGGCGTTGCGGCTGGCTGCGGCCCTCGCCCGGCAGTCCCTGCACCCCGCCTCGCGCGCCCTGGCTGCCGCCGACGACGCCGGCGATGGTCCGGCCGAGGCGGCCGAGGTGCAGGAGTTCGCCGGCCGCGGGCTGGCCGGCCAGGTGCGGGCCCGCCCCGGGGCCGTGCCCCGGTCGCTGCGGCTCGGGTCCGCGGCGTTCTGCGGCGCACCCGATCCGGCCGGCGACACCGCCCAGGTCCACCTTGCCGACGAGAGCGGCTGGCTGGCGGCCTTCACGCTCGACGAGTCCCTGCGGGACGACGCGGCCGCCGCGGTCGCACGGCTGCACGCCGACGGGCTGGACGTCCAGCTGCTCTCCGGCGACCGCGCCGCGGCGGTGCGCCGGCTGGCCGCGCGTGCCGGCATCGAACGCTGCTGGGGCGGCCGCTCGCCCGAGGACAAGCTCGCGCACGTGCGGCAGCTGCAGGCGCAGGGGCACCGCGCGGCGATGGTGGGCGACGGCATGAACGACGGGCCGGTGCTCGCGCGGGCCGACCTGTCCGTCGCGATGGGGCAGGCCGCGCCGCTGGCCCAATCGGCCGCCGACGTCGTGGTGCCGGGCGGGCAGCCGGACGCGGTGGCCACGCTGCTGGCGGTGGCGCGGCGCACGCGCCGCATCGTGCGCCAGAACCTCGCCTGGGCGGCGGCCTACAACGCGGTGTCGGTGCCGCTGGCCCTCGTCGGCTGGATGCCGCCCTGGGCGGCCGGGCTGGGCATGGCGGCCAGCTCGCTGTTCGTGGTCGCCAACGCCGCGCGGCTGGCCCGCATCCCCGACGGCGCGCCGCCGCGTTCCACCCTCCGCGCCGACCGCACCGGCGCGCCTGCGGCCGGCGCAGCGGCCCTGCCGGCCGCGGCGCGCTGAGCGCTGGCGCCACCAGGACCTGCCATGGACATCCTCTTCCTGCTCATTCCCTTGTCGGTCGGCCTTGGCCTGCTGATCCTCGGGGCGCTGGGCTGGGCCGTCTGGCGCGGCCAGTTCGACTCGCTCGACGCCGAAGCGCAGCGGATTCTCGACGCCGATTGATGTGCATCAACGGGCGCCGCGCCCGTGCGTTCGACACTGGGAGCGTCACGATCAAGGTGCTCTCAATGAACGACAACTCCCTCCCGGCTGCCCAGTACCACGACACCGTGGTGCGGCAGTTCTCGCTGATGGCCGTCGTCTGGGGCGTGGTGGGCATGCTGGTCGGCGTGTTCATCGCGGCCCAGCTCGCCTGGCCGGAACTCAACTTCGGCATTCCATGGCTCAGCTACGGCCGCCTGCGGCCGCTGCACACCAACGCGGTGATCTTCGCCTTCGGCGGCTGCGCCCTGTTCGCCAGCAGCTACTGGGTCGTGCAGCGCACCTCCCACGTGCCGCTGTTCCTGCCGAAGCTGGCCTCCTTCACCTTCTGGGGATGGCAGGCCGTGATCGTGGCGGCGGCGATCAGCCTGCCGCTGGGCTACACCTCCGGCAAGGAGTACGCCGAGCTCGAGTGGCCGATCGACATCCTGATCACGGCGGTGTGGGTCTCGTACGCGCTCGTGTTCTTCGGCACGATTGGCACGCGCAAGGTGCGCCACATCTACGTGGCCAACTGGTTCTACGGCGCCTTCATCCTGGCCGTGGCCATCCTGCACCTGGTCAACAGCGCCGCCATCCCGGCCGGCTGGATGAAGTCGTACTCGGTGTACGCCGGCGTCCAGGACGCGATGGTGCAGTGGTGGTACGGCCACAACGCGGTCGGCTTCTTCCTGACCGCCGGCTTCCTGGGGATGATGTACTACTTCGTCCCGAAGCAGGCCGAGCGCCCGGTCTACAGCTACCGCCTGTCGATCGTGCACTTCTGGGCGCTGATCTTCACCTACATGTGGGCGGGCCCGCACCACCTGCACTTCACCGCGCTGCCCGACTGGACCCAGTCGATCGGCATGCTGTTCTCGCTGATCCTGCTGGCCCCCAGCTGGGGCGGGATGATCAACGGCGTGATGACGCTCTCGGGCGCCTGGCACAAGCTGCGCGACGACCCGGTGCTGCGCTTCCTGATCGTGTCGCTGTCGTTCTACGGCATGAGCACCTTCGAGGGCCCGATGATGTCCGTCAAGACCGTCAACGCCCTGTCGCACTACACCGACTGGACCGTCGGCCACGTGCACTCCGGCGCGCTCGGCTGGGTGGGCCTGATCTCGATGGGCACGCTGTACTACCTCATCCCGCGCCTGTTCGGCCAGAAGAAGATGTACTCGGTGCCGGCGATCGAGCTGCACTTCTGGATCGCCACCGTCGGCATCGTCCTGTACATCGCCGCCATGTGGATCGCCGGCGTGATGCAGGGACTGATGTGGCGCGCCATCAACGGCGACGGCACGCTGACCTACACCTTCGTCGAGTCGGTCAAGGCGACCTATCCCTTCTACGTCATCCGCGTGCTCGGCGGCCTGCTGTACCTGGCCGGCATGCTGGTGATGGCCTGGAACACCTGGATGACCGTGGCCAACGGCCGTGCGGTGCGCGCGAGCGTGCCGGTGGCGCAGCCCGCCTGAACGAGAGAACGACACCATGAGCAACCAAGCCCAACCCGCCGGCTTCACCCACGAGAAGGTGGAGACCAGCAACTTCCTGATGATCGTGCTGATCCTGCTGGTGGTCGCCATCGGCGGCCTGGTGGAGATCGTCCCGCTGTTCTTCCAGAAGTCGACCACTGTCGCGATCGAGGGCGTCAAGCCGTACGGCGCGCTGCAGCTGGCCGGCCGCGACATCTACCTGCGCGAGGGTTGCTACAACTGCCACTCGCAGATGATCCGGCCGTTCCGCGCCGAGACCCTGCGCTACGGGCACTACTCGGTCGCCGGCGAGTCGGTGTACGACCACCCGTTCCAGTGGGGCAGCAAGCGCACCGGTCCCGACCTGGCCCGCGTGGGCGGCAAGTACAGCGACGAGTGGCACCGCATCCACCTGAACAATCCGCGCGACGTGGTGCCCGAGTCGAACATGCCGGCCTACCCGTGGCTGGAGAAGACGCCAGCCGACGACGCCACGATCGCCGCCCACATGAAGGCCCTGCGGGTCGCCGGCGTGCCCTACACCGACGAGCAGATCGCCAAGGCCCCCGCCGAGGTCAAGGGCAAGACCGAGATGGACGCGCTGGTGGCGTACCTGCAGTCGCTGGGCCTGGCCCTGAAGTGAACACCTGAGCCGAGACCGGACACCACCATGGACGTCACCACCCTGCGCATCGCCGCCACGCTGGCCTGCTTCGCGACCTTCATCGCCATCTTCGCCTGGGCCTACGCCCGCTCCAACCGTGCCCGCTTCGAGGAAGACGCGCACATCCCGTTCCAACAGGACTGAGACGAGGCCGTCATGAGCGACTTCACTGGCAATTTCTGGCCGGCCTACGTGGCCGGCGTCACCCTGGTGGGCATCGTGGCCTGCCTGCTGCTCCTGTGGATCACCGCCCGCAAGAAGGTGGTGGCCACCGCCGACAACACCACCGGCCATGTCTGGGACGAGGACCTGACCGAGATGAACAACCCCATGCCGCGCTGGTGGATGTGGCTGTTCGTGCTGACGATCGTCTTCTCGCTGCTGTACCTGGTCGCCTATCCGGGCCTGGGCACCTACGAGGGCCAGCTGCGCTGGAGCTCCCGCGAGGCCTACGTCAGCGAGGTCGAGAAGGCCAACCGCGAGCTTGCGCCGCTGTACGCGCAGTTCACCGCCCGCAAGGTCGAAGAGGTGGCCGGGGACCCGCAGGCCATGGCGATCGGCGAGCGCCTGTTCATGAACAACTGCGCCCAGTGCCACGGCTCCGACGCGCGCGGCAGCAAGGGCTTTCCCAACCTGACCGATCCCGACTGGCTGCACGGCGGCACGCCCGGGAAGATCGCCGAGACCATCAAGGGCGGCCGCCAGGGCGCGATGCCGCCGATGGCCGCGACCGTCGGCACCCCCGACGACGTCAAGAACGTCGCCAACTATGTGCTGTCGCTGTCCGGCGCGCCGCACGACTCGGTGCGCGCGCAGCTGGGCAAGTCCAAGTTCACCGCCTGCGCCGCCTGCCACGGCATGGACGGCAAGGGCAACCAGGCGATCGGCGCGCCCAACCTGACCGACGACGTCTGGCTGCACGGCTGGGGCGAGCAGGCGATCATCAACATCGTCAACAACGGCAGGACCAACGTGATGCCGGCGCAGGACGGCAAGCTCACCGATGCGCAGATCCACGTGCTGGCGTCGTACGTCTGGGGGCTGTCCAACAAGCCGGTGCCCGCAAAGCCCTGAGTCCCTGACCGCCACCGGTCGCAGAGCCCCGCCCGCGTGCCGACGCGGCGGGGCTTTGCGTCGGGCGCCCCGCGGGGGCGGGCCTGCCAGGCGGCGCGGCGGCCGAAAGCGCCTGCCCCTGATCTAGCGCAAACGCCGGGCGGTCGCGCGGCGGCACGATCGGGGCGTGGGATCGAACCCCCACCCGAGACGCCGGCCATGAACCAGAAAGTCATCCCCATCCTCCCCGTGCCCGCCGCGCAGGAGCAGTCGCTCTACGAGGCGCACAAGAAGATCTACCCGCGGGCGGTGACCGGGCTGTTCGCGCGCTGGCGTTGGGCGTCCGTGTGGCTGACGCAGCTGGTCTTCTACGGCCTGCCTTGGCTGTCCTGGTCGACCGAGGCCGGCAGCCGCCAGGCCGTGCTGTTCGACCTGGCCTCGCGGCGCTTCTACCTGTTCGGCTACGTGCTGTACCCGCAGGACTTCATCTACCTCACCGGGCTGCTGGTGGTCAGCGCGCTCTCGCTGTTCCTCTTCACCGCCGTAGCCGGCCGTCTGTGGTGCGGGTTCGCCTGCCCGCAGACGGTCTACACCGAGATGTTCCTGTGGATCGAGCGCCGCGTCGAGGGCGACCGCCCGCAGCGCATGAAGCTGGACGCCGGCGACCTCACGCTGGAGAAGCTGGTCAAGAAGTGGTTCAAGCACCTCCTGTGGGGCGCCCTGGCGATGTGGACCGGCTTCACCTTCGTCGGCTACTTCACGCCGGTGCGCGAGCTGGCCATGGAGTTCCTGCAGACGCGCATGGGGTCGTGGGAGGTGTTCTGGGTGTTCTTCTACGCCCTGGCCACCTACGGCAACGCCGGCTTCCTGCGCGAGCAGGTCTGCAAGTACATGTGCCCGTACGCGCGCTTCCAGAGCGCGATGTTCGACCGCGACACCCTGATCGTCAGCTACGACGCCGGGCGCGGCGACCCGCGCGGCACCCGCGCGCGCAACGCCGAGCCGAAGTCGCTGGGCCTGGGCTCGTGCATCGACTGCGGGTTGTGCGTGCAGGTGTGCCCCACGGGCATCGACATCCGCAACGGGCTGCAGTTCGACTGCATCGGCTGTGCCGGCTGCATCGACGTGTGCGACACGGTGATGGACAAGATGCACTACCCGCGCGGGCTGATCCGGTTCACCACGCAGAACGCGCTGGCCAACGGCTGGAGCCGGCGCGACATCGTGCGGCACGTGCTGCGTCCGCGCATCCTGGCCTATGCAGCCATCCTGGGGACCCTGTGCCTGGGGCTCGCCTTCAGCCTGGCCGTGCGCACGCCGCTGAAGGTCGACGTGGTGCGCGACCGCGCGGCGCTCTCGCGCATCGTCGCCGGCGGGCGGCTGGAGAACGTCTACCGGCTGCAGGTGATGAACGCGACCGAGGAGACCCAGCACTACCGCATCACGCCGGGCGGCCTCCCGGGACTGGCGATCGCCTCCGACGCCGACGTGACCGTCGGGCCGGCGGAGTCGCGCTGGGTGCCGGTGCGGCTGCAGATCCCCTATGGCTCGGCCGCGCCTGGCTCCCATCCCATCCACTTCGACATCGAAACCCGCAACGGCGATGCGCACGTGCGCGAGAAGTCCGTCTTCCTCGTGCCCCGCTGACGCCAGGAGAACCGCATGCCCCCTGACGCTCCCCCTTCCCGCCCGCCCGCGCCCTGGTGGCGCCACGGCCACGTCTGGCTGGTCGTGGCCGGCCCCGCCGTGGTGGTGGTCGCCTCGGTCGTCACTGCGGTGATCGCCGCGCGCGGCGCCGACACGATGGTGACCGACGACGCCTGGCGCGGCGGCATCGAGATCGGCAAGCAGCTGGCGCGCGACCGCGCCCGCCTGCCGGCCAACCAGGCGCGCAACCATGCCGCCACGCCCACCGCCGACCGCTGAGGCCGACATGCCCGGCCGCAAGCTCATGCGCATCGCCTGGCCGGCGTTCCTGGCCGCCTGCCTGCTGCAACTGGTCGTGTTCGCCCTGGTCGATCCACTGGAGCTGCAATGGGCGGGGCAGGGACTGGGCTGGTCGCGGCAGGCGGTCCATGCCGCCGGCCTCTTCGTGTTCTGGGGTGCCTGCATGCTGGCCAGCGGCCTGACCCTGCTGCTGGCGTCCGACGAGGGCCCCGAGCCCTCGCCGGTGCGGCCGGGCTCGGCCGGCTGACCCGGGCGGCATCGCCGGCGGGGCAGCCGGCAGCGACGGTGCGGTGGCGGGACAGCCCGCAGCGGCCGTGCGGTGGCTCGGCAGTGGCGCCGCAGTGGTGCGGCAGTGACCGGGCGTCGCCCCGGCAGGGGGCGGGCGTGTGCTGTAATTTCAGCCCGATCCGTGCCCATGTCCCCAATGGTTCCTTCCTCCAGCGGCGACGCCCTCGCCGCCCGGCTGTCCGGCCTGCTGGACTCGGCCATGGACGCCATCCTGTCCATCGACGAGTCGCAGGCCATCGTGCTGTACAACCGCGCCGCCGAGAAGATCTTCGGCTGGACGGCTGCCGAGGTGCTCGGCAAGCCGATCGAGCTGCTGCTGCCCGAGCGCTTCCGCGAAGGCCACGCCGCGATGGTGCGGCGGTTCGGCCAGACCGGCGTGACCTCGCGCCGGATGGGCGACGGCACCGTCATCAAGGGGCTGCGCAAGAACGGGGACGAGTTCCCCATGGATGCCTCGATCTCGCAGCTGTCGCTGCCCGAGGGCAAGCTCTACACGGTGATCCTGCGCGATGTCACCGAACGGGTTCGCGCCCGCGAGGAACTGGCCGCCTTCGCGGCCGAGGCCAGCGGCGTGCGCGAGCAGGAGAAGACCCGGATCGCCCGCGAGCTGCACGACGAGCTGGCGCAGTCGCTCACCGCGCTGAAGATGGACACGATCTGGGTGCGCGACCACCTCGGCAGCGAACCGTCGGCGGCCGCGGCCAAGTTGTCGGAGATGCTGGCCATGCTCGACGCCGCGGTGGCCGCCACGCGCCGCATCGCCGCCGACCTGCGGCCGCTGCTGCTCGACGACCTCGGGCTCGCCCCCGCCATCGAGTGGCTGGTGCAGAACTTCCAGCAGCGCACCGGCGTCGCCTGCGAGCTGGACATCGACGAGGACCTGGAACTGGCCGAGCCCTATGCCACCGGCGTGTTCCGCATCGTGCAGGAATCGCTGGTCAACGTGGGCAAGCACGCCCGGGCCTCGCGCGTGCAGGTGCGCGTCGCGCGGGAGGGCGCCGAGATGGTGCTCAGCGTGCAGGACAACGGGATCGGCTTCCGTACTGGCGCGCCGCGCAAGCCGCAGTCGATCGGCCTGGTCGGCCTGCGCGAGCGGGCCCACCTGCTGCAGGGCCGGGTGCAGGTGGCCAGCACGCCGGGAGAGGGCACGCGGGTCGAGGCGCGCATCCCGGTGCAGGAGCCGGCGTGATCCGCATCGTCATCGCCGACGACCACGCGATCGTGCGCGAGGGCCTCAAGCGCATCGTGACCGACGCGGCCGACCTGCAGGTGGTCGGCGAGGCGGGCGACGGCACCGAGGTCATGCAGCGCGTGCGCGAGCTCGCGTTCGACGTGCTCGTGCTCGACCTGTCGATGCCCGGGCGCAGTGGCATGGAGCTGATCAAGCTGGTCAAGGCCGAGAAGCCGCGCCTGCGCATCCTGGTGCTGTCGATGCACCAGGAAACGCAGTACGCGGTGCGCGCCATCAAGGCCGGCGCGAGCGGCTACCTCACCAAGGAGAGCGCGCCGGCGCAGCTGGTGCAGGCGCTGCGCAAGATCGCGGGCGGCGGGGCCTACATCAGCGCCGAGGTGGCCGAGCAGCTGGCGCTCGGTGCCATGCCCGGCGGCGGCGCCGGCGCGCCGCACGAGAGCCTGTCCGACCGCGAGTTCCAGGTCATGCAGCGGCTGGCCGCCGGCGATTCGGTGAGCGACATCGCCGCCGCGCTCACCCTGTCGGTCAAGACGGTGAGCACCCACAAGGCCAACCTGATGGCCAAGATGGGCCTGGGCAACCAGACCGACCTGGTGCGCTACGCCCTCAGGCACGGGCTGATCGCGCAATAGCGCGCGCACGCTGGCCAGCACTCCCGCTGCGGGAGGCCACGGGCGGCCCGGGTCAGCGCTCCACCCGCGCCCACGACAGGCAGCCGGCCGCGACCACCGAGCCGGTCACCAGCCAGGCGCCGTGGCCGTACAGCGCCCGTCCGGCACGGGGCTCGGGCAGCTTCACGGCCCACAGCGAACCGGTGGGATCGACCCAGACCACCCGGCCGTCCACCCGGCTGAAGGCGTCGAACGCCGAGGCCGGCCGCGTGCCCGGACCGAACAGCACCAGCACGTCGCCGCTCTCGGCCGGAGGCGGCCAGGCGGCCAGCAGGCCCGCCGCCAGCACCGCGACCGAGAGGGCGGCGGCCCGGCGCTGACCGCCGCCCGGCGCCGCACCGCCCGAGCGCAGCAGCCGCCAGCCCAGCACCATCACCGTGGCGCCGAGCACCGCGAAGCCCACGTCCCAGGCGACCGGCTGCGGGCTGTCCATGCGGATGTGGTGGATGCCCAGGATCCAGTGGAAGACCACCGCGTCGGCCACGTGCCAGCCACCGAAGCCGATGACCAGCCAGCCGCGCAGCAGGCGTTCGCCGCCGGGGCGGGCGAAGGCGTCCCGGGAGCGCCAGAACACGACCAGGCCGGTCACCGCGATGAGGTACATCAGCACGTGGAAGGCGCCATCGGCCATCACCTGCACCCGCAGATCCTGCAGCCCGGGCCGGTCCACCTTGCTGAGCAGGTGATGCCACTGCAGCACCTGGTGGAACAGGATGCCATCGAGGAAACCGCCGAGCGCCACGCCGAGCAGGACGCCAGCAAGGGGCAGGTGGCGGGAGGCGGGGGACGTCATGCGCGGCTCCGGGACAACGGGAGGCGCCAGTATTCGGGGCGGGGGCCGGGCGGCGGCGGCCTGCCGGCCGAATGCTTACGTCTGTTGCGGCATGGACGACCTGGCATCGCCCCCAGCTGGCCGGCCGGCCAGCCGCCATGTGAGGCCGTGGTGCGAGAAGCGGCGGGCTCAGTTCAGCGGCTGGGGCGCGACGGCGCAGCGGCCCAGCCAGCGCGCCACCACCTCGCCCAGCCGCTGGGCGTCGATCGGCTTGGCCAGGTGGTCGTCCATGCCGGCCTGCAGGCACTCGGCCACGTCCTGCGGGTCGGTGCTGCCGGTCAGCGCCACCACCGGCTTGCGAAAGCCGGCCTGGCGCAACCGGCGCGTGGCCTCCAGGCCGCCCATCCGCGGCATGAGGCAGTCCATCAGCACCAGGTCGGGTTCATGCGCTGCGCAGAAGGCCAGCGCCTCGTGCCCGTCGGCAGCGGTGTGCACGTCGGTGTAGCCAAGCGTCTGGAGCAGCACCTGGCCCACCATCTGGTTGATCGAGTCGTCCTCGACCAGCAGGATGACCGGCTGCGGCGCCGCGGCGCCCAGCGGCGCCTGCGACGGGCTGGCGGGCGCACGGGTGGGGATCGGGTCGGCGGGCGTCATGGCGCAAGGGTCCTGGTGACGATTGGGGCACGGCGCGGTCGCAGCGGCCTAGGCGAATTGCCTAAGCGGCCTGCCGGATTTGCGCAAGGTGGCGCTCAGCCAAGCGCGCGCAGCGTGTCCTCGATCGCCGAGGCGACCTGCTGCGCGCACTGGTCGTGGTAGCCCTGGCCACTGCGCAACTGCGCCTCGGCGTGCTGCGCGGCGACGGCCAGGCTGGCCGCGCCCATCGTGCCGGCCATGCCCTTGATGCTGTGGATCACCCGGCGCAGCTCCTCGTGGGCGGCGCGCTCGCGGGCCGACGCCAGTTCCTGCGTGGATTTCTGCAGGTTGCCGCGGAACACCGGCAGCAGCCGCTCGAACAGCGCGCTGTCGCCTCCCAGGCGCTCGATGGCACCGCGCCGGTCGAGCAGCGGCGGGACCGCCTCGGCGGAGAACGCTGCGGACCGGGCCGCCTCCGATGCGGCCGGTGCGGCCGATGCGGATGTGCTGGCGGCCGGCGCGGCAGCGGCCCTGCGCTGCACATGGCGCAGGAGGGTGGCGATGACCTCGGCCAGCACGACCGGCTTGCCCACGTGGTCGTTCATTCCGGCGGCCAGGCAATCGAGGCGGTCGCTGTCCATCGCGTTGGCGGTCATGGCCACGATCGGCAACTGCAGGCCCAGGTCCTGGCGGATGCGCGACGTGGCGGTCAGGCCGTCCATCACGGGCATCAGGACATCCATCAGCACCGCGTCGTAGGCGCTGTCGGCGGCCAGCCGGTCGACCGCCTTCTGACCGTCCTCGGCGACCTCGACGCGGGCACCCTGCGCGGCGAGCAGTTCGCGGGCGATCTGCTGGTTCACCGGGTTGTCCTCCACCACCAGCAGTCGCAGGCCGGCCAGCGGCTGCGGCGCCTCGCGCACCACCGGCGCGCCGGCGCCGGCGGTGCCGTGCAGCGCGCGCGCCACGGCGTCGCGCAGCATCACCGCCGTCACCGGCTTGACCAGGAAGCCGTCGAGCAGCGCCTGCTCGCGCACCGGGCGCTGGCCGAGCATCTCGCGCCCGTGCGCGGTGACCATCACCACCACCGGCGTGCGCCCGCCGCTGGGCAGCGAGCGGATGCGCATGCTGGCTTCCCAGCCGTCCAGGCCGGGCATGCGCCAGTCGACGAACACGGCCTGGTAGGGATCGCCGTCGGCGGTCGCGCGCGTCAGCAGCGCGATGCCCGCCTCGCCGCTGGCGGCGACGTCGGGACGCCAGCCCTGCGAGCGCGCCAGCGCGGCCAGCGAGACGCGTGCCAGTTCGTTGTCGTCGACGATCAGCACGCGCCCGATGTCGCATTGCGGGTCGGCCGGGCCGGCCGTCGGCTCGCCCGCGACCGGAAACGTCACGCTGAAATGGAACGTGCTCCCCTGGCCGACGGCGCTCTGCAGCTGCAGCTTCGAATCCATCAGCTCGGTCAGCCGGCGGCAGATGCCCAGGCCCAGGCCGGTGCCGCCGAACTGGCGTGCGGTCTGGCTGGTGGCCTGCACGTAGTCGCCGAACAGGCGCTGCTGCTCCTCCACGCTGATGCCGATGCCGCTGTCGACGACCTGGAACTCCACCGTGGCCTGGCCTTCGCGGCGCTCGACCAGCCGGGTGCGCAGGATCACCTCGCCCTGGCTGGTGAACTTGAGCGCGTTGCCGCCGAGGTTGATCAGGATCTGGCGCAGGCGCATGTCGTCGCCGACCAGCTGGTCGGGCACCGCGGGGTCGAGGTCGTACAGCACCTCGACCTCCTTGGCGCCCAGGTTCGCCGAGAGGATCACCGACAGCTCCGACAGCAGCTTCTCCAGCGAGAACGGGCGGCAGTCCAGCTGCATCTTGCCGGCCTCGATCTTGGAGTAGTCGAGCACGTCGTTGAGCAGGCTGAGCAGCGAGCGGGCGGCCCCTTCGGCCTTGACCGCGTAGTCCTCCTGGCGGTCGGTCAGCGGCGTGGAGCGCAGCAGGGTCAGCATGCCCAGGATCGCGTTCATCGGGGTGCGGATCTCATGGCTCATGCTCGAGAGGAACCGGGTCTTGGCCCGGCTGCCCTCCAGCGCCTGGTCGCGCGCGCGGCGCAGCTGCGTCACTTCGTTGGCCAGCGAGAAGAAGCCCTGGACGCGGTCGCCCGGCATGTCCGGGATCAGGTGGACCATCCAGGTGCTCTCGCGTCCGTCGGGCGAGTGCACCACGTGCTCGAACTGCTGCGGCATGCCGTCCATCACGCCTTCGAAGCGGCGCTCGATGGCCTCGAGCGTGTCGACGGGCAGGTCGCGCACGCCGATCGCCTCGTGGGGCTTGCCCTGCAGCCCGAAGATCTCGCGGAAGCGCTGGTTCACGAACAGGCAGCGGCCGTGCTCGTCCCAGTAGGAGATGCTGGCCGGGACGTTGTCCGCAATCGTGCGCATCATGTGCTCGCTGCCCTTCAGGCGCAGTTCGGCCTCCTTGCGGCGGGTGACGTCGACGGCGATGCCCATCCAGCCGAGCGGAGAGCCACCGGCGTCCACCTCCCGCTGCAGCGTGAGCTCGGTCCAGTAGGGCGTGCCGTCTGGTCGCTTTCCGGCCAGCTCCATGCGCCGGCTGCGGCTGTCGCCCGGATCGGCAGCGGGATCGCTCGTGGCGCACGCCTGCGCGTCCTGCCGCGTGCCCAGCACGTCAACCGCGGCTTGGCCGAGCAGCGCCTCCTGGGGGCGGCCGACCAGGCCGACGAAGCCGGCGTTGACCCAGGTCAGGCGGCCCTGCAGGTCGGTGGAGAACACGGCGCTCTGCGTGCGCTCCACGATGGACGCCATGCGCTTCATGTCGGCCCCCATGGCCGCGGCGGCCGCGAGCGCCCGCATCTTGCCAGCCGCCAGCAGCCAGGCCAGCACCGCCAGGCCGATGCTGAGCAGCGCGCCGCCACTGGCGATGATCCAGGGCCCGCCAGCCCAGTCGCCCTCGGCGGTCTCGCGGATGTCCAGGGTGAGGACGCGGTTGCCGATCACGACCGGCCGGACGCTGCTGCGTTCCGACCCGGCCAGCCGCAGCGGCAGGCCGTCGTAGATCAGCCGCCCGTCCGGCGGCGTGCCGTCGTAGAGGCGGAAGGCCAGCTGGCCGCCGGCCGACTCGGCCACGGGCGCCAGCAGTTCGTCGGTGACCATGGGCGAATACAGCAGGGCGACCAGCGCCGAGCGCCGCTGCTCCACGGTGGTGGGCTTGCCGCGGTAGACCGGCACGAACAGCAGCCAGCCCTTGCCGCGGCGCTCGTCCTGCAGCAGCGTGACCGGCTCGGTCATCCAGGACATGCCGCTGTCGATGGCGGCCTGCGCGGCGTCCCGCCGCGTCGGATCGGAGGCGGCGTCGTAGCCGAGCGCGGCCCGGTTGTCCGCGATCGGGGCGATGCTGCGGATCACCAGCAGCTCGGGATGGTCGCCGTCGCTGCGCACCGCGAAGTCGGGCTGGCCACCGGCCTGCTGGCGCCGCACGAACCTGGGCAGGTCGCGGCGCTGCACCCGTTCCACCACGCCGAAGCCGCGCACCCCGGGGAACTCGCGTCCCATGTCGCGGGCGCCCACGTAGGTGTGCAGGTCCTTGTCGTCCAGGCGGCCGGCCATCAGCCAGGCCGCGCGCAGGCTGCGCATGCCGTATTCGGCGCGGCCCATGCGGCGCAGGAACTCGGCCTCCAGCCCATCGGCCTGGCGGTTGAACCGCGCGCGGGCTTCGGACTCCAGGACCTTCGCGTTGCCGTGGGCGGCGACCCAGGTCAGCGCCAGGCCACCCGCCAGGACGGCCAGCGGGAACAGGAAGGTGCGGACCAGTCCGCGTCGGGCATCGGCTCTCATGGGGCCCCTCATCAGGCGCAAGGCGCGGCTCGCACGGGACGCACTCGCCTGGCGCCCGCTGCCGCTGCCTCGCATGCTGGCGGAACGCCGTTCGGCGCGATCGCCGGAAAAGGGGAGGGAAGGGCGGGCTTCTGCGCGCCCGGCGGCGGTCCTCGGAATCGTCCTAGGCCGCCTCGGTCGACGCCGGCCGGCATTCCGGAGTTGTCCGAGCCCTGCAATCAGCCGGCGCCGATGTCGGACACGTCCGACAGGCGGCAAAGTTCATCCCATGCCAGCCAACGCCCCCGTCAGAGTGTTCCTTGCCGACGACTCGGCTCCCATCCGCCAGCGGGTGGCCCAGCTGCTGTCGGTGCGCGCCATGGCCATCGTCGGGGAAGCCCGCACGCCCGAGGCTTCGATCGCGGGCATCCTGTCCGCCCATCCCGACGTCGTCGTGCTCGACGTCCAGCTGGAGGGCGGCACCGGTCTGCAGGTCCTGCGCGCGGTGCGCCGCGCCGACCCGGGCATCGCATTCGTCGTCTTCTCCAACAACTCCGGCCCGGCCTACCGCAAGCGCTACCTCGGCGAGGGCGCGCGCTGCTTCCTCGACAAGTCCAGCGAGTTCGACCAGCTCGCCGCCGTCGTGGCCGACGCCTCGGCCCGCACCGTCCATTGAATCGCCCCGCACCAGGATCCGCCATGAACGCCACCATCGCCCGCCCCGCCGCCGCCCCGATCCACTTCATCGCCACCCGCGAGGAGCCGTCGCCCGCGCCGGCCCCGCTCACCACGCTGTGCTCGAGCTGCCACCTGAAGGACCTGTGCCTGCCGTGCGGCCTGGCCGGCGACGAGGTGCAGCGGCTGGACGGCCTGAAGTTCAGCCGGCGCAAGATCAAGGCCGGCCAGACGCTGTACCGCGCGGGCGACGGCTTCCACAACATCTACGCCGTGCGCAGCGGCACCTTCAAGTCCAGCCTGGCGCTGGCCGATGGCCGCGAGCAGGTCAGCGGCTTCCACATGGCCGGCGAACTGATGGGCCTTGACGGCCTGGCGCAGGGGCGCCACGCGAGCAACGCGACGGCCCTGGAAGACGCGGAGATCTGTTCCATCCCCTATGCGCAGCTGGCCGAGCTGTCCAGTGGCAGCACCAGCCTGCAGATGGTGGTCGGCCGCCTGATGAGCCGCGAGATCGTGCGCGAGCACAGCCTCATGGTCCTGCTGGGCAGCATGAACGCCGAGGAGCGCCTGGCGGCGTTCCTGCTGAACATCTCGCAGCGGATGAAGGCGCGTGGCTACTCGGCGCACGAGTTCCACCTGCGCATGACCCGCGCCGAGATCGGCAGCTACCTGGGCATGAAGCTCGAGACGGTCAGCCGGACCTTCTCGGCGTTCCAGCAGCAGCACCTGCTGGAGGTCGACAAGCGGCACATCCGCATCCTGGACCTGCCGGCGCTGACCCGGGCGTTCGAGATGCGCGTGCAGTGACGGCCGCGGTCGCCTCGCGGCCGACGCACGGCAGTGGACGGATCAGCAGCTGGAGGGACGCTCGCCCGACCGTCCCGCCGGTTGCCGGCGGCTGGCCAGGTGCTCGCGCACGCGGTCGGCACGGTCGCCCACGGCGGCGACCGCTTCCTTGACGTGCTTCTCGCTGGTGTTGAAGTGGCGGGCCCAGGCGCACAGTGCGTACTCCCAGGTCACGTCGATCCGTTCGGCCTTGTGGCCGGTCGATGTCCCGTTGCTGCCCGACATGGCTGGCTCCCGAATGGTTGTTGGCCGCGATCGTAAGGACCGGCTTGCGTCCGGGTTGTAGGACGTGGCTGATCGAGGCTGCGGGCCGCGCACGGCGGGCCGTGCGGGCGCGCCGGGCTGCTGCGTCCGATCCGACGCGCCCCGGCCATCGTGGCGATGTCCGCCCCGGTTTGCCCTGCTTTTCCAGCGTTGGACGGCCCGGGTCCGTGATACCTTCGCCGGCCATGAGTTCCGCCGACCCACCTGCCGCCGGCGCGGCGCCGCTCTCGTTCCAGGAGCGGATGCGGCTCCTCCAGATCGACTGGCAGGCCCAACTGCCCGGGCGGCTCGAGGAGGCGCACCGCCTCCTGATCACCTGCGCTTCCTCGCCCGACGACGCGCCGGCGATGGAGGCGCTGCATCGCCTGATGCACACCCTGGCCGGCTCGGCCGGCACCTTCGGTCTGGCCGAGTTCGGCCTGCGCGCCCGCGCCATCGAGGACGAGCTCGACCGGCTGATGGCCAAGGCCCGCCGCTCGACCGCGGATTTCGGCGGCGTCGCCGTCGCGCTGCAGGCGCTGCGCGACACGCTCGGGAAGGCCTGAACGGGCCATGCCGCTGTTGCCGGTCCGTGCGCTGGTCGTCGACGACGATCCGATCCTGCTGGCGCTGCTGTCGGCCTTCCTGGAGTCGCGTGGCTACGCCGTCAGCCAGAGCGGCGACGGCACCGAGGCGCTGGAGCGCATCGCGACTGGCGACTTCAACCTGGTGGTGACCGACCGCAACATGCCGCGGATGGATGGCCTGGCGCTGTGCCGCGCGATCCGCGCCCGGCCCGAGGCCGGGTACGTGTACTGCATCATGCTCACCGGCAGCTTCGACGAGGCCTCGCTGGTCGCGGCGATGGAGGCCGGCGTCGACGACTTCGTGGCCAAGCCCCTGCGTCCCGCCGAGCTGGGCGCCCGGCTGCGCGCCGCCGAACGGGTGCTCGCGCTCGAGGCGCAGATGGCCTCGCGCAACCTGGAGCTCACCCGGGCCTACGCCCAGCTCAGCCGCGACCTGGAGATGGCGCGCGGCCTGCAGCTGGGCCAGCTGCCGCCGCCGCAGGACTTCGGCGGCTACCGCTTCGACGGCTTGTACGAGGCCTGCAGCTTCGTCGGCGGCGATGTCTACGACCATTTCGCCGTCGGCGACCGCCTGCTGGCCTTCTACCTGGCCGACGTCTCGGGGCACGGCGTGGCCGCCGCGATGATGGCGGTGCACGCGCAGCACCAGCTGCGCTCGCTGTCGTGGCAGGCGGTCGAGGAGGCGCAGGCCGGCGTGGGCGACCTGGGCGCGCTCGCCGCGGGCATCCTGGGCGCCTACAACCAGCGCGTGCTGCAGATGGACCAGGACGGCATGTACCTCACCATGGTCTTCGGCCTGCTCGATCGTGCGACCGGCGAGACGGCACTGGTCCATGCGGGCCATCCGCCGGTGCTGTACTCGGCCGCCGCCGGCCATCCGTTCGAGCCGGTCGGCGAGGGCAGCCTGCCACTGGGCATCCTGGCCGGCGTGCAGTACGAGGCCCGGACCCTGCGCATGCCGCCGGGCAGCCGGCTGGCGCTGTATTCGGACGGCATCACCGATTGCGGCAACGCCGCCGGCGAGGCCTTCGGCACGGCCCGCCTACGCGAGCTGCTGGGTCGGTGCCGCGCGGTGCCGCTGGACGCGGTGCGCGACGCCGTGCTGCAGGCGCTGCGGGGCTGGCGCGGCGAGGCGCTCGAGGACGACGTCACGCTGCTGCTGCTGGAGTCGCATTGACCCATGCGTGCGCGATGCCTGCATGTCCTGCTGGCCGGCCTGGCGCTGGCGTGCTGCGCCGACGCCATGGCTGAGTGGTCGCTCGAGCACGAGGAGACCTTTGCCGGCGGGCGCTGGTTCGACCCGGTCTACTGGCGCCTGGAGACCGGCTTCCTGCGCAACCGCGAGGAACAGTACTACTCGGACCGCAATGCCACGGTCGAGGGTGGCGTGCTGCGGCTGGAAGCCCGGCGCGAGCAGGTGCCCAACGCGCAGTGGCGCGCGGGCAGCCGCGACTGGCGGGTGGCGCCGCGCACTTCGCGCTACACCTCGGCGTCGCTGGTGATGCGCGAGCCGCTGCACTTCGGCCGCGTCGAGGTCGTGGCGCGCACCCCGTCGGGGGCCGGCGTCTGGCCGGCGATCTGGCTGCTGCACGAGAGCGACACCGCCTACGGCGAGATCGACCTGTTCGAGGCGGTCGGCAAGCATCCCGACACGCTCTTCGCCGGCGTGCACTACGGTCGCGATCCACGCACGCGCAAGCACCGCAACGACAGCCGCGTGCTGCCGGGCTTCGACGGCCACTGGCACACCCACACGCTGGAGTGGACGGCCGAGCGGATCAGCATCGCCCTGGACGGCGAGCCCTGGTTCCGCTTCGCACCGCAGGACGCGACGCTGCCCGGCGGGGCCGACCCGTTGCGCCAGCCGATGCGCCTGCGCATCAACCTGGCGCTGGGCGGCAGCTGGGGCGGCAGGATCGACGAGGCGCGGCTGCCGGCCCGTTTCGAGATCGCCTCGATCCGCATCTGGCGCTGGACGCCGGGGCGCGGCGCCGCCGCAGGCGGTCTGGCCGCCACCGCGGTGCCGGCCCCCGCCGCCACCGCCGCCGCACCGGCGGACGCCGCTCCCGCGACCGGTCCTGCACGGCCCGCCACGACCATGCGGTGGGGACGCTGACATGCGAGCGGCACGGCCGTCGATGCACGCACTGGCTGCCCTGCTGGCCGCCGCGCCGGCCTGGGGCCAGCCCGCGGCATCGCAGCGCGGCGGCACCTTCGTCGAGCCGCCTGCACGCATCGACCCCGCGTACCTGCCGCCCGGCCCCGACCAGGTGGCGCAGCCCGGTGACGGCGAGCGCCGGCTGGTGCTGCGGCTCACCGCCGAGCTACCGCTGCGCAGCGCGGCGGCGGCGGGGCAGGGCACGCAGGGAACGCGCGCCGGCTCGCCCACGGTGCAGGCGCTGCTGCGCTGGCAGCCGCTGGACGACCCGGGCTGGTTCGGCCAGCTCGTCCTGTTCCGCCACCTGGACGCCGACCGCCAGCGGCCGTGGGACCCCGACTTCACCTATGCCTTCGGCTATGAGGACGAGGCGCCGGGCCGCTGGAGCCTGGTGTATGCGAACTACACCGGCACCCGCTGGAAGCCCGGCCGCGGCGAGGGCCGCTTCAACCTGCCGCAGGGGCAGTGGACCGCTTCCTGGCGCTTCCTGCTGCCGCCGCCGCTGGAGCAGGTGCTGCTGGTAGGCGACGGCGATGCGGCCGCCTGCCGCACCGACGCCAACTGGGTGCCCCGCTTCACCCGCGCCGACGGCGAGGGGCTCGGCCGCGACAAGCTGTCGTTCGCGCTGGGCTGCCGGTACACGCGCCCGGGCGGGTGGTTCGCCCATGCGACGGCGTTCGCCTGGCCCGACGGGCGCAGGCAGCAGCCCTGGGACCCCGACTACACCTATGGCGCTGGCTGGACCAGCCCCGGCCCGGGCGGCGTCACGGTTCAGTACAACAACTACTCCGGCAACCGCTGGCGCGCGGGCGACCGCGGGCCCGGCGAAGGGCAGCTGCGCAGCGGCAGCCTGTCGGTCAGCTGGGACGTCCCATGGTGAGGGCGGCCCGCTTCTTTCCCCTTAGCATCGCGGCTGCGCGGCAGTGGCGCCGGCCGCAGGAGTTTCCATGGAACTGATCGAGATCGACCGCGCGCAGGCTGTGCCGGTCGTGGTGCCGCGGGTGCGGCGGCTGGACGCCTCGGTGGCGCCGGCGTTCAAGCAGGCCGTGCTGCAGGTGCTGGGCGAGGATCGCCGCCTGGTGCTGGACCTCTCCGGGGTCGACTTCCTCGACTCGAGCGGGCTGGGGGCGCTGGTGTCCATCCTCAAGGCCCTGGGCACGCAGGGTTCGCTCGCGGTGTGCGGCGCCACCGGGTCGGTGCTCAGCCTGTTCAAGCTCACCCGCATGGACAAGGTGTTCCCGATCTGCAGCGACCGGTCCGAGGCCCTGGCCCGGGTCGGCGCCTGAGCCTGGCGGGCGTCGTGCGCGAAGAGGAACTCGAACTGCCGGCCGCCATGGCCGAGGTCGCGGCGGCCACGCAGAAGCTGCGCGGGCTGCTGCCCGACTGGCTCGACGACGACGGCCGCGACGCGATCGAGCTGGCCGTTGCCGAGGCCCTGACCAACGTCGTCAAGCACGGCTATGGCGGCGACAGTGTCGAGACGGTGCGGCTGCGGCTGCTGGAGCGACCCGGCGGCCTGGAGATCGAACTGCTCGACCGCGGACGGCCGATCCCGGACGGACGGCTGGAACAGGCCGACGAGACCACCTTCATGTTCGACCCCACCGACCTAGCCAACCTGCCCGAGAACGGCCTGGGCCTCGCGCTCATCAAGGCGGCATTCGACGAGGTGCGCTACCGCACCCGCCGCGGCGTCAACCGGCTGCAACTGGTGCGGCGCTTCTGACCGACGGACGACCCTGCCCTTGCCCGCCTTCTACTTCGACCGTTTCGAGCACCGCCGGCCGCCCGAGCCGGTCCCGCATTCCCCCGCACGCGAGCTGCTCTGGCAGTTCCTCGTGATCATCGCGCTGGTGCTGGGCGCCAACTACATCCGCTGGCGCTGGACGTCCTCGCTGAACTGGGAGGCGCTGTGGTTCGCCATCCCGCTGGCGGTGGCGGAGACGCTGGCCTACGTGGGCCTGGTGCTGTTCACCTTCAACCTCTGGAAGACGCGCGACATCCCGATGCGGCCGGCGCCGCGCGTCATCGGCGAGTGCATCGAGGGTGCCGGCGAGTGGGGCGAGCGCCCCATCACGGTGGACGTCTTCGTGGCCACGTACAACGAGGACGAGGAGCTGGTGCGGCTGTCGATCCGCGACGCCAAGGCCATCGCGTATCCGCATCCGCTGGACCTGCGCATCCACGTGCTCGACGACGGCCGCCGCCCCGCCATGCGGCAGGTGGCGCAGGAGGAGGGCGTCGGCTACATCACCCGCGCGAGCAACGTCGGCTTCAAGGCCGGCAACCTGCGCAACGCGATGGAGCAGACCAGCGGCGACTTCATCGTCATCTGCGATGCCGACAACCGGCTGTTCCCCACCATCCTGGCCAACACGCTGGGCTACTTCCGGGATCCCGACGTGGCCTGGGTGCAGACCCCGCAATGGTTCTACGACCTGCCCGAGGGCACGCCGCTGCCGCAATGGCTGGGCGAGCGGCTGGGGGCGCCGGGACGCCTGCTGGGCCGCGCGGTCGAACGGCTGGCCGGGCCGGTGCGGCTGGGCGAGGACCCCTTCGTCAACGACCCGCAGATGTTCTACGACGTCATCCAGCGCCGGCGCAACTGGTGCCACGCCAGCTTCTGCTGCGGCGCCGGCTCGATCCACCGGCGCGAGGCCGTGATGCAGGCGGCGCTGCGCACCTACGCCACGTCGGTCGACCGCGAGGTGCGGCGCTTCGTGCGCGACGTGCCCGACGAGCAGCTGCGGGCCGACCTGGGCGACGCGGTGCGCACGCAGGCGGCGCTCGAGCAGGAGCTGACGCCCTACAAGTTCCACGTGTCCGAGGACATCTACACCTCCATCGTGCTGCACAGCGACCCGGTGCGCCGCTGGAAATCGGTGCTGCATTCGCGCGTCGAGTCCAAGATGCTGTCGCCGCAGGACCTGCTGACCTGGATGATCCAGCGCTTCAAGTACGCGGGTGGCACGCTGGACATCGCGCTGCGCGACAACCCGCTGCTGGGTGGCGGCATGAGCCTGCCGCAGCGGCTGATGTACCTGTCGACCTTCTGGTCCTACCTGGGCGCGCTGTGGAACGTGGCGTTTCTGGCCGCGCCCATCCTCTACCTGTTCACCGGGATCGCGCCGCTGTCGGCCTACTCCGGCGCGTTCTACCTGCATGCGCTGCCCTTCATCGTGCTGACCGAGCTGGCGTTCATGGTCGGCACCTGGGGCGTGCGCAGCTGGGACGGCAAAGCCTCGTACCTGTCGTTCTTCCCCGTCAACCTGCGCGCGCTGTGGACCGTGCTGCGCGGCGAGAAGATCAAGTTCCACGTCACCCCCAAGGAGCGGCAGGAGGGCAGCTTCCTGCACCTGGTGTACCCGCAGCTCGCGGTGATCGTGCTCACCCTGGGCGGGCTGGCCTACGCGGCCTGGCGCGTCGTGGTGCAGGGCCACGCGCAGGAGCTGCCCAACCTGGTGGTCAACGTGGCGTGGGGACTGAACAACGTATTCGCGATGCTGCCGCTGGTGCGTGCGGCGATGTGGAAGCCGTCCGAGGACGGCGCGGTCGGCACGCAGCCGGCGCAGCAGCCCGCATGAGCGCGGCCATCGGGAACGAAGCAGGGAACGGCATGGAAAGCAACTGGGTCAAGGCACGCAGCTCGATCGTCTGGATCGCGGCGGTCTGCATCGCGTTCGGCGCGGTGTGGTGGATCGAGCGGGAGTCGGGCCGCGAGCTGATCGCGCGCCAGGCCACGGCGCCGCGGCCCGCGGCCGCCCGCCAGGCGCTGCCCGCCAGCCCCGACCTGCCCGGGGCGCCGACACCGCGCCCGCTCACGGCGCAGGAGCAGCAGTGGGCCCGGCTGGCCTGGACCTACTTCGAGCGCAACACCGATCCCGGCACCGGCCTGGTCGCGGCCGTCGAGGGCCTGCCCTCGGCCTCGCTGTGGGACACCGCCTCCTTCCTGCTCGCACTGCTGGCGGCGCGCGACCTGGAGCTGGTCGATGGCAGGAGCTTCGATGCGCGCCTGGCCGCGGCGCTGGCGTCGCTCGGCCGCATGCCGCTGTACGACGGTGCCTTGCCCAACAAGTCCTACGACGTGCACAGCCTGGCGATGACCGACGACCGCCGCCGGCCTGACGGCGCCGGCACCGGCTGGTCCGCGATCGACGTGGCGCGCCTGCTGGTGCCGCTGAACGTCATCGCGTGGCGGCACCCGCAGCACACCGCGGCGGCCCGCCGCGTCATCGCGCGCTGGAACCTGGCGCGGCTGGCGCGCGAGGGGCAGCTGCAGCGCCTGCAGGCGGGCGAGGGCGGCCCCCCGCAGCCGGTGCAGGAAGGCCGGCTCGGCTACGAACAGTACGCGGCACGCGCGCTCGCGCTGGCGGCCCTGGACGTCGACGTGGCGGCGGACCCGCTGGCGCACCTGAAGCTGGTGGACATCGAGGGCGTCGGCGTTCCGGTCGACGCCCGCGAGCCGGAGCGTGACGGCGTGCAGAACCCGGTGGTCAGCGAACCCTGGATCCTGGACGGCCTGGAGTTCGGCTGGTCCCGCCACGGCCGCGAACTGGGCTGGCGCGTGTACCGCGCGCAGGAAGAGCGCTTCCGCCGCACCGGCGTGAAGACGGCCGTCACCGAGGACCACGTCGACCAGGCGCCGTACTTCGTCTACAACAGCATCTACAGCGGCGGCCGTCGCTGGGAGGCGGTGTCGGGGAAGGGCGAGGTGCTGCCGCAGCTGCGCACGCTGTCCACCAAGGCCGCCTTCGGCTGGTATGCCCTGCTGCGCACGCCCTACGCCACGCAGCTGGTGGCGGCCGTCGCGCCGCTGAACGATCCCGCCCGCGGCTGGTATGCCGGCGCGTACGAGGCGGGTGGACAACCCAACCGGTCGGTCAACGCCAACACCAATGCCGTGGTGCTGGAGAGCCTGGCCTACATCGCCCGCGGCCCCGTGCTGCAGTTCCGTTGAGCATGAACACCGTTCTTCCGATCTCCCGCCTAGCCACCCTCCTGCTGGCCGCCGCGCCGCTGCTGGCCGGCGCGCAGGCGCTGGGCGCCGCCGACTGCAAGCCGGGCGAGCTGCCCGCCGCGCGCCACGAGCGCCGCCTGGGCCCGCTCACCGAGCGCGAGCTCGGGATGGCCCGCACCGCCTGGAAGTACTTCGAGAACAACACGCAGCCGTCGGGGCTGGCCAACGCGGTCGACAACTACCCGTCGACCACGATGTGGGACACCGCCTCCTACCTGGGCGCCATCGTCGCGGCGCGCGAGCTGGGCGTGATCGCGCCGCAGCAGGCCGACGAGCGCCTGGCCAAGGCGCTCGCCGCGCTGGGCGGGCTGGCCTTCTTCCGCGACGAACTGCCCAACAAGGTCTACCACACGAAGACGCTGGAGAAGGTCGACTACGCGAACCGGCCCGGCGAGATCGGCTTCTCGGCGCTCGACCTGGGCCGGCTGCTGGTGCTGCTCAAGGTGGTGAAGGAGCGCTACCCGCAGCATGCCGAGGCGGTCGACCGCTTCGTGCTGCGCTGGAAGTGGACCCACGTGGTCGACCGCACCGGCATGATGTTCGGCGCGATCCTCGACAAGGACCGCAACGTGCAGTACGTGCAGGAAGGGCGTCTGGGCTACGAGGAGTACGCGGCCAAGGGCTTCCAGCTCTGGGGCATCCCCACCGAGCTGGCCGCGCGCCCCGAGCCCTACGCGACCACCCTGATCTACTGCGTCGAGGTGCCGTATGACGCGCGCGATCCGCGCAAGTACTCGCAGCACAACTACGTGGTGACCGAGAGCTACGCGCTGGACGGCATCGAGTTCAACTGGGATCTCGCGTCCGACCGGGACACCGACGACCGGCGCCACAGCCATGGGTGGATGGCCGACTTCGCCCACCGCGTCTACCAGGCCCAGGAGAACCGGTGGCGTGCCACCGGCATCCTGACCGCCCGCTCCGAACACCAGCTGGATGCCGAGCCGTACTTCGTCTACGACACGGTGTTCACCGACGGCTATGCCTGGAACACGATCACCGAGCCGGGCCAGTACGTGCCGCAGTTCGCGGCGGTGTCGCTCAAGGCCGCGCTGGGCATGTGGGCGCTGTGGAAGTCCGACTACACGGACCGGCTGTTCGAGGAGATCACCCGGCACGCCGACCCCGGCCGCGGCTTCATGGAGGGCATCCTGGAGAACGGCAAGGGGCCGATCCGGGCGTACACCGCCAACAACAACGGCATCATGCTGGAGACGCTGCTGTTCAAGGCGCAGGGCAAGCTGCTCAAGTGGGGCCCGGGCACGCCCGGACTGTGGGAGCGCAGCGGCCCCGGCCGCACCGACGGGCGATCTGCCGCATCGGTGCCGTCGCCCGCCCCTGCGCCCGCGGCGGCAGGATGCGGCCGGCCGGCGAGCGCGCCGTGCTGATGCGCCGGCGCGCGTGGGGTGCGCTGCCGCTGGCGGCGATGCTCGCCGGTTGCGGCGCGGTGGGCCGCCCCGGCGGGGCGGCATCGTTCGCCAAGGGCCCGCCCGCCGGCCTCTCGGCGCAGGAGTTCCAGTGGGCCCGCACGGCCTGGCGCTACCTGGAGAACAACACCGACTACGACAGCGGCCTGGTGCCCGGCATGGACCGGCAGCCCACCTTCACCGCATGGAACGCCGGCGACGCGCTGGCCGCGACCATCGCCGCGCACGAGCTGCAGGTGATCGACGCGCAGGAGTTCGACCTGCGGCTGTCGCGGCTGCTCGGCTTCCTGGGCACGATGGACCTGTCCGACGGGCAGTTGCCCAACAAGGCCTACCGGGTCGACGGCGGCAAGATGGTGGGCTTCGACAACCGCGAGGCCGACATCGGCTGGTCGGCGGTGGACATCGGCCGGCTGCTGCTGTGGCTGCGCATCGCCGGCCAGCGGCATCCGCGCTTTGCCGAGTACGCCGACAAGGCAGTGCTGCGCTGGCGCTTCTGCGACGTGGTCGACGCCTGCGGGGTGCTGCACGGCAGCCTGCGGTCCGACGGCCGGCTGGTGCGCTACCAGGAAGGCCGACTGGGCTACGAGCAGCTCGCAGCCGCCGGCTACGCCGCGTGGGGTTTCGACGTCCGCGCCGCCAGCCGGTTGCCGCCCACCGTGGCGACCACCATCCTCGGCCGGCACGTGCTGGTCGACGCGCGCGATCCACGCACCAGCGGTGCGCAGGCCCCGGTGCTCACCATGCCCTACGTGCTGGCCGGGCTCGAGTTCGGCTGGCAGGCACCCGACGGCAGCACCGCGCTGCGCGAGCCGGCGCAGCAGGTCTTCCGGGTGCAGGAAGAGCGCTGGCGCCGCGAGCACCAGTTCACCGCGCGCAGCGACTACCAGCTGCCGGTGGCCCCGTACGTCGTGCTCGATGCCGTCCATGCAGCCGGTTACGCCTGGAACACCATCGACGGCGAGGGGCGCGAACACGACAAGCTCGCGATGGTGTCCACCAGGGCCGCGTTCGGCATGGCGGCGTTGTGGCCGGGCGAGTACGGCGACCGCCTGCTGCAGTCGCTGCAACAGCTGCACGACCCTGATCGCGGCTGGTTCGAAGGCCGCTACGAGACCGGCGCGCCGAACACCACCATCACCCTGTCGACCAACACGGCGGTCCTGGAGGCGCTGCTGTACAAGCTGCGCGGTCCGCTGTACGCGCGCGATCCGTCGCCGGGGCTGTTCCAGCGCGTCACCGCCGATCCCTTTGCGCGCCTGGGCCGTTGCTGGCCGGGCGAGCGGGAGGGCTGCGCGGCGCCGCAGCGCTGAGCCGGAGCAGGCCGATGGCGCCGATCGCCGCCCGTCCCGCGCTGTTCCTCGCACCGCACTACGACGACGTCGCCCTGTCCTGCGGCGGCACGGCCGCTTCCTTCGCCGCGGCGGGGCACCCGCCGCACATCGTGACCGTGTTCGCCAGCGAGCTGGTGCACGGCATGGTCGGGGGCTTCGCCGCCTGGAAGCACGAGCGCTGGGGCCTGCGCGACCCCGATGCGGTGCATGCCACGCGCCGCGCGGAAGACGAGCGCGCTGCCCGCACGCTGGGCTGCAGCCTGCGCTGGCTGGGCCTGCCCGACGCGATCTACCGCGGCGACCGCTATGCCAGCGACGGCGCGCTCTACGGTGACCTGCATCCCGAAGAGCACGCCCTGGCCGACCACCTGGCCGAGGAGGTGCTGCACCTGCCCGAGTGGTCCCAGGGCATGCTGGCGGTGGTACCGCTGGGGGTGGGTCGGCACGTCGACCACCAGCTGGTGTTCGCCGCCGGCCGGCGCCTGGCCGCCCGCGGGGTGGAGGTCTGGGCCTACGAGGATCTGCCCTACGGCATCCACACGCCGTCGGCGCTGCCCGCGCGCCTGCAGGAGCTGGGCGCTGCCGTCGGGCCGGCGCTGCTGCAGCCGGTCGGGCCCGGGCTGCCGGCCAAGCTCGAGGCGATCGCGGCCTATGCCACCCAGGTGCCGGTGATCTTCCGGTTCACCTCCGATTTCCGCTCGGCGGTCCGCGCGCATGCCCTGGCCGCGGGCGGGGAATCCGGGCCGGCCGAGCGGTTCTGGCGCGTGCGGGCGGGCGACAATGCCGGCCCCTTCGCGACAGGAACCGCACCATGACGCTGCGCCCCCTCGGCCGCTCGCCCCTCCAGGTCTCGCCGCTGTGCTTCGGCGGCAACGTGTTCGGCTGGACGGTGGACGAGAAGACCTCCTTTTCCCTGCTGGACGCCTGGCTGGATGCCGGCTTCAACTTCATCGACACCGCCGACGTCTATTCCCGCTGGGCCCCGGGGCATGCGGGCGGCGAGTCGGAAACCGTGATCGGCAAGTGGCTGCGCCAGGGCGGCCGCCGGGAGCGCGTCGTGCTCGCCACCAAGGTGGGCATGGACATGGGCGAGGGCCGCGTCGGGCTCGCGCCGGCGCGCATCCGCGAGGCGGTCGAGGCCTCGCTGCGCCGGCTGCAGACCGACTGCATCGACCTCTACCAGGCGCACCAGGACGACGAGGCCACGCCGCTGGAGGACACGCTCGAGGCCTTCGCGGCGCTGGTCAAGGAGGGCAAGGTGCGCGTGCTCGGCGCCTCCAACTACGGGGCCGACCGGCTCGCCCAGGCGCTCGACACCAGCCGCCGGCTGGGCTTGCCGCGCTACGAGAGCCTGCAGCCGCTCTACAACCTGTCCGACCGCGCCGTGTTCGAGGCGCAGCTCCAGCCGCTGTGCCGGAAGGAAGGCCTGGGCGTGCTGAACTATTACGCCCTCGCGGCCGGGTTCCTGACCGGCAAGTACCGCAGCCCAGCCGATGCCGGCAAGAGCCCGCGCGGCCAGGGCGTCACGAGCAAGTACCTCAACGCGCGGGGCCTGCGCATCCTGGCCGCGCTCGACGCCGCGGCCACGCGCCTGGGCAGCACGCCGGGGCGGGTCGCCATCGCCTGGCTGCTGGCGCAGCCCGGCATCACCTCGCCGATCGCCAGCGCGACCTCGCTCGTTCAGTTGCAGGACCTGGTCGAGGCCACCCGCCTGACACTCGATCGCGAGACGCTGGCCGAGCTCGACCGGGCAAGCGCGACAGGCTGAGTAACGCGCTGAGTGACGGCCCACGGCGGGAGATGCGCCGGTAAACTGGCCTCCGATGACCGAGCCCGCCGAGCCCCGACCGTTCCTGCCGGGGGCATCTGACGACGCCAGCGAGACGGCGCGCCTGTTCGCCGCCACCGACTGGTCGGCCACGCCGCTGGGCCCGGCCGACCACTGGCCCAGGAGCCTGCGCACCGCGGTGAGCATCTGCCTGAACTCGCGCTTCCCGATGTTCGTGTGGTGGGGCGAGCAGCTCGTCAACATCTACAACGATGCCTACGTCCCGGTGCTGGGCAAGCGGCATCCCAACGCATTCGCACGGCCCGCGCGGGAGTCCTGGAGCGACATCTGGGACGTGCTCGGGCCGCAGGTCGAGACGGTCATGCGGCAGGGGCGGGCCACGTGGAACGAGCGGGTGCTGCTCGTGATGGAACGCAACGGCTACCCCGAGGACACCTGGTTCACCTGGTCGTACAGCCCGGTGCAGGACGACCAGGGCGGCATCGGCGGGCTGTTCTGCGCCTGCGTGGAGGAAACGCCGCGCGTGCTGGCCGAGCGCGAGCGCGACCGGCTGATGCGCGAGGCGCAGGACACCGCGCACACCCTGCGCACCTGGTTCGACAACGCGCCCGGCTTCATCGCGGTGCTGCGCGGCCCGCAGCTGGTGTTCGAGATGGTGAACAAGGCCTACTACCAGCTGGTGGGCCACAAGCCGCTGGAGGGCAAGCCGGTGTGGGACGCACTGCCGGAACTGCGCGACCAGGGTTTCGAGGAGTTGCTGCAGCGTGTGTACGACAGCGGCGAGCCCTTCGTCGGGCGCGCGCTGCCGCTGCGCGTGCAGATGGAGCCCGGCGGCCCCTGGACCGAGCGCTTCGTCGACCTGGTCTACCAGCCGGTGCAGGACGCGCAGGGCCAGGTCGCCGGCATCTTCGCCCAGGGGCACGACGTCACGGAGCAGGTGGTGGCCGTGCGTGCGCTGGAGACCGCCGACCGCCGCAAGGACGAATTCCTGGCCACGCTGGCGCACGAGCTGCGCAATCCCCTGGCGCCGATCCGCCAGGCGGCGACCCTGGCTCAGACGGCCTCGTCCGATCCGGCACGCCGCGACTGGGCGCTGGACGTGATCCAGCGGCAGGCCGGCCACATGGCACTGCTGCTGGACGACCTGCTGGACATCTCGCGCATCTCGCGCGGGCGGTTGCCGCTGCGGCGCCAGCACATGGACCTGCAGGAGGCGGTGCAGGCGGCGCTGGAGACCGTGCGGCCGCTGATGGACCGCAAGGAGCACCACCTGCGGGTGGACATCCAGCCGGGCATCGCCCTGTTCGCGGATCCGATCCGGCTGGCGCAGGTGCTGTCCAACCTGCTGTCGAATGCCGGCAAGTACACCGACCCGGGCGGCCACATCGAGCTGCGCGCGCAGGTCGCGGGCGACCAGCTGGCGCTGGTGGTGCGCGACGATGGGATCGGCCTGTCGCCCGAGGCCCAGCAGGAAATCTTCGGGATGTTCTCGCAGGTGTCCAACGCGCTGGAGCGGGCCGAGGGGGGGCTGGGCATCGGCCTGGCGCTGACCCGGGCGCTGGTCATGCTGCATGGCGGCACGATCGAGGTCCACAGCGACGGGCCGGGCCGCGGCTCGCAGTTCACGGTCCGTCTTCCGCTGGGCAAGGAAACCATGGCACCACCAGGCGAGGACGTGCCGCCGCAGCCGGCACCGGCGCCGCTCGGAGGGCGCAGCATCCTGGTGGCCGACGACAGCCCCGATGCGCTGGAGACGATGGCGGCCCTGCTGGAGATGGACGGGCACCGCGTGCGGGTGGCCAGCGACGGCCGCCAGGCGCTCGCGGCGGCGCAGGCGGCCCCCCCGGACGTGGCGGTGCTGGACATCGGCATGCCGGGACTCAACGGCTACGAGGTGGCGCGCCGCATCCGTGCGCAGCCCTGGGGGGCCGATGTGCTGCTGATCGCGCTGACCGGCTGGGGCCAGGCCGAGGACGTGGAGCGGGCGCATGCCGCCGGCTTCGACCACCACGTGACCAAGCCGGTCGACTTCGAGGCGCTGCAGCGGCTGGTGGGCGGCGAGGGCGCCGCGGCGGGCTGACGCCGGTCAGCGGCGGGTGGCCAGCCGCGCCACCGTGGCGAGCACGCGGGCCGGCTCCATCGGCTTGGTCACGTGCTCGGCAAAGCCGGCGGCCAGCGCGCGGGTGCGGTCTTCCGGGCGCGCGAACGCCGTGAGCGCCACCGCCGGAACGCACCCGCCCAGGTCGTCCGGCAGCCGGCGCACCCGCCGCAGCAGTTCGTAGCCGTCCGTGTCGGGCATGCCGATGTCCGACAGCAGCAGGTGCGGCCGCAGGTCCTGCACCGCCCGCAGGCCCGCTTCGGCGTCTCCGGCGGTGGCCACCTGCGCGCCGCAATCCTCCAGCAGCCGGCGCAGCAGGTCCCGGGCATCCGCCTCGTCGTCGACCACCACCACCCGGATGCCCGCGAGCTGCGGCGCCGCCGTGGGGACCTCGGCGCGCGTGGCGGAGGCGACGGCGGCCCCGGCCGTCTCCTGCGCCAGCGGCAGGCGGATGGTGAAGCGGGCACCGCGGCCCTCGCCGGCACTCTCGGCGCGCACGGTGCCGCCGTGCAGTTCCACCAGGTGGCGCACGATCGACAGGCCCAGCCCGAGCCCGCCGTGGCGCCGCGTGATCGAGCCGTCGGCCTGGCGGAACCGCTCGAACAGGTGCGGCAGGAACGTGGCCGGGATGCCGCTGCCGGTGTCCTCGACGACGATCTCCGCATGGCCGGCCAGCCCCCGCAGCGCCACCGCCACCCGGCCCCCGCGCGGGGTGAACTTCACCGCGTTGGCCAGCAGGTTCCACACGGTCTGCTGCAGCCGCGCGGCGTCGCCCTGCACGGCGGCAACCGGTTCCAGCGACGCCACCAGCGCGACGCCCGCGGCGTCCGCCGTCGGGCGGACGACCTCGAGCGCGGCCTGCACGAAGGTCGCCGGCAACACCGGCTGCAGTTCCAGGCGCAGCTTGCCGGAGGTGATCCGGCTCATGTCCAGCAGGTCGTCGATCAGCTTGACCTGGACGCGGGTGCTGCGGTCGATGACCTCGACACCCTTGGCCAGCTCGGGGGATGCACCGGCCAGGCGGCCGCGCAGGATGTGCACCCAGCCCAGGATGGCACTCAGGGGCGTGCGCAGCTCGTGCGACAGCGTGGCCAGGAACTCGTCCTTGAGCGCGCCGGCCCGCTCGGCCTCGTGCCGCGCCGCGCGCTCGCTCTCGAGCAGCGCCTTGCGCTCGTCCAGCGCACGCTGCAACTGTTCCTGCGCCTCGCGCCAGGCCGTGATGTCCTGCACCACGCCGGTCATCCCGCTCAGCCGGGCGTCGGCACCTGTTTGGGCGATGCCGCTGGCGCAGACCCACCGCAGCGCGCCGTCCGTCCCACGGAGGCGGTACTCGATGCGGTAGTCGCTGTCGGTGCGGATCGCCTCCAGCACGGCCTGCCGGGCGCGGTCCCGGTCGTCCTCGTGCAGCAGCTCGCGCAACCTGGCGCGCGCGATCGGCACGCCGCGGGGCACGCCGTAGATGTCGGCAGCGGCGTCGCCCAGCACGACGTCGTCGCTGGCGGCATCCCAGCTCCAGTCGCCCAGGCCGCCGGCCCGCAGCGCCAGGCTGAGCCGGCGATGGGCGTCGGACAGCGCGCGGGCCGCCCGGATCCGCTCGAGCGCCTCCCAGCAGCGGTCGACCACCGTCTGCACCAGCTCCACGTCGTGCGCCGACCAGCGGCGGGGCCGCGCCTGGTGCACGGCCATCGCGGCGACGAAGCGGCCGTCCTTGTGCAGCGGCAGGCAGATCACCGACTGGATCCGCGTCGCGCGGTAGGCCGCCAGGTCGGTCCCGGCGGTGCGGGGGTCGCGGTCCACGTCCTCGTTGACGTAACCCTCGTTGCGCTGCATCAGCCGCAGCACCGCGTCGCCGAAATCCCGGAAGCGGTAGCGCCCGACGATGCTGTGCACGCCGCTCTCGGTGAAGTCGCCGATCACGTCGAAGGTGTCCTGGTCCTCCAGCACGTTCGCGTACGCGCAGCGGTCGGCGCCCAGGTGCCGGCCGAGCCGCTCGGCGGTGACCCGCATCACGTCCTCGGGCCGCTCCAGCCCCCGGGTGGCCTGCCCGAGGTCGTCCAGGAAACGCAGGCGCGCCTCGTTCAGCACGCGCCGCGTGGTCTCGGCGAAGGTGACCAGCACGCCGGCGACCCGCTGCTGCTCGTCGCGCACCGGGCTGTAGGAGAAGTTGAACCAGCAGTCTTCGGGGTAGCCGTAGCGCTCGATGGTGAGCTGGAAGTCGTCGAAGCCGAACGACTCGCCGGCCTGCACCTGTCGCCACATCGGCCCGATCGTGGGCCAGATCTCGTGCCAGGTGTCCGGCGCGCGCCCGCCCAGGGCGGCCGGGTGCTTGGCACCCAGGATGGGCGCGTAGGCATCGTTGTAGAACTGCAGGAAGTCGCTGCCCCAGGCGAGGTACATCGGCAACCGGCACTCCAGCAGCAGCTGCACCGCGGTGCGCAGGCTCTGCGGCCAACCGGACGGCGGCCCGAGCGGCGAAGCGCTCCAGTCGTGGGCGCGCATGCGCGCCCCCATGTCGCCGCCCCCCTGCAGGAAGGACTCCGGCGCTCCAGCGTCCATCGGCGCGGTGCTCAGGCCTCGGGCCCGCGCGGCGTGCGCAAGCCGGCGATCGCACCCAGCAGCAGGTGCGGCTTCAGCGGCTTGGCCAGGTGCAGGTCGAAGCCGGCCTCCAGCGTCTTGCGCTGGTCCTCCGGGCGCGCGAACGCGGTCAGCGCCACCATGGGCAGCCGGCGCCCCTGGCCCGACTGCGCTTCCAGCCGCCGCACCTCGCGGGCGAGCTCGTGGCCGTCGCGCCCGGGCAGCCCGATGTCGCTGACCAGCACCTGCGGCCAGGCCTGGCGCAACTGCAGCAGCGCACCGTCGTAGTCGCGCGCGATGCGCACCCGCGCGCCGCGGTCGCTGAGCACGATGGTCATCATCTCGCCGGCCTCACGGTCGTCCTCCACCACCAGGACGTCGACGTCGTGCAGTGCGTGGGCGGCGACCTCCAGGTCGTCGTCCCAGAGCGTGTCGGGTCCGGTCTCGGGGGCGGCCGCCGCCGACGGGATGGCCGGCAGGTCCACCCACATCAGCGTGCCGTGGCCCGCCCCTTCGCTCTCGGCCCCCACCTCGCCGCCGTGCAGGTCGACCAGGTGCTTGACGATCGACAGCCCCAGCCCCAGGCCGCCGTGCCGCCGGTTGCCAGGCGCGTCGCTCTGGCTGAAGCGGTCGAACAGGTGCGGCAGGAACTCGGGCTTGATGCCGGTGCCGTGGTCGCGCACGCCCAGCAGCAGCCGGTCACCGCGCCGTGCCAGGGTGATGCGCACCACCGAGCCGTCCTGCGAGAACTTGATGGCATTGGTCATCAGGTTCCAGAACACCTGCTCGTAGCGGGCCGGGTCGATGAACGCCTGTTCGTGCGCGGATTCCAGGTCGGCCTCGATGCGGATGTGCTTCTCGTCGATGGCGAAGCCGAGCGAGGCGATGGAGTTGCGCAGCAGCTCGGCCGGGTCGACCCATTGGCGGTCCAGCTGCAGCTTGCCCGAATTGATGCGCGAAACGTCCAGGATGTCCGAGATGATCCGCGCCTGGGTCTTCACGTTGCGCTCGATCGCGTCCAGGCCCTTCATGGTGTCGGGCGTGGCGCCGCGCCGCTTGAGGATGTGCACCCAGCCGATGATGGCGTTGAGCGGGGTGCGAAGCTCGTGCGACAGCACGGCGATGAAGTCGTCCTTGGTGCGGCTGTGGCGCTCGGCCAGCGCGCGCGCGGCCTGTTCGCGCTCCAGCACCTCGTGGCGGCGCAGCTCCAGCGCGTGGCGTTCCGACACGTCGATCGCCGTGGCGATGCGCAAGCCGTTGCCGACGGTCGGCGACACGCTCCACTGGATGTGGATGGCGCTGCCGTCGGCGCGCAGCAGGGGGAACTCGCCGCGCCAGGGCTCCTGGCCGTCGCCGCCGAAGGCCGCCAGCGCCTGCTCGCGGCCATGGCCCGGCGCCATGTCGGCCAGCGGGCGTCCCAGCACGTCGTCCGGCGTGCGTCCGAGCATCTGCAGCATCGCCGGATTGGCGTCGGTGAAGCAGCCCTGGGCATCGACCAGCGCGATGCCGCTGTGCGCCTGGTCGTAGATGGCGCGGAAGCGCTGCTCGCTGCGGCGCAGGGCGTCCTCGGCCATGCGCGCGCGGATCAGGGCCTGCAGTGTGGCGATCAGCACGGCCGGCTCGACCGGGTGGACCATGTAGCTGTCGGCCCCCGCGTTCAGCCCGGTGACATGGTCCTCGTTCTTGATGAAGGCGGCCGACAGGTGCACCACCGGCAGCAGCTGGGTGCCGGGACGGGCGCGCAGCTCGCGGCAGACCTGGAAGCCGTCCATGTCGGGCAGGTGCACGTCGAGCACGACCGCCGACACGCCGCGCGCCGCGATGGCCAGTGCGTCCCCGCCGCTGCCCGCTTCCACGGTGCGGAACCCGGCAGCGCGCACGACGCGGCTGGTCGAGTAGCGCGTGGCGGGGTTGTCGTCGACCACGAGCACCGTGTGCGCCCCGCGGTCGATGGTGCTGTGCAGCGAAACCGGATCAACCATGCTCGGGAGAATCCTCGACCTGCACCGGGATCGTGACCGAGAACACAGAGCCCTTGCCCGCCTCGCTCTCGAAGTTGACGCTGCCCCCGAGGACGCCGGCCAGCCGCTTGGACAGGGCCAGGCCCAGCCCGGTGCCGCGCAGCCGCTTCTGCAGCGGCGACTGCACCTGCGAGAAGTCCTGGAAGATGGCGTCGTGGAACTCGGGTGCGATGCCGATGCCGGTGTCGGACACCGAGAAGGTCACGCGCCCGCCGTCGCAGCGCGCACTCACGCGGACCTCGCCGCGGGTGGTGAACTTCAGCCCGTTGGAGATGAAGTTGCGCAGGATCTGCGAGAGCTTGCGGTCGTCGGTGTAGAGCTTGGGCACGTCGTGCGGCTCCTCGAAGACGAGGTGCACGTCGGGGTTGGTGAGCACCGGCTTGAACATCCCGCGCAGCGCGGAGAACAGGTCGACCATCTCGAACCAGGCCGGCGAGATCTCGACCCGGCCGGCCTCGACCTTGGCCAGGTCCAGCAGGTCGTCGACCATCTCGGCGAATTCCGTGGCGGTCTGCTGGATGAAGCCGACCTGGCGCTCCTGCTCCTCGGTGAGCGGGCCGTCGACGCGGTCGGCCAGCAGCCGCGCGATGCTGCGGATCGAGTTGATCGGCGTGCGGAATTCGTGGCTCATGTAGGCCAGGAAGCGGCTCTTGAGCTCGGTGGCCTCGCGCAGCTGGTCGGCCTGCGCGTCGAGCTCGGCATACAGCGCGAGCACGCCGCGGTTGGTTTCCTCCAGCTCGGCGCGCAGGGCCTGGGCCTCGCGCTGCGCGGTGTCCAGCGCCTGGGCCAGCGCGTCGGGGGAGGGCGTCGCGTCGGGATGGGGCATGGTCTTCAGTCCTTGCGCCGCAGCACGGCGACGGTCGCGTCGTCGCGCCCACGGCAATGGTCCCGCGCCAGCAGCGCCGCTGCGATCGCGGGATCGCGTTCCAGCACGGGGCGCAGCTGCTCGGGTTTCCAGCGGGTCTCGATGCCGTCGCTGCACAGCACGACGAGTGCGTGCGCGGGCCAGACCGCCGCGGTTTCTTCCGGGCTGCGCATCGCGAGGCCCGCGGTGCCGTGCTGGGTCAGCAGGGTGCGATCCTCGACGCCGGACACCACGCGCCCCAGCACGTTGCCGGCGCCCGCGATGCGCAGCGTGCCGGCCTCGGCGTCGGCGAGCATCAGGCTCACCGCGGCGCCGCGCGTGGCGCGCAGGCGCGCATGGGTGCGCTCCAGCAGCCGGCGCGGTCCACCCAGGGGCTCTTCGGCGAACACCGCCACGGCCTGGGTCGCGGCTTCGGCGGCGTCCGGGCCGTGGCCGAGGCCGTCGGCCACCAGCAGGGCTGCACGGGCGCCGTCGAGCGCGAACGCCCAGGCATCGCCGCAGACGATCTCGCCGGGCGCGGCGAGCGACACCGCGCCGGTGCAAACGCGCGCGCTGGCGTCGCGCGGGGACGCGGCCGAGCGCACCCGTGCGAGCACGATGGTGCCTTGCGGCTGGCTGCTGTGGATGTCGAAGTCGTCGGCCAGCCGCCGCACGGCCCCCAGGCCGGTGCCCGGGGTGCCGCCGGTGGAGAAGCCGTCGTTCAGGCTGCGCTCCAGGTCGGGAATGCCGGGGCCGCGGTCGATCGCGATCACCTCCACCTCGCGCCGGCCCGGCCGCGGCGACAGCAGCAGCCGGCCGCCGCTGGCATGGCGCAGCAGGTTGGTGCCCAGTTCGGTGACGATGATCGCCAGCCGGCCGGCCTCGACGTCGTCCAGCCCGCAGTCGGCCGAGAGCTGCGCCGCGTGCCGGCGCGCTTCGCCGACCCGGCTGGGATCGCCCATCGGGAAGTCCGCGTGGAAACCGCCCGTGATCACTTCCATCGGGTGATGCTCACGCGCGTGCCCTGGCCCGGCGAGGATTGCACGTCGAACTCGTGGACCAGGCGCTTGCTGCCGGGCAGGCCCAGGCCCATCCCGCCGCCGGACGTCCAGCCATCGGTGAGGGCCAGCTGCATGTCGGCAATGCCGGGGCCCTGGTCCTCGAAGTGCAGGCGCAGGCCGCGGCGGATGCCGTCCTCGACCACTTCCCAGCGCATCTGTCCGCCGCCGCCATGCACCACCGTGTTGCGCGACAGCTCGCTGGCCGCCGTGATCATCTTGGTCTGGTCGACCAGCGAGAACTTCAGCTGCTGCGCGAGCGCGCGCACCTTCTGCCGGCTGGCGACGATGTCCTCTTCGGTGCGCACGGTCAGGACGCCCTGGGCAGCTTCAACGGACAAGGGCGCTCCCCCGGCCGGCCGCGGCCAGCAGTTCCATGCCGCGCTCGACGTTGAGCGCCGTGCGGACGCCTTCCAGCGACAGGCCCAGCTCGACCAGGGTGATCGCCACGGCCGGCTGCATGCCGACCACCACCGTCGTGGCATCGAGGATGCGCGAGATGCCCGAGATGCTGGCCAGCATGCGGCCGACGAAGGAGTCGACGATCTCCAGCGCGCTGATGTCGATCAGCACGCCCTTGGCGCTGGTGACCGAGATCTTGTTGGCGAGGTCGTCCTGGAGGGCCATCGCCATCTGGTCCTGCATGTCGACCTGGATGGTGACGAGCAGCGTGCTGCCCATCTGCAGGATCGGGATGCGGTACATCGGTTCAGACCGCCGACTTGGTGATGCTGTAGCCGCGCTGCTGCAGCGCGAGCGCCAGCGCGTCGGCCAGGCTGGCCTTGGAGGCGATGCCTTCCAGGTCGATCCCCAGGTGCACGATGGTCTGCGCGATCTGCGGCCGGATGCCGCTGATGATGCATTCGGCGCCCATCAGCCGGATCGCGCTCACGGTCTTGAGCAGGTGCTGGGCCACCAGGGTGTCCACCGTGGGCACGCCGGTGATGTCGATGATGGCCAGCGTGGCGCCGGTGTCGACGATGCGCTGCAGCAGCGTTTCCATCACGGTCTGGGTGCGGCTGGAGTCGAGGGTGCCGATCATCGGCACCGCCAGCACGCCTTCCCACAGCTTGATGACCGGCGTCGACAGCTCCAGCAGGTCCTGCTGCTGGCGCTGGATGATGTCCTCGCGGGTCTGCTGGTACGTCGAGACCGTCCACTGGGCCATCTTGTCCACCAGGACCGAGATCGCCCAGACCGCCGCCAGCTGCGCCTGCGCATCCGGCACCGAGCGCTGCAGGGCGGTGAACAGCGGCCGCTTGAAGGCGAGCACGAAGGTGCTGGTGTCGGCAGCGCTGCGGCCCTGGGCCGCGCGCGACCGCGACAGGGTCTCGAGTGACTGGCGCAGGGCCGTCCAGTCGGCGCCGTTGAAGGCCTGCGGGTCGGCGCCGGCTTCAAGCGCGGTGCGCACGCCCGCGACGATCTCGAGGACCTCGGTCTGCATGGCCCGCCGTGAAGCGTCGGTGGCGCGGCCGCCGACGGCGGCGCCGGCCTCCTGCAGCCATTCGGCAATGATCTGTTCTTCGTGTTGGCTCAGGAGGGCCAGCACGGTTTGGTTCTGTGGTGTCATGGACGGGGGAGGGCAGGCGCCCGGAAGGAAGGCCCAAGGATTCTAGGGATGAGTTCAGGCGCTGCGTGTAGGACGCCTCCGACCTGCCCAGCATGGCTTGCCCGGGGCGGCGCCCCGGTGGGCCCCGGGGGACGGCATGGCCGACCGGCGCGTCCGACCGGGGATGCGCATCATGGCGCAAGCGGAGACACCGCAGGATCCGTGGGGCAACTCCCCTGGCCCGGCGGGGCGGGGCCCGCCTGGCGCCCGCGACGCGTCTTGCGACCCGGCGCCCGTGGCGGGCGGCAGCGAAGAATTTACAATGGACGGGTTTCCGGCAAGCTGCGGACTGCGCAGCCTGACCGGTTTGCGGCAGGTCCGGCCGCACCGCCGGCGGCGCCTTGCAGATCGCATCCCGTCCGGCCGCGTGCCGGCCCTCCATCCTGGTCTTCCCACGCCCGTCCCTGGTGCACGGCGGGCGGGCGCCGACCATGGGCCTGGCAGGCGCCGCATCGGGGAACATCGAGACGAAGGGGATTGGCGATGGCCAAGGAAGAACTGATCGAAATGCGAGGCCGGGTGGAAGAAGTCCTGCCCGACTCGCGCTACCGCGTGGTCCTGGAGAACGGCCACAACCTGATCGCCTACAGTGGCGGCAAGATGCGCAAGAACCACATCCGCATCATCGCGGGTGACTACGTGACGCTGGAGTTGTCGCCCTACGACCTGAACAAGGGCCGGATCATGTTCCGGCACCTGCCGCCGCGTGACGGCACCGGCGGCCCGCCCGGCGGCGGCCACCGGCGCTGAACGGCCTCAGGGCTGGCGCGTCCAGCCGCCGCCCAGCGTGCGGTACAGCAGCACCTGGTTCTGCAGGCGCGCCAGGCGCGTCTGGATCTCCGACTGCCGCGCCGTGAACAGCGAGCGCTGCGCGTCCAGCAGGTCCAGCGTGCTCGCCACGCCGGCGTCGTAGCGCAGCTGCGACAGCCGCACCCGCACCGATTCCGCTTCCGCCACCCGGGCCTGGGCCTCCAGCTGCTCGGTCAGCAGGGTGCGCCCGGCCAGTGCGTCCGACACCTCACGGAACGCCGACTGGATGGCCCGCTCGTACTGGGCCACCGCGATCTCGCGCTGCACGTTCGCCGCTTCCAGGTTGGCCCGGTTGCGGCCGGCGTCGAAGATCGGCAGCAGCAGCGACGGTGCGATGGTGTAGGCCCACTTGCCACCGCCGTCGAACAGGCCGGACAGCTCCGTGCTCGCCCGCCCCGCGCTCGCGGTCAGCGAGATGCGCGGGAAGAATGCCGCACGCGCGGCGCCGATGCTGGCGTTGGCGGCGATCAGCTGCTGCTCGGCCTGGCGCACGTCGGGACGCTGCACCAGCACCTCCGACGGCACGCCCGCCGGCAGGTCGGCAAAGGTCGTCGTGGCCAGGGTGGTGCCGGTCGAGAACGAGGTGGGAAGCGCCTCGCCCAGCAGCAGGCCCAGGGCGTTGAGGTCCAGCGCGCGCTGGCGCTGCTGCTGCGCGAACGCTGCCCGGGCCGTCTCGGCCAGCGACTGCGCCAGGCGCAGGTCAAGCTCGGAGGAGACGCCGTTGTCGAAGCGCAGCCGCGTGAGCCGCAGCGTCTCCTCGCGCGTGGCCAGGGTCTGCTGCGTGAGCGCCAGCAGCTCCTCGTCGGCCACGAGGCTCAGCCAGGTGGCGGCGACGGAGCCGACCAGCGTGACCTGCGCGGCCCGGCTGCCTTCCTCGGTGGCGAAGAACTGCGCCAGCGCGGCCTCGCTGAGGCTGCCGATGCGGCCGAAGAAGTCGAGCTCCCAGGCGGTGACGGCCAGCCCGACCTGGTAGGTGGTGAGCTGGTCGCCGCTGATGGGGCTCGGGGCCCGGCTCGCGCTGAGCGAGGCGCCCAGGTTGGGGTAGCGGTCGGCCCGGCGGATGTCGTACTGCGCGCGGGCCTGCTGCACGTTGAGCATGGCGACCCGCAGGTCGCGGTTGTTGACCAGGGCGGTCCCGATCAGGTTGCGCAGGCGCTCGTCGGCGAAGAACCGCTGCCACTCGAGCACCGGCGCGGCGGTGCCTTCGCTGGCTGCGGGATAGGGGATGGTTGCCGGCACCGGGGCGGCCGGGCGCTCGTAGGCCGGGATCAGCGAACAGCCCGCCAGCAGTGCGGCGGCCGCCGCGGCCGCCCATGTCCTCGTCATCGCTCTCATACCTGGTCCCCCCGGGTCGCGCCGGGCGGCAACTCGTGTCCGAACTCGTGCGCGTGCAGCTTGCGCTGCCGCTCGCTGCCCCGGAAGATGCCCCGCACGACGACGAAGAACACCGGGACGAAGAAGACGGCCAGGGCGGTGCCGGTGAGCATCCCGCCCAGCACGCCGGTGCCGATGGCACGCTGGCTGGCCGAGCCGGCGCCGGATGCGACCACCAGCGGCAGCACGCCCAGGCCGAAGGCCATCGAGGTCATGACGATGGGGCGGAACCGCAGGTGCGCCGCCTCCAGCGCCGACTCGATCACGCCCTTGCCCTGCGCCTGCAGGTCCTTGGCGAACTCGATGATCAGGATGGCGTTCTTGGCCGACAGGCCGATGATGGTGATCAGGCCGACCTGGAAGTACACGTCGTTGGCGTAGCCGCGCAGCAGGGTGGCCAGCAGCACGCCGAGCACGCCCAGCGGCACCACCAGGATCACCGCCAGCGGGATCGACCAGCTCTCGTACAGCGCTGCCAGGCACAGGAACACCGCCAGGATGGCGAAGCCGTAGAGGATCAGCGCCTGGGCCCCGGCGAGCTTCTCCTCGCGCGACTGGCCGGTCCATTCGTAGGCGAAGCCGGGCGGCAGCTGGCCGGCTAGCCGCTCCATCTCTTCCAGCGCGGCGCCGCTGCTGTAGCCGGGCGCGGCGGCGCCCGAGATGCGCATCGCGGGGTAGCCGTTGTAGCGCACGGTCTGCATCGCGCCGGTGATCCAGTGCGTGCTCGCGAAGGCCGACAGCGGCACCGTGCGGCCCTGGGCGCTCACCACGTTGATGCGCAGCAGGTCCTCGGGCTGCATGCGCGCGGGCGCGTCGGCCTGCACGATCACCCGCTGCAGGCGGCCGCGGTTCGGGAAGTCGTTGATGTAGGCCGAGCCCAGCGAGGTGGACAGCGCCGTGTTGATGGCGTCGAAGGTCACACCCAGCGCCTGCGCCTTCTCGCGGTCGATCTCCAGCTGCAGCTGCGGCGCGTCCTCCAGGCCTTCCGGGCGAACCTGCGTGAGCACCTTGCTCTGCGACGCCATGCCCAGCAGCTGGTTGCGCGCGGCGATCAGCGCCTCGCGGCCGTTGCCGCCGCGGTCCTGCAGGCGGAAGGTGAAGCCGGAGGCCGTTCCCAGCTCGGGGATGGGTGGTGGGCTGAGCGGGAAGATGAACGCGTCGCGGATGCCCGACAGCGCACCGAACGCGCGTCCGGCCAGCGCCTGCGCCGAGGCGTTCTCGCCCTTGCGCTCCTCCCAGTCCTTGAGCGTGACGAACGCCAGCGCGGCGTTCTGGCCCTGGCCCGAGAACGAGAAGCCCAGCACGCCCACCATGCTCTGCACCTCGGGCTGCTTGAGGATGAAGGCCTCGACCTGTTCCATCACGGCGCGCGTGCGCTCCTGGGTCGCGCCCGGCGGCAGCTGCACGTTCACGATGATGTTGCCCTGGTCCTCCTGCGGCAGGAACGAGGTCGGCAGGCGCATGTAGAACAGCGCCACCGCGGCAGCGATCACGCCGTAGAGGATGAGCCACCAGCGCGCCTTGCGCAGGATGCGCGAGACCACGCCTTCGTAGCCGTGCGCGGTGCGGCTGAAGCCGCGGTTGAACCAGCCGAAGAAGCCGCGCTTCTCGACGTGGTGGCCGGCCTCGACCGGCTTGAGCAGGGTGGCGCACAGCGCGGGCGTGAGCGACAGCGCCATGAAGGCCGAGAAGGCGATCGACGCCACCATCACGGCCGAGAACTGCCGGTAGATGTTGCCGGTCGAGCCGGCGAAGAACGCCAGCGGCACGAACACCGAGATCAGCACCACGGTCACGCCGACGATGGCGCCGGAGATCTGGCCCATCGCCTTGCGCGTCGCCTCGCGCGGCGGCAGGCCTTCCTCGCTCATGATCCGCTCGACGTTCTCGACCACCACGATGGCGTCGTCCACCACGATGCCGATCACCAGCACCATGCCGAACATGGTCAGCACGTTGATCGAGAAGCCCAGCGCCAGCAGCGTGGCGAAGGTGCCCAGCAGGGCCACGGGCACCACCAGCGTGGGGATGATGGTGTAGCGCCAGTTCTGCAGGAACAGGAACATCACCACGAACACCAGCGCGACGGCCTCGACCAGCGTCTCGACCACCTGGCTGATGGAGATGCGCACGAAGCGCGAGCTGTCGTACGGGATGTCCCACTTCATGCCGTGCGGGAAGTAGGGCGCCAGCTCCGCCATGCGCTTGCGGACGGCGGTGGCGGTGGCCAGGGCGTTGCCGCTGGGGGACAGCTGCACGCCGATGCCGGTGGACGGCTTGCCGTTCAGGCGCGCCGAGGTGGCGAAGGTCTGGGCGTTCAGCTCCACCCGGGCCACGTCCTTGAGACGGACGGTCGAGCCGTCGGTGTTGGCGCGCAGGATGATGTTGCGGAACTGCTCGACGTCGGTCAGCTGGCCCGCCACCACCACGGTGGCCGACACCGCCTGACCGGCCTCGATCGGCAGGTCGCCGATGGAGCCGGCGGACACCTGCGCGTTCTGGGCGCGGATGGCCGCGTTGACCTCGGCTGGCGACATGTTGAAGCCGACCAGCTTGACCGGGTCGATCCACACGCGCATGGCCGCTTCGGTGCCGAACAGCTGCGCCTGGCCGACGCCGGCGATCCGCTGGATCTCGGGCAGCACGTTGCGCGAGGCGTAGTCACCGAGGTCGACCGGGGTGAAGTTGGGGTCGTCCGACGACAGGATGGTGAACAGCAGGAAGTTCGAGCGCGACTTCTCCACGCGCACGCCCTGCTGCGTCACGGCCGCCGGCAGCCGCGGCGTCGCGCGCGACAGGCGGTTCTGCACGTCCACCTGCGCGAGGTCGGCGTTGGTGCCGGGCTCGAACGTGATGGTGATCTGCCCCACGCCGTTGGCCTGGGTCACCGATTCCATGTAGATCAGGCCCGGCGAGCCGTTCATCTCCTGTTCGATGACGGTGATGACGCTTTCCTCGAGCGTGCGGGCGGAGGCGCCGGGGTAGGTGGCGCTCACCACGATGGCCGGCGGGGCCACGGGCGGGTACTGCGCGATCGGCAGCTGCGTGATGGACACGGCGCCGAGGACGATCAGGAACAGCGCGATGACCCACGCGAAGATGGGCCGGTCGATGAAGAACTTGGCCATGCGGTGCCGGCCTCGTCAGGAACGCTGGGCGGAGGAGGCAGCGCGCGGAGCGGAGGCGCCGGCACCGGGCGCGGAAGCGGGCGCTGAAGCGCCTGCGGCCGCGGCAGGCGCGGTGCCGGCGGCGGTCCAGGGCACCGGCTTGACGGGGGCGCCCGGCCGGATCTTCTGGAAGCCGTCGACCACCACCTGTTCGCCGGCCTTCAGGCCCTCCAAGATGATCCAGCGGCCGTTCTGCGCCGTGCCGACCTTCACCGGACGCGGCGAGACCTGGCCGTCCGCGCCCACGACCATGACGCTGTCGCCCTGGCCGGACCGCGTGACCGCCTGCTGCGGCACCTGGATGACGTTGGTGGCGCGGGCCTGCTCCAGCCGCACGCGCACGTACATGCCGGGCAGCAGCAGGCCGGTGCCGTTGGGCACTTCCGCGCGCAGCTGCACCTGGCCGCTGGCGGGATCGACCTGGAGGTCGGAGAACAGCAGGCGGCCGGCCTGCGGGTACTCGCTGCCGTCCTCCAGCAGCACGCGCACCTGCGTGCCCTCGCCGGAGCGCTTGAGGCGGCCCTGCTCGAGGGCGCGGCGCAGGTTGAGCACCTCGGTCGAAGACTGCGTGATGTTGACGTACAGCGGATTGATCTGCTGCACCAGCGCGAGCGGGGTGGCCTCCCCTTGCCCGACCAGCGCGCCCTCGGTCACCAGCGCGCGCCCGATGCGGCCGGAGATCGGCGACGTGACCAGCGAGTAGTTCAGGTTGATCTGGGCGGTCTGCACCGACGCCCGGCCGGCCGCGACCTCGGCCTCGGCCGCCTTCTGGGCGGCGACGGCGTTCGCATATTCCTGCTTGCTGATGGCATTGGCCTCGACCAGCGGCTTGTAGCGCTCGGCCAGCGCGGTGGCCTGCCCGAGGTTGGCCTGGGCGCGCGCCAGCGTGGCCTGCGCGCTGGCGGAGGCGGCCTGCAGTTGCGCGGGGTCGATGCGGAACAGCGGCTGGCCGGCCTTGACATCGCTGCCTTCGCGGAACAGCCGCTCCTGGACGATGCCGGCAGCGCGCGCCCGCACCTGCGCCACGCGCGACGCTTCCAGGCGGCCGGGCAGCTCGGTCACCAGGCCGACGTCGCCCACCGAGACGGTCACCACACCCACTTCCGGCGGCGGCATGCCACCACCGGGCGGCGCGCCCGCGGCGGGATCGGCCTGCTTGCCGCAGGCGGCGAGCAGGACGGCGGCGAGCAGGAGGAAGAGACGGAGGGGCTGGGGCGAGCGCTGTTCGGCCATCGGGTGCCAGTGGGGCAAAAGCGGGGCAGTATACGGACGTTGGTTGCTGTTCACGGGCGCGGGGATTTGCCGCAACGTGGCCGTGACGGCTGCAGCAGGTGCAAGGCGCATGCCACAATCGCCGCGCGTCCGGCGCCCCCGGGCGATGGCCCTGCCGCATGACCGAATCCGCCTGCTCCGCACCCGCCTGCACCCGGCCCGCCTGGCGCGCTGGCGGGCGGGCTGCTGCCCAGGAGCCCTGCACGTGAGCGCGCGCCCACTGCAGCGCGTGCTCCTGGTGGAGGACGACGCGGACATCCGCACCATTGCAGCGCTCGCCCTCGAGACCGTGGGCGGGCTGACCTTGCAGGCCTGTGCGTCCGGCGCGGAGGCGCTGGCGTGTGCACCTGCCTTCGGGGCCGACCTGCTGCTGCTGGACGTGATGATGCCCGGCATGGATGGGCCGACGACGCTGGCGCGGCTGCGCGAGCTGCCCGCGACGGCCACCACCCCCGTGGTCTTCATGACCGCCAAGGTGCAGGGCAGCGAGATCGCCCACTACCGCAGCCTGGGCGCCGTCGGCGTGATCACCAAGCCCTTCGATCCGATGAGCCTGGCCAACGAAGTCCAGGTGCTCTGGCAGCAGGCGCACGGAAGCCGCTGAACCGATGGACGCACCGGCCCGCTTCGAACTCGAACGCACGGCTGGCTATGCCATTGCACGGGTGTGCGGGCCGGCCCGTGCCGAGGACTACGCCGCGGCGATCCGCGCGCTGGCGCGCTACACGCGCGAGCAGCAGCTGCGCCACGCGCTGGCCGACTGCCTCGGGGTCACGCTCAAGCTCGGCTTTTCCGACCACTACGCCATCGGCCGCCACATCGCCGACGAGCTGCACCATCTCGACCGCATGGTGACGGTGCTGCCCGAGCCCATGATCACCCGGGCCAGCGAGAAGGTCGCAGCCGGCGCGGGGCTGCAGCTGCGCGTGATGAGCGATCTGGCCGCCGCAGTGGCCTTCCTCGAGGAGGGCCTGCGCGCGCCGGCCGCGGCCGGCCAGGCGGGCGGGCCGGTGCAGGGCTAGCGCGGGCCCTGCGACTGCCAGCGGCTGTAGGCCTCGTCCATGCGCTGCTGGCGCGTGGAATCGGCGCCCGCCGCGGTGGACGATGCGCCTGCGGAGCCGCCGCGGCGGCCCGAGGCGCCCATCGTCCCGGTCCCGCCCTGCGTCGTGCTGTCCTGCGCCTGCTGGTCGCGGCCATCGGCACGGTTCAGGGCGTTGCGCGTCTTCTCGCCGATGCGTTTGGCACCGCGCTTGGCCTTGTCCACGACCGTGCCACCGGTGCCCGGGCCGGCGGCCGGGCTTTGGCCCGTGGACGATGCGTTCCCGGTCTGGGCGGAGGCGGCGGCGACGCCGAGACCGAGCGAGCAGGCGAGGAGGATGCTGGCGATCTTCATGGGGTGTCCTTGGTCCTGGGAGGGTTGGCGCGCATCTGACGCCGCCGGCGGCCGCGCCGGTGTCGGACGGTGCAGCATCCCGCTGTCTGCGGCTGGCCCGGCGCGGCGTGGGCCGCCCCGCGTGCGACCGGTGTCGGCGGTGTCGGCCGTGTCGGCCGCTCGGCTCCGGGGCCGGTTCGCGGGCCGCCCCGGGCAGGCGCGACGCCACGCGTGGCAACCGCCTGCCTCGGGGCGGCCGCGGTCGTTCTGCGGTAAGGTCGGAGCCCGTCCACGACTCGCCCGCGCACCTGCCATGAGCCCAGCCTTCGATGTCGCCGAGGTCGTCCGCGGCCTGCACGCCGCCCGCGACGAATGGCGTGCCGCACGCAACCGCACCGGCGAGGCGCGCGGCCGCGAACTGCCTTCGCCGCAGGCCGTCGAGGCACTGGTCGAGCAGCTCAAGGGCGCGCTGTTCCCGATGCGGCTGGGCCCCGCCGACCTGCGCAGCGACACCGAGGATTTCTACGTCGGCCACACGCTCGACACCGCCCTGCGTTCGCTGCAATGCCAGGCGATGCTGGAGTTGCGGCATGCCGCCCGCGAGGCGCCGCCGCCCGACGACGAGCTGCGCGCACGCGCGGGCGCGCTGGTGCGCGACTTCTCGCTGTCGCTGCCGGCGGTGCGCCGGCTGCTCGACACCGACGTGCTCGCGGCGTGGCATGGCGATCCGGCGGCGCGCAGCGTCGACGAGGTGCTGCTGTGCTATCCGGGCGTGCTCGCCATGATCCACCACCGCCTGGCGCACCGGCTGTACGAGCTCGGGCTCCCGCTGCTGGCGCGCATCGTGGCCGAGATCGCCCACAGCCGCACCGGCATCGACATCCATCCGGGCGCGCGGATCGGCGCCGGCTTCTTCATCGACCACGGCACTGGTGTCGTGATCGGCGAGACCGCGGTCATCGGCGAGCGCGTGCGGCTCTACCAGAACGTCACGCTGGGCGCCAAGCGGTTCCCGGTGGGCGAGGACGGCCATCTCACCAAGGGCCTGCCGCGGCACCCGGTGGTCGAGGACGACGTGGTGATCTACGCCGGGGCCACGGTGCTTGGCCGGGTCACGCTGGGCAAGGGGGCCGTGATCGGCGGCAACGTGTGGCTGACCCAGGACGTGCCGGCCGGCGACACCGTGGTGCAGGCGCTGGCCAGCCAGCTGGGCGACGGCAAGGCCGCCCGCTGAGGCGCCCGGGCCTCAGGCCTGCCCGCTGTCGGGCGCCTGGCTGGCGCGGAACGAGTCGGTGTACAGCGGCACGGTGTGCATCCGGCCGGTGGTCTCGCCAGGGGCCGGCACCAGGTCGGCCAGGGGCGTGACCGAGGGCCCGTGCTCCTCGCGCGGCACCGACGCCGGATGCGCCGCCTTCGAGGGTGTGCTGGTGATCGCCGAGGCGAAGTACAGGCAGGTCAGGTCCTTCTCCAGCTGCTCGTCGGCGACACCGGTGCGCTCCGCCAGTGCCTCGAAGGTCGCGGCGCGCGTGGCGAGCATGTGCAGCAGCGCGAGCTGCGTGTCGGTGAGCCAGTTCGCCGGCACGCGCGGCGCGCCGCGGTAGTAGATCAGGCGGTGCATGTACGACGGCGGCAGCAGGCCCACGTCCGTGTGCAGCACGTAGGTCCAGGAGAGCTGGTTGACCGGCACCACCTCGAACATGGGCGGCATCGTGTCGCTGGTGACCGGCAGGCGGTCCCAGGCGGCACCGGCCAGCTCGTGCGGCTGCAGGTCCGGCGACAGGCCGGCGACGCCCTTGCGGAAGTTCATTGCGGCCAGCAGGCGGCCGTCGCGGCTGACGTGGTAGATGCCGTGCCGCAGCTTGGCGCCGCGGCGGATGATGTCGCGCGCCAGGGCCAGCCGCGCCCGCAGCGGCCGCAGCTGTTGTTCCAGCACGACGATCGCGGCGATGGTGCTGGCGCGATCGTCGAGGTCGAAGGACAGCGAGACGCCCACGCTGAGCGGCAGCGGGCGCGCCATGGCGAGCGGCTTGGCGACGTCCAGCAGGCTCAGGCGGGTGATGCGCTGGGTCGGGATGGCGGGATGGATGTTGATGGTGGCGCCCGGCACGACCTGCACCTTGGCGCCATGGATGATCCAGGCATCGGCGTCGCCGAAGGCGCTGAACTGCCAGCGGACGTGGCCGTCGCGTGCCTGCAGGATGTCCGCGAGACGCGAACGCTGGTCGGCATCGAAGCCGGCCAGGCCCAGCCAGAGGATCGGTTGTTCTCGCGTGCCGTCAGCCATTGCTCTCGTTGGATTGCACCCTGCCACATGCGCACGGAAGGGCCCGTGCCTTCCCATCATGGCAAACCCGGCGGACTTCGCGCAAGAAGGACCGACCCTTTGTCCGACCGTCGGGTGGCGGGTCAGCGCGGTGTCAGGATCTTCCCGTTCCCTCGGGGCGGCGTGGTGACGTGTGTGCGTGTGTGCGTGTGTGCGTGTGCAGTCATCCACCCCGTGCGGCGGCGGGCAGGCGCCCCGGGGCCGGCGAGGCGCCCGGCCGGTGCTCGAAGCGCAGCACGCCGTCGTCGATGCGCGAGAAGCGCAGTGTGAGCAGGTCCAGCAGGTAGTTCTGGTACAGCCGCCAGGGTTTGCGGTCGCCCTGCTTGGGCAGGCGCGCGGCGGCGCGCTGGACGTAGCCCGAGGAGAAGTCGATGAACGGCTGCTCGGCCACCGAGGAATCGCGCTGTGGCGTCGCCGACGTGTAGCCGTGCCGGTCCAGGTGCGCGAGCAGCCGCCCGACGTAGCGGGCCGTGAGGTCCGCCTTCAGCGTCCACGAGGCGTTGGTGTAGCCGAAGGTCGAGGCCAGGTTGGGCACGCCGCTGAACATCATGCCCTTGTAGACGAGCGACCTGGACAGGTCGCACGGGCGGCCGTCGACCGACACCGCCACGTCGCCCAGCACGTTGAGCGTCAGCCCGGTGGCGGTGACCACGATGTCGGCTGGCAGCTCCTGCCCCGAGGCCAGGCGGATCCCGGTGGCGGTGAAGCGCTCGATCCGGTCGGTCACCACCGATGCCTTGCCCTCGCGGATGGAGCGGAACAGGTCGCCATCCGGCACCAGGCACAGGCGCTGGTCCCACGGCCTGTACGCTGGCGTGAAGTGGCGCAGGTCGTGGCCCGGCGGCAACTGCTGGCCCGCCAGGGCCACCAGACGTCGGCCGATCGCGTCGGGCCAGCGACGCGCCAGCCGGAAGAACAGCTGCTGCAGCAGCACGTTCTTGGCGCGCACGAGCCGGTACGCGAGCATCGGCGGCAGCAGGCGCTTGAGCCGTTCGGCCACGGCGTCGACGCCCGGGCGCGACACCACGTAGGTCGGCGAGCGCTGCAGCATGGTGACGTGGGCTGCCGTCCGGGCCATCGCGGGCACCAGCGTCATCGCGGTGGCGCCGCTGCCGATCACGACCACCCGCCGGCCGGCGTGGTCGAGCGACTCCGGCCAGAACTGCGGATGCACGATGCGGCCGCCGAACCCGGCCTCGCCCGGGAACTCGGGCCGGTGCCCCTGCGCGTAGCTGTAGTAGCCGCTGCACATCCAGAGGAAGCGGCAGGCCACTTGCGTCCGCTCGCCCGTGCCGACGCGCTCGATCTCCAGCAGCCAGCGTTGCTCCGCGCTCGACCAGTCGGCCCGCACCAGCCGCTGCCCGAACCGGATCTGCCGGTCGATGCCGCGCTCGGCAGCGGCCTCGCGCACGTACGCGCGGATCGACGGGCCGTCGGCGATCGCCTTGGCGGCGCGCCAGGGCTTGAACTCGTAGCCGAGCGTGTACATGTCCGAATCCGAACGGATGCCCGGATAGCGGAACAGATCCCAGGTGCCGCCGATCGCGTCGCGCGCCTCCAGGATGGCGTAGCGCCGCTCGGGGAAGCGGGCCTGCAGGTGGGCGGCGGCGCCGATGCCCGAGAGCCCGGCGCCCACGATCACCACGTCGAGCTGTTCCGGTGCGCCACCTGGCACCGCGGCGCGGGCCACGGCCTCGTGCAGGAAGCGCGCGGCGGCGCGCACCGACGCGCGTGCCTCGGGCAATCGCCACACCAGTTGCCACACGTGCGAGACCACAGGCCAGACGCGCAGGTCCACCGGCACGCCGGCGGCGCGCGCCTTGTCGGCCAGCCGAACGCTGTCGTCGCGCAACGCCTCGTCCTGGCCCACGTGGACCAGCAACGGCGGCAGGCCGCGCAGGTCGCCGAGCAGCGGCGATGCATGCGGATGGGCGGCGTCGGCGCCGGCCAGGTAGGCGTCGGCCAGATGGTGCAGGCCGTCGCCGCGGAACATCGCGTCGCGCCCGGCGTTCTCGTGCAGCGACGCGCTGCCGCCGGTCAGGTCGGTGGCCGGCGAGAACAGGGCGGCGGCGGCCGGCAGCGGCTCGCCCGCATCGCGCAGCCGCAGCATCAGCACCAGCGCGAGGTTGCCACCGGCGCTGTCGCCCGCCACCACCAGCCGGTGGGCACCGCCGCGCGCCTGCTGCTCCGCCCACAGCGCGCGCCACACGGCCAGCGTGTCGTCGGGGGCGGCGGGCCAGGGATGCTCGGGTGCCAGCCGGTAGTCGGGCACGAACACCCGCAGGCCCTGCCGCGCCAGCGCGGCCGTCAGCGGGCGGTGGGTGCGCGGCGAGCAGCCGACGAAGCCGCCGCCGTGCAGGTAGAGCAGGGTGGCCCGGGTGTCGCCCTGCTCGGGCTCGACCCATTCTCCGGCCACGCCACCGACGCTCGCGGGGGTGTAGCGAACGCCAGCCGGTGGCGGCAGCGGCGTGGCGAAGGCGGCGCGCACCCGCGCGATGTCGCTCAGGTCGCCCAGCGCCGGCCGCACGCGGCGGCGCACCAGGAACGTGGCCACACGGGCCTGCCAACTGGCCATCTCTCGTCTCCTCGGAATGTCAGGTCGCGGCGCGGGCCCGGCGCGCGATGTCGCGCGCCGCCAGGGCCCAGTACCGCACGGGGAACAGCCGCTGCAGCAGCGCCGCCTGGCGCGCATCGCGCCCGACCAGCACGCGCGGCGCGCGGCGGGCGATCGCCTGCGCGATGGTGCGGGCCGCCACTTCGGGCGGCAGCGTCAGCAGCTGCTGCCAGCGCTGGCGTTCGCGGGCCACCAGGTCGGCCGGGGCATCGGCCGGCAGCCGGGCACGGTCGCCGATGGCGGTGCGCACGCCGCCGGGGTGGACCAGCGTCACCCCCACCGGGGACTCGGCCGCCTCCAGTTCGTGGCGCAGCGATTCGGAGAAGCCGCGCACCGCGAACTTGCTCGCGCAGTAGGCGGTCTGCCCGGGCGGCGCGATGATCCCGAAGATGCTGGAGACGTTCACCACCTGGGCGGCCTCCTCGCGGGCCAGCACCGGCAGGAAGGCGCGGGTGAGGCGCACGACGGCGCCGAAGTTCACCTCCATCAGCCACTCGAAGTCCTCGGCGGCGACCTGGTCGAAGGGGCCGCCGAGCGCCACCCCGGCGTTGTTGACCAGCACGGTCACCCGGCGGTGCACCGCCAGCACCCGGCCGGGCAGGGCGGCCACGGCGCGGCGGTCGGCGACGTCCAGCGGGTGCGTGCTGACCAGGATGCCGGCCGCACGCACCTTCTCGGCGGCGGCCTGGAGGTCGGCCGCCCGGACGTCGACCAGGGCCAGGTGCATGCCGCGCCCGGCCAGCTCCCGCGCCAGCGCCGCGCCGATGCCGCTGGCCGCGCCCGTGACGACGGCCACGCCGCCGCTCAACTGCCAATTCGTCCGACCCATGGCTGGCTCCTCCGAAAGGAGTAGCACTATAGGCTGTGGTCTGGGCCGCGACTGTCGCGTCGGTGCGGGAGGCGAACGGTCTGTGCGCTGCGCATCCTGGCGCTCTCGGCATCACCCCGCCCGGGGCCACGGTGCCGAGCCACTGCTCGCCGGTCTCGACCCGCGTGTCCTTTCGTTCACTGGAGGCGTCGGGTCGAACCGTTGACCAGGTACACCGCCATCGGGTCGGCGGCGTGGGGCTGCGCCTGGCGGTCGCGCAGCCGCTCCACCGTCTGGATGATCTTGGCGATGTCCGCGGACAGCGCCGGATTGCCCGGGCTCAGGCCCAGCCCGTGGCGCAGGTGCTGCAACGCCTGGGCAATCCCGCCGGTGGAGAGTGCGCGGAACCCGCGCACGAAGTGCCCGAGCGGATCGTCTGCCGGCAGGTCGAGGAGGGGCTCCCACGTCGCGAGGGCCACGGCGGAACGTTCGCAGCTGAACTGCAGCAGTCCCAGCTGGTAGCGCGCCAGGTGGAACGCCGGCGCCAGCGACACCGCCTGTGCGAAAGCGTGTTCGGCGCCCATCAGGTCGCCACGGCCGGCCAGCTCGGCCCCGATCAGGAAGTGCGGGATGCCCGATGCGGGATCGATCCCGGCCGCACACGTGAAGCAGGCGATGGCGTGGTCCGCGTCGAGGTCGGCACTCGCGGCCATTCCCCTCGCGATGAGTTCCTCGAAGCGCGTGTCGTGGGACATGGCGGGCTCCTGTGCGTGCCGGCTGGCGGTTGTCGCTCCCATACATCCACCCGATCGGCCGCGGGTTTAGCCGCTAAACCGCGCTGCTGCCGCGCGGATGTATTCGGCAGGGCCCGGCGGGAGCGATGACGCCATCCGCCGCGTGGCCCAGCGACACGCGAGGCACTCCATGGTGGCGATCGTCAGCGGCAACAGCCTGGGCCTGGACCTCACGTCCCGCACCGTTCTGGCGCACCTCGGCCCGTCTGCCGACACCTGGCGGGGTGCCAGCGGCGAGCGGCTGTCCGTGAACGTGGCCAACGGCAACCTGGTGGTGCAGGACACCGATGAAACCGTCATCGGCCGGGGCCCGGACGCCGTCGCCCTCAGGACCTACAACAGCCAGGGGCTGCTGGACGACGACAACGGCGACAACTGGATCAATGGCCTGGTGCTGCAACCACTGCGGCTGACCGGGGGCCTGGGCATGCCGGGAAGTTCGATGTCCCGCACGGGGCGCGATGGCTCGGTGGCCCATTTCGCGTGGAATGCCGTCCGTGATGCCTACGTCACCTCGGACGGCGAGGGTGCGCACGACAGCATCCGGCTCGTCGGATCGGGAGAGCGGCTCGAATGGCAGGACGGCAGCACGGGTGCCGTCGAGCAGTACGACGCCCACGGCGCGTTCCTCCTGCGCTGCAGCCGGGATCCCGGTGGCAGCGCCCTGAGCTATGCCTACGACGCGTCGCAGAGGCTGGCCTCCGTCGCCACTGCGGGCGGCGACACCGTGTTCTATCTCTACGAGGGCTCCAACCTGGCCGAGATCCGCACCGTCGCCTCCGACGGCTCCGGCACCACCCGCGTCCGCTACGCCTACGACGCGGCCAACCGCCTGGTCCTGGTGACGGTCGACCTCTCGCCGCAGGACGACAGCATCGAGGACGGACGGGTCTACCGGACGCAATATGCCTACGACGGCACGAGCCGGCGGCTCAGCTCCGTCACCCAGAGCGACGGCACCAGCCACACCTTCACCTATGTGCAGGTCGGCGACAGCCACCGCGTCGCCTCGGTGCGCGACGGGGCGGGGCACACGACCACCTTCACCTACCAGTTGGCGGCCGGCGCCCCAGGTCGCACGACCGTGACCGACGCGCTGGGCCAGGTCACCCGCTACGAGTCCGACGCCGCCGGCAGGCTCGTCCAGATCCTGGCACCTGCGGTCCGCGGCGTCTCGGCGAGCACCCGGTTTGCCTACGACAGCGATGGCAACGTGGTGAGCGTCACCGACGGCGAGGGCCGGACGACCACCTTCGGCTACGACGATCGGGGCAACCAGGTCGCCAGCCGCGATGGCGCGGGCAACACCATTGCCCGCTCGTTCGACGACCGCAACCAGCTCCTGACCGAGACCCGCTTCGTCGTGCCCGACCCGGATGTCAGCGGCCCCGCGAATCCGGCCGAGCCGCTGACGGCGCGCTGGGTCTATGGCGGCGGTGCCGGGCATCTGCTGCGCTTCTCGATCTCGGCCGCGGGCTGCGTCACCGAGTTCCGCTACAACGCGTTGGGCGAGCAGGTCACCAGCATCACCCATGCGCTCGCCCGCTTCCCGGTCGAGACGCTGGGCTTCTCGGCGGCCCCGACGGAAGCCGAGCTGGTCGCATGGTGCGCGACCCTCGACCCGGCGGCGACGCAGCGCACCGACTTCTCCTACGACGGGCGCGGGCAGCTGCACCTGGTGAGACGCTATGCCCGCGTCCTCCCGGATGGCAGCGGCGTCGCGGACGGCACCGAATCGACCGAACGCTTCGTCTACAGCGCCTCCGGGTGGCTGCTGCAGACGATCGACGCCGCAGGGTCGGGCACGAGCACGACCTACGACGGACTCGGCAGGCCCATGTCCACGATCGACGCTCTCGGGCAGGTGACGACGATCTGGTACGACGATGCAGGCGGCCGGACCGTGGTGGCCCTCCCGGGCGGCCTGGTCAAGACCAGCTGCCGCGATGCAGCAGGCCGGCTGGTCGCGGACATCGACTCGAGCCCGTCCGCGGAGGTGCTCGGCGAGACGCGGTACTTCCACGACGCGGCCGACCGGCTGGTGATGACCCTTGGACCGACCGGCGTGCGGCACTGGAGGGTGTATGACGCCGGCGGAACGCTGGCGGCCGAGATCGACGGCAATGGCAGCGTGACGGAACACGGCCACGATCGATCAGGGCTGGCCACCTTCACGACGACCTATGCCAACGCGGTGGATCCGGCCACCTTGGTCGATGGGGACGGGCAACCACGCTCCGACCTGACGATCGACGGAATCCGTCCGCTGCGGTCGCCCGCCGATTTCACCCTCTGGCGCAGCTACGACGGCGCTGGCCGGCTCCAGCGCACCGCGCAGACCGTCGGCCTCGCCCAGGACGTCGCAGTGACCGAATGGCGCTACGACGGAGCCTCGCGCGTGGTGGCGCAGATCCAGTACGCCAACCTGCTTCATGTCGCCGGCGGCGCCGACATGATGACGATCGACCGTCCTGCTCCTTCCACGCTTGACCGCGTGACGAGGAACTTCCACGACGCGCAAGGGCGCCTGCTGGGCACTCTCGACCCCGAGGGCTTCCTCACCACCTACCAGTACACGCCTGCGGGCCACCGCTGGCTGCGCGTTGCGCATGCCCAGGCGACCGATCCTTCGCTGCGTGCGACTGCCAGCCTGGCCGAGCTCATGCCACCGGTCGGCGATGCCGACCAGCGCACCGTGTGGTTGCATGACGGAAAAGGGCAGGTCATCGCCGAAGTGGACGCCGAGGGCTTCCTCACCGAGCGCGTGTTCGACGCCGCAGGGCGTGTGGCCCGTTCGGTGCGCTACGCCATCCCCGCGATCGGCGTGCCGGGGCCCGGCAGCCATGTGGCCGACCTCCGTCCGGGGAGTTCGGCGGCCGATCGCGTGACCCTGCGTTCATGGGATGCCCTCGGCCGCCTGGCCGAAGAGACAGATGCTGCGGGAACGGTCACCCGCTACCGGTTCGACGCGGCGGGACGCGTCACCTCGACCGTCAGTGCCGCCGGAACCTCGGAGCAGCGAACGGTGGTCGCTGCGTACGACCTGCAAGGCCGGCTCGTCGGCGAACTGTCCGCGCAAGGCTCAGCGCTGCTCACCGGGGGGCAGACCGCGGAGGAGGTCGACGCGGTCTGGGCAGGCCATGGCATCCGGCATACCTATGACGCCGCGGGCCTGCGGACCTCCAGCACCGATCCATCCGGGAGCCGGACGCTGTTCTTCTACGACGAGGATGGTGCCCTCACGCACACCATCAATGCGCCGGGCGAGGTGCAGGAGACGCGGCGCGACAGCTTCGGTCGCGTGGTCGAGCAGGTCGTCTACGGCGCCAGGATCTCCATGACCGGGCTCAGCGGCGGCCTGGCCGGACCGGCGCTGCGGGCGGCCCTGGCCGCCGTGGCCGACGCCGCCGTGGACGCGAGAACCGGGACAAGCTACACCCGCGACTCCCGCATCGCACAGACGCGCGATGCATTGGGCTTCACGACCGGGTTCGCCTACGACGCATTCGGCCAGGAGATCCTGCGTCAGTCCGACCTCGGTGGCGGCCTGTCGCTCGGGAGGACGCGCGCCTACGACCGCCGCGGGCTGCTCGTCGTCGAGACCCATGCGGGCGCTGGTGTGGCGGCCGTCACATCCACCATTCACGACGCGTTCGGCCGCACGGTCCGCACGATCGATGCGAACGGCCATGTCCACCAACAGGCCTGGGACCGGCTGGGCCGGATGGTGGTCACCGAAGATCCGACGGGTGGCAAACGCACCACCAGCTACGACGCATTCGACCAGGTGCTGTCGCAGCGCGACGCCTCGGGTCATGTCACGACCTATGCCTATGACACCGCGGCAAGAACGCTGACCGTCACGACCCCGGAAGGCATCGTCACGACCACCGAGTCGGGCCGTCATGGCCAGGTGCTGCGGATCACCGACGGCGCCGGACGCAGCACGAGCTTCACCTACGACCCCGATGGGCGACTGCTGCAGACCACGACCCCGCTCACGACGGAAACGCGGATCCTCGACGGCGCCGGTCGCGTCCTGGAAACGACCGACGCCAACGGCAACCGCGTCCGTTACAGCTACGACGCCGCGCAACGGGTCGTGTCGCGAACCGTCGATCCCGGGGGCCTGGATCTCGTCACCCGCTACGGCTACGACACCTCGGGCCGGCAAGTCCTGGTCGTGGACCCGACGGGCGTGCACACCGCCATCGAGTACGACCGGAAAGGCCAGCTGCTGCGGCAGACCGTCGATCCGGGCGGGCTCCGGCTGCAGACGGCGTACGCCTACGACGGCCAGGGACGGATGCTCACGGTCACGACCCCCGAGGGGACGGTGACGCGCTCCACCTATGACGCGCTCGGTCGCCGCGTCATGGAGCAGGTCGATCCGTCCGGATTGAACCTCACACGCCGCTGGTCGTACGACCAGGCCGGCAACGTGACCGGGAGCATCGACGCGAACGGGCAGCGCACCCGGTTTGCCTACGATGCCGCCAACCGGCTGGTCTTCGAAGTGGATCCGCTCGGCCATGTGCGCCAGACGACCTATGACACGGCCGGCCACGTCTCCCGTGTGGCCAGGTATGCCACGCCGGTCGCGCTGGACGGGCTGGCCGAGGCGCCGGACGTCGCATCCCTCGAGGCACGGCTGATCAGCCAGCCAGCCCAGGACGAGGTGGAGCATCGCGTCTACGACGCCGACGGCCGCCTGACCTGGACGATCGACGGCACCGGGGGCGCGGTGCGCATGGTCCGCGACGCCACCGGCAATGTGGTGGAGCAGCGCGCCTACGCGCGTCGCGTCGCACTGACCGGCTGGGAACCGGGCACGCCGCCTCCGGTGGCGCCGGACGCGATGCACGACGCCCGGACCTCGACCGTCTACGACGCGCTGGGCCGGGCGATCTACACGGTGGACGGGGTGGGCGCCGTGGTCTCCCGCCGCTACGACGGCAACGGCAATCTGCTGAGCCAGACGTCCTATGCACGGGCGGTCGACCCTGGTGTGGGGCGCACGGCCGACGCCATCGAGGAGGCACTGCGGGAGGTGGCCGCTCCGTCGCGCGATGCGAGCGTGCGTTCCCTGTTCGACGCTGCCAATCGGCCCGTCTGGTCGGTGGACGGTACCGGTGCCGTCACGCAGTTCGTGTACGACCGCGCTGGCAACGTGGTGCGCACGGTGAAGTACGCGAATGCGATCGCCGCCCAGGCTGCCCCGGCGTCCGTGGCGCCCTCGTCGCTCGACCGCGTCCACTCCATGGCCTACGACACGGCGAACCGGCTGGCGTTCGAGGTGGACGCGGTGGGCGCGGCGACCGAATGGACGCATGACGCGGGCGGCAACGTGGTTCGCCGGATCGCCTTCGCAGAGGCGATCGCGCCATCGCGGATCGCCGCCCTGGCCGGCGACGCCGCCGCGGTCCGCGCCGCCCTGGTTCCGGATGCGTCCAGGGACCGGGTCGTGCGGTTCGCCTATGACGCGGCGGGGCGCCAGGTCTTCGCCGTGGACGCGGAAGGGGCCGTCACGCAGACCCGCCATGACGGCGTCGGCCATCCGACCGAGGTGACGTCGCACGCGAACCTGCTCGCGGCGGTTGCGCCGTCCGTGGTCCTGTCGGTGTCCCAGCTGGCCGCGATGCTCGTGCCGGATGCGGCGGCCGATCGCGTGACGCGGCAGGCCTATGACGCAGCAGGCCGGCTCGTTTTCGAAGTCGACCCGCTCGGGGCGGTCGAGGGCCGTGGCTACGACGGAGCCGGGCGCCTGCAAAGGGTCACCCGCTTCCACCATGTGATCGGCACGGCGACGGGTGCGTCCGCGTCCGCCATCGCGCGCGCGGTGCAGCCATCCGCCCAGGATCGCGTCGAGACGTTCAGCTACAACGCGGCCGGGCAGCGCCTCGCGGCCAGGGACGCCCTGAACGGCACCTCGAGCTGGAGCTACGACGCCATCGGCAGGACGCTGAGCCACGCCAATGCGCTCGGCGCGGTCTGGACGTACGAGCACGACCAGGCCGGCCGCGTGCTGGCGGAGGTGTCGCCGCAGGTCGCCGTGACATCCGTTGTCGGCGCAGGCCCCGGCGGGGTGGTCCTGGGCCCCACGGAGCAGGCCGCGGTCGTGACGCTGTTCTCCTACGACGCGCTCGGCCAGCTGGTCGCGCGCACCGAAGCGTCGGGTCGGCTGGAGCAGCGGACCACGCGCTACGAGTTCGACGCGCTGGGCCGGCAGGTGCGGGTGGTCCACCCGCCGGTGGGCGTCTATGCGGCCGCGGCCGACACGCCGGCGGCCAACGGGGCCGCTGGCGCGGCCCAGCGGGTGGAGAGCCTCCGCGCACTGGACTCCTTCACCGTGTACGACACGCTGGGCAATGCAGTCGCGAACCGGGATGTCGGCGGGGCAGTGAGCCAGCATGTCCACGACCGCGCGGGACGCGTTCTCTTCGAGATCGACGCGATCGGCCAGGTGACCGGCTACGTCCGGAATGCGTTCGGCGAGGTTGTCCGGCTGGTCCGGTATGCGGGCAGGACCGCGCTGGCACCGCTGCTGCTGGACACGGGTGCACGGACGGTCAGCCGCGAGCAGGTCGAGGCAGCGCTGGCTGCGGCGCCAACCGAGCGCCTGCAGGATCGCGCCATCGTCACCACGTACGACCGGGCAGGACGCGCCACGGAGGTGGTGGAGCCCACCGCCTACGTGGTCGAGACCAGCGCCACGGGAGGCAGGCAGACCGGGCAGGCGGGCAGGACGACCCGGACGCAATACGACGCCTTCGGGCAGGCGGTCCAGGTGCGGAGCCTGCGGAACGCAGCCACCGGCAACTGGTCGGTGACGACCCGCTACTACGACCGGGCGGGACGCGAGACGGCCACGGTCGATGCGCTCGGCTATCTCACGCTGCGGACGTTCAATGCCGACGGGCAGCTGATCGAAGTCATCGAGTGCGCGACCGCGATGGCCCAGGGCGGCTGGGGCCTGGGCGGGTTCACGGTGCCGACAGGCGATGCGGCCCGGGACCGGATCGTCCAGTCCAGCTACGACCTGCTCGGGCGGAAGATTGCCGACGTCCGACTGAACGTCGAGTTCAGCAACGCCTCCGATGGGACCAGCACCCGTGGGCAGCTGGTGACCAGCTACGGCTACGACGCCCTGGGCAACCAGACCAGTGTCACCGCCGCCGATGGCGCCACCACCTTCACCCGGTACGACAAGCTCGGGCGGGTCGACAGCATCGCCGGTCCGCTGCGGCCCGGCCCCGCCCCCGGAACCCAGATCGCCCCCCTCGTGAGCTTCCGGCGCGACGCGTACGGCAATGTCGTCGCCCGCACCGAGCATGCGTCCGGTGCCCTGGACCCTGCCGCCAGCTCCCACATGCCTGCCGCCAGCTCGCCGGCTGACCGGCTCACCCTCACGGCCTATGACACGTTCGGCCGTGCCATGCAGACGGTGGACGCGAACGGCTCGGGCGAATTCCTGTCCTATGACGCCCAGGGCCACGCGGCCAAGCGCTGGCAGGGCGTGACCGGCAACGACGGGGTGACCCGGACGCGTTTCGAAGTCAACGTCTACGACCTCCTGGGCCAGCTCGTGCAGACGAGGACGCCGGCACCAACGACGTCGCTGCGCCATGGCCTGACCTATGGCTACACGCCGGGCTACAGCGACGAGTCGCGCAGCGAGGACGGATTCTTGCAACTGGACTGGTCCGGGCTGATCGAACCGGGTGGCGGCGCCGTGCGCGTCCAGGTGGACTACATGGACTGGGTCGGGGCGCCGCCGCTGGTCCGGGAGTTCGGTGCCGCTTCCGCTGCGGCCGGTGTGCGCTTGGCGTCCGGCCCGGGCCGCGACTGGATCAGCGCGTTCCACATCTCGCAGTGGGACGGCTCGGCGTGGGTGGTCCGGTGGTCGGGCAGCCCTGCCCAGGCCACGGGCTCATCCATCGCGGACGCCGGGCAGGCCGAGGCAGGGTGGGTCTCCGAAGACCGCGAATACAACGCATTCGGCGAGATGACACGGCATGGCGTGCAAGGCGGCCGGCAGGAGTACTTCGACTACGACGGGGGGGGGAGGCTGTGGCGCACCAATGCCGGCGACGGAATCGATCGCATCCAGCTGTACGACGTCCAGGGCCATGTGGCCGCCGAGATCCGCAGCGCCGGCTCCGCCCGCGGCGACGCCAACCTGCGGGGCTTCCTGAGTGCGCAGGCCGCCGATGCGAACCCGTCGCTCCAACGGGTCGATTTCACCTATGACGCGCTGGGCCGCATCACCCGCCAGCAGTTGCCGGAGCGGCTCGAGATGCAGGGCGGCATCTCCGTCCAGCGGTCCTTCGTGAGCGCCACCGTCGTCCAGAGCGCTGCGCCCAGCTACTACGAAGGCGGCACCGTGCAGGTGCCTCCCGCGGTCGCCATGAACCGGGTGCATCTCGGCTGGAACAGCCTGGCCGGTCTGGGCTCGGGGGACGTGAAGGTGTCCATCGAGTACCTCACCGCCGTCATCGCAGACCAGGTCACGGACGAGAGCGGAACCCCACGCGGGACGACCTACCACGGCGGCGTCCTGCGCACCCGCACGATGGCCGCCGTGGCCGGGGATGCCGCTGCTTCGGGCGTGGACTTCGAATGGCCGGAACCGTGGGAGGGCATGGATTGGGGAGTCAGCGCCGTCACGCGGGTCGTCGTCTCCAAGAAGGACGCGTACGGCAACTGGGTGGTGGTGATCGACCAGATGCCGGGGTACGGCCGCAACGCCATCGAGGTGGCCATGCCACCGGACCCGGCGGCCAGCGTGCGACTCGAAATGCGAGCGGCCGGGACTGCCGGTGACGCGGGCTGGTGGACGGCCGGGCTGGTCGCCTTCGGCAACAGCGGCCGCTTCGACGCGGGCGGGCTGGCGCCAGGCAGCTACCAGTACCGCGTGTCGGTGCTCGCACCCGGGCAGTCCGTGCGGACGATCGGGGCCGGCACGATGGACCTGACGGCCGCGCCGCTCAACACCATTCCGGCCGCCATCCAGTACGGTCCCGATGGAGCTGGCATGCTGGCCTGGCAGGCTCCGGGGGCGGCCATGCAGCAGGCGCTGCGCTTCCGGCCGGCCGGCAGCACGGGCGCATGGTCGAGCCTGCCGATCGCACCCGGCACCGATGGCCTGCGCAGTCGCGCGGACACCAGCGGCTTGCCGCCAGGCGCATACCAGTTTGAGTTGCTCTGGACCGCGGTCGATGCCGGGATTCCCGTGGCGCATGCCACGGGCACCTTCACCGTGCTGGCGGCCGTCCCCAGCGCCTGGGTTCCGCCTGCCAACCTCCCCCACATCGGGGGTGTCTCCACCGGGACCCTCATGGCCGGCGCCATCTTCGTCGCGGACGAAAGTGGGAACGGGTCCTGGCAAGGCGGCTCGCCGGTGCCGGCCCTGGTCTGGCGGGCCGCCGACGCCACGCTCGCACGGTACCGCGTGCCCGGGGGCGCCTGGCACGCCCTGGCCATCGACAACCGGGACCAGGCGGCCGACGAATCGGGCGCGCCCGCCGGTTTCCAGAAGGTCTCCCTGGCGTCGCTGCCCCCCGGAACCTACGAGTTCCAGGTGCTGTCCGGCGCACCCGCCCAGGCCACCGCCGTCGTGACCATCCACGCCGCCCCGAGCGGCTTCTGGAACACGGTCACCGAACAGGTCCGCGTCGTGCAGCCGGTCGTCATCGGCTACGCGCCCATCTACGAAACGCGCTACGCGACGCAATGGATCTCCTATTCGGCCTGGGTCCCCGAACCCCCGTACATCGTCGGGTACGACGAAGGCGGCTACCCGGTCTATGCGTACCCCGGACACTGGGAGTTGCGCTGGTATCCGCAGACCTATGCCTACCAGGTGGAGGTCGGACAGCAGCCCGTCTATGCCACGGATGAGAGCGGGAACATCGTCTACCAGGTGGTTTACGTGGCCCAGCAACGGCAGGTCTGGGTGCAGCCCGCGACGCCGGCACCGACCGTCACCGTCACGACGCCTCCGTATGTCCCGGGCTACTGGACCGCGCCGGTACCCGTGCGCTACGCCGTCGCGACCGATCCCTCGCCAGGGTCCCTCGCGCTCAGCACGTCCGATGGCGGGGTCCTGACGCAGTCGGCCAGCTTGAGCATCGGCGACCGATGGTTGCGGCCAGTGGTGGACCAGAAGGTCGATCGCTGGGGAAACATCGTCGAGGTCACCGATCCGCGATCGGCGGAGTGGAAGACCCGGTACGAGTACAACGCGTCGAACCAGCGGATCCGGGAGATCCGCCCCGACGCGGCGGGCGCGACCGGGGCGGGCAGCCCGACGACCGACACGTTCTACGACAAGCTGGGCCGCCAGGTGGCCGTGAAGGATGCGAACGGGCATGTCAACGGCAGCGTCTTCGACGCGGGCGGCAACCTCGTCGAGGAAAGGCATGCCGATGGCGGCGTGGTCCGCCACGGGTACGACGCGTTCGGCGAGCGCGTGCGCACCGAGGATGCCGCCGGCAAGCTCACCCGGTTCACCTACGACCGCATGGGGCGCCTGCTTGCCAGCGAGCGCGCAGCGGTCGCCGTCTACCGGGCCAACGGCAGCAACCAGACCGAGTGGGTGGCCACCCGCACCCTCGTGGACGCCTGGACCTACGACCAGCTGGGTCGGAAGCTGAGCCAGACGAACGGCAACGGGGAGACGGTGCGCTATGCGTACGACCTGCGCGGCAACGTGATCGAATCACGCCAGCCTCTCGGCCAGACCGTGCGCGCCGCGTTCGATGCGCAGGGCCGCAAGGTGGCCGAGGTCGATGCGAACGGCATGGCCAGCACCTGGAGCTACGACTTCTTCGGCCGGCTGACCACGCACACCGACCTCGGCGGCACGCGCTACAGCTACGCCTACGACAACGCGTGGCAGCTGGTCAGCCAGACCAGCACCGCTGGACAGGCGCTCACCTTCGGCTACGACGCTGCGGGCCAGCAGACCTCGATCACCGACTGGGCGACGGGCAAGGTCAGCACCTACCTGTACGACCTGGGCGGTCGACGCATCCGCGAGCGCGTCGTGCAGGGCGGAATTGCCTACCAGGACAACCACCTCGCCTATGACGCTGCGGGCAACCTGCGTGACGTCGCCGACGGACGTGTCCACCTCACGATGGAGTACGACAAGGTCGGCAACCGCAAGCGCGTCATGTCCACCGTGAACTACCAGGGCGTCGCCGGCGAGGCCACGGCGTCGAGCGACCGCCACTTCCTCTATGACGCGATGGACCGCCAGGTGGTCGTGGACGCAGTCGACGCAGCGGGCAACATCGGGCGCCAGGGACACCTGATCACCTACGACACCAGCGGCAACCGCACCAGCGATGTCCACTGGACGGACCGGGTCGCCACGGAGACCAGCGACCCGGCCATCATCGGCTTCAACGCGTTCGGCGTGGCCCTGTACCGCACGACATCCCGGTTCGTCCGGTCCGAGGGCCTGAGCACGGAGACCTACCAGTACGACGCGCTCGATCGTCTCCAGAGCGTGATCCGGGACGGCGTGCAGATCGACATGCGGCTGTACGACGGCGCAGGCCGCGTCGTGCAATCCGGCTCGCCGGGCAACCTTCCGACGCCGTATGCCGACATCATCAACGCCGGTCTCCCGCCCGGTGAGATGAACGGCAACGAGACCCGCACCCAGCGCTACGACGGCAACGGTCGGCTGCTGCACCAGAAGGTCCTGGGAAGCGACGGCGTTGCCAAGGTGGACATCAGCTGGGATCCCGACGACCGGATCCCGTACGCGATCGGCTGGGTGGGTGGCGGCGCGGGGTACGACGCGGCAGGCAACGTGCTTGGCTACCTGGTCCACAAGCAGGAGGGACAGCGGTCCATCAACCGCTACTCGACGCAGCTGCGCCGAGGCGAGGGTTACCAGGTCGGCACGACCTCCATGACCTCGACTGCCTTCAACCCCGCGAGCACCGCCGAGCATTACGACGCCAATGGCATGCTGGTCGGGGTCACCGATTCCATCCAGCCCGGCAACAACCGCACCTTTGTCAACGACGCCGGCGGGAGGGCGCTGTGGGTGAACCAGGGCGGCCGGGTGCAACGGCAGCTGGTGGTCGGTGGCGAGGTGATGGGCGTGTATGGCGTCGGCGTGGACCGGTCCAGTCCCGCGTCAGGGGCCCTGGCGAATCCGAACTTCGCGGATCTGGTCGATTTCGACTTCGGCTATGCGCCGGTCACGGCCGCCTACCCCGCAGCAGCGCCCGGCGCGTACACGGTCCAGGCCGGCGACACGTTGCAGGCCATCGCCCGCTCGGCCTATGGTGACAGCAAGTTGTGGTTCCGCATCGCGGATGCCAACGGATTGCGCACCAGCAGCGACATCAGGGCCGGCCAGACCCTGAACATCCCGAACCGGGTGGGCACCAGCAGCAACGACGCCACCACGTTCAAGCCGTACGATCCCGCGCGCATCCTCGGCGACATGGCTCCGGCGATGGCCATGCCGTCCCATGGCGATGACTGTGGCGGTGTCGGCAAGCTGCTGATGGTGGTGGTGGCCGTGGCGGTGACGGTCTACACCGGTGCGCCAGGTGGCGCTGTGAACAGCTTCTGGGCCTCGGCCCTGAACGCACCGGTCAGTGCCGGCAGCGTTGCCGTCGCCACTGCAGCCACGGCTGCCGCGGCGGGCTCGATTGCCGGCCAGGTGGCGGGGCTTGCGACGGGCAGCATCAATTCCTTCGACTGGCGAGGTGTCGGCTTGTCGGCCTTGAGCGGAGGCATCACGCAGGGGCTCCCTCCCCTGCAGTTCGCAGGAAGTCCCGTGGCGGGTGTCGCACTGCGGGCCGGGGTGGCGAATGCGATGACGCAAGGCATCGGCGTGGTGACCGGACTGCAGCGCCGCTTCGACTGGCGCGGTGTCGCAGCCACCGTCGTCGGCAGCGCGGTCGGAGAGTTCCTGGGACAGCAGACTGGCCTGTCCGCCGGCGCCACGCCACCCTCAGGGATGACCCCTGCCCAGTATCTCCTGACCAGTGCTGCGAAAGCCTTCGCCGCCGGCCTGGTGACCGCCGCTGCGCGCGGCGGGCGCGTCGCGGTGCAGCAGGTGGCGGTGGATGCGTTTGGGAATGCGCTGGGACAAGCGATGGAGGGCAGCAACAACGGAACTCCACACTTGCCTTTTGATGACCGAGGTGAGAGTCTTGCCGTAGAGCCAGCGACGCTCCTACCCGATCCAACGATCAACGAGCAGGCAACAGCTGAGGCTCATCGAGCGAAGATTTATCCGCCCGTGGAGCTCGACGATTCGATTGCTTCAGAAAGCGATACGACTCCTAGCGGCGAGTGGCAGTCAAATAGCCAAACTGAACCTGGCTTTCTCAAGGTTTGGGGTTCGAGGCAGTCGATCGGCCGCATCTGGGAAATCCATCAAGTTGCTGGCGCCCGCATCGTCAGGCAGGAATTGAGCAAACTCTCATTCGAAGAGCAAATCAGGTCTGGCTTCTATGGTCGGGAGGACTTGTTGATTGACGCCGTCAATCAAGCGCATCTGTCTATTGACGCACCCGTGTACCAGACGCCGGAATGGTCGTTTATGCACGCAATGAGCGGACCTCAAGATGCAGCATCCGATGCTAGACGCGGTTTGCCACTCGGCACCACCTCGAGCGAGAAGGCTAATGCATATGTCCGGTTCAAGTTCGACCGAGCACTAGAGGCAGCTGCCCAAGGCCTCTATGACGCGGCATTCACACACCTAGGCTATGCGATTCACACGCTGCAAGACTCGACATCTCCCCAGCACCACGGTTTTCAGTTGTGGGATCCCATCCAGCCGAGACCTACACCGAATTGGGGGTGGGCCCAACCACTGGCTGACTTCGGAAGCTCGGTTATCAACATGCCAGGTGCCCTTGCCAACTTCCTAGAGGGGGCCGCCCATGGTGCTCAAGAGGTGTTCAATGTTTCGGACCGCAGTAATTTTGCGCGAGCCACCCGCGATGCGATACTGTGGTTCGTGGCCCGCAAGGTTCCTGAGGGCGATCTCTTTGCGCGCTACGGCGCTGATTTCAAGAAGAGCGCCACACCACTTCCATTTGCGCCCTTGATAGGTTTGTCAAGATGAACACAGAACGGCAAGCACTCCAGATGGTCGTCGGCATGGCACTGACCTCTCCGGTACATGCGCACGGCTTCGGCGCTGCCGAAATCGGGTTTGCTGCAGAACTCGTCGCCTTTTTTGCACTGGCTTCTGCAGTTTTCATCTCTGAGAAGAACCGTGTGCGAGCGATTTTTCTTGTCGGAGTGCTGACAGGAGCAACGCTGTTAATCTGGATCATTGCATTCGGACTGCTGGGATCTATTCGGGGTGTGGTCCCATCCGACGGAGATATCCCTCTAACGCTTCTCGTAGGTTTGGTTGGCGCAGCCCCCGTTTTGGTGTTGGTGCGGAGGTCGCCTTTCATAGGAAAGCGGGACTAGCTTTCGCGGCCTCAGAGCGAGCGTTCTCGAGCTGCGAGTAGGACAGTCTTCTTGCTAGACGAGTGAATGGCAATGCGCGTTTCTGACTTGAGCTTCCCGTCGAACGCGACCCATAGTTGAGGCGGAAGCAACTCCGAGTGTTCGGCGTGCTGCCCTCGCTCAATACAGTTCAGCCAGAAGTTCATACGACCTCGCCCGCGCCGCATGGTCATGAATCTGCGACGTGATCATCAGTTCGTCCGCCCCGGTCCGCTCGATGAACTCCCGGATGCCGCGCCGCACGGTGTCGGGTGATCCGATGGCGGTGCAGGCCAGCACCTCGCGCAGCATCGCGTTGGCTTGTGGGCCGATCTGGTCCAGGTAGCCCGGCACGGGCGGCGGCAGCTTCGACGGGCGGCCGGTGCGCAGGTTCACGAAGGCCTGCTGCATCGACGTGGCCAGCAGCTGCGCTTCTTCGTCGTTGTCGGCCGCGAAGACGTTGAAGCCCAGCATCACGTACGGTTTGGCAAGCTGGGCCGACGGCTTGAAGGTGGCGCGGTAGACCTCGATGGCCTGCATCATCTGCGCCGGCGCGAAGTGCGACGCGAAGGCGTACGGCAGGCCCAGCATGGCCGCCAGCTGCGCGCCGAACAGGCTGGAGCCGAGGATCCACACCGGCACCTTGGCCCCGCGGCCGGGGACGGCCTGGACGGTCTGGCGCGGCTCGTCGGCCATGAAGTCCATCAGCTCCACCACGTCGTTCGGGAACGCGTCGGGATCGCTTTGCAGGTCGCGCCGCAGCGCACGCGAGGTCTTGGGGTCGGAGCCCGGCGCGCGTCCCAGGCCCAGGTCGATGCGGCCGGGGTACAGCGCCTCCAGCGTGCCGAACTGCTCGGCGATCACCAGTGGCGAATGGTTGGGCAGCATGATGCCGCCGGCCCCCACGCGGATGCTGCGCGTGGCGCCGGCCACGTGGCCGATCAGCACCGCGGTGGCGGCGCTGGCGATGCCGGGCATGCCGTGGTGCTCGGCCAGCCAGTAGCGCTGGAAGCCCAGGCGTTCGGCGTGGCGGGCCAGGTCGACGGTGTTGCGGAAGGACTGGGCGGCGTCGCTGCCCTCGGCAATGGGCGCGAGGTCGAGGACGGAAAGCGGTGTGGACATCCGGGGCACATGGGGTCGGCGCCCGGGGACAGCAAGCCCTGCGGGCCGGCTGGCTGCGGCGGCTCAGCGGATGGCGGCGCCACGCTCGCCTCGCTCCCCCGCTGCGCTGCCGTCGCGTTTCGTCCGCGCCGGGCGGCGAAACGCGCCGCGCGCGCTGCGCTGTCGCGGACCATCCGTGCGGTGGCGTGCTGGCGGGAAGCCGCGCGGCACGCCAGGCAGCGTTCACTTCCTGAACCGAAGCTCGCGGGACTCGGAGACTTCGTCGTAGATCTGCTGGATGAACGTGTACACCCCGCGCGTGTCGATGCGGTTGTGGTCGGGGATGATGTCCTTGCCGGTGCGCACGTTCCACACCAGTCCGTAGTTCTCGCTCCCGAGCGCCTGCACCTGCCGCAACTGCAGTCCGCCGCACAGCCGCCGCTCCCAGCGGGGGGGCAGGTCCAGCAGGCCGTCGGCCGTGGTCGCGGTGCGGAAGAACTCGCGGCGCAGCTGCGCCGGGTCGCTGGGGCGCCCCTGCGCGTCGGTGCAGGGGCCCGGGCCGTCGGCGGCGCTGGGCGTCTGGCTGGCCGCGGCGGCGTGCTCGCGGTCCACCGTGAGTTCGTGCGTGATGTAGCGGTCGATGTGGCCGTGCGTCAGGCGCATCGCCTCCGATTCGTGGGGCGACGTCGCCGGGTACTGGAAGATGCTGTTGACGAAGCGGGCGACCGGGAACGCCACGCCGGTGGCCTGGTCGGCATCGGAGGTGATCGAGATCAGCAGCGGCGGCGCGTAGCTGCGGTTGCGGTACCGCATGGCGGCGCGGTGCACCGCCTCGTAGCGCGTGGCCTCGAAGGCGGGATTGAGCAGCACCACCAGGTCGGCGATGCCCCGCTCCCGCTGCGTGCTGGGCCGTTTCACGTCCAGGTCGGTCTGCGATTCGCTGGAGAGCGTCTCCAGCAGGTAGGGCGAGGCGGCGGAATAGAGGATCAGCGCGCCGAAGCTGTGGCCGACCATGATGGTGCGCACCGGGCAGCCGAAGCCGTCGGTGCGGGCGTTCTCCGAGCCGCAGTTCTTCGCCTCGCGCGGCCGGTTGTAGTGGTCGCGCACGGCCTTGAGGCGGGCGAAGAACTCGCGGATCGTGCCCTCCGACACGTGGTGGGCCGCGTTCTTGCGGCCCCAGAACGTGAGGTCCTTGACGTAGGGCACCTTGATCGTCGCGCCGTTCCAGCCCACGTAGTAGCCGATCACCTGCCGGTTCCGCGCGGTGCGCGTCTGGTAGGCCAGCAGGTCCCGGAAGCGGTTCAGGTCGCGGTCGCCCACTTCAGCCGAGTGGTGCCAGCCGTGCACGAACACGTAGGTGACCACCTCCTTGCCCGATTGCAGCGTCTGCGTCAGGTCGGCGATGGCGCAGTCGACCTGGTCGTCCATGCCGGGCTGGTTGTCGGGCGCCGAATACGACCAGCCCTGGTCGTCGAACTCCAGGAAATGCAGCTTGTAGGGCGGATTGGCCGACTCGATGGGGGTGACCGAATCGGCCGGGGCGTCCCCCTGGCTGCGGGTGTCGCATCCCTTCGCCAGGTTTGCCTTGACCAGCGGCCGGTGCGGCATGTCGGCGCATCCGGTGGCCAGGACCGCCAGGCCCACGAGGAGAACGGCACGAACCAGCAGCGCGCGGGTGGCGGACATGGAGGCCTCCGTCAGCGAAGAGGCTGGCAATCTAGTGCACGGTTCGCGCCAAGGCAAACACCAATGGTGAGGAAACGCTGCTGCCGATGAGCAGCGTGGCTGGCGGGCCGGCGGGCGCCGTCCGCCGGCTCGCGGCCGCCAGAGCCGCCGCTGCGTCAGCGGCTGGCGGCGCCCAGCGCCGCCAGCTTGGCGCGGACCTGCTCGCGCACGTTCTGCGTCGCGGTGCCGCCCACCACCTTGCGGGCCTCGACCGAGCCGCGCAGCGACAGCACGTCGAACACGTCCTGCTCGATGCTCGCGTGGAAGTCCTGGAGCGTCTGCAGCGGCAGCTCGGACAGGTCGACGCCCTGCTCCTGGGCCTTCTTCACCGCGTGCGCCACGGTCTCGTGGGCGTCGCGGAAGGGCAGCCCTTTCTTCACCAGGTAGTCGGCCAGGTCGGTGGCGGTGGCGTAACCCTTGCGCGCGGCGGCCTCCATGGCGGGGGCATTGACGGTGATGCCACGCATCATGTCGGCGAAGATGCGCAGCGTGTCCTTGAGCGTGTCGACGGTGTCGAACAGCGGCTCCTTGTCCTCCTGGTTGTCCTTGTTGTAGGCCAGGGGCTGGCCCTTCATCAGGGTCACCAGCGCCACCAGGTGGCCGGCCACGCGGCCGGTCTTGCCGCGTGCCAGTTCGGGCACGTCCGGGTTCTTCTTCTGCGGCATGATCGACGAGCCGGTGGTGAAGCGGTCGGCGATCCGGATGAAGCCGAAGTTCTGCGACATCCACAGGATCAGTTCTTCCGACAGCCGGCTGATGTGCACCATGGCCAGCGTGGCGGCGGCGGTGAACTCGATGGCGAAATCGCGGTCGCTCACCGCATCCAGCGAGTTCTGGCACAGGCCTTCCATCTCCAGCGCGTCGGCCACGGCCTGGCGGTCCAGCGGGTAGCTGGTGCCGGCCAGCGCGGCGGCGCCCAGCGGCAGGCGGTTGACGCGCTTGCGCACGTCGGCCATACGCTCGGTGTCGCGGGCGAACATCTCCACGTAGGCCAGCATGTGGTGGCCGAAGCTCACCGGCTGCGCCACCTGCAGGTGGGTGAAGCCGGGCAGGATGACGTCGACGTTCTTCTCGGCCAGCTCCAGCAGCGCCTTCTGCAGATCGAGCAGCAGGCCCGAGATCAGGTCGATCTCGTCGCGCAGCCACAGGCGCACGTCGGTGGCCACCTGGTCGTTGCGGCTGCGGCCGGTGTGCAGCCGCTTGCCGGCGTCGCCCACCAGCTGGGTCAGGCGCGCCTCGATGTTCAGGTGCACGTCTTCCAGGTCCAGCTTCCACTGGAAGGCGCCTGATTCGATCTCCTGGGAGATCTGTGCCATGCCGCGCTGGATCTCGGTGAGATCCTGCACCGAGATGATGCCCTGGCCGGCCAGCATGCCGGCGTGCGCCAGCGAGCCGCGGATGTCGGCGCGCCACAGGCGCTTGTCGAAATCGACGCTCGCGGTGTAGCGCTTGACCAGGTCGCTCACCGGCTCGGAGAACAGGGCCGACCAGGCCTGGGACTTTTGATCGAGTTGGGACATGTGGCAGCCGGGCGACGCCGCTCCGGTTCTGGTTGCGCCCGATGGTGGCCGGGCGGGGGAGTTCACCAATAATCGGGCAGCGCCCGACTCAACGATGAAAGATTCGCAAATTTTATCGAGCTTCCAGGATCCGCCCGAGCTGGCGGAGGCGCGGGCCCGCGCGCGCGCCCTGCCGCTGTATGACGCCTGCCACGTGGGCGTGGTGCTGCGGGCCGTCATCCTGGTGGAGGCGGCGATGGCCGTGGCGGCCCTGTTCGGTGCCGCCGACTGGCGCGAATGGCTCACCCGGGTCACCCTGCTCAGCGCCGCGGCCGTGCCGGCGACCCTGGTCTGGCTCATGGCCGCCTGCGGGCTCAAGGACGTGATCGCCCGCCTGCCACGCGTGCTGCAGCACGCCATCGGCATCGCCCTGGGCGCGGCGGCCGGCCTGGTCGGCTGCAGCATGCTCGCGATGGCCAGCCTGCCGGTGCCGCTGCCCTGGCTGGCCTCGGCCTGCGCCGGCGCGCTGTTCGCCACGGTGGGCATCGCCGCCCTGGTGCTGCGCGCCAAGGGCCGGATGCCGGCCGACACGACCGCCCGCCTGTCGGAGCTGCAGGCCCGCATCCGTCCGCACTTCCTGTTCAACACGCTCAACACCGCCATCGCCCTGGTGCGCGGCGATCCGGCCCGGGCCGAGGCCGTGCTCGAGGACCTGAGCGACCTGTTCCGCCATGCCCTGGCCGATCCGCGCGAGGCGGTGACGCTGGAGGAGGAGGTGGAACTGGCGCGCCGCTACCTGGAGATCGAGGAGGTGCGCTTCGGCAAGCGCCTGCAGATCGAATGGTCGCTCGACCCGCAGGCAGCCTCGGCCAAGGTGCCGCCGCTGCTGCTGCAGCCGCTGGTCGAGAACGCGGTCAAGCACGGCGTGGAGCCCAGCACCACCGGCGCCCAGGTCAAGGTGAGCACGCAGCGGCGCGGCGCCACCGTGGTCATCAAGGTGACGAACACCGTGCCGGCGGGACAGGGCGCGCCCGGCCACGGCCTGGCGCAGCACAACGTGCGCGAACGCCTGCGCCTGCTGCACGACGTGCAGGCCCAGTTCCGCACGGTGCTCAAGGACGGCGTCTACCAGGTCAGGATGGAGGTGCCGGCGTGATCCGCCGGCGCCGTTGCGGGGGAGCAGGGGCGCCAGGCGCCAGGGAGGTCGCATGACGATGGAGATCCTGCAGGTTCTGGTGGTCGACGACGAGGCGCTGGCGCGCGCACGGTTGCGCACGCTGCTGGGCGACTGCCGCTCGCCGGCGGTGCAGGTGGTGGCCGAGGCCGGCAACGCCACCGAAGCCATGGAGGCGCTGCGGCGCCAGCCCGTCGACGCGGTGATGCTGGACGTGCGCATGCCTGGCGCCGATGGGCTGGCGCTGGCGCAGGCGCTGCGCGGCATGCCGCGCGAGCCGGCCGTGGTGTTCGTCACCGCGCACTCCGAGCACGCCGTGGCCGCCTTCGAACTGGAAGCGGTCGACTACCTCACCAAGCCGGTGCGGCTCGAGCGGCTGCAGGCTGCCTTGCAGAAGGTGGAGCGCCTGCTCGCAGCCCGCCGCGGACCTGCGGATGAGCACAGCGAGACGCTGGTGATCCAGGACCGTGGCAGAACGGAGCGCGTTCCGTTGTCGGAGGTTCTCTATTTCAAGGCGGAACTGAAATACATCACGGTCCGCACATCAGCCAAAAGCTATATCCTCGACGCATCGCTCAGCGATCTCGAGGAACGGCATGCCGCGCAGTTCATGCGCATCCACCGCAACGCGCTGGTGGCCAGGCGCGCGGTGCGGGCCCTCGAGAAGCACGACGACCCCGAAGAGGGCGAAGGCTGGGCGGTTCGGCTCAATGGCATCGACGAGTTGCTGGCGGTCTCGCGGCGGCAGCTCAGTGCGGTGCGGGAAGCCTTGACACGTTGAGGGAGGTTCATCGGGGACTCGGTGGTCGCGAGATTGGGTTCCCATGAACGAAGAACAGCAGGTCCAGCAAGTCCTCGAGTCGGTTCCGCCGCCGCAGGACATCGATCCGAAGGCGCCCCCGCAGGTCGTCCTCCATCCCCACGCCAATCCACGCAACCTGAGCCTGATCGTCCTGGCGACGCTGGGCGTGCTGGCCATCCTGAAGTGGGCCAGCGCCTTCTTCATCCCGCTGATGCTGGGGTTCGTCTTCTACTACGCCCTGTCGCCGGTGGTCGAGGCGATGGCACGGTGGCACATTCCGCGCGCGCTGGGCGCCGCCGTCCTGATCCTGGGCATCCTGGGCGGCAGCGGGGCGGCGGTCTACTCGATGGCCGACGACGCGAATGCGCTGATCGAGTCGCTGCCCAACGCGGCGCAGCGCCTGCGCGACGTGGTGGTGGAGCGCACCCGCCAGCGCAACAGCACGCTCGACACGGTGCAGAAGGCCGCCGCCGAACTCGAGAAGGCCACGCAGCAGACCGACCCGCGCGCGCGCCAGGCCACCAACCGCGGCGTGCAGCGCGTCATCGTCGAGCGCCAGCCGTTCGACATCCGCGACCACCTGTGGACCGGCAGCATCGGCCTGGCGACGCTGGTCGGACAGGTCACGCTGGTGACGTTCCTGACCTACTTCCTGCTGCTGTCGGGCGACACGTTCCGCCGCAAGCTGGTCAAGATCACCGGCCCGTCGCTGTCGCAGAAGAAGCTGACCGTGCAGGCGCTGGACGAGATCAACGCGCAGATCCAGCGCTACCTGCTGGTGCAGCTGCTGGCGAGCGTGGGCGTGGGCGTCGCCACCGGCGTGGCGTTCGCGATGCTGGGGCTGAACCATGCGGCGGTGTGGGGCGTGGCGGCCGGGGTGCTGAACCTGGTGCCCTACATCGGCTCGATCCTGGTGACCATTGCCGCGGCGCTGGTGGCGTTCATGCAGGGCGGCGACATCGAACTGCCGGTGATGGTGGCGGGCACCTCGCTGCTGATCAACACGATCGAGGGCAACCTCCTGGTGCCCTGGCTGACCAGCCGCGCCAGCCGGATGAACGCCGTCTCGGTGTTCATCGGCGTGCTGTTCTGGGGTTGGCTGTGGGGTGTCTGGGGCCTGCTCCTGGGCATCCCGATCATGATGGTCATCAAGGCCGTCTGCGACCGGGTCGAGGACCTCAAGCCGGTCGGCGAACTCCTGGGAACGTGATTTGCCCCGAGGGACACCATGCTGGAACTGCTGACCGACCCACAGGCCTGGATCGCGCTGCTGACGCTCACCGCCCTGGAGCTGGTGCTGGGCATCGACAACATCGTGTTCATCTCCATCCTGGTGGAGAAGCTGCCGGCCGAGCGCCGCAAGATGGCGCGCCGCATCGGCCTGTTCATGGCGATGTTCCTGCGGCTGGGGCTGCTGCTGGTGCTGTCGTGGATCATCGGCCTGACCCAGCCGCTGTTCACGCTGCCGCTGGTGCACCAGGAGATCTCGGGGCGTGACCTGATCCTGATCGCGGGGGGCCTGTTCCTGATCTGGAAGGCCACCGGCGAGATCCACCAGTCGCTGCAAGCCGAGATCCACCATGACAGCCCCGGCAAGGCCAAGGCCGCCACCTTCGGCGGCGTGGTGCTGCAGATCATGCTGGTCGACATGGTCTTCTCGCTCGACTCCATCATCACCGCCGTCGGCATGGTCGACGAGCTGGCGGTGATGATGGCCGCGGTGGTGGTCTCGGTCGGGATGATGATGGTGTTCGCCGGCGCCATCGGCCGCTTCATCTCGGCCCATCCGACGGTGAAGATGCTGGCGTTGTCGTTCCTGGTGATGGTGGGCATGGTCCTCATCGCCGACGGGTTCGAGCACCACGTGCCCAAGGGCTATGTCTACTTCGCGATGGCGTTCTCGATTGCGGTGGAGATGCTCAACCTGCGCTTGCGGCGCCGCGCCACGGTGCCGCTGCAGCCAGGCTCCGGCTACGAGCGGGCCGCCCAGGAGCCCTGACGCCAGCCGGCTGCGCCCGCGCCAGGAACTCGCGGGCTGCCGCGAGGTCCAGCTGGGAAGCCCCGTGATCCCTCGCCATCCGATGCCGCACGCCCTCCGCCCGCCACCCCCGCCAGCCCCGCGACCCCCGCTGCGCCTGCCGCTGGGCCTGGCGGCCGCGCTGCTGGCTAGCGCGACCCTGGCACCCGCGCAGACCACGAGCGGCCAGCAGCCCGACGCCAGGCGCTGGGACGCGACCATCGCCGATTTCGCCAAGGCCGACCAGGCCCGGCGGCCGGCCGCGGGCGGGGTGCTGTTCGTGGGAAGTTCGTCGATCCGGCTGTGGCAGCACCTGCCGGAGGATTTCCGGCAGGCGCCGCTGGTGATCAACCGCGGGTTCGGCGGCTCGACCATGGCCGACGTGCGCCACTACGCGCGCCAGCTGGTCATCCAGTACCAGCCGCGGCAGGTGCTGGTCTACGCCGGCGACAACGACCTGGCGGAAGGCCGGCGTCCGGCCGACGTGCTGGAGGACTTCCGGGCCTTCGTCGAGACGGTGCGCAGCGAACTGCCGGGTGTGCGGATCAGCTACATCTCGGTCAAGCCCAGCCCGCTGCGGCTGCAGCTGCTGCCCAGGGTCCGCGAGACCAACACGCTGCTGGGCGACTATGTGAACACGCTCCCGAACGCCAGCTTCATCGACGTCTTCACGCCGATGGTCGACGGCCAGGGCCTGCCGCGCGCCGACCTCTACGGGCCAGACCGGCTGCACATGAACGCCGCCGGCTATGCCCTGTGGCGCCAGGTGATCGCCAGCCACGTGGCCGTGGCGGACAACCCGCCCGCGGGCACCAACACCGCGGCGCCTAGCCTGCCCCCGTCGCGCTGACGGCCGAAGCCGCCCGCCGGGGCGCACCGGGCGGGCGGTCCAGCCGCGTGCTGAGCCAGGCCACCAGCACCATGAAGCCCAGCGCGCCGGCCACCAGCGGCAGGTCCGTGGTCCAGGGCCGGTCCAGCCGGTTGCCCATCGTCCCGAGCACCACCAGGACGGCCACCAGGTGGGCACAGAACGCCGGCAGCGAGGCCGCGCCCAGGATCTCGAGCGCCCGGATGCGCGGCAGCCGCTGCGCCAGCCAGGGGCCGAAGCGGATCGCCAGGACCATCAGCACCAGGAGGTTGAGCAGCCGCAGCGGCCCGACCTGCCACTTGTCGAACAGCAGGTTGAGCGCGGGAGACGCCGGGAACGGCGCCTGCCCGATCGCGTGGCGCCAGGTGAAGCCGATGGCGCCGAGCAGCACCGCCAGCACCACGGCCCAGCGTGGAAACGCGAACGAGGGTGGCGCGCTCGCGTGGCGCGAGGCGCCCATCCACAGCCCCATCACCCACAGCAGCTGCCAGGCGAAGCCGTTGAAGGCCCCGTTCTGCTCGTACGGCACCGGCAGCTGCAGGCCGCGCTGGAACAGGCCGTAGACCAGCTCGGACAGCCCGAACTGCGCGCCCAGCCAGAGCGCCAGGCTGCCGGCGAGCACCGGCATCCAGCCGCGCGTGAGCGCGAGCGAGAAGGCCCAGGGGCTGAGCAGCATGAACAGGATGTACATCGGCAGGATGTCCAGCAGCGGCGGCTCGTAGAGCAGCAGCAGGCCGCCCAGCAGGCCGGCGCCCGGGCGCTGGAGGTAGAAGCTCAGCAGGTCCTTCACGGCCGGCTGGTCGACCTTGACACCGACAAAGGCGATCACGGTGAACAGGAAAGCCAGCATCGCCACGTGGCAGCCGTAGACCAGCAGCGCGCGGCGGAAGAACGCCTGGCGCATCGGCCCGATGCCGCGCTGCACCGCCAGCTTGCCGTACACCATGCCCGCCATGAAGCCGGACAGCAGCACGAAGCCTTCGGCGGCCGAGACGTAGCCGAAAGGCTGGCCGAGCGGGCTGGTCAGGCGCGACGGCAGGTGCGTCAGCGTCATCAGCACCAGCATCAAGCCGCGCAGGGCATCGATCTCCCAGCGGCGTTGCGAGGGGGGCGGCATGCGCGATGGACGGGCAGACGCCGCCGAAGTTCAGCGATGAGCTTGGTATCAGCCGGTGTTACGCAGGCCGGCGGCGATGCCGTTGATCGAGATGTGGATGCCGCGCCGCACCCGCTCGTCGGCCTGGCCCGCGCGGTAGCGCCGCACCAGTTCCACCTGCAGGTGGTGCAGCGGATCGATGTAGGGGAAGCGATGCCGGATCGATCGCTGCAGCGAGGCGTTGCCCGCGAGGCGGCTGCGCTCTCCGGTGATCAGCTGGAGCGCCTCGACCGTGCGCTGCCATTCGGCTTCGATGGCCGCGAAGATCCGCTTGCGCAGCCGGCCATCGGCCACCAGCCCGGCGTAGCGCGAGGCCAGCGCCAGATCGCTCTTGGCCAGCACCATGTCCATGTTGGAGAGCAGGGCGCGGAAGAACGGCCACTGGCGGTGCATCTTCTGCAGCAGCGCCAGCCCTTCCTTGCGCGGCCGCCGCGGATCGGCCAGGAAGCCCTGGACCGCCGAGCCGAAGCCGTACCAGCCGGGCAGCGTGAGGCGGCATTGCCCCCAGCTGAAACTCCACGGGATGGCGCGCAGGTCCTCGATGCGCTGGCTCGGTTTGCGTGAGGCCGGCCGCGACCCGATGTTGAGCTCCGCGATCTCGCGGATGGGCGTCGAGCCGAAGAAGTAGTCGGTGAAGCCCGGCGTCTCGTACACCAGGGCGCGGTAGGCGGCCATGCTGGCGCCCGAGAGCGCTTCGGCTGCTTCGAGGAAGGACTCGGGTGCCGGCTTGGTCGGCTGCAGCAGCGTCGCCTCCAGCGTGGCCGCCACCAGCGTTTCCAGATTGCGCCGCCCGATCTCGGGGTTGGCGTACTTGGAGCCGATCACCTCGCCCTGCTCGGTCAGACGGATCTGGCCGCGCACCGTGCCCGGCGGCTGCGCCAGGATGGCCTGGTAGCTGGGGCCGCCGCCACGGCCCACGGTGCCGCCGCGGCCGTGGAACATGCGCAGGCGGATGCGGTACGGCAGCCGGTCGAACAGGTCCACCAGCGCGATCTCGGCCCGGTACAGTTCCCAGTTGCTGGTGAAGATGCCGCCATCCTTGTTGCTGTCGCTGTAGCCCAGCATCACGTCCTGCTCGGCGCCGGAGCGCTCCACCATCCGGGCCACGCCCGGCACCGCATAGAACTCGCGCATGATCGGCGCGGCGTTGCGCAGGTCCTCGATCGTCTCGAACAGCGGCACCACGATCAGGTCGGCCACGGCGTGGTCGTCCAGGACGCCGCGCATCAGCCCCACCTCCTTCTGCAGCAGCAGCACCTCCAGCAGGTCGCTCACGGCCTCGGTGTGGCTGATGATGTAGTGGCGCACCGCGTCGCGGCCGTAGCGCTGGCGCATGCGCAGCGCGGCCTCGAAGATGGCGATCTCGCCGCGCGTGTGCTCGGAGTACGCCGCGCCGACCACCCGCAGCGGGCGGGCGTCGGAGAGCAGGCGCAGCAGCACCTCGCGCCGGGCCGGCTCCGGCAGGTTGGCGTAGTCGGGTTCGATGCGGGCGGTGGCCAGCAGCTCGGCGACCACGGCCTCGTGCTGATCGGAACTCTGGCGCAGGTCCATGCTGGCCAGGTGGAAGCCGAACACCTCGACCGCCCGGATCAGCGGCTGCAGGCGATGGCCCGCCAGCGCCCCCGAGTGGCCGGCCAGCAGCGATGCGCGGATGGTGCACAGGTCGGCGTGGAACTCCTCCGAGGTGCGGTAGGGGTTCTGCGGCGGCAGCAGGTGACGCGCGGCATCGCCGCCGGTGTACTCCTTCAGCGTGGCGGCCAGCCGCGAGTACATGCCGGCGAGCGCCCGCCGGTAGGGCTCGTCCTCGCGGTGCTCGTTGCGGTCGGGCGAGCGTTCGGCCAGCGCCCGCATCTCGGGCGTCACGTCCACCAGCATCGCCGAGATCGACAGTTCGCGGCCGAGGAAGTGCACTTCGGTCAGGAAATGGCGCAGCGCCACCTCGCATTGCCGGCGCAGCGCCTGCTCCAGCGTCTGGGCGCTGACGTTGGGGTTGCCGTCGCGGTCGCCGCCGATCCACATGCCCATGCGCAGGAAGCTGGCGACCGGCTGCTGGCCCAGTTCGCGCTCCAGGCCGGCATAGAGCTTGGGGATCTCACGCAGGAACGTGGCCTCGTAGTAGGACAGCGCGTTCTCGATCTCGTCGGCCACCGTCAGCTTGGTGAACCGCAGCAGGCGCGTCTGCCACAGCTGCATGACGCGGGCACGGATCTGCGCTTCGTTGGCGGCGAGCTCGCGCGGGGCCAGCGCGTCGCGCGGCTGGGCGCGCGCCTTGATCTCGTCGCGCTGCGTGAGCAGCTCCGCGATCTCGCGTTCGGCGTCCAGGATGCTCTGCCGCTGCACCTCGGTCGGGTGGGCGGTCAGCACCGGGGAGACGAAGCTCTCGGCCAGCGCCTGCGAGATCGCCTTGGGGCTGATGCCGGCCCAGCGCAGCCGCGCCAGCGCGACCTCGATCGAGCCCTCCTGCGTGTCGCCCGCACGCTCGTGCACCAGGCGCCGCCGGATGTGGTGGCGGTCCTCAGCCAGGTTGGCCAGGTGGCTGAAGTAGGTGAAGGCGCGGATGACGCTCACCGCCTGGTCGCCGCTGAGGGTCTTGAGCAGCGTCTTGAGCGCCCGGTCGGCCTCCTGGTCGGCGTCGCGCCGGAAGGCCACCGACAGCTTGCGGATGCGCTCGACCAGCTCGAAGGCGGCCACGCCTTCCTGCTCGCGGATGACGTCGCCGAGGATGCGTCCCAGGAACCGGATGTCCTCCACCAGGGGGCGCTCGTTCTCGCGGGCGCGGCGGGCGGGAGTGTCCGGTGTGGTGGATGGCATGTGGTGCTTATTTTTTCGGCAGCCCGGATGCTAGCATCGGGTCACCCCCAGGATTACGAACAGGTTTCGACCGTGAGTCAGATCGTCATCGCCACCCGCGAAAGCCGCCTCGCGCTGTGGCAGGCCGAGCATGTGCAGGCGCTGCTGGCCGACCTCGGCCACCCGGCCACGCTGCTGGGCATGACCACCAAGGGCGACCAGATCCTGGACCGCAGCCTGAGCAAGGTCGGGGGCAAGGGCCTGTTCGTGAAGGAGCTGGAAGTCGCGCTGGAAGAGGGCCGCGCCGACCTGGCCGTGCACTCGCTCAAGGACGTCCCCATGGACCTGCCCGAGGGCTTTGCGCTGGCCTGCGTGATGGAGCGCGAGGATCCGCGCGATGCGCTGGTGTCGCCCCGGTACGCGTCGCTCGACGCGCTGCCGCAGGGCGCCGTGGTCGGCACCTCCAGCCTGCGCCGCGTGGTGCTGCTGCGGGCGCTGCGGCCGGACCTGCGCATCGAGCCCTTGCGTGGCAACCTCGACACCCGCCTGCGCAAGCTCGACGACGGGCAGTACGACGCCATCGTGCTGGCGGCGGCGGGGCTCAAGCGGCTGGGCCTGGCGGACCGCATCCGCATGGTGTTCGAGCCGGCGCAGATGCTGCCGGCGGCGGGGCAGGGCGCGCTGGGCATCGAGATCCGCAGCAGCCGCGACGACCTGCGCCGGGCGCTGCAGCCGCTGGCCCACCAGACCACCTGGCTGGCGGTCGCGGCCGAGCGCGCCGTCAGCCGTGCCATGGGCGGCAGCTGTTCGATGCCGCTGGCGGCGCATGCCACGCTCGACGGCGAGGTGCTGCGGCTGCAGGCCGCCTGGGGCGACCCCGACGGCGCGGCGCCGCTGGTGCGCGCCCAGGTGAGCGGCGCGGTGGGTGGTCTCGAGGACGCGGCGGCGCTGGGCATCGACGCCGCGGCCCGGCTGCGCGCCGGCGGCGCGCGCTGACGGGCCGCCCATGCGGGTGGTGCTGACCCGCCCGGCGCCGGACGCGGGCCGCTGGCAGCAGGACCTGCGCCTGCGCGGCCACGAGGTGCTGCGTCTTCCCCTCATCGAGATCGGCGATGCGCCGCAGCCCGCGGCACTGGCGCAGGCGCGCGCCTCGCTCGACCGGTTCCAGGCGGCCATGTTCGTCAGCGCGAATGCCGTCCAGCAGTTCCTGCGCGACGGCCAGCCCTGGCCGTCGCCGGCCCGGGCCTGGGCGACCGGCCCCGGCACCGTGCGGGCGCTGCAGGCCGCCGGGGTTCCCGCGGGGCTGATCGACGCGCCGCCGGCGGACGCCGCCCAGTTCGACTCGGAGGCGTTGTGGACCGAGGTCGCGGTCCGCGTGCAGCCAGGCTGGGACGTGCTGCTGGTGCGCGGCGCCGGCAACGACGGATCGCCGGCCGGCCGCGACTGGCTGGCGCGCCGCCTCGACGCGGCGGGCGCCCGGGTCACCACAGTGGCCGCCTACACGCGCCGGCTGCCGAAGTGGTCCGGGGCGGATCGCCATGCGGCCGCGGGTGCGGCGCGCGACGGGTCGGTCTGGCTGTTCAGCAGTTCGGAGGCCATCGCCAACCTGCAGTCGCTGCTGCCTGGCCAGGGCTGGGACGCGGCGCGCGCAGTCGCGACCCACGAGCGCATCGCGCAGGCGGCGCGCGAGGCCGGCTTCGGTGTCGTGTGCCCGTCACGGCCGGAGCCGGCAGCCGTGGTGGCCGCCCTAGAATCGCTCGGATGAGTGCAGAGACCGTTCGCGACACCGAGTCCGCGCCGCCCGTTCCCGCACTGGAGCCCCGTCCCGCCCCCGTTGTCCCGGCCGCCCGCAGCCGGTCGGCCCAGCTGGTCGGCTGGGTGCTCGGCACGGCCACCGTGCTGGCCCTGGGCTCCAGCGTCATGCTGTGGCAGAAACTGTCCACCATCCAGGAGCAACTGGCCCGCCAGAGCGCGGATGCGGGCAGCAACGCGGTGGAGGCGCGCACCCTGGCCCGCCAGGCCCAGGACCTCGCGCGCGACGTCGCGGCCCGCCAGGCGGCCACCGACGCGCGCATCAGCGAGGTGGCGCTGCAGCGCACCCAGCTGGAAGACCTGATGCAGAGCCTCTCGCGCTCGCGCGACGAGAACCTGGTGGTCGACATCGACGCCAGCCTGCGCCTGGCGCAGCAGCAGGCCCAGCTCACGATGAGCGCGGAACCGCTGCTCGGGGCGCTGCGCGCGGCGGACCAGCGGCTGGCCCGTGCCGCCGAACCGCGGCTGGCCCGCATCCGCACGGCCGTCACGCGTGACATGGAGCGGATCCGGACCGCCGCGGTGGCCGACGTGCCGGGCCTGCTGTTGCGCATCGATGAGATGGCGCGCCAGGTGGACGACCTGCCGCTGGCCAATGCGGTGGGGCCCGGCACGACGCGCGCCGCGCCGCGGCCGGAGACGGCGCCCGCCCGGGCCTTGCCCTGGTGGCAGCAATGGCTGGAAGGGGTGCGCGACGAAGCGCGAGCGCTGGTGCGCGTGAGCCGCGTCGACCAGCCGGAAGCGGCCCTGCTGGCGCCGGAGCAGGGGTTCTTCCTGCGCGAGAACCTCAAGCTGCGGCTGATGAACGCGCGGCTGGCCTTGCTGGCGCGCCAGACCGACGCGGCGCGTGCCGACGTGGCGAGTGCCGCCGTGGCACTGAACAGGTACTTCGACCCTGCCGCCCGCCGGACGCAGGCCATGGCCAGCGCGATGCAGCAGGTGCAGACGCAGCTGCGTGTGGTGGAACTGCCGCGGGTGGACGAGACGCTGGCGGCGCTGGCCACGGTGGCGGGACGCTGACGATGCGCGCGGCCCTCTGGCTCCTGGCCCTGTTCGGCATCGCGGCCGCAGTCGCCCTGTTCGCCGGCAACAACCAGGGCACGGTGACCGTCTTCTGGCCGCCGTACCGCATCGACCTGTCGCTCAATCTCGTGCTGCTGCTCCTGCTGGCGGCCTTCCTGTTCCTGCATGCGGCGCTGCGGGCGCTGTCGGCGCTGTTCGACCTGCCGCGCCAGGCTCTGCGGTGGCGCACCCAGCAGAAGGAGCGCGGCATGCACGCCCAGATGCTGGACGCGCTCTCCCACCTGCTGGCGGGTCGCTTCATCCGCGCCCGCAAGTCGGCGGAAGCCGCCCTGGCGCAGGAAGCGTCGCTGGCCACCGGCGGCGCACCACTGGCCAACGGCGCGCAGCTGCGCACGCTGGCCCACCTGGTCGCCGCCGAGAGCGCGCAGGCGCTGCAGGACCGGCCCGCGCGCGACGAGCACCTCCAGCGGGCGCTGGAGCAGACCGCCGCGCGCGATGGGCAGGAAACGCACGAGGGCGCACTCATGCGGGCGGCCCGCTGGGCACTGGAGGACCGGGAGCCGCAGCAGGCGATCGGCTGGCTGAAGGGCCTGCCTTCGGGCGCCGGCCGACGCACCCTGGCCCTCCGGATGAAGTTGCGGGCGGCCCGCCTCGCCCGGCACACCGCCGACGCCCTCGAGACGGCGCGCCTGCTGGCCAAGCACCGGGCGTTCTCGCCGGTTGCCGCCGAGAGCCTGGTGCGCGGCCTGGCCACCGACCTGCTCAACGGCGCGCACGACCCGGCCCAGTTGCACAAGGCCTGGCTGGCCCTGGAGCCGGCCGAACGGGAAATGCCCGAGCTGGCGATCCACGCGGCGCAGCGCCTCGTGCGGCTGGGCGGCGATGCGGCGCTGGCGCGCGAATGGCTGCTGCCCGTCTGGGAGCGCCAGCACCAGCTGGGCGACAGCCTGAAGGTCAAGCTGGTCTGCGCGCTGGAGCAGGGCCTCGATTCCATCGACGGCGCCTGGCTGGCGCGCATCGAGGCCGCCCAGCGCACCAACCCGCGCGACGCGACGCTGCAGTACCTGGCGGGCATGGCCTGCATGAAGCGGCAGCTGTGGGGCAAGGCGCAGCAGCTGCTGCGGCAGGCTGCGCTCGCCCTGCAGGATCGTTCGCTGCACCGCAATGCCTGCCGCGCGCTCGCCCAGCTCGCCGAGGAGCGCGGCGACGGCGAGGCGGCCACGGCCGCCTGGAAGCAGGCCGCGCAGGATTGAGCGACACACCGCGCCGCAGTGGCCGTGCGTGTGGCCGCGGTCCTCGCCGTGGTGAACGCGGCCGGCAGCGGCCCGCACGCAGCCACAGCCACAGCCACAGCCACAGCCACAGCCACAGCCACAGCCACAGCCACAGCCACAGCCACAGCCACAGCCACAGCCACAGCCACAGCCACAGCCACAGCCACTGCCACTGCCACTGCCACTGCCACTGCCACAGCCGCAGCCGCAGCCGCAGCCGCAGCCACAGCCACAGCCACAGCCACAGCCACAGCCACAGCCGCAGCCGCAGCCGCAGCCACAGCCGCAGCCACAGCCGCAAGACGGACGAGCGACAGGCCAGGCGAGGCTCGGCGAGATTCGCGAGGGCAGGGCCGGGCGAGCTGGAGCAGGTGCGCGGGCAGGTCGCCGTGCCGTCCCGAGAACAGCGTTCGCCAAATGACAAAGGGAGCCCGAGGCTCCCTTTGTCATTGGCGGGCGGCGCAAGGCCGCTCCGGGGTCACTGCAGCGGGGGCTGCTGTTGCGGCTGCTCGAACGGCAGCTTCATGTCGCGCAGGTCGCGGCGGGTTTCCACCAGCACCAGCGGACCCTCGTCGACAACGACCACCGGCGGCCGCTCGCGCGGCACGCGGGCCGGTTTGGGTTCGGCAGCGATCGCGGCTTGCACCGCGGCGATCTTCTCGGCATCCGAGTTCACCCACTGCAGGCCCGAGCTGGCGGCGATCTGCGCGAGGTGGTCCACCGGCAGATCGAACGGTTGCACCTGCGGCAGGCCGGCAGCCGCGGCCGGGGTGACCGACGCGGTGGCGGACTGGACGGCGATCGGCGCGATCGTGGGGGCCGGCGCCGGCGCCGGTGCCGGTGCCGGTGCCGGTGCCGGTGCCGGTGCCGGTGCGGGCACCGACACGGCCGCAGGCGCCGCGGGCGAGGCGCTCGCCTCGGCTCCCGTCTCCTCGCTCACGAACCCGGTCGCGTAGCGCGGCCGGCGCTCGGCAGCCGCTTCGCCGCTCTCGGCCGCCTCAGGTGCCACGGCCGGGGCCGTGTCCGCCGGACCTGCCTCGCCGTTGCGTTCGCGGCGGTCGCGTCCGTAGCGGTCGCGCGAGCGGCGCGGCTCGCGGCGGCCGTCGCCCTCGCGCGTCGCTTCCGCCGCTTCACCGCTGGCGAGGGCCTGCGGCGCCTCCCCGTCCAGTGCGGCGGCAGCCTGGGCGCTGGATTGGCCCTCGACCGCGGCGGCCTCGGTCACCGCTTGCGGGGCCTGCTCACGTGGACGGCGCTCGCCGCGCTCGCGGCGGCCTTCGCCGCGTTCACCGCGTTCACCGCGTTCACCGCGTTCACCGCGCGGGGCGCGCTCGGCGCGGGGCTGCTCGCCGGCATCGCCGACGGGCTGCTGGGCACCGGAGGCGGTCAGCTCGGATTCGACACGCTGCTCGTCGCTGCGGCGCTCGTCGCGCCGACCCTGGCGCTCACCACGGCCCTCACGCGGTTCGCGCGGTTCACGTGCTTCGCGGCCCTCACGCGGTTCACGCGCCTCGCGAGGCTCACGGCCTTCACGGGCTTCGCGAGGCTCGCGGCCTTCACGGGCTTCACGGCCTTCCCGCGCTTCCCGGGGTTCACGACCTTCGCGCGGCTCGCGGGCCTCCCGGGGCTCGCGTCCCTCACGTCCCTCACGGGGCTCGCGCGGCTCGCGTCCCTCGGCCCGTTCGCCACGGGGGCCACGCTCGCGACGGCCCTCGCCTTCGGCGCGGGCTTCGCCGTTGCGCGGCTGGCCTTCGCCGGCTTCGGCGCGTTCCCGGCGCTGCTCATGGTCGCGGCCACGGCCTTCGCCGCCGCGGTTGCGATCACGGCCGCGGCCGCCTCGCCGGCTGTCGCCACCGCGTTCGCCGCGCGCCTCTCGCTTGTCCTCGGTCTTGGCCGGTGCTGCGGCTGGTGCCGGGGCGGGCGCGCTGGAGGGCGCCAGGCCGAACAGGCTCTTGAACCAGGAGACGAAACTCGGCTCCGGAACGGCCGGCGCGGGCGCCGGAGCCTGGGCCGGTGCGGGTGCCGCGGCCGCCTGCGGCGCCGGCTCCACCTTCTCGGGCTTGGGCGGGGCGATCGGCGCCGGCATGTCGGGCAGCACGCCCTTGATCACCGGGTCCTGCTTGTTGGCGCGCTCCTGCGACCGGCGGGTGACCTCGGTCTTCTCCTCGACGTCCTCGGCCATGTGGTAGCTGGCCTTCAGGTTGTCCAGGCGCGGGTCATCGTGCTTGAGGCGCTCGAGCTTGTAGTGCGGCGTCTCGAGCGACTTGTTGGGCACCATGATCACCGCGATACGCTGCTTGAGCTCGATCTTCGCGATCTCGGTGCGCTTCTCGTTGAGCAGGAACGACGCGACCTCCACCGGCACCTGGCAGTGCACGGCGGCGGTGCTGTCCTTCATCGACTCTTCCTGGATGATCCGCAGGATCTGCAGGGCCGAGCTTTCGGTGTCGCGGATGTGGCCGTGGCCGCCGCAACGCGGGCACGGGATGGAGGCGCCTTCCGACAGGGCCGGGCGCAGGCGCTGGCGGCTCATCTCCATCAGGCCGAACTTGCTGATCGTGCCGAACTGGACGCGGGCGCGGTCCTGGCGCAGCGCGTCGCGCAGGCGGTTCTCGACCTCCCGTCGGTTCTTCGACTCTTCCATGTCGATGAAGTCGATGACGATCAGGCCGCCAAGGTCGCGCAGGCGCATCTGGCGCGCCACCTCGTCGGCGGCTTCCAGATTGGTGCGGGTGGCGGTCTCCTCGATGTCGCCGCCCTTGATGGCGCGGGCCGAGTTGACGTCGATGGAGACCAGCGCCTCGGTGTGGTCGATCACGATCACGCCACCGGACGGCAGCTTCACCTCGCGGGCGTAGGCCGACTCGATCTGGTGCTCGATCTGGAAGCGCGAGAACAGCGGCGCGTCGTCGCGGTAGCGCTTCACCCGGGCGGCGTGCTCGGGCATGACGTGCGACATGAACTGCTGGGCCTGATCGTAGATCTCGTCCGTGTCGATCAGGATGTCGCCGATGTCGTTGTTGAAGTAGTCGCGGATGCAGCGGATGACCAGCGACGACTCCTGGTAGATCAGGAAGGCGCCCCTGCCGCCCTTGGCGGCGCCGTCGATCGCGTTCCAGAGCTTGAGCAGGTAGTTCAGGTCCCACTGCAGCTCGGGCGCGCTGCGGCCGATGCCGGCGGTGCGCGCGATGATGGACATCCCGTTGGGATATTCCAGCTGGTCCATCGCCTCCTTGAGCTCGGCGCGGTCGTCACCCTCGATGCGGCGCGAGACGCCGCCGCCGCGCGGGTTGTTGGGCATCAGCACGACGTAGCGGCCGGCCAGCGAGATGAACGTGGTCAGGGCCGCGCCCTTGTTGCCGCGCTCTTCCTTTTCCACCTGGACCAGCAGTTCCTGGCCTTCGCGGATCGCCTCATTGATGCGCGCCTGCGAGGCCGACACGCCGGGCTGGAAGTACTGCTTGGAGATCTCCTTGAACGGCAGGAAGCCGTGGCGGTCCTCGCCGTAGTCGACGAAGCAGGCCTCCAGCGAGGGCTCGACGCGCGTGACGACGGCCTTGTAGATGTTGCCCTTGCGCTGTTCGCGCCCTTCGATCTCGATTTCGTAGTCGAGGAGCTTCTGCCCGTCGACGATGGCCAGCCGGCGCTCTTCGGCCTGCGTGGCATTGATCAGCATCCGCTTCATTGCGTCACCTTCTTGTTCTCACATACATCCGACCCGGGGATGGGTCCACGATGCCGTGCTGACGCGAGGCGAAACGAAAGCGGAACGGCCGGACGCGGCGCGTGCTGGAGCCCTGGAGGCTATGTCAGCAGGCGGTGCGGCGGCGCGTGGATGAGGGCGAGGCGGGGGCCGGGGCGCAGGGTCGCAGGAACTGCAACCTGCGGGGCGCGGGCAAGGTGCCGGGGCGGCCCAAAGCCCGCGACGGTGGGCATCAGCCACCGCCAGCAGGCCAGGAAGAGCGCCATCAGCACAGGGGTCTCGCTTTGATCCGCTGCCAGCAGGATCGCTGGCGAGCTTGTATTCCGGTTGGGTTTCGTCTTGGAGCGTCGGCGGCTTCGGCGTCCGGCCGGCCATTGCAGCTCCTTGGGCTGGCAACCTGCCTGGCAAGAACGACGTCGGCATCGACCTGCCGGCGTCGCCGGTGCAAGAGGGTGGACTAAACTCCAGCCAAATCAAACACTTACGGCAAGACGCCAGTGAAACGCATTATAGGGGCCGCGGCGTCCGGCGCCCAGGCAGAAGTGAAGATCGTCGAAGTCGGCGAGGATTCCGCCGGCCAGCGGCTCGACAACTTCCTGCTGCGGGAGTTGAAGGGCGTGCCCAAGACCCACGTCTACCGCATCATCCGCAGCGGCGAAGTGCGGGTGAACAAGGGCCGCGCCGCCGCCGACTCCCGGGTGGAAGCCGGCGACCTAGTGCGGGTGCCGCCGGTGCGCCTGCCGGAGCGGGTGGTCGAGGCGGCCGCCCGGCCCGCGCCGGCGCGGGAATTCCCGATCCTGCTGGAAGACGACCACGTGCTGGCACTGGACAAGCCGGCCGGCGTGGCGGTGCACGGGGGCAGCGGCGTCAGCTTCGGTGTCATCGAACAGTTGCGCCAGGCGCGTCCGCAGGCCAAGTTCCTGGAACTGGTCCACCGGCTCGACCGCGAAACCTCGGGCGTGCTGCTGGTGGCCAAGCGGCGTTCGGCGCTGACCCGGCTGCAGGACCAGTTCCGTGGCCGCGAGACCGGCAAGACCTACCTCGCGCTGGTCACCGGCGCCTGGCCTGCCGCCAAAAAGGTGATCGACCTGCCGCTGCACAAGTACCTGGTGGCCGGCGACGAGGCCGCCGCCGGCGAGCGGCGGGTGCGGGTGGTCGGCAAGGACGACCCGGAGGGCATGCGCTCGATCACGCTGGTGAAGGTGGCCCGGCGGCTGGGTGCCTACACCCTGCTGGAAGTGACGATCAAGACCGGCCGCACCCATCAGATCCGCGTGCACCTGGCGTCCCAGGGGCATCCCATCGCGGGGGACGACAAGTACGGCGACTTCGAACTGAACAAGGCGCTGCAGCGGCAGGGCCTGCGCCGCATGTTCCTGCACGCCTGGCGTTTACAGTTCCAGCATCCCGCCTCGGGCGAGCCCGTCGCCCTCGAGGCGGCGCTCCCCACCGACCTCCAGCAGTTCGCAGACCGCCATGCCCAACCCACGGCCGCGCCAGTTTGACCTGATCGCCTTCGATTGGGACGGCACGCTGTACGACTCGACCAGCGTGATCGTGCAATGCATCCAGCGTGCCGTGGTGGACGTCGGCGGCCGCAAGCCGACCGACCACGCCGCTGCCTATGTCATCGGGATGAGCCTGGCCCAGGCGCTCGCGCGTGCCGCCCCCGATGTTCCCGAGGAGAAGTACCCCGAACTGGGCGCGCGCTACCGGCACCACTACTACCAGCACCAGGACGACCTGAGTCTCTTCGACGGCGTGCTGCCGCTGCTGCACGACCTCAAGGCGCGGGGCTTCCGGCTCGCGGTGGCCACCGGCAAGTCGCGCCGCGGGCTGGACGAGGTGTTGCGCGCCCAGGAGCTCCAAGGGCTGTTCGACGGCTCCCGCACCGCCGACGAGACGGCCGGCAAGCCCCATCCTCGCATGCTGCACGAGCTGATGCGCCAGTTCGGCACGGTGCCGGAGCGCACGCTGATGATCGGGGACACCACGCACGACCTGCAGATGGCGCTCAATGCCCGGTGTCCATCGGTGGGCGTCAGCTACGGTGCGCACGAGCCCGGCACCTTCCATGAACTGCAGCCGCTGCACATCGCGCACTCGGTGCAGGAACTGGACGCCTGGCTACGGGACAACGCCTGAGCCACCATGCACGCGGTCGACCTGTGCGGCAGCAAGGACCTGGTCGAGGGCGGCGCGGCCGTGCCGTTCGACGTGGTGTACGGCGGCCAGACCTGCCGCGCGTTCGCCGTCCGCTGGCAGGGGCACGTGCAGGCCTACCTGAACCGCTGTGCCCATGTGGCGATGGAGATGGACTGGCAGCCCGACCGGTTCTTCGACGACACCGGCCAATGGCTGCTGTGCGCCACCCACGGAGCGGTGTACCGGCCCGACACCGGCGCCTGCGCGGGCGGCCCCTGCCGGGGCGGGCTGGTGAAGATCGCCCTGACAGAGCAGGACGGCGTGGTGCGCTGGCATACTGCCTGGAACCTGCAACCCCTTGCCTTCTGACCCTCCACCTCCCATGAGCGACCCCATGACGCCCGGCGCTTCGCCGCAAGATCCTTCGCCGTCCGCCGCCGCGGGCCTGCAGCCCGGCTGGGAACGGCAGGCGATGGAGCGCCTCATGTTCGCCACGCTCGCGGAGCAGCGCAAGGCGCGTCGCTGGCGCAACTTCACGCGGCTGGCCTGGCTGGCCTTCCTGGTGTTCCTCACCTGGACCTTTCTCTATCGCGGCGCGCCCAAGGCCGACAAGACGCTGCCGCACACGGCGGTGGTGGAGATCAAGGGCGAGATCGCGGACGGCGCGGACGCCAGTGCCGAATTCGTCGTGGCCGCCGTGCGCGCCGCCTTCGAGGACGAGGGCGCCAAGGGCATCGTGCTGCTGATCAACTCGCCCGGCGGCAGCCCGGTGCAGGCTGGCATCATCAACGACGAGGTGCGCCGCCTGCGCGCCAAGTACAACAAGCCGGTGTACGCAGTGGTCGAGGAGACCTGCGCCTCGGCCGCGTACTACATCGCCTCGGCCGCCGACAAGATCTACGTGGACAAGGCCAGCATCGTCGGCAGCATCGGGGTGCTGATGGACGGCTTCGGCTTCACCGGCCTCATGGAGAAGCTGGGCGTCGAGCGCCGCCTGCTCACCGCCGGCGAGAACAAGGGCTTCCTCGACCCGTTCACGCCGATGACGGACAAGCAGCGCGCGTACGCCCAGACCATGCTGGAGCAGATCCACAAGCAGTTCATCGACGTGGTGAAGGCTGGGCGCGGCAAGCGCCTGAAGGACTCGCCGGAGCTGTTCTCCGGCCTGTTCTGGACTGGGCAGCAGGCCGTCGACATGGGCTTGGCCGACCAACTCGCCAACCTGGACTTCGTGGCCCGCGAAGTGATCAAGGCCGAGGAACTGGTGGACTACACCCGCCGCGAGAACGTGGCCGAGCGCCTGGCCAAGCGCTTCGGCGCCGCCATCGGCGAGGGCGCCGTGCGCGCCATGCGCAGCGTGCCGTCGGTGCGCTGACGCTCAGCGGCCGAGCAGGAAGACGGCCGGCGTGTCCCCGGTGACGGGCACTGCCTCACGCCGCCACTGGGCCACCGGCCGGCTCGCGACCCGGCCGCCGGGTAGCGTCAGGCCGGTGGCCACGGCCACCCGGGTGTCGCCCTGCAGGCCCTCCAGCAGGGACTGCCACAAGGCGGCGTTCCGGTATGGCGTCTCGATGAACAGCTGGGTCTGGCCGGTCCGCCCGGCGATCGATTCCAGTTCGCGCAGGCGCTGCGTGCGCGGCCCCGGTTGCTGGGGCAGGTAGCCGACGAAGGCGAAGTTCTGTCCGTTGAGGCCGCTGGCCGCCAGCGCCAGCAGCAGTGACACCGGCCCGACGAGCGGGACCACCGCGACGCCCAGCTCGTGCGCGGCGCGCACCACCGAGGAGCCCGGATCGGCCACCGCCGGCATCCCCGCCTCGCTGACCAGGCCGACATCGTGGCCCTGCAACGCCGCTGCCAGCAGCGGCTTGGCGTCGAATCCGCCCGCATGGTCGCCCTTCTTGTGCACGTCCCTGGGCAGCTCGGCGATGGACAGCGCCTGCAGCGGCTGCGCCAGCGGGTGGGTCTCGTTGACGCGCTTGAGATAGGCACGGGTCGACTTCGCGTTCTCGGCAATCCAGTGACCCAGGCGCGCAGCGACGTCCAGCGTCGCCTGCGGCATCACCTGCGCCAGCGGAGCCTGCTCGGCGCAGCCGAAGTCCAGCGGCGCCGGCACCAGGTACAGGATGCCGGGCATCAGGGCACCTGCAGGCCGGCAGCCCGCAACAGGCGGCAGGTGCGGATCAGCGGCAGGCCGATGAGCGCGGTGGGATCGTCGCTGTTGATGGACTCGAGCAGTGCGATGCCCAGACCTTCGCTCTTGGCGCTGCCGGCGCAGTCGTACGGCTGCTCCAGGCGCAAGTACGACTCGATCTCGGCATCGCCGAGGTCGCGAAAGCGCACCCGCACCGGTGCCAGGTCCGACTGCTCGAATCCTGCGTCGAGGCAGACGACCGACAGCGCTGTCTGGAAGACGACCGTGCGGCCGCGCATGCGCCGCAGCTGGGCGGTTGCCCGCATGTGATCGCCCGGCTTGCCCAGTGGCTCCCCATCCAGGTCGGCCACCTGGTCGGAGCCGATCACGACCGCGTGGGGGTGCCGCGCCGCGACCGCGCGCGCCTTCGCGAGGGCCAGCCGCCGGGCGAGTGATTCCGGCCGCTCGCCGGCCTGCGGGGTCTCGTCCACCCCGGGCGCGACGACGTCGAACGGCAGCCGGAGACGGTCCAGCAGTTCGCGTCGATAGGCGGACGTGGAGCCGAGAATGAGCGTGCGGGGCATGGGTCGATTCTCTTACACTGACCCCGATGAACAGGCAGTTCAGCCCCACCCGGCTCGATGTGCGGGCCTTCGCCGAAGACGCGGCGCAGCTTTCCGGCACCGCCCGCGTGGGCGATTTCAAGCGACTCGCGGCCGAGGCGGCGGGGCAGGGCAACGACCGGCCCGTGCAGTGGTCCGCGCAGGGCGAGATGCTCAACCCGCGCCACGTGCAGCCCCAGGTCTGGGTGCACCTGCGGGCCGATGCCGTTCTGCCGATGACGTGCCAGCGTTGCCTGGAGCCGGTCGACGTGGCCCTGCAGGTCGACCGTCCGTTCCGCTTCGTCGCGGACGAGGAAACCGCCGCGGCTGAGGATGACGAGGCCGAGGAGGACCTGCTGGCGATCAGCCGTGCGTTCGACCTGCTGCAGCTGATCGAGGACGAGCTCCTGATGGAGGTGCCGGTGGTGCCCCGGCACGAAGTCTGCCCGGCGCCCGTGCAGCTCTCGGCCGCCGATCCGGACTTCGAGGAGGCGTCTGCGCCGGAGAACCCCTTCGCCCGCCTCAAGGACCTGCGCAACGGGCGCGGCTGAGGCCTCCGCCAGCGGCCTGTCGACCGGCTGGCGGATGTGTTCTATAATGGCGGGCTTCGCGCAGTCGCACCTGGCTTGCGCGGTGTCCATCACCCACCACCTTCAACCGCCCTGTGCGCCCGTCGGCGCGCAGCGCAAGACCCGTCCAGGAGCCCGACATGGCCGTCCAGCAAAACAAGAAGTCCCCCTCCAAGCGGGGCATGCACCGTTCGCACAACGCCCTGACGGTGCCGGGCATCGCCGTCGAGCCGACCACCGGCGAGACCCACCTGCGTCACCACATCAGCCCGACCGGCTTCTACCGTGGCCGCAAGGTGCTCAAGACGAAGAACGACGCCTGACGCTGCCCACCGCGTCGCGACGAGGCCCGGCGCTGCCGAACGCAGCTCGGGCCTTTTTTCTGGGCGCCTCCGGTCCTGATCGGGTGGTCGCCGTCGCAGAAGCTCTACAGTCCGTGCCATGACCATTCTTGCCGTCGACTGCATGGGAGGGGACCACGGCCCGCGTGTCACCCTGCCGGCCTGCCGCCGCTTCCTGGAGGAGCACCCCGACGCGCGGCTGCTGCTGGTGGGGGCCACAGACGCGCTGCAGGCGTTCCAGCATCCGCGCGCGACGATCATCGCGGCCACCGAGGTGGTGACGATGGACGATGCCGTCGAGGTCGCCCTGCGCAGGAAGAAGGATTCCTCGATGCGGGTGGCGATCCGCGAGGTCAAGGAGGGCAGGGCCCAGGCCGCCGTCTCGGCCGGGAACACCGGGGCCCTGATGGCGCTGGCTCGCTACCTCCTCAAGACCCTGGATGGCATCGATCGGCCGGCGATCGCCTATCCGATGCCGAATGCCAAGGGCGGCGCCACCACGATGCTCGACCTCGGCGCGAACGTCGACTGCACCGAGCAGCACCTGCTGCAGTTCGCCGTCATGGGCTCCGCCCTCGTGGCGGCCCTCACCAGCAAGGAGCAGCCCAGCGTGGGGCTGCTGAACATCGGCGAGGAGATCATCAAGGGCAACGAGGTGATCAAGCGCGCCGGCGAACTGCTGCGCAGCGCAGCCGCAGCGGGCGACCTGAATTTCCACGGCAACGTGGAAGGGAACGACATCTTCAAGGGGACGACGGACATCGTGGTCTGCGACGGCTTCGTCGGCAACGTCGCCCTGAAGACGAGCGAAGGCCTGGCCAGCATGATCGGCGGCTTCCTGCGCGAGGAGTTCTCGCGCAACATCTTCACCAAGCTGGCGGCGCTGGCGGTCTATCCGGTGCTGGCCGCCTTCAAGAACCGCGTCGACTACCGCCGCTACAACGGCGCCGCGCTGCTCGGCCTGCGTGGCCTCGTGTTCAAGAGCCACGGCTCGGCCGACGAGTATGCGTTCGGCCAGGCGCTGGCCCGGGCGTATGATGCGGCCCGCAACAACTTGCTCGATCGCGTCGAGGCGCGCATCGCCCACGCCCGGCCCCTGCTGGTCGGGGGCACGACCGATGCACAGCTCGAGGCGATCGCTTCCGAATGAGCCGATACTCGCGAATCACCGGCACCGGCAGCTTCCTGCCACCGCGTCGCGTGACCAACGCCGACCTCGCCGCCGAACTGGCGACGCGCGGCGTCGAGACTTCCGATGAGTGGATCGTCGAGCGCACCGGCATCCGGGCGCGCCATTTCGCCGCTCCCGACGTGGGATCGAGCGATCTGGGCGTGGCGGCAGCGCGGCAGGCGCTGGAAGCGGCGGGCCGCCGCGCCGACGAGATCGACCTGATCGTCGTGGCCACGTCCACGCCGGACATGGTGTTCCCGTCCACTGCCGCGATCCTGCAGCACAAGCTGGGCATCGCGGGCTGCCCGGCCTTCGACGTGCAGGCCGTTTGCAGCGGTTTCGTCTACGCGCTCACCGTCGCCGACGCCATGATCCGCACCGGTTCGGCCAGCAAGGCCCTGGTGATCGGCGCCGAGGTGTTCTCGCGCATCCTCGATTTCAACGACCGGACCACCTGCGTGCTGTTCGGCGACGGCGCGGGCGCCGTAGTGCTCGAGGCATCCGAGACACCGGGCATCCTGGCGAGCGACCTGCATGCCGACGGCAAGCACGTGGGCATCCTCTGCGTTCCTGGCACGGTGGCTGGCGGCCAGGTGCTCGGCACCCCGCTGCTGAAGATGGACGGCCAGGCCGTGTTCAAGCTGGCGGTCGGCGTGCTCGAGGAAGCTGCCCGCACCACGCTCTCCAAGGCTGGTCGCACCGATGCGGACATCGACTGGCTGATCCCGCACCAGGCCAACATCCGGATCATGCAGGGGACGGCCAAGAAGCTGAAGCTGCCGCTGGACAAGCTGGTCGTCACCGTCGACCAGCACGGCAACACGTCGGCCGCGTCGATCCCGCTGGCATTCGATGCCGCCGTGCGCAGCGGCAAGATCAAGAAGGGTGACACGCTGATGCTCGAAGGCGTCGGCGGTGGATTCACCTGGGGCGCGGTGCTGCTGGACTTCTGATCCGGCCGGCCTGCGGGCCTCGACAACAGCAGGAGACACACAGACATGAAGCCGTTCGCGTTCGTCTTTCCCGGACAGGGCTCGCAGGCCGTCGGCATGCTCGATGCCTGGGGCGGCCATCCGGCCGTGGCCGCCGTGCTGGCCGAAGCGTCCGAGGCGCTGGGCGAAGACCTGGGCCGCCTGATCCACGAGGGTCCGAAGGAGGCCCTGGGCCTCACGACCAACACGCAGCCGGTCATGCTGGTGGCAGGCGTCGCGGCCTACCGTGCCTGGCTGGCCGAAGGCGGCCAGGCACCGGCCGTGGTGGCCGGGCACTCGCTGGGCGAGTACTCCGCCCTGGTCGCGGCCGGCGTGCTGTCGCTGGCCGATGCCGCGCCGCTGGTGCGGTTCCGTGCGCAGGCAATGCAGGATGCGGTTCCCGTGGGGGCCGGTGCCATGGCCGCGGTGCTGGGCATGGACGCCCGGAAGGTGGTCGAGGGCTGCGCCGAGGCCGCCCGGACGTTCGGCCCCGGCAGCAGCGAGGTGGTCGAGGCGGTCAACTTCAACGATCCTGCGCAGACCGTCATCGCCGGCAGCAAGGCCGCCGTCGACAAGGCCTGCGAGGTGCTGAAGGCCAACGGCGCCAAGCGTGCGCTCCCGTTGCCGGTGTCGGCCCCGTTCCACTCGAGCTTGATGAAGCCGGCGGCCGAGCGGCTGCGCGAGCGGCTGGCGGCCGTGAGCTTCTCGGCCCCGCGCATTCCCGTCGTCAACAACATTGAGGCCCGGGTCGAGGCGGACCCGCAGCGCATCAAGGACGCGCTCTACGAGCAGGCGTTCGGTCCGGTCCGGTGGGTTGACTGCGTGCGTGCCATTCAGGCGCGCGAGGTGGGCGTGGTCATCGAATGCGGGCCGGGCAAGGTGCTCCAGGGCCTGTGCAAGCGCATCGATGCGGCCCTCGTTGCCGGCGCCGTGTACGACCCGGCCACGCTGGCCGAAGCCAAGGAACTGGTGCAATGAGCGAAGGTCTGAAGGAACAGGTGGCGCTGGTCACCGGCGCGTCGCGCGGCATCGGCGCCGGCATCGCGCAGCTGCTGGCGCAGCGCGGGGCGACCGTGATCGGCACGGCCACCACCGACGAGGGCGCTGCGAAGCTCGGCGCGGTGCTGGCCCCGCTGGGTGGCCGGGGCATCCGGCTGGACGTCAACGACGCGTCCGCCGCCGATGCAGCGATCGACGGCATCGTCAAGCAGCACGGCGGGCTGCAGATCCTGGTCAACAACGCCGGCATCACCCGCGACATGCTCGCGATGCGGCTGAAGGACGAGGACTGGGACGCGGTGCTCGACACCAACCTGAAAGCCGTCTTCCGGATGAGCCGCGCCGTGATGCGCACCATGATGAAGCAGCGCTACGGACGGATCATCAACATTACGTCGGTGGTCGGCGCGTCCGGCAACCCGGGCCAGGCGAACTACGCCGCCGCCAAGGCGGGCGTGGCCGGCATGACCCGGGCGCTGGCGCGGGAGCTGGGCAGTCGCGGAATCACCGTGAATTGCGTGGCGCCGGGCTTCATCGAGACCGACATGACCGGTGCGCTCCCCGAGGAGCAGCAAAAGGCGCTGCTGGGGCAGATCCCGCTGGGCCATCTCGGCAAGCCCGCCGACGTGGCGCATGCGGTCGCGTTCCTGGCCTCTCGCGAGGCCGGCTACGTGACCGGGCAGGAACTGCACGTCAACGGCGGCATGTACATGGCGTGAAGCGGATCGCCCATTTGTCCGCGCCGCAGCGCTGCGGCGGCGCGGCGGGGGCCGGACGCTAAAATCGCTGATTCATTCACAAACCCTTTGAGGGAACCCATGAGCGATATCGAAGCACGTGTCAAGAAGATCATCGCCGAGCAACTCGGCGTCGAGGAGTCGCAGGTCACCAACGAAAAGGCCTTCGTGGCCGACCTGGGCGCGGACTCGCTGGACACGGTGGAGCTGGTGATGGCTCTGGAAGACGAGTTCGGCATCGAGATCCCCGACGAGGACGCCGAGAAGATCACGACGGTGCAGAACGCCATCGACTACGCCAACGCGCACCAGAAGGCCTGAAGGTTTCCATGAGCCGCACGGCCGTTCCGAAGTCGAATCCCGGAGCAACCGGGGCGGAGGTCTCCCGATGATGCGCCGTCGAGTCGTCGTGACCGGCCTGGGCTGCGTGAGCCCAGTCGGCAACACGGTCGCCGAATCCTGGTCCAACCTGCTCGCGGGTCGCTCGGGCATCGACCACATCACCCAGTTCGACGCGGCCAACTTCGCGTGCAAGTTCGCGGGCGAGGTCAAGGGCTTCAACATCGGCGACTACATCCCCGAGAAGGAAGCCCGGCACATGGACCGGTTCATCCATCTCGGCATGGCGGCCGCCTCGCAGGCGATCGCCGACAGCGGGCTGCCCAGCGGGGATGCCCTGGGCGAAGAGCTCGCCACCCGCATTGGCGTCAACATCGGCTCGGGCATCGGCGGACTGCCGATGATCGAGGACATGCACGCGGAGCTGGTCAACCGCGGGCCGCGACGGGTGTCGCCGTTCTTCGTGCCGGCCTCGATCATCAACATGATCTCCGGCCAGGTGTCGATCAAGTTCCGCTTCAAGGGTCCCAACATCGCGGTGGTGACGGCCTGCACCACCGGCCTGCATGCGATCGGGCTGTCGGCCCGCATGATCGAGAGCGGCGACGCCGACGTGATGGTCGCCGGTGGCGCCGAGTCGTGCGTGTCGCCGCTGGGCGTGGGCGGCTTCGCCGCGGCGCGCGCGCTGTCCACCCGCAACGATGATCCCAAGACGGCCTCCCGTCCCTGGGACAAGGACCGCGACGGCTTCGTACTGGGTGAGGGCGGTGGAGTGCTGGTGCTCGAGGAGTACGAGCACGCCAAGGCACGCGGCGCGAAGATCTACGCCGAGCTCGCGGGCTTCGGCATGAGCGCCGATGCGTACCACATGACCGCGCCGGACGTCGATGGTCCGAAGCGGGCGATGCTGGCGGCGCTGCGCAATGCAGGCATCAACGGCGAGCAGGTGCAGTACCTCAATGCGCACGGCACCTCCACCCCCCTGGGCGACCTGAACGAGACCAACGCGGTCAAGGCGGCTCTGGGTGACCATGCCCGCCGGATCGTCGTCAATTCGACCAAGTCCATGACTGGCCACCTGCTGGGTGGCGCCGGTGGCATCGAATCGGTGTTCACCGTGCTGGCTGTGCACAACCAGAAAAGCCCGCCGACCATCAACATCTTCAACCAGGATCCCGAGTGCGACCTGGACTACTGCGCCAACGAGGCGCGTGACGTGAAGATCGATGTCGCGCTGAAGAACAACTTCGGCTTCGGCGGCACCAACGGCACGCTGGTCTTCAAGCGGGTCTGAGGCAGCGGCGGCGCGCTTCCTTGAGCATGCACCACGCCCCATCGGTGAACTATCCGGTGGGGCGTTCTTCCTGGAGCGGCTGGATCCTGCTCGCGCTCTGGGGCGGCGCCACGGCCAGCTGCGTGGCCTGGTTCGCCACCGGGGCCGCTGGCTGGCGCGGCGCGCTGGCCGTGGTCGCGACCGTGGCGACCGGCGCATGGGCCGGCTGGGCCTGGTGGCGCCAGCCGGCCGGACGGCTCGACTGGGATGGCGCGCACTGGACGCTGCAGGGTGAACGCCGCCTGCCCGGCGGGCCGGGCGTCCTGCGCCCGGCGCTGGACCTGCAGCAGGTGCTGCTGGTGCGCTGGACGGGACCTGCTGGCACGCGCTGGTACTGGCTCGATCGGGATTGGCAGCCGGAGCGCTGGAGCGCGCTGCGTCGTGCGGTATATTCCCGCGCCGAACAAGAAGACGCGCCACCCGGGGCCGAGCCGCCATCGGCCAGACCATGACCAAGACCCCCGCCCCCGCGCCGTCCCCGCAGGACACCGACCAGATGCTGGTCGAGCGCACGGTCGCGGGCGATCAGCGGGCCTATGAGCTGCTGGTGCTCAAGTACCAGCGGCGCATTGAGCGGCTCATCGGGCGCATGGTCCGCGACGTCGACCTGGTCGAGGACATCGCCCAGGAAACCTTCATCCGCGCCTACCGCGCGCTCGGACAGTTCCGGGGCGAAGCCCAGTTCTACACGTGGCTGTACCGGATTGCCGTCAACACCGCCAAGAAGGCCCTGGTCGACCTCAAGCGTGACCCGCTGGTTTCCGAGACGGCGCTGCGCGGTGGCGATGAGGAGGATGAAACTTCCTCGGTGGAGAACGAACTAACGAGCGCCGAGACGCCGGAGACGGTGCTGGCGGCCAAGGAGATCGCCGCCACGGTGAACTCGGCCATGGAAGCCCTGCCCGACGAACTGCGGCAGGCGGTGACACTGCGCGAGATCGAGGGGCTGAGCTACGAGGAGATCGCGGAGGTGATGAACTGCCCGATCGGAACCGTGCGCTCCCGGATCTTCCGGGCGCGCGAGGCGATCTCGGCGAAGGTCAAGCCCCTGCTGGAGAACCAGTCGGGCAAGCGCTGGTGAAGCGCGACGCGAGGTGATGCGATGAACGACAAGATCGACAGGAACGAACGGATGTCCGCGCTGGCGGACGGCCAGCTGCAAGGCGACGACTTCGCGCGCGCGGTGCAGGAGGCCTGCGCCGACGCCGCGGCCCTGGACACGTGGCATGCCTACCACCTGATCGGTGACGTGCTGCGGTCCGGGGAAGCCGCCGGCGGCACGCCGCCGCGCGAGTTCCTGCGCAAGCTGTCGGACCGACTGGCCCACGAGGCCGCTCCGACACCGGTGATGGTGGCGGCGCCCGCCCGTGTGCCCGAACAGCTGGTGGTCCGACCGGCCGCCAACGATGGCAGCTTCCGCTGGAAGCTGGTGGCCGGCGTGGCATCCGTGGCCGCTGTCGCCGCAGTGGGCTGGTCGGTGCTCGCAACCGGCCCTGGCGGCGCCCCCGCGGGGCAGCCGCAACTGGCGGCGGCGCCGCAGCCCGCTGCGACGATGCTCGCGGGCGCCCCTGCTCCCGTGATGATCCGCGACCCGAAGCTCGACGAGCTGCTGGCCGCCCACCGTCAACTCGGCAGTGCGTCGGCGCTGCAGATGCCGGCCGGGTTCGTGCGCAACGCCACCTTCGAGACTCCCGCTCGCTGAAGGCATGGCGCCGACTTTGCTGCCACTGCGTTCCGCGACCAGTCGCTGGGTGTTCGCGATGCTCGCGATGGGCGCGGCCGCCCTGGCCGGCGCGCAGCAGGCGGCGACGCCGGTCGCGGGCGAGCGGGGCGTGAACGAGTGGCTGATGCGGATGCAGGAAGCGTCCCGCCTGCGCAGCTACGTTGGCACGTTCGTGGTGTCGTCCAGCACCGGCTCGATGTCCAGCGCGCGCATCTGGCACGCCGGCGATGCCGGCCAGCAGATCGAGCGGGTCGAGGTCCTGACCGGTGCGCCCCGGTCCACGTTCCGGCGCAACGATGAGGTGGTGACCTTCCTGCCGGAGCACCGGGTGGTGCGCACCGAACGACGCGAGGCCCTGGGGCTCTTTCCCAACCTGCTGAAGTCGAGCGACACCTCGATTCCCGAGTTCTACGGTGCGCGCCGCGTCGGCGCCGAGCGCGTGGCCGGCTTCGATGCCGACGTGGTGCAGCTGATCCCCCGGGATGCGCTGAGGTTCGGCTACCGTGTCTGGAGCGAAAAGCGCTCGGGGCTGGTGGTCAAGCTGCAGACGCTGGACGCCGAAGGCGTCGTGCTGGAGCAGGCGGCGTTCTCCGAGCTCCAGCTCGATGCGCCGCTACGCGCGGACAAGCTGGCACAGATGATGGCTCCGCCGCATGGCTGGCGCGTCGAGCGGTCCGACGTGGTCAAGACCAGTCCCGCCGCCGAAGGCTGGGCGTTGCGGACGGCCGTCGCGGGATTCAAACCGTTGAGCTGCTACAAGCGCTCGGCAGCCGCCGGTGCGCCCGCCGGCAGCATCCACTGGATCTTCTCCGACGGCCTCGCATCGGTCTCGCTCTTCGTCGAGCCCTTCGACAGGGCGCGCCATGGGCAGGAGGGGATGCTCGCCGCCGGCGCCACCCAGACGCTCACCCGCCGCATGGACGAGTGGTGGCTCACGGTGGTCGGCGAAGTGCCGCCCCAGACCCTGAAGGCGTTCGCGCAGAGCCTTGAGCGGCGCAAGTAAGCCTCCATCTGGGCCGCACCGCGTGACGGGGATCACTCCAGCCGCCACGCCAGAATTCCAATCCGTGCAAGACACAGCCTTTTGAAGGAAGAGGTTCCCATGGTCCGTTTCGACTCCACAACGATCCGCGCGTACGTGGTGGCGGCCGCGGTCGCCGCCACCGGCGGCGCACTGCTCGTGCACACCCCGCCGGTGCAGGCGCAATCGGCGCCACAGCCGCGCACCGGCCTGCCCGACTTCACCGATCTGGTCGAGCAGGTGGGCCCCGCCGTGGTGAACATCCGCACCATGGAGCGGGTGCGCAACTCGCAGCAGGGCGGCGAAAGCGGGCCGACCGACGAGGAGATGCAGGAGTTCTTCCGCCGCTTCTTCGGCACGCCCATGCCCAACATCCCGCGCGCCCCGCGCCCCAACCGGCCGGGACCGGGCGGCTCCGGCCAGGGCGAGGAGCAGCCGCGCGGCGTCGGCTCAGGCTTCATCCTGACCCAGGACGGCTTCGTCATGACGAACGCGCACGTCGTCGAGGGCGCCGACGAGGTGCTCGTCACGCTGACCGACAAGCGCGAGTTCAAGGCCAAGATCGTGGGCGCAGACAAGCGCACCGACGTCGCGGTGGTGAAGATCGAGGCGACCGGCCTGCCGTTCGTGAAGATCGGCGACGTGAACCGGCTGAAGGTGGGCGAATGGGTGATGGCGATCGGCTCTCCGTTCGGGCTCGAGAACACCGTGACCGCGGGCATCGTGAGCGCGAAGGCACGCGACACGGGCGACTACCTGCCGTTCATCCAGACCGACGTGGCGATCAACCCGGGCAACTCGGGCGGCCCGCTCATCAACCTGCGCGGCGAAGTCGTGGGCATCAACAGCCAGATCTACTCGCGCTCGGGCGGCTTCATGGGCATCTCGTTCGCCATCCCCATGGACGAGGCCGTCCGGGTGGCCGACCAGCTGCGTGCCACCGGTCGGGTGGCGCGCGGGCGCATCGGGGTGCAGATCGACCAGGTGACCAAGGACGTCGCCGAATCCATCGGCCTGGGCAAGCCGCAGGGTGCGCTGGTGCGCAGCGTGGAATCCGGCTCGCCGGCTGACAAGGCGGGCATCGAGGCCGGCGACATCATCACCAAGTACAACGGCCAGGTCATCGACAAGGCGACCGACCTTCCGCGGCTGGTCGGCAACACCAAGCCGGGCAGCCGCTCGACGCTCACCGTCTTCCGGCGTGGTGGTTCGCGGGACCTGAACGTGCAGATCGCCGAGTTCGAGCCCGAGAAGCCGGTGCGCCGCGCGGCCGCTCCGGAAGACAAGCCCAAGGGATCGGCTGCTGCGCAGTCGCTGGGACTGGTCGTGGCCGAGCTCACCGACGCACAGAAGAAGGAGATGAAGATCAAAGGAGGCGTGCGCGTGGAGGCCGTCTCGGAGCTGTCGGCCCGCGCGGGCATCCGGGAAGGCGATGTGATCGTCGCGGTGGGCAATACCGAGGTGAACAACGTGCGGGAGTTCGATGCCACCGTCGGCAAGGTGGACCGCAGCAAACCCATTCCGGTGCTGCTGCGCCGCGGCGAATTGGCCACCTACCTGCTCATCCGACCGGCACGCTGACCGGTTTGGCTGCCGGGAAGCCCCGGACCTGAGTCAGGTTTGGGGGCTTTTGCCCGCGAAATGGGGGATGGTGGACGGTGACGGAAGTTTTTTCTTGTGACGGATGAGCTTGTCTGTCTGTTAGCGACTGCTGACATCCAGATCGGCGGATGAGCCTCCGAGGATAGAATCCGTGCTCTTCGAGGTCTTTTTCCTGCGTTCGCGAAGGCCTCAATCCACGATGCGGGATGGACTGACCGGTCACCCGGACGATCCACAGATCGCCCACAAGTTGTCCTGCAAAGCCTCTTGGCAAACTGTTGATAAGCTGTTGATGAATTTCATGTTGCTGGGCTGCAACGAGCCTTCCGGGTCGCCTGGTCGGCTGTACGGGCGGGGGTTTTTGCCTACAATGAAGCTCCAACTATCGCAGTTGCCATAGATTGTTGGTTCAGGGCGCGTCGCCACTCGACGCGCCCTTTTTTCTTGGCCTCGCGCCAACGGAATCAATCACTTAAGCGCTCCCCTTGATGAATCACATCAGAAATTTTTCGATCATCGCGCACATCGACCATGGCAAATCGACACTCGCGGATCGACTGATCCAGCGTTGCGGCGGACTCTCGGATCGGGAGATGGAGGAGCAGGTGCTCGACTCCATGGACCTCGAGAAAGAGCGTGGGATAACCATCAAGGCACAGACCGCCGCACTGCAATACAAGGCGCGCGATGGACAGGTCTACAACCTCAATCTGATCGACACGCCAGGCCACGTCGACTTCTCGTACGAGGTGAGTCGTTCGCTGTCCGCATGCGAGGGCGCGCTGCTCGTCGTCGATGCGAGCCAGGGTGTCGAAGCGCAGACCGTGGCCAACTGCTACACCGCACTCGACCTCGGTGTGGAGGTCCTGCCGGTGCTGAACAAGATGGACCTGCCGCAGGCCGATCCTGAGAACGCGAAGGCGGAGGTCGAGGACGTGATCGGCATCGACGCCTCGGAGGCGATTCCGTGCTCGGCCAAGACCGGCATGGGCATCGACGACATCCTGGAGGCGATCGTCGCCAAGGTGCCCGCGCCGCGCGGCATGCACGACGGCCCGCTGCGCGCCATGATCATCGACAGCTGGTTCGACAGCTACGTCGGCGTCGTCATGCTGGTGCGCGTCGTCGACGGCAGCCTGAAGAAGGGCGAGCGCATCAAGCTGATGGCCACGGGCGCTGCCTACGAAGCCGGCGGCCTGGGCGTGTTCACGCCCGCCAACCAGCCGCGCGAGTCGCTGCAGGCCGGCGAGGTGGGGTACATCATCGCGGGCATCAAGGAACTGCAGGCTGCCAAGGTCGGCGACACCGTCACGCTCGAGAAGAAGCTTCCGAACAACGCCGGCAGCGCGACCGAGGCGCTGCCCGGCTTCAAGGAGATCCAGCCGCAGGTCTTCGCCGGGCTGTACCCCACGGAAGCCAACCAGTACGACGCGCTGCGCGACAGCCTCGAGAAGCTCAAGCTCAACGATGCGTCCCTGCATTACGAACCTGAGGTCAGCCAGGCACTGGGTTTCGGGTTCCGCTGCGGCTTCCTGGGCCTGCTGCACATGGAGATCGTGCAGGAGCGGCTGGAGCGCGAGTTCGACCAGGACCTGATCACCACCGCCCCGAGCGTCGTGTACCAGGTGGTCAAGGGCGACGGCGAGGTCATGATGGTGGAAAACCCGGCCAAGATGCCGGACCAGGGCCGCATCCAGGAGGTCCGAGAGCCGATCGTCACGGTGCACCTGTACATGCCGCAGGAGTACGTGGGCGCCGTGATGACGCTGGCCAACCAGAAGCGCGGGGTGCAGATCAACATGGCCTACCACGGCCGCCAGGTGATGCTCACCTATGAACTGCCACTTGGCGAGATCGTCCTGGACTTCTTCGACAAGCTCAAGTCGGTCAGCCGCGGCTACGCGTCCATGGACTACGAGTTCAAGGAGTACCGCGCCTCCGACGTGGTGAAGGTCGACATCCTGCTCAACGGCGAGAAGGTCGACGCGCTGTCGATCATCGTGCACCGCACCCAGGCCCAGTACCGCGGGCGGGCGGTCGCGGCCAAGATGCGCGAGATCATCAGCCGGCAGATGTTCGACGTCGCGATCCAGGCGGCGATCGGGGCCAACGTCATCGCCCGCGAGACCATCAAGGCGCTGCGCAAGAACGTGCTGGCAAAATGCTACGGCGGCGACATCAGCCGCAAGCGCAAGCTCCTCGAAAAACAGAAGGCAGGCAAGAAACGAATGAAGCAGATCGGCTCGGTGGAAGTGCCGCAGGAGGCGTTCCTCGCCATCCTGCAGGTCGAGGAGTGACGCCGTGTCGGCGCTGACCGCCGCCGTGCTGGCGGCTTTCGCGGGCTATGCCGCGGCCTGGTACCTGGGCTTCGTCGAGGGCAACTTCGCGCTGCTGCTGCTCCTGGCCACGGTCGTGACGGGCATCTACTGGCTGGCGGAACGGTTCTACTTCCTGCCCCAGCGCCGGCGCGCCGCCGACGCGGTGGCCGTCCACGTCGATGCCCGCCACGCCAAGCTGGCCGCGCAGGGCATCACCCAGGTCGATGGCCCCGACCTCGTCCAGACCCGCCAAAGGCTGCTGATGCAGCCCTGGTGGCTGGACTGGACCGCCGGCCTGTTCCCCGTGATCCTGGCGGTCTTCGTGCTGCGCTCGTTTCTGTTCGAGCCGTTCAAGATCCCGTCGGGCTCCATGATCCCGACGCTGCTGGTTGGCGACCTGATCCTGGTGAACAAGTTCACCTATGGACTGCGGCTGCCGGTCGTCAACACCAAGATCACCGAAGGCACACCGCCCCAACGCGGTGACGTGATGGTGTTCCGCTACCCCCCGAAACCCAGCCTGGACTACATCAAGCGTGTCGTCGGGGTGCCCGGCGACGAGGTGGCCTACCTGAACAAGCGGCTGACGATCAACGGGCAACTGCTTCCCAAGCAGCCGCTGCCCGACTTCTTCGACGAGGACGCGATGCGGTACTCGCGCCAGTTCCAGGAGACCCTCGGCGGCAAGACGCACCGGCTGCTCAATGACGACGACCGGCCCGCGTTCATCCCGGGCGTGGAGGACTTTCCCTCCAAGGACAACTGCCGCTACAGTGTCGAAGGCGTCGTCTGCAAGGTGCCGCCGGGTCACTATTTCATGATGGGCGACAACCGGGACAACTCGCTGGATTCGCGCTACTGGGGGTTCGTCCCGGATCGCAACATCGTGGGCAAGGCGTTCTTCATCTGGATGAATTTCGGCAACCTGAAGCGGTTCGGTTCGTTCGAATGACGGGGTTTTACAACAGAGAGGGGTGAGGGATGTTCATGGGCAGTTTCAGGAGCCGCCAGTCCGGCATTTCGTTCTTCGGGCTGATCATCGTCATCGCAGTGCTGGCCGCTGTGGGGGTGGTGGTGGCGCAGGCCGTTCCGACCGCGGTCGAGTACCAGGCGGCCGTCAAGGCCGCCGAACGCGCGAAGGATGGTGCCAACCCTGTCGAAGTCCGTGCGGCTTTTGACCGCTCGGCGCAGATCGACGACATCAAGTCCATCACGGCGCGCGACCTCGAGATCACCCGTGCTGGCGACCGCAACGTCGTCAAATTCGCCTACAACAAGGAAATCCACATGTTCGGGCCCGCGTTCCTGCTGATCAAGTACGCGTACCAGACCAAGTGACGAACCGACTGGCGTGAATGGCGACGCTCCCGCTCTTGCCGCGTTGCAGGCCCGCCTGCAGCATCGCTTCGGCCAGCCTGCCCTGCTGCAGCAGGCGCTGACCCATCGCAGCTTCTCCGCCGAGCACAACGAGCGGCTGGAATTCCTGGGCGACTCGGTGCTGAACCTGGCAGTGGCGGCCATGCTCTACGAGAAGCTGCGGGCGCTGCCCGAAGGCGACCTCTCGCGCGTGCGCGCCAACCTGGTCAAGCAGGACACCCTGCACCAGGTGGCCCTGGGGCTGGGCCTGCCCCCGGTGATCCGGCTGGGCGAGGGCGAGGCCCGGTCGGGCGGCGACAAGCGGCCGTCGATCCTTGCCGACGCGCTCGAGGCGGTGATCGGCGCTGTTCACCTTGACGCAGGCTACCCGGCGGCCGAAGCTCTGGTGCGCCGGCTGTTCGCGGGCGTGCAGATCACGCCCAGCATGCAGGCCGCCGCCAAGGATCCCAAGACCGAACTGCAGGAGTGGCTCCAGGGCCGCAAGATGAAGCTTCCCGTCTACCGTGTGGTCGGTACCCTGGGTGCCGCGCACAAGCAGACCTTCGACGTCGAATGCGAGATCCCGGAGCTCAACGTCAGCGAGCGCGGGATCGGCGCGTCCCGCCGCGCAGGCGAGCAGGCCGCTGCGGCGGCGATGCTGCTGGCCCTGAAGGCGCGCACCAAGTGACCGACCGCCCCGAACCGGACACCGGCGAACAGCCGGCCCTGCCCCCCATCCCGCCCGCGCTGGCCGCTGCCGAGGGCCAGCGCTGCGGCGTGATCGCCATCGTGGGCAAGCCCAATGTGGGCAAGTCCACGCTGCTCAATGCGCTGGTCGGCCAGAAGATCAGCATCACGTCGCGCAAGGCGCAGACCACGCGCCACCGGATCACCGGCATCCGCACCCGCGGTGCCACGCAGTTCATCTTCGTCGACACGCCCGGCTTCCAGACCCGCCACGCGACCGCCCTGAACCGATCGCTGAACAAGACGGTGATGGGAGCGGTCGGCGACGTCGACCTCGTGCTGTTCGTCGTGGAAGCGGGCCATTTCACGCTGGGGGATGCCAAGGTGCTCTCGCTGCTCAAGCCCGGCGTCCCCGCGCTGCTGGTGGCCAACAAGCTCGACCAGGTCAACCGCCGTGCCGAGATTGCGCCGTGGCTGCGCGACATGCAGGAGCGGCATCCCTTCGCCGAGTTCGTGCCGATGTCGGCCAAGAACGCGAAGGACATCGAGCGGCTGTTCGGCATCTGCGAGAAGTACCTCCCCGAGCAGCCCTGGTGGTACGCCGAAGACGAGCTCACGGACCGCAGCGAGAAGTTCCTCGCGGGCGAGACGGTGCGCGAGAAGCTGTTCCGGCTCACGGGCGAAGAGCTGCCCTACACCTCCACCGTGGTGATCGAGAAGTTCGAGGAAGAACCGAGTCCGCAGCACGGGCGGTTCGTGCGCATCGCGGCCACCATCGTGGTCGAGCGCGACAGCCACAAGGCGATGGTGATCGGCGACAAGGGCGAGCGCCTCAAGCGGATCGGCACCGAGGCGCGCCAGGAGCTCGAGAAGCTGATGGGCGCCAAGGTGTTCCTGGAGATCTGGGTGAAGGTGCGCACCGGCTGGGCCGACGACGAGGCGCGGGTGCGCAGCTTTGGCTACGAGTGAGGCCGCACGCCGGCAGCCCGCCGCCTGGCTGACCGCCAGCGGGGTGGCCCAGCGGACCGCAAACCGCCCTGATCGCCACCGTCGCGTGCGACCCGGGGCAGGGGGGCAGGGCGGTGGCGCGTAGGACTGGCGACGAACCCTCCTTCGTCCTGCATCGCTACGACTGGAGCGAATCGAGCCTGATCCTGGAGGTGTTCTCCCGCCACCACGGTCGCATCGCGCTGGTCGCCAAAGGCGCCAAGCGCCCTAGCTCCAGCTTCCGGCCGGTGCTGCTGCCGCTGCAGCCGCTGCGCCTCTCGTTCGGCGGAGACGCCGAGATCCGCACGCTCAAGGGCGCCGAATGGGTCGGGGGCCAGGTGATGCCCACCGGCGATGCACTCCTGTCGGGCTACTACCTGAACGAGCTGCTGCTGCGCCTGCTGGCGCGGGACGACCCCCATCCGCGTCTGTTCGACGCCTACCGCACGGCGGTGCAGGTGCTCTCGTCCGAGCACGGAGAGGCATTGCAGCCCGCCTTGCGCGCCTTCGAATTGCTGCTGCTGCGCGAGATCGGGTTGCTGCCGGCGCTGGACGTCCAGACCACCACGCTGGAAGGCCTGCGCCCGAACGACCGTTACGCCCTGGTGCCGGAGGGCGGGATCGTCGCCGCGGGCGCCGACCAGGAGCGCGGCAGCCTGACCGGCGCCCAGTGGGCGGCGCTGCAGCGGGCGGTGGACGACCCGGCGCCGTTCACCACCACGCTGCGCGCCTGCGCCGAGCTGCCCGAGCTGAAGCCGCAGTTGCGGCAGCTGCTGCACTACCATTGCGGCGTCTCCACCCTGCGCACCCGTCAGCTGATGCTGGACCTGCAATCGCTATGACCACCAACCGGACCACCCTGTCCGTCAACCTCAACAAGGTCGCGCTGGTCCGCAACAGCCGCCACCTGGGCATTCCCAGCGTGGTGCGCGCCGCGTCGGTGTGCCTGCAGGCGGGCGCGCATGGCATCACCGTGCATCCGCGGCCGGACGGCCGCCACATCCGCGGCGACGATGTGCCCGCGCTGCACGAGATCGTCGGCCACCATCCCGGCACCGAGTTCAACATCGAAGGCAACCCGTTCCACAACTTGATGGAGCACGTGCGGCGCCAGCGGCCGCACCAGTGCACCTTCGTGCCGGACGCCGAAGGCCAGTTCACCAGCGACCATGGCTGGGACTTTCCGGCCGACGCACAGCGCCTGCAGCCGGTCGTGGCGCAGGCCAAGGCGCTGGGCGTGCGGGTGAGCCTGTTCATGGATCCGCGCCCGGACCTGATGGCCTCGGCCCGGGCGGTCGGCGCCGACCGCGTCGAGCTCTACACCGAAACCTACGCGCGGGCGTTCGGCACGCCGAACGAAGCCGAAGTGCTGCGGGGCTTCGCCGAAGCCGCTCGCGCCGCACGCGAGGCGGGACTGGGCGTGAACGCCGGCCACGACCTGAACCTCGAGAACCTGCCCGTGTTCCTGCGCGCCGTCCCCGACGTGCTCGAGGTGTCGATCGGCCATGCCTTCGTCGCCGATGCGCTTGAGCTCGGCTATGCAGGTGCGGTCCGGGCCTACCTGGCCGCCATCGAATCGGCCCTTGCCTGAGCTTGCGGGTCGACAGGATGATCTACGGCATCGGCACCGACGTCTGCGACGTGCGCCGCATCCGCGCCTCGCTGGCGCGCCATGGCGACCGGTTCGCCGAACGCGTGCTGGCCGAAGGTGAGCTGGCGGTCTGGCGCGCCCGCAGTGCCCGCTGGCCCGAGCGGGGCATCCGCTACCTCGCCACCCGCTTTTCCGCCAAGGAGGCCTTCAGCAAGGCGATCGGGATGGGCATGCGCATGCCCATGACCTGGCGCAGTTGCGAGGTGGCCAAGCTGCCCAGTGGCCAACCCTACCTGGTGCTGCACGGCGAACTGAAGTCGTGGTTCGAAGCCCGCGGCCTCAGCGCCCATGTCAGCGTCACCGACGAAACCGATTACGCGGCCAGCTTCGTGGTCGTGGAACGCCAGACCCCCAACGAATGACCGAACACGCCCCCCTCATCCTCGACATCGCCGGCACCGAGCTGACCGACACCGACCGGCGCCGTCTCGCCCATCCGCTGACCGGCGGCATGATCCTGTTCTCGCGCAACTGGCAGGATCGCGAGCAGCTCGCCGCGCTGTGCGCCGACATCAAGGCGGTGCGCCGGGACCTGCTGATCTGCGTCGACCACGAAGGCGGCCGCGTCCAGCGCTTTCGCACCGGGGGGTTCACCCACCTTCCCGCCATGCGCACCTTGGGCGAGTTGTGGATGCGCGATCCGCTGGGCGCCACCAATGCGGCCACCGCCGCCGGCTACGTGCTCGGGGCGGAACTGCGTGCCTGTGGCGTCGACTTCAGCTTCACGCCGGTGCTGGACCTCGACTGGGGTGAGTCGGGCGTGATCGGTGATCGCGCCTTCCACCAGGATGCGCGCGTGGTGGCCATGCTGGCCAAGAGCCTGATGCACGGGCTGCTGCAGGCAGGCGTCGTCAACTGCGGCAAGCACTTCCCCGGCCACGGCTTCGTCAAGGCCGACTCGCACACCGAGATCCCGGTGGACCGGCGCAGCCTGAAGGCGATCTTGGCCGACGATGCGGCGCCCTACGGCTGGCTCAACACGACCCTGACCAGCATCATGCCGGCGCACGTGATCTATCCAAAGGTCGACGGCCTGCCCGCGGGCTTCTCGCCGCGCTGGCTGCAGGCCATCCTGCGCGACCGGCTCGGCTTCGGCGGCGCGATCTTCAGCGACGACCTGAGCATGGAGGGCGCCCGGCGCATCGAGGGCCGCGAGGTCAGCTACACCGAGGCCGCCGTGGTGGCGCTCCAGGCCGGCTGCGACATGGTGCTGTTGTGCAACCAGTCGCTGGGCGAAGGCCGCGACGTGGACGACCTGATCGACGGGCTGGCCGAGGCGCAGGTCAAGGGCCGCTGGAAGCCGCAACCAGCCAGCGAGCAGCGCCGCCTGGCGCTGCTGCCGGTCGGCGAGGCGCCCGCGTGGGATGACCTGATGGTGCAGCCCCGCTACATGCAGGCATTGCGGACGCTGCCCTGAACGCGCGCGGCGCTCAGCGCCGCTGGGCGGCGTAGGCCAAGCCGGCTGCCACACCACCGAACAGGTCGCCCTCGACCAGCGGCACGCCTGGAAAACCCGCGCGCAGGCTGTCCTGCAGCGGCCGCAGCGCCGACGAGCCGCCCGTGAGGTAGATCGCATCCGGCCGCTCCATGCCCGCCGATCGCGCGCACTCGTGGGCGCAATCCACCACCTCCCGCAGCAGCGCCGCGAGTTCGGCCGCCATGGTCGGGGCATCCAGCGTGGCGGCCAGCCCGTGCTCGACCTCGTCGAGGTCGATGCGGGCTTCAAGGCCGGTGCGCGAGCACGCGATCTTGGCCTGCTCGACCTCGCTGGCCAAGCGGTGGCCCAGGCGTTCCTTCAGCACGGTCAGCAACCGCTGGTGCAGCCGCTTGTCGCTGAAATTCACCCGCAGCCCCTGCACCTCGGCCATGACGCGGGGCGTGTAGAGGAAGTTGATCAGGTGCCAGGTGGCCAGCTCCATGTAGACCGGGCTGGGGACCGGCCGTCCCTGCGGACCAGTGTGGCCGAGTCCCAGCAGCGGCATCACCCGGGCCAGGTTCAGGCGGCGGTCGAAATCCGTCCCCGCCACGTGCACGCCGGTGGTGGCCAGGATGTCCGGCCCGCGATCGGGCCGGGCCACCCGATCCGGGCCGAGTCGCACGACCGTGAAGTCGGCCGTGCCGCCGCCCACGTCGACGATCAGCACCAGCGATTCGCGGTCCAGGCGGCGTTCGTAGTCGAAGGCCGCCGCGATCGGTTCCAGTTCGAACCCGATCTCGGTGAAGCCGGCCGCCCGGGCCGCGCGTTCCAGTGCATCCTGCGCCTGGCGGTCCCGCTCGGGCGAATCGTCGACGAAATGCACCGGCCGACCCAGCAGCACGCGAGGCGTCAGCTCCCCGACCTGCGCGCCGGCACGCCGGGCGAGTTCGGCCAGGAAGCGCGCCACGATCTCGTCGAACCCCATGTCGCCCCAGCCGATCGCGGTGCGCTCCAGCATCAGCGGGCTGCCCAGCAGGCTCTTGAGCGAGCGCAGCAGCCGGCCTTCGACCCCTTGCAGGTACAGGCCCACGGCTTCGCGGCCGTAGTGCACCGTGCGGTCCTCGGCATTGAAGAACACCGCAGTCGGCAGCGTGGTCGACTGTCCCTCGAGCACCACCGGAAGTGCCGCGCCGCCGGGGCCGGAGACGGCCACGGCGGAATTGGAGGTGCCGAAATCGATGCCGAGGGTGTGCGCCACCCCTGCCGTCATTCGCGCCGCAGTGCCGGGAAGAGGATGACGTCGCGGATGCTCGGGCTGTCGGTCAGCAGCATCATCAGACGGTCGATGCCGATGCCGCAGCCGCCCGTGGGCGGCATGCCGTACTCGAGCGCACGCACGAAGTCGTGGTCGAAGAACATGGCCTCGTCGTCCCCGGCGTCCTTGGCGTTCACCTGCGCGGCAAAACGCGCGGCCTGGTCCTCGGCGTCGTTCAGCTCGGAAAAGCCGTTGCCGAACTCGCGGCCCGTGATGTACAGCTCGAAGCGCTCGGTGACCTCGGGACGTTCGTCGTTGGCGCGTGCCAGCGGCGAGATCTCGGTGGGGTGCTCCATGATGAAGGTCGGCTGCCAGAGCTTCTCCTCCACCGTTTCCTCGAAGTACAGCACCTGCAGGCTCGCGAGCGAGCGGCCCGACAGCCGGTTCTTCTCTTCGGTCAAGCCGATCTTGCGCAGCGCCGCGATCAGCCACTCGCGATCGTCCGCGCCCGGGCCCGCGTCGGTGTGCTTCAGGATCGCTTCACGGATGGTGAGCCGCTCGAACGGCGCCGCCAAGTCGACCGGCTTGCCGCCATAGGTCAGTTGCAGCGACCCCACTGCCTTCTGTGCGGCATCGCGGATCAGCGCCTCGGTGAAGTCCATCAGGTCGCGGTAGTTCCAGTACGCCGCGTAGAACTCCATCATCGTGAACTCGGGATTGTGGCGCACCGAGATGCCTTCGTTGCGGAAGTTCCGGTTGATCTCGAACACCCGCTCGAAGCCGCCGACCACCAGGCGCTTGAGATAGAGCTCGGGCGCGATCCGCAAAAACATCTCCTGGTCGAGCGCGTTGTGGTGCGTGACGAACGGCCGTGCGTTGGCCCCGCCCGGGATCGGATGCAGCATGGGGGTCTCGACCTCGAGGAAGCCGTGCTGCACCATGAAGTCCCGGATGCCCGAGACGGCCTTGCTGCGCGCGATGAAGCGCTGGCGGGCGTGCTCGTCGGTCATCAGGTCGACGTAGCGCTGGCGGTACTTGACCTCCTGGTCGGCCACGCCGTGGAACTTGTCCGGCATCGGCCGCAGGCTCTTGGTCAGCAGGCGGATCGAGGTCGCGTGCAGCGACAGCTCGCCGGTCTTGGTCTTGAACACCTTGCCTTCGGCGCCGACGATGTCGCCCAGGTCCCAGTGCTTGAAGGCCGCGTAGGTGTCCTCGCCCACGTCGTCGCGGGTCACGTAGATCTGGATGCGGCCGCTCTGGTCCTGCAGCGTGGCAAAGCTGGCCTTGCCCATGACGCGCTTGAGCATCATCCGGCCGGCCACGCGGGCGGTGCCGCCTTCGGCGGTCAGCTGCTCGGCGTCCTTAGCCCCGTGCGCGGCGTGCAGCGCGGCGGCGTGCGCGTCCGGCTTGAAGTCGTTCGGGAAGGCGACACCCTTGCCTTCCCGCTGTGCCTCGCGCAGGGCATTGAGCTTCTCGCGGCGTTCGGCGATCAGCTGGTTGTCGTCGGCGGAAGGGGCCGCGCTCGGCTGGTTTGGCAGGTCTGACATCGGGTCGGGCTGGTGCGCGCGGCATGGCCGCGGAAGAAACGCCACGGCGGGCGCGGCAAGCGCACGATTTTACGGGGCGGGTGGCGCTCAGTGCGACACGCCGTCCCGCTTCAGCACCTTCCAGGCGGTCAGGGCCAGGATGCGCAGGTCCAGCGCGAAGGAGCGGTGCTGCAGGTACCACGCGTCGAGGGCGACCTTCTGCGCGATCGGCAACTCGTCACGGCCGTTCACCTGGGCCCAGCCGGTCAGGCCTGGCAGCAGCCGCTGCACGCCCGCTTCGGTGCGCAGGCGCACCAGGTCGTCCTGGTTGTACAGCGCTGGCCGCGGGCCGACGAAGCTCATGTCGCCACGCAGGATGCTCCACAGCTGCGGCAACTCGTCCAGGCTGCTCGTGCGCAGCAGGCTGCCGATCGGCGTCATCCAGCGTGTTGGGTCGTGCAGCAAGTGCGTGGCAACCGTCGGGGTGTCGATGCGCATGCTGCGGAACTTGGGCATCCGGAAGATGCGGTTGTCACGACCCACCCGGTCCGACCAGTACAGCACCGGCCCGCGGGACGTGAGCCGCACCGCCAGAGCCACAAGCAGCAGCGGGAGCGTCAGCGGCACCAGCAGGGCCAGACCCAGCAGCAGGTCGAATGCGCGCTTCATGCCGAGGCCTCAGCCCGCGCCGCTCGCGCCAGGCCCTCGTCCAACCCATAGGGCGGCTGCCAGCCGAGCAGCCGGCGCGCCTTCCCGGCATCCACCTGCAGCGACCAGCCCAGCCGCTCCACGGCGCCACGCCGGCCTGCCAGGGTGCCGGCCAGCCGCAGCAAGGCCAGCGGCAGCGCGGGCACGCGCACGGGTCGGCCTTGAGCGCGCGCGATGCGCCGCACCAGTTCCGGCGTCGAGACATCCTCGCCGTCGGCCGCCAGGAAGGCCTGGCCGGGCGCCTGCGCATGCACGGCGCACAGGGCCAGCAGGTGGGCGAGGTTGCCCACCCCCACCAGGCTGCGGCGATTGTCGATCGAACCCAGCGGCAGCACGCGGCCGCGCGCTACCGCCCGCCAGAGCGCGCCGAAGTTGCCAGGCGCCCGAGGCCCGTACACCAGGGGCGGCCGCACCACCACCAAGCCCACCTGGTGCTGTGCGGTGAGTTCGGCCGCAGCCCGTTCGCAGGCCAGCTTGCTGGCGGCATAGGGCTCGACCGGCGCTGGCGGGTCGTCCTCGGTGAACGGGCGGCCGTGGGTCCGCACCCCATGCACGCCGATGGAGCTCGTCAGCACCAGCCGCGGCACGCCGGCGGCGCCGCAAGCCATCGCCACCTGCCGGGTCAGGGCGAGGTTGGGGGCGAAGGTCGCCAGGTCCTGTCCGGCCGTTCCCTGTGCCGCTGCATGCGCGACCGCCGCCAGGTGCACCACCGCGTCGCTGCCAGCCAGCAGGCGCGCCTGCGCCTGGGCCGAGGCGGGCCAGGGCACCACGGAGCACGCCCCGGCAACTTCGCCCTGGCGGCTGATGGCCAGCACCTCGGCGCCCCGGTTGGCTAAGTGCGACACCAGCGCTCGGCCGACGAAGCCGCCGGCGCCTGTGACGGCGATGCGGCAGCCCTCAAGCGCGGCCATCGAGCAGTTCGCGATAGAGCGCCAAGGTCCGGGTGCGCATCGCGTCGATGCTGAACTCGGCCTGCACCCAGGCGCGGGCGGCCGCCCCCATGCGCCGGCGCAGGCTCGGGTCGCCAGCCAGCGTGTCGAGCGCGTCGCCCAGCGCAGCGGGGTCGCGAGGCGGCACCGTCAGGCTGGTGCGACCGTCCTGGTTCAGGTAGTTCACCCCGTTGCCCAGCTGACAGACCACCGTGGGCTTGCCGCAGGCCATGGCCTCGGCCGAGGCGATGCCGAAGGCCTCGGAAGGCGCCACTGAGGGCAGGGTGAAGACGTCGCAGCGCTGGAACGCGGCGGCCAACCCCGCTTGCGGAACTTCGCCGAGGAACATCACCCGCGCTGCGATGCCCAGCGCTCGGGCCTGGTCCTGCAGCTGGGCGGTGAGCGGCCCGGTGCCCACCATCGCCAGCACCGCGTCCTGGCGCATGTGCTGCAGTGCCTGCAGCAGGTGGTCGTAGCCCTTGTAGTACACGTGCCGGCCTACCGTCAGCAGCAGCGGGCGGCCGCCGGCGAAGGCATCCAGCCGGGCGAGCGTCGCGGGGTCGGCCCGCTCGGGCATCAAGTGGTCGAAGGCGATGCCGATCGGCACCTGCACGATCTTGCGACGCACGTCGCGCTGGTGCAGTTGCACCGAGCTGTCCGCATGGGCCGGCGTGAACACCACGATGCGGTCGACCCGGTCGAGGACGGCGCGCTGCACATGGCGCCAGGCCAGCATCAGCCGCTTCTGACGGACGATGTCGCTGTGCCAGGTCATGACCACCGGGACGTCGCTCGAGCACGCCAGCGCGGCCAGGTCGGCCCACGGGTTGGGCGCATGGACGTGCAGCAGGTTGCAGCGGCCGCTGCACAGTTCCGTCCTCACCATGCCCACGACCGACGGACTGAGCGTGACGGACGCCAGGGTGCCGAAGGTGCGCGCCGCGCACACCCGATAGGGCCTGGGCTGGGCCGCGGCGACCGTGCTGCCGCCCGCCACCAGCGTGCACTCGGCGTGCGGCGCGAGTGCGCCCAGCAGCGTGTCCACGTGCCCTTCGACGCCCGCGTAGGGTGGAGGGACGTACTTGGCGACGTGCAGCGGGGCGATGCGCATCACAGGGGCGGATGCAGTCGGATCGAGCTCGCGTGCGCCAGCCAGCGCATGAGCGTGAAATACCGGTTGGGCCCCAGCACCTGCAGGGCCAGCCGGAACAGCGCGCGCAGGATACGCGCTTGGCGTCCGAAGCGCGCCATGTCGACGGCCACCAGCCGCTCGGCGGGCCGCACCTTCGGGCCCATCAGCCGGTGCCGCTGCGCGAAGGCGCGCAGCCGGGAGCCCGGCTCGAACGGGTCCTCGTCGGCGGGGAAGTCGTGCAGCGGGCTGGCGTACAGGCGCCGCAGCGTGGGCGAGACGTAGTGCCCGTCCGGAAAGTAGTCGAAGCCGTAGGGCAGGCGCGACAGCGCGTCGTAGCCTGCCCCGCGCACCGCCCGGGCGTAAGCTTCCAGCAGCGCCGCCAGATCGGTGCGCTCACCCTCGGCGTACCGGGTCTGGCGCTTGGCGATCGTCTGCGGCCGGTGCGGGTCGAAGCTGCTGAAATGGAACAGCCGGAGGCGACCGCCGCCGTTGACCGTCCAGCCGCCGTCGGCAGCGACCAGCTGGCGCTCGTGGAGGTTCCACGGTGCCATGTTCACGCCAGGATCCTTGAGGATGCGCACGCCCTCGAAGTAGCAAGGCGCAAGGTTCATCCACTTCTGGTCGACGAAGACGCCGCTCTGCGTCTCGTGGAAGCCTTCGCGCAGGCAGCGGTCGGACCACCACTGCAGGACGCGCCGCGCCTCGTCACAGGCGCGAAATCCGATGAAGCCCAGGTTGAAGACGCCCACCCGGAGGAATTCGATGTCGTCGGGACGGTGGCCGTCGAGCACCGGGCTCAGCGAGGCCGGCGTCACGACCAGCGTGGCGTCGTCCAGGCTGGCGTAGACGGGATCGAGGCTGTCCAGCACCCAGGTGTCGGGATCGAGATACAGAACTCGTTCGTGGCGCTGCAGCAGCAGCGCCAGGCAGTGCGCCTTGACGTTGGTGCTCAGCTCGATGACGTCGAAGCGCAGCGCGTGCCGGGCGAAGCCGGGGAGCCCCAGGTCTTCGGCCCAGACCAGGCCGGCCTTGACGTGGCAGGCGGCGAAGGCAGGGTCGCGCCGGTCGACCACCACGATGAAGAAATCGTGGTCGGGATGGTGCTGCAGGAACGATCGGCGCAGCACCAGCGCCTGCGCCATGTAGTTGCGCGCACAGATGGTGAAGGCGGCGCGGGGCCGGCGGCTGTCAAACGGCATTGCGATCGAGATGGTGTCGTGTGGACGACGGCAGGGGCAAGGTGCGCACCAGCCGGGCGGGTGCGCCGGCCAGGACCGAGCCGGACGGGAAGGAGTGGGTGACCACGGCGTTGGCGCCCACCACGCAGTGGTCTCCCAGGGTCACGCCACCCAGGATGCAGGCGCGGATGCCGATGAAGCAGTGGCGTCCGATGCGCACCGGTCCGAGCGGCACCAGTGGCTGCCGCGCTGGCGGCAGCGCGCCGGGTTGGGCGCCGTGAGCGTGGTCGGAGATGAAGACCTGTTCGCTGAGCAGGCAGCCCTCGCCCAGCGTGACGTCCTCGACCGCCGTGATCACTGCATGGCGCCCGATGCGACAGTGGGCGCCGATCTCGATGCGCGGCTGCCAGTGCTGGCCGGCGTACTGCTCGACGGCCGCAAGCCAGCCGTGGGGCTGAACGATGACGTCGGGGCCGATCTCGATGCGCGGCGCACCCTGGACCCTGCGGGGCAGCAGCACGGCGCTGCCGGCGCCGAGCGCGCCGATGCCGCGGGGTGCGGGATAGACACCAAACGCGGCGCGGCGGAGCAAGCTCATGGAGATGGCGATTGTCGCAAGTCTGGGGACGGCTTACCGCCCGGATCCTCGGGGCCGCGAATACCGCCACCGAAAGGCGGCCTGCTGCGCGCGGCCCAGCGCGCGCGTGGCGGCCCACAGCGGCCAGGCAAGAACGCGAGGCAGCCGGGCGATCGGCCAGAGGACCAAGGCGTAGACCGCGCTGCCTCGGAGCGGTGCCAAGGTCTCCAACGGCGCCTCGGGCGCGAAGGTGCGGCCGGCGTTGCTGCGCGTCATCCACAGCAGCCCCGGCACGAAGTACCAGAACAGGGTGCGCAGGATCGGCCGCGCCAGCCGACCGTCGGCCGGCAGGGCGTCCGCGAGGATGCGGGGCAGGTGGCCGCCGAACACCTCGACCAGCCGGTAGCCCCCGCTATTGCCCGAAGTGGCCAGCACGCAGGGCTGCGGCACGATCCAGAGGCTCGCCCCATCACGCAGTAGCGGCAACGTCCAGCCGAGCTGGATCAAGCTGGTGCCCGTGTAGCGGCGCGGGTCGGGTGCCGGGGACAGGTGCCGAAGACGCGCGACGTGGATGACCATGCCCGAGATGAACGTCAGCCAGATGTTCACATCCCGCGCGAACACCGGCGCTGGGACCCGCACGGGCACGGGCGTCACGGGGTAGGAGCCGTGCTGCCCCTCGAGCAGGTCGGGGTGCCACTCGCTGCGCAGGTGGATCAGGTCGGGGCTCTGGGTCCGTAGCAGCTCGAGCAGCACCGGCAGCAGGCCGGGCCGGGGCAGGTCGTCGTCGCCGATGATCCAGAGCCAGGGGCTGTGCACCTGGGCCAGGCAGCGATGGAAGTTCTCCTCCGGCCCGACGTTCTGCGCATGCCGCAGGACGATCGTGCCCGGGTGACGGGCGCGGAAAGCTTCGATCGTCGCAGGCGTGCCGTCATCGGACGCGTTGTCGCCCACCACCACCGCTACCTGGCCGTCCAGCCCGGGCAGCTGCGCATCGATCGCCCGCAGCAATTGCGCCAGGTGCGCAACCCGGTTGTATGTGGGCACGACGATGGTCAGGAGCGATGCGTTCATGGGTTGGAGGGGGAGGTGTAGCGGCGCAGCAGCCGCAGCGTCCACGGCAGCGACAGGCCGGCGCTGACCGCGAGGCAGCTGGCCATCATCGGCAGCAGTCCCCAGCGAACGGTGATGGCGGCCAGCCCCACGGTGGCCACGGCAGATGCGGCCGACACCCATGCGAGCGGATCTTCGCGATGCGCCCGCATCAGCGTCGCCGCCGCATAAATGCAGGCGTTCACCACCGTGTTCGCCGCGAGGCAGGCCAGCACCGGCAGATCCGCCAAGCGGTGCGTCAGGCTCGGCCAGACCGAGCCGAGGAGCCAGAGAGCGAGCAGCGTGGCCGCGGAGGCGGTGGCCACGAAGCCGACGCCGGTGGCGGAAGCCCGTCGGAACAGCGCGAGCAGGGCCTGGCGCTCGCCGCGTGCTGCATGCCGGGCGAACTGCGGCGTCCTCGCGTGCACCCAGCTCATGCCGACCGACTGCACCGCCAGGAACACCGCCATCGAAATGCCCAGCCGGCCGGCTTCTCCCGGTCCGAGCGTGGCGAAGGCCAGCGGCGTGAACGCCTGGAAAATGAACCAGCCGCTCATCCAGCTCAGGCCGATGCGCCATTGGAACGGCAGGATGTCGCCCCGCCAGCGCAGGGGCTGCGCTGGCTGGTGCCGGGTGCCGGGCGGAACCAGCGGCGGCTGCAGGCGCAGCCAGGCCAAGGTGCAGGCCACGCCCACCGCCTGCACCGCCGCGGCGGCCCAGAGCCCGGTACCCAGGGCCAGCAAGGCCCAGGCGGCGACCGAGCCGACCATTGACTGCACCAGCCGCAGGCGGGCGACCTGCGCCAGCCGCCCGCTGCCCTCCAGCACCGCCAGCCTTCCCGAGAGCAGCAGCGTGCCGGCCGTGCCCAAAACCATCGCGCACCAGGGCCCGAGCCATAGGGCCGGTGGCAGGCCGTCGGACCGCGCGAGAAACCAAGCGCCGGCCGGACCGACGAGGACTGCGAAACCCGCGGCTGCGCCGCCCGACCAGCGCCTGACCCACCTCTCGAGCGCGGCCAGGCGGGCTGCAGCGGCTGTGTCCGTCGCAGCATGGGCGGCTTCATGGCCGGCCAGCTGCAGCAGCACCTGGCCCAGACCGAGCTCGAAGAACAGCTGCAGAGCGGCCAGGCTCGCGAAGGTGTACCAGTAGCCCTGTTGCTGCGGCGTCAGCCACCAGGGTACGACAAGGGTGGTCAGCAGCCCGGCCGCAACGCCCCAGCCCCGTAGCGCGAGCGTGGCCACCACCTCGGCATCGAGCTCCCAGCGATCGCGCGCGCGCTGCAGCAAGACCTCAGGGCGGCCGGTCACGGCGCCAGGATGGAAGGGTCCAGGCCGCCCAAGGCATTGAGCATCGCCTGCGACCCGACGGTGCCGCACACACGTGGGTGGAGCGCCAGTGGCCGGATGCGCCCAGCCAGCGGCGTCCCGGCCACGGATTCCCAGAGCCAAGTGCCGAAGCCACCGTCGCGCAGGTGGTCCTCCAACGTGACCACACTAGGCCACGCCGCGAGCTGAGCGGGCTGCAGCTCCTTGCTCGTCTGTCCCCACAACGGGAGGCTGTGCACGGCGTGTCCCTCCCAGCCCCCGCTCACGCGAAGCTGCATGGCCAGCTGCAGGGTGGCGCCGGTGCTCAGGAGCGTCCCCCTCGGCTGCGCAGCCTCGGCGACCTGCAGCCAGCGTCCCGGCGCGACGTCAGGTACCGCGGCATGGAAACATGGCTCTCCCGCCTTGCCCAGCCGCAGGTAGGAGGGCTGCGGATGCTGCACCAGCCAGCGCAGGCAGGCCCGGACCTCCATCGGATCCCCGGGCGCCGCGATGACCATGTGGGGAAAGCTGCGCATCAGCGCATAGTCCTGGACCGCGTGGTGTGAGTAGCCGAGCGCGCCATAGGCGACCCCGCCACCGACGGCAACCACAGTCACCGGCAGCCGGTGGTAGTCGATGTCGTTGCGGATCTGCTCGGCGCAGCGGAAGGTGGGGAAGTTGGCGATCGAGTAGGTGAAGACGTGGTACCCCTCCGAGGCCATGCCGGCAGCCATGCCGGTCATGTTCTGCTCGGAGACGCCCGCGTTTAGGAACCGGTCGGGGAACCTGTCCGCGAACGGCTCGACCACCGACCAGCCGAGGTCGCCGACGACCAGCGCGACCTGCGAGTTCACCTCGGCCAGCGCCACCAGCTCCTCGATGAAGGCGTTACGCATACGGCGCCTCCCCCAGCGCGACGAGCGCCTCGACCAGTTGCGCATCGTCGGGCGAGCGGTAGTGCCAAGCCACGCTGTGCTCCATGAAGGGGACGCCCTTGCCCTTGGTGGTGCGCGCAACCAGCAGGGAAGGCCGGCCCGCGACCCAGGGCGTGGTGTCGAGGTGCCTGGCGAGCGCGCCATGGTCGTGGCCATCGGCCTCGCGCACGGCCCACCCAAACGCCTCCAGCTTCTCCTGCAGCGGCTCAATGCGCAGCGTCTGCTCCACGGTCGTCAGGCTCTGCAGGCCATTGGCGTCGACGATGACGACCAAGTTGTCAAGACGGTGGTGGGCCGCGAACAGCATGGCTTCCCAGTTGCTGCCCTCCCCGAGCTCGCCGTCGCTGAGCAGCACGAAGGTGCGCCAGGCCGCGCCTTGCCGCCGCGCGGCGAGCGCCTTGCCGGATCCGAAGGGCAGGCCGTGACCCAGGGACCCGGTGGAGAACTCGACGCCGGGTACATGGTGGCTGATGTGGTTCATCAGTGCCGAGTGGTCGGTGCCGTAGCCGGCCAGCGCCTCCCGGTCGATGAAGCCCCGCTCGGCCAAGGCGGCGTACACGGCCACGCATGCGTGCCCCTTGCTCAGGATGAATCGGTCCCGCCCGTCCCATCGGGGCTCGCGCGGGCGCAGCCGCAGCACGTCGCCGTAGAGCACGCCGAGGATGTCGGCAATCGAGAGCGCGCTGCCGATGTGCGACGCGCGCGCCCGGTGCACCATGCGCAGGGAATGCACGCGAATGCGGCGTGCCAGTTCGGTCGTGGCAAGACCGGCGCTCACCGTGCGCACTCCAGTGCCGCCAGCAGTTCGCCATGCCGCTGCCGGTGGAGGAAGGCGTAGTTCGTCTCCTGTGTGTCGTCCGTGACCTCGCGGATCGGGCGCGTGCCGGCACTCCCGACTGCCACGCAGGCGTAGCCGAGGCCGTCGAACCAGGCCAGCATGTCGTTCGGGTGGTAGCCGAACGGTCGCGACCATTTGCGCAGCAGCTCCGCGAAGACCGCGGGCCGGTGTCGCGCGAGCGTCTCCCGGGCGCCGCGGAAGACCAGCAGCTCGGCGCCTTCGACGTCGCACTTGACGAAGTCGGGCACCACGCCGGTGGAAGCGGACCAGTCGTCCAGGGTGATGGTCTGGCCGGCCACCTCGGCTGCGTCGCTGCCCCCCGAGACGTTCTGCAGTGACGCGTTGGTGCCCCCCGCCGGGCGGACGAAGTAGCGGGTCGGGCCGCTGCGATCGGACAGCCCGACGGCGTAGGGGATGACGCGGTCCTGCAGCCTGTTGAGCGCGATGTTCCGCACGAGCCAGTCGTGCGTCGGAGGGATGGGCTCGAACGCATGGACCTGCACCCCGGGCAGGCGCCGAGCGAATCGCAGCGAATACCAGCCGATGTTGGCGCCTATGTCCAGCACCACCCGCGCCTCGCGCGCCAGCAGGTCCATCACGTGCGTCTCCTGCGGCTCGTAGCGGTCGAAGTTCATGACCTCGACCGGTGCGACCCTCGCCTCGTCCGCGGGCGCCAGCAGCCACACGTCGTCTTCGCCGATCTGGAAGGCCACGCCGTCCTTCGTGATCCGGATCTCGCGCACGTCCGTGGTCGCGACGACATCGACATAGGAGAACAGCACGCGGTGGACGTCCAGCGCCTGGGCGACGAAGTCGGGCTTGGAGAGCTCGCCGGCACGGTAACGGTGCTTGAGATCTTGCAGTGCGCTCATGTCCGCAGTGCCTCCAGGGTGCGGCCGAAGCCGCGTTCGGGGTCGATCACGGCCCGCCATCCCAGCCCGGCCAGCCGGCCGACGTCAGGCACCAGCCGGCTGTAGGTGCTGGACAGGTAGCCGCCCTTGGGCGGCTCGAAGACCACGGAGTTGCCGGCGATCGCATCGCGGCCGTCCAGGCGCACCAGCAGCTGGGCTAGCTCGGCGACCGACAGTTCTCCCGCGGGATTGGCAACGTTGTAGGGCAGGCCCGGCTGCCCATGCAGCAGCACCGTGAAGAATCCGGCGACCGCATCGGAGGCGTAGCAGAAGGCGCGCCGCGCCTTCCCATCGCTGCGCATCACGATCGGCCGCCCCTGCAGCACATCGAAGACGAAGTCCGCGAACACGCGGCCGTCGTCGGGCTGCAGTCCGGGACCGTAGGTGTGGAACGGCCGCACGATGTGCACCGGCAGGCCATGCTGGTGCTGCCAAGCCACGCAGAGCGTCTCGCCCAGCCGCTTGCTTTCGGCGTAGCAGGCCCGCACGCTGGCCGGGTCGACCACGCCATATGCCTGCTCGGCCAGCACCGATTCCTGCCCGGTTGCCCCGTAGACCTCCGAACTGCTCACGAACAGGAAGCCCTGGGGCGCGGGACTGCGGGACAGGGCGTGCAGCACGGCCGCGGTCCCGACGGCATTGGGCAGGAGGGTGCCCACGGGATCGCTGCCGTAGTGCCGCGGGCTGGCCTGGCTGCCCGCGTGCAGCACCCAGTGGATCGGGCCGGTGTCCGGTACGCCCAGCCGGTTCAGGTCCCAGGCCAGCCAATCCAAGTGGCAATCGTCCGCCACGTCGGCCAGGTGGCTGCGTCCGCGCGCGACATCGCGCACCATTGCGACCACCTGGATGGGGTGGTCAACGCGCCCTGCGGCGTGCAGTGCCAGCAGTGTCCGCACCAAGTAACCGCCCAGGAAGCCCCCCGCGCCCGTTACCAGCACCCGCGCACCCGACAGCCGCTGCCAGTCGAGGGGTCGCTCGACGATGGCGCCGACATCCTCGGCGCGGATGCGTTGCAGCGCGGCGCCGGCCATCAGAAGTTCAGTCCGAAGAAAGACTCCAACTGGCTGGCGACCCAGTCCAGGTGGCGCTCGTCCAAGCCCGGATAGACGCCCAGCCAGAACGTCTGGTTCATGACTTGGTCGGTCCGTGCGAGGCTGCCGCTGACGCGGAAGCAGCGTCCGGCCATGTAGGGCTGCCGGGTCAGATTGCCGGCGAAGAGCAGCCGGGTGCCGATGCGGTGCTGGTCGAGGTAGGTGAGCAGGTCCCGGCGCGCGACGCCGGCATCCTCGCGCAGCACCAAGGGAAAGCCGAACCACGATGGGTCGGAATGCTCGGTCGCCTTAGGCAGGTGGAAGTACGCTTCCAGGGGCTGCAGCCGCTCCTTCAGATAAGCGAAGTTGCGCCGCCGCGCGGCCACGAACTCGTCCAGCCGGTCCATCTGCGCCAAGGCGCAGGCAGCCTGCATGTCGGTGATCTTCAGGTTGTAGCCGAGGTGGCTGTAGATGTACTTGTGGTCGTAACCCTCGGGCAGGTCGCCCAGCTGCCACGACCAGCGCTTGCCGCAGGTGTTGTCTCTGCCGGGTTCGCAGTAACAGTCGCGCCCCCAGTCGCGGAACGACTCCGCGATCTTGCGCAACTGGTCGTCGTTGGTGAATACCGCTCCACCTTCGCCCATGGTGATGTGGTGCGCCGGATAGAAACTGAGGGTGCCGATGTCCCCGAAAGTGCCGACCTTGCGATCCCGGTAGGTGGAGCCCAGCGCGTCGCAGCAGTCCTCGACCAGCCACAGCCCGTGCTTGCGGCACAGCGCCGTGATGACGTCGAGGTTGAACGGGTTGCCCAGACTGTGGGCGAGCATGATGGCCTTGGTGCGCGGTCCGATGGCAGCCTCGACCAGGGCCGGGTCGATGTTGTGGGTCGCCAGATCGACGTCGACGAAGACCGGTACCGCCCCGAATTGCAGGATCGGGTTCACGGTGGTCGGGAAGCCGGCTGCGACACCGATCACCTCGTCGCCCGGCCGGATCGCGCGGTCGCCAAGGGTCGGCGACGTCAGCGCCGAGAAGGCCACGAGGTTGGCCGAAGACCCCGAATTCACGGTGAGCACGTGCCGCACTCCCAGCCAGTCGGCCAGCCGCTGCTGGAACATGGCGTTGAAGCGGCCCGTGGTCAGCCAGCCGTCGAGGCTGGCTTCGACCATGAGCTCGAGTTCGCGCGGCCCCACGACCTTGCCCGACACGGGGACGGGCGAATGCCCCGGACGAAACGGCTGCGGCGCCTGCGCAATCTGGGCGTACTGCCGCACGAGGGCGGCGATCTGGCGCCGGAGCGCGTCTGCAGTCGGTGATGGCACCGGAATGTGCTGTGTGGTGGCGCTCATTGCGTTGTCGTCGGTTGGTCGGTCGCGTAGTCGTGGATCTGGCTCAGGCTCAGCGCACGCACGTCGGCGCCATCGCGCAAGCCCTGGTGCCACTCGGCGACTCGGCGCAGGGCGTCCGTCAGCGACCAGCGCGGGCGCCATCCGAGGCGGACTCGGGCAAGGGAAGCATCGAGGCGCAGCAGCTGCGCCTCGTGGGGGTGCGCGCCCGGGTCCTGCACCCAGCCAGCGCTGTCGCGGCAGCACGCCGCCAGCGTGTCCGCCACCCAGCCGACCGGTCTCGCGTCGTCCTCGGCGGGCCCGAAGTTCCAGGCTCGTGCCCAAGGTTCGCCATCCGCGAGCAGCCGCTGAGCGAGGAGCAGGTAGCCGGCGAGCGGGTCGAGCACGTGCTGCCAGGGGCGCACCGCCAGCGGGTTGCGCAGCACGGCCGGCCCTCCGCCGTCCCAGGCGCGCAGCAGGTCGGGCACCAGCCGGTCGTCCGACCAGTCGCCGCCGCCGATGACGTTGCCCGCGCGGGCGGTGGCCACGGCAGGCGCGCCGTCACCGTGCAGAAACGAGCGGCGCCAGCTGGCGGTGGCGATCTCGGAACAGGCCTTGCTGCTGCTGTAAGGATCGTGCCCGCCGAGCGGTTCGTCCTCGCGGTAGGGCCATTGCCACTCGCGGTTTTCGTAGCACTTGTCCGTGGTGACGTTCACGATCGCGCGCACACCGGGCTGCCTTCGGGCCGCCTCCAGCACGTGCACTGTCCCCATCACGTTCGTGGCGTACGTGGCGATCGGGTCGGCATACGAGGCGCGGACCAGCGGTTGGGCTGCCAGGTGGAAGATCACCTCGGGCCGGCAGGCCTGCACCGCCTGGGTCACGGCACCGAAGTCGCGGATGTCGCCGATGGTGCTGTGCATGCCGGCGCCGACGCGCGCGAGTTCGAACAGGCTGGGCGTCGTGGACGGCACAAGGGCGAGCCCGTGCAAGTCGGCGCCGAGAGCCTGCAGCCACAGGCTGAGCCACGACCCCTTGAAGCCGGTGTGTCCGGTGACGAGCACGCGGCGGCCCTGCCAGGCCTGGGCATGCGGCAGGACATTCAGGTCCATGTCTTCCACGGCGCTCGACCCTGCGTCCACAACTCATCCAGGTACTGCTTGTCCCGCAACGTGTCCATCGGCTGGAAGAAGCCGTCGTGCTCCCAAGCCATCAGTTCACCTTCGGCCGCAAGCCGCGCTAGGGGCTCTTGCTCCCAGACGCAGTCGTCGTCGTCGAGCAGCGCGAGCACGCGCGACGAGAGCACAAAAAAACCACCGTTGATCCGGGCACCGTCGCCGCGCGGCTTCTCGCGGAAGCGCAGCACCCGGCCTCGCTCGACGTCGATCGCCCCGAAGCGGCCGGGCGGATAGGTCGACATCAGCGTGGCTGCCTTGCCGTGCTGCTTGTGGAAAGCGATCGTAGCCCCGATGTCGACGTCGCTCAAACCGTCGCCATAAGTGAAGCAAAAAGCTTCGTCCTCGCGCACGTAGTCGGCCACGCGACGCAGCCGGCCTCCGGTCATGGACGACTCGCCCGTGTCCACCAGTGTCACCGTCCACGGCTCAGCGCGGCCCTGGTGCACCTCCATGCGGTTCGCGCGCATGTCGAAGGTCACGTCTGACATGTGCAGGAAGTAGTTGGCGAAGTACTCCTTGATCACGTACCCGCGGTACCCGCAGCAGATCACGAAGTCGTGGATCCCGTGGTGCGAGTAGCACTTCATGATGTGCCAGAGCACGGGCTTGCCGCCCACTTCGACCATGGGCTTCGGGCGGACGGTGGTTTCCTCGGCGAGCCGGGTACCGAGGCCCCCGGCGAGGATCACTGCTTTCATGAAGGTTTTCCGTGGTTTGAGGACGACGGCAGGAAGGCGTCTGCGTGAAACCGACGCGGATCCAGGCCTGCGGCGACGAGCATGCGCCGTGCGTCGTCGACCATGCGCGCGGAGCCGCAAGCGTGCACCGCCGCGTCTGCCAGAGGAACGCCGGATTCTACTGCCGCGTGCTGCACCCATCCCCGACGCCCCGTCCAGCCGTGGTCGACACCGGAGAGGACCGGCGTGAACTGCTGCACGAGCGGAAGCATCGCCGGATCCCAGTAGAAGTCGGAACGGCGCCGATTCCCCCAGAACACGTGGATGGTCGGCGGACGCTCCCGCTCGTCGCGCGCTGCGATCTCCTCGAGCATGGCCTTGACCGGAGCGATGCCCGTGCCCGTGGCCAGCAGGACCAGAGGCCGGTCCTGCGGCTCGCGCAGCACCGCGCTGCCGAGCGGCCCGTGCAACCGCAGCAGGTCGCCTGGCCGCGCCTGGCCGAACCAGTACGCACTGAACGACCCGCCCGGCACGGCTCGCACGTGGAGTTCGATCAGGGGCTCGGCCCGCGGCCTGTTCGCGATCGAGTAGCTGCGCCGGATGCCGCTCGGCCCGGCGACGTCGACGTACTGCCCGGCGCGCCAGTGCAGCGGTTGCTGGGGGGGCAGTCGCAACCTGACGCGCAGCACGTCGGGCGCGACTCGCTCGAGGCTGGCGATCTTGCTTGGGACCAGCTTGGCCGGTGGCAGGTGCAAGGGGACCGGCTCGATGGCCAGCCTCACCGGTTGGCCGTCCACGGTCCGCATGCAGGTCAGGACCCAGCCAGCCGAATGCCGGGCTGCGTCGAGAGCCGGTTCGCCACCGAGCGGGGCGGTGCCGCCGGCCAGCACCTGCCCTTCGCAGCTGCCGCAACGGCCGCTGCGGCAGCTGTGCTCGAGAACGATGCCGGCCTGCAGAGCGGCGTCGAGGATCGACTGGCCCGGCACGACGTCGAACGCGGCGCCCGACGCGAGGGTGACCCGTTGCTCGGCGCCGCTCATGCCTGCGCTTCCAGCGGCATCGACGCCGACGGGATGCGCGCGCCCGGCACCATGTCGGCCAGTGTGGAGCGCAGTGCGGGCTCGTCGGCCGCCAACACGGCCGCCCGTAGCGCGGCCAAAGATTGCAGCAGCCTGGGCCATTCGGTCCGCGCTTCGCGCGCCTGCATGATGCGAGCGTGCGCGGTCGGCTGCGGATCGTCGCCGATCAACAGTTCCTCGTAGAGCTTCTCACCTGGTCGTAGCCCGGTCAGCGTGATCTCGATGTCGCCGACCGGGTGGTTGGCATCTCGCACGCGCAAGCCCGACAGCCGCACCATCCGGCGCGCGAGATCCAGGATGCGCACCGGCTCGCCCATGTCCAGCACGAACACTTCTCCCCCCTGCGCCATCGCGCCCGCCTGCACCACCAGCTGCGCTGCCTCGGGGATGGTCATGAAGTACCGGGTGACTTCCGGGTGCGTCACCGTCACCGGGCCGCCCGCGGCGATCTGCCGCCGGAACAGGGGCACCACGCTGCCGCTGGAGTCCAGGACGTTGCCGAAGCGCACCATGGCGAAGCAGGTCTCGTTGGTTCCTGCGTGGTCCAGGCCAAGCCAGGACGGTAGCCTCGGCGCCGACTCCACCGCCAGCGCCTGGAGCACCAGTTCGGCCACCCGCTTGCTTGCCCCCATGACGTTCGTCGGCCGCACCGCCTTGTCGGTCGACACGAGCACGAAGGTGCGGACCCGCGCCGCCATCGCCGCGCAGGCCATGGATAAGGTGCCGAACACGTTCACGGCCACGCCTTCGTGGGTGTTGGCCTCGACCAGGGGCACGTGCTTGTAGGCGGCTGCGTGGTAGACCGTCTGCGGTCGCCAGCGACGGCACACCTGGACCATCCGCTCGGTCATGCGCACGTCGCCGAGCAGGGGCACCAGGTCGCACTCGATGCCCTGCCGGTCGGCCAGTGCCCGCAGTTCCGCGTTGACCGTGTACAGGCCGTACTCGCTGTGGTCCAGCAGGACGAGTCGTGCCGGTGCGCTGCGCAGGAGCTGGCGGCACAGCTCCGAACCGATGCTGCCGGCCGCTCCTGTCACCAGCACGGTGTGCCCCGTGGTGTTGCGGGCCAGCAGCGCGGGGTCGGGATCGACCGGGGCGCGGGAGAGCAGGTCTTCGGCGTCCAGCTCCTGGAAGTCGCGCACGCTGATGCCGCCGGTGGACAGTGCGGGCATGCCCGGGATGGTCCGGATGTGCACCGGCAGCGCGGACAGCGACTCGATGATCGCGTTGCGCCGCTGCCGTGACGCGCTGGGAATGGCCAGCAGGATGTCGGTCACCCCCAGCTGATCGACCACCTCCGGCAGATCGGCCGGCGGGTAGACCCGGGAGGCGTTGATCGTGCGGCCGATTTTGGCAGGGTCGTCGTCGACGAAGCCTAGCAACACCAGTTCGCGCGTACTGGCGATGGCCGCTGCCGTCTGCAGGCCGGACGCCCCGGCACCGTAGATCAGCAGGCGCCTGCCGCCGCTGCGCGGGTCGGAGAACGCCAGCCGGGCCAGCGTGCGGCTCGCCGCGACCAGCAGGCCGAACAGGATGGGTTGCAGGATGGCCACCGTGCGCGGCAGGCTGTCGTAGCCCATCGCCTGCAGCGCCAGCACCGCCGCCAGCAGCAGCGCGGCGTAGACGACGGCTGCCCGCGCGATGGCGCCCAGCGCGGCCAGGCCGGTGTAGCGGAAGATCGCCCGGTAAAGGCCGAAGTGGATGAACACCGGCATCGCCAGAGCGGGCGCCAGGCCGTAGAGGATCCACTGGTTGCCCTGCGGCATGTTGGGCTGGTCAAAGCGCAGGCTGAATGCCACCCAGGTGGCAACCAGGGCCAGCAGGAGGTCAACGACGAACACGAGCAGCCGCTTGGCCGAGCGCGGCCAACCGAGGATCTTGGAGGTCATAGGTCGCTAGGTCGCAATTCCCGTCCTGGCCAGCAAATCGCCGACCAGTTCGAGACGCACCAGCGGATTATCAAGCTCAAGCATGCGCTGCTTGAGCGCCGCCGGCAGGGGCAGCAGTTCGCACCAGCGGTTAGCCACCCAGCCACAATCGTCGAATTGCCAAGGCCCCTGCAGCGGCATCTGCTCCCGCGGCGTTCCCTTGTCCGTGAGGGTGCGCACCAGGCGGGCCAGCGCGCTGGCGGCGTGCCGCAGGTCCTCGGGCACCGGCACGGGCTTGTCGGCCTCCACCTGCTCGACGTCCGCCACCCACAGGCCATGCCGCAGCTGCTCGCGGCTGCGGATGCGGAACCGCTGCGTGCCGGTGGTCCGGATCGTCAGCAGGCCAGGCTGGGTTTGCTCGAAGCTGGCGATGTCGGCCAGCGTACCCATCGCCGCGAAGGCCTCCGGTCCCGCCCCCGGCTGCCGCACCTCCTGCCCCTGCGTCAGCGCCACCACGCCGAACGGCGCACCGGCGCGATGGCACCGGCTGATCATGTCGAGGTAGCGGACCTCGAAGATGCGCAGCGGCAGCACGCCGCCGGGAAAGAGCACCGTGCCCAGCGGGAACAACGGCAGGGACTGCAGGGTGAGGGCGGTGGCCAAGACGGATCCGAGGGTAACGCCCGCTATCATCCCATGAGGACGTGACGGCGGGAGGCCATGGTCTACCAAATCCTATCTTTTCTGCTCGACGTGGTCGCTGGGCTGCTGGGCGGCGCTTGCCTGTTGCGGCTGTACATGCAACGCCAGCGCGTGCCGTTCGGCAACCCGGTCGGGCGTTTCGTGTTCGCGCTGACCGACTGGCTCGTGCTGCCGCTGCGACGCGTGCTGCCCGCCATTGCCGGCTGGGACACCGCCAGCCTGGTCGGGGCCTACCTGATCCTGCTGGTGCAGTACCTGTTGCTGTGGGCGATGATCGGCCAGGGCGGGATCGAACTGGTGTTCATGCTGGCGCTGATCGGGCTGGTGCGGCTGGCGATCTCCTCGGCGATGGCGCTGGTGATCGTGTACGCGGTGCTGTCGTGGGTGCAGAACGACTCGCCGCTGGCTGACATCGTCGACCGGCTGTGCGCACCGCTGCTGCGCCCCTTGCGCCGCATCATTCCGCTGGTGGGCGGCATCGACCTGTCCCCGCTCGCGCTGCTGGTCCTGCTGCAGGTGCTGTCGATGGTGGTCGCCGCGGCGACCCGCTCGGTCGTCTTCTAGCCGATCGTCAGATCACCGCGTCGGCCGGCTGCCGCTGCAGCATGGCCAGCACGTGCGCCACCCGTGTGCGCAGTTCGCGGCGGTCACAGATGAAGTCGACCGCGCCCTTCTGTTGCAGGAACTCGGCCCGCTGGAAGCCTTCCGGCAGCGTGACGCGCACGGTCGACTCGATGACGCGCGGGCCGGCGAATCCGATCAGTGCCTTGGGCTCGGCGATCACCACGTCGCCCATGAAGGCGAAGCCGGCGCTCACGCCACCCATGGTCGGATCGGTCAGCACGCTGACGTAGGGCAGGCCCTTCTTGGCCAGTCGTGTGAGCGCGGCGTTGGTCTTGGCCATCTGCATCAGCGACAGCAGACCTTCCTGCATGCGCGCGCCGCCAGTGGCGGTGAAGCAGAGGAACGGGACCTTCTGCTCGATCGCGCTCTCGACGCCGCGCACGAAGCGCTCGCCGACCACGCTGCCCATGCTGCCGCCCATGAAGTCGAACTCGAACGCTGCGGCGACCAGGCTGACGCCGTGCACCGCGCCGCCCATCACCACCAGCGCGTCGGTCTCGCCGGTGTTCTCCAGCGCCTCCTTCAGCCGCTCGGGATAGCGCCGGCTGTCCTTGAACTTGAGCGCGTCGACCGGCAGCACTTCCTGGCCGATCTCCCAGCGCCCCTCGGGGTCCAGGAAGGCATTCAGGCGCGGGCGCGCCCCGATGCGATGGTGGTGGCTGCAGGTCGGGCAGACGTTCTGGTTGTGCTCGAGGTCGGTCTTGTACAGCACCGTCTCGCAGCTGGGGCACTTGACCCACAGGCCTTCCGGCACGCTGCGGCGCTCGGTCGGGTCGGTCGGTTGGATCTTGGGGGGCAGGAGTTTCTCGAGCCAGCTCATGGTGTGCTCCGGGTGGATGGAGGATTCTAGGAGTCCAGCGCTTGGCGGATGCCGCGCAGGAACGTGCCGACCTCGGGCACCACGCGTTCGCGCGGCTGCTCCTCGATCAGCTGGATGATGCGGGTGCCGATGACGACGGCATCGGCCACGCGGCCGACCGCGCGCGCGCTCTGGGCATCGCGGATGCCGAAGCCCACGCCGACCGGGATCTTCACGTGCTCGCGGATGCGCGGAAGCATCTGCCCGACCGCATCGGTGTCCAGGTGGCCCGCGCCCGTGACGCCCTTGAGGGAGACGTAGTAGACGTAGCCGCCGGCCACGCGCGCGACCTGCTGCATGCGCTGCGGCGTCGACGTGGGGGCCAGCAGGAAGATCAGGTCGAGGCCGGCGCGCTTCAGGTCGGCCGCGAAAGCCTCGCACTCCTCCGGCGGGTAGTCGACGACCAGCAGGCCGTCGACACCGGCGGCGGCGGCATCGTGGATGAACGCGCCCTGGCCGTTCACGAGGTCGTACCGCTCCACGGGGTTGGCGTAGCCCATGAGGACCACCGGGGTGGCGGCATCCTGCTCGCGGAAGGCCCGCACCATCGCGAGCACCTGCGCCATGCCGACACCGGCCGCGAGCGCCCGCTCGCCCGCCTTCTGGATCACGGGACCGTCGGCCATCGGATCGGAGAACGGCACCCCCAGCTCGATGATGTCGGCGCCTGCCTCGACCATGCCGTGCATCAGCTCGGGCGTGATGTCCGGAAACGGGAAACCGGCGGTCACGTAAGGGATGAGGGCCTTGCGCCCGTCGGTGCCGAGGCGGGCGAAGGTGGCGGCGATGCGGCTCATCGCTGCACTCCCACAGCCTGGCCGTCGCCTTTAACGCTCTGGCCGCGGCAGCTGGGCCGGCAGTAGAAGTCGGCCTTGCCCAGGTCGGCCACCGTGCCGATGTCCTTGTCGCCGCGGCCGGACAGGTTGACCAGGATGCTCTGCTCGCTGCGCATGGTCCTGGCCAGCTTCATCGCGTAGGCGATGGCATGGCTGGATTCCAGCGCCGGGATGATGCCCTCCGTGCGGCACAGGTAGTGGAACGCTTCCAGGGCCTCCTGGTCGGTGATGCCGACGTATTCGGCGCGCCCGATGTCCTTGAGCCATGCGTGCTCGGGGCCGACACCCGGGTAGTCGAGGCCGGCGCTGACGCTGTGCGTCTCGGTGATCTGGCCGTTGGCATCCTGCAGGATGTAGGTGCGGTTGCCGTGCAGCACACCGGGGCTGCCGCGCTGCAGCGAGGCCGAATGCTTGCCGCTCTCCAGTCCCTCGCCAGCGGCCTCCACGCCGATCAGGCGCGTGCCTTCGTGGGCGATGTAGGGATGGAAGATGCCCATGGCGTTGCTGCCGCCGCCCACGCAGGCGACCACTGCGTCGGGCTGGCGCCCGGTCAAGGCCGGCATCTGCTCCAGGCACTCGTTGCCGATCACGCTCTGGAAGTCGCGCACCATCATCGGGTAGGGGTGCGGTCCCGCCACAGTCCCGATGATGTAGAAGGTGTTCTCGACATTGGTGACCCAGTCGCGCATCGCCTCGTTCAGCGCGTCCTTCAGGGTCCGGCTGCCCGATTCGACGGGCACGACCTTGGCGCCCAGCAGGTGCATGCGGTAGACGTTCGGGCTCTGCCGCTTGACGTCCTCGCTGCCCATGTACACCACGCACTCGAGGCCGTAGCGGGCGCAGATGGTGGCGGTGGCAACCCCGTGCTGGCCTGCGCCGGTCTCGGCGATGACGCGCGGCTTGCCCATGCGACGCGCCAGCATCGCCTGGCCGATCACGTTGTTGATCTTGTGCGCGCCGGTGTGGTTCAGGTCCTCGCGCTTGAGGTAGATCTGCGCGCCGCCGGTTTCGCGGCTCATGCGCTGCGCGTGGTAGACCGGGGACGGCCTTCCCACGAAGTGCGCGAGCTCGTAGCGGAATTCCGCGAGGAACTCGGGGTCGTGCTGGTAGCGGGCGTAGGCGTCGCGCAGCTCGCTGATGGCGTGGGTCAGCGTCTCGCTGACGAAGCTTCCACCGTACGGGCCGAAGTGGCCGGAAACGTCAGGTTGTTGATAGGAGGGCATCGGGGGACCTTGCAAGGAGCGCGTCGGCGGCGCGCACGGCCGCGACGAACTGATGGATCTTGTCGGGGTCCTTCACGCCCTTGGCGCTCTCGACCCCGGAACTCACATCAACGGCCAGCGTTTTGCAGCGCGGCCGTACCTGCACGATGCCATCGGTCACGTTTGCAGGCGTCAGTCCACCAGACAAGACGAGGTGAGCGTTGACGCTTGGTGGAAGCCGTGACCAATTGAATGCCTTGCCGCCGCCGCCGTAGCCCTCGACATGGGAGTCGACGAGGATGGCCTGGGCGCGTTCGTGTTGGAGGGCGAAGTTTACCAAGTCGAACGGCTGGGCCGCGTCGAGCGGGATGCGTGCGGCCCGCATCCAGGGGCGCCGCCCGCCGCCGCTGGCGGCCAGGCATTGCTCCGGCGTTTCATCGCCGTGGAACTGCAGCAGGGCGGCCGGCACGGCGTCGCACGCGGCGGCGACCTGCGCAGGCACTTCGTTCACGAACAGGAGCACCGGCGTCACGAACGGGGGCAGGCGGCGCGCCAGCTCGGCGGCGCGGACGACCGACACGAAGCGCGGACTGTTCGGATAGAGCACGAAGCCGACGGCGTCGACGCCTGCCTGCACGGCGCAATCCACGTCCTGCTCGCGCGTGAGGCCGCAGATCTTGATGCGCGTGCGCTGGCTCAGCGGATTCGGCGCGGCGGTCATGGCAGCCAATCATACGCAGCGGTGCGCTGCGGCAAGCCCCAGTGGTCTTCGTAGACCGGTCCGAGGAAGTAGAGCCCGTCCGGTGGAAAGGTGGGGGCGGCGGCGTCGCGGCTGCGCTCCGCCAGCACGTCGTCGATCCAGGTCGGCGGTTGCTGCCCCTGGCCCACCAGCAGAAGGCAGCCCATGATGTTGCGGATCATGTGGTGCAGGAATGCATTGGCCTGGAACTCGAAGCGCCAGTACGGGCCACGCCTGGAGAGCTCGATGCGGTGCATGGTCTTCACCGGGGAGCGGGCCTGGCAGCCCGACGCACGGAAGGAGGTGAAGTCATGCTCGCCGAGCAGGCGCCGGGCCGCGTCCTGCATGGCCGGACCGTCGAGGGGCCGGAACACCCAGCCGGCGCGTCCGCTTTCGAGGCTGGGCCGCACCGCCGACTCGAGCACCACGAAGGCGTAGCGCCGGGCGATGGCGCTGGCACGGGAGTGGAAGGCATCGGGTACCGGCTGGGCCCATTGCACCGCGATGTCGGAGGGCAGAAACCTGTTGGTGCCGCGCACCCAGGAGAACGGTTCGCGCTGGATGTCGGTGTCGAAGTGCACGACCTGCATCAGGCCGTGCACGCCGGCATCGGTGCGACCGGCGCAGACGGTGGACACGGGCCGGTCGGCGAAGCGGGCAAGGGCCGTCTCGAGCTGGTCCTGGACGGTGCGGCCGGACGGCTGGCTCTGCCAGCCGTCGTAGGCCTGCCCGAGATAACTGACGCCGAGAGCCCACCTCACGGCCGGCCTGCGGGGTTGCGCGCGATCAGCCGATCTCCGCGAGGAAGCGCTGCGCCCGGTGCTTCAGGTCGCCGGAAGCCTCGGCGATGACTTCCTGCGCCAGACTGCGGGCGCCGTCGGCGTCACCGATGGCGTTGAACTCCTCCGCCAGGGCCAGCTTGGTGGCCAGGGGATCGTCGTCGCCCAGCTCCACGCCGGCGGTGCTGAGCGGCGCGTCGGCGCTGTCGGGGCCGATGGACGGCGCGGGCGTGCTGGCTGCGGCGGGTGACGGAGTGGACGACGTCGGCGGCAGGTCGAGCGACAAGGCGCCGAGGTCGAACTCCATCATGCCGTCGTCCGCCACCGCGGGTGCGGCGGGTGCAGCGGGCGCCGACTTGGCCGGCGCCGACGCGGGCGGCGAGAGGTCGAGCGGCTCGTGGCTGAAGTCCAGGCTGTTGGACGGCAGTGACAGGTCGGGCATGTCCAGGCGCGCGGGCTGCGGCGCCGCAGCGGTGGACGAGGGCAGGCCGAAGTCCATGTCCAGGGAGATGTCGTCCGGCTGGATGACGGCCGGCGCGGGGCTCGCGGCTCGCGCGCTCGGAGCCGGAGCGGCCTTTGGCGCAGGCGCCGGGTGCTCGTCGTCGCCCGCCGAGAAGTCCAGGTCGAGGTCGAGGTCCACGATGCTGCTGGGACCTGCCCGCACGTCGGGTTCGGCTGCCGGGCGATCATCCGGAGCGAAGGATGCCGCGGCCACGGCTGCCGGGGCAGGCGCGGAGGGGGTGCCGGCGCCGGGTTGACCACCCGGCCTGTACAAGGCGTTGCCCGGGTCGAGCTCCTGGCCCAGCTCGGCGATGCGGCTCCATTCCGCGCCCTCGCCGTGGGTCAGGCTGTAGGCCTCGGACGCCACCTGCTCGAACGCACGCGCGTCGCGCCGCTTGGCGTAGATCTCCAGCAGCTTGGTGTGGATCGCCACCCGTTGCGGGTTGATGCGCAGCGCTTCCTTCAGGATCTCCTCGGCCTGCAGGTCGCGGCCGTAGGCGAGATAGACGTCGGCTTCGGCGACCGGGTCCACGTCGCCGGCGGCGTCGAGCTGGCTGGGCGAGTAGACCATCGAGGAGCCGGTGGCGGCGCCTTCGTTGGTGTCGACGCGCTGGCCGCCGCTGGCACCGAAGAACGAGTCGGGCTGCAGGCGGCTCTCGAGGAAGGAGCTGTCGACCGCGCCGGCCTTGCGGCGTTGGCGGATCTTCCAGACGCCCAGGCCGAGCAGGAGCGCCAGGATGCCGCCTGCGGCGACCGGCACGAGCGGATCTTGCGTCAGCTGGTCGATGAGGCTGGGCTCCGGCACGGGAGCCGGTGCGGGCGGGGCGGGGCGCTTGGCAGCCACGGGCGCGGAGGCCGGGGTGACGGGCGCCTGGGCGCTGGCCGGTGCTTCGGCGGCGGCCGGCGGGGTCGGTTCGGCGGCCGACGCGCTGGCCACGGTCACGGTGTCACCGGCGGCCGGGGCGCTCGCAGCCGCGGCCGGCTGTGCCGCCGACGGGGCGGAGGCAGGCAGGGTCGCCGACGGCGCCGGGACGAAGGGGGCCGACGCGGTCGCAGCGGGCATGCCGATGCCCGGCGTGGAGGCCGACTTGGCGGCCGCGGTCGCGGCGGACGCAGCCGGAGTGGGAGCGGGCTGGGCGGCGACCGCGGACGGCGCGCCAGTCGGCAGCGAGGGACCGCCGGTCGAGGCGGCTGCACCGGTCCGGCCGGCCGTGGTCGTGGCGCCGGCGGCAGAGGCGGCCCCCTTCGGGGCGCTGGCGGACGACGTCAGGCCCTTGAGGTCCGACAGGTTGCGGTTCAGTTCGGCCACCCGGGTGGCAGCCTCCTGCGCAGCGCGGTCGCGGGCAATTTTCTCTTCCGCGGCCTTGCCCTGCAGTGCTCCCTTGGAGAGCGTGAGCTTGTCGGGCGTGGTGGCGGTCGGCTTCTTCTCGTCGACCTGCGCCTGCACGCGGCCGCTGGCTTCGCGGCCCGTGGCCGCGGCGGCCGGCGCAGTCGCGAGCCCTTCGGCCAGGCGGCGGCGGAATTCGTTGAAGTCGCGGCTCTGGGCCACGAGGGTCTGGCGGGCTTCGGCGGGGGTGATGGCCTCTGCCTGCTCGGTCGAGGGCAGGTTCAGCACCGAACCCGTGCGCAGGCGGTTCACGTTGCCGCCCACGAACGCATCGGCGTTCGAGCGCAACAGGGCGACCAGCATCTGATCGAGCGACACGGTGGCGGGCTTGGCCGCCGCCGCGATCTTGCCGGCGGTGTCGCCGGCCTGCACGGTGACTTGCTTGCCACCCGGTGCCGCGGTCTGCGACTCGGCCGTGGCGGGAGCCGGGGCGGCGGCAGCCGGCGCCGCCGGGGCAGGCGCACGCGGTGCCGGAGCGGCCGGAGCTGCTTGCGCGGTCGCCGGTGCCGGGGTGCTGCGTCGCGCCTGTGGTGTCCGGGAGGTGGGGGCTGCCGGAGCCGCCGGCGTGATGTCGGCGTTCAGCGTCTGCTGGCCCTGCCGCATGCTCGGCGGGTCGAACAGCATCGTGAAGTCGCGCGTGATGCGTCCGGAGGCCCAGCTGGTCTCCAGGATGACGTCGACGAACGGCTCACCGATCGGGCGGTCGCTGACCAGCCGCAGGAAGTAGCGGCCGTCCGGGCGACGCTGAAGCGAGACCTGGACGTTCGACAGGGTGGCGTTGTATTCCATGCCCTGCGCGCGGAAAGCTTGCGGCGCCGCGATGACCGCGCGCAGGCTCGAAGCCTCCTCGCCGGAGATCTCGGGCACATCGATTTCAGCTCGCAGCGGTTCACCCAGGGACGACTGGACCGTGATGCGACCAAGGGCGAGGGCGTGCGCGTCGAGCGTTGGAAGGCCCAGAAACGCGGCCGCGGCAAGCGCCACTGTCGTGGTCCGCCATTGCCGCGTCGTCTTGGTTGTTGAGGTCCCTACTGCTCGGTCTGCAGGCAGTTCTGTTCTCTTCATGCGGACATGCGCCTTGCGACGGAAATTGCTAAAAGGACCATAACATCAATGTCTTAGGGTGACAAGCTGAGACAAGGCTTAACGTCTGCAGCCCTTCAGTAGCGTCCACTCACCCGCAGGTCCTGTTGTCCGAGGACAACGAGCTGTAACCGCTCGCTTACAGCTCATCGGCAGCTCGTCGACCGCGATCAGGCGTCCAGCAGGATGCGCAGCATGCGTCGGAGCGGCTCGGCCGCGCCCCACAGCAACTGGTCGCCGATGGTGAATGCGCCCAGGTATTCGGGGCCCATGGCCATCTTGCGCAGCCGCCCCACCGGGATGCCGAGCGTGCCCGTCACCGCCACGGGCGTGAGGTCCTTCAGGGTGGCTTCGCGCGTGTTCGGCACGACCCGGACCCAGGCGTTGTCCGCTGCGATCATCGCTTCGATGTCCGCCAGCGGAACGTCCTTCCTGAGCTTGAAGGTCAGCGCCTGGCTGTGGCAACGCATCGCCCCGACGCGGACGCAGAAGCCGTCGACGGGCACCGCCGCGGTGCCGAAGCCGTCGCCCTGGCCCAGGATCTTGTTGGTCTCGGCCCCGGCCTTCCACTCCTCTCGCGACGTCCCGTTGCCCAGGTCCTTGTCGATCCAGGGGATCAGCGAGCCGCCCAGCGGCACGCCGAAGTTCTCGGTCTCGGCGGCCGGGAGCGACTGCTGGCGGTGCAGCACCTTGCGATCGATCTCGAGGATGGCCGACTTGGGATCGTCCAGCAGTGCCCGGACTTCGGCGTTGAGCGTGCCGAATTGCGTCAGCAGCTCGCGCATGTGCTGGGCGCCGCCGCCCGAGGCCGCCTGGTACGTCATGCTGCTCATCCACTCGACCAGGCCGGCCTTGTAGAGCGCGCCGACGCCCATCAGCATGCAGCTGACGGTGCAGTTGCCGCCGATCCAGTTGCGGCCGCCCTTGCCCAGGGCGTTCTTGATGACCGGCAGGTTGACGGGGTCCAGGACGATGACCGCGTCATCCTTCATGCGCAGCGTCGAGGCCGCGTCGATCCAGTGGCCGGTCCAGCCGGCAGCGCGCAGCTTGGGGAACACCTCGGTGGTGTAGTCGCCGCCCTGGCAGGTGATGACGATGTCGCACTTGCGAAGCGCCTCGATGTCGAACGCGTCCCGCAGGACGGCTTCGTTCTTGGCCTGCGCGGGGGCCTTGCCGCCGGCATTCGAGGTCGAGAAGAAGACCGGCTCGATCAGTCCGAAGTCGCCTTCGGCCTGCATGCGGTCCATCAGGACCGAGCCGACCATGCCGCGCCAGCCGACCAGGCCGACGAGGGGTTGTTGTGCCTTGGAGAGTGCCATCGTCATACGCCTTTCAAGTGGATCCTGGTTCCCCGGCTCGTCAGAGCCGGGGCAGGCGCGTGACGAACCGGAGCTTGCTAGCTCTTGGTGGTTTTCTTGGTGGTGATCGCGGCCACGACGGCGTCGCCCATCTCGCGCGTGCCGACCTTCGTGGTGCCTTCGGACCAGATGTCCGCCGTGCGCAGCCCCTGTGCAAGCACCTGCTTCACCGCGGATTCGATCCGTTCGGCGGCTTGGGGCTGGTTGAGGGAGAAGCGGAGCATCATGGCGGCGGACAGGATTGTAGCCAATGGATTGGCCACGCCCTTGCCCGCGATGTCCGGCGCGCTGCCGTGGCTGGGCTCGTAGAGGCCCTGGTTGCCGGCGTTCAGGCTGGCCGAGGGCAGCATGCCGATCGAGCCGGTGAGCATGGCCGCCTCGTCCGACAGGATGTCGCCGAACATGTTGCCGGTGACCACCACGTCGAACGACTTGGGTTGCTTGACCAGCTGCATGGCGGCGTTGTCCACGTACATGTGGTCCAGCTTGACGTCCGGGTATTGCTGGCCGACCTCGGTGACCACGTCCTTCCAGAACTGGAAGGTCTCGAGCACGTTGGCCTTGTCGACGCTGGTCACCTTCCTGCCGCGCTTGCGGGCGGCCTGGAACGCGACGTGGGCGATGCGCTCGATCTCCGGGCGCGTGTAGCGCATCGTGTCGAACGCCTCCTCGGCGCCGGGGAAGTTGCCGTCCGGCGAGGCGCGGCGCCCGCGCGGCTGGCCGAAGTAGATGTCGCCGGTCAGCTCCCGGATGATCAAGATGTCCAGGCCCGCCACCAGTTCCGGCTTCAGGCTCGAGGCATGCGTCAGCTGCTCGTAGCAGATCGCCGGACGGAAGTTGGCGAACAGCCCCAGGTGCTTGCGCAGACCCAGGATGGCCTGCTCGGGGCGAAGGGCGCGCTCGAGCTTGTCGTACTTCCAGTCGCCGACGGCGCCGAACAGGATGGCATCGGCCTGCTTGGCCAGCTGCAGCGTCGAGTCCGGCAGGGGGTGGCCCGCGGCCTCGTACGCGGCGCCGCCTACCGGGGCGGTTTCCATCTCGAACTTCAGGTCCAGCACCTGGAGGACCTTGACCGCCTCGGCCACGATTTCGGTGCCGATGCCGTCGCCCGGCAGGACTGCAATCTTCATGTCGTTCTCATCCGTTCAGGGTGTGGGCCAGCCAGGGCTTGGTTGCCAGGCGCTGGGCTTCGAAAGCCTTGATCTTGTCGGACTGCCGCAGGGTGAGCCCGATGTCGTCGAAGCCGTTGAGCAGGCAGTACCGGCGGAACGGTTGCACCTCGAACGGGATCTCCTGGCCCTGTGCCCGGACGACCACCTGCCGCTCCAGGTCGATGGTGAGTTCGTAGCCGGGAAAGGCCGCCGTCTCATCGAACAGCTGGGCGACCGTGGCTTCCGGCAGCACGATCGGAAGCAGGCCGTTCTTGAAGCTGTTGTTGAAGAAGATGTCGGCGAAGCTTGGCGCGATGATGGCGCGGAACCCGTACTGGTCCAGCGCCCACGGCGCGTGCTCGCGCGAGGAGCCGCAGCCGAAGTTCCGGCGGGCCAGCAGGATCGAGGCGCCCTTGTAGCGCGGCTGGTTCAGCACGAAATCGGGGTTGGGCTTGCGGCTGGCCGGATCCTGCCCCGGGAAACCCGGGTCGAGGTAGCGCCACTCGTCGAACAGGTTGGGCCCGAAGCCGGTCTTGCGGATCGACTTGAGGAACTGCTTGGGGATGATCGCGTCGGTGTCGACGTTCTCGCGGTCCATTGGGGCCACGAGGCCCTTGTGCACGGTGAATTTCTGCATGGTGGTTCCTGCCCGGCCCGCGGGCCTCAGCGCTTGCGGTTGGCCGCGTCCTCGATCTTGTCGCCGGCCTTCTGCAGGTCCTGGCCGAAGCCCTTGACCGTGTTGCAGCCGGCCAGCAGCGCGGCCAGCGCGAGGAGGGCGGCAATCTTCTTCGGCGTCATGGCGGCTTCCTTGCTCAGGCGAACTGGCGCACGTCGACGAAGTGGCCGTGGACGGCGGCGGCGGCAGCCATGGCCGGACTCACCAGGTGCGTGCGCCCGCCCGCCCCCTGGCGCCCTTCGAAGTTGCGGTTGCTGGTCGAGGCGCAGCGCTCGCCCGGCTCCAGCCGGTCGGCGTTCATCGCCAGGCACATCGAGCAGCCCGGCTCGCGCCAGTCGAATCCCGCGGCCTTGAAGATCTCGTGCAGTCCCTCGCGCTCGGCCTGCTCCTTCACCAGACCGGAGCCTGGCACCACCATCGCCACCTTCACGTTCCGGGCGACCTTCTGGCCGAGCTTCTTCACCACCGCGGCGGCCTCGCGCATGTCCTCGATGCGGCTGTTGGTGCACGAGCCGATGAACACCTTGTCCACGAAGATGTCGTTCAGCGGCTTGCCCGGCTCCAGCCCCATGTAGGTGAGGGCGCGCTCGATCGCGCCGCGCTTGCTGGCGTCCTTCTCCTTGTCCGGGTCCGGCACGCGGCCGTCGACGCCCAGCACCATCTCGGGCGACGTGCCCCAGGTGACCTGCGGCACGATCGTCGAGGCATCCAGCTCGACGACGGTGTCGAACCTGGCGTCGGGGTCGGAGTGCAGCGTGCGCCAGTACGCCACCGCCTGGTCCCATTCGACCCCGGTGGGCGCGAGCGGCCGTCCCTTGACGTACTCGATCGTCTTGTCGTCCACGGCGACCATGCCGGCGCGCGCGCCGGCCTCGATCGCCATGTTGCAGACCGTCATGCGGCCTTCCATCGTCAGCGCGCGGATCGCCGAGCCGCCGAACTCGATGGTGTAGCCGGTGCCGCCGGCCGTGCCGATGCGGCCGATGATGGCCAGCACGATGTCCTTGGCGGTGACGCCGCGGGCCAGCGGGCCCTCGACCTTCACCAGCATGTTCTTGGCCTTCTTGGCCAGCAGGGTCTGGGTGGCCAGCACGTGCTCGACCTCGCTGGTGCCGATGCCGTGCGCCAGCGCGCCGAACGCGCCGTGGGTGGAGGTGTGCGAGTCGCCGCAGACCACCGTCATGCCCGGGAGCGTGGCGCCCTGCTCGGGGCCGATCACGTGGACGATGCCCTGGCGCTTGGACAGGAACGGGAAGTAGGCGGCCGCGCCGAATTCGCCGATGTTGCGGTCCAGCGTGGTCACCTGTTCCTTGCTGATCGGGTCGGTGATGCCGTCGTAGCCGCGGTCCCAGCCGGTGGTCGGCGTGTTGTGGTCCGCGGTGGCCACCACGGAGCTGATGCGCCAGACCTTGCGGCCGGTCTCGCGCAGCCCCTCGAATGCCTGCGGGCTGGTGACTTCGTGCACCAGGTGGCGATCGATGTAGAGGATGGCGGTGCCGTCTTCCTCGGTGTGGACGACATGCTCGTCCCAGATCTTGTCGTAGAGGGTGCGTCCCATGGGATGTTCCAGCTGAAGGGGTGATTTTATCGGTCGGGGTGTCCGGCCTCCGCGGGCCGGACATGGGCCGGGGCATCGGCGCCGAGATGGTCCACCAGCAGCCGGGCCGTGACGGGCAGGCTGTCGAAGTCGCGCGCCAGCAGGTCGATCTCGCGCACCGCCCAGTCGTCGCGCAGCGGCACCGCCTGCAGGTCGCCGACCTGGCGCAGCAGCTCGAAGGCCCGGTCGGGCAGAAGCCCGACGCCCAGGCGGTTGTGCACCATGCGGCACATCGCGTCGAGGCCCGTCACGCGGATGCGCAACTGGATGGTCTTGCCCGCGGCGGCGGCGGCGCGCCGCATGGCCAGGTCGATGGCGCTGTTGCCGTGCATGCCGATCTGGTCGTGGTCCAGCGAGTCGGCGAACCAGATCGGGCCGGCGTCGGCCAGCGGATGGCCGCGCGGCACGGCCAGCACCAGCCGGTCCTGCCGGTAGCGGCGCGACTGCAGCTCGCCGGGCGCGCCCGGCGGACTGCAGATGCCGATGTCGGCGTCGCCGTCCCGGACCGCGCGCACCACCTCGCTGCTGACATGCTCCTCCAGGTCGAGCTTGACCTGGGGATGCAGCGACGTGAAGCCGGCCAGGTCCTCCGGCAGGAATTGCATGATCGCCGAGAGGTTCGCGTGGATGCGCACGTGCCCGCGCACCCCGAGTGCGTATTCGCTCAGCTCGCCCTGCATCCGCTCCAGGCTGAACAGGACCGAGCGGGCATGGTGCAGGAAGGTTTCGCCGGCCGGCGTCAGGTCCACCCCGCGCGGGCGGCGGTAGAGCAGGGCGGTGCCGACGGCACCTTCGAGGTCCGACAGGCGCTTGCTCACCGCTGAGGCCGCGATGAACTCGCGTTCTGCGGCCCGGCCGATGGAGCCCAGCTCGCACACGGCCACGAACAGCTGGAGCGACGTGAGGTCCAGCCGGCGGGCGAAGCTGCGTTCGGTGCTGAGCATGAGGGGTCGTGGGGCGCGATGCGGCCGCCGATTATGAAAGGGAGTCGCGTTGCAGCCATCGCGGATGGCGATGGGTGGCGACGCGTTCCACGGGGTGCGGGGCCTGTCTCGGCGGGCTGGATGGCACAAGCTGGACGCCTGCACGATCCGGACGCCCCGCGCCGGGCGCCAGACATGAAAAAGGCCCGCCGAAGCGGGCCTCTCGACGTGCACGTCGCCGGATCAGCGCTGGGCGATCGGCTGGACGTCGCGCTTGGTCGCGCCGGTGAACAGCTGCCGCGGACGGCCGATCTTGTACTCGGGGTCGCCGATCATCTCGTTGAGCTGGGCGATCCAGCCCACCGTGCGGGCCAGCGCGAAGATCGCGGTGAACAGCGACACCGGGATGCCGATGGCGCGCTGCACGATGCCCGAGTAGAAGTCGACGTTCGGGTACAGCTTGCGCGAGACGAAGTACTCGTCCTCGAGCGCCACCTTCTCGAGCGCCATGGCCAGCTTGAACAGGGGGTCGTTCTCCAGGCCCAGCTCGCCCAGCACCTCGTGGCAGGTCTCGCGCATCAGCTTGGCGCGCGGGTCGTAGTTCTTGTACACGCGGTGGCCGAAGCCCATCAGCTTGATGCCGGAGTTCTTGTCCTTGACCTTGGCCACGAACTCGCCGATCTTGGCCACGCCACCCATCCGCTGGATGTCTTCCAGCATGTTGAGGGCGGCTTCGTTGGCGCCGCCGTGCGCCGGGCCCCAGAGGCAGGCCACGCCGGCCGCGATGGCCGCGAACGGGTTGGTGCCCGAGCTGCCGCACAGGCGCACGGTGGAGGTGGACGCGTTCTGCTCGTGGTCGGCGTGCAGGATGAAGATGCGGTCCATCGCGCGCACCAGCACGTCGTTCGGCTCGTACTCCTCGCACGGCGTGGCGAACATCATGCGCATGAAGTTGCCGGTGTAGGACAGCGAGTTCTTCGGATAGATGTACGGCTGGCCGATGCTGTACTTGTACGCCATCGACACCAACGTGGGCATCTTGGCGATCAGACGGATCGCCGAGATCTCGCGGTGCTCGGGATTGTTGATGTCCGTGCTGTCGTGATAGAAGGCCGACAGGCCGCCCACCAGACCGGTCATGACCGCCATCGGGTGCGCGTCACGGCGGAAGCCGCGCAGGAAGAACTGCATCTGCTCGTTGACCATCGTGTGGTTCGTCACGCGCGAGACGAAGTCCTTCTTCTGCTGCTCGTCGGGCAGCTCGCCGTACAGCAGCAGGTAGCAGGTCTCGAGGAAGTCGCACTGGGTCGCGAGCTGCTCGATCGGGTAGCCGCGGTACAGCAGCTCGCCCTTGTCGCCGTCGATGTAGGTGATGGTCGACTGGCAGGAGGCCGTGGACATGAACCCGGGGTCGTACGTGAACATGCCCGTCTGCGCGTACAGCTTGCGGATGTCGATCACGTCCGGGCCGATGGTGCCCTGGTAGACGGGCAGCTCGACGTTGGGGCTGCCGTTGCTGAACGACAGGGTGGCTTTGTTGTCGGCGGGTTTCATCTCGGTTCCTTCACTTCGAATCGTTGGCCGGTGTTCACCGGTTGCGCAGCAGCTCCAGCAGCGTCCGCACTTCGGCGCGGTCCAGTTCGCCGTCCGGCTCCCGCCGCCGCAGCAGCAGGTCCATCAGGTCATTGTCGGACAACTGCATCAGTTCCTCGAGCACCTGGCCTTGCCGCGGGCTGATCTGCGAGCCGTGGCGGGCGAAGAAGCGCTCGAGGAAGAGGTCGTTCTCCAGCAGCCCGCGGCGGCAGCGCCACCGCAGCTTGCCGACCTCGTGCTCGTCGAGCGCCGTCTGCACGTCCACCCGCCTCAGACGGCCCGGCGGACCATCAGCTCCTTGATCTTGCCGATGGCTGCCGTGGGGTTCAGGCCCTTCGGGCAGACGTCGGTGCAGTTCATGATGGTGTGGCAGCGGAACAGCCGGTACGGGTCTTCCAGGTTGTCCAGGCGCTCGCTGGTCGCCTGGTCGCGGCTGTCCGCGATGAACCGGTAGGCCTGCAGCAGCCCGGCGGGACCGACGAACTTGTCGGGGTTCCACCAGAAGCTCGGGCAGCTGGTCGAGCAGCTGGCGCACAGGATGCACTCGTAAAGTCCGTTGAGCTCGTCGCGCTCCTCGGGCGACTGCAGGCGCTCCTTCTCGGGCGGGATGCTGTCGTTGACCAGGTACGGCTTGATCGAGTGGTACTGCTTGAAGAAGTCGGTCATGTCCACGATCAGGTCGCGGACCACGGGCAGGCCGGGCAGGGGCTTCAGGACGATCGGGTCCTTCAGCGTGCGCATGTTGGTCAGGCAGGCCAGGCCGTTCTTGCCGTTGATGTTCATCGCATCGGAGCCGCACACGCCTTCGCGGCAGGAGCGGCGGAACGCCAGGCTGGGGTCCTGGGCCTTGAGCTTCATCAGCGCGTCGAGCAGCATGCGCTCGTTGCCGTCGAGCTCGATCTCCACCGTCTGCATGTAAGGCTTGGCGTCCTTGTCCGGGTCGTAACGGTAGATCTGGAAGGTGCGTTTCTGCATGTTGGTGTTCGAATGGAATCTAGGTGCTTTGGTGCCAGCGTGGAAGTACGTAGGAGAACCTACGTCAGAACGTCCGCACCTTCGGCGGCACCGACTCGACCGTCATCGGCTTGAGGTTGACCGGCTTGTAGGTCAGGCTGTTGCTGCGGCTGTGCCACAGCGTGTGCTTCATCCAGTTGGCGTCGTCGCGGCCGAGCGGCGCCACCGGATCGTCGGCCGGCTTCTCGTAGTCGCTCACGGTGTGGGCGCCACGGCATTCCTTGCGCGCAGCGGCCGACACCATGGTGGCCTGGGCGCATTCGATCAGGTTCTCGACTTCCAGCGCCTCGATGCGGGCGGTGTTGAAGACCATCGACTTGTCCTTGAGCGCGATGCCCTTGACCCGGTCGCGGATGGCGGCGATCTTGCTCACGCCTTCGTCCATGCTGGCCTGGGTGCGGAACACGCCCGCGTGCTTCTGCATGGTCGCGCGGATGTCGTTGGCGACGTCCTGGGCGTACTCGCCGTTGCTGGCGGCATCCAGGCGGGCCAGCCGCTCCAGCGTCTGGTCGGCGGCATTGGCCGGCAGCGCCTTGTGGCTCTTGGTGCGGCTGGCGAAGTCGACGATGTGGTTGCCGGCCGCGCGGCCGAACACCAGCAGGTCGAGCAGCGAGTTGGTGCCCAGACGGTTGGCGCCGTGCACGCTCACGCAGGAGCACTCGCCCACCGCGTAGAGGCCGTTGACGACCTGCGCATGGCTGTCGGCCGTCTGCACCACGACCTGGCCATGGACGTTGGTCGGGATGCCGCCCATCTGGTAGTGGATGGTCGGCACCACCGGGATCGGCTCCTTGGTGATGTCGACGTTGGCGAAGTTCACGCCGATCTCGTAGACCGAGGGCAGGCGCTTGTGGATCGTGTCGGCGCCCAGGTGGTCGAGCTTGAGCAGCACGTAGTCCTTGTTCGGACCGCAGCCGCGACCTTCCTTGATCTCCTGGTCCATCGAGCGGGAGACGAAGTCGCGCGGCGCCAGGTCCTTGAGCGTCGGGGCGTAGCGCTCCATGAAACGCTCGCCGTTGCTGTTCAGCAGGATCGCGCCTTCGCCGCGGCAGCCCTCGGTCAGCAGCACGCCGGCACCGGCCACGCCGGTGGGGTGGAACTGCCAGAACTCCATGTCCTCGAGCGGGATGCCCGCGCGCGCCGCCATGCCCAGGCCGTCGCCGGTGTTGATGAAGGCGTTGGTGGAGGCGGCGAAGATGCGGCCCGCACCGCCGGTGGCCAGCAGCGTGGTCTTGGCTTCCAGGATGTGCAGGTCGCCGGTTTCCATCTCGATCGCGGTGACGCCGACCACGTCGCCCTCGGCGTCGCGGATCAGGTCGAGCGCCATCCACTCGACGAAGAAGCTGGTGCGCGCCTTGACGTTCTGCTGGTACAGGGTGTGCAGCATCGCGTGGCCGGTGCGGTCGGCCGCCGCGCAGGCGCGCTGGACCGGCTTCTCGCCGTAGTTGGCCGTGTGGCCACCGAAGGGGCGCTGGTAGATGGTGCCGTCGGGGTTGCGGTCGAACGGCATGCCCATGTGCTCGAGGTCGTACACGACCTTCGGCGCTTCACGGCACATGAACTCGATCGCGTCCTGGTCGCCGAGCCAGTCGGAGCCCTTGACGGTGTCGTAGAAATGGTAGTGCCAGTTGTCCTCGGACATGTTGCCGAGCGAGGCGCCGATGCCGCCCTGCGCCGCCACGGTGTGCGAGCGGGTGGGGAAGACCTTCGAGAGCACGGCCACGTTCAGGCCGGCGCGCGCCAGCTGGAGCGAGGCCCGCATGCCGGAGCCGCCCGCGCCGACGATGACGACGTCGAAGCGGCGCCGCGTGATGTTCTTGCTGCTGTATGCCATTGCGATCAGATCCTCAAACCCGCCAGAGCACCTGGACGGCCCAGCCGGCGCACCCGGTGAGCCAGACGATGACGAACACCTGCAGCGCGAGCCGCAGGAAGACCGGCTTGACGTAGTCCATCAGGACGTCGCGCATGCCGACCCAGACGTGCCAGAGCAGGCCTGCGATGACGGAGAAGGTCAGCACCTTCATCCACTGGGCGGCGAAGATGCCGGCCCACTTGTCGTAGCCGATCGGGCCGCGGCTGAAGATCACCTGCACCAGGACCACCACCGTGAACAGGGCCATCAGCACGGCGGTGACCCGCTGGCTGAGCCAGTCGCGCATGCCGTAGTGGGCGCCGACGACGGTGCGGTTGGACCCGTAGCTGACCGGGCCTTGTCTTTTGGGAACGCTCATCGTGATGCTCTCGTCGAATCAGTACAGGCCGAACAGCTTGGCGCCCAGCACCACCGTCAGGACGATGGCCAGCGTGAGCGTGACCTTCGCCGACTTGCCGCCGAACTGCTTGTTGGTCGCGGTGTGGCTGACGTCCATCCAGAGGTGTCGCACGCCGGCGATGAAGTGGTGCAGGTAGGCCCAGATGAGGGCCAGTGCCACCAGCTTGATGAACCAGCCCGGAACAAAACCAAGGCCGCTGTTGAAAGCGGCCCTGAAGCGTGCGAAGGAGAGTTCGGAGGAGACGGAGGTGTCGAACATCCAGATGATGAACGGCATCAGCACGAACATCAGGACGCCGCTCACGCGGTGCAGGATGGAGACCCAGCCGGGCGCCGGCAGGCGGTAGGTGGGAAGGTCCCTCAGGGCATTGATGTTGCGGAATTCCGGCCGCTTCTGGGCTGTGTGCATGGGGTGGTGGCTTTCCTCTGGATGGCTGCCCGCGGACGGCTGGTGCGCACGCGGGCAACCCAAAATTCTATCGCGATGCAACAACCTGACACGCAGGTTGCAAGGTACCCGACAGCCGTGCCGGGGTGCGGGTCAGCTCAGTTCGTTGCGGTAGTGGCGCTTGTCCGTCCGGTAGAGGCCGCGCCGCAGTTCCATCGGCACGTCGTTGTAGGTGAAGGCCAGGCGCTCGACGCTGAGCAGCGGGGAGCCCGCCGGCACGGCCAGCAGTCGTGCCTGGCCCGGGTCGGCGGCGACCGCCCGCAGCTTCTCCTCGGCGCGCACCATGCGCACGCCGAACTCGAGCTCGAACATCGCGTAGGTGGCGCCCTGGTAGCCGGCCATCTGCTCGGCGGTCAATCCCTTGAACGCGGTGCCCGGCAGCCACAGGTCCTCCAGGATGGTGGGCTCGCCCGCGAACGCCAGCACGCGCCGGACCTGGACCACGGCGTCGCCCGGGCGCAGGCGCAGCGTCCGCGCGACCTCGGCCGGCGCGCGGACACGCCGGCACTCCAGGATGTTGCGTTCGGCGGGGTCGGCTGTCTCCCGGTCGCCGGTGTCGGGCACGAGCTTGAGGAACCGGTACTGCACGTGCTGCTCGGCGTGCGTGGCGACGAAGGTCCCCTTGCCCTGCCGGCGCACCAGCAGGTTCTCCGCGGCCAGTTCGTCGATGGCCTTGCGCACCGTGCCCTGGCTCACGCGGAACCGCGCGGCCAGGTCGATCTCGCTCGGGATGGCCTCGCCTGGCTTCCATTCGCCAGCCTCCAGGCTCTGCAGGATCAGGCCCTTGATCTGCTGGTACAGCGGGCTGAACGCCGGGGCCGCGGGGGCTTGCGCCTCGGCGGCGGGCGTGTCGTCCGGCAGGGGAGTGGAGGGCATGGCGGGTGTCGCGGAACTGCGCCATCATATCTTATATAAGACATAAGACAAATTGACCGGCGCTTGCGTTCGCGGGTACACTCCGCGCCTGTCCCGCGAGGGCCTCGCCCCGGTTCTGCCGCGCTCCGACGCCGGCCCGCCCCCAGGCTTCCGCGCCGTTTCGCAACCTTCTTTCGGAGATTTCCCATGAGCAAGAAGCCCGTCCGCGTCGCCGTCACCGGCGCCGCCGGCCAGATCGGTTACGCCCTCCTGTTCCGCATCGCCTCCGGCGAGATGCTGGGCAAGGACCAGCCGGTGATCCTGCAGCTGCTGGAGATCCCCGACGAGAAGGCGCAGAAGGCCCTCAAGGGCGTGATGATGGAGCTGGAGGACTGCGCGTTCCCGCTGCTGGCCGGCATGGAAGCCCACAGCGACCCGATGACGGCCTTCAAGGACACCGACTACGCACTGCTCGTCGGCGCCCGCCCGCGCGGCCCGGGCATGGAGCGTGCCGACCTGCTGGCTGCCAATGCGCAGATCTTCACTGCCCAGGGCAAGGCCCTGGACAAGGTGGCCAGCCGCAACGTCAAGGTGCTGGTGGTCGGCAATCCGGCCAACACCAACGCCTACATCGCCATGAAGAGCGCGCCCAGCCTGCCGCGCGAGAACTTCACCGCCATGCTGCGCCTGGACCACAACCGCGCCGCCTCGCAGATCGCCGCCAAGACCGGCACCAAGGTCGGCGACATCGAGAAGCTGACCGTGTGGGGCAACCACTCGCCCACCATGTATGCCGACTACCGCTTCGCCACCGTGGGCGGCAAGGCCGTCAAGGACCTGATCAACGACCAGGTCTGGAATGCCGACGTGTTCCTGCCCACCGTGGGCAAGCGCGGCGCCGCCATCATCGAGGCGCGCGGCCTGTCGTCGGCCGCCTCGGCCGCCAACGCGGCGATCGACCACATGCGCGACTGGGCCCTGGGCTCCAACGGCAAGTGGGTCACCATGGGCGTGCCCTCCAACGGCGAGTACGGCATCCCGAAGGACGTGATGTTCGGCTTCCCGGTGACCACCAAGGACGGCAAGTACGAGATCGTCAAGGGCCTGGAGATCGACGCATTCAGCCAGGAGCGCATCAACAAGACCCTGAAGGAACTGCAGGACGAGCAGGCGGGCGTCGCCCACCTGCTGTGATCCCGCCGGCGCAGTGAAGCAGCACCCGCGAGCCATTCTCCTCGGCGCCCAGGCGCGCACCGGCATCCTGCCGGTGTGCGACCACTACTCCGGGGTGGAGGCGCGGATGCGCAAGAGCCTGCAGCTGCAGGCCGAGATGACGCAGGAGTTCGGCGCCTGCGTCTTCGACGTCACCCTCGATTGTGAGGACGGTGCGCCGGTTGGCGGCGAGGCGGCGCATGCCGACCTGGTCACGGAACTGGCGCTGCAGGCGCCCGCCGCCGCCCGTGTCGCCGTGCGCGTGCATCCGGTCGACCACCCGGTGTTCGATGCGGATGTGCAGTCCATCGTCGGCCGCGCCGGTGGCCGGCTGTGCCACGTGATGATTCCCAAGGTCGAGTCGGTCCGCGACGTCGAGGCAGCCGTCCGCGCCATCGATGCCGCCGGTGCCACGGCGCTGCCGCTGCACGTGCTGATCGAGTCACCGGCGGCCGTGCACCGCGCCTTCGACATCGCCGCGCACCCGCGCGTGCAGTCCCTCAGCTTCGGCCTGATGGACTTCGTTTCCGCCCATGCAGGCGCCATCCCGGAAGCGGGCATGGGCGTGCAGGGCCAGTTCACGCATCCCCTGGTGGTGCGCGCCAAGCTCGAGATCGCTTCGGCCTGCCACGCGCATGGCAAGGTGCCGTCGCATTGCGTCGTCACCGAGTTCAAGGACCGCGCCGCGATGGCTGCGGCCGCGCGCCGGGCCGCAGCCGAGTTCGGCTACACCCGGATGTGGAGCATCCACCCCGACCAGATCCGGCCCATCCTCGAGGCGCTGTCGCCCACGCAGGGCGAGATCGAGCAGGCGACGCGCCTGCTCGAAGCCGCCGAGCGCGCCGACTGGGCCCCCATCAGTTTCGAAGGCAAGTTGCACGATCGCGCGAGCTACCGGTTCTTCTGGCAGGTGCTCGAGCGCGCCCACCAGACCGGCAGCCGCCTTCCCGCCGAGGCGCAAGCCTGGTTCCCGTCCCACTAAGCAGTACCCGAGACGACATGCAGATCCGAATCGCCGCCACCCTGTTCGCCGCAACCCTCGTCGCCGTGGCTCCCCTGAGCCATGCGCAGACGGCCCCCAAGGCCAAGCCGGCGCAGCCGGCGACCGCCAAGGCGGGTGCCAAGGCCGCCGGCAGCAAGCTAGCCCCCTCCGCCCGCAAGGCCGTGGAGGAGGTGACGCCCATCGACGACGATCCGGCCGTCCAGCTCACCGACGCCGACCTCGAGGTCGCCAAGCAGGTGTTCGTGGGCGAGATCAAGTGCGAGCTGGGCGCCTCGGTGCGCGTGCGTGCCGCGCGCCGCACCGGCCTGTTCGTGGTCACCACCCGCAACTACCGGTTCCTGATGCACCCGGTGGAAAGCCGCACCGGCGCGATCCGCCTGGAGGACGCCAAGCGTGGCGCCATGTGGCTGCAGCTGGGCAACAAGTCGATGCTCATGAGCCAGAAACTGGGCCAGCGCCTGGCCGACGAGTGCCAGAGCCCGGAGCAGCTCACCTTCGCGGAAGAACTGAAGAAGAATCCGCGGCCCAGCATTCTGGAGCCCATGGCGGCCACGGGCGGCGGCATGAACGCCGGCGCGCGCGCAGACGTCAGCCCCGCAGGCCCGCAGGGCGGCACCACGCCCTCCGGCGCCCCCATGGCCGGCCAGCCGTCCACGCCATCGGCACCCGGCGCAGCGGCCGCGCAGCCGGGCGCACCCGCGGCCGCGCCGGCCCAGAACTGACACCAACAACACACGCACCCTGTACGGAGAACCCATGTTGCAAGCCTACGTGTCCCACGTCGCCGAACGCGCCGCGCTCGGCATTCCGCCGCTGCCGCTGACCGCGCAGCAGACGGGCGAGCTGATCGAGCTGCTGAAGAATCCCTCGACGCAAGAGGCCGACTTCCTGCTGGACCTGATCACGAACCGCGTGCCCGCTGGCGTGGACGATGCCGCCAAGGTCAAGGCCAGCTACCTGGCCGCCGTGGCGCACGGCACCGAGAAGTGCATGATCATCAGCCGCGCCAAGGCGACCGAGCTGCTGGGCACCATGCTGGGCGGCTACAACATCAGCCCGCTGGTCGACCTGCTGGACGACGCCGAGGTGGGTGGCACGGCCGCCGACGCGCTGAAGAAGACGCTGCTGATGTTCGACCAGTTCCACGATGTCAAGGAAAAGGCCGACAAGGGCAATGTCAACGCCAAGGCCGTGCTCCAGAGCTGGGCCGACGCCGAGTGGTTCACCACCCGGCCAGAGGTGCCCCAGAGCATGACCCTGACCGTCTTCAAGGTCACCGGCGAGACCAACACCGACGACCTGTCGCCGGCGCCCGATGCCTGGAGCCGCCCCGACATCCCGCTGCACGCCCTGGCGATGCTGAAGAACCCGCGCCCGGGCATCGTGCCGGACGAGGAAGGCAAGCGCGGCCCGATGAAGCTGCTGCAGGAGCTCAAGGCCAAGGGCCAGCTGATCGCCTACGTGGGCGACGTCGTGGGCACCGGCTCCTCGCGCAAGTCGGCCACCAACAGCGTGCTGTGGTGGACGGGCGAGGACATCCCGTTCGTGCCGAACAAGAAGTTCGGCGGCGTGTGCCTGGGCGGCAAGATCGCGCCGATCTTCTACAACACCATGGAAGACGCGGGCGCGCTGCCGATCGAGCTGGATGTGTCGCAGATGGAGATGGGCGACACCATCGAGCTGCGGCCGTACGAGGGCAAGGCCCTGAAGAACGGCCAGGTGATCGCGACGTTCCAGGTCAAGAGCGACGTGCTGTTCGACGAGGTGCGCGCCGGCGGCCGCATCCCGCTGATCGTGGGCCGGGGCCTGACGGCCAAGGCCCGCGAGGCGCTGGGCCTGGCGCCCTCGACCCTGTTCCGCCTGCCCAAGGCGCCCCAGGACAGCGGCAAGGGCTACTCGCTGGCCCAGAAGATGGTGGGCCGCGCCTGCGGCATGCCGGAAGGGCAGGGCATCCGCCCGGGCACCTACTGCGAGCCGAAGATGACCTCGGTCGGGTCCCAGGACACCACCGGCCCGATGACGCGGGACGAGTTGAAGGACCTGGCCTGCCTGGGCTTCTCGGCCGACCTGGTGATGCAGTCGTTCTGCCACACCGCGGCGTACCCGAAGCCGGTCGACGTGAAGATGCACCACGAGCTGCCCGACTTCATCTCCACCCGCGGCGGCGTCTCGCTGCGCCCGGGCGACGGCGTGATCCACAGCTGGCTCAACCGCTTCCTGCTGCCCGACACGGTGGGCACGGGCGGCGATTCGCACACCCGCTTCCCGATCGGCATCAGCTTCCCCGCGGGCTCCGGGCTGGTGGCCTTCGCGGCCGCCACCGGCGTGATGCCGCTGGACATGCCCGAGAGCGTGCTGGTGCGCTTCAAGGGCCAGATGCAGCCCGGCGTCACCCTGCGTGACCTGGTCAACGCGATCCCGCTGTACGCGATCAAGCAGGGCCTGCTGACGGTGGCCAAGGCCGGCAAGACGAACATCTTCTCCGGCCGCATCCTGGAGATCGAGGGTCTGCCCGACCTGAAGGTGGAACAGGCGTTCGAGCTGTCCGACGCCTCTGCCGAGCGCTCGGCCGCGGCCTGCACGGTGCACCTGAACAAGGAGCCGATCATCGAGTACATCAACAGCAACATCACCCTGATGCGCTGGATGATCGCCAACGGCTACGCCGACGGCCGCACGCTGGCCCGCCGCATCGCCGCCCAGGAAGCCTGGCTGAAGAATCCGCAGCTGCTCAAGGCCGACGCGGACGCCGAGTACGCGGCCGTGATCGAGATCGACCTGGCCGAGATCACCGAGCCCATCGTGGCCTGCCCGAACGACCCGGACGACGTCAAGACGCTGTCCGACGTGGCCGGCGCCAAGATCGACGAGGTGTTCATCGGCTCGTGCATGACCAACATCGGCCACTTCCGCGCGGCATCCAAGCTGCTCGAGGGCAAGCGCGACATCCCGGTCAAGCTGTGGGTCGCCCCGCCGACCAAGATGGACCAGAAGCAGCTGACCGAGGAAGGCCACTACGGCGTGCTGGGCACCGCCGGTGCCCGCATGGAGATGCCCGGCTGCTCGCTGTGCATGGGCAACCAGGCGCAGGTGCGCGAAGGCGCCACGGTGATGTCGACCTCGACCCGCAACTTCCCCAACCGGCTGGGCAAGAACACCAACGTCTACCTGGGCAGCGCCGAGCTGGCCGCCATCTGCTCGCGGCTGGGCAGGATCCCGACCCGCGAGGAGTACATGGCCGACATCGGCGTGATCAACGCCAACGGCGACAAGATCTACCAGTACATGAACTTCGACCGCATCGACGACTTCCGCAAGGTCGCCGACACCGTGGCGGCATAAGCCGCACGACAACCGGTCCGGCTCGGCGCCGGGCAATGACAAACGGCCCCGAGGGGCCGTTTTGTCATGGTGGGCGGCCAGTCGCCTCAGACCGCCACTTCCTTGTGCTCGCCCATCTTGGGACGCTCGCCGCTGACGGCCGCCGCCGCCATCTTGAACAGCTGCGTGGGCTTGCTTTCCTTCACGTCCCAGTACTCGGCGTGGGTGATCTGCACCTCGACCAGCTCCAGGTCCGGATCGGTCGGGCCGCCTGGAAACCAGGCCTTGGCCATCGGGTTGAACAGGCGCTGGATGGCCTCCTGGTCGTCGCTGATGCGCGCCGTGCCGCTGATCGACACCCAGATGTCCTTGTGCGGATCGGCGTACGAGACGTTCACGTTGCCGTCCTGGCGCAGCCGCTGGCCCACTTCGGTGCTCTTGCTCACGAAGAAGTACAGCACGCTCTTCTGGCCCAGCTCCTTGTTCTGCGTGGTCAGCGGGTGGGCATGCAGACCGCCTTCCGGGTGCCGGTGGGTCAGCATGCCGAAACGGATGTCCTTGATCATTTCCCAGAGCCGCTCGTGGGGGGTCTTGTCCTTGCTCATGCGTGTCCTTTCGCCGGTTTGTTGACGTTGCATTGATCGTGGGCGCAACCCCGGCTGGACGCCGTCGGAAGCGGGCGCCGCGTCCTGTGCGGCTGCTCCGACAGGCTGGCGCGGCCGGTGCGGCGGTTTAGCATCGGCCACCCCATTCCGAGGCCTCGCATGTTCAAGTCCTTCTTCCTGTCCCGGCGCTGGTGGCCCTGGTCGCTCCTGGGCACGGCCGTGATCCTGTTCGCCACCTGGTACCGGGTGCAGCTGGACGTGCAGATCAACGAATGGTTCGGCAGCTTCTACGACTTGCTGCAGAAGGCGCTGGGCAAGCCCGGCGCGATCACCACGGATGCCTACTGGGCGCAGCTGGCCACCTTCCTGCGCATCGCCATGGTCTACGTGACCATCGCGGTGGTGCTCGACTTCTTCGTCAAGCACTACATCTTCCGCTGGCGCCAGGCGATGAACGACCACTACATGGCGCACTGGCACAAGGTGCGCCACATCGAGGGCGCGGCGCAGCGCGTGCAGGAGGACACCATGCGCTTCGCCAGCATCATGGAAGGGCTGGGCATCGACTTCATGCGCAGCCTGATGGTGCTGGCCGCCTTCCTGCCCCTCCTGGCCGGGCTGTCGGGCAAGATCACCGCGCTGCCCTTGATCGGGGCGGTGCCCTACTCGCTGGTCTGGGTGGCGGTGGGATGGGCCCTGGCCGGAACCTTGCTGCTGGCGCTGGTGGGCATCAAGCTGCCCGGCCTGCAGTTCCAGAACCAGCGGGTGGAAGCGGCCTACCGCAAGGAGCTGGTCTACGGCGAGGACGATCCCGCCAAGGCCACGCCGCCGGTGGCGCAGCGGTTGTTCGCCGACGTGCGGACCAACTACTTCCGGCTGTTCTTCCACTACCTGTACTTCGACGTGGTGAAGTGGGCCTACATCCAGGCCGGCGTGATGGTGCCCTACATCGCCCTCGGGCCGACCATCGTCTCCGGCGTCGTCACGCTGGGCGTGATGCAGCAGATCGTGCGTGCCTTCGGCCGCGTGGTGGAGGCGTTCCAGTTCCTGGTGCTCAGCTGGAGCACGGTGGTGGAACTGATGTCGGTCTTCAAGCGCCTGCGCGCGTTCGAGCGGCAGATCAGGACGGGGCCGGAGGCTTCGACGCGGCCGGCGCCCTCGGCCGGCTGAAGAGCGCCGCCGGGGCACCGATGAGGGAAGCCCCTAGCTGGTGACTGGACGGTCGGGCCGATCATGGCAGCGTTCGACCCAGCAGGAAGGCCCGCCATGAAACTCATCAAGACCGACGTCGGACAACGCGTGATGAAGGACCGCTCGGTGCCGCTGTCGCCGCGGCAGCGCGCCGCGTTCATCCTGTTCGACGGCCGCCACTCCGTCGACGAGGTGCTCGCAGCGGCCGGTGCGGCCGGGGTGAACCGCGAGGACATCGACCACCTCGTCCAGCTCGGGTTGCTGCAGGCCACCAAGGACGCTGCGCCGGCCGCGGTTGCCCCGTCGCCCACCCGGGACGCACCTGACGCCCCGAGACCGGCCGGCGGTCCCACGGCGTCGGCGCAGCAGCGCTACCAGGATGCCTACCTGGTCGCCACCCGGCTGACCGCCTCGCTGGGACTGCGCGGCTTCCGCCTCAACCTGGCGGTGGAGCAGGCGGCCGACCTCCAGGGCCTGCGCGAGCTCGCGCCGCGCATCCGCGAAGCCGTGGGCGACAAGGCATTCCGGGATTTCGAGCGGGCGCTCAACGGCTAGTCCGCCGGCGCGAGTCGCCGCAAGGCCTCGGCCGTCCCGGTGTCCGCCGGGAAGAAGGTCTCCAGCGTCAGCTCCTGCACGGTGACGTCGACCGCGCTGCCGAACACCGTGGTGGTGCTGATGAAGCTGAGCACCTGGCCGTCGGTTATCCGCAGCCGCAGCGGCAGCGCGATGCCCACGTGCTCGCCCTCCAGCTGGGTCGCGTGCGCACCCTCGTGCACCGGGTAGCTGCGCAGGTCCTCCAGCAGCGACGCCAGTGCCGCATCACCGGTCGCCTGGACCTGCTGCTGCAGCCGCTCGAACAGGTGCTCCCGCCACTGCCCGAGGTTGACGATGCGCGGCGAGAGACCCTGCGGATGCAGGCTCAGCCGCAACACGTTGACGGGTGCCTGCAGGAGCGACGCATCCGCGCCGGCCATCAGGTGCGGCAGCATGCGGTTGGCCGCCACCAGGTTCCAGTGGCGGTCGACCGCGAGGGCCGGGCAGGGCTCGTGCGCCCGCAGGATCCGCTCAACGGCCTCCCGGGCCGCTGCGAGTTCCGGCGCATCCAGCGGCCGCTCGCGGTACATCGGTGCATAGCCGGCGGCCACCAGCATCGCGTTGCGTTCGCGCAGCGGCACCTGCAGGCGCTCGGCCAGCCGCAGCACCATCTCGCGGCTGGGCTGGGACCTGCCGGTTTCCACGTAGCTCAGGTGACGGGTGGACACGTCCGCCTCGTGCGCCAGGCCCTGCTGGCTGAGGCGGCGGCGCTCGCGCCAGTGGCGCAGGTGCGCACCGAAAGGCTGCGGGGCAGCGCGCGGAGCGGAATGGGGGGCCAGGCTCATGCGGCGATCCTAAGACCGCCGGCGCCGCGGTTCCATGACCTGGGACGTCATCGACGGTGGCGGCCGCGCCGACCACCATCGCAGCTCCACCACCCACCAGGAGTCACCATGTCCTTCCTCGCTTCCCCCACCTTCCTGCGCCGCGTGCTCTGGGCCGATGCGGCGTCCTGTCTGGCCAGCGGCGCCGTGCAGCTCGCCGCGCTGGAGGCGCTGCCGGCGCTGCTCGGGCTGCCGCGCGCGCTGCTGCTGGAAAGCGGCCTGTTCCTGCTGGCCTATGCGCTGGTGGTGGGCTGGGTGGCGACCCGGCCGCAGCCGCCGCGGGCGCTGGTCGCGCTGTTCGCCATCGGCAATGCCGGCTGGGCGGTTGGCTGTGCGCTGGCGGTGGCCTGGCTGGCGCCGACCGCACTGGGGGTCGCCTGGGTGGCGATGCAGGCCGCCACGGTGCTGGTGCTGGCCGACCTGCAGTGGCTCGGACTGCGGCGCAGTGCCGCGGGCCGGGAGACCGCGCACGCGGCCTGAGCCGCGCGGCGGCACGGCCGCCGCCGGCAGCCGGCAGGGGCGGGCGCCCGCCGGCTTCTTGTATGCTGTCCGGCTCCCATCCCCAGCATCCGAGAAGGTACCGTTCCAGCCATGACCCGCGTGTTCAACTTCAGCGCCGGCCCCGCCGTCCTGCCCGAAGCCGTGCTGCGGCAGGCCGCCCAGGAGATGCTCGACTGGAACGGCAGCGGCATGTCGGTCATGGAGATGAGCCACCGGGGCAAGGAGTTCACCGGCATCCACGCCGAGGCCGAGGGGGCCCTGCGCGAGCTGCTGGCCATCCCCGGCAACTACCGGGTGCTGTTCATGCAGGGCGGCGCGATCGGCGAGAACGCGATTGTGCCGATGAACCTCATCGGCCGCACGGGGCGCGCGGACTACGTGGACACCGGCGAGTGGTCGCAGCGCTCCATCCAGGAGGCGCGCACCTACGGCACCATCCAGGTGGCCGCCAGCGGCAAGGCCAGCGGCCACACCGCGATCCCACCCCAGGCGCAGTGGACGCTCGACCCCCAGGCCGCCTACGTGCACATCTGCTCGAACGAGACCATCGGTGGCGTGCAGTACCACTGGCTGCCCGACACCGGCACGGTGCCGCTGGTGGCCGACATGTCCTCCGACATCCTGTCGCGCCGCATCGACGTCAGCCGCTACGGCCTGATCTATGCGGGCGCCCAGAAGAACATGGGCCCCTCGGGCGTGACGGTGGTCATCGTGCGCGACGACCTGCTCGGCCACGCGCTGCCGATCACGCCGTCGGCCTTCAACTACCAGCTGCAGGCCGAGCACGACTCGATGTACAACACGCCGCCCACCTACTCGATCTACATCGCAGGCCTGGTGTGCAAGCACATCCGGGCGAACGGCGGGCTCGAGGCGATGGAGGAGCACAACCGCGCCAAGGCGAAGCTCCTCTACGACTGCATCGACGGCAGCAGCTTCTACCGCAACCCCGTCGCGCCGGCGGACCGCTCGCTGATGAACGTGCCGTTCAAGCTGAAGGACGAGTCGCTCAACGACGCGTTCCTGAAGGGCGCCCAGGAGCGCGGCATGGTCCAGCTCAAGGGCCACCGCCTGGTCGGTGGCATGCGGGCGTCGATCTACAACGCCATGCCGCTGGAGGGCGTGAAGGCGCTGGTCGCGTACATGCAGGATTTCGAGCGCCGCCACGGCTGACGTCGGCCCCGGCAGGGGGAGCAACCTGCCTGCTGGCGTGAGGATTTGCACGGCGGCGTCGCATGGCGGCCGCGCAGGCGGCACAATGCTTGCCGCCATACAAGACTCATCTCAGGAGGATCGATGCCCCACGCGTTCGCCCGAACCCTCAAGAGTTTCAAGACCGGCTCCCGCGGGACGGGCAGCTTCTACTCGTTGCCTGCACTGGCTGAGGAGTTCCCCAACGTCAACCGCCTGCCGGTGTCCATGCGCATCGTGCTGGAGTCGGTGCTGCGCAACTGCGACGGCCTGAAGGTCACGCCGGAACACGTCCGGCAGGTGGCCAACTGGGCGCCCAATGCCGAGCGCACCGAGGAGATTCCGTTCGTCGTCGCGCGGGTGGTGCTGCAGGATTTCACGGGGGTGCCGCTGCTGGCCGACCTGGCCGCCATGCGCAGCGCGGCGGCGCGGCTGGGCAAGGAGCCGGGGCGGATCGAGCCGCTGGTGCCGGTGGACCTGGTGGTCGACCACTCCATCATGGTGGACCACTACGGCACCAAGGATGCGCTCGACCTGAACATGAAGCTCGAGTTCAAGCGCAACCGCGAGCGTTACGAGTTCATGAAGTGGGGCATGCAGGCGTTCAAGACGTTCGGCGTCGTCCCGCCCGGCTTCGGCATCGTCCACCAGGTGAACCTCGAGTACCTGGCCCGCGGCGTCCACAGCACGCCCGACGCGCTCTACTACCCCGACACGCTGGTCGGCACCGACAGCCACACCACCATGATCAACGGCATCGGCGTCGTGGGCTGGGGCGTCGGCGGCATCGAGGCCGAGGCCGCCATGCTCGGCCAGCCGGTGTACATGCTCACGCCCGACGTGGTGGGCTTCGAGCTCACCGGACGGCTGCGCGAGGGCTGCACCGCCACCGACCTGGTGCTCACCATCACCGAGATCCTGCGCAAGCACAAGGTCGTGGGCAAGTTCGTCGAGTTCTTCGGCGAGGGCACGCGCACGCTGGCCGTTCCCGACCGCGGCACGATCGGCAACATGGCTCCCGAGTACGGCGCCACCATGGGCTTCTTCCCGGTCGACGACAAGACCATCGAGTACTTCCGCGGCACCGGGCGCAGCAAGGAGGAGATCGACGCGTTTGAGGCCTACTTCCGTGCCCAGGGCCTGTTCGGCGTGCCGCTCGCGGGCGAGGTCGACTACTCGCAGGTGGTGAAGCTGGACCTGGGCGACGTGACGCCCAGCCTGTCGGGCCCGAAGCGGCCGCAGGACCGCATCGAGCTGGGCAAGGTGGCGGCACAGTTCGCCAGCCTGTACTCCAAGCCGCAGGCCGAGAACGGCTTCAACCGGCCGTCCGAAACCCTGCAGAGCCGCCACCTGCTGCATGCGGGCGGCGAGACGCCGGATCCGAAGGTGCCGTCGAACCCACCGGTCAAGGCCGCCGCGCTGGTGTCCGAGACCGAGATGGAATACAACAAGCCGACCCTGGCGTCGGCCCAGCACGAAGCCGCCGCGGCGCCGGCGGCGCCGGCCAACGTGACGATCGGCAACGGTGACGTGCTGATCGCCGCCATCACCAGCTGCACCAACACCTCCAACCCCGGCGTGCTGCTGGCCGCCGGCCTGCTGGCCAAGAAGGCGGTGGAGGCCGGCCTGACGGTGCAGCCGCACATCAAGACGTCGCTGGCGCCCGGCTCGCGCATCGTCACCGAGTACCTGGGCAAGGCCAAGCTGCTGCCCTACCTCGAGAAGCTCGGGTTCACCGTGGCGGGCTACGGCTGCACCACCTGCATCGGCAACTCCGGCGACCTCGCGCCGGAGATCAACGAGGCGATCGCCAAGAGCGACCTCGTCTGCGCCGCCGTGCTCTCGGGCAACCGCAATTTCGAGGCGCGCATCCACCCGAACATCAAGGCCAACTTCCTCGCCAGCCCGCCGCTGGTGGTGGCCTACGCGCTGGCCGGCACCGTGCTGAAGGACCTGATGACCGAGCCGGTCGGCAAGGGCCATGGCGGCAAGGATGTCTGGCTGGGCGACATCTGGCCCAGCAGTGACGAGATCCACCAGCTGATGAAGTATGCGATGGACGGCAAGGCCTATCGCGAGAACTACGCCAAGGTGAAGGAGGAGCCGGGTGACCTGTGGAAGGACATCCGGGGCGTCGCCGGCGAGACCTATGCCTGGCCCGCCAGCACCTACATCGCCGAGCCGCCGCTGTTCCAGCAGTTCGACCCGGCGCCGCCGGCCAACGACTCCCGGGCCAACGTGGACGTGCGCGAGGCGCGCATCATGGCCCTGTTCGGCGACTCCATCACCACCGACCACATCTCGCCGGCCGGCTCGATCAAGGAGAGCTCGCCGGCCGGCCAGTGGCTGCTGGCGCACGGCGTGATGAAGCCCGACTTCAACAGCTACGGCGCGCGCCGCGGCAACCACGACGTGATGATGCGCGGCACCTTCGCCAACGTGCGCATCAAGAACCTGATGATCCCCGCCGGGCCGGACGGCTCGCGCGAGGAGGGCGGGCTGACCATCTACCGCGACGCGCAGGGCCGGGCCGAGAAGATGTTCATCTTCGACGCCGCGATGAAGTACATCGCCGAGGGCCGCGCGACCGTGATCTTCGCCGGCGAGGAGTACGGCACCGGCTCCTCGCGCGACTGGGCGGCCAAGGGCACGCAGTTGCTGGGCATCAAGGCGGTGATCGCGCGCAGTTTCGAGCGCATCCACCGCAGCAACCTGGTGGGCATGGGCGTGCTGCCGCTGCAGTTCAAGGGCGACGACACCTGGCAGTCTCTGGAGCTGGACGGCTCCGAGCTGGTGGACGTGATCCCCGACCCGCAGCTGCGCCCGCAGAGCGATGCGCGGGTGGTGGTCACCCGCCGCGATGGTTCGCGCCGCGAGATCACGGTGACGCTGCGCATCGACACCGCCATCGAGGTGCAGTACTACCGCCACGGCGGCATCCTGCCGTTCGTGCTGCGGCAGTTGCTCGCCGCATGACGCGGCTGGCCCGCACCGGGGCCATGCCGATGCGTCCGCGAGCCGGCGCTCCACGCCGGCCGCCGCCGGCGTGAGCCGCGAGCTGCTCATCGCGGGCGGGGGCATCGCCGGTCTCGCCGCCGCGATCGGTGCCCGCCGAGCCGGCTGGGAGGCCCGCCTGTTCGAGCAGGCCAGCGCATTTTCCGAGGTGGGTGCAGGCCTGCAGCTCGGCCCGAACGCCACCCGCCTGCTGCGCGAGTGGGGCGTCCTGCAGCAGGCGCAGCTGCAAGCCTTCGCGCCATCGCTGCTGCGCGTGCGCGACGCGGTGGATGGGCGTGAGCTCGGCGTGCTGCCGTTGGGCGAGCAGGCCGAGCAGCGCTACGGCTCCCCCTACCTGACCGTGCACCGGGCCGACCTCCACGGTGCCTTGCTGCGGCAGGCCTGTGACGCCGGCGTGCGACTGCACGAGGGCGTGCGCATCGCGTCCGCCCGGGTGGATGGCACCACGGTGCTGGCCCGCACGGGGACCGGCGCCGAGGTGGAGGCGGAGGCGCTCGCCGTGGCCGACGGCGTCTGGAGCGAGCTGCGTCAGCAGCTCGTGGGTGACGGCCCGGCGCCCGCCACCGGCCACGTCGCCTACCGTGCCCTGCTGCCGCGGGAGGACGCGCCCCCCCAGCTGAAGGTGGGCGAGGTGCAGGCCTGGCTCGGCCCCCGGATGCACCTGGTGACCTATCCGGTGCGCGCAGGCAGCGCCGTCAACGTGGTGGGCTTCGTCGAAGGTCGCGTGGCCGGCGCCGGCTGGGACCATGCCGCGCAGGCGGATGCCTTGCGCGAGACGGCCGCCGGCCTCTGCCGCGCGCTGCAGGCGGTGGTGGAGGCCGTGCCCGAGTGGCGGCTGTGGCCGGTCCATGACCGTGCGCCCCTGCAGGGGCCCGGGCAGATGGCGCGGGGCCGGGCCGCATTGCTGGGCGACGCGGCCCATCCCATGCGGCCCTACCTGGCCCAGGGCGCGGGCATGGCACTGGAGGATGCCGCCGGCCTGCAGCGGGTGCTGCAGCCCTGCGACGACCGCGTGCTCGATGTGCCGACCGCGCTGCGCCGCTTCGCCTTGAACCGCTGGGAGCGCTGCGCGCGCGTGCAGCAGCGCTCGCGGCGCAACGGGCGGATCTTCCACGCCGACGGCCTGGTGCGCCTCGGTCGCAACCTTGCGCTGCGCGCCGGGGGCGAGTCGCTGCTCGACCTGCCCTGGCTGTACCGCGGCGGCTGAGCGCGCTGTCTACAGGTCGGTGCGCAGGCGCCAGATCTCCGGGAACAGCACCACGTCGAGCATCCTGCGCAGGTAGGACACGCCGCCGGTGCCGCCGGTGCCCCGCTTGAAGCCGATGACGCGCTCGACCGTGGTGACGTGCCGGAACCGCCACAGCCGGAACGCGTCTTCCAGGTCCGTCAGCTCCTCCCCGAGCTGGTACAGCTCCCAGTGGCGCTGCGGATCGCGGTACACCGACAGCCAGGCCTGCTCGACCTGCACATTCTCGACGTAGGGCTGGGCCCAGTCCCGGTCGGTGTGCGACGCTGGCACGGGCAGCCCGCGGCGCGCCAGCAGCCGCAGCGCCTCGTCGTACAGCGACGGCGCCTCGTGCGCGGCGCGCACCTGCGCCAGCAGGTCGGGCCTGTGCTCGTGGGGCTTGAGCATGGCCGCGTTCTTGTTGCCCAGGGCGAACTCGATGCAGCGGTACTGCGCGCTCTGGAAGCCGCTCGAATTCGCCAGGTACGGGCGGATGGCGCTGTACTCGGCCGGGGTCATCGTGGCCAGCACGTCCCAGGCGTGCACCAGCTGCTCCAGGATGCGCGACACGCGCGCCAGCATCTTGAACGCGCTGCCCAGCTCGTCACGGGCGACGCAGCCGATGGCGGCGTGCAGCTCGTGCAGCATCAGCTTCATCCACAGCTCGCTGGTCTGGTGCTGGATGATGAACAGCATCTCGTTGTGGTCGGGCGAGAGCGGCTTCTGCGCGTGCAGGATCGCATCCAGCTGCAGGTAGTCGCCATAGCTCATCGAGCGGCTGAAATCCAGCTGCGGGTTCTCGGCACGGACCAGGTCCTCGGGGCGTTGCTGCGTCATGTGACCGCCTGCCTGCGGTTGAATTCGGGCCGCTGCCATTCACCGGTGTCCAGCACCTGGCGCAGCCGGTCCACGGCGTGCCAGACGTCCTCGAAGCCGATGTAGAGCGGGGTGAAGCCGAAACGCAGGATGTTGGGCCCTCGGAAGTCGCCCACCACGCCGCGGGCGATCAGTGCCTGCACCATGGCGTAGCTGCCGGCCGGCCGCGACAGGCACACCTGCGAGCCGCGGCGCGCGTGCTCGCGCGGCGTGACCAGGGTGAAGCCGGCGTCGCCGCACCGCGCCTCGACCAGCGCGATGAACAGGTCGGTGAGCGCGAGCGACTTGGCGCGCAGCGCCGGCATGCCGCCTGGCGGGCGCGCCGCCTCGAGGGTGTCGAGCCCGCAATCGAGCGCCACCAGGCTGAGCACCGGCTGCGTCCCGCACAGGTAGCGCCCGATGCCGGGGGCGGGGCGGTACTGCGGCGTGAACTCGAAGGGCGCCGCGTGTCCCCACCAGCCGGCCAGCGGCTGCCGGAACCGGTCGGCGTGGCGCGGATGCACCCAGGCGAAGGCAGGGCAGCCCGGGCCTCCGTTCAGGTACTTGTAGCCGCAGCCGACGGCGAAGTCGGCACCGGCCCCGTGCAGGTCGACGGGCACGGCGCCGGCGCTGTGGGCGAGGTCCCAGATCGCCAGCGCGCCTGCCTCGTGCGCCTGCCGCGTGACCGCAGCCATGTCGTGCATGGCACCGGTGCGGTAGTTCACGTGCGTCAGCAGCAGCACGGCCACGTCGGCGGTGAGCGCGGCGCCGAGATCGCCGGCGTCATCCAGGAGCTGCAGCACCATCCCGCGCTCCTCGCACAGCGCCTGCGCGATGTACAGGTCGGTCGGGAAGTTGCTGCGCTCGCTCAGGACGACGCGGCGGGCCGGCGCGTCCTGCGCCTGGATGGAAAGGGCGGCGCTGAGCACCTTGTACAGGTTGACCGAGGTGGTGTCGGTGGCGACGACCTCGCCCGCGCCGGCGCCGATCCAGCCCGCGATGCGGTCGCCGACGCGCCGGGGCAGCTCGAACCAGCCGGCGTCGTTCCACGACCGGATCAGGCCCTCGCCCCATTCCTGCTCGACCGCCTTCGCCACGCGGGCCGGGGTGGCGCGCGGCAGCGGGCCGAGCGAGTTGCCGTCCAGATAGATGAGGCCTGCCGGCAGGGTGAACAGGTCGCGCAAGGGGCGCAGCGGGTCGGCGGCATCGCGCGCCCGGCAGTCTTCCAGGGTGAGGGTCATGGTGTCAGGGTCGGCGATCCGGGCAACTCGCGCAGCACCGCGCGCACCGGCGACGCGTCGGCGGTCATCAGTTTCAGCGGCAGGGCGATCAGTTCGTAATCGCCTTCCGGCACGTCGTCGAGCACCAGGTTCTCGAGCACGCGCAGGCCGCGACGCCGGATCACCTGGTGGCTGGGCAGCTCCTTGCTCGCTGCAGGATCGATGCTGGCGGTGTCGATCCCCACCAGCCGCACGCCCTGGTCGGCCAGGCGCTCGATGGCGTCGGGCGCGAACGCGGCCAGGTCGGGATCCCAGCGGTTGACCGGCATGCGCTCGTAGGTCCGCACCAGCACGCGTGCCGGCAGCCCCTGCGCCGCGTGGGCGAGGTGGTCCCAGGTGACGAGCGGCCCGCGCCCGATCGCGTGGACCACGCGGCAGGGGCCGAGGAAGGCGCCGAGGTCCAGGGATCCGATGGCAGCGCCGTCCGGGTCGTAGTGCAGGGGCGCGTCGGCGTGCGCGCCGAGGTGCGGCGAGAGCGTGAGACTGCTCACGTTCACCGGGCAGCCCGGGGCGATCCGGGCGGCCCAGGCCTGGCTGTAGGGGGTGTCGCCGGGGAAGACCGGCGTGCCGGCGAGAACCGGCGGCGAAATGTCCCAGAGGCGCAGCATGCGCGCAGTGTGGACCGGCCGGCGGCGGCGTGGTGTCGGTTCAGACCAACACGTCGGCAACTTCTCAGGCCGTGCCGGGTGGCAGCGGCAGCAGACCGTGGCGGGCGCGCGCCCGCTCGCAGCCCTGGCTACCCGGCTCGAGTTCGCGGCAGGGGTTGGGCCGCCATTCGTAGATGCCGCAGGCCGCGCGCCGGCCGACCTGGCCGGTCAAGGCCGCGCAGCGGGTGGGCACGTGGTCGGTGCCGCGCATCCGCACGATCGTCTCGGTGACTTCCACCACCAGGCCGGAGGGCACCATGCCGCCATGCGCGTCGAGCTCCTCCACGGCGAAGTCGACCCGGTAGCTGGCGCAGCAGGCGCCGCACGCCAGGCAGGGATGGGGCGCGTGGCTGCGGTCAACGCCTGCGCTGGCAGCCCCGTCATGGGGTGGCTGTGCATCCATCCAGTGTGACTTCGTTGGCCAGCCTGAGCCGCACACGGCGGGCGGTTCGATCACGGCTGGTCCAGCTGGGTGTCGTTCCGCTGACCGGCGGGCACGTGCCTGCGTGAGCAGCGTGCCCGCGCGCTGCAGCCATGTCGGTCAGCCCGTCACCTTGCCCAGCAGCAGGTACTCCATCAAGGCCTTCTGCACGTGCATGCGGTTCTCGGCCTCGTCCCACACCACCGACTGCGGCCCGTCGATCACGTCGGCGGTCACCTCCTCGCCGCGGTGGGCGGGCAGGCAGTGCATGAACAGGGCGTCGGGCTTGGCCGCGCGCATCATGTCCTCGTCGACGCACCAGTCGGCGAAGGCCTTGCGACGCTCCTCGTTCTCGGCCTCGTAGCCCATGCTGGTCCAGACGTCGGTGGTCACCAGGTCGGCGCCGCGGCAGGCGTCCATCGGATCGCGGAAGACCTTGTAGCTGTCGCGGCTGCGCACGCCGGCCACTGCCTGGTCGACCTCGTAGCCGCTGGGCGTGCTCACGTGCACCGTGAAGCCCAGCAGTTCCGCGGCCTGCAGCCAGGTGTTGGCCATGTTGTTGCCGTCGCCCACCCAGGCCACCACCTTGCCGCGGATCGAGCCGCGGTGCTCCTGGTAGGTGAAGATGTCGGCCAGGATCTGGCACGGGTGGAATTCGTTGGTCAGGCCGTTGATCACGGGCACCCGCGAGTGGGCGGCGAACCGTTCGATCTTGTCCTGCCCGAAGGTGCGGATCATCACCAGGTCGACCATGCGGCTGATGACCTTGGCGCTGTCCTCGATCGGCTCGGCGCGACCCAGCTGGCTGTCGCCGGTGGTCAGGTGCACCACGCTGCCGCCCAGCTGGTACATGCCCGCCTCGAAGCTCACGCGGGTGCGGGTCGAGGCCTTCTCGAAGATCATCGCCAGCGTCCGGTCTGCCAGCGGGTGGTATTTCTCGTAGGCCTTGAACTTGCGCTTGATGATGGTCGCGCGCTCGAACAGCCAGTCGTGCTCGTCGGCCGTGAGGTCGGCGAACTGCAGGAAGTGCCGGATCGCCATGCTCACTCCGACAGGACGGCCCGCACCAGCGGCGCCAGGATCGCCACGCACTCGTCGGCTTCGGCGCGGGAGAAGATCAGCGGCGGCAGCAGCCGCACCACGGTGTCGGCCGTGACGCTGATCAGAAGGCCGGCATCGGCCGCCTGGTTCACCAGCACTCCGCAGGGCTTGGCCAGCTCCATGCCGATCATCAGGCCCTGGCCGCGGATGTCGCGCACACCCGGCAGGCTGCCCAGCTCGCGCACCAGCAGTCCCTTGAGGTAGTCGCCGACCTCGCTCGCATGGGCCAGCAGACCGTCCTCTTCCATGATGCGGATGGTCTCGACGCCGGCGCGCATCGCCAGCGGATTGCCACCGAAGGTGGTGCCGTGGTTGCCGGGCTGGAAGATGTTCGCCGCGCGCGGTCCGGCGACGACGGCGCCGATCGGCACGCCCGAGCCCAGTCCCTTGGCCAGCGGCATCACGTCCGGCCGGATGCCGGCCCACTGGTGCGCGAACCACTTGCCGGTGCGGCCCATGCCGCACTGCACCTCGTCGATCATGAGCAGCCAGTCGCGTTCGTCGCACAGGCGCCGCACCTGCTGCAGGTACTCGGCGCGCATCGGGTTGATGCCGCCTTCGCCCTGGATGGTCTCGAAGAACACGGCCACCACGTCCGGGTTGCCCTCGGTGGCCGCCTTCAGCGCCCCGATGTCGTTCAGCGGCACCCGGATGAAGCCCTCGACCAGCGGGCCGAAGCCTTTCTGCACCTTCTCGTTGCCCGTGGCCGAGAGGGTGGCGATGCTGCGGCCGTGGAAGGCCTTCTCGTACACCACGATCTGCGGCCGCTCGATGCCCTTGTCGTGGCCGAACTTGCGGGCCAGCTTGATCGCCGCCTCGTTGGCCTCGAGGCCCGTGCTGCAGAAGAACACGTTGCTCATGCCGGACAGCTCGACCAGCTTCGTGGCCAGGCGCTCCTGGTTGGGCACGTGGTAGTAGTTGCTCGAGTGGATCAGCTTGGCGACCTGGTCCTGCAGGGCCGGCACCAGCTTGGGGTGGTTGTGCCCGAGGGTGTTCACCGCGATCCCGGCCAGCGCGTCGAGGTAGGCCTTGCCGTTGACGTCCCAGACGCGCGCGCCCTGGCCGTGCGACAGCGCGATCGGCACCCGGCCGTAGGTGTTCATCGTGTGCGGCGAGGCGGCCTCGATCAGAGCCATTGCGTCGTTCTCCAGTGGGGCGCCGAGGCGGCGCTGCAAAAAAAATCGCCCAACGCGTGAGCCGTTGAGGCCCGATTTTAGGCACACCGCGCAGGCGTTCTGGTTGACGATTGCGCATCACAGCGATGCGTCCCGGCCGCGTCCGGGGCCGTGCTGCCAGCCGGTCGAAGTCTTATATAAGATAGAATAGTTGTGCATTGCAGCACGGGCGATCCCCGGCTGCCTCCCGCCGCCCCGCCACCCGCCGATGGTCTCTTCCGCCGCCAAAGAAATCCTCATCCAGGGCATCACCCGGGACGGTCGCACGTTCCGTCCGAGCGACTGGGCGGAGCGGCTGGCCGGTGTGATGAGCAGCTTCCGGCCCGGCGGCGCCCGCCCGGGCAGCCACCTGAGCTACTCGCCGTGGTGCGTGCCCCGGGTCATCGACGGGGTCAAGACGGTGGTCGTGCACAGCGACCTGCGCTCCCACGAACCGATGGCCTGGGACTTCGTCATGAACTTCGCCAAGGACAACGACCTGCAGGTGCAGGAGGTGCCGTCCTCGAGCCCCGCCCAGGGGGACGCGCCGGATCGCGGGTGAGTGGGCCCTTGCGGGGGCGTTCCTGGCGCTGATCGCAAGGCGCTGACGCGGTGCCGCTGGGGATGCGCGGCGACCGCGTCGCGATGTGATGTCCGTTGCTCCTGCCCTCGGTGTCCGGGCATGAAAAAACCGCCCGAAGGCGGTTCTTCACTTTGCTGGCAGCGCACCCGGTTCAAACGGCGGGCTTCGCAAGGAAGCCCGGGCGGGTGACCCGTGGGGTCAGGCGGCGGCTTGCGCCGGGGCCAGGGCCTTGACCTTGGCGGACAGGCGGCTCTTGTCGCGAGCTGCCTTGTTCTTGTGGAAGATGCCCTTGTCGGCGACGGTGTCGACGATGCTCTGGGCCTTGGCGAAGAGTTCGGTGGCCTTGGTCTTGTCGCCAGCGGCGACGGCCTTCTCCACGTTCTTCACCGCGGTGCGGTACTTGGAGCGAAGGGACGTGTTCGCTGCGTTGAGCTTGACGTCCTGGCGGGCGCGTTTACGGCCCGACGCGAGGCGGGGGTTCTTTTTCTTGGGCTTGGCGGATGCCATGTGTGTGTTCCTTGGTGTCTGAGGATGATGCCAGCAAAGCCCTCCATTGTAGGCGATCGCGCCGGAGCGCGTCCGAACGCGCCGTACACTCGAACCGGTGAGCCTGTTCAAAGCCGCTTCCACCGTTTCCCTGCTGACCCTGGCCTCCCGCGTCACCGGGCTCCTGCGCGACCTGCTGATGGCGGCCTTCTTCGGGGCCAGTGCCCTGACCGACGCCTTCAACGTCGCCTTCCGCATCCCCAACCTGTTCCGGCGTCTGTTCGGCGAAGGCGCGTTCAGCCAGGCCTTCGTGCCGGCGCTGGCGCACACCCGCGAGCAGCAGGGCGAGGAGGTCACGCGCGCGCTGATCGACCACGTCGCCACCGTGCTGGCCTGGGTGCTGCTGGCCACCTGCGCGCTCGGCGTGGTGGCCGCGCCCCTGCTCGTCTATGGGCTGGCCAGCGGGCTCGAGAAGGAGCCGCGCGCGTTCGAGGCTGCGGTGCTGATGACGCGCTGGATGTTCCCCTACATCGGCTTCATGTCCCTGGTGGCACTGTCGGCCGGCATCCTCAACACCTGGCGGCGCTTCGCCGTCCCGGCGGCCACGCCGGTGCTGCTCAACCTGGCGATGATCGTGGCGGCCTGGGTGGGAGCCCCCTGGTTCCAGTCGATCGGCGTCGAGCCGATCTACGCGATGGCCGCCGGCGTCATGCTGGGCGGGGTGCTGCAGCTGGCCGTGCAGGTGCCGGTGCTGCGCCGGCTCGGCCTGCTGCCGCGCATCGGCCTGACCTGGAGCCGCCTGCGCCTGGCGTGGCACGACCAAGGCGTGCGCCACATCGTCTCCATGATGGGCCCGGCCCTCCTGGGCGTCAGCGTCGCCCAGATCTCGCTTCTCATCAACACGCAGATCGCGTCGCACCTGCCCTCGGGCAGCGTGACCTGGCTCTTCTATGCCGACCGCCTGATGGAGTTCCCGACCGCGATGCTGGGCGTCGCGCTGGGGGTGGTGCTCATGCCCCAGCTGGCGGCCGCCCGCGGCGCCGGCGACGCCAAGCGCTACTCGAACATGCTGGACTGGGGCCTGCGGCTGGTGGTGCTGCTGGCGACGCCGGCATCGGTCGCGCTGCTCGTCTTTTCGCAGCCGCTGGTCGCCACGCTGTTCCACTACGGCGCGTTCCGCGACACCGACGTGCAGCAGGTCTCGCTGGCACTCGCCGGCTACGGCGCCGGGCTGCTCGGCCTGGTCGGCATCAAGGTCGTGGCGCCGGGCTACTACGCGAACCAGGACATGCGCACGCCGGTGCGCATCGCGGTGGCGGTCCTGATCATCACGCAGCTGATGAACATCGCCTTCGTGCCGCTGTTCCGGCACGCGGGCCTGGCCCTGTCGATCGGGGCGGGAGCGCTGCTCAACGCCGGCTGGCTCGCGTTCGGCCTGCAACGCCGCGGCAGCTGGACCCCCAATCCGGGCTGGCCGCGCTTCCTGCTGCAGGTGCTGGCCGGCACGGCCTTGCTGGCCGTGTTCCTGATCTGGAGTTCGGCGCACTTCGACTGGGTGGCTTTGCGCTCGCAGCCCGCGCTGCGCGTCGGGCTCCTGGGGGGGGTGCTGGTGGCTGCTGCGGGCATCTACTTCGCGGCGCTCTGGGCCGCGGGCGTGCAACTGAGGCAATTTGTCACGCGCTGACCAGGGGTCCCGGCCCCTGCCTTGACGCTGCCCGGCGGCTCCATTACAACGGACCGATGGCGCTCAACTTCGAAGTCCCCTCGCCGCTGGAATACTTCCGGTCGCTGGTGCAGGACGACGACCATTTCCCGCTGCTCGAGGCGGCCGCCAGCATCGCCCAGGACGAGTACCCGGACCTGGACGTGCAGCAGGTGCTCGGCGACGTCGACCAGCTCCTGGCCCGCCTGCGGCGCCGCCTGCCGGCCGACGCGGCGCCCCTGCAGCGGCTGCGCGCGCTGAACCAGTTCTTCTTCCGCGACCTCTCGTTCGGCGGCAACGTCAACGACTACTGCGATCCGGACAACAGCTACCTCAACGTCGTGCTGCGCACCCGCCGCGGCATCCAGATCTCGCTGGCGGTGCTGTGGATCGAACTGGCCCAGGGTCTCGGGCTGCACGCGCGCGGCGTGTGCTTCCCGGGGCACTTCATGGTCAAGGTCAACCTGCCAAAGGGGCAGGTGGTCATCGACCCGTTCACCGGGCAGTCGCTCTCGCGCGAGGAACTGTCCGAGCGGCTGGAGCCCTACAAGCGCCGCAGCGGCCTGGTCGACGATTTCGAGGTGCCGCTGGGGCTGTACCTGCAGGCGGCGCCGCCGCGCGACATCATCGCGCGCATGTTGCGCAACCTGAAGGAGATCCACCGGGCGCAGGAAGACTGGCAACGTCTCATTGCCGTGCAGGACCGCCTGCTGGTCCTGTTGCCCGAGGCCTGGGCGGAGTACCGCGACCGGGGGCTCGCGCATGCCGAGCAGGGGCACGCGGCCCTGGCGGTGCTCGACCTCGAGACGTACCTGATCCATGCCCAGGATTCCCTCGACATCGACGTGATCGCCGACCGCGTGGCCGACCTGCGCCGAGCACGCAACCGCTAGGCCCGGCGCCGGTCGGCGCTCAGGCCGTGCGGCGCAGGAAGTGGGGCACCTGCTGCCCCAGCTCCGCTGGCGGGATCAGCGATTCGGCAGGCGGCGTGCCCTGCCGCGCGGCGGTGCGCGACTCCAGCAGCGTCAGCCGGCTGCCGGGCACCAGCGATTCCTGCGATGGCCGCAGGCGCGCGGCGCGCTGCCCGGCCGACGCGGCATGGTCCCGCAGCACATCCTTCGGTGGCGCCGGGGTCGCCACCGGCGGCGCCAGCACCGGCTCCAGCCAGCGCAGGATCGGCTCCCACTGCGTCAGGTCGGTGGCCGCCTGCGAGGGTGGCAGGTCGAAGATGGTGAGCCCGCGCTCCAGGCATTTCACGTACAGCTGGGTCTCGCGCAGGGTGCCGACCATCGGCACGCCCACCTCGTCGGCCCAGCCCTGGAGCACCTCGCCGGCGCGGGTGCGACCGTCCACCCGCATGCCGATGGAAGCCAGCACGCAGCGCCCGCCGGACACCCGCGGCAGGGTCATCAGCTCGGCATGGCAGGCGGCGGCCGATTCGCGGTCGAACACCGAATGGCACACCGGCATGAGGATCACGTCGGCCGCCATCACCAGGCGCGCCAGTTCGAAGCCGTGCAGCCCCCCGGGCGTGTCCAGGATGGCGTGGGTGATGCCGGTGGGGACCCGCAGCACGTTCTGGTCGATCGCCCAGGGGGCGATGCCGGGCAGCTTGGGATCGCGCCGGCGCAGCCACGTGCGCGAGGACTGCTGGCGGTCGACGTCGCCCAGCATCACGGCGTGGCCCTGGCGGGCGCACCAGGCGGCCAGGTGGGCGGCCAGCGTGCTCTTGCCGCTGCCGCCCTTGCGGTTGACGACAGCGATGACGGGCATGCGGGCGTGGGCAGGGGGGAAAGCCGCAGTCTGTGACAAAGCCGCCGCCCGGTCCAGCCGGGACCGCCCTATTCGCTCGCGCTTTTGTAGCGACGCAACGGTCTGGCGTGAACCAGGCCACGGCCGGCCGGTCTCATGCGGCCTGCGCGCGCGGCGCCCGCACCAGCGGGCCCTGGTCCGCCGCCGGCGGTCCAGGGCGTCATCCAGCCTGCCGAACGGAGCCGCACCGGCGGCAAAGACGACGTTCACCGCGATCAGGACGGCCGGCGCCCAGGCGACCGGCTTGGCAGCGCGCCGGGCGGTTGCCCAGCACGCGAGCGACTTGCGGCGGCGAGCGCGCCGGACAGCGCGCCGGAGAGAATGCGCAGGAGCAGCGCCGTGGCCTCGGCCCGCCCCTCGACCAGCATGTGGTGCCCAGGGCGGGGACCATGAAGACCGTCAGCGGGCTGCGGATCCTCTCCGAGGAACCGTCCGTCAAAGGGCTGACGAACCCGAGCGTCCAGATCGCGGCCGGCATCCGCGCCGGTTGGCGCCGCCGTGCCCGGGCATCGCCTGCTCAGCGGACCTCCACCGGGGCGCCGGTGCCGCGCGGCGCGATGACGCCGATCTCGTGCACCGCCTCGCCCTGCTCGCGCAGCGTCCGGGCGGTGGCCTGCGCATGCTCGGCGGCCACCACGACCACCATGCCGATGCCGTTGTTGAAGGTCCGGTTCATCTCGTGGTCGCCGATACCGGCGGTCTGCTGCAGCCAGGCGAACAGCTCGGTGCGCGGCCAGCTGCCGGCGCGCAGGTGGGCGGCCGTGCCCTCGGGCAGCACCCGCGGGATGTTCTCGAGCAGGCCGCCGCCGGTGATGTGGGCCAGCGCCTTGATCGGGTGCTGCGCCAGCGCGGCCAGGACCGGCTTGACGTACAGCCGCGTGGGTGCCATCACGGCTTCGCGGAACGGCCGGCCATCCAGCGTGGCGGGCAGCGCGCCGGCCGCGCGTTCGATGCACTTGCGCACCAGCGAGAACCCGTTGGAGTGCACGCCGCTGGACGCCAGGCCCAGCACGACGTCGCCGGGCCGCACGTCGGCGCCGGTGAGGATCCTGGATTTCTCGACGGCCCCCACCGCGAAGCCGGCGAGGTCGTACTCGCCGGCCGGGTACATGCCCGGCATCTCGGCCGTCTCGCCGCCGATCAGCGCGCAGCCGGACAGCTCGCAGCCCCGGGCGATGCCGCCGACGACGCGGGCGGCGGTGTCCACGTCCAGCTTGCCGCAGGCGAAGTAGTCCAGGAAGAACAGCGGCTCGGCGCCCTGCACCAGCACGTCGTTGACGCTCATGGCGACCAGGTCGATGCCCACCGTGTCGTGCATGCCCCATTCGAAAGCGAGCTTGAGCTTGGTGCCCACGCCGTCCGTGCCGCTCACCAGGACCGGCTCCTTGTAGCGCTTGGGGACCTCGAACAGCGCACCGAATCCGCCGATGCCGGCCAGGACGCCTTCGCGCATCGTCCGCTTGGCCAGCGGCTTGATGCGCTCGACCAGCGCGTCGCCGGCGTCGATGTCGACGCCCGCATCCTTGTACGAGAGGGGAGATTGGCTCATGGGCGGGGGAGGGCAAGGGCACTGCAGAGCGCCCGATAGAATTTGCGGGATTTTACCGGCCGGCCCGAAGCCGCCTCCGCGCCCCCCGGCGCCACCCGAATGCAATTCACCTCTGCCCAGAAACGAGCCGCCGCCTGGACGCTGATCGCGCTGCTGGCCGTGCTGGTGCTGCGGGCGCTCGGCCCGGTGCTCACGCCGTTCGTCATCGGCGCGGTGCTGGCCTACGCGCTGACCCCGCTGGTCGACCGCCTGGACGAGGCCGGCCGCGGCCGCGTGCCGCGGGTCGCGGCGGTCGTGCTGGTGGAGCTGCTGTTCGTGCTTGCGCTCGTGTCGCTGGCGCTGATGGTCGTGCCGATCCTGGCCAAGGAGATCCCGCTGATGCGCGCCCAGCTGCCGGTGCTGTTTGACTGGCTGGACGCCACCCTGCGGCCCTGGCTGGCGCAGTTCGGCATCCACGTCGCGCTGGACGTCGACAGCCTCAAGGGGCAGGCACTGCGCTACCTGCACGGGAATTACGAGGGCGCCGTGGCCCGGCTGCTGTCCTCGCTGAAGATCGGGGGCAGCGTGGCGTTCACGCTGCTGTTCAACGCCGTGCTCATTCCCGTGGCGCTCTTCTACCTTCTGCTCGACTGGGACCGCTTCGTGCACCGCGTGCTGGAACTGGTGCCCCCGCGCAACCGCCCCGCCGTCGACTCGTTCACCGGCGAGGCCGACCAGGTGCTGGGCCAGTACCTGCGCGGCCAGCTGCTGGTGATGCTGACCATGGCCGTGTTCTATTCCACCGGGCTGGCGCTGTTCGGGCTGGACCTGGCGCTGCCGATCGGCCTGTTCACGGGGCTGGCCATGTTCGTGCCTTACCTGGGTTTCGGCATCGGCCTGGTGCTGGCGCTGCTGGCCGGGCTGCTGCAGTTCGCCTCGGTCAAGGCGCTGGTGATGGTGGCGGTGGTCTACGGGGCCGGCCAGGTCATCGAGGGTTTCTATTTCACGCCGCGCCTGGTGGGCGAGCGCATCGGCCTGCATCCGCTGGCGGTGATCTTCGCGCTGCTCGCGTTCGCCCAGGTGTTCGGCTTCGTCGGCGTGCTCGTCGCGCTGCCGGCCAGCGCGGTGCTGCTGGTGGCGATCCGGCGGATGCGCGCCGGCTACATGGGCAGCAGGTTGTACCAGGGCGGATGAAACAGCTCACCCTTCCGATCGCGATGGCGCGCGCGCCGACGCTCGACGCGTTCTGCGCCGGGCCGAACGAGCCGGCGCTGGCCCACCTGCGGCTGTGGACGGGCAGCCCCACGCGCTCGCCGGTCCCGACCTACCTGTGGGGTGGCGCGGCCAGCGGCAAGACGCACCTGCTGCAGGCGGTGCAGGCCTCGCTGCGGGAGCAGGGTGCCTCGGTCGGCTGGCTCGACGCCGGCATGGCCGAGCCGCCGGAGTTCGACGAGCGCTGGGCTGTCGTGCTGATGGACGACGTCCATCTCTACACCGCGGTTCAGCAGCACGCTGCCTTCAACTGGTTCGTCAACGCGCAGGCGCTCCAGCGCGGGGTGCTGTCGGCGGGTCTGCTGCCGCCAGCCGACCTGCAGCTGCGCGAGGACCTGCGCACCCGCCTGGGATGGGGCCATGTGTTCCACCTGCAGGTGCTGTCCGAACCCGAGCGCCGCTCGGTCCTGCGCCAGGCGGCCGACGCCCGGGGCGTCTTCCTGGGCGACGACGTGATGGACTTCATGCTGTCGCGGTTCTCGCGCGACCTCGGCAGCCTGATGCAGCTGCTGGAGCAGCTGGACGCCTATGCCTTGCAGACCAAGCGCGCCGTGACCATCCCGCTGATCCGATCGATGCTGGAGAACGAGTGAGCAAGAAGACCCGGCTGGCGCTGTTCGACCTCGACCACACGCTGCTGCCGATCGACTCCGACTATTCCTGGGGCGTGTTCACCCAGGAGATCGGCTGGACCGACCCGGTCGTGTTCAAGCGGCGGAACGACGAGTTCTATGAGCACTACAAGGCGGGCACGCTGGATGTGCACGACTACGTGCGCTTCGCCACCGAGGCGATCCGGCTGCGCGGCCGGGAGGCGTCGCAGCGGGCGCGCGAGCGGTTCCTGCGCGAGGTGATCGGGCCGGCCGTGCGGCCCGAGGCGCTGGCACTCGTGCGCGCCCACCAGGCCGCCGGCGACCACACCGTGATCGTCACGGCCACCAACGAGTTCGTCACCGAGCCGATCGCCCGGCTGTTCGGCGTGCAGGACCTGGTCGCGGTGCGGCTGGCCACCGGCGCGGACGGCTGGATCACCGGCGAGATCGAGGGCGTGCCGTCGATGCGCGGCGGCAAGGTGGCACGGATGGACCAGTGGCTGCGCGAACGCGGCCTCGGCTGGGACAGCGTCGAGACCACCTTCTATTCCGATTCCACCAACGACCTGCCGCTGCTCGAGCGGGTCGACCAGCCGGTGGCCACCAACCCCGACGAGCGCCTGCGCGCCATCGCGGCCCAGCGCGGCTGGCGCATACTGGACCTGTTTTCCCCCATCCCATGATCAAGACATTCATCGACCGCCTGCTGGGCGCCGGCGGCGGCCGCAAGCCGAGGTTCGGCAAGCGCCAGGAGATCGGCCCGCAGGAGCACAACATCGATCCGTCGCTGGTCGACGAGCGGGCGCTCAACGTGGTGCACACCCTCAAGGAAGCCGGCTACGAGGCCTACATCGTCGGCGGCGCCGTGCGCGACCTGCTGCTGGGCCTGCGACCCAAGGACTTCGACGTGGCGACCAACGCCACGCCGGAGCAGGTCAAGAGCCTGTTCCGGCGCGCCTTCATCATCGGCCGGCGCTTCCGCATCGTGCACGTCGTGTACGGGCGCGGCCGTGAACACGAGGTGATCGAGGTCTCGACCTTCCGCGCCTACATGGACAACGCCGCGGCCGAGGCGGTGGCCGGCAACGAGAAGACCAGCAAGAGCGAGCTGGCGGGCATGAAGCACGCCGTGGACGCGAGCGGCCGGGTGCTGCGCGACAACGTCTGGGGCCCGCAGGAGGAAGACGCCACCCGGCGCGACTTCACCATCAACGCGATGTACTACGACCCGGAGACGCGCACCCTGGTCGACTACCACGGCGGCATGAAGGACGCGGGCCGCAAGCTGCTGCGGATGATCGGCGACCCGGCCACCCGCTACCGCGAGGATCCGGTGCGCATCATCCGGGCCGTGCGCTTCGCGGCCAAGCTGAGCGCGCTCGGCTTCAAGCTCGAGACCAAGACCGGCGCGGCGGTCAAGCCGAGCCTCGGGCTGCTCGCCGACGTGCCGCAGAGCCGGCTGTTCGACGAGATGCTCAAGCTGCTGCAGACCGGCCACTCGGTGGCCACCATCGAGCAGTTGAAGTCGCTGGGGCTGTCCACCGGCATCTACCCGCTCCTGGACCTGATCGTCGAGCGCGCCGACCAGCCGTTCGTGCGCGCCGCCCTGCAGGACACCGACCGCCGGGTCGCCGAGGACAAGCCGGTCGCGCCCAGCTTCCTGCTGGCCTGCGTGCTGTGGTCCGACGTGCGGGACGGCTGGGCCGCGCGCCTGGCCCAGAAGCAGCACCCCTTCCCCGCGCTCCAGGACGCGATCGACGACGTGTTCAACGCGCGCATCGGCGACGTGTCGGGCCGCGGCAAGCTCGGCGCCGATATGCGCGAGATCTGGATGATGCAGCCGCGCTTCGAGAAGCGCACCGGCAACACGCCGTTCAGCCTGGTCGAGCAGCCACGCTTTCGCGCCGGGTTCGACTTCATGCGGCTGCGCGCCGACGCCGGCGAGATCGACGTGGTGCTGGCCGACTGGTGGCAGGAGTTCAGCCAGGCCAGCGACCAGGTCCGCGAAGACCTGGTGGCGCAAGTGCGCGAGGAGCAGCACAAGGGCCAGCGCCGGGTGCGCGTGGTGCGCCCGCAGGACAAGGCCGGTGCGGCCGAGCGGCCGGCGACCGCCGGCGAGGTGCTGGCCGAGCCGGGGCGGGCGCGCAGCCAGCAGCCCGCCGACGAAGGGGCCGACGCGGAGGAGGGCGCCGCCACCGATGCACCGCGCAAGCGCCGCCGGCGGCGCCGCAAGCCCGGCGGCGGTGCCGGCGCCGTCGGCGATGGCGCCGCCACCGGCGAGGGCTGACGTGCGGCGGTGGGGTGTCCTGGCTTTCCTGGCCTGCATGCTTGCGGCCGGGGCCGCGCTGGCACAGGGGCGTGACACCGTCTACCGCTCGGTCGGCCCCGACGGACGCATCACCTACAGCCAGGTGCCGCCGGCCGAAGGCCGCACCGACCGCAAGCTGGAGTTCGAGCACCTGCCGGCCACGCCGCTGCCGGCCTACCTCCGGGCATTCCGCGACGACCTGGCGCGCGGCCCGGCCGTGCCTCGGGCCTCGGCCACGGCGGGCCTGCAGCTGTTCAGCGCCAGCTGGTGCGTGTACTGCCGGCAGGCCAAGGCGTGGCTCGCCGCCCGCGGCGTCGGCTACCAGGAACTGGACATCGACAGCCCCGGCGGCATGGCCGAATTCGTCCGCGCCGGCGGCAAGGGCGGCGTGCCGCTGCTGGTGGGCGCGCAGGTGCGGCTGCAGGGCTTTTCCGAGTCGGCGTACGGCGCGGCCTTGGGCGCGCCGCCGGGCGGCCGATGAAGGAGCCCGTCACCGCCTACGTGGGCCTGGGCGCCAACCTGGGGGATGCGGCAGCGACCGTGCTTGGCGCGGTCGAGGCCCTGGCCGCCTTGCCCAGGACCACACTGGTGGCACGCTCGTCGCTGTATCGCACGGCGCCGGTGCAGGCGAGCGGTCCCGACTTCGTGAACGCGGTCGCGGCCCTGCACACCCGCCTGGATGCGCCCGGACTGCTGGCCGCGCTCCAGGGCATCGAGGCGGCGGCCGGGCGTGAACGGCCGTACCGCAACGCGCCGCGCACGCTCGATCTGGACCTGCTGCTGTACGGCCAGGGCCGCATCGACAGTGCAAGGCTCACCGTGCCGCATCCGCGCATGTCCGAGCGTGCCTTCGTGCTGGTGCCGCTGGCCGAGATCGCGCCGCAGCTGGTGCCGGCCGGTGCGCTCGCCGCCATGACCTCCCAGGTCGTTGCCCGCATGCCGTGACCGCGTGACCATGGGGCCTCGCAACACGGGAGGTTCCCATGACGGACAACGGACTCATCGCACTGGCCTGCGGGCTGATCATCGGTCTGGGCGCCATCGGCGCCTGCCTCGGGATCGCGACCATGGGCGGCCGCTTCATCGAGGGCGCCGTGCGCCAGCCGGAGCTGATGGAGCCGCTGCAGACCAAGATGTTCCTGCTGGCCGGCCTGATCGATGCCAACTTCCTGATCGGCGTCGGCGTGGCGATGATGCTGGTCTTCGCCAACCCGTTCGGCCTCTGACGCCGGCGGCCGGTCAGCGGCCCGCGCCTCCGCGCTGGCGGGCGACGTCCAGCTCGCTCACCGGCGCGGCCTGGTTGCCCCAGGAGGTGCGCACGAAGGTGAGCACCGCGGCCACGTCCGCGTCGTTCAGGAGGGTCACGTACGGCGGCATGCCGAATGGCCGCGGATTGCCCTGGGTGGCCGGCGGGAAGCCGCCGCCGAGCACCACCTGCACCAGGTTCGCCGTCACGGGCAGGGTCACGGCACGGTTCCCCGCGAGCGCCGGATAGGCCCCGCGCACGCCCTCGCCGCGCGCACCGTGGCATTGGGCGCAGTGCTCGCCATAGAGGCCGCGGCCGCGCTCGACCACACGGGCGGTCGGCGGCGCCGGGGCCGGTGCCGGCGGGGCGGCGGGATGCGCGGCCGGCAGCGTCTGCAGGAACGCGGCCATCGCGAGCGCGTCCTCCTGCGAGAGGTGCTGGGTGCTGGACTGCACCACCTCCGCCATCGGCCCGAGGACCGTTGCGCTGCCTGCGATGCCGCTGCGCAGCAGGCGCGCCGTCTCCTCCAGCGGCCACCGCCCGACGCCCGCCTCGGCATCGGACGCCAGCGAAGGCGCGTACCAGTTCTGCATCGGGATCAGCCCGCCGGAGAGGTCCATCATGTCGCTGCTGGCGCCGAGCGCGTTGCGCGCGGTGTGGCACGCCGAGCAGTGGCCGAGCCCGCGCACCAGGTAGGCGCCGCGGTTCCATTGCGCCGACTGCTGCGGCTGCGGCTGGTACACGCCGGGTCGGAAGAAGAGGGCCCGCCAGACCGCCAGCGCCGGCTGCGTGCTGTACGGCCAGCGCAGCGCGTGCGGACGGTTGGGGCGGTTCGAGGCCGGCAGGCTGCGCAGGTACGCGTGCATGGCGTCGGCGTCGGCGCGGGTGACTTCGGTGTAGTTCGGGTAGGGGAACGCCGGATAGAGCAGGCGGCCGTCGCGCGACCGGCCATGGTGCAGCGCCCGCCAGAAGTCATCGCTGCTCCAGCGTCCCAGGCCGTGGTCGGCGTCGGGCGTGAGGTTGGTCGAGTAGACGGTGCCGAACGGGGTGTCGATGGCGCGGCCGCCGGCCCAGGGCGCACCACCCCGGTCGGTGTGGCAGGCCATGCAGTTGCCCACGCGGACCAGGTAGGCGCCACGTTCCACCGACACCGGCGCGGCCGCCGTGGACGGATCGGCGCGGCCGCCGTCGTCATCGCCGCCGTCGTTGGCGAACAGGATCCATGCGACGGCGGCCAGCAGCAGCGCGGCGACCGCGAGCAGGGCGCGCTTCATGGCTGCTGCCTTCCGGCCGGCAGCGAGGCGCTGCCGCAGGCCAGTGGCGGCGGCGCCGCCAGGCGGGCGGCGGCATGGGTGTCGGCCGGCAGCGGCTGCGAGGCCAGCCAGGTCGCGACGGCGGTGAGGTCCTCCGGGGCGAGTGCCTTGGCGACCTGCGCCATGCAGTCGGGCGCATGGGCGCGCCGCTGGCCGGTGCGCCACGCGCCGAGCTGCGCGTTGAGGTAGTCCCGCGGCAGTCCGAGCAGCCCGGGCGTGTTCGGCTGCACGCCGGTGAGCGCAGTGCCGTGGCAGCTGGCGCAGGCCGGCACCTGGCTGGCCGCGTCCCCCTGCAGCGCGAGCCGGCGGCCGCGCTCCAGCAGGTCCGGCGTGGCACGGGGCGCCGGCGGCGGGGCATACGGCAGCTCCAGCGCGGCGAAGTGCTGCGCAATCTCGAGCAGGTACGCGTCGGAGAGCGGGTCCAGCAGGCGCGTCATGGCGCCGTAGTGGCGCCGCCCGTCACGGAAATTGAGCAGCTGGTTGTACAGGTAGCCGGCCGGCTTGCCCGCGATGCGCGGGTAGTAGCCGTCCGGCCCGGCCCGACCCTGCGCGCCGTGGCACACGGTGCAGGCGAGCGTGCGCTGGGCCATGGTGTCTTCGAAGGGCGCGGCCTGCGCGGCGGCGCCGAGCAGCAGCGCGGCGGAAAGAAGGATGAGTCGCAGTGGTTTCACGATCGGCTGCGATCATGCACCACGCGCCGGGCCGCGGAGCGCCACGCGCCGCAGTCCTACAGCCGGGCGCGGGGCCGGTTCCTAGAGTGGGGTGAACGATCGTCGAGTCCTGCCATGAACAAGCCCGCTTCCGCTCCCGATGTGATGCCTCCCCACGAGCTGCCGCCGCCCGATCCCGACGAGGAGCTCGAAGGCACCAACGCGACCATCCACCATCCCGATCCCGAGGCCGAGCAGCATCGCGCGCGCGATGACAAGAAGCCGCGCGGCCCCTACGTGACGGGCAACATCTGAGCGTCCGCCGTCCCGCCGGCCTCGACCACCAGATCGCTGCGCGGGCAGGCGACGCACGGCAGGATCCAGCCTTGCGCCTTCTCGTCGGCCAGCAGGCCGGGCCACTCGATGCGGTAGGCCACGCGGCCGTCCAGCAGCCGGCGGATGCAGGTGCGGCAGGTGCCGTTGCGGCAGCTGCTCGCCCACGCCAGGCCGGCGGCCTCGGCCGCCTCCAGCAGCGACCGGCCGGACGGCGCGGCGAAGCGCGCGCCGCCGGCGCTGATCGTCACGTGCCAGCAGGCAGCCGGTGCGGGCGGGGTATTCTCGTCGTGCATCGCGCCGCATCATAGGCAACCACACAGGAACCATTCACACCCATGGCCTCGAGCTTCTTCGCACTGCTGGACGACATCGCCACCCTGCTGGACGACGTGTCCGTGCTCACCAAGGTGGCCGCCAAGAAGACGGCCGGCGTCCTGGGCGACGACCTCGCCCTCAACGCCCAGCAGGTGGGTGGCGTGCGCGCCGAGCGCGAGCTGCCGGTCGTGCTGGCCGTCGCCAAGGGATCGGCGGTGAACAAGCTGATCCTGGTTCCGGCGGCGCTGGCGATCAGTGCGGTCGCACCCTGGGCGGTGCAGCCGTTGCTGATGCTCGGAGGCGCCTACCTGTGCTTCGAGGGATTCGAGAAGCTGGCCCACCGCTTCCTGCATCGGGGCGAGGAGGATGCGCGCGTGCACGAACTCGAACGCGCGCTGGCCGACCCGGCGGTGGACGTGCTCGCCCTGGAGAAGGAGAAGGTCAAGGGCGCCGTGCGCACCGACTTCATCCTGTCGGCGGAGATCGTCGTGATCGCGCTCGGCACCGTGGCGCAGGAGGCGCTGGCCACGCGCGTGGCGGTCCTGGCCGGCATCGCGGCCCTGATGACCGTCGGCGTGTACGGCCTGGTGGCCGCCATCGTGAAGCTGGACGACCTCGGGCTGTACCTCGCCCGCCGGCGGTCGACCGCGGCACAGGGCATCGGGCGCGCCATCCTGCGCGCGGCGCCCTGGCTGATGAAGGCGCTGTCGCTGGCCGGGACCGCCGCCATGTTCCTGGTGGGCGGCAGCATCCTGGCGCATGGCGTGCCGGCGGTCGGCCACTGGATCGAGCACCTGGGCGAGACGCTCCCCGCGCTGGCGGGCGTGGTCGTGCCGCTGCTGCTGCACGCGGCGGTGGGCCTGGTCGCCGGAGGGCTGGTGCTGGCGGCGGTGGAACTGGGTCGCCGCATGGTCGGCCGCCGCGCCACCGCCTGAGGCCGGCGTCCTACAGCCCGCCGCGCAGGCTGCTGGCGGTCCGCGGGCGGCCCGGCGTCTACCGTGCTGCCTGCCATGGATCTCTCCAACTGGATCGACCTCCTGCAATGGCCGGCGATGGCCGCCAGCCTGCTGGCCGCCTGGCTGGTGGCCTCCAACCGCAAGCAGCGCCGCAACATCGGCTTCTGGGTGTTCCTGGGCAGCAACGTGCTGTGGACCGCCTGGGGCTGGCATGACGGCGCCTGGGCGCTCATCGCCCTGCAGGTGGCCCTGGCCGCCTTGAACATCCGGGGCGTCTTCAAGACCGAACAACCCTCGTCGGCCGAGGCGGGCAGCACCGGCCAAGCTCAGGCGTAGGCCCCTTCCTACCCAGCCATGCGCCCGCGGCGGATGCCGCCGCATGGCTCAGCGTTGGATGATGGCTTCACATTGGATGGCGGCGCCGCCGCCGGAAGGGAAGCCGATGCCGAACCCGTTCTCGCCCCCCTGGTCGCTGCATGTTCCGCATGCCGCCCTGCTCGCCGACGCGCCGATGCTCGCGCATGACGAGGACCTGGCGCTCGGATGCGAATGCGCCAACCCCGCGTTGCAGCTGGAAGGTTGGGAGCCGGCACCGGCCACGCAGTCCGTCTCGCCAGGCTCGTGCTGAGCAGCAACTCGTGACAGCGACGGTCCTACAGCCCGTGCCGCTCTAAGCTCACTTCGATCTTCCAGGGGCTGGACCATTCTTTGGTCCAGCCGGCGCCCCAGCCGGCGTCGTTCACACCCTCATCCAATCAAGGAGTCAACATGAGCGCAATCAAGACGACCCTCACCGCCGCCGCGGCGGCCGTGGCCCTGGCCTTCGGTGGCTACGCAGTGGCCCAGTCCGGCGGAGCCGGTGGCGCCGGCGGCGCAGGCAGCGGCTCGGGCAGCGGCAGCGGCAGCGGCACTGGCACGACCGCCAGCCCGAGCAGCACCGCACCGAACGCCGGTGGCGGCACCGCCGGTTCCGGCGGCACGTCCTCCATGGGCGCTTCCGGCTCCTCGGGCGCGACCGGCTCCTCCGGCACCACCGGTTCTTCCGGTTCCACCAGCTCGCCGAGCGCCTCGGGCTCCACCGGCTCGTCGGGCTCTTCGATGGGCGCTTCGGGCTCCTCGGGCAGCACCGGTTCGTCGGGCTCCACCAGCTCGCCGAGCGCCTCGGGCTCCAGCGGTTCGTCGGGCTCCTCGATGGGCGCTTCGGGCTCGGGCTCTAGCGGTTCCACCACTGGCGGCAGCAGCAGCGACACGACGATGGGCACCGGCAGCTCCAGCGGCACCGGTGGCGCCCGCGCCGACCGCAACTGACCGGGCTTCGTTTCCAGCCACGGGGGCGGGCCTGCCAAGGGCCCGCCCTTTTTGTTTGTCCAGACCGAGAGCCTCGCCATGCAGCCCGACCCCTCGCGCCCCCATCGCCCCGACAGCCATCTTCCCGGCCGGCATGCGAGCGGCTGGCGGCGAGGTCCCGTGCTGCTGCTGGCCGCGGCGCTGGGGCTGGCGGGCTGGGGCCTGTGGACGCAGCGCCACCATCCGGCGGCCCAGGCGGTCGCCGCGGCGGTGGCCGGTGCACCGACGCCGGCTCCCGTGCCGGCCCCGCACGTGCCGCGTTTCGCGTCGTTCGGCCGGGAGGACCCGTCCCTCGACGTGCGGCACATCGCCGACTGGGCCGTGGATTCCGGCGACCCCCAGGGACGCTCGTTCGCCGTGGTGGACAAGAAGGAAGCCCGCGTGTGGCTGTTCGACCCGCGCGGCGAGCTGATCGCGGCCACGCCGGCCTTGATCGGCGCGGCGGTGGGCGATGATCCGGTCCCCGGGATCGGCGAGAAGCCGCTGGCCGAGATCCTTCCCGAGGAGAAGACCACGCCGGCCGGCCGCTTCGTGGCCGAACACGGCGTCAATGCCGGCGGCGAGGACGTCGTGTGGGTGTCCTATGACCTGGCGGTGTCGATGCACCGCGTCCGGCCCACCGTGAAATCGGAGCGTCGTCTGGAGCGCCTGGCGTCCCCGACCGCCGAGGACAACCGGATCTCCTTCGGGTGCATCAACCTGCCGGTCGCCTTCTATGAACAGGTGCTGCGGCCCACCGTGCAGCAGACCGGCGCCGTGGTCTACGTGCTGCCGGAGACGCGCAGCCCGCAGGCGCAGTTCGGCTCGTACGACGTGCACGACCCGTCGCATCTCGCGGTGGCATCACCGGTCGGCGCCGTGAAATAAACCACGCAGCCCAGCTCGAACCCATCCGCGGGAACGCTTTGCGCCTGCTCGCGCACGAAGCCTCGCTAGCATCCCCGCCCAAGATGAGCCGCCCGCGAGGCCGCGGCTCGCAACGTGCCCGCGGGCACGCGAGGACGGGGACGTGAATGCGATGGAACAACAAGGCCGCGCTGCTGTGCGCGGCATGGGCGATCACCTGTGGCGGCGCCCTGGCGGCGCAGGCGGATGCGGGATTCGAACGGCGGCGGCCGTCGACGGATGCACGCGGGATGGTGCAGTGGGTGCTGCAGACGCACGATGCCGGCGGCAAGCCTTTCCTGGTGGTCGACAAGAAGGACGCGAAGCTCTATCTGTTCGAGGCCGACGGACGCCTGCGGGCGGCCACGCCGGTGCTGCTGGGCGCGGCGCGGGGCGACGAGAGTGCCCCGGGCGTCGGTGACCGTGCGCAGAGCGGCAGCTTGCCCCTGGAGGAGCGCACGACGCCTGCCGGTCGATTCGAGACGCGTCCCGGGCGCAACCTGTCGGGCGAGGCGGTCGTGTGGTTCGACTATGACGCCGCACTCGCGATCCACCGCTTGCGCCCGGGCCGCTCGCACGCGATGCGGGCGGCGCGGCTGGAAGGCTCCAAGCCCGAGGAACGGCGGCTGTCGCTGGGCTGCGTGGTGGTGCCGGTGGACTTCTACCTGCAGCAGATCGAGCCGGTGCTGGGCCGGCGGGCGGGCGTGGTGTACGTGCTGCCCGAGACGCAGTCGGCGCGCGAGCTGTTCACGCAGCTGTGAGCGCCGCAGCGGCCGCCTTCAGATCACCTGCCAGCGGTTCTCGGCCACCACGCAGCCGCTGATCCGCCAGCTCTGGTCCGGCTGCTGCTCCAGCGCGAACAGCGCCAGCCACGACTTGTCGTCGTCGTCGCGGATCTCCACCATCTGCAGCACGCTGCCATCCTCGAGCTCGGGCTTGTGGAAGCTGACCGAATGAGGCCGGTACACCATGGGGTAGGCGCCGCGCACCATGGACAGGAAGCGGCGCGGATTGCCGATCGCCTCGCGCACCTCGGGCGTGGCGGTCTCGAACGCTCGCTCGGCATCGTCGTCCTGGAAGGCCGTCAGCTGCATGACGATGACTTCGCGCACCTTGGCAGCCTCGAGTTCGGAGACGGGCTCGGCGATCGCACGCATGTGGATGCTCAGCGCCCCCAGGGCTGCGGCCAGCAGCACGAAGAAGCGGACGGTATGCCTGTTCATTGCAAGACTCCCGCGGGAAAGAGGATGGTGTCCGCAGGGTAGGAGCCGCCCCTTGCCGCAGCTGTAGGCCGACCTCGCGGGGTTCCGTCGGACGTGGGTCGCCGGCGTGTGCGGCCCCTGTCGTGGTGCATTCCGGAACGACAACGGCCCGCCGTGGCCGCTGGACAATGTTCGTTCGTTTCGCGTTCCTGAAGAAAGCGCGGAGGACCGATCCCTGTCTCGTAGCGCGGCACCCGGCGGGCACGACTGAAGTCTGGTGGGCGGGTGGCGCCGCGGCCGCAAGCAGGCGGCGCATGCCGGTGTAGGTGGGCGCCCGCCGCGCCCGCAAGCGTCTACCGACCGGCGCCCTGCGCGCGGCTTTCGAGCCGTTCGACGATGAGGTCGTGCGTCGCACGGATCTCGGAGGCGAACGGATTGCGCGGATCGCCGCCGGCCTGTTCGATCAACGCCAGCGCCTCCTGCTGCCGGCCCATGTCGGACAGCACCTGGGCAAGGTTGTTGGCGACGATCGACGAGGCCGGATGGCGCCGACGGGCCTCGCGCAGGACGTCCGCCGCGTGCTCGAGGTCGCCAGCCGAATGCAGCTGGTTGGCCAGGCCGACGGCGCCGGCCAGGTTCTCGGGCCAGCGCTTCAGGGCGTTGCGCAAGGCCATCGTGGCCGAGCGGGGATCGGCCACCCGCCCCATGGCGAGGACTGCGTTCAGCCACGCGTCCTCGGTGGCGGTGGCCGGAATGCGGTCGGGCGGCATCACCACCATGGCCCAGTAGCCGCTGGCCATCCAGCTGCGCTCGAAGGCCGTGAACGGCATCTCGCGCCGCGCCTGCGTCCCCGAGCGCAGCAGCACGGTGCCGCTGGGGTAGTCGAAGCCCGTGACCACCGCGTAGTGCCAGCGGGTGCCGAACAGCCCGACGTCCTGCAGCACCACGACCGGGTTGCCGGCCGCGACCTCGCGCAGCAGGTCGCCGTAACGCGGCGAGAGCACGTACGACACGCGGCCATGGCGGCGCGCGGCTGCCAGCATCTCCAGCTGCAGGCTGCCGCGCCGCCCGGGCAGCCACACCTGGTCGACCAGCGGCGCCGGCGTGACGGCCACGCCGGTGAACGCGAGCGCCGTCGCCAGCGCCGCGGGGCCGCACTGGTAGTCGTTCTGCGGGAAGAAGGGGACGGCGTCGATCTCGCTGCTCTGTGGCACGCCCCAGGGCCAGTCGGAGCGCAGCGCCATGGTCTGCGGGACCATCTGGGCGCAGCCGGCCAGCAGCACGGCGATGGTGGCCAGCAGCGCACGCAGGCCCACCCGTGGCCAGCGTGCGGGCCCGTCGGCAACGGCGGCGCGAAGGCCGGTGGTCATCCGGCGCCGGGGCGGCTCAGCGCCGGAAGGCGAAGTACCAGACGGCGGCCGCGACGACGATGACGGCCACCAGCGCGCCGCCGTCGGCGCCCGCCGGCGCCTGCCGGATGTCCTCGGCCAGACGTCCGACTTCCTGGTCGTTCATGGCCGCGACACGCTCCCGCGCTTGCTGCGGGTCGACGCCCATGGCCTGGAGGCGCGAAGCAGTGTCGGCGCGCGCGAGCACGTCCAGCACCAGCGTGCGGTCGGTCTGCGGGGCGGCTTGCTCCGCACCGATCATTCCCGCGCCTGCACCGTGGACCGATAGCGCGAACATGGACACGACGAGGGTGCGGCAGGTCATCTTCTTCAGGTTCATCTCGGCTCCTTGTGGATCGCGCGCCAGTCGAGCGCGGGCGCCGGATCAATATACGCGGGAGCGTGCCGGTCGTGGGCCGTTCGCGCCATGGTCGGGTTCCATTCGTGCGGCTGCGTTCGATTGCGTGCGGCACGGCAGGGCCGCCCTTGGCCGACCGCGCCCGCGGTTCCGTTCCTACGCCACCCGTCCGGCGTCCGCCGTACGGTGGTCGCTTCTGTCAAGGAGGCGACCATGCACTCCCGTCTGTGGCCCCTGCTGCTGGTGGCGTCGCTGCTGTGCGCATGCAGCACGCGGGCGCCGCGCGATCCGTTCGAAGCGCTGGAGGGCGGGTTCGCCTCGCCCGACGGCGCCGCTTTCATGGGCTACCACGGCCCGGTCGAGCAACAGACCGGCAGCCGCGGCGACTGAACCTTCATTCGCGTCGCCTCCCGGGAAGCCGCCCAGCACGGAGCCCTCGTCGTGCGAGCCGCCTCGCTGCGGGTCCGCGGCGAACACGCGCGACGCAAGGCGCGAGAACGGCAGGCTCTGCAGCCGCACGATGCCCAGTCCCCGCCGGCGGGCGAAGAACAGCCCCGCGCCGCCGAACGGAAACCGGTCGACAGCTTCTGCTGCCGGCGATGCCGAGCGACACGCCACGGGCACTGCGGTCGCCGCAGAGCGGATGGCCGTCGACGAGGCAGGATGGCCGGCAGCGGACACGGGCGGGCGGCCCGGCGGGACCCTGCCGCGCGCTGCGCGGGATCGGCGGCGGCGCAAGGCGCGACCGCATGACGTGCACTGCGGACCGCTTGCGCGGCCCGCGCGTGCGGTCACTCCTCGATGGCGTTCACGTCGCGGCGGATCGTGTCGCGGTCGCGGTGCTGGTGGCGATCGAGCTTGCCCAGGGTGTGGTCCAGCAGGTGGATCAGGCGCTGGGTCGCGCCGCGGAAAGCCTCGTCCTGCGACGGTGCGTGGTGGGTGGCCGCCACCGGGTCACGGCCGGAGATGCGCGCCTCGAGCATGCAGCGCTTGTCCTCCGCGCCGCTCTTGCCGCTGTTGGTGTCCCGCAGCTGCACCTCGACGCGCGTGATGTCCTGGCGGAAGCGCGCCAGCGCCTCGTTCAGGTAATCCGTCGCCCAGCGCTCCAGCGTGTCCTTGTTCTCGATGCCATTGCTCGTGTTCACCTGCACCTGCATTGCACTGTTCCTTTTCCATCTCGTCCAGCCAGTTTGGTGCAGCCCCCATCGATGGGGTGTAGGACAATGGCGAGCCTCGCGTCAGCGCCTTCTTCAGCCTTCCGTATGACCCTGCTGGACACCATCGAGATCGAGACCGCGCCGCAACCCGGCGCCACCATCATCGTGCTGCACGGCCTGGGCGCCGACGGCAACGACTTCGTGCCTGTCGCCAGCGAGCTCGACCTCTCGGCCGTCGGGCCGGTGCGCTTCCTGTTCCCGCACGCGCCGGTGATGCCGGTCACCGTCAACAACGGCTACCGCATGCGGGCGTGGTACGACATCCTGGGCACCGAGCTGGTCCGCCGCGAGGACGAGGCCGGCCTGCGCCGCTCGATGGCGGCCGTCGAGCAACTGCTGGCGCGCGAGCAGGAGCGCGGGGTGCCGGCCTCGCGCACGGTGCTGGCGGGCTTCTCGCAGGGCTGCGCGATGGCGCTGATGACCGGCCTGCGGCACCGCGAACGCCTGGCCGGCATCGCAGGGCTGTCCGGCTATCTGCCGCTGGCCGCCACGACGGCCGCCGAACGCAGCGATGCCAACGCGCTGACGCCCGTGTTCATGGCGCATGGCACCGCCGACAACGTCGTGCCGATCGCGCGCGGCCGCGACTCGCGCGAGCTGCTGCGGGCGCTGGGACAGGACGTGCAGTGGCACGAGTACGCGATGGCGCACTCGGTCTGCATGGAGGAGATCCAGGACCTGAACGCCTGGTTGCTGCGGGTGCTGGCGCGGCCCTGAGCCGCCGCTGCGGCCCCGGCCGCGATCCCACGCGGGCGGAGCCCGGCGCGAAAGCGCGGATGCCCGGCAGGGCTTATCCAAAGGTGTTACCGTCCGCGTCCCCGAGTGCACAGGGCGAGACGACCCCATTCATGAGCCGACTGCAAGACGCCCTCCACAGCATGTCCGCCGAGCGGCTGAAGGCCATCCGCCGCGGCATCGAGAAGGAAAGCCTGCGTGCCACCGCGGACGGCGCCCTGGCGCTCACGCCGCACCCGGCGGTGCTCGGCTCCGCACTCACCCATCCGCACATCACCACCGACTACAGCGAGTCGCAGCTGGAGCTCATCACCGGCGTGCACGCCACGCCGGAGACCTGCCTGGAGGAGCTGCTGCGGATCCACCAGGCCACGGTGCGGGCGCTGGGCGACGAGATGCTCTGGGTGTCCAGCATGCCGTGCCTGCTGCCGGCCGACGAGACCATCCCGATCGGCCGCTACGGCGCCTCCAACGTGGGCCGAGCCAAGAGCGTCTACCGCATGGGCCTGGCGCACCGCTACGGCCGTCGCATGCAGACCATCTCGGGCATCCACTACAACTGGTCGATGCCGGGGGTGGACAGCAACGAGTACTTCGCCCTGATCCGCAATTTCCGCCGCCACGCGTTCCTGCTGCTGTACCTTTTCGGCGCGTCGCCCGCGCTGTGCTCGTCCTTCGTGGCCGGCCGCCAGCACGAGTTGCACACCCTGGCCGACGGCACGATGTACATGCCGCACGGCACGTCCCTGCGGATGGGGCGCCTGGGCTACCAGAGCGACGCCCAGGCCAGCCTGGCGGTCAGCTACAACGGCCTGGACGGCTACGCGGCGTCCCTGCAGGAGGCGCTCACCCGGCCGTATCCCGCCTACGAGGCGGTGGGCATCGTCAACCCGGGCGGCGAGTACAACCAGCTGGCGACCAGCCTGCTGCAGATCGAGAACGAGTTCTACGGGACCATCCGCCCCAAGCGCGTGATCTTCCCCGGCGAGAGGCCGCTGCATGCGCTGCGCGAGCGCGGCGTCGAATACGTCGAGGTGCGCCTGCTCGACCTCGACCCGTTCGTGCCGATCGGCATCAAGCCGCAGACCCTGCGCTTCCTGGACGTGTTCCTGCTGCACTGCCTGCTGGCCGACAGCCCCGAGGACACGCCCGCCGAGATCGCCCAGATCGCGCGCAACCAGCACCGCACCGCGGCCTTCGGCCGGGAGCCCGGGCTGATGCTGGAGCGCGGACGTGGCGAGGTTCCGCTGGTGGAGTGGGCGGCCGAACTGCTGGACAGCTTTGCGCCCGCCGCGGTCGCCCTCGACGCCGTGCACGGCACCAGCGACCATGCCGACGCGGTGCGTTCGGCGCGCGCCATGCTGGAGGCGCCGGCCATGCTGCCCTCCAGCCGCGTGCTCGAGGTCATGGAGCGTGACCACGGCAACTCGTTCATCGATTTCATCCGGTCGCAGTCGCTGCAGTCGCGCGCCAAGCTGCTGGCGCTGCCGTTCAGCACGGCGCAACAGGCCCGCTTCGACGCGCTCGCCGAGGAGTCGCTGCAGGCGCAGAAGGACATCGAGGCGGCCGACACGATGCCCTTCGAGGTCTACCGCCAGCAGTACATCTCGCCGCACCGGCTCGGGCTCGGGCGGGCCGCCGTTGCGCCGGCGCTGGCCGACGTCTGAGAAATCCGGGAATTCCGCACGCGATGCGGCACTTCGGCCGCGCACCGCCGAGCAGTGGTCAACGTCGGGTTCAAAGTCCTCGTTGTGAACATCTCTCACAGGAGGAGAAAACCGACATGACCGCGTTCCCCACATCCCTGTCCTTGCGCGTGCTGGGCGGCCTGCTGGCCTGCACCATCACCGCAGTGCCCGCCCTGGCCGAGAAGCCCGAATGGGCCGGCGGCGGCAAGGGCCACGGCAAGAAGCACGAGGACGGCGGCAAGCACGAGGCCAAGGGCGGCCGCCACGAGGTCCGCGTGGGCGCGTACTTCAGCGACCACGACCGCGAGGCGGCGCGGGCCTCGTACGGCCAGCGCGATGGCAGCGGCAAGGGCTGCCCTCCTGGCCTGGCCAAGAAGAACAACGGCTGCATGCCGCCGGGCCAGGCGAAGAAGTACGCGCTGGGCCGGCCGCTGCCGCCCGAGGTGGTGATCTACCCGGTGCCCCGGCAGGTGCTGGTCACGCTGCCGCCGGCCCCGGCCGGGCACAAGTACGTGCGCGTGGCGGCCGACGTGCTGCTGATCGCCGTCGGCTCCTCGATGGTGATCGACGCGATCGCCGACCTCGGCCGGCTCTGAAGCGCCGCCCGCGACGGGGAGGAAGCCGGGTCCGCCCGGCTTTTTTCATGGCGCCGCACCGGCCCCCGTGGCATCCCCTGTCGCTCTCGCGCCGCTGCGTCGCGGGTTGCTCGGCTACAGTGCTGCGCGCAAAGGAGAGACACACATGGCATTGGATTTCAGCGGCCGCGTGGCCATCGTCACGGGCGCCGGCGGTGGCCTCGGCCGGGAGCATGCGCTTGCCCTGGCGGCACGCGGCGCCCGCGTGCTGGTCAACGATCTCGGGGGTGCGGTCGACGGTTCGGGCGGCTCCGCCAGCGCGGCGCAGAAGGTGGTCGACGAAATCCGGGCCGCGGGTGGCGAAGCGATCGCCAACGGCGCGTCCGTGACCGATGCCGACGCGGTGCAGGCGATGGTCCGGCAGGCCGTCGACACGTGGGGCCGGGTGGACATCCTGGTCAACAACGCCGGCATCCTGCGCGACAAGACCTTCGCCAAGATGGAACTGGAGGACTTCCGGCTGGTGCTCGAGGTCCACCTCATGGGCGCGGTGCACTGCACCAAGGCGGCCTGGCCGCACATGATGGCGGCGCGCTACGGCCGCGTGGTGATGACGACCTCGTCGAGTGGCCTGTACGGCAACTTCGGGCAGAGCAACTACGGTGCTGCCAAGCTGGCGCTGGTCGGCCTGATGCAGACCCTGGCGCTGGAGGGTGAGAAGCACGGGATCCGCGTCAACTGCCTGGCCCCCACGGCCACCACCCGGATGACCGAGCACCTGTTTCCCGAGGACATGCGCGCGGCGTTCGGCCCACGGGCGGTGGTGCCGGCGATGCTGGTGCTGGCCTCGCAGGACGCGCCCACTCGCACGGTGCTGTGCGCGGGGGCGGGCGGCTTCGAGGCGGCGCACATCACGCTCACCCGGGGCGCCTTCGTCGGCACCGGCGCCGGTGCCGACGAGCAGCTGGCCGCACGGCTGGCGCAGGTGCTCGACCGGGCCGGCGAGGTGGTGCCGGGCAGCGGCTCGGCGCAGGGTGCCAACGAGCTGCGGCTGGCGCGCGGAGGCTGACCGCTACAGCGGCCCGGGCAGGGCCTTGAAGCCGATCCACGCTGCACCGATCACTGCGTTGATCGGCACCGCCAGCGCGCTGGGCACGTAGAACAGCATGGACAGCGTCGGCGCGTCGAGCGCCAGTTCGACCACGCCGCCCAGCGCGTAGAAGAGCAGGCCCCACCACATCCAGCGCCACATGTAGGTGGGCAGCCAGCGCGCCTGCTCGCGGTTGTAGCGCCAGGCCGCGGATCGCTCGAACACGTTGCCGCGCGTGACATCGCGGAACAACCACCCGAAGAAGAAGTAGCGGTACAGGAGGGTGCTGAAGGCCATGGCTTGCACGTCGGTCCGTTGGCGGTCGAACCAATGTGCCACCAGTGTTCGGCCGGGTCGAGGGGGTGCCTGTAGGAACCCGCCCACAGCTGCCGTACGGCGGCGGCGGGTCGCCGGCAGCGCCCGCGGTTCAGAGCGAGGCGACCATCGCCAGCAGGCCGGCCGTCACCAGCAGGAGGCCGGCCTGTTCGAGTGGCACCAGCTTCTCGCTCAACAGGCGCCGCGACACCAGGTAGCTGAACACGACCTCGGCCAGCCCCAGGGTGCGCACGTTCGCCGCGGTGGTGAGGGCGAAGGCGGTGAACCATCCGAGCGAGGCGAGGGCGCCGGCCAGGCCTGCGAGGATCGAGGCGCGCCAGGCGGTCGCCGTGGCGCGCAGCGCCTGGGGCGAGCGCACGGCCAGCCAGCCCCCCAGCACCACTGTCTGCGCGGCCTGGGCCCACAGCACGCCCCAGGCGCCGGACACCCAGGCCGACGCATCCGGCAGCGCCAGCGCCGCGCCGCGGTAGCCGACGGCCGAGAGCGCGAACCCTGCGCCGGAGGCCAGCCCCCACAGCGCGGCCGAGCCGGCCCAGTCGCGGCCGGTCGTGGCGCCGGGTTTCTGCGGCAGCGAGAGCAGCACGACGCCGGTCGTGGCCAGGGCCATCGCCAGCAAGGTCCAGCCGCCCGGGAGCTCGCGCAGAAACAGGGTGGCGAACACGGCGACCTGGAGCGCGTCGGTCTTCGAGTACGCCACCCCCACCACGAAGTTGCGCTGCTTCATGGCGGCCAGCAGGCAGGCCGTGGCGGCGAGCTGGCTGGCCGCACCGAGCATCAGCCACGCGAAGTAGGAACCGCTGAACGCGGGGACCGCGGGCCGACCGGGCAGCGCGTGCAGGACCAGCACCCAGGCGGCGGCAAACGGCAGCCCGTACAGGAAGCGGGCCAGGGTCGCGCCCAGCGTGCCGGCCTGTGCGACCAGCGAGCGCTGCGCCGCGTTGCGTGCGGTCTGTGCGAAGGCGGCCCACAGGACGATGGGCACCCAGAGCCACTCGATGGCGGGAACGGGAATGGGAATGGGGGTGGACGGCGGCATGCTCGGCCGCATCATCCCCGATCCCGGCGCGTCTCAGCCGGAGCAGGTGGTGCCGTCGCTGCGCCGGAACGACTGCCCGCGCACCAGCTTCAGCGGGCCGTCGCCGTCGGTGACCCGCAGTTCCTCGCCGCGCTTTTCCAGCACCAGCGCGCCGACCTTGGTCGACTGCGTGCGCAGCACGTTGCCTTCGATGCGGCCTTCGATGGTGCGCGCGCGGCCGCGGCGCACCAGTTCGCCCTCGACGTCCTGCTGCCGCTGCGTCAGGTGCAGGCTGAACTCGTGCAGGCGGCCGGCGCCGCACCACAGGCCGCCGACCTGCACGGGCATGTGGTCGCCGGCGGGCGCGGTGGTCGCCGCGGGTGCGGTCGGTGCCGTCGGCGCCGCAGGTGCGGCGGGTGCCGCGGGTGGAACGCTGGTGTCCGGTGCTGGCGCGGTGCCGTCCGGGTCCTGGGCGGCCAGGGCAAGCGCGGCCGCACACAGCACGAGACAAGCAGGAACGAGGCGGCGGAACATGGCGGAACGATAGCAGGCCCCTGCGCTGCTGAGGCGCACGGTGGTCCGAGCGGGCCAGTGCACGCCCGCTCGCCGGCCCAGCTCTGCATTCCGGCACCCTGCGGTGGACCCACTGCGGTTGGTATCCGCTGCGGCTCGTGCCGCACGGAGGGCGGCGCGCAGGCCGTGGGCCGAGGCCTGCGGCAGGGCACGCGGCTTGCCCCATCCGGTGGTCACCCACCCCCAGGAGTTGCCATGTCCCGCGTGCCCCACTTCATCGTCCGTGCCGTCCTGGCCGCCGCCGTCGCCGGCGGCGTTGCCACCCTCAGCGGATGCGCAGGCATGTCCCACACCACGGCAGGCGCCTCTGCGGCGACCCGACTGTCCGCGGAGGACCACGTGTTCGCCATGCAGGCCGCCGGCGGCGGGCAGTACGAGGTGCTCGCAGGGCAGCTCGCCATCCAGCGGGCTGCCAACGCCGACGTCCGCGGCTTCGGCCAGATGCTGGTGGACCACCACACCGCCGCCAACGCCGAGCTGGCCTCGCTGCTGCAGGCGCGGGGGCTGGTGCCGCCGTCCTCGCTGCCCTCGCAGTACGCGGCCAAGCTCGCGCGCCTGAACGCCGCCCCGGCCGCCGCCTTCGATGCGCAGTTCGTCCGCACCGCCGGCCTGGAGGACCACCAGGTGCAGATCGGCCTGTTCGAGCAGGCCAGCCGCGAGGTGCGCGACCCCGCGCTCAAGGCCTGGTTCGTGCGGACGCTGCCGACCCTGCGCAGCCACCTGCAGGCGGCGCAGGTGCTGGCCGGGTCCCTCGCCGGCTAGCGCGGTGGGCGGGCGCGTCCTACAGCCGCGGGCCGCCCCAACCGACAGACGATGCGTCCTCGCTGCCTAGATTCAGGATCGCGGCCCGTGCACGGTGCGCGGCCCGTCCACAACGCAAGGAGCAAGCTATGGCATCTTCGAAGTCGTCGTCCGGCAGCAGCAAGAGCAGCGGCAACGCCGGCAGCCGCGGCAGCCGCGGGCAGGCCAACAGCGGCGCCGTGACCCGCAGCGAGGCGGGCAGCAAGGGCGCCAAGGTCAGCAACCAGAACAGCAAGGCCCAGAGCGAACGTGCCCTGGGCAACAGCAACCGCAGCAAGAGCAAGTAGGCGCTGCGGGCCGCCCGACGCCCGGCGCCGCCGGGCGTTGCTTTTTGCGCGGTCGGCACCGGCGCGCGTGCGGCGGCTGAGTCTTTGTTCACGCGGTTGCGCCATGCCTCGCGCGGGACCGCCGGGCCCGCGCGACAATCCCGGCGATGGCCGTCCCGCCCCTGTCGATCACCAACCCGTCCAACTTCCGCGACCTGGCCGCGAACGTCCGCAGCGTGCGCGTGCGGCCGCACCGGCTGTTCCGCTCCGACCATCTGGGCGCGCTCGACGCCGACGACGTGCGGCAGATCCGCGCGCTCGGCGTGCGCCGGGTCCTCGACTTCCGTGGCGTGCACGAGCGCACGTCGGCGATGTGCGCGCTGCCGGACGTGGCGGTGCATTCGCTCGCCATCGAGCCCACCATCGTGCAGGTGCTGGCCGAACTCACGGCGGCGGGCCACCGGCTGGGCGAGGCCGACGTGGTGCGGCACATGCAGGACACCTACCGCGGGTTCGTGCGCCGCAGCTCGCCGCAGTTCGCCCGGTTCTTCGCACTGCTGCTCGCATCGGACGATCCCACCGTCTTCCACTGCACGGCCGGCAAGGACCGCACCGGTTTCGCGGCGGCCCTGGTGCTGCACGCCCTGGGGGCCGGGCCGGACGAGGTCATGCACGACTACCTGTTGACCAACGAGCGCCTCAAGCCCCCCGCGTTCGTGTGGAAGGGACTCGAGCCGCACGTGGCGCGGGTGCTGTGGGGCGTCCAGCCGGAGTTCCTGCAGGCGGCCTTCGATGCCATCGAGGAAGACCATGGCGGGCTGGACCGCTACCTGCGCGACGCGCTCGGCGTCGGACCCCGCGAACGGGATCGCCTGCACGCCCTGTACGGCGCCGGCGCCCCGGACCAGTCCTAGCGCGGCCGTTTCCTACTTCATCGGTTGGGCGGCGCCGACAGGTCGCGGCTGGGCCTGGGCGCACCATCGACTGCAAGAAACCGGCATCGCAGCCGGTGCTCGCGAAGGGAGAGGTCATGGCAGTCGGCTACCCGGCATCGTGCAAGCGCGATGCGACCAACGCAGGAGCAGCGCCATGGCACGCCTCATGCACCCGCTGATCGCGCTGCCCGCGGTGGGCGCGGCCCTCTACGGCGCGGCGCTGGCCTGGCTCTGGTTCCGGCAGGAGCGGCTGCTGTTCGAGCCGGAGCAGCTGGCGCAGGACGAACCCGTCTGCTCCGATGCCGACACCCGCGAATTCACGGTCGACGTGCCCGGCGCGCAGCTGTCGGTCGCACAGCTGAGGCGGCCCGGTGCCCGCGGCGTGGTGTTCTACCTGCACGGCAATTCGGGCAACCTGCGCAAGTGGTTCGTGGGCCTGGACGCCTTCCGCGAGCTGAACTTCGACGTGGTGATGATGGACTACCGCGGCTACGGCAAGAGCACCGGCCGGATCGAAAGCGAGAAGCAGCTGCAGGACGACGTGCTGGCGGTCTGGCAGGCGGTGGCGCCGCAGTACGAGGGACGGCGCATCGTGGTGTCGGGCCAGTCGCTCGGCACCGGCCTGGCCGCGGGACTGGCCGCCGAGCTGTGCGCTGCCGGCCACGCGCCGGACCTCACGATCCTGGTCTCCCCGTACAGCAGCATGCGCGCGCTGGCCGACGAACACTATCCCTGGGTGCCCAGCGGCGTGCTGCGCTACCGGCTGCCGACCATGGACCACGCGTGCCGCGTCACCGGGCCCGTGATGCTGGTGCACGGCGACAAGGACGAGCTGATCGGCTTCCATCACAGCGAGGCCATCCTGCGCGCGCTGCCGCAGTGCCGCCTGTTGCGTGTCGAGGGCGCCGGCCATGGCGACGTGCACCAGTTTCCTTCCTTCCGCGAGGGCGTGGCCTCCGCGCTGATCGGCCTGGCGGGGCTGGCGCAGGCGCCGGCCCCGGCTTCCTACGCCCCTTCCGGCGAGATGCCTACAGTCGCGGCGGCCTGAGCGCGCCACGATGGCTGGACACACGGCCCGGGCGCCGGCTGGCCGCAGGCCTGCCGTCGCGCCGCAGGGCCCAACACAAGGAGCCAGCATGCCGAACCAGGAACAATCGAACGACGGCCGCCCGCACGTGAGCGGCGACCGGCCCGCGCCCGACGTGGAGCGCTACGCGACGGATGGCCAGTCGAACGCGCGCGGCAAGGGCGCGAGCGACGAGCAGGGCGAGATGCCGCCCCGCGCGGCCGAACGCCCGCTGGAGCGCCGTGCCGAGGCCTACGAGGGCGACGGGCCCGGCAAGGTCGGCCTCACCAGCGACCGCCAGCCCGACCTGGTCGCGCCCAGTGGCGTGAACGAAGGCGACCACGGCATGGCCGGCGACAAGCCGATGGGGGGCGGGTCGGTCAACTTCGACGACTTCGACGAGGAACGGCCCCGCGGCAACACCACCCGCACCGGCGGCACCTGGCAAGCCCAGGGCGGCGACGCCGGCGAAGTCGGCAAGGCGCCCGGCGCGGGACTGTCGAACCGCAACGGCCCGAGCGACCCCGACGCCAAGAACGTCAGCGACCGGCCCGGGTCCTGATGCCGCTGGGCGCGTGGCGTGACGGCCTCCTGCCTGCATCCCGCGCCGTGAGCCGGAGCGCGGGCCCCGCCCACGAGGGATGACCTTCGCCCTCTGGTCGATCCTGATCGGCGTGCTGCTGATCGTGATGGCGCTCGCGTCGACGGCGCTGCCACGGCTGCCGCTGTCCACCGCGATGCTGTACCTGGCCGTGGGGGTCGCCGTCAGCCCCGTCGGGCTCGGCTGGGCCCGCTTCGGCCCGCTCACCCACACCGTCCTGCTCGAGCGGCTCACCGAAGTCGTGGTGCTGGTGTCGCTCTTCACCGCAGGCCTGAAACTCAGCCATGGGCTGAAGGACCGGCGGTGGCTGTTGCCGCTGCGCCTGGCGACGCTGTCGATGCTCGTCACGGTCGGCTGCATCGCGCTGGTGGCCTGGGGCCTGCTCGGATTGCCGCCCGGCGCGGCCATCCTGCTGGGCGGGATGCTCGCGCCGACCGATCCGGTGCTGGCCTCCGACGTGCAGGTCCAGGCCCCGGACGACCGTGACCAGCTGCGTTTCGCGCTGACCGGCGAGGGTGGCCTGAACGACGGAACCGCGTTCCCGTTCGTGATGCTGGGCCTGGGATTGCTGGGGCTGCACGAGCTGGGGGAGCTTGGCTGGCGCTGGGTCGCCGTGGACCTGCTCTGGGCGGCGGCCGCGGGGCTGGGCATCGGGGCCGGCCTGGGCTTCGTCACCGGCCGGCTGGTGCTCTACCTGCGGCGGGAGCATGAGGAAGCGGTCGGCATGGACGACTTCATCGCGATGGGCCTGATCGGTCTGGCCTACGGCACTGCCGTGCTGGCCCATGCCTATGGGTTCCTGGCGGTGTTCGCGGCCGGTGTCGCGCTGCGGCACCTGGTCCAGCAGCAGAGCAGTTCGCCTGAGGAAAGCCGCAGCGCGGTGGAGCAGGCCGTCGCCGTCCCCGACCGCACCGCGGCGCAGAGCATCGCCGTCGACCCCAAGCACGCGCCGGCCTACATGGCCCATGCGGTGCTCGGGTTCAACGAGCAGGTCGAGCGCATCGGCGAGGTGGCGGCCGTCGTCGTCATCGGCGCGCTGCTGTGGGCCGTGCAGTGGGGGCAGGTGCCCTGGTGGTTCGTGGCCCTGCTGTTGCTGGGCATCCGGCCGCTCTCGGTGAGGATCGGGCTGGCCGGTTCCGGCATCAGCGGTTCGCGGCGGCGCCTCACCGCCTGGTTCGGCATCCGCGGCATCGGTTCGCTGTATTACCTCATGTATGCGGTCAACCACGGCTTGCCGGCCGACCTGGCCGGGCAGCTGACAGCGATCACGCTCGCGGTCGTCGTGACGTCCATCGTGGTGCACGGGATCTCGGTCACGCCGCTCATGGCCGCGTATGAGCGGCGCACCGTGCGCACCCGCTGAATCACCGACCCACTGTCCTACACCGGCGGCAGAGGCACGCTGACAGGGCTGGCGGAAGGCCCTGCCTACATTGTTGCGATGGCACAGGAAAACCCGCAGCAGCGCTCGACCCCGCCGGAGGCCACGACGCCTCGCGCCCAGGACGTGCCGCCGCAGCCGCCGCCGTCGAACGACAGCGCCGACGCCGGCCGCGGCACCGCGGCCGAGAGCGCCATGAAGCAGACCAGCAAGACCGAAGCAGAAACCGGCAGCCGCGGCTGAAGCGGCCTTCAACGCACGAGGAAGGACAGACCATGACCGACAGGACCGAGGATGCGCTCGAATTGCTGGACGCCGACCACAACGCCGTCCGCAAACTGTTCCAGGCCTACCGCGAACTGGCCGCCAACGACGCGTCGGAAGCCCGCCGCAAGGCGCTGGCCGAGCAGATCTGCATGGAGCTCACCATCCACGCCAAGCTCGAGGAAGAGCTCTTCTATCCGCCGGTGCGCGACGCCATCCGCGACGACGACCTGCTGGACGAGGCCGAGGTCGAGCATGCGGCAGCGCGCGACCTCATCGTGCAGATCCTGTCGATGGATCCGCACGAGGAGCTCTACGACGCCAAGGTGACGGTGCTCGGCGAATACATCGACCACCACGTCAAGGAAGAGCGCGACGAGATCTTCCCGAAGGTGCGCAAGAGCGGCCTGGACCTGGTCCGGCTGGGCGAGCGGCTGCGGGTGCGCCGGCGCGAGCTGGAGGCGGTGCCCGAGGCGCTGCGCGAGGAACTGTTGGTGTCGCTGGCGGCCTGAAGGCCGCGGTCGGCGGGTGTCGCGGCCGGCCGAGCCCGAGTCTGCGCTTGTCCTACAGGGTTCGACAGTGCCAGACGACAGCTTGCCCGGCGGCGCTCCTTAGAGTCAATGGCAGGCAGCAAGGGCTGCCGTTTCCATTCCATTCCAACGACCTCCAAGGAGTTCCCCGATGAACGCAACCTACCTTTCCCGCAGCGCCGCCCTGGCCCTGGTGGCGGCCGCCGCCCTCTCGCTGTCCGCCTGCAACCGCGGCGGCGAGTCCGGCAGCGCCGGCGCCGGCGGCACCTCGCCTGGCAGCTCCAGCACCGCCGGCGGCTCCGGCGCCGGTGGCAGCGGCAGCGGCGGTGCCATGGGTGGCTCGGGCTCCTCCGGCTCGGCCAGCTCGGGTGCCGGCGGCGCGGGCGGCAGCAGCGGCTCCGGCACCACCGGCAGCGCGAGCAGCGGCTCCACCGGCGGCGCGACCGGCGGGTCCACCGGCGGCACCAGCAGCATGGGCGGCTCGGGCGCCACCGGCGGCGGCAGCAGCACCACCACCCCGGACACGTCCGGCGCCTCGAGCTCGGGCGGCACCGCCGGCAGCTCGGGCGGCGCGACCGGCAGCTCGGGTGGCATGGGCTCCTCCAGCTCGTCGAACAGCACCGGCACCACCACGCGCTGACATGACGGTTCGCGCGCTCGCTCTCACGATGGCCGTCGCGGCCGCGCTGGCCGGCTGCCAGCGCGGTGCCGACACCGGTGCCTCGGCCAACCCGAACGCGCCCGGGAGCCCGGGCTCGAACGCCGCCGTGACCACGGCGCCGCAAGGCGGCGAGGGTCCGCCCGGCGGGCCCTCGGGCGTCGCCGGGTCCGCGGCGCATCCGGGCGCCTCGGGCGGTGATGTCGTGCCCGGCACCAGCGGGCGCGGCATGGCGGAAGCCTCGGGCCAGGCGCAGACCGCCCAGCCCGGGTCGGGACTGCAAGGAGGACTGGGTGCCAGCAACGGCACCGCCGCGCTCGGCGCCGGTCCGTCGGCAACCAACCCGATGAAGACCGGCGGCGCCGACCAGGCCAACCAGCAGGAATCGGCGGCGCAAGGCACGAGCAACCGCACGTCAGCGGGGGCGGTCGGGCGGCGCTGAAGCGTCCAGCGACACCGGCCCGTCAAGCGGGCCACGCCGAACGGGACGCAAGGCGTCCCGTTCGCGCTTCGGGCCCGCGTCAGCCCCGCGCCACGGGCCGCGACGGATCGCGGCACCACTCGCTCCAGCTGCCCGCATACAGCGCCGTCGGCGCGAAGCCGGCCAGTTCCATCGCGAGCAGGTTGGGAATCGCGCTCACGCCGCTGCCGCAGTGGTGCACGACCGTCGACGGATCGCGGCCCTGCAGCAGCTGCTCGAACTCGGATCGCAGTTGCGCGGCGGGCTTGAAGCGGCCATCCGGCCCGAGGTTCTGCGCGAACGGACGGTTGAACGCCCCCGGGATGTGGCCGGCCACCGGGTCCAGCGGCTCGACCTCGCCGCGAAAACGAGGCGTGGCGCGTGCATCGATGAGCGTCTGGGCACCACCCAGGCCGGCCTGCACATCGGACGTGGCGACCAGCCGGCGCAGCGGCGGGCCGAGGCGGAAGTTGGCCTGGAAGTGTGCCGGCTCCTCACCCGCCGACACCGCCCCGCCCGCGGCCTGCCACGCCTGCAGCCCGCCATCGAGCACGGCCACCGCATCGTGGCCGGCCCACTTGAGCATCCACCACAGCCGGCCGCAGTAGTTGGCGTTCTGGCGGTCGTACACCACCGCCTGCATGGCATTGCCGAAGCCCACCTTGGACAGCCACATCGCGAACTTCTCGCGGCTGGGCAGCGGGTGCCGCCCGCCCGAAGCAGCGTCGGCGTGCGGGTGGTGCGTGCCGTCCGGCTCGACCACGCCGGCATCGGCCAGGTCGGTGTCCAGGTTGGCGTACACCGCGCCCGGGATGTGGCGCTCGAGGTACTGATGGGCGCCGGCTGCCGGGTTCATCAGGTCGAAGCTGCAGTCGAAGACCATCAGCGGCGCGCCCGAGGACTTCAGGGCGAGCAGCTGCTCGGCGGTGATCAGGGTGGTGAACATCTCGGTCTCCTGTGGATGGGCCACCGCCGGGCGATCGGCGGTGCGGTTCGCCTCAGTGTTCCTCGGCCGGCGCGTCCGGTGCCGCGCGCGACCGCAGCACGGTCGCCCCGACGCCGCTGGCGACGATCAGCGCCATGCCGAGCCAGCCCATCGGCGTGATGGTTTCGTCGAACAGGGCCACGCTGTAGAACGCGCCGAACACGATGCCGGAGTATTGCAAACTGGCGACCACCAGCGTGGCGCCGTGGCTGTACGCGCGCGTCATGCACCATTGGCCGAGCGAGGCGAGCAGGCCGACCGGCACGAGCCACAGCGCGTGCAGCCAGTTCCAGGACGACACGCCGGTGAAGAGCATCCCCACCGCGCCTGCCGCCGCCGAGCCCACCGCGAAATAGAACACCGTGCGCGCTTCCGGCTCGCCGATCCGGCCCAGCGCCATCACCTGCATGTAGGCGAAGGCGGCTGTGAGCCCCGACAGCAGGCCGACCAGCCCCGCGAACACCTGGTTCTGGTCGATGGTGGGGCGCAGCATCAGCAGCACGCCGGCGAAGCCGGCCAGCACCGCCGCGGCCAGCGGACCCTGGCGCAGCATGCCGGTCCTGGGATTCCACGCGAGCAGGGCGCCGCCGACCAGGAACGCCGCGATCCACACGCTGCTCATGTAGTTGAGCGTCATGGCGGTCGCCAGCGGCAGGCCGGCGATGGCGTAGAACCAGGCACCCAGCGAGATCACCCCCACCAGGCTGCGCCATGCGTGCATGCCCACGTGCGCCGTGCCCAGCGACACCTTCTGCCGCCGCGCGAGCATCCACATGAAGAGCATGCCGAGCAGCCCGCGCCAGAACACCAGTTCGGCGCTGTTGAACCAGGCCGAGGCGACCTTCACGCAGACCGCCATGGTGGCGAATGAGAACGCCGCCAGGACCATCCAGAGCGATTGCATCAGCGGGACGGCCCCGTGCGGCCGGGCGGGCGACCCGCGGACGCCGGCATCAGGCGGCGAAGCGGCTCGCGCCCAGCTGCGTGCGGTACCACTCGTGGAAGTGCTGCATGCCGTCCTCCATCGGGCTCTGGTAGGGGCCGACCTCGTTGTCGCCGCGCTTCATCAGCGCGAGCCGGCCGGCATCCATGCGCAGGGCGATCTCGTCGTCCTCGACGCAGGTCTCCATGTAGGCCGCCTGCTGGGCCTCCACGAAGCCGCGCTCGAAGGCGGCGATCTCCTCGGGATAGAAGAACTCCACCACGTTGAGCGTCTTCTGCGGCCCTTGCGGGTACAGGGTCGAGACGGTGAGCACGTGCGGGTACCACTCGACCATGATGTGGGGGTAGTAGGTCAGCCAGATCGCGCCGTACTTGGGCGGTTCGCCGTTGCGATAGCTGAGCAGCTCCTTGTGCCAGCGCTCGTACACCGGGCTGCCGGCGCGGCCCAGGCGGTTGGCCACGCCCACGGTCTGCACCGAGTAGTGGTCCTTGAACTCCCAGCGCAGGTCGTCGCAGGTGACGAAACTGCCCAGTCCCGGGTGGAACGGGCCGACGTGGTAGTCCTCGAGGTAGACCTCGATGAAGGTCTTCCAGTTGTAGTTGCACTCGTGCAGCTCGACGCGGTCGAGCACCATGCCGGAGAAGTCGAGGTCGGCACGCGGCCCCATGTCGGCCAGCTCGGCGGCGACGTCGCGCCCGTTGTCCTCGAACAGCAGGCCGTTCCACCCGCGCAAGCGGTAGTTGTTCAGGTTCAGGCAGGGATCCTGGGCGAAGTGGGGCGCGCCCAGCAGCGTGCCGGCCTTGGCGCCATGGCCCGCGCTGTAGGTCCAGCGGTGCAGCGGGCACACGATGTTGCCGCCGGCCGACGGCCCGCTGTCCACGTTGCCGCGGCCGCGCAGGATCACGGCCTGCCGGTGGCGGCAGACGTTGGAGATCAGTTCCACGCCATCGGGCGTGCGCAGCAGCGCGCGGCCCTCGCCCTCGTGGGGAAGGGTGTGGTAGTCGCCGATGTTCGGAACCGCGAGTTCGTGCCCCACATAGCGGGGCCCGTGCTGGAAGATGGTGGACATCTCCCGCTCGAAGAGCGCCTGGTCGAAGTAGCTGGAGACTGGAAGTTGGCTTGTGGCCTGCTGGAGCTGAAGACTTAAATCAGACATTTCACCTGACCTAGAGACTCCCCCTATGAAGGGGCAGGTAAGCGCTTGATCCGGGGACTTGGGCGCGGAGAGGGACGGGGATTGTACCCCTGGGGTGCACGCGGGGATGCCCGGCCTAGAATCCGTCCTTTGCCCGCAAGGAACCGATGGCCAAGGACCCGTTGAACCCACCCGCCAGCTACGAGGCAGCCCTGGAAGAGCTCGAGCAGCTGGTGCAGGTGATCGAGTCCGGGCAGCTGCCGCTGGAGCAGCTGCTGACGGGTTATCAGCGCGGCGCCGAACTGCTCGCGTTCTGCCGCGGCCGGCTCGACGCGGTGGAGCAGCAGATCAAGCTGCTCGACGAAGGCTCGCTCAAGCCGTGGGCACCCCAGTGATGCACGCGCCCTCCACCTCGTTCACCCTGACCGACTGGAGCCGCGAGCGCCTGGCGCGCACCGAGGCGGCGCTGTCCGCGTGGGTCGTGGCCGATGCGCCCGCCGGCCTGGGCGAGGCGATGCGCTACGCCGTCCTGGACGGCGGCAAGCGGCTGCGGCCGCTGCTGGTGCTGGCGGCCAGCGAGGCGGTCGGCGGCAACGAAGCCGCAGCCTTGCGGGCCGCCTGCGCCGTCGAGCTGATCCATGCCTATTCGCTCGTGCACGACGACATGCCGTGCATGGACAACGACGTGCTGCGGCGCGGCAAGCCGACCGTGCACGTGAAGTTCGGGCAGGCCCGGGCGCTGCTGGCCGGCGACGCGCTGCAGGCGCTCGCGTTCGAGCTGCTGGCGCCCGAGGACGAGGGCATCCCCGCCTCGGTCCAGGCCACGCTGTGCCGCCTGCTCGCGCGTGCGGCCGGACACAACGGCATGGCGGGCGGGCAGGCCATCGACCTGGCCAGTGTCGGCGTGGCGCTCGACGAGGAGCAGCTTCGTCGCATGCACCGCCTGAAGACCGGTGCGCTGCTGCAGGGCAGCGTGATGATGGGCGCGGCCTGCGGACGGCCCGACGCGACCGCCGCCCGTGAACTGGAGCGCTACGGCGCCGCGGTGGGCCTGGCGTTCCAGGTCGTCGACGACATTCTCGACGTGACGGCCGATTCGGCCACCCTCGGCAAGACCGCCGGCAAGGATGCCGAGCAGGACAAGCCCACCTACGTCTCGCTGCTGGGCCTGGAACGTGCGCAGGCGCATGCGAAGGAGCTCCTGGCCCAGGCGTTCGAGGCGCTGGACGCCTGCGGCCTGCCCGACACCCGTGCGCTGCGCGCGCTGGCCCGCATGGTCGTCGAGCGGGACAACTGAACACTTCAACTCCATGGCAGCCTTGCTCGAAACCATCCACTCCCCGGCCGACCTGCGCCGGCTGCCGCGCGCGCAGCTCGGCCAGCTTGCCGACGAACTGCGCGCCTACGTGCTCGACAGCGTGGCGCGCACCGGCGGCCACCTCAGCTCCAACCTCGGCACGGTCGAACTGACGATCGCACTGCACTACGTCTTCAACACGCCGCACGACCGGCTGGTGTGGGACGTGGGCCACCAGACCTATCCGCACAAGATCCTCACCGGCCGGCGCGAGCGCATGGCCACGCTGCGCCAGCTCGGCGGGCTGTCGGGCTTCCCGCGCCGCGACGAGAGCGAGTACGACACCTTCGGCACCGCGCATTCGTCCACCAGCATCTCCGCGGCGCTGGGCATGGCGGTGGCCGCCAAGCGCAAGGGCGAAGACCGCAAGTCGGTCGCCATCATCGGCGACGGCGCGATGAGCGCCGGCATGGCCTTCGAGGCACTGAACAACGCGGGGGTCGCCGAATGCGACCTGCTGGTGATCCTGAACGACAACGACATGTCGATCAGCCCGCCGGTGGGGGCGCTCAACCGCTACCTGGCCCAGCTGATGAGCGGCCAGTTCTATGCCGCCGCCAAGAGCGTCGGCAAGAACGTGCTCAAGGTGGCGCCGCCGCTGTTCGAGCTGGCCAAGCGCTTCGAGGAGCATGCCAAGGGCATGGTCGTGCCGGCCACGCTGTTCGAGAAGTTCGGCTTCAACTACATCGGCCCGATCGACGGCCACGACCTCGAGTCGCTGGTGCCCACGCTGGAGAACATCCGCCACCTGAAAGGCCCGCAGTTCCTGCACGTGGTCACCAAGAAGGGCCAGGGCTACAAGCTCGCGGAAGCCGACCCCGTGGCCTACCACGGGCCCGGCAAGTTCGACCCCAAGGTCGGCATCACCAAGCCGGCGGGGCAGTCCAAGCCGACCTTCACCCAGGTGTTCGGCAACTGGCTGTGCGACATGGCCGCGCAGGACAAGCGGCTGGTGGGCATCACGCCCGCGATGCGCGAGGGCTCCGGCCTGGTGGAGTTCGAGCAGCGCTTCCCCGACCGCTACTTCGACGTCGGCATCGCCGAGCAGCATGCGGTCACCTTCGCCGCGGGCCTGGCCTGCGAAGGCCTCAAGCCGGTGGTGGCGATCTACTCCACCTTCCTGCAGCGCGCGTACGACCAGCTGATCCACGACGTGGCGCTGCAGAACCTGCCGGTGGTGTTCGCCCTCGACCGTGCCGGGCTGGTGGGCGCCGACGGCGCCACCCATGCCGGGGCCTACGACATCGCGTACCTGCGCTGCATTCCGAACGTCAGCATCGCGTGCCCCGCCGACGAGAACGAGTGCCGCCGCCTGCTCACCACCGCGTTCGAGCAGGAGCACCCGGTCGCGGTGCGCTATCCGCGCGGTGCCGGCGCCGGCGTCGCCATCGAGCCGGGGCTGCGACCGCTGCCCTTCGGCCGCGGTGAAGTGCGCCGCCAGCGCGAGGTCGGCGAGGGCGCGCCGCAGGGCGTCGCCATCCTCGCCTTCGGGACCCTGCTGCACCCGGCCTTGCAAGCGGCGGAACGACTCGATGCCACGGTCGTCAACATGCGGTGGGCCAAGCCGCTGGACACCGAGCTGCTGCTGCAGGTGGCACGCACGCATGCGGCGCTGGTGACGGTGGAGGAGGGCTGCATCGCGGGCGGGGCCGGCAGCGCGGTGGCCGAGGCGCTACACGCCGCTGGCCTCGAGCGGCCGCTCCTGCAGCTGGGACTGCCGGACCTGTTCATCGAGCATGGCGATCCGGCCAAGCTGCTGTCGCTCGAGGGGCTGGACGCCGCGGGCATCGAGCGCTCGGTGCGCGAACGCTTCGCCGACCTGGTGCCGCGTCCGACGCTCAAAGTGGTCGGCTGACGTCCGCCGCCGCCCTGGCTGGAGGGGCGGCGTGAGCGTCCGGTCCTGGAGGGTCAGGGCCCGGTCAGGTTGATTCGAAAGTGTTCGGGGTAGCCCTTACGGGCAAACCCCTGAATACGAAAGTGTGGGGCGTCCCGAGAATGGGGATGACACTTTGTCACGCCAACAGACATCGGTCATCTCGAAGAGGAGCCCCCATGGATCGTCGTTCCCTGATCAAGCACGCGGGCATTGCCGGCGTCCTGGCTGCCGGCGCCGCGCCCGCGGTGCACGCGCAGGCCGCCCTGCGCTGGCGCCTGGCCTCCAGCTTCCCCAAGTCGCTGGACACCATCTTCGGCGCCGCCGAGACCTTCTCCAAGGCGGTGCGCGCGATGTCGGGAGGCAAGTTCGAGGTGTCGGTGCATGCGGCCGGCGAGCTGATGCCGGCCTTCGGCGTGGTCGACGGCGTGCAGCAGGGCACGATCGAGTGCGGGCACACCGCGCCCTACTACTTCTTCGGCAAGGACGAGTGCTTCGCCCTCGGATGCGCGATCCCCTTCGGCCTGAACAGCCGCCAGATGTCGGCGTGGATGTACGAAGGCAACGGCCTGAAGCTGATGCGCGAGTTCTACGCCAAGTACAACATCGTCAACTTCCCCGGCGGCAACACGGGCGCGCAGATGGGCGGCTGGTTCCGCAAGGAGGTCAAGGGCCTGGCGGATCTCAAGGGCCTGAAGTTCCGCATCGGCGGCTTCGGCGGCAAGGTGATCGAGCGCCTGGGCGTGGTGCCGCAGAACATCCCCGGCGGCGAGATCTACCAGGCGCTCGAGAAGGGCACCATCGACGCGGCCGAGTGGATCGGCCCCTACGACGACCAGAAGCTGGGGTTCGCCAAGGTGGCGCCGTTCTATTACTACCCCGGCTGGTGGGAAGGCGGCCCCGAGCTCGACTTCTTCATCAACCAGAAGGCCTTCGACGCCCTCTCGGCCGAGAACAAGGCGATCGTGGAAGCCGCGGCGGCGCAGGCCCACGTGGTCATGCAGGCGCGCTACGACGCGCTCAACCCGGCCGCGCTCAAGCAGCTGGTGGGGCAGGGCACCAAGCTGCGCCCGTTCCCGAACGACATGATGAACGCCGCCTTCAAGGCCGCGATGGACCTGTACGACGAACTGAACACCAGGAACGAGAGCTGGAAGAAGATCTACGCCGACTATTCCCGGTTCCGCGCCGAGCAGAACCTGTGGTTCCGCTTCACCGAGGCGACGTTCGACCGCTTCATGCAGACCCAGAAGCTCTGACCTCCCGCCGGGCGGCTGGCGCTCCGCCAACCGCCCGCCTGGGACCCGCGAGCAGGCCGCACACCCGTGCGGCCTTCGTGTTTTCCGGACGCTTGCAGAAGGCTGACACGGGCCGGCGCCGCGTCAGGAGGCTGCAAGACTCCCCCAGGGGGCCAGGGGATCATCGCGCGCGCGCCACTGCGGTGCGCGCATCCACAAAGCCACTAGGAGACTCCCCATGGATCGCCGTTCCCTCATCAAGCACGCCGGCGTCGCCGGCATCGTGGCCGCCGGCACCGCCCCCGCGGTGCATGCCCAGCAGGCCATCCGCTGGCGCATCGCGTCCAGCTTCCCGAAGTCGCTGGACACCATCTACGGCGCGGCCGAGGTGTTCGCGCAGAAGGTCAAGGCGCTGTCGGGTGGCCGCTTCGAGGTCTCCGTGCACGCGGCTGGCGAACTGATGCCCGCCTTCGGCGTGGTGGACGGCGTGCAGAACGGCACCGTCGAGGCGGCGCACACCGCCCCCTACTACTTCTTCGGCAAGGACGAGACCTTCGCCATCGGCGGCGCCATCCCCTTCGGCCTGAACAGCCGCCAGATGAGCGCGTGGACCTTCGAGGGCAACGGCCTGAAGCTGATGCGCGAGTTCTACGCCAAGTACAACATCATCAACTTCGCCTGCGGCAACACCGGTGCCCAGATGGGCGGCTGGTTCCGCAAGGAGGTCAAGGGCCTGGCCGACCTCAAGGGCCTGAAGTTCCGCGTCGGCGGCTTCGCCGGCAAGGTGATCGAGCGCCTGGGTGGCGTGCCCCAGAACATCCCCGGTGGCGAGATCTACCAGGCGCTGGAGAAGGGCACCATCGACGCGGCCGAATGGATCGGTCCGTACGACGACCAGAAGCTGGGCTTCAACAAGGTGGCGCCGTTCTACTACTACCCCGGCTGGTGGGAAGGCGGCCTGCAGCTGGACCTGTACATCAACCAGAAGGCCTATGACGCGCTGAACGCCGAGCAGAAGGCGATCGTCGAGGCGGCCACCGCCTACGCGCACGTCGAGACGCAGGCCAAGTACGACGTCAAGAACCCGCAGGCGCTCAAGCAGCTGGTGGGCGCCGGCGCCAAGCTGCGCCCGTTCCCCAACGACGTGATGGCGGCCTCGTTCAAGGCGTCGATGGAGCTGTACGAGGAACTGAGCAGCAAGAACGAGAACTGGAAGAAGGTCTACAGCGACTACGCCAAGTTCCGCGCCGACCAGAACCTGTGGTTCCGCTTCACCGAAGCCACCTTCGACCGGTTCATGCAGAGCCAGAAGCTGTAAGCGCTCCGCGCACCAGCCCGCAAGCCGCACGCCGTGCGGCTTTTTCTTTGGTCCGGCCCGCGGCGGGCGAGACGCGGCAGGTTGCCGCCGGTCAGGGCGGCGGCACTGCCGGCGCGCGCTGCGAAGCGGCCCCGGGCAGGTCCTTCACCTGGCCAGCGTGGCGTTGTCGATCACGAAGCGGTACTTGACGTCGCCCCGGAGCATCCGCTCGTACGCGGCATTGATCTGGTCGGCCCGCACCAGCTCGATGTCCGCCACGATCCCGTGCTCCGCGCAGAAATCCAGCATCTCCTGGGTCTCGGGGATGCCGCCGATCATCGACCCCGCGAGCGAGCGCCGTTTCATGATGAGGTTGAAGACGTTCGGTGACGGGTGGGGCGTGGCCGGAGCGCCGACCAGCGTCAGGGTGCCGTCGCGCTTGAGGAGCACCAGCAGCGCATCGAGATCGTGCGGCGCCGCCACCGTGTCCAGGATGAAGTCGAAGCTCCCGGCATGGCGGGCCAGCTCCTGCGGATGGCGGGACACCACGACCTCGCTCGCCCCCAGTGCCCTGGCCGCCTCGCGCTTGGACTCCGATGTCGTGAAAGCCACCACGTGCGCGCCCATGGCATGGGCCAGCTTGACCCCCATGTGGCCGAGGCCGCCGATGCCCACCACGCCCACCTTCCGGCCCGGACCTGCATTCCAGTGGCGCAGCGGCGAGTAGGTCGTGATCCCGGCGCACAGGAGCGGTGCGACGGCGGCCAGCTGCGACTCGGGGTGCCGGATGCGCAGGACGTAGCGCTCGTGCACGACGATCTTCTGCGAGTAGCCGCCCAGCGTCCAGCCCGGCTCGTCGGGGGTGGGGGAGTTGTACGTGCCGACCATGCCGTCGCAGTAGTTCTCCAGGCCCGCGCCACAGTCGTGGCAGTGCTTGCAGCTGTCGACGATGCAGCCCACCCCCACCAGGTCACCGACCCGCAAGCCCGAGACGTCGGGCCCGACGGCCGCCACCCGCCCGACGATCTCGTGGCCCGGGACGCAGGGAAACCGGGTGCCCGCCCACTCGGCGCGCACCTGGTGCAGGTCCGAGTGGCAGATGCCGCAGAACGCGATGTCGATCTGGACGTCGTGCGCACCCGGTGTGCGGCGGGGGATCTGCAGCGGCTCCAGGGGCTTGTCGCCCGCGTGCGCGCCATACGCTTCGACCAGCATCGCATGTCCTTCCGTGGGTTGGAGGGTCGCCATTCTGGGCGGGATCCGGCCCGCGGACTGCAACGGAATGGAACCCCTGTCGTCGCGCGTCTCGCCCGGCATCCGGTCGCCTGTCGGGCACCACCCGGGCCGGCCCGCACCCCCGGGAAACCCCGTCCGTGCTGGTGCGCCGGGTCCAATAGAGTGCGCGCTGAAAGCCTTTTGACAGCTTTCTCCGGTGGGCAAGCCCATCATGGCGCGCGCATTTCCCTCGAACAGAACACAGGAGCACTCATCCATGGATCGCCGTTCCCTCATCAAGAACGCCGGCATCGCCGGCGTTCTGGCCGCTGGCGTCGCGCCGGCCGTCCACGCCCAGGCCGCCGTGCGCTGGCGCCTGGCGTCCAGCTTCCCGAAGTCGCTGGACACCATCTTCGGCAGCGCCGAGACCTTCTCGCGCACCGTCAAGGCCCTGTCGGGCGGCAAGTTCGAGGTCTCGGTGCATGCCGCCGGTGAACTGATGCCGGCCTTCGGCGTGGTGGATGCCATCCAGAACGGCACCATCGAGATGGCCCAGACCGCCCCGTACTACTTCACCGGCAAGGACCCGATCTTCGCGTTCGGCTGCGCGGTGCCCTTCGGCCTGAACGCCCGCCAGATGGACTCCTGGATGGAGCACGGCAACGGCCGCAAGCTGATGGACGCGTTCTACGCCAAGTACAACATGAAGAGCTTCAGCGCGGGCAACACCGGCACCCAGATGGGTGGCTGGTACCGCAAGGAGATCAAGTCGGTGGCCGACCTCAAGGGCCTGAAGATGCGCATGGGCGGCGGCCTGTTCGGCGAGGCGATGGCCAAGCTGGGCGTGGTGGCACAGAACATGCCGGCCGGCGAGGTGTACCAGGCGCTCGAGAAGGGCACGCTGGACGCGACCGAGTTCGTCGGCCCCTACGACGACGAGAAGCTGGGCTTCAACAAGGTCGCGCCGTTCTACTACTACCCCGGCTGGTGGGAAGGCGGCGCCGAGCTGGAGTTCTTCGCGAACACCAAGGCCTACGAGGCCCTGTCGGCCGAGAACAAGGCCATCGTCGACGCGGCCACCCAGGTGGCGGCGCGCGACATGACCGCCAAGTACGACGCCCTGAACCCGGTCGCGCTCAAGCGCCTGGTGGCCGCCAAGACCCAGCTCAAGCCGTTCAGCAAGGACGTCATGGACGCCGGCTTCAAGGCGTCGATGGAAGTCTTCGCCGAGCACGAGGCGAGGTCGCCGGAGTTCAAGAAGATCCACCAGGACATGCGCGCCTTCCAGCGCGACCAGCTGCTGTGGACCCGCTTCTCGGAGTACCGCTTCGACAGCTACATGACCAACGTGAAGATCTGACGCGTCACCGGACGCTGTCGACCGAGGGCCGCGCATGCGGCCCTTTTTTTCGTCCGGGCCCAGGCGGGGCCGGCCTGTGCGCCGGTCGCCGCCTCTCGGGCTTCTGTTGCATCTGGAGGCCGCCGGCCCGCCATGGGCACGCGCCGGCGTGCGATAGATTCCAAGCATGGATCACCATGTGCCACTCATCGCCACCATCGCGGCGGGCCTGGGCCTTGCCCTGCTGCTCGGCTTTCTTGCCGCCCGCCTGAAACTCCCCGCCCTGGTCGGTTATCTGCTGGCTGGCGTGCTGATCGGCCCCTACACGCCCGGCTTCGTCGCCGACACCGGGCTGGCTGCCCAGCTGGCCGAGATCGGGGTGATGCTGCTGATGTTCGGTGTGGGCCTGCACTTCTCGCTGGGTGACCTGCTGGCCGTGCGCAAGCTTGCCGTGCCTGGAGCGATCGTGCAGATGGTGGTGGCCACCGCCATGGGCGCCGGGCTCGCCGTGTGGTGGGGCTGGAGCGTGCTGGCCGCGGCGGTGTTCGGCCTGTCGCTGTCGGTGGCCAGCACCGTGGTGCTGCTGCGGGCGCTGGAAAGCCAGGGGCTGCTCGAGAGCTTCAACGGCCGCGCGGCGGTCGGCTGGCTGGTGGTCGAGGACCTGGCCATGGTGCTGGTGCTGGTGCTGCTGCCGCCGCTGGCCGCGGCTTTCGGCCCGCAGGGCGGGCAGGGCGTCGGCAGCCTGTGGCGCACCATCGGCCTGACGCTGGTGCAGGTGGGCGTGTTCGTCGCGCTGATGCTGGTGGTCGGCCGCCGGCTCTTCCCCTGGCTGCTCTGGCACGTGCAGAAGGTCGGTTCGCGCGAGCTGTTCACCCTGTGCGTGGTGGCCGCGGCCGTGAGCATGGCCTGGGGCGCCACCCAGCTGTTCGGCGTGTCGTTCGCCCTCGGCGCGTTCTTCGCCGGGATGGTGCTGCGCGAGTCCGAGTTCAGCCACCGTGCTGCCGAGGAATCGCTCCCGCTGCGCGACGCGTTCGCCGTGCTGTTCTTCGTGTCCGTGGGCATGCTGTTCGACCCGGCCGTGCTGCTGGAGGACCCGCTGGGCGTGCTCGCCGTCACGGGCGTGATCGTGGTGGGCAAGTCGCTGGCCGCCGCGCTGGTGGTGCTGCTGCTGCGCTATCCGCTGAACACGGCGCTGACCGTGTCGGCCAGCCTGGCGCAGATCGGCGAGTTCTCATTCATCCTCGTCGGGCTGGGTGCTTCGCTGCAGGTGCTGCCGCCGCAGGCCCAGAGCCTGGTGGTCGCCGGTGCCATCCTCTCCATCGCGGTCAATCCGGTGCTGTTCCGCGCGGTCGCGCCGGTGCAGCGCTGGCTGCTGCGGCGCTCCGCCCTTGCGCGGCAGCTGCACGCCCGTGCCGATCCGCTGGCCGAGCTGCCGATGGCGACCGATGCCAGGTACCTGTCGCGCCAGGTGGTGCTGGTGGGCTATGGCCGGGTGGGGCGCGAGATTGCGGCTGCGCTGCGCGCCGCCGGCCTGCCCTTCGTGGTGGCCGAGACCAACCGCGAACTGGTCGAGCGGCTGCGGGCCGAGGGCACCCCGGCGGTGGCGGGCGACGCTGCCGAACCCGAAGTGCTGATCCAGGCCCACATTGCGCATGCGCGCATGCTGGTGATCGCGACGCCCGACACGCTGGGTGTCCGACGCATGGCACAGGCCGCGCGCCAGCTCAACCCCGACGTCGAGATCGTCGTGCGCAGCCACAACGACGCCGAGGCCCGGCTGCTGGAGGCGGAGATGCGCGGGCGGATCTTCCTGGGCGAGCGCGAACTGGCCCTGGCGATGAGCCGCTACGTCGTCGAGCGCTGCGCGGCCTAGCAGCCCGCCGCGCCGCGGCGCACCGTCCTAGAGGTGGAAGGCGACGACGGCCACCAGCGTCGGCGCCAGGGCGCCCAGCAGCAGCCCGCCGGCGCCGATGGTGCCGTCGTTGAAGCCCGGGCGCAGCAGGGCGACGCCGGCCGGATTGGGCGCATTCGCGATCACCGTCAGGCCGCCACCGGCCACCGCGCCCGCGACCAGGGCGTAGCGGGCCTGCTCGCTGAGGCCCTCGATCAGCGAGCCCAGGTAGGTCAGCGCGGCGTTGTCCGTGATCGCCGTCAGCGCCAGGGCACCGAAGAACAGCGCCTGCGGGCCCAGGCTGGACACCAGCGGCTGCAGCCACCACTGCTGCAGCCCGCCCAGCACCACCAGGCCGGCGAGGAAGAACGCCACCAGCAGCGCCTCCTTCAGCAGCAGCGGGTCCTGGTGGCGCTCGTACGCCTTGGTGTAGCCCATGAAGAAGAGGAACAGCCCGATGAACGCCACCGGGTGGTGGGCGAACACGACGACCGCCGCCAGGAACCCGAGGTGGACCGCGCTCACCACCAGCGGCACCGGTTGGCGGCCCTGCTCCGGCCCGGCCGGAACCGCGGGGAGATGGCGACGCAGCAGCAGGGTCACCACCGTCGCATTCACCAGCACCGCCAGCGCGGCCTTCCATCCGAAGTGCGCGGCCATGAAGGCCGAGTCCCAGCCCCAGGTGCCGGCCACCATCAGCACCGGCGGCGCGGCATACGAGGTGAGCGTGCCGCCGATCGACACGTTGACGAACAGCACCCCGAGCGCCGCGTACTTCAGCCACTCGGGGATGCCCGGCCGGAACACCCGCGGCGCCAGCATCAGCGCCGCCAGCGTCATCGCGGCCGGCTCCGTCACCAGCGATCCGATGAGCGGCAGCAGCGCCAGGCCCAGCCACACCGCCGCCGTCCCGGTGGGCACCGGCGCCAGCCGCGCGAGCCCCTGCACCAGCGAGCGCATCGCCTCCAGCACCGGCCGCGAGGCGGCCACCACCATCACCACGAACACGAACAGCGGTTCGGTGTAGTGGCGGGACTCGACGTATTCCAGCGCGGTGTCGCCGCCGCCCAGCACGGCCATCGCCACCACCAGGACGAAGGCCCAGAACCCGAACACCACCTCGACCTCGCCAAGCAGGTGGAAGACGCCCTCATGGCGCGGGAACCGGTGGCTCAGGCGCTCCAGCTGCTTGGCGGCGAAGGTGTGCAGCAGCGCCAGGGCAAAGAGGGCTGCCGCGAGGAGATCGGTGGTGGTGGCGTCGGGCATCGGCCGAGTCTAGCGAGCCGCCCGCCATCCAGAGCTGCTCCATCCGGCAGGGCCTGGCCGGTGCGGCGGCGTTCCCGAACTGCCTTGCGGCCGCGCGGGCACCGAGGCTTTCAAACGCAAGAGGCCTCCCGAAGGAGGCCTCTTGCGCAGCGGCGGGGTGCCTACCGCTTGATGTTGAACAGCTCGTCCATCTTCTTCTGCTCGTCCTCGCTGCTGGTGTCCGGCGCCGGCGGTGCGAGCGGATCGGAGGCGGCAGGGGTGGCGGGGGCGGCCTGCGGCTCGGTGCCGGAGGGCGTGTACTCGATGTCGGCAGGCATCTCGATCTTGACCTTGTCGAGATCGATCTTCTCCTCCTTGTCGCGCGACACGATGCCGGGGAACGCGATGATCAGCGCCACCATCAGGATCTGGATCAGCACGAACGGCACGGCGCCCCAGTAGATCTGCATCGTCGTGACGGGTGCGATCGTGCGGTTGGTCACCTTGTCGGTGTACTCCTTGTGCGGGGCCACGCTGCGCAGGTAGAACAGCGCGAAGCCGAACGGCGGGTGCATGAACGAGGTCTGCATGTTCACGCCCAGCAGCACGCCGAACCAGATCAGGTCGATTCCCAGCTTGTCGGCCACCGGCGCCAGCAGCGGCACCACGATGAACGACAGCTCGAAGAAATCGAGGAAGAACGCCAGCACGAAGATCAGGATGTTCACCACGATCAGGAAGCCGAGCTGGCCGCCGGGCAGGCTGGTCAGCAGGTGCTCCACCCAGCGCGGGCCGTCCACGCCCTGGAAGGTCAGGCTGAAGATGGTCGAGCCGATCAGGATGAACACCACGAAGCACGACAGCTTGGTGGTCGTGTTCAGCGCCTGGGTCAGCAGCGAGAAGCTCAGGCGGCCGCGGGCCACCGCCATGATCAGGGCGCCCAGCGCCCCCATCGCGCCGCCCTCGGTGGGGGTCGCGATGCCCAGGAAGATGGTGCCCAGCACCAGGAAGATCAGCAGCAGCGGCGGGATCAGCACGAAGGTGACGCGTTCGGCGATGCGCGAGAGCAGGCCCAGGCGGGTGGCCTTGTTGACCAGCGCGATCACGAAGGCCAGCAGCACGCCGGCGCACAGCGACACCACGATGGTTTCGTCGGTCGCCACGCTGGTGATCTCGCGGCCCTGGAGCCAGCCCAGCACGCGGGCCCAGTTCTCGCCGAGCGTGATGGCCGCTGCCGCCGAGACGAGGGTCAGCACGACCAGCGATGGCAGGCCGGACTTGCCGTTGTCTTCGCGGATGGTGCGGGCTTCCAGCGGCAGCGCCGGGGCCCAGTTCGGCTTGAAGACGGCCACGGCGATCACGTACAGCAGGTAGAAGCCGGTGAGCACGAAGCCGGGGATGAAGGCCCCCTTGTACATGTCGCCCACGCTGCGGCCCAGCTGGTCGGCCAGCACGATCAGCACCAGCGACGGCGGAATGATCTGGGCCAGCGTGCCCGACGCCGCGATCACGCCGGAAGCGAGCCGCCGGTCGTAACCGTAGCGCAGCATGATGGGCAGCGAGATCAGGCCCATCGAGATCACCGAGGCGGCCACCACGCCAGTGGTCGCCGCGAGCAGCGCGCCCACCAGGATGACCGCGATCGCCAGGCCGCCGCGCAGCGGGCCGAACAGCTGGCCGATGGTGTCCAGCAGGTCCTCGGCCATGCCGCTGCGCTCGAGGATCAGGCCCATCAGCGTGAAGAACGGGATCGCCAGCAGGGTGTCGTTCTGCATGATCCCGTTGATGCGCAGCGGCAGCGCCTGCAGCAGCGACTCGGGCAGGACGCCCAGCTCGATGCCGATGAAGCCGAAGAACAGGCCGCAGGCGCCGAGGCTGAAGGCCACCGGGAAGCCCAGCAGCAGGAAGATGATCAGGCCGCCGAACATGATCGGGGCCAGGTTCTGGGTGATGAATTCCATCATGTCTCCTCGTGACGCGGGCCGCTCAGGCCTCGCCCCGCGCCTTGGCCTCGGCCAGTCGGCGGATCTCCTCGGCAAGCTCCTCCTCGGCCGACTTCTCGCCCTTCTTGGCTGCGGGATCGGCGATCAGGCCCATCTGGAACGCGATGCGCTTGATCAGTTCCGAGACGCCCTGCAGCGTGAGCAGGACGAAGCCCACCGGGATCATCAGGTAGACCGGCCAGCGGATCAGGCCGCCAGCGTTGGAGGACACCTCGCCCGAGCGGTAGCCCTGCAGGAAGAAGGGCACGCCGTACCACAGCACGACCAGGCACACCGGCAGCAGGAAGACGGCGAAGCCGAAGATGTCGATCATGTTCTGGGTGCGGCGCGACAGCCGCCCGTAGATGACGTCGATCTTCACGTGCTCGCCCTGCAGCAGGGTGTAGCCGGCGGCGAGCAGGAAGGACGCTGCGAACAGGTACCACTGCACTTCGAGGTAGGCGTTCGAGCTCGTGTTGAACACCTTGCGGATGATGGCGTTCACGGCGCTGATCACCGTGGAGCCCAGGATCAGCCAGATGACCCACTTACCGACCAGGGATGTGAGCCAGTCGATGGCCCGCGACAATTTCAGCAATGGCTGCATGTGCTGTCTCCGAGTGCTTGCGTTGGATGTCCCCTGCGCGCAGCTCCTTGCTTCGCCGCTTGCCAGCGAAGTCCCGCGCACTTTCGTTGTAGTGTCAAATTGTGCGACGGACTATAAGTGCAAGCTGACGCCTGATTGACGCCGGCCACCCCGTGTTTGTCCCGTAGCATCCATTCCGCCATGCCTCCACCCGTGCTCGGCCTGGCCCCCCAGGGCATCGATCTCGCCGACGTGCGGCGGGCGGGAAGCGACCGGCTGTCCCTGGCATTGATGGACGCGCGCAACCAGACGCTCCAGCTTCTCGCGCTCTGGGAGGATGCGATCGCCCAGGGCGCGCCTGTGCCTTGCGAGCCGGGCCTGGAACTGCCGCAGTGGCTGGCCGGCCACGTGGCCTGGTTCACCGAATTCTGGATCGCGCGCAATCCGCGTCGGGCCCAGGGCCGCCGCTGCGCGGCCGACGCGCCGCGCCTGCCGTCGCAGGAGCCCACCGCCGACCGCTGGTGGAACCCGTTGCTGGCGCCGCATGCGCGCCGCTGGGACATGCCGCTGCCCGAGCTGGGCGAACTGCGGCGCTACCTCATGGAGACGGTCGAGGCAACCCTGGCGCTGCTCGAGCATGCGGAGCCGGACGACGATGGTCTGTACTTCTACCGTGCGGCCCTGTTCCACGAGGACCTGCGGGGCGAGCAGCTGCTGCGCCAGGCGCAGGCGCTGGGCGTGGCCATGCCGCTGCCGCTGCCGGGCGCCGTCGCGGCGCGGGAGCCCCTGCTGCTGCCGGCCTGCCGCTGGGTCCTCGGCGCGCCCGAGCCCGGTTTCGTGTTCGACGTCGAGCGCGGTCCGCTGGAGGTCGCCGTGCCGGCGTTCGAGATCGACGCCCAGCCAGTGGGGTGGGGCGCGTTCGTGGAGTTCGTCGACGACGGCGGCTACGACCGGCCGGAGCTGTGGCATCCCGAGGGCTGGGCCTGGCTCACCGCGCTGGCGCAGGGCGAGGGCCGGCGCGGACCGCGGCACGTCGAGCAGATCGGGGTGGCCAGCGGCGCGGTCATGCAGACGATGTTCGGTCGGCCCACCCGCATGGCCGCCAGCCAGCCGGCGCTCCATGTCAGCTGGTGGGAGGCCGATGCCTGGGCCCGCTGGGCCGGCCGCCGTCTGCCCACCGAAGTGGAGTGGGAGATCGCCGCCACGCAGGCCGGCAGCCGCGGCTTCCGCTGGGGCGACGTGCATGAATGGACGGCCGGGACGCTGCGTCCGTGGCCGGGCTTCGAGCCCGATCCCTGGACCCGCCACGGCGAGTTCGAGGCCGAGCCGCTGTTCGGCCAGGCGCGGGTGCTGCGGGGGGCGTCGTTCGCGACCCGCGCGCGGCTGAAGTGGCCGCGCCGCCGGGCGTTCGCGCTGCCCGGCCGTGACGACCTGTTCGTCGGCTTCCGCACCTGCGCCGTCTGACAGGCAGAGGCTGGCGCTGCCTACAGCGGCCGCCCAGCCTGCTGCCTAAGGTGGTTCCATGCCCGCTCCCCCCAGCACCCGCGCCGTCTGGAAAGGCGCCATCAGCTTCGGGCTGGTCCACATCCCGGTCGTGCTGTACAGCGCGACGGCCGACACGCGTCCCAAGTTCAACCTGATCGATCCGTCGACGATGAGCCCGGTGGGCTACAAGCAGGTCAGCAAGACGACCGGCGAGTCGGTCCAGCGCGACGAACTGGTCAAGGGCGTGCAGGTCGACGAGGGCCAGTACGTGGTGCTGTCCAAGGAGGAGATCCGCAGCGCCTTGCCCAAGTCCACGCAGACCATCGAGATCGAGGCCTTCGTCGACGCGGGCGAGATCCCGGCCACCTTCTTCTCCAAGCCGTACCACGTGGCGCCCGGCGCGCGCGGCCTCAAGCCGTTCGCGCTGCTGCGCGACGTGCTGCAGCGCACCGGCAAGGTGGGCGTGGCGCGCATCGTGATCTCGACCAAGCAGCACCTGGCGGCCCTGATGCCCGCAGGGGACGGCCTGGTGCTGGAGCTGCTGCGGTGGTCCGAGGAGGTGCGCGAGCCGCCCGCATCGACGCAGGGCGACACCGCTCCGGCCGCGCCGAGCGAGCGCGAGCTGAAGATGGCCGAGCAGCTGGTCACCGACATGGCCACGGCCTTCAGTCCGGACCTGTTCCACGACGAGTTCCGCGAGAAGCTGCAGCAGCTGGTGCAGGCCAAGGCGAAGGCCGGCGACGTGGCCGCGCTGCAGCCGCTGCCGGGCGAGGAGCCGCCGGCGCCCAGCGCCGATGTCCTGGACCTGACGGAACTGCTGCGCCGCAGCCTGCAAGGCAAGACGGCGGAGGCGGCGAAACCGGCCACGCCGGCCCGCCGCGCCGCGGCCAACGACGAGCCGGCCCCGGTGCGCAGGAAGGCCGCGGCCAGCAAGGCCCCGGCCAAGGCACGCGCCACCGCCAAGCCGGCGCCGAGGAAACGCAACCCCTCCTGAGCGCACGCCTGCCTGCGCGCGGGTGGTCAGCGCGCCGTCCGTTCTGCCACCAGCAAGCCCTGGCGACGACGCGCGAACCCGATGATCTTGTGCACCCCGAGCCGCAGCGGCTGGTCGGTGCGCTGTGCGCAGGACCCTGGCGCGGGGCTGGGCGGCGCATGGAAGCCGGCGACCGTGCAGCGGCCCTCGTTGCGCGCCGCGATCGCATCGACGCTGCCGGTGAAGCGGATGGCCAGGTGCGGCCGCGCCAGCGCGGCAGCGTGGCCACGCTGCCGCATCAGGTCATCGTCGTGGCTGGCGTAGAGCGTGAGCACATGCGCGCCGCCGAAGGCCACCGCAAAGGCCCGCTCCAGGTCGGCATGCAGCGGCGGCCGAGGATCCGGTCTGCACGTCGTGTCATCAGCGAAACAACGGATCGCGGTCGCCGGCGGCGGCACCTACGATGCCGCCATGCTCCGCTTCCTCCTGTCCCCCCGCGGCTGGTCCGCCCTCGTGCTGCTGGCTGCGTGCGGCCTGGCCGCCGCCCAGCCGTCGTCCATCACCGTGGCCTCGACCACCTCCACCGAGCAGTCGGGACTGTTCGCGCACCTGCTGCCGGCCTTCACCCGGGCGACCGGCATCGCCGTCAAGGTCGTGGCCGTCGGCACCGGCCAGGCGATCGACATGGCCCGGCGCGGCGACGCCGACGTGCTGTTCGTGCACGATCAGCCGGCCGAGGAGAAGTTCGTGGCCGACGGCTATGCCGCACGCCGCCATCCGGTCATGTACAACGACTTCATCCTGCTCGGGCCCCGGGACGATCCCGCCGGCGCCAGGGGCAGCGACATCGTGGACGCCTTGCGCAAGGTTGCGGCCGCCAACGCCGCCTTCGTCTCGCGCGGCGACAAGAGCGGCACCCATGCCGCCGAGCTGCGCTACTGGGCACTGGCCGGGGCCGGCAAGGGCGGCGGCTACCGGGAATGCGGCTGCGGCATGGGCCCGGCGCTGAACATCGCGTCCTCGACCGGCGCCTACACGCTGGCCGATCGCGGCACCTGGCTCGGTTTCAGGAACCGCGGCGATCTCGCGGTGCTGGTCCAGGGCGACAAGCGCCTGTTCAACCAGTACGGCGTGATGGCGGTCAGCCCGGCGAAATTCCCGCACCTCCAGGCGGCGCAGGCCCAGCGCTTTGTCGACTGGGTGGTCTCGCCCGAGGGCCAGCAGGCCATCGCCGCCTACAAGATCGGCGGCGAGCAGCTGTTCTTCCCCAACGCGCAGCGCTGATGCGCCGCGCCGGCGCCACCGCCGGGCGCCCGGTGATCAGCGCAGGAGCCCGGCCGACTTCACCTGCGCCCACACCGCCTGCCCCGGCGCCAGGCGCAGGGCATCGGCTGCGCGGGCGGTGATGCGCGCGACCAGCACGCTGCCGCCGCAGGCCACCTGCACCAGCACCTGCGAGGGGTGCGCTGCGGGGCCGAGGGCCCGCACGGTGCACGGCAGCACGTTCTGGATGCTGGCGATGCCGGGCGGCGACGCTTCGGTCGCCAGGCTGACGTCGCGCGCCAGCACCCGCAGCCGCACCGCGCGGCCGGCCGCCAGCCCGTCGTCGCGCAACCAGAGGGAGCCGCCGTCGAAGTCGATGCGTGCCAGTTGCCAGCGCGTGTCGCGCTCGGCGATGCGCCCGTGCAGCAGGACCGCGGCGTCGTCCTCGTGCGCGAGCGGCAGGTCCAGCCGGGCCAGTGTCGGGACCGGCTCGCCGCAGGCCCGCACCCGCCCCTGCTCCAGCAGCACCAGCGTGTCCGCCAGCCAGGCCATCTCGTCGGCCGAGTGGGTGACGTACAGCATGGGCAGCGCGAGCTCGTCGCGCAGCTGCTCCAGCCAGGGCAGCACCTCGCGGCGACGCGCCGGGTCGAGCGAGGCGAGCGGCTCGTCCAGCAGCAGCAGCCGCGGCTGCGTCGCCAGCGCGCGCGCAATCGCCACCCGCTGGCGTTCCCCGCCCGAGAGCTCCGCCGTGGGGCGGCGCAGCAGGTGGCCGATGCCCAGCAGCCCCACGGCCGCGTCCAGGGACGCTGCACCGTCGCCGCGGCGCGCGCGCCGGCTCGCATAGTCGAGGTTGCCCTGCACGTCCAGGTGCGGGAACAGACCGGCTTCCTGGGTCACGTAGCCGAGCGGGCGCCGCCAGGTGGGCAGGAAGATGCGGCGGGCGTCGTCCTGCCAGTCCTGTCCGGCGAACCGCAGCTGCCCGCGGGCGCGCTCCAGGCCGGCGACGCAGCGCAGCAGCGTGGTCTTGCCCGACCCGGAAGGACCGAACAGCACGGTGATGCCGCGCGGGGGCAGCTGCAGGTCGGCGTCCAGCACGAAGCCGGGCCGGTCCAGCGCCAGCCGCAGGTGCAGCCCCGCGTCGCTCACGGGCCCAGGCGCGCCGTGCGGCGCGTGAGAAGGCCCAGGGCCAGCAGGACCACGAAGGAGAACAGCAGCATCGCGGCCGAGAGCCAGTGCGCCTGCGCGTACTCGAGCGCCTCCACGTGGCCGTAGATCTGCGTGGAGACCACGCGGGTCTGCTCGGGGATGTTGCCGCCGATCATCAGCACCACGCCGAACTCGCCGACGGTGTGCGCGAACGCCAGGATGCCGGCGGTGGTGAAGCCGGGCCGGGCCAGCGGCAGCGCCACGGTGAAGAACGCATCCAGTGGGCGCGCGCGCAGGGTGGCGGCCGCTTCGAGCGGGGCACGACCGATCGCGGCGAAGGCGTGCTGCAGCGGCTGCACGGCGAACGGCAGCGAATAGAGCACCGACGCCACCAGCAGGCCGCCGAAGGTGAAGGGCAGCAGCCCCAGCCCCAGCGACTGCGTCAGCCGGCCGCCCCAGCCCTGGGGGCCGAACACGACGAGCAGGTAGAAGCCCAGGACGGTGGGCGGCAGCACCAGCGGAAGCGCGACCACCGCGCCGACGACGGCGGCCCAGCGGCTGCGGGTGCGGGCCAGCCACCACGCGATCGGGGTGGCGACGAGCAGCAGCAGCAGCGTGGTCGCTGTCGCCAGGCGCAGCGTGAGGCCGATGGCCTGGAGATCGGTGGCGTCCAGGGACATGCGGTCAGAGCTCGTAGCCGTGCGAACGGATCACGGCACGTGCGGTCTCGGCGCGCAGGTAGGCCAGCAGGGCGAGCGCGGCCGGCTGCCCACGGCCGGCGGCCAGCAGCACGGCGTCCTGCCGGATCGGGGCGTGCAGCCGTGCGGGCACCAGCCAGCCCGACCCCTGTGCGATGCGGCCGTCGCGCGTCACCTGGGACAGTGCCACGAAGCCGAGCGGGGTGTTCCCGCTGCGCACGAACTGGTGCACCTGGGCGATGCTGTCTCCCTGCACCAGGCGGGGCCGCACCTGCATCGTGAGACCCAGCGCTTCGATGGCCTGCTCGGCAGCGCGGCCGTACGGCGCCAGGCGCGGGTCGGCGATCGCGATCCGGCCGCTCTCGCGTGCCAGGACTTCGCCCTTTGCATCCACCAGCCCGGGCGTCGCGCTCCACAGCACGAGGCGGCCGGTGGCATAGGTGAAGCGGGTGCCGCTGACGGCCAGTCCTTCCTGTTCGAGCCGGGCCGGCGTCTCGGCGTCCGCGGCCAGCAGCACCTGGAACGGCGCGCCGTGCCGCACCTGGGCGGCGAAACGTCCGGTGGAGCCGAATGCCAGCACCGCCCGGTGCCCGGTGTCGCGCTCGAATGCCGCGGCGATCGCCTGCATGGGCGCGGTGAAGTTGGCGGCCACCGCCACGCTGACGTCGGCCGCACGGGCGGTGCCCGTCGCGCCCAGCGCCGGCACGGCGAGGACGGCCGCGGCAAGACGGCGGGCGAGGGCCAGGAGGGAGGCGCAAGCGCTATTCATCGCAGGAATAGCGCCAGTGTACGGCCGCGTCCGGCGGCGCCACAATCGCGGCCATGGCTCCACGATTGCAGCTGGCCGGCGCGCTCGGCCACCAGCCCGCCGACAAGCGGCTGGAGATCCTGCGCCGCGTCGGTGAGAGCGGTTCGATCTCGCAGGCCGCGCGCGAAGCGGGCGTCAGCTACAAGGCCGCGTGGCAGGCGCTGGACATGCTGTCGAACCTGGCCGGGGTGCCGCTGGTCGAGCGTGCGGTCGGCGGCGCCGGTGGCGGTGGCGCCAGGCTCACCAGGGAAGGTGCCCGCCTGCTGGTGGCCGCCGGCGAGATGGAGCGTGCGCGCGAGCAGGTGCTGGCACGCCTGGCCTCGCCCCGGCGGCCGGCCGGGCTGGACGCCCTGGGGCTTCGCACCAGCATGCGCAACCAGCTGCCTTGCACGGTGGCCGCAGTCCACCTCAGCGGTCCGCTGGCGCGGGTCGTGCTCGCGCTCGACGACGACACGTCGGTGGCGGCGCGCATCACGGCGGAAAGCGCCGAGCTGCTCGGTCTCCAGCCGGGTCAGGCCGTCATTGCCCTGTGCAAGGCCACCGCCGTGCGCGTCGACCGGGCCTCGAACCCCGCACCTTCCAGCGGGAACCGCCTGCCCGCACGCGCGACCCGGGTCTCGCGCAGCGACGCGGGCGACGAGATCGCGGCCCGCCTGCAGGGTGGGCAGGGCCTGGTGGGGTTTGCGGGCGCGCGCAGCGGCCTGCGCGCCGGCAGCCGGGTGCTGCTGCACCTCGACGAAGCGGCCGTCGTCATCGCGCTGGCCAGCTGACCCGCCGCCGTCACTTGGGCGTGCGCCGTCCCAGCTTGCGATACACCGTCGCACGGCTGATGCCCAGGGCGCGGGCTGCCGCCACCACGTTGCCGCGGGCGTCCCGCACGGCCTGCCGGATCAGTTCGGTTTCCAGGTCGCGCAGCGGCAGCCGCCCGTCGGCGGTCGCTGCCTGCGCAGTGCCGAGCTGGCCGGCGGCGCGCGGCAGGACCTGCAGCGCCAGGCCCGACCACAGCGGCACGTCCAGCGTCTCGTCACGGCGCACGGCGTCGAACAGCGACTCCCAGGCCATGGCGAACAGCTCGCTGCAGTGGGTGCGGGCGCGGGCGTCGGACAGTGGCGCCAGCATCTGCCGCGCGCCGGGGTTGGCGCCGACGACCCAGCCGTCATCGTCCAGGCACAGCAGACCGTCCTGCTCGTCGCCCAACCGATGGCCGATCCAGCCCAGCCGCAGCAGGAGCGCGTGCGGCCGGGCGATCGCGAGCGCGTTCTCGATGCTGCGCGCCGACTGCGCCACCAGGTGCCGCAACTCCGGGCGCTCGGCGGCATCGATCCCGGTGAGGTCGAGCATGCCGACGGTGGCGCCGTCCGGCCCCACCAGCGGGGCGCCGGCGCAGCTGTAGCAGCCGGTGTCCTCGAAGAAGTGTTCGCCGCGGTGCAGCCACACCGGCTGCAGTTCGGCCAGCGCTGCACCGATCGCGGTGGTGCCGACCGCCGGCTCCGACAGGTCGACGCCGATGCGCGTGATGAGCTGGGCGCGGCGGTCGCTGCGGTCGATCGCGCCGTCGACGCCGACCACGATGCCCTGCGCATCGGTGAGCACGGCGAAGTAGCGGCTGCCCGCGATGGCGCGCGCCAGCTTCGACATCACCGGGCGTGCGGCCTCCAGCAAGGTGTGGCTCGCCTCCTCGGCGCGACGGCCGGCCTGCGCGGGCACGATGTCGAAGGCGACCGGCTCGTCCGGCCGGTGCCCCCGGGCCAGGCAGCGCCGCCACGAGCGCTCGATCCAGGCGGCTTCCGGCCTGCGTTCGAGCAGCCCATCGGTGGCGGCGGCGCCCTCCGCGAGCACGGCCTGCCGCGCCTGCGCGATCGCCTGCAACCGGGGCTCGGACGCGAGGGACATGGTGGGGTTCCGCTGGTTCCTGCTGGGTGACGCCCTGAGGCGCGCTGTTCCATTTTGAGAATTTCGCTCCGCACGGTCCATCCCCCTAGGGTTTCGCCTAGGTAGGGTGGGGAGGGTGGCTTCAACAATGGCCGCGCCAAGTGAACACAGGAGACAGCATGCAGGTCCAATTCACCGTCAACGGCAAGCCCGCCAGCATCGACGTTGCGCCCAACACGCTGCTGGTGCAGGCCATCCGCGAGCAGCTGCGCCTGACCGGCACGCACGTGGGCTGCGACACCGCGCAGTGCGGCGCCTGCACCGTGCTGGTCGACGGCCGCGCGATCAAGTCGTGCAACACGCTCGCGGTCCAGCACCAGGGCGCCGCCATCACCACCATCGAGGGCCTGGCCGCGGCCGACGGCGCCATGCATCCGATGCAGGCCGCGTTCAAGGAGTGCCATGGCCTGCAGTGCGGCTTCTGCACGCCGGGCATGGTCCTGAGCGCGATCGATCTGTGTCGCGATCACCCGCAGGCGGACGACGCGAAGATCCGCGAGCTGCTCGAGGGCAACATCTGCCGTTGCACGGGCTACCAGAACATCGTCAAGGCGGTGCAGCAGGGCCGCCAGGCCATGGCAGCGGCCTGAGGCCGCCCGCCCACACCGAAGGAGACCGACCATGGGTGCATCCGACCTCTCCAAGCTGCCGCACATCGGCCAGGCGCTGCGCCGCAAGGAGGACTACCGCTTCCTCACCGGCTCGGGCCAGTACACCGACGACATCAACCTGGCCAACCAGCGCTGCGCCGTGTTCGTGCGGTCGCCGCACGCCCATGCCGCGATCCGCGCGATCGACGTCTCGCGCGCCGAGGCGATGCCGGGCGTCGCCAAGGTGTTCACCGGCCGGGACGTGGAAGGCAAGATGGGCGGGCTGCCCTGCGGCTGGCTGATCACGAGCACCGACGGCACGCCGATGAAGGAGCCGCCCCACCCGGTGCTGGCGCAAGGCAAGGTGCGCTACGTCGGCGACCACGTCGCGATGGTGGTGGCCGACACGGTCGAGCAGGCCAAGAACGCGGCCGAGGCCGTCGAGGTCGATTACGACGTGCTGCCGGCGGTGGTCGACGTGCGCGATGCGGCCAGCGCCACGGCGCTGCACGACGCGGCCCCGGACAACCACTGCTACAAGTGGGCCATCGGCGACAAGGCCCAGGTGGACGCCGCCTTCGCGAACGCGGCGCACGTGACCCGGCTGGATCTCACCAACAACCGGCTGGTGCCCAACCCGCTGGAGCCGCGCGCCGCGATCGGCAGCTACAACCGGGCCAACGACGAGTACACCCTGTACGTGTCCAACCAGAACCCGCACGTGGAGCGCCTGCTGATGACGGCGTTCGTGCTGGGCCTGCCCGAGCACAAGGTGCGCGTGATCGCGCCCGACGTGGGCGGCGGCTTCGGCGCCAAGATCTACCTCTACGCGGAGGACGTGGCGCTCACCTGGGCCGCCAGGCAGCTGAACTGTTCGATCAAGTGGGTGTGCGAGCGCAGCGAGGCCTTCCTGTGCGATGCCCATGGCCGCGACCACGTGAGCCACGCCGAGATGGCGATGGACCGCGACGGCAGGTTCCTGGCCTTGCGGGTGCACACCGACGCCAACCTGGGCGCCTACCTGTCGACCTTCTCGACGGCCGTGCCCACCATCCTCTACGCCACGCTGCTCGCCGGCCAGTACACCACGCCGCTGATCCACGTCGAGGTGGACGCCTGGTTCACCAACACCGCACCGGTCGACGCCTACCGCGGCGCCGGCCGCCCCGAAGCCACCTACCTGCTGGAGCGGCTGGTGACGCGCTGCGCGTGGGAGCTGGGTCTGTCGCAGGACGAGATCCGCAAGCGCAACTTCATCACCCAGTTCCCGTACCAGACGCCGGTCGCGCTCCAGTACGACACCGGCGACTACCACGCGTGCATGGACAAGGCCAAGGCGCTGCACGAGGTCGACGGCTTCGCCGTGCGCAAGGCCGCCAGCGAGGCCAGAGGGCTGCGGCGCGGGCTGGGCTACAGCAGCTACATCGAGGCCTGCGGCATCGCGCCGTCCAACATCGCGGGTGCGCTCGGCGCACGGGCGGGCCTGTTCGAGTGCGGCGAGATCCGCGTGCACCCGACCGGCAGCGTGACGGTGTTCACCGGCTCGCACAGCCACGGCCAGGGCCACGAGACCACGTTCGCCCAGGTGGTGGCGGGACGGCTGGGCATTCCGGTCGAGAACGTCGACGTGGTCCACGGCGACACCGGCCGCGTGCCGTTCGGCATGGGCACCTACGGTTCGCGGTCGATCAGCGTGGGTGGGGCGGCGATCATGAAGGCGCTCGACAAGATCGAGGCCAAGGCCAAGAAGATCGCGGCGCACCTGATGGAGGCCAGCGACGCCGACATCGAGTTCTCGGGCGGCGAGTTCAAGGTCAAGGGCACCGACAGGAAGATCCCGTTCGGCCAGGTGGCGCTCACGGCGTACGTGCCGCACAACTACCCGCTCGACAAGCTCGAGCCTGGGCTGAACGAGACGGCCTTCTACGACCCGACCAACTTCACCTTCCCCGCCGGCACCTACATCTGCGAAGTCGAGGTGGACCCCGCCACCGGCGTGGTGCGCGTGGACCGCTTCACCGCGGTGGACGACTTCGGCACCATCATCAACCCGATGATCGTCGAGGGCCAGGTGCACGGCGGGCTGGCGCAGGGGCTGGGCCAGGCGCTGATGGAGAACTGCGTCTACGACCGCGAGAGCGGCCAGCTGCTCACCGGCAGCTTCATGGACTACGCCATGCCGCGCGCCGACGACCTGCCGTCGTTCCGGCTGGCCACCAACGCCACGCCCTGCACGCACAACCCGCTGGGCACCAAGGGCTGCGGCGAGGCCGGCGCCATCGGCTCGCCGCCCGCGCTGATGAACGCGGTGCTGGATGCGCTGCAGGACCTGGGTGTCCGGGACCTGGACATGCCGGCCAGCCCGTCCCGCGTCTGGGAAGCCATCCGCGCGGCCGCGCACTGAGCCGACGAGCACAGGAGACGAGCATGTACGCATTCACCTTCGAGCGTCCCCCCACCCTGGCCGACGCCGCGCAGCTGGCGGCCGCCGGCGGCAAGGTGCTGGCCGGTGGCCAGACCCTGCTGGCCTCGATGAAGCTGCGTCTGGCCAACCCCGACCAGCTGGTCGACCTGGGCGGCGTGCGCGAGCTGTCGGGCATCCGGCATGAGGGCGGGCAGGTGGTCATCGGCGCGATGGCCCGCCACGCGGAAGTGGCCGCCAGCCCGGACGTGCGCGGCAGCATCCCGGGGCTGGCGGACCTGGCCGGCCAGATCGGCGACCGGCAGGTGCGCGCACTCGGCACGCTGGGCGGCTCGGTCGCCAACAACGATCCCTCGGCCTGCTACCCGACCGCGGTGCTCGCGCTCGGCGCGACCGTGGCCACCACGCGCCGCCGCATCGCGGCCGACGACTTCTTCGCCGGGATGTTCACCACCGCGCTGGAGGACGGCGAGCTGATCACCTCGGTGGCGTTCCCGCTGCCGCGCCGGTCGGCCTACATCAAGTTCAAGCAGCCCGCATCGCGCTTCGCGCTGATCGGTGTGTTCGTCGCGCAGTTCGACAAGGGCGCGCGGGTGGCGATCACCGGCGGCGGCAACGGCGTGTTCCGCCACCCGGGGCTGGAGCAAGCCCTGACCACGAGCTTCACGCCCGAGGCCGCGGCCGCGGTGGAGATCTCGGACGAGGGCCTGTCCAGCGACCTGCACGCCAGCGCCGCCTACCGCGCCAACCTCATCGGCGTGCTGGCCCAGCGCGCGGTCGCCAAGGCGCTCGGTTAACCTCGTCTCGCCGGTGCCCCGCCGCGCAGCGGCGCGATCCTGCTCCATCCGATCCACGTGCCGTTCTCCATCGATGCGCTCACCCAGGCCCTGCAGCAGGCCGGCTATTTCGCCGATCGGCGGCTGGCGGTGGCGGCGTTCCTGGCGTTGAAGCTGCAGCGGCCCTTGCTGCTGGAAGGCGAGCCGGGCGTCGGCAAGACGGAGCTGGCGAAGGCGCTGGCCCTGGCACTTGGTCGCGAGCTGCTGCGGCTGCAGTGCTACGACGGGCTGGAGCAGCGCGAGGCGCTCTACGAGTGGAACTACGCGGCGCAGCTGCTGCACCTGCGCGCCGCCGAGGGCAGCGGGAGTGCCGCCGAAGCCGAGCGTGAGGTCTACCAGCCGCAATACCTCATCCGGCGTCCGCTGCTGCAGGCGCTGCAGGCACCCGCGCCGGGCGCGCTGCTCCTGATCGACGAGATCGACCGGGCCGACGAGCCGTTCGAAGCCTTCCTGCTGGAATACCTCGGCGAGTACCAGGTGAGCATCCCGGAGCTGGGCACCGTGCGGCCGGTCGTGGCGCCGGTGACCATCCTCACCAGCAACCGCACCCGTGACCTGCACGACGCGCTCAAGCGCCGCTGCCTGTACCACTGGCTCGACTACCCGGACCGCGCGCGCGAGCTGGCCATCCTGCGCGCGCGCGCGCCGGCGGCCGGCGAGGCCCTGTCGGCGCAGGTGGCGAGCTTCGTCGCGCGGCTGCGCAGCCAGCCCTTCGCCAGTGCGTTCCAGCGCGCACCGGGAATCGCGGAGAGCGTGGAATGGGCCAAGGCGCTGGTCGCGCTCGACACGCTGGAGCTGGACCCCGACGTGGTGTCCGACACCGCCGGCATCCTGTTCAAGCAGCGCGAGGACGTCGCGGCGCTCACGCGCGACCTGGCGGGCAGCCTGCTGCAGCCGCAGGAGGACGGCGGCCAGGACATCCGGCCATGACACGGACCACGCCGCGTGGCGGGAGCGCGTGATGCAGCTGGGCGATGCGCGCAGCGGCAAGCTCGCCGGCAATGTCGTGGCCTTCGGTCGCGCCCTGCGCCGCGCGGGCGTGCCGGTCGATGCCGCGCGCATCGGGATGGCCGTCGAAGCCGCGGGCCTGGTCGGCGTGGCGAGCCGGTCCGACCTGGGCGCTGCGCTGGAAGCGGTGCTGGTCGGTCGCGAGCAGGACCGGGCCGTGTTCCGCGAGCTGTTCGACGCGTTCTTCCGTGACCCGGCGATGGCGCAGAAGCTGCTGGCCCAGATGCTGCCGCGTGGCGAGGGTCAGGCCGAGCCGGTGCCCCGCCGGCCCCGGGTGCAGGACGCGCTGGCGCCGCGCCGGACGCCGGATGCTGCCGGGCAGCGCCGGCCCGACCGCGACGTGCGGTTCGATGCCGTGATGACCGCCAGCCGCCTGCAGCGCCTGCGCCACGCCGACTTCAATGCGCTGAGCGGCGAGGAATACCGGCTGGTCGAGCGCATCGCGCGCGACGTGGCGCTGCCGGTGCCGCAGGTGCCGGCGCGCCGCACCCGGCCCGGCCTGCGGGGCGACCGGCCCCACTGGCCCGGCGCGATGCACGAGGCGGCCCGCACCGGCGGCGAGCTGGTGCGCCTGCCGCGCCGCAGGCGGGTGCGCCAGCCGCTGCCGCTGCTCGTGCTGGTGGACGTCTCCGGGTCGATGGAACGCTACGCCCGGCTGCTGCTCGCGTTCCTGCATGCCGCCACCCGCCGTGGGCAGGGGCCACGTGGCCGCTGCGACGTGTTCGCGTTCGGCACCCACCTGACCGAGTTGACGGCGGCGTTCCGCATCGCGGACACCGACGAGATGCTCGCGGTGGCCGGCCGCGCCATCGACGACTTCGCGGGCGGCACGCGCCTGGGCGACTCGCTGGCGGCGCTGCGCACGCGGCATGCGCGCCGGCTGGTGGGACGCCGCACGCTGGTGCTGCTGATCACCGACGGGCTGGACACCGGCGAGCCCGAGGTGCTCGCGCGTGAACTGGCCTGGCTGCGGCTGCACAGCCGGCGGCTGCTGTGGCTCAATCCGCTGTTGCGGTTCGCGGGCTACGAGCCGCTGGCGCGCGGCGCGGCTGAGCTGCATCGGCAGGTGCACGGCATGCTCGCCGTGCACAACATCGAAACCCTGGAGCAACTGGCCGCCAGCGTGGCGGCCGTGATGCACCGCTGAGCACGACAGGACGCACGACATGGACATGCAAGGAAGCCGCGAACTGGCCGCCACGCGGGAGCAGGCCTGGGAGGCGCTGAACGATCCGCAGGTGCTCAAGGCGTGCATCCCCGGATGCGACAAGGTCGAGCCCACGGGCGAGAACCAGTACGCCGTCGGCATGTCGGTGAAGGTGGGGCCGGTCTCGGCCAAGTTCGCGGGCAGGATCCTGTTGCAGGACGTGCAACCGCCCTCCAGCTACACGCTGAAGTTCGAAGGGCAGGGTGGCGCTGCGGGCTTCGGCAAGGGCCAGGCGCAGGTGCGGCTGGCGCCGCGCGCTGCCGGCTGCGAACTGTCGTACACCGTCAACGCCCAGGTTGGGGGCCGCATCGCCCAGGTCGGCCAGCGGCTGATCGACGGTGTCGCCCGCTCGATGGCCGAGGACTTCTTCAAGCGCTTCGAAGCCCAGTTGCAGCAGCGGCATCCACCGGCCGTGGACGGCACGCCGGGCAGCGCCGGAAGCACCGGAAGCACCGGAAGCACGGGTGGCACCACCGCCGCCCGCATGGCAGCGACGTCCGCCGGGGCGGCGCAGCCGGCGGGCACGGGCACGCCGGTGGAGGGCGTGAACGGGGGCGCCGCCGTGTCGTCCGGGTCGGTCGTGCCGCTCTGGGTCTGGGCTGCCGCGGCCGTGCTGGTGGCGGTGCTTGCCTATTCGGTCCTGCAGTGACGCGATCGGCGACCCGGTGGAGCCGGCGGCACGCCCGCGACGGCGGCCGCTCGATGAGAATGCCGGCAGGAGGAGACACATGAAGCAGTCCTTGGTGGCCGCAGCGGCATTGGCCACGCTGCAGGTCGCGGCGCAGGCGCCGACACCCCCCGCGAGCCCGGCCGGTGAACGCACGCTGAACCCGGTGGTCGTGACGCCGGGGCTGGGCAGCGCGCAGGCGGCCTTCGACACGCCGGCCTCCGTCGACGTGATCCGCGGCGACACGCTGCGCGACGCGCAGCTGGGCATCAACCTGTCGGAGTCGCTGCAGCGGGTGCCCGGCATCAGCGTGCTGAACCGGCAGAACTACGCCCAGGACCTCCAGATTTCCTCGCGCGGCTACGGCGCCCGCTCCACCTTCGGGGTGCGCGGCCTGCGCCTGTACACCGACGGCATCCCCGCCACGGCCCCGGACGGGCAGAGCCAGGTGTCGCACTTCGACCTGCTGTCGGCCGACCGGATCGAGGTGCTGCGGGGTCCGTTCTCGGCGCTGTACGGCAATTCGTCCGGCGGGGTGCTCAGCCTCTTCACCGCCGACGGCGGACCGCAGACGGTCGCCGAACTCGGCACCGCCTTTGGCAGCAACGGCACCCGCCGCCACAACGTGCGGCTCTCGGGGCAGGAAGGCCGGATCCAGTACAACCTGAGCGCCACGACGTTCGACACCGACGGCTGGCGCGAGCACAGTGCCGCGCAGCGCACCGGCTTCAACGGCAAGGTCCGCTACAGCGCGGACGAGGACACCCGGGTGACGGTGGTGCTGAACCACGTGAACCTGCCCGACGTGCAGGACCCGCTCGCGCTCGAACGCCGCCAGTACGAACGGGATCCGCGGCAGGCGCCGCTGGCCGAGCAGTTCAACACGCGCAAGTCCGTGGAGCAGCTGCAGGCGGGTGCCATCCTGGAGCACCGGGTCGACCGGGCCAACTCGCTGAAGGTAACGGGCTGGCGCGGGCAGCGCAGCACCGAGCAGTTCCAGGCGATCCCGCCGGCCAACCAGGTCCTCAATTCGAGCGGCGGTGTGATCGACCTGGCGCGTGACTACCAGGGACTGGATGCCCAGTGGGTGCACCGCGCGCAGCTGCTGGGCTCTCCGCTCACGCTCACCGGCGGCCTCTACGCCGACGAGCTGGAAGAGCGGCGCAAGGGCTTCCTGAACTTCCTCGGGCCGGCCGCCGCCCCCACCCAGCTGGGCGTGCTGGGGCCACTGCGCCGCGACGAGGACAACCGGGTGCGCAGCTTCGACCAGTATCTGCAGGCCGTGTGGACCCGGGCACGCGTGAGCGTCACGGCGGGACTGCGCCACTCGACCGTGAAGTTCGCGTCGCGCGACCGCTTCATCCAGGGCACCAACGGCGACGACAGCGGCAGCGCCCGCTACAGCGCCACGACGCCCGTGCTGGGCGTCGTCCTGCATGCGACCGAGCGCCTGAACCTCTATGCCTCGGCGGGACGCGGCTTCGAGACGCCGACCTCCAACGAGCTGTCCTACCGGCCGCTGGGCGTGCCCGGGCTGAACTTCGACCTGCGCAGCGCCGACAGCCGCCAGTGGGAGCTGGGCGCCAAGGCGCAGCTGGCCGAACGGTGGCACGGCAACCTGGCGCTGTTCCAGGCGCGGACCGACGACGAGATCGTCGTCTTCAGCAACAACGGCGGCCGCAGCACCTTCCAGAACGCCGGCCGCACCGAGCGCAAGGGACTGGAAGCCGCGCTTGCCGGCGACCTGGGCGCAGGGTTCACGGCGGCCCTGGCCGCCACCTGGCTGCAGGCGCAGTACGACACCGGGTTCCTCACCTGCGTGGCGGCCGGCTGCACCGCCGCCACGCGGCAGGCGGTGGCCGCCGGCAACCGGATCCCCGGCGTGCCGGCGCGCACCGCCTTTGCCGAGCTCGCCTGGCGGCACCGTCCCCTGGGCCTGCTGGCAGCGGTCGAGCTGCGCCACGTGGGGCGGATCTACGCCAACGACCTCAACGACGAGTCCGCGGAACGGTCCACCACGGCCAACGTGCGCGTCTCGCTCAGCCAGCCCCTGGGCCGCTGGACCCTGAGTGAATTCCTGCGGGTGGACAATGTCACCGACCGGCAGTACGTCGGCTCGGTGATCGTGAACGAAGGCAACCGGCGCTACTACGAATCGGCGCCGGGCCGCACCTGGCTGGTGGGCGTGAACGCGGCCTACCGGTTCTGACCGGGCCCGCACCGGGGAGCAAGACGCATGGAAAACCTCGACGTGACGGTGCTGCGCACGCTGCGCGACTGGCGCGCAGCCGGCCGGCGCGCGCTGCTCGCGACGGTGGTGCGCACCTGGGGCTCGTCGCCGCGGCCGGTGGGGTCGATCATGGCCCTGGCCGAGGACGGCGCGGTGGTCGGCTCGGTGTCGGGCGGCTGCATCGAGGACGACCTGATCGATCGTTTCACCCGGGCCTATGCCGGCAAGTCGCGGGACCGGGCGATCCCGTCCGGTCCGCCCGAGCTGGTGAAGTACGGCATCACCGCCGACGAGGCGCACCAGTTCGGGCTGCCGTGCGGCGGTACCCTGGAACTCCTGCTGGAGTTCGACCCCGATGCGCGCGGCCTGGCCGACCTGGTGGCGGCGCTCGAGGCCGGCCGCCTGATGCGGCGCACCGTGGTGCTGGCCGACGGCAGCGCCATGAACGAGCCGGCCGACACGCCCTCTGACCTGGCCGTCGACGAGGCGCGGATGGCCAACACCTTCGGCCCCGAGTACCGCATGCTCCTGATCGGCGCCGGGCAGCTGACCGAGTACCTGGCCACCATGGCGCTGTTCAGCGGCTTCGCCGTGACGGTGTGCGATCCGCGCGAGGAATACCGCGGGGCCTTCCACGTCCCCGGCGCGACCCTGGTGCAGGACATGCCCGACGACGTCGTGGCCGCCTTCCGCCCCGACCGCCGCAGCTGCGTGGTCGCGTTGACGCACGATCCCAAGCTCGACGACCTGGCGCTGCTGGAGGCGCTGGACACGGACGCCTTCTACGTCGGCGCGATCGGCAGCCGACGCAACAACGACGCGCGCCGGCAGCGCATGATGGAACACTTCGGCAAGACCGAGGCGGCGCTCGCGCGGCTGCGGGGGCCGATCGGGATCTACATCGGCAGCAAGACGCCGCCCGAGATCGCGGTCAGCGTGATGGCCGAGATCCTGGCCGTCAAGAACGGGGTGCCGCTGCCGCGCGACATGGACGTCGCGCAGGCCAAGAACCAGCGGCAGCTGGTGGCCGCGGGCGAGGCGGACCCGCTGGCCTGCGCCGTGCGCGGCTGACGCCGGCGCACGGGCCGGGCGCTATTTCTCGGCGCCCATCACCAGGTTGGGCAGGATCGTCACGATCTGCGGGAACACCGTGATCAGCACGATGCAGGCCACCAGGCAGCCGAAGAACGGCAGGGCCGCCCTGGCCACGGTGTTGCTGTCCTTGCCGGTCATGTTCTGCAGCACGAACAGGTTGAAGCCGACCGGCGGGGTGACTTCGGCGATCTCGACCAGCAGCACGATGAAGATGCCGAACCACACCAGGTCGAAACCGGCCTTCTGGATCATCGGCAGGACCACCGCCGAGGTCAGCACGATCATGCTGATGCCGTCGAGCGCCGTCCCCAGCACCAGGTACACCACGGTGAGCACCGCGATCAGCGAGAACGGCGAGAGGTTCATGTGGTTGACCCACTCGGCCAGCTCGCGCGGGATGCCGGTGAACGCCATGGTCTTGGTCAGGAACGCGGCGCCGGCCAGGATGAACATGATCATGCAGCTGGTGCGGGTGGTCCCCATCAGCCCTTCCCAGAAGTTCTGCCAGGTCAGCGAGCCACCCCACCACGCGATGGCCAGCGAGCCGGCCACGCCGTAGGCGGCGCATTCGGTGGCGGTGGCGTAGCCGGCCACCAGCACCCACACGATGAACACGATCAGCACGGCGCAGGGGATCAGGCTGCCGGACTGGCGGAACTTCTCGCGCCAGCTGCTGGGCGCGTCGGGTGGCGGCACCTGGTCGGGATGCCGCAGGCTCCACCACATGATGTAGCCGGAGAACAGCGCCATCAGCAGGAAACCGGGCAGGAAGCCGGCCAGGAAGATGCGGATGATCGACGCGTCAGCCGCGACGGCATACACCACCATCGTGATCGACGGCGGGATGAGGATGCCCAGCGTGCCCGCCGTCGCCAGCGAGCCGAGCGCGATCTTCTCGCTGTAGCCACGCTTGACCAGCTCGGGCAGGGCCACCTTGCTGATGGTGGCGCAGGTGGCTGCCGACGAACCCGAGACCGAGCCGAAGATGCCGCAGCCCAGGATCGTGGTGTGCATCAGGCGCCCCGGGACGCGGTTCAGCCAGGGACGCAGGCCCTCGAACATCTCCTCGGACAGCCTGGTGCGGAACAGGATCTCGCCCATCCAGATGAACAGGGGCAGGGCGGCCAGCTCCCAGCTGGCGTTGCTCTCCCAGAAGGCCGAGAACAGGTTGTTGCCCGGCGAGGTGCTGGTGAAGAAGGCCTGGCCGACCCAGCCGCAGATGGCAAGGGTCATCGCGATCCAGACGCCGCCGGAGAGCAGCAGCATCATGACCAGCAGCAGCAGGCCGCCGACGAGAAGGATGTCCATGGAAAGTCCGCAAGAAGGTCAGACGTCGGAGGAGAAATCGCCCTTGGCATGGCGTTCCTCGACCGCGACCACGTAGGTGGGCTTGCCGCCGCGCAGCACGATCACCAGTTCGTCGAGCACCGCGATGAGCAGCAGGATGGAGCCGAGCGCGAAGCTGGCCTGCGGGATCCAGATCGGGATCGGCAGCAGGCCCTGGGCCACTTCGTTGAAGCTCCAGCTGTCGTAGGTGAAGCGGTTGGCCCACCATGCGAGGTAGCCCACGCTCACCGCGGCGATCGCCAGGCAGGCCGCCTCGACCACGCGCCGCGCGCGCGCGGGCAGCGAGTCGAGCAGGAGCGTGACGCGCACGAAGTCGCCGTGCTTGAAGGCGTGGGCCATCGCGAAGAACGAGGCCGCGGCGCAGAACCAGGCGACGATGTCGTTGACGGCGCCGGTGCGCACGCCGAACTCGCGCAGCACGCTCTGCGCGATCATCAGCACGCCGATCAGCAGCACGAAAACGGCGCCGATGGCGCCGCATGCGAGATAGAGCCGGTCGAGGAATCGGCGCATGGGCTCACTTCTTGTTGTAGGCCTCGATCAGCGCCTGGCCGTCGGCGCCCGCCTTCTTCTGCCAGTCGGCCAGCATGATGGAGCCGACCTGCTTCATGTCGGCCATCAGCTTGGGGGTCGGCTTGACGATCTTCATGCCCTTGTCGGCCAGCGCCTTCTTGTACCACTCGTTCTTTTCCTCGCTGACCTTCCAGCCGCGCGCCTCGGCCGCGGCGGCCGACTTGAGCAGTGCTTCCTGGGTTGGCTTGTCGAGCGCGTCGAACGCCTTCTGGTTCATCAGCACGGCGTTCTTGGGCATCCAGGCCTGGGTGTCGTAGAAGTACTTGATGCTCTCGTACGTCTTGGAGTCGTAGCCGGTGGAGCCCGAGCTCATGTAGCTGTTGATCACGCCGGTGGCCAGGGCCTGGGACAGCTCGGCCTGCTGGATGGTGACGGGCTGCGCGCCGACCAGCTCGGCGATCTTGGCGGTGGCGGGGCTGTAGGCACGCCACTTCAGGCCACGCATGTCGGCCACCGAGGTGATGTCCTTGTTGGCGAAGATGCCCTGCGGCGGCCAGGCCACGGTGTACAGCAGCTTCATGCCCTGGGCCGCGAGCAGCTTGTCGAGGATCGGCTTCTGGGCGGCCGCGAGCTTGCGCGCCTCGGCGTAGCTGGTGGCCACGAACGGGATGCCGTCGGCGCCGTAGATCGGGTTCTCGTTCTCGGCGTTGACCAGCAGCATCTCGCCGATCTGGGCCTGTCCGCTCTGGACGGCGCGCTTGATCTCGTTGGCCTTGAACAACGAGGCATTCGCGTGCACGGTGATCTTCAGCTTGCCCGCGGTGGCCTTGTCGACGTCGTTGGCGAACTGCACCAGGTTCTCGGTGTGGAAGTTGGAGGCCGGGTAGGCGGCCGGCAGGTCCCACTTGGTCTGGGCGAAGGCGGTGCCCGCGGCGACGGCGGTGGCGGCGATCAGGGCGTGCTTGAATGTCATGGACTCTCCGGGGCGATGGCACGGAATGGATGGGGAAGCGAGCATACGTGCAAGTCTCGGGCCAGCGCCACGGGTGTTTCCCGGCCACGGCGGGTTCGCCGCCCTGCCGAGCCTGCCGGCCGGGTCGCTGCGGCGCCGCTGCGGGAGAATCGCGCGATGACCGAGCCCGATGCACCGCCGCCCCAGGCGACGTTCCTGGACAACTACCGCTGGCTGGCACGCTACAACCGCTGGTTCAACGAGCGCCTGTACGACGCTTGCGAACAGCTGACGGATGCCGACCGCCGCCTCGACCGGGGTGCGTTCTTCGGCTCGATCCACGGGACGCTGAACCACCTGGTCTGGGCAGACCGGCTGTGGCTGCGCCGGTTCGCCGGACAGCCGACGCCCGCACCGGCCCTGCGGGCCGAACTGCTCGCGCTGCCGGCGGACGCGGTGCACGAGACGGTGCTCCACGCCGACTGGGCAGGACTGCGTGCCGCGCGCCGCGATCTGGACGCCGCCATCGAGACCTGGACGCAGCAGATGCCGCCCGGCTTTCCCGCGTCGACCATGCGTTACGCCAACACCCGTGGCGCAGTGCGCGAGCACCCGGCATGGCAGGCGCTCACCCACTTCTTCAACCACCAAACGCACCACCGCGGGCAGGTCACCACGCTGCTGGTGCAGGCCGGCGTGGATCCGGGCCTCACGGATCTGATCGCCCTGGCCTGAGCCGCGGGCGCTCCTGTCGTCCGGCGTGTCGCGCAGCGCTGGCGCCGCGCCGTGCCCGGTATCGGCCACCGGTGGCCGGCGGCCGCTCGGGCCAAGCAAAAGGCCCGCCGAAGCGGGCCCGGGGCTGCGGCGTGTGCCGACTTACTTGCTGGCGCTGGCGGCCGGCTTGGCGGCGGCAGCGGCCTTGGCGTCGGCCCTGGCTTCCTTCTTGTCCGCCTTGGCTTCGGCGCTGGCGGCCTTCTTCTCGGCCTTCGCATCGGACTTGGCCGCGGCCTTGTCGGCGCCGGCTTCGGCCTTCGCCGCCTTGGCGTCGGACTTGGCATCCGACTTGGCACCCGTCTTCGCGGCCGCCTTGTCGTCCTTGGCGGCGCCCGCTGCCGCCGGCGTGTAGCCCTTGCCACCGACCGTCAGGCCGGCTTCGGACAGGTTGCCGGCGCGCTTGTCGCCCACGCCCTTGACCCGGGAGATGAAGTCGTCCCAGCTCTTGAATTCACCCTTCTTGCGCTCGGTGATGATCAGCTTGCTGGTGCCCGGGCCGATGCCCTTGACGCTGTCGAGCTCGGCTTCGCTGGCCTTGTTGACGTCCACCGCGGCCATGGCCAGGGCGGTGTACAGCATGGCGACGACGGCCAGGATCTTCTTGAACATGGGGGACTCCTCGGGAGTGATGGGTCTGCCCTCAACGAACCGTCGGCGCGGCCGGTTGACCGCGCCGGGGCAGGGCTGACCCTAAGCCGGATTGCCGAGCCAGTCCATGTAGTGGCCCACGCCGGTGCGCACGTCCGCGAACGCGTGGTCGCAGCCGGTCGCGCGCAGCCGCGCCAGGTCGGCCTGGGTGTAGCACTGGTACTTGCCGCGCAGCGCGTCGGGGAAGGGGATGTACTCCAGCAGGCCTTCGGCGGCAGCGGACTCGGAGGTGTGCTCCTTGCCGGTCAGGGACGAGATCACCGCGGTGGCGACGTCGTTGAACGGCTGGGCCTTGCCGCTGCCGAGGTTGAACACCCCGCGCTGCTCCGGGTGGTCGAAGAACCAGAGGTTGACCGCCACGACGTCGTCGACGAAGACGAAGTCGCGCATCTGCTGGCCCGGGCCGTAGCCGCCGTACTCGCCGAACAGCCGCACCTTGCCGGTCTCGCGGAACTGGTTGAACTGGTGGAACGCCACGCTCGCCATGCGGCCCTTGTGCTGCTCGCGCGGGCCGTAGACGTTGAAGTACCGGAAACCGACCACCTGGTGGGCGGCGCCGGCGAAGTCGGGGCCGAGTTCGCGGCGCAGGCGCTGGTCGAACAGCAGCTTGGACCAGCCGTACACGTTCAGCGGCTTCTCGAACTCGGGCGATTCGCGGAAGGCTGCGGACCCGCCGTAGGTCGCGGCCGAGGACGCGTACAGCAGCCGGGAGCCGCGCTCCTGGCAGGCGCGGAACAGGCCGCAGGACAACGTGTAGTTGTTGTCCATCATGTACTTGCCGTCGCTCTCCATCGTGTCGCTGCAGGCGCCCTCGTGGAAGACCGCCTCGACCTGGCCGAAGTGGCCGTCGGCGAACGCGTCGTAGAACAGGTCGGCGTCCACGTAGTCGGCGATCCGCAGGTCGGCCAGGTTCCTGAACTTGTCGCCCTGCGTGAGGTCGTCGACGGCGATGATGTCGTCGATGCCGCGGGCGTTCAGGCCCTTGACGATGTTGCTGCCGATGAAACCGGCGGCGCCGGTGACGACGATTCGGGTCATGTGGTGGCTCCGATGGTGGCGGGGGGACGGGGCGGGGCGGCCGCGCGGCTCATGCGAACAGTTCTTCGTAGGACACGGTGGCGGTGCCGAACTTGCCGACCACGATGCCACCGGCCCGGTTGGCGATCGGCACCGCATCGCGCAGGCTCAGCCCGGCGGCGGCCATGGCGGCCAGCGTGGCGATCACGGTGTCGCCCGCACCGGTGACGTCGAACACCTCGCGTGCCTGCGCCTTCACGTGCAGCTCGCCCTGGGCGTCGTAGAGCGTCATGCCTTCTTCCGAACGCGTGACCAGCAGCGCCTGCAGGTCGAGCGCCGCGCGCAGGTTCTGGGCCTTGGCGCGCAGCTCTTCCTCGCCGCTCCAGCGGCCGACCACGTCCTGCAGCTCGGCCCGGTTCGGCGTGATCACGGTGGCGCCGCGGTAGCGGTTGTAGTCGGACCCCTTGGGATCGACCAGGACCACCTTGCCGGCCTGGCGGGCGCTGGCGATCATGGCCGGGATGTGGGCCAGGCCGCCCTTGCCGTAGTCGGAGAAGAGCAGCGCGTCATGGGCCGGCGCCAGCTCGGCGAAGGCCTCGCTCTGCATGGCGAGCACCTCGTGGTCGGGTTCGTTCTCGAAGTCCATGCGCAGCAGCTGCTGCTGGCGCCCGATGACGCGCAGCTTGACCGTGGTGCGCAGCCCCGCATCGCGCTTGAGGTGGGTGCGGATGCCGGTCTCCCGCAGCAGGGTCTCCAGCCGGTGCCCGGGCTCGTCGTCCCCGACCACGCCCAGGAAGCTGGCCTGGGCGCCCAGGGTGCTGACGTTGTAGGCCACGTTGGCGGCCGCGCCGATGCGCTCCTCCTCGCGGCTGACCTTCACGACGGGCACCGGCGCCTCGGGCGAGATGCGCTCCACCGCGCCGTGCCAGTAGCGGTCGAGCATCGCGTCGCCGACGACGAGCACGCGGGCGCGCGCGAGTTGGTCCTTGGTGGGCTTCATGTTCTGACGATCCTGTGGACGTGCACCTGCACCCGCGCGCTCGCTGCGCAGGCAAGAAGGTCGCGTGCGAAAGGGCTCCGGCCCTGCGGGCCGACGGGCGACGTTGCGACAGGCCGGGGGGCCCGGCGGCGGCTAGCGATGTTCACAGCTCCTCCACGCGTCGGGGCGGGTAGCTGTCCCAGGCCTGGCAGCCGGGGCACTGCCAGAAGTGCTGCTTGGCCTCGAAGCCGCACGCCGCGCAGCGGTAACGCACCAGCGGCCGCGCCGCATGTTCGAGTGCCCGCTGCACCTGCGGGTGGTACTGCTCGTGCTCGAGCTTCTCGCCGGCCAGCCACTTGCTGGCCGCGACCAGCGAGGGCTCGCGCTCCAGATGGCGGGCATACCACTGGCGGGCTTCGTCGGCCGGCACCAGGGTCACGATGGCCTCCAGCACGTCGAGGGTGGGGGACTGGTCGTAGCCGGCCTGCAGCATGACCAGGGCGCGCGCCTCCAGCCCGCACGCTGCGGCATTCTGGGCCAGCGGCCGGGCGATCAGTCCCAGCGAAGCCGGCGAGGCCTGCGCGAGCCGCGCGAGCGTCTCGAAGGCCGTGCGCCCGTCGCCTGCACGGCGCTGCAGCGCGGCAAGTTCGATCACCGGCCGGGCGGCGCCCGGGGCGATGGTCATGGCCTCGCGGAGCAGCCCTTCGGCCTCGGCATCGGCGGCATGTGCTGCGAGTTCGCACAGGTAATGCGCGCGGCGTCCGCTGAAGTTGCCCTGGCCGGCCGTCTCGAGCTTGCGTGCCACGTCGGCGGCCTGGGCCCAGTCGCGCGAGCGCTCGTAGATCGCCAGCAGGGCGAGCAGCGCCTGGCCCTCGTAGGCGGTGCCCTCCAGCTTTCGCAGCGCTTCCTCGGCCCGGTCGAGCAGGCCGGCCTTCAGGAAGTCGAGCGCCAGTGCGTGCTGGGCCCGGTGACGTTCGGCCCGGCTGAGGTCTCCGCGCGAGAGCAGGTGCTCGTGCACCCGCACCGCCCGCTCGTACTCGCCGCGCCGGCGGAACAGGTTGCCCAGCGCGAAGTGCAGCTCGGAGGTGTCGGGGTCGTTGCGCACGGCCTCGATGAAGGCATCGATGGCCTGGTCCTGCTGCTCGTTCAGCAGGAAGTTCAGGCCGCGGAAGTAGGCCTTGGGCGCCTGCCGGTTCTCCATGCGCAACTGGCGCAGGTCCAGCCGCGAGGCCAGCCAGCCGAGCACGAACGCGATCGGCAGGCCCCACAGCAGCCAGCTCAGGTCAAAGTCCATGGGCGTCCGAAGGGGTCGGGGGCGCCGCCGGCGCGGCCTGCCGCTGCGCCGCGGCGCGGTGCCGCCACCAGCGCGGGACCATGCCCAGTGCGCCGACCGCCAGGCCGGCGGCGAAGGCGGCCAGCACCACGAGCACGAGGGGGGCGCTCCATGCCGTGCCGAAGAAGAAGTGCACCGTGGCCGGATGCTGGTTGTTCAACGCGAAAGCGAACAGGGTAAAAAAAATGGCTGCCTTGAGCAGCCACATGAGGTATTTCATTGCGCTCCTCGATCCCGAGGAATTGTAGAAGGCCCGCAGGAGCCTTCGTGGCGCGTCAGCCGCGGCCTTCCATCTCCTCGGTGCGCTTGTCCACCGCCTCGCGCAGGGCCTTGCCCGGCTTGAAGTGGGGGACGCGCTTTTCCGGGATTTGCACGCTCTCGCCGGACCGCGGGTTGCGGCCCAGGCGGGGCGGACGGCGGTTGATCGAGAAACTGCCGAAGCCGCGGATCTCGATGCGGTGCCCCCGCACCAGCGCATCGCCCATCGCGTCGAGGATCGCCTTGACGGCGTACTCGGCGTCCCGATGGGTCAGCTGGCTGAAGCGGGCCGCCAGTTCTTCGACGAGGTCGGAGCGGGTCATGCGTTCTGGAAAAGCGGGGAAGAGCGTCCGGTGGTGAAGGCTGGGGCAGGCGGGGAGGGGAGGCCGCCGGCAAGCCGGCGGCCTCCGACGCGCCGGGACCTTACTTCTCCAGCTTGGCGCGCAGCAGCGCGCCGAGGCTGGTGGTGCCCGCGTTCTCGCGCGAGGACTGCTGGCTCAGGTTGGCCATCGCACCCTGCTCGTCGGCCATGTCCTTGGCCTTGATCGACAGCTGGATGTTGCGGGTCTTGCGGTCGATGTTGACCACCATGACGGTGACCTCGTCGCCTTCCTTCAGCACGTTGCGCGCGTCTTCCACGCGGTCGCGGCTGATCTCGGAGGCACGCAGGTAGCCCAGGATGTCCTGGCCCAGGTCGATCTCGGCGCCCTTCGGGTCGACGGTCTTGACCTTGCCGGACACCACGGAGCCCTTGTCGTGCACCGACACGAAGGTGGTGAACGGGTCGGCGTCCAGCTGCTTGATGCCCAGGCTGATGCGCTCGCGGTCCACGTCCACGGCCAGCACGATGGCTTCGACTTCCTGGCCCTTCTTGTAGTTGCGCACGGCCTGCTCGCCCGGCTCGTTCCAGGACAGGTCGGACAGGTGCACCAGGCCGTCGATGCCGGCGGCCAGACCGACGAACACGCCGAAGTCGGTGATCGACTTGATCGGGCCCTTGACGCGGTCGCCGCGCTTGGTGTTCTGCGCGAACTCCTGCCACGGGTTGGCCTTGCACTGCTTCATGCCCAGGGAGATGCGGCGCTTGTCCTCGTCGATCTCGAGGATCATGACCTCGACCTCGTCGCCCAGCGACACGATCTTGGACGGGGCCACGTTCTTGTTGGTCCAGTCCATCTCGGACACGTGCACCAGGCCCTCGATGCCGGGCTCGAGCTCGACGAACGCGCCGTAGTCGGCGATGTTCGTGATCTTGCCGAACATGCGGGTGCCCTGGGGGTAGCGGCGCGAGACGCCCATCCACGGGTCGTCGCCCATCTGCTTGAGACCCAGCGACACGCGGTTCTTCTCGGTGTCGAACTTGAGGATCTTGGCCGTGATCTCCTGGCCGGCCTGCACCACCTCGGACGGGTGGCGCACGCGGCGCCAGGCCATGTCGGTGATGTGCAGCAGGCCATCGATGCCGCCGAGGTCGACGAACGCGCCGTACTCGGTGATGTTCTTGACCACGCCGCGGACGATGGAGCCTTCCTTGAGGGTTTCCATCAGCTTGGCGCGCTCTTCGCCCATCGAGGCCTCGACCACCGCGCGGCGGCTCAGCACCACGTTGTTGCGCTTGCGGTCCAGCTTGATGACCTTGAACTCGAGGGTCTTGTTCTCGTAGGGGGTCAGGTCCTTGATCGGACGGGTGTCGATCAGCGAGCCCGGCAGGAACGCGCGGATGCCGTTGACCAGGACCGTCAGGCCGCCCTTGACCTTGCCGGAGGTGGTGCCGGTCACGAATTCGCCGGACTCCAGCGCCTTCTCCAGCGCCATCCAGGACGCCAGGCGCTTGGCCTTGTCGCGCGACAGGATGGTGTCGCCATAACCGTTCTCGATGGCGTCGATCGCCACCGACACGAAGTCGCCCACCTGGACTTCGGTTTCGCCCTTGTCGTTCTTGAACTCGTCGATCGGCACGTACGCCTCGGACTTGAGGCCGGCGTTGACGACGACGAAGTTGTGTTCGATGCGGACCACCTCGGCGGTGATCACCTCGCCGGCGCGCATTTCCGAGCGCTGCAGCGATTCTTCAAACAGGGCGGCAAAAGATTCAGACATTCAGGTTCCTTGCACGTCGCCAGGTTTCCAACGGCACCATTGCCGGAGTTTCTATGGCTGGGACGGCGGTCTTGTGCGGCTTGCGCCGCGGTTCGTTGATGAACCGCACGGCCATGCGCTGTCGCGCGAGGGGGGCTGTGCGGACCCGGTTGCGGCCTTGCGGCCACGCAGCCGCGAGGCTGCCAGTGGTGATGGCGGCCGCGGGCGGCTGCCACCTGTCCCCGACGAGGCAGCCGTCAGGCCGCTTCGCCGCCGGGCGCCGCGAACGGCTGCCTGGCTTCCCACCAGGACAGGACCCGGGCGACCGACTCGTCGACGGTCTGCTCGGAGTTGTCCAGCAGGAGGGCGTCCGGCGCGGGCTTCAGGGGGGCGACGGCGCGCTGTGAATCGCGGGCGTCGCGGGCCTCGAGGTCGGCGCGGAGACTGTCGATTGTAACCGCGACACCCTTGGCGATCAATTGACCGTGCCGGCGCTCGGCCCGGCGGGCCGCGCTGGCCGTGAGGAACACCTTCAGCGGCGCGTCCGGGAAGATCACGGTGCCCATGTCGCGGCCGTCGGCCACCAACCCCGGAAGGCGGCGGAAGCTCTGCTGCAGGGCCACCAGCGCGGTGCGCACGGCGGGCAGCGCCGACACGCGCGACGCGTCCATCCCGGCCTGCTCGGTGCGGATGGCGTCGGTGATGTCCTCGCCGGCCAGCAGCACCCGGCCGTCCGAGAAGCGGATCGCCAGCGCCTGGGCCATGTGGGCGATGCGGTGTTCGTGGGCCTCGTCGAACGGCAGGCCGGCGCGGTTGGCCGCCAGCGCCGTGATGCGGTACAGCGCGCCCGAATCCAGGTAGTGGTAGCCCAGGCGGCGGGCGGTTTCCGCAGCCAGCGTGCCCTTGCCCGAGGCGGTCGGCCCGTCGACGCAGATCACCGGCACCCGCGGCCCGGGCACCCTGGCCACCGAAAAGAGAGTCTCGAAGTAGTCGGGGAAGGTCTTGGCCACGCACTTCGGATCGTCGATCCGCACCGGCGCGCCGGCGGGGTTGAACGCCGCGAGCGAGAAGCACATCGCCATGCGGTGGTCGTCGTAGGTGCGGATGCAGGCGGCGCGCCAGGCCGTGGGCGGCGCCACCCGCAGGGAATCGGGACCTTCCGCCACTGCCGCGCCCAGCTTGCGCAGCTCGGCCGCCATGGCGGCGAGGCGGTCGGTTTCCTTGACCCGCCAGCTGGCGATGTTGCGCAGCGTGCTGGGGCCGTCCGCGTACAGCGCCATCATCGCCAGGGTCATGGCGGCGTCCGGGATGTGGTTGCAGTCCAGGTCGATGGCCCGCAGCGGCCAGGCACCTCGGGACACCTCGACCCAGTTCGGACCGCTGTCGACCTGCGCGCCCATCTGCCGGGCCGCCTCCAGGAAACGGATGTCGCCCTGGATCGAGGCCGAGCCGACGCCCTGGATGCGGATGCCGCGGCCGGGCACCGTCGGTGGGGCGATCGCACCCAGCGCGGCGAAGTAGCTGGCCGAGGAGGCGTCGGCCTCCACGTGCACGGCGACGGGCGAGCGGTAGCGGCTGCCGGCCGCAATGGTGAAGCGCTGCCAGCCGTCGCGGCGCACCTGGACCCCGAAACGCGCAAGGAGATCGAGCGTGATCTCGATGTAGGGCTTGGAGATCAGCTCACCGACGACCTCGATCACGATGTCGCGCTGTGCGACCAGCGGAAGAGCCATCAGCAGGGCGGTGAGGAACTGGCTGGACACGTCGCCACGGACCCGGATCGGCTGGTCGAGCCGCAGCTGGGGCTGGCCGATGCGCAGCGGCGGATAGCCCTCGTTGCCCAGGTAGTCGACGGCGCAGCCCAGCGGACGCAGGGCGTCGACCAGATCGCGGATCGGACGCTCGTGCATCCGGGCCACGCCGCTCAGCTCGAAATCGCCGCCCAGCACGGCGAGCGCCGCTGCCAGCGGCCGCATGGCAGTGCCCGCGTTGCCGAGGAAGAGCCGGGCCTGCCGCACCGGCCCGCGGGCGCCGAACCCCGTGATGTGGACGGTGGCCGGGCCGGCCGGCTGGACCGTGCATCCCAGCGTGCGCAGCGCATCGAGCATGACGCGCGTGTCGTCCGAGTCGAGCAGGTCGTGCAGCCGCGTGGTGCCGTCGCACAAGGCGGCCAGCAGCAGCACGCGGTTGGAGATGCTCTTGGAGCCAGGCAGCGTGACCTGGCCGCCCGCTGCCTCGAGCGCCGGAATGTCGAGGAAGGCGGTGTCGAACATCGTCTTCGCGTCAGGCCTTGCGGCTGCCCAGTCGCCAGCGCGAGCGGATGTCGCTTGCCTGGGCGATCGACTGCTCGAGCGCGTCGCCACTGCCGGCCTCGATCATGGCCTCCATCGACTGCAGCGTGCGCTGGAAAACTTGTGACTGGGCCAGCAGTTCCTGGCGGTTGGCCAGCAGGATGTCGCGCCAGACCTTGGGATCGCTGGCGGCGATACGGGTGAAATCGCGGAACCCCGGGCCGGCCAGCGAGAGGAAGGCCTCGCGCTGCTCCTGCGATGCGATGCCATTGACCAGGGCGAACGCGATCAGGTGCGGCAGGTGGCTCACCGCGGCGAATGCCGCGTCGTGCGCTTCCGGCGCCATCTGCACGACCGTGCAGTCGAGGGCCTTCCACAGCTCGACGGCGCGCGACAGCTGGGCCACCTGGGTGCGCTCGATCGGCGTGATGATGACCTGCTTGCCGGCGTACAGGTCGGGGTCGGCGTGTTCGACCCCGGAGACTTCCTTGCCGGCGATCGGATGGCAGGGCACGAAGGAGCCGACGTTGTCGCGCAGCACGCGGCGCGCCGAGTCGATGACGTCGCGCTTGGTCGAGCCCACGTCCATGATCAGCATGTCGCGGCTGACCAGGTGGCGGATCGCCTTCAGCGTGGCCTCGGTGGCGGCCACCGGCACCGCGACGAGCACGATGTCGGCGCCCGAGACGGCCAGCAGCGCGGAAGGCGCCTCGACGTCGATCACGCCCATCTGGCGCGCCCGCTCGGTGGTGGAGGGCGACTTGCTGTAGCCCACCACGCGCTTGACCAGGCCGGCGCGCTTGAGCGCCAGGGCGAACGAGCCCCCCATGAGGCCGCAGCCGATCAGACCCAACTGCTCAAACATGCTCAATCACCTGCAGGATACGTGCCGAGCACCTTGTAGAAGGCACACAGGCGCTGCAGGTCGGCCAGCGCGGCCGCGACGTGCGGCTGCGAGGGATGGCCCTGCATGTCGATGAAGAAGAAGTACTCCCACTGCCCGGACTTGGCCGGGCGGGATTCGAAACGGGTCATGGACACGCCGTGCTGCTTGAGCGGCACCAGGATGTCGTGCACGGCACCGGGCCGGTTGGGCACGGACACCACCACGCTGACGCAGTCCTTGCCCGATGCCTGCGGCGCCGACAGGGTCTGCGGCAGGCAGACCACCGCGAAGCGCGTGCGGTTGAAGGCGTCGTCCTGGATCGCGTGCGCCGCGATGTGCAGGCCGAACTCGCTGCCGGCGCGCTCGCCGGCGATGCCCGCCCAGGCCGGATTGCCCGCGGCCAGCCGGGCCCCTTCGGCGTTGCTCGACACGGCCCGGCGCTCGGCCTGCGGCAGGTGCTTGGTGAGCCAGCCCTGGCATTGCGCGAGCGCCTGCGGGTGGGCGAGCACCGCCTCGATGCCCTCCAGCGAGCGTTCCTTGCGCAGCAGGTGGTGCCGCACCAGCAGGCTGATCTCGCCCACGATGTGCAGCGGTGAGGCGAGCAGCAGGTCGAGCGAGCGCGTGACCACGCCTTCGGTGCTGTTCTCCACCGGGACCACCCCGAAGTCGGCGGTGCCGGCCGACGCCGCCTGGAACACCTCGTCGAAGCTCACGCAGGGCACATGCTCGATGCTGGAGCCGAAGAACTGCACGGCTGCCTGCTCGCTGAACGTGCCCGCCGGACCCAGGTAGGCCACGCGCTGCGGCGCCTCGAGCGCCCGGCAGGCCGACATGATCTCGCGCCAGATCGTGGCGACGTTGGCGCCCTTCAGCGGGCCCGGGTTGCGTTCCTGCAGCCCGTTGATGACCTGCGCCTCGCGCTCCGGGCGGAACACGGGCGAGCCCTCGTGCCGCTTGAGCTCGCCGACCTCATTGGCCAGCCCTGCGCGGCGGTTGAGCAGCGCCAGCAACTCGCGGTCGACGGCGTCGATCTCGGTGCGCAGCTGCGCGAGGTCCCTGGGCATGTCTCAGCCTTCGCCGTCCGTGGGAGCGGCATCGGCATCCGCATCGGCTGCGGTGTCGCCATCCGCGCCCTGCGCGTCGTTCTCGACGATGCGCTGCAGGCCGCCGAGCTTGGAACCCTCGTCCAGGCCGATCAGCGTCACGCCCTGGGTGGCCCGGCCGAGCTCGCGGATCTCGCTGACGCGGGTGCGCACCAGCACGCCCTTGTCGGTGATCAGCATGATCTCGTCGTCGGCATGCACCAGCGTGGCGGCCACGACCTTGCCGTTGCGCTCGCTCTGCTGGATGGCGATCATGCCCTTGGTGCCGCGGCCGTGGCGGGTGTATTCACCGATCGGCGTGCGCTTGCCGTAGCCGTTCTCGGTGGCGGTCAGCACGCTCTGCTGTTCGTCCTCGGCCACCAGCATGGCGATCACGCTCTGGCCCTCGTCGAGCATCATGCCGCGCACGCCGCGGGCCGCGCGTCCCATCGGGCGCACGTCGTTCTCGTCGAAGCGCACCGCCTTGCCGCCGTCGGAGAACAGCATCACGTCGTGCTTGCCGTCGGTCAGGGCGGCACCGATCAGGTAGTCGCCCTCGTCCAGGTCGACGGCGATGATGCCGGCCTTGCGCGGGTTGCTGAACTCGTCGAGCGCGGTCTTCTTGACCGTGCCCATCGAGGTGGCCATGAACACGTAGTGGTCGGCCGGGAAGCTGCGGAACTCGCCGGTCAGCGGCAGCACCACGTTGATCTTCTCGCCGTCGGCCAGCGGGAACATGTTGACGATCGGGCGCCCGCGCGAGCCGCGCGAACCGGATGGAACCTCCCAGACCTTGAGCCAGTAGAGGCGGCCCCGATTGGAGAAGCACAGCATCCAGTCGTGCGTGTTGGCGATGAAGAGCTGGTCGATCCAGTCGTCTTCCTTGGTGGCCGTGGCCTGCTTGCCGCGGCCGCCGCGCTTCTGGGCGCGGTACTCGGACAGCGGCTGGCTCTTGATGTAGCCCAGGTGCGACAGCGTCACCACCATGTCGGTGGGCGTGATCAGGTCCTCGGTGCCGATGTCCTGCGCGTTGTGCTCGACCTGGCTGCGGCGTTCGCCGATCTTGGTCAGACCGAACTCCTGGCGCAGGGCGGTGAGCTCCTCGCCGATGATGGTCGAGACGCGCTCGGGCCGGGCGAGGATGTCGAGCAGGTCGTCGATCTCGGCCATGACCTCCTTGTACTCGGCCACGATCTTGTCCTGCTCCAGACCCGTCAGGCGCTGCAGGCGCATCTGCAGGATTTCCTGGGCCTGCGTGTCCGACAGCCGGTAGAGGCCGTCCTGGCCCATGCCGTACTGGCGGTCCAGCCCTTCGGGGCGGTAGTCGTCGGCGTTGATCACGCCGCCGTCCGCCTTGGCGCGGGTGAGCATCTCGCGCACCAGCTGGCTGTCCCAGGCGCGGGTCATCAGTTCGGCCTTGGCCACCGGCGGGGTGGGCGACTCGCGGATGATGCGGATGAACTCGTCGATGTTCGCCAGCGCGACCGCCAGGCCTTCCAGCACGTGGCCGCGCTCGCGCGCCTTGCGCAGGTTGAAGACCGTCCGGCGGGTCACGACCTCGCGTCGGTGCTGCAGGAAGACCTGGACCAGGTCCTTCAGGTTGCACAGGCGGGGCTGGCCGTCGATCAGCGCCACCATGTTGATGCCGAAGGTGTCCTGCAGCTGGGTCTGCTTGTAGAGGTTGTTCAGGACAACCTCGGGGACCTCGCCGCGCTTGAGTTCGATCACCAGCCGCATGCCGGACTTGTCGCTCTCATCCTGGATGTGGCTGATGCCTTCGATCTTCTTCTCGTGCACCAGCTCGGCCATGCGCTCCTGCAGCGTCTTCTTGTTGACCTGGTAGGGGAGCTCGTCGACGATGATCGCCTGACGCTGGCCGCGGTCGATGTCCTCGAAGTGGCACTTGGCCCGCATCACGACCTTGCCGCGGCCGGTCCTGTAGCCTTCCTTGACACCCGAAATGCCGTAGATGATGCCGCCCGTGGGGAAGTCGGGGGCCGGCACGATCTCCATCAGCTCGTCGATGGTCGCGTCCGGGTTCTTCAGCAGATGCAGGCAGGCGTCGACGACCTCGTTGAGGTTGTGCGGCGGGATGTTGGTGGCCATGCCCACCGCAATGCCGCCCGAGCCGTTGACCAGCAGGTTGGGCAGCTTGCTGGGCAGGACCAGCGGCTCCTTCTCGCTGCCGTCGTAGTTGGGTCCGAAGTCGACCGTTTCCTTGTCGATGTCGGCCAGCATCTCGTGGGCGATCTTGGCCAGGCGGATCTCGGTGTAGCGCATCGCCGCGGCGTTGTCGCCGTCGACGGAGCCGAAATTGCCCTGGCCGTCCACCAGCATGTGGCGCATGGAGAAGTCCTGCGCCAGCCGGACGATGGTGTCGTAGACCGACTGGTCCCCGTGCGGGTGATACTTGCCGATGACGTCCCCGACAATACGCGCCGACTTCTTGTACGGGCGGTTCCAGTCGTTGTTCAATTCGTGCATCGCGTACAGCACACGCCGATGCACAGGTTTCAGTCCGTCACGCGCATCTGGCAGCGCACGACCCACGATCACGCTCATCGCGTAGTCGAGGTAGCTCCGCCGCATCTCCTCTTCGAGGCTGACGGGCAGGGTTTCTTTGGCGAATTGGGTCATGCGGGGAGGGCTGGCGCGGCGCTGAAACGCGAGATTTTACCGGTCGCGGGGCCTTGTCGCGACCCCGCAACAGATGCTGGGTAAAGCGGTTTTGTCCTACGGGGCGTCTGGACCGTGCGCGTTGATTGTGTAAGGACGTGTGGCACAATCAACCGGACGCTTTTGGTGAATGGTCACCTGAATCGTAGTTTTCACGCAGCGCGGCTGCGGCTTTTTCCCCTCAAGAGGAGAACCATGAAGAAACTGAACAAAGTAGCGCTGATGTTTGCCGCCGCTGCGCTGGCCACTGCCGCAGGCGCGCAGACCCGTGTCGCTGCCGCCGATGGTGGCACCCGCGTGGACAACTGGCAAAATGGCAGCGGCGAACTGACCTGGAAGAACGGCACCAACGAACTGTGCTGGCGCGATGCCAGCTGGACGCCCGCTTCCGCCGCCCGTGGTTGCGACGGCGCCCTGGCTCCGGCTCCGGCTCCCGTGGCTGCGCCGGCTCCTGCCGCCGCCCCGACGCCCGCCCCGGCTCCTGCCCCGGCCCCGGCCGCTGCTCCCCAGCCGCCCGCTGCCACCAAGGTGACCTACGCGGCCGACGCCTTCTTCGACTTCGACAAGGCCGTCCTCAAGCCCGAAGGCCGCGCCAAGCTGGACGATCTGGTCGGCAAGGTCAAGGACATCAACCTGGAAGTGATCATCGCCGTCGGCCACACCGACTCCGTGGGTGGTGACTCCTACAACCAGAAGCTGTCGGTCCGCCGCGCTGAAGCCGTCAAGGCCTACCTCGTGTCCAAGGGCATCGAGAAGAACCGCGTGTACACCGAAGGCAAGGGTGAGAAGCAGCCCGTCGCCGACAACAAGACCTCCGATGGCCGCGCGAAGAACCGCCGCGTGGAAATCGAAGTGGTCGGCACCCGCGCCAACCGCTAAGCCTTCCGGCTTCGCCACGAAAGGCCCCGCTCGCGGGGCCTTTTCCTTTGCGCAACAGAATCCCGCTCCACTCTTGTCCCCGCGAGCCGGTCGGTGGCGGCGGGGCGCCACAATCGACTCCATGACCGAAGGCACCCTGAACGCCGATCCGGCCGAGCTGGCCAAGTTTTCCGAACTGGCCCACCGCTGGTGGGACACCGAAAGTGAGTTCCGTCCGCTGCACCAGATCAATCCGCTGCGCCTGGGCTGGATCGAATCGATGGTGCCACTGGCGGGCAAGCGCGTGCTGGACGTGGGGTGCGGCGGCGGCATCCTGGCGGATTCCATGGCCCGCCGAGGAGCGCAGGTGCTGGGGATCGACCTGGCCACCAAGGCCCTGCGCGTCGCCCAGCTGCATGCCCTGGAGGCCGGGACGCCTGGCATCGCCTACCGCGAGGTGAGCGTCGAGGCGCTAGCCGCCGAGCAGCCCGGCCAGTACGACGTGGTCACCTGCATGGAGATGCTGGAGCACGTCCCCGATCCCGCCTCGGTGGTGCGGGCGTGCTCGGCGCTGGCCAAGCCGGGCGGCTGGGTGTTCTTCTCCACCATCCACCGCAACCCCAAATCGTTCCTGTTCGCGATCGTTGGCGCCGAGTACGTGCTGAACCTGCTGCCGCGGGGCACCCACGAGTACCTGAAGTTCATCCGGCCCGCCGAACTCGCGGCGTACTCGCGGGAGGCCGGCCTGGACTGGGCCGCAACGCGCGGCCTCTCGTACAACCCGCTCAGCCGGCGTTATCGCTTGAGCGACGACACCTCGGTCAACTACTGGGTCGCGACCCGCAAGCCATGACCTTCAGCCGTGTTCGCGCGGTGCTGTTCGACCTGGACGGCACGCTGATCGACAGTGCGCCGGATCTGGGCGCCGCCGCCGACCGGATGCGGGTGGCGCGCGGCCTGCCATCGCTCCCGCTTGATGACTACCGCCCGATGGCCGGCGCCGGCGCACGGGGCATGCTCGGCATTGCCTTCGGCATGACACCCGAGCACCCCGAGTTCGCCCACCTGCGCGAGGAGTTCTTCCGCAACTATGAAAGCCGGATGACCGAGAACACCCGGGCATTCGACGGCGTCGAGGCGCTGGTGCAGGCACTGCTGCAACGCGGACTGGACTGGGGCGTGGTCACGAACAAGTCGATGCGCTTCACCGGACCGCTGACCGCCGCCATGCCACTGTTCGCCACCGCGCGGGCGGTGGTCGGGGGCGACAGCACGCCGCATTCGAAACCGCATCCGGAGCCGCTGTTCGAAGCGGCTCGGCGGCTCGGCCTGGCACCAGAGGTGTGTGTCTATGTCGGCGACGACGAGCGCGACATCATCGCGGGCCGGGCCGCCGGCATGCCGACGGTGGCGGCGACCTACGGCTACCTCGGCGGTCGTCCCGACGTCGACAGCTGGCGGGCCGACGCCAGCATTTCCTCACCATTGGCGCTGCTGGATCTCTTGAAGTGAGCGCGCAGGGCCTAAAATACCGGGTCCTGGGGCTGCACTGGTTTCGACGTGGGTTCGGACACGCAGCAGGGCATGTCGAGGTTCAGTCACCTCGTTAATCCGCTGAAACCAAGTAACTGCAAACGACGAACGTTTCGCACTCGCCGCTTAAACACCGGTGAGCCTCACAACAGTTGGCCGATGGGCTGGGCAAGGGGCGCAAGCTCCCGGCTGTGAGGGAATCTACATTGGCTGGTCCCGATCCGGGTGCCTTGGATCGGGACGAGAACATAGGGCACTGGCGGCCTGGGTAGCGTGCGTCTGCGCGACTCCGGCGGCGAGATCCAAATCAGAGCGCTAAACATGTAGAACTGCGCGGAGAAGGCTTGCGGACGCGGGTTCAATTCCCGCCAGCTCCACCACCACAGCGTTGAAGGCCGTCCAGTGACATCCACTGGGCGGCCTTTTTCCTTTGTGGTCAGGCACTTGCAGTCCACCGACCTCCGGGGCCGTCGTTTTGACATCCAGCAGAGCCCTGGGGGAGCCATCCGGGCAACACGATGAAAAGTGGCCGGGGAACCAGGTCCTATTCCCTGGTCTGGCTGGATCGCCCCGATGCTCACCGACACACACTGCAAGAACGCTGTCTGCCCTGCAGACAAGCGCGGCTCAAGACGGCGGACGGGTGGGCTCTACCCGGCGGTGAGTCCCGGCGGAAGGGGTTCGGCGAACGCTTGCCGAAAAGCGCAGGTGCGGGTGCTCGTCCAGCCGTACGACTTTGGTCGAACCGCACGCTGCCGAAGATCGGTGCGTGCCGGGTCTCGGCCCGGCGGCGCCGATACTGCAGCCATGCTCAGCTGGTTCACCATCCCCGATGCGGCTCGCGAGCGGCCGGTGTTCGCCGTGATGTTCCGCTGCGCGCTGCAGGGCGCGCGCAGCGGCCTCGTGGGCGGCACGCTGCTCGCGGGGGCCATGGTCTGGATGTTCTGGGAGCAGCGCACGCGCCCGCAGGCCCTGGCCTGGATGGCTGCCGTCGTGCTGGTGATCGCCTCCCGCGTCCTGATGCTGCGCCGGTGGGGCCGGCTTTCCGATGACCAGGTCGGTCAGCCGCAATGCCGCGCGATGGTGCTGGGCTATCTCACCGCGGGCGTGACCTGGGGCCTGGCGGGCTGGGTCTTCCATCCGCACGCGCCCGACTGGGCGCGCTATGCGCTGGTGGCCTCGCAATACACGATGCTGGTCATGTCGGTCGTGGCGCTGTCCTGGTACCTCCCGGCCTTCGTCGCCTTTGCCACGCCCGCCGCGCTGCTCATTCCGGTTCCATGGCTCCTGCATTCGCCGCACGTGGGCTGGGTCGTGGCGATCGGCACCCTGTTCAACTACGGCGCGTGGCTGGCGTTCGCAAGGCGGCACGCCACCACGCAGGCCGACTCTCTTCGGATCCGTTTCGAACGGCAGGAACTGGTCCAGCAGCTGGAGCGGCATGCGCAGGACATGGAACTTGCGCATCGCGCGAAAACGCGCTTCCTCGCGTCGGCCAGCCATGACCTGCGGCAGCCGTTGCACGGGATGGCGCTGCTGCTGTCGGGTGCCCGGCAGGGCGGCCGCGGCCTGGCGGCCGCCTCGGTTCCGGCGATGGAGGCCATGGTCCGCTCGCTGGAGGAGATCCTGGATTCCTTCATCGAGGCCGCCCGCACGGAAGCGCCGCACCCCGAACTGCCGCTGCAACCCTGCGATGCGCAGGCGCAAGTCGACCAGGTGGTGGAGGAGCTCGCCCCCCTGGCTGCCCAGGCGCAGCTGTCTCTGCGCGTCCACCGCCAGGCCGGCGTGGTCCGGTCCCACCCCGGTGCGCTGCTGCGCATCGTGCGCAACCTGCTGTCGAACGCGCTGAAGTACACCGATGCGGGCGGCGTGCTGGTCGCCCTTCGCAAGCACGGCCCCACGCTGCGGCTGGAGGTGTGGGACACCGGTCCCGGCATCGCCGCGCAGGACCTGGAGCGTGTTTTCCGGCCGTTCGAGCGGGCGGGCGCCCGCGGCGCACCAGGCGCGGGTCTGGGCCTGGCGGTTGTGCGGCAGCTGTGCGACGCACTGGGCCATCGCGTGGAAGTCCTGTCGCGCCCGGGCCGGGGCAGTCTGTTTCGCGTCAGCCTCGGCGCTTGCGCGCCTGCCATGGTGCCGGCGGCCGGGACCGCGCCGGCGACGGACGCAGAGGCGCTGCCGGTCCTGCAGGAAGACCGTGGGCCGGGCATCCTGCTGCTGGTGCGCGACCCCGTGCTTCGCGAGCACACCGCTGGCTTGCTGGACCACTGGGAGCTGCCCTGGCAGCCCGTGGACGACGTCGCCGTCGGTGCGCGGGTGTTGCAGGCCGGTGGCGGGCGGCTCGTGCTGGTCGACGCGGCCGCCGTGCGGGAGCACGGCGGGTTCGAGGTCCTGCTGGCGCAGGCGGCGCTGCCCTGCGTCTGGCTCGGCCAGGCACCGTCCGGGAGCATGCCGTCGCCGTCCGCTTCGGCGGCTCCCGTGGTCGAGTTGAGGCTGCCCCTGGAGCCGGTCGCCCTGCGGGCGGCCGTCAATCGCCTGCTGCGTCCCGCGGCTGTCGCAGCGTCGCCGCGATCGCCTGAGAACGCGAGTTGACCTTCAGCACCCGGAAGATCTGCGTCAGATGCGCCTTGACGGTGGCCTCCGTCAGGCCGAGCTCCGCCCCGATCTGCTTGTTGGACAAGCCGCGGCACACCGCGCCGAGCACTTCCTGCTGCCGCTCGCCCAAGAGCGGCTGTGCCGCACATGCGCTCCGCACCACCGCGGCCCGCGGCCAGTAGCTGCCACCGGTCAGCAGCAGGCGCATTGCGTTCTCCGTCAGCTCCGCGTTGGTCGACTTGGGGATGTAGCCCACCAGCCCCAGCGCCATCGCCCTGCGCACCACGGCCGGATCTTCCTCGCTGGACACGATCGCCACGGGAAGCAGGGGACGCAAGGCCAGGACTTCCTCGGCGGTGCGCAATCCCTGGCCGTCCGGGAGATTCAGGTCCAGCAACAGCAGGTCGAGCTCGGGTTCCTCGCGCGCGACCGAGAGCGTGGCCAGGCGGGAGGACGCCTCCAGCACGACCGTTCCGGGCAGCAGGTGCTGGAGCAGCCGGACCAAGCCCATGCGGATGATCGCGTGGTCGTCGGTGATCAGGATCTTCTTGAGCACTTCGGCCGCAGGTCTGGCGAGAGGACACGCAGGCCGAGGCCGAAAGGCCCTCCGTGCGCCGGCGCAGCTGCTGGATCTTGCATCATCGTCGGGACCGCGGGGATGGGATGCCAGCGGCGCCGAAAGCATAGCCTGCGAGGGCGGCCGGCAGTCCGGGGCCCCCGCGTGCGCCCCGGGCCGTGCCAGCGGGGTATCCCGTGCCGCGCGCCGCACTCCGCGGCAGATTCGACCAAAGTCGAGTGGCCCGGGAACGGCCGTGCCCGTAGACTTCGCACTCCAGCCGCAACCGGATGTCCGAGTCGGACGTCCCCCGCGATCACATCCCGCGCATGGGGCCCGGCCCGGCGATGACACACGAGGAGACCCGCATGCCGACATCTGACCGTGCCCTGCCGCGGCCGCTGCCCGTGGGCCCGACGCCGGCTGCTCCGCGGAGCAGCGCATGACGCTGCGCCAGGCCGAGGCTTGCCTGCGGGATTTCGGTGAGCGTCTGGGCATGCCGGGACTGCGGCTCGACGACCAGGGGTGCTGCCAGCTCCTGTTCGACCAGCGTTGGCTGCTCACGTTGGCGCTCGAGCCTGGCGGCGCAGGCCTCTGGCTGCAGTGCCCGGTGACCCTGCCGGGGCAGGCCGAAGCGCTGGGCGGCGCAGCGCTGATGTCGCTGCTGCGGGCCAGCTTCCTGGGTGGCGCGACCGGTGGGGTTGGCAGCGGTGCCGCTGCCGGGCCCGATGGCCGGATCTACCTTCAACGACCGGTGCCACTGGCCGACGGCGCCGCGCTCCACCACGCCGTGGAGCGCATGCTGGACCTGGCCGAGACGTGGAGCGAGCGGCTGGCAGGCGGCCCGCATTCGGCCGCGAGCCAGCCCAGCCCGCGCGAGTCGGTCGACTGGCTCGCGCGCAGGGTCTAGCCGCGCGGCGCTGGCGACGCCAGCCGCTTGACGATCCGCAGCTCGTTCGTGCCGGCGGTGCGGCGGTAGCTGACTTCGTCGGCCATGCGACGAACGAAATGCACGCCCAGGCCCCCGATCTCCCGGTCCTCCAGGCTGGACGTGGTATCCGGCGGGGGCGCCTGCAGCGGATCGAAGGCGAATGCGTGGTCGGTCAGCAGGAGCACCAGCTTGTCGTCCTCGATGCAAGCCTCCAGGCGCACGTCGCCGGCGCCCGTGGCACCGTAGCCGTGCGTCACGATGTTGGCGACCAGTTCGTCCACCATCAACGACACGCTGGCCATCGTGCGTGGCGGCACGCCCGCCGCTTCGGCCCACTCGGCCAGCGCCTCGGTCATTGGCGGGATCTCCTCCAAGCGAGCCGGCACCGTGCGCGTGAACGGCACGGGCGGTGCGGTGTGCGGGGAGGGCTCCATGCGCGCCGGTGCAGCTTTCGTTGGACTCGGTGATTGATGAGGCGGCCGATACAATTCTCGCATGGACGGGGACACCGAGGCCGCGGCGCAGCAGCGGGCCGCGGCACATGTGGTGCCGTGGCCGCGCCCGGCCGTCACGCTCGGCGCGTGCCTCGAGGTCGCCGGGTGGTGGTGGGCCCTGGTCACCGCGGGCCTGCTGCTGCTGGTCGCCGTCCTGATCGCCGTGCAGCGACTCGAAGCGCAGTCCCTCGGCAACGCCCGCCTGGAGATCACGCTCGAGGAGGTGCGCGAGCGCCTCGAGGCGGACCTGTCCCTCGGCTTCGAGCTGGGCGCCAGCAGCCGCGCACAGCCCCTGCTGGAAGACATGCTGGCGCGTGATCCGCGGCTGCTCGCGGCCGAAGTGTTCGATCCGGCCGGCGTCTCCCTGTTCAACACCGACCGCGGCGCGATCGGTGAGCGCATCCCCGATGCCTGGCGCGGCGCACTGGCTGCTGCCGGCGGGCGCTGGTCCGCCGAGGCATTCGACGAGGTCACGCTCGGCCTGCCGATCCGTGGGGCCTTCGGCGAGATCGCCGGGCACGTGAGCGTGACGGCACCGCTGGTGCAGGCGCCGCCGCCGTGGATGCTGTTCGGCTTGGCGGCGGTGGTGTGGCTCGCGCTCTCCGGCGTGGCATGGCTGCTGGTGCGCCGCTCCCTGCGCGCCCAGCTTCCCGCGCAGCAGGACGACCCGCTCGGCCCGGCCGCGGAGCGCCTGGCGCGTGCGCATCGCCGGATGGACGCCACCCTCGCGGCGCTGGCGCGCGACGAAGGCGCCGCGGGATGAGCGGCATCACGCCCCGCGGCCCCGTCGGCCGGCTCATCTGGCAGCTGTCCTCGGTCCTGTTGCTCGCGACGGTCGCGCTGGTGTGGACGGCGATGCACCAGTTGCGCGACGCGGCGCGCGAGGAAGCACAGGCACGCGCGCAGCTCGTGGCCGACGCGGTCGCCTCGCGCATCGAGCGGGCGGTGGCCATCGGCATCCCGCTCACGCGCCTCGAAGGCGTCGAGGCGCTGTTTGCACAACGCATGCGCGGCGGTGAACCGGCCGCGCTGGCGCTGCTGGACGTGCAGGGACGGCAGCTCTGGGTGCGCAGCCACGAGGGCCTTGCCGCGCTGCCCGCTGGCCCCCGCACCAGCGCGCGCGTCGCGCCCGGCGGCCAGCAGGTCGCCTCGGTGGTCGTGGTCTGGCGCGATCCGGGCGTCGGCACGTTGCTGCGGCGATGGGGGCTGCCACTGGCCGCCCTCGCGGCGGCGCTCGCCGTGTTCGCGGCCGAGGCGGTGCGGGACGCCTGGGCGACGGGTCCTGCCGCCCGGGCGGACGTGCTGCGCCGGGCCGGCGCCCGGGTCGCGCTGGGTGACCTGCGGGTGCGGCTGGCAAGGCTGCCGCGGCGCGAGTTCGATCCGCGCGTGCCCTGGCTGCAGCGCGAGCTGCGTTTCGTGCGCGAGCAGTTCCTGCGCATCGAACGTCTGGTGCAGTCCCTGCGCACCACGGAGCCGGAGGCGGCACGCCGTGCGCTGCTCGACCAGGCTCAACTGCAGGCACGTGCAGACGATCTGTTCGACGAGGACATCGGCCCCGGCGCCATTGACGCAGCCGGCCGGGCCGCAGCGCGTGCGCGCTGGTGCGGCCTGGTTGCCGGTGTGGCGGCCTGGCTGGCCGCGGCGCTGGTGTTCACCAGCTGGAACGCGGGCGAGCCGCTGCGGCTCGGGGCCACGGCCGCGCTCCTGCTCGGCACGGGCGGGCTCGTGGCGCGCATGGTGCGGCGCATGCCGGGCTGCGGGCCCGGCCTCGTCACCGGCCTGGCGCTGGTCGGGCCGGGCGTCGCCATTCCCTCGCTGCTGCTTGCGGTCGGCGCCGCCTACGAGCGCATGGGAGCCGGCGCCGAGGCCCTCCTCGTGTGGGTCCTGGTCGCGACCGCGCTGCGCCTGGCGCTCGCCTTGCAAAGGCCGGAGGAGCGCAGTGCCGCTTAAGAGCCGGATCACGCTCCTGGTGCTGGCCGCGGTGACGGCGCTGTGCGCAGTGCTCGCCGCGCTGCTGTGGTGGCGCGACCAGGAACTCACCACCCAGTACCACGAGTCGCTGCTGCAGGGGCAGCGCGCCACCTGGACCAAACTGCAGGAGCAATCGCTGGCAGCCCTGCGCGACGCGCTGGACACCGTCATCGCGCAGGAGGCGTGGCAGCGTGCCTGGCACATGCAGGACCGGCAGGCGCTCGGAGCCCTGCTGCAGCAGGCGCTGGCCCGCCATCCCCACTGGCGCGCCGACCTGTTCGACGCCCGGCGCGCCCTCGTGTCTTCCACGTCCACCGAGCTGCGGCAGGATGCGCTGGTCGAGACGGGGTGGGTGGCGCGCGCGCTGCGCGACGGCGAGCAGTCCGGGGTCAGCCAGGCGTCGCGCGAGCGCTACTACCTCGTCTCGGCCCGCGCCTTCGGACCGGACGGCGAACGCGGCGTCCTGGCCGTCGGCCTGGACCTGGCCAGGCTGCTCCCCGAGCTGGCCGGTGCGCTCGCGGGCGACACGTTCCTGCTGAACGTGCGCGGTCGCGAAGTGGCCGGCACGCGCCCCGGCCTGCTGCCTGCCGAGGGGCTGGCGCCGGCAGTGCGCCAGCCGCGGGTCGGCACCTTGCCGCTGCCCGCCGGCGGGGCCGGGCTGGCCATCGTGCAGCCGCTGGCCGGGCCCGACGCACGCCGGGTGGGCGCGTTGCTGCTGGTGCGCGACGTCACGGCGCAACGAGCCGCGGACCGCCGTGCCGTCGCCACCATGGCGGGCGGCACCCTTGCGCTCATCCTGCTGCTCGGGCTGGTGGTCTTCGCCTACCTGCGACGCGCGCTGCGCCCCCTGGAGCGCTCGGTGCAGGTGCTGGGCGCGCTGTCGCGTGGCGACCTGCGCACGGCGCTCGACGACGAGGACCAGGCGCTTGCGGACGAAGCCGGCCACATCGCGCGTGGTGTCGAGACGCTGCGCAACGAGCTGCTGAACCTGCAGATGCTGCGCGAGGAGCGCATCCGCACGCGCCAGCAGCAGGAACGGCTCATTCGCCGCCAGCTGAAGCTGCTGGCAGAAAGCCTGGACGAGGCGTCGCGCGGTGAGATCCTGGCCGCGCTCGGGCCCGAGCGCGCACCGGACAGTGCGGGCAGCGGCAACGAGCTGGCGGACCTCGCGCGCATCCTCGGCAGGATGTCCGGCCTGGTGACCACGCAGCAGGACCGGCTGGTCGGCCTGCTGCGCGAGTTGCGCGAGGCGATGGAGCGCCAGGCCATGCTCGTCGGCCTGCAGCAGGAACTGGAGATCGCGCGGAACATGCAGCTGTCCATCCTGCCGCGGCAGGCGCCCGCGACCGCGGCGGTGGATGTGTCCGCGCTCATGATCCCGGCCAAGGAGGTCGGCGGCGATTTCTACGACTACTTCCTCATCGACGACGAGCGCCTGGCGCTGGTGGTGGCGGACGTCTCGGGCAAGGGGATCCCCGCCGCCTTCTTCATGGCCATCTCGCGGACGCTGCTCAAGAGCAACGCGCTGTTCCTGCGCGAGCCCGCCGAGGTGATGGCCCGCCTGAACGAGCAGCTGTGCGCCGAGAACGAGCAGATGATGTTCGTCACGGCCTTCCTGGCGGTGCTGCACCTGCGCACCGGGGAGGTCGACTACGTGAACGCCGGCCACAACCCGCCGCTGCTGCGGCATCCGGATGGCTCCGTGGACCTGCTGCCGTCCGGTCAGAACACCGCGCTGGCGGTGATGGAAGGCCTGCGCTACACGCAGGGGCGCATCCGTCTGGCGTCCGGAGACACGCTGCTGCTCTACACGGACGGCATCACGGAGGCCACCGACGCGGCCGGCGTGCTGTTCACCGAGGGGCGGCTGGTGGCCGCGGTCCGCGCGCACCAGCCCGAGGGCGGTGCGCTGCCCGCGGCGGTGCTGCAGGCCGTGCGCGCCTTCGAGGCCGGCGCGGCGCAGGCCGACGACATCACCTGCGTGGCGGTGCGCTACGTCGGGACGGCGGGAGTGGCGGGCTGATGGCGCGCGAACACGAGCTTGTCGGGGCCGCGGCCCTCCATCTCGCTGATGCCCCACCAGCCTTGCGCCGTCAACGAGCGCTGCCGCTCCCAGTCGAGCGGGTCGACCAGCCGCAGGTTCTCTTCGTCGAAGTCCCACGGCCGCGCCAGGTCGATGGCCAGCAACTGGCGGCGCAGGCCGCCCAGCTGGCCGACCCAGGCGATCCGCATGCCTTCGCGCAGCAGGTTGTGCCGGCTCGCGTGGTTGTGCAGGGACACCATCGCCACGCACACCACCTTGCCGTGCGCCTGCGCCAGCGAGAAGCGCGCGGCGAGCAGGGTGCGCTGGAGCCCGCGGCCGCGGTAACCCGGGCGCACCATGCAGCTGGCGATGTTCGCGGCGTCGCGGCCGCGTGCCAGCACACGGCCCAGGTTGTCCGGATGGTCGGGGGAGGGCAGGCCCAGCATCGCGTACGCCGCCAGGCGGCTGCCGTCGAAGACGCCGATCGTTTCGCCGCTCGACGTCGGATCGGCCCCGATGTGCGCACGCACGAAGGCCTCTTCGTCGTCTTCCCGCACGTACAGATCGGGATCGGCCAATCCGGCGAGGACCTCTTCGCGCAGCGCCAGCACCAGGGGCACGTCCTGCGGCGCCAGCAGCCGCAGCTGGAAATCACCGAGCCGTCGGCGATCGGCGGCCAGCAGCGCGGGCGGGTGGGCAGCGACGGACAACAGACGCATCGACCGGAGGTCTCGTGAAGGCGGGCATCGAAATGTATCCGACGGCCCGATCGGCACTGCGCTTCGTGGTGGCCGTGGTGCTGGTCCTGGTGGCACTGTCCACCGCGCTGATCGCGCTGCGCATCGAGCAGGTGCTGCTGGAACTCGCCGAGGCGCGGGCGTTGCGCACCGCGCAGCAGCTGCGCGCGCAGGTGGAAGCGGGTTTCCGCTTCGGGCTGGCGCTGCCGGACCAGGCCGCCCTGCCCGGGCGCGTGCAGCGCCTGGTCGCCCAGGACGCCGCGCTGGCTGCGGTGCGCGTGCAGGCGGAGCAGGGTGAGACGGTGGCGCAGGCGGGGCGGCCGCAGGCCTTCGCCGGCCTGAACCCGTCCTGGACGCAGCAGCTGCTGGGGCAGGGCGCCCACGCGCGCAGCCCTGCGTCGTCGGTGGTGCGTCATGCCGGTCCGATCTCCTTCATCGGCGTGCCCACCATCGACGCGTCGGGGCGCCGCAGCGGCGTGCTCTGGCTGGTGCACGACCGCGCCGCCCTGCAGCAGGCCGCGTGGTCGGTGCTGGCCAGCCTCTGGCCCTGGGCGGCGGGCCTGGCGGCGGTGCTCTCCGCCGTGCTGGCCGCACTGGCGGTCCGCTGGATGGGGGCGGCGCACGGCCGGCTGGCCGCCGCCGCGGGGGCGCTGGCGCAGGCCGATGCCCAAGGGCCTGTCCGCGGGCCCGCCGACGTGGTGCGCCTCGTGGATGGCCGGGGCGGGTCCGGACGCGCGCTGGCACGCGAGTGGCTGTTGGTCCTGCTGGCGGTGGTCTTCACGTTCAGCGGCCTGGCCGGGCTTGCCTGGAAGGCGCGCGAACTGGCGCGCCCCATGCTGCTCGCCGAAGTGGAAGAAGGCGCGCAGGGCGTGCTGCGCCAGGCGGTCGCGCACATCGAGCGGGCACTTGCCCTGGGCATCCCGGCCGACGGCCTGGTGGGTGTCGAAGCCATGCTGCAGGCCGAGCTCGCGCCGGCGCAGGAGCTTGCGTTCCTGGCCTTGCAGCGCCCGCACGGCAGCCAGCCGGCATTGGCCATCCACGAAGGTGGCGATGTGGCTGGCGCGCGTGCAGCGCTCGGTGCCGCGGCGCCGGGCTACCTGCTCGCGAGCCAGCCGGTGCCAGGGGTCGGCCAGCTGCTGGCGGGAACGCGCAAGGAGGACGTGGACGGACGCCTGCGCTCGATCCTGCTGGACCTGCTGTTCGCCGTGGTCGTCAGTCTGGTGCTCGTGCGCGAAGTGCTCGCCGCGCTGTGGTCGCGGTCGGGCCTGCGGCCCTACGTCGCGTTCGAGAGCGCTTGGCGGGGTTGGCGGGCTCGCGCGGTGCGGCTGGGCGCCGATTCCGCGCCGCAACGCGTGCGGGACTGGATCGCGGAGGTGCGCGGCGGCGTGCGCAGGCTGCTGGAGGACGGCTCGCGGACCGATGCCGGCGAGGGGCCGGTGCGGGCGTTGGCGCGCCTGCGCCTGATCGTCTTCCTCACGGCCTTGTCCGACGAACTGCTGAGGCCTTTCTTCGCGGTCTTCGCTTCCGAGGCGCGGCCGATGGTCGTCGAGCTGTCGCCCACCATGCTGGCCGCGCTCCCGGTGGCCGCCTTCATGCTGACGCTCACGCTCGCGCAGCCGCTCGGACCCTGGATCACCCGACGCGTGGACGTGCGCCGGGCGCTGCTCGTGGTGGCCGTGTGCGGTGCCGCGCTGCTGGCAGCGACGGCGGTCACGGCCAACAGCCTGGGGCTGGTCCTTCTGCGGGCGGGGAGCGGCGCCGCCTACGGGCTCCTGCTGATCCTGGCCCAGACCACCGTGCTGCGCATCACCGATTCGCGCAATCGCGCACGCGGACTGGTCGAGGTGTCGGGGGCCATCGTGGCCGCAGGCGTCTGCGGGCCGGCCCTGGGCGGCCTGCTCGCCGACGGCCTCGGCACCGCCGCGGCATTCGCCGCCTGCGCGGCCTGCCTGGGCATGGCCGCAGTGCTGAGCACGGGGCTGGCGCCCGTGCCGGGAGGCAGCAGTGGCAACCTCGCCGGCCTGGGCGGCTGGCGCGGACTGGCCGCCGTGCTGCGGCATCCGCGCGCGATGGCCGTCACCTGGCTGGCAGCGGTGCCGGCGCGTCTGGCCGCCGCCGCCGTGCTGCTGGTGGCCGCGCCGCTCTACGTGCAGCAGATCGGGGAGACGCCCGCGATCTCCGGGCGCGTGCAGCTGCTGTACTTCCTCGCATTCATGCTGACCGCTCCATGGGTGGCGCGCTGGTCGGACATCGGCCGCAGCCGTCGACCCTGGATCCTGTGGGGTTGCGCGCTGTCGGTCGCCTCCTGTGCGGCGCTCCCGCTGGTGGGCGGGGTGGCCGGCATCGCGCTCTGCTGCGGCCTGCTGGGCGTCGCACAGGCCCTGCTGTCGGCTCCGCAGCTCGCACTGGTGACGGAGGCGTTCGATCGCGACCCGCAGGCAACGCAAGCGGCGGGCGCGACGCCGGAACAGGCGCTCGCCGCGTTCCGCTTCATCGAGCGTTTCGGCAGCATCGTCGCCCCGTTCGTGGTCGCGCTCGCCGTGTCCCGCCTTGGACTGGGCGGCGCCGTCGGGGCGATCGGCGTCGTGCTGGCGCTGGCGTGCGCCGGCCTCGCCCTCGTCCTGTTCCAAACGTCCCCGCCCGTGAACGACCGCCATGTCCAAGCCTGATCCCGTCGCGTCCCTTCTCCGCCGCGCGCTTGCCGTGCTGCTGCTTGCGTGGATGGCGCCCGCAGCCGCGCAGGTGCAGCCCCGCACCATCGTCATGGTCCTGCCACGCGACGAGCAGAACATCGAGGCGGGATTCCGCGACTACCTCGCCAAGCGCAACCTGCCGCTCAAGATCCTGACGGTGCGGTTCTCGGGCCGCGGCGAGGATGGCCCCGCGCTGGTCGCCCAGGTGCGCCGGCTGGCCCCCGACCTGGTCTATTCGTGGGGAACCGGCACTACGCTGGCCCTGGCGGGGGCGCACGACGCCCCCAATGCCGGGGACTTCATCCGCGATGTGCCCATCGTCTTCACCGAGGTGACCGACCCGGTGGGCAGCAAGCTGGTGCGCCAGCTCGATCCGCCCGGGCGCAACGTCACCGGGGTGAGCCACGTCGCGCCGCTGCCGGTGCAGCTCAACGCGATGCGCAACTACCGGCCGTTCTCGCGCGTCGGCTACATCGTCAATCCGAAGGAGCCGAACACGCAGCTGGTGCTGCAGTCCATGCGGCAGCTGGCGGCGGGCATGCACTTCGACATCGTGGCGGAGACGGTGCCGCTGGACCCGGCGGGCAACCCGGACCCGACGGCGCTGCCCGCGATCGTCCGGCGGATCGCGGCGCAGAAGGTGGATTTCCTCTACGTGCCCCCCAGCACCTTCCTGGCCTTCACCCACCGCGACCTGCTCACGCAGGCGGCGCTGGAGGCGAAGGTGCCCACCTTCTGCTCGACCGAAAGCGTGGTGCGGCAGGCCAGGTGCATGTTCGGCCTGTTCTCCAATGGCAGCAACATCGGGCGGTTCGCGGCCTACAAGGCCGTGCAGGTGCTCGCCGATCGCACCCCGGTCGAGCGCATCCCCGCCGAGACGCTGCAGCGGTTCTCCCTGCTGATCAACATGCCCACCGCCAAGGCGTTGCAGCTGTATCCGCCCCTGGGCCTGCTGAACGTGGCCGAAGTGATCGAGTAGCGCCGGCCGGGAACCGTCCGGGCCGGCCGGTTACTCACTGGCGGAACATCCCAAGGAGCCGCCATGATCGAGACGTACAACCGAGTCCTCCAGTCGTTCGCCGAGCAGATGGGGATCGACCCCCAGGCGTTCGCCAAGACCCAGGAGGTGGTGGTGGACGACGTCGCCGTGGGCCTGGCCTACGAAGGCGACGAGCAGGTGGGCGACCTCCTCTACTTCACCGATCTGGGCGCCCCGCAGGCGCACCGCGCCCCGGACGTCCACCGCACCCTGCTGGAGGCGAACAACCTGTGGGCAGGCACGGGCGGCGCGACGCTCGGCCTGCAACACGAAACCGGCCATGTCGTGCTGTGCGGGCGCATCGACGTCGCCGGGGTGACGGGAGAGAGCCTGGCCATGCTGCTCGACGCCTTCGTCGACAACGCCCAGGTCTGGCGCCGGTTCGTCCAGGACGCCCTGCCGTCCGGCGCTGCGCCCGCGCCCGGCCATTTCGTCCGCGCCTGACCCGGCCCGACCAGGAGAACCGCATGTACGTGCATGGCAACAGCCCCCTGTCCCCGGTGGTCCTCGACGGCCACGGGCCGATGGACTCCATCAACCTCAACGAGCGCAACACGAGCGTCACGGTCGGCCGGGGCGGCCTCGCGGGCCGCACCATCTCGGTCGGGGACGGCCAGCAGCGCGGCGAGGCGAGCAGGACGGCGGAGAAGACGGCCAACCTCTTCAAGAAGGCCGGCCTTGTCACGGGCGCCATCGTGGCCGCGCCGGTCGCCGGGCCGCTGCTGCTGGCGGCCAAGGCCATCAGCCTCATCCCGCGCCTGGTGAACCAGCACATCCTGGAGCCCCGGGCGGAGCGAACCTACCGGCTCGCGAACGCCGTCGCCCTGAACGCACTGGCGCAGCCGGGCGCCAACAGCATCCTGGAGCGCGGCGACGTCATGGCGCGCCTGCGCGCCCACGCCGACGCCACCGGCCGGTCGGCGCTGGCCGACGCCGACATCCGCGAACTGGTGGCCACCGGCGAGCACATCGCCCGCGGGCTGGCCGACCACCCGATCGATCCGTCGACCAAGGTCCTCAAGCTGGACATCGGCGGCGTCACCCACGACGTGAAGGCGAGCGTCCACATGGCTCGCGCCGTCGGCTGGTTCATGATGGCCCGAGCCGCCGGCCAGGACGTGTCGCGCGCCGGCAGCGGCGATGCCAGCGGTACCAGCGACATGGTCACCAGCGGCTCGTTCGTGATGAAGGACCCCGGCAACCGCATGTACGACTTCCTCAACAGCGCGCCGACGGCGGCTGCGCGCATGTCCACGCATTTCGAGGAACGCATCGGGCACCAGGAGGTCTTCAATTTCGGCATCACGACGAAGACCAAGCAGCGCGGCATCGAGGACTACCAGAGCCGGATGCCCGGGGCCGGCGGCACCATGCTGTTCGACAAGCTGCGCCCGGACCAGCGGGGCACCGAGGAGCTGTTCGTGAAGTTCGAGAGCGTCGGCTGTCCGCCGTACTTCCAGTCCGAGCCGCAGCATGGGATCGGCGCCAAGTTCGCGCGGATGTTCGCGGCGCTGGACCGCAACATCGGCCATGCGACCAACTTCCTGCACAGCGTCACCGGCAAGGGACCGAACGGCGCCGGCGTGGTGAGCCGCCAGGAGCACGTCTACAAGGGCGCACTGAAGAACACCGTCAACCGCGAGTTCAAGGAGCTTGTCTCCGCCGCCATCCGGGCCGGCGTGGTCAACGCCGATGCCTCCGCCGTCGGCAAGTCGGTGCACAAGCTCGGGCTGCCCTACGTGGAGGACGCCACCAGTGCGATCCGCGAGGCGGCGGCGAAGCTCGGCAACGCCGAGATCCGCGCCCAGTGCAACGCCGTGATGGACACGATCCAGGCCGAGAGCCGCCGGCTGGGGCTGGCGTCCGACGTGCATGGCATCGAGCGCCGCGGCGCCGAAGTCCACATCTCGATCCTCTAGGGGGGCCCCATGCCGCAGAACATCGCTGGCGCGTCGCTGCACGGCGTCGCCCTGAATCAGGATTTCGGACACAGCCCAGTTGGCCGGCTCGGGACGCGCACCGTGCAATCGGCGTCCGCGCAGGGGCCGCGCGCCGGTGCTGCCGGCGGGATCGTCGCGCAGGCGAAGGGGCTTGCCACCCGCGTGCTGGACGCCGCGACGCCGCACGGGTTGCGCGCGCAGTCCAAGGTGCGCGCCGGCCTGGAGGCCACCAGCGCACGCGTGGGCGACCTGATCGGTGCGCTGTCCAAGACGGGCTCCCACAAGGTCGACGGCGCCGCGGCGCTGGCGGCCATGCGTGACATCGCTGCCGCCGCCGAGCCGCTCACCAGCCGGGGCGCCGCTTACGACGCGGTGCTGCAGCAGCGGATCGACGTGCACCTGACGAACATGAGCACGCGCCAGCTCACCGAGCTGAAGGACGGCCTGGCGTTGGCGCGCAACAGCGCGCTGCAGGCCGACGCGTCCGCCGCGGGTCACCTGGCATTGCTCGCCACGTCGACCCAGAAGGAACTGGTGCAGCGGATGGTGGGCGAGGCCGTGCAACGCATGCAGCCGGTGCTGGACAAGAGCATCGCCGAAGTGCCGCGAGGGCCGGCCGCGGTCGACTACCAGTACGGCGCCTGCTACGGCATCGCGGCCAACCTGCTCGCCGAGCACGGCCAGGATGGCAGCCGCGACATGCAGCGCGCCCTGGTGAAGGAGGCCATCAACACGCTGGTCGACAGCGGCACGCTCGATGCGGTCGCGGTCGGCCAGGCCGTGAAGCTGCTGCCCAGCCGTGAGCAGCGCGATCTACTGGACACCACGACCCACCTGGGCGCCGAGCCACCGTTCACGCTCGAGCGGCTCCTGAGCGGCGCGGTTGGCGTGCGGGCGGAGCAATCGGAGACGTCCTTCCTGGCGGCGGCCGACCGGCTGCTCGCGCACGGCGAGCCGGCCGTCGACGACCCGCGCGGGCCGTTGCGCGATCCCCGCGGCTTCGCCGGCGAGATCGTCGAGGCCGCACGTCACCTGCACGCGTTGCGCACGCACAGCGACGTGCACGACCTGCGGATCGGCACGCAGGTCGATCCCAAGCTGGCGCGACTGGTGGCGCATCTCGAGGGCATGCTGCGCCCCTCGAACCTGCTGCCGGGCGAGCTGAACCACGAGCAACTGCGCGACGTGCGCGACGGGCTCGCCAAGCTCGGCGTCGAGCGCGGCAGCGACCAGCTGAGCGCGGAAGTCGACCTGCGCAAGGCCGCCGTCGTCGGCGCCTGCGACACCGAGGTCCTGGCGGCAGCCACCGCTGCTGCGCGCGGCGAACTGGGCGGAATGCTGCGGGCGCTGGAGCGGGCCCAGGAGCGCGGCACCACGGCGCTGCTCACGCACCAGAAGCTGGGTGAGCGCATCGACGACGCCGACAAGATCATGCAGTTCCGCCACCGCCTGGTGATGGGGGCGGTCGCCCAGCTGCCGGAGGCCCAGCTGCAGCAGGTGTTCGCGGTCCTGAACAGCCCCGAAGGGCGCGCCCTGGCGGCAGCCTGCTCGGAGGCCGGCATGGCCCTGCTGCCCGGCATGGACAGCATGGAGGGCCGCGACCCCGCCCTCGGCAAGCGGATGTTCGACACGGGCATCGACCTGCAGATGCTCGAACTCGCCGTGGGCGACACGCTGCGCGCAGGGGGTATCGCGCTGCCGAGCCTGCCCGATGACCACGCCTACGCCGTGGCGGACCTCGGCCCGCGCGGTCAGGCGGCGCTGCGCGAGGCGTTCGGTGCGGACGTCTCCACCGACGGCCGGGTGAACGTGAAGATCGGCGTGGCCGGACCGGCGGCGCAGAAGATCTTCCAGCAGAACCTCGCGGCCGTGGCCGCCGGGCGGCCGCCGGAACACGTCGAAGCGCAGCTGGGCACCGGCGTGTGCGAAGCGTTCTGGAAGGACCTGCCGCGCGCGCACTACGTGGTGCGCGAGGACGGTGGCACCCGCAGCCTGCTGGAGCGCGCCGCGCGGGCCGACGACGCGCCGGCCCGCGAAGGTCAGCTGCGCGCCGCGATCGCGCAAGTGCGCGCCCTCGCCGGTGGCAGCGACGCGCTGCTGATGCACCTGTCCCGCTACGCGAACCAGAACCTGCTGGCCGGCATCCAGGAGATGATGCTGTCGCCCGAGAGCCCGGTGCGCCTGCCGGACGGAACGCCCGGCCGCCTGATGGGGCCGGAGCGGATCACCTACACGATGGGCCGGGATGGCGAGGACGGGTTGTCGCTGCGGGTCGACTACGCGATCCGCGCGGCTGATTTCTTCATGGATCCTGCCGGCGGAACCATGCATCCGCTGGACCCGCAGGGCAGCCATGCCCATTTCACGTTCGAGATCGCCATCGCCCCCGATGGTCAGGCCCGGGTGTCCGATCCGCTGCAGTTCCTCTACGAACTCCAGCCCGGATCCCCGTCCCAGGAGCACGCATGACCGCCGACCAACTTCTCATCGACCTGGGCCAGGCCACGGGCCTGCCCGGGCTCCGGCTCGACGCCGCAGGCTGCGCACGACTGGTGTTCGACGGCCATGTCGCCGTCAACCTGGAGCACGACCCCGACGCGCGCGCCATGCACCTGTACACCACCGTGGGCACGTTGCCGGCCCAGGGGCGCGAGGCGCTCTATGTGGAGTTGTTGCAGGCCAACCTGTTCGGTGCGGGCACGCACGGTGCGACCCTCGCAGTGGACCCGGCCCACCACGAGGTGGTGCTGTGCCGCACCGTCGGCCTGGACGATGCGAGCGGGCCTGGCGTCCTGGCGGTCGTGGAAGGGTTCGTGGCCGCGGCCGAGGAATGGATCACCCGGCTGGACGCGCGGCGCGCACCGGCGCCAGCGGCCGAAGGGGCGCCGTCACCGCGCGAGCTCGCGTCCTTCCTGCGCGCCTGAACGCTGGCACGCCCGGCCGGCGCGGCAGCTGCTGGCCTCAGCCGGCCTTCTGGATGACGCCCTTCATGGCGTCCGACACTTCCTTGACCAGCGTGCTCTGGATCTGGGTCATCATGGTCCACTGCTGGACCTCCTGCTGCAGCAGGAGCAGGTCTGTCGTCGTGGGGTTCTGCCCCATGCCCGAGATGCGGGTCTGCAGCGAGCTCTCCTTCGCCTGCACCGCGGTGGCCACGGAATTGTTGATGTAGTCGAACGTCAGCGAGGACGACGGCGAATTCACGATCATGGCTTGCTCCTGCTTGAGGCGAAAAGGGATTGTAGGTCGGGGGTCTGTCCAGGCGGGCCCGTGACGGGCCAGGTTTCCAGCACTTCGCGCGCCGCCCGGGCGGCTTGCGCCAGTGCGGTCGCGTTGGCGAACTCGTCGCGCGGCAGGCTGGCAGCCATCTGTCCGCGCAGGCGATCCTCCAGGGCGGCGAGCTGCTGGATGAGTTCGGTGCGCAGGGCGGCGCCACCGGGTTGCGCCAGCCGCTCCTCGAGTTCCGTCAGTGCCGTCATGTCAGCGCCGCACCTGCACCCGCCGCGCGCCGGGGCCTTCGAACAGGGCTGCATCGGCCGAGACATCGGCGAGCCGCCAGCCGCTGCGGCTGCCGCCCACCACCAGCTTGCTGCCGTCCGCCAGCACCACGTAGGCCGGGTCGCCGCCGACGATGCTTCGGATGTGCAGGGGAAGTTCCGTCGGCAACGGGGCCGCCGCGGCGGTGAAGGACAGGTCGGCCCGGAACGGCACCGGATGGCGCGCCGAGGCAGCGGTCAATGCACGTTCCCAGGCAGGGACGTCCCGGGGCGCGAGTTGCACCCGCATCCGCAGCGTTCCATCCACCCACGCGCCGTCCACGCGGGCCGCCGCCTGGCTGCGCAGCTCCGCGAGCAGCGCGGCCGCGGCGGACTCCGGGGTGTGCAGGGCATCCTCGAAGACGGCACCAGCCGGGAACTCGGCGCGCAGCTGCGCCAGCAGGCGGTCGCGCGTGGCGGCGTCCGGCACCTGGCCCTGCAATCGGAAGCGGCCCTGGCCCAGCGCCTGCACGGACAGTGGGAGTGCCAGCTGCGCTGCCTGGCGGTCCACCCATTCGCCGATCTCCAGGGCGATCTCGCGCCCGCTCGAGATGCGCAATCCGGGCCTTGGCGACAGGCGCGAGAGCGCCTCGGCGAGGGTGTCTCCTTCCTCGTCGGACAACATGGAGGCGCGCACCCGCCAGCTGCCGTCCGGCAGTGGGTCGAGGGCGACGCGGTCCTGCAGGCGAAGTGCCGCGGCGATGGCGAGGATCTGCTCGCGCTGGTTGGCCGGGCGTGACGGCGCGGCGACCCCCGGGGTCATCGGGCGCGGTGAAGCGAGCACCGTCCAGACCGCCAGGATGCTGCCCACGCCCGCCGCCGTCACCAGCGCGAGCAGCCAGACGGGCGTGCCGCGGCGGCGTGCCGGGACGGGGGCAGGCGCGGGCGCCTGGACCTGGTGCGCTGCTTCGGCCCGCGCAGAGAGCGCCGCGGGTGCGTCCGGGGGCTCCACGGCCGGCGCCGCTTCGGGCGCACCGGGCAGGGGCTGCGCCGGCCAGGGCGCGTGCGCCGCATCGATCGTCAGTGCCACCGGGCCGATCTCGGCCACCGCGCCGGGCGACAGGCGCAGCGGCTCGGAGGACCCGTCCATCCAGTGCAGCAGCACGCCGCCGTCCGGCTGCGGCTCCAGGCGCAGGTGCTCGCGACCGATGCCCTCGTCGCTCAGGACGAAGTCGCATTCGGGGCTGCTCCCCAGCACGTGCACGCGATCCGCGAGGGGCGCACGCGCGCCGGCATGGGTGCCGGAGAGGATGCGCAGTTCGGGCAGATCGTCACGCTTCATGGCAGCCCCGGCCTACAATCGCCCACCCTCATTGCCAACGGCTGCACACCATGACCCTCGACCAGGAAACCCGCGGAGACGTGACCATCCTGCGCCCCGTCGGCCGCCTGGACAGCGCCAGCTCGCCCGAACTCGAACGTGCCGTGCTCGAGCGGCTGGAGCAGGGCTGCAAGCGCATGGTGTTCGACCTGGCCGACATGGACTACGTCAGCTCCGCGGGCCTGCGGGTGATCCTGCTGGCAGGCAAGAAGCTGCGCGCCGGCCAGGGCAGGCTGGCGATCTCGGGCATGCGCGAGATGGTGCGGGAGGTGTTCGAGATGAGCGGTTTCCTCACGCTGTTCGCGGTCACGCCCACGCTGGACGAGGCGCTCTCGAAGGTCTGAGCTGGGAAGAGAGGGCTTCACAGCTCGATCCTCGCGAGCGGCTGGATGTTGATCTCCTGGGTCAGCTCCTGGTAGCTCAGGACCGGCAGTTCGTACAGGTCCTGCTCGATCATCTTGCGCAGGTAGCGGCGGATGTCCATCGAGGTGAGCAGCACCGGCTTCTGGGCGCTGGCGCCGAGGTCGCCCACCGTGCGCTTGATGTTCTCCACCAGCCGCTTGCCCGCGGCGGGGTCGAGCGCCAGGTAGCTGCCGGCACTGGTCTGGCGGATCGCGCCACGGACCGTGTCCTCCACGTTCGGGGCGAGCAGGTAGGCCGGCAGGATGTTCTGGCCGGTCGAGTACTTGTAGCTGATGTGGCGCTTGAGGCTGGAGCGCACGTACTCGGTGAGCAGCACCGAGTCCTTCTCCTTCTGGCCCCAGTCGATCAGGGCTTCCATCACGGTGCGCAGGTTGCGCACGGAGATGTCCTCGGAAACCAGGCGCTGCAGGATCTCGGCGATCTTCTGGATCGGGAGCACCCGGGTGACTTCCTTGACCAGGTCAGGGAAGCGGCCCTCCATGGCCGACAGCAGGAACTTGGTCTCCTGGATGCCGATGAACTCGCCGGAATACTTCTTGAGGACGAAGGCCAGGTGGTACGTGAGGACCTGCCCGGGCTCCATGAAGGGGATGCCGGCGTTGGACAGCGGTGTGCGCAGCGACTCCGGCACCCACAGGGTCGGGATGTTCGGCAGGAACTTCCGGTCGGTCTCGTACGCGATCTGCAACGCGCCCAGGTTCTGGGGATTCTCCCGGACCAGCAGGAAACCGGGCCGCAGCTTGCCCTGCGAGACCGGCACCTCGGACAGCAGGATGTTGTAGCTCTCGGCCGGCAGCGTCTCGTTGAAGCGCAGCTGGATGCCGGGGAAGGGCACGCCCAGGTCGAAGTACAGCGCGCGCCGGATCTTGAGCAGCTCTTCGTTGAGCATCTCGGGGTCGAAGCTGTCGCGCAGGTGGGCCGCGACATCCATCAGCAGCGGCACCGTGGGCGCGAACTCCTCGCCCGCCTCGTTGCGCTGCTTGCGCGGTGGCTCGGCGGCGGCCTGCATCGCCGGGACCTCGGTGACTTCGCCGGTCTTCTCGTCGACCACCTTGCGCGTGGCGCGCAGCAGCGTGAAGCCGACGCCGCCCAGCACGACGCCCAGGGTGACGAAGATCAGCGTCGGCATGCCCGGGATCAGGCCCATGCCGACCGCGACGGCCGAGGCGATCACCAGCGCCCGCGGCTGGGAGAGCACCTGCGCGCCGATGTCCTTGCCGACGTTGGAGGGCCCCTCTTCGGATTGCACGCGCGTGACGATCATGCCGGCGCAGATCGCGATGAACAGGGCGGGGATCTGGGCGATCAGGCCGTCGCCGATCGTCAGCACGGAATAGGTCTTCACCGCGCCCGCGGCAGTCATGCCGCGCTGCATGGTCCCGATCAGGATGCCGCCCAGCAGGTTCACGGCGACGATGATGAGGCCGGCGATCGCGTCGCCCTTGACGAACTTCATGGCGCCGTCCATGGCGCCATAGAGCTGGCTCTCCTTCTCCACGATCCGGCGGCGGCGCTTGGCTTCCTCCATGTCGATCGTGCCGGCACGCATGTCGCCGTCGATCGACATCTGCTTGCCCGGCATGGCGTCGAGCGAGAAGCGGGCCGCCACTTCGGCCACGCGCTCGGCGCCCTTGGTGATCACCACGAACTGCACGATGGTCAGGATCAGGAACACCACCAGGCCGACGATCAGGTTGCCGCCGACCACGAAGTTGCCGAAGGTGTAGATGATGTGCCCGGCGTCCGCCTGCAGCAGGATCAGCCGGGTGGTGGCGATCGAGATGCCGAGCCGGAATAGCGTGGTGACCAGCAGCACCGACGGGAAGCTGGAGAACGCCAGCGGCGAGGGCAGGTACATGGCCACCATCAGCAGCATCGCCGAGACGGTCATGTTGACGCCGATCAGGACGTCCACCAGCCAGGTGGGCAGCGGCAGGATCATCATGAAGATGATCGCCACCAGCATCACGGCCAGGACGATGTCGTTGCGGCTGGTGGCCAGCAGCACGAGCCGCTGGAGTCGGGGCTGCAGGGTCTGCATCGTCAGGCGCTCGCGGCCGGGGCGGCGGCGCCGCGCATCTGCACGTAGGTCTTCATCGCGACGGCGGCTTCCTCGGTGCGCTGGGCGGCGCCGAGCGCCTGGGCACGCAGCAGGTGGAAGGCGGCATCCACGCCGCCCGCCATGGCCAGCCGGTCCAGGGTTTCCAGTGCCTTGTGCGGCTTGCCGCTTCGCACCTGTGCCACCGCCAGGCCGCGCAGCACGCGCGGCTGTCCGCCCGCCAGCACGTCCAGGGCGGCGAGCACGCTGGCAGCCTTGTCGGGCCGTGCGTTCTGGAGGAAGACGTACCCCAGCAGGGCCAGCAGGCGGGCTTCGGATTCGGCCATGCGTCCCTCAGCCCTGGTACAGGACCGAGCGGTACATCTGCACCAGGTCGCGCAGGCCCTGTTCCTCGGCGATCACGCGGCTGGCGCGCCCGAGCACGCGCGCGCTCTCGGGGTCGGAAGCCTGCAGCCGTTCGGCCTCGTCACGCAGCGAGGCGAGCGCCGAATCGAGCGTCTGGCGAAATCGCTGCGGCATCAGCAGTTCACGGTCGCCGATCTCCGGCCGGATCGCATCCTCCAGGAATGCATCGAGATTGGGCATCGCGAGCAGCTGTTCGAGCTGCGGCCGCTGGCCCTGTTCGGCCGGCACCAGCTCCTGCTGGCCGGGCAGGCCCTGCGATCCCTCGCTGCCCCGGAAGGTGATGCTGTCGATGCCCCGGTCGAAGAAGGGGCCGCTGCCAATGCGAAAGTCCGACATGTGTGTCCGCTTCTGGGGTGGGCTCGGATTCTAAGTAACGGGCGCGCCGGATCGGTTCCCGCGTTCAGGCGCCGGCCTCGTCCAGCCAGCGCTGCAGGAAGTCCACGGCGCGGGCGAGCGCCTGCGGGGTGAAGGCGCGCTCGGGCAGGCGCACCAGGGCGAGCAGGATCGCCTCGGGTCCCTCGCCCCGGAGGGCGACCTGCACCTGCATCGGACCGCCGTGGCGAAAGTGGGCATTCGCCAGGGCCGTGCGCAGGACCGATGCCGCCTGATGGCCGACCGGGCGGCCGAGATAGACGAGGATCTCGTCCTGGTCGCCCCGGCGGGCCGGCTCCACCGCGATCAGCCCGCCCGAGGCCAGCTGCAATTGCGCCACGCCGTGGCGGCCGAAGTCCAGCCGGTCGATCCCGAGCTGGCGGCCGAATTCGGCCAGGGTGTCATGGACCCAGGTCACTCATTCCTCCTCGCGGTCGATCGCCTGGTCCAGCGCATCCTGCGCGGCACCCAGGATGGACTGGCGCACGTCGGCGTCCGGGAAGACCTTCGGGGGCATCTCCCGCAGGAGATTCTTCACGCCGGTCTGGAAGGCGATGCAGGCGCCGACGTCGTGCAGGCCTGCCCGGTCCGCCATGGCCGTGAAGCGGCTGGCGCCCACCCACTTCTCTCCCGTGACGGCCACCAGGTTCTTCATCAGCTCGAACGGGTGCAGCGCGGCGCCCGGCTGCCGGTCGGCCACGGTGCGGGCCAGCTCCCTGCAGCCGTCGACCACGGTGGACACGACTTCCAGCTGGTACAGGTCCTGGACAAGGGCCTGCAGCCGGGTGGGGTCGGCCGAGGGCCGCGCCGCGGCGAGGTCGGTGCCGATCGCCTGGATCAGCGCCTGCAGACCGCGCCCGAAGTCGCCGCCGGCGGGGCCGCCCAGGCGCTCCAGCACGAGGCGCAGCGTGGCCGAGAGGGTGTTGTCGCCCAGGACCACGTCGCGGTACGCGGCCTGGAAGTCGGCGACGTCCTGCCCCGTGTGCCCCCAGTCGGCCGCGGTGCCGATCGTGTTGAGCCCCGCCCGGATCCTGGGGCCGTGGTCCGCCTCCAGGTCGGCCAGCGCGTCCTCGATGCGCTCCAGCACCTCCTGCGGCGCGCCGCCCGCCTCGCCCTGGTGCCGGCCGTACTGGAGTAGTACGTATTGCTGCGTGGGATCGCCGGTCTGCTGGCGCGCAAGCTCGCGCGGGTTGGCCCCGGACTCCTGCATGCGCTTGGCCAGCTCCGCCAGCTTGCCCGGGTCGTCGAACGCCTTGGCGGCCTCCAGGTAGGCGTTGATCTGCTCGATCTGCATCGCCTGCGCGTGCGGGTCGGTCTCGACCTTGCGCTCGGAATGGCGCTTGCTCTCCGCCTTCTCGCTGTGGTGCAGGCTGATCTCCTCGGCCGCATCCGCGAGCACCGAGAGTTCGTCCTTCACCTGCAGCTGCTCGCCACGGAAGGTGCCTGTGGACAGGGGGGCGCCGCCCGCCTGGCCCGCACTGGTGCCCAGGCCCTGCGAAAGTCCGCCGAACGGGTTGCCTTCGATGCGTGTCATGGGGGGGGCGGGCTGCGGGCGCTCTTTTTCCGTGCTGTCGGGTGGTAGTAACCGGCGGCCGCCAGCGGTTCCATCCGCGCCGCGGGAAATTTCTTGCCGGCCGGCGGCGCGCCCTGGAACCGAACGCCGGGGCCCGTTACTCAACGCAGGTGCCGGGCAAATGCGACCGGCGCCCCGATCCCAGCCCACACGACAAGGAGCAACCATGGCACAGGCCGAAGGCTACGCAGCCAAGATCATTTCGGAAACCGAGGCACTGCTGGCGAAGGTCCAGGGCGACCTGCAGCAGCGCTCGCAGTTCTTCCGGGACGCCGGCATCGACCCGGCCAAGATCGCCCCCGCCCTGGAGCAGTACATGGGCCCCAAGGAGAAGGAGGAGCTCGCCCGCCTGCTCCGCGCCGACCAGGAGGCGATCCAGCGCGAGGTCGACGAGGCGGCCGCCCGGGCCCGCTTCGCCGCCCCGCCCGCGACCGGCGGCGCCCGCAAGCCGCGTTCGATGGTCTGAACCCGTCCACCCCACAAGGAGCCACCATGTCCGTCACCCCCGTCGCAGGCATCACCACCATCAACATCCAGGGCATGGATCTGGAGACCGCCCTGCTGGCCGTCCAGACCAACCGCGCCAACGTGCTGGAGACCCAGCTCATGGAGCAGATGAAGGCGGTCCAGGAGAAGAACGAGACCATCGCCAAACTGAACCTCGCGCTGGGGCAGCTGAGCGGGCTGTCCGCCAAGTTCAAGTCCGACATGTCGGCCACCACCGAGGTGCGGGACTACATCAAGGCCGACGACTACCAGGCGGAAAAACCGATCAACAACGCGCTCAAGGATGCGGGGCTGACGATCGACACGGGCAAGGCCGGCCGCACGACCGACAACGCCAACTACTGGGGCGGCGTGAACGGATCCACCACCAAGGGCGAGATCGAAAGCCTGATCCAGACGGTCAAGTCGCGCATCGACGCGATGGGCAACACGCAGCAGCAGGACATGCTGCGGCTCCAGAGCCTGTCCAACAAGCGCAACGAGGCATTCGACATCATGACGAACTTCGTCAAGAAGATGCAGGACAGCCGCAGTTCCATCCTCTCGAACATGCGCTGACGCGGCAGGAGGAGAAGAACCATGCAAGCAAAGCCACAGGCCGCGGTGCCCGCGGACAGGTTGATCGAGCAGATCGGCGAGCTGCTGATGCACGGCGGCACGCTGGGATCGGTCTACGACTACACCGACCAGGACTACGAGGTGCTGTACGCGCTCGGCCACAGCCTGTATTCGCAGGGACGCTACGACGATGCCGTCAAGGCCTTCGGCTTCCTGTGCATCCACAACCACCTGGAGCGCCGGTTCGTCAACGCCTTCGCGGCCAGCCTGCAGATGGTCAAGAGCTACGAGGAGGCGCTGAAGTACTACACGCTCGCCTCCGTGATGGACATGTCGGACCCGGCGCCGACCTTCCACAGCTGCGAGTGCCTGATCGCGCTCGGCCGCATCGCCGAGGCGCGTGAGGGGCTCGAGATGGTGATCGCACAGTGCGAAGGCGCCGAGCATGCGCCGCTGAAGTCCCGGGCCGAGGCGCTGCGCGGCCTGATCGACAGCCAGAGTGCCGCCAAAGAGGAGAGCCAGGCATGAGCGCCATCGGATCCAACATCGGACGCCCCGAACTCGGCAGCCTCGCGAGCGCGGCGGGCCAGGATGCAGCGGCCCTGGCCGCGGCCGCCGGCGCGGGCGTCAGCCAGATCGACTCGGCCAAGATGCTGGCCGAGCTGGCCAAGCTGGCCCTGACGCTGCAGACCCAGAACCCGGCCGGCACGCCCGGCGTGACCAACGCCAACGGCGCACCCGCGATCGATTCGGTGGGTGTCGGCTTCTCCGCTGAGGACATGGCGGCCGCCTTGCTCTACCTGCAGGGGAAGACGCAGGACGCGCAGCTGGCGACGGCCAAGGAGGGCCTGAACGTCAGCAAGAAGAAGCTCGAGGACAGGAACCAGGAAGCGATGAAGAAGATCGACGAATGGATCCAGAAGTGCAAGGATGCCGCCTCCAAGCAGAAGGCGATGGGCATCTTCGGCTGGGTCGCCAAGATCGCGGGCTTCATCGCGGCGGCCGCGGCTGTGGCGGTGGCTGCGGTGGCCACCGTCGCCTCCGGCGGCGCGGCTGCGCCCTTCCTCGCGCTGGCGATCGTCGGCCTGGTGGGCGCCACCATCAGCCTGGCCAGCCAGATCAGCAAGGCGGCGGGCGGGCCCGCCCTCGAAGTCTCGAGCCTGCTGGCCAAGGGCTTCGCGGCGGCGCTCGAAGGCATGGGGGTGTCCAAGGAGAAGGCCGAGTCGATCGGCGAACTCGCCTCCGGCATCGTCGGCTGCTGGACCGGCGCCGTGCTGGTCGACCCGGCATTTGCCGGCCAGATCATGGGCGGCGCACTGGAGCTGTCCGGCGTCGACCCGGCCAAGGCTGCGCTGGCCGCCGGCATCACGACCGCCATCGCCACCATCGCCATCTCCATCGTGCTCGTGGTCGCCACGGCCGGCGCCGGCACCGGCGCGGCGGTGTCGCAGATCGCCAAGGTCGTCGACACGGCGGCCCGCATCGGCCAGGCCGCCGCCACCGTCACCGCGGGGGCGGCCACGGTCGCCAGCGGCGCGCTCCAGATCGGCAAGGCCAAGGACGAGAACGCCGCGGCGAACGCGCAGGCCGACAAGAAGATGATGGACGCGATCATCGCCAAGCTGCAAAAGCAGATGGAAGACGACCGGGAGCAGATCAAGAAGGTGCTCGACGAGATCATGGAAGGCGTCAGCGTCGTCAGCAAGATGATCAGCGCGGCGGCCGAAAGCCGCACGCAGATCAGCTCGAACCTCGGTGGCAAGGGCATGCTGGCCTGAGCCGCACCCACCGCACAGACAAGGAGAACACCATGGGAATCGATGGCATCAACGGCGGCTACATCCCGAACCTCGGCGTGCCGGCGGGGGCGGGCGAAGCTGGCAAGGCGGCCGCCACGGGCGCGGGCCGCGAGATCGACGGCGCGAAACTCGCGCTGCTGGCCGAGCAGCTCAAGGCCGGCGTGGCCGTGGGCAACCGTGCGGCCACACTGGCGCCGCCGGCGGAGGTCGGGCCGCAGGCGGCCGCCGGTGCGGCCAAGGGCCTGGCGATGCTGCAGGGCGACCAGGTCAACGCGGACATGTTCGCCTTCCTGGCGCTGTTCCAGAAGCTCGCGCAGACCATGCGCGACAGTGCCCGGACGGAGCGGGCCGCCAACCTGCAGCAGCAGGTCGCCTCGCTCCAGAGCGCGGCCGACGAGATGCGGTCGGCGGCGGCCGACCGCCTGACGGCCGGCATCCTGCAGGGCGTCGGCTCCATGGCGGCGGGCGCGTCGCAGATGGCGGGCGGCATCAAGGGAACGCAGGCATCGATCGCCACCGGCACGGGCACCGGCCAGATGATCCAGGGTGGCTTCGGCATCGCCGCCTCGGGCTTCACCTATGCGGCCGACATGCACGACGCCAAGAAGACCGACTACGAGACCGCCGCCAAGGTCGCCGAATCGGGGGCGCAGCAGGCCAACGACATGATGCAGCAGATGATGGACATCATCCGCGACGTGCGCGACAAGCTGCAGTCGATCCAGCAGGCGTCGCTCGAGACCAACCGCGGCATCGCACGCAACATCTGAAGGAGCCGCGCATGACCCAAGCCAAGAACCAACCTGCCGTCGCGGCGGTCCTGGAACTGAAGGATGCCCTCGAGGCGCTGCCGGGCAGCGCGCGGCTGTCCAATGCGGACGTCGAGGCCGTCTACGCGCTGGCGCACCAGCTGGTCGCGCAGGCCCGGTACGAGACCGCCTTCCGCTACTTCTCGCTGCTGACGCTGTACCGGCCCACCGAGGTCCGCTACCTGCGGGGACTGGCCCTGTGCCACCGGATGCTGGAGCGCTACGGCGAGGCGATGAACGTCTATGCCTTCCTGGCCACCATCGAGCCGCACGAGCCGCAGCACTCGCTGGACATTGCCGAGTGCCTGCTGCTGCAGCGCGATCTCGAGGAAGCCCGCAGGACCGTGGAACTGGTGATCCGCTACTGCCAGCAAGGCGCCGCCGGCGGCGAGCGCGTCAGGAAGCGCGCCGAAGCGCTCGCCGGCCTGATGGCGGCCAAGGGAGAGGCCACTGCTTGACTCGCGCGAGATCCGGCTGCTGACCGAGGTGGGCTTCCTCGCAGCCGCCCGGGCCGACGTGCCGCGCGCCAAAGCGATCTTCGGCGCGCTGGTGCGCCTGCGCCCGGCGGGGGCGTACTGCTACGTCGGCGCGGCCATGGCCACGCTCAATGCAGGGCGCGCGGACGACGCGGTGCGCGTCCTGGACCGCGGACTGGCCGCCGTCGGTCAGGACGACCAGCCGCAGCTGCACGCCTTCCGGGCGCTGGCGCTGCAGCTCGCCGGCCGCGCGTCGGAAAGCCGGCGCGCACTCGGCGAGGCAGGGGACGCATCGCTCGCGAAAGGCATGCGCGGCCGAGGCACAATCGAGCCCGAGGGGAACTGAACATGGACATTGCGGCAGCAGCAAACCTGGCGGCCCTGGCCGCGCCCGCGCCGGCACCCGCCGTGCACGCACCGACGGCAGCGCCGGACGACCTCGCGGCGGCCCGCTTCTCCGAGTTGATGGACGTGCAGCCCACCGCGACTGCCCAGGCGGTCCAGGAGGCATTCGCCCCCGCGGCCGTGGCCGGCCCCCGCACCTTGGGCGACGCGATCCTCGGCGGCATGCAGAACCTGTCCACCGAGTTCCAGCAATCCTGGCGTACCGTGAACGCGGCTCTCGACGCGGGCGCGAACATGACCATGGCCGAGATGCTGAAACTGCAGATCGGCGTCGCGCAGATGTCCGTGCAGTACGACATGGTAGGCAAGGCGATCAGCCGCTCCACCCAGAACATCGACCAGCTGGTGAAGATGCAATGAGGTCCTCCATGACGCGCTGGCTCCTGGCGGCGCTGTTCGCCCTGCTGCTCGCAGGCTGCGGGCGCAAGGTGGAATTCATGGCTGCCATGCCCGAGCCGGAGGCCAACGAGGTCCTCGCCGCGTTGCAGAACGCCAGCATCTCCGCGGAGAAAGTCCCGGGCAAGGAAGGCATGGTCGGCGTCAGCATCGACGCGGAGCAGGTCGGCCGTGCCGTCGAACTGCTGCGCCAGCAAGGGCTGCCGCGCGAACGCTTCGCCGGCATGGGCGACGTGTTCAAGAAGGAAGGCCTGATCTCCTCGCCGCTGGAGGAGCGTGCCCGCTACCTCTACGCGCTGTCGCAGGAACTCGGCGCCACGATCTCGCAGATCGACGGCGTGGTGGTGGCGCGGGTGCACGTGGTGCTGCCCGAGCGCAATGGCACCGGCGACCCGTCGCTGCCGTCCTCGGCCGCCGTGTTCATCAAGCACCAGGAAGGCTACAACCTGGACACGGTCCAGCCCATGGTGCGCCGACTGGTGACCAACAGCATCCCCGGGCTGACGCCCGACAAGGTGTCCATCGTGCTGGTGAGCGCGCAGCCGCCGCGGGCACGTGCTGCGACGCCCGCCGCAGCCGCCGGCGGCGCGCCGGGCGCACTGGTGGCCGTGCTGGTGGTCCTGCTGCTCGCCGCGAGCGCGGCCGCCGGCTGGCTGGCCTGGAAGTTCTGGTGGCCGCATCGCGCCGCCCGCGCCCGGCTTGCCGGCACCGCCGAGGCCGCGTAAGCCATGTCCATGGCCGCCGCCTTCTCGCTGGGCCACCCCCTGGCCGAAAGCCTGCTGCGTTTCGAGCTGCTGCCGTCGCTGTTGCTGCACCCGGCGCAGGCGGCACGCCTGCTGCCCGACCCGCTGCGCCGGCTGCTCGCACAGGATCCGGCGGCGGTCCCCGGGCCCGTCCTGCATCGGCACTGGTCCGCCGCACTGCGCCGCGAGCTGCGTCTGGGGCCGGTCATGGGGCTGGGAGAGGAGGCGCTCGCCATCGCGCTGCTGCCGCAGCCCGCCTTCGACCGACTGGTCCTGCATTGCGGCATCGCGCTGCTGGCGCCCGCCGTGCGACGCACGATCGCACGTGAAGACGTCGCCGCCCTGCGCGATCAGCTGGGCGAGGCCGGCTGGCAGTTCGCCCTTCGCGGCGCGCCGCAGGCGCCGGCCGTCGGGCAAGCGCTTGACCACCGGGACGCTGCCGCCCAGGCGCAGCGGCTCGGCGCCGCGGTGCTCGACGCCGCATTCGATGCCGCCGCTGCCCCTGTGGCCGACCGTGCCCGACTGCGTCTCGCACCCGGAGCCGCGGCCGGCCGGGCGCTGCTGCCCATCCCGCTCGCTGCCGGCACGGGTGCGCTCGCCCTGGCGCTTTCCGTCCTCGCATCCCTCGATCCCGCATGGCTTTCCTCGTTCCGCGCGACCCGCTGACTCCCGCGCGCAAGCTGGCGCTCGGCCTCGACCCCGCCCGCAAGATCGTGCGCGCGGAGGAGCTCGGCGCCCTGCGTTCGGCCGAGGATGCCGTCGCCCTGGCCAACGCGCAGGCCGATGCCATCCGGCAACAGGCGCAGGAGGCCTACGAGGCGGAGCGCCGGCGTGGCTACGAGGAGGGCAAGGAGGAAGCCCGGCTCGAGCAGGCCGAGCAGATGATCGAGAACGTGTCGCGCACCATCGACTACTTCGGCAAGGTCGAAGGCCGCATGGTCGACCTCGTCATGCAGGCGGTGCAGAAGATCGTCAGCGACTTCGACGACGAGGAGCGGGTGCTGATCACGGTGCGCAACGTCCTGTCCGTGGTGCGCAACCAGAAGCAGATGACGCTGCGGCTGCCGCCCCAGCAGGTCGAGACCGTGAAGGCGCGCGTGAACGAGCTGCTGGCCGACTATCCGGGCGTCGGCTACCTCGACATCGTGGCGGACAGCCGGCTCAAGGCCGACGCCTGCATCCTCGAGAGCGAGATCGGCCTGGTCGAGGCCAGCATGGAGGGGCAGCTCGCCGCCTTGCGTTCCGCGTTCCAGAAGGTGCTGGGCAGCCGCGTCTGAGGCCCGATCCACCATGCGCCAGTTCGAATACGTGACCGAGATGATGTCCCTGGCCCTGCAGGACACCCCGACCCTGCGGATCAAGGGTCGCGTCACGCAGGTGATCGGCACCATCATCAAGGCGGTGGTGCCCACCGTGAAGGTCGGCGAGGTGTGCCTGCTGCGCAACCCGGACGAGGATTTCGAGATGAAGGCCGAGGTGGTCGGCTTCGTCAAGGACGCCGCGCTGCTCACGCCCATCGGCGACATGTACGGCATCAGCGCCGCCACCGAGGTGATCCCCACCGGCCGCGCGCACATGGTGCCGGTGGGCTCGGGCCTGCTCGGGCGCGTGCTGGATGGCCTCGGGCGGCCGCTGGACGAGAAGGAGCGGGGCCCGCTCGAGTCGGACAAGTTCTACCCGGTGTTCGCGGATGCGCCCGACCCGCTGCGGCGCCGCCTGATCCACCAGCCTCTGGAGCTTGGCGTGCGCGTGCTGGACGCGACGCTCACCTGCGGCGAGGGCCAGCGCATGGGCATCTTCGCCGCTGCCGGCGGTGGCAAGTCCACGCTCATGGGCATGCTGGTGAAGGGCGCGGACGTGGACGTGACCGTGATCGCCCTCATCGGGGAGCGCGGCCGCGAGGTGCGCGAATTCCTGGAGCACGAGTTGGGGGAGGAGGGGCGGCGCAAGAGCGTTGTCGTTTGCGCGACCTCCGACAAGAGCTCGATGGAGCGCGCCAAGGCGGCGTACGTGGCGACGGCCATCGCCGAATATTTCCGGGATCAGGGCAAGAAGGTGCTGTTCCTGATGGACAGCGTCACCCGCTTCGCGCGCGCCCAGCGCGAGATCGGCCTGGCCGCCGGCGAGCCGCCGACCCGCCGCGGCTATCCGCCCAGCGTGTTCGCCACCCTGCCCAAGCTGATGGAGCGGGTCGGGATGAACGAGCGCGGCTCGATCACGGCGCTCTACACCGTGCTGGTCGAGGGGGATGACATGACCGAGCCCATCGCCGACGAGACGCGCTCCATCCTCGACGGCCACATCGTGCTCTCCCGCAGACTGGGTGCGGCCAACCACTATCCCGCGGTCGACGTGCTGGCATCGGCCAGCCGGGTGATGAACAACGTGGTCACGCCCGAGCACCGCAAGGCCGCCGGGCGCCTGCGCGAACTCATGGCCAAGTACGCGGAAGTGGAACTGCTGGTCAAGATCGGCGAGTACAAGCGCGGCGGCGATGCCACCACCGACGAGGCAATCGACAAGCAGGAGGCGATCCGGGCGTTCCTGCGCCAGCGCACCGACGAACAGTCGGGATTCGATCAGACGCTGGCGCAATTGCGTGCCATCGTGGGCCAGTGAGGGCTGCATGAGCGTCTTCGGCGAGCTCCTGGCGATCAAGTCCTTCCGCGAGAACAAGGCGGAGCTGGCGGTGCGCAAGCAGCGCACGGTGCTGGCGGATGCCACGGCGCGGCGCGACGGCGCGCAGCAGACGCTGGAGGCGTTCCGCGGGTTCGCCCAGCAGCGGGAAGACGACCTGTACGCGGACCTGTGCACGCGCGTGGTGCGCCTGCGCGAGATCGAGGACGTGCAGCTTGCGGTGGTGTCGCTGCGCGGCGAGGAGCGCCGCCACGAGGAGGCGCTGGCGCAGGCGCAGGAGCGCCGCCGGCAGGAGGCTGGTGCCCTGGAGACCTGCCAGGTGGTGCATGCCGAGGCCTCGCGCATGAAGCAGAAGTTCATGGAGCTGGCGCAGGTCTACGCCGACGAGCACCTGCGCGAACTCGAGCGCAAGGAGGACGCGGAGCTCGAAGAGGTGGCCGAGACGCGGCGCGACCGGGCCGACTGGGACGAGCGCGAGGACACCGCGCCATGAGCGTCGATCGCCCCCTGCGCCTGGATGTCGCGGTGCCGGACTTCGGCGCCCGTTCGGGTGACGGCTTCGCCCCGGGGCAGCAGCCCCGGCCCGATCCAGGCGACCGTGAACGCTTCGAGCAGGCGATGGCCGCCGCGCCCGCGGCACAGGACGGCGAAGCAGACCAGATCCCGCGCCCATTCGCGCTGTTCGGCGGCATCGCTCCGGCCGCGCCTGCCGCCCCCGCCGTGAATCCTGAGTTCGCGCGCCAGGTGGCCGACACCCTTGCGGCGCTCATGGTGGACGACGAAGCCGGCTCCCGCCAGGTGCGGATGGAGCTGAAGGATGACCACCTGCCTGGGGTGACGGTGGTCGTCCGGGAGGCCGACGGGCGCCTGCAGGTGGATTTCGTCTGCAGCGTGGAGGCCTCGCGCCTGCGCCTGAATGCCGCCGTCCCCGAGCAGGCCCCGCTGCTCGCGCAGCGATTGGCCCGCCCCGTGCTGCTGCGCGTGCAGACGGACGACGACGAGGATCCCTGCCTGTTCGAGGTCGCCGCTTCGCCATGACCCGCCGCATCTCCGATTCCGCCGAATGACCACATCCCATCCGCCCGCCGAGAAGCTGCGACTGACGCGCCTGAGCCGCAACGAGGCACAGGCCCGCAGCGCCATCGCGCAGCGCGCCCGTGGCTGCCGCTTCGGCTGGGCCGGCCGCGACTGGGAGCTCACGCTGGTTCCGCGGTCGGACGTCCAGCCGCCGGAACCGGCCCACTGGACGGTGCAGGCCCAGTGGGCTGGCGCTGATTTCGCGCTGCGCCTGCCGGCGGCGGCGGCGCGCGGCTGGATCGCGGCGCGCTTTCCCTCGCTGGACGCGGGCGAGCTGTCCGACGAACTCGCGGCCGCCGTGCTGGAGACCGCGTGTGGCGACCTGCTTGCCATGCTGTCCGGACTGCAGCGCGGCCCGGCCCAGCTGCTGGCGCTGACGCGCGATCCGGTGGCGCTGGACGCGCCGCACGCCTTCGATGTCGAACTGCGGCAGGATGCCGGCCAGGTCGTGCGCGGATCGCTCGCCACGGGCTCGCTCGGGCTGATGCTCGTCGCCGGCCTGCTCGCGCGCACGCCGCCCGTGACCAACGCCCTCGACGCGGACTCCCTCCCGGTGCAGCTGCGCGCGGAGATCGGCGGCACCTGGCTGCCGCCCGAGGAGCTGCGTTCGCTGCGGATCGGGGACGCCGTCCTGCTGGAAGACGTCTTCCTCACCCCGGATGGCCACCTGTGCCTCACGCACGAAGGCGGCGCGATGCGCGTGCGCCGCGACGGCGCCGCCCTGGTCGTCACCGAAGCCTTCACCCCCAAGGGATCCACCATGCCATCGACCCCCACCGCTCCCGCCGGCGATCAGCCGCTCGCCGCGGACCAGCTTCCTCTGCGGCTTGCCTTCGACCTCGGCGAGCGCCAGCTGACGCTGGGTGAACTGCGCGGGCTGCAGGTCGGTCAGTCGATCGACCTGGCACGACCGCTGTCCTCGGCCGTCAGCCTGCGTGTCAACGGTGCGCTGGTCGGCACGGGCGAGCTGGTGGAGATCGACGGCCGCCTGGGCGTGACGATCACCTCGCTCGCGGGCGCAGGCGCATGAACGGCTTCGACCCGATCACGCTGGCGATCGTCCTGGCGCTGATGGCGCTGCTGCCCACCCTGGTGGTGGTCACGACGTCGTTCCTGAAGATCTCGGTGGTGATGATGCTGGTGCGCAACGCCCTGGGCGTGCAGCAGATCCCGCCGAACCTCGCGCTCTACGGCCTGTCGCTGATCCTGACGGCCTACATCATGGCGCCCATCGGCAGCCGGATCTACGCGAACACGATCGAGCAGCCATCGTCGCTCAAGAGCGTCGAGTCGCTGGTGGCCGCAGTGCGGCGCGGCGGCGAGCCGCTTCGCGGCTTCATGGAGCGCAACAGCAAGCCGGCCCAGCGCGACTTCTTCGTGCGCACGGCGCAGAAGATGTGGGGCCCGGAGCTGGCCGCCGACGTGAAGCCCACCGACTTCCTCGTGCTGATGCCGGCCTTCGTCGTCTCGGAGCTCACGGCGGCGTTCCAGATCGGCTTCCTGCTGTACCTGCCGTTCGTGGTGATCGACCTGGTCGTCTCGAACATCCTGCTCGCAATGGGGATGATGATGGTCTCCCCCGTGACGATCTCGTTGCCGCTCAAGCTGTTCCTGTTCGTCGCCGTGGACGGCTGGACGCGCCTCATCCAGGGCCTCGTGCTCACCTACACCTGAGGACGCCCATGGGCACCCCCGACCTCGTTTCCTTCCTCACCAAGGCCTTGTACCTGGTGCTCTGGCTGTCGCTGCCGACCATCATCGTGGCGTCGCTGGTCGGCACGCTGTTCTCGCTGTTCCAGGCCCTCACCCAGATCCAGGAGCAGACGCTGTCCTTCGCCATCAAGCTGATCGCCGTGATGGCCATGCTGGCCCTGTCGGCGCGCTGGATCGGCGGCGAGCTCTACAACTACACCCTGTCGGTCTTCGAGATGTTCCCGCAGGTGGGGCGCTAGCGACCATGGACGCGGCGGGCATGTACACCGAAACCAAGGCCTTCGTGCTCGCGCTGGCCTGGACGCAGCCGCGCCTGCTCGCGATGTTCGTGCCCATCCCGATCTTCAACCGCCAGCTCCTGCCGGGGCTGTTGCGCATGTCCGTGGCGGCCGCGCTGGGGCTGGTGGTCGCCCCGACGCTCATGCCCGCTGTCGCCGCAAGCGAGCTGGGGGGGCTGCAGATCCTGATGCTGATCGTCAAGGAAGCCTTCGTCGGCTTCGTGCTCGGCTACCTGGTGGCGATCCCGTTCTGGGCATTCGAGGCCATCGGCTTCCTGATCGACAACCAGCGCGGCGCCAGCATCGCGGCCACCCTCAATCCGCTGACCGGGAACGACAGCTCGCCGCTGGGCGTGCTGTTCAACCAGGCGTTCATCGTCTTCTTCTTCGTCAGCGGCGGCTTCCTGCTCATGCTGGACCTGCTGTACGACAGCTACCGGCTCTGGGACGTCTTCACGTGGGCGCCGACCCTGCGGGCCGAGACCGTGCCGCTGCTGCTCGACCAGCTGTCTCGCCTCGTGCGCGTCGCGCTGCTGCTGGCCGCCCCGGCGGTGGTCGCCATGCTGCTGGCCGAGGTCGGCCTGGCGCTGGTGAGCCGATTCGTGCCGCAGCTGCAGGTGTTCTTCCTGGCGATGCCGATCAAGAGCGCGCTCGCGCTGCTCGTGCTGGTGCTCTACATGGCGACACTGTTCGAGCATGGCGTCGACCAGCTGCAGCAGCTGCGCAAGGTGATCCCCACCCTCGAAGGCCAGTGGCGCACGGGGGTGCCGCGATGAGCGAGAAGACCGAGCAGCCCACCGCCAAGAAGATCCGCGAGGCGCGCAAGGAAGGGCAGGTGGCCCACAGCAAGGACTTCACGCAGACCCTGCTGATCCTGGCGATCTTCGGCTACATGCTGGCCGACGCGCAGGACATCGTGCGGCGCCTGGGGCAGATGATCGTGCTGCCCGCCGGCATGTTGACCATGGAATTCGGCGATGCCCTCGATGCGCTGGTCTCGCAGCTGCTGCACGAGGCCATCGCCCTGATGCTGCCGTTCCTGCTGATCATCATCGGGCTGGGTCTGTTCGCGGAGATGCTGCAGACAGGGATGCTGTTCTCGTTCAAGGCCCTCATGCCGTCGGCCAAGAAGCTGAACGTCGTGACCAACCTGAAGAACATCGTCTCGGCCAAGAACCTGGTCGAGTTCCTGAAGAACATCCTGAAGATCGGCCTGCTGTCGGCCATCGTCTACGCCGTCCTGCGCGAGTCCCTGCCGACGCTGATGACGCTGCCGCAGGCCGGCGTGGTGGGCGTGGGTGTCGCCCTCGCCATGCTGCTCAAGGCGCTGATCGTGCGCATCTCGGTCGGCTACGCGGTCATCGCGGCGGCCGATTTCGCCTGGCAGCGGTACCAGTACACCAAGGGCCTCATGATGAGCAAGGAAGAGGTCAAGCAGGAATACAAGGAAGCCGAGGGCGACCCGCACATCAAGCACCAGCGCAAGCACATCCACCAGGAGATGCTGCAGGAAGGCGCGGTGCAGAAGACGCGCCAAGCGTCGGTCGTGATCACCAACCCCACCCACCTGGCGATCGCGGTGCGCTACGAACAGGGCGAGACGCCGTTGCCGGTGGTGCTGGCCAAGGCCGAGGGCGCCGTGGCCGAGCGCATGGTGCGCGCGGCGCGGGAGGAGGGCATCCCGGTGCTGCAGAACATCCCGCTGGCGCGGGCGCTGATGGCCACCGCCGAGCCCGACCAGTACATCCCCAGCGAGCTGCTCGAAGGCGTGGCCGAGGTGCTGCGCATGGTGCAGCAGATGAAGCGAGAGGACTGAACCCATGACGAGGTCTCCCGGAGCGCCCGCCACCCATTCCGCCGTTTCGGCCTACGCGGCCAGGCATCGCCTGGACGGCAGCGCGTTGCGCTCGGACGGCCGTCTCACGCTGCGGTTCGACGGGCGCTATCGTGTCCAGCTGCGCCCGGCGGCGGACGGCCGGATCGCCGTCGTGTCGCGCCTGCTGGACCTGTCGGGGCGCCCGCGCGCCGACGCCGACGAGGCGCTGCGGCAGCTCGCGACGCTGGCCTGCGGGCTGCTGCGGCAGGACGCCGCCGCACTGTGCATCGACACGCCGGAGTCTGCTCTCGTGCTGCAGCAGGTGCTGCCCGCCGACACCGACGTGGAGCAGCTCGAGTCGCAGCTGGCGGCGTTCGTCAACGCGCTGGCGTTCTGGACCCGTGCCTGCGCCCCCCACGCCGTTTCCGCCTGAGCCCGTTCTCCCCATGCCCGTGCACCTGCCCACCTTCCGATGCTCCCGCTGGCTGCGTTCGGCGCTGCTGTCCGCCTGCCTGGCCGCCGGCGCCGCGACCGCCGCCCCCGCCCCCTGGCCCGACGCGCCGTTCACCTACTACGCGCAGGGCGAGCCGCTGGCCAAGGTGCTCGCCGACTTCGCGTCCGGCTTCAGCCTCTCGCTGTCGGTGCAGCCGGGCCTCGGCGGGACCGTCAACGGCCGGTTCACCAGCCGCAACCCCACCGAGTTCATCACGCGCCTCGGTGGTGTCTACGGGTTCACCTGGTACACGCATGCCGGCACGCTGCACGTGAGCAAGGCGAACGACATCGTCACGCGCAGCCTGCCGGTGCCCGGGGGCAGCGTCGGCACCCTGCGCCAGGCGCTCACGGACCTGGGGGTGCTGGAGCCCCGCTTCGGGTGGGGCGAACTGGGCCAGCAGGGGGTGGTCATGGTGTCGGGTCCCGCCAGCTACGTCAGGCTGGTGGAAGCCACGCTGGCGCAGCTGCCGCCCGCCTCCGGTGCGCAGCAGGTGGCGGTGTTCCGGCTGCGGCACGCCTCGGCCGAGGACCGCACCATCCAGTACCGTGATCGCCAGATCACCCAGCACGGCCTTGCCAGCGTGCTGCGGGACCTGGTGGCGCGCAGCGGCTCGGCCGGGACGACGACCGATGGCGCGGCGAACGCCGGTGCGGGCCTCGGCGTGGCGCTGCGTTCCGGTCCGGTCGTGTCGGCCGACAGCTCGGGCGTCCTGCCCTCGGCGGCCCGTGGGCCCGTGGCTGCCGGCGGCGAGCCCGGGGGGGCAGCCGCGCCGGCGGGCCCTGCGGCAGCCAACCGGCCGCCTGCATCGGTGGCCGCATCCCCGGCCCCGTCGATCCAGTCCGACCCGCGCCTCAACGCGCTGATCGTGCAGGACGTGCCCGAACGCCTGCCGATGTACGCACGCCTGATCGAGCAGCTCGACGTGCCCACGGCGCTGATCGAGATCGAGGCCATGATCATCGACATCAACACCGACAAGGCGCGCGAGCTCGGCATCAGCTGGGCCGGCCGCGACGGCCGCACCGCTGCGGGCTTCGGCGCCCTGACCCAGCAGCCGCAGGCAGGAACGCTGGCCGTGGTGCGCGGCCCGGCCGGCGCCGCCTTCAGCACCAGCACCCTGGTGCTCGACACCGGCAACTACCTCGTCAGCCAGATCCGCCTGCTGGAGACCAACGGCGAGGCGCGCGTGCAGAGCCGGCCGTCGGTCCTGACGACCGACAACATCGGCGCGCTGCTGGACCTGTCCGAGACGTTCTACGTCCGGCTGCAGGGCGAGCGCGTCGCCAGCCTGATCCCGGTGACGGCGGGCACGACGCTGCGCGTCACGCCCCGGGTGGTGGAGCGCGGCACCGACCGCGCGGTGCAGCTGACGGTCGACATCGAGGACGGCCAGATCCAGGACACGCAGGTGGACAGCCTGCCCACCGTCCGCCGCAGCGCGGTGAGCACGCAGGCCATCGTGCGTCCGGAGGACACCCTGCTGATCGCCGGCCACAGCAGCGACCAGAACGTCGAGAGCACGCAGCGCGTGCCCGTCCTTGGCGACATTCCCGGCGTGGGGCTGCTGTTCTCGAACCGGGCGCGCAGCGTGCAGAAGCGGGAGCGCCTGTTCCTGATCAAGCCGAAGATCCTGACCGCGCCGGGCCAGGTGGCGCCCGACGTCCGGGTGCTGCCGCCCCAGGTGCTGCCGCCCCAGGTGGTGCCGCCGGAGCGGGTGCCGACGCCTTGAGCCGGCTCAGAAGCCCAGGTCGTGCTGCGCGGCGCCGAGCCGCTTGCGCAGCGTCGCCCGGGCGCGCGAGACGCGGCTGCGGACGGTGCCCACCGGCACCGACAGCATGACGGCCGCCTGCTCGTAGCTCAGTTCGTCGAGCGCGACGAGCAGCAGCACCTCGCGCATCTCGGGCGGGAGTCCTTCGAGCTCCTGCTGCAGCGCGCGCACGATCTGCGATTGCGCCAGCTGCTCGGACGGGTCGGGCGTCTCGGACGCGGAATCCGCCAGCGATTCCTCGTCCTCGAAGGTGTAGCGGCGGTGTGGCGCGCGTGAGAGATAGTTCCGCACCAGGTTCATCGCGATGCCGTAGAGCCAGGTGGACAGCTCCGACGCGCCACGGAAGGTCTGCAGGGCCTGGGCGGCTTCGACGAATGCCTGCTGCGTGAGGTCCTCGGCATCAGTGCCGGTGCCGATGTTCTTGACCACGAAGCGGTACAGCCGCTGCTGGTGGTCGCTCACCAGCTGCCGGAACAGCAACTCGGGGTCGATGGCCGCGGCCGCCGCGAAACCGGGCACGGGCTCCGATGCGCCAGGACCTGGCGGCGAAAGGCTCAAGACGGCACTCCGGGAATGTTTTTTTCGTTGCAGGGCGACGCAGCCCGCAACGGTGCCTCAGCCGAGCTGATCCGTCAACCCGGAGATGCGACTGCGCAGCCAGTCGCTGGCGGTGCTGGCGGGCACCGGCGACGCGCCTGCCGCGGCGGCAGCGGCGAACTGCGCGCGCAGCCCGTCGTCGATCTGCTGCTTGTGCGCCGGGCTGACCGACTTCGGATCGATGCCGGCGTCGGCGAGCAGGCGGCGGTATGCGCCGCCTCCGGTCGTCGCCGAGTGCTCGATGAAGGTCAGGAAGTCGACCCCTGCCAGGGCCTTCTGCCCCGTCTGCCCCATGTCCAGCGCCTGCTGGACCAGCCGCGAGGCCAGGGGCTTGCCCGGAGCCGGGTCCAGGCCCAGTTCGCGGGCCACCGCCGTCGACAGCGCCCCGCCGTACGACTGCTGGAGCGCCTGGACGAAGACGCTGGTGGTGTCCACGTCGCCCTGGATCCAGGCCACGCTGCGCGCGCCTTTCTCGCCGGACAGCTGGCCCTGGGCAAGCACCCGGTACTCCTGACCGTCCACCGACACCCGGACTTCGGGCGCGCGCTGGGCGGCTTCACCGAAGGCGCTCGCCGGCGGCAGGCCGGCGGGCGCTCCGGAGGAGGGCTGGATGGGGGGCATATCGCTCCTTGGGGCGGGCCGGCGGGCCGGTCCGCGTTGTTTTATCTCAGCGTGTCAGTGACCGAAGGCGTGGAACGGTTCCATTGGCGCCGGAAAATCCCTGGCACCCGCCAAAAAAACACGGCCGACCTGGCGAGGTGAGTGCAACGCACCCGGGACGACACCGCAACCCCGCGCCCCAGACTGTGCCGCTGCCGTCCTACACGCCTGCGGCGACGTCCTACACCCGACAGCAACCTGCTTGCCTAGATTGCGCGCGGCGGCCGCAGTCGCCGCTTCTTCCAGCAGTAAGGACGAGCCATGCACCGATCTCCGCAGAAACAGCTCGGCGTCCGGCGCGACCGGAACACCGTGTACGCCGCCTTCGAGCTTGCAGACGACGAGACCGTGAGGCCGCAGCAGCGCGGCGGCCAGCCCAAGACGCGCAAGACACCGCGGCGGGATGAGTTCACCGGCGAGGAGCGCCTCGCCCGATCCCCGCACCCGACCCGCGGTTGACATCCGGTTGACGGACGCGGGCCGCCACAGCGGCCGCCCGGCACGGGCCGCCTACACTGCGGCCCGATGCAGTTGCAGCAGATTCTCTACAGCCAGGGATTCGGCACCCGGCGCGTGTGCGCGGGTCTGGTCGAACAGGGCTACGTGGCCGTCGCCGGGGTGCCCTGCACCGACCCGGCGGCGGACTTCGAACCGGACGGGCTGCGGTACACCGTGCAGCGGCAGGACTGGGTCTTCCACGAGAAGGCCTACGTCATGCTGCACAAGCCAGCCGGCTACGAATGCTCGGCCAAGCCTTCCGCCTGGCCGAGCATCTACACGCTCCTGCCCGGACCGCTTCGGCAGCGGCCCAACCGCCTCGGCCAGCCGGGCGTGCAGGCGGTCGGCCGGCTGGACCAGGACACGACCGGGCTGCTGCTGCTGAGCGACGACGGCGCCTTCATCCATCGCATGAGCTCGCCCAAGCGGCACGTGCCCAAGGTCTACGAGATCGTGGCGAAGCACCCGGTCGACGACCGGCTCGTGCGGCGCCTGCTCGAGGGCGTGGTGTTGGACGACGATCCGAAGCCGGTGCGGGCCGCCGCCTGCGAAGTGCGGGGCGAGCATGCCCTGGCGATGACGCTGACCGAGGGCAAGTACCACCAGGTCAAGCGCATGGTGGCCGCGGCCGGCAATCGGGTGGAGGGCCTGCACCGCGCGCGCATCGGCGGCCTGGCGCTCCCGGCCGATCTGGCGCCGGGCCAGTGGCGCTGGCTCGGGGAGGCGGAGCTCGACCTCCTGCGCCCCGGCTAGGGCAGGGCGGCCAGGAACGAGGCGATCCGGGCGGTGACGACCCCGGGCTGGTCCCGGTGCGGCGAATGGCCGCAATCGGGCACGACCTCGGTCTCGAACCTTCCGGCGGTCGGGGCGATCTCCTCGATCTGCCGCAGCGTGCCGTAGGCATCGTCCAGTCCCTGCATCGCCAGCACGGGCGCGGCGATGCGGCGGCAGTCCGCACGGATGTCGAAGGCGCGGAACCCCTGGCTCAGCCAGACGTCGTTCCATTGCCAGAACGCGACGTCGACGTCCCGGTGGTAGCGGGCCAGGCGCTCGCGCAGCGGCCCTGCGAGGAAGGCGTCGCGGGCCTGCGCGATCGAGGCGATCGACACGTCCTCCACCAGCACGTGGGGCGCCATCACCACGCAGGCGCCCACCGGGTGGCGGCTGGCGTGGAGCAGGGCGATCGTGCCCCCGTCGGAGTGCCCGAGCAGCACGGGCGCCGCGACGTCCAGCGCCCGCAGGAGCCCGGGCAGCACTTCGAAGGCCTCGCGGTGCATGTAGTCCGGCCGCAGGCGGCCGGTGCCCCGGACGTCGGGCACCGGGTCGGAGGCGCCATAGCCCTGGCGCGAGTAGACGATGCCGGCGCGGCCGGTGGCCTCGCACAGCTGCTGCGGCCAGTCGCGCCACATGGCCACCGAGCCCAGGCCTTCATGCAGGAACACCAGCGGCGCGCGCGCCGGCGCGCCGGCGGGAGCGTCGAGGCGCCGGACCTCGAGCCCCACCCCGTTGACGAAGATCATCTGCATCGCAGGGATGTTACGAGAGCAGCGGGGAGCGCGGACTACACTCGCGGGTTGTCCAGGAAGTGCCCGTGACCCGTTTCTTGCGTTCTCTCGCCCTGGCCGCCGCCGCGCTGGCCGCATGCCATGGCGCCGCGGCCCAGACCGCACCCATCTTCGTCCTCAACTCGCTCGATGCCGACGTCAGCGTCATCGACCCGGCGGGCTGGAAGGAGGTGCGCCGCCTGCCCACCGGCAAGGAGCCGCACCATCTCTACATGACGCCCGACGAGAAGTCGGTCATCGTCGCCAACGCGCTGAGCGATTCGCTGACCTTCATCGACCCCAAGACGGCCGAGATCCAGCGGGTCGTGCGCGGCATCATCGATCCGTACCAGCTGCGTTTCTCGCCTGACATGAAGTGGATGGTCACGGCGGGCAACCGCCTGAACCATGTCGACATCTACCGCTGGGACGGCAAGGACCTGCAACTGGCCGCGCGCGTGCCCACCGGCAAGACGCCCAGCCACGTGTGGATCGACAGCCGCAGCACCGTGGCCTACGTCACGATGCAGGACAGCGACGAGCTGGTCGCCGTCGATCTCGCCACGCAGGCGCTGCGTTGGCGCATCAAGACCGGCCCGATGCCGGCCGACGTCTACGGCACCGCGGACGACCGCACGCTGCTGGTCGGCCTGACCGGCAGCGACAGCGTGGAAGTGTTCGACGTCAGCGGCGCCAAGCCCCGCGCCGTGCGCCGCGTGAAGACCGGCGACGGTGCCCACGCCTTCCGGGCGGCCGGCGACAAGCGCCACGTCTTCCTCAGCAACCGCGTGGCCAACACCATCAGCAAGATCGACCTCGACAAGCTCGAGGTGGTCGCCACCTATCCCGCCCCCGGCGGGCCCGACTGCATGGAAGTCACCGCCGGCGGCAAGCTGCTGATGGTCACTTCGCGCTGGGCGCGCAAGCTCACCGTGATCGACACCGAGTCCGGCAAGATCGTGCGCCAGGTCGCGGTGGGCAAGTCTCCCCATGGCGTCTGGACCCTGGACCACGCGGCGCGCTGACCGGCGCCGCCTGGGTGCCGCCGTCTTGGCCGCGGCGGTCCTCGTGGCGGCCGGCCCGGCAGCTGCGCAGGACTGCGCCAAGCCGGTCTACCTGACCCTGGACACCGGCCACATGGAAGTGGCCCCGCTGATGGCGGACGTGCTGCGCCGGCACCAGGTGCGGGTGACGTTCTTCGCGGCCAACGAACGCACCAAGACCGGCGACGGCAGCCTCGGCAGCGCCTGGGCCGCCTGGTGGAAGGCGCGCGCCGCCGAAGGCCACGAGTTCGCCTCGCACACCTACGACCACGTCTACTGGCGCGCCGACCTGCCTGGCGAGCCGGCGCGCTTCCGGGTGCGGCCCTCGGCCGGCCCGACGGAGGGGCGCGACCAGGCCTGGACCGCGCAGCAGTACTGCGAGGAGATCGGCCGTTCGGCGGCGCGGCTGGAGGAGATCACCGGGCGCAAGCCACTGCCCCTGTTCCGCGCCCCCGGTGGCAAGACGTCGCCGCGCCTGCTGGCGGCCGCGAAGGCTTGCGGCTGGGAACACGTGGGCTGGTCGCCCGCCGGATTCCTGGGCGATGAACTTTCCAGCGAAACCGTGTCCAATGCCGAGTTGCTGGCGCGCGCGCTGCGCAACGTGCGAAGCGGCGACATCCTGCTGGCCCACCTGGGCATCTGGTCGCGCCGGGACCCGTGGGCACCGGCGGTGCTGGAGCCGCTGGTTGCCGGGTTGAAGGAGCGGGGCTTCTGCTTTCGCACCTTGCGCGAGCACCCGCAGTACGCCGCCTGGATCGAGCGCAAGGGAACGGAGAAGAGATGAGTTGGCTGGAAGACGGCTTCGGTGCCGCGCAGCAATGGCTGTTCGAGGCGGTGGTGCAGCCCGTCATGTTCGTGCTGGGGATGGGACACCTGCTGGAGGACGGCTATGCCGCCACCGGCTGGCTGCTGGTCGGCCTGGTCCAGATCCTTCTGATGCTGCTGGTCATCGGGCCGCTGCAGCGCTGGCGGCCGGTGGAGCCGGTGACCGACCGGGCCGCGGTGCGCACGGACGTGCTCTACACGCTGGTGCACCGCCTGGGCCTGTTCCGGGTGGGGCTCTTCTTCACGCTGCAGCCGGTGTTCGACGAGGTGTTCGGTCGCCTGCGCGTCGCGGGCTTCGCCGGCGTCCACATCGACAACCTCTGGCCGGGCGTGAGCGACCTGCCGCTGGTCAGCTTCGCGATCTACCTGATTGCCTTCGACTTCGCCGACTACTGGATCCACCGCGGCCAGCACACCTGGCGCTGGTGGTGGAGCCTGCACGCGCTGCACCATTCGCAGCGCCAGATGACCATGTGGAGCGACAACCGCAACCACCTGCTGGACGACGTGATCCGCGACGTGCTGCTGGTCCTGCTGGCCCAGTTGATCGGGGTGGCGCCGGGGCAGTTCGTCGCGATCGTCGCGGTCACCCAGCTGTCCGAGAGCCTGCAGCATGCGAACCTGCGGCTGTCGTTCGGCCGCTGGGGCGAGCGCCTCTGGATCAGTCCGCGGTTCCACCGCCTGCACCACAGCATCGGCATCGGGCACGAGGGCCGCGGCCGGGGCTCGCTGGGCGGCCACAACTTCGGCGTGCTCCTGCCCTGGTGGGACATGCTGTTCGGCACGGCGAACTTCGAGCATCGCTTCGACCCGACCGGCATCCGCGACCAGGTGGAGAAGGGCCGTGACTACGGCCGCGGCTTCTGGTCGCAGCAGTGGCTGGGGCTCAAGCGGCTGGTCCGCCGGGCCTGAGTGCCGCGGTATCCTGCCCGCATGGGTCTGGTCCTCGATTCGTTCTGGCGCGCTGTCGCCTACTGCCTGCATCCGCGGGTGGTCGCCCTGTCGATCCTGCCGCTGCTGCTGATGGTGCTGGCCGCCATCGGGCTCGGCTGGCTGTTCTGGGATCCCGCGGTGGACGCCGTCTTCCGCTGGCTGGAGTCGTCGGCACTCCTGAGCCGCGCCGGCGACTGGCTGCGGGATCTCGGCCTGGGCGGTCTGCGCACGGTCGTGGCCCCGCTGGTGGTGATCTTCCTGGCGACGCCGGTGATCGTGCTGTGCTCGCTGCTGGCGGTGGCCACGCTCATGACGCCCGCGCTGGTGCGGCTGGTGGCGGAGCGGCGGTTCCCGGGGCTGGCGCGCGAGCAGGGTGGTTCGCTGCTCGGCAGCATCGCCTGGTCGCTCGGCTCGACGCTGCTGGCCCTGGTGGCGCTGGTCGTGTCGCTGCCGCTGTGGCTGATCCCGCCGCTGGTCTTCGTGCTGCCGCCGCTGATCTGGGGCTGGCTGGCCTACCGCGTCATGGCGTTCGACGCGCTGGCCGAGCACGCCACCCGCGAGGAGCGGCGCCTGCTGCTCAAGCAGCACCGCCTTCCGTTGCTGGGCATCGGCGTGCTGACCGGCTACCTGGGCGCGGCGCCCAGCGTCGTCTGGGCATCGGGGGCGCTGTTCGCCGCCGCCTTCGTGATCCTGGTGCCGCTGGCCATCTGGATCTACACCCTGGTCTTCGCGTTCTCCTCGCTCTGGTTCGGCCACTACTGCCTGGCCGCCCTGGAGCAGCTGCGCGCCCGGCAGGGACCGCCGCCCGTCCCGGTGCAGCCGGCCCCGGTAGCATTGGAGGATGTCCACTCGACCTGAATTCGGGCTCGTCATCGTCGGCGACGAGATCCTGTCCGGCAAGCGCGCCGACAAGCACCTGCCCAAGGTCATCGAACTGCTCGGCGCACGGGGGCTGCAGCTGGCCTGGGCCGACTACGTGGGCGATGCGCCCGATCGCATCACCGCCACCCTGTCCCGGGCGTTCGCCTCCGGCGCGGTGGTGTTCTCCTGCGGCGGCATCGGCGCCACCCCGGACGACCACACCCGGCAGTGCGCGGCCCGGGCCCTGGGCGTCGAGCTGGCCTTGCACCCCGAGGCCGAGGCACTGATCCGCGAGCGGATGCAAGACGTCGCGCGGGAGCAGGGCGTGCCCTACGAGCCGGACCGGCCCGACAACGTGCACCGGCTGAACATGGGCGTCTTCCCGCGCGGCGCCCGCATCATCCCGAACCCGTACAACAAGATCCCCGGCTTCAGCTGCGGGGACGTGCACTTCGTCCCGGGCTTTCCGGTCATGGCCTGGCCGATGATCGAGTCGGTCCTCGACGGCCAGTACGCCCACCTGTTCCAGCGCGGCGCCTACCTGGAGCGCTCGGTCATCGTGTTCGGGGCGATGGAGGCCACGTTGACGCCGCTGATGGAGCAGCTGGAGCGTAGCCATCCGGAGATCAAGGTGTTCAGCCTGCCCAGCGTCGACCATCCGCAGTACGGCCGGCACATCGACCTGGGGGTCAAAGGCCCGCCCGGAGCCGTCGGCCCGGCCTATGCCGACCTGCTGGCGGGCCTGCATCAGATCGGGGCCAAGCTCGGCCCCGAATTGGTGCGCGAAGGGTGATGCACCAGGAGCGTGCATCGGCCAGAATGCACCAGAAAGGTTCTCCGCCGTCCCGCCGGGCTTGAGCCTTTCGTCAGGAATCCCCCCAAACATCACCGACAATCGCCGGGCTCCGCCGGACCGGGCCATGCACCAGCTTTGGCACAGAACCTGCATTCCAGCACCCCGCTTCTCTCTCAATCAACCATCCAACCGGAGAAAACCTGATGGCAGCCAAGACCGTCGCAGACGTGATGAAGATGGTGAAGGACAACGAAGTCAAGTTCGTCGACTTCCGCTTCACCGACACGCGTGGCAAGGAACAGCACGTGACCGTTCCCGTGTCGCACTTCGACGAAGACAAGTTCAGCTCCGGCCACGCCTTCGACGGCTCCTCCGTGGCCGGCTGGAAGGGCATCGAGGCATCCGACATGCTGCTGATGCCGGATCCTTCCACCGCGAACATCGATCCCTTCTTCGAAGAGACCACGCTGCTGCTGACCTGCGACGTGCTCGAGCCGGGCGACGGCAAGGCCTACGACCGCGACCCGCGTTCGATCGCCAAGCGTGCCGAGGCCTACCTGAAGTCCACCGGGCTGGGTGACACCGCCTTCTTCGGTCCGGAACCCGAATTCTTCATCTTCGACGACGTCCGCTGGGGCGCCGACATGTCCGGCTCGTTCGTCAAGATCGACGAGTACGAGGCTTCCTGGAACACGGGCAAGAAGATCGAAGGCGGCAACAAGGGCCACCGTCCGACCGTCAAGGGCGGCTACTTCCCCGTGCCCCCGGTCGACAGCACGCAGGACATGCGCGCCGAGATGTCCCTGATCCTCGAATCGCTGGGCATCCCCGTCGAGGTGTTCCACCACGAGGTGGCGGGCGCCGGCCAGAACGAGATCGGCACCAGGTTCAACACCCTGGTGGCCCGCGCCGACTGGAGCCAGCTGCAGAAGTACGTCATCCAGAACGTGGCCAACGCCTACGGCAAGACGGCCACCTTCATGCCCAAGCCCCTCGTGGGCGACAACGGCTCCGGCATGCACGTGCACCAGTCCGTGTGGAAGGACGGCAAGAACCTGTTCGCGGGCGACGGCTACGCCGGCCTGTCGGAGTTCGCGCTGTTCTACATCGGCGGCATCATCAAGCACGCCCGTGCCCTGAACGCCATCACCAACCCCGGCACCAACAGCTACAAGCGCCTGGTGCCCGGCTTCGAGGCACCGGTCAAGCTGGCCTACTCGGCCCGCAACCGCTCCGCGTCGATCCGCATCCCGTACGTGGCCAACCCGAAGGGCCGCCGCATCGAGGCGCGTTTCCCGGATCCCCTGATGAACCCGTACCTGGGCTTCGCCGCTATGCTGATGGCGGGCCTGGACGGCGTCGAGAACAAGATCCACCCGGGCGAAGCCGCCACCAAGGACCTGTACCACCTGCCGCCGGAAGAGGACGCGAAGATCCCGACCGTGTGCCACAGCCTCGACCAGGCGCTGGAGTACCTCGACAAGGATCGCGCGTTCCTGACCAAGGGCGGCGTGTTCACCGACTCGATGATCGATGCCTACATCGAGCTGAAGATGCAGGAAGTCACGCGTTTCCGCATGACCACGCACCCGATCGAGTTCGACATGTACTACAGCCTCTGATGGGGCCCCTGCGCCGGACGTCCGTCCGGCGCTCTGCGGAAAAGGACGGCTCGCGCCGTCCTTTTGTCCTTTCCGACCCACCCGGCACCGTTCCGTGTGCGCATCAGGTGTCCCAAAAGCATGGCAGCCGCCGCGAATTGTTGTTTGGAATCATGGACTTGGTTGGCCGATCGGAAGAGTTCAGCCATACTGGCAGACCATCCTGAACCCCTCGGTGAAAGGAGCCAAACCATGAAGTACGCCCTCACGATCTCCCTGACCCTGCTGCTGGCCGCCGCCCAGGCCCAAGCCCAGACCACGCGTATCTGGCGCTGCGGCAACACGTACACCAACAACAGTTCCGAAGCCGCGGCCCAGGGCTGCAAGCCGGTCGAAGGCGGCAACGTGACCGTGGTCGAGGGCACGCGCGTCAACGCACCGGTGCGGGTGGCCAACGCCGCCCCGTCCGCCTCGGCCGCCCAGAAGGTGGAGGCCGCCGACCAGAAGGCGCGCGACGCCGATGCCCGCCACATCCTGGAGGCCGAGCTCAGGAAGGCGCAGGCGCGCCAGGAGGAGCTGCTGAAGGAATACAACAACGGCGAGCCCGAGAAGCTCGGGCCGGAGACACGCAACCACCAGAAGTACCTGGACCGGGTGGCCGAGCTGAAGGCCAGCATCTCCCGCAACGAGAGCGACATCGCCGGCATCCAGCGCGAACTGGGCCGCCTGAACGCCTCGGCGGCCAAGTGACGGCTTGACCGCGTCCCGCCCCGACTCGCCCGCGTCGTCGGCTTCGGCGCGCTTCGGCGCGTTCGACCTGCTCGCCACGCTGGTGGCGGTGGTGGCCGCCGACGGCAGCGTGCTGTTCGCCAACGCGGCCCTCGAGGACGCGCTCGGCAGTTCCCGCCGCACCATCGAGGGGTCGAGCTTCCCGGCCTGCTTCACCGAGCCGCAGCTGCTGCGCAACGCGCTGGAGGGCGCCGGCAGCAACGAATTCGCGGCGCTGCGCTATGACGCCTGGCTGCTGCGCCACAACGCCGATCCGATGCAGGTGCACGTGGTCGTGGTGCAGACCGACCACCCGGGCGAGATCATCATCGAGCTGCTGCCGCTGGAGCAGCAGGTGCGCCAGGAGCGCGAGGAGCGCCTGATCGACCAGGCGCAGGCGAACAAGGAGCTGATCCGCAACCTGGCGCACGAGATCAAGAATCCGCTCGGTGGCATCCGCGGCGCGGCGCAGCTGCTGGAGATGGAGATCCAGGGCCGCGACCTGAAGGAATACACCCGCGTCATCATCCACGAGGCCGATCGCCTGCAGACGCTGGTCGACCGCCTGCTCGCGCCGCACCGCCGGCCGCACGTGGTGGGCGACGTCAACATCCACGAAGTGTGCGAACGCGTGCGCTCGCTGATCCTGGCGGAGTTCCCGCGTGGCCTGAAGGTGGTGCGCGAGTACGACACCTCGCTGCCCGAGTTCCGCGGCGACCGCGAGCAGCTGATCCAGGCGGTGCTGAACATCGCGCACAACGCCTGCCAGGCGCTGTCCGACCGCATCGCCGCGGGCGACGCGCAACTGGTGTTCCGCACGCGCGTGGCGCGGCAGGTCACGTTCGGTAAACAGCGCTATCGACTGGCACTGGAATTGCATGTGATCGACAACGGGCCCGGCGTGCCCGAGGCGATCAAGGACCGCATCTTCTACCCGCTGGTCTCCGGCAGGGAAGGCGGGTCAGGATTGGGGCTGACGTTGGCGCAAACCTTCGTGCAGCAGCATCATGGACTGATCGAGTGCGACAGCGTGCCGGGGAGGACGGATTTCAAGATCCTGATTCCATTGCCCTGAGTTCTTCCAACCGAATGACCTGAGGTGACTGTCCATCCATGAAGCCGATCTGGATCGTTGACGATGACCAATCCATCCGCTTCGTGCTGGAAAAGGCGCTGCTGCGGGAGGAACTCCCCACCCGAAGCTTCACGAACGCGCGCGAGGTCCTGCTGGCGCTGGACAGCGCCAACGACGACCAGGGGCCGCAGATCCTGGTGAGCGACATCCGCATGCCGGGCGGCAGCGGCCTCGACCTGCTGTCCAAGGTCAAGGAGAAGCACCCTGGGCTGCCCGTCATCATCATGACGGCGTTCTCCGACCTGGACAGCGCCGTCTCCGCCTTCCAGGGCGGCGCGTTCGAGTACCTGCCCAAGCCGTTCGACCTGCCCAAGGCGATCGAGCTGATCCGTCGGGCGGTCGAGGAAAGCCAGCGCGAGGAAGTGGCCGAGGAGCGGCTGGCGGCCGCACCCGAGATGCTGGGCCAGGCGCCGGCGATGCAGGACGTGTTCCGCGCCATCGGCCGGCTTTCGCAGAGCAACGTCACGGTGATGATCACCGGCGAATCCGGCTCCGGCAAGGAACTGGTGGCCCGGGCGCTGCACAAGCACTCGCCGCGCGCCAGCGGGCCGTTCGTCGCCATCAACACCGCGGCCATCCCGAAGGACCTGCTCGAGAGCGAACTGTTCGGCCACGAGCGCGGCGCCTTCACCGGCGCCCAGACCATGCGCCGCGGCCGCTTCGAGCAGGCCGAAGGCGGCACGCTCTTCCTGGACGAGATCGGCGACATGCCGTTCGATCTGCAGACGCGGCTGTTGCGGGTGCTGTCGGACGGCCACTTCTACCGGGTCGGCGGCCACAACGCGGTCAAGGCGAACGTGCGCGTGATCGCCGCGACCCACCAGGACCTGGAGCAGCGCGTCAAGGAAGGGGCCTTCCGCGAGGACCTGTTCCACCGGCTGAACGTGATCCGGTTGCGCCTGCCCGCGCTGCGCGAGCGGCGCGAGGACATTCCCATGCTGGCGCGGCATTTCCTGCAGCAGTCGGCCAAGCAGCTGGGCGTGGAGCCCAAGCGCATCTCCGACGCGGCGCTCACGCGGCTGACGGCTTTCGGCTTTCCCGGCAACGTGCGGCAGCTCGAGAACATCTGCCACTGGCTGACCGTGATGGCGCCCGCGCAGCTGATCGAACCCAAGGACCTGCCGCCCGAAGTGTCGCTGGCCGCCGGCGAACCGGCTGCACGCGCGGCGGCGCCGCCGGAAGCGCATCGGCCCGCAGACGCCAGCGCCGTGGCCGCGCCGTCGCCGGGGGTGGAGACGGCGCCGATGGCGGGTGGTGCGTGGGAATCCGGCCTTGAAGCCGAAGCCATGGAGCTGCTGCTGGCCGGCCGGCACGACGTCTGGGACGAGCTCACGCGGCGCTTCGAATCGCGCCTCATCCTCACGGCGCTGGCCAACACGCGCGGCCGTCGCATCGAGGCCGCCCTGAAGCTGGGCATCGGCCGCAACACCATCACCCGCAAGATCCAGGAACTGGGCCTGGAGTGACGCGCGACGGCCGGCGAGGGCGCCGGGCCGCCGCCGACCTCCATGCGCCTGCGCGCGCTGCGGTCTGCGCGGGCGCTGACCGCGGCGTCAGTCGATGGGCCGGGGCACCGCCCGGCCGGGATGTCGCGAACTCTCGCCGGCGCCCGGGCCGACGCCGGCCCTCAGAGTTCGACGGTCACCGGCGCATGGTCGCTCGGCTGCTTCCACTTGCGCGGCGTGCGGTCGATGGCGCAGGACTTCACGTGCGGGCGCAGGGCCTCGCTCACCAGGATGTGGTCGATGCGCAGGCCGCGGTTCTTCTGGTAGCCGAGCATCCGGTAGTCCCACCAGCTGAAGCTCTTCTCTGGCTGCTCGAACAGGCGGAAGCTGTCGCACAGGCCCAGCCCCAGCAGGCGCTGGAAGTGCTCGCGCTCCTCGACGGTGTGGTGGATGGTGTCGCGCAGGCCGTCCGGATCCCACGAGTCGCGGTCCTCGGGCGCGATGTTGAAGTCGCCCAGGAGCACCAGGCGTTGATGCCGCCCGAGCTCGCCGCACAGGTAGGTGTTGAGGCCCCCCAGCCAGTTCATCTTGTAGCTGAACTTGTCGCTCCCGGGCGCCTGGCCGTTGACGAAGTAGCCGTTCACCAGCCGCACCTCGCCCAGCGGGCTGTCAACGGTCGCGGCGATCACCCGCGACTGCTCGTCCTCGAAACCGCCGATGTTCCTGGCCACGTCGCGCACCGGCGTGCGGCTCAGGATGGCCACACCGTTGTAGGTCTTCTGGCCGAAGACGGCGCAGTGGGCATAGCCCGCCTCGCGCACCGCGTCGAGCGGGAACTTGTCATCGGTGAGCTTGAGTTCCTGCAGGCACAGCACGTCGACCGGGTTGGCCGCCACCCAGTCGAGCACGTGCTGCAGGCGGGCGGTGAGCGAGTTGACGTTCCAGGTGGTGATCTTCATGGGCGCCGCAGCTTACCCGAAGCACCGCCCGGAACCTGCGCAGCCCGCGCCAGTGGACGCCTGGCGGGGCCTCAGTCGGCCGTGATGTTGGCGGCCTTGATCGTCTTGGCCCAGAACGCGGTTTCGCGGGTGACCAGGGCCTCCAGCGCGCTGGGTGGCAGGTACCGCAGGTCGATGCCGGCGCCGGCGGCGCGGGTCTTGGCCTCGGGCTGCTCGAGCGCCTGCTTGATGCCGGTGCTCAGCCTGTCGATCACGTCGGGCGGGGTGCCGGCCGGCGCGAACATCCCGACCCAGGCCTCCAGCTCGAAGCCCTTCAGGCCGGCTTCCGCAGTGGTGGGGACGTCGGGCAGGCCCGGATGGCGGGTCTTGCCGGTCACGGCCAGTCCCTTGAGCTTGCCGGCCTGCACGTGCTGCATCACCGAAGGCGGCGTGGTGATGAACACCTGCACCTGGCCCGACAGCACGTCCTGGATGGCCGGGCCCGACCCCTTGTACGGGATGTGGACCATGTTGGTGCCCGTCTGGGTCTTGAACATCTCGGTGCCGACGTGCGACAGCGAGCCATTGCCCTGCGACGCGTAGCTCAGCTTGCCGGGGTTCTTCTTCAGGTACTCGATGAACTCGGGCAGCGTGTTGGCGGGCACCGATGGATGCACCGCGATCACGTTGGTGCCGGCCGTCACCAGGGCCACCGGCGCGAAGTCCTTCTGCGCCCAGGGCAGCTTGGCCATCAGGGCCGGGTTGCCGACGTGGTAGGCCGAGTACGAGCTCAGGAGCGTGTAGCCGTCGGCGGGCGCGCGCGCCACGGCACCGTATGCCACGTTGCCGCTGCCGCCGCCGCGGTTTTCCACCACGACGGACTGCGACAGCACCTTGGCCAGCGAATCGGCCACGATGCGGGCCGAGGAGTCGACGATGCCGCCCGGCGGATTGGGCACGATCACCGTGACCGGCCGGGCCGGGAAGCCTTGTGCAGCAGCCAGCGTCGTGACGGTGGCCGAGGCTGCGGCCACGAGGGCGCTTGCGAGGAAGGGTCGTCGCTGCATGGTCTTGTCTCCTTGAATTCGTTCGGACGGGTCGCTTGGGGGGAGCAGCAGGCGGGCGGCGCCACCGCCCGTGCGATCAGATGTGCAGGGCTGCCAGCGCGCCGATGCCCACGCCGATGGCGCCGAGACCGAACATGCCGTATTCCAGCCACTTCTTCTTGGTGAGCAGCGCAATCGCCGCGAGGGCAATGGACACCTGCAGCGCGGTGGTCGCCTGCGCCCAGCGGTGGTGCTGGTGCATCTGCGCTTCGCTGCGCTCGTCCCAGGCCTTGGCTTCCGCCTCGATCTTGCGCGCTTCGGCCTCGATGTCCTTCTTTTCCTTCTCGTAGCGGTCCACCTTGGCCTGGTACTTGGCACGGTCCGGCTCGGTGGCCGCCAGGTCGCGCGACATCTCGGCCAGGGACTGCTTCGTGCTCTTGGCCTGGAAGTAGTTCCACTGGTTCGAGGCCTCCGTCTTGCGGATGGCGGCGTTGTTCTTGTACAGGCCGGCGTTGGCCTGGGTGGCGCCGCCCATGTACGCGAAGATCGCACCGACCGTCGCGATGACGGCGGTGAACATCGCGATCTGGTTGGTCATGCTGCCGCCGGCGATGCCGTGGTGCGAGGACTCGCCATGACCGGCCGCGGCATGCTGGGTGGCGTGCTCCAGTTCGTGGTCGTGCGGTCCGTGGACGTGGAATCCGGCTCCTGACATGTCAATCTCCGAGCGAAGGGCTGTGGTGGTACGTGACGAAACTGAACGCCAGGCCGCCGCCCGACACGTGGCGCTCGCGCGCGACTTCGTGCCAGCCGGCGCCCAGCACGGGGGCGAACGCGTCGCCCTCGAAGGCCTGGTCGATCTCGGTGACCTGCGCCACCCGGGCCAGCGGCGCCGCCTGCGCGTACAGCTCGCCACCACCGATCACCCAGGCCTTCGGCGCGTCTGCGCAGGATGCCACTGCCTCGGCCAGGGACCCTGCGCGCTCGGCGCCCTCGGCACGCCAATTCGCCTGACGCGTCACGACGATGTTGCGCCGGCCCGGCAGGGGGCGGAACTTCGGCGGCAGCGAGTCCCAGGTCTTGCGGCCCATGATGACGGGCGCCCCCAGCGTGACCCGCTTGAAGTGCGCCAGATCCTCCGGCAGGTGCCAGGGCAGGCCGCCCTCGCGGCCGATCACGCCGTTGGCGGCGCGGGCGTACACCAGGCCCAGTTCCATCAGACCGCCACCGGCGCCTTGATCGCCGCGTGGCACTGGTAGTCCATTACCTCGAAGTCTTCGTACGCATACTCGAAGATCGAGGCCGGCCGCCGCTTGATGTTCAGCGTGGGATACGGGAAGGGCGCGCGCGAGAGCTGCAGCTCCACCTGCTCGTGGTGGTTGCTGTAGATGTGGCAGTCGCCACCGGTCCAGATGAAATCGCCCACCCCCAGGTCGCACTGCTGCGCCATCATGTGCGTGAGCAGGGCATAGCTGGCGATGTTGAACGGAACGCCCAGGAAGATGTCGGCGCTGCGCTGGTACAGCTGGCAGGACAGCTTGCCGTCCGCCACGTAGAACTGGAAGAACGCATGGCACGGCGCCAGCGCCATCTTCGGGATGTCGGCCACGTTCCAGGCGCTGACGATGATGCGGCGCGAATCCGGATTGGTGCGGATCGTCCTGACGGCTTCGGCGATCTGGTCGATCTGGCCGCCATCGGGCGTGGGCCAGCTGCGCCACTGGACGCCGTACACCGGGCCCAGGTCGCCGTCCTCGCGGGCCCACTCGTCCCAGATCGTCACCCCGCGCTCGCGCAGCCGGTTGTTGTCGCTCGATCCTTCCAGGAACCAGAGCAGCTCGTGGATGATGGACTTCAGGTGGACCTTCTTGGTGGTCACCAGCGGGAAGCCCTCGTTCAGGTCGAACCGCATCTGGTAGCCGAACACGCTGCGCGTCCCGGTGCCGGTGCGGTCGGGCTTGGGCGCGCCATGCGTGAACACATGGCGCATGAAGTCTTCGTACTGGGTGCGGACAGGGCGCGCGGAGGTCATGGGAGCGGATGTTGCGGGGGCGCGTGGCTCCCTGGAAGCGGAGTGGCCGGATTATCACGCCCGGCGTGACCGCCCGGGTTGCCGCACGGCAACGCCGGGCGCCGTCCCGGCGTCAGGCCCCCAGCACGCGGCCCGGGTTCAGCAGGTTGTCGGGGTCCAGCGCGCGCTTGACCGCCCGCATCAGCTCCAGCGCCACCGGCGACTTGTAGTGCGGCAGCTTGGCCGCCTTGAGCTCGCCGATGCCGTGCTCGGCGGAGATCGAACCGCCGAAGCGGTGCACCTGGTCGTACACGAGGGTGTTGATCCGCTCCTCGTTGGCGCGCAGGAACGCCTGCGCGTCGCCACCCTGCGGGGCCTGCACGTTGTAGTGCAGGTTGCCGTCGCCCAGGTGGCCGAAGTTCACCAGCCGCACGCCCGGGATCGACTTCTCCAGCAGGGCGCCCGTTTCCTCGCAGAACGCGGGGATGCGCGAGATCGGCACCGAGATGTCGTGCTTGACGTTCAGGCCTTCCTCGGCCTGCGCCATCGGGATGCTTTCGCGCACGTGCCACAGCTGGTGCGCCTGCGCCAGGTTCTCGGCGACCACGGCGTCGGTCGCGCAGCCTTCCTCCAGCGCGGCCTCCAGCAGCGACTCGAACTGCGCCCGCGCGTGCGCTTCCGACTCGTGGTCGGTGTTCTCCAGCAGCACGCCGTAGGGGCTGTCCTCGACGAAGGGCACGCGCTGCTGCGGGTAGTGCCGCGCCACCAGCTGCAGGGCGAAGCTCCCCATCATCTCGAAGCCGGTGAGGCCCGACCCCAGCCGGCCCTGGGCCAGCGCCAGCAGGCGCACCGCGTGCCGCACCGAGGGCACGGCGGCCCAGGCCGTCAGGGTCGCGGCCGGGCGGGGATAGAGCTTGAGCGTGGCGGCCGTGATGATCCCCAGCGTGCCTTCGCTGCCGATGAACAGCTGGCGCAGGTCGTAGCCGGTGTTGTCCTTGCGCAGCCCGGTCAGTCCTTCCCAGACCTCGCCCGAGGCCGTGACGACTTCCAGCCCCAGGCACAGCTCGCGCGCATTGCCGTACCGCAGCACCTGCGTGCCGCCGGCATTGGTGGACAGGTTGCCGCCGATGGTGCAACTGCCCTCGGCCGCCAGGCTGAGGGGGAACAGCAGGCCGGCATCGTCGGCTGCCTGCTGCACCGCCTGCAGCACGCAACCGGCCTCGACCGTCATCGTGAGGTTCTCGCGGTCGACCTCGCGCACCGCGTGCATGCGCTGCAGGCTCAGGACCACCTGCGTTCCGCTCGCGTCGGGCACGCCGCCCACGACCAGCCCGGTGTTGCCGCCCTGCGGCACGATCGAGGTGCCGGCGGCGGCGCACGCCCGGACCACCGCGGCCACTTCGGCGGTGCTGGCCGGCCGCACCACGGCCAGCGCCTTGCCGCGCACGCGCTTGCGCCAGTCCTGCTCCCAGGCACCCAGGTCGCCCTCGGTCAGGACGTTCGGTGCGCCGACGCAGGCGCGCAGGGTGTCGATCAATGCGGTCATGAGGTGGTCTTCCTTTTCCAGCCGAGCCGGCTGCGCACGTGCAGCGCGCACGCCGCGAACAGCAGCAGGCTCAGGGCGATCTGCAGGAGCGGCAGCCAGGCCGGGGCGACCGGGTCGTTCCAGGCGCGCATGGCCCCTTCGGCGACATACAGCCAGACCAGCAGGCTCACCCACCGGTAGGTGTACATGCGGTGACGCAGCAGGCCGGCCAGCGCAAGCAGCAGCGGCGCCACCTTCAGCACCCAGGCCGAACCGCCGGGTCGCAGCGGTGCGAGCACGAGCTCCCAGGCGACGCCCAGCACGATGAGGGCCGCCAGGCTGCCGACGGCGAGGGCGCGGATGCGGCGCAGGTCGGCCGGGGCCTCGCGCACTTCGTTGAGGGTCTCGTCCATGGGCGATGGCATCATAGCGGCCGATGAACGTGGCCTCGCTGCTCGCCGAGCTCTCGCGCTTTCCCTGGCTGTCGGCGGCGCGCACGCTGCGCGAGCGGTTCCGCGAGGACCGCCTGGGCCTGACCGCCAGCAGCCTCACGTTCACCACCACCATCGCCCTGGTGCCGATGGTCACGGTGGCACTGGCGGTCTTCACCGCCTTCCCGATGTTCGGCAAGCTGCAGGGCGCGGTGCAGTCCTGGCTGGTGCAGAGCCTGGTGCCCGACGCCATCGCGCGCCAGGTGCTCGGGTACCTCACGCAGTTCGCGGGCAAGGCCAGCCGGCTCGGCGTGGTCGGGCTGGGCGCGCTGTTCCTCTCGGCGCTGGCCCTGGTGCTGACGATCGACCGCACCCTCAACAACATCTGGCGGGTGCGGCGCCACCGTCCACTCGCGCAGCGGGTGCTGATCTACTGGGCCGTGATGACGCTCGGGCCGCTGCTCCTGGGCGCCAGCATCAGCGTGACTTCGTACGCCCTGTATGCGTCGCGCGGGCTGGTCAGCGGCGTTCCGGGCGTCGTGCGGTTCCTGCTCGACGTGCTGGAGTTCGTGCTGCTGACCGGGGGGCTGACCTGCCTGTACCGGTTCGTTCCGAACACGCCGGTGCGCCCGGCCCACGCGGTGGCGGGCGGCGTGGTGGCCGCGTTCGGGATCGAGGCGGCCAAGCGGCTGCTGGCCTGGTACCTCGGGCTGGTGCCGACGTACTCGGTGGTGTACGGCGCGTTCGCCACGGTCCCGATCCTGCTCGTCTGGATCTACCTTGCCTGGCTGGTGGTGCTGATGGGCGCCGTGGTGGCGGCCTACCTGCCCAGCCTGCTGGGCGCCACCCGGCGCACTCCGACCCTCCATGGCTGGCAGTTCCAGCTCGCACTCGAGGTCCTGCAGCAACTGCACCGGGTTCGCAACTCGGCGCGACGCGGGATGAACGTCGACGAGCTGGTGCGCACGCTGGGGGTGGACCCGCTGCAGCTCGAACCGGTGCTCGAATCGCTCGTGCAGCTGGACTGGCTGGGCCGCCTGAACGAGATCGACGACGCGGTCGCCACGCGCTACGTGCTGCTGGCCGACGCGCAGTCGACCGCGGTCGAGCCGCTGCTGCGGCATCTGCTGCTGCCGCGAACCGACGCGACGGCGCGGCTCTGGGGGCACGGCGCCTTGTCGAGCCTGTACCTGAAGGACGTGCTCTAGGCGGAAACGACAGGTCGTGCGCGCAGCCTGCCGGCGCCTCCAGCAGGCCGGGCAGCGAGGCCGCTGCGCCGGCCTAGAACGGGATCTTTCCGGTCCAGATGTCCTTGTACATCACCCAGTCGCCCATGAAGCTGTAGAGCGGGCGCTTGAAGCTGGCCGGCTTGTTCTTCTCAAAACCGAAGTGCCCGATCCAGGCGAAGGCATAGCCGGCGACCAGGCCGGCGGGCAGCCACCAGGGATTGCCGGTGGCGAGCAGCAGGCCCAGGCAGGCCAGCCCGAGGGACGAGCCCAAGAAGTGCAGCCGCCGGCAGGTGCGGTTGCCATGCTCGGACAGGTAGAACGGATAGAACTGCGCGAAGGACGTGAGCGTTCGCGGATCGATGGTCGTCGTGCTGGTGGCGCCCATGGTTTGTCTCCTGGTGTTGTTCGCGGCAGTTTAGGCGACGGCGAACGGCGCGTGCAGGAAGCCCCGGAAGCGTGCGCGGCCGCCCCGCACCGGCGGCGCCGTCAGGCGGTAAGCGGGAAAGCGCGCCAGGAAGCGGCCGATCGCCACCCGGCCTTCCAGCCGGGCCAGGCTGAGCCCGGCGCACTGGTGGATGCCGAACCCGAACGCCAGGTGGCGGTTGCCCACCCGGTCCAGCCGCAGCAGGTCCGCCTGTTCGAACTGCGCCGGATCGCGGTTGGCCGCACCGATGCACAGCGTGACCAGGGCGCCTGGCGGCAGCGGCACGCCGCCGACGTCGCACGCATGCAGCGCGCGACGGTTGCCCAGCTGGTTGGAGGATTCGAACCGCAGGAATTCGTCGACCGCCGCCGCGAGCACCGGCTCCGCGGCCGGATCACCGGGCCGGCTGCCGACCGCGGCGAGCAGCCACTGCTTCTGGGCGGGCCACTCCTGCAGCGACACCAGCGCGTTGCCGATCAGGTTGGTGGTGGTCTCGTGGCCCGCATTCAGGATGAAGATGCAGTTGTGCAGCAGCTCGTGTCCGGACAGCTGCTCGCCGCCTTCGCCCTGGATCAGGCGGGTCAGGACGTCGTGCTCGGGGTCGCCCGGCTGGCGGCGCCGGCGCGCGACCAGGCCACTGAGGTAGTCGAGCATCTCCGCGACGCCGCGGTCGCCGGCCTGCTGCTGCTCTGGCGACAGCCGCGGCTCCAGGGCGCCCAGGATCGCCAGCGACCAGTCGCGCAGCGGCCCGCGTTCGCCGTGCGGCACGTCCAGCAGGTTGCCGATGATCTCGACCGGGATCGCGGCGGCGAAGTCGCCGATCAGGTCGCCGCCGCCGCGCGCGGCGATGCGGTCGAGCAGGCCGTCGACCAGCGCGACGAGGCCCGGCTCCATGTCGGCGATGGCGCGCCGGGTGAGGGCGCCCATGATCAGCTTGCGCACCCGCGTGTGCAACGGCGGGTCGTTGAACACCAGGCTGGTCGTGTGGTGCGCGAGCAGCGGCGAGCCCTCGCCGTACTTGGGCGTGAACTCGACCTTCTTGTCCGAGCTGAAGGCGTGTGCGTCGCGGTACACCGCCACCAGGTCGGCATGGCGGGTCAGGAAGAACGAACCGTCCGGCATCCGGCGCACGGGCTCGCGCTCGCGCAGCACGGCGTACACCGGGAAGGGGTTGGCGTAGAAGTCCGGCGGCAGTGCCCGCAGGTCGAAGGACTGCGCGATCTCGACCGCGCGCGCCGGCGCCATCGGCGGCGTGATCGCGTCCGCGGTCATGGGCGCACGAAATCCTGCAAGGCCGCCAGCACCGCGTCGGGCGCCTCGGCCATCATCTGGTGGCCCGCGTCGACCAGCACCGTCGTCGCGCCGGCCGCTTTCGCCTGCAGGGACTGCGCGGCCTTCGGCGGCGTCATCGCGTCGCGCCGGCCCAGCACGAACAGCACCGGGCACTGCGCACGGGCCAGGGCGTCCTCGCCGCCGCGGTAGCTGTCGCAGGCGACGAACCCGCGGTGGAACAGGTTCACCCGCGGGTTGCTGGCCAGCACCCGCTTCATCAGGGCCCGCGAGCCGCCGTAGAGCCAGGTGCCGGGGCCCAGGGCGGACGGCGGCGGCGCGAGCGTCGCGTGCGAGAACACGTTGACCATGTCGATCGCCTTCATCGGCTGCGCCAGGGAACTCTCCAGCAGCGCGGCCGACACCTTCATCGGGAACGCGGTGCCGAGCAGCGCGAGGTGCGAGACGCGCTGCGGCGCGCGCGCCGCCGCCTCCATGGCCACCAGCGAGCCGAAGCTGTGGCCCACGAGTGCGGCGCGCTGCACCCCGGCGGCGTCCAGCAGGTCGAGCACGAACTGGGCCGCTTCCTCGACCGAAGCCGGCGGCTCGCCCTCGCTGCGGCAGTGCCCGGGCAGGTCGGGCGCCAGCACGTTCCAGCCGTGGTGCGCGAAGGAGCGTGTCTGCAGGATCCAGACGCTGTGGTCGTTCAGCACGCCGTGCAGGAACACCACGGTCGGACGACCTGCGGCGAATGGCCTGCCGCCCGTGTAGCAGTAGGTGCGCCGGCCCTTGACGACGAGGTCCATGTCAGGCCGCCTTTTCCGCCGCCCGCAGGGCGCGCTTGAGGTCGTCGATCAGGTCGTCCGGATCCTCCAGGCCGATGGACAGGCGGATCGTGCCCTGGGCGATGCCGGCGCCCGCCAGCGCCTCGTCGCTCATGCGGAAGTGGGTGGTGCTGGCCGGATGGATCACCAGCGAGCGGCAATCGCCCACGTTGGCCAGGTGGCTGAACACCTGGAGCGTCTCGATGAAGCGGCGGCCCTGGTCCCGGTGGCCCTTCATGTCGAAGCTGAACACCGAGCCGGCGCCGCGCGGCAGCAGCCGCCGGGCCAGCGCGTGGCTGGGGTGCGACGCCAGCATCGGGTGACCGACCCGCTCGACGAAGGGGTGGGATGCGAGGAACTGCACCACCTTCTCGGTGTTGCGCACGTGGCGCTCCATGCGCAGCGGCAGGGTCTCGATGCCCTGCAGGATCAGCCAGGCGGTGTGCGGACTCATGCAGGCGCCGAAGTCGCGCAGGCCCTCGCGCCGCGCCCGCAGCAGGAACGCGCCAACGGTCGATTCCTCGCTGAAGACCATGCCGTGGAAGCCGTCGTAGGGCGCGGTGAGGCCCGCGAACTTGCCCGAACGGTCCCAGTCGAAGCTGCCGCCGTCGACCAGCACGCCGCCGATCACCGTGCCGTGGCCCGAGAGGAACTTGGTGGCCGAGTGGTAGACCAGGTCGGCGCCGTGCGAGAGGGGCTGCATGAGCCAGGGTGAGGTGAGGGTCGAGTCCACCAGCAGTGGCACACCGGCCTCGTGGGCGATGGCCGAGACCGTGGGGATGTCCAGCACGTCCAGCCCGGGGTTGCCGACGGTTTCGCCGAAGAGCAGGCGGGTCTCGGGCCGGATCGCCGCACGCCAGCCGTCGATGTCGCCGGGTTGCACGAACGTGGTCTCGATCCCGAAGCGCCGCATCGTGTAGTGCAGCAGGTTCTGCGACCCGCCGTACAGCGCGGTGCTGGCGACGATGTGCGAGCCCGAGCCCATCAGCGTGGCGATGGCCAGATGCAGCGCGGCCTGGCCGCTCGCGGTGGCGATGGCGCCGATGCCGCCTTCAAGGGCGGCCACGCGCTGCTCGAGCACGGCGTTGGTCGGGTTGCTGATGCGTGAGTAGACGTGACCGGCGCGCTCGAGGTTGAAGAGGGCGGCCGCGTGGTCGCTGGACTCGAAGACGAAGGACGTGGTCAGGTGGATCGGCACCGCGCGCGCGCCGGTGGCGGGGTCGGGGGCGGCGCCGGCGTGCAGCGCCAGCGTGTCGAAGCCGGGGTCGGAATGGCCGGGCATGTGTCTCCTTCGTCCCCTGCGGGGCTCTGTCTCTGCGCGGAATTGTGGGCTATATTCATCCGCACCGGCCGGGGCGGCCGGCCACGAGGAGACACCGTCATGAAAGTCAGCGACATCCTTCGCGTCAAGGGCAGCATCCTGTACACCGTCGCGCCGGATGAACCGCTGTCCCGCGCGATCGAAACCATGGCGGAGAAGGACATCGGTTCGCTGGTCGTGATGGAGCACGGCGATCTGGTGGGCATGCTGACCTTCCGCGAAGTCATCCTGTGCATCGTCAAGAACAACGGCGTGGTCGGCGACCGGCGCGTGCGCACCGCGATGGACGACTACCCGCTCACCTGCACGTCCGAGACCGAGCTCGACGAGGTGCGGCGCATGATGCTGGAGCGCCATGCCCGCTACATGCCGGTGATGGACAAGCGCATGCTGATGGGCGTGATCAGCTTCTACGACGTCGCCAAGGCCGTGGTGGACAGCCAGAACTTCGAGAACCGCATGCTCAAGGCCTACATCCGCGACTGGCCCAGCGGCGAGGACGCGCACCCGACCGCGCAGCTCTGAGCGCCAGAGTCGCTCTGGGATAATCGCCGCCCATGAGCGGCAACACCTTCGGCACCCTGTTCGCGGTCACCAATTTCGGTGAGTCGCACGGCCCGGCGATCGGCTGCGTGGTCGACGGCTGCCCGCCCGGCCTGCCGCTGTCGGAAGCCGACATCCAGCCGGACCTCGACCGCCGCCGCCCGGGCACCAGCCGCCATGTCACCCAGCGCCAGGAGGAGGACCGGGTCGAGATCCTGTCCGGCGTGTACGAGGGCCTGACCACCGGCACCCCCATCTGCCTGCTCATCCGCAACACCGACCAGCGCAGCAAGGACTACACCGACATCGCCCGCACGTTCCGTCCGGGCCACGCCGACTACGCCTACATCCAGAAGTACGGGCTGCGCGATCCGCGCGGCGGCGGCCGGTCGTCGGCGCGTCTCACCGCGCCCATGGTCGCGGCCGGCGCGGTGGCCAGGAAGTGGCTGGCGCACAAGCACGGCATGCTGTTCCGCGGTTGCATGCAGCAGATCGGCGAGATCGAGATCGGCTTCGAGTCCTGGGACCACGTGCCGCACAACCCGTTCTTCGCACCGGTGGCCGATGTCTCCCCCCTGGAGGCCTACATGGACGCCCTGCGCAAGGCCGGCGACTCCTGCGGCGCGCGCATCCGGGTCACGGCCACCAACGTGCCGCCGGGGCTCGGCGAGCCGCTGTTCGACAAGCTCGATGCCGACATCGCCTGGGCGATGATGGGCATCAACGCCGTCAAGGGCGTCGAGATCGGGGCCGGCTTTGCCAGCGTCACCCAGCGGGGCACGACGCATGGCGACTCGCTCACCCCGGGCGGCTTTCGCACCAACAACGCCGGCGGCGTCCTCGGGGGCATCAGCACGGGCCAGGACCTGGACGTCTCCATCGCCATCAAGCCGACCAGCTCGATCATCAGCCCGCGCGAGACCATCGACCTGCAAGGCCAGACGACCGAGGTGGTCACCAAGGGCCGCCACGATCCCTGCGTCGGCATCCGGGCCACGCCCATCGCCGAGGCCATGCTGGCGCTGGTCGTGATGGACCACGTGCTGCGCCACCGTGCCCAGAACGCGGACGTGCAGCCGCCGCTGCCCGCGATCGCCGCTTCCTTCCTCTGACGCCCGTGATGCAGCAGGAGGCGCCGAGCGGGCGCCAGCTGGCGCCGTTCGCCGCACTGTCGGCGACCTACTTCGCCCACATCGGCTTCTTCAACCCGTACCTGCCGCTGTGGCTCAAGCACCTGGGCCTGCCGATCGTGGTGATCAGCCTGCTGACCTCGGTCCAGTCGTTCACGCGGGTGTTCGCCCCCTATGCCTGGGGAGCGCTGTCCGACCACACGGGTGAGCGCGTGCGGCTGCTGCGGCTGAGCGCCTTGATCGCCCTGCTGTGCTCGCTGGGGCTCTGGTTCGACGGCAGCGCCTGGTGGGTGGCCGCGGTCCTGCTGCTGATGTTCACGCACACCAGCTCGATGATGTCGCTGACCGAGGCGGCCATGGCCCATCTGGTGGCGGGCGACTGGGGGCGCTACGGGCGGGTGCGCCTGTGGGGTTCGGCCGGGTTCATGGTGACGGTCTTCACCGCCGGCGCCTGGTTCGAGCACTTCGGCATGGGGCATTTCCCGGGCTGGACACTGGTGACGCTGCTCGCGGTGCTGGGCTGCACCTGGTGGCTGCCCGACACCCGCGAGAAGGCGGTCCAGGCGCACGAGCGCGGCGCACCGGTGCTGCCGGTGCTGCGCCAGCCGGCAGTGCGGTGGTTCTTCGCCTCGCTGTTCTTCCACGTGATGGCGCATTTCGCCGTCTACGGCTTCTTCTCCCTGTACCTGGACGCCCGCGGCTACAGCAAGGCGATGATCGGCGCGCTCTGGGCGGTGTCGGTCGTGGTCGAAATCGCCTGGTTCTTCTCCCAGGGGCGGCTGCTGCGTGCCCTGCCGATGACGCGCTGGCTGGTGGTGTGCGGCGTCGCCACCGTCGCGCGGATGGCCCTGACCGGCGGCGGCGGCGGGTGGCTCGCCGCGCTGTTCATCGCCCAGGTGCTGCACGCGCTCACCTTCGCCACCCACCACACCGCCTGCATTGCCATGATCACCCGCCATTTCCCGGGCCGGCTGCGCGGTCGCGGACAGGCGCTCTTCACCGTCATCGGCTACGGACTGGGCGGCGTCGCCGGCGTGGTCGGCGGCGGCACCGTGGTCTCCCGGCTCGGCTTCGAGCAGATGTACGGGCTGGCTGCGGTCCTCGCGCTGGCCGCGACGGCGTGCGCGTGGCGCACGGATCGGCTGGATCGTCAGGGCTGATCGCACCCGGATGCACTTGTTACGTCAGACGTACGCCTCGGCTGGCTCATGAATTGATAGCAGCCGAGCCCGATGGCGTGGGGCTCCATGCTGTCTGGCTGAGCGGAACATGCGCATTGCATGCGTCGTGCATGGCATTCCCAGGGCCATGGGGGGAATGGTTTCCCGCTACGCTAGGACTGCCCATTGCTCTCAGCCCGCCATGCTCAGCCGGATCGACCAGCCGCCGCACGATGAGGAGAGCCGGCCGTCCGCGGCCGACCCTGACCTCCCGGATGGGATCGGTGCGGCCGGCCTCGCCGAGACCCTGCGCCAGAAGGAGGAACTGCTCCGGTTGGCGCTCGACGCGGGTGGCATGGGCATCTGGCAGGTGCACCTGCCGACCGGCCGCAGCACCTGGTGGCCCGGCATGGAGCTGCTGCACGGGTTGCCGCCGGGCACGCCGGCCGCCGAGGGGGAGAGCTACTACGACCTGGTGCATCCGGAGGACCGGGAGCGGGTGCGCGCGGCGATCGACGAGTCCATCCGCAGCACCGGCTGGCACCGCACCGAGTACCGGGTGTTCCTGCCCGAGGGCGGGGTGCGCTGGCTGGAAGGGCGCGGGTGCGTCCGGCGCGACGCCGATGACCAACCCGTGCTGATGGCCGGCGTGTGCCTCGACATCACGCGCCGCAAGCACATCGAGCACGACCTGAAGTTCCTGGCCGAAGCCAGCGCCGAGCTGGCGGGGGTGGCCGACTACGAGACCACCCTCGACCGGATCGCCCGCCTGGCGGTGCCGCACTTTGCCGACTGGTGCGCGGTGGACCTGCTCCAGCCGGACGGCACGCTCGAGCGGGTGTCCGCCGCGCACGTCGACCCGGAGAAGGTGCATCTCGCGCACGAACTCCACCGGCAGTTTCCACCCGACCCGGCGAGCACGAGCGGCACCTGGAACGTGCTGCGGACAGGGCAGGGCATGCTGGTCCCCGAGATCACCTTCGAGATGCTGCAGGCGGGCACCTCCTCCCCGGAGCTGCTCGACATCCTGCGCAACCTGGGCCTGCGCTCGTACATCGGCGTGCCGCTGAGCGCGCGCGGCCGCACGATGGGGGTGCTGACCTTCATCACTGCCGAATCCGGCCGGCGGTACGGCCCGGGCGACCTGGCGCTGGCGGAAGACCTGGCGCGCCGCGCCGCGGTGGCGATCGACAATGCGCAGCTGCTGCTCGCGCTGCGCGAGTCCGACCGGGCCAAGGACGTCTTCCTGGCCACCCTGGCCCACGAGTTGCGCAACCCGCTCGCGCCGATCTGGAACGGCCTGTCCATCATCAAGCGCGCCCGGGGCGATCCGGTGCGCATCGAACAGGTGGGCGACATCATCGAGCGCCAGGTGGGGCAGCTGTCGCGCCTGGTCGACGACCTGCTGGACGTCTCGCGCATCGGCACCGGCAAGGTCGAACTCAAGAAGGAACCGACCAACCTGGTGAGCGTCATCGCCTCTGCGGTGGAGATCAGCCGACCGCACATCGAGGCGGCGCACCACAAGCTGTCGATCTCGTTCCCCGACGAGCCCACCGACCTCGTGGCCGATCCTGCGCGTCTGGCCCAGGTGTTCTCCAACCTGCTGAACAACGCCGCCAAGTACACCCGCAAAGGAGGGCGCATCGACCTGTCGGTCGAGGCCCAGCCCGAGGAACTGGTGGTGCGGGTCCAGGACAACGGCACCGGCATCGCGCCCGACATGCTCGGCAAGGTGTTCGGCCTGTTCACCCAGGTCAAGCAGCCCACCGAGCGGCGCCAGGGCGGGCTGGGCATCGGGCTGTCGCTGGTCGAGGGACTGGTGCGTCTGCATGGCGGCCACGTCGAAGCCTTCAGCGCGGGCCTGGAGCAGGGCAGCGAGTTCGTGGTGCGCCTGCCGCGCCAGCGCCGTGCGGCGGCCGCCCGCGCCGGGATCGTCAGCCCCTCGCCGGCCCCGGCCACGCAGGCGCAGCGACGGGTGCTGGTGGTGGACGACAACGAGGATGCGGCATCGACGGTGGCCGAGTTGCTGCAGATGTCAGGCAACGACGTGCGCATCGCCAACGACGGCGCGACAGCCGTCGCCCGCACGGCCGAGTTCCGGCCGGACGTCGTGCTGCTGGACATCGGACTGCCGGACTTCGACGGCTACGAGGTCGCCCGCCGGATCCGCCGGCTGGAAGGGGTCCGCCAGCCGATCCTGATCGCGCTCACCGGCTGGGGCCAGCAGCAGGACAAGGACGCCGCCGCCCGGGCCGGGTTCGACCACCACTGGACCAAGCCGGTGGATCCGGCGCGGCTGCAGGAACTTTCGATGCGCTGAGCCGGTCGGTCGGACATGTTCCGCAGTTTCCGTGACCTGTTCGATGTGCTCGGCGGCGCTTCCGTGCCCGCGGCGCCCGATCCCCGTTCCCTGCAACTGGCGTGCGCCGTCCTGCTCGTCGAGGTGATGCGGGCCGATCCGCAGGTGTCCGTGCAGGAGCGCGAGACCGTGCTCGCGGCCTTGCGGCGCCGCTTCGACCTGGGGCCCGCGGAGCTGGAGGAGCTGGTCGCGCTGGCGGAGCAGGCCTCGCGCACCGCCTCGGACTTCCACCAGTTCACGTCCCAGGTCAACGACGCCCTCGACCAGGGCCAGAAGGTTGCCGTGGTGGAGACCATGTGGCGGGTGGCCTATGCCGACGGCGAACTCGGCGCGCACGAGAACCACGTGATCTCGCGGATCGCCGGGCTGCTGCACGTCACGCATGGCGAGTACATCGGGGCCAAGCTGCGGGCCAAGGAGGCGGCGGGGCTGTAGGCCCGCTCCGACGCGGTCGGACCGCGAACTTCTACAGGTCGCCCGGAGTGCCGTGCCCATGATGGCGGTTTGCCAGAAGGAGGCACACCCATGGACGACAAACCCACCGCGCGGGACAGCGCGCGCGGCGCCACGGACGCAGCAGCCGAGAAGCAGCGCGACATCCAGCGCGAACAGGATCGCAAGGACGACACCAAGGCCAAGGGCGGCGAGGGCGGGCAGCAGCAGCCCAAGTCGCCGCAGACCGGCCACCGCGCCCAGCCGGAGGATCTTCCGGCGCAGCACCTGCCCAAGCCCGGCCTCGAGGCCGACATGGAACTGCGCCCCCGGTTCGAGGCGCCCGACTACCGCGGCAGCGGCAAGCTCCAGGGCATGACCGCGCTCATCACCGGTGGTGACTCCGGCATCGGCCGGGCGGTGGCGGTGCTGTTCGCCCGGGAAGGCGCCGACGTGGCCATCGTCTACCTCACGGCGCACCAGGACGCGCAGGAGACCAAGCGCTGGGTGGAGAAGGAAGGCCGGCGCTGCCTGCTGATCCCCGGGGACGTGAAGGATTCGGGGTTCTGCCGATCGGCGGTCGAGAAGACCGTGGCCGAGTTCAACCGGCTGGACATCCTGGTGAACAACGCGGCATTTCAGGAGCACGCCGATTCGCTGGCCGACATCACCGACGAGCGGCTCGAAGAGACCATGAAGACCAACATCTTCGGGTACTTCTACATGGCCCGGGCGGCCCTGCCGCACCTGAAGCCCGGCGCCTCGATCATCAACACCGGCTCGGTGGTGGGCTTGCGGGGCAGCGGCCAGCTGCTGGACTACTCGGCCACCAAGGGCGCCATCCACGCGTTCACCATGTCGCTGGCGTCCAGCCTGATCGACAAGGGAATCCGGGTCAACGCCATTGCCCCGGGGCCGGTCTGGACGCCGCTCAACCCGGCCGACCAGAGCGCCGACAAGATTGCCCAGTTCGGCAAGTCCAGCGACTTCAAGCGCCCGGCCCAGCCGGAGGAGCTGTCGCCGGCCTACGTGTTCCTGGCCTCGCCGGCCTGCGCGAGCTACATCACGGGGATCGTGCTGCCGGTGACGGGATCGGTCGGCGCGACCTAGGTGGCGCCGTCGGCGCCGCCCGATGACGGCGCCGGGCCGCTGCCCAGGACCCAGAAGTCGTGCAGCCGCCGCATCTTGGCGCGCAGGTCGTCGAAGTCGGTGGCCTTGCGCACGTAGCCGCTGGCCCCGCCGGCATAGCATTCGGCGACGTCGCGGTCCTCGACCGACGAGGAATGGATCACCACCGGCAGCGTCGTGGTGCGGGGGTCGGCGCGGATGGCACGCAGCACCTCGAGCCCGCTCAGGCGCACCAGCTTGAGGTCCAGGATCACCAGCCGTGGCTGGCGGGTGGTGTCGCGGCCGGCATGCTCACCACGGCCGAACAGGAAATCGAGCGCCTGCGCGCCCTCGCTCGCGGTCACGATGCGGGCGGTCGCGCAGCAGTCCTCCAGCGCCATCACGATGAGCTCGAGGTGGTCGGGGTTGTCGTCCACCACGAGGATGGCCGGATCGTTCATGGGTTGTCCTCGCTGGTTGTGGCGCGGCGGCTCGGGCCGCGCCGGACAACTCCCCTTTGCTTGCTCCCGGTCTGCGCCGGGATGCGCGATTATGGGGCGCGGGAACTCAGCGGTCCACGGGGCCGGGCCGGCGGCCGCCGAGCGACATGCACCAGTCGAGCAGGGCGTCGGTGTCCATGGACTTGTCGAACACGTTGTCGCAGCCCAGCGCCAGGCACTGGTCGCGCACCACGCCGCTGGCGGTGGCGGTGAGCACCACCACCCTGCGGCCGGGTGCCCGGCCGCGCAGCGCCTTGAGCACATCCAGGCCGGTGCCGCTCTCGTCCAGGAGCAGGTCGACGATGGCGAGGTTCCAGTCGTTCGCGGGGTCGGCCAGCCAGGCGATCGCCTCCGATGCCTGGGCCGCCTGCCCGACGGTCCGGATGCCTGCCAGCTCCGCGAGGGCCTCCACCAGGCTCTCGCGGATGGCGTTGTTGTCCTCGACGATGAAGGCCTTGACTTCCAATCCCCGCTCCCGGGCCCACGCGGCCCGGGCGAATGATGGCACAGGCCTGCCAGCGCCGGCTGACCCGCGGGCGGCGCGGGTCAGCCGACGCGCACCTCGATCCGCCGCGGCCTGGCTTCCTCGGCCTTCGGCACTGTCAGGCGCAGCACGCCGTCCTTGAGTTGCGCCTCGATGCGGCCGGCGTCCAGCTCCCGGCTCAGCGTGAACGCCCGGCGCCAGACCGGGGGCTGGGCGTCGCCGTAGACCAGCTCCATCTCGCGCGGACCGGTGACCTCGGCCGTCCCCTCGATCGTCAGGCTGTCGCCATCCACACGGACCGAGAGGCGGTCCCGGCTCACCCCCGGCAGGTCGGCCAGCAGGGTGATGCCCGACTCGTCCTCGAACACGTCCACCGGCGGCACCCTGTGCGGAGCGCCGGAAGCGCCGGCCTGAGTGGCCTCGGCGGTCGCCCGGCCATGGCGGGTTTGCACTTCGTTCGACATGCGGACCTCCTCAGTTCACTTCGATGCGGCGCGGGCGGGACGACTCGCGCTTGGCCACGGTGATGCGCAGGACGCCGTCCCGGTAGCTGGCCTCGATGCGCGACGGATCGGCGTCTTCCGGCAGCCCGACCACGCGGCGGAACGGCCCCGCGAAACGTTCGCGGGCGTACACGCTGGTGCCCTCGCGGCCCTCGGGCAGCTCGCTGCGGCGCTCGCCGGCGATGACCAGCAAGCCGCGGTCGACGGTGACCTGCAGGGCGGCCGGGTCCAGGCCCGGCGCCATCGCCATGACCTCGATGCTCTCGGGCGTCGTCCCGACGTTGATGACGGGGAAGCCGGCGCCCGGCAGGGCCCGGATGCTGGAGCGCTCCAGCGGACGAAAGACCTGGTCGAGGACGTTCTGCAGCCGGCTGAGCTCACCGAAGACGTCCGCGGCAGGCCGGAACGATGTGTTCAGCATCGCAACCTCCATGCTCGATTCGTTGGATCGGTGCGCGGCGGGTGCCGCGCGGACAGGAGGTAGCGACACCCGCCGCGGATTTCAAGAGGGCCGCGACGCCCGTGCGCTCACTCGTAGGCCGACATCGGCACGCAGGCGCAGAACAGGTTGCGGTCGCCGTAGACGTTGTCGACCCGGCCGACCGGCGGCCAGTACTTGGCGTGGCGCCGCTCGTCGAGCACGGCGGCGCCGGCCTCGCGTGGGTACGCATGCGTCCACTCGCCCCGCAGCAGCGCCGCGGCGGTGTGCGGCGCGTGCCGGAGCGGGTTGTCGTCCTGCGGCCATTCGCCGCGTTCCACCCGGCGGATCTCCTCGCGGATCGCCACCATGGCGTCGATGAACCGGTCCAGCTCCTCCAGCGTCTCGCTCTCGGTGGGCTCGACCATCAGCGTGCCGGCCACCGGGAAGCTGAGCGTGGGCGCATGGAAGCCATAGTCGATCAGCCGCTTGGCGACGTCTTCGGCCGTGATCCCGCTCGAATCCTTCAGCGGCCGCAGGTCCAGGATGCATTCGTGCGCGACGTGACCGTTGGCGCTGGCGTACAGCGTCGGGTAGTGGTCCTTCAGGCGCGCGCTGACGTAGTTGGCCGACAGGATCGCCACCTCCGTGGCCTGGCGAAGTCCCTCGGGGCCCATCATCCGGCAGTACATCCAGCTGATCGGCAGCACCGCGGCGTTCCCCAGCGGCGCCGCGGACACGGCGCCCACGCCGTGGCCCTTCACGCCACCCGCCTCGTGGCCGGGCAGGAACGGCACCAGGTCCTCGACCACGCACACCGGCCCGACGCCGGGGCCGCCGCCGCCGTGCGGGATGCAGAAGGTCTTGTGCAGGTTCAGGTGGCTGACGTCGCCGCCGAATTCGCCCGGCGCCGCGATGCCCACCAAGGCGTTCATGTTCGCGCCGTCGACGTAGACCCGGCCGCCGTGCGCGTGCACCAGCTCGCACAGCTCCTTGACCTGCATCTCGAACACGCCGTGGGTGCTGGGGTAGGTGATCATGATGCAGGCCAGGTTCGCGCTGTGCTGCTCGCACTTGGCCTTCAGGTCGTCCATGTCCACGTTGCCGTTGGCGTCGCAGGCCGTGACGACCACCTGCATCCCCACCATCTGGGCGCTGGCCGGGTTGGTGCCGTGCGCCGACGAGGGGATCAGGCAGACGTTGCGGTGCGCGTCGCCGCGGCTCTCGTGCCAGGCCTTGATCGCCAGCAGTCCGGCGTATTCGCCCTGGGAGCCGGCGTTCGGCTGCAGCGAGATGCCCGCGTAGCCGGTGGCCTGGCACAGCCATGTGCGCAACTGCTCGTCGAGCTGCGCGTAGCCCTGCAACTGCTCGCGCGGGGCGAACGGGTGGACGTTGGCGAACTCGGGCCAGGTGATGGGAATCATCTCGCTGGTCGCGTTCAGCTTCATGGTGCAGCTGCCCAGCGGAATCATCGTGCGGTCCAGGGCCAGGTCCTTGTCGGACAGGCTGCGGATGTAGCGCAGCATCCCCGTCTCGCTGTGGTGCGTGTTGAACACCGGATGCGTGAGGAAGTCGCTGGTGCGGCGCAGTTCCTGCGGGATCCGCGGCTCGATGCCCTTGTCGAACTGCGCCACCGAGGGCAGTTCCTGGCCCTCGTGCGCGAAGATGGACCACAGCAGCTCGATGTCGGCGCGGGTGGTGGTCTCGTCCAGCGAGATGCAGAGGTACTCGTCCCAGGCGACGCGCAGGTTGGCCCCCATCGACACCGCGCGGGCGGCGATTGCCTGGGTCTGCTCGCCCGTGCGCAGGCACAGGGTGTCGAAGGCCGTCGTGTGGTGGTGCTGCCGGTAGCCCAGCCGCTCCAGCCCCTGGGCCAGGATCGCCGTGTAGCTGGCCACCCGCTGGGCGATCCGCTTCAGGCCAGCGGGCCCGTGGTAGACCGCGTACATGCTGGCGACGACCGCCGGCAGCACCTGCGCGGTGCAGATGTTGGAGGTGGCCTTCTCCCGCCGGATGTGCTGCTCGCGCGTCTGCAGCGCGAGCCGGTACGCCGGGTTGCCATGGCTGTCCACGCTCACGCCCACCAGCCGGCCCGGCATCGAGCGCTTGTACTCGTCGCGGCAGGCGAGATAGGCGGCATGCGGGCCGCCCGCGCCCATCGGCATGCCGAAGCGCTGGGTCGTGCCCACCACGATGTCGGCCCCCCACTCGCCGGGCGGCACCAGCAGCGTCAGCGCCAGCAGGTCGGCCGCGACGATCGCGGCGGCCTGCTTGTCGTGGATGCGCTTCACGTCGGGCGCCCAGTCGTGCACCCAGCCGCTGCTGGCCGGGTACTGGATCAGGGCGGCGAAGAAGTCGCCGGCCAGGGCGCGTTCCCATTCCTCGGCGGAATTGGCGACCACGACCTCGATGCCCAGCGGCCTGGCGCGCGTGCGCACCACCTCGATGGTCTGCGGATGGCAGTCGCCTGCCAGCACGAAGGTGCTGGAGCGGCTCTTGACGCTGCGCTTGGCCAGCGTCATGGCCTCGGCCGCGGCGGTCGCCTCGTCCAGCATCGACGCATTGGCGATCGGCATGCCGGTCAGGTCGCACACCATGGTCTGGAAGTTCACCAGGGCTTCCATGCGGCCTTGCGAGATCTCGGCCTGGTACGGCGTGTAGGCGGTGTACCAGGCCGGGTTCTCCAGGATGTTGCGCAGGATCACCGGCGGGGTGTGCGTGCCGTGGTAACCCTGGCCGATGAAGCTGCGCAGCACCCTGTTGCGCGAGGCGATGCCGCGCAGCTCCGCCAGCGCCTGGGCTTCGGTCAGCGGGGCCGGCAGCTTCATGGCGGCCGAGCGCGCGATGGATCGCGGCACGATGCTCTCGACCAGGGCGCGCCGCGAGGCCTCGCCGATCACCGACAGCATGTGGCGTTCGTCGGCCTCGCCGATCCCGATGTGGCGCGGGATGAACTCGGCGCGGTTTTCCAGGTCGCCCAGCGGGGGGGCGGATTGCATCAACATCGACAGACTCCGTGCTTGCTCACAGGGACTCCGGCGCGCGCGCAGGCGGAGCGCATGGCCGGGAGAGGGCGCTGTGCCCTCAGGCGTTCTTGGAAAACTCCGTGTAGGCCGTCTCGTCCATCAGGCCCTCGAGCTCGCCGGCGTCGGCCAGGCGGACCTTGAAGAACCAGCCCTGGCCGAGCGGATCGCTGTTGGCCAGGGCCGGATCGGCGCGCAGCGCCTCGTTGACCTCGACGACCTCGCCATTGACCGGCATGAACACGTCCGCCGCGGCCTTGACCGATTCGACGACGCCCGCGACCTCGCCCTTGGCGTAGCGGCGGCCGACCTCGGGCAGGTCGACGAACACGACGTCGCCCAGCGCATCCTGCGCGTGCACGGTGATGCCGACGACGGCCGGCTGGCCGTCCTCCAGCTGGATCCATTCGTGGTCGGACGTGTACTTCAGGGCCATGGCGCTTCTCCTTCTTGGTTGAATCGGGTCGGGCTCAGCCGCGGTGGTAGCGCTGCGGCACGAACGGCATCGCGGCGACTTCCATCGGCACCGGCTTGCCGCGCACGAGGGCCTGCAGCCGGGTGCCCGGCGCCGCGTGCGCACTGGCCACGTAGGCCATCGCCACCGGCTTGTCGATCGTGGGGCCGAGCAGGCCGCTGGTGACTTCGCCCACCGGCCGGCCGGTGCCGTCCTGCAGCGGCGTGTGCTCGCGCACCGGCACGCGCTCCAGCGCCACCAGGCCGACGCGCCGGCGTTCCACCGGCACCGCGCCCTCGAGCTGGCCCAGCACGCGATCGGCGCCGGGAAAGCCGCCCGCGCGCGCGCCGCCGGTGCGCCGCACCTTCTGCATCGCCCAGGTCAGGCCCGCCTCGACGGGCGTGGTCGTCGTGTCGATGTCGTTGCCATACAGGCACAGGCCCGCCTCCAGGCGCAGCGAGTTGCGGGCGCCCAGGCCGACCGGCCGGACCTCAGGCTGCGAGAGCAGGGCACGCGCGAGGGCCTCTGCCTGCGCAGCCGGCACGGAGATCTCGAAGCCGTCCTCGCCGGTGTAGCCGCTGCGGGTGACGAACAACTCGCCGCCCTGCCACGCGAAACGTTCGCCGGTCATGAACACCAGCCGCTCGACGCCGGGCACCAGGCGCTGCAGCGCGTTCACCGCCTGAGGTCCCTGCAGGGCGAGCAGGCCGCGATCGGGCAGGGGGACGATGTCGCAGCGGGAGCCGATGCGATCGCGCAGGTGGGCGATGTCGCCTTCCTTGCAGGCGCCGTTGACGATGACGAACAGGTCCTCGCCCCGGTTGACGAACATGAGGTCGTCGATGATGGTGCCCTCGTCCGTCAGCAGCAGGCCGTAGCGCTGCTTGCCGGGCGCCAGGCCGACCACGTCGACCGGCATCAGCGACTCGAAGGCCGCCGCCGCATCGGCCCCCACCAGGCGCAACTGCCCCATGTGCGAAACGTCGAACAGGCCGGCGGCGCTGCGCGTGTGGTGGTGTTCCGCCATCAGGCCGGCCGGGTATTGCACCGGCATCGAGTAGCCGGCGAACGGCACCATGCGGGCCCCCAGCTCGAGGTGCAAGGCGTGCAGCGGGGTGGTGCGAAGCTCAGGCGTGGCAGCGGGCAAGCGGTTCTCCAGCGGGGCGGCAAAACCATGGTATCGGCCATGGCCGGCCCCTGCTGTCCGCTTTACCTGAGAGATTCACCCCTTACACGGGGTTTGCTCCTTCGGTGGACCGGGTCGAGCCGCGGTCTCTCTCCAGCAAGGAACGCCCCGTGCACCGGGGCGGTCGTCAGTCCTGGGTACCTGAGCGTTCGGCTGTGCGCCTGCGCCTTCGGCGGCTCCTCGGAGGAGCGCTCTCCTGACGCGGCGGATTGTAACGGCACGGGGCGCCGCCGAGCCACGTCGGCGCCCGCGTGCTGTCAGCGTGCGTAGACCAGGTCGCGCAGCCCGAGCGACAGCGCCGGCACGTAGGTGACGACCATCAGGCAGGCCAGCACCACCAGCACGAAAGGCACCAGCTGCGAGATCATGCGGTCGAGCGAGATGCGCGCCACCGTGCAGGCGGCGAACAGGTTCACGCCGAAGGGCGGCGTGATCATGCCCAGCGCGAGGTTCACCACCATGATCAGGCCGAAGTGCACCGGGTCGATGCCGAAGTGCTGGGCGACCGGCGCCAGGATGGGGGCGAGCACGATGATGGCCGCGCTCGTCTCGATGAACATGCCGATCACGAACAGCGCCGCGTTCACCCCGAGCAGGAACAGCGCCGGCGACTGCAGCACCGCCTCCAGCCAGCGCCCGATCGCGTCGGGCACGCCGGCGCGCGTGATCAGGAAGGCGAACAGGCCCGCGTTGGCGATGATGAACATGATCACCGCCGACGAGATGGCGGACTTGCGCAGGATCGCGCCCAGATCCTTCACGCCGATCTCGCGGTAGACCAGCATGCCCACCACCAGGGCATAGAACACGGCGACGGCGGAGGCCTCGGTGGGCGTGAACACACCGCCGTAGATGCCGCCCAGGATGATGACGGGCATCATCAGCGCCCAGCCGGCCTGCAGCAGTGCCCGGCCGAATGGGAGCCGGCCCTCGCCGTCGTTCTTGCCCCAGCCCTTCCACTTGCACCAGGCCCACACGAAGACCATCAGGGCGACGCCGATCAGCAGGCCGGGGCCGAAGCCGGCGATGAACAGCTCGCCGATCGACACTTCGGCGCTGACGCCGTACAGGATCATCGGGATCGACGGCGGGATGATGACGCCGAGTTCGGCGCTCGTGGCCTGCAGGGCGGCCGCGTAGCTGACCGGGTAGCCATGCTTGATCAGCGCGGGGATCAGGATCGCGCCGATGGCGAACGTGGTGGCGACCGAGGAGCCCGAGACCGCCGCGAAGATCATGCAGGTCAGCACGCAGGTGATCGGCAGGCCGCCCTGCACGCCGCCCACGATGCTCTTGGCGAATTCCACCAGCCGGCGCGAGATGCCGCCGGTCTCCATCAGGTTGCCCGCCAGGATGAAGAACGGGATGGCCGCCAGCGGAAACTTGTTGATCGAGCCGAACATCTCCTTGACGGCGATGAGCATGCTGGCGTTGCTGGCCTGGATCCCCAGCACGGAGGCCAGCCCGATGGAGACGGCGACGGACATGCTGAGCGCAAAGCACAGCACCATGGTCGTGAGCATGGCGGCGGTCATTGGGCGGTCTCCAGTTCCAGGCGGCGCGGATCGAGGTAGTTGCCCACGATGCCGAAGGTGCAGAAGAGGGCGCCCACGGGCATCGCCACGTAGCCCCAGAACATGGAGATCGACTCCAGTCCGGCCATCGACTGGACCTGGCCGCGCACCGAGTAGTCCCAGCCCCACCAGAGGATCACCAGGATCAGCGCCAGCGCGGCGAGGCTGACGACGGCGTCGAGCGCGCGCCGGGTCTTCGGGCCGCTCCACCGGTAGAGGACATCGACGCTGACCATCGCGCCCTGCCGGAACGCGGCGGGGATCGCCAGGAACACCATCCAGATCAGCGCCAGGCGGATCAGGATCTCGGTCCACTCGGCGGGCGTCTCCAGCACGAAGCGGGTGATGATCTGGAACATGCCCAGGCTGCTGGCCACGACCAGCATCAGGCAGGCGCCGGCCATGGCCAGGCCCGTGGTGACGCGCTCGATGCGCAGGAAGGTGTCTTTCAAGTCCGTCGGCCGCGCGCGCGGCCCCCGAGAGGCAGACCAGCCCGCGGCGCGGGCCGGGCCGCAGGCTTACTTGTAGTTGCGGATGCGCTCGAGCGTCGCCTTGCCGAACTGCTTCTCGAACTCGGCGTTCACCGGCGCCAGCGCCTGCACGAACTTGGCCTTGTCGAGGTTGTCGATCACCGTCATGCCCTTGGCGCGCAGGTCGGCCACGCCCTTGGCGTCGTCCTCGTCGACCCGGGCGCGGTTGGCCTTGGTGGCCTCTTTGGCAGCGTCCAGGAAGGCCTGCTTGTCGGCGGCGCTGAGCTTGTCGAACGCGCCCTTGTTCATCAGGAAGATGCAGGGCGAGTAGACGTGGCCGGTCAGGCTCAGGTGCTTTTGCACCTGGTCGAACTTGGAGGCGATGATGACCGACAGCGGGTTCTCCTGGCCGTCGACGGTGCCCTGCTGCAGGGCGGTGAACACCTCGGGGAAGGCCATCGGCGTGGTGATGATGCCGAAGCCCTTGTACGCGGCGATGTGCACCGGGTTCTCCATGGTGCGCATCTTCAGGCCCTTGAGGTCCTCGGGCGCCTTCACGTCCCGCTTGCTGTTGGTCATGTGGCGGAAACCGTTCTCCGCCCAGGCCAGTGCCTTGAAGCCCTTGGCATCGAACTTGGCCAGCAGCTCCTGGCCGACCGGGCCATCGAGGACGGCGCGGGCATGGGCCTTGTCGCGGAACAGGAACGGCACGTCCAGCACCTTGGTCTCGGGCACGAAGTTGGGCACCGGGCCGCTGGAGCTGAAGGCCAGCTCCTGGGTGCCCAGCTGGACCGCCTCGATGGATTCGCGCTCGCCGCCCAGGGAGCCGTTGTAGAAGGTCTGCACCTTGTAGCGCCCGCTGGTGCGCTTCTCGACTTCCTTGGCGAAGGTGTCGATCGCCACGCCCTGGTGCGAGTTCTGCGCGGTGGAGATGCTGATCCTCATCGTGGTCTGCGCCAGCGCGGCGCTGCCCATCAAGAGGCCGGCGGCCAGTGCCGCAAACAATCTGTTTAGTTTCACGCGTGTCTCCTCAGGCAAAGCCGACAATGAGCCGCGAGGATGCACAGTCCTGCTGCACTGCGCCACGGGAGTTCTACCGAGACGGGACCATGAAAAAAGCCGGCAAGGCCGGCCTTCTGCCGGCCGGACGAGGCCGGCCGGGTCGGTGGCGCCTGCCGGCGCTCACATGTTGGTGTAGTTCGGGCCGCCGCCGCCCTCGGGCACCACCCAGACGATGTTCTGCGTCGGGTCCTTGATGTCGCAGGTCTTGCAGTGCACGCAGTTCTGGGCGTTGATCTGCAGCCGTTCGCCGCCGGCGCCTTCGTCCTTCACGAACTCGTAGACGCCGGCCGGGCAGTAGCGCTGCTCGGGGCCGGCGAACTTGTGCAGGTTCACCTGGACGGGCACCGAGGGGTCCTTGAGCGTCAGGTGGGCCGGCTGGTTCTCCTCGTGGTTGGTGTTGGAGATGAACACCGAGGAGAGCCGGTCGAAGGTGAGCTTGCCGTCCGGTTTCGGATAGACGATCGGCTTGCACTCGGACGCGGGCTTCAGGTACACGTGGTCGGGCTTCTCGCGGTGCAGCGTCCAGGGCATGCGGCCGCCCAGCAGCTTCTGCTCGATGCCGGTCATGAGCGTGGCGACGGTGCGACCCTTCTTGAACCACTGCTTGAAGTTGCGGGACTTGTTCAGCTCCGCGTGCAGCCAGGACTTCTCGAACGCCTCGGGGTAGGCGGTCAGCTCGTCGTGCTGACGGCCCTCGCCGAGCGCCGCGAATGCCGCCTCGGCGGCCAGCATGCCGGTCTTGATGGCGGCGTGGCTGCCCTTGATGCGCGAGGAGTTCAGGTAGCCGGCGTCGCAGCCGACCAGCGCGCCGCCCGGGAACACGGTCTTGGGCAGCGACAGCAGCCCGCCCACCGTCAGCGCGCGGGCGCCGTAGCCCAGGCGCTTGGCGCCCTTGGGTCCTTCGAAGTACCAGCGGATGTTCGGGTGGGTCTTGAACCGCTGGAACTCCTCGAACGGCGACAGGTACGGGTTGCTGTAGTCCAGCCCGACCACGAAGCCGATGGCGATCTGGTTGTCCTCCATGTGGTAGAGGAACGAGCCGCCGTAGGTCATCTCGTCGAGCGGCCAGCCCGCGCTGTGCAGCGCCAGCCCCGCCTGGTGGCGCGACGGATCGATCTCCCAGACTTCCTTGATGCCGATGCTGTAGCTCTGGGGGTCGCGCCCCGCATCGAGCTTGAAGCGGCTGATCAGCTGGCGGCCCAGGTGGCCGCGCGAGCCCTCGGCGAACACCGTGTACTTGGCATGCAGCTCCATGCCGAGCTGGAAGTTCTCGGTGGGCTGGCCGTCCTTGCCGACGCCCATGTTGGCGGTGGCCACGCCGCGCACCGAGCCGTCGTCGTTGTAGAGGACCTCCGCGGCCGGAAAGCCCGGGAAGATCTCGACGCCCAGCGCCTCGGCCTGCTGCGCGAGCCAGCGCGTGAGGTTGGCCAGGCTGGCGACGTAGTTGCCGTCGTTGTGGAAGTTCTTGGGCAGCAGGAAGTTGGGCGTGCGCTTGGCGCCGGTCTCGCCCAGGAACAGGAAGATGTCTTCCGTCACCGGCGTGTTGAGCGGTGCGCCCTTGGCCTTCCAGTCGGGGATCAGCTCGGTCAGCGCGCGCGGGTCGACGATCGCGCCCGACAGGATGTGCGCGCCAGGCTCGGAGCCCTTCTCGAGCACGACAACCGAGACGTCGCGCTCGTGCTGGGCCGCCAGCTGCTTCAGCCGGATGGCCGTCGCCAGCCCCGCGGGACCGGCACCGACGACGACCACGTCGTACTCCATCGCTTCGCGCGGACCGTACTGGGCGAGGATCTCTTCTTGTGTCATGGCGTGGGATGTGGAAGTGCGCGCAACCGCGGGATGGGCGCGCTGGCGGGACAGCATTCTATGCGGCGGTCCTGCACAATCGGACCCCTTCGCCCTCCGGCGGACCCTTCAGGCAGGAGACCTTCGTGAGCTACAGCATCGATCTTTCCGGGCGCGTCGCCTTCGTGACCGGCGCCTCCAGCGGCCTCGGCGCGCAGTTCGCCCGCACCCTTGCGCGCTCCGGCGCCGCCGTGGTGCTGGCCAGCCGGCGTGTCGAGAAGCTCAAGGACCTGCGGGCGCAGATCGAGGGCGAGGGCGGAGACGCGCATGTGACACCGCTGGACGTGACCGATCTCGACAGCATCCGCTCCGCCGTGGCGCATGCCGAGACCGAGGTCGGCTCGATCGACATCCTGGTGAACAACTCGGGCGTGAGCACCACGCAGCGCATCCAGGACGTGACCGAGGACGACTACGACTACGTCTTCGACACCAACGTCAAGGGCGCCTTCTTCGTCGCGCAGGAGGTCGGCAAGCGGATGCTGGCCCGCGCCAAGGGCGCCGCGCCGGGCACCTACACCGGCGGGCGGATCATCAACGTCGCCTCGATGGCCGGCCTGAAGGTGCTGCCGCAGATCGGCGCCTACGCGATGAGCAAGGCGGCGGTCGTGCAGATGACCAAGGCGATGGCGCTCGAGTGGGGACGCTTCGAGATCAACGTCAACGCCATCTGCCCGGGCTACATCGACACCGAGATCAACCACCACCACTGGTCGACCGAGCAGGGGCAGAAGCTGGTGCAGATGCTGCCGCGCAAGCGTGTCGGCCGACCCGAGGACCTGGATGCGCTGGTCGTTCTGCTGGCCAGCAGCGAGAGCCATTTCATCAACGGTGCGGTGATCGCCGCCGACGACGGCTTCGGTGTCTGATCGTCGGGCGCTGCTGCGCCGGGGCGGGCGCCACGCCGCATCGGGTCCCTCGACGCCGCGCCGCACCACCTTGCGCGCCTGCCGATGCTGACGGGCGTGCTCGCCGGCCTGGGCGCGGGCGCCCTCTGGGGGCTGGTGTTCGTCGCACCCCGGATGGTGGCCGGCTATTCGCCGGTCGATCTCACGGCCGGCCGCTACGCGGCCTACGGCGCGCTCGCCGCAGTCCTTATGGTGTCCCGCCTGCGCCGACGCCCGCTCCCCAGTGGTGCACAGGCGCTGGCCGCCGCCGGCATGAGCCTGCTGGGCTTCACCGGCTACTACCTGCTGCTGGTGCTGGCGGTGCGCGATTCCGGCACCGAAGTGCCCACGCTGGTGATCGGCACCATCCCGGTCTGGGTGATGCTGCTGGGCAAGCCGGGCCACCTGCGCTGGCAGGCCCTGGCGCCCGGGCTGCTCCTGACGCTGCTCGGCCTGGCGCTGATGGTGCAGGCGCCCGAGGCGGGCGCGGCGGCGCTGCCGCATTTCTGGCGCGGCGTGCTGCTGGCCATCGCCGCGCTCGTGTGCTGGACCGCCTTTGCCGTCCTGAACGCGGCCTGGCTGCGGCGGCATCCCGACGTCGAGGCGACCGACTGGGCCAACTGGCTGGGCCTGGCCACCGGCGCCGGGGCGCTCTTGCTCTGGGTGGCGGCCGGGTCGCCGGCACGCGACCTGGCGGCGCAGCCCGATCGCGCGCTGTTCGTCCTGCTGGCCGTGGCCACCGGGGTGGGCTCCGCCTGGCTGGCCACCATCCTCTGGAACATCGCGAGCCGGCGCCTGTCGGTCAGCCTCTGCGGGCAGCTGATCGTGAGCGAGACCCTGTTCGCGCTGCTCTATTCTTTCGCCTGGGACGGGCACTGGCCGGGCCCGTCGCAACTGGCCGCCGCGCTGCTGTTCACCCTGGGAATCCTGGCCTCGATCAAGGCGCACCGATGAAGCTGGAACTGCCGACGCACAAGAAACTGGTCCACCAGATGACCATGCCGATCCGCTGGGGCGACATGGATGCGATGGGCCACGTCAACAACACCCTGTACTTCCGCTACCTGGAGACGCTGCGGATCGACTGGTTTCGCTCGCTCGAGTGCCTGCCCGACCCGAAGGGCATCGGCCCGCTGATCGTCAATGCGTTCTGCAACTTCCACCGGCAGCTGGAGTTCCCCGGGGAGATCCGGCTGCAGATGTACGTGAGCGACCCGGGGCGCAGCTCGTTCGAGACCTGGGCCACCATCGAGCGCGCCGACGATCCCGGTGTGGTCTATGCGTCCGGCGGGGCCACCACGGTGTTCGTCGATTTCCCGGCACAGAAGTCGGTGCCGATTCCCGACTGGTTCCGGCAGCACCTGGCCTGAGCGGCCGTCCTGCGGCGGTTCCGCCTCAGGGCGCCGTGACCGCCGGCGGCAGCGGCATGCCGCGGCGCTCCATCGCAGCGCGCACGCGGTCGGGGTAGTCGGAGATGATCCCGTCGACGCCCAGGTCGAGCATGCGCGCGATGTCGGCGTCCTCGTTGACGGTCCAGGGGATCACCCGCAGCCCCAGCGCCTGGCCTTCGCGCACCGCGTCGGCCGTCAGGGCCTGGAAGTTGGGCGACCACGCGTGCCCGCCGGCGGCCTTGACCATGCGCGGCACGCTGCCGTGCTCGGCCAGCGTGAAGCCGGCGGTCCACAGCGGCGAGTCCAGGTTGCTGCCGCGTGGCGACTGCGTCGTGAGGTAGACCGTGCGCATCCGCGGCGCCGCGGTGCGCAGCACCTGCAGCGCGCGCCAGTCGAAGCTCTGCACCATCACCCGGTCTTCCATGCCGGCCTCCCGGATCACCTTCAGCAGCGCCTGCACGAAGGCCTCCGGCGGCAGGGTGTTCTCCGGATGGCGCAGGTCCATCTTGGTCTCAATGTCGAACTGCACGTGGTCGGCGCCCAGCTGCTTGACGAGCGCGAACACCGCGGCCAGCGTCGGCATGCGGGTGCCGTCGACCGGCCGCTGGTTCGCAAAGGTCTGCGCGGCGTTGCTGCCGGGGCGCAGCCGGCCGACGTCGTAGGCCTGCACCTGGGCGTGCGTGAGCTGGCGGATGGCCAGCGGCTTGTCGATCCACCGGCCGTCCGGGCCGCGCACCAAGTCCGGGTTGAGCACCGGGTCGTGCGAGACGACCACCACGCCGTCGGCCGTGACGGCCGCATCCATCTCCAGCGTCGTCACGCCGACGCGCAGCGCACGCTCGAACGCCGGCAGGGTGTTCTCGGGCAGCAGGCCGCGGGCGCCGCGGTGTCCCTGCAGGTCGAACGCCAGGGCTGCCGGGCTGGCGGTGGCCAGCAGGAGGGACAAGGCCGCGGCGGCGGCGGTGAACGCGTGGACGGATCGCATGCGCGGCATTGTGCCGCCGGCGGCCGGCCGCGCGCCTGCCTGGTCAGTCGCGCAGCGAGGACAGGAACTGCTGCAGCTCGGGCGTGTGCGGGGCGCCGAACAGCTGCTCGGGCGGGCCCATCTCGTGCACCCGGCCCTGGTGCATGAAGATCACGCGGTCGCTCACCTTGCGGGCGAAGCCCATCTCGTGCGTGACCATCAGCAGGGTCATGCCGTCCGCGGCCAGGGCTTCGACCACGCGCAGCACCTCGCCGACCAGTTCGGGGTCGAGCGCGCTGGTGATCTCGTCGCACAGCAGCACGGCAGGCTCCATGGCCAGCGCCCGGGCGATGGCCACGCGCTGCTGCTGGCCGCCCGACAGCTGGTCGGGCATGGCGTCGAACTTCTCGCCCAGGCCGACCCGCTCCAGGAGCCGGCGCGCCTGTGCCTGCGCGGCGACCTTGTCCTTGCGGCGCACCAGGGTCGGGGCCAGCATCACGTTGCGGCCGACGGTCAGGTGCGGGAACAGGTTGAAGTTCTGGAAGACCATGCCCACGCGCTGGCGCAGCTCGCGCATTGCGCGCGCGTCCTCGTGCAGCAGCGGGCGGCCGTCCACCGACAGCGCGCCATGCTGGAAGGTCTCCAGGCCGTTGATGCAGCGCAGGAGCGTGCTCTTGCCCGAGCCGCTCCTGCCGATGATGGCGATCACCTCGCCCGGCGCCACCTGCAGGTCGATGCTCTTGAGCACCTCGTGGTCGCCGAAGGACTTGCGCAGGGCGGCGATGTCAACGATGTGCGGCATGCAGGCCTTCCTCCAGGCGGCGGGACAACAGGCTGATCGGCCAGCACAGCGCGAAGTACAGCAGCGCCACGCAGCTGTAGACCACGAAGGGCTGGAGCGTGGCGTTGGTGATCATGGTGCCGGCCTTGGTGAGCTCCACGAAGCCGATCACCGAGGCCAGGGCCGTGCCCTTGACCACCTGCACCAGGAAGCCGACCGTGGGCGGCACCGCGATGCGCAGCGCCTGCGGCAGGATCACATGGCGCAACTGCTCCGGGAACGACAGCGCCAGGCTGCGCGCCGCCTCCCACTGGCCGGCGGGAATCGCCGCCACGCAGCCCCGCCAGATCTCGGCGAGGAACGCACTGGTGTAGAGCGTGAGGGCCAGGGCCGCCGCGGTCCACGGCGAGGTGTCGATGCCGAACAGGGCGAAGCCGAAGTAGGCCAGGAACAGCTGCATCAGCAGCGGCGTGCCCTGGAACAGCTGCACGTGGGCGCCTGCCAGCCACGCCGCGGCGCGCGAGCCTTGCAGGCGTGCCACCAGGAGCAGCAGGCCGACCAGGCCGCCGCCCAGGAAGGCGATCAGCGACAACGCCACGGTCCAGCGCGCCGCCAGCAGCAGGTTGCGCAGGATGTCCCAGAGGGTGAAGTCGACCATCAGCGTCCGGCGGGCCGGCGGCTGCCGAACAGGAAGCGCGCACCGGCCCAGTCGAGCAGCCGGCGCACGCCCGCGGCCAGCAGCAGATAGAGGGCGGTGGCCACGATGAAGGCCTCGAACGGCCGGAAGTTGCGGCTCTGGATCAGGTTGGCCGCGTAGCTCAGTTCCTCGGTGGAGATCTGGCCGCACACCGCCGAGCCCAGCATCACGATGACGATCTGGCTCACCAGCGCCGGCCACACCTTGCGCAAGGCGGGCGGCAGCACCACGCGCAGGAACACCTGGGTGCGGTCGAGGGCCAGGCTCAGTGCGGCTTCCACCTGGCCGCGCGGCGTGGCGTCGAGGCCGGCGCGGATGATCTCGGTGGCGTAGGCGCCAAGGTTCACCACCATGGCGAGCACCGAGGCCGTCTCCGGCGACAGCCGCACGCCGGCGGCCGGCAGGCCGAAGAAGACGAAGAACAGCTGCACGATGAAGGGCGTGTTGCGCACCAGTTCGACATAGGCGCCGACCACCAGCCTGGGGCCGGCCGGGCCCTGGCTGCGCACCCACGCGCAGGCCACGCCGACGGCGACCCCGATCACGGCGGCGACGGCCGTGAGCGCGAGCGTCCATGCCACGCCCTTGAGCAGCAGCGGCCACTGGCCGAGCACCGCCGCGAAGTCCAGGGTGATGCGCATCAGGGGCGGCCGCCGGCGACGGCCGTCCGGCCCGCGGGAGCCGCGTCGCGGCAAGGGCCGGCGTGGTCAGCGCCCGGACGGCTCACTGCGGCAGGTCGCCGGCGGGACGGCCGAGCCATTTCATCGCGATCCGGTCCAGGTCGCCACTCTTGCGGGCGTCCGCCAGGATCTCGTTGACGCGGGTGCGCAGCTTGTCCTCGCCCTTGCCGACCCCGATGAAGTTGGGCGAATCCTTCAGCGCGAACTTGTACTCGGTCGGCAGCTGCGGGTTCTTGACCATCATGGCGCCGGCGACCTGTGCGCTGGTGGCGAGCAGCTGCACCTGGCCGGCCACGTAGGCCGAGACGGTGGCATTGTTGTCCTCGAAGCGGCGCAGTTCGGTGCTCGGGGGCGCGACCTTGGTCAGCTCCATGTCGTCGACCGAACCGCGGGTGACCGAGATCGACTTGCCGGCGATGTCCGCGGGCACCTTGACGGCCAGTGTGCGCGGCCCGAACACGGCGATGTAGAACGGCGCGTAGGCGCTGGTGAAGTCGATCACCTTCTCGCGCTCCGGGTTCTTGCCGAGGGTGGAGATCACCAGGTCGGCCTTGCGCGTCTGCAGGTAGGCGATGCGGTTGGCGCTGGTGACGGGCACCAGTTCGGCCTTCACACCCAGCTTGGCGGCGATGTACTGCGCCACCTCGATGTCCAGCCCCTGCGGCTTGAGGTCGGTGCCGACGAAGCCGTAGGGCGGAAAGTCGGTGGGGATCGCCACCCGGATCTCCCTGGCCTTGAGCACGTCGTCCAGCGCGCCCTGGGCGGAGGCGGTGCCGGCGGCCAGCCAGGCGAGGGCGGCCAGGGCCAGGAGAAAGCGGCGTGGGGAGGGGTTCATGGCAGGTCGCATCGTGGTGGATCGGAGCACGCAAAGGCGTGCCACGGTCTCGATGCAAGCTCCGTGCCGAGCCGATGCGCAGCTCCGGCGTGCCCGAGGCGGCACTGGCGCATGCCGGAGGGCGCACCAAACTGCGCCCGTGTGCGGCGGTGATGCACCGCACAGGGGAGTGGCCCGTCGCGCGGCACCGGGGTTCCCGTTCCCGGCGCAGGCCGGCGGCGCGGGCGAGTGGCCGGCCGCGGGCGCTCGCGCTGGCGGTCAGTCCAGCCGCGCGCCGGACTTCTTCACCGCGTCCGCCCACCGCGGCATCTCGGCGGCCAGGAAGCGGCCGAACTCCTCGCTGCCCAGGAAGGCCGGATCGGCGCCCTGCGCGACCATGCGGCTGCGCACGTCGGGATTGCCGAGCACCTGGCGGAAGGCGTCGCTCAGGCGGGCGCGCACGTCGGCCGGCAGGCCCGCCGGCGCGAGGAAGCCGTAGAAGCCGACCACCTCGAAGTCCTTGAGGCCGGTCTCGCGCACCGTCGGGATGTCGGGCAGCGCGGGATTGCGCTCGCGGCTGGTGACCGCCAGCGCGCGCACCTTGCCCTGCTTGTGGTAGCCGGCCGCCTGTGGAATGGACTCGGCCATGAACTGCACCTGCCCACCCATCAGGTCGGTGAAGGCCGGTGCGCTGCCGCGGTACGGGATGTGGACCATGAACAGGCCGGTGGCGCTCTTGAACATCTCGGGCACCAGGTGGCTGATGCCGCCATTGCCGGCCGAGCCGTAGTTCACCTGCCCGGGCCGGGCCCGGGCATACGCCACGAAGTCCTGCAGCGTGGCCACCGGCAGCTTGGGATTGACCAGCAGCGCGAGCGGCTGCATGGCGGTGCGCGCGATGGGGGTGAAGTCGCGCACGGTGCTGTAGGGCAGCTTCGTGTAGAGCGCCGGGTTGATCACCATCACCCCGGTGTTGGCGAGCATGAGGGTGTAGCCGTCCGGCGCTGCCTTCATCACCTCCTGCGCGCCGACCGTGCCGCCGGCGCCGGCCTTGTAGTCGATGACCACGGGCTGCCCGAGCACGGCCTGCAGCTTGTCGCTCAGCAGGCGGGCATGCTGGTCCAGGGGTCCGCCGGCCGGGAACCCGATCACGATGCGGATCGGCTTGTCGGGGAAGGCGGCGTTGGCACCGAGGGCAAGGCAGGCGAGGGCCAGTGCGGCCAGGCGGGGCAGGAGACGTGGGAGCGGCATTCTGGGAGGTGCGAAAGGCTGGGTCCGGCATGATAAGAGCGGCCCCGCGCCGTCACCCAGGGGACGCGCTTGGGGCTTCCCCGAGGCACCGGGCCCGGCGCCGGGCGCTAGGCTCCCGGACATGCCCGAATTCGCAGTGCCCCCACGTCCCCACCACGCGGTCTGGCCCAAGCGCCTGCCCCATTCGCTCACGCCGCCGCAGACCTCGCTGTGGGACAACCTGGCCGTCAGCGCCCGGCGCTACCCGGACAAGCCCGCGCTGGTGTTCTTCGGCCGCGTGCTCACCTACACCCAGGTCGTCGGAATGGCCGAACGGCTGGCCGCGCGCCTGCACGCGATGGGCGTGCGCAAGGGCGACCGCGTGATGCTGGACATGCAGAACTGCCCGCAACTGGTGATCGCGCATTTCGCGATCCTGCGGGCCAATGCGGTCGTCGTGCCGGTCAATCCGATGAACCGGGCCGAGGAGCTCAAGCACTACATCACGGACCCGGATGCCCGTGTCGCCATCGCCACCGGCGACGTCGCGGGCGAGATCGCCAGGGCCGACGCGCAGCTGCCGGCCGGGCAGCGGCTGGCGCACCTGATCGTCACCCAGTACACCGACGCGTTCGACGCGGCGGTCACCGGGCCCGATGCGCCACCGGCCGCGTGGCACGACTGGCTGCTCACGCGGCACCCGCTCCCGGCGCTGACGGAAGGCCGGGTGACCGAGTGGACCGCCGCGCTCGCCGACGCGCCGCCGTTGCCGCCGCTCGAGGTCGGGCCGCAGGACCTGGCGGTCCTGCCGTACACCAGCGGCACCACCGGCCTGCCCAAGGGCTGCAAGCATCCGCACCGCACGCTGATGCACAACGCCGTGGCGAGCAGCGTGTGGGGCAACGGCACGGCCGAGAACGTCGCCCTGCTGGTGGTGCCCATGTTCCACATCACCGGCATGGTGAGCGTGATGCACGCCAGCATCTACCTGGGCTCGACCCTGGTGGTGATGCCGCGCTGGGACCGCGAACTCGCCGGCCGGCTGATCTCCGGCTGGAAGGTGACCACCTGGACCAACATCCCCACCATGGTCATCGACCTGATGGGCAGCCCGAACTTCGACCACTACGACCTCTCCAGCCTGGGCCACATCGGCGGCGGCGGGGCCGCCATGCCGCAGGCGGTGGCGCAGCGCCTGCTCGACCAGTTCGGGCTGCGCTACGTCGAGGGCTACGGCCTGACCGAGACCGCCGCGCCGTCGCACACCAATCCACCCGATGCGCCCAAGCAGCAGTGCCTGGGCGTGCCCTTCATGAGCTGCGACGCCCGCGTGATCGATCCCGAGACGCTGCAGGAGGTGGCGCCGGGCGAGCAGGGCGAGATCATCATCTGCGGCCCGATGGTGTTCGACGGCTACTGGAAGCGCCCCGACGCCACCGCCGATGCCTTCATCGAGTTCGACGGACGCCGCTTCTTCCGCTCGGGCGACCTCGGGCGCATGGACGAGCAGGGCTACTTCTTCATCACCGACCGCCTGAAGCGGATGATCAACGCGTCGGGCTTCAAGGTCTGGCCGGCCGAGGTCGAGGCGCTGATGTTCCGGCACCCGGCGATCCAGGAGGCCTGCATCATCTCGGCCAGGGATGCGTACCGGGGCGAGACCGTCAAGGCCGTGGTGGTGCTGCGCGCCGCGCACAAGGGCCAGGTCAGCGAGCAGCAGATCATCGACTGGTGCCGCGAGAACATGGCGGTGTACAAGGTGCCCCGCATCGTCCAGTTCGTCGAGGCCCTGCCCAAGAGCGGCAGCGGCAAGGTGATGTGGCGCACCCTGCAGGAAGCCGAGCCGCGCACCTGACCTGCGCGGCGGCGCATCGGCATGGGCATGGGCATGAGGATTGCCTCCGGGAGCCATCGGCATCCCTTCGCCATCCATGCAGCCATGACCCCGGAACACCAGACATTCGTCCGCAACGTCACGCCCGAGCGCAACGAGCAGGAACCGCTGGGCCCGCAGCCCAGCTATGACGACGTGCTCGACGTGGCCGTCGAGTACACCTTCCCCGCCAGCGACCCGGTCGCCGTGCAGAGTTGCTGCAAGGAGATCGACCGGCGGGAGCACCAGTCGCACGGGCCGCAGGACAAGCCGGAGTCGCCGGAGCGGCCGTGAGCCGCCACGCCGGGCCGCCGGGCCATCCGGCGCACCGGATGATGCGCGCCGTCCCGCTGGGCCTGCTGGCCGCCGCCGTGCTGCTCGACCTCATCGACACCGCGACCGGCACGGGCGCGTTCAACCTGGCCGCGTACTGGCTGGCCGCCGCCGGTCTGCTCGGCGGCGCGCTGGGGGCCCCTTTCCGCCTGGCCGACTGGCTGCATGCGCCACCCGGCACGCGGGCGCGGCGCATCGGCGCCGTGGTGGCGGCCGCGTTGCCGTGCTGCTCCTGTTCGGCGCCGGCTGGCTGCTGCGCACGCCGGAATCCGAGGTCGGCTGGCTCCCGCTGGTGCTGGAATGCCTCGCGGCCGCGCTCGCGCTGGTCGCGACCTGGCTGGGCGGCGCACGGGCTGGGGGGAGGGCCGAGACGATCGACGACTGTCCCGGCCTGGCCATCCCCGGTGCGTTGCGGCCGGGCGCAGGCGGGCGCGTCGCGCCTGGCGAGCGGGCCGCCAGTGCCCCCTGAACCGCGGGTTCAGCCGCGCCGGGCCCGGCGCACGGCCACGCTGCCCAGCGCCAGCCCGAGCGCGAAGCAGGCGTATGCCGCGACCAGCGACCGCGTGCCGACGCGGTGCTGGAAACCGGGCGTGAACCGTTCCGGCGTCAGCTTGAGGTCGACGAAGGCCGCCACGGCGCCGGTCGCGGCGGCGGCGGCCAGCGCAGGCAGGGGCTGCTCGGCTTCGGGCCGGTTGGCCAACGCGCGCGCATGCAGCACGGCCCAGAAACTGGCGGCGACATGGTGGATCAGGTACCCCGACAGGGTGTGCCGGCGGTCCGCACGGTCGGCCTGCAGCGCCTCGCGCTGACCCCAGAGCCACTGGCTGGTGGCGTTCATCGGGGCGGCAGCCGACCGGGCCTCGCGGGCACCGGCCGCTGCCAGCACGGCGGCGGAGAACAGGCTGGCCAGGCTGCCGGAGACGGCAGCTTCGCGGAGCGCGGCATTCCAGTTGGTCATGCCGCAGTCTAGGAGCGCCCCGCCGGCGTCGGTGGTCGGGATTGCAAGCCGTAACCGCCGAGCCGGCACGTCTTCACGCATGATCGGCCGCATGCGTGTCCTGCTGACTGGCGCCACCGGCCTCATCGGTGGGGCGATCGCGCGTGCCCTGCTGCGTCATGGGCACGAGCTGATCTGTGCGGTGCGCGACCCGGCCCGCCTGACGATCGCCGGGCCGCGCTGCCGCGCGCTCGCCGCCGACCTGGCGGCGGTGCCCACCGCCGCCTGGTGGCAGCCGCACCTGCAGGGCATCGACGCGGTGGTCAATGCGGTCGGCATCCTGCGCGAGCAGGGCACCCAGACCTTCGAGGCCCTGCACCACGCGGCGCCCGCCGAACTGTTCCGCGCCAGCGCGCGGGCCGGCGTCGGGTGCGTGGTCCAGGTCTCGGCGCTGGGAGCGGATGCGCACGCGAGCACCGCCTATCACCTCAGCAAGCGCGCCGCCGACGACGTGCTGCGGTCCCTGCCGCTGGCCGGCGCGATCGTGCAGCCCTCCCTGGTGTTCGCGCCCCAGGGGGCGAGCAGCGGGCTGTTCCTGCTGCTGGCGTCGGCTCCGGTGCTGGCGTTCCCGCTGCGGGGCGCGATGGCGGTCCAGCCGGTGCACCTGCACGACGTCGTGGCCGGGGTGTTGGCACTGCTGGAACAGCCGCCCCGGCCGCTGGAGACGATCGCCTTCGTCGGGCCCCGACCGCTGGCCCTGCGCGACTACCTCGGCGCCCTGCGCGGCCAGCTCGGCCTCGGACGCGGGCCGCTGGTGCTGCCGCTGCCGGTCGGCCTGTTCCGCCTGGGCGCGCGGGTGGCCGGCCACCTGCCCGGCAGCGCGCTCGACCCCGACACCGCGCACATGCTGCTGCAGGGCAACGCCGCCCCGGCGCCGCGGTTCGCCCGGCTGCTGGGCCGGGCACCCCGCGACGCCGCCACCTTCGTGGAGGACGGCCAGGCGGAGCTGCTGCGACCGAAGGCGGTGCTCGGCTGGGCCGTGCCGGCACTGAAGGCGTCCCTGGCGCTGCTCTGGATCTGGACCGCGGCGGTGTCCTTCGGCCTCTATCCCGTGGAGGGCAGCCGCGAGCTGCTGGCCCGGGTCGGCCTGCACGGCGCGCTGGCCACGCTCGCGCTCTACGGCGCCGCGACGCTGGACCTCCTGCTCGGGGTGCTGACGCTGTGGGCGCCGGCGCGCTGGCGCTCTTCAGTGTGGCTCGGCCAGCTGGCGCTGATCGCCGGGTACACCGGATTGATCACCCTTTTCCTGCCCGAATACTGGCTGCATCCCTACGGGCCCATCAGCAAGAACCTCCCCATCATGGCAGCCATCGCTCTGCTCTGGGGGCTGGAACCTGGCCCGCGGCGCTGACGGCATGGACTACCTCGCGCTCAAATGGCTGCACATCCTCTCCTCCACCGTGCTGTTCGGCACGGGCGTCGGCTCGGCTTTCTACCTGCTGGTGGCCACGCTGGGACGCGACGCGCGCACGGTGGCGGCGGTGAGCGGCTGGGTGGTGATCGCCGACTGGCTGTTCACGACCACCACCGCGGTGCTGCAGCCGCTCACCGGCTGGTGGCTGGTGCGAAGCGCCGGCATGCCCTGGAGCCAGCCCTGGCTGGCCTGGTCGGTGGGCCTGTACGCGGTGGCGATCGCCTGCTGGCTGCCGGTGGTCTGGATCCAGCTGCGCCTGCGCGAGGAGTCCCGCCGCTGCGTGCGCGATGGCCAGGCGCTCTCGGCGCGCTACTGGCGCTTCTTCGCGGCCTGGGCCGCCCTGGGCTTCGTCGCGTTCTTCGCCTTCCTGGCCATCTTCTGGATGATGGTCACCAAGCGGCTTCCCTTCGCGGGCTGACGCGCGCGCCCGCGGCGGCGATGCCCCGCGCGCCGTCGGCCCCGGGATGCACGCGATGAGCGACGTGCTCGACTGCCTGGTGATCGGTGGCGGGCCGGCCGGCCTGACCGCGGCCGTGTACCTGGCACGCTACCGGCGCAAGCTGCAGGTGGTCGATGCGGGGGACAGCCGGGTCGGCTGGATCCCGCGCACCCGCAACGTCCCCGGCTATCCGGACGGCATCCGCGGCACGGACCTGCTGCAGCGGCTGCGCGAGCACGCCCAGCGCTACGAGGTCCCGATGGCGCAGGGCGCGGTCGGGTCGCTGGCCGTCAGGGGCGATGCCTTCGAAGCCATGGTGGACGGCCGCCCGCTGCTGGCGCGCAAGGTGCTGCTGGCGACGGGCGCCCGCGACGTCGAGCCCGACCTGCCCGGGCTGCGCGAGAGCCTCGCGAGCGGCAACGTCCGCTACTGCCCGGTGTGCGACGGCTTCGAAACGCAGGGGCAGCGGGTCGCCGTGCTGGGCAAGGGCCTGCACGGCCTGCGCGAGTCGCTGTTCGTGGCGGGTTTCGACAACCAGGTCACCTGGCTGTCGATGGGGTCGCAGGAGGAGCTGCCGCCCGAGCAGCTCGCCCGGCTGCGGGCGCGCGGCGTGCTGATCACCGACCAGCGGCCGCTGCACATCCGGTGCGAGGCGGGCCAGGGCGTGGAGCTGGAGATGGTCGACGGCCGGCGGCTGTCGTTCGACGTGCTGTATCCGGCCCTGGGTCTGCGCCATGCCTCCGCGCTGGCCACCGGACTCGGTGCCGGGGTCCAGCCGGATGGACAGCTGCTGGTGGACGACCACCTGCAGACCACCGTGCCGGGCCTCTACGCGGCCGGCGACGTCGCGGCCGGGCTCAACCAGATCAGCGTGGCCTACGGACAGGCGGCCATCGCCGCCACGGCGATCCACAACGGTCTGTGACCGCGGCCGGGCTCCGGGCGCGCGCTACCATCGCGCCGCAAGGAGACACCATGAGAATCAAGCACGTCGAGCCGTTCGTTCTGCACGTCCCGGTGACCGGTTCGCAGATCGCCGACAGCACGCACACCATCACGCACTGGGGCGTGGTCGGCGCCCGCATCGACACCGAAGACGGGCTGTCCGGCTACGGTTTCACCGGCACCCACGCCCACCTTCCCAGCGACCAGCTCATCGCGCGCTGCATCGCCACCTGCCATGCACCGCTGCTGCAGGGGGAGGATGCGAACGACGTGCAGCGCCTGTGGCTCAAGCTGGCGCGCAATCCCGCCCTGCAGTGGATCGGCCGCGCCGGCATCACGACGCTGGCGCACGCCGCGATCGACATCGCCCTGTGGGACCTGAAGGCCAAGGCGGCGGGTGTGCCGTTGTGGAAGCTGCTGGGCGGGCAGGTGCACGAGCGGGTCCGGGCCTACAACACCGACATCGGCTGGCTGAGCATCGCTGACGACAAGCTGGTCGAGGGTGCCCTGCGCGCGGTGGACGGCGGGTTCACCGGGATCAAGATCAAGGTGGGTTCCACCGTCGAGCGCGACCTGCGCCGCCTCGAGGCGGTGCGCCGCGCGGTCGGACCCGAGGTGACGGTGGCCGTCGACGGCAACGGCAAGTGGGACCTCGCGAGCTGCCTGCGCTTTTGCCGGGGCGCGGAGCCGTTCGACGTGTACTGGTTCGAGGAGCCGCTCTGGCACGACGACGTGAAGTCCCATGCGCAGCTGGCGCGGGCCACCACCATTCCGGTGGCCCTGGGCGAGCAGCTCTACACCCAGGATGCCTTCAGCGAGTTCTTCCACCAGGAGGCGATCCACTGGGTGCAGCCCGACGTGACCCGCATGGGGGGCCTGACCGAGGTGCTGCGCGTGTGCGAGGCGGCGCATGCATACCGGCTGCCGGTGGCCCCGCACGCGGGCGACATGAGCCAGGTGCACGTCCACCTGAGCTACGGCCACCCGGCCTGCGCGGTGCTCGAATACATCCCCTGGATCAAGGACTGCTTCACCGACCCGGCGAACGTCGTGGACGGCTTCTTCGGGCTGCCGCAGCAGCCCGGCGCGGGCACGACGCCGACCCGCCAGGCGCTGGAGCGGTTCAGCCGCCCGGCGGTCTGAGATGGAGCGGCCGGCGCCGGACGCGCCCCCGCAGCAGCCCTGGCGGGCACGCCTGTACCGGGTGATCTGGGAGTCGGACACGCCCGCCGGCCGGTTGTTCGACCAGATCGTCGTCGTGGCCATCCTGGTGAGCGTGGCGGTGGTGCTCGCCGACAGCGTGCAAAGCTGGCACGAGCGCTTCCGCGTCCTGTTCACCAGCGTGGAGTGGTTCTTCACCGTCATCTTCACGGCCGAATACCTGGCCAGGGTGCTGAGCGTCCGCCGGCCTGCCCGCTACATGCTCAGCTTCTTCGGCCTGGTCGACTTGCTGGCGGTGCTGCCCACCTACCTGGCGCTGTTCCTGCCGGAGTTGCACGCGCTGATCGACGTGCGGGTGCTGCGCCTGCTGCGCGTGTTCCGGATCTTCCGCCTGACCGCCTACGTGGCCGAGTACCAGGTGATGGGCGAGGCGCTGTATGCGAGCCGGCGCAAGATCCTGGTGTTCCTGGTCGCGGTGCTGATGATCGACCTGGTGGTGGGCACGCTGATGTACGTGGTCGAGGGGCCGGAGCATGGCTTCACCGACATCCCGACCTCGATCTACTGGGCGATCACCACCATGACGACGGTCGGGTTCGGCGACATCACGCCGCGGACCGACCTCGGCCGCTTCATCGCCTCGACCATGATGCTGCTGGGTTGGGGCACGCTGGCCGTGCCCACCGGCATCGTGACCGCGGAGATGACGATGCGCCGGCATGCCAGGGCGCCGCTGGTGCCGCGCAGCTGCGGCACGTGCGGCGCGACCGGCTATGGCCCGGAGGCGAACTACTGCCAGCAGTGCGGCGCCGCCTTGCCGCCCTCGGCCTGAGGTCGCCCGGCCCAGGGAATCAGCCGTCGCTGGTGACCGGCTCGATGTCGGTCACCACCCGCGCATAGCGCTGGTGGCTCCAGTAGGCCGCCGCCCAGTCGAACAGCACGACGATGCGGTTGCGAAAGCCGATCAGGAACCAGATGTGCGCGAACAGCCAGAACAGCCAGGCCGGGTAGCCACTGAACTTGAGGTGCCCGAACGGGGTGGTGAGGTCCACCACGCCGGCATTGCGGCCGATGGTCGCCAGGTTGCCGTAGTCGCGGTAGCGGAAGTTCGCCACCGGCCGGCCGGCGATGCGCGCGAGGATGTTGGACGCCGCCAGCCGGCCCATCTGCTTGGCCGCCGGCGAGACGCCCGGCACCGGGCGGGGCTCGCGACCCGGGACGTGGCTGCTGGCCGCCGCCAGGTCGCCCACCACGCTGATCTCCGGATGGCCGGGCAGTGAGAGGTCGGGCTGCACCTGCACCCGGCCGGCCCGGTCCAGCGTCGCGCCGGTCGCCTGGGCGACCTGGCGCCCGAGCGGCGAGGCGGCGACCCCCGCGGCCCACACGATGCAGCGGCTCTCGATCCGGTAGGCCTCGCCCTGGCCCGGGCGCACCTCCAGGCCGTGCGCGTCGATGGCCGTCACGCGGGCGCCGGTGCGCACCTCGACCCCGAGCTTCTCCAGAAGGCGGCGGGCGCGGTCGCTCAGGTCCTCCGGCATGGACTGCAGCACGCGCGGGCTGCCTTCGAGCAGCAGCACCTTGGCCTGGGCGGGGTCGATCCGGCGGAACTCGCCGGGCAGGGTGTGCCGGGCGATCTCCGCCAGCGTGCCGGCCATCTCGACGCCGGTCGGCCCGCCGCCGATGACCACGAAGGTGAGCCAGGCCGCGCGGCGGGCCGGGTCGGTCTCCTTCTCGGCCGTCTCGAACGCGAGCAGCACCTTGCGGCGGATCCCGAACGCATCGTCCAGCGTCTTCAGGCCGGGTGCGAACGGTGCCCAGTCGTCGCGGCCGAAGTAGCTGTGGGTCGCGCCGGCCGCGACGATGAGGTGGTCGTACGGCAGCGCGCCATCGTCCTTCAGCCGGACCACCCGCCGCGCCGCGTCGATGTCCACCACCTCGCCGAGCAGGGTGGTGACGTTCGACTGCTTGCGGAACAGGTGGCGTACCGGCGCCGCGATGGCCGGGGCGGAGAGGCCCGCGGTCGCCACCTGGTAGAGCAGGGGCTGGAACAGGTGGTGGTTGGTGCGGTCCACCACCGTGATGTCGACGTCGGCGTGGCGCATGGCGCGCGCGGCCTCGAGGCCGCCGAACCCGCAGCCGATGATCACGATCCGGGGACGGGCGGCGGCAGCTTCTGAGTGCATGGCCGGATTATGGGCGCCGTGACTGCAGGGGCGTGGACCTTGTGCGAAGCTCGCGCCATGACACCCCCGCTGCGCCTTTCCGTCCTCGACCAGTCCGTGGCCCGCGCCGGCCGGCCGCACGACGAGTCGATCCGGCACACGGTCAGCCTGGCCGAGCGTTGCGAGGAACTCGGCTACCAGCGCTTCTGGCTCAGTGAGCACCACGCGCTGCCGACCCTGGTGGGAACCGCGCCCGAGGTCCTGATGGCGGCCATCGCCGCGCGCACCCGGCGCATCCGCATCGGCAGCGCCGGCGTGATGCTGCCGCACTACTCGCCGTTCAAGGTCGCGGAGCAGTTCCGCGTGCTGGACGCGTTGGCACCCGGCCGCATCGACCTGGGTGTCGGCCGCGCGCCCGGCGGCGACCAGCGCACGGCACGGCTGCTCAACCCCGACGCGCAGTCGGCCGCCAGCTTCCCGCAGCAGGTGCTCGAGCTCAAGGCCTGGGTGAGCGGGGAGGACCTGCCGGTCGGCCATCCGGGCCATGGGGTGCGGGCCCTGCCGACGGGCGCGACGGCGCCGCAGCTGTGGATGCTGGGCAGCTCCGGCTATGGCGCGCAGCTGGCCGGCCACTACGGCATGCCGTACGCGTTCGCACACTTCATCACCGACGGCGAGGGCTGCGAGCAGGCGCTCGCGCTGTACCGCTCGACCTTCCGGCCCGGGCTGCTCGCCAGGCCGCAGGCGACGGTCTGCCTCGCGGTGCTGGCCGCGCCGACGCAGGAGGAAGCCTGGCACCTGTTCAAGAGCCGCGAGCGCGCCCGCATCGATCGCCGCAGCGGGCGGTTCGGTCCGCTGCTGCCGCCCGAGGAAGCCGCCCGGGAGTACGACTCCGCGGAGCAGATCGAGGCCGAGATGCTGCGCGGCCGCGCCATCGTGGGCAGTTCGGAGCAGGTCCGGGATCGGCTGCTGGTGTTGGCGGCCAAGTGGCAGCTCGACGAACTCGTGCTGGTGACCTGGGCCTGGGACCCGGCGGCGCAGCGGCGCTCCTACGAACTGCTCGCGCAGGCGTTCGAGCTGGCCTGACGGCGATGGCACGTCGTGACGACGTGCACGTGCGCGGCCCCGGGGCAGCCCCGGTGGCGCGGCGCGGCGCCCACGCTAGGATGGCGCAGGCCGGCCTTCGCCCGGCGTCCAGGAGCGCGCATGTTCCCCACCGCCATCGCCGGCAGCCTGCCCAAGCCCTCGTGGCTCGCCGAGACGCACAAGCTCTGGCCCCGATGGAAGCAGCAGGGCGACGCGCTGCGCGAAGCCAAGGCCGATGCCACGCTGCTGTGGATCAAGGCCCAGGAGGACGCCGGCCTGGACATCGTGGGCGACGGTGAGCAGTCGCGCCAGCACTTCGTGCACGGCTTCCTCGAGCAGGTCGAAGGCATCGACTTCGAGCACAAGGTGAAGATGGGCATCCGCGACAACCGCTACGACGCGATGGTGCCGCAGGTGGTCGGGCCGCTGCGGCTGAAAGGGCGGGTGCATGCGTTCGAGGCGCGGCTTGCCCGTGCCCACACCCGGCGCCAGCTGAAGTTCACGCTGCCGGGGCCGATGACCATCGTCGACACGGTCGCCGATCGCCACTACCACGACCGCGTGGCCATGGCGATGGCCTTCGCCGACCTGCTGAACCAGGAGGCGCTGGCCCTGCAGGCGGACGGCGTCGACGTGATCCAGTTCGACGAACCCGCCTTCAACGTGTACATGAAGGACGCGGCCGCCTGGGGCGTGCAGGCGCTGGAACGCGCGGCCCGCGGCCTGACCTGCACGACTGCCGTCCACATCTGCTACGGCTACGGCATCCAGGCCAACGTCGACTGGAAGCAGACGCTGGGCCAGGAATGGCGGCAGTACGAGCAGGTGTTCCCGGCCCTGGCCGCCAGCTCGATCCGGCAGGTGAGCCTGGAGTGCTACCACTCGCACGTGCCGCCCGAGCTGATGACGCTGCTGGCGGGCAAGGACGTGATGGTCGGCGTGATCGACGTCGCGAGCGACACGGTGGAGACGCCGCAGGAAGTGGCCGACACCATCGGCCGGGCCCTGCAGTTCGTCGCCCGCGAGCGCCTGATCCCGTGCACCAACTGCGGACTGGCGCCGATGGACCGCGAGGTCGCCCGGCGCAAGCTCGAAGCGCTGGGCCAGGGCGCCGCGCTCGCCCGGGAGCGCTACCGCTGACCTTTCGGCAGGACTTGCTGTCGGATTGACCGGCCCCCCGGGTGCGGGCGCCGTGGGGCCGGGCACGCCTGTGCCGGGCATCCCGTGCGGCCGGGCATCCCGATTGCCATGGAGGGAGTTCGTTTCCCCGCAACCAACAGGAAGGATCCCATGGCCATCAATCTCTTCAACGACCATGGTGTCGCGCTGGACAAGCAGCGCTTCACCTGGAAGGACCTGGTGCAAAAGCCGATCAGCAAGCTCGACGACGACGCGTACACGCGCATCCGCGTGATCCTGATGAACGGCATCGAGCTCGACGCCCTGCGCGTGGAGCAGGTGCTCCTGCGCATGAACCGCGACGCGCGGGTGCAGCTGGCCCAGCTGTCGCGCGTCGAGCACCACCAGGCCACCGCGATCAACTGGATGCTCTCGGCCGACCATTCGCCGCTGGAGACGACCATCGCCTACGAGCAGGTCGCGATCGAGGTGACGGCGTCCGTGGCCCAGCTGGAGCCCGACCCGTACATGGCGCAGGGATTCCGCTACGCGCTGCTGGAGGACTTCGACCACCTCTACCGGTATTCCGCGCTGCTGGATCGGCTGGAAGGCAAGGACGCCAACAACATCACCCAGGGCTACACCGACATCGTGCCGGGGCGGCCGACCACGGTGCACCACCGCGCGCCGGAGAACGACCTGCTCGAGAGCTACTCGCGCGACGCGGCCCTGGCCACCAAGCTGCACGCGATCACCCTGACGGGTGGCGAGTACCAGACGCACGACTACTACATGAACGTCGGCCCGCTGTTCGCCGACCCCGTCGCGCGCATGCTCTACGCCGAGATCGCCTCGGTGGAGAGCGAACACATCGTCCACTACGGCTCGATGCTGAACCCGGACGAGAGCCCGCTCGAGAAGCTGATGCTGCAGCAGGCCACCGAGGTGTGGAACTACCAGGCCTGCGCGGCGCAGGAAACCAATCCGCGCATGAAGGCGCTGTGGGAGCAGTTCCTCGACTACGAACTCGGCCACATGCAGCTGGCCATCCGGCTGTTCAAGGACCTCGAGCGACGCGACCCGGCCGAGGTGCTGGGCGACGGCAACCTGCCGGCCGGCATCGAATTCAAGAGCCAGCGCGAGTTCCTGCGCAAGACCCTGGTGGAGGTCCCGATGCGCAAGAACGGCACGCAGTTCGTCCAGGAGGACGACGAGGCCGTGTCCTCGCTGACGTACCGCAACCACATGAACTCGCAGGGCTCGCCGTCGCAGAGCGTCTCGAGTGGCTACCAGTGGACGCCCGGCACCGAGCTCAACCGCCAGTCCGCCGCCGCCACCGAGCCCGCCACCGTTTGAAGGAGCACGAAACATGGACAACACGACCACCGTCGGCATGAACCGCACCGGGCTCGACATGGCCCCGATGAGCAAGGACACCCTGGTCCAGTACGCCCAGGAGCAGGCAACCCGTGCGTCGGACGAGCCCACCGGCATCAACGACCTGCGCAAGACCTACGCACTCGAGTCCGACCGCGTCGGCACGGTGCCGGTGCCGGCGCGCCTCAAGGGCATGGCCTCGACCGTCATGGACAAGCTCAAGGGCACCAACCCCGAGGTGCTGATCGACAAGCTGGGCGAACGGCTGGCCTACGAGCGCACCGGCGTGCGGCTGTACGAGGCGCTGATCACCAAGGTGAGCGCGGCCGCCACCGGCCCCATCGTCGACGTCGCCGCCCTGCAGCAGATCCGTGCGGACGAGGAGTCGCACTTCCACCTGCTGGCGCGCTGCCTCTCGCAGCTGGGTGCCGACCCGACGGCGATGACGCCCTGCGCCGACATTGCCGGCGTCGCGGCGCTCGGCCACCTGCAGGTGATCACCGACCCGCGCACCACGGTCTCGCAGGCGCTCAACTCGATCCTCATGATCGAGCTGGGCGACAACGCGAGCTGGGAGCTGCTGATCGAGCTGGCGCGGGCCGCGGGCCACGACCAGCTCGCCGAGTCCTTCACCGGCGCGCTGCAAACCGAGCAGCAGCACCTGGTGACGGTGAAGAACTGGCTGCGCGAGGCCGTCCTCGAAGAGGCGACCTGACGCCGGAAGCGGGCTGCGGTAGGCTTGCGGCCATGGGCCACGACCACGAGCATCCGCACCCGCATCCCGCCGGCCAGGATCCGGCCGAACGCTGGAAGCACGATGGCGTCCGGGTGGTCCCCGGCAACCAGCTGGACGGCAACACCGCCCAGACGCCGGGGATGGACCGCAAGGCGGCGATCGACTTCGCCCGGGTCGGAGCCCGCAAGCTGTGGGCCGGCACGGTCACCATCCATGCAAATGCCAAGACCGGCGCCCATCACCATGGGCCGCTGGAGAGCGTGATCTATGTCGTGCGCGGGCGCGCCCGCATGCGCTGGGGCGAGCACCTCGAGTTCACCGCCGAAGCCGGGCCGGGCGACTTCATCTACGTTCCGCCCTACGTGCCGCACCAGGAGATCAATGCCAGCCCGACCGAGCCGCTCGAGTGCGTGCTGTGCCGCAGCGACGGGCAGGCGGTGGCCATCAACCTGGACATCGAACCGGTCGAGAAGCCCGAGCAGGTCCTGTGGGTGGACCCCACCCACCCGGGCGGCGCGGTCTAGTCACACGCCTTCCGGATAGGTCTCGGGCACCTCGGGGCCGGCCGGCTGCGGGTCGCCCTCGTCCAGCGGCTCCACGGCACGCGTGCGGTCGATGTGGATCACCGCGTCGAACTGCGCGCCGATGCGCGCCTCGAAGTAGTGGCTGCGCCGTTCCGTCTCCGGCAGGTAGATGACGCCGATGGCGCGCTCCAGCAGCGGCTCGTCCAGCGTTTCGCGCAGGCGCGCATCGGCTGCCGGCAGCAGCAGGAAGCGCTCGCCGACCCCGTGGAACAGCGCCTCCCAGCTGCCTTCCAGGCCCGGCCGCACCTGCCGCACCCGCCCGGGCTGGTCCCATTGCGTGGCGGCACGCACGGTGCCGTCGTGGGTGGTGAAGCCGACCAGGAAGGTGTCGTCCGGCCAGCGCTTGCGCATCAGCTCCCCGACGTTCCATTCGCCCTGTTCCGCCATGCCGGTCGCCCGCGCGTCGCCCAGGTGCGAGTTGTGGGCCCAGACCGCCATGCGCGGGGCGGTTCCCGTGCGCTCCTGCAGGTGCGCGCTCAACGCCTGCAGGGTGTCGGCCATGTGCAGGTCGCGCAGGTTCCACGAGGAGGCGCGGCCCCGGAACATGCTGCGGTAGTACTGCTCGGCGTTGCGCACCAGGCGGGCGTTCTGCTGCGCGTGGAACAGCGCATCCGGATCGGCGTGCGTGCCGCCCTCCAACGGCGCGGTCTGCAGCAGGTCGGTCAGCTGCGCGACCACCGCGTCCTCGCAACTGAAGCCCGTGCCGAAACCGGCCGCGTAGCCGTAGGCCTGCAGGTTCTGCTGGAAGTGGTCGAAGCAGGCGTAGCGCCGCCGCGCGCGACGCGCCGCTGCAGGGTCGGCCTCGTCGAGATAGGCGAGCACCGCCCGCACCGAACCGAACAGGCTGTACAGATCCATGCCGTAGAGCCCGACCTGTTCCCACGGCGGGCGCTCGCGGTTGTGCTCGCGCATCCAGGTGATGAAGTCGCGCATCACGGTGTTGCGCCACATCCAGGTGGGGAAGCGCTCGAACCCCGCCAGCGCATCCTCGGCGCTGCCGTCTTCCTGCCAGCGGACCCACTGGTTCACCCGCCAGGCGTCGGGCCAGTCGCCCTCGATCACGACCGCCCGGCAGCCGTGGCGCTCGATCAGCATCCGGGTGATCTCGGCGCGCAGGGCATAGAACTCGTGCGTGCCATGGCTGGCTTCGCCCAGCAGGGCGATGCGGCGGGCCGACAGCTCCCGCTCCAGCTCCTTCGGCACCCCGCTGTCCAGGGGCACGGCGTGGCGCCGCACGGCATCGGTCAGGGAAGGGGCGGCGCGTTCCATGGCGGGGCGCGGCAAACGGCATGCCCCCTGGTGTCGGCCGGTTCCTACGTTGCGGTGCGACGAACGCTCCGGTCGGGTTCGCGCCGTCCTACAGGAAAAAGCCCTGCCGCTGGCTACAACCTCCAGTCTCATCAGGAGACTGCCATGAGCCCCCGAACGACGCACGACACTCCCGGAGCCTGCCAGAAGCCCCGTCCGCTAAGCGAGCGGCTGCTGCATGCCGCGATCGTCGCAGTGGTGACCGCGGCCGCACTGTCGGCGACCGTGGCCGTGAGTCTCACCCGGGGGACGCCGTGATCGCCCGGCTGTTCTCGGCCGCGGCGTGCGCCGCGCTCGCGGCCAATGCCGCGGCCGACGCCAGGTTCACGAACGTGACAGCGGGCGGCGTGCTGCGCCCGGGCGTGTACGGCCGCATCCAGGTGCGCGACGTGACGCCGCCCCTGATCCACGCCCGTCCGGTCGTGGCCGAGCGGCCGCTGGCGCACCCGCCGCGCGCGCCGGTGTACCTGTACGTGCCGGCCGGGCAGGTGCGCCGCTGGTCCCGGCACTGCCAGAAGTGGGACGCGTGCGACCGGCCGGTGTATTTCGTGCGCATGGATGCCAGCCCCGGTCGGCTGGGCGAATGGAAGAGGGCGCAGCGGCCGCCCTCGCCGCCGTCGGTGCTGCATGCGCTCAACCGGTTCACCCAGTGAGGGCGTCGTCCCGCGCGACCTGGAGCACCAGCTTGCCGAAGTTCGCGCCGGTGAACAGCCGGTTCAGGGCCTCCGGGAACTGCCCGATGCCCTGCACCACGTCCTCGCGGCTCTTCATGCGCCCGTCGCGCAGGTAGCCGGCCAGTTCGGCGATGGCCTGCGGGAAGCGGTCGGTGTAGTCGAACACCACCATGCCCTGCATCCGGGCGCGATGGACCAGCAGCGACAGGTAGTTGCGCGGCCCCTGCACGGGCGTTGTGTTGTTGTACTGGCTGATGGCGCCGCACAGCACGATGCGGGCGTGCATCGCCAGCCGCGCCAGCACCTCGTCCAGGATGTCGCCGCCCACGTTGTCGAAGTAGACGTCCACGCCCCGCGGGCAGTGCTCCTTCAGGGCCGCACGCACGTTGCCCGCCTTGTAGTCGATGCAGGCGTCGAAGCCGAGCTCGTTGACCACCCAGTCGCACTTGGCCCGGCCGCCCGCGATGCCGACCACGCGGCAGCCCTTGATCTTGGCGAGCTGGCCCACGGTCTGGCCGACGGCGCCGGCGGCGCCCGAGACCACCACCGTGTCGCCGGTGCGCGGCTGGCCGACGTCGAGCAATCCGAAGTATGCCGTCATGCCCGGCATGCCCAGCACGTTGAGCCACTGGCCGAGGCTGCCCAACCGCATGTCGATGCGTGCCAGACCGGTCTGCCGGGCCTGGGCCGCGGTGAAGGCCGCGTATTCCTGGACGCCGAGCACGCCGGTGACACGGTCGCCGGCGGCGAAGTCCGGATGCTCCGAGCCGATGACGCGCCCGATGCCGCCGGCCCGCATCACCTCGCCCAGCGCGACCGGTGCGATGTAGCTCTTGCCCTCGTTCATCCAGCCGCGCATCGCAGGATCCAGCGACAGCGCCAGGGTCTGCACCAGCACGCCACCGGCGGGCACCGGCGGAACCGGTTCCGTGGTCTCCTGCCAGTCGGCTGGCGTGGGCACCCCGACCGGGCGGCGGGCGAGGCGGAACTGGCGGTTGCTGCGGGGGCTGGTGTCGGTCATCTGCATCTCCTGGAGGCGCGAATCGTAGTCGCGCCACCAAGCCCCTGCGGTAGCGCCAGCGACAACGGCCGGGCCGGCCGCCGTGGCTGCCCGGCCCCATGATGTCCTCCCCAGCGCCCGGCAGCGCCGCCCAGCCACGAAGGAACTCCTCCATGCCAAGCCTTTCTTCCGCGCACCGGCTCGCGGTCCTGCCGCCCGATCGCGCCGCGGCCTCGATCCGCTATGCGCAGGTGCGGGCGCACAGCCTCGCGCTGGCCGCGCCGCTCTCGCCGGAGGACCAGTGCATCCAGTCGATGCCGGACGCCAGCCCGACCAAGTGGCACCTCGCGCACACGACCTGGTTCTTCGAGACGCTGGTGCTGCTGCCCAACGTGCCGCACTACCGGGTGTTCGATCCGGGCTATGCCCGGCTGTTCAACTCCTACTACGAGTCGCTGGGTCCCCGCCACCCCCGCCCGCAGCGCGGGCTGCTGACGCGGCCCCGGCTGGACGAGGTGCACGCGTACCGCGTGCACGTGGACGCCGCGCTGCAGGAGTTCATCGCCGGCGCCGGGGCCGATGCCTGGGCCGCGGCCGCCGCGCTGGTCGAGCTCGGCCTGCAACACGAGCAGCAGCACCAGGAGCTGATCGCCACCGACATCCTGCACGCGTTCTCGTGCAACCCGCTGCTGCCCGCCTGGCAGCCGCAGGAGCCGCCGTCCCTGCGGGTGGCCACTCCCGCGGCACCCTTGCGATGGCTGCGCCATCCCGGCGGCGTGGTCGAGGTGGGCCACGACGGGCAGGGGTTCGCGTTCGACAACGAGACGCCCCGGCACCAGGTGCTGCTGCAGCCGTACGAACTCGCCGACCGGCTGGTGACGTGCGGCGAGTACCTGGGCTTCATCGAGGATGGCGCCTATGGCCGGGCCAGCCTGTGGCTGTCCGACGGGTGGGCGGCGGTGCAGCAGCACGGGTGGGCCGCGCCCGCCGGCTGGCTGGCGCCGGACGATCCGCGCGCGCCTTCGGAGCACTGGCAGGTGTTCGGGCCGGCGGGCGTGCGCCGGCTGGATCCTGCGGCGCCCGTCACCCGGCTGAGCTTCTTCGAGGCCGCAGCCTATGCCGAATGGGCCGGCGCACGCCTGCCGACCGAGTTCGAGTGGGAGGCCATGTGGGACGCACCCGGCATCACGCAGATGACGGGCCATGCCTGGCAATGGACGCGCTCCTCGTACGACCCCTATCCGGGCTTCCGGCCGATGGCCGGCGCCGTCGGCGAGTACAACGGCAAGTTCATGGTCGGGCAGCTGGTGCTGCGCGGCGGCAGTGCCTTCACCCCGGCCGGGCATGCCCGCAAGACCTATCGCAACTTCTTTCCGCCGGCGGCCCGCTGGCAGTGGTCCGGCTTGCGGCTGGCGCGGGGATGCGCATGAGCCGCACCCCCCGGACCCCGCGGCCCCCTGCCCGCAACGCCCTCGACACCCCCTGGAGATGACCCGATGAGCCTAGGACTCGCGCGTGCCACCCGCGAAGCGGACCCGTCCGACACCCCCGAAACAGACGAGGCCGGCTTCCTGCAGGACCTGCAGCTGGCGCTGTCGGCGCCGCCGCACGGCATCTCGCCCAAGTACTTCTACGACGCGCAGGGTTCGCGGCTGTTCGACCGCATCTGCGAGCTGCCCGAGTACTACCCGACGCGCACCGAGCGTTCCATCCTGTCGGCGTTCGCGCAGGAGATCGCCGAGGAGGCCGGCACCCGCGGGGACCTGGTGGAGTTCGGCGCCGGTTCCTGCAGCAAGGTGCGCCTGCTGCTGGACGCGCTGCGGCCCCGGCGCTACCTGCCGATCGACATCTCGGCCGAGCACCTGGAGCAGTCGGCGGCCGAGCTGGAGCGCGAGCACCCGGGGCTGCTGGTGCTGCCGGTGGCGGCCGACTACACCGCCGGCGTGCGGCTGCCGCCACCGTTGCCGGGCGCGCCACGCATCGGCTTCTTTCCCGGCTCGACCATCGGCAACTTCACGCCCGCCGAGGCGTTGCGCTTCCTGCGCGGCGCCGCCCGGCTGCTGCGCGGCGGCGGGCTGCTGCTCGGGGCCGACCTGGTCAAGGACCCGGCGGTCCTGCATGCGGCGTACAACGACGCACAGGGCGTGACCGCGGCATTCAACCTGAACCTGCTGGCGCGCGCCAACCGCGAACTCGGGGCCGATTTCGAGCTGGAGCGTTTCTGGCACAGTGCGTTCTTCAACGCGGGCCAGCAGCGCATCGAGATGCACCTGGTCAGCCGGCAGCGGCAGCAGGTCGCGGTCGGCGGCGAGGTCTACGAACTCGCCGAAGGCCAGTCGCTGCACACCGAGAACTCGTACAAGTTCAGCATCGAGGGACTGCGCAGCCTTGCGCTGCAGGCGGGCTTCCGGCCCGGGCGGGTGTGGACCGACGAGCGTCGGCTGTTCAGCGTGCATTGGCTGCACGCGCCGCAGTGACGCGCAAGGACGAGCGATGAAAGCAACCTGGAATGGCGCGGTGATCGCGCAGAGCGACGACACCGTGCTGGTGGAAGGCAACCACTACTTCCCCGAGAGCGCCCTCGATCGGCGCTACGTGAGCTTCTCCAACCACCGGACCACCTGCCCCTGGAAGGGACAGGCCAGCTACTACTCGCTGCTGGTCGATGGCGAGCTCAATCCCGATGCCGCCTGGTACTACCCGGACCCCAAGCCCGAGGCCGAGATGGTGCGCGGCCGGGTGGCGTTCTGGAAGGGCGTGAAGATCGAGCCCTGATCGCGCAGGGCTAGCCGCAGCCGCCCGAGCCGCAGGTGGTGATCGGCGCCACGGACGCGCCGGGCCGGCCGGGACGGCCGGTGTGCAGGTCGTCGCCACCGTTGCGCAGGTGCAGCGCCAATGCCGCGTCCATGGTCTGCGCGTGCCGGGGGAACCAGAGCGCCAGCTCGTGCACCATCTCCCGCACGGGTTGCAGCTGCCCCTGGCGAGCCAGCCGGCTGCCCTCGCGCAGCACCTCGAGGACCACGCGGTGCTGCGTCGTGTGGCAGTTGACGGAGGCAAAGCCCGTCTCCCGCATCCAGGCATCCTCGCGCCCGAAGTGGTCTTCGGTGTGCCGCACCAGCGCGTCCCACGTGGCCGGCAGGAGCGCATCCGGGCTGGATTCGCAGCGTGCGAGCAGCTCGACGAACTCGCGGTGGGTGTCGTCCATCACGTCGAGGCCGAGCTCGAGGGCCTCGGACCAATGCAGTTGCGGCATGCGTGTCGTTCCTCCGGCCGCAAGCCTAGTGCCGGGCGTGTGCGCGCTCCTTGATCTGCATCAGCCCGGGAGGGGGCCGCGCAGCGATTAAGCTCGGCGGATGATCCTCGCTCCCGCCTATTCGCCGGCCCACGAGGCGGCGCAGCTGCTGCGCGACCGCGGCTATGCGGTGCTCGCCCCGGCCGGCGTGGCCGAGCTCGCCGGCTGCCCGCTGGCGCAGCTGCAGGCGCTGTCGGCCACCTGGAACGACCTGCCTCCGGACAACTACCTCAAGGACGGTGGCCGCTACCGGCGCCGCCGGCATTCCTGCTTCGTGCTGGACGGCGGACGCCTTGCGCAGGCGCCGCACCGCGCCCACTGGCAGCCGGTCGAATACAACGCGCTGCATGGCGGCATGCAGCGCTGGTTCGAACCGATGCGCTCGGACGTCGTCTCGGCTTCCGCGTGGACAGGCCTGCTGGCCGCACTCGGCCGGATCTCGTCGCGGCTGCGCGGGGAGCGCCCCTGGTTCATCGAGGCCCACCAGTTCCGCATCGACACCACCGATGGGATCGGCCGCCCGACCCCCGAGGGCGCCCACCGCGACGGCGTGGACCTGGTGGCGGTGTTCCTGGTCGCGCGCGAAGGCATCAAGGGCGGCGAGACCCGCGTCTTCGAAGCCGACGGCCCCGCCGGCCAGCGGTTCACCCTGACCGAGTCCTGGAGCCTGCTGCTGCTGGACGATGCGCGCGTCATCCACGAATCGACGCCGATCCAGCCGACCGCCGCCGGCGGGCACCGCGACACCCTGGTGCTGACGTACCGGGCCGGCGGATTCCAGGGCGACTGAGCGCTCAGGCGTCGCGCACGTCCGCAACCGGATTGCTGCCGAAGTCGGCGCGGGCGAGGTAGCGCAGCACCCGCGCCGCGGCGTCCTGCGGCGACGTGAGCATGCCCTTGTTCTTCAGGCCGGCGAAGTCGCCCACGTCGGGGAAGCGGCTCGCGTCCGCGCCACGCAGTTGCACCTGCATGTCGGTGTCGATCACGCCGGGCGCCAGCGAGCACACGCGCGCGCCATCCGGGCGCAGCGCCTCCTCCAGCGCGACGCAGCGGGTGAAGTGGTCCATGCCGGCCTTGGCTGCGCAATAGGCGGCTTGCGACGCCATGGCGCGGCGGCCCAGCCCCGAGGAGATGTTGAGCACCTTGCGCTGGCAGCGCCAGCCGGCGGTGGCGTGCAGGAATGCGGCCGTCAGCAGCATTGGCGCTTCCAGGTCCACCCGCATCGCTTCCGCGAGGTCGGCCGCGCCGATCTCGCCGATCGGGGCGATGGTCGGGATCAGGCCCGCGTTGTTGATCAGGGTGACGCCCGCCAGGCCATCCGCGCCGCGGGCCTGCAGCCAGGTTCCCAGCTTCGCCGCGGCCGTTTCGCCGCGGGCCAGATCCTGCGGCCATTGTTCGAGCGTGGCTCCGGCGGTGCGGGCGCGATCGGCCAGTGCCTCGTTCGGCTTGCGGGAAATGCACAGCAGCGCATGGCCGGCGTCCAGCAGCTGTTCGGCCATGGCCAGGCCCATGCCGCGCGACGCGCCGGTGAGGATGGTGAGTTGGGTGGGGTTGGTCATGGGCGCGATGGTAAGCGTGCTCAGGTGTCCACCACGATGGGGAAGCTGGCCTGCAGCCCGTCGGGAGCTGGCCGGAACGGCACGGTGAGCGCACGACGGTCGGCCGCCGACAGGCTGCGCCACAGGCCGTCGCGCGCGTTGCCTGGATCGCCTTCCACGTACAACTGGGTCGTCAGCAGTTCCCGGGAACCCTGCCGGACCTTCAGGTGGATGTGCGGCGTGCGGCCGCTGTAGGCCACCGGCCGCAGGGTGCGGAAGCGCCATGCTCCCTGGGCGTCCGCGGCCACGCGGCCGAAGCCCTGGAAGCGCGGGTCGGCGCGGCCACCGTCGCCGGGGTGGTGGTAGTGGCCGGCGTGGTCGCATTGCCAGATCTCGACCTGCGCGCCGGCCAGTGGCCGCCCCCGCAGGTCGGTGACCGTGCCGCCGACCCAGGCCGGCTGCCCTGGCGCGGCCAGCTGGTCGCCGTTGCGCAGCAGGTCGGCGTCGGCGTCCCGGGGCGGCTCGGTCGGATAGAACGGTCCTTCGGTCTGTGAAGGCGTGGGCCGGCGACCGGTCTGCTGGGCGCCGGCCGGCAGCAGCAAGGTCGGCAGGAAGACGAGGGCGGCGCCGGCGGCGCGGCGGGTGAGGGGGGCGGCGGCAGGCACGGTGCTCTCCCGGAGTGGAAGCGGGAGCCTAGCGCCGCGGCCCGTTCCCTGCGCCGCAAGGGGCGATCAGAACGGCGCCGGGCTGCGCCAGTGCATGGTCTCGCCGGTGTGCGGATGCGCCAGCTGCAGCTCGGCCGCGTGCAGCAGCAGCCTCGGTGCTGCGTCGGCCACCGGCGCCGGCGCATACAGGGCGTCGCCCACGATCGGGTGGCCGATCGCCAGCAGGTGCACGCGCAACTGGTGCGAGCGGCCGGTCACCGGCTCGAGTTCCAGCCGCGTCGTGCCGGGCACCGGGCCCGGCCCGAGCACCCGCCAGCGCGTCAGGCTCGGCCGTCCGTTGGCGCGGTCCACCTGCTGGCGCGGGCGGCGCGGCCAGTCGGCCGCCAGCGGCAGGTCGATCTCCGACCAGCCATCGGCCGCCGGCACGCCGGCCACCACGGCGACGTAGCGCTTGTGCACCTCGCGTTGCTCGAAGGCGCGCGACAGGCGCCGCTGCATGTCCGCGCCGCGTCCCATCAGGAACAGGCCGGACGTGGCCATGTCCAGCCGGTGCACGACCAGCGCGTCCGGGTACGCCGCCCGCAGCCGCGTCGCCAGGCAGTCCTGCTTGCCGTCGCCGCGGCCCGGCACCGAGAGCAGCCCGGCCGGCTTGTCAGCCACCAGGCATGCCGCGTCGGCATGCAGCACCCGCGCGGGCATCCCGGGTTGCAGGCCCATCGATAATTTCTGCATGACCGCGCTCACCGCCTTGCCTGTTTCCTGGCAGACCATCCTGCTGCTCGTCGCCTCCAACGTGTTCATGACCATGGCCTGGTACGGCCACCTGAAGAACCTGGCGACGGCGCCGTGGTATGTCGCCGCGCTGGTCAGCTGGGCCATCGCGCTGGCCGAGTACCTCCTGCAGGTACCCGCCAACCGCATCGGCTTCCAGCAGGCCGGCTTCAGCGTCGGCCAGCTCAAGATCATGCAGGAAGTGATCACGCTGGCGGTGTTCGTCCCGTTCGCCGTGTTCTACCTGCGCGAGCCTTTCAAGCTCGACTACGTCTGGGCGGCGCTGTGCATGGTGGGCGCGGTGTACTTCATGTTCCGCGGCGGCTGAACGGCCCGGGCCCGCGCGGGGCGGGCGTTACACTCGCCGGTCACCAATTTGTCACAGACGGGACCCCGCATGCTCTTTGGCAAGCTGCTGCCGCGCGAAGGCAACTTCTACGAGATGTTCAACCAGCACGCCGCGCGCATCGTCGAGGCAGCACATGCATTCCAGCAGCTGGTCGCCACCTACGACGACGCCCATCTGCGCGAGAAGTACAACCGCGACGTCGACAACGCCGAGCGGGCCGCCGACCGCGTCACGCACGAGGTGAACCGGCTGATCCACAAGACGTTCATCACGCCGATCGACCGCGACCAGATCCACACGCTGATCAACACCATGGACGATGTGGCGGACCTGATCCAGGATTCGGCCGAGACCATGGCGCTGTACGACGTGCGCCGGGTGAACGACGAGATCACCCGCCTGACCGAACTGTCGGTCAAGTGCTGCGAGCGCTTGAAGGAGGCCGTCTCCCTGATCGGCGGCCTGGCGAACGCGGCGACGGCCGAGGCCGCGCTCAAGACCTGCGAGGAGATCGACCGGCTCGAGTCCGATGCCGACCGCGTGATGCGTTCGGCGATGAGCCGGCTGTTCCGCGAGGAGCCCGACGTGCGGGAGGTGATCAAGCTCAAGGCCATCTACGAGCTGCTGGAGACCATCACCGACAAGTGCGAGGACGTGGCGAACGTCATCGAGGGCATCGTCCTCGAGCATTCCTGAGCGGGATCGCAGATGGAACCGGTGCAGGCCGCCCTCTGGGTGGTGATCATGCTGGTGGCGCTGGCCCTGGCATTCGACTTCATGAACGGCTTCCACGACGCGGCGAACTCCATCGCCACCGTCGTGTCGACCGGCGTGCTGCGCCCCGCGCAGGCCGTGCTGTTCGCCGCCTTCTTCAACTTCGTCGCGATCTTCGTCTTCCATCTGAGCGTGGCCGCGACCGTGGGCAAGGGCATCGTGGAGCCCGGCATCGTCGACACCCACGTGGTATTCGGTGCGTTGCTGGGCGCGACCACCTGGAACCTCATCACCTGGTACTACGGCATCCCCAGCAGCTCGTCGCACGCGCTGATCGGGGGGATCGTCGGGGCGGTGATCGCCAAGGCCGGCGCCGGATCGCTGATCAGCGGCGGCATCGTCAAGACGGTCGTCTTCATCTTCGTGTCGCCGCTGCTGGGTTTTCTGCTCGGCTCCCTCATGATGGTGCTGGTGGCCCACCTGTTCCGCCGGGTGCGGCCGTCGCGCATCGACCGCTGGTTCCGGCGGCTGCAGCTGGTGTCGGCCGGCGCGTACAGCCTGGGCCACGGCGGCAACGACGCGCAGAAGACCATCGGCATCATCTGGCTGCTGCTGATCGCCACCGGCTACGTGAACCCCGGCGAGGGCTCGCCGCCCGGCTGGGTCATCGTGGCGTGCTACATGGCGATCGGCGCCGGCACCATGTTCGGCGGCTGGCGCATCGTGCGGACGATGGGCCAGAAGATCACCAAGCTCAAGCCGGTCGGGGGCTTCTGCGCCGAGACCGGTGGGGCGCTCACGCTGTTCCTGGCCACGGCCCTGGGCATCCCGGTGTCCACCACCCACACCATCACGGGCGCGATCGTGGGCGTCGGCTCCACACAGCGTGCGAGCGCGGTGCGCTGGGGCGTGGCGGGCAACATCGTCTGGGCCTGGATCTTCACCATCCCCGCCAGCGCGTTCATGGCCGCCGTCGGCTACTGGCTGAGCCTGCAGCTGTTCCCGTGACCGGCGCCGGGCCCCGGGGCCGCCGCCCCGGCGCTCACTGCGAGATCCGCCGGCCTTCCTCGACCTGGTACTCGAAATAGCGCTGGAGGCTGTAGACGATGCTGGCCATCAGCACCGTCGTGCCGATCAGCAGCGACAGCACCACCGCGAACACCGTGGCCCAGCGGGTCACGCCCGCGGCCGACTGGGGCTGCGACGCGTTGTAGCGCCGGTTCCACTTCTCCGGGTCGGTCAGGCCATAGACGATGGCGGTCAGGGCGCAGCCGGCAATGGTGAACCCGAGCACCGGCACCAGCACCCAGCTGACATGGTCGTCCAGCCCGAACTCCTGGACCCGCTGGATGCCGTACAGCCCCAGCGCGGTCGGGATCGGCAGCAGCCAGCCCAGCGTGTCGCGCAGCCCGTGCAGGTAGAAGCGGTGCAGGCCCAGCGGGCCGCCGAGAAAGGCCAGCCAGGCGGCGAGCGTCTTGTTCTTCATGCCGCCTCGGGCGGGGTGCGGTCGCCGGCGCCGATCGCCTTTTCCATCAGCACGATGTCCAGCCAGCGGCCGAACTTCCAGCCGCACGAGGCGATGGTGCCCACCGGCGTGAACCCCAGGGCGCGGTGCACGCCGATGGAGCCGGCATTGCCCGAGTCGCCGATGACGGCGATGAGCTTGCGCACGCCGGCGGCCTGCGCCTGCTCGGTCAGCGCCGCGAGCAGTTGCCGGCCGACCCCGCGCCCCGCCGCGTCGGGATGCAGGTAGATCGAATCCTCGGCGGAGAACCGGTATGCCGGGCGCGGCTTGAACCACTGGCAGTACGCATAGCCCAGCACCTGCCCGTCCTGCTCGGCAACCAGCCACGGCAGGCCCTTGGCCAGCACGTCGGCGCGACGCGTGGTCATCTCGGCCAGCGTGGGCGGCGTGGTCTCGAAGGTGCCGGTGCCGTGCAGCACGTGGTGGCCGTAGATGGCCGTGATCGCGGGCAGGTCGGCGTCCGAGGCGGGGCGGATGAGGGGCATGGGCGGGTAGTCGCTATAATCGCGGGTTTTCCAGCGTGTCGCTGGCCGGGTGGCCGAGTCGCGTGTCTCAAACGCTGGGAGATCTTCTGAAGCCGCTGATGCAGGGGCTTCTCCACCCGAAGGATAAATCATGGTCGTCATTCGACTTTCCCGTGGCGGCGCCAAGAGCCGGCCGTTCTTCAACATCGTCGTGGCCGACAAGCGCGTGCGTCGCGACGGCCGCTTCATCGAGCGCCTGGGTTTCTACAACCCGATCGCCAAGGACAACGAGGAAAGCATCCGCATCGCCCAGGACCGCCTGACGTACTGGCGTGGCGTGGGCGCGCAGGCGTCCCCGACCGTCGAGCGTCTGCTCAAGCAGGCCGCCGCCAAGGCGCCCGCCGTCGCGGCGTAAGGCCGTGGCCATCCCCGGGCTCGAGCCGGCCGAGCTGCCGGCCGATGCGGTCGAAGTCGGGCGCATCCACGACGCCTGGGGCATCAAGGGCTGGTTCAAGGTCCTGCCCCACAGCGCTTCCCCGGAAGCGCTTTTTTCTTCCAAGCGCTGGTTCCTGCAGCCGTCCGAGAAGGCCGCCAAGCCACCGTTCACCGGCACGGTGCTGCTGCGCATCCGCGAGGCCAAGGAACACTCCGACAGCGTCGTGGCCTTCGCCCAGGAAGTGGACGACCGCAGCGCCGCCGAGGCGCTGAAGGGCTCCCGCGTCTTCATTCCGCGTTCCAGCTTTCCGACGGCCGGCGACGACGAGTACTACTGGGTCGACCTGATCGGCCTGGCGGTGTTCAACCGGGAGGGCCTGCACCTTGGCGATGTCCGCGACCTGATGGCGACCGGCCCCCAGACGGTGCTGGTGGTCGGCTACGACGAGGCTGGCAAACCGGCCGAGCGCATGATCCCGTTCGTCTCCGCCTATGTCGACCAGGTCGACCTCGCCGCCAGGCGCATCACCGTCGACTGGCAGCCCGACTACTGACGCGCGCGCAGCCATGCGGTTCGACGTCGTCACCCTGTTCCCCGAGCTGTTCACGCCCTTCCTCGAGAGCGGCGTGACCCGCCGCGCCTACGCCAGCGGCCAGGTCGAGGTGCGGCTGTGGAACCTGCGCGACCATGCAGAAGGCAACTACCGCCGGGTGGACGATCGACCGTTCGGTGGCGGCCCGGGGATGGTGATGATGGCGCAGCCGCTGGCCCGCTGCGTGGCGGCCATCCGGGCCGAACGGCCCCGGCCGGGCCCGGTGGTGCTGTTCTCGCCCACCGGCGAGCGGCTCGACCATGCCGGCGTGGCGCGCTGGTCCGCGGGCGAGGGCGCCATCCTGCTGTGCGGCCGCTACGAAGGCATCGACCAGCGGTTCGTCGAGGCGCACGTCGACGTGCAACTGAGCCTGGGCGACTTCGTCCTCTCGGGCGGGGAGATCCCGGCCATGGCCCTGCTGGACGCCGTGGCCCGGTTGCAGCCGGGCGTCCTGAACGAAGCGGGCAGCCACGAAGCGGACAGCTTCAACCCCGCCATCGACGGCTTGCTGGACTGTCCGCACTACACCCGCCCGGAGGACTGGGAGGGTCGGCGGGTGCCCGCCGAACTGCTGTCCGGCCACCACCTGCAGATCGAGCGCTGGCGTCGCGATCGCCGGCTGGAAGCCACGGCCCGGCTGCGCCCGGACCTGATCGCGGCGGCGCGGGCGGCCGGTCGCCTGGACCGTCAGGACGAAGCCTTCCTCGCACGGCTGGCGCCCGCTTGCGCCGCCGGGCTATAATCTTCGGCTTTCCGATCCTCTGCCCGGCACCGGGGATGCGCGCGCAGCGCCAGACCCCGAAGAACCAGAGCGAGCCACCGGCTTGCCCAGGTTCCGGCACCTTCCAGGCGCCGACCTCCATCAACCCCACGCGCGGGCACGATCACGATAGGACCGTCATGAACCTGATCCAGACCCTCGAGCAAGAGGAAATCGCCCGCCTGGGCAAGAAGATCCCCGAGTTCGCCCCCGGCGACACGGTGATCGTCAGCGTCAACGTCGTCGAAGGCAACCGCAAGCGCGTGCAGGCCTACGAAGGCGTGGTGATCGCCAAGCGCAACCGCGGCCTCAACAGCGGCTTCACGGTCCGCAAGATCTCCAGCGGCGAAGGTGTCGAGCGCACCTTCCAGACCTACAGCCCGCTGATCGCCGGCATCGAGGTCAAGCGCCGCGGCGACGTGCGCCGCGCCAAGCTGTACTACCTGCGCGACCGCAGCGGCAAGTCGGCGCGCATCAAGGAAAAGCTGGCCCACGGCACCCGCACGGCTGCCGCCCAGTAAGCTCGCTTTCCCCGCTGACGAGCCGCCGCCGGCCACCAGGCCCGCGGCGGCTTTGTCGTTGGAACGGACCCATGCCGATCGATCCCTCCGCGCCATTGCCGCCCGACCTCGTGCCCTTGTCGAAGCTCCCGAACTTCGATCCGCGCGAGGTGCCCGTGATCGGCATCGACGCCCATCTCCCCGCCGTCGCACCGGAGCAGCTGCGGCCCGACGTGATCCGCGAGCGGTTCCGGTCGTCCCGCCCGTGGCAGCCGGAGATCTGGGCGGAGTACCGCTTCACCGACCGGCAACCGGCGCACGCGTCCGTGCTCGTGCCCATCGTCCAGCGCGACGAACCCTGGGTCCTGCTGACGGAACGCACGACGCACCTGTCCACCCATTCCGGCCAGATCGCCTTTCCCGGCGGCAAGCGCGACGACACCGACCGCGACGCCGCGCACACGGCGCTGCGCGAGGCAAACGAGGAGATCGGCCTGGACCCGGCTGAGGTCGAGGTCGTCGGCCAGATGCCGACCTACGTCACGGGGACGCGGTTCATCATCACCCCGGTGGTCGCCCTGGTGCGGCCCGACGCTGCGCTGGAGCTCAATCCGGATGAGGTCGCCGACGCCTTCGAGGTGCCGCTGCGGTTCCTGATGGATCCCGCCAACCACCGGCGCCATGCCATCGACGCCGGTGGCGTGCGCCGGGAATGGTTCTCCATGCCCTACACGGCGGGCGGCACCGAGCGCTTCATCTGGGGGGCGACGGCGGCCATGCTGCGCAACTTCTACCGGTTCCTGTCCGCCTGAGGCCGTGGCCGGCCCCTCGGCGGCCGGTATCATCGGCCGCATGAGCCGAGCGGCGTCCCACGATCCGGCACCCACCGCGCACCCGGTGCGGGGGGACTGCTGATGTCCTTCTTCGCCATCCTCTTCGCCCTGCTGATCGAGCAGGTGCGGCCTCTGGCGCGCCACAACACCATCCATGCCGGCCTGCGCGCCTGGGTCCGCTGGGCCAGCCGCAATTTCGATGCGGGCAGGCCGCAGCACGGCTGGATCGCGTGGACCGTCGCCACCGTCGTGCCGGCACTGGCGGCGCTCGGCATCCATTGGGCGCTGCTGCTGGGGATTGGCTGGCCGGCCGCGGTGGTGTGGAGCGTGGCCGTGCTGTACGTGACGCTCGGCTTCCGCCAGTTCAGCCACCATTTCACGGCGATCCGCGACGCGCTCGATGCCGGCGAGGAGGACCGGGCGCGCGAACTGCTCGCCCAGTGGCAGCAGGTGGATGCGTCCGAGCTGCCCCGGCGCGAGATCGTGCGGCACGTGATCGAGTACTCGGTCCTCGCGGCGCACCGCCACGTCTTTGGCGTGCTGGCCTGGTTCTCGATCCTGGCCGCATTCGGGCTGGGGCCAGCCGGTGCGGTGCTCTACCGCATGAGCGAGTTCGTGACCCGCTACTGGCGCGACCGTGGCGCGGCGGCAGCGCAGCCCGTGAGCGAGGCCGCGCAGTCGGCAGCCACCCGCGCCTGGGCGGTGATCGACTGGTTGCCGGCGCGCGTGACTGCCGTGGCGTTTGCGGTGGTCGGCAGCTTCGAGGAGGCGATCGACTGCTGGCGCAACCATGCGCAGCGATTCCCCAACGACAACGATGGCGTCGTGCTCGCAGCCACCTCGGGCGCCGTCAATGTCCGCCTCGGCGGTGGGGCCCTGCGGTCCGCCTTCGCCCATGGCGGCGGCCCCCAGGCGTTCGGTGCCACCCTGCCGGGAGGCCTGCTGGAGGCGGACAGTGAGAGCACGCCAGGGCGGGAGGCCGAACCCGCCCACCTGCGCAGCATCGTCGGCCTGGTCTGGCGCTCGGTGGTGCTCTGGATGGTGCTGCTGGCCCTGTTGACGCTTGCCCGGCTGCTGGGCTGACCGGCCGCCAGGTCAGTAGCGCGGCGGCTGGCTCAGTTCTTCGTACAGGTCGCCGTAGATGCGGTACCGGTTGGCGGTGATGGGGTGGGGCGCATCCGCATGTGCGACGGCCGCCAGCACCGCGCAGCCGGGCTCGTGCCGGTGGGTGCAGTTGTAGAACCGGCACTGGCCCAGGTGCGGCCGCAGGTCACGCATCAGCCCGGCCAGCTGCGCCGGCTCGATGTGGTGCAGGCCGAATTCCTGGAAACCCGGCGAATCGATCAGTGCGGTCGTGCGTTGCGCATCCACCCAGTACCAGGTCGTGCTGGTCGTCGTGTGCTTGCCTGAATTCAGCGCGCGCGAGATCTCGCCCGTCTGTGCCAGTGCGCCCGGCACCAGCAGGTTGATGAGGGTGCTCTTGCCGGCACCTGAGGGGCCCAGCACCAGCGTCGTCTTGCCTTCCAGCTGCCCGAGCAGGTGCCGGCGATCAACCTCCCCCGACAGGCGCAGCGACAACGGCAACACGCCGTAGCCCATCTGCTGGTAGGGCAGGAGGCGGCCCCAGGCCCGCTCGAACGGCTCGACCAGGTCGCTCTTGTTGAGGGCGATGATCGGCGTGATCCGCTCGGCCTCGGCGGCGATCAACGCCCGTGCAAGCTGGTGCTCCGAGAACTCGGGCTCGGCGGCGATGAGGATCAGAACCTGGTCGAGGTTCGCGGCGAAGGACTTGGTGCGGATCTCGTCCTGCCGGTAGAACAGGTTGCGGCGCTGCTCCACTTTCTCGATGGTGCCCTCGTCGTGTGACTGCTGCCACTGGACGCGGTCGCCGACGACGGCCTGCGTCTTCTTGCCGCGCGGGTGGCAGATGCGGCGCTCGCCATCGGGTGTCTCGACGACGCAATGGCGCCCGAAACTGGCGACCACCACGCCCGCCGACAGGCCGGCACGGTCAGCCAAGGCGCGTCATCCCGTGCATCAGGCCACCAGGGCGTCGACCAAGGTCGCGCATTCGAAGTCGGTCTCCGACAGGCCTTGCACGGCATGCGTGTTGAAGCGCACCACGCAGCGTGCGTGGTGCACGGACAGGTCGGGGTGATGGTCCTGGCGGTGGGCGATGAAGGCCACCGCGTTCACGAATGCCAGGGTCTCGTGGTAGTCGGCGAACCGGAAGGTCTTCTCGATGGCCACGTCCGGGCCGTCCCCGGTGAGCTGCCAGCCGGCCACGGTGCCCAGCCGGGTGACCACCTCGGTCGGCCCGAGCGCCCGGCGGGCGACGCCGGACCAATCCTTGCGCGCCAGCGTGCTCACGCGGCGGCTCCCCCGGCCATCCGGGCCAGCCGCTCCGATGCCGGCGGGTGCGAGTAGTAGAACTTGACGAACAGCGGATCGGGCGTGAGCGTGGACGCGTTGTCCTCGTACAGCTTGAGCAGGGCCGTGCGCAGGTCGTCCCGCCCGGTCTGGGCGACGGCGAACGCGTCCGCCTGGAACTCGTGGCGGCGCGACAGCTGGGCCATGAGCGGCGAGACGAAGAAGGTGAACACCGGCACGACCAGGAGGAAGAGCAGGAGGGCCAGCGCATCGTTCGGCCCCTGCAGGTTCGGGCCGACCCCGAGGCCGACGTAGAACCAGGGCTGGACCGACAGGTAGCCCAGCAGCGCGAAGCCGACCAGGCTGAAGGCGAACAGGCCGACGATGCGCTTGAGGATGTGCTTGTGGCGGAAGTGGCCGAGCTCGTGCGCCAGCACGGCGTCGACCTCGGCCGGCGAGAGCTTGGCCAGCAAGGTGTCGAAGAACACCACGCGCTTGGCGGCGCCGAAGCCGGTGAAGTAGGCATTGGCGTGGGCGGAGCGCTTGCTGCCGTCCATGACGAACAGGCCCTTGGCCGCAAAGCCGCACCGCTGCATCAAGGCGGTGACCCGCGCGCGCAGCGCCTCGTCCTCGAGCGGACGGAACTTGTTGAACAGCGGCGCGATGACGGTCGGAAACAGGACCAGCAGCAGCAGGTTCAGCGCCATCCAGGCGCCCCAGGCCCAGAGCCACCACAGCGGGCCGGCGGTGCCCATCAGCCAGAGGATCAGCCACGCGATCGGCAGGCCGAGCACCGCGCTGAGGAGCAGGCCCTTGGCCATGTCGGCCAGCCAGAGCCGGGCCGTCATCTTGTTGAATCCGAACCGCTCTTCCACCACGAAGATCTGGTACAGCGTGAAAGGCAGATCGAGCAGGCCGCCGATCACCGCGAAGCAGGCGAGCAGCGCCAGCTGCTGGGTCATGCCGGGACCGAGCGCCGCGAGCAGCGCCTGGTTCAGCGAGTGCAGCCCGCCGAGCAGCGTCCAGCCCAGCAGGACCGCGGCGCCGAACGCCGACTCGAACAGCCCGAGCCGCCCCTTGGCCACGGTGTAGTCGGCAGCTTTCCAATGCGCGGCCAGTGACACCGTCGCCGCGAACGCCGAGGGGACCTGGTCGCGGTGGCGCGCCACGTGGCGCATCTGGCGCGTGGCCAGCCAGAACTTCAGGCCGAGTCCGGCCAGCAGCGCGGCAGCGAACGCGAGGGTCCAGAGCGAGGACAGAGGCATGCAACGAGTTTAGGCCATCGGCGACAATCCCCGGATGACAGAGAGCATTGCCGCGGACCCGGTCGCCACGCTGGGGAAGAACGACCAGAACCTCGTCTGGCTCGATTGCGAGATGACCGGCCTGGACCCCGAGGTCGACCGCATCATCGAGATCGCGGTGGTGGTCACGGGGCCGATGCTGGAGCCGCGGGTGGAGGGACCGGTGTTTGCCATCCACCAGAGCGATGAGCAGCTGGACAAGATGGACGCCTGGAACAAGGGAACCCACGGGCGCAGCGGCCTGACGGACCGCGTGAAGGCTTCCACCATCAGCGAGGCCCAGGCCGAGGATGCACTCCTGCAGTTCCTGGCCGCCTACGTGCCCAAGGGCGTGAGCCCTCTGTGCGGCAACACCATCGGCCAGGACCGGCGGTTCCTGGTGAAGTACATGCCCCGGCTGGAGGCGTTCTTCCACTACCGAAACCTCGATGTCAGCACGCTCAAGGAGCTTGCCCGGCGCTGGCGACCGGAGGTGTACAGCGGCTTCAAGAAGCGGCAGGCCCACACGGCGCTGGCCGATGTCCAGGAATCGATCGACGAGCTCGTGCATTACCGGGAACACTTCCTGCGCCTGGGGGCTTGAGAGGTTGGTGAAAACCCGAAGGTGTGCGACAATCGTGGGCTTCGCGGCGCACACGTGCCGCAATCCCCGCATCTCCCTTCATGCACAGGCTCGCTGAATGAGCCACCGGCGCCCTGCGCCGGATCTGTCGTCTGATGGTTGATGTTTCTTAACCATTGACGACGACCACGCCCTCCGGGCTCGGTCGCTGAAAGCTCCATGACCGACACGTTCGACGTGCAGGGCGACTTCGCGCCTGCTCTTTCTTCCGACATCGACACTTCCGCCCCCGCGCTGCCCAACGGCTTCGTGCAACTGGGCCTCGCACCCGAGCTGGTGCATGCGGTGGCCGACCTCGGCTACACCCAACCGACCGCCGTGCAGGCGCAGGCGATTCCGCGCGCACTGCCCACCGGCGATGGCGGCGCGGCCGCGTTCATCGACCTGATGGTCTCGAGCCAGACCGGCAGTGGCAAGACCGCCGCCTTCCTGCTGCCCGTGCTGCACACGCTGATCCAGCTGCAGCGCCAGGCCGAGGACAGCGAGCGGGCCGAGCAGCAGCGCCTGGCCGACGAGGCCGCCGCGCGTGGCGAGGCGCCGCCCAAGCGCAAGCGCCGCAACCCGACCGATCCGCGCAATTTCAAGGCTGCCACGCCTGGTGCGCTGATCCTGTGCCCGACGCGCGAACTCGCGCAACAGGTGGCACACGATGCGATCGACCTGGTCAAGCATTGCCAGGGCCTGCGCATCGCCAACGTGGTCGGTGGCATGCCGTACCAGTTGCAGATCGCCCGCCTGCAGAACGCGAACTTGGTGGTGGCCACGCCCGGCCGCCTGCTGGACCTGCAGCGCTCCTCGCAGATCAAGCTGGACCAGGTGCGCTTCCTCGTCGTGGATGAGGCCGACCGGATGCTGGACCTGGGCTTCGCCGACGACCTGGCCGAGATCAACCAGCTGACCGTGCAGCGCCAGCAGACCATGATGTTCAGCGCGACTTTCGCGCCGCGCATCCAGCAGCTGGCCACCCGCGTGATGCGCCAGCCGCAGCGGATCCAGATCGACACCCCGCAGGAGAAGCACGCCAACATCCGGCAGGTGCTGTTCTGGGCGGACAACCCGCAGCACAAGCGCGCACTGCTCGACCACTGGCTTCGCGACACGACCATCGACCAGGCCATCGTCTTCGCGTCGACGCAGATCGAGTGCGACGGCCTGGCGGCGGATCTGCAGCAGGAAGGTTTCTCGGCCGTGGCGCTCCACGGCGCGCTGAGCCAGGGCCTGCGCAATCGCCGCCTGATGGCACTTCGCAACGGGCAGGTGCAGATCCTGGTGGCCACCGACGTCGCGGCTCGCGGCATCGACGTGCCCACCATCACGCACGTCTTCAACTTCGGCCTGCCGATGAAGAGCGAGGACTACACCCACCGCATCGGCCGCACCGGGCGCGCCGGCCGTGATGGCCTCGCCGTCACCTTCGCCGAGTTTCGCGACCGCTTCAAGATCTTCGACATCGAAGGCTTCACCAAGCAGCCGTTCACGGCCGAAGTGGTGCCCGGCCTGGAGCCGCAGCAGCGCGCGCCGCGCCCGCCCCAGCAAGGCTTTGCTGGCCGTGGTCAAGGGCGTGGTGCCGGGGCGCCGCGCGGTGGCTTCGGCAAGCGGCCGGCCGGAGAATACGGCCGCAAGCCGGGTTTCGGCGATTTCGGCGGCCAGCGGGACTTCTCTGCCGGGCGGCGTGAGCCGGGTGGAAGCCAGGGCGACTTCGGCGGTCGCGACGATCGCCGCGGCGCAACGCCGTGGGAGAAGCCGGCCCAGGGCTTTGGCAAGCCCGCGGGCAAGGTGTTCGTGCCGCGCGAGGCGAAGAAGCGCGCCTACAAGCCGGCGCGCTGATCCGGCTCAGGCATGCGCTGTCGCATGCCTGCCGATCTCGGGCCAGCGTCGGTGGACGTAGATCCACGCGACCAGCCCGACCCCCATCATCAGCAACGACGCCAGCGCCAGGCTGCGCGTCGAGTGCATCACCAGTGGCGAGATCACGCCAGCCACCAGGCCATTGGCCGTGGAGCCGATCACCGCCTGCAGCGATGAGGCCAGCCCTCGCCGGTCCGGGGTGAGGTCCAGCACCAGCAGCGTGACGACCGGCACCATGAGCGACCAGCCGAAGCCGAACACCGCGATCGGCAGCAGTGCCCACGCCGCGTGGGCGGGCAGCAGCAGGTTGGCCACCACGTTCACGATCGACACCCCCAGCATCACCACGAATCCGTGTCGGATCTGCCTCTTGGGCGGGATGCGTCCGGCCAGGCGTCCGCTCGTCCAGGCGCCGCCCATGATGCCGGCGATGGTGAGCACGAAGAACCAGAAGAACTGCGTCGGCGCGAGGCCGAGATGCGTGCCCAGAAACTCCGGGGCGGACAGCACGTAGAGGAACATCCCGTTGAATGGGACGCCGCTGGCGAGCGCCAGCAGGAGAAAGCGGGGGCTCGAGCCGAGCGCCCAGTAGCCCTGCATCAGGTTGCGCACCCGGAACGGCTGGCGGTGATCCTGGTGCAGCGTCTCCGGCAGCAGGCGGAAATTGGCCACCCACAGCGCCACGCCGACCAGCGTGAGGAACCAGAAGATGGCGTGCCAGCCTGCATGCACGAAGAGCCACCCCCCGATGATCGGAGCCACGGCCGGCGCGACGCCGAAGTAGATGGTGACCTGGCTCATCACCTTCTGCGCCTGGGCTGGTGGGAACATGTCGCGGATGACGGCACGCGAGACCACGATGCCGGCGCCGGTCGACAGTCCCTGAAGACCGCGGAAGAAGACCAGCTGCCCGATGGTCTGCGACAGTGCACATCCTGCGGACGCGATCGTGAACACGGCGATTCCGCAGAGCACGACCGGACGGCGGCCGAAGCTGTCCGACAGCGCGCCGTGGAAGAGGTTCATGAATGCGAAGCCGAACAGGTACGCGGAGAGCGTCTGCTGCATCTGGACCGGCGTCGCGCCGATCGCCCGGGCGATCCCGGAAAACGCCGGGATGTAGGTGTCGATGGAAAACGGCCCCAGCATGCCGAGCACGGCCAGGAGGACCGCGAGCGCCCAGGGCGGCGCCCGCCACAGCGTTGCGGCGTCCGGATTCATGGAGAGTCGTGGAGTGGGCGGGACCGCGCTGAGGCGGGAAGGAAGAGGGCGCAGGTCGTCATTGCGACCCGCATGGTAGCGGGCGAGACGCCTGGCTCAGGCCCCCGCCGCGGCGTTCTCCGCGCCCTTGCGCTCCAGGCGCGGCCCCGATGGTGCGGGCACCTCGGGGTCGAAGAAGGACTTGTCGAGGTGCCGGCTGAAGCGCGTGAACCAGCAATCGCGGGGATAGAAGGCGGTGCCGCGTGGGCCGCTCACGCGGACCAGTCCGTCCGGCTGCACCACGGCGGTGAAGCCGTCCGGGTCGCGTCCGCTGGCGCGAAGCAGATTGCCAAGCAGCTGGCGTTCGTTGTGGCTGATGTCTTGGTTCACGCGGCAATGATCGCAAGCAGTGAGCCTGGACGGTAGGCGCCGGAGTGGGCACACCGTGTAGGACGCGGCGTACGCGCGTTCGAGTTGCCGCTTCGTCGCACGCGCCTCGCCAGCGTCGTCCTACGTCATCCGTTCGCGGGCGGATTGATCATGGTGAACCACATGCTCGCGCATACGATGGACACCACGCTCTTGGACGCAACGAAGGTTGACGGTCATGGCGCCTGAAGATGCCGGGCTCGTGGGGACCCCGTACTTCTGGGTGGGCGTCGCGGCCGCCGTCGTCGCCTGGCTGGCGCTGATGGCACTGCTCTGGTTGTAGTTCCGCGGGTCGTCGGTGCGCGAGGCGCTCCGCATCCAGTCTGGCTGTCTACTTTGAACATGCTCTGATACACGGCAAGTTCAGGGGGAACCACTAGGGTCGCAACTCACGAAGGCTGACGCACGCACGCACGCACGCACGCACGCACGCACGCACGCACGCACGCACGCACGCACGCACGCACGCACGCACGCACGCACGCACGCACGCGCGCACGCGCGCACGCACGCGCGCGCGCGCGCGCTCCTGCGGCGCGCCGCCAAGGTCAGTCAAGCGCTTCGGAGTCGAATCCGGAAAACAGAGTTCGTAACTCGACGGTGCAGCAGCGCGCTGCTCTGCAGCGAGAGGCACTGACCTCCACCCAGCCGCGCACCAGCGGAAGGGCTTGCGCCTCCTCGGGTCACGATCGACCTGAAGGCGAATGGGCTCGGCTGGCAGAGCAGGAGGAGCAATGTGCAGACACCTCGCAAGGAGCAATGTTTGGGGGCCACAGGGCTTCGTGGTCCAAACGACCCCGATCCCCTAAGGTTGACGGGAGCCTTCGCTTCGGCTGATAATCGCGGGCTTCGCTGATCGCAGCGGGTTTGCGGGTACATGAAGGTGCCGCCGATCTCATTTCACGAAAAGTGTTGACGGATCGGCTCAAGCGGCAGATAATCGAGGGCTTCGCTGATCGCAGCACGGCACGCGGGCAACTCAAAAGTTGCCGATCTGATCAAAAAAGTGTTGACAGATCGTGCTGTTGAAGTAGATAATCGAAGGCTTCGCTGATCGCGGCGAAGGCGGTGCGAGGCGAAAGCCGAGCGGATCTGATCAAAAAAACGTTGACAGATCGAACCGCAGCAAGATAGAATAGAGGGCTTCGCTGATCGCAGCAAGCAAACAAAGCAAGGCGGCAACGCTAAGCCGAGTTGACAGGTTCGTTAACAACATACAGCCGATAAGCGTGGGCGTTTGACTGGCGATTGCCAAGTTCTTCGGAACTGGGTCCGCAAGGACCTACAAACGCTCATGAGAAGAGAAGTGAAGTTCACTTCAATTCCGTTTTA
>NZ_DASRTN010000015.1:0-35042 GCF_035655895.1 Ramlibacter sp.
GGCCCCAGAACAGCTGCGGGTTGCTGGTCATGACCTGCGGCCCGGGCTGGATGTTGTGGATGGTCATGGCGCCCACCATCAGCGCCATCACGGCGTTGGGCGGGATGCCCAGCGTCAGCAGCGGGATGAACGAGGTCTGGGCGCCGGCGTTGTTGGCCGACTCGGGCGCCGCGACGCCGCGGATGTTGCCTTTGCCGAACGGCACTTCGCCGGGCTTGAGCTTGGTCTTCTTCTCGATGGTGTACGCGGCGAAGGCGGCCAGCAGCGCACCGCCGCCGGGCAGGATGCCCAGCGCCGACCCGAGCGCAGTGCCGCGCAGCACCGCCGGCACCATGTTCTTGAAGTCTTCCTTGGTGGGGAACAGGCCCGACACCTTGCCGGTGAAGACCTCGCGGTCCTCGGACGACTGCGACAGGTTCTGGATGATCTCGCCGTAGCCGAACACGCCCATCGCGATGGTGATGAAGCCGATGCCGTCGGTCAGCTCCGGGATGTCGAACGAGAAGCGCGCGACACCGGAGTTGACATCGGTGCCCACCAGGCCGAGCAGCAGGCCCAGCACGATCATCGCGACCGCCTTGACCAGCGAGCCGGAGGCCAGCACCACGGCGCCGATCAGGCCCAGCACCATCAGCGAGAAGTACTCGGCCGGGCCGAACTTGAAGGCCACCTCGGTCAGCGGTGCCGCGAAGGCCGCCAGGATCAGCGTGCCGACGCAGCCGGCGAAGAACGAGCCGAGGCCGGCGGCGGCGAGCGCCGGCCCGGCCCTCCCCTTGCGCGCCATCTGGTAGCCGTCGATCACGGTCACCACCGACGACGACTCGCCCGGCAGGTTGACCAGGATGGCGGTGGTGGAGCCGCCGTACTGCGCGCCGTAGTAGATGCCGGCCAGCATGATCAGCGCCGACACGGGAGGCAGCGCGTAGGTGGCCGGCAGCAGCATCGCGATGGTGGCGATGGGGCCGATGCCCGGGAGCACGCCGATCAGCGTGCCCAGCAGGCAGCCGACGAACGCGTACATCAGGTTGATCGGCGTGAAGGCCACGCCGAAGCCGGTCATGAGGTTGGAAATCAGGTCCATGTCGGGGTCCGTGGGTCAGCCGGCGATGAAGGTCGGCCAGACGGGGAACTGCAGTTTCAGCAGCACCACGAAGGCGAGGTAGCTGCCGATGGCCAGCACCGTGGCCAGCACGACCACTTCGCTGAACTTGAACTCGTCGCCCGCCAGCGCGGCGACGAACGTGAGGCCGTAGATGCCCACGATCAGGCCCATCGGCGGGATGCCCAGCCGCGGCAGGCCGCCCAGCAGCAGGCCGAACAGCACGTTGGCACCGATGATGAAGCCCAGCGGCTTCCAGGCCCAGGGGCCGATCTTCTCGCCGTCCTCGGTCTCGACGACCAGCGACTCGAACATGACGAATGCGCCGAGCGCGGCCAGCAGGATGCCCAGCACCAGCGGGAAGTATCCCGGGCCCATGCGGGCGCCCTCGCCGATGTTGTAGGTGGTGGCGCCGAAGGCGAATGCCGCCCCGACGGTGCAGAACATCAGCCCCGCGAAGAAGTCTTTCTGGCTCTTGATCCTCATGCCTGTCCTTGTGAACGCGTCGGCCCCTGCCTGGGTGCGAGCCGACCGGAGCATTAGGTTCGCGCCAGCCTGACCTCTGGCTGACCCGGGCGGTTGGTGAAAGTGCGTAGCATTCCGGCTGCGGACGGAGGTACACCGGGGCCATGCGAATCCTGCTGATCGAAGACGACGTGGTGCTGCGAGACGTGATGGTGCGCAGCCTGCGCGATGCGGGCCACCGGGTGGACGTGGCGGGCACGCTGGAGGAAGCCGACCAGTTGTGGCAGATGGCGGGCTTCGACGCCGTGCTGCTCGACCTGAACCTGCCGCACAACGCCAACCCGCGCAGCGGACTGGGCAGCGGCCTCACTGCCCTGCGCGCGGCGCGCGCCCGCGGCGACCACACGCCGGTGCTGGTGCTCACCGCGCGCAACCGCACCGACGAGCGCATCGCGGGGCTCAATGCCGGCGCCGACGACTACCTGGGCAAACCCTTCGACCTGGCCGAAGTGGAGGCGCGGCTGCGCGCGGTGGTGCGGCGCACCACCGGCACCCAGGACCAGGTGCTGGTCGGCGGCCTGGGCCTGGACCGGGTCAGCCGCCGCTTCAGCCTGCATGGCCAGCCCCTGGAGCTGCCCGCGCGCGAGTTCGAGGTGCTCTGGGAGCTGATGACGCCGGCCGGCCGCGTGGTCAGCAAGCGCGAGATGGCCGAGAAGCTGTCGGACCTGGAGGACTATCTCGGCGACAACGCGCTGGAGGCCTTCATCTCGCGCCTGCGCAAGAAGCTGGTCGGCAGCGGCGTGCACATCCGCACGCTGCGCGGGCTGGGCTACCTCCTCGAGGCCGAGGCTTGAAGGAGACCGCGCAACCGCCACGGCTGTCGTCGCGGCTGCTGCGGCACGTGCTGGTGCCGCTGGCGCTGACCTGGATCGCAGGCAGTGCCGTCTCCACCGGCATCGCCTACTGGTTCACCCAGCGCGCCTTCGACCGTTCGCTGCTGGACGACGCCGCGCTGATCGCCTCCAACGTGCAGGCGCGCGGCGGCGAGATCGAGCTGACGCTGTCCAGCCGCGAGATGAACCGGGTGCTGTTCGACCAGGTCGAGACCGCGTACTTCAGCGTGCAGCGCATGGACGGCAGCGTGGTCGCCGGCGTGCAGGAGCTGCGCATCCCGCCCGCCTCGGGCGCGACGCCGTACCGCTTCCAGGACGTGGAGCTGCGCGGCGACCGGCTGCGCGCCGTGACCCTGCACCGCGAACTGCCGCTGCCGTTCGACGTCGTCGTGGCCGAGACCACGGTGGCGCGCAACGTGGCGCTGCAGCGGCTGATCTGGCTGTCGCTGGTGCCCCAGCTGCTGCTGCTGCTGGTGCTGGGCGGCTGGCTGCGGCTGGCGATCCGCAGCGACCTGCGCCCGCTCTCGCAGCTGCAGGAGGCGCTGGGCCGCCGCAGCGCCAACGACCTGGCTGCGATCCACGTCGAGGCCACCACCCGCGACCTGGCCACGCTGGCCGCCGCGCTGAACGCGTTGCTGGCACGCCTGGAACGCAGCGTGCGGGCGCAGCGCGAGTTCGCCGGCAACGTGGCGCACGAGCTGCGCACGCCGCTGGCCGGCATCCGCGCCCTGGCCGACTACGGCCTGTCGCAGAGCGATCCGCAATCCTGGCGCGAGCAGTTGCAGCGGATCGCGGCCAGCCAGGCGCGCGCCAGCCGGCTGGTCGACCAGCTGCTCGAACTGGCGCTGGCACTCGAGGCCGAAGCCGGCCTCAAGCTGGAGCCGGTGGCCCTCGACGAGCTGGTGCGCGATGCGGTCCTGCGCTTCCTGCCGCGCGCCGACGCCGCGGGGGTCGACCTGGGGGCGGTCGGCATCGACGTGCCGTGCAGCGTCAACGCCGATGCCACCCTGGTGGACGGCATCCTGATCAATCTGCTCGACAACGCGCTGCGGTACGGCCAGGCGGTCGACGGCCAGCCGTCCACCGTGACGGTGTCGATCGAGCGCGCCGCCGAGACCGTCACGCTCTCGGTGCAGGACAACGGGCCGGGGCTGCCCGGCGAGCTGCAGGCGCAGCTGGTGCAGCGCGGCTCGCAGGGGGACACCGGGCAGCTGCTCGGCCAGGGCGCCGGCCTGGGCCTGGCGCTGGTGTCGCAGTACGCGACGCTGATGAACGCCTCGATGGCGCTGGGCAGCGGGCCGGGTGGCCGCGGCTGGCTCTGCAGCATCCGCTTCGCAGCGGCGTGAGCGCGCTCAGGCGGCCAGCAGGGCCGGCAGCTCGCGCATCGCCGTGAAGAGCGTCGCGGCGCCGGCGGCGCGCAGGGCGGCCGCGGCGTCGTGGCCGGCCTCCGCCGGGCAATAGCCGAACACCGTGGCACCGGCAGCCCGCCCCGCGGTGGCGCCGGTGACGGTGTCCTCCACCACCGCGCAGCGGCGCGGATCGACCTGCAAGGCCGCCGCTGCGGCGAGGTACACGTCGGGCGCAGGCTTGGAACGGGGCAGCTCGTGGCCGCTGAAGATGCGGCCCTCGAAGAAGCGCATCAGGCCGCACTTGGCCAGCTGGAGCTCGACCTTCTGCCGGTCGGCGCCGCTCGCGCACGCGATGCGCCCGTCGAAGGCACGGTGGATGCGCTCGACCGCCTCGACCGCGCCGGCGACGGCCACCAGCCCGGCCTCCAGCTGCGCATTGCGGCGCGCGCGGAACAGGGCCAGCCACTCCTCGGTCAGGGGGCGGCCGGTGCGGGACTCGATCAACCCGCGCTGGTCCTTCACCGCCTTGCCCAGGAACAGCCGCATGCACTCGGCCGTCGTGAGCGTCCAGCCGGCCTCCTCCAGCATGTCGCGCAGGACGCCGTTGGTGATGGGTTCGCTGTCGACGAGGACGCCGTCGCAGTCGAACAGGACGGCTTCGAATCGGGAAGGAGTGGTGGTCATGCGGCCGGGGATCGTACCAAGGGCGGCGCGACCGCCTGCGCCGCGGCCGGGCCGCTTCAGCCCACCGCGGCGTCGAGCACGAACAGCAGCCACTCGGGCCGCATGTTCAACCGCAGCGGCAGGATGCTCACGCCCAGGCCGCTGGTGACGAAGGCCGGTAGGCCCCGATGCTGCACCCAGCCGTAGGCCCACTGGCGCGGCGCCGCGCCGGGCACCATCGGCGCGCCGATCCCCGGCAGGAACACCTGGCCGCCATGCGTGTGGCCTGCCACCAGCAGCCCCTGCACCGGCGGCATGTCGAGCAGGCTGGCCGGGTCGTGCATCATGACCAGCGCCGGCCGGTCCGCCGGCACCTCGCGCAGGGCGCGCGCGGGATCCGAATGCCCGGTGTAGTGGTCGCCGACACCGGCCAGCCACAGCCCGGCGTCGATCTGACGGGCCTCGTTCTCCAGCACCCGGATGCCACGCTGCTCCAGCGCGGCCCGGAAGGAGGCGCCGCCATGCCACCAGTCGTGGTTGCCCAGCACCGCGTAGACGCCCAGCGGGGCGCGCAGGCCGCCGAGGATGGCGGCGATCTCGACCTCCGCGGGCTCGCCGGAAGCCGTTTCGTAGTCGCGGTCGGCAATGAAGTCACCGGGCAGCAGGACCACGTCCGGGTGCGCCGCGTTGATCTCCTCGACAAGGTGGCGGGCCCGCTCGGGCGTCATCACGCGCCAGGCCGCCCGGGGCGACAGGTGCCAGTCGCTCGCGACCGCCACCTTCAGCGGCGGCCCCTGCCAGCCCGGCACGCGGTGGTCGATGCGGCGAGCGGCGACCCAGCGCGGCTCGATGCCCACCGCCCAGATGGCGAGCAGCACGGCCGCAAGGGCGGCGATCCGGATGGCGCGCCGCAGCCAGCCGCGGCGGTGCCCAGCAGCCGCGTCAGCCAATGTCGCCGTCCCGGTAGAACCAGCGCCCATCCGCGCGCACGAAGCGGCTGCGCTCCTGCAGGCGCCCGCCGCGGCCCTGCACCCGGTAGCGCGCCACGAACGCCACCTCGGCATGGTCGGGATCGGGCTGCCGGTGGTCCTTGACCTCCAGGCCCAGCCACCGGGTGCCCGGTTCGGGGCGCACGTCCGCCGGGCGTGTGTCGGGGTGCCAGGTCGCGAGCAGGTAGGCCTCGTCGTTGCGGACGTAGGCGGTGTAGCGCGAGCGCATGAGCGATTCGGCATCGGGCGCTGCCTGGCCCGCCAGGTAGCGGCCGCAGCATGCCTGGTACGGCAGCGGCCGGCCGCGCGGGTCGGTGCGGCCGCAGGGGCAGGGGTCGGAGGACGTCATGCGTGCCGGACCGGTCCGGCGGGCACGCGGCCGTGCGGGGTTCGCGCCATGCCGGGCTCCTACAGCCCGCGCTGGATCAGGATCTTCTGCACGTCCGAGGTGCCTTCGTAGATCTGGCACACCCGCACGTCGCGCCAGATGCGCTCCACCGGGAAGTCGGCCACGTACCCGTAGCCGCCCAGCGTCTGGATGGCCGCGCTGCAGACGCGCTCGGCCATCTCGCTGGCGAACAGCTTGGCCATCGCCGCTTCCTTCAGGCAGGGCCGGCCGGCATCGCGCAGGCTGGCGGCATGCCAGATCAGCTGCCGCGCGGCCTCGAGCTGGGTGGCGCAGTCGGCCAGCCGGAATCCGACCGCCTGGTGGTTGAAGATGGCGGTGCCGAAGCTGTGCCGGTCGCGCGCATACGCCAATGCCACCTCGAACGCGCTGCGCGCCATGCCCACGCTCTGCGCCGCGATGCCGATGCGACCGCCTTCCAGCGCCGACAGCGCGATGCGGTAGCCCTCGCCCTCCTCGCCGATCAGGTGGTCGGCCGGAATGCGGCAGCCGTCGAGGTTGATCTGGGCGGTGTCGCTGGAATGCTGGCCGACCTTGTCCTCCAGCCGGGCGACCACGTAGCCGGGCGTGTCGGTGGGCACCAGGAAGGCGCTCATGCCCTTCTTGCCGGCGGCCTTGTCGGTCACGGCGATCACGATCGCGAGCTGGCCGTTCTTGCCGCTGGTGATGAACTGCTTGACGCCGTCGAGCACGTAGCCGTCGCCCTCGCGCCGCGCGGTCGTGCGCAGCGCCGAGGCATCGCTGCCCACGTGCGGCTCGGTCAGGCAGAACGCGCCCAGCAGGTCGCCGCGCGCCAGCGGCGCCAGCCAGCGCTGCTTCTGCGCCTGGCTGCCATAGCGCAGCAGGATCGCGTTGACCGGGCAGTTGGTGACGCTGATGGCGGTGCTGGTGCCGCCGTCGCCGGCCGCGATCTCCTCCAGCACCAGCGCGAGCGTCAGGTAGTCGAGGCCGGCGCCGCCGTAGGCCTCCGGCACGCAGATGCCGTACGCCCCGAGTTCGGCCAGCCCGCGGTGCGCCTCGCGCGGAAAGACATGCTCCTTGTCCCAGCGCGCGGCGTGCGGCCAGAGCTGCTCCTGCGCGAACGCGCGCACGGCATCGCGGATCGCCTCCTGCTCGGTCGTCAGCAGCATGCCCCGTCCCCCCTCAGCGGCCGGCGCCCAGGTCCATGACCAGCCGGCTGGCCAGGTACAGGCGGCGCGGGATCGCGTCGATCATCACGTACTCGGCCTGGTTGCTGTGGTAGCCGAAGCCGGGCAGCCCCAGGCTCTCGAGCACGGGCTTGCCCGACAGGGCGGCATACGCCGCGTCGGTGCCACCGCCGGTGCGCTCCACCACGTTGAGGCGGCCGCCGGTCTCGGCATAGATGGCGACGGCGCGCTGCACCAGGGCCCGGCCCGCGGCGTCGGCGTTGAACGCCGGGCGGCCGTACTCCGGCGCGATCGTGATCACGCTCTTGTCCAGCTTCTTGCGCCCCTGGATGCGCTGCTCCAGCGTGCGCAGCAGGCCATCGAGGTCTTCCTTGCGCGCATAGCGGATGTTGGCTTCCAGCTGCGCCTCATCCGGGATGATGTTGGCGACCTGGCCGCTCTTGCCGACCGTCCAGTTGAAGCGCAGGTCGCGGGCCTTGTCGTCCAGGTCCATGGTGCGCAGCACGATGTCGGAAGCCTCGACCAGCGCGTTGACGCCCAGCTCCGGCGCGGCGCCGGCGTGCGAGGCCAGGCCCTTGACGCCGACCTTGTAGTAGACGATGCCGGCCGTGCCGAGGGTGAGGCTCTCGGCCATCGCGAGCGTCGGCTCGAACGACAGCACGACGTCGCTCTCGCCGGCCAGGCGCTGGATCAGGTCGCGCGAGCCGAACGAGCCGCGCTCCTCGTCGGTGTTGAACATCACCGTGATCTGGCCGTAGTCCTGGAAGCCGCGCGCCTTCAGCAGCTTGAGCGTGTGCAGGATCATCGCCACGCCGCTCTTGTCGTCGGCAATGCCGGGGCCGAACGCCCGGGCGCCGTCGACACGGAAGGCCGCCTTGGCCAGCGTGCCGCGCACGTACACCGTGTCCATGTGGGCCATCAGCAGCAGCTTGCGGCCGCCTCGGCCGGACAGCCGGCCGACGATGTTGTCGCCGACGGCGCCGCCGGCGGCCGGGTGGCGGGTGACGGTGGCGCCCAGCGCCTTGAGTTCGTCTTCCAGCAGGCGGCCCATCGCGGCCATGCCCACCGTGTCGCCGGTGCCGGTCTCGATGTTGACCAGCCGCTCCAGCGTGCGGACCACGGCCGGCTGTTCCGCCGTGGCGGCGGCCATCAGGGCCGCGTCGACCGGACGGGCCGCCGGCGCGCTGGGAGCAGCGGCGGTGGCCGTGGGGCTGGCGGCCACCGGGGCGGCAGGCGCCGCGCCGCCGCTGGCGACGGGATTGCTGCCGCAGGCGGCCAGGGCGAGGACGGCGGCCATCAGGGCCGCGGGGGCGAATTTGGGATGCATCTGCTCTTCTCCGTGAATCGTTCTTGGAAGCGCGCCTGGCGGCACCATGGTCACCAGCCCTGGAAGGGCGATCCGTCGTGGTCCAGGAAGGCGCCGCTGTGGCGGCGGGTGAGCTTGCCGATGGCCTGCCGCATCGAGGCGACGCTCTGCTGCGCGGTGAGCGGCGCGCCGGGCCCGCCCATGTCGGTCTGGACCCAGCCGGGGCTCATCGCCGCGAACACCGCGCCCGGGTACTCGTGCCGGGCGGCCGCCACCACCATGTTGAGGGCGGCCTTGCTCGCGCGGTAGAGCCAGCCAAAGCTGGAGTCGGTGCCGGCGATGTGCGCCATCTGGCTGCTGAGGAAGACGAAGCGGCCGCCGGCAGCCTCGACCAGCGGGGCCACCTGCGGGATGGCCTGCATCGCGCCAAGCACGTTGGTGTGCATCAGGCGGTCGAAGTCCTGCTGCGTGGGCGGCTCGGCGGCGCCCGCGGTGCTGTAGACCCCGGCCACGTACAGCGCCAGGTCGATCCGCTCGCCATCGAGCTGCCAGGACAGGCCGCTGATGCTGGCCGGATCCGCCACGTCGAGCTTGAGCGTCTTGGCGCCGAGCGCCTCGAGCGCCTGCAGGCCGTCGCTGCTGCGCGCGGTGGCGATCACCGTGTCGCCGGCGGCACGGTACTGGCGGACGAACTCCAGCCCAATGCCGCGCGAGGCGCCGATGACCAGGACGGTGCTCATCGCACCACCCCGCCGGTGCTCGCGGCCGTCACACCAGCTCCAGCGCCAGGGCCGTGCCCTCGCCGCCGCCGATGCACAGCGTGGCGATGCCGCGCTTGCCGCCACGCGCCTGCAGCGCATGGATCAGCGTGACCATGATGCGCGCGCCGGACGCGCCGATCGGGTGGCCCAGGGCGCAGGCGCCACCGTTGACGTTGACGATGTCGTGCGACACCTTCAGCTCGTGCATCAGCGCCATCGGCACCACCGCGAACGCCTCGTTCACTTCCCACAGATCGACGTCGGCGACCTTCCAGCCGGTCTTGGCCAGCAGCTTCTGGGTGGCCCCGACCGGCGCGGTGGTGAACCACTCGGGTTCCTGTGCGTGCATCGCATGGCCGACGATGCGGGCCAGCGGCTGGCAGCCCAGGCGGCGCGCGGTGCTCTCGGTCATCATCACCAGCGCCGCGGCGCCGTCGTTGATGCTCGAGGATGACGCGGCGGTGATGGTGCCGTCCTTCTTGAACGCGGGCTTGAGCGTCTGGATCTTGTCGAGCTTGACCTTGCCCGGGCCCTCGTCGACCGAGATGACCGACTCGCCGGCGCGCGTCTTGACCGTGACCGGGGTGATCTCGGTGGCGAAGGCGCCCGACTCGGTGGCCTTCTTGGCGCGCGTGACCGAGGCCATCGCGAATGCGTCCTGGGCTTCGCGCGAGAACTTGTACTTGGCCGCGCAGTCCTCGCCGAAGGTGCCCATCGCGCGGCCCGGCTCGTAGGCGTCCTCCAGCCCGTCCAGCATCATGTGGTCGTAGACCCTGTCGTGGCCCATGCGGTAGCCGCCGCGGCCCTTGAGCAGCAGGTAGGGCGCGTTGGTCATGCTCTCCATGCCGCCGGCGACCATCACCTCGTGGCTGCCGGCCAGCAGCATGTCGTGGGCGAACATCGCCGCCTTCATGCCGGAGCCGCACATCTTGGACAGCGTGACGGCGCCGGCGCTCTTGGGCAGCCCGCCCTTGAAGGCCGCCTGGCGCGCCGGAGCCTGGCCCTGGCCGGCCATCAGGCAGTTGCCGAACAGCACTTCGCCGACGGCGTCGGCCGGGATGCCGGCGCGCTCGACGGCGGCTCGGATCGCCGCGCCGCCGAGGTCGTGCGCGGAAAGCGTGGAAAAGTCGCCCTGGAAGGCCCCCATCGGGGTGCGGGCGGCGCTGACGATGACGACGGATTCGGCCATGGTGTGCTCCTTTTGGAAGATCGGGATCAGGTGGAATGGACGACAGCGCTGCGTTCCTCTTCGGCGATGCGGCGCAGGTAGTCCTGGAACTGGGGGTCCTCGCCGCGCAGCAGCAGCGGCAGGGCGTTGTGGAAGTCCTCGCGACGGCACCACTCGCGCATGTAGTCGTCCCAGCTGTTCCAGCGGCGGCGCTCGTCCTCGCTCATGCGCGGCTTGTAGGCCACCAGGTAGGCGCGCTCGAACAGCGACATCAGCATATCGAAGATCACGAGCATGCGCTCGCGCTGCTCGGCGCTCGGGTCGGCGAGCGGCTCGTTGGTGCGCAGCTGCAGGTCCGGATGGGCCAGCACGACCTTGAGGAAATCGTTGTACGCGTTGGAGAGCAGCTGGTACTGCTCTTCCTCCTCGTTGTCGCGCTCCTTGCGCTGCTCCCAGGCGAAGAACAGGATGGCCACCGGCAGGCCGAGCGCGGTGACCACGAAGCTGGCGAGTTCCCAGGCGTCGCGGGCGTTCATGGGCGCGACCGGATCCAGCCGGAGATGTCGGCGACGACGCGCTCTTCCAGGCCGTTGAAGCCGTGGTGGGCGAAGGCCTCGCATGCCGGCCCCTGGCTGCGGCCGCCGGCATAGGTGACGAGCTGGCTGGTCCCCGGATTCAGCCGGGCCATCAGTTCGGGCAGCCGGGCCGGCGGGCAGACCTGGCAGGCATCGTCCTGGTGGTGCACGACCAGCACCGGCATGCGCAGCTCGTGCAACGGCCACTGCTGCACCGGGATGGCCGTGACGTTGCCGAAGCGGGCGCTGTCCAGGATGGTCGAGGTCAGCACCAGGCCGTCGGGCGCCTGCTCGTCGCGCAGCCGCAGCGCACCATTGGCGGCCGAATGCGTGCCCCGGCTGGTGCCGACCAGCCAGACCTGCTTGCCGAAGCTGCGGCGGGCCCATGCCACGGCCGCCCCGAGGTCCTGCGCATGCTCGGCGCTGTCGCGGAAGCTGCCCCGCAGCTCCGGCTGGTCGCTGGGCGTGTCGAGCAGCACGACGGCATGCCCGTGCGACACGAAGAGCTGTCGCGAGCGCACCAGGAAATTGCCGTCGCGGCGCATGCTGCCGTTGGGGTAGATGCCCAGCTGGCCACCGCCGCCGGTCAGCAGCACCAGCACGCTGGAGACATCGGCGGCAGGGCGCACGACCAGCATCCGCAACTGCACGCCCGGCCGGGTGGGCAGGTCGACCACCTGCGCCTCCTGGGCCAGCGCCGGCGCGCGCAGCACGGCCAGCAGCAGCGCCCCCGCGACGGCCCAGGTGCGTCGCGTGGTCACGACCGGACCTCCTGCGCCTGGCGGTGCGCGAAGCGCTTGTCCGGGTCGTACGGGAAGACGTCGTGCACGTGGCCCGCCGCGATGCGCGCCTTCTGTCGCTGCCAGAAGCCGGCGTCCAGCAGGTCCGCGTGGTGGCGCATGAAGGCTGCGCGCACGGCCGCGTTGCCCAGCAGGAACGGCGCGAAGGTCTCGGGGAACACGTCCTTCGGGCCCACCGGGTACCAGACCTCGCCCGACAGTTCCTCTTCCTCGGTGCGCGGCGCCGGCACCGTGCGGAAGTTGCAGTCGGTGACGTACTCGATCTCGTCGTAGTCGTAGAAGACCACCTTGCCGTTGCGCGTCACGCCGAAGTTCTTCCACAGCATGTCGCCGGGGAAGATGTTGGCGGCCACCAGGTCCTTGATGGCGTTGCCGTACTCGACGACGGCGTGCTCGATCTGCTCGCGGGCCGCGCGGGCCGCGGCCGCATCGCCGTGCTCCAGCGCGTCGAACGCCTCGGCCAGGTAGATGTTCAGCGGGATCATCCGCCGCTCGATGTACAGGTGCTTGATCACGACCTCCTCGTGACCGTCGCCATCGCGGTCGCCGATCTCCAGCTGGCTGGGGGCATGGCGGCGGATCTCGGCGATGAGGTCGTCCTCGAAGCGGTCGCGCGCGAACGCCACCTCGCTGTACTCCAGGGTGTCGGCCATGCGCCCCACGCGGTCATGCTGCTTGACCAGCAGGTACTTGCCCTGGATCTGCTCGCGCGTGGTGTCCTTGGGCGGCGGATAGAAGTCCTTGATCACCTTGAACACGTACGGGAAGGACGGCAGGTCGAACACCAGCATCACCATCCCCTTGATGCCCGGGGCGATGCGGAACTTGTCGCTGGAGTGCTTCAGGTGGTAGAGGAAGTCCCGGTAGAACAGCGTCTTGCCCTGCTTGGCCAGGCCAAGCGCGTTGTAGATCTCGGCGCGCGGCTTGCGCGGCATCAGCGAGCGCAGGAACTGCACGTACGCCGCCGGGATCTCCATGTCGACCAGGAAGTAGGCCCGCGCGAACGAGAACAGCATCTGCAGGTCGTCCTCGCCGAACAGGCAGGCATCGATCACCAGGCGCCCCGCGTCGTCGTGCAGGATCGGCAGCGCGAACGGCACTTCGTTGAAACCGTTGATCAGCTTGCCGACGACATAGGCGCCCTTGTTGCGAAAGAACAGCGACGACAGCACCTGGATCTGGAAATTGGCGCGCAGCTTCACGTGCGCCAGCCGTGCCCCCATCGCGTCGAGCACGTGGCGCGCATCGCGCTCCAGGTCCGCGAACGGCCGCTGCAGCCGGAAGTTGTCGATGATGCGCACGATGTTGGCATGCAGCGTGTCGCGCGTGGGGTAGTAGGCGCGGTAGGTCGGCGTGGCCGCCGGCTCGTCGTTCTCGATGTACTCGGTGCTGACCGCGGGCCGCACGAAGATGAAGTCGTTGTGGAAGTAGGTGCGGTGCAGGATCTTGGTCGTGACCGAGTTGAAGAACGTCTCGGCCAGCTCGGGCTGGTGGTGCTCGATCAGCAGGCCGATGTAGTGCAGCTTGGCCTGGTGCCACACCGCCATCGGCTGCTCGCCCGCCCGGAACTCGGTCTCCAGCCGCGCCACCGCCTCGTTGACCCGCAGGTCGTAGAACTCGATGCGCTCACGCTGCGCCCGCTGCTGGCCGTGCCAGTCGGCCGCCTCGAAGCGCGCCTTGGCCCGGGCCGACTCCTGGCGGAACAACCGGTAGTGGCGGTCGAAGCCGTCGAGCATCGCCTGGGCGATGGCATAGGCCACCGGCGAGTCGAGGCGCTGCGGGAACATGGCTGCGTTCCGGTTCAGCCCCGCCTGGCGACGGCGCGCTGCACGGCGTCCCGGTAGCGCGTCTCGATGTCGTCGGTCGAGGAGACCGACATCCCCAGGTCGTGCAGCAGGCCATCGTGCACCCCGAAGGCCCAGCCGTGCACGGTGACCCGCTGGCCCTTGGCCCAGGCGTCGGTCATCACCGTGCTCACGCCCACGTTGACCACCTGCTCGACCACGTTCAGGTCGACCAGCAGGTCGCCACGCCGGTCCTCCGGCACCGCCTCGAGCGACGCACGGTGGCGGTCGCGCACGTCCTGGATGTGGCGGATCCAGTTGTCGGCCAGTCCGACGCGGGTGTTGTTCAGCGCCGCCAAGACGCCGCCGCAACCGTAGTGGCCGACAACCATGATGTGTTCGACCTTGAGCATGTCGACCGCGAACTGGATGGTCGACAGCGCGTTCAGGTCGGAATGCACGACGACGTTGGCCACGTTGCGGTGGACGAACACCTCGCCCGGCTCCAGGCCTGTGATCTGGTTGGCGGGCACGCGGCTGTCGGAGCAGCCGATCCACATGAACTTGGGTTTCTGCTGCTTGACCAGTCCCGTGAAGAAGCCGGGGCGCGTGCGCTCCATCTCCGCGGCCCAGGCCCGGTTGTGGTCGAACAAGTCGTGGATGGTGGTCATGGCGGAATTGTCACCTCGGCCGTGGGTTGTCGTGCGGGATGGCCGCGCGTGCGTCGTCGCACGTACGGGATCGCCTGGATGGGCGGTTGCGGGAAGCGGCGGCGCCAGTCACATCGTCTCGGCGAACAGTTCGCGGCCGATGAGCATGCGGCGGATCTCGCTGGTGCCGGCGCCGATCTCGTACAGCTTGGCGTCTCGCCAGAGGCGCCCGAGCGGATAGTCGTTGATGTAGCCGTTGCCGCCGAACACCTGGATGCCCTCGCCGGCCATCCAGGTGGCCTTCTCGGCGCACCACAGGATGACCGACGCGCAGTCCTTGCGCACCTGGCGCACGTGCTCGCTGCCGAGCATGTCCAGGTTCTTGCCCACCGTGTAGCAGAAGGCGCGCGCCGCCTGCAGCACCGTGTACATGTCGGCGACCTTGCCCTGGATGAGCTGGAACTCGCCAATGCTCTGGCCGAACTGCTTGCGGTCGTGGATGTAGGGCACGACGTTGTCCATCACCGCCTGCATGATCCCGATCGGGCCGGCGGCCAGCACGGCGCGCTCGTAGTCCAGGCCGGACATCAGCACCTTGGCCCCGCCGTTGAGCGTGCCGAGCACGTTCTCGGCCGGCACCTCCACGTTCTGGAACACCAGCTCGCCGGTGTGGCTGCCACGCATGCCCAGCTTGTCGAGCTTCTGCGCGATCGAGAAACCTTTCATCGCCTTCTCGATCAGGAACGCGGTGACGCCGCGCGCGCCCAGCTCCGGCTCGGTCTTGGCGTAAACCACCAGCGTGTCGGCGTCCGGGCCGTTGGTGATCCAGAACTTGCTGCCGTTCAGGACGTAGTAGCCGCCCTTGTCCTCGGCGCGCAGCTTCATCGAGATGACGTCGCTGCCGGCGCCCGGCTCGCTCATGGCCAGCGCGCCGACGTGCTCGCCCGAGACCAGCTTGGGCAGGTACTTGCGCTTTTGCGCCTCGCTGCCGTTGCGCTTGATCTGGTTGACGCACAGGTTGGAGTGCGCGCCGTACGACAGGCCGACCGAGGCCGAGGCGCGCGAGATCTCCTCCATCGCGATCATGTGCGCGAGGTACCCCATGTTGGCGCCGCCGTACGCCTCGGGCACGGTGATGCCCAGCACGCCGAGCTCGCCCATCTTGCGCCACAGGTCCATCGGGAACTGGTCGCTGCGGTCGATCTCGGCGGCGCGCGGGGCGATCTCGCTGTCGGCGAACGCGCGCACGGCGTCGCGCAGCGCGTCGATGTCCTCGCCCAGCTGGAAGTTCAGGCCTGGCAGGTTCATGGGTGTCTCCTGGTTCCCGGTGTTCAGTGGCGGACGTCGTCGCGGCCGACGACGGTCATCAGCGTCGCATTCATCGTGGCCACCAGCTTCTCCCGCGCGCCGTCGAGCGCGTAGGCGCGGCCCTCGGCCACGGTGATGGTGCGCCCCGGCTTGATCACGCTGCCGACCATGCGGAAGCGCTGGCCCAGGGCGGGCGCGACGAAATTGATCTTGAATTCGATGGTGAGCACGCCCGCTTCGGCCGGCATCAGCGTGGAGCCGGCGTAGCCGCACGCCGAATCGAGTGCGGCGGCGATCACGCCGCCATGCAGGAACCCATGCTGCTGGGTCAGCCCGGCGGCCCACGCCATCGCGATCTCGACCTCGCCGGGCTCCACCCGCGCCAGGCTGGCACCGATCGTGCCCATGGCGGCTTGGCGGGCGAAGCTGACGCGGACCCGGTCGGCGAAGGCCGGATCGGCCGGCTCGAAGGAGGTGGCGGGCATGTCGGGGTGGTTGACGTTGACGTCAACGTCAATTATGCCCGCCGGGCACGCGGCGCGGCCTTCGCCGGCGCTCCCGCGGACGGCCTGGCCGACGCCCTTGCCGGGGCCTTCTCCAGCCGCGCCAGCAGCGCGCGCGCCTCGCGCTCGTGCACCTTCACCTCGTCGAGGTTGGCCTGCAGGTCGGCCAGCTGCTCCTCCAGCTGCAGGCGGTGCTGCGCCAGGATCGCCAGGAACTTCTTCAGCTGCGGCCCGGTGTCCCGCGGGCTGTCGTACATGTCGATGATCTCGCGCGCCTCCGACAGCGACAGCCCCAGCCGCTTGGCCCGCAGCGTGAGCTTGAGGCGGGTGCGGTCGCGCGCGCTGTAGACCCGGTTGCGGCCCCCCGGGCCGGAGCGCTCGGGCTGCAGCAGCCCCATGTCCTCGTAGAAGCGCATGGCGCGCGTGGTGAGGTCGAATTCGCGGGCGAGGTCGCTGATGGTGTAGGTGGTGGCCATGGCTGGGTTGAGGCGCCGGGACGTCGCCGCGGACCGCGTCCTAGAATGCGGCGATTACATCTGACGTTTACGTCAACGTCAATTGCGCGGCGGCACCACGATGAACCCCCAGGAACGACAGCTCGACTACCCCTTCGGCGACACCCTGCCGGCAGCCGGCGCGACGCTGGAGGTCGCGCCCGACGTGCGCTGGGTGCGCATGGCGCTCCCGTTCGCGCTCGACCACATCAACCTGTGGCTGCTGCGCGATGCGATCGACGGCCGCGAAGGCTGGAGCGTGGTCGACTGCTGCGTCGCGCGCGACGAGGCCAAGGTCCAGTGGGAGCAGGTGTTCGCCAGCTCGCTGCAAGGTCTGCCCGTCCTGCGCGTGATCGTCACCCACATGCACCCGGACCACATCGGGCTGGCGCACTGGCTGTGCGAACGCTGGTCGACGCCGCGCGAGGTGGGCAGCGGGCCGGCACCGGCCGCTGCATCGGGATGGCGCGAGGGAGACCCCTGGACCTGCCGCCTCTGGATCAGCGCGACCGACTACAACGCAGCGCGGATCGGCTCGCAGAGCACGACTGGCTTCGGCGGCGACAGTGCGGCCGACTTCTTCGCCTCGCACGGACTGTCGGATCCGGAGGCGATCGCCAAGATCCGGGCACGGTCGAGCTACTACCCCAGCATGGTGCCCGCGGTGCCGGCCAGCTTCCGCCGGCTGCAGGACGGCGAGACGGTGGCCATCGGCGGGCGCGCCTGGGAATGCATCAGCGGCTTCGGTCACGCGCCGGAGCACATCGCACTGTTCTGCCCCGAGCTGAAGGTCCTGGTGAGCGGCGACATGGTGCTGCCGCGGATCTCGACCAACATCAGCGTGCACGACGTCGAGCCCGAGTCGAACCCGCTGCGGGCGTTCCTCGCGTCGATCGACAAGTTCCGGCGGCTGCCGCCGGACACGCTGGTCCTGCCCTCGCATGGCAAGCCGTTCACCGGTCTGCACCGGCGCATCGAGCAGCTGCACGCACACCACCGCGAGCGGCTCGCCGACGTGCTGCTGGCCTGCGCGCAGGAGCCCCGCACCGCGGCCGAGATGCTGCCCGTGCTGTTCAGGCGCACGCTGGACCTGCACCAGACCACCTTCGCCATGGGCGAGGCGGTGGCCCACCTGCATGCGCTCTGGTTCGACGGGCAGCTGCGCCGGCGGCAGGGCGACGACGGCGTCTGGCGGTTCGTCGCGGCCTGAGCCGGCGCGACGCGCTCACCAGGGCGGCAGCGCCTCCTCGCGCAACTGGCCGCGCAGCGCCGCGTAGTCCGGCACCACCGTCGCGACCGTGTCCCAGAAGCGCGGGCTGTGGTCCATCACCCGCAGGTGCGACAGTTCGTGGGCGACCACGTAGTCGATGACCGGCAGACGGAAGTGGACCAGCCGCCAGTTGAGCCGGATGGTCCCGTCGGCATGTGCGGTGCCCCAGCGCGTGCCGGCGTTGCTCAGCACCAGCTTCTTCCACTGCACGCCCAGCTGCGGCGCGAAGTGGTCCAGCCGCTCGGTGAACAGGCGCTTGGCCTGGCGCATCAGCCAGGCCTGCACGGCGTCGCGGATCTGCTCGCCCGTCGCGTGCTGGGGCAGGCCGACATGCAGCGTGAGGCGCGGCACGCCAGGCAGCGCCTGGCCGTCGGTGTTCAGGCTGGCGCCACCCTCGGCCCACTGCCGGCGCGAGTCCAGCACCACGATCACCTGCTCGCCGAGGAAGGGGATCGCCGCGCCGTCCTGCCAGGCGATGCGCGCCGACTCGACCCGCTCTCGGCGCTCGCGCGCGGCATCCAGCTTGGCCAGGATCCAGGACGACTTGCTCTGCACTGCGGCGTCGACTTCGGCCAGCGGCACCCATTTGGGCGCACTGACCGTGAGCCCTTCGGGACCGACCACGAAGCCGATGCTTCGGCGCTTGCCGCGCTTGAACTCGTAGGCGACGAAGGTGTGGCCCAGCACGGCCCGGCGGTTGGCGCGCGGATGGTGGAAGGTCGCGGGCGCGAGCACGGCTTCCAGCGGCTCCGCCGGCCGGGTCGGGCCGGGGTCCGGCACGGCGCGGACGGGATCGGGCGCCGGCGCGCTCGGCAGGGTGGGCGCCGGGTCGCCGAACAGGTCGAGCGTCAACTGCAGCAGCTTCGACATGGAGCCGCAGTCTAGCGGTAGGCGTCCGGGTCGATGCGGCGCATCTCGGCTTCGATCCAGGCCTGGACCTCCCGCATCAGCTCCTCGGGTTCGCGACCTTGGCTCGGGATCGGCGGGCCGATCACGACGTCCACCACGCCGGGCCGCTTGAGGAACGCCTTGCGGGGCCAGACCTTGGCCGAGCTGACCGCGACCGGGATCACCGGCGCGCCGGTGGCGATCGCCAGCCGCGCGCCGCCGGTCTTGTAGTTGCCGGCCTGGCCGCGCGGGATGCGCGTGCCCTCGGGGAACATGATGATCCAGATGCCCTGCGCGAGCAGCCGCTTGCCCTGCTCCACCACCTTGTTGAACGCCTGGGTGCGCTGGCTGCGGTCGATGTGGATCATGTCCAGGCGCGCCATCGCCCAGCCGAAGAACGGCACGTACAGCAGCTCGCGCTTGAACACGTAGGCCAGCGGATGCGGCATCAGCACCGGCATCAGGAAGGTCTCGAGCGTGGACTGGTGCTTGACCAGCAGGATGGCCGGGCTGGTGGCGCCGGTCGGCAGGTTCTCCATGCCGGTCACGCGCCATTGCACGCCGCACAGCGTCCGCAGGCCGCGGACCGCCCAGCTCAGCCAGGTCACGGCCATCCAGTACATCGGGATGCCGCGCCGCCAGATCGAAGCCACGAGCATGATGATCGCCCACGGGATGACGGTGACCAGCATCCACAGGGCGTGGAGCATCGAACGGAGGAAGTTCATCGGGGAAGGGTGCTGTTGTCCTGGTGTCGTGCGGCGGCCCGGGGCGCAGGCCGCTGCCCGCTGCGTGCGGGCGGACCGGAGGTCGTGCCCGGGGCGCCGCCGCGATGCTGCGTGGCGCCGGTCATGCCGGGGGCCGCGGCGCCGGGCGCGCCACCAGCCAGTCGGCAAAGGCGGCGAGGTCCTCGTGCACGCGCGTGCCGGGCGGGAAGGTGTCGGGCAGTTCGCGGCCGCGGAACTCCGAGCCCTTGCCGGTCAGCACGAGGTGCGGATCGCAGCCGGCGGCGACGCCCGCCTGCAGGTCGCGCAGCCCGTCGCCCACCACCGGTACGCCCTTGAGCTCGATCCCGAAGCGCTCGCCGATCTGCTCGAACAGGCCGGGCAGCGGCTTGCGGCAGAGGCAGCCTTCGTCGGCCGTGTGCGGGCAGTAGAAGATCGCGTCGACGCGGCCGCCGTGCGCGGACAGCAGCTTGTGCATCTTCGCGTGCATGGCATTGAGCGATGCGACGTCGAACAGGCCTCGGCCCAGGCCCGACTGGTTGGAGGCGATCACCACGTGCCAGCCGGCATGGTTCATCTTCGCGATCGCCTCGAGCGCGCCGGGCAGCGGCTGCCACTCCTGCGGAGACTTGATGAACTGGTCGCTGTCGGCGTTGATCGTGCCGTCGCGATCGAGGATGACGAGCTTCATCGCTGGGACCCTCCGGCCATGGCGCGTGCCGCCCGGCCACGACACCTCGGGCCGGCGTGCCCGGACGGCGTCGGCGCCCCGCCGCGCGCAGCGTGGCAGATCATGCGGCCAGCCGCGACAGGTCGGCCACGCGGTTCATCGCGCCGTGCAGGCTGGCCAGCAGGCCCAGGCGGTTCAGGCGCAGGTCCAGCTGCTCGGCGTTGACCATCACGTCGTCGAAGAAGGCGTCCACCGGGCCGCGCAGCGCGGCCAGGGTCTGCAGCGAGCCGGTGTAATCGCCGGCCTCGAACTGCGAGCGCGCGCGCGGCGCGACGTCGCGGGTGGCCTGGTACAGCGCCTGCTCCGCCGGCTCCTTGAGCAGCTCCTCGCTGACGTGCGGGTCGACCGCACGCTCGGCCTTCTTCAGGATGTTGCCGATGCGCTTGTTGGCAGCAGCCAGCGCGGGCGCCTCCGGCAGCGCTGCAAACGCACGCACCGCGGCCAGCCGCTTGCCGACGTCGCCCAGCCGTTGCGGGCGCAGGGCCAGCACCGCGTCGACTTCCTGGGCACTGTAGCCCTGCTCGCGCAGCGAGCCGGCCAGGCGATCGAAGATGAAGTCGGCCAGCAGCGCGGGGGTGCCGGGGTCGGCCTGCGGGAACAGCGCCACCGCGTCGTTGATCAGCTGGTCGAGCTGCAGCGGAAGATCCTTCTCGATCAGCATGCGCACGATGCCCAGGGCATGGCGGCGCAGCGCGAACGGATCCTTGTCGCCGGTGGGCAGCTGCCCGATGGAGAACAGGCCGGCCAGGGTCTCGAACTTGTCGGCCAGCGCCACCGCCACGCCGACCGCACCACGCGGCAGCGCATCGCCGGCGAAGCGTGGCTTGTAGTGGTCCTCGATGGCGTCGGCGATGTCGGCCGGCAGGCCGTCGGCCTGCGCGTAGTAGCGCCCCATCGTGCCTTGCAGCTCCGGGAACTCGCCCACCATGTCGGTCAGCAGGTCGGCCTTGGCGAGCATCGCGGCCTGGTCGGCCTGGCGCGCCAGCAGGTCGCCCTGCCACCGCGCACCGATCGCCTGCGCGAGCCGGCGCACGCGCTGCACGCGCTCGCCCTGCGTGCCGAGCCTGTTGTGGTAGACCACCTTGGCCAGGCCGGCGACGCGCGACTCGAGCGACTTCTTGCGGTCCTGGTCGAAGAAGAACTTGGCGTCGGCCAGGCGCGGGCGCACCACCCGCTCGTTGCCGCCCACCACGGCCGAAGGGTCCTGCGGACGGATGTTGCTCACCACCAGGAACTGGTTGGTGAGGCGGCCGTGCGCGTCCAGCAGCGGGAAGTACTTCTGGTTGGCCTTCATCGTGAGGATCAGGCACTCCTGCGGCACGTCGAGAAATTCCTTCTCGAACGCGCAGACCAGCACGTTCGGGCGCTCCACCAGCGCGGTCACCTCGTCGAGCAGGGCCTCGTCCTCGATCGGCCGGGCGCCGGCGCCCACGCGCTGCGCGGCGGCCTGCAGCTGGCGCACGATCTCGGCGCGGCGGGTCTCGAAGCCGGGGATGACGGCTCCGAGCTGTTCGAGCACCTCGGCGTAGCTGTCGGCGTCGGGCACCGCCACCTGCGCCGACGAGGCCTCGAAGCGGTGGCCATGCGTCGTGTTGCCCGCCTTCAGGCCCAGCGCCTCGATCGGCACGACGTCGCTGCCGTGCAGCGCCAGCAGGGAATGGGCCGGACGCACGAACTTGACGTCGGTCCAGCCGTCGGCGAGCTGGTAGGTCATGACCTTCGGGATGGGCAGGCGCGTGATGGCCTCGGCCAGCGCCTTCTGCAGGCCTTCGGCCAGCGTCGCCCCGCGCACCGTGCTCTCGTAGAACAGGGCCTCGGCCTTGCCGTCGGGGGCGCGCTTGAGCCCGGCGGCGGCCGAGGCGTCCGCCCCCAGCGCCTGCAGCTTCTTCAGCAGCGCGGGGGTCGGCTGGCCTTGCGCGTCCAGGCCGACGCTCACCGGCATCAGCTTCTGCGAGCTGGGTCTGTCGGCGGCGCGGTCAGCCACGGCGCTCACGTGGGCGGCGAGCCGGCGCGGCGAGGCATAGGTTGTCAGCTGCGAGGCGGCCGTGGCCAGCCCTTGCGACCGCAGCTGCTCCAGCAGCGTGGCGCCGAACGAGTCGCCCAGCTTCTTCAGCGCCTTGGGCGGCAGTTCCTCGACGAACAGTTCGACCAGCAGGTTCTTCGTTGTCATGCTCAGGCCGCCTTCTTGGCCATGCGGGCCACCCACTCGCGCGGTGCCATCGGAAAGTCCAGCCGCTCGCGGCTCTCGTAGTAGCTCTGCGCCACGGCACGCGCCAGGTTGCGGATGCGGCCGATGTAGGCGGCACGTTCGGTCACGCTGATCGCGCCGCGCGCATCGAGCAGGTTGAAGGTGTGCGCCGCCTTGAGCACCTGCTCGTAGGCCGGCAGTGCCAGCTGCTGCTCCATCAGGTGGCGGGCCTGCTTCTCGTGGGCGCCGAACGCGGTGAACAGGAACTCGGCGTCGCTGTGCTCGAAGTTGTAGGCCGACTGCTCCTTCTCGTTCTGCAGGTACACGTCGCCGTACGACAGCCCTTCGGTCCAGGTCAGGTCGTACACGTTGTCGACGCCCTGCAGGTACATGGCCAGCCGCTCCAGGCCGTAGGTGATCTCGCCCGTGATCGGCTTGCAGTCGATGCCGCCGACCTGCTGGAAGTACGTGAACTGGGTCACCTCCATGCCGTTGAGCCAGACTTCCCAGCCCAGCCCCCAGGCGCCCAGCGTCGGGTTCTCCCAGTCGTCCTCGACGAAACGGATGTCGTTCTTCTTCAGGTCGAAGCCCAGCGCCTGCAGCGAGCCCAGGTACAGCTCCAGGATGTTGGCCAGTGCGGGCTTGAGCACCACCTGGAACTGGTAGTAGTGCTGCAGACGGTTCGGGTTCTCGCCGTAGCGGCCGTCCTTGGGGCGGCGGCTCGGTTGCACGTAGGCAGCCTTCCAGGGCTCCGGGCCGATGGCGCGCAGGAAGGTGGCGGTGTGCGAGGTGCCGGCCCCGACTTCCATGTCGTACGGCTGCAGCAGCGCGCAGCCCTGGGCGTCCCAGTACGACTGCAGCTTCAGGATGATTTGCTGGAAGGTGAGCATTGGCCCGATTTTACGGGCGCAGGCGTCGGCGAAGCCTCCAGAGCGCTCCCAAAACAGGAGCAAGCCCGATGGCCCACAGCGGCCACAGGCCGAGCCGCGACAGCCACCAGGCGACCGGGGTCGTGCCGCTGCGGCCCTGGACCTCGCCCACCAGGGCGCCGCGGGTGTAGCGCGGCAGTGCGTGGGTGACCCGGCCGCGGTGGTCGACGATGGCGGTGGCGCCGGTGTTGGTGGCGCGGACCACGGGACGATCGAACTCCAGCGCCCGCATCCGGCTGATCTGCAGGTGCTGGTCGATCGCCACGGTGTTGCCGAACCAGCCGATGTTGCTGACGTTGACGAACACCGTGGGCGCCTGCGCCGGGTCGGCGAAGCGCGCCGCCAGTTCCTCGGCGAACAGGTCCTCGTAGCAGACGTTCGGGGCCAGCCGCTGGCCCTGCCAGGCGAAGGACGGCTGGCCGATCGCGCCGCGGTTGAAGTCCCCCAGTGGAATGTTCATCAGGTCCGTGAACCAGCGGAACAGCGGCGGGATGAACTCGCCGAAGGGCACGAGATGGTGCTTGTCGAAGCGGTACACGGCGGCGCCCGGCCGCAGGCCGATGACCGAGTTGGTGTAGCCCTCCTGGAAGCCGCCCAGCGGGATCCCCAGCAGCGCCGCCTGCTGCCCGCGCTGGAACGGCGCCGCCAGCCGCTCGAGGTAGCCGTCGGGCAACTGGCCGGGCAGCAGCGGGATGGCCGTCTCGGGCGCCACCACCAGGCTGGTGCGGCTGGCCTGCAACTGCTCGGCATACCACGCCAGCGCCAGCGGGACGCCGGTGCGGTCCTCGAACTTCTCGTCCTGCGGGATGTTGCCCTGCAGCAGGGTCACGCCCAGCGGCGGGCCCTGGTTGCGCCCGGCGGGCATCCAGGCGTGTGCGCCGGCCATCACGGCGATGGCCAGCACCGCGCTCGCCACCTCGGCCCGGGCCGGGCGCACCAGCGCCGCCGCCGACCCGACGGCCCCCGCCAGCAGGGCCACGACGAAGCCGATCCCGTACACGCCCACCAGCGGCGCGAGCGGCGCGAAGGGGCCCTCCACATGCGCGTAGCCGCCCGCCCCCCAGGGGAAGCCGGTGAACCAACGTCCGCGCAGCAGTTCGGCCAGCAGCCAGAGCGCAGCGAAGGCGACCGGCGCGGCGAAGTCCAGCATGGGCGCCAGCCAGCGCCACAGGCCGGCCGCGAAGGCGTAGTACGCGCCCAGGAAGGCGGCCAGCCCGAGCACCGCCAGCACGGCAAGCGGCGCCGGCAGGCCGCCATAGGTGTGCATCGAGACGAACAGCCACCAGAAGGTGCCGGTCAGCCAGGTGATGGCGAAGGCCCATCCCAGCAGCGCGGCCTGCCGCCAGCTGCCCGCCCTTTGCAGCAGGCAGGCCAGGACGGTCAGGGACCCCAGCTGCAGCCACCACAGCGGGCGGCCCGAGCCCGGCCAGGCCAGCGACGCGGCGTGTGCCAGCCCGCCGGCGACCGCGATCAGGAGTGCCGGCAGCAGGCGGGCGATGCGGGGCGTCACCCGGTGTTGTCGTCGCTGGGCGCCGGCGCCACCTTGAACCAGCGCACCGCGCCGCCCTTGGTGTGCAGCACCACGAAGTTCAGCCCCGCCATGTGGTGGTGTTCGCCGCGCTTGGGCACGTGGCCCATCTCGTGGGCGATGAGCCCGCCGATGGTCTCGATGCGACGGTCGCCGTCGCCGGCCTCGGTCGGCGCAAGGGTCACGCCGAAGGCCTCGTTGACCCGCTCCACGGCGGTGTCGCCGCTCACCCGCCAGGTGCGGTCGGCCAGGGCGAAGATGTCGCCCTCTTCCTCGGCGATGTCGAACTCGTCCTCGATGTCGCCGACGATCTGCTCGAGCACGTCCTCGATGGTGATCAGGCCGGCGATGCGGCCGAACTCGTCGATCACGACGGCCAGGTGGTTGCGGTTGCCGCGGAACTCGCGCAGCAGGTCGTTCAGGCCCTTGCTCTCGGGAACGAACACCGCAGGGCGCAGCAGCGCACGGATGTTCAGCTCCGGCGCGCGCTGCAGCTTGAGCAGGTCCTTCGCGAGCAGGATGCCGATGATGTTCTCGCGCTCGCCCTCGTACACCGGAAAGCGCGAGTGCGCGGTGTCGATGACCAGGTGCAGGATCTCGTCGTACGGCGAGTCGATGTTGATCACGTCCATCCGCGGCGCGGCGACCATGACATCGCCGGCGGTCAGGTCGGCCATGCGGATGACGCCCTCGAGCATCACGCGCGACTCGGCGCCGATGATGTCGTTCTCTTCGGCGTCGGCCAGGGTTTCGATCAGCTCGTCGCGCGAGTCGGGGCCGGGATGGATGAACTCGGCGACCTTCTGCAGGAACGTGCGCCGGTCCTCCTTCTCGGGAGACCGCGCAGGGTGAGGGTCGGACACAGCCTTGGGATGCAGGACGTGCGGTGGTTGGGGGACCCTTAGGATAGCGGAATCGCGTGGCGGTTCCGCGCCGCCCAACCCGCCCGCCGCGATGCTCAGCTGGCGGCCTTGCGGCGTGCCGCGCGCACGCCCTGCCGGGTCTCCTGCACGCCCGCCAGGAACGCCCAGAAGCTCTTGGCCTGCTGCTTGAGCCGGTAGTCGGTCAGGGCGAACTGCTCGACCACCAGTTCGCTCATCCGCGTGTCCAGCGTCGCCGGGGGCAGCCGCAGGTGGGCTTCGGTCTCCGAGCCGAAACGCTCGAGCTTGGCGCCTGCATTGCGCGCGATCTTGAGCATCGCCGTGTTCTCGCTCAAGGCGTGGATGAACAGCAGGTCGACCCCCTCGTTGCGCGCGTGGATCGAGGCGCGCTCGAACAGGCGGCTGCCGTAGCCGCGGCCGCGTGCCTTGCCGAGCACCGACACGCCGAACTCGGCGCAGCGGCTGGCGTTCGGGTCCCGCGAGAACGCCAGGTGCGCCATCGCGATGAGTTCGAGCTTGCGGTTGTAGATGCCGAAGATCTCGTCGTGCTCGAAATCGAGGTCAGCGACGTAGCGGGCGATCTGCTCGTCGGTGGCGGTGTAGCCGAACCGCAGGTAGCGGTCGTCCGGCTCGAGCGCCAGCAGGTGCGCCAGGATGCGCCCGCGGTGCCCGGGCCCCAGCGAGCGGATGGGAACCATCACGGGTGGGGTGTCGCGGGCGGGGCTCATGAGTCCAATTTAAGGGCTTCCACCCGGAATGACAGCGCCCGCTGCGACCGCGGCGCCACCTGCCGGGCAATTGTTGGCACAGCGCCACGGCTACAGCGGCATCGCCGTGGTGGCTTTGACACGGTCCAGCACGAAGCTGGTCTTGCAGTCCTGCACGCTGGGGTGCTTGAGCAACGTGTCCATGATGAAGCGGCTGTAGTGCGCCATGTCCTCCACCACCACCCGCAGCAGGAAGTCCATCTCGCCCGTGAGCGCCACGCACTCGACCACCTCGGGCCAGGTCTGGACGCTCGCGCGGAAGAGGTCCATCGGGTTGCGCTTGTGGTGCTCGGTGTGCTTTTCCAGGCGCACGTTGATGTAGGCGGTGAGGCCCAGGCCCACGGCTTCCGGCCGCACCAGGGCCACGTAGCGGTCGATGATGCCGGCTTCCTCCAGGCGCTTGACGCGCCGGAGCACCGCGCTCGGCGACAGGCCGACCTGCTCGCCGACCACGTCGTAGGTCTCGCGGCCGTTCTGCTGCAGCGAGCGCAGGATGGCTTTGTCGAGCTTGTCGAGTGCGGCCGTTTCGGGCATGGCGCAATTTTATTGAGAGGCTTGGCGGTTTTGAGCCCGTCTCCGGCAAAAAACTGAGCACCGCTCCCCCTACAGTGCAGGCTTCGATCCGGAGACACCATGAACGCTGCCCTGCCCACCCCTTCCACGCAAGCCTTCACCGCCTGGGAGAACCCCATGGGCACCGACGGCTTCGAGTTCATCGAGTACGCCGCGCCCGACCCGAAGGCGATGGGCGAGCTGTTCGAGCGCATGGGGTTCCGCGCGATCGCACGGCATCGCCACAAGGACGTGGTGCTGTACCGCCAGGGTGGCATCAACTTCATCGTCAACGCCGAGCCCGACTCCTTCGCGCAGCGGTTCGCGCGGCTGCATGGGCCCAGCATCTGCGCCATTGCGTTTCGCGTGCAGGATGCCAAGGCCGCATACGAGCGTGCCGTCTCGCTGGGCGCCTGGGGCTACGCCGGGCAGGCGGGGCCCGGTGAGCTGAACATTCCGGCCATCAAGGGCATCGGCGACAGCCTGATCTACCTGGTGGACCGGTGGCGCGGCAAGAACGGCGCCAAGCCCGGCGACATCGGCGACATCGGCTTCTACGACGTCGACTTCGAACCGCTTCCGGGCCTGGACGCCCAGGAGGCGCTCGACCCGGCCGGTTTCGGGCTGACCTACATCGATCACCTGACGCACAACGTCCACCGCGGCCGCATGAGCGAGTGGTCGGAGTTCTACGAGCGCCTCTTCAACTTCCGCGAGGTGCGCTATTTCGACATCGAGGGGCAGGCGACCGGGGTGAAGAGCAAGGCGATGACCAGCCCGTGCGGAAAGATCCGCATCCCGATCAACGAGGAAGGCAACGACAAGGCCGGGCAGATCCAGGAGTACCTGGACATGTACCACGGCGAAGGCATCCAGCACATCGCGCTCGGATCGACCGACCTGTACGGGACCGTGGACGCGCTGCAGTTCGCGGGGGTGAAGCTGCTGTCGACGAGCGAGACCTACTACGAGTTGCTGCCCAAGCGCATTCCGAACCTGCAGGAGGACATCGGCGGACTGCAGCAGCGCAACATCCTGGTGGATGGCAAGCCGGGCGAGCTGCTGCTGCAGATCTTCAGCGAGAACCAGCTCGGCCCGATCTTTTTCGAGTTCATCCAGCGCAAGGGCAACGAAGGCTTCGGCGAGGGCAACTTCAAGGCGCTGTTCGAGACCATGGAGCTGGACCAGATGCGGCGCGGCGTGCTGCCGGGCCAGCCGGGCTGACGGCGGCTAGCGCCCTCCCTGTGTCGCTGGTCCGGCGCGGCCGGGCTGGGTCACCACCGCAAGGGCAACTTGCGGCGCAGCGTGATCTGCTTGACCCCGAGCGACACGTAGCCGCCGCGCTCCAGATCCTTGAGCAGTCGGCTGACCATCTCGCGCGACGCGCCGACCCGGCTGGCCAGCACCTGGTGGGTGATCGGCGCCAGCGTGATCGGCGCATCGGCCGTGGCGGGGCCTCGCTGCCCCTCCAGCGCGCTCACGACCCGCCCGTAGACGTCCAGCAGGGCGAGTTCCCGGGCAGTCCGCGTCGCTTCCCGCGCGCGGCGGATGACGTGGGCGACGAACTCGAGGGCGAACTCGGGACGGGCGGCGAGGTGCTCGCGCAACTCGCCGCGCCCCACCACCGAGCAGACGCAGGGCTCCAGGGTGACCACGGAGGCGGTTCGCGGTCCGCCGTCCAGGGACATCTCGGCGAAGTAGTCGCCGGCCTGCACGGTGTGAAAGGTGATCTCGTGGCCTTCAGGGTTGTTGGCGAACAGGCGCACCTCGCCCTGGAGCAGCACGAAGGTGGAATCGCCCGCGTCACCCTCTTGGACGATCACCGTGTTTTTGCGATAGCTGCGCACCATTCCGCGGCGCGCCAGCGCGCACACCACAGGTGACAGCCTGTCGAACAGACGGTCTTGCGCCGCCGCATCGGACATCGGCATGATGGCTCCCCTCCCCGAGAACCACTCTAGCAGAGCACCCGGTCCTCGCCAACGGGAATCAGTGCACCGGCTCTCCCAACAACGCAGGAGCAACAGGCGGCAGCATGGCCACCCGGCTGACCAGTTCGCGCACGCCGCTGGAACGCGTCTTGGCGCACAGGCTGCGGACGTGGCTGCGGACCGTGGACACCGCGACGTTCAGGCGTCGCGCCGCCTGTGGGGCCGAGTACCCCTGGCACAGGATGCCCAGCACGTTCTCCTCGGCCGATGTCAGCGCGTGGCTGCGCGCGAAGAAGCACAGCATCAGCGATTCGCACACCGAGGCCCGGGCGAACAGGAGGGCCGCGTGCACCGGCTGGACACCCGGTGCACGCCCGACGGGCACGACGGCGAGCGTGAGGCGGCTGCCCTGGCCCGCGGCGAGTCCGATCAGGCTGCGGCGTCCAGAGCAGGCCTTGACCAGGGCCTCGTGCAGGATCCGGGTGTCGGCCGGCGACTGCGCCTGCAGCCGGCCCTGGGAGAGCGACAGGGCGCGGCGTCCGGCCAGCTCGTGCCGGGCGGCCTGGTTGGCGTGCAGCAGCTCGCCGTGCTGGCCGGCGACGGCCACCCCATAGGCCATCTCGTCGAGCACGAGGTCGAGCGCCGGGCCCTGCAGCCAGCGCTGCTCGGTCCGCTGCGCCGGCGCGGCCGCGCCCACGGGGGTTGCTTGATCTTCCATGTCTTCTCCCTGGTGTTGTTGAGCAGCAAGAGTAGGAAGGTCGCGCGACCAGAGAAAGTGAATATGGCGGCCCGAAGTTGTGAAGGAGATCACAGCGCGCGGCGGGCGATCGGGGTCAGTCGAGCAACGCGAAGGTGCGCTCGATCACTTCGTCCCGGAAAGCCAGTTCGACGTGTGCCGCGCCTGGCACCAGGCGGTTGTCGGCTCCGTCCAGCGTCGCCACGCCCGGGGGAAAGACGACGTTGTCGCAGTTGGAGTACCAGCAGGTGAACAGCCCGGCGGCGGCCACCGAGGTGCGCTCGAGCTCTCGCAGCCATTCGCCGCCGATGCGCATCTGACGCCCGTTCGCGACCCGGCTGAAGCGGGCCAGCCAGGTGCCGCGATGGGGCGTGCCGATGGTCACCACCTTGGCGACCCGTCGCGCGCCGTCGTGCCGGCGCAGCCAGGCGCGCGCTGCCAGGCCACCCATGCTGTGGCACACCAGGACCGGCGGCTGGCGGGTCGTGGTGGCGAGCCGCGCCACCGCCTGCTCGATGGTCTCGGCATAGTCGTCGATCGAGCCGAACACCGGCTCGAGGTTGACGGCGATGAAGGGATGCCCGCGAGCTGCCGCCCGCTCCAGCCAGGGCCGCCAGAAGCCTCGGTTGCACACGAAGCCATGGATGAAGACGATCCCGCGGCGCGCATGGGCGCCAGCTGTGTCCGGCTGGTCCGGGCACCGCTGCCACGCGAACGGCTGCCGCCAGCCGAACACGCGCACGTCTGCCCACGTTTCGTGCCACCAGGCCGCCAGCATCTGGTGGACGGATGACCGGGGGGCCGGATCGTGCCGGCTGGCCCAGCGCATCAGCAACAGCTCGATCGCGAGCAGTGGGGAATGCGCGAACAGCGCCAGCACCGCGCCGGCAACCGCCAGCGCGGGCCGGGCGGGCCACCACGCCCAGCCCCAAGCGAGCGCCACGGCCAGCAGGCCCAGCACGAGTGCCTGCTGCAGGCGGGCCAGGCGCGACGTGCGCGGCATCACGCGAGCACGGCCGGGCGTCCGCCGAGACGCCGGGCCAGGCCTTGCGCCAGCCGGTTGGCGATGCCGTAGACCGACAGCTGCGGATTCGCACCGATGCTGGTGGGAAAGACCGAGCCGTCGTGCACCGACAGGTTGGCGATCTGCCAATGGGTGCCGTCCGGTTGCACCACGCCGAGCGCTTCGCGGCCGGCCATGCCGCAGCCGCCCATCACGTGCGCGCTGACCACCTTGGCCAGCAGGGGCTCCATCGGGAGGCTTTGCACAGCGGCTCGGGCCTGCGGCCAGCTGGCATAGGGCTGGGCCAGCTCGTGGACCGGCAGCACCTGGCGCGCGCCGGCCGCGAACTGGATCTGCGCCATGCTCAGGAACGCGCGGCGGGCACCGTCGAGGATGAAGTCGTTGAGCGGGTAGTCCAGTTCGGGGCTGCCGTCCGGGCGCAGCCCGACCCGGCCGCCGGTCGACGCCGGGTGGAAGCCGTCCCGCAACAAGGCCAGCAGGACGTGGGTGTGGGGGAACTGTCGCAGCAGGTCGGCCTGGGAGCGTCCGTGGCCCGGCACGGTGGAGGCGAAGATGACGGGATGCAGCGGCGGCGCCTCCAGCTTGTAGCCGATCGGTCCGTCCGGCGGCTGCGTGTCGAGGAAGTGGTCGCTGTAGATGGACTGGGGCGCGCCCTGCCAGCCTTCCACCTTGTGGCCGAGGATGGCCGCGGACATCACCACGGGATGCAGGAAGGTCCGCCGGCCGAGCCGGCCATGCGGATCGGGTGCCTGGGAGCGCAGCAGGACGGCCGGCGAGTTGATCGCACCGCCCGCGAGCACGTAGTGCCGCGCACGGATCGTCACGCGGCCCCCGCCGGCCGTTCCGGCGCACTGCAGGGACGTGACCCGGCCATTGGCGAACTCAAACCGCTCGGCGAGCGTTTCCACGAGCAGCGTCGCCCCGTGATCGAGGGCCCACGGCAAGGTGGTGACCAGCATCGACTGCTTGGCATTGGTGGGGCAGCCCATGCCGCACGAGCCCAGGTTCCAGCAGCCCTGGACATTGCGCGCGATCGCCGCCGAGGCAATGCCCAGGTTGCTGGCGCCGCGGCGCAGCAGGTCGTTGTTCTCGTTGGGCGGCATCAGCCAGGGTCCGATGGACAGGCGGCGCTCGGCCTGCTCGAAGTACGGCGCCAGGTCGGCGCTGCCGAAATCGTCCAGGCCGAACTGCGCGCGCCAATGCGCCAGGGTGGGTTCGGGGGTCCTGAACGAGCTCGTCCAGTTCACCGTCGTCGAGCCGCCGACGCAGCGGCCCTGGAGGATGGTGATCGCCTTGTCGCGCGTCTTGCGCGCGGCACTCTCCTGGTACAGGGCCGGGTAGGCCTGCGACTCGCGCTGGTGGAAGTCACTGCTGCTGCGCAGCGGCCCCTCCTCCACCAGCACGACCTGCAGACCGGCCTTGGTGAGGATCTCGGCGGTGACCCCCGCACCAGCGCCGGAGCCGACGATCGCCACGTCGCATTGCAGCGTGGGCGGCACCGCGCCATGGCCGCCGCCGGCGACCTTCCAGCCGCGGGCCAGTCCTTCACGGATGGGGTCTTGGATGCGCATGTGCTCAGACCGGCGTCGGGCCGGGGTAGCCCAGCAGCGGCCAGGCATCGTCGCCGGAGAAGTACGACGCGCCGATCATGTCGTGGAGCGCCTGGTAGACCTGCCGGCGCAGCGGCAGCCGGGAGGTCCGCATCGACTGCAGCGCGCGTTGCAGCGCCCGCACGTCGGCGCGCTGCCACTCGGGTTCGAGGCCGGCAACCACGCGACGCCCGAGCGGCGTGGCGAGCAGCGCGAGCAACCGGGACAATTCGTCTTGCGCGTGGGTCGGCAGCGCCTGCACGAGTGCCTGGGTGCGCTCCACTGCGCCCTCGAGTGCGATTGCTTGCCGCTGCGGTTCGTCGGGCAGGCTGCCGTCCAGGAAGGCGCGCGCGAGGCGGTCGATGACCAGCTGACCGGCCGCGGTGAAGCGGCCCGCCCGCCATCCGGGCTCGATCCACGCGAGCGCGCCGCCTCCGACAGCCAGCACGACAGCACCTGCGACGCCCAACTTCAGCCAGCTTCTTCTGTGCATCGGATCACTATGGCACGGCGCGTCGGCCCGGACATCGGGCCGACCCCGTGGGCCACCTGCCAGGGTCATGGTCGCCAGTGCCGCATCCAGGCATCGGCCCAGGGCGCCGATCAGCCGCGTCGGCGAGCTTCCGGGGAACCCGGCGTGCGCACCATGCTGCGGATGCGCGCGGACGCGCACGCCTCGCGCGCTGAAGCGGCTGCTGGGAACCGGGCGACGCCGCCGGCGAGGCCATGCGGCGACGCCCGCGGCGCACCTGCTGGCGGCGCGACACGCCGCCGGTCCTGTCCACGCGTTGGGCTCTTCGACGATGGCGTTGTCGCCTCGGGGACGGAGCTCGCCCGCATCCTAGGACAAGTCCGGTAGCCGTCTCGGCCGCGCTGATGACAATCGCGCGCAAAGGAGTTCTGGATGGACAAGTTCTGGCTGCGCAGTTACCCGGATGGTGTTCCGCACGAGGTCGACCCCGAGCAGTACCGGTCGCTGACGCAGTTGCTGGAAGAGTCGTTCCGCAGGAATGCCTCGCGTCCGTTCTCGGTGTGCATGGAGCAGTGGATGTCGTACCGCGAGCTCGACGAGCTGTCGGCTGCGCTGGGGGCCTGGCTTCAGGCACAAGGCCTGGAGCCAGGTGCGCGTGTGGCGATCATGCTGCCCAACATCCCGCAGTTCGCCGTCACCATGGCAGCGGTGCTGCGCGCGGGCTACACGTGCGTGAACGTCAACCCGCTGTACACGGCCCGTGAGCTCGAGCACCAGCTCCACGACGCCGGGGCAAGCGCGATCGTGATCCTCGAGAATTTCGCGCACACGCTGGAGGAGGTGATCGAACGCACGCCCGTCCGGCACGTCGTGCTGGCGGCGATGGGCGACCTTCTCGGCGCCTGGTACGGCCGATGGATCACGTTCGCGGTGCGCCACGTCGCGAAGATGGTGCCGGCCTTCAAGCTTCCCCTGGCCGACGGCCGCCGTGTCACCACGTTCCCGCAGGCCCTGGCCGCGGGCAAGAGCAGGCCCCTGAAGGCAACCCCGCAGACACTGGACTCGGTCGCCTTCCTCCAGTACACGGGCGGCACGACCGGCCTGTCCAAGGGCGCAGTGCTCACGCACCGCAACATCGTGGCAGCCATCCTGCAGGCGGAGGCCTGGTTCACGCCGGCGTTGAAGAAGGTGGGTGACGTCAGCCGGTCGAACAGCATCGCCGCGCTGCCGCTGTACCACATCTTCGCCCTCACGCTCTGCCTCCTGACCATCCGCTGGGGCGGTCACCTCACGCTGGTGCCGAATCCGCGCGACATCGGCAAGTTCATCGAAGTGCTCAAGCGGCGCCCGTTCCATCTGCTGCCGGCCGTGAACACGCTGTTCAATGCGCTGCTGCAGCACCCGCAGTTCAAGTCCGTCGACTTCTCCCAGTTGGCGGTGACGCAGGCCGGCGGGATGGCCGCCTCGGAGGGCACGGCGCGCGCCTGGAAGCGGGCCACCGGTTGCGCGATGGTGGAAGGGTGGGGGATGAGCGAGACCTGCGCCATCGGCACCAACAACCCGGTCACATCGACGGAGTTCTCCGGCACCATCGGATTGCCGCTGCCGGGCATCGACGTCGCCATCAAGGACGACGAGGGTCGCGGTCTGCCGCTGGGCCAGCCCGGCGAGATCTGCATCAAGGGCCCCAATGTGATGACTGGGTACTACAACCAGCCCGAGGAGACCGGCAAGGCCTTCACCGCCGACGGCTTCATGCGCACCGGCGATATCGGGATCATGGACGACCGCGGCTACACCCGGATCGTCGATCGGAAGAAGGACATGATCCTCGTCAGCGGCTTCAACGTCTTCCCGAACGAGCTGGAGAACGTCATCTCCCTGTGCCCGGGCGTGGTCGAATGCGCCGCAGTCGGCGTGCCAGACGAGAAGCAGGGTGAGGCGATCAAGGTGTTCGTCGTGAAGAACGACCCGATCCTCACGGAGGAGGACGTCGCGCAGTACTGCCGCCAGCAACTGACCGGCTACAAGATTCCGAAGTACATCGAGTTCCGCGATGATCTGCCCAAGACGAACGTGGGCAAGATCCTGCGGCGCGAGCTGCGAGGGGCGAAATAGGCAATGGTTGCAAGTGGCGTCCGTGGACGCCCCTCGTTTTCGTAGCGTTGCGGCATGCTGATCCCCTTTGCGGTCATCGTGGCCCACACGCACGTGCCAGCCTTCCGCAGCTTGCGTCTGCATTTCCATTCGCATGGAGCACGCACACGCCACATGCCCGCTCCAGACCTCGCCTCGAGCACTTAGAAACTGCGGCCAGGCATTTCAATGCACCCAAAGGCAAAACCCCCAGGCACTGGTGGGTGCTGGGGGTTTTGGGGCTGTAAGAGCCTGACGATGTCCTACTTTCACACGGGAATCCGCACTATCATCGGCGCAGAGGCGTTTCACTGTCCTGTTCGGGATGGGAAGGA
>NZ_DASRTN010000016.1:0-112502 GCF_035655895.1 Ramlibacter sp.
CTCCTTGAGCCGCACCGCCTCCTCCACCGCGATCTCGTCGAACGGGTTCATGCTCATCTTGACGTTGGCGATGTCGACCCCCGTGCCGTCCGACTTGACTCGGACCTTGACGTTGTAGTCGACCACCCGCTTGACCGGGACCAGGACCTTCATGAGAGGCGCTCCTTGAATTGCGGAGTTGGAATGGACGTGGACGTGAACCGGAAATTCTATGCCGCGGTGCGGCGCCGGGCCTGCTGCGCAGCCGAGCGCGGCGCCTTGCCCGACAAAAAAAGAACGACCGTTCGTTTTTGCGATTATAGGGGCGCCACGTGCCGCGCGGGCGGGACGAGACGTCACAAGGCGCGCCGCCGCGCTGCCGGCCGCCTCAACCGCGCGGCGGCTCGGCGTCCAGGGTTTGCCGCACGTGCACGACCCGCTGCGGATAGGGGATGTCGATGCCCGCCTCGCGCAGGCCCTTCAGCACCGCCAGGTTGACCGCCGAGCGCACGTTCAGCTGCCCGTTGAGCGGGTCGGCGATCCAGAAGAAGAGGCTGAACTCGAGCCCGTCGGCGCCGAACTTCACCAGGCGCGCGCTCGGCCCCGGATCGGCCAGCACGCGCTCCTGGGCGGCCGCCGCCTCGACCAGGATGGCCTGCACGCGGTCGACATCGCTGTCGTAGGCCACGGCCACGTCGGTGGTCAGCAGCACCTTCGTGTCGGCCAGCGACAGGTTCTCGATGCGCTCGGTGATCAGCTTCTCGTTCGGCACGATGGATTCGCGGCCGTTCATCGCCCGGATGAGCGTGTAGCGCGTCTTGATGTCCACCACCTCGCCTTCGAACCCGTCGACGCGGACCACGTCGCCGATGCGCAGGCTGCGCTCGAACAGGATGACGAAGCCGCTCACGTAGTTGGAGGCGAGCTTCTGGAGGCCGAAGCCCAGGCCGACGCCCAGCGCCCCGCCGAGCACCGACAGCGCCGTGATGTCGACGCCGGCCGTCGACAGCGCGAACAGCAGGCCGACCAGCAGCAGCGTGGCCCGCACGGCATTGGCCGCCACCTTGCGCAGCGACAGGTCGTGCACCGCCTGGCGCAGCACCTGCCGCTCCAGCACGGCGGAGATCCACAGCGCGGCGATCAGCACCACCCCGGCGGACAGCACGCCGTCGATCATGTTCAGCACGCTCACGCGCGACTTGCCGAAGGCGAACTGGACGGCATCCAGCTCCGCGCGGACCGCCGGCAGCACGCCGATCACCCACAGCACGGTGCCGATCCAGGCGATCCAGGACACCATCCGCTCCATCAGGCGGGCCAGCCCGGACGTCGGGAAGGCCACGGTGAGCACGCGTGCGATGAACCGGATGCCGGCGAGCGACACCAGCACCGGCACCGCCAGGCGCAGCAGCACGACGGTCTGCTGCGTCTCGACCACGCGCCGCGCGGCGTAGGTCAGCGCCAGCGCCAGCAGCGGGAACAGCAGGCCGTCCACGACGGCCCGGCCGAACCACACGGAATCGCTGGCCCGCTTGCGGCCGATGGCCCAGCACACCAGTCCGGCCAGCCCCAGGCAGCCCAACAGGACGGCGAGTTCGACAGGCATCCCCGGATGGCCCAGGTCCTGGACCAGTTGATCGATCGCGTTCATGTGTTCAGTGCTGGGGCGACTGGCCCCGGATGGTGCGGCTCACGCGGCCCAGGACGGCTTGCGCTTCTCGGTGAACGCCGACACGCCCTCCTGGGCGCAGGCGTCCATCATGTTGACGGCCATGGTCTGGCTGGCCAGCTGGTAGGCGGCTTCGATGCCCATTTCGCGCTGGCGGTAGAACAGGTCCTTGCCGATCGCGATCGCCTGGCGAGGCTTGGCCAGGATGCTGGCCACCAGCGACTCGACTTCGGCATCCAGCTGCTCGGGCGGTGCCACCCGGTTGACCAGCCCGCGCTCGCGCGCCTGCGCGGCGTCGATGAACTCACCCGTGAGCAGCATCTCCATGGCCTGCTTGGGCGCCATGTTGCGCAGCAGGGGCACGCTCGGCGTTGCGCAGAACAGGCCCAGGTTCACGCCGCTCACGGCGAACTTCGCGGACGTCGAGGCGACCGCCAGGTCGCACTGGGCCACCAGCTGGCAGCCGGCGGCGGTGGCGACCCCGTGCACCCGGGCGATCACCGGCACCGGCAGCTTCTGGATCGCCAGCATCAGGCGGCTGCAGCGGGCGAACAGCTGCTGGTAGTAGGCCAGCTCGGGCCGGGCGACCATTTCCTTCAGGTGGTGGCCGGGGCAGAAAGCCTTGCCCGCGGCCGCCAGCACCACGACGCGCACGGCGCCGTCGCCGGCCAGGCGGTCCAGCGCGTCCTGCAGCGCCGCAAGCATCTCCTCGCCAAGTGCGTTGAAGCTGTCCGGCCGGTTCATGGTGAACGTGACCACGCCGCGGCCGTCGCGGTGCTCGGTCACCGGAGCGCTGGTGTCGTCCATCGGTCCTCGCGTTCGCTACAGGTCGGCCAGCACGCGCACGTGCGCCTCGACGCTGCGGCCCAGGGCGTCGAGGTTGTAGCCGCCCTCGAGGCTGGACACGATGCGCCCCTTCGCGTGCTTGCGTGCGATGTCCTTCAGGCGCGTGGTGATCCAGGCGTAGTCGGCCTCGACCATGCCGAGCTGGCCGAGGTCGTCCTCGCGGTGGGCGTCGAATCCGGCACTGACGAAGATCATCTCGGGCTTGAACGCCTCCAGCCGCGGCATCCACTCGGCCTCGATCAGCTCGCGGATGTCCATGCCCTTGGTGTACGCGGGCACGGGCAGGTTGACCATGTTGGCCGCCCGCGCCGGATGGCCGCTGTACGGATAGAAGGGATGCTGGAAGATGCCGACCATCAGCACCCGGTCGTCGCCAGCGAGGATGTCCTCGGTGCCGTTGCCGTGGTGCACGTCGAAGTCGACCACCGCCACCCGCTGGAGCCCGTGGCGGTCGAGCGCGTAGCGGGCGCCGACGGCGACGCTGTTGAAGATGCAGAAGCCCATGGCGCGGCTGTGCGTCGCATGGTGGCCCGGCGGCCGCACCGCGCAGAACGCGTTCTCGACCTCGCCGGCCATCACCGCGTCGGTCGCGGCCAGCACGGCGCCGACCGCATGCGTCGCGGCGCTCCAGCTGTGCGGGTTCATGGCCGTGTCGGGATCGATGTGGCTGTAGGCGTAGCCGCCCGCGGCGATCTGCTCCTCGAGCTCCTCGCGCAGGCCGCGGATGGCAGCCACGTGCATCCGGTCGTGGGCGAGTTCGATCTCCTCGGAGGACGCCTCGCGCGCCTCGCGCCGGTCGAGCGCATCGGCGACGCCGGTGGCCAGCAGCCGGTCCTCGATCGCATCGAGCCGCTCGGGGCACTCGGGATGCCCGCGGCCCATCTCGTGACGACGGCACGAGGGATGTGTGAAATAACCGGTCTTGCTCGCACTCATCGTTGGCCCGGCAGAAATTCGGATAACGTCACGCCCTGATGGAAGCCCAACAAAAACTCAAGGCGCTGCTGGACCAGCTTAACACGGTGATCGTCGGCAAATCCGACCAGGTGCGCGAGTGCGTGGCCTGCCTGCTCGCGGGGGGCCACCTGCTGATCGAGGACGTCCCGGGGGTGGGCAAGACGACACTGGCCCATGCGCTGGCCCGCGCTTTCGGCCTCCACTTCTCCCGGGTGCAGTTCACGGCCGACCTGATGCCCAGCGACCTGTCGGGTGTGTCGATCTACGAGCGTGGCAAGGAAGCCTTCGTCTTCCATCCCGGCCCGGTGTTCGCCCAGGTGCTGCTGGCCGACGAGATCAACCGGGCCAGTCCCAAGACCCAGAGCGCGCTGCTCGAGGCGATGGAGGAAAAGCAGGTCACGATCGAGGGCGAGACCCGCGCCCTGCCCTCGCCTTTCTTCGTGATCGCCACCCAGAATCCGCACGACCAGCTGGGCACCTTCGCCTTGCCCGAGTCGCAGCTCGACCGTTTCCTGATGCGCATCTCGCTCGGCTACCCCGACCGCGCCGCCGAGCGCCAGCTGCTCGCCGGCTCCGACCGTCGCGACATGGTGGCCGGCATGCAGGGAACGCTGACGCCGGGCGACCTCGACCGGCTGCAGCGCCAGGTGCTGGCGGTGCACACCGCCGACCCCCTGCTCAACTACGTGCAGGATCTGGTGGCGGCCACCCGCTCCGGCCGCTGGTTCCTGCAGGGCCTGTCGCCGCGCGCGGCCATCGCGCTGGTGCGCGCCGCCAAGGCGCAGGCACTGCTGAGCGGGCGGGACTACGTCGCGCCCGACGACGTGCAGGCCATCCTGCCGCAGACCATCGCCCACCGGCTGGTGCCGATCGGCAACGCCGGCCGCGGCCCGGTGGAGCAGGTGCGCGCGATGGCGGAGGCCGTGCCGCTGCCGTGACCTCGGGTGTGCTCAACCCTCTCGCCTTCGCGCGGCAGCGCTTCCGGCAATGGTGGCAGGCCCGCCTGCCGCTGTCCGACACGCTCACGCTCACCCAGCGCAACGTCTACATCCTGCCGACCCGGCCAGGCCTGATGCTGGCGGCGACGCTGCTGGTCCTGCTCGTCGCATCGATCAACTACCAGCTCAACCTGGGCTACCTGCTCACCTTCCTGCTGGCCGGCAGCGCCGTCGTGGGCATGCACGTGTGCCATGCCACCCTGCGCGGACTGACGCTCACGCTCTCGCCGCCCGATCCGGTGTTCGCGGGCAGCCATGCGCCGCTGCGCATCGTGCTGGGCAATGCACGCCAGTCGCCCCGCCACGGGATCGGCCTGGCGGTGCTCGACAGCGAGGGCGATGACCGCTGGGCGTGGACCGACGTGCCGGCCCAGGGCAGCATCAGGCTGGAGGTGGCGTTCCAGCCGCTGCGGCGCGGGCTGCACCGCGTTCCTCCGCTGACGGCCGAGACCCGGTTCCCGCTGGGCACCTTCCGGGTCTGGACCGTCTGGCGGCCCGCCGCCCAGGTGCTCGTGTACCCGGCGCCGGAGGCGCTGCCGCCTCCCCTGCCGGAAGGCGAGCCGCGAGCCGGCGGCGCGGGCCGGGCACGCGCCCAGGTGGCCGGCGACTTCGATGGCGTGCGGGCCTACCGGCGCGGCGACCCGATGAAACTGGTGGTCTGGAAGAAGGCCGCCAAGGCCGACGAACTGGTCAGCCGCGACGCCCAGCAGGCGCAGCGGCGCGAGCTGTGGCTGGATTTCGCCCAGGCCGGGCCCATCGACGCCGAGGCACGGCTGGCCCGGCTGGCCGCCTGGGTGATGCAGGCGGACCGGCTCGGGGTCGACTACGGACTGCGTCTGCCGGGCCAGCAGATCCGGCCGGACACCGGCGAGGCGCACCGGCGCCGCTGCCTGGAGGCGCTCGCGCTGTGCTGAGCACGTCACCGACATCGAATCCGCCCGCCGCAGCGCAACGCAGCCCGCTGGCGCGGCTGGCCGCGCTGCCACGCGATGCGCGCGACACCCTGTTCCTGCTGGCGGTCATCGGCTGGGTGGTCCTGCCGCAGGTCACCCGTCTGCCCTGGTGGTGCACGGCACTCACCGCCACGATCCTGGTCTGGCGCGGCGTGCTGGCGGTGCGCGGCGCCGCGCTGCCCGGCACCGCCTGGGTGCTGGGCCTGCTCGCCGTCTCGATCGGCGCCACGCTGCTGTCGCACCGCACGCTGCTCGGTCGTGATGCGGGCGTCACCCTGATCGTGCTGCTGCTGGCGCTCAAGACCCTGGAACTGCGGGCGCGACGCGACGCCTTCGTGGTGTTCTTCCTCGGCTTCTTCGCCATGCTCACCAACTTCTTCTTCTCGCAGTCGCTCGTGACCGCCGGAGCGATGCTGGTGGGGCTGCTGGGGCTGCTCACCGCGCTGGTGAATGCGCACATGCCGGTCGGCCGGCCGTCGCTGGCGCAGGCGGCGCGCACCGCCGGCTGGATGGCGCTGCTGGGTGCGCCCATCATGGCCGTGCTGTTCATGCTGTTCCCGAGGCTGGCTCCGCTGTGGGGCATCCCGAACGACGGCATGACCGGCCGCAGCGGCCTGTCGTCCACCATGCAGGTGGGCACCGTGGCGCAGCTCGCGCTGGAGGAAGGCATCGCACTGCGGGTGCGGTTCGAAGGCCCGGTGCCCGCCGCATCCGACCTCTATTTCCGCGGCCCGGTGCTCTCCACGTTCGACGGCCGCGAGTGGCGGCCGCTGCTGCCGCGCCTGGGCGCCTCGGCCAGCGCCCTGCTGCCGCCCACCGGGCTGCGCGGGCTGGGCGAGCCGGTGCGCTACACGGTCACCCTCGAGCCGAACAACCGGCCCTGGCTGCTGGTGCTGGACGCCGCGACCAGCGCCCCGGCCGGCCCGGGTGTGGAGGCAGTGCCGGGCGGCGAGCTGCAGTGGTTCTCCACCCGGCCGGTCACCGACCTGCTGCGCTATTCGGTGGTGAGCCACGTCGACTGGCGCGCGGCCGAAGTCCGGCTGGCAGGCGTGCCGCCCCAGTACCGCGAGCTGCCGCCATCCTACAACCCCCGCACGCTGGCGCTGGCGACCGAGCTGATGCGCAGCGTGCCGGGGGGCGCGGCCGACAAGCCGGCCCTGGTGCAGGCGGCGATCGACCGGCTGCGCACCGGTGGCTACGTCTACACGCTCGAGCCGGGCGTGTATGGCGAGCACACCGCCGACGAATTCTGGTTCGACCGCAAGGCCGGCTTCTGCGAACACATCGCCTCGGCCTTCGTGGTGCTGATGCGCGGCATGGACATCCCGGCCCGGATCGTGACCGGCTACCAGGGAGGCGAGCCGAACGCGCTGGACGGCTACTGGGTGGTGCGGCAGAGCGACGCCCACGCCTGGGCCGAAGTCTGGCTGGCCGGCCGCGGCTGGGTGCGCATCGATCCGACGGCCGCCGTCTCGCCGGGTCGCGTGGGTGCGCTGCGGCGGCTGCAGCCCGCGCCCGGCGCCTTCGCCAGCGCGCTGGGCACCGTCAGCCCCGGGCTGGCGGCCAGCGTGCGGCAGGCGTGGGAAGCGGTCAACAACCGCTGGAACCAGTGGGTGCTCAACTACACGCAGAGCAAGCAGCTCGACCTGTTGCGCCACCTGGGCTTCCGCTCCCCTGGCTGGGAAGACCTGAGCTTCGTGCTGATCGCCATGGTGGTGGCCGCGGCGCTCGTGGGCGCCGCCTGGGCGCGCTGGGAGCGCAGCCGGCAGGACCCGTGGTTGCGCGTGCTGGCCGGCGTGCGCCAGCGCCTGGCGAAGGCCGGCCTCGAGTTGCCGCCGGCCAGCGGCCCGCGCGGGATGGCGGACGCCGTCACCAACCGTTGCGGCGAGCAGGCGCGACCGCTGGCAGACTGGCTGCTGCGGCTCGAGGCGCAGCGCTACGCGCCCCGGCCCGCCGCATCCCTTTCCGCGCTGCAGCGCGAACTGAACCGATTGCCCTGGCCCGTCTTCCGATGATCCGTGTTGTCCCGACCGCCGTCCTGCTGGCGGCGCTCGTTGCCTGGTGCCTGCCCGCTGCCGCCAAGGCGCCCGACACGCGGCGCAAGGTGCAGGCGCCGTCCAAGCCGAACGCAGCCCGGCAGGCGCCGCGCGGCGTGCCCTACGCCGGCCGTGACGATGCGATGCGCTTCGCCGACGAGGTGGCGCAGCGGCGCGGCCTCGACCCGGACTGGACCCGCCAGGCGATCGGCCAGGCGCAATTGCTGCCGGTGGTTGCACGCCTGATGCAGCCCGCGCCGCCGGGCACGGCCAAGAACTGGACGGTGTACCGCAGCCGGTTCATCGATGCCGTGCGCATCCAGGCCGGCGTGCGGTTCTGGCAGGAAAACCGTGCAGCCCTCGAGCGGGCGCAGCAGGAGTTCGGCGTCCCGCCCGAGATCGTCGTGGGCATCATCGGCGTGGAAACCATCTACGGCCAGCAGATGGGAACCTTCCGGGTGCTCGATGCGCTGGCCACGCTGGCGTTCGACTTCCCCGGATCCCACCCCCGCGCGAGCGAACGCACCGCGTTCTTCCGCGCCGAACTCGAGCAGTTCCTGGCGACCCAGCGCGAAGCCGGCGTCGACCCCTCCCGGCCCTTGGGCAGCTACGCCGGGGCGATGGGCATGCCGCAGTTCATGCCCAGCAGCTGGGCGCGCTGGGCGGTGGACTACGACGCGGACGGCCGCATCGACCTCTGGCGCAGCCCCACCGACGTGATCGGTTCGGTGGCGAACTACTTCAAGGGCTACGGCTGGAAGGCCGGCATGCCGACCCACTACCCGGTCGGCTTCGACGCCGAGCGCCTCGACAAGGAGGCCCTGCTCGCACCCGACATCCTGCCCACCTTCCCCGTGCCGGCGTTCCTGGCCAAGGGGGCGGTGCTCGACGAAGCGGCCGTGCAGCACGAAGGCCCGCTGGCACTGATCGAGCTGCAGAACGGCACCGAGCCGCCCAGCTATGTCGCCGGTACCGAGAACTTCTACGTCATCACCCGCTACAACTGGTCGAGCTACTACGCCATGGCGGTGATCGAGCTGGGCCGCGAGGTGAAGCAGGCCCTGCCCCGGAGCGGCTCGTGAACGTGTCGCTGGTCGAATGGAAGCGGCTGTGGGGCGAGCTGGGCGCCGGCACAGTCAACGGCGGCCTGATGAACCAGCTGGTGGCCGCCCACAGCGAACGGCACCGCCACTACCACACGCTGCAGCACCTGCGCGAATGCCTGGCGCATGCCGAGGCGACGGCGGCGCTGGCACGCCGGCCGGCCGAGATCGCGCTCGTCCTGTGGTTCCACGACGCGGTGTACGACCCCCGCCGGCAGGACAACGAGGACCGCAGTGCCGCCTGGGCGCATGCCAGCGTGCGGGCGGCCGGCTGCCCCGCGCAGGTGGCCGACCGCGTGGCCGCCCTGGTGCTCGCCACCCGCGACCATGGCCCGGCCGGCGACCCCGACACGCAACTGCTGCTCGACATCGACCTGGCGATCTTCGGCGCCTCGTCCGCGCGCTTCGACGAATACGAGCGCCAGGTGCGCGCCGAGTACGCCCATGTGGACGACGCCACCTTCCGCACTGCGCGCGAGACGCTGGTCGGCGGCTGGCTCGCGCAGCCCTGGATCTACCGGACGGACAGCTACCGGCAGGCGCTGGAGCCCCGCGCGCGCGAGAACCTGCAGCGATCGCTGGCGCGGCTGCGCGCGCCGGACTGACCGGACTCAGCCGAGGTTGAGCAGCTGGGCCAGGCCCTGCCGCTCGGCTGGGGTGAGCAGCGAGAAGCTGGGATCCTTGCCAAGGTCGCGCAGCGCGGCCTCGAGCTGCGAGGTGCGGGCGTTCTCCCGGGCAACCGCCAGGTGGCTGCGCACCTCCTTGAACTCGGCCCGCGCGGCCTGCGCCGACGTCACCCGCACGAGGGCCGTCTTCAGCGCCTGGGCCCGTGCCAGGTCGTAGTGGATGTCGAACCCGTAGGCCTTGCGCAGTGCCGAGTTCTGCAGCAGGGCCGCCGCCTCGCGCAAGGCCGGCAAGGCGTCGCGTTCCAGCTCGATCAGGTAGCGTCCAGCCCGGGCTCGCCGCTCCTGGGGGCTCGCGGCCGTCCATTCGCGCGCGATCGCCTCCAGCGTGACCACGCCCAGCACGTTCAACGGCGAGAGCCGCTGCTCGACCCCGGTGAGCCCGGCCTTGGCGGCGCTCCAGGCAGCGGCCATGCCGTCCTGGGCGTCGCGCAGGTTCTCGGCCCACGCGGGGTCGGTGTCCTGCGGCGGATTGCGGGACACCTTGATCACCGTGCGCGCGAGCTGGTTCGCGTTCTTCAGTTCGCCGGGCTGCAGGTCGTGCGCGGCCCGCGCCTTCTGGTAGGCCAGCAGCAGGTAGGTGTTGTCCCAGGTGTCGGAGAGGCGGAACGACTTGGGCCGGGCCAGGTTGTAGTAGAAGCGCGAGGTGATGCGCAGCACCTGCGGCTGCTGGTCGATCGCCGCCGTGCGGAACGCCCGGGCCATCAGGGCGTCGCCGCTGCGCGCCATGGCCTCGAACTGTTGCCGGTCGTCGTGCCCGAGTTGCGCCAGGTCCAGGTAGATGGCTGCCTTGTCCAGCAGGGCGTCGGTCAGCCGCCGCGGATCCTGGCGTTCGTCGAAGTGCCGGATCGCCTCGTCGGCCCACAGGTTCGCGGCCTGCTGCACCGGACTGTCCTTCTCGACCTCCCGGTACAGGCGGTTCAACAGCGACAAGCCGCTGGCCACCGCGTCGGCGGGCAGTGCGAGCTTCTCGGGCAGCGCTGCGCGGCGCCAGCGCGACTCGAACTCGTTGCGTGCATCGACCAGGCCCGACGGCAGCGAGGACGCGCCCGACAGGGTGCCGGCATCGCGCGCCCTGCCCGCCTCGTCCAGCCAGCGGTCGAGGCTCTCCCGCACGTTCACCACCTGGGCGGCGGCGCGCGTCGCGGACTGCTGGAACATGGCGTAGCCGAACCCGGCGCAGCCGGCGAACAGCAGCGCCAGCGCCGCCATGCGCCAGCCTTCGGCGGACTTGCGGAAGAACGCATGGGCGATCGCGGCGATCGCGACCACCATGAGCGCGAGGATCCCGAGCTGGCTCGCGGCCGCGGCCCGGAGGATCTCCGGCAGGTGCTGGACGATGGACTGCACGGACGTCTCCTCCCAGGCTGGTCACGCGCCGGCCGCACGATGCGGACGTGGCGCCATGGCACGATGCCACGCCGGTCGGCGTGCCGCAACGGGGATGACGCGCCCCCAGGCCAGCCGGCGGCCGGTCACACCGATGGGTTGTGGCAGCGGCGGTCGCGTTGGCGCCAACACGCCGCCCGCCGGATCAGGCGGTCGCGGGAACCAGGAAGTCGCGGCTGATCCGGCTGCCCAGCTCGTTCACGCGGTCCAGGAACTGGGTGAGGAAGGCGTGGAGCCCGGTCGCCAGGATCTCGTCGATGTTGCCGTACTGCAGGTCGGCGCGCAGCTTGCCGGCGCGGCGCTGGGTCTCGGCGGACTGGTCGTTGCCCACCATCTGCAGGTTGGCCACCACCTCGTTCATGCTGGCGTGCAGCGAGCGCGGCATGTCGGGGCGCAGGATCAGCAGGTCGGCGACGCGCTCGGGCTTGATCACGTCGCGGTACACCTTGCGGTAGATCTCGAAGCCGGAGACGCTGCGCAGGATGGCGCTCCAGTGGTAGAAGTCGTACTCCTGGTCCTGCTCGGTGGCGGCGCCAAAGAAGTCGCTCTGCACCGCATGGAACTTCACGTCGACGAGCCGCGCGGTGTTGTCGGCCCGCTCGAGGAAGGTGCCCAGCCGCATGAAGTGCAGGGCCTCGTCCATCAGCATGGTGCCGACCGTCACGCCACGCGACAGGTGCGAGCGGAACTTCACCCACTCGAAGAACTGGCCGGGGTCGCGGTCGAAGTCGCCGCTGCGCAGCATGCGGTTGACCTCCAGCCAGGTCTGGTTCTGGGTCTCCCAGGCTTCGGTGGTCAGCGAACCGCGAACCGCACGCGCGTTCTCGCGCGCCGCCCGCAGGCACGACAGGATGGAGGACGGGTTGTTCTCGTCCTTGACCATGAACTCCATCACCCGTCCGGGCTCGATCTCGCCGTGCTTGGCGGTGTAGGCCGGCACCAGCTCGCTGATCGAGAGCAGGCCCTGCCACCCGACCTGGGCGACCGCGGCCGACTGCGGCAGCAGCGAGGTCTGGTAGTTGACGTCGAGCATGCGGGCGGTGTTCTCCGCCCGTTCGGTGTACCTGGCCATCCAGAAGAGGTGGTCGGCAGTGCGTGACAGCATTTCAAGCTCCGGTGCGGGCGGCGAACCCCGCGCGCGCTTCGCGCGCCGCCGTGTTGTGGCGAGGACGTGACACGCTGGACATGTCAGACCTCCAGGATCCAGGTGTCCTTGGTGCCGCCACCCTGGGACGAGTTGACCACCAGCGAGCCTTCCTTGAGCGCGACGCGGGTGAGGCCGCCCGGCACCATCTGGACCTGCTTGCCCGACAGCACGAAGGGCCGCAGGTCGATGTGGCGCGGCGCGATCCCGCTCTCGACGAAGGTCGGGCAGGACGACAGGCTGAGCGTGGGCTGGGCGATGTAGCCGCCGGGATTGGCCTGCACCGCCTTGCGGAAGTCGGCGATCTCCTGCCGGGTCGCGGCGGGCCCGACCAGCATGCCGTAGCCGCCGGCGCCATGGACCTCCTTGACCACCAGGTCCTCCAGGTTGTCCAGCACGTACTTGCAGTCGTCCGCGTCGCGGCACAGGTACGTCGGCACGTTCTTCAGGATCGGCTTCTCGCCCAGATAGAACTCGATCATCTTGGGCACGTACGGGTAGATCGACTTGTCGTCGGCGACGCCGGTGCCGATGGCATTGCAGATCGTCACGTTGCCGGCGCTGTACGCGTCCACCAGGCCGGGGCAGCCGAGCGTGGAGTTCGGGCGGAACACCTCCGGGTCGAGGAAGTCGTCGTCGACGCGCCGGTAGATCACGTCGACCCGGCGCGGGCCCCGCGTCGTGCGCATGTAGACGTAGCGGTCCTTGACGAACAGGTCCTGGCCCTCGACCAGCTCCACGCCCATCTGCTGGGCGAGGAAGGCGTGCTCGAAGTACGCGCTGTTGTACATGCCGGGCGTGAGCACGACCACGGTGGGATCGGGCGCGCCGGGCTGGGCCGAGGCGCGCAGCGTCTCGAGCAGCAGGTCCGGGTAGTGGGCCACGGGCGCCACCCGGTGCTGGCTGAACAGGTCCGGGAAGAGCCGCATCATCATCTTGCGGTCCTCCAGCATGTAGCTCACCCCGCTGGGCACCCGCAGGTTGTCCTCGAGCACGTAGTACTCGCCCTGGCCCTGCGCGTTCGGAGCCCGCACGATGTCGACGCCAGCGATGTGCGAGTACACCCGGTGCGGTGTGTACACGCCCTTCATCTCCTTGCGGTACTGGGCGTTGTTCAGGACCTGCTCGGCCGGGATCACGCCGGCGCGCAGGATCTCCTGCTCGTGGTAGACATCGTGGAGGAAGCGGTTCAGGGCGGTCACGCGCTGGACCAGTCCCTGCTCCAGTTCAGCCCATTCGTGGGCCGGGATGATGCGGGGGATCAGGTCGAACGGGATCAGCCGCTCGGTGCCGGCGCCGTCCTCGTCCTTGGCACCATAGACGGCGAAGGTGATGCCGACGCGCCGGAAGATCATCTCGGCCTCGTCGCGCCGCGCGCGCATCGTGTCCTGCGGCTGGCGGGCCAGCCACTGGCTGTAGCGCTGGTAGTGGTCGCGCACCCCCTGGAGCTGCGTCTGGCTCATGCCCCCCATGGTCTGGGTCTGGAACTGCAGCGGGCCCGAATCGGGCAGCTGCTGGAACATCTCGTCGAATTTCTGCATGGCGTGGGCTGGACTTCGGCCACAGGATAGCAATAACCGAGCCTCGAACCGGCCCGACTCAGGGTTTCTGATGGTGCCAGTAGCGACGCGCCGCATCGCGTTCGCACCGCATCGCCTCTGGTTGCGCAGACGACCACCAGGCCGCGCCGCACCACGCGGAATCCACCACCGTCGCGCCGCGCGCGGCGTAGCGCTCCAGCACCGGCGCCGCCGGGTGGCCGAACCGGTTGCGGTAGCCGGCCTGCACGAGCGCCCAGCGTGGCTGCACGGCGTCGAGGAAACCCGCACTGGACGACGTGCGGCTGCCGTGGTGCGGGACCAGCAGCACCTGCGCCTGCAGCGGCTCGCCCCGGACGAGCAGCCTGTCCTCCTGGGGCCGCTCGACGTCGCCCGCCAGCAGCGCGGCCTGGCGCGGATTCGACACCCGCAGCACGCAGCTGAGGGCATTGGGGCGCTGCGCGGTGCCGAAATCCGCCGGGGCCGGATGCAGGAACCGGAACGCCACGCCGTCCCAGTGCCACTCCTGCCCCTGCAGGCAGCGCGCCTGCGGCCGGACGGTCTGCAGGACGTGGCCGTCTTCCAGCGATCCGGCCAGCCGGGCCTGCGGTTGCATCAGCAACACGGGCATGGCACCGCCGGTATGGTCGCTGTCGCGATGGCTGAGCACCACCGTGTCGACGCGTTCGCCCAGGGCGCGCAGCAGCGGCACGAGCACCCGCTGGCCGGCATCGCTGTCGTTGCCCCAGCGCGGTCCGGTGTCGTAGACCAGGGTGTGCGACGCCGTGCGGACCAGCACCGCATTGCCCTGCCCGACGTCGACCGCGAGCAGTTCGAACTCGCCCGGCGGCGGGCGCGGTGCCTGCCAGAGCAGCACCGGCAGCACCAGCGGCACGCCGAGCATCCGCATCGGGGGCGGCAGCCGCATGGCCAGCAGCAGCCCGCCCACCACGCCCGCCGCCCCGGCCCACAACGGCGGCGCGGCGCCGTGCCAGACGGCGAACGGCCAGGCGGCCAGCCACTGCAGCAGCACCTGGAGCGCCTGGACGGTCACGGCCGCCAGATCCCAGGCCGGGCGCACCAGCACGCCCGCCATGGCCAGCGGCGTGACCACCAGCGTCACCCAGGGAATCGCGACCAGGTTGGCGGCCAGCCCGACCAGGGACACCTGCCCGAACAGCAGCAGCGTGAGCGGTGCCAGCGCCAGCGTGACGACCGCCTGCTCGCGCAGCAGGCCCAGGGCCCGGTCGCGCCAGCGCGGTGGCCCCGGAGCGTGCCCCGGATCGGTCGCGAACAGGACGCCGACCGCGACGAAGCTCAGCCAGAAACCCGGTTGCATGAGGGCCCACGGATCGGCCGTCACCACGATGGCGCAGGCGAACAACCAGCTCACCGGCCAGGGCCAGCGGCGCCCCGACAGCCGCAGCCAGCCCAGGGATGCCAGCATCAGCAGGGTGCGCTGCGCCGGGACGCCCCAGCCGCTGAAGAGCGCGTAGCCGGCAGCCAGGAGCAGCCCACCCAGCAGCGCGGCATGCGGAGCCGGCCAGGCGAGACACAGGCGCGGGACACGCCGCCAGCCGGCCCCGATGAGCGCGGCAGCCAGCCAGGCGAACATGGTGACGTGCAGGCCGGAGATCGACAGCAGGTGCGCCACCCCGGTGGCACGGAACACGTCCCAGTCGGTCCGGTCGATCGCGTTCTGGTCGCCCACCACCAGCGCTGCGAGCACGCCACCCGCCTGCCGATCGGCCACGCGGGCCTCGATGCTGGCGCGCACCGACTGGCGGGCCCGCTCCACCGGATGCGCCCCGGTGGTCGACAGCAGGGCCGGCGCCGGGTCGCCGCGGCCGGCGCGGACGTAGCCGGTGGCCTGAAGGTCCTGTTCCCAGAGCCACAGCTCCTGGTCGAAGCCATGCGGGTTGAGGGTCCCGTGCGGGGCGCGCAGGCGCACCGAGAAGGCCCAGCGCTCACCCGGGTGCAGGTCCGGTCCCCCACCCTGCAGCTCGAAGGCCCCGGCCGCGGCCGCCGGACCGCCATACCACCCGAGCGACACCAGGGGTGGCAGCCGCACGGCGGCCGCGCCGTCCCGGGCTGCCTCCACCTCGAACCGGAAGCGCTGGCCGAGCTCGTTGCGCTGGGGCATGGCGGCCACCGTGCCGACGACGGCAAGGTCCCGGCCCTCCAGCGCGGGGTCCAGCCCCTGCGACAGGAAATGCGCGGCCCGGGCGCCGGCCAGGCCGAAGCCGCAGGCGGCTGCCAGGAGCAGCGACGCCGTCCGTGCCGGCAGGTGCGCCCGCGACGTGCGCCAGAACACCACCGCCAACGCAACGGCAGTGGCGGCGGCCAGCGCCCCGTACGCCACGAACGGCCAGAGCGCCGGCTGCCGCATCTGCACGGCGGGGCCGAGCACCGCGCCGGCCAGCAGCGGCACCCAGAGCCGGCCGGCGGGTGGAAGGTCCATGCGCCAGCCTAGCCGGCCCGCCGTGCCTTCGTTCGCTCTGCGCCGTCCATCTGAAGGAGCCAGGGCAGATCGTCAAAAGCCTGCCCGTGGCACCCCTCGTCGAGCATGGGAGTTGCTAGCATCCCCGTCCATGTCCATCCATGCCGCGCTCAACCACGTCACCCATTACAAGTACGACCGCCCGGTGCGGCTCGGACCCCAGGTCGTCCGGCTGCGGCCCGCGCCGCATTGCCGCAGCAACGTGCTCTCGTACTCGCTGCGCATCGAGCCGGCCAAGCACTTCATCAACTGGCAGCAGGATCCGTTCGCGAACTACCAGGCACGCCTGGTGTTCCCCGAGCCGACCACCGAGTTCAAGGTCACGGTCGACCTGGTGGTCGAGATGGCGGTCTACAACCCGTTCGACTTCTTCCTGGAGCCGAGCGCCGAGAAGTTCCCCTTCCGCTACGAACCGCTGGTGGCGCAGGAGCTGGCGCCGTACCTGGCCTGCGAGCCGGTCACGCCGCTGCTGCGCAGCTACCTCGACCGTGTCGATCGCACGTCCCGTCCCACCATCGACTTCCTGGTCGCGCTGAACCAGCAGGTCCAGCACGACATCAAGTACCTCATCCGCATGGAGCCGGGTGTCCAGACGCCCGAGGAAACGCTGCGCAACGCCAGCGGTTCCTGCCGCGACTCCGGCTGGCTGCTGGTGCAGCTGCTGCGCAACCTCGGGCTCGCCGCGCGCTTCGTCTCGGGCTACCTCATCCAGCTGGTGCCCGACGTCAAGGCCCTGGACGGCCCCAGCGGCACGGCGGTCGACTTCACCGACCTGCATGCCTGGTGCGAGGTCTACCTGCCGGGGGCCGGCTGGATCGGGCTGGACCCCACCTCCGGCCTGCTGGCCGGGGAAGGCCACATCCCGCTCGCCTGCACCCCGCAGCCCTCGGGCGCGGCACCGATCGAGGGACTGGTCGACGAGGCGGAGGTGGACTTCGCCCACCACATGCAGGTCACCCGGATCTACGAATCGCCCCGGGTCACCCGGCCCTACACCGACGAGCAGTGGCAGGACGTGCTGGCGCTGGGCGAGCAGGTCGACGCCGACCTGCGGGCCGGCGACGTGCGCCTGACCATGGGCGGCGAACCCACCTTCGTGGCCACGGTCGACCGCGACGCGCCCGAGTGGAACACCGAGGCGCTGGGCCCGACCAAGCGGCGCCATGCAACGCAGCTGGTGCACAAGCTGCGCGACGAGTACGGCCAGGGCGGCTTCCTGCATTTCGGCCAGGGCAAGTGGTACCCCGGCGAACAGCTGCCGCGCTGGGCGCTGTCGATCTACTGGCGCGCGGACGGCCAGCCGTGCTGGCGCGATCCCTCGCTGTTCGCGGACGAATCGCAGCCGCAGCACTACACGAGCGAGGACGCCGGCCGCTTCGTCCGGCACCTGGCCGCCCGCCTGAACCTCACCGACCGCCACGTCCAGCCTGCCTACGAGGACGTCTTCTACTACCTGTGGCGCGAACGCCGCCTGCCGGTCAACGTCGACCCGTTCGACGCCCGGCTGGACGACGAGCTGGAGCGCGCCCGCCTGCGCCGGGTGTTCGAGCAGAAGCTCGATGCGGTCGTCGGCTACGTCCTGCCGCTGGAGTCCAAGCCCCTGGAAGGCGCCCGCCTGGCGGGCCCGGCCTGGTCGACCGGCCCCTGGTTCTTCCGCGATGAACGCATGTACCTGGTGCCGGGCGACTCGCCCATGGGCTACCGGCTGCCCCTCGACGCGCTGCCCTGGGTGAGCAAGGGCGACTACCCGTACCTGGTCGAGACCGATCCGATGGCGCCGCGCGGCGAGCTGCCGCGCGCCGACCAGCTGCAGGCGCGCTACCTGCAGGGCCCGGCTCCCGCGGCCGGGGAAGCACCCCGGGTGCTGCAGGACGCTTTCGGTCGACGCGACGTGGCGACCGGCGACCACGCGACCCGGCCCGGCCAGCCCGCGCCCGCCGACGCCGCACCGCCGGCGCGCCACCAGTCGGCGCAGGGACTGACCCGCACCGCGCTGTGCGTCGAAGTGCGCGATCCGCGCCGGGCCAATGGGCCGAAGGCCGAGCAGGTGGGCGAGCGCTCCGGCGTCCTCTACGTCTTCATGCCGCCGCTGGCGGAGGTCACCGACTACCTCGACCTGCTCGTGGCAGTGGAAGCCACCGCCAGGGATCTGGGCGTGAGGATCGTGCTGGAAGGCTACCCGCCGCCGCGCGACCCGCGCCTGAAGCTGCTGCAGGTGACGCCCGATCCGGGCGTGATCGAGGTCAACATCCACCCGGCGCACAACTGGCGCGAACTGGTGAAGAACACCGAGTTCCTCTACGAGGCGGCCTTCGAATGCAGGCTGTCGGCCGAGAAGTTCATGACCGACGGCCGCCACACCGGCACCGGTGGCGGCAACCACTTCGTGCTGGGCGGCGCCACGCCGGCCGACTCGCCGTTCCTGCGGCGGCCCGAGCTGCTGGCCAGCCTGCTGCTGTACTGGCACAACCATCCGTCGCTGTCGTACCTGTTCTCCGGCCTGTTCATCGGCCCCACCAGCCAGGCGCCCCGGGTCGACGAGGCACGCAACGACCAGCTGTACGAACTGGAGATCGCGCTGCGCGAGATCGAGCGCAACCGGCAGGTCTACGGGCAGGACATGCCGCCCTGGCTGGTCGACCGCACGCTGCGCAACATCCTGGTGGACGTGACCGGCAACACGCACCGCAGCGAGTTCTGCATCGACAAGCTCTACTCGCCCGACTCGAGCACCGGCCGCCTCGGGCTGCTGGAGCTGCGCGCCTTCGAGATGCCGCCGCACGCGCGCATGAGCATCGTGCAGCAGCTGCTGCTGCGGGCGCTGGTGGCGCGCTTCTGGAAGGAACCGTACCGGGCGCCGGTCACGCGCTGGGGCACGCAGCTCCATGACCGCTGGCTGCTGCCCTCCTTCGTGCAGGCCGACCTGCACGACGTGCTGCAGGAGCTGCGGGACGCAGGCTACGCCTTCGATCCCGCCTGGTTCGCGCCGCACTTCGAGTTCCGCTTCCCGCTGGTCGGCGCGGTGCAGGCCGCAGGGGTGGAGCTGACTTTGCGCAACGCGCTGGAGCCCTGGCACGTGATGGGCGAGGAAGGCGCGGTCGGCGGCACCGTGCGGTACGTCGACTCGTCGCTGGAACGCCTGGAGGTGCGCGTGACGGGCCTGAACGAGAGCCGCTACGTCGTGACCGTGAACGGAAAGGCGGTCCCGCTGCAACCCACCGGCACGGCCGGCGAGTTCGTCGCCGGCGTGCGCTACCGGGCCTGGAACCCACCGTCGGCGCTGCACCCGACGATCGGCGTGCATGCACCGCTGACCTTCGACATCGTGGACACGTGGATGAACCGCTCGCTGGGCGGCTGCCAGTACCACGTGTCGCATCCGGGTGGCCGCAACTACGTCACCTTCCCGGTGAACGCCTACGAAGCCGAGAGCCGCCGGCTCGCGCGCTTCTTCCGCATGGGCCACACGCCGGGCCGGCTGCAGATCCCGCCCGCGACGGTCGATGTGCCCGGCAGCCGCGAGTTCCCACTCACGCTGGATCTGCGCACGCCACCGCGCGGCTGACCGGGCGGCGGATGGCCGAGCGGCGGGGGCTGGCCGCGCGGCAGGGCTTGCCGCGCGGGCCGACATGCTCACGGCCAGCTAAGACTTCGCTAAGTGCCACCTCACGGTCGCTTCCTACAGTGACGTCACGGGTTCTCCAGGACCCGCGGACACAAGCCTCCAACCACTGAAAGGAAGAACTGCCATGAACAACCGTCGTCTGATCGCCGTCACCCTGTCCCTCGCCGCCGCCTCGCTGGGTGGCCAGGCCTTCGCCCAGTCCGCCGGCCTGTACGGCCAGGAAGGTGGCGCCACCACCGCCTTCGTGCCGAGCAAGACCCGCGCCGAAGTGCGCGCCGAGCTCGACCAGTACCGTGCCGCCCGGGTGAACCCCTGGTCCACCACCTACAACCCGCTGCGCAACTTCAAGAGCGCGACCACCCGCGCCGACGTGACCGCGGCCTACCTCGCCAGCCGCGACGAAGTGCGCGCCTTCACCGGCGAGGACAGCGGTTCGGCCTTCCTGGCGCAGGCCGGCGGCCGCACCCTGGCCGGCACCACCCTGGCCGGCCAGGCCGACCAGGGCAACCTGCGCTGACCGGGTTGCACTCGCGTTGAACAGGCCGGGCTTGCCCGGCCTGTTTGTCGTCCGCAGCCGATCCGCTGGACCGGACGGCTGCGCATCGGATGGCAACTGTCGATCCGGTCCGACGCTCATCCGTTTGCGCGGCTGCCATCCTCCTGCCGTGCTGATCCTGCTGTCGATCGTCGCGGCCGTCGCCGTCGCCCTGCTCATCGTGAACTTCGGTGCGGCCGAACGCCGGGTCGAGCAGGAGATCGAGCATCTCTACCCGGTCGACGATCCGCAATTCGGCCGCGCCATGGCCATGCTGGTGGGCCCGACCATCGTGCAGGGCAACCGTGTCACCGAGCTGATCAACGGCGACCGGATCTTCCCGGCCATGCTCGAGGCGATCCGCGGCGCGCGCCGCACGGTGCTGTTCGAGACCTTCATCTACTGGTCAGGCGAGATCGGCACGGCGTTCGCCGAAGCGCTGTCCGAACGCGCCCGCGCCGGCGTGAAGGTCCACGTGCTGATCGATTGGGTCGGCAGCACCCGGGTCGACCGGGATCTCGTGTTCGAGATGCGCGAGGCCGGCGTGGAAGTGCGGATGTACCACCCCCTGCGCTGGTACAACCTGGGCCGGCTGAACAACCGCACGCACCGCAAGCTGCTGATCGTCGACGGCCGCCTCGGCTTCACCGGCGGTGTCGGCATCGCGCCGCAGTGGTGCGGGGACGCGCAGGATCCCGAGCACTGGCGCGACTCCCACTTCCGCGTCGAGGGGCCGGTCGTCGCGCAGATGCAGAGCGTGATGCTGTCCAACTGGAGCAAGACCACGGGGCGCGTGCTGCACGGCAGCGCGTACTTCCCGGTGCTGGAGCCGGCCGGCGACCAGCCGGCGCAGATGTTCTCCAGCTCTCCCAGCGGCGGCAGCGAGTGCATGCTGATGATGACGCTGCTGGCCATCACCGCGGCCGTGCGCAGCATCGACATCGCCAGCGCGTACTTCGTCCCCGACGACGTTGCCACGCGATCGCTGCGCTCGGCGGTGAAACGCGGGGTGCGGGTGCGCATCATCACGCCCGGCCGGCACACCGACCAGGCGACGGTGCGCCGGGCCTCGCCCGGCCTGTGGGGCCCGCTGCTGGAAGCCGGCGTGGAGATGTACGAGTACCAGCCGACGATGTACCACTGCAAGATGCTCATCGTCGACCAGCGGCTCACCTCGGTGGGCTCGACCAACTTCGACCCGCGCTCGTTCCACCTGAACGACGAGGCCAACCTGAACGTCTACGACCCGGCGTTCGCCCGACGCATGACGGAGGTCTTCGAGGCCGACATCGGCCGTTGCCGCCGCATCACGCTGGAGGACTGGCGGCGGCGGCCGCTGGCCGAGAAGGCCCGCGAGCGCGCATCGACCTGGCTGGCCCCGCTGCTCTAGCCCGTCGCAACCGGGCAACAGGGCCACCTGCTTCGCCGGCCGCCCCCGACCCGGGATGGGACAATCCCGCACCCGTGGACACGCCCATCGATTCGCTGTTCGGCGACGCCGCCGAGGAACGCCCCGCCGACCTCGCGGCGGCGCTCGCGCCGCCCGCCGCGGCCGGCCACTTCGACGAGCTGCGGGGCGCAGCGTCGCGCCCCGGTTCGCCGCGCGGCCGCGACGGCCGCCTGGCACCGCACTGGGCCCGCTTCTTCGACCACCTCGGCACCGGCGGCTTCGGCGAACTGGACCAGCGGATGCACGAGCTCGGCCGGCAGGTCCGGGACAACGGCATCACCTACAACGTCTACGCCGACGAAGACGGCCCGCAGCGCCCCTGGTCGCTCGACCTGTTTCCCCTCATCGTCCCGCCTGCCACCTGGCAGCGCGTGGAAGCGGGCGTGCTGCAGCGGATGCGCCTGCTCGACCGGATCATGGCCGACGTGTACGGACCGCAGCAGCTGCTCGAGCGCAACCTGCTGCCGCCGGCCCTGGTGCAGGGCCATCCGGGCTACCTGCGGCCGATGCACGGCGTCTCGCCGGCCGGCGGCATGTTCCTGCACATCGCCGCCTTCGACCTGGCCCGGGACCCCGATGGCCAGTGGTGGGTGGTCTCGCAGCGCACCCAGGCGCCCTCGGGCCTGGGCTACCTGCTGGAGAACCGGCTGATCGTCTCGCGCTCGTTCCCCTCCGCCTTCAGCGCGCTCAAGGTGCAGCGGCTGGCTGCCACCTACCGCGCGCTGGTCGACGGCCTGCGCGCGATGAGCCCGGGCGGCCCCCAGGCACGCATCGTCCTGCTCACGCCCGGCCCCTACAACGAGACCTACTTCGAGCACGCCTTCCTGGCGCGCTATCTCGGGCTGACGCTGGTCGAGGGCAGCGATCTCACCGTGCGCGACCAGCGCCTGTACCTCAAGACGCTGCGCGGCCTGGAGCCGGTGCACGGCATCCTCAAGCGGCTGGACGACGAGTTCCTCGACCCCCTGGAGCTGCGCTCGGACTCCCGGCTGGGCGTGCCCGGGCTGCTGCAGGCGATCCGGGCCGGGAACGTGCTGGTCGCCAACGCGCCGGGCTCGGCCTTCCTGGAATCCTGCGCGCTGCTCGGGTTCCTGCCGGCGCTCTCGCGCCGCCTGCTGGGCGAGGAGCTCGCGCTCCCGTCGATCCCCACCTGGTGGTGCGGCGAACGTGCGGCCATGGAAGCCGCCCTGCCCCACCTCGCATCGGGGGTCGTGAAGCCGACCTTCGGCGGATCGGGTGCGGGCGCCGTGCTGGGCCAGTCGCTGTCGCGGCGCGAGCTGGACGAATGGGCCGGCCGCATCGCGCGCGAACCCGACGAGCACACCGTCCAGGCGTACCGGCCGCTGTCCCAGATGCCCACCTGGAAAGCCGGCCGGCTGCAGCCACGGTCGCTGATGCTGCGGGTGTTCGCGGTGTGCGACGGCCCCCGGTCGTGGCGCGTGCTGCCCGGTGGGCTGACGCGGCTGGCTGGCGAGACGACCGAGATCGCCACCATGCAGCGCGGTGGCAGCAGTGCCGACACCTGGGTGCTGACCGACGGCGAGGTCGACACGACCAGCCTGCTGCGGCACGAGCAGCCGGCCGCCGACGTCTCGCACCGCGGCCGCAGCGTCACCAGCCGCTCGGCCGAGAACCTGTTCTGGCTGGGCCGGTACACCGAGCGCACCGAGAACACGACGCGGCTGGCCCGGCTGGTGCTGCAGTGCCTCAACGGCGAGGACCAGACGTCGCAGCCGCTGCTGGCCTGGCTGAGCGAGCTCTCCGTCGAGCACGGCCTGGTGCTGCCGAACGTGCCGCCGGCAACCGCCTCGCGCCGCGTGTTCGAGCGCTCGCTCCTCGCCGCGCTGGCCGACACCACGCGCGCCACCAGCGTCGGCTACAACCTGGCGGCGCTGCGCGGGGCCGCCGCCGCCGTCCGCGACAGGCTGTCGCAGGAGCAGTGGAACGTGATCGTGCGCGCCGAGCAGTCCTTCCTGCTCGGCTGCGGGCAGCAGGAAGGCGACTTCTCCTCGGTCGAGGCGCTGCGCATCCTCGAAGCGCTGTCGGGCGACACCGCCGCCATGACCGGCGCGCAGACCGACCGCATGACCCGCGACGACGGCTGGCGCCTGCTGTCCACCGGACGCCACCTGGAGCGCCTGGCGTTCCTGTCGTCGGCGCTGGCCTGGGGGTTCGAGACCGGGGCCGTGCACGACGACGGTGGGTTCGAGGCGGTGGTGGCCCTCTTCGACAGCACCATCACCTTCCACGCCCACTACCAGCAGCGGCGCGACCTCGCCGCCCTGCTCGACCTGCTCGTGCTCGACCGGGACAACCCGCGCTCGCTGGGCTGGGTGACGCAGACGCTGCGCGGCCGCCTCGCGCGCCTGGAAGGCAGCGCGCCGGGCCAGGTGCCCGGCATCGCGCTCACGGTGCCCGACCCGCAGGGCTGGTCGCTCGAGGCGATGTGCACCACCGATGCGAGCGGCCAGCACGCCGCGCTGCTGGAGCTGCTGCACCAGTGCGCCACGGCCGCCTGGCAACTGTCGGACGACCTGGGGGCGCGCTACTTCACCCATTCGTTCGAGTCGCGCGAAAGCGTGGGCGCCTGATCTTCCACGTCGCCATGCTGCTGCACGTCCTTCACGAGACCAGCTACGCGTACGCGCCGGCCGTCAAGACCGCGCAGCATGTGGCGCACCTGCGTCCGGCCGACGGCGCCGGGCAGCGGCTGCTGCGGCACCGGCTGTCGATCCATCCGGCGCCGGCGCAGCGCAGCGAGGACACCGACGTGTTCGGCAATGCACGCTGCTTCTTCGGCCTGCAGTCCGCGCACGACCACCTGAGGGTCGTGGCCGACAGTGTCGTGTCCACCAGCGCGCACGCGCTGCCCGGCGAGAGCCTGCCCTGGGAGGAAGCGCGCGAGCGGCTGCGCTACCACCGCGGCGCCGAGTACGACCCTGCGGCCGAGTTCGTCTTCGCCTCCCCCTACGTGCCCCGGCATGCCGACTTCGTCGACTACGCGCGCGCCAGCTTCGGGCCCGGCCGGCCGCTGCTGGATGGCGCGCGCGAGCTGACGGCACGCATCCACGCGGACTTCGCCTACGTCTCGCAGGCCACCGACGCCAGCACGCCGGCGCTCGAGGCGCTGGCGCTGCGCAAAGGCGTCTGCCAGGACTTCGCCCATGTGATGCTCGGCTGCCTGCGCAGCCTCGGCCTGCCGGCGCGCTATGTCAGCGGCTACCTGCTGACGCAGCCGCCGCCCGGCCAGACCCGGCTGGTGGGCAGCGACGCCTCGCACGCATGGGTGTCGGTCTACCTGCCCGCGGCGCATGGCCCCGGTTGCTGGGCCGATCTCGACCCGACCAACGACCGCGCGCCCGGCGAGGACTACGTGACGCTGGCCACGGGGCGCGACTTCTCGGACGTCTCGCCCATCCGGGGCGTGATCCACGGCGGGGCCAACCACACGCTGCGCGTCGCCGTCACCGTCGCGCCGCTGTCGCCGCCACAGGCTCCTACAATCGCCGACCCGACCGACCAGGAGCCCGCATGAGCGTCGACGACAAGCTGAAGCAACTCGGCATCACCCTTCCCCCCGTGGCCACCCCTGCGGCCGCGTACGTCCCCTTCGTGCAGACGGGCAACCTCGTCTTCCTCTCCGGCCACATCGCCAAGCGCGACGGCAAACCCTGGGTGGGCCAGCTCGGTCGCACCCTGGGCACCGAGGAAGGCCAGGCCGCTGCCCGTGCAGTGGCGATCGACCTGATGGGGACGCTGAAGGCGGCGGTGGGCGACCTCAACCGGGTGCGCCGGATCGTCAAGCTGATGAGCCTGGTGAACTCCACCGCCGATTTCACCGAGCAGCACCTGGTCACCAACGGCGCGAGCGAGCTGTTCGGCCAGGTGTTCGGCGACCGCGGCGCGCACGCCCGCAGCGCCTTCGGCGTGGCGCAGATCCCGCTGGGCGCCTGCGTCGAGATCGAGCTGATCGCCGAGATCGGCTGAACGGACCTTCAGGAGCGCGCGCCGGGCGGGATGGCGTAGGTGCCGACGGCGTGCGCCACCATCTCCGGCAGCCCCTCCGAATACAGCGCCACCTCGCCGACCGCCAGCGTGCGGCCGACCTTCATCAGCTTGCAGATGCCGACGATGCGCCGGTCCGCCGACGGCTTGCGCATGAAGTTGAAGTTCAGGCTGGTGGTCACGGTGAGCGGGACGATGCCGATCTCGCCGAGGATGGCCACGTAGAGCGCCACGTCGGCCGTGGCCATCATCACCGGCCCCGACACCGTGCCGCCCGGGCGCAGTTCGTCGGGGCCGACCTCGTGGGCGACGGTCGCCGCCATGCCCCCGGCCTCCAGCACCTGCACCCGCGTCTGCGGGAACTCCCTGGCGATGAAGGCCGCGATCTCTTGCTTGCTTGACATGCGCGCAGTGTGCAGGAAAGCGGTCAGCAGGCGTATGAGGGTCGCAACGGAGCCGCGCCCGGCAAGGCCGTGACGCGCTGCGCATCGACCACCAGCTGCGAGCCCTGCGAGAACACGAATTCCGCGCGCCACGGACCCGGGCCGTCGAACGGCAGTTCGAGCCGCGTGAGTCGCGAGATGCCGTCCGACAACTCGCCTTGCGCGAGGCGGCCGAAGCAGGCCGACGGCTCGCCCCGCCAGCGCGCCTGCCGAAACTCCAGCGCCAGCCCCGGCAGGTAGCCGGCCTCGCCGCCCGCCGCCTGCGCGATGGCAGCGGCAGCGAAGCGCAGCACCAGCGTGTCACCCTGCAGCTCGACTCCCGCGACCTCCGAGTCCGCCAACACGAGCTGCATGGCGGGTCACTCCACCCGGTCGACCGACGACGGGTCGAACGTGAAGTTGCCGGCCTTGCCCCGGCTGCCGCGCGCGCCCGCTGCGTTGTTGAGCGACCGGATCTCCAGGACCTCCTCGCGCTCCTTGCCGCGGAACACGCCGCGGATCACGATGCTGCGCGTGTATGCAGCCGCGCCGGCAAGCGTCTCCTTCTTCTCCAGCGCCAGCAGCAGCAGGCCGCGCCCGCCGTTCGGCTGCTGCCGCAGCTCCCCGATCGGGAACGTGACGATGCGGCGCTCGGACGAGACCGCCGCCACGTGCGTCGCGGGCAGGTGCAGGCCGCCCGGGACCACGCCCGCCGGCGGTGGCACGTTGGCCGGCGACGGCTTGCAGATCATCTCGCCGGGGCCGCAGGTGATGAACGACTTGCCGCCGCGCTGGCGCGACATCATGTTCTCCACCGTGGCCAGGAAGCCGTAGCCGCCGCTGTTGGACAGCAGCAGCCAGGCACCCGACGCGCCGGCGAAGTAGTGCACCAGCTGCGTGCCCGACTCCAGGTCGATGTAGGTCGTGACCGGCTGGCCGTCGCCCCGTGCGCCGGGCAGGGTCGAGACCGGGATCGAGTAGATCCGGCCGTTGCTGCCGAAGGCCAGCAGCGTGTCCACCGTGCGGCATTCGAAGGTGCCGTACAGGCCATCGCCCGCCTTGAACGCGAAGCTGGCGGCCTCGTGGCCGTGGCCCTGCCGCGCCCGCACCCAGCCTTTCTGCGAGACCACCACGGTGACCGGCTCGTCGATGACCTTGACCTCGGCGACGGCGCGCTTCTCGGCCTGGATCAGGGTGCGGCGGGCGTCGGCGAAGGACTTGGCGTCCTGCTCGATCTCCTTGACCATCAGCCGGCGCAGGGCCGCCGGACTGCCCAGGATCTCCTCCAGCTTCTTCTGCTCCTCGCGCAGCTGGCCGAGCTCCTGCTCGATGCGGATCGCCTCCAGGCGTGCCAGCTGGCGCAGCCGGATCTCCAGGATGTCCTCGGCCTGGCGCTCCGAGAGGCGGAAGCGGTCGATCAGCGCCTGCCTGGGCTCGTCGCTGTTGCGGATGATCGCGATCACCTCGTCGAGGTTCAGCAGCACCAGCTGGCGGCCCTCGAGGATGTGGATGCGGTCCAGCACCTTGTCCAGCCGGTGCCGCGAGCGGCGCTCGATGGTGCGCTGGCGGAACTCGATCCATTCGGTGAGCATCTGCCGCAGCGACTTCTGCACCGGCCGGCCATCCAGCCCGACCATCGTCAGGTTGATCGGCGCGGTGGTCTCCAGGCTGGTGTGCGCCAGCAGCGTGGTGATCAGCTCGGCCTGCTCGATGCGGCTGGTCTTGGGTTCGAACACCAGCCGCACCGCGGCGTCCTTGCTCGATTCGTCGCGCACGGCGTCCAGCACCGACAGCACCGTCTGCTTCAGCTGCAGCTGTTCCTGCAGCAGGGCCTTCTTGCCGGCCTTGACCTTGGGATTGGTGAGTTCCTCGATCTCCTCCAGCACGCGCTGCGAACTCACGCCCGGCGGAAGTTCGTGCACCACCAGCTGCCACTGGCCTCGCGCCAGGTCCTCGATCTTCCAGCGGGCCCGCACCTTGAGCGAGCCGCGGCCGCTGCGGTAGGCCTCGGCGATGTCGGCCGCGCTGCTGATGATCTGGCCGCCGCCCGGGTAGTCCGGGCCCGGCAGCAGGGCCAGCAGTTCGTCGTCCGCGAGCTTGGGGTTCTTCACCAGGGCCACGCAGGCGTCGGCCACCTCGCGCAGGTTGTGGCTGGGGATTTCGGTGGCCAGGCCGACCGCGATCCCGCTGGCGCCGTTGAGCAGCGCGAACGGCAGCCGGGCCGGCAGCTGCAGCGGCTCCTGGGTGCTGCCATCGTAGTTGGGCGTGAAATCGACCGTGCCCTCGTCGATCTCCTCGAGCAGCAGGTTGGTGATCCTGGACAGCCGCGCCTCGGTGTAGCGCATCGCCGCCGCGCCATCGCCGTCGCGGCTGCCGAAGTTGCCCTGCCCGTCGATCAGCGGGTAGCGCTGGCTGAAGTCCTGTGCCATGCGCACCAGCGCGTCGTAGGCCGCCTGGTCGCCGTGGGGATGGAAACGGCCCAGCACGTCGCCCACGACACGCGCGCTCTTGACGGGCTTGGCACCGGCGCCGCCGCCGAAGCCCAGGCCCATGCGCCACATCGAGTAGAGGATGCGGCGCTGCACCGGCTTCTGGCCGTCGGTCACATCGGGCAGCGCGCGGCCCTTCACCACGCTGAGCGCGTACTCGAGGTAGGCGCGCTGCGCGTAGGTGGCCAGGTCCAGCTGGGTGTCGTCTCCTCCGTCGTCGGAAGTGATCAGTTCGTCTTGGCTCATTCGGATGCGATCGGCAAAGGTGAGGAGTCGGTGTTCAGGAGCAGCAGGTCAGCGCCGGCCGGCCCGGTGCCGCCGGGCGATCAATGGCAGCACGGGTCGCGCGGCGGGGATTCCGTCCCGGCCTCGGGCAGGAGCGCGGGCATGTTCCCGCGGTGGAGGGCGCCGCCGGCCGGCACCGTCCCTGGCGAGGGCGGCGCCGCTGCCGCGGGGCCTCCCATGGCCCCGGAAAGCGCCGCAGTGTCGGGCCCCGGCTCGGCCCGGCCGGCCAGCTCGATGCGCACGCGTCCCGGCACCCGCACGCCGGGCGCGGCGCCCAGCGCAGGTGGCCGCAGCATGGAATACAGCTGCAGGACGGTGCGGACGTAGTTCTGGGTCTCGCGGTAGTTCGGGATGCGGTTGCCGGCGCGCTGCACCGCGCCTTCGCCGGCGTTGTAGGCCGCCAGCGCCAGGTCGAGCCGGCCCGGGAAGAGGTCGAGCAGGTAGCGCAGGTAGCGGCTGCCGGCGCGGATGTTGGTCCCGGGGTCGGCCAGCTTCCTCTCGATCGGCGCGCGCTGGTCGCCCTGCACGCCGTAGCGCTGGGCCGTGGCGGGCATCACCTGCATCAGGCCCACCGCGCCCTTGGGCGACACGGCCGCGGCGTCGAAGCCGGATTCGGTGGCGATCAGCGCCTGCAGCAGCTCGAGCTCGATGCCGTGCGCACGCGACGCCTCGCGCAGGTGGTGCTTGACCTGCCGGTAGCCCGGCGAGATCTCGAAATACGCGACCAGCCGGGCGGCGCTGGTGCTGGGCACGGCGACGGCCCGCGGCGTGGTGGCCCGCTCGGGCAACCCGGCGGCCGTGTCGAAGGCCTCGCCGCCACGCCAGAACAGCTCGTAGCGCTCGTCCACCCGCTCGGTGGCGAAATGGGCCACGCCCTTGCCGTCGACGTAGCCCCAGATCTCGGCCCGCCCCGCGCCCGCGCCGAGCACCAGGGCCGCGGCCAGCAGCGGGGCCAGGCAACGCCGGCGCGCCGTCATGCGGGCAGCTCCAGCGCCAGCGCCCGCCGGTCGGCGAATTCGGCCTGCAGCATCGACATCACGACCAGCGAGTCGAAGCCGGACGCGCCGCGGACGCACTCGCGCAGCAGCCCCTCGGGCGCGAAACCCTCGGTGTCGTACAGGGCGCGGGCGCGGTGGTTGTGCGTGCGCACGTCCAGCCAGAAGCGGTGCGCCCCGAGGTCGTCGAACGCCACCTTCTTGGCCACGCGCAGCGCGGCCCGCCCGTGGCCCTCGCCCTTGTGGCGCACCACCATGCGCTTGAGCTCCAGCGCCTGGTGCGGGCTGCGGCAGCCGATCAGGATCAGGAAGCCGGCCGAGGCGAGGTCCTGGCCGGCTTCGATGATGAAATGCCGGAAGTCCGGAAAGCGGATCGCGGCCTCGTGCTGGGTGCGCTCCCAGGGCGTGATGAACGGCAGGTTCTCCGGGTCGTGCTCGAGCGTCAGCACGAAGTCGATGTCGCTCTGCATCGTCGGCCGCAGCCGCACGCGGGCGGGGGTGCGGTTCGCGGCAAGCGAGTTCACAGCGGTCATGCAGCACCACCTGCGAGGCCGCTTTCGACGTCGGAGTCCGCACACTGCCGAGCGAGGTAACGCCTGCCCATCGAAAGGATGAAAGAAGGTTCATGCTCCAGGGCACGCAGGTTCACGCCGATCCGGCCGCGACCCACGTCGATATCGACCTCTCGATGATCGATACGCCCCTTCGGAACAAGCTTGCCCACCCGGGCCGTCTCCTGAGGCCCGAGCTCGATCACGAGGAACGGTGCCCAGCCTTTCGCGAAACGCAGTTCTTCCACGGTCAGGGACACCACGGACGTCCAGCGCAAGGATGGCAGGTCCTTGAAATGGATACCTTCCAGGTCGAATCCCAGGACGCCGCCTTGGGCCCGCTCGAGTGCGCGATCGCGGCGGTCCCGGCGGAGATCAAGCGCCAAACCGCCGAGCATGAGCAGGCCGACGGCGGAGAGCAGTAGCGAGCGCAGCCGCCACCCCTGGATCGTCACCAAGGCAGCGACGCTTGTCACGAACAGCATGACCGCGGTACGCGCCACGTACGAGCCTGGAATCTCGCGGCTTCGCCACTCGGCCGGAGGGCTGCCGCTGCCGACTTGCAGCCTGGATTGGGGGTGCGCCATGCAGCTGCCTAGACGTCCACCTCGACGTCGTCGCCGTGCAGTTCCATCAGCTCGCGCCGCGCGGCCGCTTCGCCCTTGCCCATCAGCTTGGTGATCAGGCTTTCGGTGCCGGAGAAATCAAACCGGCCCAGCTGCACCGGCAGCAGGCGGCGGGTGTCCGGGTTCAGCGTGGTCTCCCACAGCTGCTCGGCGCTCATCTCGCCCAGCCCCTTGAAGCGGCTGATGCTCCACGAGCCTTCCTTGACGCCTTCCTTGCGCAGCTTGTCGAGGATGGCGGTGAGCTCGCCCTCGTCCAGCGCGTACTGCTTGCCGGCCGGCTTCTTGCCGCGCGCCGGCGTGTCGACGCGGAACAGCGGCGGGCGCGCCACGTACACGTGGCCGGCCTCGATCAGCTTGGGGAAATGGCGGAAGAACAGCGTCAGCAGCAGCACCTGGATGTGCGAGCCGTCGACGTCGGCGTCCGACAGGATGCAGACCTTGCCGTAGCGCAGGCCCGACAGGTCGGGCGTGTCGTTCGGGCCGTGCGGGTCGACGCCGATGGCCACCGCGATGTCGTGGATCTCGGTGTTGGCGAACAGGCGGTCGCGCTCGACTTCCCAGGTGTTGAGCACCTTGCCGCGCAGCGGCAGGATGGCCTGGCATTCCTTGTCGCGGCCCATCTTGGCGCTGCCGCCGGCGGAATCGCCCTCCACCAGGAACACCTCGTTGTGGGAGATGTCCTTGCTCTCGCAGTCGGTCAGCTTGCCCGGCAGCACCGCCACGCCGGAGCCCTTGCGCTTCTCGACCTTCTGGCCGGCCTTCTGGCGCGTCTGGGCGGCCTTGATGGCGAGCTCGGCCAGCTTCTTGCCGTAGTCGACGTGCTGGTTCAGCCACAGCTCGAGCGCCGGTCGCACGAAGCTGGAGACCAGCCGCACGGCATCGCGCGAATTCAGGCGCTCCTTGATCTGGCCCTGGAACTGCGGGTCCAGCACCTTGGCCGAGAGCACGTAGGAGGCGCGGGCGAAGACGTCCTCGGGCAGCAGCTTCACGCCCTTGGGCAGCAGCGAGTGCAGCTCGATGAAGCTCTTGACCGCGTTGAACAGGCCGTCGCGCAGGCCGCTGTCGTGGGTGCCGCCGGCGCTGGTGGGGATCAGGTTGACGTAGCTCTCGCGCACCGGCGCACCATCCTCCGTGAAGGCGACGGCCCAGGCGGCGCCCTCGCCTTCGGCGAAGGTCTCGTTGTTCTCGGCGTAGCCCTCGCCCTCGAACATCGGGATCACCGGATCGCCGGTGAGGGTCTGCATCAGGTAGTCGCGCAGGCCGCCCTTGTACTGCCAGCTCTGGGTCTCGCGGGTCTTCTCGTTGACCAGGTAGACCGCCACGCCGGGCATCAGCACCGCCTTGCTGCGCAGCAGGTGGGCCAGCTCGGCCATCGGCAGCTGGCTCGACTCGAAGTACCTGGCATCCGGCCACACGCGCACGGTGGTGCCCTGGCGGCGGTCGCCTTCGGCCGCCTTGCGCAGCTTCAGCGCCTCGACCACGTCGCCGCCGGAGAACACGATGGTGGCGACCTGGCCTTCGCGGTGGCTGGTGACCTCCATCCGCTTGGCGAGCGCATTGGTGACAGACACCCCGACGCCGTGCAGGCCGCCGGAGAAGCTGTAGGCGCCACCCTTGCCCTTGTCGAACTTGCCGCCCGCGTGCAGGCGGGTGAACACCAGCTCGATGACCGGAGCCTTTTCCTCCGGGTGCATCCCGAAGGGAATGCCGCGGCCGTCGTCCTCGATGCTGACCGAGCCGTCGCCGTGGAGGGTGACCTTGATGCGCTTGCCGTGGCCGGCCAGCGCCTCGTCAGCGGCGTTGTCGAGCACCTCCTGGAGGATGTGCAGCGGGTTGTCGGTGCGCGTGTACATGCCCGGCCGCTGCTTGACGGGCTCGAGGCCCTTGAGCACGCGGATGGAACCTTCGGAGTACTCGGGAACGGAGGAAGGACGGGTGGCCATGAGCGGCGGATTGTAGTCGTGCGGTCGAAACAAACTGTACGGGCATACAGCCCGGCAGGGATTGATGCTCGCATGTCATCAGTGCCCGCTGCGAGTCTCATGGCGCTGTCGGCCCCGCGACGCGTCGGGGCGGAGCCGATTGGCTACAGTCGCGTGATGCATTCCCCCGCCCGCCTTTCCATGCGCCAGGTCCTCGTCTGCGGGGCCGCCGTCGTCACCCTGTCCATGGGCATCCGCCATGGTTTCGGGCTGTGGCTGCAGCCGATCACGCAGTCCCAGGGCTGGACGCGCGAGACCTTCGCCTTCGCGATCGCGATCCAGAACCTGGCCTGGGGCTTCTTCGGCATCTTCGCCGGCATGCTGGCCGACCGCTTCGGCGCCTTCCGGGTGCTGATCACGGGCAGCGTCCTGTATGCACTGGGCCTGGCGGGCATGGCGCTGTCACCCAACGCGCTGCTGTTCTCGCTCACCGCGGGCGTCCTGATCGGGGCGGCGCAGGCGGGCACCACCTACGCGGTGGTCTACGGCGTGATCGGCCGCCAGCTCGATCCGGCCCGGCGGTCGTGGGCGATGGGGGTGGCCGCGGCGGCCGGCTCCTTCGGCCAGTTCCTGATGGTGCCGGTGGAGGGTTTCCTGATCGATGGCCTGGGCTGGCAGCAGGCGCTGCTCGCGCTGGCGATCGTCGTCCTGCTGATCGCGCCGCTGGCGTTCGGCCTGCGCGAGCCCGGGTTCGGCGCGGGCGCGACGCCCGCACGGCGCGAGCAGACCATCGGCCAGGCGCTGCGCGAGGCGTTCAAGTACCCCAGCTTCCAACTGCTGATGGCCGGCTACTTCGTCTGCGGCTTCCAGGTGGTGTTCATCGGGGTCCACATGCCCAGCTACCTGAAGGACAAGGGCCTGTCGCCGCAGGTGGCCAGCTACGCGCTGGCCCTGATCGGCCTGTTCAACGTGTTCGGCACCTACATCGCCGGCTCGCTGGGCCAGAGGCTGGCCAAGCGCAAGATCCTGGCGGCCATCTACCTGGGCCGTGCGCTGGCGATCGCGGTGTTCCTGTGGGCCCCCCTCTCGCCGCTGTCCGTGTACGTCTTCGCCGGGGTGATGGGCCTGCTGTGGCTGTCCACGGTGCCGCCGACCAACGCCACGGTGGCGCAGATCTTCGGCGTGGCGCACCTGTCCATGCTGGGCGGCTTCGTCTTTTTCAGCCACCAGATCGGCTCCTTCATGGGCGTGTGGCTGGGCGGCCTGCTGTACGACCGCACCGGCAGCTACGACATCGTCTGGTACATCTCGATCGCCCTGGGCGTGTTCGCCGCCCTGGTGAACCTGCCGGTGCGCGAAGCACCGATCGCGCGGGCCCCGGCGGCCCAGCCTGCGTGATGGCCCGCCGCGTGCGCCAGGTCCTCGGCTGGACGGCTGCCACCGCGGTGCTCGGGGCCGTGTTTGCCCTCTACACGCGTCCCGACACGATGGTCATGCTGGCGGACCGGTTCTGGGCCTGCTTCCAGTGACCGGGTGAAGCCGGTCCGGCCATCCGGTGGCCGGGCGGCGGCACGAACCACGAAGCCTGCTCCATGAACACTTATGTCATCACCGGCGCGTCCGACGGCATCGGCGCCGAACTGGCGCGTCAGATCGCCGCCCGGCACCGCGGCGCGGCGGCGCTGGTGCTCGCGGCGCGGCAGCGCGAGCGCCTCGACGAGGTCGCCGCCCGCTGCCAGGCCCTGGGCGCCGACACGCTCGTCGTGCCCACCGACGTGACCGACGAGGCGCAGTGCCGCCGCCTGATCGATGCGGCCGTCCAGCGCTTCGGCGGGATCGACTGCCTGGTCAACAACGCCGGTGTCTCCGCCCACGCGCTGTTTGAGGAGGTCCGCGCGCAGGACCTGCGGTGGTACCAGGACCTGATGACGGTCAACCTGTGGGGCAGCGTGTGGTGCACCCACGCGGCGCTGCCGCACCTGAAGGCCGCGCGCGGCCGCCTCGTCGCCGTCTCCTCGCTGGCCGGGCTGATCGGCGTGCCGGGGCGCACCGCCTACAGCGCGACCAAGTTCGCCATGACCGGCTTCTTCGAGGCCCTGCGCGCCGAGCTGAAGCCGGCCGGCGTGTCGGTCACCACCGCCTATCCGGGCGTCGTCGCCACCGAGATCCGGCGGCACGGACTGGACGCCCGCGGCCAGACCGCCGGCCGCAGCGGACTGAAGGAAGACGAGGCGATGCCGGTCGACGTCTGCGCCCGGCTGATCCTGGACGGCCTGGAGGCCCGCCGGCGTGAGGTCGTCATGACGACGCGCGGCAAGCTCGGCCGGTTCCTGAAGCTGGTGGCACCTGGCCGGGTCGAGGCCATGGCGCTCGCCGCGCTGGCGGACGAAGCCAAGCCACGGGACGGCTCTGCGGGCCCTGCGCCCGAGCGGGGCTGACGCGATGCACGGGACCGAAGCCCCGTCGCCCTGGATCCGGCGCTGGAGCCACCTGGTGCCGGCAGGCGGCAGCGTGCTCGACGTGGCCTGCGGCCGCGGCCGCCACCTGCGCTGGTTCGCCGGGCGGGGACATCCCGTCACCGGCGTCGACCGGGACGCCGACGCGCTCGCCAGCGTGGCCAGCGCCGGCCGGACCCTGGTCGCCGACCTCGAGAACGGGGCGTGGCCCTTGCCGGGCGAGCGGTTCGCGGCCGTGGTGGTGACCAACTATCTCTGGCGCGCGTTGTTCCCCTCCCTGCTGGACAGCCTGGCGCCGGGCGGGGCGCTGCTCTACGAGACCTTCGCCGAGGGCCACGAGACCGTCGGCAAGCCCTCCCGCCCCGACTTCCTGTTGCGCCAGGGCGAGCTGCTCTCGCTGTGCCAGGGCCTGCGCATCGTCGCCTACGAGGACGGGTTCCAGCCCGACCCCGACCGTTTCGTGCAGCGCATCGCCGCCGTCCGCCCCCTTGCCGGGAACGGAAGGGCTCGCTACACGCTCTAGTTAGAATCCGCCATTCCCTCCGACCCGACAATGACTCCCATCACCGGCAGCATCGTGGCCCTCGCCACTCCGATGCACGACGACGGCAGCGTGGATTACCCCACCCTGCGCAAGCTGATCGACTGGCACATCGCCGAAGGCACCGACTGCATCGGCGTGGTGGGCACGACCGGCGAGTCGCCCACCGTCAGCGTGCAGGAGCACCAGGAGATCATCCGGGTGGCGGTCGAACAGGCGCGCGGACGCGTGCCCATCATGGCCGGCTGCGGCGCCAACTCCACCGCCGAGGCGATCGAGCTGGCGAAGTTCGCCAGGAAGGTCGGCGCCGACTGCCAGCTGCAGGTGGTGCCCTACTACAACAAGCCGGGGCAGGAGGGGCAGTTCCGCCACTTCCAGGCCATCGCCGAGGCGGTTGGCGACCTGCCGATGGTGCTGTACAACGTGCCCGGCCGCACCGTGGCGGACATGCAGCACGACACCGTGCTGCGCCTGGCCGAAGTGCCCGGCATCGTCGGCATCAAGGAAGCCACCGGCAACATCGAACGCGCCCAGTGGCTGCTGCGCGATGCGCCCAAGGGCTTTGCCATCTACTCGGGCGACGACCCGACCGCGGTCGCCCTCATGCTGTGCGGGGGCCATGGCAACGTGAGCGTCACCGCCAATGTGGCGCCCCGTCTCATGCACGAGCTGTGCGTGGCCGCCATGCGCGGCGACTGCCGCGGCGCGATGGCCATCCAGAACCGGCTGCTGCCGTTGCACCGCCACCTGTTCGTGGAGGCCAACCCGATTCCGGTGAAGTGGGCGATGGCGCGCATGGGCCTGTGCGGTCCGACGCTGCGCCTGCCGATGACACCGCTGGCGCCGGCCTTCCAGCCGCAGGTCGAGAACGCACTGAAGGCCGCGGGCCTGCTCGGCTGATCATCAAGGAACGAAAGACGTGAAGCGAATCGCAAGACTGAGCCTGCTGGGCGCGACGTGTGCGGCGGTGGCCGCCTGCTCGATGCTCGAGGCCGAACGCATCGACTACAAGAGCGCCACCAAGGCGCCCACGCTGGAGGTGCCGCCCGACCTGACGCAGCTGGCGCGCGATTCGCGGTACCAGGTTCCGGGCGGCCCCGTCACCGCCAGCAGCTACGCCATCGGCCAGGCCGCGCCCACGCTGCCCACGGCGGCCAGCACGGTCGGCGACGTCCGCATCGAGCGCGCGGGCACGCAGCGCTGGCTGGTGGTCAACCGTCCGGCCGACCAGGTCTGGGGGCCGGTGCGCGATTTCTGGCAGGACAGCGGCTTCCAGCTGGTGCTCGACCAGCCCAACCTCGGCATCATGGAAACCGATTGGGCCGAGAACCGCGCGAAGATCCCGCAGGACTTCATCCGCAATGCGCTGGGCAAGGTGCTGGACTCGTTCTACTCCACCTCCGAGCGCGACCGCTTCCGCACCCGCCTGGAGCGCGCTGCGAACGGCGGCACCGAGATCTACATCTCGCACCGCGGCATGCAGGAGGTCTACGCCAGCGCGCAGCAGAAGGACCAGACCGTGTGGCAGCCGCGCCCGGCCGACCCCGAGCTCGAGGCCGAGTTCCTGCGCCGGCTGATGGTCAAGCTGGGCGTGGGCGAGGAGCAGAGCAAGGCGCTGGTCGCCTCGAGCACGCCCCGCTCCACCTCCCGGGTGGCCGCCGTCAACGACACACCCGTGGTGCAGATCGACGAGGCCTTCGACCGGGCCTGGCGCCGCGTCGGGCTGGCCCTGGACCGCACCGGGTTCACCGTCGAGGACCGCGACCGCAGCCAGGGCACGTACTTCGTGCGCTACGTGCCGCCCAACCCCGACAAGAAGGATCCCGGCTTCTTCGGCCGCCTCTTCAGCCGCGAGCGCACCGAGGCGCCGCTGAAGTACCGCATCGCCGTCAAGAGCCAGGGCGAATCGACCACCGTGTCGGTGCTCGATGCGCAGGGTGCGCCGGAGCGTTCGGTCAACGCCCAGCGCATCGTGCAGGTGATCGCCGACGACCTGAAGTAACCGGGCGAAGCGGCACGGCGCGCCGTCGTGCCGTCTCGCCCCACGCGAGATCGAATGTTGCGTTTCAAGAGCCTGGGCAGCGGCAGCACGGGCAATGCGACGGTGGTGCAGGCGCGCGGCAACCTGCACACTACCCACCTGCTGATCGACTGTGGCCTGGGCATCCGCCAGCTCGACAAGCGGCTCGGCCAGGCCGGCATGCTGGCCGACCAGATCGATGCGATCTTCATCACCCACGAACATGCCGACCACATCGGCAGCGCCAGGACGCTCGCGCTGCGCGAACGCATCCCGGTCTGGATGAGCGAGGGCACCTGGCTGGGTTGTGGGTCGCCCGACTTCGACGGGCTGCTGCGCATTGCCTGCGACGCCGAGGCGATCGAGCTCGGGGAACTGCAGGTGCGACCCTTCACCGTTCCCCACGACGCGCGTGAGCCGCTGCAACTGACGTGCAGCGACGGCGGCGTGATGCTGGGCGTGCTCACCGACCTGGGCCACGCGACGCCGCACGTGATCGAGCGGCTGTGCGGCAGTGCCACGCTGCTGCTGGAATGCAACCACGATCCGGCGCTGCTGGAGGCGGGGCCCTATCCCTGGTTCCTCAAGCGCCGCGTGGGCGGCGACTGGGGCCACCTGGCCAACGAGGCTGCCGCTGCCGTGGCGGCCGCGGTGCAGCCGCACGGCCTGCGACAGGTCGTGGCCGCGCACCTGAGCGAGCAGAACAACCGCCCTGATCTGGCGCGCTCGGCCCTGGCGGCGGCACTGGGCGGCGGGGTGGAAATCCACGTGGCCGACGGCCCCACCGGCAGCGACTGGCTCAGCGCCTGAGCGGCCTCGCGCCGGCGCACGGCGTCGGTGGAAGCATCGCCTGCGCCTTCCGGGAACCCGCCGCGCCGGCAAAGCCGGGCGTCGTTGTCGAAGCCCCTCACGCAAGGGCGGGCCTGGCCGCACCCGCCAAAAAACAAAAGCCGCCCGAAGGCGGCTCTTGCGAAACGGCTGGACCGCTTACTTGGCGGCGCTGGCGCCCGAAGCAGCCGGAGCGGCGGCCGGAGCGGAAGCGGCGGCACCAGCAGCACCAGCGGAGCCGGCGGCGGCAGCAGCGGCAGCGGAAGCAGCACCAGCGGCGGCGTCGGCGGCCGGAGCGGACGCGGAAGCGGCGGGAGCGGAAGCAGCGGCTTCCGGAGCCGGGGCCGGAGCAGCGGCGGGCGCCGGGGCGGGCGCGGGAGCCGGTTCTTCCTTCTTGCCGCAAGCAGCCAGGGCCACGGCCGCCATCAGGGTCGCCAGGACGAGGGATTTCTTCATTTCAGTTTCCTCTAGGGATGATCGATTCCGGAACGCCGCGCGCCGGAAATGGAGCGCTGGCTGAACAGCAAGGACGCGAGCTCTGTCTGCTCAGCCGGACATTATAGGTGGATTCCCCGATGCGACCGGGCCGTACGGCAGCGTCGACGCTCACAGCCCGAGGGTGGTCGCCGGAAATGCGGGAGCGCTCTTCTGCAGCCATTCGGCCAGCAGTTCGCGCAGTGCGAGGCGGCGCTCGGGTTCGGCGCCGCACACGCCGTTGCAGCGCTCCGGATCGAGCCGGTGCATCACCCAGCCCGGCGACCAGATCGCGCTGGGCAGCTCCAGGGGATCGGCCGAGCGGCAGCCGTGCGCTTCGATGATGTGCGACCAGGTCTGGCGCCACGTGACGAAGCGCGCATGGCGCCTGGGCACCTCGTCGTAGTGGCGGGCCAGCAGGATGCAGCGGCGCCCGCTGGCCGACCAGGCCTGGAGCGACGCGGCCACGGAACGCTCGCCCAGCGGCCAGTCCGCGAACGTGGCATCGCTGAGGATGATCTCGCGCCAGCCTTGCGCCGCTGCCGTGGCGAGCGCGTCCCGCACCAGGCCCAGGAACGCGTCGCGGCCCTCGAAGCGGCCCTGCGGCAGTCCGGCGGCGCTCACACCGGCTCCCCGCGCGCCCAGCCGGCCTCGCACCAGTCGGCCAGCAGTTCCAGGGCACCGGAGCTCGCGCGCGCGAGCTCCGGCCCGTCCAGGCGGCGCCGATCGGCCAGCCGTCGCATCAGGCGGGCGTCGGCGCCCGAGGCCACCCAGCTCTCGCCGTTGACGAAGATGTGCCGCGCGTCGTAGAGCATGCGCGTGCGCCGATCGAGCACGAGCGACTCGCCGCGCCGTGGTGCGCGCCCGGCATCGAACCAGACGTCCGCCTTGGGTTCGCTGAGGTACTCGCCGAGCGCGCGGGCCAGCGCCTGGGGCTGACCGAGGGCGCGCCGGAGCGCGTCCTGCGCGAAGTCCTGCAGGGACTGTGGAATGGCACCGGCCGCGTCGACCGCAGCTTGCGAGGGGTCGCGGTACAGCGCGTCGCCGGCCTCCGCGGCCGCATCGTCTGCCAGCCGCTGCAGCAGTTCGCGCGCGAGCTCGCCGCGCGCGGGCGAGCGGAAGCCGATCGAGTAGGTCTGGCACTCGCCTTGCGCGATGCCGTCGTGGGCGTAGCGCGGCGGCAGGTAGAGCATGTCGCCGGGTTCAAGCACATGCTCCTCCTCGGGTTCGAAGTGCGCCAGGACCTTCAGCGGCACGCCCTCCTGCAGCGTCAGGTCGGCCTGGCGGCCGTAGCGCCAGCGCCTGCGGCCCTGCGCCTGGAGCAGGAAGACGTCGTAGCTGTCGAAGTGGGGGCCGACGCCGCCGCCATCGGTGGCAAAACTGATCATCAGGTCGTCCAGGCGCGCCTGCGGCACGAAACTGAACTGCTGCAGCAACGCGTGGGCGGCATCCACGTGCAGGTCGACGCCCTGCACCAGCAGTGTCCATCCCGGCCGCGACAGCGCGGGGAGCGCGCGCCGCGCGAACGGACCCCGGCGCATGCGCCACCCACCCTCGCCTTCCCCCTGCACGACCAGGCGCGACTCGACACCGTCGCGTGACGCGAGGTCGAGCAGCGCGCCGCGCTCGAGTACCGGCCGCAGGCCGGGCACGGCACCGCGCACCAGCAGCGGCTTGCGCTGCCAGTGACGCTTCATGAATTGCCGGGGAGTGAGGCCGCCGAGGAGCGGAAGGGCGATGTCGATGTCCATGGAACTGCGACAATTCTCTCCCATGGAAGTCACCCCGCAATGCGTCGTCGCGCTCACCTGGACCTTGAAGGACACCCTAGGCGAGGAACTGGACGTGCTCGACGAACCCGTGGAGTTCCTGGTGGGCGGCAACGACCTGCTGGGCAAGATCGAGGAGGCGCTGCAGGGGCATGAGCCCGGCGCACGCCTCGACCTGCACCTGGAGCCCGAGGATGCCTTCGGCGAGTACAACGAGCAGCTGGTCTTCCTGGAGCCGCGCAAGCTGTTTCCCGCCGAGCTCGAGGAAGGGATGACCTTCGAGGGCCTGCCGCCAGGCGGCAACGCCGAGGCGCCGCGCGACGTGCTCTACACCGTGACCGAGATCTATCCCGACCACGTGGTGCTGGACGGCAACCACCCGCTGGCCGGCATCGCGATCCGGCTGAACCTCAAGCTGGAATCGGTGCGCGAGGCCACCGAGGAGGAAATCGGCCGCGGCACCACGGGCACCGGGTTCTTCCGGGTCCAGCCGCAAGGCCCTGGCGACGGCTCGCTGCTGCACTGAGCGCCACCGCGTGGTCGGCCGGCCGGGCCCCTGCGCGTGGGCCCGGCTCCGGAACAGGCGCGGGGCATGACGGGGCCGCGCCCCCAGCGACCCGGCCCCTCAGGATCACGAGCGGTAGATCACCCCGTTCTCGACCCGCACGCGGTCGCCCACGCGCAGGTCGCCCAGGGCGCCCACCTCGTAGGTGCGCCAGGCCCCCTGGTCGGTCTGGACCGTGACGCGGTAGGCCGGGGCGGCCGCGCCCGAACTGGCCGTGCTGCTGTCGTTGCGGCCGAGCCCCCCGACCGCGCCGCTGCCCACCGCAGCACCCGCCGCGCCGCCGATCGCGGTCGCGGCGCTGCGGTTGTGGCCGTTGTTCACGTTCTTGCCGACGACGTTGCCGACCACCGCACCGATGATGCCGCCTGCGATGGCGCGGCCCACGTTCGGGTTGGTGGCGCTGGTGGCGCCCATCTGCACCGTCTGGATGTCGGTCACGCGCCCGGTCTCGATGGCGGCGGCCTGGGTGCCCTGGACGCCGGCGGACGGATAGGCCCCGCCGGCGGGATAGCCCTGCGCCATCGGCTGGGTCGGGTTGGTGCCGCAGGCGGCCAGCAGGACGGCCAGCGAGGTGGCGCCGACGACGGTGGCGAAACGCTGGGAATTGCGCATGGAAATCTCCTTCGGTTCTGGATGCCTGGCGCAGCCCGGCAGGCGCGCCTCGTGGCCTCCATTACAGGCAGTGGCGCGCCGGCTGCGGCAGCGCCAATGCCGCGCCTGCCTGTAGGACCCCTGGCCTGGCCCTGTCGGAAGCAACCGACCGGCGCCGCTCAGCCCTTGCCGGTCGATCCGTAGCCGCCCTCGCCACGCTGGGTGGGGGGGAACTCGCTGACGACATTGAACTGCGCCTGCATGACGGGAACGACGACCAGCTGCGCCAGCCGCTCCATCGGATGCAGGACGAAGGGCGTGTCGCTGCGGTTCCAGCAGCTGACCATCAGCTGGCCCTGGTAGTCGCTGTCGATCAGGCCGACCAGATTGCCCAGCACGATGCCGTGCTTGTGGCCGAGGCCGGATCTCGGCAGGATCAGCGCGGCGTACCCGGGGTCGCGGATCCAGATCGCGATGCCGGTGGGCACCAGGCGCCAGGCATTCGCCTCGAGCTCGAGCGGCTGCTCGATGCACGCCCTCAGGTCGAGGCCGGCGCTGCCGGGCGTGGCATAGGTGGGCAGTTGGTCCGCCATGCGCGGATCCAGGATCTTGACGTCGATGTTCATGGGCGGACGGGCGCCAGGCGGCGTGCGATCTCGGCGACCAGGGTGCGCGCCAGCTGCAGCTTCGGGGCCCGGGGCAGTTCCTGCGTGCCCTGCTCGTCGACCAGCAGCAGCTGGTTGTCGTCCTGGCCGAAGGTGAGCTGGCCGATGTTGCCGGCCAGCAGCGGGATGCCCTTGCGGGCGCGCTTGGCCTGCGCGTTGGCCAGCAGGTCACGGGTTTCGGCAGCGAAGCCGACGCAGAACAGCTCCCGGCTGCGCGCCCTGTCGCTCTGCGCCACGGTGGCCAGGATGTCCGGGTTCTCGGCGAAGGCGACGGTCGGCGGCCCCGATCCGTCCTTCTTGATCTTGTGCTCGCTCTGCATGGCCGGCCGCCAGTCGGCCACCGCCGCGGTCGCGACGAAGACGTCGGCCTGCGCCACCGCGCCGACGGTCGCGTCGAGCATCTGGCGTGCCGACTGCACGTCGATGCGCCGCACGCCGCGGGGCGTCGGCTGGTGCACCGGCCCGGCCACCAGCGTCACCTCGGCACCGGCCTCGCGCGCCGCCCGCGCGATGGCGAACCCCATCTTGCCGGACGAATGGTTGGTGATGCCGCGGATCGGGTCCATCGCCTCGAAGGTCGGACCCGCGGTCACCACGACGCGTCGACCGCGCAGCGGCTTCGGTTGCAGGAAGGCGACGATGTCCTCGAGCAGTTCGGCCGGCTCCAGCATGCGCCCGTCGCCCGTCTCGCCGCAGGCCTGGAACCCCGAGCCGACGCCCAGGATCGTCGCGCCATCCTGCGCGAGCTGCGCCATGTTGCGATGGGTGGCCGGATGGGCCCACATCTCGCGGTTCATGGCGGGCGCGAGCAGCAGCGGCACCCGCTCGATGGGCCGGGCCAGGCACATCAGGCTGAGGAGTTCGTCGGCGCGCCCGTGCACCAGCCTGGCCATGAAGTCGGCGCTGCACGGCGCGATGACGATCGCATCGGCCTCGCGCGAGAGGTTGATGTGCGGCATGTTGTTCGCCTCGCGGGCATCCCACTGCGAGCCGAACACCGGACGCCCCGAGAGCGCCTGCATGGTCACCTGCGTGATGAACTGCGCGGCGGCGTCGGTCATCACCACCTGCACCGTGGCGCCTTCCTTCACGAAGCCGCGGCACAACTCGGCTGCCTTGTAGCAGGCGATGCCGCCGGTCAGCCCGAGCACGATGTGTTTGCCGGCGAGGTCGTCCATCGGCGGGACTGTAGCCGAAGAGCGCCCCCGTATAATTCCGCTTTACCACCTCCCGGAAGCCCAGCCCTTCCGATCGACATGACCAAATTCGTCTTCGTCACCGGCGGTGTGGTGTCTTCCCTGGGCAAGGGAATCGCCTCAGCCTCCCTCGCTGCGATCCTGGAATCGCGGGGCCTCAAAGTCACCCTGATCAAGCTCGATCCGTACATCAACGTCGATCCGGGCACGATGTCGCCCTTCCAGCACGGGGAGGTGTTCGTCACCGACGACGGGGCCGAAACCGACCTGGACCTGGGGCACTACGAGCGCTTCGTCACCACCCGCATGGGCAAGGTGAACAACTTCACCACCGGCCGCATCTACCAGTCGGTGCTCGAGAAGGAGCGCCGCGGCGACTACCTGGGCAAGACGGTGCAGGTGATCCCGCACGTCACCAACGAGATCCAGGAATACATCAAGCGCGGGGCCCGGTTCGGCGAGCCCGGCGCGGCCGACGTCGCCATCGTGGAGATCGGCGGCACGGTCGGCGACATCGAGTCGCTGCCCTTCCTCGAGGCCGCCCGCCAGATGAGCCTGCGGCTGGGCGCCAACAACACGGCGTTCGTGCACCTCACCTACGTGCCGTGGATCGCCGCGGCCGGCGAGCTCAAGACCAAGCCCACCCAGCACACGGTGCAGAAGCTGCGCGAGATCGGCATCTCCGCGGACGCCCTGCTGTGCCGTGCCGACCGCAAGATCCCCGACGAGGAACGCGCCAAGATCTCGCTGTTCACCAACGTGCCCGAGTGGGGCGTGATCTCCATGTGGGACGTGAACACGATCTACAAGGTGCCGCGCGTGCTGCACGAGCAGGGCCTGGACGGCCTGATCTGCGACAAGCTGCGCCTGAACACGGCGCCGGCCAACCTCAAGCGCTGGGACGATCTCGTCTACGAGACCGAGCATCCGCGCGGAGAGGTCACCATCGCGATGGTCGGCAAGTACGTCGACCTGTCCGACAGCTACAAGTCGCTCAACGAGGCGCTGCGCCACGCGGGCATGAAGAACCACGTGCGCGTCAAGATCGACTACCTCGATTCCGAGACGCTCGAAACCGGCAACGTGCAGCAGCTGGCCAAGTACGACGCCGTGCTGGTGCCGGGCGGCTTCGGCAAGCGCGGCATCGAGGGCAAGATCCAGGCGGCCCGCTTCGCCCGCGAGAACAGGCTTCCGTACCTGGGCATCTGCCTGGGCATGCAGGTGGCCACCATCGAGTACGCGCGTCACGTCGCCGGACTGGCCGACGCGAACAGCACCGAGTTCGAGCCGAACAGCCCCCACCCCGTCATTGCCCTGATCACCGAGTGGCACGGCTCCGACGGCAAGGTGAACAAGCGCGACGAGCACTCCGACCTCGGTGGCACCATGCGGCTGGGCGCACAGAGCTCCGATGTCGCCAAGGGCACGCTGGCCCACAAGATCTACGGCGACGTGGTCACCGAGCGGCACCGGCACCGCTACGAGGCCAACGTCAACTACCTCGACCAGCTGCGCAAGGCCGGGCTGGTGATCTCCGCGCTCACACAGCGCGAGCACCTGACCGAGATCGTCGAACTCCCGCAGGACGTGCACCCGTGGTTCATGGGCGTGCAGTTCCACCCCGAGTTCAAGTCCACCCCCTGGGACGGGCACCCGCTCTTCAACGCCTTCATCAAGGCCGCCCTGGACCACCAGTCCGCCGGCAACAAGCTCAAGGCGGTGGCGTGAGCGCCTTCGCCAGCCCCATCCACGCCATGGCGCGCTGCCCTGGCCTTCCGGAGTCTCTGACATGAAGCTCTGTGGCTTCGACGTGGGCCTGCACAGGCCCTTTTTCTTGATTGCCGGCCCCTGCGTGGTGGAGTCCGAGCAGCTGCAGATGGACACCGCCGGGCAGCTCAAGGAGATCACCGCCTCGCTCGGCATCCCCTTCATCTTCAAGAGCAGCTACGACAAGGCCAACCGCTCGTCCGGCACCAGCTTCCGCGGCCCGGGCATGGGCCGCGGCCTGGAGATCCTGGCCAAGGTGAAGCGCGAGCTGCAGCTGCCGATCCTCACCGACGTGCACGCGGAAACCGAGATCGCCGAAGTGTCCAAGGTGGTCGACGTGCTGCAGACCCCCGCCTTCCTGTGCCGCCAGACCGACTTCATCCGCGCGGTGGCACAGTCGGGCCGGCCGGTCAACATCAAGAAGGGCCAGTTCCTCGCGCCCCACGACATGAAGAACGTCATCGACAAGGCCCGCGCCGCCGCACGCGAGAAGGGCCTGCCGGACGACAGCTTCATGGCGTGCGAGCGCGGGGCCAGCTTCGGCTACAACAACCTGGTGAGCGACATGCGCTCGCTGTCCATCATGCGCGAGACCGGCGCGCCGGTCGTGTTCGACGCCACCCACTCGGTGCAGCTGCCCGGCGGCCAGGGCACCAGCTCCGGCGGCCAGCGCGAGATGGTGCCGGTGCTGGCGCGCGCCGCCGTCGCCGTGGGTGTCGCGGGCCTGTTCATGGAAACCCATCCGGACCCGGCCAACGCCTTGTCCGACGGGCCCAACGCGGTGCCCCTCAGGCACATGAAGGCCCTGCTCGAGACGCTGCTCGCGCTCGACCAGGTCACCAAGAAGAACGGATTCCTGGAGAACGACTTTGCCTAGCGCCTACATCCTCGCCAACGTCGACGTGACCGACCCCCAGCAGTACGAGCAGTACAAGAAGCTGTCCTCCCACGCGATGCAGGTGCACGGCGCCCAGGTCTGCGCGCGCGGCGGCGCCGTGCAGGTGCTGGAAGGCGACTGGGCGCCCAACCGCGTCGTCTTGCTGAAGTTTCCTACAGCTGAGGCTGCGCGGGCGTTCTACGATTCGCCCGAGTACCAGGCGGCCAAGGCCGCCCGGCAAGGCGCCGCGACGATGCGCATGGTCCTCATCGAAGGGATGGCCTGACGCCTCCCTTCGGATGCGCCGTGGCTGCCCCCCGGCCCCTCCCCGCGTGGGAGGGAGAAGAACAGACTCGAAAAACTTGGAAGAACTGACATGAGCGCCATCGTTGACATCGTCGGCCGCGAGATCCTGGATTCGCGCGGCAACCCCACCGTCGAGTGCGACGTCCTGCTGGAGTCCGGCACCATGGGCCGCGCGGCCGTGCCCTCCGGCGCGTCCACCGGCTCGCGCGAGGCGATCGAGCTGCGCGATGGCGACAAGGGCCGCTACCTGGGCAAGGGCGTGCTCAAGGCCGTCGAGCACATCAACACCGAGATCTCCGAGTCGGTGCTCGGCCTGGACGCCTCCGAGCAGGCCTTCCTCGACAAGACGCTGATCGACCTGGACGGCACCGAGAACAAGAGCAAGCTGGGCGCCAACGCGATGCTGGCGGTGTCGATGGCCGTGGCGCGTGCCGCAGCCGAGGAGTCGGGCCTGCCGCTGTACCGCTATTTCGGCGGCATGAACGGCATGCTGCTGCCGGTGCCGATGATGAACGTGGTCAATGGCGGCGCGCACGCCAACAACAACCTCGACCTGCAGGAGCTGATGATCATTCCGGTGGGCGCGCCCAGCTTCCGCGAAGCGGTGCGCTACGGCGCCGAGGTGTTCCACGCGCTCAAGAAGATCATCCACGACAAGGGCATGAGCGTGGCCGTCGGCGACGAAGGCGGCTTCGCGCCCAACGTCGAGAACCACGAGGCCGCCATCGGCATGATCCTGCAGGCCATCGAGGCCGCCGGCTACCGGCCCGGCGAGCAGATCGCCCTGGGCCTGGATTGCGCGGCGAGCGAGTTCTACCGCGACGGCCGCTACCACGTCGAGGCCGAAGGCCAGGTGCTCGAGGCGGGCGCCTGGACCGACATCCTCGCCAGCTGGGTCGACAAGTACCCGATCATCAGCATCGAGGATGGCATGGCCGAAGGCGACTGGGACGGCTGGCGCCAGCTGACCGACCGGCTGGGCAAGCGGGTGCAGCTGGTGGGCGACGACCTGTTCGTCACCAACACCAAGATCCTCAAGGAAGGCATCCAGAAGAACATCGCCAACTCGATCCTGATCAAGATCAACCAGATCGGCACGCTGACCGAGACCTTCGCCGCCATCGAGATGGCCAAGCGCGCCAACTACACCGCGGTGATCAGCCATCGCTCGGGCGAGACCGAGGACTCCACCATCGCCGACATCGCCGTGGGCACCAATGCCGGGCAGATCAAGACCGGCTCGCTGTCGCGCTCGGACCGCATGGCCAAGTACAACCAGCTGCTGCGCATCGAGGAAGACCTGGGCGACATCGCGCAGTACCCCGGCCGCGCCGCCTTCTACAACCTGCGCTGATGGCCTCCCGCTTCGTCCCGGCCCTGCTCGTCGCCCTGCTGGCGGTGGTGCACGCGCAGCTGTGGTTCGGCCGGGGCAGCGTGGGCAGCGTCAGCGACATGCAGCGCAAGCTGCAGCAGCAGCAGTCCACCAACGCCGCCTCGCTGCAGGCCAACGAGCGGCTCGCGGCGGAAGTGCGCGACCTGCAGGAAGGCCTGGAGATGGTGGAAGAAAAGGCCCGCCTGGAGCTGGGCATGGTCAAGCCCAACGAGATCTACGTCAACATCGTGCCGCAGAAGTGACGGCGCGCGGCGCACGTCCGCACGTGAACGACCGCTTGCGCGTCGCCCTGCTGGGCGCCGAGAGCACCGGCAAGACCACCCTGGCCCATGCGATGGCCGGCGCGCTGCGCACCACCGGCCACGACGCCGGCGTCGTGCCGGAGCTGCTGCGCGACTGGTGCGCCCGAGAAGGCCGGGAACCCCGCCCCGAGGAGCAGCTCGCGATCGCCCAGGCCCAGGAGCAGGCGGTCGACGACGCGGCCACGCGCGTGGTGATCGCGGACACCACGGCGCTGATGGTGGCGATCTACGCAGCGATGCTGTTCGAGGACGGCGTGCTCTACCGGTTCGCCATCGACCGCCTGCGCACCTACCACCTCATCCTGGTGAGCGGTCTGGACCTGCCCTGGGTCGACGACGGGTTGCACCGCGCGGGACCGATGGTGCGAGCGCAGGTCGACGGACAACTGCGCCAGGTGCTGGCCCGCGAATCCCTGCCGTACCGGGTGGTGTACGGCACCGGCGACGAACGCCACCGCAATGCGCTGGCGCCGGTGCTCGCGCTGCTCGGTGCCGCACCGACCGGCGAGGACGAGGCATGGCGGCGCTGGCAGTGGTCCTGCCAGAAGTGCGGCGATCCGGCGTGCGAGCACCGCCTGTTCTCCCAGCTGCGCCGTCGCGAACGGTGACAGGCGCTGGCGCGGCTGGACGGCGCGGCGGGGGGAAGATGGATGACAGAGCCGCTGGGCTTGGCTGCCTAAGCTGTGCAGCCTGTTCATCAACAGTCCAGCCATGAGCGCATCCACTTCGATCCATGCCGCACGGCGCAAGACGGGCCGCATCCACCAGGACCTGCAGGTCGTCGGCGCCGAACTCCACCTGACGAACACCGCGCTTCAGACGTCGCTGCCGGCGTCCGCCAAGCGCGGCGACGTGGGACGTGCCCTGGTGCAGAACGCCGCGATCGAGGAGAAGGTGCACGAGGCCGCTGCCGACCTGGCCGACGTCAAGGAACTGCTCGAGGAAGAGGTCGCCGAGCGGGCCCGCCTGGAACACGAACTGGCCCTGGCGCGCGCTGCCCGTCGCTGAGGACTGCCCGGCCGCCCCGTGCGGCCCATCCGCTGATAATGAGCGCCTTCTCATCCTTGGAATCCAGATTGCCGGTTCGCGCCCTTCTCGTCGAAGACTCCAGGCACCTGCGTGCCGTGATGCGGGACCTGCTGCACACCATCGGCGGCTTCGCCATCGCTGGCGAACTGGAAACCGAGGCCGAGGCCGGACTCTGGCTGGATGAGCATCCTGACGGCTGCGACCTCGCGGTGGTCGACCTGATCCTGGCCGAAGGCACCGGCATGGGAGTGGTGGCCAAGTGCCGGCAGGCGGCACCCTCCGCCCGCATCGTGGTCTTCAGCGACTATGCGACGCCCGGCATCCGCAACCACTGCCTGCGGCTGGGTGCCGACCAGGTCTTTCCCAAGAGCGAGGACGTCAATGCCCTGACCGACTACTGCGCCGCCCTGGCGGCCGGCCAGGCGCCCCCGCCGATGGTCGCGCAGTAGCTGCGGTCGTCATTGCATCGCCGACGTCACGGGCGGCTGGTCGCCCGGTGAGGTGAACAGCCGGGCAGCATCGACGGCATCGAAGCGGTACTGCTGGCCGCAGAAGTCGCACCCCACCTCGATCTGCCCCTGTTCCGCCAGGATGCTGTCGGCTTCGGCCTGGCCGAGCCCCCGGATCATGTTGGCCACCCGCTCGCGGCTGCACGTGCAGGCGAAGCGCGGCGTCTGGGCCGGGAAACGCAGCACCTTCTCTTCCCAGAACAGGCGGCGCAGGATGGTGTCGACGTCGAGTTCGAGCAGTTCCTCGCGCTGCAGGCTGGACGCCAGCGTGGCGATCCGGTTGTAGTGCTCGTTCAGGCCGATCTCGTCCTCGTTGGCCTTGCTCACCATCGAACCCGCGAGATTGCCTTCCCCCTCGAGCGGCAGCCGCTGGATCAGCAGGCCAGCCGCCACCTTCGCATCGGCAGCCAGCACCAGCGTGGTGTCCAGCTGCTCGGACTGGAGCATGTAGTGCTCCAGGACCTGGCTGAGGCGGCCGATCTTCTCGCGCCGGTCCCCGTGCAGCGGCACCACGCCCTGGTAGGGCTGCTGGCCGGGAAACTTGTCGCGCGGATCGAGCGTGATCGCGCAGCGGCCCTGGTTGTGCAGGTTCACCAGCTCGGGCAGGCGATCGCCGACGCCGACGTCGCCGACCACCTTGGCCGTCGCGCGCAGACTGAGGTCGTGCTGGACCTCGGCCACGGCCACCTTCACCGGTCCGTCGCCGAAGATCTGCAGGATCAGGGCGCCGTTGAACTTGATGTTGGACTGCATCAGCACGCCGGCGGCGGCCATCTCGCCCAGCAGCTCGGCCACGGGCGGCGGCCAGGCACCGGTGCTGCTGTTGACCTGGCGACGCGCCAGGATCTCGGTCCAGGCGTCCGTCAGGCGCACGAGCGCGCCGCGGACGGGAAGGCCGTCGAACAGGAATTTATGGAGCTCGGACATGGAACTGCTGGTCGGAGAGCTGCCGCCGGGCCGCCCTCAGCCGATCTTCCGGAGGCCGGCGGCGAAGCGCCGCGCGTTCTCGACGTAGTGGCGGGCGTTCTGGGCCATCATCTTGGCGGCGCCGTCGTCCAGCGTGCGGACGACGCGAGCGGGCGCACCGATGATGAGGGAGTTGTCGGGAAATTCCTTGTTCTCGGTCACCACGCTGCCCGCTCCCACGATGCAGTTGCGGCCGATGCGCGCGCCATTGAGGATGACCGCCTGGTTGCCGATCAGGGAGCCGTCGGCGACGTTGCAGCCGTGCAGCATCACCTGGTGGCCCACCGTGACGCCGGAGCCGATCACCAGCGGCTTGCCCGCGTCGGCGTGCAGCACCGACCCGTCCTGGATGTTGGTGTCGGCGCCGATGCGGATGGTCTCGGTATCGCCCCGGATCACCGCGCCGAACCAGACGCTCGCGTTGTCGCCCAGTTCCACCGTGCCGATCACCGTGGCCGTCTCGGCAACCCAGGCGCCCTGCCCCAGCTTCGGCGCCTTGCCGTCGAGTTCGTAAACCGCCATACCGTTCCTGCCTGTCGAAAAGAGGCATTGTAGGGACGCTGTTCCCGGCTTGCCCGGCGCAGCGCGCCACGAGAATGGACCGCAATTCCTTTCACCGGCCCATTGCATGAGCGAGATCTCCGCCCCCACCCGTGACGTGTCCGTGGCGAGGCATTCCATCCTCGACCAGCGCAACGCCATCTTCGCTTACGAACTGGTCGACCGCTCGGACGGCACGCCCGACATGGCGCGCGACGTCACCCTGCTCGGCCACGCCGGCATGCTGCTGACGAGCCAGGCGCTGGCCGAACGCCGGCTGCTGTTCATCCCGTGCAGCTGGGCCACGCTGGGCAGCGAGGCGCTGGCCACCGTCGACCCCGAGCACACGGTGCTCGAAGTGCTGCTGCCGTCCGGCTTCACGCCCGAGCAGGTGCTCGAAGGCGCCCAGCTGCTGGCATCGCTGCGCAAGCGCGGGTTCCGGCTGGCGTTCGCCCATGACGTGATGGGCTCGGCCTGGCGTCCCTGGCTGGCCCACGCCAGCTTCCTGAAGCTGCACTTCGGTCGGCTGCCGCCGGCCGCCATCCCGGCCGTGATCAAGGCGGCGCGTCAGCTGCCGCCCAAGCTGATCGCCTGCGGCATCGACGACCAGGAGCAGCACAAGCTGGCCAGTTCGCTGGGCATCGAGCTGTTCCAGGGCGCCTGGTTCTCGCAGCCGGTGAAGGTGGAGACCCGGTCGCTGCGGCCCAACCAGGCGATCATCCTGGAGCTGATCGCGCTGCTGCGCCGCGAGGCCGACACCGCCGAAGTCGAGTCGCTGCTCAAGCGCGACGCGGCGCTGAGCTTCAACCTGCTGCGCTACATTAACTCGGGCGCCTTCGGCCTGACCACCGAGGTCAGCTCGTTTCGCAGTGCCGTGATGCTGGTGGGCATGCAGCGCCTGCTGCGCTGGGCCACCGTGCTGATGGCCTCATCGGCCAGCGGCGCGCCTGCCCTGGGCCACACGGCCGTCGTGCGCGGCCGCCTGATGGAGCTGCTGGCGGCCGAGCTGCTCACGAGTGAGCAGTGCGACCAGGCCTTCGTGGTCGGGGTGTTCTCGCTGCTCGACTCGATGACCGGCGTGCCGCTGGAACGCGCGCTCGACGGACTGGCGCTGCCGGAGGCCGTCAACGACGCGCTGCTGCGCCGCCAGGGGCTGTTCGAGCCCTTCCTCTCGCTGGCAGAGGCCTGCGAAGGCGCCAACGACGAGGCGTTCGCGGCCAACGCCGACCGCCTGCTGCTCTCCGGCCACCAGGTCAACATGGCGCACCTGCAGGCGCTGGCCTGGGCCGAGGACCTGCTCGCGGCCTGAGGCACCGCTCGCGCGAGCGTCTATGCTCGCCGGATGGGATCGGTTCGACGAGACGCCCTGGCCGTGCTCCTGGAGCGCGATCCGGGGGAGAAGGCGCGCAGGGCGCGCGACCTGGGCACGGACGGGCCGTTCGGCGAGAACGAGGTGCTGGACGAGCCCGCCGGCATTCCCGGCCGCCCCGAGCAGCCGCAGCTGGTCCCGCACACCGAGCTCAAGCAGCGGTCCGTGCGCACCACCGAGGGCCGCGCCGCCCTCCTGCATGCGCTGGCGCACATCGAGCTGAATGCGGTCGACCTGGCCGCCGACATCGTCTGGCGCTTTGCCGGCCAGCCGGCCGCCTTCTACCGCCAGTGGGTGGTGATCGCGCGCGAGGAGGCCCTGCACTTCCAGCTGCTGCGAGACCACCTGCGGTCCCTGGGGTACGACTACGGCAGCTTCCCCGCGCACAACGCGCTCTGGGAGATGGCCGAGAAGACGCGGCACGACCTGCTGGCGCACCTGGCCCTCGTGCCCAGGACGCTGGAGGCACGCGGGCTCGATGCCTCGCCGCCCATCAAGGCCAAGCTGGTGGCCGCCGGCGATGTGCGCGCCGGCGAGATCCTGGACGTGATCCTGCGCGACGAGATCGGGCACGTGGCCGTGGGCAACCACTGGTACCGCGTCCTGTGCCGCGAGCGCGGGCTCGACCACGTGGCCACCTATGCCGAACTGGCCGCACGGTACGGTGCGCCGCGGCCACGCGGCCCGTTCAATCTCGATGCGCGTCGGGCCGCCGGATTCGACGAGGGCGAACTGGCCGCCCTGATCGCGCCCTGATCGCGTGTCGTCAGGCGGACGGGCCGTCGTCGGTCGAGACCGCCTCCCAACCCCGGTAGGGCTCGCGCACCACGCCGTCCTGTCCGGGCACCGCCCAGATGGCCAGCCGCCGGGCCTGCGGCACGACGTTGCCGAAGATCGAGGCATAGGCCGAGTCGGCGGCATCGCGCCCGGACGTCAGCCGCACGAACCCCATCGGGATCGCAGTGCCGGACGGATCGAAGATGCGCCAGCGGCCGCCCACGTAGGCTTCGACGTAGGCATGGAAATCGGTGGGCCCGAGCGCCGGATCGGCACCGTAGTCGAGCCCCGTCGTGAACCGCGCGGGGATGTTGATCGCCCGGCACAGCGCGATCATGAGGTGGGCGAAGTCGCGGCACACCCCCTGGCCCTGCCGCAGCGTGTCGGCCGCCGTGGTGGTGCCGCAGGAACTGCCCGGCACGAAGGCGACGTTGCGCTGGACCCAGTCGCAGATCGCCTGCACGCGCCCGTAGCCCTGCCAGAGCGAGCCGAACTGGGCCATCGCGAACGCGTTGAGCGTGTCCGACGGGCAGTACCGGCTCGGATAGAGGAACGGCAGCACGCTGCCCGGCAGTGCCGGGATCCCGGTTTCCTGGATCCCGGTGGGATCCTCCAGGTGGTGCACGATCTCGACCGTGGCCGCGTACCGCAAGGTGATCGGCCCGACATCGGCGCGCACCCGCAGGAAGCGGCCGCGGGTCTCGGGATCGGTGTCTTCCCGCACCGGCGCGCCGCCGGGCAGCGACAGGGTCTCGCCCAGGACATGCTGGCGCGGGGTCCGCGCCGCCTGCACGTTGAAGATGAAGTCCGCGCCTGCGGCCTGCACGGCGTACGACAGGTCCACTTCGTAGGCGAGCCGGACGGGAATCGGGGAGTTCATTGGCCATGCTAGCGCACTGCCGCGGTTCCGTGGGGGCAACCCCCGTGCGCGGCGGCGCGGGGCGCCCGAGCCGGGCGGATCACCTCGGCGCCCCGCGGGCAGCCACGATGGGTTACCATGGGCCTGCCAGACGTGTTCAAGACGTCAACCCCAGGTCCCTCTTCTCCCTCCCGCCACCGGCGAGTCGCTGTCGAAATCCCCTCCTGTTGATCTTCTTGGCGTTGCGCGCCGTGCCGGCCGATTCGCCGCGCGGCAACTCCCGACGGATCGACATGACGACTCTCACCGGAACCGTGACCGGGTTCGACGACAACAAGGGCTACGGCTTCATCGTGCCGGACGGCGGCGGCGAAGACCTGTTCGCCCACGGCCGCGACTTCCTGTCCGACGGCTCCAGGACGCTGCAGGACAACCAGCGCGTCCAGTTCACCCTGACCCAGGGCCCGCGTGGCGGGCTCGCCTCCAACATCCGGCCGCTGGCCGGCGCCTGATCCCGTGCGGCCTTGCGGCCGCGAGCGCGCAACGCGCAGCCATGCCCCGGCGATCCCGGGGCGCGGGATCGACTCTTTCGCCAATCGACACATGACCCAACCCCAACACCCGCCGACCCAGGTGGGCAAGTACCTGATCTCTCCCCTCACCAAGCGCCTGGACAACGGCTGGATCGGCTGCTCCGTCTCCGTCCGCTCCGGCACGGGCAGCGGCACCACCGACCGGGTGGTGCGCCTCACGCGCCTGTTCCGCGACCTCCCCGCCGCCGCGGCCTACGCCCGCGACGAAGGCCTGCGCTGGATCGGTGCCACGCCAATGGCCGCAGCCGCGACATGACACCCGCCGTCCACGGATCGGACGCTCCCCACCGCGCTATCGCTGAAAGGTCGGACATGGACTACTGGCTCGAGGAACTCGCCCTGATGGAACAGGCCGCACTGCGGATCCAGGCCAGGGAGGAAGCCGCCGAGCGCCTGTTCGACGAGGCCCTCGCCCGGGCCGAGCAGGCGGGCGTGAAGGAGCACGCGCTGCGCTCGGAGGAATTCAATGCCTGGATGGCCGCTCGCCACGACAGCGACGCGGCCTGGGGCCGCTGGGCCATGGTGATGGACGCCAAGCCGCCCGCGTGAGCGCATCCGGTCGGCCGGGATGGCCGGCCCCGGTCGCCCGGTCAGCCCTGGCGCGGATTCGGCGCGTCGCGCAGGCCGCCGCCGGGCAGGTTAAACGTCAGCATCAGCATCAGCACCAGCAGCAGCACGAGATCGACGGAGCGGATCGAGCCGCCGGTCGCGCGGCCCATCTCCTGACCCGTCAGGGCTGGCGGCCAGGGCCGGGCAGCAGCCGGAAGCCGACCGCCGCGAACACGAGCAGCAGCGCGATCGACCCGAGCACCGCGGCGTAGGTCTCCACGTGCAGCCCCGGCGCGGCGGAGGCCACCAGCCCGGTGGTCCATTGCATCAGCCCGACGCCCAGGAACAAGGCCATCGTGAACACCGCCATCGCGCGCCCCGTCATGCGCGCCGGGTAGGCCGCGCGCACGTCGGCGTACTGCAGCACCATGTAGCCGGAGACCAGGCTGGAGACCACGCTCAGCGCCACGTCGAGCGCCGCGCTGCGGCTGAACGCCATCGCGGCGTACAGGGCGGCGACGACGAACGTGTACGAGACCAGCCACCCCCGCCGGCGCGCATCCCCCGGGTCGAGCCGGCCGAACAGCGGCGGGCCGGCCATGCCGACGACCGACACCGCGAGCGCCACGTGGCCGGTCTGCACCAGGCTGAAGCCGTGCCGCTCCACCAGCAACGGGCCGAGCCAGAGCCCGCGCAGCGCGAGGAACGAGGCGTAGGTGAACGTGGCCAGCAGCAGGATGCCCCAGGTGTGCGGCAGCGCGAACAGTTCGCCGTAGCCACGCAACGCCTGCAGCAGGCCGGGCCGGGCTCCTTCGTCGGGCTGCGGCGGCGCCTCGCGCACCAGCAGCAGGATGGCCAGCCAGGCCGCGGCCGATCCGAACGCCAGCGCCACGAAGCCGGCGCGCCAGGACAGCTGCTCCACCACCCAGGCCAGCGGCGTGCCGGTGAGCAGCAGGCCGACCGAGCCGATGCCCAGCACCGAGCCGGAGACGGCGGCGAACCGCGGCGCCGGGAAGCGGCGGGCGATGAACACGGTGCAGACCAGGAAGGCCGGCGCGCAGCCGACGCCGATGACGACCTGCGCCAGCAGCAGCTGCGGGAAGCCGTGCGCGGTGGCCGCCAGCAGTGCCCCCACGATCGCGAGCGGCGACACGGCCAGCACCGTGCGGCGCGGCCCCCAGACGTCGATGCCCATGCCCATGAAGAGCTGCAGCGATCCGAAGGCGACATGGAATGCGCCGGCGAAGACGCCCAGCTGCCGTGGCGTCAGGCCGAACTCCTGCTGCAGCGGCGGCGCCAGGATGGCGGCCACGGTGCGAAACGCCTGGCTGAGCGCGAAGCCCGCGGTGAGGGCCAGCAGCATGACCCACGCGGTGCGTGCGGTGTCCGGTGCAGCGGAGGACGTGGACACGCGACGGCCCGGCAGTCGTGTCAGTCGACCCGCTCCGCGCCCGTCAGCAGGGCCGCGAAACGGTCGGCCCCGACGTTGCCGCCGGAGAGCGTGACGCCCACGCGCAGGCCGCGCAGGCGGTCCCGGTGGTGCATCAGTGCCGCCAGCGCGCAGGCACCGGAGGGCTCCAGGACCACCTTCATGCGCTCGAACGCGAACCGCATCGCCTCGACCACCACGGGATCGGGCACCGTGAGCACGTCCTCGACGTGCGCCTGGATGACCTCGAAGGTGTGGCGACCGACGGCCTGCGTCTGCTGGCCGTCGCAGATGGTGCGCGGCACGTCGATGCTGACGATGCGGCCTGCGCGCAGCGACTGGCGCATGTCGTCGCCGCGTTCCGGCTCGGCACCGAACATCCGGATGCCGGGCGCGAGGTGCTTTGCGGCGACGGCGCAGCCCGAGAGGAACCCGCCACCGCCAGCGCAGACGATGAGTGCATCCAGCGGACCCGTGTCCTGCAGCAGCTCCAGGGCGGCGGTCCCCTGCCCCGCCATGACCCGCAGGTCGTCGAAGGGCGGAATCAGCGTGGCGCCCTGCTCGTCCACCAGCCGGGCGGCGATGGCGGCGCGGTCTTCCTTGTAGCGGTCGTAGACGATCACCTGCGCACCGTAGCCGCGCGTGGCCGCCAGCTTGAGGGCCGGCGCGTCGTGCGGCATCACGATGGTCGCTCGGCAACCATGCAGGCGGGCGGCCAGCGCCACGGCCTGGGCATGGTTGCCCGAGGAGAAGGCGACCACGCCGCGGGCACGCTCGGCCTCGGTGAGCGCGTTGACGGCGTTGTAGCCGCCGCGGAACTTGAAGGCGCCCATGCGCTGCAGGTTCTCGGCCTTCATGAACACCTGGGCGCCGAGCAGGTCGTCCAGGGTGTGCGAGGTCAGGACCGGCGTGCGGTGGGCCACGCCCGCGAGGCGCGCGGCGGCGGCTTGGATCTCGGCGAATTGCAGCATGGGGCCTTCTCGTGGAACGTCACTTCTCGGCCTGGATGCCGGCCGACTGGATGATGCGCGCGTTGTTCTCCGACTCCTGCGCGATCTGGCGCGCAAACTCCGGGGCGGTGCCGCCGGTCGGCACGTTGTCGGTGGCGACCAGGCGCGAGCGCAGGTCCGGCGCGGCCAGGGCGCGGTTCACCTCGGCATTGAGGCGCTCGATCACCGCGGCGGGCACGCCCGCCGGCGCGAACAGCCCGAACAGCGAGGTCATGTTGGCGGCAGCAAATCCCAGTTCCCCCAACGTCGGCACGGCCGGAAAGGCATCCAGCCGGGCGGGCGCGCCCACGGCAAGCAGGCGCAGCTTGCCGGCCTTGACGTGCTGGGTGATCGCCGGGCCGGTGTTGACCGACAGCACCTCGAACTGCCCGCTCAGGGCATCCGTGATCTGCTGGCCGCCGCCCTTGTAGGGCACGTGCGTGATGTCGACCTTGGCCGCCGCCTTCAGCTGCTCGAGCATCACGTGCCCGAGCGAGGCAGGCCCCGACGTGGCCCAGCGCACGGCACCCGGGCGGGACCGCGCCGCGGCCAGCAGTTCGCGCAGGTCCTGGGCGGGCGTCGCGCTGGTGCCCAGCAGCAGCACGGGCGAATACATCACGCTGGCCACGGGCACGAGGTCGCGGACCGGGTCGAACGGGGATTTGCCGAGGTGGGGATTGAGGGCCACCGGGCTGATCGCCGAGAAGCCGAAGACCGAGCCGTCCTTCGGTGCCTTGGCCACCGCATCCAGGCCGATGCTGCCGCTGGCGCCGGCCTTGTTCTCGACCAGCACCGACTGGCCGAGGGCGGTGGACAGGCGGTCGGCCAGCGCCCGGGCGACTGCGTCGCTCACGCCGCCGGGTGGATAGGCCACGATGAGGCGGATCGGCTTGGCAGGCCAGGAGACCCCCTGCGCGGCGGCGGCGAAGGGACTGGCAGCGAGCGCGACGAGTGCCGCGCGGCGGGTGGTGTTCGGGAGCATGGGCAAAGGTGGGTTCAGCCGCGCGGATGGTGGTGCGCGTGCAATTGCTTCAGGCGCTCGCGCGCCACGTGGGTGTAGATGGTGGTGGTGGCGATGTCCGCGTGGCCGAGCAGCATCTGCACGGCCCGCAGGTCGGCGCCGTGGTTGAGCAGGTGGGTGGCGAAGGCGTGCCGCAGGGTGTGGGGCGACAGAGGTGTCCGGATGCCGGCGGCCTGCGCCTGCTTCTTCACGATCACCCAGAACATGGCACGGGTCATGCCGTGGCCGCGCGCCGTCACGAACAGGTCGTCGGTCTGCTGCCCGGCCAGGATGGCGGCCCGGGCGTCCTCCAGGTAGCGGGCGATCCAGTCGCGCGCCACCAGGCCGAACGGCACCAGCCGCTCCTTCGATCCCTTGCCCATCACGCGGACCACGTTGTCGGCCAGGCTCAGGTGGTGCATCTTGAGCGTGACCAGCTCGCTCACGCGCAGCCCGCTGGCATACATCAGCTCGAGCATGGTCCGGTCGCGCAGACCGAGCGGCGTGTCCACATCGGGCGCCCCGAGCAGTGCCTCGACCTGGGCTTCGCTCAAGGTCTTGGGCACCCGCAGCGGCTGCCGGGCCGATTGCAGCTTCAGCGTCGGATCGGCGTGGATGCGGCGCTCGCGCAGCGCCCAGCGGAAGAACCGCTTGAAGACGGTCAGCCGGCGGTTGGCGGTGGTCGCCTTGGTGCGCGCGTGCAGGTCGGCGAAGTAGCGGTGCAGATCGACCTCGGCGGTCGCCTCGATCTCGCGGCCGTGGCCCTGCAGCCACCGGCCATACAGCGTGAGGTCGCGGCGGTACGCAGCCAGCGTGTTGGCCGACAGCCCCTCCTCGAGCCAGAGCGCGTCGATGAAATCGTCGACGCAAGCGAACAAGCCGCCCGCAGGCGGCTTGGCTCGGGCGGCGGCGGAAGCGACCACCGGCGGTGTGTCAGTCGAGCTTGAGCTTGGCCGAATCCACCACCTTCTTGTACACGTCGTACTCGGCGCGGATCTGCTGGCCGAACTGCTCCGGCGTGTTGGCCACGATCAGCGAGCCCGTGTCCTCGATGCGCTTGCGCACCGCCGGATCGGTCAGCGCCTTGGTCACGCCGGCATGGATCTTCTCGACGACGTCCTTGGGCAGGGCCTTGGGACCGTAGATGCCGTAGTAGGCCAGGCGGTTCACCGGCTCCAGCCCCACTTCCTTGAACGTCGGCACGTTCGGCAGGTCCTTCAGCCGCTGCGGGGCGGCCACCACGATGGGCACCAGGCGGCCCTCGCGGATGAAGGGCAGCGCCGAGGGCAGGTTGTCGAAGATCATCGGCACCTGGCCGGCGACGGTGTCGTTCAGTGCCGGGCCGGCGCCGCGGTACGGGATGTGCGTCACGAAGGTGCCGGACAGGCTCTTGTAGAGCTCCATCTGCAGGTGGCCGATGCCGCCGGTGCCGGAGGACGAGTACGAGTACTTGCCCGGGTTCTTCTTGAGCTCGGCCACGAAGCTCTTGTAGTCCTTGGCCGGGAAGCTCGGGTGGACCGCGATCACGTTGGGCGTGGCCGCGATGTTGATGATCGGCGTGAAGTCCGAGATCGGGTTGTACGGGATCTTGGGATTGATCGCCGGGTTCGCCGCGGTGGTGGACACGGTGGCGACGCCGAGCTCGTAGCCGTCCGGCGTGGCCCGTGCAGTCTGCGTGGCGCCGATGATGCCGCCGCCGCCGGCCTTGTTCTCGACCACCACGCTCTGCCCCAGCGCCTTGCCCAGCGGATCCGAGATCACCCGGGCCACGATGTCGGTGGTGCCGCCGGGGGCGAACGGCACGACCAGCCTGATCGGCTTGTTCGGGTAGCTCTGGGCCAGTGCGGGCCCGGCGGACAGGGCCAGCGCGGCTGCCGACAGGGCGATCCAGTCACGGCGATTCATGCGAACTCTCCTTCAGTCAAACGGACGTCAAACCCGCCGATCCTAACGTCCCGCGCAGGCGCCGGCGGTGTGGGATCCACATACGGGGGAACCCGGGGCCGCGCAGATGGCTGGGCTATCCTCGGCCGGTGGATTTTGCCCGCCTGCTGTTCCCCGATTTCTCGCTGATCGTCTGCGGCTACCTGCTGTGCCGCTACACCGCGCTGAACCGCAGCGTCTGGGATGGGGTCGAGAGCCTGGTCTACTACTTCCTGTTCCCGATCCTGCTGTTCCTGTCGATCGTGCGCAGCCCGCTCGACCTCGGCGAGACGTCCAGCCTGATCGGGGCCGGCCTGCTGATGGGCCTGGCGGGGATCGGGTTGGCCTACGCCATCCCGCACCTGCCCGTGATCGGCCGGCGCATCGACCCGCGCGACCACGCCGGCGCGGCGCAGGTGGCCTTCCGCTTCAACTCGTTCATGGCGCTCACGCTGGCCGAACGGGTGGCCGGGCCGCAGGGCCTGCAACTGATCGCGGTGCTGATCGGCGTGTGCGTGCCGCTGTTCAACATCGGCGCGGTCTGGCCGATGGCCCGGCATGCGCAGACGGGCTTCCTGGCCGCGCTCGCGCGCAACCCGCTGATCGTGGGTACCGGCGCCGGGCTGGCGTTCAACCTGCTGGATCTGTCGATCCCCGGCTGGCTGGAGCCGACCGCCAACCGCATCGGGGGCAGTTCATTGGCCCTGGGCCTGATGGCTGCCGGCGCGGGCATGCAGTTCGGCAGCCTGGCCCGCCAGCGGCTGCTCACCGTCTGCGTGCTGGCCATCCGCCACGCCCTGCTGCCGCTGGTGGCGTGGGTGCTGGTGCGGTTGTTCCACCTCGACCCCACCCAGGCGGTCGTGCTGCTGGCGTTCTCGGCCCTGCCGACCGCCTCCAGCTGCTACGTGCTGGCCTCCCGCATGGGCTACAACGGCGCGTACGTCGCCGGCCTGGTCACCCTCTCCACCGTGCTGGGCGTCTTCAGCCTGACATTCGCGCTCGGGCTGCTGCGCTAGCGCCCAGGCGACGTGCTCGCGCACCAGCACGCTGAAGTGCTCCAGGCGCTGCTGCAGTGCGCGGCGCAGGTCCTCGTCGGCCGCCGTGCGCAGCGCGTTGCCGGCCCCCACCGCCAGGTTGCGCAGCCAGCGTTCGTGGCCGATGCGGCGGATCGGGCTGCCTTCGGTGCGGCGCAGGAACTCCTCCTCGGTCCAGGCCAGCAGCGCCGCCAGCGTGGCACCGGCCATGTCGGGCCGGGGATCGAAATCGGGCAGCGGGCTGCGTTGCGCGTACTTGTTCCAGGGGCAGGTCAGCTGGCAGTCGTCGCAGCCGTAGATGCGGTTGCCCATCCGCGGGCGGAGTTCCTCGGGAATCGCACCAGGATGCTCGATCGTCAGGTACGAGATGCACCGGCGCGCGTCGACCCGCTGCGGCCCGACGATCGCCCCGGTCGGGCAGGCGTCGATGCATGCCGAGCAGGTGCCGCAGTGGGCGGTCTCCGGCGGCGTCGCGGGCAGGGCCAGGTCGACGTAGATCTCGCCCAGGAAGAACATCGAGCCCGCCTCCCGGCTGAGCACCAGGGTGTGCTTGCCGCGCCAGCCCTGGCCGCTGCGCGCGGCCAGTTCCGCCTCCAGCACCGGCGCGGAATCGGTGAAGGCCCGGTGGCCAAAGGGCCCCACCTGCGCTGCAATGCGCTCGGCCAGCTTCTGCAGCCGCTGCCGCAGCACCTTGTGGTAGTCGCGTCCCCGTGCATAGAGCGACACCACCGCCTCGCGCGGGCGCTCCAGGCGGCCCCACTCCACCGCCTGCCAGCCTTCGGGCGTGGCCGCGGGCAGGTAGTCCATCCGCGCGGTGATCACCGACAGCGTGCCGGGCACCAGTTCCGCCGGGCGCGCCCGCTTCAGGCCGTGCGTCTGCATGTAGGCCATTTCGCCGTGAAATCCGTTGGAGAGCCACTGCAGCAGCCCCGGCTCGGCATCCGACAGGTCCACGCCCGCCACGCCGATTTGGGAGAATCCGAGCTCGCGGCCCCACTGCCGGATGGCTGCCACCAGCGAAGGACCGTCGATCTGAGCGCCGCGCCGAATCACCCGCCGATTGTAGGAAGCTCCCCACCGCCGGGCAGCGGCGCAGCCGTCCTGCGGTGGACCGACGAAGCCGACACCGAGGCCTTTGCCCGTCGGCTGGCCGGGCATCCGCAGCTGGCCGACGCCTTCATCGAGCTGCACGGCGACCTGGGTGCCGGCAAGACGACCTTCGTGCGCCACCTGCTGCGGGCGCTAGGTGTCACCGGGCGAATCAAGAGCCCCACGTACGCGGTGGTCGAACCGCACCAGGCGACGGGGCTGGCGGCCTGGCATTTCGACTTCTACCGCTTCGACGACCCGCGCGAGTGGGAGGACGCCGGTTTCCGCGACGTCTTCGACAGCCCCGGGCTGAAGCTGGCCGAGTGGCCCGAGAAGGCGGCGGGCCTGCTGCCGCCGGCCGACCTGGTGCTGCGCATCGCCCTGCTGCCGGATGGCCAGCGCGAGGTCCGCATCGAGGCCGGCACGGCACGCGGCCGGGAGCTGCTCGCATGAGACGGCGCGACCTGCTGCGCGGCGGCTCGCTCGTGCTGCTGCTGGGCACGGCCCACATCGCGCGCGGCGCGACCATCGTGGCCGTGCGCATCTGGCCGGCGCCCGACTACTCGCGCGTCACCATCGAGTCCGATGGCCTGCTCACCTCGCGGCAGACCGTGGTGCCGAGCCCGCCGCGGCTGGCCGTCGACATCGAAGGCATCGACCTGAACCCGGCGCTGCGCGAGCTGGTGGCCAAGGTGCAGACCGATGACCCGTTCATCGCCGGCATCCGGGTGGGGCAGTTCGCCCCCGGCGTCGTGCGGCTGGTGGTCGACCTGAAGCAGACCGCACTGCCGCAGGTGTTCACCCTGCCGCCCGTGGCCGCCTACCAGCACCGGCTGGTGGTCGACCTGCATCCGGTCCATCCCGTCGATCCGCTCGAGGCCCTGATCGCCGAGCGCCTGAAGGACCGGGAGGCCGCGCCATCGCCGCCGCCCGCCCCGACGCCGGACGCACTCGAGGAACTCATCGCCCGGCAGCAGGGCCCGCGGCCGCCCGCCCGGGGCAGCGAGCCGGCCGCCCCGCGCGAGGCACCGGCGTCCAAGACCGACCGGCTGATCATCGTCGCGCTCGACCCTGGCCACGGCGGCGAGGATCCGGGCGCCATCGGCCCCAACGGCACGCGCGAGAAGGACGTGGTGCTGCAGGTGGCGCACCGGCTGCGCGAGCGGATCAATGCCACCGTCGTCAACGGCAACCCGATGCGGGCCTTCCTCACCCGCGACGCCGACTTCTTCGTGCCGCTGCAGGTGCGCGTGCAGAAGGCGCGGCGCGTGCAGGCCGACCTGTTCGTCAGCATCCATGCCGACGCCTTCATCACGCCCACCGCCCGTGGCGCCAGCGTGTTCGCGCTGAGCCAGGGTGGCGCGTCCAGCACCGCCGCGCGCTGGATGGCCGAGAAGGAGAACAAGGCCGACCAGATCGGCGGCGTGAACATCCGCGCGCAGGATGCGCACGTGGCCCAGGCCTTGCTGGACATGAGCACGTCGGCGCAGATCCGCGACAGCCTGAAGCTGGGCGGTGCCCTGCTGGGGGAGATCGGCCACGTCGGCCGGCTGCACAAGCGCCACGTCGAGCAGGCCGGCTTCGCAGTGCTCAAGGCACCCGACATCCCCAGCGTGCTGGTCGAAACCGCGTTCATCAGCAACCCGGAAGAGGAAGCCAAGCTGCGCAGCCAGTCCTACCAGGACGAGCTGGCCGACGCCCTGATGCGCGGCATCACCCGCTACTTCGCGGCCAACCCGCCGCTCGCGCGCAACCGCAGCCTCTGAGCGCCCCGGTCGTTTGGCTGGCAGCCGCCCACGGGGGGTGCCGACACCCCCTGTCTCGCCCCTCCTACAACCCGCGGACGGGCTGCTTCCTAGAGTGCAAGGCACAGGTTGGCCGCGCCTCTTCGCGGTCCCATTCGAGACAAGGTGAACGGTATGAAGACCAAGCTTTTCGCGGCGATCGCCGCCGCTTCCCTGATGGGCCTGACCGGCTGCGGCACCATGGACCGCCAGACTGCCGGCACCGTGGGTGGTGCCGCCGTGGGCGGCGTGCTGGGCAACCAGGTGTTCGGTGGCACGCTGGGCACGCTGGGCGGCGCCGCAGCCGGTGGCTACATCGGCAACCGTGCGACCGATCCGGAGCGCAAGTAACCGGTGACGTCGCGCCGGCCGGGCGGGCCGGCGCTCCCGGGTCAGATCGGATAGATCAGCGAGTTGAGCACCATCTCGCTGTCGTACACGCAGCGCCGGCTCTTGAAGCGCAGGCCCTGCGGCGTGCGCACGATCTCGTCGAGGTAGCGGCCCACGTTGTAGACCTCGCTGGCATCGCCCGGGCGCGTGCGGAACACCGCGTAATGGGCCTGCGCCCGGATGACGCCGCCGGCCTGGCTGCCCTCCTGCATCGACAGCAGCTGCGCCGTGCCGACCACGTGCCGGGTGTAGTAGGGCCCGTGGTAGATGGTCTGGCTGATGCCGTAGACGCGGTCCTGCATCATCCCGCGGCTCTCCAGCGCGATCAGCGCCAGCGGCAGCCCGCGGTCGAAGTTCTCGCGCCCCTGCACCCAGTAGCGGCCGTCCTCGACGAAGAAGGCCGGCCACTCGTCGAACCGCTTCTCGTCCAGCGCGGCGGCGTACGCGGCGTTGAGCTGGTCGATCTCCAGCTGCAGCAGCAGGCGCTCCATCGGCACCGCGCTCATTCGCCCATCACCTTGCGCCAGTAGGCGTACATGCTGCGGATCAGCGTCTCGGTCACCATGTGCTCGGTGCCGCCGGTGCCCGTGCCGCCCAGCTGGCACAGAGTGCTGCCGTCCTCGCCGCCCTGGCGGAAGCCGTCCTGGCTGAACGCGATGACCTCGCCGTCGTCGGCGCTCACGAACCCGGCGGGCCCGAACAGGTTGGCCTGGCGCAGGCGCCGCTGGGTCATCTCGGGCGTGTCGTCGGCGAAGCCGAAGTGGGTCCAGACGAAGTCGAACTCTCCCTCGCCGCGGGGTACGATGTGCCGGGTGGACAGCGAGTTGACCTGCTGCTGCACGATGAGGCTGGGGAACAGCGTGATCATCGTCACCGTCGGCGTGATGTCGGCCCCCGGGTTGGCCGGATCCGGGATCTTCCACCAGGGCTCGGGCACGACGTCCAGCAGCCGCGGGTCGTTCAGCACCATGTCCGCCTTGAACGAACTGACGCCAGCGGTCACGGTCTTGTTCTCGCCGCCGTCGTTGCGGCGCGAGACCATCACCGCATGCCGCCCATGGTCGTCCATGACCATGCGGCTCTTCTGGTCGGCCCGCCACAGGCCGAAGGTGACGAACCAGGTGTGCAGCAGGCCCGGGTGGTACGGATCCTTGATGTTCTCCATCATCAGCTTCCAGTTGCCCGGGATGCGCTGCCGGTTGTAGCCCAGCAGGCTGAGCTGGCGGCCCGCGAAGATGCGGTCGAGCCACGGCAGGATCTGCGGGCCGAGGTAGTCGCGCAGCGGCTCGACCGTGTCGCTGAAGGTGGCGAACACCAGGCCGTGCAGCACTTCCACGCGCAGCCGCCTCAGACCGTTGGCCTTGACGTCGAAGCCCGGCGGCATGCCGCCCTGCACGCACTCGGCACCGTCCGGTCCGACGGCCTTGACGCCGTCCTTGAACGGCAGGCCGGCCAGTTCCCCGTTGAGCTTGTAGGTCCACTGGTGGTACGGGCAGACGAAGCTGCGCGCACGGCCATGCGGCTGCTGGCAGAAGCGCACGCCGCGGTGGGCGCAGCGGTTCTCCACCACCCGCAGGCCGGGGTCCGTCCCGCGGTCCTTGGGCGCCACGCGGTCGCGCGCCAGGATCACCTGCCGCTCACCCACCCAGCTGAGCTTGAAGTCGCCGACCTCGGGGACCTCGGCCTCCAGGCCGACATAGCACCAGTGCGGTCCGTGGAAGATGCGCTCGAGCTCGCGCCGGTACAGCTGTGGATCGGTGTAGGCCCAGAACGGCACACGGCTGGAGTCCGGCTGGGCCCAGCGCGACAAGGTTTCGGGAGCGTTCATCCAAGGTCTCCGATCGTGCGGGATGATACGTCCATCAATAAGCATGCTTATCGTGGTCGGAGACCTTCCCGGACTCTCGCCCGGTGACGACAGGCAGCGCCGGACGGTCAGCCGAGCGCGGTGTCCAGCAGCAGCATGACCACGAAGCCCAGGATCAACCCGGCGGTTGCAAAGCGCTCGTGGCCCTTGCGGTGCGATTCGGGAATGATTTCGTGGCTGATCACCGCCAGCATGGCCCCGGCCGCGATCGCCAGCCCCCATGGCAGCATGCCGGCGGAAATGCTGATGACGGCCGCGCCGGACAGTGCGGCCACGGGTTCCACCAGGCCGGACAGCACACCCAGCCCCGCGCTCGCGACGCGCCCATAGCCGACTCCGCGCAACGCGAGTGCGACCACCATGCCCTCCGGCACGTCCTGGATCGAGATTCCGGTCGCCAGCGCCAGCGCGCCGACCGGATCGGCACCGGCATAGGCGACCCCGATGGCCAGGCCTTCTGGAACGTTGTGCAGCACGATCGCCAGGACGAACAACCAGGCCCGTTTCATGGCCTGGGCCCTGGGCCCTTCGAGTCCCTTGACGAAATGCTCGTGCGGGACCGCGCGGTCGATCAGCAGCAGCAACAACGCACCAAGCACCACCCCGGAACCGACGATGGCGCCGGCACCCCATGGACCGGCACCCTGCGCCTTGGCGGCGGCCAGGCCCGGAATGATCAGCGAAAAGGAACTGGCGGCCAGCATCACACCGGCGCCGAAGCCCAGCATGCTGTCGTAGGTCCGCTGGGAGAACTGCTGCGACAAGAGCACCGGGAGGGTGCCCAGGGCGGTCGCCGCCGCGGCCATGCCGCCGCCCACCAGCGCACCGGCGAGGCGGGGATCCTGGTGCGCGAGCGCGCCAAGCAGGTCCAGGAGCAGAGCGGCGGCCCCGGCCAGCACGATGGCCAGGCCAAGCAGATGGCGCCGCCGCCAGGAACGTGCGGACCCACGTGGCGGGCCGCTGGTGATCGAGGGGATCATGGAGGACTCCTGGGTGCAGAGGTGTCCGGCGGAGCGGACACCTGCGCCGATCAGGCGTATGCGCTGCTCAGCGCCAGCGCGCCATTGACGCCCGCCGGGAAGAAGCCTCCCTGGCTCACCTGGTCCCGGCTGAGGTAGACGATGTTCAGCACGTTTGCCGGCGTGCGGCTGAACGCGATGCCATTGGCATCCGCCGGCACGATGTTGGACACGTCGCCAGTCGGACTGATCCCCTGGTCGGTGTCCTGGCTGTCGTCGAGGCTGTCCCGCGCCTCGGAAATGGCGTCAGCGGCGCTCCGCAGGCCCGGGGTCCCCACGCCCTTCGCGTACAGGGCCGAGCGCACCAGTCCGCTGTGGTAAGCCTCGACCGCCAGGATGCCGGCGGCCGCCTCCAAGAAGGTCTTGTTCTGGATCAGCGGGGAGGCACCCTTGTACGCGGTGACGCCAACGTCCTCGAAGATGAAGGCAGCCAGCAGGAAGTTCTCGTCGCTCGCATAGGGATCGAAGGACTGCCCCGGGCCGATCAGGCCTGCTGCGCGTGCCGCGCTGGAGAACGCGCCCGTCGGCGAAGTGCCGATGTCGATCGTCGGCTGCGCCACGGCGGACGAGCCGAGTGCCGAACGCAGGAAGGCGACGTGCGCTGCCTCGTCAGCGGCGATCTCCTTGGCGTACTGGCGCACCACGGGATCGGTGAAGGTCACCGCGCGCCCGCCGCTCGCTGCGCCCTGGGTGCCAGTGCCGGTGAGCTGGCCCGCAGGCAGCCCGGCGCCGGTTGCTGCCGTGACGTAGAACTGCGCCTCCAGATACTCGAGGTTGAGCGCGAAGTTCAGGATGTCCGCGTCCGAGGGTCCGGATCCCTGCCCCACGGCACCTGCGGCGGACTGGGCGATCGCACCCGTTCCGCCGCCTCCGCAGGCCATGAGCACGGCCCCCCCGGCCATGCCGGCGGCGAAACCGCCGCTCCTGCGGAAGAACTCCCGGCGCCTTGCGCGCTTCTCCGCGATGTCCTGCACCTGCTCGCGGGTCATGTAGTGGCCTAACATTTCGAACTCCTGGGGTGCGCCATCAGGACAGGCTTGCGTCTGCCCATGGGCGCGTATTGCCGAAGCCGCCCTTGCGGGAGGGGGACAAGGATGCGGCCGTGCCAGACGCGCTGGCCGGATGCATCTCTCCAGGGGGATACGTGGGCGGCGGCAGGCCGGATCCCGGCCCAGCGTGTAAGGGTCCGTGAGCGGTGTAGCCCGACGGTCCTCCGGCGGTGCCGCCAGCCCGCGTCGCGCTGATGGCCGCCGACAGCGCCTTGTGCCGCGCTCTGCTCAGGTGACCGGCGTCAGCTTGGCGACCGCGAGCGCCAGCCACTTGACCCCGTGCCGGCCGAACTTGACCTGGGCCCGGGCATCGTCGCCCTGCCCTTCGATCGACAGCACGGTGCCCTCGCCGAACTTGGTGTGGAACACCTGCAGGCCCGCCCGCAACCCATGCGAGGGCGCCGCCTTCTGGACCGGCACCGGCGGGCTGGCGAAGGTGGTCGCCTCGCGGTTCCAGTTGCCGCCTGCCGGCGACCGCGTGCTGGCATACCCCGCGCCATAACCGAAGGCGGAACCGCCGAAGTTCTGGTTCTTGGGCGTCAGCCACTTGAGGGCAGGCTCCGGCAGCTCGTCGAAGAAGCGGCTGCGCACGTTGTAGCGGGTCTGGCCGTGCAGCAGGCGGGTCTGGGAATAGCTCAGGTACAGGCGCTTGCGGGCCCGCGTGATCGCCACGTACATGAGGCGGCGCTCCTCCTCCAGGCCCTCGTAGTCGGACATGGAGCGCTCGCTCGGGAACAGGCCTTCCTCCAGGCCGGTGACGAACACGCAGTCGAACTCCAGCCCCTTGGCCGAATGCACCGTCATCAGCTGGACGGCGTCCTGCCCGGCCTGGGCCTGGTTGTCGCCCGACTCCAGCGCGGCATGGGTGAGGAAGGCCGCCAGCGGCGACAGCGTCTCGCCGGTCTCCGCGTCGGGCTCCACGTAGTCGGGCGCCGGCTCGTTCAGCACCGGCTGGTTCGGGTCCAGCCCCTGGCTGGCGGGGCTCTGCGCCAGCTCGTCCACCGGCAGCGCCACGGCATCGCGCCCGAAGCCCTCCTGCATCACGAAGCTCTCGGCGGCGCTGGCCAGCTCCTCCAGGTTCTCGATGCGCTCGGCGCCCTCGCGCTCGGCCCTGTAATGCTCGACCAGGCCGGAGTGCTGCAGCACCAGCTCGATGATCTCGCGCAGGCTCAGGTCCTGGGTCTGCTCGCGCAGCACGTCGATCCTGGCAACGAACGCGCCGAGGTTGGCGCCGGCCTTGCCGGTGGTGGCGCTCACCGCGTCGTGCAGCGAACAGCCGGCCGCCCGTGCGGCGTCCTGCAGCTGCTCGATGCTGCGCGCGCCGATGCCGCGCGGCGGGAAATTCACCACCCGCAGGAAGCTGGTGTCGTCGTGCGGGTTCTCCAGCAGCCGCAGGTAGGCCAGCGCGTGCTTGATCTCGGCGCGCTCGAAGAAGCGCAGGCCACCGTACACGCGGTAGGGCACGCCCGCGTTGAACAGCGCGGTCTCGATCACGCGGCTCTGCGCATTGCTGCGGTAGAGCACCGCGATCTCGCGGCGCAGGGTGCTGCCTTCCGGGCCGTCGCCGCGCACCAGGTGGCGCATCTCCTCGACCAGCCACTGGGCCTCGGCCAGGTCGGTGGGCGCCTCGTACACCCGAACCGGCTCGCCCGGTCCCTGGTCGGTGCGCAGGTTCTTGCCCAGGCGGCCCTTGTTGTGGCTGATCAGGGCGTTGGCCGAGTCCAGGATGTTGCTGTAGCTGCGGTAGTTCTGCTCCAGCTTGATCTGGTGCCGCACGTCGAATTCGCGCACGAAGTCGGCCATGTTGCCCACCCGTGCGCCGCGGAACGCGTAGATGCTCTGGTCGTCGTCGCCGACCGCGAACACCGAGTTGGCGGCGCCGGCGCTGCCGTCCGGGTTGACGGTGAAGATCTTGATCCAGGCGTATTGCAGCCGGTTGGTGTCCTGGAACTCGTCGATCAGGATGTGCCGGAAGCGGCGCTGGTAGTGGGCCCGGATCGGATCGTTGTCGCGCAGCAGCTCGTAGCTGCGCAGCATCAACTCCCCGAAATCGACCACGCCCTCGCGCTGGCACTGCTCCTCGTACAGCTGGTAGATCTCGACCTTCCGGCGGTCTTCCTCGGTGCGCGCCTCGACCGCGGCCGGACGCAGCCCGTCCTCCTTGCAGCCGGCGATGAACCACTGGGTTTCCTTGGCCGGGAAGCGCTCCTCGTCGATGTTGAACTGCTTCATCAGCCGCTTGATGGCCGACAGCTGGTCCTGGGTGTCCAGGATCTGGAAGCTCTGCGGCAGGTTGGCCAGCTTGTAGTGGGCGCGCAGGAAGCGGTTGCACAGCCCGTGGAAGGTGCCGATCCACATGCCGCGCACGTTCACCGGCAGCATGGCGCCCAGCCGGGTCATCATCTCCTTGGCCGCCTTGTTGGTGAAGGTGACGGCCATGATGCCGCCGGGCGACACCTGGCCGGTGGACAGCAGCCAGGCGATGCGCGTGGTGAGGACCCGCGTCTTGCCCGAGCCGGCCCCGGCCAGGATCAGGGCGTGCTCGTTGGGCAGGGTGACGGCGGCGCGCTGCTCGGGGTTGAGGTTGTGGAGCAGCGGCGAGGCGGCGTCGGCTTCTGGGAACATGCGACATTGTAAAAACCCGCCCCGCATCGAAATGTCACCAAGCGCGCGAATCCTGCCGGCAGCCGTGCTGGCCCTGACCCTTGCGGCCGGCGCCCAGGCCCAATCGTCCTGTTCCAGCGACGGGCAGCCCCGGCCGACGGCCCTGCTGGAGCGCTTCATCAACGCGGACTGCGAGACCTGCTGGAGCGACCCGGACACGCCCCGGGCCCGCGTCGGCGAACTCGCGATCGACTGGATCGTGCCGGGCGCCCGGGGCGACGATGCCGCCCTGGCGGCCGCGGCCCGCCGCGATGGGCTCGAGCGCCTGGACGCGCTCGGCCGGCAGCGGCCGTTGCCGCTGTCAGCCGCCCGCACTGCACGCGCCGGCCGCGGGCAGCCGCTGCGGGTCGCGCATGGCCTGCCATTCAACGGTTACATCGGCGCCTCGATCGACGCCGGCGGGGCCGCGCCGCAACCCGTCACTGCCTGGCTGGCCCTGGTGGAGACGCTGCCGGCGGGGACCGAAGGTTCGCCGGTGGAACGCAACCTCGTGCGCAACGTGCTGCAGGTGCCCTGGCCGGCGGGCGTGGGCCCGCGCACCGAGTCGCGCCCGATGAACATTCCGGCAGGCAGCCATCCCGAGCGTCTGCGCGTGGTCGGCTGGCTGCAGGATGCACGCGGCGTGATCAGGGCCATATCGGAATCCGGATGCAGGCCGGCGCGGCCCCGACGCTAGAATTGCGCACCGGGCCCAAGCATTTGGGACCCGGTTTTTTTTGGCCCGGCGTCCTGCCGGCGGCCAGGACCGGGCCCAGTCCAAGCGCCTCACTCGTTCTTCGACGACTCACTCTCCCGAGAGGCTTGGCATGGAAATCTTCGACTACGACAAAGTCCTGCTGCTGCCGCGCAAGTGCCGCGTGGACAGCCGCTCCGAATGCGACACCAGCGTCGAGCTGGGTGGTCGCAGCTTCCGCATCCCCGTGGTGCCGGCCAACATGAAGACGGTGGTCGACGAGACGATCTGCCTCTGGCTGGCGCAGAACGGCTACTTCTACGTGATGCACCGCTTCGACCTGGACAACGCGGCCTTCGTGCGGCACATGCACGCGCAGGGCGCGTTCGCGTCGATCTCGCTGGGCGTCAAGAAGCCCGACTACGACACCGTCGACCAGCTCGCGCGCGACGGACTGGTACCCGAGTACGTGACGATCGACATCGCGCACGGCCATGCCGACAGCGTGAAGAACATGATCGCCCACCTCAAGGCGAAGCTGCCGGGCACCTTCGTGATCGCCGGCAACGTGGGCACACCCGAGGCGATCATCGACCTGGAGAACTGGGGCGCCGACGCCACCAAGGTCGGCATCGGTCCCGGCAAGGTGTGCATCACCCGCATGAAGACCGGCTTTGGCACGGGCGGCTGGCAGCTGTCGGCGCTCAAGTGGTGCGCCCGCGTGGCCACCAAGCCGATCATCGCGGACGGCGGCATCCGCGAGCACGGCGACATCGCCAAGAGCATCCGCTTCGGCGCCAGCATGGTGATGATCGGCTCCATGCTGGCCGGCCACGAGGAGTCGCCCGGCAAGACCGTCGAGGTCGACGGCCGCCTGTTCAAGGAGTACTACGGCAGCGCGTCCGACTTCAACAAGGGCGAGTACAAGCACGTGGAAGGCAAGCGCATCCTCGAACCGGTGAAGGGCCGGCTCTCGGCCACCCTGCGCGAGATGCAGGAGGACATCCAGAGCTCGGTGAGCTATGCCGGCGGCAAGCGGCTGATGGACATCCGCAAGGTCAACTACGTGATCCTGGGCGGCGACAACGCGGGCGAGCACCTGCTGATGTGAGATCGGGGGCATCCCCCGACGCACCAGCGGCCCCGCCGGCCCGTCAGGCCCGGGGTGCGCCGCCTGCCTAGCGGGCCATCAGTTCCAGCGCGAGCTGGTGCAGGGGCTGCCCCGGGTCGACCAGCGTCTCGAGCACGCTGAAGTGGTTCAGGCCCGGCAGGGCCTCGCACACCGGCACGCACTCCTCGCCCCAGGCCTCCCGGATCAGGCGGTTGTGCCGCAGGAACTCCGCGCTCTCATCGGCGCCCGCGACCGTGTACAGCGTCGCAGCTTGCGGCGCCGGCAGGCGCGCCGGGCTGGCCCGCAGGGCATCGGCCGCCGTGAGACGCAGCGACTCCTGCAGGAACGGCGTGTGCCGCAGCGGCTCCAGCTCGTACAGCCCGGAGATCGACAGCGCCTTGCGGGTCACGTCGCTGGGCAGTTCGGGATCCCAGCGGCTCCAGTCGCAGGCCAGCATCATGGCTGCCAGGTGGCCGCCAGCGGAATGCCCGATGACGGTGATCTGCCGCGGGTCGCCGCCGTGGTCGGGCGCGTGCTTCCAGGTCCAGGACAGCGCCTTGACCATCTGGAGCGTGATGTCCGGGATGGTGACGGCCGGGCACAGGTCGTAGTTCGGGATGACCACGCAGGCGCCGGCCTCGTTGAACGCCGGCGCGACGAACGAGTGGTCGTTCTTGTCCAGCGACCGCCAGTAGCCGCCGTGGATGAACACCACCACCGGCGAGCGGGCCTGCTCGGCCGGGAAGACGTCCAGCGTCTCGCCGGGGCCCTCGCCGTAGGGCACGTCGAGCACGGCCTCCGGCCACTTGCGGGCCACGGCCGAGGCCTCCGCCCAGCGCTCGAAATGCTGCGCGTGGTCGGGCACCAGCGCGCGGTTGTTGTACATGCGGTCGAGCCAGACCGGATCGTGTTTCGCCATCGGATACCCACCTCTCACGTGCGTTGCTGTATTCTGTATACAGACATCCAACCAGATTCTCCGCATGTCCGCCAAGCTCGTCCGTCTGGAGGCCGCACCCGATCTCGTCGAGCAGGTCTACCGACGGCTGCTCGATGCGATCAGCGACGGGTCGCTGGCGCCAGGGCAGCGGATCACCCAGGAAGATATCGCGGAACAGCTGGCCGTGTCGCGTCAGCCGGTGCTGCAGGCGCTGCGCCTGCTCAAGAAGGACGGGTTCGTCCAGGACGCCCCCGGGCGCGGCGTGCTGGTCGCGCCGCTGGACGCCGGCTGGACGCTGAAGATCTACCAGGTGCGCGGCGCACTCGACTCCCTGGCCGCCCGACTGGCGGCGGCGGCGCGGTTCCAGCTCGATCCGGCGCTGATCGCCCAGGGGCGGCAGGCGGCGCGCGGTCGCGACGTCAAGGCGATGATCGATGCCGACCTGGCCTTCCACGATGCCATCTATGCCGCGTCCGGCAATCCCCTGATCGCCGAGACCGCGCACCAGCACTGGCGCCACCTGCGCCGCGTGATGGGCGCCGTGCTGCAGCAATCGCGCCAGCGCGACGCAGTCTGGGACGAGCACGAGGCGGTCGCGCGCGCGATCGCCGCCGGCGACGTCGAGGGCGCCGCCCGCCTGATGGAACACCATGGGCAGCACGCCGCCGAGAACCTGGCGCAGCGTCTGCCGCAGCTGCTCACCTCCCCTGCCCTGCAGACCCCCACCTAGGAGACATGCGATGCGCCTGACACCGGACCAGCTCGAGCAATTCGACCGTGACGGCTACCTGTTCTTCCCCGGCCTGTTCTCGCCCCAGGAAACCCGGACGCTGACCGACGCGGTCCCCGAGCTCTACAGCCGCCGCGAAGCCTACAACGTGCGCGAGAAGGGCAAGGACGCGGTGCGCACCAACTTCGCGGCGCACATGGTGAGCGAGCCGTTCGCCCGGCTGGCGCGGCATCCGCGCATGGTGGAACCCGTGGTCGACCTGTTCGGCGAGGCGGTCTACATGCACCAGTTCAAGGTCAACGGCAAGATGGCCTTCGAAGGCGATGTGTGGCAGTGGCACCAGGACTACGGCACCTGGCTGAACGACGACATGATGCCCACCGAGCGGGCCATGAACGTCGCGATCTTCCTGGACGAGGTGAACGAGTACAACGGCCCGCTCATGTTCATCCCCGGCAGCCACAAGAAGGGCGTGGTGCAGGCCCGGCACGACCTCACCACCACCAGCTATCCGCTGTGGACGGTCGACCACGAGCTGATCGCCACGCTGGTGGACCGGGCCGGCGGCCGTGACCACGGCATCGTCAGCCCCAAGGGGCCGGCCGGCTCGATGATCCTGTTCCACAGCTGCCTGCTGCACGCCTCCAGCAGCAACCTGTCGCCGTGGAACCGCGTGAGCGTCTACCTGAGCCTGTGCGCGGTGTCCAACCACATCCGCCGCTTCAAGCGCCCCGAGTACATCGCACACCGGGACTTCCGCCCGATCGAGTGCCTGCCCGACGATTGCCTGGTGAGGGACTATCCGGTCGACGTGCCCTGGAAGGACGGCCTGCCCGCCAGCGCCCTGCAGACCAGCAGCGTGCCGTTCGACGAGATGAAGCAGGCGGCCTGAGCCCGCCGTCCCCGCCGCCTGCGCGGCCGCGCAGGCTTCGACTTTCGCCACCGTCCGGGCCGCCGCCGCGCGTGCCCTGCATCCGGAGCATCGATGAACCTGCACACCAAACTCCAGCAACGCGCCGCCCAGGGCAAGCCCGTGCGCATCGGCCTGATCGGCGCCGGCAAGTTCGGCTCCATGTACCTGGCCCAGGTGCCGCGCACGCCCGGCGTCCACCTGGCCGGCATCGCCGACCTCTCGCCCGCGAACGCCCAGGCCAACCTGGCCCGCGTCGGCTGGGACCCGGTGCGCAGCCAGGCCGACTCGATCGATGCGGCGATCCGCACCGGCACCACCCACGTCGGCGAGGACTGGCAGGCGCTGGTGCGGCATCCCGCGGTCGACGTGATCGTCGAATGCACGGGCCATCCCATCGCGGCGGTCGACCACTGCCTGGAGGCCTTCGCCCACGGCAAGCACGTGGTGAACGTGACCGTCGAGGCCGACGCGTTCTGCGGCCCGCTGCTGGCGCGCAAGGCAGCGGAAGCAGGTGTCGTCTACTCGCTGGCGTTCGGCGACCAGCCGGCCCTGATCTGCGACCTGGTGGACTGGGCCCGCACCTGTGGCTTCCCGGTGGTGGCGGCCGGGCGCGGGCACAAGTGGCTGCCGCACTTCTGCGAATCGACGCCGGAGACCGTGTGGGGCTACTACGGGCTCACACCCGAGCAGGCCCGCCGCGGCGGCCTCAACCCGAAGATGTTCAACAGCTTCCTCGACGGCTCCAAGCCATCGATCGAGAGCACCGCGGTCGCCAACGCCACCGGGCTGGGCGTGCCCAGCAACGGCCTGCTCTACCCGCCGGCCAGCGTGGAGGACATCCCGTTCGTGACCCGGCCGCGCAGCGAAGGCGGCGTGCTCGAACGCAAAGGCATGGTCGAGGTGATCTCCTCGCTGGAGCCCGACGGACGCCAGATCCCCTACGACATCCGGATGGGCGTGTGGGTGACGGTCGAAGCCGAGACCGAGTACATCCGCAACTGCTTCGAGGAATACAACGCGCACACCGACCCGAGCGGGCGCTACTTCACGCTCTACAAGCGCTGGCACCTGATCGGGTTGGAGGTGGGCGTGTCGGTGGCATCGGTCGCCCTGCGCGGCGAACCCACCGGCGTGGCCATCGGCTGGAACGCGGACGTCGTGGCCACCGCCAAGCGCGACCTGGTGCCCGGCGACGTGCTCGACGGCGAGGGCGGCTACACCGTGTGGGGCAAGCTCCTGCCGGCCGACACCTCGGTGCAGATGGGTGGTCTGCCGCTGGGCCTGGCGCACGACGTGAAGGTGGTGCGGCCGGTGCGCAAGGGGCAGAGCCTGTCGTGGAACGACGTCGCGGTGGACACCAGCACCCGGGCCTGGCAGGTGCGCCGGCAGATGGAGGAGCTCTTTGGCGCACCGCGGCTGAAAGCCGCGTGACAGCCAACTGGCGAGCGGCCGCCCGATGATGCGCGCCGGTCCACTGCCGGAGAATCATCGATGAAGATCGCGTTGCTGGGAACGGGCCGCATGGGCCTGCCGATGGCGCGCCGCCTGTGCGAGGCCGGCCACGAGGTGCGGGTCTGGAACCGCACCCGCGCCAAGGCGGAGCCGTTGGCGGGCTGCGGTGCCCGCATCGGTGACACCCCGGCCGAGGCGGTGCGCGACGCCGAGGTGACGGTCGGCATGCTGGAGAGCGGGCCGATCGTGCAGGACGTGCTGTTCGGCCAGGGCGCCGCGCAGGCCATGCGCAGCGGTTCGCTCTTCATCGACATGGCATCGATCCAGCCACGCGAGGCCCGCGACCACGCCGCCCGGCTGGGCGAGCTCGGCGTCGGCTGCCTCGACGCGCCGGTGTCCGGGGGAACGGTCGGGGCCGAGAACGGCACGCTGGTGATCATGGTGGGCGGCCGGCCGGCCGACTTCGAACGTGCACGGGCCGTGTTCCAGGTGTTCGGGCGCGCCACCCACGTCGGTCCGCACGGCACCGGCCAGCTCACCAAGCTGGCCAACCAGATGATCGTGGGCATCACCATCGGCGCGGTGGCCGAGTCGCTGCTGCTGTGCGCCAAGGGCGGGGCCGACATGGCCAAGGTGCGCGAGGCGATCACGGGCGGCTTTGCCGACAGCCGCATCCTGCAGCTGCACGGGCAACGCATGGTCGAGCGCGATTTCGCACCCCGCGCCCGGATGTCGGTGCAGGCCAAGGACATGCGCAACGCACTGGCGACCGCCGAGGAAATCGGCTTCGACGCCCCCATCACGCGGCTGTTCGGACAGCTGTATGCCCAGGCCCTGGAGCATGGCCTCGCGGACCTCGACCACGCCGGATTGTTCGTCGAGCTCGCGAGCCGCAACGGCATGCGTTAGAATATCGATCGTCGCGGGGGGGTAGCTCAGCTGGGAGAGCGTCGCGTTCGCAATGCGAAGGTCGGGAGTTCGATCCTCCTCCTCTCCACCACGACACTGTTTGCCGGTTGCCGCGCTTGCGGCGACCCGAAGTGGGTTCTTAGCTCAGTTGGTAGAGCAGCGGACTCTTAATCCGTAGGTCGTAGGTTCGAATCCTACAGGACCCACCACTTCTCCCCCCTTCCTCTTCTCTCGCCTGACGGACCTGCGCCGACAGCAGGAGCGCGTTCAATCGCGCCAACGGCTGGGCGCGGCAGCACGTGCACCGCCAGTGTGCCGGCCCCGCGTAGCCAAGCCGCTTGGCTGCGCGGCCTGGATCAGTACAGCGTCGCCCGCTGGCGCGACGGCAGCGCGGCGTCGTAGCCGGCGCCGTCGATGCCGCCGTCCGAGAGGGCTTCCAGCATCTCGCCAGCGGTTGGGACGCCGGCAGGACGGGCCGGCGCCCCGGACCACAGCCCCGAGCGCTGCATGGCCCTGGCGCACTGGAAGAACACCGCGTCGACGGAGATCACCAGCACGCAATGCGGCGCCTTGCCGCCGATGGTGAAGCGGTCCAGCAACTCGGGGGCCGTGCTGATCGAGGCCCGACCTCGCACCCGGAGGGTCTCGCCGACGCCCGGGATGAGGAAGAGCAGCGCCACGCGCGGATCGGCCAGGATGTTGCGCAGGCTGTCGATTCGATTGTTGCCGCGACGCTCCGGCAGCAGCAGGGTCTTGTCGTCCCGAACCACCACGAAGCCCGCGGGATCACCGCGCGGCGACGCGTCGAGGCCGCCGGGGCCGCTGGTGGCCAGCACCGCGAAGGGCGAGGCCTCGATCCAGCGCCGGTAGACCGGGTGGATGGCGTCGGTCTCCTTGCGCAGCGACGCTTCGCCCACCGTGCCGAAGAGTCCCAGCAGCTGCTCCAGGCTCGTGATCGCATGGGAAGATGACATCGCGCGACGCTATCGCGCGCCCCAGCCGCTCGTCAAGTGCTGGGGCCGCAAGCCGAGCGGCCCGCCCGCCTCCTGCAGCCCTGGACTGGACCCGGGCTGCTTCGGACGGTCTCAGGGCGCGCCGGTCGCCCGGAGGAAGTCGCCGACCTCGAGCAGCACCAGTTCGTTGTCGTCGGCACGTCCCGGGTCGCGGCTGGAGGAGAACGGCAGGTTGTTGTCGTTGCCCACGACGATGTGGCGCTCGTCCACCACGTCCACGTTCTCGATGGTGAAGAACGGGAACGCCAGGACCCCGTTGGTCAGCGCCTTGCGCGAGAGTTTGCCGGGGTCCGCGATCTGCAGCAGGTCGATGAAGCCGACCTTCCTGAGCGGCGCGTTGACGTTCGCCTCGGTCAGCTCCACCTTGTAGATGCGCTTGAACTTCGCGACGTCGTGGAAGCAGCCCGCCGCTTTCTGGCCGTCCGGGCAGGCCTTGTCGGCCGTACCCTCGCCGTTGTCGCGCTCGATGACCAGGCCCTGGGTGTCGCTGATCATGTTGAAGTCGCCGATGGCATGGTGGTTGGCTTCCAACACGTACTTCCAATGGCGGCCAGTCCACTTCTCGGTCTTCAGGTCGAACTCCAGCACGCGCAGGAACTGCCTGCCCTCCACGTTCTCGGCGGCCTTGGCCTGCTCGTCCCAGAGCGCGCCCTCCAGCAGGGCGTAGAGCTTGGTGCCATCCTTGCTGGCGGCCATGCCTTCGAAACCCTTGGAGCGGCGCACCTGGAAGGCCACCGTCTCGCCAGGCGCGCCGGGCGTGGTCACGGCCGGATGGTCGGGCGAACGCACCGCCTTGCCGTCCACCCGCGTGTCGAAGACAGCCACCACCCTGCCCTTCAGGGTGGCCTTGATCAGGAAAGGCCCGAACTCGTCGCCGATCCAGAAGTGATCGCCGGCGACCTGGACACTCTCGGTGTCGAAGTCGCTGCCGGTCAGGTACCGCATGGCCGTGCCTTCATGGACGATGCGGAACGGCACCTTGCGGTCCGGATCGTGCAGGAAGACGGTTTCCAGGCGCTGGAGGCGGCCGCCCTTGAAGTCCACCGCGTACCGGTTGAGGAACAGCATTGCGTCGGGCGAGTTGGCCTTGGCGCCGAAGCCGTTGTCCGTCAGCAGCCAGTAGCTGCCGTCGGCCATGCGCTTGATGCCCGAGTGCCCCTGGGCCGCCTGGCCCTGGAACGGAACCGACATCCCGGTCGGGCGGCCGCCCGACTGGCCCTCGACGCTGCCCAGCCTGTCGACCCGCACGCCGGTCGTGAACTTGCCGCTGACCTGCAGGTCGCGGGGCGCGTCCTGGGGTGCCGGGATGAAAGTGGCGGCCGGCATCACGGCATGGCCGGCCAGCGTCGCCGGAAACGCCTGCTGCGCGACAGTGGGAGCGGCCGCGAGCATGCACAGCCCGGCGACGATGGCAATTCCTGTTGGGTTCATGGAGCCTTGCGATTGGAAAAGCCGGGACATTGCCGGGCTCCCGTGACACAGCCATGAAAGACCACGTGGCTGCGGCGGCGCCGCTGATCGTCGCTTGCCGGGGCCACCGACGCAGACACATGTCCGGATCCGGCCGGAAGCCCGGCCGCTGCCGCCGTACTCTCACCCCATGGCACACCTTCCCCGAGAGCACTCCCGCCGGACGGCCGATGGTCCCGATGCCGCGGCGCGCCTGGCCGGCCACGACTGGGACCAGGTGGCAGACGGCCTCGACGAGGAGGGCGTCGCGGTGCTGCCCGGGTTGCTCGCGCCGGACGAATGCGATGGCCTCGCGAGGCTCTACGACGCTGGAACGCAGGCGTCCCGCAGCAGGGTGGTGATGGCGCACCACGGCTTCGGCCGGGGTGAATACAAGTACTTCGACCATCCGCTGCCGGACCTGCTCTCCCAGCTGCGGCGAGCGCTCTACGCCCGCCTGGTGCCCATCGCGAACCGCTGGAACACGTTGCTCGGGCTGCGGCCGCTGTATCCGGCCTCGCATGCCGACTACCTGGCGCAGTGCCACGCCGCTGGCCAGACCCGCGCCACGCCGCTGCTGCTGCGGTACGGGCCGGGCGACTTCAACTGCCTGCACCAGGACCTGTACGGCGACCTGGTGTTCCCCCTGCAAGTGGTGATCCTGCTGTCGGAGCCGGGCGTGGCTTTCGAGGGCGGCGAATTCGTGATGACGGAGCAGCGGCCGCGGATGCAAACCCGCCCGCTCGTGGTGCCGATCGGCCGAGGGGACGCGGCGGTGCTCGCCGTCCGCCATCGCCCGGTGCAGGGCGTTCGCGGCACCTACCGCGTCCACATGCGGCACGGGGTCAGCCGCGTGCGCCGCGGCACGCGCTTCACGGCAGGCCTGATCTTCCACGACGCCGCCTGAGGCAGCTCTTCCGGCGGCGCCGCATCTCGCTCCAGCGCCGCGCCCGGCGCCCCGGCAGCTCGGGCCGCGGTGTCCCAACTGATCCATCATCGGCAACGAAGAGCTCGGCCCCCAGCGGTCCCCCGAATGGCCGAGCCCCACTCGCCATCGCGGTAGCTGAGCCTTACACTCGCCTCGCAATCGCCGAGCAAGTGACTTTGCGCGTTCGCGCGCCGGGGAAGCCGATGAGAAGGAAGCCGGTCCAGCTGGATGTTCCCGAGGATCGATGGCCAGAGGACCTCGATGCGGCACACGTCGCTGGCGTCGACCTGCGCAACTGCAGGCACGGCGCCTTCGCGGTGCTGGCCCGGTTTGCCGCCCGCGCGCACGTCGAGGTGTGCCCATGATCGAGAGCGCCGACGACGTTCCGCGCGGCACCACGTTGCACGCCGACGTGTGCATCGTCGGGGCCGGTGCCGCAGGCATCACGCTGGCGTTGTCGCTGTCGGACCAGGGCCTGCAGGTGCTGCTGCTGGAGGCGGGCTCGCGGGCCCGCGACCGCCAGGCACAGGCGCACTACGAGGGAGAGGTCGCGGACGAGCGGATCCACAGCCCTGTGCACCGGTACCGCCTGCGCGGGCTGGGCGGCTCCACGAGCCTGTGGGGAGGCCGCTGCGTGCCCTACGACCCGATCGACTTCGAGCGCCGCTCCTTCGTGCCGGGCAGCGGATGGCCGATCTCGTACGAGGGCCTCCTGCCCTGGTACGCCAAGGCCAACACCTGGGTCGAGGCCGGCCGCTTCGCCTACGACGCGCGCACCGCCCTGCCCGAGGCGCCGCCGATGTTCGCCGGCTTCGACAGCGACATCGTGCGCACCCACAGCCTGGAGCGGTTCTCCTGCCCGACCGACTTCGGCAAGCGCTATCGCCGGCGGTTGGAACTGGCCCGCGACGTGCGCGTGCTCACCGGGGCGCACTGCACCGCCGTGCGGCTCGACGAAGAAGGCCGCAACGTGCGCGCGCTCGACGTGGCCACGCTGTCGGGGAACCGCTTGCACGTGTCGGCCAGGGCCGTCGTGCTCGCCACCGGCGGCCTGGAGACGGCACGGCTGCTGCTGCAATCGGACGACGTGGTGCCGCAGGGGATCGGCAACCGCTTCGACGTGGTGGGCCGCTACTACCAGTGCCACATCGCCGGCAACGTCGGCACGCTCACGATATTCGGCTCCACCCGGCAGGTGCGTCACGGCTACGAGATCGCAGCCGACGGCGTCTACTGCCGCCGCCGGCTCAGCATCGATCCGGCGATGCAGCGCCGGCATGGCCTGCACAACATGGTGGCGCGCCTGCACTTCCCGAAGATCACGGATCCGGCCCATCGCAGCGGCGTCCTGTCGGGGCTGTTCCTCGCGCGCAGCCTGGTGAGCTACGAGTACGCCAAGCGGCTGCGGGACACGGCACCCGTCCCCGCCGGGATGGTGGCCCGGCACATGTTCAACGTGGTCCGCGAGCCAGTGGAGATCGCGACGTTCCTCACGCACTGGCTGCGCCACCGCGCGCTTGCCCAACGCAAGTTCCCCTCGGTCATCCTGTCCAACCGGACCAACCGCTTCAGCCTCGAGGTGCACGGCGAGCAGCAGCCATACGCTGCCAGCCGCGTGCTGCTGGCGCAGGACGTCGACGCCCTGGGCATGCGCAAGCTTCGGGTGGACTGGCGCTACTGCCAGGCCGACGTGCAATCGGTCTCCCGCACCCTGACCCTGATCGCTGCGGAGATGGAACGCACCGGTGTCGGCCGCTACGAGTTCAACCCCGAGACGCTCGAGCAGGACCTCATGCGGTATGGCGCGTACGGAGGCCACCACATCGGCACGGCCCGGATGGGGACCCGCCCGGAGACCAGCGTGGTCGACACCGATTGCCGGGTGCACGATGTCGGCAATCTCTACATCGCAGGCAGCGCAGTCTTCCCGACATCCAGCCAGGCCAACCCCACCCTGACCATCGTCGCACTCGCCCTGCGGCTGGCGGACCGCCTCACCCAGCGGCTGCAGGCGCGCCGCGCGGCCGCGGTGCAGGTCTACGCCTGAACGGCACGTCGCCGGCGGTGTGCCACACCCGGCCGCGCCGCCGGGCGCAAGCGAACGCCGGGGGCCCGGTGCTCGCGTATCCGTCCTCGTCGCCAGGCCAGGCGGCGACCCAGGGCGACCGCTACTCGGGCACGTAGACGATGGCGCCGTCCTTCATCCGGTAGGCCGTGCCGGCCTTGGCGCCTTCGCCCTCGCCGATCTGGCCGCTGGCCTTGTAGCGCTCGATCTTCTCGCCCTTCTTCACCAGCATCTCCATGGTGGGGCGGCCCGGGTCGGTGATCACCGTCACGTCCTGCCTGCCGAAGGCATGGAGCATCGGGTTCTTGGCCACCGTGATCAGCAGCGCGGCGATGATCACCAGGAAGATGTCGATGATGTTCACCACCGACAGGATGGGATCGTCGTTCTCGGGCTCGTGCAGCAGCTTCAGGCTCATGCGGCACCCTTCCGCTGCAAGGCGACCAGTTCCTCCGCGAGCCAGCGCCGCCGGATGTTCGACACCCAGTAGGTGATGCTGGCGGCGATAAGAGCCAGGATCACCGCCGAGAAGGCCACCGTCAGGCTGTCCGACACCCGCGCCAGGTTTCCGTCGGCCAGCGCGCGCAGCGCCGGCCCCATCGGGATCATCGTGCCGACCAGGCCGAGCATGGGCGCGATGCGGCTGGCCAGGCGCTCCTTCTCGAGCAGGCGGTGCGCGACGAGATCGAGCTCGTCCTCCGTCGCGGTGGGCCGCTGCTGCACGTACCGGCGCAGCGGGTAGCCGGCCGGCGCCTGCGGGTCGCGCCGCTGCCAGGCCTGCACGGCGAAGCCTCCGAGCGCGTAGAGCGCGTACAGGAACAGCAGGGCGACCAGCGCCAGCACCGGCAGCAGGAACAGCTGGCCGACCTGGTACATGGCGGTTTCGATGGTGGAGCTCTCGATCATGTGTCTTCCTTCTTTCTCGTCCGTCGGGTCTTCTTCATCTGGAGGGGTCTGGCATCAGGCGCTGCGCCTCCACTGGCGGGCCGCACCCGCCAGCGGTGCGAGCAGCAGCAGCCCCATTGCCGCCGCGAACAGCGTGCCCACCGCCGGCTGCTGGACGACCTGTTCGAGCTGCATGCCGCGCACGCGAGGCGGCGGCGCCGGCGGCTCGGGCGGCGGTGCGGCCGCGGCCGCCGGTGGAGGCGCCGCCGCCCGGCTGGGCGTTGGCGCCGGTGTCGCAGCGGCCGCTGCCGCGGGGCGGGCGAGTCCGTGGCCCGACAACCCGACGTACCGCTGGAAGGTCGTGTTGTCGGTCCGCACGTCGTGCCGCCGCGCCAGGGCACGGTAGCCCTCCTTCAGTTCGCGCACCGTGGCCGGGTCGGCCTGCCAGTAGCCCTGGCGTGCCATCTCCAGCATGCGTTCCATCACCTGCGCGAGCGCATGGGGGTTCTCCCGCTCCATCCAGCGGCGCACGCCGATCCCGTGCCGGTCGCGCACGTAGACGTCCACGAAGGCCTGCCACTGGTCGTCGCGCACCACCTCCCGCGCCACCGTGGTCCAGCCCGTGAAGTTGTTGATGCCGTCCAGCACCTGCAGCGTGCCCGCGTAGCCCTCCTTCATGAGGCCCTCGATGTGGCCGGGGTGGAGGTTGCGGGTCGCCAGTTCCCGCGCCAGGAACTGGCCGGCCGCCTCCGCCTTGCCGGCGCCCGGTCCGCGCAGGTTGGAGATGAACAACTCCGGCGCCTTGCCGTCCAGGTGGCGCACCGCCGTGGCAATGCCGCCCAGGTATTGGAACGGATCGTCCGTCGTGAGCATGCCGTACAGGTTGGAGGTGCGCGCCAGCACCGCTGCCTCGGTGCCGCGCAGGTGCGTGGCGTAGAGGTTGAATCCAGGCTCGGCCTGGGTGCTCCCGGCATCGCGCGCCAGGTCGGCGCCGCTCTTGCCCCAGTCGGCCTCGGCCGGTCCGTAGGCGAACTGCATCTTGCGCAGGTAGAGCTGCGCCAGCTGGCGGTCGCCCTCCTCCATCGTCTTCCAGGTGTCGGTGGCGAGCGCGGCATCGTCCAGCCCCGATCCATAGCTGCCCGAGGCGGACGCGAAGATGCGCGTCTGCGCCGCGCTGCGGGCCGCCTCCGCGCGCCAGCCCTGCGCGACGAGCCGCTGCGCGATCGACACCGCATGCTGCGCTACCGCGTTGTCCGGCTCGTCCGTCGCCTCCGATGCCAGTTGCGCTGCGCGGGCCAGCTGCCGCATCACGTTGGGAAAGTGGTCGCGGTAGAGGCCGGTGGCCGAGAGCACGACGTCGATGCGCGGACGCCCGAGCGTGGCCCGCGGCACCAGCTGGACACCGGTCACGCGGCCGCCTGCATCCCACACCGGCTCCACGCCCAGGGCCCACAGGGCCTGCGCCTCCAGCAGGCCCTGGTGGCGCATGGTCTCCACCGACCAGAGCGTGAAGGTCAGCTTGGACGGCGCCCGGCCGGTCTTCTGCTGCTGCGCCGCGACCAGCTGCTCCAGCGCCGCCTTGCCGGCTTCCCAGGCGGCGCGGGTCGGCACGCGCGAAGGATCGAAGCCGTAGAGGTTGCGGCCCGTCGGCAGGCTGTCCGCGTTCTTGATCGGATCGCCGCCGTAGGAGGTGGGCACGTAGCGCCCGTCCAGCGCTGCGAGCAGCCCACGCGTCTCCCCCTGCGCGCCCAGGTCCGCGTACCAGCGGCGCGCCTGCTCCAGTTGCGCACGCAGCGCCGGCGGCAGCCCCGCGGCATCGCCACTTTCCATCACGTGCCGGCGCAGCAGCCGGTACGGGGCCGTGTCCTTCATGCGGGTGTAGTCGGCGATGATCGCCTCGTCCGCTTCCCCGGGGTTCCCCGTGGCGGCGTTCGCAGCCGCCTCCCAGAACGGACGCCCCAGCATCATCATCACCGTGTAGAGGCGCCCTTCCTCGCCGGCGCCGCGACCGAAGGTGTGCAGGCCCAGGGGCTGCACGGTCTCGGCCAGCTCGTGCAGGTGGTCGTGCAGCACCTGCACGAAGCGCGGGAAATCCGCCCGGATGCGATCGCGGCTCCAGCCCATGTCCTGGTCCAGCCGCTCCCGCAGCCCCGCGGCGATCACCTGCTCCTGCAGCCGCTCCTTCACCCCGCCGTCCACCTGCGCCAGCCAGGCGTGCAGGTCGTCGTGCAGCTGCGTGAGCACCCGGTGCAGGCCGGCCGGCGCCATCGCCGGCGTCTGGTGGCTGATGTTCACCGCCCGGCCACGCCGCTTGGTCTGGGTCGCCTCGCCGATGTTGTCGACGATGTACGGATAGACCACGGGCAGGTCGCCCAGCGCCAGCAGCGGGAAGTCCTCCACCCGCAGGCCACGCTCCTTGCCGGGCAGCCACTCCTTCGTGCCGTGCGTGCCGTAGTGCACCAGCGCGTCGGCCCGGAAGCCGGCACGCAGCCACAGGTAGCTGGCCATGTACGAGTGGGGTGGCGCGGCGCTGGTCGAGTGGTAGAGCTCCTTGGTCCTGGCATCGAGCCCGCCGCCGGTCGGCTCGCCGCGCGGGGGTTGCGGCAGGATGACGACGTTGCCGAGCTTCAGCCGCGGCACCACGAAGTGCGGCCGTCCGGCCCGTGTGACGAGCAGCACGGATTGCTCGGGGCGGCCGGCGTGCGCGAGCCAGGCGTCGCGCTGGGGCGCCGGCAGGTCCGCGAGCCATCGGCGGTACTCGGCGAGCGGCAGCAGGTCGGCCAGGCCGTCGCGCAACAGCTCCTCCAGCTCCTGGGCCACGCGGGCGGGCCGGTAGTAGGGGCGCAGCAACCGCTGCAACTGCAGGGTGAGCATCGCCGCATCCGGCACCTCGGTGCGGTAGCCCTGGGCCTGGAGCGCTTCCAGCGTGGCCTGCAGGCTGGTCGGCAGGTTCATGAACGACGCGCCCAGGTTCTTCTCGCCCGGCGGGTAGTTCCAGAACATGATCGCCACCTTCCTGTGCGCCCGGTCCTGGTGCTGCAGGCGTGCCAGCGCCAGCGCCTTGGCCACCACGGCTTGCGCCTGCGGAGCAATGGCGCGCAACTGCTCCGAGCCTTCGGTGGCAGCGGCCACCATCACGTCGTGCACGCCCGCGTACTCCGGTTGCGACAGGTAGAAGGGCACGTCCGCCAGTGCGATGCCGGCCGGATCGCGCAGCCAGGCGTCACGGTCGCCCTGGCGGTACGCCATGGCCTGGATGACGGGAATGCCGAGCGCCTCGAACTCGGCACGACGGCCTTCCGGGTTCAGCATGATCTGCGTGTTGACCAGCACGTTGGCCAGGGTCCGGCCCGCGGGCGCCAGCACGTCGGTGATGTCGCGCTTGCCCATCACCGGGCTGTAGAAGGCCAGCGGCACGGCGCCGGCCGCTTCGATGCGGGCGATCAGGTCGTCGATGAAGCCGGTCTGCGCGGACGCCACCGCCTGCTGGTGAAAGGCGATGGCGACGACGGGCCGGCCGGCCGTGCCGCCCTTCCAGTCCAGGTAGGCCGCCGTCTCGGCGAACACCAGCCCGGGCGCCGCCGGGTGGTAGATGCCAGTGGCCGGAAACACCTGCGGCGGCGCAGTGGACTGCCACGGCCGGCCGCCCAGGTAGGCCCCGGCAGCCGCGAAGAAGTTCGTGCTGTTCGCGGGCCCGCCGTTCACGTAGTACGCGTGCAGCTGCCGGGCCAGCTCGTCCGGCAGGTGCTGCCAGGTCGGCTCCCTGGCGTGCAGCCACACGGCCGGCGTGCCCGAGCGGGCCAGGGCCGGCACCGCCGGCGCCAGCCGGGCGGCGATCTGGTCGCGGATGTGGTCGCGCGGCGCGTCGAAGAACACCATGTCGTGCCCTTCCCAGAGGCTGGCATCGATGCGCGCAAGCTTCTCGACGAAACGCGCTTCCACCACGATGCCGTGCGGCTGGGCTGCCTGCGCCAGCATCTGGAACTTGCCGGGCGCGATCGGGCTGGTGGTCACGAACAGCAGGGAGGCGGCGATGGCCGGGCAGCCGGCCGCGAAGCCGGCCACGGCCAGCAGGGCGCGCAAGAGCCGCCGCCAGCGGGCCGTGCAGGTGTCGAGGAAGCGTCGCATGGCGCGCGTCAGAAGCTGTGGGTGACGCTCACCTTCCAGTGGCGTCCCGGCTGCGTGAAGGCGTCGACGATCGCGCTGGACGCCGCCAGGTCGCGCACGTCGGCCCATTCCACGTACTTCTTGTCGAACACGTTGCCCAGTCCGACGTTCAGGAGCGTCGCCTTGCTGAAGCGGTACCACCCGGCGAGGTCGGCCACCCCGTAGCCACCCGGCGTGACGGTGGTCGGGCTGGGGTTGCGCTTCTTGCGTTCCGCCGCGGTCAGGCGGCCCTCCAGCCCCCAGCGGGCGTTCGGCTCGTAGCGGGCGCCGAGGACGACCTTGTCGGGATCGATGGTGGCCAGCGGCGTGGTCGCGCCGTGGTCCTTCACGTCGCCGCGCGCATGGGCGTAGGCGGCCGAGAGGCTCGTGCCGCGCGCCACTTCCCAGTGCACGCGCGCCTCGAAGCCGCTGATGGTCACGTCGTTCAGGTTGATCGACTGGAAGACATCCGGCGCGGGCGCGGTGTTCTCCCGCACCAGCACGTTGCTGGCGATGAAGTCCTTGTAGCGGTTGCGGAACACGGCAACGCTGTAGCTGCTGCTCCCGTTCCCCAGTTGCCCGCGCACGCCCGTCTCGAACGAGTTGCTCGTCTCGGCCTTGAGCGACGGGTTGCCGATCGAGGTGTAGGGGTTGGGGGCCGTCAGGTTGGTCACCCCGCCGTTGACCTGGCCGGGCCGGGGTGCACGGAAGCCGTGGGCGTACTGGCCGAACAGCTGCAGGGCCGGCGCGAGCCGCCAGACCGCGCCTAGCTTGGGCGACAGCTCGGAATCGCTCAGGGGTGACGGGGCCGCGGCGTTGTTCACCGTGTAGAGCGCATCGGGTCTGGGCGTCAGCTTGAAGCTGTCGTAGCGCAGGCCGGGCGTGACGCTGACCGCTCCGAGCCGGATCTCGTCCTGCACGAAGGCGCCGAGCACGCGGTAGTCGGTGTCCGGGAAGCTCTTGTTCGGCACGAAGGCGCCGCCGGAGCTGTTGAACCCTACCTTCATCGAATGCACGTCGGTGAGCGAGGCATCCACCCCGTAGACCAGGCGGTGCTGGGACTGCGCGCCGAGGTAGCTCTCCAGCTGCACGCTGCCGCCGACGGTGTCCTCCCCGTAGTCGGTGTCGCGGGTGCGCACCAGCGGTGCGGCCGAGCGCGCCTCATACCCGTACTGGGCGTTCAGCGCCCGCTGCACGTAGAGCGACGTCGACAGCACGTCGTACCAGGCGGCAGCGGGCGTGTGGCGGTAGTCCAGCTTGAGCAGGTCGCGTCGGATGTCCTCCCGCACGTTCACGTCGGTCAGGGTCGCGGCGGCGAACGGATCGCCGAAGAAGCTCAGGACGTCGGTCTCGTTGCGCCGGCGGATGCTCTCGGCCGTGAGCTTGAACCGGTGGTGGCGGCTGGGGTCGAACTGGAGCTTGCCAAGGAAGTAGTTGCTCTCGGTGTCGGCGGGGTTGGGCGTGGTGCGGGTGACATTGGCAGCGTTGTTCGTGCCCATGTTCTCGGTCTCGTGGCCACGCCGGAAGCTGCCCAACAGGAATCCCTGGATCTCCTGCCCCTGGAACGCGACGCTCGGCGCGAGCTGGGTCGACCGGTCGACGCTCGCGTAGCCCGTCTTCAGCGTGAACTGCAGGGGTTTGCCGAGGGTGAGAAAGTCGCCAGGCTCCTTGGTGACGAAGGTCACGGCGCCGGCCAGGCCGTCGGAGCCGTACTGCGTGCTGGAAGCCCCGCGCAGGATCTCGACGCGGCGGTAGCCTTCGGGATCGATCATGTCGCCGCGGCCGGCCGCGTACGGGCCGCTCGCATAGGTGGACGGGAGGTTGACGCCGTCCACCTGCAGGCGGACCTGGTCCCCCTCGAGGCCGCGGATGTTCACGCCCTCGTTGCCACCCCGCCCCACCGCGCTGAAGACGCCCGAGGCCCGGTTCGGCAACGCGCGGACCGAGACGCCGACCTCTCCCTTGAGCAGGTCTTCGAGATCGCCCGGGTTCTGCTCCTGGATCTCCTGCGCGCCGATGCTGGTGATCGTGGCGGGGACGGCGTCGGCATCCTGCTCGACGCGGCTGCCGCTGACCACCACGGGCTTGAGTGCCCCCTCCGGCGCGGGCTTGCCCACGCTGGCGTCCTGCGCGCAGACGGGAAAAGCGCCCCAGGCGAGCGCGATGCAGAGCGTGAGTTTGGACAGGCGCAGGCCTGCCACGTCGTTGCGTTTCTTCATTCCATGTCCATTCCGGTTGTCGGCTGGCTGGACATGGCGACGCGGCGCCCGGGGGTCTCTGCTGGCTTCCCCGCGACTATACCGTAATGCGAATCACTCTCATTTGAAGGCAATCACGTTCCAGAGAACGTGCCCGTTGCCTCACTCGGCCGCCTTGAAGGATCGCGGGAAGACGGTCGGCTCTCGACGATCACGCAAGCGGAAGCCTTGGGCCACGCGCCCGCCCATCGAGACGGTTCCAGCCTCCTCCAGGAAGCCGGCATCGAGCATGCGGCGACGGAAGGCGCTCTTGTCCAAGGCTCGACCGAGCACGACCTCGTAGACGTGCTGCAGTTGCGGCAGTGTCATGGGCTCGGGCAGGAGGAAGGCGGGCAACGAGGTGTACTCCACCTTTCCGCGCAGCCGCTCCACTGCCGCCTGCAGGATCTCCCCGTGGTCGAACGCAAGGCTCATCCCGAGCGCCTCGTCGACCGGCGCCCACATCGTCGGCAGGAACGTACCGTCCTCCTGCGACTCGACCCGCAACTCGAGGTGTCCGATCGGCGCCAAGGCGAAGTAGGCGTGCGTGGCGGACCAGCCGCGCGGGTCCCGGTCGGCGCTGCCCCAGCTCCCCAACTGCTCGAGGTAGGGCGACGAGACGCCCGTCTTCGCCTTCAGCTTGCGCCTGGCGCACTGGAGCAGATCGCGGTCCTGCCCCACATCGATGAAGCCGCCCGGCAGTGCCCAACGGCCGGGGAAAGGCTCGCCGCGTGTTTCCGGTCGTTGGACGAGCAGCACGTGCAACTGTTCGTCCAGCACCGTGAAGATGATGACGTCGACCGTGACGAGCGGACGCTCGAACCGCAACTCGACACCCACGTGCTTCTGGATCCTTGCCATGTCCTTGACTTCCACGATTTTGGTTGTACTATACAACCATCAAAGTTGCACAGTGCAACCTACTACAGGAGGGCCTTTCCCGTGCGCAACCAGCTGCTGATCATCGACCCCCAGAACGATTTCATGGACATTCCTGGCGCCGCCCTGCCGGTGGTGGGTGCCGCCCGGGACATGGAGCGCCTGGCTCATCTGATCGATGCGGCCGGCTGGAGGATCGACGGGATCACGGTGACGCTCGATTCGCACCACAGCGTGGGAATCGAGCGCCCGGGCATGTGGCGAACCGGCGATGGTGGCGAGGTGGCACCGTTCACCACGATCCGGGCGTGCGACGTGCGCAACGGCAAGTTCCTGCCGCGCGAGGCCGGCGACCTTCCTCGGGTACTGTCCTACCTCGACGCGCTGGAGGCAGGCGGGCGGTACAGCCTGATGGTCTGGCCGCCGCACTGCGAGATCGGCACCTGGGGGCACAACATCCAGGAGGATGTCCGCGCAGCGTACAACCGCTGGGAACGCGCAAAGCTCCAGCCCGTGCACAAGGTCTTCAAGGGAATGAATGCCTGGACCGAGCACTACAGCGCCTTGCAGCCCGAGGTGCCCGACGTGCAGGACCCGCTGACCCAACGCAACGACAGTCTGATCGCGAGGCTCGACCAGGCCGACACGGTCCTGATCGCCGGAGAGGCCTCCAGCCACTGCGTCAAGGCGACAACGGAGCACCTCGCCAGCCACCTGCCCTCGGGCAGGGCTTCCAAGATCGTGCTGCTGCAGGACTGCATGAGCCCCGTCGCGGGATTCGAGGAGCAGGCGCGACAGTTCCTGGCCACCATGCAGGCGATGGGAGCCACCGTCACGACGAGCCAGGAGTGGCTCCGGTCGTAGGCACGATCAACGCGCGACATCAGGAGGACACATGCCCCTCATCCAGAGCCTGCTGGACACCGATCTGTACAAGTTCACCATGTGGCAGGCAATGCTGCACCGGAATCCACAAACAACGGCCGCATACGAGTTCGTCTGCCGCAATGCGCCGCAATTCCATCTCGGCGATCTCGCCGCGGAGCTGAATTCGGAACTGGACCACCTGTGCACGCTGCGCTTTGCCGAGGACGAGTTGGCCTACCTCTCGGGCCTGCGCTTCATCAAGAGCGATTTCGTCGACTTCCTGCGCCTGTTCCAGTTCCAGCGCCGCTTCATCGACGTGCGCGTGGAAGACGGCCAGTTGCGCGTGCGTGCCGCCGGTCCGCAGGTCCACGTGATGTTCTTCGAGATCTTCGTGCTGGCCATCGTGAACGAGCTGTACTTCACCCGTCTGGGCGGCCAGAAGACGGCGATGGCCGAGGGACGACGCCGCCTGGATGCCAAGATCGGCAGCCTCCAGGCCTTCGGTCGCAGCGCGTCGCGCCGCCACCCGCTCGAGCTCTTCGACTTCGGTGTGCGCCGGCGCTACTCGGGCGCCTGGCAGCGCGAGGTGGTGACGGCGCTGCGGGACCGGCTACCCGGCCAGTTCAAGGGCACCAGCAACGTCTTGCTCGCCCGCGACCTGGGCCTGGTGCCGATCGGAACGATGGCTCACGAGTACCTGCAAACGTACCAGGCGCTCGGCGTGCGCCTGCGCGACTTCCAACGCGCCTCGCTGGAGGCCTGGGTGCAGGAGTACCGCGGCGACCTGGGGATCGCCCTGACCGACGTGGTGGGCATGGACGCGTTCCTGGCGGATTTCGACCTGTACTTCGCCAAGCTCTTCGACGGCTTGCGGCACGACTCGGGCGACCCGCTCACCTGGGGCGAGAAGGCGCTGGCGCACTACGAGCGGCTGCGGATCGATCCGCACACCAAGCGACTGGTGTTCTCCGATGGCCTCACCGTGGACCGCGCACTGCGGATCTACGACGCCTTCGCCGACCGCGTCCAGCTGGGGTTCGGCATCGGCACGCACCTCACCAATGACATGGGCCTGCAGCCGATCAACATCGTGATGAAGCTGGTCGAAGCCAACGGCCAGCCGGTGGCCAAGCTTTCCGATGCGCCCGGCAAGACGATCTGCCGTGACGAGACGTTCCTGGCCTATCTGCGCCAGGTGTTCGGCGTGCGTGAGTTGCAGGCCGCGTGAGGAGGACGACCGATGCTCAGGATCCAGATCGCCCAGATCAACCCGACGGTGGGAGACCTGGTCGGGAACGTCCGACTGATGACGGACGCCGCGCGCGCTGCGCGGACGCAGGATGCGCAGATGGTCGTCTTTCCGGAGCTGGCGCTGACCGGGTACTACCCTGGCGATCTCCTCGATGACCCATCGTTCCTCCGCCGGGTGGACGAAGCCTTCGGCGAGCTTCTCCTGGCCAGTCGCCAGATTTCCTCGGTGCACTGGGTGATCGGAATGCCCGTTGCAAAGGCTGGGCCAGGCAAGCCACTGCACAACGCACTTCGCGTGGTGTGCGGGGGCGAAGTCCTGCTGGAGTACGCCAAGCAGCTCCTGCCCACCTACAACGTCTTCGACGAACGCAGGCACTTCGAGCCGGGACCGGACACGGCCCGGGTGTTGCCGGTCGCGGGTGCCCGCGTGGGCTTCCTGATCTGCGAGGACGGATGGGCGGGCGAGGGAACGGAGTACGCGCTGAACCCCTTCGACCGGCTGCGCGATGCGGCGCCGGACCTGGTGGTCTCCATCCACGCCAGCCCCTCGAATGTGGGCAAGCGCGAGCAGCGCCACCACGTCTTCGCCGCGGCCGCGCTCCGCACACGGTTGCCCATCCTCTACGTGAATCAGGTCGGTGGACACGACCAGCTGGTCTATGACGGCGGCTCGTTCGCAGTCGAGGCGGACGGGCGGGTGGTCTGGGAGGCGGCTCGCTTTTCCACGCATCTGGAGGCGATCGATTTCGAGACGGGCCGCTTCCTTCGGCGCGGGGACTTGCCGTCACCGGTTCCGGTCGAAGGCCTCCCGACCCTGGCGTTCTACCGTGAGCAGATCGTGCTAGGCATCCGCGACTATGCGCGCCGATGCGGGTTCGAGAAGGCTGCAGTCGGGTGCTCGGGCGGCATCGACTCGGCCCTGACGCTGGCCCTTGCCGCCGAGGCACTAGGCCCGCAGAACGTGCTGGCCATCACGATGCCGTCGCGGTTCTCGTCGCCAGGGTCCGTCTCCGATTCGCAGCAGCTGTGCCGGAATCTTGGGATCGAGCTGTTGGAGCATCCGATCGGGGCGATCGTGAGCTCCTTCGAGTCAGCCTATGCGCAGAGCAGTGGAGCGGCCCTGCAGGGCATTGCGCTCGAAAACCTCCAGGCACGCGTCCGCGGTACCGTCCTGATGGAGATTTCCAACAGCCTCGGACACCTGGTGCTGACGACGGGCAACAAGAGCGAGATCTCGGTGGGCTACTGCACGCTGTATGGCGACACCAACGGCGGCCTGGGTCCACTGGGCGACCTCTACAAGGTCGAGGTGTTCGCACTGGCGCGGCACCTGAACGAGGCGGCCGGCCGCGACCTCATTCCGGCGGCGATCATTGACAAACCTCCGTCCGCGGAACTCGCGCCGAATCAGCAGGACACCGACAGTCTCCCGCCCTACGAACTGCTGGACCAGGTCCTGAAGCTGCACATCGAGGGATCGCGCCTGGCCGACTGGGAAGCGGAAACCGCTCGACGCTGCGTCGACGGCCTACTGTCCACGCCAGAAGGCGCTGCGCTGGTGCAGCGCATTCACAGGATGGTGGCCCGCAACGAGTACAAGCGGCGCCAGTCGCCGCCCATCATCCGGGTGCGCTGCCGCGCATTCGGCTCCGGCCGGCAACTGCCGATCGCGGCCGTCTATCCGTGAGGAGATCATCCATGACCCAGACCCATGACACCGCCGTGTGCATCGGGCGCTTTCAGCTCCTGCACAACGCCCAGCTTGCACTGATCCGCCGGGCCCTCGAGCTGGCGCCCAAGTGCGTCGTGGTGATCGGCTCGGCGCACCAGGCCCGGTCGCCAAAGAACCCCTTCACCTGGCAGGAGCGGGCCGACATGGTCCGGCTGGCCTTGGCAGAGAACGAGCGCGCCCGGACCGTGTTCGTGCCGGTGCGGGACTTCTACGACCAGGAGCGCTGGGTGCAAGCGGTGCGCAAGGAGGTCGTTCAGGCTGCCGGCGGGGACCAGGCCCGGGTGGTGCTGGTGGGGCACCGCAAGGACCCCACGAGCGAATACCTGAACAACTTCCCTGCCTGGGAGCTGGACGACCCAGGCCTGCAGGGCGATCTGCATGCGAAGGCGCTCAGGGCGGCATTGTTCGCGACCCCCAGCATGCCGGCGGCACTGGCCGCGATCGCCGGCCAGGTTCCGCCGTCCACGGTGGAGTTCCTGCGCGCATGGACGCAGCTCCCCTTCTTCGAGCAGCTACGCGACGGCTGGCAGCAACTGGCTGCCGAGCACGACAGGTGGGCCGACTCGCCCTATCCGCCCGTCTTCGTCACCGTGGACGCCCTGGTGCGCATGGGGGACCATGTGCTCCTGATCCGCCGGGGACGTGCACCAGGCCGCGGCCTGCTGGCGCTCCCAGGCGGGTTCATCGAGCAGCGCGAGACGGTGTACCAATCTGCCCTGCGCGAGCTTGCGGAGGAAACGGGCCTGCGCCTGCTTCCCTCCGAGATGGCCACAGCCCTCAAGGAGGTGCGCGTCTTCGACCATCCCGACCGCAGCCAGCGGGGCCGTGTCATCACGCATGCGCACTACTTCGCGTTCGGCGCACGCATGCTGCCCGAGATCATCGGAAGCGATGATGCAGCGGACGCGATGTGGGTTCCGATTGCGCAACTGACTTCCTTGGAAGACCAGTTCCATGACGACCACTTCCACATGCTCGATGCTTTCCTGGGCCTCACATGAGACGGACCCACGGGCGACACAGGCCGACGCTGGAACCCAGACGGGAACCAGGGGCGGCTGAGCGCCGAGCGGAAAACTGACGACCGTACCCCTACTGCCGTGGGTGCTGGTCACGCCGCCGGCCGCGATTCGCACCTGGGCAGCTTGTTGCCGACGCCGTCGTAGAACGTGGTGTCGCCGCTGGCGGTGGTGACGAGGTCGGCGCCCAGGTTTTGCACCACCAGCAGGCCTTGCCCACATCCACGTAGACGCCCTGCCCGTTGGGGTCTCCTGGGCAAGTACATCCGGACGAACCGCGAAGCGTTGAGCGGCTAAACAGGCCGGGATATCTCCGGATGTATGGAAGACAGGCCCGATCAGGGCCTGAACGGCCGCGCGCGCACGGCGCGTCAACTCCTCCATCACCGCCCATGAAGACCGAATCGCGCTTCGACCAGCTGATCGCCGACGGCCTTGCCGCGAGCCACGATGGCCGCGACGAGGCCGCACTCGCATTCTTCTCGGAGGCCGGTGCCCTGGCGCCGACATCCGGCGTGCCCTCGTTCCTGATCGCCGCCGAACACGCGGGCGCCGGCAACATGGAAGCCGCGGAAGCGGCCTTCGCCGACGCCGTGCTGCTGGCCCCGGGCTTTCACATGGCGCGCTACCAGCTCGGCCTGCTCCAGTTCAGCGCAGGACGGGACGCGGTCGGCCTGCTCACCTGGCAGCCTCTGCTCGACCTGGCTGCTTCCGACCCCCTGCACCACTTCGTGCGTGGCTTCGCGGCCCTGGTGCAGAACCGATTCGAGGACGCGTTGCACCACTATCGTGTCGGGCTGGCCTGTGAGCAGCCGGCTCCGGCCGTGTCCGCGGACATCCAGAAGATCGTGCAGCAGGTCGAGCGACTCGCGCATCCAGACGAGCAGGTTCCAGAGGCCGCCGAGGACGCCGGGGCCAGCCACGTCCTGTTGTCGGGCTACGCGCGCGGGTTGCACTGAGCCGGCGCCCATGACTGCCATCGACGCCAGCCATCGTCTTGCGCTGTTGCTGCGCACCCAGGTCTCGGCCTTCAAAGCTCCCCAGGCCGCACATCCGAAGCGCAAAACAGCTTCGCACGGAGCCGGCCCGCCCGCCGACGTTGCGGCGCTGGCGGCGCGGCGGATCCAGGCCTTGTCGCCGGAAGACCCTGATCGCAAGCGCAAAGCCCTGCGGATCTTCCTCGAGTGCCTCTTGCTGCAGCAGTTCGGTCAAGACCTGCTGCGGGACTCGTCGTTTGCCGAGATGGTGGACTCGGTGCAAGTCCAGATGGAGGCGGACCGCGAGGTCGCGGCAGCAGCCGCAGCGCTCAGCGAGATCCTGCTGGCAGACCCGGCCCGACGCTAGCGGTCCGGGCGGGGCCGGCTGAGCGCGATCTCTGCCGGGCTTGGGACCCGGGTCACCCAGTCGCCTGCCGATCGGGGGTCTGGCAGATGCCGCGTCAGGGGGATCTCGCGCGCCTCGACGCCGCCATGCAGGCGCAGCCGTTGCCAGAGCTGGGCCTCGCCTGCCCTGGCACGTGCAGCGGCGGAGCAGACCACGGCCATGTCAGTGGAACGAGCCGACCAGTGCCTTGAGCACGAGGCTCCAGCCATCCACCAGGATGAACATGAGGATCTTGAGCGGCAAGGCGACCGTGGAGCGCACGCTGGTAGTTGATCTTCTGCGCGAACTCGGTCATGCCGAACTCGGCGTTGTTGAACAGCTCCAGCCCGACGGCACCATGCAGCGGCAGATCCTTGCCCATGAGCTTCAGGCGAGTGGCATGCACGTGCGTCTTGTCGACCAGCAGAGTGGTTCCAGCGTCGGCGACGGTGTAGGGCACCTTCTGGCGATCCAGCTCCGCCGCCATGACCGCCGCATCTTCGGGCTTCAAGTCAGAGAACAGCACGGCCGACTCCACTCGCAGCAGCCACCATCCGGCCACCAAGGTCGCCAGCGCGATGGCCGCGGCGCCAGCCAAAAGACCAATCCTTGCGCGCCGCTCCAGCGCGTCCCACCAGACGTTCATGTCGTCCCCCCTTGTTGCCCCGAGTCGCCGCGCCGCCGCTTCAGACCTGCATCCGCATCACTTCCTGGTACGCCTCGAGCACGCGGTTGCGCACCTGCAGCGTCAGCTGGAACGCGATGCGACTCTCCTCCAGCCGCACCATCACCTCGTGCAGGTTCTGGGCGTCGCCCAGCGCGAGCTGCTGCAAGTCGAGCTGGCTCGTCTTCAGCTGCTCGTTGACTCTCTGGAGCCCTTCGGCCACCAGCTGGCCGAACGGCTCCTGCACGCCCTGCATGGCGACGGGCAGCGCCTGCGACAGCGGCGCGACGCCCGGCACCTCGTCGTGCACGCCCAGACTCTGGATGGCCTCGATGTTCATGCGTTCCGTCCGATCTCCAGGGCCTTCAGGGCCAGGGTGCGGGCCGTGTTCAGGGCCGCTACGTTGGCTTCGTAGGCGCGGGTCGCACTCATCATGCTGACCATCTCCGCCGCGGTGTCCACGGCGGGATAGGCGACGAGACCCTGCACGTTCGCGAGCGGATGGCCGGGTTCTGGCGCAAGCCTCGGTGCGACGGCCATCGGCTCGACGCTCGCGGTCGGCAAACCTGCTCCCTCGAGGCCGCTGTCGACCAGGCTGCCGAACGATGCGGCATGCGCCGCGAGGGCAAGCACGCGCAGTGGCCGATAGCCGGCGGTGGCCGGGTCCTGCACGGTGTTGGCGTTGGCCAGGTTCATGGCGGCGACCTCGACCCGGGTCCGCTCCACGGCCATCCCGGCGGCACTGACGGCAAACGACTGGAGGTAGTCCATGGCTATTTCTTCCCGTCGGCCGCGGCAGCGGCCAGGATGGAGAGGTGGCGCGACAGGCCTTGCGTGAGGGCCTGGTACTGCACGGCGTTGCGCGCCATCTCGGCCATCTGCACGTCGACCTGCACCTTGGCCGGCTGGCCGTCGGCCTCGAGGACCGGCTCAAGTTCGATGCGGACGCCGGCCAGGGCAAACGGATCCAGGCCGCCCATGTCCCTGAGAACCTGCCGGGCTTCCGCCAGATGGCTCTCGAACGCGAGCCGCACGGGCGTGTAGCCCTCGATGCCCGCATGGGCGATGTTCGCGGCGATGGCCTGCTGGCGCCGGCTGGCGGCCTCCAGTCCAAGCGACAGCGCTGCGGTCGTGATCGCTTCCAGTTGCTGGTTCACTGCATTGCTCCTTCCATGTCCGTCACTGGATCACCAGGTCCCCATGCAGGGCGCCGGCGGCCTTCACCGCACGCAGGATCGAGATGATGTCCCGCGTGCTTGTCTTCATCCGGGCGAGCGACTGCACCAGGTCCGAAACAGTGCCCGCGCTCGCGAGGAAGCCCACGCCCGTCGGCTCGGCCACGTCCAGCTGCGTGTTGCTCACCACCGCCGTCACCACACCCGGGCCGGTGCGGTCCAGGAAGGAGGGTTGTGACACGCTGTTCTGCGTGGCGATGGTCACCTTCAGGTCGCCGTGCGAGATCGACACCGGCGAGATCTGCACGTCGCCGCCTGCGACGACGGTCCCGGTGCGCTCGTTGATCACCACGCGGGCGCGCCGATCGGGCTCGACCAGCACGCTCTCGAGGCGCGCGAGGAAGGCAACCGGCTCGTCGCGCAGGCTCTGCGGCACTTGCACCTCGATGCCGGCCGCATCCCGTGCCCGCGCGAGGCCGCCGCCCAGCTGCGTGTTGATCGCCGTGGCAATGCGGCTGGCCGTCGTGTAGTCGGGCTCGGCGAGCACGAACATCACCTGGCTGCGCGCCTGGGGCGCTTCCATGCCGACTTCCACCGTCGCGCCGTTCGGGATGGAGCCTGCGGTCGGATGGTTCTTCTGCAAGACGTTGCCGTTCGCGTCGTACCGATGGCCGCCGATGGACACCGGCCCCTGCGCCAGCGCGTAGACCCGGCCGTTGGGAGCCCGCAGCGCGGTGAGCAGCAGGTTGCCGCCCAGCAGGCTGCGGGCGTCGCCGCTGGAGGCGACATGGACATCCAGCGTGTCACCTTCGCGTGCGAAGGCCGGCAGCTGCACACTGACCATCACGACGGCGACATTGCGGCTGTTCACCTGTTCCGGCGCGACGGTGAGGTTGAACTGCGAGAGCACGTTGGACAGTGCCTGGCGGGTGGCGCGATTGCCAGGCGAATCGCCAGTGCCGGCCAGCCCGGTGACGATTCCGGTGCCGACCAGCACGTTGTCGCGCCAGCCCTGGACCTTGCCGAGGTCCTTGACGCGCAGCGGGGCCGCCGCGGCCGTGCAGGCGAGGAGCGCCAGCGCGAGGAAGCGCATTGCCGGGCGGACGAGCAGGAAGGCCTCCATGTCAGAACCCCAATGCGTCGACCAGCTGGCGCCACCAGCCGCGCCGCTGGCGGTCGGTCAGGTCGCCTTCGCCGATGTAGGTGATCCTGGCGTCGGCGATGCGGGTGGACTGCACCACGTTGCCATCGCTGATGTCGATCGGCCGGACCAAGCCTTCCAGCGTCACCCGCTGCAGTTCGTCGTTGACGGTGACCGACTGGGTCCCGGCGATGCGCAGTTGCCCGCCGGGCAGCACCTCCTGCACGGTCACCGTGACAGTCGTGAGCAGTCGGCTGGCCCGCTGCGTGCGTCCCCCGCCATCGAAATCACCGGCAACGCGCACCTGGGTCTGGGCGACGGGCACGGCGCCATGGGCGAGTTCCGCGTTGAGGTTGTTGCTGCGGCGGGTCCCGGTGTCGGCGCTGGTCACGGCGCTGGAGTTCTCGTAGACCTGCACGGTCAGCGCGTCGCCGGGCCGGAACGCCTTGTTGTCGGCGGTCAAGCCGCGCCAGATCTCCTCCCGGAACAGGCTCTGGGCCTGGACGGGGAGCAGCCCCGCCCACAGGACGAGCGCCATGGCGCCAGCGGCAATGCATCTCATCGCGCGATCTCCAGCTGACCGGGGCCGAGGACGCGGGCGGTGACTTGCGCCATGGCACCGGGCTGGCGCACCCGCACGCTGTCGCCCGCGCGGCCGTCCTGCAGCACTTCGACCCGCGTCTCCGACAGCACCGTGCCGACGCCAGAATGCAGGGAAGCCCACTGTCCTCTGAGCACCGCCGGGGCCGTGCCGAGGTCCGGCGATCGCAGCACCCCGCCTGCCGGAACCGCCCGGCGCAGCCATGCGCCTTCTCCGGAAGATGGAAACGCTGGCGCCGAGCCCTCCAGCTTCGCCACGTCCACCTCCTGGTGCAGCAGGTCGGCTGCCTCCAGGGGCGCCCTGGGCCCGAGGTCGTGCGCTGCCGTTGCATGGGTGCGCCATGCCTGGACCGAGAACGACACCGGCACGGCGCGGACGAAGCGCCCGTCCGCTGCCACATCGACCCACACCACCATGCGGCTGCGCACCGGCGCAGCGCCCAGAGGACGTGGCTGGAGCCGCACCTGGCCCTGAGGTACTTCGACCGCGCGGGGAACCCACGCGATCTCGACTTCGCTGCGTTCGCTGCGGATTGCGAGCCACTCGCGCAGAGCGCCCATCGCGGCGGCAGCCACCTGCTCGCCGAGCACCGGGCGGCTGTCCGTCACGACCTGGCTGCGGGCAGGGCCGGACCAGGCGATCGTGGCCGGCTTGCGCAAGCGCTGCTGCACCCATGCGGCGAGGGCCTCCCGTTCCAGGACGACGCCCTCTCCTGCTGCCGGCGCCCGACCGAGCGGGAGATCCACGAGCGCGCGCATCAGGTCTAGGTCCTGCCCCTGGATCGTTGCCACCTGCCCCAGGACCACGGCGCCGGCACCCACCCGCGCCTGCGGCAGCAGCTCGATGGCCACGTGGGACGCAAACACCTGGCCGCTCCAGGTGAGCGCCCAGGCGACTGCCAGGATGCGGTGCCGGCTCACCGGCGCAGCCCGTTGACCATGCCGAGCATGTCGTCCGAAGCCTGGACCACCTTGACGCTGGCCTCGTAGGCTCGTTGCGCGACCATCAGGCTCACCATCTCCTCGACCATCTTCACGTTCGAGCCCTCGACGAAACCCTGCGCGATGCTCCCCATTCCGTCCTCGCCCGGTTTCCCGCCGATGGCCTCGCCGGATGCCTCCGTCGCGCGGTACACATTGCCGCCCTGGGCCAGCAGCCCTTGCGGGTTCGTGAAGCGCACCACCTCGAGCTGACCGGCCTCGACCGGCGTGGACTGCCCGTTCATCTGCACCTGAACCCGGCCCGTCGGCGAGATGACGACCGCGCTCGCGCCATCCGGGATGGAAATCCCCGGCTTCAGGGGCATCCCGGCCTGGGTGGCCAACTGGCCATCCGCATTGACCTTGAGCGTGCCGCCGCGGGTGTAGGCCCGTGTCCCGTCCGCCATCGCAAGCTCCAGGAATCCATCGCCCTGGATGGCCACGTCCATCGGCGAGTCGGTCTTCTTCAGCTCGCCCGGGTCAAACAGCCGGATGGCCGATGCCAGGGCCACGCCAGCACCTGTACCCTGCACCGCGCCAAGCGGCGCAGCCAGCCCGGCAGGCCGTGCCGCCTTCAACACCAGGTCGGTGAAGCTGACACGCGTCTTCTTGTAGGCCGGCGTGTTGGCATTGGTCAGATTGTTGGCGATAGCGTCGACCTGCGTCTGCTGCGCCTGCATGCCGGTGGCACCGATGTAGAGGGCGTCGAACATTGGGGGAGCCTCCTGTTGCTTGCATTGCTTGCGGTCAGGCGCTGTCGCCGAGCCTGCGGATGGCAGTGCCGAGCATCTCGTCGTAGCCGACCACGGCTTTCTGCATGGATTCGAAATGGCGCATGGTCTGGATCAGCTGCACCATCTCCTGCATCGAACTCACGTTCGAGTTCTCCAGGTGGCCCTGGCGCACCTCGGTCTGCCCGTCGACGCTGGCGACGGCCTCGTCGCTCGCCTGGACGAGGCCGTCGCCCCGCCGTTCCAGGGTGGCGGCGGAGTCGAACTGGACAATCTTGAGCTGGCCCAGCGGTGACGAGCCGGCGCTGGCTGGCGCGCCACCTGGCAGCTGGCCTTCGAAGATGCGTCCCTGGGCGTCGATCACGGGGTTGCCATGCGGCAGCTGGATCTCGCCGCCGAGGCCCATCACCAGCCGCCCCTGCTGCGTCACCAGCCGCCCTTGCGCGTCCAGGCGGAAGTCGCCCTGCCGCGTGTAGGCCGCCCCGTTGTCGGTCATCACCTCGAACCAGCCTGGGCCGGCGAGGGCAATGTCCAGGCTCTGCCCCGTCATGCGCAGCGTGCCCGGGCGCAGGTCGATGCGCGTCGTCAATGGCAGCGCCGGCTCGGGCTGCCCCCGTGCGGCGGCGGCTTCGAGCGAGCGGGCGAACGGAAGGCCCGCGACGATCTCGCGCTTGTAGCCGGTGGTCTGCGCATTGGCCAGGTTCAGCGCGACCCGATCGACCTTGGCCATGTCGAGTTGCATGTTCTGGAGGGTGACGGCGAGGATGTCGTTCATGGATTCAGGCGGTGACGGTGCCGAAGGACTTGAGTTCGATGGCGTGCGGGATCTCCGCCATGGACAGGACGCGCAAGTGGGGCAGGCCGCGCTCGGACAGCGAACGGACGTGGCGCCGCAGTTCCGGCGCGCACAGCAGCACCGGCAGCAGGTTGTTCTTCATCATCTTCTCGGCCTGCTGCATCAGGTGGATGAGGAACTTCTCCACCAGCTTGGGCTCCAGCACGAACTGGCCTGTACCGCCTTCACGCTGGGCCGTCTGCAGGTTCTGCATGAAGCGGCTCTCCATCGCCGGATCGAGCGTGAGCACGTGCAATGAGCTCGCGTCCCCCGCCAGGCTCTGGCAGATTGCGTGGCCGAGCCGCTGGCGCACGGCTTCGGTCAACTGGGCGGCATCCTTGGTCGAGCGGCCAGCATCGGCCAGCGTTTCAAGGATGGCCTCCATGTGGCGGATCGACACCTTCTCGCGCAGCAGGTTCTGCAGCACCTTCTGCACGTCGCCGACGGACAGCACGGTCGGAACCAGTTCCTCGACCAGCGGCGGCTGGGTCTGTCGGACGCGGTTCAGCAGCTTGTCCGTCTCGCCGCGTGTCAGGAGCGTGGCTGACTCGCGCCGCAGCACCTCGGTGAGGTGCGTCATGAACACGGTCGAGGCGTCCACGAGGGTGTAGCGCGCCGCCGTGGCAGCCTCGCGCTGGCCCACGTCGATCCACAGCGCCGGCAGGCCGTAGGTCGGGTCACGCGTCGGCTCGCCGGGAATGGATCGCTGGTCACCCGCCGCATGGATCGCCAGGAGCCGGTCGTCCCGCGCCTCGCCTCGCGCGATGACCGCGCCATCGATGTGGATCTCGTAGCCGTGGGCCGCCAGCCGTGCTCCGGACTTGAAGCGGATCCGTGGGAGCACCAGGCCGTAGTCCTGCGCGTGCTGCTTGCGGAAAGCCGAGATACGTTCGATGAAGAGCCCGCTGGCATCGTTGACCCTGGTGGTCCAGCCGGTGCCCACCAGCACTTCGATGGGCTCGACCGTCAGGAGCTGCTCCAGGTCTTCTGCGACGGTCTCCGACTTCGCCGGCAGCGCCGCATCGTCGGGGCCAGGAGTTCGGGTGGCGTGGGCACGGTAGGACAGCCAGGCGACCAGCGCAACGCCGGCCAGCAGCCCGAGGGTCGGGATGGCCGGAATTCCCGGCAGCAGCAGCAGGCCGGCCAGCGCCCCGGCCACCAGGAGCAGCGTCTTGGGGAAGGAGGTGACCTGGCGCAGCACCTCCTGGCTCAGGTTTCCATCCGAGGCGGAGCGGGTGACGATGATGCCGGTGCCCACCGCGATCACGAGCGCCGGGACCTGGGTCACGATGCCATCGCCGATCGTGAGCAAGGTGTAGGTTCGCAGAGCGTCTGCCCAGGGCATCCGGTGCTGCATGATGCCGATCACCAGCCCGCCCACGATGTTGATCAGCAGGATGATGATGCCTGCGATCGCATCACCCTTGACGAACTTGCTCGCGCCGTCCATGGCGCCGTAGAACCCGGCTTCCTTCTCCAGGTTCTTCCGGCGCCGCTGCGCCTCGGCCTGGTCGATGAACCCCATGTTCAAGTCGGCATCGATGCTCATCTGCTGGCCGGGCATGCTGTCCAGCGTGAAGCGGGCGGCCACCTCGGACACCCGTTGGGCTCCGTTGGTCACCACCACGTACTGCACGACGATCAGGATCAGGAAGACGATCAGGCCCACGACGTAGTTGCCGCCGACGACGTACTCGCCGATCGCGCCGATCACGCGCCCTGCGTCCCCTTGCGCGAGGATCAGGCGGGTGGCTGCAACGTTGAGCGAGAGCCGGAACAGCGTGGCGATTAGCAGCAGGGAGGGGAAGGTGGAGAACTCCACCGGCCGGGCCATGTAGAACGTCAGCAGCAGGACCAGGAAGGCGAAGCTGAAGTTCGCCAGGATCAGGAAGTCCAGCAGCGCCTTTGGGATCGGCACGAAGAGGACCATCAGAACGCCCAGCACGGCCAGGACCATGGCGATGTCGGAATGGCGACCGAAGAATTGGCGCAGGTGGCTCATGCGGCACTGTCCTGCCTGGCGGCCCGCTGCTCGCGCATCGCGAACACCCAGACGATGATGCGCGCCACCTCGGCGTGGAACGCGGGCGGAACGGTCTGCTCGATGTCGAGCTCGCGGAACAGCCTGCGAGCCAGCGCCGGATTGCGCACGATCGCGATCTGGTGCCGGTACGCGATCTCGCGCATGCGCGCGGCCAGCTGCCCGGCGCCCTTGGCGACCACCCTCGGCGCGTGCATCTCGCCATGCACGTACTGCAAGGCCACGGCGTAGTGGGTCGGGTTCGTCAGCACGACGTCCGCACTGCGGGTGTTGCGCAACGCCTGGCTGCGCTTGAGCGTCTCTCGCCGGAGTTCTCGGAGGCGCGCACGGATGCGGGGGTCGCCGTCCCGGTTCTTGTGCTCGTCCTTCAGCTCGCGCCGGCTCATGCGCATCTTCCGGCCGAACTCTCGCCGGGTGTAGAGCAGGTCGACGAAGGCGATGAACGCGAGGACGAGGGCCATCTTCAGCCCGAGGTCCGCGGCGTCGTGGACCAGCGTGCGAAGGAAAGCCTGCGGCGGCAGCGCGGCGACCAGGTAGAACTGCGGCAGCAGGCTCTTGAGTGCGTACCAGGCCGCGAGCAGCAGCACGGCCAGCTTGAGGCATGCCCGCGCGCCATCGAACAGCGTGCGCATCGAGAAGATCCGCCGGAGCCCCGTCATGGGGTTGACCCGTTGCAGATCCAGCTTGAGCGGGCCCGCGGAGAGGACCAGGCCGGTCTGGGCAACCGTGCCGACGACGGCCGACAGCATGAGGGCGACCATGAATGGCATGACGATGAAGGCTGCCTCCTTCAGGAGGTGCAGCACCAGCGGCCCGGCCGTGGTCTCGAATGGCGCGCCGCTCCCTGCATGCACCAGCGCCACGCGCGCAAGCTGGAACGTCGCGTCGACGCTCTCCAGCCCGTGCCATGCCGCATAGGCGAGCGCCACCGCGAACACGGTGGCGTTCACCACGTCCATGCTGCGTGCGGTCTGCCCCTGCTCCCTGGCTTTCTCCAGCTTGAACGGCGTGGCCGCCTCACTGCGGTCGAGATCCTGCTCCGCCATCACCTGCGCCCTCCCGCGGGAGCGAGCTCGAACATGCCGGCCCAGGTCCGGTAGATGTCGGCGTACACGCGAAGCATGACGGCCCCCATGCCGCCGCCCAAGATCGAGAGCGCGAGCATGCCGGCGACGATCTTCACCGGAATGCCAAGCGCCAGCATGTTGGCCTGCGGCAGGTTGCGCGACACGACGCCGAGCGCGAACTCGAGGAGCAGGAGGCTCAGGACGACCGGCGCCGCCAGTGCGAAGCCAAGCGTGAAGAGGCCGGCCGCCTGGCGGACCAGCGGCTCCGCGGTGCTGCCAATGGACCAGGCGCGTCCGACAGGAAAGCGTTCGAGACTGAAGGCCACACCCCGCAGCAGCGCATGATGGCCGTCGACCAGGAAGAAGATCAGCAACGCCAGCGAACCGAACACCGAGGTGAGCACCGGCACCTGACGTCGCGTGACAGGGTCCAGCACCTGGGCCATGCCGAAGCCGATCTGCACGTCGAGCAGGCGCCCGGCCGTCTCGAAGCCGCTGAAGGCCATGAGGATGCCCAGTCCCAGCGTCGCACCGAGCGCGAGTTCGCTCAGGAAGGACGCCGCCAGGTCTCCAGGACCCGTGGGAAGCACGTCGGCGCTCCAGGCGAGCGGCAGGGACAGAGCGGCAGACAGGCCCAGCGCGAACAGGACGCGCACCGATCCGGGCATGGGCACCGCATAGAGCAGCGGTGTCATCAGGAACAGGGCTGCAAGGCGTGCCGACAGCAGCATCACGGCGCAGATCCAGGGCGCCCCGAGGGCCGAGACCATGTCGGTCGTCACCTGCGTGCTCAGAACATGGCCGGAATGGTCGACCAGAGGCGCGATGCGTACTGGCACAGCGTGCGCAGCATCCACGGGCCGAAAACCACGAAGGCAATTCCTGCGGTGACCAGCTTCGGCACGAAGGTCAGCGACATCTCCTGCACCTGCGTGACGACCTGCAGGATGCTGATGACAACGCCCACGAGCATCGTGAGCCCGAGGACGGGCAGGGACACGAGAAGGCCTGTCCAGAACAGGTCCGCGGCCATCTTCAATGCCAGATCGCTGTGCATATTCCCTCCCAGTCGGAGGCACCTCTGCGGTGCCTCGATCGCGTCGACTCAACCGTAGTAAGCGGTGTAACTTGGTTGAAGGAAACGACCAACACCGGACGCCGTCAACGTTGACGAGGCGGGGGTTAGTACTGATGAACCCGTCTCCCGCAGGACGCCGGACAGCCCGGGCTGCTTGCGGCGAACGCCACGGTCCTTGTCTGGGTGCGGCCTTCCGGCCGCCTCGGCAGAGGCCGCACGTTCGCACCCTCCGCCGTCCTACACGGTGGGTGGATGGGAACAAGGACCATGCGCAGCGATGCAAGAACAACTGGTCTGTTCCGCGAGCCGGCAGCCCCGCCTTCGGGCTCGTCCGCCTTGTCGGTTCGCCGCTCCGCTCAGGGGGGCCCTGCCGTGAGCCAGGACACCTCGCTTGGCACGATCGACCGCTTCCAGCTGCAGCGAGCCGTTCAGACGGATGCATGGGGCACCGTCTACGAAGCCTGGGACCCTGACGCCGCCGAACGTTTGGCGGTGCGGATCCTCCCCCCGCGGCGGGAGTCTCACGGCGCGGAGATGAAAGCGGGGATGCGTGCCCGCGGGGTTGCGGCTGTGGAGCTCGTGCATCCGAACATCGCCCGCCTCCACGAGATCGGCTGGCATGGACAGTCGCCGTTCGTCGCAACTGCCTGGGTGCAAGGCCAGACGCTGACGCGCTATCGAAGCCAGCTGGGCAGGCTTCCTGCACACCAGGCGCTGGCGATGGCCGTCCAGCTGCTCTCGGCCCTGCAACAAGCGCATGGTCGTGGCGTCGTGCATTCCCGGATCCATCCCGACCACCTGCTGGTCACCTGCAGCGGCCGCTTGGTGGTCACCGGGTTCGGCTGGATGGGCGAGTTCATGCGGGGCAGCGCCCCGTCACCCGGAGCCTGCGCTTATCTGGCGCCGGAACAGGTCCTCGGGTGCGAGCCGACCGCACTTGCCGATCTCTACTCGGCGTCGGTGGTGGCGTATGAGTTGCTGACGGGCACGTTGCCCTTTCCGGATGCGGACGCCGCTGCAACGAGCGCCAGCTTGCGCCGGAACCCGCGCCCGGTCCGCGCCGCGCGCCCCGCGTTGCCCGCGTCGCTGGACGGTTTGTTCGAGCGGGCCTTGGCACCGGACCCGCACGCGCGGATCGCGTGCGCCGCCGACCTGTCGCTGGCCCTGCAGGCAGCGATCGGCCCACCGCTCTGGACGCGGCCCGCATTGGCGCGTGCCTCGTCGAACGGCTCAGCGACGACCAGGGATTCGCGAGCCATGGCTCCTGCTTCTGCTCCTGCTGCTGCGACTGGTGCTGCTGTCGCTCCTGCGGCCGTTGCGTTCGGTACGGTTCCCTCTCCCGGATCGGGAGTGCACGTGGCTGCACCCGTCGCCAACGCTCCTCACGGCGCGGCATCGATCGCGCAAGCCTGTCATCGGGTAGGGCTGGTCCTGGCGACAGGCTGCGCAGCCGCGACAGTTCTGGCGGTCAGTCTGCTGGGCGGCCCGTCGCAGCGGGCCAGTCCTGCGCCGGCCACCATCCCGCCTCGTCCGGCGGCTGTCGTCGCCCAAGAACCACCGGCCGTCGTGGTGGGCGCACAGCCGTCGTCCGCGACCGCATGGGTGCCAGCGGATCCACCAGGTTCGTCGGAGGCGTCAAAGGTCACTGCGCCCCCTGTCGCCGTCGAGGCGAGACCAGATCGGAACGTGCCGGCACCCGCTATGTCAGCGAGTCGCAACCCCGAGGTCGCACCATCCCGTGACCAGGTGGCGCGCGGGGAGCACGCCCGTCCGACGCAAGCCCTTGCTCGGCGCGCCAGCGTGCGCGTCCCTCAGCCAGAGCAACAGGACCGACGCCATGACCTTCGTCTGCAGAGGACGCAGCACGCTGCGGCGCCTGACCCCAGTTGCCGCCAGGGTCTCGCCTTCGCGCGCGGTGTCTGCACAGCGTTCCGATGCGCCGCGGCCGAGTTCCGCAGCCATCCGATCTGCGTGCGGATGCACGCCGAGGGCCGCGCCCGCGAACGACTCGCACAAGCCCGCGGCGGCTCCTGAATGTTCGGCCCCAGAGGACCTGTCATCTGCGCGTTCCCGCCGCAGGCCGCCCGGCTGCATGCCTCGACGACAAAGTCCCGCCCGCAGCGTATGCATGCGACGGACTCAGCACCGGTTCATCAGCCCGCAGCGCCCTCAACCGTCGGTCGCCCGCCCCCGCGCAGCGGCGGGCGTGCAGCGCGGGCGATTGCCGACGCCCTCACCGCATCGCGCGCGGCGAACCATGTCACCCGCGAATCATGGTCAACCCTGCCACGGAGAGCGCGCAACGTCCCGCACCTGGATCCGCCTCGGGATCAACTTCAACTCGTGGAAGGTGTCCGCAATCTTCTGCTGCTCGGACAGGATGGCGGGCGTGACGGGCCCTGTTCCGTACTCTGCACGGGACGTCGAGAGATCCACCACCGGGCGCGGCAGGCCGAACAACGGCGCCAGTTCGGCGGCCAGCAGCTCGCGATTGACCTTGGCCCAGATGTCCACCTTGTTGATTTCTTCCACAGCGATGCGCAGCACGTCAGAGTTGCGATCGGCGTAGGTCAACGAAGAAAAATAGTAGGCCCGGTTGCCCACCACTCCGGTCGCGTCCGCCAGCAGACGCGCGTCCAGCGTCTTCTCGGCTGCGGCAAAGAAGGGGTCCCAGATCACCCAAGCGTCGACCGAGCCCTTCTCGAATGCGGCACGCGCATCAGCTGGCGGCAGGAACACGGGCTGGACGTCGGCGTAGCGCAAACCGTGCTTCTCCAGCAGCTTCACCAGGAAGTAGTGAACATTGCTGCCCTTGTTCAATGCGATCTTGCGTCCTCGGAGCTCAGGCACGCTCCGGAGACCAGAACCCTTGGGCACGAGGACACCTTCCGTGCGAGGCCGCGGGACCGTCGCCGCGACATAGGCGAGCGGGGCGCCCGCCGCTTGGGCGAAGATCGGCGGCGCCTCACCCACGTCGCCGAAATCGATCGAGCCGACATTCAGCGCCTCCAGTTGCACTGGGCCTGCCGTGAACTCGATCCACTTCAGTGAAACACCCAAGGGCGCCAGACGTTTTTCGAGCGTTCCGCGGGCCTTCAGCAGGCTGAGGGTCCCCTTCTGGTGCCCAACGCGAAGTTCGCGCGATGGCTGCGCAAATGCATTGAAGACGGGTGTGCCCAGTGTTGCCGCCGTTGCCGCAATCAGCAGTTCCCGCCGCTGGTGAATCTGTTTGAAGCCCAATCTGCCCTCCTTCGAAAGCATCGGACTCTAGGTGCAAGGAGCAGATGATGGAAATGGTGATTTCTGGTTTGTACAGAACGAACTTATCTGTGGCGGCCCACGAACGGCATCGTTCCTTGTAGATCGTTGGTAGCGCCGGTCCTGGTGACAGGCAAGCGGACCGCCTCGCAAGCGCAATAGGCGAAGGCGTCGCCTAGCGGCGCGCCCAAGTTCTTGAATGTCTCCGCAGCATGCAGCGCGAACGCTGCGACGAGGCGCGCGATCGTCGCTGTCGTCGACACTGTTCTTTTCGTTCACGGCGCACTTCGGACGTGGCCTGCGGCATTCCGGCGATGAGCCAATTGGAACTGCGGCCAGGCATTTTGATGTCCCAAAGGCAAAACCCCCAGGCACTGGTGGGTGCTGGGGGTTTTGGGGCTGTAAGAGCCTGACGATGTCCTACTTTCACACGGGAATCCGCACTATCATCGGCGCAGAGGCGTTTCACTGTCCTGTTCGGGATGGGAAGGA
>NZ_DASRTN010000017.1:0-1615 GCF_035655895.1 Ramlibacter sp.
CTCGATCCGCCGCGTGACCGACCTGATGGGCGAGATCAGCGCCGCCAGCCGCGAGCAGAGCAGCGGGGTCGCCCAGATCGAAGACGCCGTCCAGCAGATGGACCAGGCCACCCAGCAGAACGCCGCCCTGGTCGAGGAAAGCGCCGCCGCCGCCGACAGCCTGAAGACGCAGGCGCAGCAGCTGGTGGGCGCCGTCGCCGTGTTCAAGATCGACGGCCACGAGGCCTCCAACGCCCCGGCCCTGGGCATGGCGCCGATGGCGGCCCGGACCACCGTGCGCCCCACCCTGCCGCGCAAGCCGCTGGGCGCCACCGGCAAGCCGGCCAGCGCCCCGAGCGCGGAACGGCCCCGCCGCACCGGCACCGACGACTGGCAGACCTTCTGAAGATGCGTGCATGCGAATGCGATTGCGAATGCGAAGGGACCCGTCGTCCTCGCTTTTTTCCATCTCCGACGTGAGACGCCGACGTGATTCCATCGTGAGGAGCCCGGTGCCGCCAGGGCTGCTTGCGGAGGACGAGCGGCGGCCCGCCATCAAGTCACGGCGCAACACGCCGAACCATTTCGAACGGCCCTGACCCGGGCCTGGATCCAACCTGCAAATCACACGATGAACAACATGAAGATCTCCACCAGGCTGATGGCCGCCTTCGGCTTGATCGTCGCCCTCACGATGCTGCTGGGCGGCGTCACGCTCTACAAGCTGAAGCTGGTCGACGAAGCGCTCGACGACGTGGTCAAGGACCGCTACGCCAAGATCAGCGTGCTGGTCGACCTCAAGGACGATTCGGGCGACATCGCGCGGCAGACGCGCACGGCGTTGCTCTGGCCGGCCGAGGCGAAGGGACAGCTGGACGGCATCGACAAGAGCACCAAGACCATGGCAGTGGCCTTCGACAAGCTGGAGAAGTTCGTCTGGACGCCGAAGGGTCGCACTCTCTTCGATGCCATGAAGGCGGCTTACTCCCCCTACTCGACCGCTCTGGCGCGTTTCTCGGAACTTGCAGGCGCGGACAAGATGGAGGAAGCCAAGCTGCACCTGCAGCAGACCCTGCGCCCGGCGCAGAGCAATCTCCTCAAGGCCTTGAATGAGCAGATCGACTTCCAGCAGGAGATGATGGTGAAGGCGTCTGTCGTCGCGGACACGGCGACCGACAGCGTCGAGACGTCGGTCTTCGCGGTGGGCAGCCTTGCCTGCCTGATCAGCATCGCCCTTGCCGTGTGGATCGTGCGCAGCATCACCGGCCAGCTGGGCGGCGAACCGGCGGCCGCGGCCGAACTGGCCAAGCGCGTCGCCGATGGTGACCTGTCCGTCCAGATCAGCGTCAAGGATGGCGACAACGCCAGCCTGCTGGCGGCACTGAAGCGCATGCAGGAGAGCCTGTCGTCCATCGTCAACGGCGTGCGCCAGAACGCCGACTCGGTGGCCACGGCCTCGGGCCAGATCTCGCAAGGCAACAGCGACCTGTCCTCGCGCACCGAAGAACAGGCCTCCGCCCTGCAGCAGACCGCTGCGTCGATGAAGCAGCTGGCCTCCACCGTCAAGCAGAACGCCGACAACGCCCAGCAGGGCAACGAGCTGGCCCTGGCCGCCTCCACCGTGGCCGTGCGCGGC